>NZ_BMVJ01000009.1:101894-123724 GCF_014650655.1 Streptomyces anandii JCM 4720
GAAGCGGCCCGCGTCCCTCACCGGCGCCACGCCCCGGACGCCCCCCGCCGACGCACGTGCCGGCCTGCCGCGGCAGGCCGGCGACCCACCGCGGGCAACCCCCCGGACCTCGCGTCCGGCCCCCGCGGTGGAGCTGCGGGCGGTGACCGTGGCCTACGGGGCGGCGGCCGAGCCGGTCTTCGACGCGCTCGACCTGCGCATCGAGGACGGCGAGCACCTGGCCGTCGTCGGTCCCAGCGGCATCGGCAAGTCGACCCTCACCCGCCTCGTCGCCGGGACGCTCGCCCCCGGCAGCGGCGAGGTCGAAGTGGCCGGCCGGGCGATCGCCGGCCGGAGCCCGGCCGAGCTCGCCTCCCTTCGCGTCCTGCTGCCCCAGCAGGCGTACGTCTTCACCGGCACGGTCCGGGACAACCTCGGCTACCTGCGGCCGGACGCGCGGCGGACCGACATCGAGGCAGCCGTACGGGAACTCGGGGCCGGGCCTCTCGTCGAGCGCCTGGGCGGGCTCGACGCGCCGGTACGCCCCGGCGAACTCTCGCTAGGCGAACGTCAGTTGATGGTGCTGGCACGCGCACACCTGTCAACGGCTCGCCTGCTCCTCCTCGACGAGGCGACCTGCCATCTCGACGCGGCGTCGGAGGCGCGGGCCGAGGAGGCGCTCGCACGACGTCCCGGAGCGCTCGTCGTCGTGGCGCATCGCATGTCGTCCGCGATGCGCGCCGACCGGATCCTGCTGCTGGACGGTGCCGGCGCGGTGTGCGGCACCCACCGGGAGCTCCTCGCCCGTTCGCCGCTCTACCGTGACCTGGTGGGGCACTGGAGCGGAACCGGAAAGTGACCGGTTCACGTCCAGCCGGCGCTCTGCACGATGCGTATCGCGTCCACGCGATTGCGCGCCCCCAGCTTCCGTATGGCGCTGGCCATGTAGTTGCGGACGGTTCCCCGGGACAGATGCAGGCAGGTGGCGATCTCCGCGATCGGGGCGCCCTGCGCCGCCAGGCAGACCACATTCAGCTCGCGAGTGGTCAGCGGCATCCGTGAGGCCTCCAGCAGCGCCACGGTGAGTCTCTCGTCGAGGAACCGCTCGCCCTTGGCGACGGTGTGGCAGGCGTCGATCAACTGCTGCGAGGGGGAGTTCTTGTCGACGAACCCCAGTGCTCCCGCGTCGAACGCCCGGCGCAGCACACCGGGCCGCTGCGAAGTCCCGAGAACGATGAGACGAGCCCCGCAGCGGTCCCAGAACCACGCGCCACCGGCGTCTTCCGGTCCCCGCAGGCAGTCCCCGTCCACCACGCACACGTCCGACGGCAGGTCGTGGTCCTCCGGACCGTCACCGCGGGAGGGCACGGACGAGACCTCGAACCCGTCGGCGGAACGCAGCAGTTGCACCAGTGCCGTCCGCAACAGCGCCGCATCGTGCACCACGAGAACACGGACCATGCGCACCCAACCCCCTCGGCTCCCAGTCGTCCCACGACCTCTGGGCTCGTCCCCGCCCCCCACCCACTTGCCCCAACCGCACCGACAAAGGCAGAACTGGCCATCGCGCCCACCGCTCAACGACAGCAACACGCCGTTCTGAGCGCCGCGCCGAAACGGAGGGGGGAGAAGCACATGTCCGGAAGGCGGCCCTTGACACACCGTGCCCACCGGGCCGGCCGCCGCCGGGGACGGTTCGACGGCCGTCGGCGGGGTGAACTCCCGGCCATCCCGGGGGAGGACGAAACAGCCGTTGCCGAAAACGCACGAAGCGAATGTGGCCGGAACGCTGCGGTCACTCTTGAGCGCCGCCTTGCGCCGGGCCGTCCTCCTTCTACGCGCGGCCCAGTGCGGCCAGCTCCTTGGCGGCCTCGGTGAGATCCTTGGCGGTGTCGATGGCCCGCCAGTAGGCGCCCTGCGGGATCGGGAAGCCCGCCAGGCGCCGCTCCCGCGCCAGGTGGGGGAACGTGGTGCGCTCGTGGTCGCCGCGCTCCGGCAGCAGGCCGGCGAACTCGGGGGAGAAGACGTAGACGCCCGCGTTGATCTCGAAGGTGGAGGGCGGTGCCTCGATGAAGTCCGTGATGTGACCGAAGCCGTCCGTCTTCACCGCGCCCCACGGGATGCGCGGGCGGGCCAGCGCCAGGGTGGCGACCGCGTCGCGCTCGGTGTGGAAGTCCGCCATGTCGCGCAGCGAGAAACGGGTCCAGATGTCGCCGTTGGTGGCATACCACGGCCGGTCCGGGTGGGGGAGGTGGGCGGCGGCGAACTTCAGGCCGCCACCGCGTCCGAGGGGTTCGGTCTCCACGGCGGTGGTGACGTTGACGGGGAGGTCCGACGACTTCAGCCAGGTCTGCAGGACGTCCGCGAGGTGCCCGCACGAGATCACCACGTCCGTCACGCCCTCCTCGGCGAGCCAGGCGAGCTGGTGGCCGATGATCGGGGTGCCGGTGCCGGGGATCTCGACCATCGGCTTGGGCCGGTCGTCCGTGTAGGGGCGCAGCCGGGACCCCTGGCCCCCGGCCAGGACGACGGCTTGGGTGGGGCGGGACGCCGCATTCGGATGGGTCATGACGGAACTGTACGTCCCGCCCCCGCCCCGCCTCGCGCGAGTGTGCGGCCGTGCTCCGTGGCACGGCCGCACACTCGCGCGGCCGGGCCCGGTCAGCTGTGCGCCGCGAGGACCCCGGAGGCGAAGGAGGTGTCGCAGACCGGGCGGGCGTAGGACTGGGCGCGGGAGGGGCCGTAGATGCGGACGGCGGCGCGGCCCAGGGTGCGGGCGATCGAGGCGCAGTGCGCGGCCAGCGAGGGGCGGCCGTTGACCGCCTGCTGGAGGTGGGTCAGCGCGACGCCCGGGTTCTTCTCCTGCAACTCGGTCAGCAGCTGGTCGCGCAGCACGTCCTGCGGGGCGAGGGCCCGGGCGCGGTCGTGGACGGAGACCTCGGCCGCCGATGCGTCGGACGCGGTGAGCACCGAGTTCGAGGGGCTCCCCGACCAGTTGACTCGGGTGACCGCGAGGGTCCCGGAGAGCACCAGGACGACGGGCAGGACGAGGGCGAGGGAGCGGCCGATCCGGCGGGCGGGGCCCCGGCCGCGTCGCGTGGGGTGGGTGGTGGAGTGCTTCACGCGAGTGAGGGTAGCGCCCGGTAATGATTTGGCGACATTTAGTCACCTCTTCGGGGGATGCCGACGGTGCCTCCCACGGGTGACGTGTTGACGCACACTGCTCGAAATGTCCCCTGCGTCGGGGTATTTCGCGGCGGCGCGAGGACGCGGAAAAGGGCCCCGCCGCTGTTCGCGGGGCCCTTTCCGTCAACCTGGGCGAAACACCCGGGTTTCTCCGGAGGTTTCAGCCGTACGGGGTTCAGTCCGTGAGGCGCTCGCCGGTCGAGGTCGAGAACACGTGGGTCTCGCCCGGCCGCGGCACCACGTGCAGCGTGGAGCCCTTCTCCGGGACCTGGCGGCCGTTGACCCGGACCACGAGGTCCTTCGACTCGCCGCCGACCTCGGCGGTGCCGTAGACGTAGCCGTCGGCGCCGAGCTCCTCCACGACGTTCACCGAGACCGCGAGGCCGGCCGGGGCCTCCTCGGAGTCCTTGGACAGCGAGGAGGCCGCGCCGCCGCCCAGCTCCACCACGTCGAAGTGCTCGGGGCGGACGCCGACGGTGACCGTGCGGTCACCCTTGTCGGAGGCGGCCTTGAGCGCGTCGCGGTTGACCGGCACCACGCTGTTGCCGAACTTCACACCGCCGTCGGTGATCGGCACCTCGACCAGGTTCATCGCCGGGGAGCCGATGAAGCCGGCCACGAACAGGTTGGCGGGCCTGTCGTACATGTTGCGCGGCGAGTCGACCTGCTGGAGCAGACCGTCCTTGAGCACGGCCACCCGGTCGCCCATGGTCATGGCCTCGACCTGGTCATGGGTGACGTACACCGTGGTGATGCCGAGGCGGCGCTGCAGCGAGGCGATCTGCGTACGGGTGGACACGCGGAGCTTGGCGTCCAGGTTGGACAGCGGCTCGTCCATGAGGAACACCTGCGGCTCGCGCACGATGGCGCGGCCCATGGCGACACGCTGGCGCTGACCGCCGGAGAGCGCCTTCGGCTTGCGGTCCAGGTACTCGGTCAGGTCGAGGATCTTCGCCGCCTCCTCGACCTTCTGCCGGATCTCCGCCTTGTTGACGCCGGCGATCTTGAGCGCGAAGCCCATGTTGTCGGCGACCGTCATGTGCGGGTAGAGCGCGTAGTTCTGGAACACCATGGCGATGTCCCGGTCCTTGGGCGGCAGGTGGGTGACGTCGCGGTCACCGATGCGGATGATGCCGGAGTTGACGTCCTCGAGCCCCGCGAGCATCCGGAGCGAGGTGGACTTTCCGCAGCCGGACGGGCCGACCAGGACGAGGAACTCGCCGTCCTCGATGTCGATGTCGAGCGCGTCGACGGCGGGCTTCTCGGAACCCGGGTAGATCCGGGTCGCCTTGTCGAACTGGACAGTGGCCATGGCGAATGGGCCCCCTTCTACCGGCAGGAACGTGCCGGACGATCCGTTGTAGGAAGGTGGTTGCCACTACGGGTGATTCCGTTGTGGTGTGGTGTAGTCCACAAGGGTGAACTGGCACAGGACGCTACCTGGCGTCCACCTCGTCTGTCAGCACTTGGGGCCCTGTGAACTTCGCGGAAATTTTCGAGGTGGGCGGCGGTGGCCCGGGTACACTGCACGGGCACGAGCGCACAGGGCCGTGCACGCCTCCTTAGCTCAGCTGGTCAGAGCGCCGCTCTTGTAAAGCGAAGGTCGTCGGTTCGAATCCGACAGGGGGCTCCGCGTGGCGAGGCCACCGGCACCTCGGGTGCCGGTGGCCTCGTTCGTTTTTCGTCGGCCCTGCGAGGCGGACCGGTCAGGACCTCCGGAGCAGGGCGGTCAGGACGTCGCGCAGGGTGCCCTCCGGGTCCGGGGTGGCGCCGGTGGCGCGCCAGGCCACGAAGCCGTCCGGGCGGACGAGCACCGCGCCGTCGGCGGTCGTGCCGTGCAGCCGGGCCCAGTCAGGGGCACCGGCCTCGCCACCGGCGGCCGCTCCGCTGCCCCGGAACCCGCCCTCGCCCGCCGGGCGTCCGTCCGGCCCGGCCACGCCTGCCCCGCCGCCCGGACCGGTCCCGGTGCCCGGGCGGCCCGGGGCGCCGCGCTCGCCGGCCGGGGGGCCCGCAGGACCGCCGTGCTCGGCCGCCGGGGGCCTTCCCTCGTCGGCCGGGGCGCCTGCCGGGCCGCCCGGGCGGCCGTGTTCGACGGCCGAGGGACCTGCCGCGTCCACCGGGGGGCCTGCCAGGCCGGGCTGCGGCTCCGGTACCAGGTCTGTGCCGATTCGGTATGAGATCAGGGGCAGGTCGTCCGTCTCGGCGATTCTGCGGGCCGCCGTGTGCCAGCCCGCGCTCGAGCCGGCGTCGCTGAGGAGGACGAGGGAGCGCTCGTACAGGTCGAGGGTGGAGACGCGCTCGCCGTCGCGGCGCAGCCACAGGTGGGGGGCCCGGCTGCCCGGCTCGCCGGTCAGGCGCATGCCCTCGGGGACGACCGCCTGGTCGGGGTCGGCGCCGACGACCGCGCCGTGCGGGTAGCGATAGCCGAGGACGACGTTGAGGATGCCGCCGCGCTTGGCGCCGCCGACGCCGGGCGCGGGCGCGAAGCCGGGGTGGCTGTGCTCGACGGAGCGGGCCGAGGCGCGGGCGCTGGTGGCGGTGGCGACCGGGCGGCGCTCGGTGTCGTAGGTCTCCAGCAGGCCGGGGCCGGCCCAGCCACCGAGGACCGCGGCGAGCTTCCAGGCGAGGTTGTGGGCGTCCTGGATACCGGTGTTGGAGCCGAAGGCGCCGGTGGGGGACATCTCGTGGGCGGAGTCGCCGGCGAGGAAGACGCGGCCGGAGGAGTAGCGGTCGGCGACGCGTTCGGCGGCCCGCCAGGACGCCTTGCCGGTGATCTCCACGTCGAGGTCGGGGGCGCCGATGGCGAGGCGGATGTGCCGCTGGAGGCGTTCCTCGGTGAACTCCTCCAGGGTCTCGCCGCGCTCGGGGTGCCAGGGCGCGTGGAAGACCCAGTGCTCCTGGTTGTCGACCGGGAGCAGGGCGCCGTCCGCGTCCGGGTGGGTGAGGTAGCAGCAGATGAAGCGGCGGTCGCCCACGACGTCGGCGAGGAGCTTGGAGCGGAAGGTGACGCTGACGTTGGCGAAGAGGTCGCCGGGCCCGCTCTGGCCGATGCCGAGCCGCCCACGCACCGGGCTGCGCGGCCCGTCGGCGGCGACGAGGTAGTCGGCGCGGACGGTGTACCGCTCGTCGGTGGCGCGGTCCCGTACGACCGCCGTGACGCCGTCGCCGTCCTGCTCGAAGGAGTCCAGCTCGTGGGAGTAGCGCAGGTCGCCGCCGAGCGCGCGGGCGCCTTCCAGGAGTACGGGTTCGAGGTCGTTCTGGCTGCACAGGCACCAGGCGGTCGGGCTGAACCTCGCCAGGCCCCCGCCCGGGTCGATGTGCTTGAACAGCCACTCGCCGGCGTCGCCGACCAGGGTGGGCGTCTGGAGGATGCCGTGGTTGTCGGCGAGCAGTGAGGCCGCCGCCTTGATGCCGGGCTCGATGCCGGCCACCCGGAACAGCTCCATGGTCCGCACGTTGTTGCCGCGTCCGCGTGGGTGGAAGGAGGTTCCGGAGTGGCGCTCGACCAGCATGTGCGGCACGCCGAGGCGGCCGAGGAACAGCGAGGTGGACAGGCCCACCAGGGAGCCGCCGACGATGAGGACGGGGACCCGGTGGTCGGCTTCTTGGCGCATCGATGCCTCCGAAAGCGGGGTGCGGGGTCAGGGCGCGTCGGAGTTTCCATGCCCTGCGCGCGGGCCGTCCGCGTGCGTTCGCGGGGCCAATCACCCGTGTGATCACCCACGTGGTGCACACGAGTCGCGCACCGCCTGGGACCGGCACAGGATCGAGATCACGTGACGTCGCGTCACCCGCGGCGGGCGTTCCCTCCCCTTCTGTCCCGTGCCAACCGCCAAGCCCCGTCAAGGAGACGTACGCAGATGACCGCGATTTCCGAGCGTGTTCCAGACCCGGCCGAGCAGCAGGCCTCGAAACGTGTCTCCCAGTCCGTCTTCGACGGTTCCCGGCTCCGGGTCGTGCTGCTGGTGGACGTCTACGACGGCGCCCAGCAGCAGTTCCTTGAGGCGTACGAGGAGATGAGCAACCAGGTCGCCTCCGTTCCCGGGCACGTCAGCGACCAGCTGTGCCAGTCGATCGAGAACCCCTCCCAGTGGCTCATCACCAGCGAGTGGGAGAGCGCCCCGCCGTTCCTCGCCTGGGTGAACAGCGAGGAGCACGTGCGGATGGTGCAGCCGATGCACAGCTGCATCCGCGACACCCGCTCGCTGCGCTTCCACATCGTGCGGGAGACCGGAGTGGAGAAGGCGTCCGCCGGGCGCCGGCTGCAGACGTCGCCGCGGATCGGCGACGGTGTCATCCGGCACGCGCTGACCTTCACGGTGAAGCCGGGCAGCGAGAAGAAGGTCGCCGAGCTGCTGGCCAACTACAAGTCGCCCGAGGCGCGGGTGGACGACACCACCAAGCTGTGCCGGACCTCGCTGTTCATGCACGGCAACCGGGTCGTGCGGGCCATCGAGGTGCGCGGGGACCTGCTGGCCGCGCTGCGGCACGTGGCGCGGCAGCCGGAGATCCGCGCGGTGGAGGAGGCCATCAACCCGTATCTGGAGCAGGCCCGGGACTTCAACGACCAGGAGTCCGTACGGGTGTTCTTCACCCGGGCCGCGCTGCCCGCCGTGCACCACGTGACGGGCGGTCAGGACTCGGAGCGGGCCGAGCGGCACGCCCTGTACTACCCGGCCCGCCCGGGAATGGGCATGAAGCTGGCCGAGCTGCTGGCCCAGCAGGACGAGCGGGCCGCCGACGACCCGCGCAGCCCGGTGCTGGTCAGCACGGTCTTCGAGCGGGACGACGTGGTCGTACGGCTCATCGACGTGCGCGGCGGGCTGGAGGCGGACCCGGCCGCCGCGCTGGGCATCGCTGACGCCGCGCAGGTGTCGGAGCTGACCACGCTGCTCGACGGGGACGCGGCCAAGAAGGACGGCGACCTGTCCCGGCTGCTCGGTCTGGCCCGGATGGACCTCGTCACCGACCGCCGCTCCGCCCCGGACGCCTGACTCCGCCCCCAAGCAGACGCACCACACCCACCGGAGGAACGACGTGATCAAACCCAGGCCCAGGATCGTGGACCTCAGCGACACCGAGCCCAACACCCGGCGCGGAGGCGATCTGCGCGCCATGCTCACCCCGGCCACGGTCGGCTCCACCAGCGGTTTCATGGGCGTCGCCATCGTGCAGCCCGGCGACCGCATCGGCGAGCACTACCACCCGTACTCCGAGGAGTTCGTCTACGTCGTCTGCGGCGACCTCGAGGTGGACCTGGACGGCGAGCCCCATCCGCTCCGGCCCGAGCAGGGCCTGATGATCCCCGCCTACATGCGCCACCGCTTCCGCAACGTGGGCAACGTCGAGGCGCGGATCGTCTTCCACCTCGGCCCGCTCGCGCCGCGCCCGCAGCTCGGCCACGTGGACACCGAGGGCACCGAGACGGTGCCGGTGGCGGCCGGCGCGGTGCAGGACGCGGACCCCGCCGAGGTGCGGTCATGACCAGGCGGGTGGCGGTCACCGGCATAGGCGTGGTGGCGCCGGGCGGCATCGGCGCCCCGGCGTTCTGGGACCTGCTGGCCGCGGGGCGTACCGCGACGCGCGGCATCACGTTCTTCGACCCGGCCGGGCTGCGGTCCCGGATCGCCGCGGAGTGCGACTTCGACCCGGTCGCCGCGGGGCTGGACGAGGAGCAGGTGGCGCGCTGCGACCGCTACATCCAGTTCGCGCTGGTGGCCGGCGAGGAGGCGGTACGGGACTCGGGCATCGACCTCGCCGGGGAGAACCCCTGGCGGGTCGGGGTCTCGCTGGGCACCGCCGTCGGCGGCACCACACGCCTGGAGAACGACTACGTCCTGGTCAGCCATGGCGGCGAGCGCTGGGACGTGGACCACGAGCGGGCCCGCCCGCATCTGGAGCGGGCGTTCACGCCGAGCACGCTGGCCTCGACGGTGGCCGAGCGGTTCGGGGCGCGCGGGCCGGTGCAGACCGTCTCCACGGGCTGCACCTCCGGGCTCGACGCGGTGGGGTACGCCCTGCACACCGTGGAGGAGGGCCGGGCCGACATCTGCATAGCGGGCGCGTCGGACTCGCCGATATCCCCGATCACGATGGCGTGCTTCGACGCGATCAAGGCCACGTCGCCGAACAACGACGACCCGGCCCACGCCTCCCGCCCCTTCGACAACGACCGTGACGGGTTCGTCATGGGCGAGGGCGGCGCGGTGCTCGTCCTGGAGGAGCTGGAGCACGCCCGGGCGCGCGGCGCGCACGTGTACTGCGAGCTGAGTGGCTACGCCACCTTCGGCAACGCCTACCACATGACCGGTCTGACCAGTGAGGGCCTGGAGATGGCGCGGGCCATCGAGACCGCGCTGGACCACGCCCGGCTGGACGGCTCGGCCATCGACTACGTCAACGCGCACGGCTCGGGCACCCGGCAGAACGACCGGCACGAGACGGCCGCGGTGAAGCGGGCGCTGGGCCGGCACGCCTACGACACTCCCATGAGCTCCATCAAGTCGATGGTGGGCCACTCGCTGGGGGCGATCGGGGCGATAGAGGTGGTGGCCTGCGTGCTGGCCCTGGCCCACCAGGTGGTCCCGCCGACCGCGAACTACGAGACCCCCGACCCGGAGTGCGACCTGGACTACGTCCCGCGCACCGCCCGCGAGCGGAAGCTGGACGCCGTTCTCTCCGTGGGCAGCGGGTTCGGCGGCTTCCAGTCCGCGGTGATCCTGACCCGGCCGTAGGGAGTGAGGGAGAGGACACGATGAGTGCACCCCATGAACGGCGCGCGGCCGTCACCGGCATCGGTGTGGTCGCGCCCAACGGAACGAGCACCGAGACCTTCTGGAAGGCCACCCAGGAGGGCCTGAGCGTCCTCGACCGCGTGACCCGCGAGGGTTGTGAGCACCTGCCGCTGAAGGTGGCCGGCGAGGTCCGGTCCTTCGACGCCTCGGCGGCGATCGAGGAGCGCTACCTCGTCCAGACCGACCGCTTCACGCACTACGCCATGGCGGCGGCCGACGCGGCCCTGGAGGAGGCGCGGCTCGGCCGGGCCGACACCGAGGGCGCCCCGTTCTCCGCCGGCGTGGTCACGGCGGCCGGGTCCGGTGGCGGTGAGTTCGGCCAGCGGGAGCTGCAGAAGCTGTGGGGCAAGGGCAGCCGTTACGTGGGCCCCTGGCAGTCCATCGCCTGGTTCTACGCGGCGAGCACCGGCCAGGTCTCCATCCGGCGCGGCTTCAAGGGGCCCTGCTCGGTGGTGGCCGCCGACGAGGCCGGCGGCCTGGACGCCCTGGCGCACGCGGCGCGCGCGGTACGGCGCGGTACGGACGTGATCGTGGCCGGCTCGACCGAGGCGCCGCTGGCCCCGTACTCGATGGTGTGCCAGCTCGGCTACCGGGAGCTGAGCCCGGTGTCCGAGCCGGAGCGGGCGTACCGCCCGTTCACCGAGGCGGCGTCGGGGTTCGTGCCGGCCGAGGGCGGCGCGATGCTCGTCGTGGAGGAGGCGGGCGCGGCCCGAGAGCGGGGCGTGCCGGTGCGGGCGACGGTCGCCGGGCACGCGGCGACGTTCACCGGCGCCTCCCGCTGGGAGCTGTCCCGCGAGGGGCTCGCGGAGGCGATCCGCGGGGCGCTGGCGGAGGCCGGGTGCGCGCCGGAGGAGGTCGACGTGGTCTTCGCCGACGCGCTCGGCGTGCCGGAGGCGGACCGCGCCGAGGCCCTGGCCATCGCGGACGCGCTCGGCGCGCACGGGCGGCGGGTGCCGGTCACGGCGCCGAAGACCGGCATCGGGCGCGCTTACTGCGCGGCGCCGGTGCTGGACGCGGCGGCGGCGGTCCTGGTGATGGAGCACGGACTGATCCCGCCCACCCCGAACGTCGTCGACATCTGCCATGACCTCGATCTGGTGACCAGCCGGGCCCGTGCCGCCGAGGTGCGCACCGCGCTGGTCCTCAGCCGGGGGCTCATGGGCTCGAACTCGGCGCTGGTGCTGCGGCACGGCGTCGCCGGGCCCTAGCGAGGCCGCCGGGAGAGACCGGGAGCCGGGCTCGGCGACCGGGAGCGAACGGGAGCGAAAAGGAGAGGATCCGCATGAGTGTCCGAATCACCGTGGAAGAACTGTCCGAACTCATGAAGAAGGCGGCCGGCATCACGGTCAGCCCGAAGGAGCTGGCGGACCGGCCCGACCGGGGCTTCGACGAGCTCGGCATCGACTCGCTCGGCCTGCTCGGCATCGTCGGCGAGCTGGAGAACCGGCACGGTACGCCGATGCCCGCCGACGCGGAGCGCTGCAAGACGCCCCGGAAGTTCCTCGACCTCGTCAACAGCACCCTTCTGGCAGGAGCGTAAGAGATGGCCGGACACACCGAGAACGAGATCACCATCGCGGCGCCGGTGGACCTGGTCTGGGACATGACCAACGACGTGGAGAAGTGGCCGCAGCTGTTCAGCGAGTACGCCTCCGCCGAGGTCCTGAAGCAGGAGGGGAACAAGTGCACCTTCCGGCTGACCATGCACCCCGACGAGAACGGCACCGTGTGGAGCTGGGTCTCCGAGCGTGAGCCGGACCGCGCGACGCTCACGGTCAAGGCGCGGCGGGTGGAGACCGGCCCGTTCGACCACATGCACATCCGCTGGCGCTACGAGGAGGTGCCGGCCGGCACCCGGATGGTGTGGACGCAGGACTTCGCGATGAAGCCGGACGCACCGGTCGACGACGACTGGATGACCGACAACATCAACAAGAACTCCAAGGTCCAGATGGCCCTCATCAAGGAGAAGGTCGAGCAGGCCGCCCGCGGGGGCCGCCGGCCCGAGCCGGCCCTGAGCACCGACTGATCGTCCGGAGCGCAGTGAGCCGGACCGTAGGAGGAGGACAACGCCCATGCACCAGGCCCTGATCGTGGCCCGGATGGCGCCGGGTTCGGCCCCGGACATCGCCAAGATCTTCGAGGAGTCGGACCGGGGCGAGCTGCCGCACCTGGTCGGCGTCACCCGGCGCAGCCTGTTCCAGTTCGGCGATGTGTACATGCACCTCGTCGAGGCCGACCGCGACCCCGGGCCCGCCATCGCCAAGGTGGCCGGGCACCCGGAGTTCCGGGACATCAGCGAGCGGCTGTCGGCGTACGTCAGCGCGTACGACCCTCAGACGTGGCGTTCGCCGAAGGACGCCATGGCGCACCGCTTCTACGTCTGGGAGCGCGACGGCCGGGGCTGACACCGCCCGGGGACGGACGGGAAACGGCCGCCGGGCCCGCGGATTCCGCGGGCCCGGCGGCCGTCGCCGTGCTGCTCCCGGTGCCGGTCAGGCCGGGACGGTGCAGTCGAAGGCGTGCAGGTACGGGTTGACCGGTCGGATGTCGTCGATGACCAGGCCCGCCGCCTTCAGCCGGCTCACCATGGAGTCGGTGGTGTGCTTGGCGCCGCCGACGTTCATCAGCAGCAGCAGGTCCATCGCGGTGGAGAAGCGCATCGACGGGGTGTCGTCGACGAGGTTCTCGATGACCACGACCCGGGCCTTGGGGCCGCCCGCCCGCATGACGTTGCGCAGGCAGCGGGCGGTGGAGTCGTCGTCCCACTCCAGGATGTTCTTGATGATGTAGACGTCGGCCGTGACCGGTACGGACTCGCGGCAGTCGCCGGGCACGATGTCCACGCGGCCGGCCAGCGAGCCGCCCTCGCGCAGCCTCGGGTCGGCGTTGTCCACCACCCTCGGCAGGTCGAGCAGCGTGCCGTGCATGGCCGGGTACTTCTCCAGCAGGCTCGCCACCACATGGCCCTGGCCGCCGCCGATGTCGGCGACCGAGGAGGCCCCGGACAGGTCCAGGAGCTCGGCGACCTCGCGCGCGGACTGCTTGCTGGAGGTCGTCATGGCCCGGTTGAAGACGTCCGCCGACTCGGGGGCGTCCTCGTTGAGGTAGACGAAGAACTCCTTGCCGTACAGGTCCTCCACGACGTTGCGGCCGGTGCGCACCGCCTCGTCCAGCTTGGGCCAGGCGTCCCAGGTCCACGGCTCGGTGCACCACAGGGTGATGTAGCGCAGGCTGCCCGGGTCGTCCTCGCGCAGCAGCCTGGACATGCCGGTGTGCGCGAAGGTGCCGTCGGGCTGCTCGCTGAAGACGTCGTAGCAGGCCAGCGCGCGCAGCAGCCGGCGCAGCGGCTTGGGTTCGGTCTTCACCGCGGCCGCGAGGTCCTCCACGGTCATGGGGGTGTCGCCGAGCGCGTCGGCCACGCCCAGGCGCGCGGCGGCGCGGAGGGCGGCGGCGCATGCCGCCCCGAACGCGAGTTCCCTGAGCCGCATGGGCGGCGGTGGGGCGGTCTGAGCGGTCGTCATGTGCCGCCTTCCTTCCTTCTCGGCCCCCGCGCCTTCGCGGGGGCACGGCCTACGGGGACTGCGGCCTCAGCACAGGCCCGCGGGCTTGGAGGCCGCGCAGGAGTTGTGCTCGAAGACGTTGCCGCGCTTGGTGCTCTCCTGGTTGACCAGGTCGGCCGGGGAGTTGTCCTGCAGCGTGTTGTCGCTGATGTGGTTGCGGTCGCTGGTGACGCCCACGAAGCTCTTGAAGAGCACGACACCGCCCGACAGCGGGGACTTGCCCACGTTGCCGGCGATCAGGTTGTGGCTGATGTCGGAGTCCTCGGCGCCGGTCAGGACGATGCCCGAGCCCTGCAGGAAGGGCAGCCGGGTGGTCTTGGCGCAGTACTTGTTGTTCTCCACGACCCGGTTGTCCTGAACGGTCAGCGCGCCCGCCTTGGGCTTGTTCTCGTCGCCGACGAGGAAGACGCCCGCGCAGTTGCCGGCGATCTCGTTGGCGGCGACGGTGAGATTGCGCAGCCGCCGGACGGTGACGCCGATCCGGTTGCCCTCGAGGTGGTTGTGGGCGATCAGCGTGCCCTTGGTGTCGGTGGCGCCCTTCTCGGCGGTGATCGTGTTGGCCAGGAACAGTCCGGCGTCGCCGTTGTTCCGGGCGGTGTTCTCCTGGTAGGTGCTGTGCTCGGAGCGCTCCTCGGCGAAGCCCCACAGCCCGTTCTTGACGGAGTTGACGTGCCGCACGATCAGCCCGTCCGCCCCGACGGCGACGACACCGGCGCGGGAGTAGCCGGTCACGGTCAGGTCGGAGACGGTGACGCCCATCAGGCGCTTGCTCTTGGTGCCGGCCACGCAGATGCCGTTGCCGCGCTTGCCGCAGTCGTCCTTGGCCTTGGTGGCCGGCTTGAGGACGGTCTGGCGGCCCATGCCGCTCAGGGTCAGGCCGGGCGTCGTCACCTTGACGCTCTGGTGGTAGGTGCCGGGCATCAGCAGGACGGTGTCACCGGGCTGGGCGGCGTCCACCGCCTTCTGGATCGACTCCCCCGGGTGCACCAGGTGGGTGCGCGGGAACTGGATCGGCGGGGCGGCGGCGATGCCCGCGCCGACGAGCGCTGCGGCGCTCACAAGCAGAGCGAAGTGGCGTTTCGTCATATTCTGTACGGTATGACCTGATAACCCGTCAGGCCCCGGATGGTCCGTCCGGGGGCGTGTCATGCCCGGAAGCGGCGAGCTCGGCGGGCGCCCCGATCGCCCCGGTGACCATACTTGCGCCTGTGAGCGGCGTCAGCGCGGTGCGGCGGGCGGGGCGGGCGGTGCGGGCGTACGTGCGCAGCGCCCCGGGGACGTACGGCTGGCTGCTCATCCTGTTCGTCACCACGGTGGCGCTGCACCGGATGTCGCCGGACTTCGAGGAGGACTTCCTGCGCCAGCGCTCGACGAACATCCACGAGTTGTCGGACAACCCGGTGCGGGTGCTCTTCGCCAGCGCCATGTGGATCGCGAGCGGCCTCTGGCTGCCGTACGCCGCCCTTTTCACGGTCTTCCACGCGCAGGCCGAGCGCTGGCTCGGCACCCTGCGCTGGCTGGTGGTGTGCGTGGCCGCGCACGTGCTGGCGACGCTGATCAGCGAGGGCGCGCTGCTGTGGGCGATCCAGCGCCGGGTGGCGCCCGAGTCGGCCGTCAACACCCTGGACGTGGGGGTGAGTTACGCGCTGTCGGGGGTCGTGGGGGTGCTGACCTACCGGATCGCGCCGCCCTGGCGGTACGCGTATCTGGCCGCCGTGCTGGTCTTCTACGGGCTGCCGCTGGTGACCGGGCGCACCTTCACCGATCTCGGGCATTTCACCGCCGTACTGATCGGTCTCGCCTGTTATCCACTGGTCAGGGGCTGCGGAAAAGCATGGAATCCGAAGGAGACACTGGCCGCCCTCAGGCGTTAGCGTCCGGCCATGAGCAGCTGGTCGAGCAGTGTCGTCAACGGTGGCGTCTCCTTCTGGTTCGCGGACGACGGTCTTCCGGACGTGCGGGAGCCGCTGACGGGCGACGGACAGGCCGACGTGGTGATCGTCGGCGGCGGATACACGGGCCTGTGGACCGCGTACTACCTGAAGAAGGCCGCGCCCTTCCTGCGGATCACCGTCCTGGAGCAGAAGTTCTGCGGTTACGGCGCCTCCGGCCGCAACGGCGGCTGGCTCTACAACGGCGTCGCCGGCCGCGACCGGTACGCGAAGCTGCACGGACAGGAGGCCGCCGTACGGCTCCAGCGGGCCATGAACGACACCGTGGACGAGGTCGTCCGCGTCGCCGCCGAGGAGGGCATCGACGCCGACGTCCACAAGGGCGGTGTCCTGGAGGTGGCCCGCACCCCCGCCCAGCTGGCCCGCCTGAAGGCCTTCCACGAGCACGAGCTGGCGTTCGGCGAGAAGGACCGCGAGCTGTACGGCGCCCGGGAGACCGCCGAGCGCGTCCGGGTGGCGGACGCGGTGGGCTCCTCCTGGACCCCGCACGGCGCCCGGCTGAACCCGGCCAAGCTGGTCAAGGGGCTCGCGGCGGCCGTCGAGGCGCTCGGGGTGACCATCCACGAGGCGACCCCGGTCACGGAGATCCGCCCCAAGCACGCGGTCACCCCCTACGGCACCGTCCGCGCGCCCTACGTGCTGCGCTGCACCGAGGGCTTCACGGCCTCCCTCAAGGGCCAGCGGCGCACCTGGCTGCCCATGAACTCCTCCATGATCGCCACCGAGCCGCTGACCGACGAGCAGTGGACGTCGGTCGGCTGGGCGGGCCGCGAGACCCTCGGCGACATGGCGCACGCCTACATGTACGCCCAGCGCACCGCCGACGGCCGGATCGCGCTCGGCGGGCGCGGGGTGCCGTACCGCTTCGGCTCCCGCACCGACAACGACGGCCGCACCCAGCCGGAGACCGTCCAGGCGCTGCGGGACGTCCTCGTCGGCTTCTTCCCGGCCCTCGCCGGGGTGCGGATCGAGCACGCCTGGTCCGGGGTGCTCGGCGTGCCGCGCGACTGGTGCGCGAGCGTGACCCTGGACCGCACCACAGGCCTCGGCTGGGCGGGCGGCTACGTCGGCTCGGGCGTGGCCACCACCAACCTCGCCGCCCGCACCTTGACCGACCTCGTGCGGTTCGACTCCGGCCAGGCCGGGCCGACCGGGCTGACGGCGCTGCCGTGGGTCGGCCACAAGGTGCGCAAGTGGGAGCCGGAGCCGCTGCGCTGGCTGGGCGTGCAGGGCATGTACGCCACCTACCGCACCGCCGACCGGCGCGAGCTGCTCAGCCACAGCGCCCGCTCCTCGCGCCTGGCCCGCGCCGCCGACCGGGTGTCCGGCCGCGGCTGACGGCTGATCAAGTCCCCGCTGCCTGCCCTCCTTTACCCGCTTGTACGCCCCTTTACGTGACGGCCGAATCTTTACGCGCTGATTGCCGTCACGAGCACCTCCCGTCACCGCCGTCGCACCGAAGCTGTGTGCCGTATGTGTCATGTACGCCACGGCTCCATAGGGGAGGGCACTTCATGACGGCCACGAGCCGGCGAAGAAGAAGAACAGCGGCGGTCCTCATCACCACCGCCGCGCTGGGCCTGACCATCACCCAGGCCCAGGCGGCGGGACGCGGCACCGACCCCTTCGGGGTACGCGCCCTGCGCCACCAGGCCCAGCTGAACGAGCAGCACAAGGGACGGCACGCCCTCGCCGACGACGGCGGTGACGAGGGCGGCAACGAGGGCGAGGAGATCGCCGAACAGGCCGACCAGTACGCCGAGGCGCGCACCTCGCCCGGCATCGTCGCCCCGGGCGCCTACGGGGCTGCCTACGACGCCCTGCGCGACCTGCCGCGCACCCACGGCTCCTGGCGGGACGTCACCCGGCTGCCCTACGACTCCGACGACCCCCGCTACCGGGACGTCAACTCCAACTCCAGCGGCGGCGCCGGCCGCGTGACCGGCAGGGTCACCGGGCTCGCCGCCGACGACCACGGCTATGTGTACGCGGGCTCCGCCAACGGCGGCGTCTTCCGCTCGCGCACCGGCGGCGGCCACTGGACCGAGATCTCCGACCGGCTGCCCGCGCTGTCCACCGGCGACCTCGAACTCGACGGCCGCGGCCGGCTCTGGTACGCCACCGGCGAGGCCAACACCAGCTCCACCGCCTTCCTCGGCACCGGCGTCTACGTCCTGGCCGACCCCCGGCACGGCCGCTTCTCCCAGCGCGACCGGGTCGGCGGCGACGAGCTGGAGTCCACGTCGATCCACGCGCTGCGCTTCGCGGGCGACAAGGTGTGGGCGGCGACCACGCGGGGCGTGTGGAGCCACTCCACGAAGAACCTCAAGGGCCCCTGGAAGCTGGAGTTCGCGCCCAACCCGGACTACCTGCCCGGCGGCGCGAAGGCCTCCGACCCGGACGCCGCGTACAAGAACATCGCCAATGACATCGCCGTCGACCCGAAGGACCCGGGCAAGGTCGTCCTCGCGGTCGGCTGGCGCGGCGGCGACGACTACAACGGCTTCTACGCCAAGGACACCAAGGGCGGCGCGGGCTGGCAGCGGCTGACCGGGCTCGGGGACCTGCCCAGCGACAGCGCGGACGTCGGCAACGTCACCTTCGCGCGCAGCGCCGACGGCTCCCGCTACTACGCCATCGACCAGTCGCCCGAGCAGACCGCCGAGAACCCCGACAGCGGCCTGGAGGGCATCTTCGTCTCCAAGTCCGGCTCACCGGCCGGCCCGTGGACGAGGATCGCGGACTACAAGCAGCTGCGCGACTCCGGTTCGGCGCTCACCGGCGCCGGATACCAGCCCGGCATCCAGGCCTGGTACAACCAGTTCCTCGCGGTCGATCCGAAGAACCCCGACCACCTCTACGCGGGCCTGGAGGAGGTCTTCGAGACCAAGGACGGCGGCGCTTCCTGGACCGTGCCGGGGCCGTACTGGAACTTCGGCTTCAAGTGCTGGTCCATCGACCCGGCCAAGCAGTCCGGCGACTGCCCCTCCACCGTGCACGCCGACCAGCACGCCGTCACCGTCGGCAGCGACCACGGCAAGCCGTACGTGATCGTCGGCGACGACGGCGGCGCCTACCGGCGCCCGCTGAACGGCAGCGCCAACGCCGAGGGCCACGCCACCGACTGGACCTCCCTCAACGACGGCACGATGGACGCCCTCCAGTACTACTCGGTGGGCATCGGCGCCGACCCCGCCTCCCGGGGCGTCGACGTCACCGGCGGACTCCAGGACAACGGCCAGTCGGTCCTGCGGCCCGGCGACCGGGTCATGGGCTCCGACTTCGGCGGCGACGGCGGCGACACGATCACCGACCCGGCCAACGGCTGCAACACCGCGCAGGAGTACGTCTACCTCGCGGTGTCCGTCACCCAGAACTGCGCGGTCAACGACGGCGCCTGGACCACCGACCCGTCCAAGGCGACCACCTGGTCCGTCGCCCCGCCCGACAGCGCCACCAGCGAGGCCCGCTTCATCGCCCCGCTGAACGCCGACATCAAGGACAAGAACACCTGGGTCGCGGGCGGCCGGCACGTATGGGTCAACACCAAGGGCTGGGCGATCCGCAGCGGCAGCGAGTGGACCTCGGCCTTCGACCTCGGCGCGGGCCACACCGCCACGGCGGTCGCCTCCTCCGGCGGCAAGGTGTACGCGGCCTGGTGCGGGCCCTGCAACAACCAGGGCTTCACCCGGGGCATCGCGGTCGGCAACGCCGACGGCACCGGCTGGCACCAGCTGACCCTGCCGGTCGACGGCACGGTGCCCAACCGGTACCTGTCCGGGCTGGCCGTCGACCCGGCCGACAGCGACCACGTGCTGCTCGCCGTCAACGGCTTCTCCCGCAAGTGGACCGAGGGCCCCGGCGCGGGCGTGGGACACCTGTTCGAGACCCGGGACGGCGGAGTGACCTGGAAGGACGTCTCCGGCGACCTCCCGGACATCCCGGCCAACTCGGTCGCGCTGCTCAAGGGCGGCACGGTCGTGCTCGGCACCGACCTCGGCGTGCTCGTGCGCACCCCCTGGTCGCACGGCTGGAAGGTGGCGGGCGGCAACCTGCCCACCACCGCGGTCATGCAACTGCGCACCGGCCCCGACGGCCTGCTCTACGCGGCCACGCACGGCCGCGGCATCTGGGCGATCGACCCGCGCCACCTGCGCTGACCGGCCGCTCACGGGGAGGGGTCCCGGCCGGGACCCCTCCCCACCCCTCGCGGGCTCTCCGGCCCCCCGTGCGGCCCGGTGCCACTCCCGCCCGTGCCCGGCCTCTCAGGCCACCGGCTCCGGCACGGCCTCCCGCTGGGCCGGCGCCTCGCGGCCCGGCGCCCGTGCCGTCACCATCAGCCCCGCGACGAGGGCGGCGAGCAGCATGACGGCCGCGGCCACCCAGATGGCGACGGTGTAGCCGTGCACGACCCCCTCCGGCACCACCCGGGCGCGGTCGGCCGGGCCGTGCACATGGGCGGTGATGTAGGCGGCGCTGCTGGTGGTGGCGATCGTGTTGAGCAGCGCGGTGCCGATCGAACCGCCGACCTGCTGCGAGGTGTTCACCGTCGCGGAGGTCACGCCCGAGTCCTGCGGGGCGACGCCCGCCGTGGCGGTGGCGAACACCGGCATGAAGGTCAGGCCCATGCCCAGCCCCATCAGCACCAGGGCGGGCAGCACCTCGCTCGTGTACTCCGACTCCACCGTCAGACGGGTGAGCAGCAGCAGCCCGCCCGCCGCCAGGACCATGCCGGGGACCATGAGCACGCGCGGGGCGACGCGCTGGAGCAGCCGGGCGGAGATCTGGGTGGCCCCGATGATGATCGCCACGGTCAGCGGCAGGAAGGCCAGGCCGGTCCTCAGCGGCGAGTAGGCGAGGATCTCCTGGAGGTAGTACGTCATGAACAGGAACAGCCCGAACATGCCGATGATCGCCAGCAGCATGGTCAGGAAGCAGCCGGCCCGGTTGCGCTCCCGCACGATGTGCAGCGGCAGCAGTGGCATCGGCGCCCTGCGCTGCCACCAGACGAACGCCACGAGCAGCGCCGCGCCCAGCGCGAACAGGCTCAGCACCAGCGGGTCGGTCCAGCCGCGCGGCTGGGCCTCGCTGAAGCCGTAGACCACCGCGACCAGGCCGCCGCAGCCCAGCACCACCCCGGGCACGTCCAGCCGGGCGCCGGCGTGGCCGGGCCGGTCGTGCAGCAGGACGAACGCGCCGAGCACCGCGATCACGGCGATCGGCACGTTGACGTACAGGCACCAGCGCCAGTTCAGGTACTCGGTCAGCAGGCCGCCGACGATGAACCCGATCGCCGAGCCGCTGCCCGCCAGCGCGCCGTAGATGCCGAACGCCTTGCCGCGCTCGCGCGGGTCGGTGAACGTCGTGGTCAGCAGGCTCAGCGCGGAGGGGGCGAGCACGGCGGCGAAGGCGCCCTGGAGGGCGCGGGCGCCGAACAGCATGCCGGAGGAGGTGGCCGCGCCGCCGAGCGCGGAGGCGCCGGCGAAGCCGATCAGCCCGATCACGAACGTGCGCTTGCGGCCCACCAGGTCGGCGATCCGCCCGCCGAGCAGGAGCAGCCCGCCGAAGGCGAGGGTGTAGGCGGTGATGACCCACTGGCGGTTGGCGTCGGACATGTCCAGGGCGTGCTGCGCGGAAGGGAGCGCGATGTTCACGATCGTCGCGTCGAGTACGACCATCAGCTGCGCCAGGGCGATCACCACCAGGGCCCACCAGCGGTGCGCGTCGGCGGCGCGGGCGTGACGGGGGCGGTAACCGGGGTGCGGGGAGCGCAGCGGATTCCCGTGATGGGAGGGGCCGGCGTGGTGGGCTATCGGTCGGTCGGCGAGGGAGGATTCACCTTTTCGGGTGATACTCATCTGGACAGAACATCATGAATCGGCCGGTAACGCATCCCTCGGGCGTTGTCAGTGCCGTGGTGCAGCATGGGGCCATGGCGAGAAGAGCGACGAACGGCGGGGACGGCGGGGCGGGCGGTGACGGCCGGGCCCGGGTGAAGGCCGCGCGCCGGCCCGAGGTGCGGCTGCCCGCGCTGGAGGCGTACGACGGGGGAGGCCTGGAGCCGGACGGGGACTACGACGGGCTGGAGTTCAGGGACACGGACCTCACCGGGCAGGACGGCGCGGGCGCCCGCTTCATGGACTGCGCGCTGACCGGCTGCGTGCTGGACGACACCTCACTGCACCACGCCCGCCTGCTCGACTCGGTCCTCACCGGCATACGGGGCGTGGGCACCGACCTCGCGGAGTCGACCCTGAGGGACGTGGAGCTGGCCGACGCCCGCCTCGGCGGGGTGCAGCTGCACGGCTCGGTCCTGGAGCGGGTGCGTGTCCGGGGCGGCAAGATCGACTACTTGA
>NZ_BMVJ01000009.1:123756-148726 GCF_014650655.1 Streptomyces anandii JCM 4720
ATCTGCGCAAGGCCCGGCTCCGGGACGTCGTCTTCGAGGGCTGCGTGCTGGTGGAGCCGGACTTCGGGGGCGCGCGGCTGGAGCGGGTGGAATTCGTGGACTGCGCGCTCAAGGGCGCCGACCTCACCGCGGCCACCCTCGTGGACGTCGACCTGCGCGCGGCCGCGTCCCTGGAGATCGCCCGCGGGGTGGACCGGCTGACGGGCGCGGTGATCAGCACCGGCCAGCTGCTGGACCTGGCCCCGGTGCTGGCGGCGGCCCTGGGGGTGCGGGTGGAGGACTGAGCGCGGTCAGGGGAGGCGGGGGAAGCGGGCCTGGAGGGTCCAGACGGCCGGGTTCTCGCCCAGGTCCTCGTGCATGTCCACGAGGTCGGCGATCAGGTCGTGCAGGAAGTCCCGTGCCTCCCTGCGCAGATCCCGGTGGGAGAAGGTGAGCGGCGCCTCGCCGGCCGGCATCCAGTCGGCCTCGATGTCGACCCAGCCGAAGCGGCGCTCGAAGAGCATCCGGTCGGTGGACTCGGTGAAGTCCAGCTCCGCCCGCTGCGGACGCGAGGCCCGCGACCCGGCCGGGTCACGGTCCAGCCGCTCCACGATGTCGCACAGCGCCCACGCGAAGTCGAGCACCGGCACCCATCCCCAGGCCGTGGCCAGCTCGCGGTCCGCCTCCGTGTCCGCCAGGTACACATCACCGCAGAACAGGTCGTGCCGCAGCGCCCGCACGTCCGCCCGCCGGTAGTCGGTCTGCGGAGGGTCCGGGAAGCGGTTGGAGAGGGCGTAGCCGATGTCGAGCACGTAGGTGATCGTCCCACGGCCCCCGCATAGGATCGCACTCGTGTACCGATCCGCACCGGTTGTCCGAACCGCCACCGCCGCCACAGCGGTGCTCGCCCTCACCCTGACCGGCTGCGCGGGCGGAGTGCACGGCACCCCGGGCGGGCACGGGCTGCACGACGCGTACTTCCCCAAGGCGGGCAACGGCGGCTACGACGTCAGCCACTACGGCCTGACCCTCGACTACGACCCCGCCCGCCGTCACCTCACCGGCACGGCCGTGATCACCGCCCGGGCCGGCCAGGACCTGTCCGCCTTCGACCTCGACCTCGAGGGCCTCGACGTGCACAGCGTCACCGTCGAGGGCACACCGGCCCGCTTCAGCCGCGCCGGTCAGGAGCTCACCGTCCGCCCGCACGACGAGCTCGCCCAGGGGGAGACGTTCGCGGTGACGGTCCGCTACTCCGGCACCCCGCGGACCATCACCGACCCCGACGACTCCAAGGAGGGCTGGCTGCCCACCGCCGACGGCGCGCTCGCCCTCGGCGAGCCGACCGGCTCGATGGCGTGGTTCCCCGGCAACGACCATCCCTCCGACAAGGCCGCCTACGACGTCTCGGTCACCGTGCCGAAGGACCTCCAGGCCGTCTCCAACGGCGAGTTGCGGAGCGACACGGCCGTCGGCGGCCGCAGGACGTACCGCTGGCACACCGCCGAACCGATGGCGACGTACCTCGCCACCGTCGCGATCGGCCACTTCGACATCACCCGCAGCACCCTCGAGGACGGCCTGCCGGTGTACGTCGCCGTCGACCCCACCCAGTCGGAGGCGAGCCGCGCGGTCCTGGCGAAGCTCCCCGAGATCATGGAGTGGGAGGAGCACACCTTCGGCCCGTACCCCTTCTCCTCGGCCGGCGTGATCGTCGACCGGCCAGGGGACGCGGGCTACGCCCTGGAGACCCAGAACCGGCCCGTCTTCGCGGGCGCGCCCGAGCTGAACACCCTGGTCCACGAACTCGCCCACCAGTGGTACGGCGACTCCGTCACCCCCAGGAGCTGGCGGGACATGTGGCTCAACGAGGGGTTCGCCACCTACGCGTCGTGGCTGTGGGACGAGGACCACGGCGGCGACACCTGCCAGCAGACCTTCGACTCCCTCTACCGCGGCGACTACTTCGGCGACGACGCCGACAACAAGGCCCTGTGGTCCTACCCGCCCGCCCGGCCGAGCGACGCCGCGCACATCTCTGACCGGCCGGTCTACGAGCGCGGCGCGATGGTGCTGCACAAGATCCGTCAACTGGTCGGCGACGACGCCTTCTTCGGCATCCTCCGGGGCTGGGCCGCCGACCACCGGCACGGCAACGCGGACACCGACGAGTTCACCGCCTACGTCGAGAAGAAGGCGCCCGGCAAGGACTTCGGCCCGATCTGGAAGACCTGGCTGTACGGGGACGGCAAGCCCGCCCGTCCGTGAGGTCTCACAGCTCCTTGCGCAGCACCGCGCAGGGGCGGCCGAGCTGCCGGTCCTTGCGTCGGTCGATCACCTCGTAGCCGAGGGTGGTCCAGAAGGCGAGGGCACCGGGGTTGTTCTCCAGGACGGCCAGGCGCAGGGCGGTGCGGCCCGAGGCGCGGAAGCGGTCCTCCACGAGCGCGGCCAGCCGGCGGCCGAGGCCCCGGCGGTGGGCCGACGCGTCGACCATCAGCAGGCCGATCCACGGGTCCGGGTCGGCGGGGTCGGGGTGGTGTCCGAGCGTGATCGCCAGCCCGACGAGCCGCCCCTCGCTGCGGGCGAGCAGCACCTCGGCGGACGGGTCGGCGGAGTCCTCGGCGAGCGCGGCGGCGACCTGCTCGGGGCGGATGTCGTCCGGGTCGGGGAACTCGCCGCTGAGCTCGTGGAAGTCGCGGTTGGAGGCGTACAGCGCGGTGAGCTCGGTCAGCAGCTCGCCCGGCAGTTCCCGCTCGGGGCCGAGGGACAGGGGTTCGAGGATCACCCGCGCAAGGTATCGCGGCGTGCCGCCCGCCGCCGCGCCATTTACGGGGGGCCGGCCGAACGGCCGGAGCACCGGCCCGAGATGGGCCGGGGCTCCGCCGGTGCACCGGGCGCGGGCGTGCGCGCCGCGTACGAGTGTGCGCCGGGCGCGGGCGTCGTACGGTCAGACGTTGACGCCGAAGTCCTGGGCGATGCCGACCAGGCCCGAGGCGTAACCCTGGCCGACCGCGCGGAACTTCCACTCCGCGCCGTTGCGGTACAGCTCGCCGAAGACCATGGCGGTCTCGGTGGCCGCGTCCTCCGACAGGTCGTAGCGGGCGATCTCGGCGCCGCCGGCCTGGTTGACGATGCGGATGTAGGCGTTGCGGACCTGGCCGAAGTTCTGGCCGCGGTTCTCGGCGTCGTAGATGGAGACCGGGAAGACGACCTTGTCGATGTCGGCCGGGAGACCGGCGAGGTTGACGTTGATCGCCTCGTCGTCGCCGGCGCCCTCGCCGGTGCGGTTGTCACCGGTGTGGACGATGGTGTTGTCCGGGGTCTGCTTGTTGTTGAAGAAGACGAAGTGGCCGTCGGAGTACACCTTGCCCTGCGCGTTGACCGCGATGGCGGAGGCGTCGAGGTCGAAGTCCGTGCCGGTGGTGGTGCGGACGTCCCAGCCCAGGCCCACGGTGACGGCGGTCAGGCCCGGAGCTTCCTTGGTGAGCGAGACGTTGCCGCCCTTGGAGAGGCTTACAGCCATGGTGTGGGAGTCCCTTCCCTCGTTGCGTTGTGCGGACGAAGCTACCGCCACCTCTATGAACGCCAAGGGGGGTCCGCATGGTTCCGGATCTCTTTACCTTTTTTACCAAGTCCGCTCGAACACGCCGTCCGGCCCCGGCCGTCGCCGCCGCGAAAACCGGGTGACGTGGCCCGGACAGGAACGGGAACATGGGTGACATGTCCGGTCCCCATCTCATCCGCGGCTCCGTCGCGCTTCCCGAGGCCGAGCTGGCCTGGCGCTTCTCGCGGTCCTCGGGGCCCGGCGGACAGCACGTGAACACCAGCGACTCACAGGCCGAGCTGCGCTTCGACCTGGCCGGCACCGAGGCCCTGCCCGAGGTGTGGAAGCGGCGCGCCCTGGAACGGCTGGCGTCCCGCCTGGTCGACGGAGTGATCGTCGTACGGGCCTCCGAGCACCGCTCCCAGTGGCGCAACCGCGAGGCCGCGGCCGTACGCCTGGCGGCGCTGCTCGCCGAGGCGACCGCGCCCCCGCCCAGACCCCGCAGGCCCACCCGCGTCCCGCGCGGGATCAACGAGCGTCGCCTGCGCGAGAAGAAGCAACGTTCCGAGACCAAACGCGGCCGCTCGGGACGGGACTGGACCTAGGCCCTGTCCGCGAGGTCCGGCGCGCCGAGGTCCGGCGCGCCCACCGTCTGGCCGTCTGGCCGCCGGAATGCGGCTCAGCCCAGTTGGCGGTAACGGCCCTTGAAGTAGGTCAGGGGGCCGCCGTCGGCGCTCGGGACCCGGGCGGTCAGGACCCGGCCCACGACCAGGGTGTGGTCGCCCGCGGTCACGCGTTGCTCGGTGCGCAGTTCCAGGGTGGCGAGCGCCCCGCCGACCAGGGGGGCGCCGGAGACCTCGCCGCGGACGTAGGGGATGTCCTCGAAGAGCAGGCGGTCGCTGATGCGGCCCTTCATGGCGAACCGGCCGGCGATGTGGCGCTGGCTCTCGGTGAGGATCGACACCGCCCACAGGGGCTGCTCGGCGAGCAGGTCGTCCATGCGGGAGCCCTCCCGCAGGCTGACCAGGGCGAGGGGTGGGTCGAGGGACACCGAGACGAAGGCCGTGGCGGTCATGCCCACGTCCTCGCCGCCCGGCGCCAGCGGGTCGTCCGGGTCCAGCGGCGGCTCCTGCGCGGTCACCAGGACCACGCCGGCCGCCAGCCGGGACATCGCGGCGCGGAACTCCTCGTTGGTCACCCCCTCAGCATGCCCGGAGGCGGGCGTGGCGGTGGGGGTGGCGGAGGACGGCGCGAGGGATGTGTTCAGCACACATCAACGCTAGTCACCGGCTCGCGGCGCCCGCATCGGGCCTCCGCCCGAGCCGGGACCGAGGCCGGACGGACGCCGGACCTAGGACCGAAGACCCGGTCCCGGCGGACCTCTCGTGCATCATGTCCACACACCCACAAAGTTTGCGTTCAGTGAACGCACAGGGAAAACGCAGAAACTCCACTCAATTGTTCACGTTCAGCTGTGACTTGAGTCACAAGAGCCACTAATTGTTGACCCTGTGTACCGAGTGGGCTTCGCGCTGTGATTCAGTGGCGGAGACTGCACAGACGATACGCCGAAGAGCACCCTTGATTCGCTGCGAGGTCTCGGGGGGAGGGCGAGCATGGAGACCGAGTCGGAGCCGTACGTCCGTCTTGCGACCCTGCGGCAACTGCACCAGGTCATGGCGGACATGAACACCGCGCGCAGCCTGGCGGACACACTGCAGACCGTCGCGGACGGCGTGGTGAACGGCCTCGGTTACGAGCTGGCCTGCGTCAACCTCGTGCGCCCGGACGGCGACCTCGTCGTCGCCGCCTTCGCCGGCAACCCCGCCGCCGAGGCCCTGATCACCGGCCGGGTCGGCTCGCGCGACTCCTGGGAGCGGCGGCTGCACATGGGTGAGCACTGGGGCGACCTGGTGTTCATACCCCACACCGAGGGCTGGGTCCTCGACGACGACGACGTCCCGCAGTGGTACACGGACGGCCCCGCCCCGCGCTTCGAGGACGAGTGGCACCCCTCCGACCGTCTCTTCGCGCCCATGTACACGCCGGGCGCCCCCGACGGCCAGCGGGGCGAACTGCTCGGCGTGCTCTCCGTGGACCGCCCGCGCAACGGCCGCCGCCCCGGCGCCTGGGGCCGCGAGGCCCTCCAGATGTACGCCTTCCAGGCCGCCATCGCGATCAGCAACGCGCGTCTACGAGCCAATATGCAGCGCGCCCTGGTCCGCCTGGAGCGCGAGCAGCAGGCCCTGCGCGCCAGCGAGGAGAGCTTCCGCCAGGCCTTCGAGTACGCCCCTTCCGGCATGGCCATCGCCGAGATGGGCGGCGACCAGCACGGCCGCATCCTGCGCACCAACGACGCCCTGTGCCGTCTGCTCGGCCGGCCCGCCGCCGCGATGCGCCGCTACTCCTTCTCCGACCTCGTCCACCCCGAGGACATAGGCACCCTGCTGCGCACCTCCGCCGAGGGCGGCCGGGCGGAGCTCAGGCTGGCCCGCCGCGACGGGACCTACGTGTGGGTGTCCCTGCGCAACTCCGTGGTCGCCGACGCCGCCGACGGCCCCCGCTTCCTGCTCACCCACGTCGAGGACATCGAGGAGCGCAAGCGCCGCGAGCTGCACCTCGCCCACCGCGCCTCCCACGACTCGCTGACCGGCCTGCCCAACTCCGCCGAACTGCGCGCCCGCCTGTCGGCCCGCCTGTGCCGCCGCCCGGCGCACGCGGGCGAGCTGGAGAGCCTGGACGCGGCCTACGGCCACCCGGGCTACGACGTCGCCGGCTTCGACTTCCGCCCCGGCACCGAGTCGTACGACGCCTACGACCACCATGTGCACACCGTCGCCCCCGAGGGGGACCGGGACGACGGCACCAAGGGGCTCGCGGTCCTCTTCTGCGACCTCGACGGCTTCAAGTCGATCAACGACCGGTTCGGGCACAACGCGGGCGACGCCGTCCTCATCGAGGTCGCCCGGCGCCTGAGCAACGGAGTACGCGACGGCGACACCGTGGCCCGGCTCGGCGGCGACGAGTTCGTGATCCTCGCCAACGGGCTCGGCCGCGCCGACGCTGAGGACCTCGCCGTGCGGCTGCGCAACGAGATCATCCAGCCCATCCGCGCCGAGGGCCGGGCCGTCCGGGTCGGCGCCAGCTTCGGCATCGGCTGGGCCCACTGCGGCATGACGGCCGACGAAGTCCTGAAGTCCGCCGACGAACGGATGTACGTCGAGAAACGATCTCGTCCCAAACAGCACCGCCGGGCCGGATGATCCGCAGGTCAGTGCGCTGATGCGGTCGGAGTCACCCGTTTGGGCCCCGTGGAGCGGGTAGGCTCGCCATCCTCACGACGTACTGCATCCGCCCCGCACTGTTGAGGAGTACCAAGGGATGACGCCCGGCAACAACGGCGCGAGCACGCCCGAGGACGACGACCCGTTCGGCTACCTGTATGCCGATGGTCAGGCCAACGGAGCCCAGCCGCCCTCAGGCGGTTACGGCTACCCGGGCTCGGTCAACCGGGTCCGCGCGGTCGGTCAGCGGCAGTACGGCCAGCAGGCGGGTCAGCAGGCCCCCACGGCGCCCTACGGCCAGGTCCAGCAGCAGGGCGCCTACGGGCAGCCCAACGCCCACTACGCCGCCCCGGAGACCCTTCCCGGCGGCGCCCCCGCCGGCCGCCAGCAGGCGCAGGGCGGTGGAGGCCGCGGCCGGGGCCCGAACACCAAGGGCCTGCTGATCGGCGCTATCGCCGTGGTCGCGGCGGTCGTCATCGGCATCAGCGTGGCCATGCTCGGCGACAAGGGCGACAGCGGCGACAAGGCCGGCGGCACCGCCCCCACCGCCACCCAGAGCTCCCAGCCCAGCCCCTCCACGACCGACACCGCGGCCCCCGCCGGCGAACTCCCGAAGATCGACGCGAAGGCCCTCCAACTCGGCGGCGGCGCGAGCACCGCCTCCGACGTCAAGGGCGCCAAGGCGGACGGCGGCGTCTATGTGACGAACTTCAACAACGTCGGCGCCTCGGTCACCTGGAACGTCAACGGCATCCCGGCCGACGGCAAGTACACCGTGTACGTCGGCTACACCGTCCCCGGCAAGGACGGCACCGCCACCCTCACGGTCAACGGCTCGGTGTCCGAGACGCCCGTCAAGCTCAGCAACTACGCCCACGCCCCCGAGGGCGGCTACGAGAAGGGCTGGACGAACACGTACAACTACATCCAGCTCAACAAGGGCACCAACACGATCAAGATCTCCTGCGAGCAGGGCAACCAGTGCGACGCCTATCTGGACCAGGTGTGGCTGGTGAAGGGCTGGGTCAACTCCGGCGGCTGACCCCTGTCACGCCGCGCTGACCTCCCCGGTCACCGACACGCGGTTCAGCAGTTCCTCGTAGGCCGGGCTGTCGAACTCGCCCGCCGTGGGGGACAGGACCGTTGCCGTGGAGAGCGCGACCGCTCGGGCCAGGCGGGCGGGCCAGGGGAGGTGTTCGACCAGGCCCGAGAGCAGGCCCGCGACCGCCGAGTCGCCGGCGCCGGTCGGGTTGCCCTGGACACGGGCGGGCGGGACGGCCCGCCAGGTGCCCTCCGGGGTGTGGGCCAGCAGGCCCTCGGCGCCCAGTGAGACGACCACCGCGTGGGCCCCGCGCCTGCGGGCGTCCTGGGTGGCCCGGCGCGGCTCGTGGGAGCCGGTGAGCTCGGCCAGTTCGTCGGCGTTGGGCTTGATGAGGTCGGGGCGGGCCGCCACCCCGCGCCGCAGCGCCTCCCCGCCGGTGTCCAGCAGCACGGGCACGTTCGCGGCCCGCGCGGTGCGCACCAGACCGGCGTACGCACCCACCGGCAGTCCGGGCGGCAGGCTGCCGCACAGCGCCACCGCCGACACCGAGCCCAGCAGGTCCTCGTAGACGTCCTGGAAGGCGGACCACTCGGCGGGGGAGACGACCGGGCCCGGCTCGTTGAGCTGGGTGGTGTCGCCGGTGCGCTCGTCGACCACGGCGACCGTGCGCCGCGTGCGGCCGGCGCACGGCACCAGGGCGTCCGTCAGGCCCCGCACCCCGGCGAGCCCCTCGCGCAGCTCGCGCCCGGTGCTGCCGCCCGCGAACCCCGTGACGGTCACCGCGTGGCCGAGGGCCGCCAGCACCCGGGCCACGTTGACGCCCTTGCCGCCGGGCCGTTCGCCCACTTCGGTCACCCGATGCGAGGTGTGCGGCATGAGAACCGGCACCCGGTAGGTGATGTCGAGAGCGGTGTTCAGCGTGACCGTGAGGATCACCTGGGCCGACCTCCCCCGAGTAAGCGCGTCCGTTCGCGGTGTTCCGGAGGTTCGATCATGCCAAAGACGCGGCGGACCGCCCACCCCCAGTGCCTGTCGTCAGATTCCCGCCTGCCTCCGGGCGGACGACGGGAATGTGACGACAGGCCCTCGGACGGCCCACCGCGTACGGGCGGCGGGACGGATCAGCCCAGTCGGGGCTCAACCACCCACTCGCCGTGCCGCATCACTCCCCTGACCCCGAAGTCCTCGTCGAGCAGCACCAGGTCGGCGTCCTTGCCGGGCTCCAGCGAGCCCACCCTGTCGTCCAGGCCGAGCAGCCGGGCCGGGTTGGCGGACAGCGCGGCCACCACGTCCCCGACGGGCAGCCCGTCCACGGTGACCGCCCGCTTGAACGCGCGGTCCAGCGTGAGCGTGGACCCCGCGATCGAGCCGCCCTCGACCAGCCGAGCCACCCCGTCCGCGACCTCGACCTCCAGCGGGCCGAGCATGTAGCGGCCGTCGCCGGAGCCGGCCGCGTCCATCGCGTCGGTGATGAAGGCCACCCGGGCCGCGCCGGCGTGGTGGAAGGCCAGCTCGAGTGCGGCCCGGTGCAGGTGCACGCCGTCGTTGATCAGCTCCACGGTGACCCGCTCGTCCTCCAGCAGGGCCGCGATCGGGCCGGGGGAGCGGTGGCCGAGGACGGGCATCGCGTTGAACAGGTGGGTGGCGACGGTGGCCCCGGCGTCGATCGCCTCGACCGTCTGCTCGTACGTGGCGTCGGTGTGCCCGATCGCCGCGATCACCCCGTGGTCGGCCAGCAGCCGTACGGAGTCGATCCCGCCGGGCAGTTCGGCGGCCAGGGTCATCATCTTCGCCCGGCCGCGCGCCGCCTCGATCAGCTTGCGCACCTCCGCCGGGTCCGGGTCGCGCAGCAGCGCCTCGGAGTGCGCGCCCTTGCGGCACGGGGAGATGAACGGCCCCTCGAAGTGGATGCCCGCGATGTCGCCCTGCTCGGCCAGTTCCGACAGCAGCCCGGCCTGCTTGGCGAGGACGCCCATGTCGTCGGTGACGGTGGAGGCGACGACGGTGGTGGTGCCGTGCGCCCGGTGCGCGTGCACGGCGGTGAGCACGTCGTCGGCCGAGCCGGAGAAGGCCGCCCCGCCGCCGCCGTGGTTGTGCATGTCGACGAAGCCGGGGACCAGCCAGTGCCCGCTCACGTCGAGGACCTCGGCGCCCTCGGGAGCGCTCCCGGCGATCCGCGTGCCCTCGACGCTCACGCGGCCGCCGTCCACGATCCCGGTGGGCAGTACCACCCGGGCACCGGCGAGAACCTTGCTAGTGGCCATCAGGTGGTTACCTCCGGGGAGTCGTAGGGGAGTTGATCAGGTCCCAGGCGAGGAGTCCCGCGCCCAGGCAGCCGGCGGTGTCCCCGAGGGCGGCGGGGACGACGGTGGGCAGCTTCTGGAAGGTGACGCGCCGCTGAATGGCCTCGCGCAGCGGGGCGAACAGCGTCTCCCCTGCCTCGGCGAGCCCGCCGCCGATGATCAGCGTGCGCGGGTCGAGCAGGGTGAGCGCGGTGACCAGGCCGTCGGCCAGGGCGTCCACGGCCTCCTGCCAGACCCGCGCGGCCCGTGCGTCCCCGGACTCGACGGCCTTGGCGCAGTCCGCCGCGTCCGCTTCCGGGTCCCCGCACGCGGCGGCCCATGCCTGGCTGACCGCCGCCGCGGAGGCGAACCGCTCCAGGCAGCCGCGCTGCCCGCACGGACAGGGGATGCCCCCGGGGCGTACGACGATGTGGCCGATCTCGCCCGCGAAGCCGTGCGCGCCCGCCTCCACCCGGCCGTCGATGCCGATGGCGCCGGCGATGCCGGTGCCCAGCGGCACGAAGAAGAACCGGTCGGCGCCCCGGCCGGCCCCGATGCGGCCCTCGGCGAGACCGCCGGTGCGCACGTCGTGGCCGAGGGCGACGGGGACGCCGAGCCGTTCGCCCAGCAGGTCGCGCAGCGGTACGTCGCGCCAGCCGAGGTTGGCGGCGTAGGCGGCCACGCCCCGCTCCTCGTCGACGATGCCGGGGACGGCCACGCCGGCCGCGACCGCCGGGGCGCCGAAGCGGTCCGCGCCGTGGGCGGCGAGCTCGGCGGCGAAGCCGAGGATGCCCTCGACCACGGCGTCGGGTCCGCGCTCGCGGCCGGTGGCCCGGCGTGCCTGGTGCAGCAGGGTGCCGTCGGCCGCGACCAGCGCGGCCTTCATCCCGGTGCCGCCCACATCGAGGGCGATGACGTGTTCCACGGGGGACAGTGTGACGCTTACACCCACAAGAGGTCTAGTCCACTCGCGTGGTGTAGACCTTATGGCTGACGTTTTGAAAGTTTTCGCCTTGCGGCAGCACAGGGTTCCACTCCTGTGCGGTTCCGTTCGGCGAGTCGACGACGGGTTGGGGCGTACAGGCAGTGCAGCGGCGCAGGACAGGAATGATCGCTCTGGCGGTTGCCATGGGCATGACAGCAATCCTCGGCGGCTGCGGGAGCACCGGCTCCTCCGGCGTCACGCTCAGACTCGTCGCCGCCGACTACGGCGACTCGGCCGCCAACAGCTCCAAGAAGTACTGGGACCGGTTGGCCCAGGAATACGAGAGCGCCCACCCTGGTGTGAAGGTCCAGGTCAGCGTCTACTCCTGGAACGACGTCGACCGCAAGGTCAAGCAGATGGCCGACGCCGGCGACCCGCCGGACATCGCGCAGATCGGCGCCTACGCCGACTACGCGGCCAAGGGCTTGCTCTACAAGGCCGACGACGTGCTGTCCATCCCGGTCCAGGCCGACTTCCTCGGCCAGCTCTCCGACGCGGGGCAGGTGCGGCACGTGCAGTACGGCATCCCGTTCGCGGCCTCCACGCGCGTGCTCTTCTACAACAAGACCCTGTTCGCCAAGGCGAACCTCACCCCGCCCACGACCTGGGCGGAGCTCGCCACCGACGCGGCCGCGCTGAAGGCCCGGGGCGTGAAGTACCCGTACGCGCTGCCGCTCGGCCCCGAGGAGGCGCAGGCCGAGACCATGCAGTGGCTGCTCGGCGGCGGCTCGGGCTACACCGACGACATCGGCACGTACACGATCGACTCCGCGCAGAACGTCGAGACGTTCACCTGGCTGCGGGACGAGCTGGTGGGCAAGGGGCTGACCGGCCCGGTCGCGCCCGGCAAGCTCAACCGCGCCGACGCCTTCGACGCCTTCGCGCGCGGTGAGGTCGGCATGCTCAACGGCCACCCCACGCTGATGCAGCAGGCCGACAGGAAGGGCGTGAAGTTCGGCATGGTGCCGATGCCCGGCAGAAACGGTACGCCGAAGTCGACCATGGGCGTGGCCGACTGGATGATGGCCTTCAAGAAGAGCGGCCACCGGGACCAGATCGGCGACTTCCTCGACTTCGTCTACAGCGAGAAGAACGTCCTCGCCTTCTCCCGCGAGTACGACCTGCTGCCCGTGACCGGCTCCGCCTCCGACGCGATGAACGCGGCCGAGCAGGACAAGGCCCTGCGGCCCTTCCTCTCCGAACTCCCGCTCGCCCAGCTCTACCCGGTCGGCAAGACCTCCTGGGCGCAGGTCAGCGCGGACCTGAAGAAGCGGATCGGCCGTGCGGTCGCGCCCGACGGCAGCCCCGCCGCGGTCCTCGGGCAGCTCCAGGCCACGGCGACCGCCGCGGACAGCGCGGAGAACGCGAAGTAGGCCCTTGTGGTCGGTGTCGGTGTCGGTGTCGCTGTCGGCGGCGGGGGCTACGGTGCCGTTATGGACATGGACATGGACGCGGACGACACCGGTGCCCCGGCCGACGGGAGCCCGGTGCCGGGGCTGGACCGCCGTGAGCGGGACATCCTCGCCCTGGAGCGCCGCGGCTTCTCCGGCCCCGGCGCCAAGGAGCGCGCGATACGCGAGGAGCTCGGCCTGTCCCCGGTCCGCTACTACCAGCTCCTGAACGCCCTCCTGGACGACACCCGCGCCCTCGCCCACGACCCGGTGACCGTCAACCGCCTGCGCCGGGTGAGGAACTCCCGCCGGTCGGAGCGCTAGGGCCTTTCGTCCGGATCAGGCCGGCTCCGGGTCACCTCGCTGCCCGCTCGGATCGGCCGGGAAGATCCGGAAGTAAGGCCCTGGGCCGGCGGCGGGCCGCCGGGTCGAGGAGTGCGGGGGGCCCGGGGTGGATAGGTTCGGCGTATGGGCAGCCATCACTTGGACTCGACGGACCATCCCGACGCCCCCCTGCCGGTGCCCGCCACCCAGGCCGGGCGGGACGGGCTGGCCGCGATACTCGCGCGGCCCGAGCGTGCGGTGATCGCGCTCGACTTCGACGGGACGCTCGCGCCGATCGTCCCCGACCCCGACCAGGCCCGCGCCCACCCGGACGCCGTCCCGGCCCTGGCCGCGCTCGCGCCGAAGGTGGCCTCCGTGGCCGTGGTCACCGGGCGCCCGGCCGGTGTCGCGGTGCGCAACGGCGGCTTCGCGGGCGTGCCTGGCCTGGAGCACCTCGTCGTCCTCGGCCACTACGGCGCCGAGCGCTGGGACGCGGCCACCGGCACCGTCACCGCCCCGGCCCCGCACCCCGGCGTCGCCGCCGTGCGGGCCGAACTGCCGGGCGTCCTGGACCGCGTCGGAGCCTGGCAGGGCACCTGGATCGAGGAGAAGGGCCGCTCCCTGGCCGTCCACACCCGCCGCGCCGAGGACCCGCAGGCCGCCTTCGACCTCCTGCGCGAGCCCCTCGCCGACCTGGCCGGCCGCCACGGCCTGATCGTCGAACCCGGCCGCATGGTCCTCGAACTGCGCCCCCCGGGCATGGACAAGGGTGTCGCCCTGGCCGACTACGTCCGCGACCGCGGCGCCACCTCGGTCCTCTACGCCGGCGACGACCTCGGCGACCTCCCCGCCTTCACCGCCGTCGACAAACTCCGCCTGGACGGAGTACCGGGCGTCCTGGTCTGCAGCGGCAGCACAGAGGTGACGGAACTGTCGGAACGCGCCGACCTGGTGGTACCCGGCCCGGCGGGAGTGGTGCACCTGCTGTCCGACCTGGCCGGCCGACTCCCGTAACCGGTCCGGAGCGCCGCTTGCCCCGGCGGACGGGGCGTCGGCGGGGCGGCCGGAGCCCGGTCGGTGCCCGGCGGTCCGCGGCCCGCCGGTATCCGGGCGGAACGCCGACGGCTCAGGTGGTCCTCTCCTGGCGCAGGGCCGAGAGCTGGTCCAGGAACCACTGGGTGGGTGGGAGGGCCGTTGCCGCGTCGGCCAGGCGCTTGGCTCGTTCCGCTCGTTCGGGGCCCGGCATGCTGAGCGCCTCGTGGAGGGCCTGGGCCGTGGCCACCACGTCGTAGGGGTTGATCTCGATCGAGTCGTCGCCCAGCTCCGCGTGGGCGCCGGCCTCCCGGGACAGCACCAGCGCGCAGCCCGCGTCGGAGACGACCGGGACCTCCTTGGCGACCAGGTTCATCCCGTCCCGGATCGGGTTGACCAGCGCGACGTCCGCGATCCGGTACGCCGCCAGCGAGCGCGCGAAGTCGTCCTTGACGTGCAGCACGACCGGCGTCCACCCGGGCGTCCCGTACCGCTCGTTGATCTCCTCCGCCAGCCGCCGCACCTCGGCGGTGTACTCCCGGTACACCGCGAGGTCCTGCCGCGAGGGGTAGGCGAACGCGACGTGCACCACCCGCTCCCGCCACTGCGGGAAGTCCTCGAGCAGCCGCCGGTAGGCGAGCAGCCCACGCACGATGTTCTTGGACAGCTCCGTGCGGTCCACCCGCACGATCGTCCGGCGCGGCCCGCCGTCCGGCCCCGCCCCGATCTCCTCGCGCAGCGCCGCCATCCGCTCGAAGACGTCCGACCGGTGCGACCGCTCCCGCAGGAAGTCCGCGTCCGCGCCCAGCCCGTGCACCCCCACCCGCGTGCCGCCGAGCCCGCCCACCAGCGCCTCGCAGCACCCGGCGAAGGCGTCCGCCCACCGCTGGGTGAGGAAGCCCAGCCGGTCCGCGCCCAGCATGCCGTGCAGCACCTGCCCGGCGATGTCGTCGGGCAGCATCCGGAAGTAGTCCACCGGCGCCCACGGCGTGTGCGAGAAGTGCCCGATCCGCAGATCCGGCCGGAAGTCGCGCAGCATCCCCGGCACCAGCGTCAGGTGGTAGTCCTGCACCAGCACCGCCGCGCCCTCGGCCGCCTCCTCCGCCAGCGCCTGCGCGAACGCCCGGTTGTAGGCCTCGTAGGACCGCCACTGGCGGCGGAACTCCGCGTCGAAGACGGGCTCCAGCGGGGTCTGGTACAGCATGTGGTGGACGAACCACAGCACCGAGTTCGCGATGCCGTTGTACGCGTCGGCGAAGACCTCCGCGTCGATGTCGAGCATCCGTACCTGCTGCCCGCCGGTCGCCTCCGAAGGCAGCCGCCGGCCGCCCTCGAAGCGCCGCACCGCCTCCCGGTCGGCGTCGCCGAGAGCGGCGCACACCCAGACGGCACCCGCGTCCGGGCCGATCGCGGACAGCCCGGAGACCAGCCCTCCGCCTCCGCGTTTCGCGTGCAGCGAGCCGTCCTCGCGCACTTCGTACGAAACCGGGCCGCGATTGGACGCGACCAGCACCTCGGCACCGTGCGTTGAGACCATGGTCCTCAACCTAGCCCGGCCCTCAAACGCTCAAACGTACGGTTCCGCTTCGTAGAGCGGCCGTATACGACCCGCCCGGCCATTCACGCCACTTCACGCCACCTTCCGGGCCGCGTACTCCGCGATCTCCGTCATCGGCGGCCGCTCCTCGGTGTCCACCGAATAGGTGCGCGGCTCGAAGCCCTCCTCGCCCCGCTCGAACTGCGTCAGCAGGGGGCGGACCAGGTGGCCGCGGGCCAGCCGGAGCTGGGCGGTGCGGTAGATGGCGGCGGCCATCCGGCCGAGCGCCTGCCCGTCCTGGTGCCGGTGCTTGCGCACGCCGACGTCGACCTGGGCGAGCGCGTCCAGCCCCACCAGGTGCAGCGCGTCCACGAGCATGCCGAGCTCCACGCCGTAGCCGACCGGGAACGGCAGCTGCTCCAGCAGCGAGCGGCGGGCCGCGTACTCGCCGCCGAGCGGCTGCACGAAGCCGGCCAGCCGCGGCCAGTGCATGTTGAGCAGCGGCCGCGCCATCAGCTCGGTGACCCGTCCGCCCTGCCCGGCCGCCCCGCCGAGCGGGCGGTCGTACATCGCCTTGACCAGCTGCACGTCCGGCTCGGTGAGCAGCGGGCCCACGATGCCGGTGACGAAGTCGGAGGAGAACTCCCTGAGATCGGCGTCGATGAAACAGATCACGTCCCCGCGCGTGACGAGCAGCGAGCGCCACAGCACCTCGCCCTTACCTGGGACGGCGGGGACGCGGGGCAGGATCCCGTCCCGGTGAACGACCCGCGCGCCCGCGGCGGCGGCGACCGCGGAGGTGCGGTCGGTGGAGCCGGAGTCGACCACCACGATCTCGTCGACGAGCGGTACCTGCTCCACGAGGTCCTGGCGGATCACCGCGACGATGTCGCCGACCGTCTCCTCCTCGTTGAGCGCGGGCAGCACGACGGAAACCGACTGGCCCGTGCGCTGCTTGGCCGCCAGGATCTGGTGCAGCGGACGATCGGTCACGGACCAGGAGCGGGTGGCGAGCCAACGCTCGACTTCTTCCAGCACGGTCAGCGGCTCCTCACGTGTCTCGCGCTTCGTGTCTCGCGCTTCGGACGACTATCTCAACTCTCCTGGCCTTCGGTTACAGTCTTGAACAACGCCGGTGACCATCGCATGTCGGGGTCCACCGCGCGTTCACAACCGCATACCGCTCATCCAGAGGGGCAGAGGGACACGGCCCGATGAAGCCCCGGCAACCCTCCAGCCGGTTCTCGTAGATCAATGATCGCTCGCGAGGCTCCCGGCTAGGGAAGGTGCCAAATCCGTCTCACGGCGAGATGCGTCGTGGGGAAGATGAGGAGAAAGGGCCTCGCCTCCATGGCTGTGCAGACAGTTGCCACCAGCACCGACCCCTCCGCCGTCGACCTCGGCCCCGCCGCAGCGCTGAGCTGCCGCGAGTGCGGCCACCGCGTCCCGCTCGGCCCGGTCTTCGCCTGCGAGGAGTGTTTCGGCCCGCTGGAGATCGCCTACGACTTCTCGGCGTACGACACCGAGGAGCTGCGCAAGCGGATCGAGGCGGGCCCCGCGAACATCTGGCGGTACGCCCCGCTGCTGCCCGTCCCCGCGGACGTGGCGACCAAGCCGAACCTCAACCCGGGCTGGACCAAGCTCGTCCAGGCCGACCACCTCGCCGGCGAACTCGGCGTCGAGACCGGCAAGCTCTTCGTCAAGGACGACTCCGGAAACCCGACGCACTCCTTCAAGGACCGCGTGGTCGCGCAGGCGCTCGAGGCGGCGCGCGCGTTCGGCTTCACCACCCTGTCCTGCTCCTCCACCGGCAACCTGGCCGGTGCCGTCGGCGCCGCCGCCGCCCGGGCCGGCCTGCGCTCCTGTGTGTTCATCCCGCACGACCTGGAGCAGGGCAAGGTCGTCATGGCCGCGATCTACGGCGGCGAACTCGTCGGCATCGAGGGCAACTACGACGACGTGAACCGCTTCTGCTCCGAGCTGATCGGCGACCCGGCCGGCGAGGGCTGGGGCTTCGTCAACGTCAACCTGCGGCCGTACTACGCCGAGGGCTCCAAGACGCTGGCGTACGAGATCTGCGAGCAGCTCGGCTGGCGGCTGCCCGACCAGATCGTCGTGCCGATCGCCTCCGGCTCGCAGCTGACCAAGGTCGACAAGGGACTTCAGGAGCTCGTCAAGCTCGGTCTGGTCGAGGACCGGCCCTACAAGATCTTCGGCGCCCAGGCCAAGGGCTGCTCGCCGGTGTCCACCGCCTTCAAGGCCGGCCACGACGTGGTCCGTCCGCAGAAGCCGGACACCATCGCCAAGTCCCTCGCCATCGGCAACCCGGCCGACGGCCCCTACGTCCTCGACATCGCCCGCCGCACCGGCGGTGCCGTGGAGGACGTGACCGACGAGCAGGTCGTCGACGCGATCAAGCTGCTGGCCCGCACCGAGGGCATCTTCGCGGAGACGGCGGGCGGCGTGACGGTCGGCGTGACGAAGAAGCTGATCGAGGACGGCCTCCTGGACCCGTCGCTCACCACGGTCGTCCTGAACACCGGCGACGGCCTCAAGACGCTGGACGCGGTGGCCGGCACCGGCCTGACCGCGACGATCCGCCCCACCCTGGACTCCTTCCGGGAGGCCGGCCTCGCATGACAGGCCGCCGCCCCGCCGTCCCAGAGCATCCGACCGGAGGTCCCACCGCATGAGCGTGACCGTTCGCATCCCGACCATCCTGCGCACCTACACCGGCGGCCAGGCCGAGGTGAGCGCCGAGGGCGCGACGCTCTCCGAGGTCATCTCCGACCTGGAGAAGAACCACACCGGCATCGCCGCCCGCGTCCTGGACGACCAGGGCAAGCTGCGCCGCTTCGTCAACGTCTACGTCAACGACGACGACGTCCGCTTCGAGCAGGGCCTGGAGACCGCCACCCCGGACGGCGCCGGCATCTCGATCATCCCGGCGGTCGCCGGCGGCTGAGCGGGGCCGGCGGGCCGCCCGCGCGGGCTGGTCATTACCTCTGGACATTACCTTCGGTAACGTCCATCACGCACAGTTCACCGAATTGCCCCCTCCGTGAGAGAAGCGGAGGGGGCAATTCTGCGTGATTGAGCGCGGTACAGTTGGGGAACGCGCTCCTGATCCACGGGGCGCGGACCCCGGATTGGTGCCGCAGGCCCGACAAGAAGTAGCCAAAGTGTGTGCCTTTTCTGCGGCATTTGTCTTGCTTATGGGGCCCGACTTGCCCTGAATTCGGGCGAATTATCACCACATTCCGGACCGGGCGCGTCCAGAATTCTCGTCCGATTGACCTGTTGCAGACGGCAGTTGGACAGATACATTCAGCCGCGGTCGACGCGTTCCGGCGCACGCCCCCATTCCACGGGGGGTGAGGTCTGACCCGGGTCCGCGAAGTGCGGATCTGTGCAAGGGCCAGTAATAGGGGAGTTAGGCATGGCTCAGGGCACCGTCAAGTGGTTCAACGCGGAGAAGGGGTACGGCTTCATCGCGGTCGACGGTGGTGCGGACGTCTTCGTCCACTACAGTGCGATCCAGATGGACGGCTACCGCACGCTGGAAGAGGGCCAGCGGGTCGAGTTCGAGATCTCGCAGGGCCAGAAAGGCCCGCAGGCCGACATGGTCCGCGTCACGGCCTGAATCGCGCGACCACCGCAAGCGATCTTCTTCTTCGAGGGGCTCGCACTCCACCGGAGTGCGGGCCCCTCGGCGTGCGCGCCCCCGTGCGCGAGTGTTCGCCGACGGCTTCAGCGCGCCGCCGTACGTAGAGAGGCGCTTGTGCCCGCCCGTCACCCGACCACCACTCCCCATCGAGCCCGCTTCGCGGGCGCTTGCACTCTCGGGGGTCGAGTGCTAATCATTGGCGTTAGCACTCTGAAGGTGAGAGTGACAACGAAGGACCGGGTCGGTGAGGCCCGCAGGCCGGGTGGGGCAAGGAACCACGAGGCCGGCGAGCCGTCCGTCGCGGGCGCGGGCGCGGTCCGAAGGAATCACCCCCAGTCCTGGAGGGACCACTTCACATGGCCAAGATCATCGCGTTCGACGAGGAGGCGCGGCGAGGCCTCGAGCGCGGCATGAACCAGCTCGCGGACGCCGTCAAGGTGACCCTCGGCCCCAAGGGCCGCAACGTCGTCCTCGAGAAGAAGTGGGGCGCCCCCACGATCACCAACGACGGTGTCTCCATCGCCAAGGAGATCGAGCTCGAGGACCCGTACGAGAAGATCGGCGCCGAGCTGGTCAAGGAAGTCGCCAAGAAGACGGACGACGTCGCCGGTGACGGTACGACCACCGCGACCGTGCTCGCCCAGGCCCTGGTCCGCGAGGGCCTGCGCAACGTGGCCGCCGGCGCCAACCCGATGGCTCTGAAGCGCGGTATCGAGAAGGCCGTCGAGGCCGTCTCCGCCGCCCTGCTCGACCAGGCCAAGGAGGTCGAGACCAAGGAGCAGATCGCCTCCACCGCCTCCATCTCCGCCGCCGACACCCAGATCGGCGAGCTCATCGCCGAGGCCATGGACAAGGTCGGCAAGGAAGGCGTCATCACCGTCGAGGAGTCGCAGACCTTCGGTCTGGAGCTCGAGCTCACCGAGGGCATGCGCTTCGACAAGGGCTACATCTCCGCCTACTTCGCCACCGACATGGAGCGCATGGAGGCGTCGCTCGAGGACCCGTACATCCTCATCGCGAACTCCAAGATCGGCTCCGTCAAGGACCTGCTCCCGCTCCTCGAGAAGGTCATGCAGTCGGGCAAGCCGCTGCTGATCATCGCCGAGGACGTCGAGGGCGAGGCCCTGTCGACCCTGGTCGTCAACAAGATCCGCGGCACCTTCAAGTCCGTCGCCGTCAAGGCCCCGGGCTTCGGCGACCGCCGCAAGGCCATGCTCGGCGACATCGCCATCCTCACGGGCGGCGAGGTCATCTCCGAGGAGGTCGGCCTCAAGCTGGAGAACGCGACCCTGGACCTCCTGGGCCGCGCCCGCAAGGTCGTCATCACCAAGGACGAGACCACCATCGTCGACGGCGCCGGCTCCGCCGACCAGGTCGCGGGCCGCGTGAACCAGATCCGCGCCGAGATCGAGAACAGCGACTCCGACTACGACCGCGAGAAGCTGCAGGAGCGCCTGGCGAAGCTCGCCGGCGGTGTCGCGGTCATCAAGGCCGGTGCCGCCACCGAGGTGGAGCTCAAGGAGCGCAAGCACCGCATCGAGGACGCCGTGCGCAACGCCAAGGCGGCCGTCGAGGAGGGCATCGTCGCCGGTGGTGGCGTGGCCCTGCTGCAGGCCTCCCAGGTCTTCGAGAAGCTGGAGCTCGAGGGTGACGAGGCGACCGGCGCCAACGCCGTGAAGCTCGCCCTGGAGGCCCCGCTGAAGCAGATCGCCGTCAACGGTGGTCTCGAGGGCGGCGTCGTCGTGGAGAAGGTGCGCAACCTGGCCGTCGGCCACGGTCTGAACGCCGCCACCGGCGAGTACGTCGACATGATCGCCGAGGGCATCATCGACCCGGCGAAGGTGACCCGTTCCGCGCTGCAGAACGCCGCCTCCATCGCCGCGCTGTTCCTCACCACCGAGGCCGTCATCGCCGACAAGCCGGAGAAGGCCGCGGCCCCGGCCGGCGGCGGCATGCCGGGTGGCGACATGGACTTCTGATCGACCCGAGGGTTGATCGCCTGTCCCAAGGACCGAGGGCGGTACGTCCAGCTACCAGCTGGGGGTACCGCCCTCGGGCGTTCCCGCCCGCACCCGGCTCAGGCCGTGCGGCCGACCTTGAGCACATGAACGGTGACAGTGCCCCCGTCCGGCCGGTAGAGAACCCTCCAAGCCCCCACATGCCACCGGTGGTACCCGGAGCTGCCCAAGGCGTGCGCTGCCTCCGGGCGGGGCTCATCGGCCAGCTCGCGTCAAGTCAACACGCGGGGAGGGAGGGCGGGTTGAACCCGCCGCCCATTCCTTGAAAAGACAGCTCGAAGCTCGCCACGTGAGCCTCGGGGCAACGTCGAGGAGGACCGGCAGCACGCAGTCGCGGGCCGGCCGATGTTGTCGAAGCGCGCTGGCACTCCTTACGACTCGGCTGGGAGTGGCGGCAAGCGGTGCACCAAAGCCGCTCGCCCGGGCGTCCGTACCCGGGTATCGTCCCGCTGCTGGAGGCTGCCGCCACTCAACCACGACTCCGGCGGCTGTATCCGGTCACCAGCTACTTCACGCTGTTCTTCAGCAGTTCCACCAGCTACCCCTGGACCGTGCAGATCGGCTGGATCCAGCCCCTGCACAACGGACGGTTTGTTGTTCGCCGGTGCAGTCCCTCCGCCGTGATAGGCGAAGCCGACACCGCCGAAGAGGCGGTGAGCCTGGTGCTCGTCAGCCGTGCTTGACCTTCTCCACGAACGTCGACCACGTCTCGGTCCGGAACGTGAGCTTCGGGCCGAGGGGGGTCTTGGAGTCGCGGATCACGGGGATCAGGGTGCCCCGGACGCTTGCCATTTCCAGGCAGTTGCCGCCCTCGCCGCCGCTGTAGCTGGACTTGTGCCAGTCGGCCCACGTCAGGTCGTACTCACGGGTGGTCTTCTCCATGTTCGTAATCCTGCGCCACCGACTCGATCAGGGCCAGGGAGTCATGAGGCGAAAGTGCCGAGGCTTGAAGGAGGTTGAACGTCAGCGTGTGGCGCTTGACCGTCGCCGGATCGTCCAGCAGCTTTCCCATGTCCGGACCTTCGACGAAGGACAGTGAGGGCGCGTCCTCGAAGTCCATGAGCTTGAGAGGGCCGGTCAGCGCGGCGTGCGCTCCGGCGTCGAACGGCAGTACCTGCACGATGACCCGATGGGCGCGGGCCAGTTCGGCCACGTGGCCCAGGGCCTCGGACATCACCGCGCCGCCGCCGACCGGGCGGCGCAGTACCGCCTCGTCCAGGATCGCCCACAACAGAGGTGTTGTTGGATCGTCGAGCACGCACGCCCGTGCGAGGCGGGCGGTCACCAGGTCGGTGATCTCGGGGTCCGGTGCCGTCGGCTTGTACGCGCGGAAGACCGCTTCCGCGTAGGCCCTGGTCTGCAACAGTCCCGGGATCAGGAGCTGGGCGTACTCCCTGATCGCCGTGGCGACCGCCTCCGCCTCCGCCGCTTCTGCGAAGTGATCCGGGTAGCGGGACTTGGCCAGGGCCGTGCAGTTGCGGGTGAAGAAGCCGCTGGTGCCCAGGACCTCGTCCAGTTGGGCGGCGAGTTCCACGTGCATGCGCCGTGTGCCCGCCTCCAGCTGGCCGATGAACGAGCCGCTGACGAAGAGGGGTTCGCCCAGCTCGGCCTGGCTGAGGCCCTGTCTCTCGCGGGCGTGGCGGAGTTCGGCGCCGAGCAGGGCGCGCGGTGATGAGGACGGGTCGAGGTCCTTCGGGCCTGGCATGGCAACTCCCTGTCGTACAGGAGTGGTTGTTGGTGCGCCGCTACTGGCCAGGTTAGAGGCGTGACGGACACGCTGTGTGGTGAACGTGAACACTCAGCGTGGAGGGAACGGCGTGGCGGAGACGACGAAGAGTGACCGGCCGCCCGCGCGGACGGCCCCGGAGGCGGTGGAGCGGCTGCGGGCCGCTCTGGGCGGGGCGGGCATCGTCCTGCCGTCGCTGCGGGTCGACCCGGTGACGGGCGCGCACGGTGATCCATACGCCCTGGTCGACCTCGGGCGGTGCAACCTCGGCGTGGCCTGGCGGCTCGCCGCCGCCCTGGGGGTGTGCGGCGGCGATGACGTATGAGCGGCGAGACGCCGGCGATCGGCGCGTACGCCGTCGACGTGCGGGACGGGCGCATCGGTGAGGTGATGGGCCGCGAGGGAGGGTACGTGCAGCTGCGGCCGGTGGGTGGCGGGCGGGAGTGGGACTGTCCGCCGGGGGAGCTGGGGGAGGCGGCGCCGGGCGAGGTGCTGCGGGAGCGGGTGCGGCGGCTCAACCGCGAGGCCCGGCTTCCGTGAGGCCCGGCTTCGTAAGAACCCCGGGGGCCGGGAATGGCGTGGTGCACCGCACAGTTGATGTCGATGCGCAGTGCATGCGCGTGCACATACCATTTGGTATCCAACCGCTCTGCCGAGGAGACCCCCACCGTGACCGTCACCGCCTCCGAGTCCGCCGCTTCCCGCGCGGCGCAAGTCCTCTCGCGTCCCGTCACGCTCAACGGACTGACCGTCCCCAACCGGATCGTCATGGCGCCGATGACCCGCATGTTCTCGCCGGGCGGCGTCCCGGGCGAGGACGTGCTGTCGTACTACGCCCGCCGGGCCGCCGCCGGTGTGGGCCTGATCGTCACCGAGGGCACGTACGTGGGGCACGACTCGGCCGGTGAGAGCAGCCGGGTGCCGCGGTTCCACGGCGAGGAGCAGCTCGCGGGCTGGGCGAAGGTCGCCGAGGCGGTGCACGCGGCCGGCGGCACGATCGTGCCGCAGCTGTGGCACATCGGCATGGTCCGCAAGCCGGGCCGGCCGCCCTTCCACGAGGCGCCGCCGGTCGGCCCCTCCGGCCTGCGCATCGGCGAGTCCGAGGTCACCGGCAAGGCGATGACGCAGCAGGACGTGGACGACGTCGTCGCCGCCTTCGCCGAGGCGGCCGCGGCGGCCGAGCGCATCGGCTTCGACGGCGTCGAGCTGCACGGCGCCCACGGCTACCTGCTCGACCAGTTCCTGTGGGCGGGCACCAACCGCCGTACCGACGCTTACGGCGGCGACCCGGTGGCCCGTGCCAAGTTCGCCGCCGAGATCGTGGCCGCGGTGCGCTCGGCCGTCTCGCCCGAGTTCCCGGTGATCTTCCGCTACTCGCAGTGGAAGCAGGAAGCGTACGACGCGAGGCTCGCCGAGACCCCGGAGGAGCTGGAGGCGATCCTCACCCCGCTCGCGGCCGCAGGCGTCGACGTCTTCCACGCCTCCACGCGCCGCTACTGGCTCCCGGAGTTCGAGGGCTCGGACCTCAACCTCGCGGGCTGGACCAAGAAGCTGACCGGCAAGCCGGTCATCACCGTCGGCTCGGTGGGGCTGGACGGTGACTTCATCAAGGCGTTCCAGGGCGAGGGCGCGGCGCTCGGCAACCTGGACAACCTGCTGGACCGCATGGAGCGTGACGAGTTCGACATGGTGGCGGTCGGCCGCGCGCTGCTGCAGGACCCGGAGTGGGCGGCGAAGGTGCTCGGCGGCCGCTTCGACGAGCTGGAGCCGTACGACGCGGCGTCCATGACCAGGCTGACCTGAGCTCCCGGCAACTCCCGAGAGGCCGGTCCGCGGGGGCGCCCTACAGGCCGCCCATCGGCTCGATGTCCACGCGTACGGGGCTGCCCCAGATCCGTACGACCTCGTAGTCGGTGAACTCGTGCACGAGCCGGTAGGCCATCGCGGCGCGGGGCGCCCGGCGCTGGGCGTTGATGTAGAGCTCGGCCTCGCGCCGGTCCCGGCGCGGGGTCCCGCACAGCTGCCACTCCCGCCCGTTCCACAGCTCCGGCAGCCAGCGCTGCTGGGGCTGCGGCCGGTCCCCGCGCACGCCGTAGCGCGAGGGCGCGCGGTCGGCCGGCTCGGCGGCGGGCGGCGCGTACGCGGCGTACGCACCGTCG
>NZ_BMVJ01000009.1:148757-172932 GCF_014650655.1 Streptomyces anandii JCM 4720
ACCTCCGAACGCCGTGCGGACCGCCGCCGGGTCTCGCAGAGCAGGCACAGGTCGGGCGCGCTCTCGTCCACGGGCCCCTGCGGGTGCTCCCGGCAGCGCGTCGCGGGCGCGGCCGTGGTCACCGTCTCGTCCAGCAGATCGAGGGCACGCTTCAGATCCGCCTTGACCTCGTGCAGCTTGGCGTCGGGCGTGTCGGCGGCCAGGTTCTCCCCGTGCTCCCCGAGCAGACGGAGAGCCCGGCCGAGGGCGGTCAGCTGGGCGTGGTTCATGACGTGGGTCCAAGCCGTCGGTCGTTGCTACGGATCAGCGGGTGCTGGGGGCGCGGTCCTCCGTCCAGGAGATCACATCGCCTCCAGTCGACCCCGGGTACCCTCCATCGTCGCTCAGTGCGCGGCGCCCGTCCGTCTGCCGGGACGTTCGGCCATCCGCCGCAGCGTCTCGAACGACAGGCGGTCTTCCAGGGCGAGGCGGACCTCTGTCTCCCTCTCGGCCGACCTGGCGGCCGCACCCATCGTGGAGGCGAGTCCACCGCAGAGCTTGACAGAGCTCTGGCTCCGGAACTCCTCCAAGGGAGCACGGGTGCGAACCGAGCTCAGGAACCGATCCGCCTCGTCCTCACCACGGATACGTTCCAGCAGGACATACGAGATCCCCGCCGCGTCACTCGTTCCTGTCATATTGGTCTGGGCATTCAGTTTCAGGGCCGACTTCGCCAGGCTCACCAGCGCGTACCCCGCTCGGCTCGCATCGAGCCGGAAGCCGACTCTGTCGTCCAGTGCGAGGGCGGCCAGCCCGGCGGCAGTCTGGGCGTGTCCCTCGTCGCGCATGCAGTTGGAGAACTCCACGAGGAATCCTCTGAGGGCGGCGCGGGAATCGCGGTAGTCGTGCACATGCTTGGCCAGGTCGCGGGCGTACTTCACGGGCCGCTCGCCCCCCTCCGTCCGTAGGGCGCGCAGCAGGCTGACCCGTGATTCGAGCAGCGGACCGGTGCCCTCGACGGCCCCGGTGGCCGCCCATACGGCATTGGGAACCGGAAGGTGGCGCGAGAGCAGGTATGCCTCGCGGAACCCGTCGATCTCGCCGGCGTTCTGTGCCCTGAGGGCACCACCGGCCCTGCCCACCATGGTATAGACCTTCTGGGCGGAGCCGTCGCGGTGGATCAGTTCCACGACGGCATGCGCGATGGACGGATGGCGGGAGTAGACGCGGTCACCTGCGAAGGTGACCGCCGCCTCCCTGCCGAGGATCCGGAGAATCTTGCCGTCCGCGAACACCTCACCCTTGCCGACCATTTCGGCGATCACGGAGCGGCTTGCACCCATGCTCTTGTTCCCGTCCCGGTCGAGGGTGTCCTGCATGACACAGATGCCGGCGAAGACGTCTCCCAGAGTCACGGTGTCGGTCAGATCGATGTCCCGGAACTTACGCAGCAGATCCTCGACGCGCTGACCAAGGTCGGCTCCGTACCGCACGTCGAGTACTGCCCCGAACAGTGTGTTGGTGCGAGTCGCCATGGCGCCCGCTGACGCAGCGAGGCGCTCGGCTGCTTGTTCAGCACTGCTCAGGGCAGCGGGCAGCAGACCCATGGACTGCCAGGCGGTCGCTATGCCCACGGCGTCCTCGGCCGTGATGCCGTGGAAGATCACTGGGGTGACGCACTGCTGGAGGTAGGTGCCTGAGCCTTGCCACCACAGGCGGTCATGACTGGCGAGCAGGAGGGCGAATCCTGAACCGGGCTTCCCCCAGTGCGGTTGGGTGGCCACCAGCTCGTCCATGATCAGATCGGCTTCGTCGACGCAGATCAGGGTGCGTTCCGATGTGCTGCGCACCTCCTCGAGCCAGGCTTGCGTGAGGGGTGGCGCGCCGGGCTCGCGCCACAGCACGGACCACTCCGGCCGGGAGGAAGCCAGGGCCCTGGCCACTTGGCGTACGGCCAGCGACTTGCCCTCGCCGAGCGGACCGATCGCGACGACGCCGCTGCCACCACCACCGTCCAGACACTTGACCAGCTCCTCCTCCAAAGTGCGTGTGGAGGACAGCACCGGCCATCGGCCCGGCTCTGCGTCCGCCCAGTCCGGCCGGCGCCCGTCCGCGAAGGGGGCGGCCTGGTAAGTGGCGTCGGCGACCCTGCCGGAGACGCGCGAATAGCCGAACGGGGAGGCTTCCTCCTGTGCCGCCGTGTCGTCGGCGGCGAGGTCGCCGCCGAAGAGCTCGTGCCCATCGACTCCGAGATAGAGGGTGAAACCGGGCGCTCCCAACAGTTGGCCGAGGACGCCGTCGCCGATCGCGTCCGCCGCCTCCGATTCGTAGGCGGCCCAGAGAACCTCTGCCTGCAGCAGGTCCGCTTCATTGAGCACGCGGGTGCGCAGGCTCTTCATGAACCCGTCCAGCCATCCGCTGTAACCGACGACGAGCACGACGGAGTTGGTGAGCAGCTGCTGCAACACACTGTCGAGCTGAGGTCGGTCCGCGGTGATACGGGAGGGAACGTTGCTTGTCGCGGGTCCGGTCCAGTAGCCATGGATGTGGAGGACGGGGTGAGTGGTTGCCTCCCGCAGTTGGTCGGGTGTGGGCGCGGAGTCGGTCGGAACCGGGATCGGCACGGCGCTCACCCCGGCCTTGGTCAGTGCTATCTCGATCAGAGGGTCGAAGTTGGTGGTGATGACCGGACCACGCATCCGGCCGGGCAGCGAGGCAAAGAACTGGGCGAACCGTTCGTAACCTCTCGGAATCGTCCAGGCGTCGAGGTCGCGGACGAGGGCCCGGCACTGGTCTTCGTCCTGGGCGACCTTGGCCACCTCCTCGGCCGGGACTTTGGGGCATGCGCGGAGTACGGCGGTCCGGATGGCGCGCATCACCCTCGGCTCACCGGCCTGCTTGGTCAGAATGGCAGCCGCGTTCTGATACTTGAGCCCCGGGTCGGGAAGCCCGGCGAGGGTGGCGTCGAACCGTGCTCGGCCGGCGCGCGGTACGTGCTCCCGGAACAACCCTGTCAGTTCGGGGACTCCCGGAAGCACCGCGTTGCTGATGCCCGAACCGAAAACGGTGACCAGGCGGCGGTCCGCCTCCTGTGCGAGCACGTCCAGGCGGATCCTGAGGTCGAAGAGGTCACCGAAGTCGATGGGGTTCATGTGAAGATGTAAGCACCATGGGTGCAGCGTTAGGTGACGTTTCGTCAACTATTCTCTGGAGAGGTCACGGACGGCTGTCGTCCCCTGGCAGGCGGGGAGCCGACAAGGTAACTGCCGCAGAGCCGGGGAAGGAGAGACAGCGCCGGTGAGCCCGCTGCTGATAAGTGCGACTGCCCTGCTCATCTTCGTCGGGGTGGGGCTTCAGATATGGGCGTCGGGATCCGCTCGGATGGGCCGGCAGTACGCTCTGCAGCTTCCCTCGACGCTGCTGTACGCCCTTGCGGGAGCACTGTTCCTCTTCTCGGCGTTCCCGGACTCGACCGCCGAGGGACGAGCGCTGGGGTTCAGCCTCGGCGGGGCGGCGGCGTTCGCGGCGTTCTTCCTGCTGGCCTCCTTCACCTGGCTGTCGAAGACTCGGGACCGGGACGAACTGGCGGCGGAGATCAAGAGGCTGAAGAGACAGAACGCGGAGCTGCGCAGGGAGCTGGCCGGTGAACGTCCTCGAGCGACGGCGCCCCGGCAGCTGATGGCCGGCACGCGACACGAGGTGCCCGTGCGTGGTGCGAGGGGGCACCGGTTGGGGTTGATCACAGGGAACCTCGTCAACGTCTCGGGAGTGGACGTCTGGGTCAACACGGAGAACACGCGCATGGAGATGTCGCGCGTCAATGACCCGACCATTTCGGCGGCCATCCGATACCACGGCGGCCGACGGGACGCCGGCGGACACCTCATACAAGACACCATTGCCCTGGAGCTGGCGGAGCGGATGGGAGGCCAGGCTCAGGTGGCACCGGGTCAGGTCCTGGTCACCGGCCCGGGGGAGCTGGCGAGGACCCATCAGGTCAAGCGCGTCATACACGTGGCTTCCGTTGAGGGGGAGCCGGCCTCGGGTTTCCGTCCCGTACTCGACTTGGAACGTTGTGTCCGCAACGTCCTGGCCGAGGCCGACCGCCTCAACGACGGCGGCGAAAGCCTTCGTTCCATCGTCCTGCCCCTGCTCGGCACAGGGGGAGGCAACAGTGATCTGCGGAAGACCGCGGACACCCTGGCAGCTGCCGTGACCGGGTACTTCAGATCACACACCGCTTCCCGGGTGAGAACCGTCTACTTGCTGGCCCACACCGATGTGCAGGCGGCCGTGTGTGCTGCCGCGCTGGGACTGGATCCTGATCTGGCCGGACGGCCCGAAATCTGAGATCGGGCAGAGCGCTCCGTCTCGCAGCCGTCCGCTCCCCGTCGCGCTTCCAGGCGTTTCAGCCCCTCGCCCGCTCCAGGGCTGCCCGCAGGTGGCCGTCGGCGCGGGTCAGGAGGTGGGCGGCCGTGGGGGCGTCGATGTCCGCGAGGAGGGTGAGGATGGCGTTCTTGACCTCGCCGTCGGTGGCGGCCAGGGCCTTCTCGACGTCCTCCGCGGGCGCGCCCGTGGCCAGGGCGACGATACGGCGGGAGCGGGCGCGCAGCTTGTCGTTGGAGGCGCGCACGTCGACCATCAGGTTCCCGTAGGTCTTGCCCAGGCGGATCATCGTGATCGTCGAGATCATGTTCAGGACCAGCTTCTGGGCCGTGCCCGCCTTCAGGCGGGTGGAGCCGGTCAGCAGTTCCGGGCCGACGACCACCTCGATGCCGTGCTCGGCGGCGGCCGCGAGCGCGCTGCCGGTGTTGCAGGCCAGGCCGATGGTCAGGGCCCCGCGCGCGCGGGCGTGCTCCACCGCGCCGACGGCGTACGGGGTGCGGCCGGAGGCCGAGACGCCGACCACCGTGTCCCGGGGCGTGAGCCCGAGCGCGTCCAGCGCCTCCACCGCCAGCTCCCGCGAGTCCTCCGCGCCCTCCACCGACGTCACCATCGCCTCCGGGCCGCCCGCGATCAGGCCGACCACCTGGGAGGGCTCGGTGTTGAAGGTCGGCGGGCACTCCGAGGCGTCCAGCACGCCGAGCCGGCCCGCGGTGCCCGCGCCCGCGTAGAGCAGGCGGCCGCCGCGCGCCATCCGCTCGGCCACCGCGTCGATCGCGGCGGCGATCTGCGGCAGCCGCTCGGCCACGGCGGCGGGCACGGTGGTGTCCTCGGCGTTCATCAGCCGTGCGATCTCCAGCGTGGGCAGCCGGTCGATCTCGGACAGCTCCGGCCGGAACGCCTCGGTCGTCAGCGACTCCAACTCGGCGCGCAGCTCGTGGTAGGGGGACGTGGAGGTCATGGGAGGGCGACTCTCTTCGTGCGGGGCGGTGCGGGTTGGACGGTCTGGAGGACGGGCGGGGTCAGCGTCGCGTTCCGCCGCCGCGCGGGCTGTGCCGGTGGGCCAGCGCCTCGTACGACGCCGCCAGCGCGGGTGCCGCCGTCTCGTACGTCCGCTGGGCCACCCCCACGAACAGGCAGTCCACCACCAGCAGTTGGCTGGTACGCGAGGACATGGCCGCCGGGCGCAGCTCGCTCTCGCGGGCCGTGGACGTGGTGAGGACGTGGTCGGCGTACTGCGTGACGGGCGCGTCGGGCCGGCCGGTGACCGCGACGGTGGTCGCGCCGCGCTCGAAGGCCACCCGCAACGGCTCGATCACGTCCCCGGTGGAACCCGAATGGGTGATCGCGATCGCCACGTCACCCGCGCGGAGCTGCACCGCGTTGGTGACGGCGAGGTGCGGGTCGCTGTGCGCGTGGGCTATCAGCCCTATGCGCAGCAGCTTCTGCGTGAGGTCCTGGGCGACCAGGGCGGACGCGCCGATGCCGTACACGTCCGTGCGGCGGGCGGTGGCCAGGGCGGCGACGGCCGCGCCGAGCTGCACGGTGTCCAGTCCGGCGGCGGTGTCGGCCAGGGTCTGCTGCTCGTCGTAGGCGAGCTTGGCGACGACGTCGGCGATGGGGTCGTCCACCGCGATGTCGGTGGTGATGGCGGGCGCGCGGCCCGACTGCTGCTGGGCGGCGAGACCGGCGAGGGCGAGGCGCAGATCGCGGTAGCCGGGGTAGCCGAGCAGGCGGGCGGTGCGTACGACGGTCGCCTCGCTGGTGCCGGTGAGCTCGGCGAGTCCGGTGACCGTGAGGGCCGCGCAGCCGGCCGGATCGCCCGCGACCGCCTCGGCGACGCGCTGCATGGAGCGCGTCATGGAGGGCGCGAGCGTACGGACCTTGGCCGCGAGCGCGGCGGGCGCGGGCGCCCCGGGGACACCGGCGACAGCGGTGACACCGGCCGGGGCCGACGATCCCGCCGGTGCGGCTCCCGGGGCGGCCGCCGGGGTGCCCGAGCTTGCGAAAATTTCCTTCACGTTCTGGGTCACACCATGAAAGATATTTTCCGTGCGGAGGTGTGGTCAAGAGTGCGCACAATGGAGGCATGGACCCCATCAGCCCCCTGGAGCAGGCCCTGCACGCCGCCCGCGCCCTGGTACTCGCCGACCTGGTGGCCGGCGAGGTCGCCGAGGCCGACGTCGTCTCGCTGGTGGAGGACTCCGTCGCCCAGCGCCGCTGGTGGGTCGAGCAGTGGCCGGACGGCGCGCACTTCGTGGCCGGGCTGGTCGCCCAGGACGTACAGGACGCGCTGCTGGAGCGGTACGGCCGCTGGCCCCTGTGCCCGGTCTGCGGCTACGGCGACCCGCACGCGCTCGACGTGGAACCGGAGCTCGGACCCGACCCGCACTGGGTGTGCTCCAAGGCCGGGGTGAAGGTCGCCCCGGTGGGCGCGCTGGCCCGGGCGGCGGGCGGGAAGCCGTCGTCGTGACGGTCTACATCGACCCGCCCGCCTGGCCGGGTCACGGCCGCATGTGGTCCCACCTGGTCAGCGACGTCTCGTACGAGGAACTGCACCTGTTCGCCGCCGCCCTCGGCGTGCCGCCGCGCGCCTTCGAGCGCGACCACTACGACCTGCCCTCCCACCGCTACGCCGACGCGGTCACGGCCGGCGCGGTCGAGGTCAGCAGCCGCGAGGTGGTGCGGCTGCTGCACGTCTCGGGGCTGCGCCGGCCCAAGGGCCGCGCTCAGACGGACCCGTCGTGGTCCTGGGTGCCGCGCAGCTCGTAGGCGACGAGGTCCTCGTCACGCTCCCTGCCCCGGGTGACGGCCGGCTCCGCGTCCTCGTCCATCGGTACGAACCCGGCCCTGGTGACCACCCGTTGGGAGGCGACGTTGTCGCGCGCGATCGTCGCGATCAGCTGCCGTACGTCGTCCCGGGCCAGTGCCCACGCCGACAGTGCGCGCAGCGCCTCGGTGGCGTAGCCGTGGCCCCGGGCCTTCTCGGCGAGGTCGTAGCCGACCTCGGCCCGGCCGTGCTCGTCGGGCGGGCCGTGGAAGCCCATCGCGCCGACGGCCCGGCCGTCCTCGCGCCGTACGAGCACGTACACGCCCCACTCGGGCCGGTGCGTGCCCTCCTCGTACGCCTTCAGCACCTGCCCGGAGGCCTGCCGCGTCCCCTCGTACGGCCCGCCGTCCACCCACTCGAAACCGCCGTCCCCACCGAGATGCAGATCCCGCGCGGAGGCGGGGGCGACCCCTTCCAGGGTGAGGCGTTCGGCCGGGATGAGCAGCGGGTTGCTCCACCGCCACTCGGTGACCGGCTCGCGGCCCGGCAGCTCGCCGCGGCCGGTGGCCCACAGCAGGGCCTGCCAGGGGGTGCCGGGCGCGGGTTGGACATGCGGGAAGATCCGGGTCAGCACGTCTTCGCACAGCTCGGCGGGAGGGTCGTAGGGAAGGCCCAGGCCCTGGGCGATGTCGTGCGTGTGCAGCAGCACCTCGGCCACGCCCATCGCGGCGAAGCCCTCCCGGTTCGCGCTGCGGAAGGGGTACGGGTGGAAGGCCCTGACCTCGCGCGGGGCGGTGCGGACCGCCGCGGCCAGCAGGGCGCCGGTCGTCTCGATCACGTCGAGGACGCCCGTGTTGCCGGTGCCCTCGTCGAAGCTGATCTCGAAGGGGAGGTAGGCGCTCTGAGCACGCCCGGCCAACTGGCCCGCGTACGCGATCAGATCGCTCGCGATGTGCTCCGCCGTGCGCCGGCACTCCCACTCGAGCCGCCCGGCCCGGACGCCCTCCCAGTCCCGGTCCACCGCAGTCCGCAGCAGTGCCACGGCGTCCGCGACGGCCTGCTCCACCTGTGCCCCACCCCAAATACGCATACGGGGCAGGGTAGGCGCGGCGCACGGCTCACAGCGACAGCATTTCGAGTTCCGCCCCCACGTTGTACCTCGCCGTGGTCTCCCAGTGCTGTCTGGCGTGCGGGGTGTGGAAGAGGTGGGGGAGGGCGAGGAGTTGGCGGAGGATGGCGGCGCGGCCCTCGCGGAAGGCGTCGTTCGGCACGAAGTGGTACTCCTCGCGGACGGCCGCGGTGTACGCGGCGTACACCGACGGCGGCGCCCCCAGGATCGCGAGGTCCGCGTCGCACAGCACCTGGCCGTTCCGGTCGCCTTCGGCCGGGGCGTGTGTGACCGTGAGCCGCACCAGCCGCGCCACCTCGGCGGTCTTCGCCTCCGGCACCCCCGCCTCGGGCAGCGCGCGCTCGGCGAGCCGGGCCGAGCGCTCCTCGTTCTCGGAGCGCTCGGGCAGGTACACCGCGTCGTGGAACCACGCGGCCAGCCGCACCACGTCCACGTCGTCGGCGTACTTCTCCAGTACGTCCACGTGGTCGAGCACCGCGGTCAGATGCGTGAGCGTGTGATAGTGCCGCTGCGGCTCCCGCCAGCGGGCGAGCAGATTGTCGGCGTACGGCTCCGGGCCGGGACCGCCGGCGGAGCCCCGGGCGCCCAGGAGGCAGCGGGTGAATCGGGAGCGCAGGGCGTCGGCATCGACGTGATCGGCCATGGACCCATTGTCCCGTTCCCCGGCAGGCACCGCCCTGCCCTGTGGACAACGCCTAGCGTGGGGTCCATGACTTCTGCTGATGTGCAAGAGGCGAGGGACCCCGAGCTGCCCGGGCGGCTGCTCACCTGTGAGCGGGACGCGCTGATCCCGCTGCTGCGGTCGCGGCCGGACGCGGACTTCGCGCTGGCGACCGCCGCGTGTCCGGGCTGGACGGTACGGGACGTGCTGGCCCACTGCTCGGCCGCGCTGACGAGGGTGGTGGAGAGCCGTTTCGAGAAGGGCGTGTTCTCGCCGGAGTCCAACGACCGGGACATCGCCGAGCGTGCCGACTGGTCCAACGCCCGTGTGGTGGACGAGCTGGAGCGCGGAATGACCGAGGCCGGCCCGGTGATCGCGAAGGCGGGCGGGGTGCTCGACGTGCTCGCCCTCGGGGAGTGGGTGCACGCCGGCGACGTACGCGAGACCTTCGGCGCGCCGGGGGCGTACGCCGGTGAGGGGCTGCCGTACGCGCTCACCCTGCTGACGCGGGTGACGCGCGAGAAGGGGCACCTGCCGCTCCACGCCGACCTCGACGACATGGACGAGCCGCTCAAACTCGGCGACATCAGCGGGGAGCGCACGCCGGCGCGCTACATCGGCGACGGGGCCACCCTCGTACGGCTCTACGCGGGCCGCCCGCTGCCCGCGTCCGGGTACGAGCTGGCGGGCGCGCGGGAGGCCGAGCTGAACATCTTCGGGTGACCCTTCCGGTGGGCGGTTCACCGTGCCGGGACATCCTCGGCGTACCCTGAGATTGGACTAGACCTGTCAGCCCCAGGGGAAACCGAGGAAAGAGGTCCCATGAGCATGCGTGCAGCAGTCCTGGAGGTGATCGCCCTCGACGCCGAGGACGCGGTCGCCGCCCAGGCCGGAGGCGCGGACCGCCTCGAGCTGGTCACCGACATGGCGGCCGACGGGCTCACCCCGCCCGCCGGTACCGTCGCCGGGATCCGCGCCGCCGTGGACATTCCGCTGCGCGTGATGCTGCGGCTCGCGGACGGCTTCGCGGTGGGCGGCGCGGGAGGCGTGGAGCGGCTGGTCCGCGCCGTCGGCGAGCTGCGGGCCGCCGGGGCCGAGGAGTTCGTGCTGGGCTTCCTCGACCCGGCCGGAGGGGCGGACCTGGCGGCCGTGGAGCGGGTGGTCGCCGAGCTGGACGGCTGTCCGTGGACCTTCCACCGCGCCATCGACCGCGCCGCCGACCGGCACGTCCTGCGCCGGCAACTGGACGGCCTGCCCGGACTGGACACCTACCTGACGGCGGGCGCGGCCGGGGGCGTGGACGACGGGCTGCCCGTGCTGGTCGCGGAGGCGGCGCGCGGCGGCGAGCCCGGTTACGAGCCGCGGATCATGGTGGGCGGCGGCCTGCGCCTGGACCACGTGCCGCGGCTGCGGGACGCCGGGATCGACGCCTTCCACATCGGCGGGGCGGCCCGGGCCGGCGGCTGGGACGGGCCGGTGTCGGCCGCGGCGGTCGCCGAGTGGCGGTCGGTACTGGACACCGAGGTGCTGCCCAGCCCGGCGGTCTGAGCGTCCGGCGGTCTGAGCGTCCGGCTGCCGGTCCGTCGCGTCCGTCCGGCTGCCCGGGCTGTCCGTGCTGTCCGGCCCCGGCCGGGCGTCCGGAGCCGGAGCGCCCGAGGCCCGAGCCCGGGGGTCCGCGGCGGGGGCCGGTTCCGGCTCAGGAGAGCTGCGGCGGGAGCGGGCCCGTGTGGGTGACGATCAGGCCCGAGACGGCACGGGTGAGGGAGACGTAGAGGCGGCGCAGGCCGGTGCGCTCGTCGGGTTCGCCGTCGACCACGGCCTGCGGTTCGTCCAGGACCACGTAGTCGTACTCCAGGCCCTTGGCGAGCGAGGCCGGGACCAGGGTGAGACGGGTCTCGGCGGTCGTCTCCTCGCCGGGGGAGAGGAAGGGCAGGCCGGCCGCCGCGAGCGCCTCGGTGAGGGCCGGGACGCGGGCGTCCGCGGCGATCAGGCCGGTCGAACCCTCGTGGGCCAGCAACTCCCGGCAGGCGCCGACCACTTCGGAGTCCCCCAAGGTACGGCGGATTTCGAAGAAGCCGGGGTTCTCGCGGACCGAGGCGACCGGCGTCAGGCCGGGCGCGATGTGCGGGAGCAGCCGGGAGGCGTACGTGATCACGTCGGTCGGCACGCGGAAACCCGCCGTCAGCTCCTCGATCACACCCTCGGTCTTGCCGAGGTGGGCCAGCGCCTCCTCCCAGGTGCGGGTGGCCCACGGCGTGGTGCCCTGGGCGAGGTCGCCGAGGACGGTGGCGGAACCGGTGGTGCAGCGCCGGCCGACCGCCCGGTACTGCATGGGGGAGAGGTCCTGCGCCTCGTCCAGGACCACGTGCCCGAGGGAGTGCGTCCGCTCGACGAGGTCGGCGGCCTCGTCGATGAGCACCGCGTCCGCCGCCGACCACTTCGCGGACTTCACCGACCGTACGGGCCGGATCCACAGGATCGTCTTGCGCTCCTCCTCGGTGAGGACGCCGTCGGAGTGTTCGGCCAGGAAGCCGGCGTCGCCCAGCAGCCGCAGCACCAGTTTCGCGGGGTCGACCGGCGGCCAGACCGCCTTCACGGCCGCCTTGACCGCCGCGTTGCGCGCGACCGCGTCCTGCACCCTGTCGTCCGGGGCCTCGCCCGCCCGCTCCATCTGCACCAGCACGGCGTGCGCGATGCGCTGCGGCAGGGCCTCGCGGGCGGCGCCGTAGCGGATGCCGCGGTCCAGCAACTCACGGACGATCTCCTCCAGTTCGTACGCCGGGACGCGCCAGCGGCGCGAGCCGCGCACGACGACGACCGGTTCGGTGGGCATCGTCACGTGGGAGTACACCGCGCGGCGCAGCACCTCGGCCATCCGCGCGTCGCCCTTGACGATCGCGGCGGCCGCGTCGTCCGCGCCCCGGACCTCGACGTGCGCCACGAGGTCGTCGACCGTCGCCTGCCGTACGGTCAACTCGCCGAGTGCCGGGAGGACTTGCTCGATGTAGTGCAGGAACGAGCGGTTCGGGCCGATGACGAGGGTGCCGGTGCGGGCCAGGCGCTCGCGGTGGGCGTAGAGGAGGTAGGCGACCCGGTGCAGTCCGACGGCGGTCTTGCCGGTGCCGGGGCCGCCCTGGACGCAGACCGTGCCGGACAGTCCGGAGCGCACGATCTCGTCCTGCTCGGGCTGGATGGTCGCCACGATGTCGCGCATCGGGCCCACGCGCGGGCGCTCGATCTCCTGCTGGAGCAGCTTGCTGGCGGTGGCCGCCTCCGCCGGGTCCGACAGGTGCTCGTCCTCGTACGCCGTGAGGTCGCCGCCGGTGTAGCCGAAGCGGCGGCGCAGCCCGACGTCCATCGGGTCCTTCCTGGACGCCCGGTAGAAGGGCTGCGAGACCGGGGCGCGCCAGTCGATGACCATGGGGTCGCCGTCCGCGTCGTGCACATGGCGGCGGCCGATGTAGAAGCGCTCGCCTTCCGCGCCCTCGGCCCGGTCCGCGCCGGGCGCGTGCAGGTAGTCGAGGCGGCCGAAGAACAGCGGGGTGTCGCTGAGGTCGGCCAGAGCCTTGATGCGCTCGTCGATCTGGCGGGCCAAAACCCTGGCGTTGACCCAGTTCGCGGCGACGTCGGTGATGTCCAGCGACTCGACCTCCTCGCGCATCGCGCGCAGGGCGGCGCGCGATGCCAAGAGGTGGTCGCGCTCCCGGGTGAGGGGGTTGGCGGCGGAGCGCGCCGGGGAGCCGGCGGGCGTGGGCGCGGGTGACAAGGGGGTGCCTCCGGAGTGACCTGCGGGACGGGCGGTGCGCCAGGTGGCTGCGCGGCGGGCGCCGCACGGACGGTGCGCGCGGTGCCAGGTGGCTGCGGTGTGCCGGCCGGTTTCCGTCCGGCCGACGGCACTCCGTGAGGGAGGCGGGCAAGAACGGAGATTCTAGGACGGCGGACCGGGGGAAGGCCAACGGGTTTTTCCGCCACCGGGCCGCGTTCTTTCCCCTAGGGGATCGCGTGCGCCCGGTGTAGGGGATCGCCTCCCTCCGGAGGGGTACGCGGAGGGCCGGGAGATTGGCTCTGGAGACCGATGCGGGTCTTATGTCCGTGGAGCCACCATTGAGTCATGAGCGCAGCGACCATCCATCCAGCACACACCGCCCGTCCGGCCGGTGCCACGGCCGTCGAGGGCAGCCAACACCGCCATCACCGGCTGGGCGACGCCCTGCACGCCATCAAGGTGTTCGCGGGCGCCGCGTTCGACGTCGTCATCCTGGGGGAGTACGGCGAGGAAGCGGGCATACGCCGCAAGTGACCAACTAGGGTCGGTCCGTGACAGAACGGACGGAGAAGACCCGGACGAAGCGGACGGTGGCCCGCCGGTCACACCTGGCCACTTCCCTGGCGGCCTCCTTGGCCACCTCCCTGGCGGCCTCCCTCGCCCTCCTCGCCGTCTCCTTCACGGCTCTCGCGGTCCTCTTCGCCTTCCTGCGCGTCCCGATGCCCGACGCGCTGGTCTACCGGGCCGAGGGCGCGGCCGTCGTCCACGGCCGTGACCTGTACGGGTTCACGGTCACCGAGGGGCGGCTGCCCGCCACGTACCCGCCGTTCGCGGCGGTGCTGTTCGCACCCATGGCGTGGCTCTCCGTGCCGGTTCTGAAGGCGGCGTTCCTCGCGGGCAACGCGCTCCTGCTCGTCTGGCTCGTCCACCTCTCCGCGCGGCTCGCGGGCCGCCGGTCCCGGCTCCCGCTGCTCTGCGCCGGCACGGCCCTCGCGCTCTGGCTCGAACCGGTCTTCCAGACCTTCGTGTTCGGGCAGATCAACCTCGCGGTCGCCTGCCTGGTCCTGTGGGACCTCACCCGGCCGCCGGGCGCGCGCGGCAAGGGCGTGGCGATCGGTGTGGCGACCGGGATCAAGCTCACCCCGGCCCTGTTCATCGTCTACCTGTTGCTGCGCGGACGTGAGCACCGGCGCGAGGCGGTCACGGCGGCGGCCGCGTTCGCCGGGACCGTCGCCCTGGGCGCCCTCCTGCTGCCCGCCGCCAGCGTCGACTACTGGACCCGCCGCATCTTCGAGACCAACCGAGTGGGGAAGCCGTGGATCATCGCCAACCAGTCCCTCCAGGGCCTGGTCGCCCGCGCGCTGCGGGACCCGTCACCCTTCCCCGCCTGGGTGCTGGTCTCCGCGGTGGTGGCGGCGCTCGGCCTGTGGCTGGCGCGCAGGGTCCCCGACGAGCGGTGGGGCGTCCTGCTGACCGGCCTGACCGCCCTGCTGGTGTCGCCGATCAGCTGGTCCCACCACTGGGTGTGGTGCGTGCCGATGACCGCCGTACTGCTGGCCGACGGCCGCCGTGCGTGGGCGGCGGCCGTCGCCGTCGTCTTCACCGCCCGCACCCTGTGGCTGGTCCCCCGCGACGGCGACATGGACCTCCACCTGTCATGGTGGCAGCAGGCCCTGGCCTCCCCCTACGCGCTGCTGGGCCTCGCCCTGCTCGCGGCGGTGGCACTGGAGCCCGGCGCACGGCGCGGCGGCGGTCAGGCGTCCTCCGCCAGGAGCTCGTCGGCGTCCATGATCCGGTAGGCGTAGCCCTGTTCGGCCAGGAAGCGCTGGCGGTGGGCGGCGAAGTCCTGGTCGATGGTGTCGCGGGCGACCACCGAGTAGAAGTGCGCCTGGTGCCCGTCGGCCTTCGGGCGCAGCACCCGCCCGAGGCGCTGCGCCTCCTCCTGGCGGGAGCCGAAGGTGCCCGAGACCTGGACGGCGACGGTGGCCTCCGGCAGGTCGATGGAGAAGTTCGCGACCTTCGACACCACCAGCACGTTGATCTCGCCCTCGCGGAAGGCGTCGAAGAGCTTCTCGCGCTGGGCGTTGGAGGTCTCGCCCTTGATCACCGGCGCGTTCAAGTGCTCGCCCAGCTCGTCGAGTTGGTCGATGTACTGGCCGATCACGAGGATCTGCTGCCCGGCGAAGCGGCGCACGATCGCCTCCGTGACCTTCCGCTTGGTCTCGGTCGTCGCGCAGAAGCGGTACTTCTCCTCGGTCTCCGCGGTCGCGTACGCGAGCCGCTCGGAGTCGGTGAGGTTGACCCGGACCTCGACGCAGTCGGCGGGCGCGATGTAGCCCTGCGCCTCGATCTCCTTCCACGGCGCGTCGAACCGCTTCGGCCCGATCAGGGAGAACACGTCGGACTCGCGGCCGTCCTCCCGCACGAGCGTCGCGGTCAGTCCGAGCCGCCGCCGCGCCTGCAGATCGGCCGTGAACTTGAACACCGGCGCGGGCAGCAGGTGCACCTCGTCGTAGACGATCAGCCCCCAGTCCCGGGAGTCGAACAGCTCCAGGTGCGGGTAGACGCCCTTCCGCTTGGTCGTCAGCACCTGGTAGGTGGCGATGGTGACGGGCCGGATCTCCTTCCGCGTCCCGCTGTACTCGCCGATCTCGTCCTCGGTCAGCGAGGTCCGCTTCACCAGTTCGTGCTTCCACTGCCGCGCGGAGACGGTGTTGGTGACCAGGATCAGCGTCGTGGACTTCGCCTGCGCCATCGACCCGGCGCCGACCAGCGTCTTGCCGGCCCCGCAGGGCAGCACGACCACACCGCTGCCGCCGTGCCAGAAGTTCTCCACCGCCTGCTTCTGGTAGGGGCGCAGCGCCCAGCCGTCCTCGGCCAGCTCGATCGGGTGCGCCTCGCCGTCGACGTAGCCCGCCAGGTCCTCGGCCGGCCAGCCCAGCTTCAGCAGCACCTGCTTGATCTGCCCCCGCTCGGAGGGGTGCACGGCCACGGTGTCCGGGTCGATGCGGGCGCCCACCAGCGGGGTGATCCGCTTGGACTTCAGCACCTCCTCCAGGACAGGCCGGTCGGTGGTGCTCAGGACCAGCCCGTGTGCCGGGTGCTTGGTCAGGGTCAGCCGCCCGTAGCGGTCCATCGTCTCGGCGATGTCCACGAGCAGCGCGTGCGGCACGGGGTAGCGGCTGTACTGCACGAGCGCGTCCACGACCTGCTCGGCGTCGTGCCCGGCGGCGCGCGCGTTCCACAGGCCGAGCGGGGTGACCCGGTAGGTGTGGATGTGCTCCGGTGCCCGCTCCAGCTCGGCGAACGGCGCGATGACACGACGGCAGTCGTCGGCCTGCTCGTGGTCGACTTCGAGGAGCAGGGTCTTGTCCGACTGGACGATCAGGGGACCATTCACGCGCAGCGCCCTTTCCGGTGTGACCAAACGTCCAGTGTGCCCTACCGGCGCGCGATCACGTCCGGTTCCGGTCGCGGGACGGCGGCGGCCCGGGGCTCAGATCTGGTCGTCCGCGAGCTCGGCGACCCCGGTCACCCGGTGCAGCGGATAGGTGCGCACCTCGTCGGCGGTGTGGTCGTACGCCGTCACGAAGCCGCCCTCGACCCGGATCGGCGCGATGACGCGCTGGCTGGCGGCGCCCTCGGCGTTGACGTAGCCGATCCACAGGGCCTCGCCGGTCAGCACGGCGGCCTGCATGGTGGCCAGGGTCTCGGCCGAACTGGTGCGGGGCAGCTCGCCGCCCGCCACCTGCGCGGTGGTCGGCTTGCGCGGGGCGGTGGAGGCGAGGTCGCCCGCGCGGATGGCGCGGATCGCCGCCGCCAGCAGGGTGGCGTCGGGGGCGGGCGGCCCGTCCGGGACGGGTTCGGGCGCGGTGCGCGGCGGGGTGCGGTGGGAGTCGGCGCGCGCGATGAGGACGTCGCCCTCCGCCGACTCGGCGGCCGGGGCGTAGCCCATCGCGCGCAGGCCCTCCAGGAGCGTGGCCGGGTCGGCCTGGGTGGCCAGCACGGTCGGCGCCAGGCGGCGCAGCCGCAGACCGGCGGAGCGCTTGTCGGCGAGGATCTCGTTCAGCAGCGCGTCGTCGTCGCAGCGGACGTATGCCGAGGCGGCGCCGACCCGCAGGTGCCCGTGCCGGCGGGCCACGTCGTCGATCAGATAGGCGAGCGGCTGCGGAACGGGCGTACGGGAGTGCGCGGCGAGGAAGGCGTGCAGGTCGGAGGCGGTCCGGCCGGCGTCCAGGGCGCGGCGCACGGAGCCCGGGGTGAACCGGTAGACGGTCGCGCCGCCCTTGGACTCCACGTCCGCGAGCACGCCGAGGGTGTCCGCCAGCGGGCGTCGCAGCGGGCCGGGCGCCACCGCCGTCAGATCGGCCTGGAGCAGTACGTGGTCCAGGGGCTCGGGCAGCAGCGGGGCGAGCAGCCGGGCCGCGGCGGCGGAGGCGACGGCCTGTTCGGAGGGGGAGAGGGGGCCTGGTTCGAGGTCGGGCCGGGGCTGCTGGGGCTGGGGCTGGGCCTCGGTTCCGGCACGCGACGTCTCCGGCGCCCGGTGGAGCTTGTGGACGGGCAGCTTGTCGCCCGCGCCCTCGGGTCCCGTGGGTACGGAGGCGGCGGGAGTGGCGGCGGTGGTCCTGGCGCGGGCCTTGACCCCGGCCTTCGCCGGTGGCCGCGGCCCCAGCAGCGCGCGCCCGTGCGCGGAGAGCGCGCCACGGCCGGTGACGCCGAGCAGTTCGGCCTCGGAGAGGGTCCACCGGGCCAGCCGGCCGCGCAGGTCGTCCTCGTCCGGCGCCCGCTCGGGCCCGCGCAGCGGACGCTCCCAGCGCAGCCGGGCGAGCACCGACTCGGCGGACGGCGCGCCGCCCTCGGGCAGCCCGGCCAGCAGGGTCAGCACCCGGTGCCGCACCTCCGGCGCGGCCGAGCGGTCCAGGCCCGGGCCGAGCGCGGACAGGGCGCGGTCCTTGGCGTCCCGGCCGCCGACCAGGCCGGGGGTACGGGTCGCCGTCAGCCAGGTCTCGGCGAGGAGCGCCCAGCGTTCGGCGGGGGGCCGCTCCAGCCACTCGTCGTAGGCCGGGGTCGCCGCGTATCTCTCGTCGGCCTCGCCGTCGGAGGCCAGCAGACCGGCGGCGTAGGCGAGCTCCACCCAGAAGGCGGCCACCGGTTCGGACACGTCGAGGGCGACCGCGGTGCGCTTGAGGTCGCGCACGCTGAGACCGCCGGCGCGCAGGACGTTCGGGCCGCCCTCGTCCCAGTCCTTCAGCAGCTCCTCGACGGTGGCCAGCGCGGTGTGGGCCTGGCCGGCGGCGGTGGCGTCCACAACCTGTGGAGGGTGCGCGGCGGCCGCCTCCACCGCCGGCGGCACCGGCTCGGGCGCGCGGTGGGCGCGGCCCTCGCGCAGGTGCAGGGCGACCTCGCGCGGGAGTACGACGGTGCCGGGCGCGGTCGGCAGCAGCAGGCCCCGGTCGAGCAGCCAGCGCAGGCGGGGCGCCGGGTCGGGGGTGACCTGGCCGTAGGGCGGGCCCCACACCAGCCGGCCGAGCACGTCGAGGGAGTCGGCGGGGGCGCCCGCGAGCAGGGCGGCCATGCGCCGGCGGTCGGTGAACAGGGAGGTGAGCGAGTCGACGGCGGAGACCGAGTCGTGGGTCGAGGGGAGCCCGGCGGTGGTCACGATCTCCTGGATGCGTCCGGGCGACATGCCCGAGGTCGCCTCCCGCACAGTCGGGCCGAGCCCGGTCGGGGAGGGGTGCTGCGGGGTGGGGGCGAGCAGCTCACGGGCGGTGCGGACCAGACGCAGCCGGTCGTCGCCGCCCCAGACCAGGGCCTGCTCGCGCAGGGTCGCCACGGCGCGGGGCAGCGCGGCGGCGACCGGGGGGTCCTGCGCGTCCCCGGCGATCAGCCCGAGCAGTTCCTCGTACGTCGCCGGGTCGCCCGCCACCGCGAGCGCCTCCGCCGTCTGCAGGGCGAACCGGTCCAGCCGCTCCAGGGCCCGCACCACGGACGCGCGGGTCCCGGCCCGGGTGGCGAGCTGGGTGAGGTCGCTGGGCACGGGAGTGATGAGATCGGGCCGGCTGCGCAGCAGCGCGGCCAGGGAGGCGTCGTCACGCGCGCGAAGCGCCTCCGCGAGCGAGCGGGGGGCGGCCGCCGTCTTCTCATCGCTCATCCGCCCCACGGTAGCGGCTGTCCCCACCCGGGGGACACGCGTCCACCCTCCGAACCCCACCGCTCCGCCCCACGCACCTCACCCGGCCCCCGCCCCGGCCCAGCCGCGCGCCGCCCCACCCGCGCGGCGGTCCGCCCGGGCACGTCGGGCGAGTCGGGTGCGGGCTCGCGGGCCGGTGGCCGGTGTGGGGGCGTGGGTGGGCGCGGTACCTTCGTCAGCGCGGGGAAATCGGCCAGCCGCCCCGGAGGGGTTTCGTGGGGATCGAGAGCGACCAGGTCGTCTACGAGTACTTGAGCCGCGTCGGCGACGTGGCTCATCAGCGGCAGCTGTCCTCGGCCACCCGGATGCGCCTGGTCTCGGAGCTGCGCAACGAGATCGACCGGCGCCGGGCCAAGGCCGCCGTCGACAGCCCCGCCGCCGTCCGCCGCATCCTGGACCGGCTCGGCTCCCCCGACGAGGTCGTCGCCGCCGCCGGTGACGGCGGTCCGCGCCCGGCGGGGGAGGCCCCGGCGTCCGCCGTGCCCGTGCAGCGCGAGCCGGAGGCCGAGGAGCGGCCCAGGGGCCTGCGCCGGGCCGTGCCCCGCCCGCGCCCCGCCCGGCCCGGCACCCCACCGCCGGCCACCGGCACCGCCGTACCGCCGCACCTGGCGACCGCCGACCAGCTCGGCGGCGCCGGCGCCGGCCCGGGCGCCGACTGGTGGCGCACCGACGGCAGCCCCTTCGGCATCGGCGACGACGTGCCCGGTTTCATCGGCGGCGTGGAGATCCCCGAGCTGCTCAAGCCCCCGCCCAAGGAGCCGCCCCGGCAGCCCGGAACCGCGCCCGCCGCCCCCGCCGTCGAGGCGGAGCCCGAGGCGGTGGACGACGACGTGCCCGCCCCGCGCCGCCGCCTTGCCCTGGCGGCCCTGCGCCGAGGGCGCTGGAGCAACCCCCTGCTGCTGCTCGCCGCCGCGCTGCTGGTCGCCGGCGCGGCGCTCGGCAACTGGTTCGCACTGCTGCTCGGCTGGGTGATCGCGTACGCCTCCCGCCGTCTGACCCCGACCGAGTCCAGGTGGGCGGTCATGGGCATGCCCGGCCTGGCGCTCGCCGCGGGAGTGGTCTGGCTCTGGGGCCGTACGGACGACCGCTGGGGCACCCCCATCGCCCAGGGCCACATGAACGACGCGGTCGCCCAGACCTGGCCCTGGGTGGTGCGCGCGGCGGCCGTGCTGTCGGCGCTGTTCCTGGTCTGGCGCTCGCAACGGCAGCGGTAGCGGTGACGGGCCCCGGCCCGGGCGCCGGGTAGGTGTACGTCACACCGGCCGGGCGTCTCCCCGCCGGATCGCCTGGGCACAATGGCCCATATGACCTCGCGACCGCTCACCGTCGGCTTCGACCTCGACATGACGCTGATCGACTCCCGCCCCGGCATCCGCGCCTGCTACCTGGCGCTGTCCGAGCGGACCGGGACGTACATCGACGCCGACCTGGCCGTCACCCGCCTCGGGCCGCCGCTCGCCGAGGAGCTGGTCAACTGGTTCCCGGCCGGGCAGGTCGAGGCGATGGGCGAGCTGTACCGCGAGATGTACCCGGCCATCGCCGTCACCGCCACGCCCGCGCTGACCGGGGCCCGTGAGGCGATGGCGGCCGTGCGGGAACACGGCGGGCGGACCCTCGTCGTCACCGCCAAGTACGAGCCGAACGCCAAGCTGCACCTGGAGCACCTGGGCATCGAGCCGGACGCGGTCATAGGCGACCTGTGGGCCGAGCAGAAGGCCGAGGCGCTGCGCGAGTACGGCGCGAGCGTGTACGTCGGCGACCATGTCGGGGACGTGCGCGGCGCCCGCACCGCGGGTGCGCTGTCGGTGGCGGTGGCCACCGGGCCCTGCGGCGCGGAGGAACTGCGCGCGGCGGGCGCGGACGTCGTACTCGCCGATCTGACCGAGTTTCCGAATTGGTTTTCGGACTATGCCGCTAACGGCGTCTAGTCGCCGCGAGCCTGGCGCCGCCCCGCCGCGATCGACTGGAGCAGGCCCGCGCCCGCGATGAGGAAGCCGACGGCCATCAGCATGCTCAGGCCGAACATGTAGGTCGGAAAAGGCTTCGTGCCGAGGAACAGCGGCGCCACCGTGACCAGAGTGGCCACCGCGCCGATGAAGAAGACGATGGCACCGGCACGGATCAGCCGGTCACCGGCCGCGGTGGAATTCGTTTGGGTTTTGTCACGCACCGGACCAGGGTAGTTCCCAGCGCGAAGGAACAACCGGGCGACGTCTTGTCACCCGCCCCAAGACCATTAGCCTGGGTACCGGCGGGTCCGGCGTGGCCCGCCCCAGTGCTATCAAGAGCCGTTTCCGAAGCAGTTTTCCGACGAGTACGAGGACGAGGACAGACGTGCCCACCGGCAAGGTCAAGTGGTTCAACAGTGAGAAGGGCTTCGGCTTTCTCTCCCGCGACGACGGCGGTGACGTCTTCGTCCATTCCTCGGTCCTGCCCGCCGGAGTGGACACGCTCAAGCCGGGACAGCGAGTGGAGTTCGGAGTGGTCGCCGGTCAGCGTGGCGACCAGGCGCTGTCCGTGACGCTCCTGGAACCGACGCCCTCGGTCGCCGCGGCCCAGCGCAAGAAGCCGGACGAGCTGGCCGGCATCGTCCAGGACCTCACCACACTGCTCGAGAACATCCTGCCCTCGCTGGAAAAGGGCCGTTACCCCGAGAAGGCGGCCGGCAAGAAGATCGCCGGCCTGCTGCGAGCGGTCGCCGACCAGCTGGACATCTGACCGGCGACAGAGCGACCGGTGACCGAGCGACCGATGACCGAGTGACCGGCGAGCGAGTGGCCGGCGACCCGATCCGCGGACCCCGCGCGACCTACGCGGCCTACGGGAAGTCCAGCGCGTCCGGGCCGAGGGGCGGCAGCAGTCCCTCGGCCGCCGCGCGGGTGAGCAGCCCTCGCACGGCCGCGTAGCCGTCCGGGCCGAGGCCGGCGGTGAACTCGTTGACGTACAGCCCGATGTGCTGGTCGGCGACGGCCGGGTCCATCTCCTGGGCGTGCTCCATGACGTAGGGCCGGGAGACCTCGGGGTCGTCCCAGGCCATGCGCACGGAGGTGCGCACCGCCTCGGCCAGCCGCGTCAGCGCCTGAGCGCCCAGCGACCGCTTGGCGATGATCGCGCCCAGCGGGATGGGCAGCCCGGTGGTGTCCTCCCAGTGCTCGCCCATGTCGGCGAGCTTGTGCAGGCCGTAGTCCTGGTATGTGAAGCGCGCCTCGTGGATCACCAGGCCGGCGTCGACCTTCCCGTCCCGTACGGCGGGCATGATCTCGTTGAACGGCATGACCACGATCTCGCCGACCCCGCCGGGCACCGTGTCCGCGGCCCACAGCCGGAACAGCAGGTACGCCGTCGACTTCTCGCTCGGCACGGCGACCGTGCGGCCCTCCAGGTCCACGCCCGGCTCCCGGGTGAGCACCAGCGGCCCGCAGCCCCGCCCCAGCGCGCCGCCGCACGGCAGCAGCGCGTACTCGCCGAGGACGTACGGCAGTACGGCGTACGACACCTTCAGCACGTCGAACTCGCCGCGCTCGGCCATGCCGTTGGTGATGTCGATGTCGGCGAAGGTGACGTCGAACGCGGGCGCGCCGGGCACGCGGCCGTGGGCGAGGGCGTCGAAGACGAAGGTGTCGTTGGGGCAGGGGGAGTAGGCGATCCGCAGTCGGCTGGTGCTGTCAGGGCTCATGTGGGTTCCAACTCCTCAGGACGGGCGTGAGCTTCCCGAAGCCCTCGGTCAGCGCGGCGAGGGCGTCGTCGATGCGCCAGGCGGCGCGGTCGCGGGGGCCCACGGGATTGGAGACCGCGCGGATCTCCACCACGGGCACGCCGTGCGCGGCGGCCGCCTCGGCGACCCCGAACCCCTCCATGGCCTCGGCCAGCGCACGCGGATGACGGGCGCGCAGCGCCTCGGCGCGAGCGGCGGTGCCGGTCACGGTCGAGCCGGTGAGCACGGTGCCGGCGGTCGCCCCGGTCGCGTCGGCGATCGCCCGTACGAGTGCTTCGGGCGGACGGTGGGTGACGGTGCCGAAACCTAGCTCCGTCACCGGGACGAAGCCTTCGGCGGTCTCGGCGCCCAGGTCGGCGGCGGTGATCTCGTCGGCGACGACGAGCGAGCCGACGGGCGCGCCGGGCGAGTCGACGGGCGGGCCGGGCGAGTCGACGGGCGGGCCGGGCGAATCGACGAGCGCACCGCCGGGCGCGCCGGGCGGGAAACCACCGCCGATACCCGCCGAGACGACCAGGTCGTACGGGGCGCCTGCGAGCGCGGCGGCGGTCAGGGCGGTGGCGGTGGACGCGGCGGCGAGGGCGGGACCGACGCCGGCGGCGATCAGATCGAGCAGGGGCGATCCGGCGACCCGGTGGACGACGAGCCCGGCGACCCGGTGGACGGTGGGCTCGGCGGGCGGACCGGGGAACGCCCGCGCCACCGCGTCCCGTTCTGCGGGGACCGCGGTGGCGACGAGCACACGTGGGGAGGACGTGGTCAGGATTCCTTCTGGAGCGTGAAGGACCACAGGCCCTTCACGTCCTTCTCGCCCTCCTTGATGGAGACGAGCGTGGAGTTGCCGCTGGCGCCGTACTGGGCGTTGAAGAAGACGCTGCCCGGGATGGTCCGGTAGGTCTTCTTGCTGGAGTCGGTAAGGGGCTGACCGTTCATCAGAATGGTCCAGCCCTGGTCGGCGATCTTCGGGTCGACGCCGAAGCGCACGGTCTCGTCCGGGTCGACCTTGATCGACTTGATGTCCGTGTCCTTCAGGCACTTCGCCAGGTCGGCGGTCTTGATGGCGTTGCCGTCGTTGTAGCAGGTGGCTTCTGAGCTCACCGAGTCGCGGCCCACGGTGATCGTGGACAGCGGGGTGGGCTTGGAGCAGGCCGAGAGAACGAGCAGTCCGGCGGACACGGCGCCGGCAGCGGCGACGGCGCGGCGGCGTCGCACGGCGGAATGCATCGAGGTCATGGCCGAAGGCTATCGGGCACCTCCGGCCGTCCGCCCACGTGGGGGTACGGCGTGCCGCCCGGCCGGGTCTCCACCGCCCCCGCGCGTGCCGCCCCGCCGGGCCCGGTTCACGCGACCCGCGGCCGGGTGGCGCCGCCCTGGCGGGCCGAGGCGACCAGGCCGCGGACGGTGGGCAGCCAGCCGGCGGCCACGATCGCGGCGCCCACCGACAGCCCCAGTACGCCGTTGAGCGGCAGCACGATGCCGATCGCGCCGCCCAGCACCCAGGCCACCTGCAACAGCGTCTCCGACCGGGCGAACGCCGACGTCCGCACCTGTTCGGGCACGTCGCGCTGGATCAGCGCGTCCA
>NZ_BMVJ01000009.1:172961-188223 GCF_014650655.1 Streptomyces anandii JCM 4720
GCGACAGCTTGGCCAGCGCCTGCCCGAAACCGGCCACCGCGGCCAGACACGCCACCAGGAACGCCCCGAAGAAGACCGCCGCCGTGATGGCCATGCCCAGCACGATCGCCACGACCGTGACGATGATGATCTCCGGCGCCCGGGACCTGAGCCACGCCCCGACCGCCGTGCCCAGCGCGTTCCCCGCGCCCGCCGCGACGCCCACTATCCCCAGGGACACCGCGGCGCTGGAGCCGGTCAGGGGGTGCTCGCGCAGCAGGAAGGCGAGGAAGAAGATCAGGAACCCGGACAGGCAGCGCAGGGCGGCGTTGGCGGCGAGCGCGTGGGTGACGGCCGTGCCGACCGTGCGCAGGCCGGGCCGCTTGGGCGGCTTGCGGAGCGGCCGGTGCAGATGCTGTTCGTCCGCCGCGAGCAGCGCCCGGTCCTCGCCCTTGGCCGAGTCGACCTTCGGCGGCAGGGAGAAGGACAGGAACGTTCCCGCCACGAAGATCACGAAGGCGCCGTAGAGCGGCCAGCGGGAGCCGACGGCCTGCAGCCCCGCACCGATCGGCGCGGCGATCCCGGTGGCGAGCAGGCCGCCCAGCGTCACCCGCGAGTTCGCCTTGACCAGCGAGAACGCGGGCGGCAGCAGCCGGGGTACGACGGCGCTCCTGACCACGCCGTACGCCTTGGAGGCGACCAGCACGCCGAGTGCCGCCGGATACAGCTCAAGGCCTCCGCCGGCCGCCGCCCCGGCGATCACCAGCGCCAGCAGCGCCCGAGCGAGCATCGCGCCCGCCATCGCGGCGCGGCGCCCGTGGGGCAGCCGGTCGAGGAGGGGGCCGATCACGGGGGCGAGGAGGGTGAACGGCGCCATGGTGATCGCGAGGTAGAGCGCGACCCGGCCGCGCGCCTCGTCGGTGGGCACCGAGAAGAACACGGTGGAGGCCAGCGCCACGGTGACCATGACGTCCCCGGCGCCGTTCACCGCGTGCAGTTCGATCAGCTTGCCGAGACCTGACTCGCCGGCGCCGTGCGCGTGGGTCACCTTCCGGATGCCCCGCACCGCCGCGGCGAAGGGGAGACACAGCGCACGGCCGACCGCGCGGACGGACCCGCCGAACCGGCCCGAACCACTGCCCTGGCTGCTCCCCTTGAACCCCTTCGATCCACCGACCCCGGAGGCCTTCTGGGGCATCCTCGCGGCTGCCACCCCGTCATAGTGCCCCGGAACAGCCCCAGGTAGCGCCATTACGCCACGGATGGGACGGATCCAACAGCCACAGGCACCAACGGGGGCGGAGCCGCAACGGGGGTGCGGGGGCGGAGCCCCCGCCGGGGCGCCCCGGGACGGAGCTGTACGGGGTGCAGGGACGGAGCTGCACGGGGTGCGGGGGCGAAGTCGCACGGGGGTGCAAGGGCGAAGCCTGTGGGGGTGCGGGGGCGGAGCCCCGCCGGGGCGGCGGCCCGGAGCGGAGCTGTACGGGGTGCAGGGGGGCGGAGCCGCACGGGGGTGCAGGGGGCGGAGCCCCCGCCGGGGTCCGGGGCGGAGCCCCGTGGCGGGAGTTCTGTCCCACCGAGTCGGGTGGGTGGGTGGGAAACCTCGGGGTCCGGGGCGGAGCCCCGTGGCGGGACCCGTGCCCCACCGAGTCGGGCGGGTGGGTGGGCACCCGGGCAGCCCCCCAACCCCCCGGAGGGAAACCCACCCCACCACCGGTGTAGGCCCAGCGCCGACGAGAAGGTAGCGTGCGTAGCGCGCCGTGGCGAACGTTCTCGGCCGCGCGCCCTACGGACATACCGCAGAATGGATGACGTGGGTGCGCCCGAGCGCGATCGGGCGCGTACGTCGACGCGGTCCGCAGGTCCGCTCCGTCCGCCCCGCCGCCTTCAGGCCGGCGCACCCGAGAGACGGCGTAGGAGAGAAGCGATACCTGTGAGCGCAGCGACCACGCGAAGCCGCACCCCCGACCGCCTGTGCGCCGAGGCCGTCGACCTCGCCCGCGCCGCAGCAGAGGAGGCGGCCGCGCCCGGCGTGGTCGGTGAGCACACCGGCCTGGTGTCCGAGGGCGACCGCGTCGTCACACACTTCTTCGAGTGCAAGGAACTGGGGTACCGCGGCTGGCGCTGGGCCGTGACCGTGGCCCGCGCCTCCCGCGCCAAGATCGTCACCTTGGACGAGGCGGTCCTGCTGCCCGGCCCCGACGCGCTGCTCGCCCCCGAGTGGGTGCCGTGGAGCGAGCGGCTGCGCCCGGGGGACATGGGCCCGGGCGACCTGCTCCCCACCGACGCCGAGGATCTCCGCCTGGAACCCGGTTTCTCCGGCGAGGACGAGCCCGCGCCGGACTCCGCGATCTCCGCGGACATGGCCGAACTGGTGGAGGCGGAGGACGCCGAGGTCACCGCGGCCCCGCCGAGGAACCTGCCCGCGGCGCCGTCGCGCGGCTCGATCGCGGCGCTCGCCGAGGAACTGGGCATGCGCCGCGCCCGCGTGCTGTCCCGCTACGGCCTGCATGTCGCCGCCGACCGCTGGGAGGAGGCGTTCGGCGCGAAGACGCCGATGGCCCAGGCCGCCCCGGCCCCCTGCGTGAGCTGCGGCTTCCTGGTGCCGATCGGCGGCTCGCTGGGTCAGGCCTTCGGCCTGTGCGCCAACGAGTTCTCCCCGGCCGACGGCCGCGTGGTGTCCCTGGCGTACGGCTGCGGAGGACACTCCGAGGCCGCCGTCATGCCGAAGCCCCCACAGCCGGCCCCGCCGGTGGTCGACGAGACCCGCGTGGACCCGTTCCCGCTGCGCCCGTCCCGCGACTCGGGCTCGGTCCCCGTCTCCGACGACGAGACGGCCGAGCTCGGCCACTCGTAGGCGCTTGGTACAGATCACGCCAACCGGCACGAAAGGGTGGGGAGGGGTCGCCGTCCCCACCCTCCCCACCGCTTGAGCGGGAAGCGGCTCCTGACCGCCGCAAGCAGCTGGTGACGGCCGGCCCTAGTCGAACCAACGGTCCCGGGCCAGTTCCTCCGTGCGGGACGGGTCCTCCAGCAGGGCGGCGACCTCGAAGCGTCGCGGCCACTGGCCCGACGCCCAGGCGAGACCGGCGGCGACGCCCTCGAGGGTGGCCGCGTGCAGGACGCCGTCCGAGGTCAGGCGCCAGTCCAGCTCGGTGCCGTCGACGACCAGCTCCTCGTGCTCGACGTACGTCCGCGGGGTGCGCGGGCCGAGCAGCACCCCCACCGGCTCGGGTACGTCGTGCTCGGTGCCCGCGGAGTCCACCGAACCGGCGACCGACTCGCTCAGCCGCCGCACCTGGAACAGCTCCGCCAGCTCCGCCGCCAGCGCCGGCCGCACCGGCAGCAGCGGCACACCGGCGGTGAAGGGCAGCAGGTCCGGGGAGTCGCACACCACCGCCTCGGCCGCGTCCACCACCTTCACCCGGCCGTCGACCACGGCCCGCAGGTCGTCGGGCAGCGTCACCCGGTCGGGGTCCAGCACCGCCAGCGCCCCGTACAGGGCGTGCAGTTGGGCGGCCGTGACCGGGCGCGCGGGATCGGCCAGCCGGTCGAGCAGTTCGGCGGCCCCGCCCGGCTCGTCGAGCAGCGCGGCCACCGAGGTGCGCACACCCAGCGCCCGCAGCACCTGCTCGTCCTCGAATCCGGTGGCGTCGGCCTCGTCGTACAGGCCGCGCAGCAGCGGGTCGGAACCGGCGGCGCGCAGACCGGCCGGGCGGCGGCCGCCGAGCACCGGGTGCCCGCGCAGCCACCAGGCGGTGTAGGGCCGTACCACCTCGTGGGTGCCGTCGGGCAGCAGGATGCGCACCGGCTGGGTGAGCGCGTCCCGCAGCGGCGGCCGGGCGAGCAGGGCGAGGGCGCGCGGCCACTGGTCGTCGTCGACGAGGTCCAGGTCGCGCACGGCGACGACCTCGGTGGCGACCGGCGGCACGGGCGTGTCCGGGAAGCGGTCGAGCACGTCCTCGCACCACACGTCCACCGCGTCGAGCAGCCCGGGGTCGTCGGGCTGGGGGAAGTCCCCCTCACGGGGCTCCAGTTCGTCGGGGTCGAGGACGACGTCGGTGGCCCGTACGAGCGCGAAGTCCACGAGCACCCCGCAGGCGGCGAGCGGCTGCTCGCCCCACCTCTCGGCCAGTTCCCGGTCCACCGCGGGCAGTTCGTCCTCGCGCATCACGCTCGCGAACGGGCCGCCGGGGAAGACCAGTTCGCCGGCCGGGGCGAGTTCGCCGTCCTCGTCGGGCAGCGCGAGCGCGCCGAGCCAGGGCTCGTCGCCCGGTTCCAGGTTCGCGTCCCGGACCAGGGCGAGGACGGTGTCGGCGAGTTCCTCTGCGTCCGGGGTGTCCTCGTCCCAGCCGCCGGCGTCCTCGTCGAGGGAGGCGGCGACCGCGGCCCGCACCTGCGGGGTGGTGAGCACCGCGCGCGGGGTCGCGGGCAGCGCGCCCAGCTTCTCCAGGATCGGGTGGGCGGCGTCCGGGTGGGCGACCTTCAGCCCGAGCCGGGCCAGCACCTCCGCGTCGAAGGGGGTGGCGCCCGTGGCAGTCCCGGTCTGAGGCGTCGGCAGCAGGACCTGGCGGGGGCCGATGGTCGTACGGCTGTCGGCCAGCGGCACCGGCAGGCCGGAGAGCCGGTCGGGGTCGACGCCCGCGAGGCTGTCGTACAGCCGCCGCCACCAGGCCGGCGCCTTCTCCAGCCCGGCCAGCCGGTCGATCGCGTCGGTCAGCGGCAGCCGTGCCACGCCCAGCGTGCGCAGCTCCGCGCGCCGCTCCAGCCCGGCCGGCAGCAGGGTCGGCAGCACCTCCGCCAGGACCCGCACCGTCTCGGCGCCCGCGCCCTCCACCACCTCGGCGTCACGCGGGCGCAGCGACTCGGGCAGGTCGTCCGGGGCCTCGTCGGGGCCGTGCCCGTGGGGTGCGGCGGCGGGCGGCAGGAAGGAGGTGCGCGGCAGCCGGTCGAGTACGGCCCGGCGCAGGGCGCCGTCCAGCTCGCCCTTGCCCAGCGGGCCAGGCACCAGGCCGATGACTCCCTCGGTCACCGGGCGCCAGTCGGCGAGGAGCCCGGCGTAGGCGTCGGCCGCGCGCTGCACCAGGAAGTCGGTGAGCGGACCCGGCGCGGTGTGCCGGCGGGTGGTGTCCAGCGGGAACGACGCGATGAGCAGCGCGGGCACACCGAGGGGCTCGTCGCTCGGCGTGGGCGCGTGCAGGACCGGGCTGGTGCGGGGGCGGCCCGGGGCGCCGTCGGCGTCGACGGGAACGGCCCAGGTCACCGACCAGTACGGGCGCAGCCGCTCCTCGACCGGGCGGTCGGCGAGGAGTTCGGGCGTGAGCGGCCCGTGTGCGGCGGCCGTACGCCACCGTGTCTCGCCCTCGCGGGTGTCCTCGACCACGGTCAGGGCGCCCTCGGCGCGGCGGCGCAGGGTGCGGGGGGCGTCGCCGCCGATCTCGACGACGACCTCTTCGAGGCCCGGCAGGGCGAGCAGCAGCGCGTCGTCCACGGCGTGCAGCAGCCGCTCGGCGAGGTCGGCGGCGGCGGTGTCCCGCAGCGGCAGGATGACGACCGTGTCGTACGGGTCGGGGGCCGTGCCCTCGGCCGCGAACGGCAGCCTCAGCAGCGGGACGTGACCGTCCCGGCGGCGGATCTCGTCACCGAGTCCGGGGCTGTGCCGCGCGGTCTCCCCGGCCAGGCCCCGGGCCTCGGCCAGGGACCAGCGGACCCCGCCGTGCCTGCCGACGACGGCGGGCTCGTCGGTGACGGCGAGCACGGCGGCGAATCCGACGCCGAACCGGCCCACGGACGTCACCTCGGAGCCGGTGGCCTCACGCTTGGCGGAGGCGCGCAGGGTGGACAGCGACTCCACACCGGCCGCGTCCAGCGGGGCGCCGGTGTTGGCGGCGACGAGGACGCCGTCGCGCAGGGTCAGGCGCAGCCGACCGGGCACGCCCGCGCGGGCGGCCGCGTCGGCGGCGTTCTGCGCCAGCTCCACCACGAGCCGGTCCCGGTAGCCGCCGAGGACCAGGTCCTCCTCGGCGTTGGCATCCTCACGGAACCGGGCCGGGCTGGTCGCCCAGGCGTCCAGCACACCGCGCCGCAGACGCGCGGTCCCGAACGGATCGCCCCCGGCGGACGGCTGCACCAACATGCTCACGTTCACTCTCCTCCTGGGCGTGTGCCCCGAAGGTACCGCGCTGCCCGGCGGGAGCACGCGCGGCAGGGGTACGCCTCCGTGCACCGAGCGGGCCACGGACAGGGCTCCTGCCGCACCGGGACGCCTGCGCGTTGCCTCAGGTTTGTAGCGGAGACTGCCGCTGTCCGCCGGACCACGAGGGCTCCCCCTGGGGAAGCGGCTGTTGCGGAGGGGTCCGGGCAGGAGGGCGCCGGGAAGCCGAGCACCGGGCCGCCGGAGGGCCGCGCCATCCCCGGTCCGGCACGGACGAGTGGCGACCTCGGCACCTCCGTCGACGGCACCTTCCGCTACGCCTTCGCCCGCACCTCGACCACCTCGGCGGTCAGCGCCACGGGTGACCGCGTCGACGTCCGGTAGGCGGACGCCGCAGGCGTGCCCTAGGCGGGGAAGCGGCGGTCGACCCACTTCCACAGCAGTTCCAGGACGGCCGACGCCACGACGGCGATGCCCACCGCGAGCCAGGGCATGGCCGTCCCCACCAGTTCGAGTGCGAAGAAGGACTGCAGCGCCGGCACGGCCAGCACCCCCACGAAGGCCGCGCCCATCGCCGCGACCAGGGCGGCCCGCCACCAGGTGTAGGGGCGGGCGATGATCGCCAGCACCCACATCGACACCAGGAACAGGGTGAGCGTCGCCGCGCTGGTCTCGGCGTCGAGACTGTCCGCGCCGGTGTAGTGGTGGCGGGCGATCAGATACGTCACGAAGGTCGCCACCGCCGCCACCACTCCGCCCGGCAGCGAGTAGCGCATGACGCGGCGCACGAAGTGCGGCCGGGCCCGCTCGGTGTTCGGGGCGAGGGCCAGGAAGAAGGCCGGCACGCCGATGGTGAGGGTGGACAGCAGGGTCAGGTGCCGGGGCAGGAAGGGGTACTCGACCTGCGAGAACACCACCAGCAGCGCCAGCAGCACCGAGTAGACCGTCTTGACCAGGAACAGGGTCGCGACCCGGGTGATGTTGCCGATCACCCGCCGCCCCTCGGCGACCACCGACGGCAGCGCGGCGAAGTTGTTGTTCAGCAGCACGATCTGGGCGACCGCCCGGGTGGCCTCCGAGCCGGAGCCCATCGACACGCCGATGTCGGCGTCCTTCAGGGCGAGCACGTCGTTCACGCCGTCCCCGGTCATCGCGACCGTGTGCCCGCGCGACTGCAGCGCGCCCACCATGTCCCGCTTCTGCTGCGGGGTGACCCGCCCGAAGACCGTGCCGTCCTCCAGCTCCCGCGCCATGGCCTCCCGCTCGGCGGGCAGCCGGCGCGCGTCGACGGCGGTGCCGGTCAGGCCGACCTTGGCGGCGACCGCGCCCACCGACACCGCGTTGTCGCCGGAGATGACCTTGGCGCGGACGTTCTGCCGGGCGAAGAAGTCCAGGGTGTCCGCCGCGTCCGGGCGCAGCCGCTGCTCCAGGACGACGAGGGCGGCGGGCGTGACGGTCCCGGCGACGTCCGGGGCGTCCAGGTCGTGGGCGGTGCGGGCCAGCAGCAGTACGCGCAGGCCCTGCTCGTTCAGCCGGCCGGTCTCGGCGAGGGTGGGCGAGTCCCCGTCCAGCAGCACGTCCGGGGCGCCCAGCAGCCACGTACTGGACTCGCCGTCGCCCTCGCTGAAGCTCGCGCCGCTGTACTTGCGGGCGGAGGAGAAGGGCAGCGACTCCACGCAGCGCCACTCCTCGCTGTCCGGGCAGGAGTCGATGATCGCCTGGAGGGAGGCGTTGGGGCGCGGGTCGGACTCGCCGAGGGCGCCGAGCACCTTGCGTATGTAGGACTCGTCGTAGCCGTCGAGGGTGCGCAGCTCGGTGACGTCCATGCCGCCCTCGGTGAGGGTGCCGGTCTTGTCCAGGCAGACCGTGTCGACGCGGGCCAGGCCCTCGATCGCGGGCAGCTCCTGGACCAGGCACTGTTTGCGGCCCAGCCGGATCACACCGATCGCGAAGGCGACCGAGGTCAGCAGCACCAGGCCCTCGGGCACCATCGGGACGATGCCGCCGACCGTGCGGGCCACGGACTCCTTCAGGCCGCCGTGCTTGACGACCAGCTGGCTGATGACCAGGCCGATCGCGGTCGGGACCATCATCCACGTCACGTACTTGAGGATGGTGGAGATGCCCGAGCGCAGCTCGGAGTGGACGAGGGTGAAGCGGGAGGCCTCCTCGGCGAGCTGGGCGGCGTAGGCCTCGCGGCCCACCCTGGACGCGCGGAAGGCGCCGCCGCCCGCGACGACGAAGCTGCCGGACATCACGTGGTCGCCGCGCCGCTTGACGACCGGGTCGGCCTCACCGGTGAGCAGCGACTCGTCGATCTCCAGGCCGTCGGCCTCCACGCAGATGCCGTCCACGACCACCTTGTCGCCCGGCCCGATCTCGATGACGTCGTCGAGGACGATCTCCGAGGTGCCGATCTCGGTGGCGTTGCCGTCGCGGCGCACGGTGGGGCGGGCCTCGCCGATCACGGCGAGGGAGTCCAGGGTCTGCTTGGCCCGCCACTCCTGGATGATGCCGATGCCGGTGTTGGCGAGGATCACGAAGCCGAACAGGCTGTCCTGGATCGGCGCGACGAACAGCGTGATCAGCCAGAGCACGCCGATGATCGCGTTGAAGCGGGTGAAGACGTTCGCGCGGACGATCTCGGCGAGGGAGCGGCTGCTGCGCACCGGCACGTCGTTGACCTGGCCGCGGGCGACGCGCTCCGCGACCTCGGCGTGGGTCAGGCCGTCCGCCCGGACCGGCGGACAGGGCACGGGGTGCACCGGGTCCAGCTCTGCGCCCGCGTCGACATGGGTCATGCATTCGACGGTACGTGGCCCGATGCGGCTTGACCCGTCGAGCGGGGCGAAGATCCGACCTGGGGAGGAGCGGGCCGCGGGGCGGTGTCCTGCGGAGGTTGTACGGGTCGTACGGGCCGTATGGGTCGTAGGCGTCCTAGGCGTCGTACGGGTCGTGTACGGGGGCTGCTTGCCCCGGCGCCGGTGCGCCGGTGTGCCGGCTCGGGCGTCGCCTACTCGGCCGGTGTCTTCTCGGCGGAGGGCGCTTCGGTGGCGGCGGCCCGCTTGATCGCGGCGTCGCGCCTGCGGACGTACCAGACGCCGATCAGGCCCAGGCCGCCGCCGGCCAGGCAGGTCCACACCCACCAGGTGTGGCCGTGGTCGGAGAACCAGCCGTAGAAGGGGAGCTGGACCAGGAAGAGGACGAACCAGACGATCGTGCCGCCGGTGATGGTGGCGACCACGGGGCCCTCCAGGGGCTCCGGCGCCTCGTGCGTGGGAGTCCACTTCGCCATGGGCCTCAGCTTACGTCCCCGGTGGGGAGAGCCTTCGCCGCCGTCGGCCCTTGCGGGGTTGCGGCGGGAGCGGAGCGGTCGTGGCTCCCATGGAAGGTCTACGCGCGGAGATAGCCTTTTCGGCTTTATATGTTCATACTGAAACAGTCTGAGTCTGGCCACTTCTGTTCGTATGAAACGCCAAGGGCCATCCATGGCGTCGCGACGGAAGCCCGCAGAGCCCGCCTCGGCACCCCTACCCCCGCCCCCTTGAGGTCACCCGCATGTCCACCTCGGCCACCGCCAAGGCCCCCGCCCCCGAGCAGCCGGGCACGCCGCCCGCGTACGGCGCACTCGACCGCTACTTCAAGATCTCCGAACGCGGCAGCACGCTGTCCCGGGAGATCCGCGGCGGTTTCGCCACCTTCTTCGCGATGGCCTACATCATCGTGCTGAACCCGATCATCCTGAGCAGCGCGAAGGACATGTACGGGCATCAGCTGAACAGCGGCCAGCTGGTCACCGCCACCGCCGTGACCGCCGCGTTCACCACGCTGCTCATGGGCGTCATCGGCAACGTGCCCATCGCGCTCGCCGCCGGACTCGGCGTCAACACCGTGGTCGCGCTCCAGCTCGCCCCGCGCATGTCCTGGCCGGACGCGATGGGCATGGTCGTGCTCGCCGGCTTCGTGGTGATGCTGCTGGTCGCCACCGGTCTGCGGGAGCGGGTCATGAACGCGGTGCCGCTCGGCCTGCGCAAGGGCATCTCCATCGGCATCGGCCTGTTCATCATGCTGATCGGCCTGGTCGACTCCGGCTTCGTCTCCCGGATCCCGGACGTGGCGCACACCACCGTCCCGCTCCAGCTCGGCGCCGACGGCCACCTCAACGGCTGGCCGGTCCTGGTCTTCGTGCTGGGCGCGCTGCTCACCCTGGCGCTGATCGTGCGCAAGGTGCCCGGGGCGATCCTGATCTCGATCGTCGCGATGACCGTCCTCGGTGTCGTCGTCAACGCCGTCGCCAAGGTGCCCTCCTGGGGCCTGACCACCCCGAAGTGGCCCGGCAACCCGGTCTCCACGCCCGACTTCGGCCTGATCGGCCAGGTCAGTCTGTTCGGCGGCTTCGCCAAGGTCGGTGTGCTGACCGGCGTGCTGTTCGTCTTCACCGTGCTGCTGTCCTGCTTCTTCGACGCCATGGGCACGATCATGGGCATCAGCGACGAGGCGAAGCTGACCGACGCCCAGGGGCAGATGCCCGGCATCAACAAGGTCCTCTTCGTCGACGGCATCGCCGTCGCGGCCGGCGGCGCCAGCTCCTCCTCGGCCACCACCTGCTTCGTGGAGTCGACCGCGGGCGTCGGTGAGGGCGCCCGCACGGGCTTCGCCAACGTCGTGACCGGCGCGCTGTTCGCCGTGGCGCTGTTCCTGACCCCGGTCGCCACCATGGTCCCGTCCCAGGCGGCCACCCCGGCGCTGCTCGCGGTGGGCTTCCTGATCCTGGCCGGCTCGGTGCGGGAGATCGACTGGTCCGACTACACGATCGCGATGCCGGCCTTCGTCACCATGGTGATGATGCCGTTCACCTACTCGATCACCAACGGCATCGGCATGGGCTTCATCACCTTCGTCCTGCTGCGTCTGGCGGCCGGCCGCGGCCGCGAGGTGCCGGCGGCGATGTACGTGGTGGCGGCGGTGTTCGGCTTCTACTACCTGATGCCGGCCCTGGGCCTGACCTGATCCCGGTGGGGTTTCACGTGGGTCGGGTGACCCCGTAGAACCTCTCCGTCTCCTCGACGGCGGTCTGGAACCGCTCGTCGAAGTCATCGCGAATGAGCGTCCGGACGACATAGTCCTGGACGCTCATTCCCCTTTTGGCGGCATGGTGCCGGAGCCGTTCGAGCAGCTCACGGTCTATGCGCAGGCTGAGCACGCTGGTCCCCATGGAGTCGAGGGTCGCCGCACGTCCGCGCGGGTCGCGTCACGTTCCGCCGCGAGATCACCCATTTGAGTGATGTTGTGCCGAACGGCCCGCGCGTGGCAAGGGTCACGGGCAAAGCGGCGTGTCCCGGGTGGTCCTTAGCGAGAGTAATGAGTTACGCTAAAGAACATGCCGGACCTTACCCATGGCGACGACGCTGCCGCCGTGAACTCGTTGCGATCCGCCGTGATGCGGCTGTCCCGTCGGCTCAAGCACCAGCGCGTCGACGAGTCGCTGAGCCCCACAGAGATGTCGGTGCTGGGCACCCTCGCCAACTGCGGAAGCGCCACCCCGGGCGAGCTCGCCCGCAAGGAGCATGTGCAGCCGCCGTCGATGACCCGCATCGTGGCGCTGCTCGAGGCCAAGGGGCTGGTCCGGCTGGAGCCGCACCCCGAGGACCGGCGCCAGAAGGTCGTCACCAGGACCGAGCAGGCCGTGACCATGCTCGAGGAGAGCCGCCGCAAGCGGAACGCCTTCCTGGCCGGCCTGGTCGAAGGGCTCGACGAGGACGAGTGGGCCAAACTGCGCGCCGCCGCCCCCGTGCTGGAGAAGCTCGCACATCTGTAATCAGGCAGCGTTTCGCGAGGAGGCGAACCTTTGAGTACGGGATCCGGAGCAGCTTCCGCCCCCGCACCGACCACCCCTTCGACCCCAGGCCCCCGCAGGTCCTCGATGTTCAGCTCGCTGCGCATCAGGAACTACCGGCTGTTCTTCCTGGGCCAGGTCGTCTCCAACACCGGCACCTGGATGCAGCGCATCGCCCAGGACTGGCTGGTGCTCAGCCTCACCGGCTCCTCCGCCGCCGTCGGCATCACGACCGCCCTGCAGTTCCTGCCCATGCTGCTGTTCGGGCTCTACGGCGGTGTGCTCGTCGACCGGCTGCCCAAGCGGCCGGCGCTGCTCGTCACGCAGTCGTCGATGGCGGTCACCGGCCTCGTGCTCGCCGCGCTCACCCTGACCGGACACGTCCAGGTCTGGCACGTCTACGTGGCCGCCTTCGCGGTCGGCCTCGCCACGGTGGTCGACAACCCGGCCCGCCAGTCCTTCGTCTCCGAGATGGTCGGCCCGGGGCAGCTGCAGAACGCGGTCAGCCTGAACTCGGCGAACTTCCAGTCCGCCCGGCTGGTCGGCCCCGCCGTCGCGGGCGTCATGATCACCGGTGTCGGCACCGGCTGGGCGTTCCTCGCCAACGGCCTGTCCTTCGTCGCGCCCATCGCGGGGCTGCTGCTGATGCGCGCCCGTGAGCTGCACGTCGTCGAGCGCGCCCCGCGCGGCAAGGGCCAGCTCCGCGAGGGCCTGCGCTACGTCGCCGGACGGCCCGACCTGATCTGGCCGATCGTCCTGGTCGGCTTCATCGGCACCTTCGGCTTCAACTTCCCGGTCTGGCTGTCGGCCTACGCCGACGACGTCTTCCACGCCGGCGCCGGCGCCTACAGCCTGTTCAACACGATGATGGCGATCGGCTCCCTGATCGGCGCCCTGCTCGCCGCCCGGCGCGGAACGGCCCGGCTGCGCGTGCTGATCGCGGCGGCCGTCGCCTTCGGCACGCTGGAGATCGTCTCCTCGCTGGCCCCGTCGTACTGGCTGTTCGCGCTGCTGATGACCCCGATCGGCGTCTTCGGCATGACCGTCAACGTCACCGCCAACACCGCGGTGCAGATGGCCACCGACCCGGCCATGCGGGGACGGGTGATGTCCCTGTTCATGATGGTCTTCATGGGCGGTACGCCCCTGGGCGCCCCGCTCGTCGGCTGGGTCACCGACGCCTACGGCGCCCGCATCGGCTTCGCCCTCGGCGGCATCGTCTCGGTCGCCGCGGCCACCGTCATCGGCCTGATCCTCACCCGCCTCGGCGGCCTCCGCCTCACCCTCGCCTGGCACCGAGGCCACCCCCGGGTGAACCTCGTCCCCCGGGACCACCGCGAGGAACTGGCCCCCGTGGCGTGAGCCGGGCCGGGAGCGCCGGGAAGACCGGGATCCGTGGGCCCGGGAGACCTAGTCGCGGGGAAACTCGTCGGTCTTGAGGACGAGGCCGACGACCGTGTCGGTGAGGTCCAGTTCCTCCCCGAAGTCGGCCTTCACCTCGACAGCGTACTTGCCGTCCCGGGGGTGGGTGTGGACGACGCACTCACCCCGGTAGGGGTCGGCGATCACGAAGACCGGGACTTCGGCCTTGGCGTAGGCGGTCTTCTTCGGGCCGTAGTCGTTGGCCGCCGTGCCCTTGGAAATGACCTCGGCGACGAACTCGACGTCCTCGCAGCGCCAGTGGCCCCCCTCCGTCCTGCCGGCGTCCTCGGCGATCACCGTCACGTCGGCCGCGAATCCGTTGAGGTGGCCCGGGTAGTCGATCCGGACGTCCGACTTGACGCGCTTGCGGGGGTACTTGGTCCGCAACTGGTCGTAGAAGTCCGCAATGATTTCCCAGTGGGTGTCCCGCTGTGGCGACATGAAGACGGTCCCCTCGACGACCTCGACCTTGTATCCCTCGGGGACGGGCATCTTCTCGAGCCGCTCGAACATCTCGTCGAGCGTGATCGTGTTGTCGCTCTCGGCCATCGCGATCCTGTCTTCGAGGACGGTCATCGTGGCGCTCCTCCCCGGCCGCCCCATGAACGAATGCGGCCGCGCGGTACAACGATACGCACGGTCATTCGGTCACGCCCACGCGTGGCGGGAGACTGTTCCCATGAGACTCTTCGCTGCCGTGCTGCCGCCGGAGGACGTCGTGCTCGAGGTCGAGCGGGTGGTCGGGGAGCTGCGGGGGCTGCCGGGGGCGGAGGGGCTGCGGTGGACCGGGCCGGCCGGGTGGCACTTCACGCTCGCCTTCTACGGCGACGTCGACGACGGGACCGTAGCGGAACTGGAGGAGCGGCTGGGGCGGGCCGCGCGCCGTACGCCGGCCTTCGAGCTCGCCCTGCGCGGGGGCGGGCAGTTCGGGCGGGGCAAGGCGCTGTGGGCCGGGGCGGAGGGCGATCTGCGGACCATGCGGCTGCTGGCCGAGCGTGCGGAGGCGGCGGCGCGGAAGGCCGGCGTGGAGATGGGGGAGCACCGCCGCTACAAGGCCCACCTGACCGTGGCCCGCGGGCGGGACGCGGTGGACGTGCGGCCGTACGTGAAGGCACTGGAGGGCTTCGGGACGCGCACCTGGACCGTGGAGGAGCTGGTCCTCGTCCGCAGCCACCTGCCGAGGTCGGGCGTGCCGGGGGAGCAGCCCCGCTACGAGGCGGTCGCCCGCCGGGCGCTCGGCGGCGCCGGTTAGTCTCGAAGACGTGGACCCGAAGACCCGTAACCGGATCATGGCCGTAGCGCTCGTGCTGATGTTCGCCGTCGTCGCCCTGGCGGCCGCGCTCGGCAGGTGACGCCGAGCGCGGCCGCCCGGGGCCGTTCGGTGACCCGCGCGACTCAGCCGCTCACCAGGCGAAGGCCTCCGGGGACGGTCCCGGGCCCGGGAAGATCTCGTCCAGCCCGGCCAGCACCTCCTCGCTCAGCTCCAGTTCGACCGCCCGCAGCGCCGACTCCAGCTGCCCTGCGGTCCGCGGCCCCACGATCGGGCCGGTCACGCCGGGCCGGGTGAGCAGCCAGGCCAGGGCCGCCTCGCCCGGCTCGAGACCGTGCTTGTCGAGCAGGTCCTCGTAGGCCTGGATCTGCGTGCGCACCGCCGGGTCGTTCAGGGAGTCGGCGGCCCGCCCGGAGGCGCGCCGGCCGCCCTCGGCCTGCTTCTTCAGCACACCGCCCAGCAGCCCGCCGTGCAGCGGGGACCAGGGGATGACCCCGAGCCCGTAGTCCTGCGCGGCCGGGATGACCTCCATCTCGGCGCGCCGCTCGGCGAGGTTGTAGAGGCACTGCTCGCTGACCAGCCCGATGGTCCCGCCCCGGCG
>NZ_BMVJ01000009.1:188257-233294 GCF_014650655.1 Streptomyces anandii JCM 4720
GGCGGCGGCCTCGTTGGCCTGGGCGATCTTGTAGCCGGGGAAGTTGGAGGAGCCGACGTAGAGGATCTTGCCCTGCTGGACCAGGACGTCGATGGCCTGCCAGATCTCGTCGAAGCCGGTGGCGCGGTCGATGTGGTGGAACTGGTAGAGGTCGATGTGGTCGGTTTGCAGCCGCTTGAGGCTCGCGTCCACGGCCCGCCGGATGTTCACCGCGGACAGCTTGTCGTGGTTGGGCCAGACGGAGGAGTTGTCCGGCGACATGTTGCCGTACACCTTGGTGGCGATGACGACCTTGTCGCGCCGGTCGCCGCCCTTGGCGAACCAGTTGCCGATGATGGACTCGGTACGGCCCTTGTTCTCGCCCCAGCCGTACACGTTGGCGGTGTCGAAGAAGTTGATCCCGGCGTCCAGCGCCGCGTCCATGATCGCGTGACTGTCCGCCTCGTCGGTCTGCGGACCGAAGTTCATCGTGCCGAGAACGAGCCTGCTGACCTTGAGACCCGTGCGTCCGAGCTGTGTGTACTCCATGCTCCCCAACCCAACGTCCTGGAGCGCACTCGAGGCAAGGGCACTTGGCGACGCCGGGGACGGCGGTCAGTCGCGGGGGAACTCGTCGGTCTTGAGGACGAGATCGACGACGGTGCCGGTGAGGTCGATGTCGGTGCCGAAGTCGACTTTCGTCGGATCGGCGTAGTCGCCGTCCTTCGGGTCCGTGTAGACGTGGCACCGGCCCTGGTAGGGGTCGGCGATGACGTAGACGGGGACTCCGGCCTCGGCGTAGGCGGTTCGCTTGGGGCCGTAGTCGTTGGCGGCCGTCCCCTCGGAGATCACCTCCGCGACGAACTGGACGTCCTCGTAGCGCCAATGGCCTCTGTCGTCCTTCTTGGCCGAGTCCCTGAGCAGGGCGACATCGGGGCAGAAGCCGTTCTGGTGGCCCGGGAAGTCGATGCGGACGTCAGAGAAGATCTTGGCCTTCCTCCCGAACCTGTCCTCGATGGCCCAGAAGAACATGCGGATGATCTGCCAGTGAGTGTCCCGCTGTGGCGTCATGAAAACGTTGCCCCCGACGATCTCGACCCTGAACCCTTCGGGGACGGGCATCCGCTCGAGCCGCTCGAACCACTCGTCCAGACGCTCGGCGTTGGTCTCGGCGTCGGCCATCTCGATCCTGTCTTCGAGGACGGTCACGGTCGCGCTCCTCCCCGGCTGTCCACGAACGGGTGCAGCCGCGCGGTACAACGATACGCACGGTGACCAGCTTGCGCCGGAAACCGGTCAGTTTGTTCCGGCCGTGTACGGACGTCCGAATCCCCACGCCTGGTGCATGGCGTCCGCGAAGGTGGCGGCGATCTTGTGTTCGCCGCTCGTGTTCGGGTGGGTGCCGTCGTAGGTGTCCGAGTGGATGTCGTACGTGGGCGGCGGGGACGCCAGCAGCAGGGGGGAGCGCGGCTCGTCCAGGTCGGCGATCGTTTTGGCCAGCAGTTCGTTGAAGAGGGTCACCTGGGCGGCGAAGGGCGGGTCGGCCTCGGCGCGGACGTTCGGTATCACCGGGAGCACGACCATCCGCACGCGCGCGTTGGCCTGCCTGGCCGCCGCCACGAACGCGCGCACGTTCTCCGCCGTCTGCTCGGCGTTGGTGTAGAAGCCCAGGTCGATCAGGCCGAGCGAGACCAGGAGCACGTCGGCGCGGCACTCGCGCACCGCGTCGCCGATCAGCGGGGCCATGTGTCCCCAGCCCTCGCCCCAGCCGGCCAGGTGGGCGCGCGGGAAGGCGGGGTCGGCGTCGGCGTACTCGTTCGACGTGGGGGCGTCCGTCGCCTTGTCGTACAGCGTCTCGCGCGGGCCGACGAGGGTGAACGGGCCGCCGTAGGTGTCACGCAGGTGCTGCCACAGCCGGTAGCGCCACGTGTGTTCGCCCGCGCTGCCGATCGTCATGGAGTCACCGACGGGCATGAACCTGAGCATCCGCTCATGATGGACGATCACGGCCCCGCGTGCGATGTGAGGCCCACCACGCCGAGTGAACCCCGGCCGGGGATGGCAGGCTTGAGGGATGTGCCGACCGCTCGCCCTCCTCGCCGGGGCCCTCCTCGTGAGCGCCTTCGCCGCGCCCGCCACGACCGCCAGTGCAAGCGCCGATGCCGCTGCCGGTGCGAGTGCTGGTTCCGCCGCCCGTGGCGCCCGTGCCGACGGCGTCGGCGGGGACGGCGGCTTCACGATCGAGGACCCCCGGATCAAGGAGTCCAGCGGCCTGGCCGCCTCCCGTCTGCACCCCGGCATCTACTGGACCCACAACGACAGCGGCTACGGCCCCCAGATCTACGCCGTCGACGGCAGGACCGGGAAGACGGTCGCCACGGTCACCCTCAGCGGGATCGGCAAGCCCCGTGACGCCGAGGCCATCTCCATGGGCCCCGGCAACCAGATCTACGTCGGCGACATCGGCGACAACCTGGGCGGCACCTGGCCCTACGTCTGGATCTACAAGCTGCCCGAGCCCAAGGTCCTCAAGGACCAGACGATCCGGGCCACGCAGTACGTGGTGAAGTACTCGGACGGCGCCCGCAACGCCGAGTCCCTGGTCGTGCACCCCAAGACCGGCCGGGTCTACATCATCGACAAGAACGAGAACGGCGGACACCTCTTCGAGGGCCCGGCCCATCTGTCCGCCACGGGCGCCAACATCTTCCGCCCGATCGCCCCGGTCGACCTCTGGGCCACCGACGCCGCCTTCTCACCGGACGGCACCCAGCTCGCCGTGCGCGGCTACTTCGGCGGCATCTACTACGACTGGAACGGCGGCCGGATCAAACGCGAGGGCACCCTCGACGTCCCGCTCCAGGGTCAGGGCGAGTCGGTCACGTACACGATCGACGGCAGGAAGCTGCTCTACGGCAGCGAGGGCGCCGACAGCCCCGTACAGGCCAAGGACGCCCCCGGCGGCGCCGGCGGCGCCAAGTCGCCCTCGGGCGGCGGCGGTTCCCAGGCGTCCGGCGAGAGCGCGAAGCGCGGCGGCGGCCTGGACGGCGGCCTGAAGACGGGCGCGGTGGCCGTGGTCCTCGCGGCCCTCGCGGTCTTCGGCCTACGGCGACTCAGGCGCCGCGGCTGACGGGGCCTCGCCCAAGGGGCACGGCAGGTTTGGACGCGCGCGGTTGGGAGCGCAGGTCACCAGGGCCAGGCAGAGGTAGGCGGGGCGTTCGAGGTGGAACCCCAGCGACACGTCTCCGCCCCACTCGAGCCGTTCGGCGGGTACGGCGACGCCGTGCCGACGGAATTGCCGGATCCTGGTCTTGTCGTCGTGGCGGTGCGGTGAGTTGTCCGCGACGGACCGGCGGCGAACGTGGTGACGTGAAGGCGGGGTGGCTGGGGGCGGTGCAATCGCCCCCAGCCACCCCGCACTTCGCTCGTCCGAGCGGAGAGAGGGCGACTACAGCTTCTCGATGACGTAGTCGACGCACTTCGTCAACGCCTCGACGTCCGCCGGGTCGATCGCCGGGAACATCGCGATGCGGAGCTGGTTGCGGCCGAGCTTGCGGTAGGGCTCGGTGTCGACGATGCCGTTGGCGCGCAGCACCTTGGCGACGGCGGCGGCGTCGATCTCGTCGGAGAAGTCGATCGTGCCGATCACCCGCGAGCGCTTGGCCGGGTCGGCGACGAACGGGGTGGCGTACTTCGACTCCTCCGCCCAGGAGTACAGGCGCGACGAGGAGTCCTTGGTGCGGGCGGTGGCCCAGTCCAGGCCGCCCTGGCCGTTGATCCACTCCAGCTGCTCGTTGAGCAGGAAGAGGGTGGCCAGCGCCGGGGTGTTGTACGTCTGGTTCTTGCGGGAGTTGTCGATCGCCGTGGGCAGGCTGAAGAACTCCGGGATGTGGCGGCCGGACGCGTGGACGCGCTCGGCGCGCTCGATCGCGGCCGGGGAGAACACGCCGATCCACAGGCCGCCGTCGGAGGCGAAGGACTTCTGCGGGGCGAAGTAGTAGACGTCGGTCTCGGCGACGTCGACCGGGAGGCCGCCCGCGCCGGAGGTGGCGTCGACCAGGACCAGGGCGCCCTCGTCGGCGCCGGCCACGCGCTTGATGGGCATGGCGACACCGGTCGAGGTCTCGTTGTGGGTGAAGGCGTACACGTCGACGCCCTCGCGGGCGGCCGGCTCGGGGTGCGTGCCGGGGTCGGCGGAGATGACGTCCGGCTCGGCGAGCCACGGGGCGAGCTTGGAGGCCTTGGCGAACTTCGAGCTGAACTCGCCGAAGGTGAGGTGCTGCGACCTGTTCTCGATCAGGCCGTGCGTCGCGATGTCCCAGAACGCGGTGGAGCCGCCGTTGCCGAGCACGACCTCGTAGCCGTCGGGGAGCCGGAACAACTGGCCGATGCCCTCGCGCACCTTGCCGACCAGGTTCTTGACCGGGGCCTGGCGGTGGGACGTGCCGAGCAGGGACTTGCCCGTCGCGGCGAGGGCGTCCAGCGCCTCCGTCCGCACCTTGGAGGGACCCGCGCCGAAACGGCCGTCCGCGGGCTTGATGTCGTCAGGAATCTGGATCTCAGCCACGAGCCGGAGGGTATCTCTTCGGCGAAACCGGACGGAAACGCGTCCCGTCCGATGAGACGAGTCCCGCCGGACGGCGGCCCTGTCCGGAGCTACGAGCCCTGCCCTCGCCGTCGTCACTGTCAGTGGTCGGATGCATCCTGGACGCATGACCGATCTCTCGAGCGACGGGAACCTCGCGGACCGCGCGAGCCACGCCGACGCCGACGTCGACGCCGACGGCCTGGCGCGTGAGCTTCGCCGGGCCCTGACGGGCGGTGACGTCGACTTCGGCGTCACCGCGCGGGCGCTGGTCACCATGGACGCCTCCAACTACCGGCGGGTCCCGCTGGGCGTGGTGGCGCCGCGGGACGCCGACGACGTGGCGGCCGTGCTGGAGGTGTGCCGCACGCACGGGGTGCCGGTGGTGGCGCGTGGCGGGGGCACGTCGATCGCGGGGCAGGCCACCGGGACGGGAGTCGTCCTGGACTTCACCCGGCACATGGACCGGCTGCTCGCCCTCGACCCGGACGCGCGCACGGCCGTCGTCCAGCCGGGCCTGGTCCTCGACCGGCTCCAGGAGGCCGCCGCCCCGCACGGGCTGCGCTTCGGTCCCGACCCGTCCACGCACAGCCGCTGCACGCTCGGCGGGATGATCGGCAACAACTCCTGCGGCTCCCACTCGGTCGCCTGGGGGACCACCGCGGACAGCGTGCGGGAGCTGTCCGTGGTCACCGCGCGCGGTCGGCGGCTGCGGCTCGGGCAGGGGTGGGCCGGGGCCCCGGACGGGCTGCGCGCGCTGGCGGAGGGGGAGCTGGCGCGGCTGCGGACGGGCTTCCCCGAGCTGCCCCGCCGCATCTCCGGGTACGCGCTGGACGCCCTCCTGCCCGAGAAGGGCGCCGACGTGGCGCGGTCCTTCTGCGGCTCGGAGAGCACCCTGGGCGTGCTGACCGAGGCGGTCGTACGACTGGTGGAGACGCCTCCCGCCCGGGCCCTGGCCGTGCTGGGGTACGCCGACGAGGGCGCCGCGGCCGAGGCGGCGGCCGGACTGCTGCCGCTCGGGCCGCTGACGGTGGAGGGGATGGCCCGGGACCTGGTGCCGTCCGTCTCGGCGGGGCTTCCGCGCGGGGACGCCTGGCTGTTCGTCGAGGCGGGCGGTGACTCGGCGGCCGAGGCACACGCGCGTGCGGAGGGTGTCGTGCGGGCGGCCGAAGCCGTGGACGCGGTGGTGGTCACGGACGCCGTCGCGCAGCGCGCCCTGTGGCGGATCCGGGAGGACGCGAGCGGCACGGCGACACGGATGCCGGACGGCAGCGAGGCGTGGCCCGGCTGGGAGGACTGCGCGGTGCCGCCGGCCCGGCTGGGCGCGTATCTGCGGGACTTCCGGGCCCTGCTGGCCGGGCACGGGCTGCGCGGCACGCCGTACGGGCACTTCGGGGACGGCTGCGTCCACGTCCGCGTCGACTTCGACCTGCTGACCCCGGCCGGGACCGCCCGCTTCCGGCGGTTCTCCGAGGAGCTCGCGGACCTGGTGGTGGCGCACGGGGGTTCGCTCTCCGGGGAGCACGGCGACGGGCAGGCACGCGCCGAACTGCTGCCGAGGATGTACGGGGCCGAGCTGGTCGCCCTGTTCGAGCGGGCCAAGGCGGTGTGGGACCCGGACGACCTGCTCAATCCGGGGATGCTGGTCCGCCCGGCCCCCCTCGACTCGAACCTGCGCTTCTCCGTGCTGCCCCGCGAGCCGGTCGAGGTGGCCTTCGGCTACCCGGCCGACGGCGGGGACTTCGCGGCGGCCGTGCGCCGGTGCGTCGGCGTGGCCAAGTGCCGTACGGTCCACGCCCCGGGCGCGGGCGTGATGTGCCCCTCCTTCCGCGTGACCGGCGCGGAGGAGCACTCCACGCGCGGACGTGCCCGGCTGCTGCACGAGATGCTCGCCGGCGAGGTGATCACCGGCGGCTGGCGGTCCACGGAGGTCCGCGACGCGCTCGACCTGTGCCTGTCCTGCAAGGGCTGCCGCTCCGACTGCCCGGTCGGGGTCGACATGGCCACGTACAAGGCGGAGTTCCTGCACCACCACTACGCCGGCCGGCGCCGCCCGGCCGCGCACTACGCGCTGGGGTGGCTCCCGGTGTGGTTGCGGTGGGTGGCGCGTACCCGGACCGCGCCGGCCGTCAACGCGCTGAGCGCCGCACGGCCGCTCGCGGCAGCGGCCCGGCGGCTGGCCGGGATCGCACCCGAAAGAGGGATACCGCGTCTGGCACCGGAGCCGTTCACCCGCTGGTGGCGCCGGAGGCGGGGGCCGCGCGGGGAGGAGCCCGGCCACCGGGCCGGGACCGGCGGCGCCGGCGGGCTGGTCGTTCTGTGGCCCGACACCTTTACCGAGCACCTGTCACCCGCCGTGGGGCGCGCGGCCGTGCGGGTGCTGGAGGCGGCCGGGCTGCGGGTGGCGCTGCCGCCCACCCTGCGCCTGCGCCGGCCCCCCGTGGGCGACGGCAGGAGCCGGGTCCTCGACCCGGTGTCCGTACTGCGCGGCCGGGGCCGGGTCTGCTGCGGACTGACGTACGTCTCCACCGGCCAGCTCGACCGTGCCCGCGCGGTGCTGCGGCGCACCCTGGACCTGATGGAACCGGTGCTGGAGGCGGGCGCCCCGGTGGTCGTCCTGGAGCCGAGCTGCGCCGCCGCGCTGCGCACCGACCTGCCGGACCTGCTGCCCGGCGACCCGCGCGCACGGCTGCTGGCCGACCGCGTCCTGACCTTCGCCGAGACCCTGGAGCGGCAGGCCCCCGGCTGGCGGCCGCCCCGCCTGGACCGTCCGGTGGCCGGCCAGACCCACTGCCATCAGCACGCCGTACTCGGCGACGCGGCCGACCGGCGACTGCGCGCGGCGGCGGGCCTGACCGGCGAGCTGTCCGGCGGCTGCTGCGGTCTGGCCGGCGACTTCGGCTTCGAGAAGGGCCACTGGGAGGTCTCCACGGCCTGCGCCGAGGAACAGCTCCTGCCGTCGGTCCGCCGGTCCGCCGAGGGCACGGTGATCCTCGCGGACGGCTACTCCTGCCGTACGCAACTGGAGCAGCTGGCGGACGTACGGGGGCGGCACCTGGCGGAGGTGCTGGCGCAGGCGCTCGACGAGGACCCGCGCCCTCCCCGGCGCCAAGGCGGCTGACAGCTTCGCCGGGGAACACCCAGCGCCGTGAACCGATTCCCCGGGCGGCCGGTACGGACGGGCGGCCGGTACGGCCGCCACCCGTACGAGTCGCGGTACGGAACGTACTGAGCCGCCGGGGTCGGAGTCAGTTGTATAAGGGCTTCACGCACCTGACGGCAGTCCATTACCCTGGACGCAGAAGTACACCGCGCTGGACGCGCGCGCCCCGCACCCACTCCCCGAGCCAGCCCTGGACCGCCCCGTGAGCACCCCCAGCACCTCCCGCGCCGCCGCCCCCTCCTCGCCGGCCCCGGCCGCCGCGGTACCGGACCCCGCGCCCGCGTCCGCGCCCCCGTCCGGCGGGCCGGGCCGTTTCGGCTCCCTGGGGCCCGTGGGCCTGGTGCTGGCGGGCGGGCTGTCGGTGCAGTTCGGCGGCGCGCTGGCCGTGACGCTGATGCCGAGGGCGGGCGCACTGGGCGTCGTCACCCTGCGGTTGCTGGTCGCGGCGATCGTCCTGCTGCTGGTCTGCAGGCCGCGGCTGCGCGGCCACTCGCGCGCCGACTGGGGCACGGTCGTCGTCTTCGGCATCGCGATGGCCGCGATGAACGGCCTCTTCTACCAGTCCGTCGCCCGCATCCCGCTCGGCCCGGCGGTCACACTGGAGGTGCTCGGCCCGCTGGCCCTGTCGGTCGTGGCCTCCCGCCGCGCGCTCAACCTCGTCTGGGCGGGGCTCGCCCTGGCGGGTGTCTTCCTGCTGAGCGGCGGCGGCTTCGGCAGCCTGAACGCCGCCGGTGTGGCCTTCGCGCTGGGCGCGGGCGCGATGTGGGCGGCGTACATCGTCTTCAGCGCGCGCACCGGCCGGCGCTTCCCGCAGGCCGACGGGCTGGCGCTGGCGATGGCGGTCGGCGCGGTGCTGTTCATGCCGCTGGGCATCGTGGAGTCGGGTGTGAAACTCGCCGACCCGGTGACGTTCGGGCTCGGCGCGGCGGTGGCGGTGCTGTCCTCCGTACTGCCGTACACCCTCGAACTGCTCGCCCTGCGCCGCCTGCCCGCCTCCACCTTCGCCGTCATGATGAGTCTGGAGCCGGCCATCGCCGCCACCGCCGGTTTCCTGGTCCTCGGCCAAACCCTCACCTCGACCCAGGCCGTCGCCATCGCCCTGGTCATCGCGGCCAGCATGGGCGCGGTACGCACCCAGGTGGGCCGGGGGAAGCGGCCGCTGCCGCCGGTGGACGCCTGAGCTCCGAGCTCACCGGAGGGCGCGGCGCACCGGCGCCACGCCGCCCTCCATAAATTCATGCAAGCACGCTTGATTGTTTTTTACGGCGCTGCCATGCTCCCCCCATGTCCGATCCGACGCCCGTCTACGACGATCTGCGCGAGGAAAGCGACGAACTCGACCGGCTGGTGGCCGGTCTGGACGCCGGGCAGTGGGCGCTGGCCACGCCCGCCGCCGGCTGGAGCGTCGCCCACCAGATCGCCCACCTCGCCTGGACCGACCGGTCCGCGCTCCTCGCCGTGACCGACCGGGAGGGCTTCGGCGCCCTGGTGGAACAGGCGATCACCGCGCCGGACTCCTTCGTCGACCAGGGCGCCGACGAGGGTGCCCGGCTCCCTCCCGCCGAACTGCTGGCGCGCTGGCGTGAGGGGCGCGCAGCGCTCGACGGGGCGCTGCGCGCGGCACCGGCCGGCGCCCGCTTCCCCTGGTACGGGCCACCGATGTCGGGCGCCTCCATGGCCACCGGGCGCCTGATGGAGACCTGGGCGCACGGCCAGGACGTGGCGGACGCGCTGGGTGTGGTCCGCACACCCACCGACCGGCTCCGGCATGTGGTGCGCATCGGGGTGCGGGCGCGGAACTTCGCCTTCCAGGCCCGCGGACTGCCCGTGCCCACCGAGGAGTTCCGTGTGGAGGTCCACGCTCCTTCAGGGGAGCTGTGGGCGTACGGCCCCGAGGACGCGGCGCAGCGGGTGACCGGGCCCGCCCTCGACTTCTGTCTCCTGGTCACCCAGCGCGCCCACCGCGCCGACCTGGCCGTGCGCGCCGAGGGCTCCGACGCCGACCGCTGGCTCGACATCGCACAGGCCTTCGCGGGACCGCCCGGCACCGGACGCGCACCGAAGCCGGGCGGCGGCGCCGGGCAGGAGGCGGCCCGATGACCGGGAGTCCCGCGCGCCCCCTGCGCATCGGCAACGCCTCCGGCTTCTACGGCGACCGCTTCGACGCCATGCGCGAAATGCTCACCGGCGGCGAGCTGGACGTGCTCACCGGCGACTACCTCGCCGAGCTGACCATGCTCATCCTCGGCCGGGACCGGCTGAAGGACCCGGCCGCCGGATACGCCCGCACCTTCCTGCGCCAGCTCGAGGAGTGCCTGGGCATCGCGCACGAGCGGGGCGTGCGGATCGTCGCCAACGCCGGCGGGCTCAACCCCGCCGGGCTGGCCGAGCGGGTGCGGGAACTCGCCGGACGGCTCGGCATCCCGGTGCGCGTGGCCCATGTCGAGGGCGACGACCTCCGTGCCCGCCACCCGGACAGCCTCGCCGCCCACGCCTACCTCGGCGGCTTCGGCATCGCCGAGTGCCTGCGCGCGGGCGCCGACGTGGTCGTCACCGGACGGGTGACGGACGCGGCGCTGGTCACCGGGCCCGCGGCCGCCCACTTCGGCTGGCGGCCCGGGGAGTACGACCGGCTCGCGGGCGCCGTCGTCGCCGGGCATGTGCTGGAGTGCGGGGCGCAGGCCACCGGCGGCAACTACGCCTTCTTCGCCGACCATGCCCTGGACCGGCTGCGCCGTCCCGGCTTCCCGCTCGCCGAGATCCACGCCGACGGCACCTCGGTCATCACCAAGCACCCCGGCACCGGCGGTGTCGTGGACACCGGCACGGTGACCGCGCAGCTGCTGTACGAGACGGCGGGTGCCCGGTACGCGGGGCCGGACGTGACGGCCCGGCTGGACACCGTACGGCTCACCCAGGACGGGCCCGACCGGGTGCGGATCGAAGGGGTGCGCGGGGAGGCCCCGCCGCCCGTCCTGAAGGTCGGCCTCAACCGCCTCGGCGGCTTCCGCAACGAGGTCACCTTCGTCCTCACCGGGCTCGACGTCGAACGCAAGGCCGAGCTCGTGCGCCGGCAGATGCAGGACGCGCTCGGCGCCGCCAAGTCCGCCCCGGACGAGGTCCGCTGGGACCTGGTGCGCACCGACCGGCCCGACGCCGACACCGAGGAGAGGGCGAGCGCGCTGCTCCGGCTGGTCGTGCGGGACCGGGAGGCCGAACCCGTGGGGCGGGCGTTCAGCGGGGCCGCGGTGGAGCTGGCGCTGGCCGGCTATCCCGGCTTCCACGTCCTGGCACCGCCCGGCAAGGGCGCGCCCTACGGCGTCTTCGAGCCCGACTACGTCCCGCAGGACGCGGTGGAGCATGTGGCCGTCCTCCACGACGGCAGGCGTATCGCCGTGCCCCCGGCGCCGGACGCGCGCGTACTGGAGGAGGTGCCCGGGCCGCCGCTGCCCGCGCCGCTGCCGCCCGGGCCGACGCGCCGTGCCCCGCTCGGGCTGGTCGCCGGGGCGCGCAGCGGGGACAAGGGCGGGGACGCCAACGTGGGCGTGTGGGTGCGCTCGGATGACGCCTGGCGGTGGCTGGCACACGAGCTGACCGCCGACCGCTTTCGCGAGCTGATCCCCGAGAGCCGCGCGCTGCCCGTCACCCGGCACGTGCTGCCGGATCTGCGCGCGCTCAACTTCGTCGCCGGGGGGATCCTCGGCGAGGGCGTCGCCGCCCAGTACCGCTTCGATCCGCAGGCCAAGGCGCTCGGCGAATGGCTGCGCTCCCGCCACCTGGACATCCCGGAGGCCCTCCTGTGACGGTCCTTGACTCCGCCCTGGACACCGGCTCCCCCGACTACCGGGCCAACCGCGAGGCCATGCTCGCCCGGCTCGCCGAACTGGACGCCGAGCACGCCAAGGCACTCGCGGGCGGCGGCCCGAAGTACGTCGAACGGCACCGGCGGCGCGGCAAGCTGCTCGCCCGCGAGCGCGTCGAGCTGCTGCTCGACCCCGACACGCCCTTCCTGGAGCTGTCGCCGCTGGCGGCCTGGGGCAGCGACTACGCGGTCGGCGCCTCGCTGGTCACCGGCATCGGCGTCGTCGAGGGCGTGGAGTGCCTGATCACCGCCAACGACCCGACCGTGCGCGGCGGGGCCAGCAACCCGTGGAGCCTGAAGAAGGCGCTGCGGGCCAACGACATCGCGCTCGCCAACCGGCTGCCCTGCATCAGTCTGGTGGAGTCCGGAGGGGCCGATCTGCCGTCCCAGAAGGAGATCTTCATCCCCGGGGGCGCCATCTTCCGCGATCTGACCCGGCTTTCGGCGGCCGGCATCCCGACCGTCGCCGTCGTCTTCGGCAACTCCACCGCGGGCGGCGCCTACGTCCCCGGCATGTCCGACCACGTGATCATGGTCAAGGAGCGCGCCAAGGTGTTCCTCGGCGGGCCGCCGCTGGTGAAGATGGCGACCGGGGAGGAGAGCGACGACGAGTCCCTGGGCGGCGCGGAGATGCACGCGCGCGTGTCGGGACTCGCCGACTACTTCGCCGTGGACGAACGGGACGCGCTGAGGCAGGCACGCCGGGTCGTCGCCCGTCTCAACCACCGCAAGGCCCATCCCGATCCCCCCTTCGCGAAGCCGCCCAAATACGACAACGAGGAGCTGCTGGGCATCGTTCCCGGCGATCTGAAGATCCCCTTCGACCCCCGCGAGGTGATCGCCCGGATCGTCGACGCCTCCGACTTCGACGAGTTCAAGCCGCTGTACGGCACCAGCCTGACCACCGGCTGGGCCACCCTGCACGGCTATCCGGTGGGCATCCTCGCCAACGCCCAGGGCGTGCTGTTCAGCGAGGAGTCGCAGAAGGCGGCCCAGTTCATCCAGCTCGCCAACCAGCGCGACATCCCGCTGCTGTTCCTGCACAACACCACCGGTTACATGGTCGGCCGCGAGTATGAGCAGGGCGGCATCATCAAGCACGGCGCGATGATGATCAACGCCGTCAGCAACTCCCGCGTGCCGCACCTGTCGGTGCTCATGGGCGCGTCGTACGGCGCCGGGCACTACGGCATGTGCGGGCGGGCCTACGACCCGCGCTTCCTGTTCGCCTGGCCGAGCGCCAAGTCGGCCGTCATGGGGCCGCAGCAGCTCGCGGGCGTGCTGTCGATCGTGGCCCGCCAGTCGGCGGCGGCCAAGGGACAGCCGTACGACGACGAGGCGGACGCGGCGCTGCGCGCCATGGTGGAGCAGCAGATCGAGTCCGAGTCGCTGCCGATGTTCCTGTCCGGGCGGCTGTACGACGACGGCGTCATCGACCCGCGCGACACCCGCACCGTGCTCGGCCTGTGCCTGTCGGCCGTCCACACCGCCCCCTGCGAGGGCGCCCGCGGCGGCTTCGGCGTCTTCCGGATGTGAGGGAACCCCCAGTGACTTCGACGAATACGACGATTTCCACGGTGCTCGTCGCCAACCGGGGCGAGATCGCCTGCCGGGTCTTCCGCACCTGCGCCGAGGCGGGCATCCGCACGGTCGCCGTGCACTCGGAGGCCGACGAGAACGCGCTGCACGCGCGCGTGGCCGACGCCGCCGTACGCCTGCCGGGGGTGACGCCCGCCGAGACGTATCTGCGCGGGGACCTGATCGTGAAGGCGGCGATCGCCGCCGGCGCGGACGCGGTCCACCCGGGCTACGGCTTCCTCTCCGAGAACGCCGGCTTCGCGCGGGCCGTCCTCGACGCCGGCCTGGTCTGGATCGGGCCACCGCCCGAGGCGATCGAGGCGATGGCGTCCAAGACGCGCGCCAAGCGGCTGATGGGCGTGGAGCCCCTGCGCGAGGTCACCGAGGCGGACCTGCCCGTGCTGGTCAAGGCGGCCGCGGGCGGCGGCGGGCGCGGGATGCGGATCGTACGGCGGCTCGCCGACCTGGACGCCGAACTGGCGGCCGCCCGCGCGGAGGCGGCGAGCGCCTTCGGTGACGGCGAGGTCTTCACCGAGCCGTACCTGGAGGGCGGCCGCCACGTCGAGGTGCAGATCCTCGCCGACACGCACGGCACCGTATGGGCGCTCGGCACCCGTGACTGCTCCCTCCAGCGCCGCCACCAGAAGGTGATCGAGGAGGCCCCGGCGCCCGGACTGCCGGACGCGCTGAGGCGCGAGCTGGACGAGCTGGCGGTGCGGGCCGCCCGCGCCGTCGACTACGTGGGCGCGGGCACCGTCGAGTTCCTGGTCGCCGGGGACAGGGCGCAGTTCCTGGAGATGAACACCCGCCTCCAGGTCGAGCACCCGGTGACGGAGGCCGTGTTCGGCGTCGATCTCGTCGCCCTGCAGATCCGGATCGCCGAGGGTCACGCCCTCGACCCCGAACCGCCCCTCCCGCGCGGGCACGCCGTCGAGGCCCGCCTGTACGCCGAGGACCCCGCGCGGGACTGGGCCCCGCAGACCGGCACGCTGCACCGCCTCACCGTTCCCGAGGGCGTACGCCTGGACACCGGATACACCGGCGGCGACACCATCGGCGTCCACTACGACCCCATGCTCGCCAAGGCCGTCGCCCACGCGCCCACGCGCGCGGAGGCCGTCCGCAGGCTCGCCGGGGCACTGGAGCGGGCCGCCGTGCACGGCCCGGTCACCAACCGGGACCTGCTCGTCCGCTCGCTGCGCCACGAGGAGTTCACGTCCGCCCGCATGGACACCGGCTTCTACGACCGCCACCTCGCCGAGCTGACCGCCCCGGCCCCCGACCCGTACGCGCCGCTGGCCGCCGCCCTCGCCGACGCGCACGGCCGCTCGCGGTTCGGCGGCTGGCGCAACCTGCCCTCCCAGCCGCAGGTCAAGCGCTACCTCATGGCCGGCGAGGAGCACGAGGCGCGCTACCGGCACACCCGCGCGGGACTGGCCGCCGACACCGAGGAGGTGCGCGTCGCGCACGTCGACGCGCGCACGGTCGTACTCGAAGTGGACGGTGTACGCCGCCGGTTCGAGGTCGCCCGGTACGGCGACCAGGTGTACGTGGGCGCGACCGCCCTCACCGCGCTGCCCCGCTTCCCCGACCCGGCCGCCCAGCGCGCCCCCGGGTCGCTGCTCGCCCCCATGCCCGGCACCGTCGTCCGCGTCGCCGAAGGACTCGCCGCGGGAGCCGCCGTACGGGCCGGGGAGCCGCTGCTGTGGCTGGAGGCGATGAAGATGGAGCACAGGATCTCCGCGCCCGTCACAGGGACGCTCACGGCCTTGCACGCGACCCCCGGACAGCAGGTGGAGGTCGGTGCCCTGCTGGCCGTCGTGCACGGCGACACGCCCTGAGGGGCACGGGGAACTGCGCGAGCAACCACAAACAACTCGCACTCGGGAGACGGTAATGAGCCCCGCCATCGAATCCGAAGAACACAAGGCCCTCCGATCCGCGGTCGCCGCCCTCGGCAAACGCTACGGCCGCGACTACATCACCCGGACCGTCGCCGAGGGCCGCCACCCCACCGAGCTGTGGGCCGAGGCCGGCAAGCTCGGATACCTCGGCGTCAACCTGCCGGAGGCACACGGCGGGGGAGGCGGCGGGATCACCGAACTCGCGATCGTCCTCGAAGAGCTCGGCGCCGCCGGCTGCCCGCTGCTGATGCTGGTCGTCTCGCCCGCCATCTGCGGCACCGTGATCGCCCGCTTCGGCACCGAGGAGCAGAAGCGGACCTGGCTGCCCGGCCTCGCCGACGGCACCCGCACCATGGCCTTCGGCATCACCGAACCCGACGCCGGCTCCAACTCGCACCGCATCACCACCACCGCCCGCCGCGACGGCGCCGACTGGCTGCTGACCGGCCGCAAGGTGTTCATCTCCGGCGTCGACATCGCCGACGCCGTGCTGATCGTCGGCCGCACCGAGGACGCCCGCACCGGCCGCCTCAAGCCGTGCCTGTTCATCGTCCCGCCGGACGCCGAGGGCTTCCAGCGGCGCCCCATCGACATGGAACTGAACGCCGCCGAGAAGCAGTTCGAACTGGTTCTGGACGACGTGCGGCTGCCCGCCGACGCGCTCGTCGGCGACGAGGACGCCGGCCTGCTCCAGCTGTTCGCCGGGCTCAACCCCGAGCGGATCATGACGGCCGCCTTCGCGATCGGCATGGGCCGTCACGCGCTCGGCCGGGCGGTGGAGTACGCGCGCGAACGCACCGTGTGGAAGACCCCCATCGGCGCTCACCAGGCGATCGCGCACCCCCTCGCGCAGGCGCACATCGACCTGGAACTGGCCCGTCTGATGACGCAGAAGGCGGCCCATCTCTACGACGCCGGCGACGACATGGGAGCGGGCGAGGCGGCCAACATGGCCAAGTACGCGGCCGCCGAGGCCTGTGTGAAGGCGGTCGACCAGGCCGTGCACACCCTCGGCGGGAACGGGCTCACGCGGGAATTCGGCCTCGCCTCATTGATAACAGCCGCACGCGTGGCTCGTATTGCTCCGGTGAGCAGGGAGATGATTCTCAACTACGTGTCCCACCAGAGTCTGGGCCTGCCCAAGTCGTACTGACGACCCGTACCGGCCTGCCGGCCGGCGTGCGAGGAGGAACCGTGTTCCGCAGCGAGTACGCAGACGTTCCGGCCGTGGAACTGCCCATTCACGACGCCGTGCTGGGGCATGCCGCCGACTTCGGCGACCTGCCCGCGCTGATCGACGGCACGGACGGCACCACCCTCACCTACGAGCAGGTGGACCGCTTCCACCGGCGCGTCGCCGCCGCGCTCGCCGAGGCCGGGGTGCGCAAGGGCGACGTCCTCGCCCTGCACAGCCCGAACACCCTCGCCTTCCCCATCGCCTTCTACGCGGCCACCCGCGCGGGCGCCTCGGTCACCACCGTGCACCCGCTCGCCACCGCCGAGGAGTTCGGCAAACAGCTGAAGGACTCGGCGGCCCGCTGGATCGTCACCGTCTCGCCGCTGCTGGAGGCGGCGCGGCGGGCCGCCGAACTCGCGGGCGGCGTCGAGGAGATCTTCGTCTGCGACAGCGCGCCCGGGCACCGCTCGCTCGCCGACATGCTCGCCTCGGCCGCGCCCGAGCCCGCCGTCGACGTCGACCCGGCCGAGGACGTCGCCGCGCTGCCGTACTCCTCGGGCACCACCGGCACACCCAAGGGCGTGATGCTCACCCACCGGCAGATCGCCACCAACCTCGCCCAGCTCGAGCCGGCGATCACCACCGGACCCGGCGACCGCATCCTCGCCGTGCTGCCCTTCTTCCACATCTACGGGCTCACCGCGCTGATGAACGCGCCCCTGCGCAAGGGCGCCACCGTCGTCGTCCTGCCCCGCTTCGAGCTGGAGACCTTCCTCGCGGCCATCCAGGACCACCGCATCACCGGCCTGTACGTGGCCCCGCCGATCGTGCTGGCCCTGGCCAAGCACCCGGCCGTCGCGCGGTACGACCTGTCGTCGCTGAAGTACGTCATCAGCGCGGCGGCGCCCCTGGACGCCGAGCTGGCCGCCGCCTGCTCCCGCCGCCTCGGCCTGCCGCCGGTCGGTCAGGCCTACGGCATGACGGAACTGTCGCCCGGCACCCACCTCGTGCCGCCGGACGCCATGCACATCGCACCGCCCGGCACGGTCGGCAGGCTCATCGCCGGCACCGAGATGCGCATCGTCTCCCTGGCCGACCCCGGCCAGGACCTCGGCGTGGGCGAACCCGGCGAGATCCTCATCCGCGGCCCCCAGGTCATGAAGGGCTACCTCGGCCGGCCCGACGCCACCGCCGCCATGATCGACGCCGACGGCTGGCTGCACACCGGGGACGTGGGCCATGTGGACGCCGACGGCTGGCTGTTCGTCGTGGACCGGGTCAAGGAACTGATCAAGTACAAGGGCTTCCAGGTGGCCCCCGCCGAACTGGAGGCGCTCCTGCTCACGCATCCCGGCATCGCCGACGCCGCCGTCATCGGCGCCTACAACGACGACGGCAACGAGGTCCCGCACGCCTTCGTGGTGCGCCAGCCCGACGCGGACGGCCTGTCCGAGGGCGAGGTCATGATGTACGTCGCCGAGCGCGTCGCCCCCTACAAGCGCGTCCGCCAGGTCACCTTCCTCGGCGCCGTGCCCCGCGCGGCCTCCGGCAAGATCCTCCGTCGTGAGCTGCGGGACCTGCGCGAGAAGCAGCAGCGCGAACTCAAGGAGCAGCCGTGACGCACATCACCCGCACGCGCGCGCGTGCCGTCGAGACACTGGCCCTCGACTCGCCGGGCAACCGCAACGCCCTGTCGGCGGCGCTCGTCGGCGAGCTGGCGAAGGCGCTGACCGAGTGCGCCGGGGACGACGACGTCCGCGCGGTCGTCCTCACCCACACCGGCAACACCTTCAGCGCCGGCGCCGACCTGCGCGATCCGCCCGACCCGGACGCGCTCGTGGCACTGCTGCGGCAGATCGTGGAACTGCCCAAGCCGGTCCTCGCGCGCGTCACCGGGCACGTCCGCGCGGGCGGGCTCGGCCTGCTCGCGGCCTGCGACCTCGCGGTCGCCTCGCACACGGCGAGCTTCGCGTTCACCGAGGTGCGGATCGGGGTCGCGCCCGCGGTGATCTCCCTGACCGTGCTGCCGCGCACGGACCCGCGCGCGCTCGCCCGGTACTACCTCACCGGCGAGCGCTTCGACGCGGCCGAGGCCGCCCGGACCGGCCTGCTCACGGCGGCCGGGGACGACGCCGACGCCGTACTCGAACCGATGCTGGAGGGCGTGCGGCGGTCCTCGCCGCACGCCCTGGCCGAGACGAAACGGCTGCTCACGGCTAGGGTGCTGGAAGCCTTCGACCGGGACGCGGCCGACCTGACCGCGCTCTCGGCCCGGCTGTTCGCCTCGCCGCACGCGCGCGAGGGGATGACGGCCTTCCTAGAACGACGGGATCCGCAATGGGCGGTGTGACGACACAGGACCGAGCGGACCGGGCGGACGGCGCCGACCGGGCCGACCGCACCGACCGCGCCGACCGCGTCCCCAAGCAGGACCGCAGCCGGGCCACCCGGCAACGGCTCCTCCAGGCCGCCGTGGCCTGCCTCGCCGAGCACGGCTGGGCGGGCTCCACGGTGTCCGTCGTCGCCGAGCGCGCCGGCGTCTCCCGGGGCGCCGCCCAGCACCACTTCCCGACGCGCGAGGACCTCTTCACGGCCGCCGTCGAGTACGTCGCCGAGGAGCGCTCCACGGCCCTGCGGGACCTCTTCCCCGAGGGCGCGGCGGGCGACCGGGGGGCCGTGCTCTCCGCCCTGGTGGACCTGTTCACCGGCCCCCTCTTCCGCGCCGCCCTGCATCTGTGGGTCGCCGCCTCCAACGAGGACCAGCTGCGCGCCCGCGTCACCGAGCTGGAGGCCCGCGTGGGCCGGGAGACCCACCGGATAGCGGTGGACCTCCTCGGCGCCGACGAGTCCCGCCCCGGAACCCGCGAGACCGTCCAGGGCTTCCTCGACATGGCCCGCGGCCTGGGCCTCGCCAACCTCCTCACCGACGACACCACCCGCCGCGAACGCGTGGTCGCCCAGTGGGCGGAGCTCCTGGAGAACGCCCTGGACTGAGGGGGCCGCCGGGCGTGGGTCAGTGGGCGATGTCGTCGTAGCCCGGGACCTCGCGGGGGCTGCGGGGGCCCGGTCCGACGTAGTGGGCGGAGGGGCGGACCAGGCGGCCGGTGCGCTTCTGCTCCAGGATGTGCGCCGACCAGCCCGCCGTGCGGGCGCAGGTGAACATCGAGGTGAACATGTGCGCCGGGACCTCGGCGAAGTCCAGCATGATGGCCGCCCAGAACTCGACGTTGGTGGCCAGCACGCGGTCCGGGCGGCGGTTGTGCAGCTCCTCCAGGGCCGCCTTCTCCAGCGCCTCGGCGACCTCGTAGCGCGGGGCGCCCAGTTCCTTGGCGGTGCGGCGCAGCACCCGCGCGCGCGGGTCCTCGGCCCGGTACACCCGGTGCCCGAAGCCCATCAGCCGCTCACCGCGGTCCAGCGCCTGCCGGACGTAGCCCTCCGCGTCGCCGGTGCGCTCGATCTCCTCGATCATGCCGAGGACCCGGGACGGGGCGCCGCCGTGCAGCGGGCCGGACATCGCGCCCACCGCACCCGAGAGCGCGGCCGCGACGTCGGCGCCGGTGGAGGCGATGACGCGGGCGGTGAACGTGGAGGCGTTCATGCCGTGCTCGGCGGCGGAGGACCAGTAGGCGTCCACGGCCGCGACGTGCCGCGGGTCGGGCTCGCCCCGCCAGCGGATCATGAACCGCTCGGTGATCGAGTGCGCCTTGTCGATCTCGCGCTGCGGCACCATCGGCAGGCCCTGTCCCCGCGCCGACTGGGCGACGTAGGACAGCGCCATGACGGCCGCTCGCGCCAGGTCCTCGCGGGCCTGTCCGGCGTCGATGTCCAGCAGCGGTTTCAGGCCCCACACCGGCGCCAGCATGGCCAGCGCCGACTGCACGTCCACGCGGATGTCACCGGAGTGGACCGGGATCGGGAACGGCTCGGCGGGCGGCAGGCCGGGGTTGAAGGCGCCGTCCACCAGCAGGCCCCAGACGTTGCCGAAGGAGACGTGACCGACCAGGTCCTCGATGTCGACGCCCCGGTACCGCAGGGCGCCGCCCTCCTTGTCCGGTTCGGCGATCTCCGTCTCGAACGCGACGACTCCCTCGAGCCCGGGTACGAAGTCGGACATCAGGCGGCTCCTCGTGGTCTGTGCGGCAGATGGTGCGGGGTGGCGGCTGAAGGGCGGGGCGGGGTGTGCGGATGCCGGTGCGGTTGTCGCCCCTAGTGGATCCGCGGTCGTGGTCGCTGCCACCGGCTCGCGGTCCTGGGGCGGTCCTCCTCTGATTCCCCGTCCGGCCGGCTGTCACCCAACCCGGACGGCAGCAGCACGATATCCCCGAGTGCCACGGTTGGGGAGAGTGCTCGGCACTCAGTGCCAGGCAGTGACGAAGGACACCCTGCCGGTGGACGGTGGTCCGTACGGCAAGATGACCGCGTGACCGACCGAGAAGCCGGAGAAACCGCGCCCTTCGATCTCGCCTCCATGCGCAAGCACTACCGGGAGGAGGGCCTGGCCGAATCCGGCCTCGCCGCCACCCCCGTGGCCCAGTTCGCCGCCTGGTTCCAGCAGGCCGCGACCGAGGGGCGGCTCTTCGAGCCCAACGCCATGGTCGTCTCCACCGCCGACGCCGAGGGCCGGCCCAGCTCCCGCACGGTCCTGCTCAAGGGCTTCGACGAGCGCGGGTTCGTCTTCTACACCAACTACGACTCCCGCAAGGGCCGCGACCTCTCCGAGAACCCGTACGTCTCGCTGCTCTTCCCCTGGCACCCGATGGCCCGCCAGGTCATCGTGCAGGGCGTCGCGCGCCGCACCGGCCGCGACGAGACCGCCGCGTATTTCCGCACCCGCCCGCACGGCTCCCAGCTCGGCGCGTGGGCCAGCGCCCAGTCCTCGGTGATCGCCACCCGCGCCGAGGTCGACGCCGCCTACGCCGAGCTCGCCGCGCGCTACCCCGAGGGCGAGCAGGTGCCCGTACCGCCGCACTGGGGCGGCTTCCGGGTCGCGCCGAGCTCGGTGGAGTTCTGGCAGGGCCGCGAGAACCGCCTGCACGACCGGCTGCGCTACGTCGCCGAGCCGGACGGCGGCTGGCGCGTGGAGCGACTGAGCCCCTGACGGGGCGCGGTGCGGGTCCACGCGTGCGTGGGCTCGCAGTGGGGACGGGGAGGCACGCGCGCGTGCGCCTGTGGCGCCGAGGCACGCGCGCGTGGGTGCCGTATTGACACGGCACTGGTCCAGACCTCACCGTGATCCGCGACACATCGGCACCCCGAAGGGACGGACCCCGCATGAGCGACCGCACGCCGGCCGGCCGGTTCCTCGACGCGGCCATCGGCCTGCTCCAGCGCGTCCGCGACGAGGAGGCCGAGCCGATCAGCGCCGCGGGCACCCTGCTCGCCGACACCGTCGCCGCCGGCGGCCGCCTGTTCGCCTTCGGGGCCGGCCACTCCTCGCTCGCCGCCCAGGATCTCGTCTACCGCGCGGGCGGCCTCGCCCTGATGAACCTGCTGGCCGTGCCCGGTGCGGTAGGCGTCGACGTCGTGCCCGCCACCCTCGGCTCCGCCCTGGAACGCGTCGACGGCCTCGCCACCGCCGTCCTGGACAGCTCGCCCCTGCGCGCCGGCGACGCCCTGGTGATCATCTCCCTGTCGGGCCGTAACGCCCTCCCCGTCGAGATGGCCCTGCACGCCCGCGCCCTCGGCGTACACGTCATCGGCGTCACCTCGGTCGCCTACGCCGCGCAGACCACCTCACGGCACGCCTCGGGGACCTTCCTCAAGGACCACTGCGACCTCGTCCTCGACTCCAAGATCGCCGTCGGGGACGCCGAGCTCGCGCTCGACACCGTGCCCGCCCCCTTCGCCCCCGCCTCCACCGTCGTCACCGCTGCCCTGCTCCAGGCCGTCATGGCCACCACGGCCGCCACCCTCGCCGACCGCGGCATCGAACCCCCCCTCCTCCGCTCCGGCAACGTCGACGGCGGCCACGAATGGAACACCCACATCTTCACCGAGTACGCCGACCGAATCTTCTACCGCCACTGAACCCAGCCCACGGCCCCGCGCGCGTGCTGCCTCCTTGCCGGCGTGCCGGGATCGGTGCCGCGGTGTACGAGAAGGTGCTGGCCCACGCGCGGGCGCTCGGGGCCGGGGTGGTCGAGACCGTCGTGCTCGCCGCCAATCAGGACGACGTCAGGTTCGCCGAGGTGCGGCTTCGCCGAGACCGAGCGGTACGTGCTGCCCGGCGAGAGCGACCTGTGGATCACCCTGCGGAGTGGGCGGCTGGGGATGTAGGGTGCCGGCGGTTGTGGGCGGGTACAACAATTCTTCCAATGTTCGGGAACTAGGTGTGTGCTGCATCACGTTCCAGTTGAATGAGGAGCAGAGAGCGAACCGACGCGCCGTTCGTGCGGACGCAGCCTGCAGGGGGTCCAGGTGAGTGCTTCCCGGCGTAGTGGGACGACCGACGAGCTGGGGCCGGACGAGCCCGAGCCGGAGCGGGACGGTCCGAAGGGCGATCACGGCCCCGAGGGACCGGCCGGCGCCGACCTGCTCGCCGCGCTCCTCGACGGCATGGACGCCGCCCTGTGCGCCTTCGACGCGCACGGGGTCGTCACCCACTGGAACCGCGAGGCCGAGCGCATCCTCGGCTGGAGCGCCGCCGAGGCCGTGGGACGCGCGGGATTCGCCGGCTGGGCCGTGCGCAGTGCCGACGCCGAGGAGGTCGAGCGCCGGCTGATGTCCGCCATGCACGCGCCCGGCCGTCAGGTGCACGAGTTCGCCCTGCTCACCAAGGACGGCGGCCGCGTCCTCGTCCGCACCCAGTCCGCCGCCGTGCGCGGACCCGACGGCAGGCCCGCCGGGCTCTACTGCGCCTTCAGCGAGGTGCACGCCCAGATCGACCTCGAGCGGTCCATCGCCCTGAGCGAGGCCCTCTTCGAGGACGCCTCCTGGGGCGTCGTCCTCGTCGACGCCGACCTGCGCCCCGCCGTCGTCAACGCGCACGCGGCCCGCGCCCTCGGTGCCGGCCGCGCCGCCGCGCTCGGCCGCCCCCTCGGTGAACTGCTCGCCCAGGGCGTCGAGGAACTCGAGAGCGCCCTCACCCACGTCCTCGCCGAGGGCGCCCCGCCCGCGCCCGCGGAGATCTGGGTCGGTGTCCGCACCCCCGAGGGCGACCGCCGCCGCTGCTGGCGCAGCGGGTTCGTGCGCCTCGCCTCGCCCCTCGCCGAAGAACCCGTACCCCTGGGCGTGGCCTGGCTGTTCACCGACGTCACCGAGGCGAAGCAGAGCGAGCAGGAGGCCTCCCTGCTGCGCTTCCGCACCAACCAGCTGCACCGCGCCGCCCGCGCCGCCGCCGAGTGCGAGGACCCGGCCGAGGCCGCCACCGTCCACCTCGACTTCGCCCTCGCCGGCTTCGCCGACCACGCCCTCGTCGACACCGTCGCCGGCGGAACGCACTCCGACGACCAGGACACGGCGGCGGCCGTCCGTCTCGTACGGCTCGCGGCCACCCCCTCCGGCGGCCCCGGCCCCAGCCTGCTCACCGGACGGGCCCAGCTCCCCGTCCGCTACGCCGAGGGCCACCCAGCCCTCCAGTGCGTCGACCGCATCGGCTCGGTACGGGCCGGCGCGGGCAGCGTCCCGCCCGAGCAGGCGCGCGCCTGGGCCCTGGCCCGGCAGTGGCCGCCCGAGGCCGTGCACGCCCTGTGCGCCGTCCTGCGCAGCCGCGGCCGCACCCTCGGCGTCGTCACCTTCCTGCGCGGCTCGGGCCGCGCCCCCTTCGAGCGCTCCGACGCCTCCTACGCCGAGGACGTCGCCGTCCGCATCGCCGCCGCCCTGGACCTGGCGGGCCTGGCGGACCGGCTGGGGGAAGGCGGCGAGTGAGAGTTCACGCGCCGGCGTCCGGCCTGCGCGCGTACACCTCGATCTCGATCCTCATCCGCGGGTCGGCCAGCCCGCACACCATCATCGTCGCCGCCGGCCGCACCTCGCCGAACGCCCGCCGCAGCAACGGCCAGCAGGGCTCGAAGTCCTCCCGCTCGGGCAGCAGGTAGCGCACCCGCACCACGTCCCGGAACCCGCACCCGGCCTCGCCGAGCGCGGCCCCGATGTTCCGCAGGCACTGCTCCGCCTGCTCCACCACGTCGTCGGAGATGGTCATGGCCGCGTAGTCGAACCCGGTCGTGCCGGACACGTGCACCCAGTCCCCGTCGACCACCGCGCGCGCGTACCCGATCCGCTCCTCGAACACCGACCCGCTGAGAATCGCCCGTCGCTCAGTCATGGGGGGAACGGTAGGGCGGAGATCCACTTTGCAGAAGACCTTGTCGTGGCGGCGCTCGCCGACCGCGACGAAGCCGGGCAGCCTGCCGTACTCGGTGAAACCCAGCGAACGGTAGAGGGCGAGGGCCGGGGTGTTGTCGCCCCGCGCGTCCAGGGTCAGCACCTCGATCCCGGCCCGCCGGGCGTCCGCTACCAGGGCGGCGGTCAGCGCCCGGCCGACACCGCGGCCCTGGAAGGCGGGGTCCACCGCGAGCTTCTCCAGGTCGGCGTGCGGGCGGTGGGTGGGGCGGGCGTAGCGCAGCCAGTACCCCAGACCGGCCGGGCGTCCGTCGAACCAGGCGGTGCGCAGGGCGCCGTCACCGGCCCGAGCCGCCGCGAGGACGTGGTCGAGCAGGTCCGCCACCTCCTCCTCGGAGGGCGGCTCGACCCAGCCGAGGGCGGCGCCGGAGCGGACCAGGTCCGCCAGGATCCGGTGGGCCGAGCGCGCGAACCGGGCCGACAGATCCCGATCGGACAGGAGTTCCGCCGCGTCCAGGAGGACCGGTCCGGTGGCTTCTTCGCTGGTCAGGGCGGTGTTCATGGGCCGAAGGCTATCCACGGGGACAGGGCGGGCGGCACCGGGTGGGCGCTGAGCGGAAAAAAAGTGGTTGATCGGGGGCCGACCGCTTCCTAGGGTTTGTCCTACCGAGGAAGGGAGGTGGTTCGGAGCATGTATGCACACCGGACGTCGGAGGTGGCTGCGGGCTAGCGGCCCGTCACCACACCCAGTGCGGTGCCGGACCAGCGTGTGCGAGAAGCACGCAGCCGGCCCAAACCAACGCAGTCACCCGACCCGCGAGCTGCCGGTACGTCCGGCCGGCTCCCGCGCCGTCAAGGAGCGGGAACCCAGCTCGCGGGTCGTCTGCGTGTACGGGACCGTGCGCCGGTACGGGCCCGCCGGCCTCGGGTACGGCCCGGCCGGCCTCGGCGTTTTCGCGGAGCGCCTCGGTTGTCAGCGGTATGCGTCAGAATTGGGAACAGGGCCAGCGCACGCGCGCCGGGGAGCCGTGGGCCTCCGGCAGAGGTAATCGAGGGGCACGTATGTCCGGACTGATCGACACCACGGAGATGTATCTCCGCACCATCCTCGAGCTGGAGGAGGAAGGCGTCGTCCCCATGCGCGCCCGGATCGCGGAGCGGCTCGACCAGAGCGGGCCGACGGTGAGCCAGACGGTGGCGCGGATGGAGCGGGACGGCCTGGTGGCGGTCGCCCCCGACCGGCACCTGGAGCTCACGGACGAGGGACGCCGGCTGGCCACGCGCGTGATGCGCAAGCACCGCCTCGCCGAGTGTCTGCTGGTCGACGTGATCGGCCTGGAGTGGGAGCAGGTGCACGCCGAGGCCTGCCGCTGGGAGCACGTGATGAGCGAGGCGGTGGAGCGCCGGGTGCTGGAGCTGCTGCGCCACCCCACCGAGTCGCCGTACGGCAATCCGATCCCGGGCCTGGAGGAGCTGGGGGAGAAGGACGGCGCGGACCCGTTCCTGGACGAGGGGATGGTGTCGCTGGCCGACCTGGACCCGGGTTCCGACGGCAAGACGGTCGTGGTCCGGCGGATCGGGGAGCCGATCCAGACGGACGCGCAGCTGATGTACACGCTGCGGCGCGCGGGCGTGCAGCCGGGTTCGGTGGTGAGCGTGACCGAGTCGGCGGGCGGGGTGCTGGTCGGCAGCAGCGGTGAGGCGGCGGAGCTGGCGGCGGACGTGGCCTCCCACGTCTTCGTGGCCAAGCGCTGAGCCGGCTTCCCGGGGCGCGGGCGGCGGTCGCCCTCCCCGGTACGAGCTGACGCGGTGTCACCCTTTCGGGTGAGCTTTTCGGAATTTTGGCCAACTGCTGTGACGACAGGGGTTGTTGTTGCCTCGCCGCCGGGTCGGTGAAACCAAATTTCCGTGCGCCGAATCGCAGCGCTTCGCCGCCCCGCATGCGAGGCTGTCGCGAGAGGCATATGACGTTCAGGGCGTGGAGGGGGCGGGAGGATGCGGCGCGGACGGCGTGGAGACGGGGATGGCCCCGGCACCGTGTGGCGCCGGGGCCTGTCCTCCCCTGTGCTGACCCGGAGCCCCGAGCTCTCAGGGTCATCCCCCTCGGACCCCTTTTCCCCGAGCGGTCCGCCTCCCGTTGAAGATCTCCCCGTGGCGGCGGCGATCATTCCTCGCCGGGGGTCACTCGAACGAGGGGTGTTCGCGGCGGAGACGGCGTTTTCGAATGTGCATTCGATAGCCTGTGGGTGACGGGTCCGGCGGGTTCCGCGCTACAGGAGTGTGCGGAGCGGCAGACACAACGGGGAACGTGGTTCACGAGACCGGCCGGCTCGACGGAAGCGAGCGGTCCGAGCGGAGCTAGGGGGGTGCCAGGACCAATGGCGCGGCGCATCGACGTGACCGGGGCGGATGGCGTGCGACTGGCCGCCTGGGAGTTCGGCGATCCCCCGAAGGCCGATCCGGAGGGCTTCGGGGCGGACGATCCGGCCGGGCGGCCGTTCGTACCGGCTCAGGCGCACCGGCGGGACGCCGGGGAGCCGCCCGATCCGGCTCTCGCCGTCCCGGGTCCCGGCGGTTCCGCCAGCCCGCCCACCCGGCTCGGCGGGACACAGGTCCCGCCACGGGACTCCGCCCGGGACCCCGGCGGCGGCTCCGCCCCCCGCACCTCCGCTTCCCAGCCTCCACCGGGGACGGGCCGTGGCGGCGGGGTGCTGTTATTGCACGGTCTGATGGGGCGTGCCTCGCACTGGGCCTCCACCGCCCGCTGGCTCTCCGGGCGCCACCGGGCGGTCGCCCTCGACCAGCGCGGCCACGGGCAGAGCGAGAAGCCCCCGCAGGCCGCGTACACCCGCGAGGCCTACGTCGACGACGCGGAGGCCGCCGTGGAGCAGCTCGGTCTCGCACCGGCCGTCGTGATCGGTCACGCGATGGGCGCGCTGACCGCCTGGCAGCTCGCAGCCCGGCGCCCCGACCTGGTGCGCGGTGTGATCATCTGCGACATGCGGGCCTCCGCGCTCGGCGCGGCCTCCCAGCGCGAGTGGGAGGACTGGTTCAAGGCCTGGCCGGTTCCCTTCGCCACCCTCGCCGACGTCCGCAAGTGGTTCGGCGAGGACGATCCCTGGGTCGAGCGGCCCAACCCCGCCCGCGGGGCCTTCTACGCCGAGGTGATGCACGAGGGCGCGGACGGCTGGCGTCCCGTCTTCGACCCCGGACAGATGCTCGCCTCCCGGGAGACCTGGGTCTACGACGCCCACTGGGAGGAGCTCGCCCAGGTCCGCTGCCCCGCCCTGGTCGTCCGCGGCCTCGACGGCGAGCTCGGCCGGGCCGAGGCCCAGGAGATGGTCCGCGTCCTCCCCCACGGGCAGTACGCCGAGGTGGCCGACGCCGGCCACCTCGTCCACTACGACCAGCCCGATTCCTGGCGCACAGCCATCGAACCCTTCCTGGACGCCGTTCTCACGGGCTGACGCCCACTGCGTGTTCCATGGGGGCGTGCGCCGTGCGTGGGCGGTGGAGGTGCGGGGGCGCTCCCGTGCCCCCGTTCAGCCCTTGCTCACCGCCGTGAGGATCTCCGGGAGGCGGGCTGCCGTGCGGGGAGCCGCCAGGCGGAGGCCGACGAAGGTGAGGGTCGCGCCGTAGGCCGCGCCGGTCGGGAGGAGGAGCCAGGCCCAGGTGTGGCCGTTCGCGCTGACGTTGGCCCAGATGAGGAGGGCGATCACCGGGGAGCAGAGCAGGGCCGCCGCGACCATGCCGCCGAAGATGGAGATCCAGGCGAGGCCCGCCTGGCCGGGGGCCACGTTCTTGTAGCCCTCCTGCGGGATGGAGTACGGGAAGCGGGCCGAGGTCCACGCGCCGGTGGCGAGCATCGCGCCGAGCAGGGCGAAGGACAGGCCCAGCACCTCCGGAAGCCGCGTCCAGCCGCCCAGCAGCGCCGTTGTCACCACGGTGACGAGGGTGGCGTAGGGCAGGGTGATCAGGAGGAGGGCCAGGGCGCGGCCGCGCAGTTCGACGTAGGCGTCGCGCGGGGTGGAGACGGTCAGGGCCACCATCCAGAAGGCGGAGGTGTCCTGCCCGAACTGGTTGTACATCTGGATGCCGAGCATCCCCGCCGCGAAACAGGCGAAGTAGGGCGAACCGGTGCCCTGCAGGGCGTTGAACACGGGCACGATCAGACCGATGGCGAGCGAGGTCACCCATGCCGCCTTGGTCTTGGGGTCGCGCCACACATAGCGCAGACTCCGCTCCATCACGGTGCCGGTGCGCCCGGCCGGGAGCAGCCGGGCGAGTCCGCCCGAGCGGCTCCGCTCGCGCACGGCGGCGTCGGCCGGCTGGAGCGTGGAGGCGTCCGGCGACGTCATCAGACGGGTCAGGCTGCGCGCCCAGAGACCGAGCAGGACGACCAGTGCGGCGGCGGTGAGCGCGAGTTGGGCGGCCGCGATGCCGTACGAGCCCCTGCTCGTGGCGTCGACCGCGGCCACGGCGGACGCCGGCGGCACCCACTGCAGCACTTCCCTCGCAGGTTCGAGCTGTGCGAGCCCCGCCGAACCGAGGCGCTGCATCCCGAAGTTGACCAACTGTGCCCCGATGGCGATCACCAGACCGCTGAGTACGGCCAGATCCCGCCCCTTGCGGCTGGTCAGCAGCCGGATATTGGCCGCGGCCACGGCGCGCGCCAGGGCCACGCACACCAGCAGCGCGAGGGCGAGCGCGAGCACCGCGACGGCGTACGCGGCAGCCCCGTGCGCGACCGAGACCACGCAGCCCACCAGGAGCAGCACGGTGAACAGCGGCCCGATGCCGACCAGCGAGGCCGCGAGCAGCGCCCGCACCAGCGGCCGGGGCCGCAGCGGCAGCATCACCAGACGGGTCGGGTCGAGCGTCTCGTCCCCGCCGGGGAAGAACAGCGGCATCACCGCCCAGCCGAGCGCCAGCACGGCCGCGGCCAGCACGGACACGGAGGCGATGTGCGCGTGGCCGCGCAGCGCGAGGAAGCCGGTCAGTTGCAGCGCGGCGAACAGCAGCGCGACCACGGCCGAGGTGATGTACGCGGCCCGCCGCCCGCCGGACTGCCTCAGCCCGTTGCGCAGCAGCGACAGCTTCAGCCGTACGACGACGGGGGTGATCGGGGCCGTGCCCGCCGCGGGAGAGGTGTGCGCGCCGGCGCTCATCGGGGGCCGCCCCCCAGCCAGTCGAGGTCGGAGGCGGTGTCGCGGCCCTGGGCGCCGACGAGTTCGAGGAACGCCCGCTGGAGGGTGGGCGCCTCGCCGCGCACCTCGGCGAGCGTGCCCTGGGCCCGGATGCGGCCGGCGGCCATCACCGCCACCCAGTCGCACAGGGACTCGACCAGCTCCATGACGTGGGAGGAGAAGACGACGGTCGCGCCGGAGGCGGTGTAGCGCTCGAGCACGCCCCGGATGGTCTGCGCGGACACCGGGTCGACGCCCTCGAACGGCTCGTCCAGGAAGAGCACTTCGGGGTTGTGCAGCAGCGCGGTGGCCAGACCGATCTTCTTGCGCATGCCGGTGGAGTAGTCGACGACGAGCTTGTGCTGGGCACCGGCGAGGTCGAGCACGTCGAGCAGCTGCGTCGCCCGCCGGTCCACCTCCGCCCCGGGGAGCCCGCGCAACCGCCCTGAGTACGACAGCAGTTCGCGCCCCGACAGCCGCTCGAAGAGCCTGAGTCCCTCCGGCAGCACCCCGATCCGCGCCTTGACGGCCACCGGGTCACGCCAGACGTCGTGCCCGACGACCTCCACGGTGCCCTGGTCGGGCCGCAGCAACCCGGTCACCATGGAGAGCGTGGTGGTCTTCCCGGCTCCGTTGGGTCCCACCAGCCCGATGAACTTCCCGGCCGGCAGCTCGAGGTCGATCCCGGCCACCGCGACCTGCTGCCCGAACCGCTTCCAGAGCCCCTGCACCCGTACGGCGGCTGAACCCGCACCTGCACCCGTCATGCCCGAACCCTACGGCGAACGCCCGCCCCGAGAGGCGCGGGGCCGTCCCCGGCGAGAGGCGCGGGGCCGTCCCAGCCGCCCGCCACCACTGCATCCCGGACCTCCCGACCGCCCGCTACTGCGACCGCCCGGGCCGGGCCGGCCGCTCGTCACCGGTCCCGTCCGGGCCGCGACGGTCGTCCGCCGGCGGCACCGTCCGGGCCTCCCGCTGTCGACTTCGTACCGGTGGCTACCGGTCCCGGCCGCAGGCGTAGGCCAGGGAGGAGATCAGTTCCTCCGCGTCCGGCAGCCAGCGGTTTGCCGGTGTCGGGCGGCAGGCCCACTGGACGGCGCCCCGGGCGCCGTAGCGGGTCGGTGGGGCGGCCACGTAGGCGCCCTCGCCGAGGGTGACCAGGTCCAGGGAGGCCGGCGACCAGCCGAGCCCCCGCACCAGGTCGGGCACCTTCGCGCACGCCCCCGGCAGCACGAAGAACTGCATGCGCCGCTCGGGCGTGAGCGTCACCGGGCCGAGCGTCAGCTCCATCCGCTCCATCCGGGCGAGCGCGAGGAACCCGGCCGTCTCCGGCACGCAGATCGCGTCGAAGGTGCGGCCGGTGGGCAGCAGGATCGACGCCGTGGGCTGCTTCTGCCACATCCGCCGGGCGACGGTGGCGCTGCCGGTCGCCTGGGTCGCCCAGTCCTCGTGCGCCGGGTGCGCGCCGGGTGCGGCGCACGCGCGGTCGCCGCAGGAGCAGCGCTGCACCCCGTCCACGGCCTCCAGCCAGGTGCCGGGGAACACGTCCCAGTGGCGCTCCTCGGCGTAGCGAACGGCCGTCTCCAGCAGGGAGTCTCCGCGCTGCTTGGGGATCTGACCGGCAATCTGTGCGGCTTGGGTGCCCGGGATCGTCTCTTCCACGACCCACTCAACTCCCTTGTCCACCTGGGGTTACGCGACACGCCGCGCGCGGGGGAGGAGCATCGGATCACCGACCGGGGCGCACGGGTGCATGGGCGGGGGCGCGCGGGAGGATCACCGGCCGGTGGTGGGTAGTCCTCTCTGGGCAGTCCGGCCCGGGGGCATCCGTCTTCATCCCGGCAATCTTCGCAAGCCTCGCATTTTCGTTGTGTCCGTGGGGCATTGATCTTCACGGCCGGATCCGTTCGCCGGGACGCGATCGCCTCCGGCCGTGCAAGAGACGTCCATCCGGTGCGAGGGCAGGCACCGCAGCCACAGGGGGTTCACGCCATGGCCGCAAGGCCTCTCGTCGCGCGGCAGCCGAACGAACGGCTGCAGGCGCTCATCCAGGAAGCGGGCTGCTCGAACGCCGGGCTGGCCCGCCGGGTCAACATGTGCGGCGCCGAGCACGGCCTCGACCTGCGCTACGACAAGACGTCGGTGGCCCGCTGGCTGCGCGGGCAGCAGCCGCGCGGACGGGCCCCGGCCGTCATCGCCGAGGCCCTGGGCCGCAAGCTCGGCCGTACGGTCACGATCGACGAGATCGGCATGGCCAACGGCAAGAACCTCGCCTCGGGCGTGGGCCTGCAGTTCTCTCCGACGGTACTGGGGGCCATCGAGCAGGTCTGCGAGCTGTGGCGCAGCGACGTGGGCCGGCGGGACTTCCTGTCCGGCTCCTCCGTCGCCGCCTCCGCGCTGGTCGAGCCGAGCCGCGACTGGCTGATCTCCGCGCCGGACGGCCAGGTCGCGCGCTCGGCCGGCCCGCGGGTGGGCCAGTCCGACGTGGCGGCGGTACGGGCCATGACGCAGGCCCTGGTCGACCTGGACCACACCTACGGCAGCGGGCATGTGCGCCCCGTCGTCGTCCACTACCTCAACAGCGTGGTCTCCGGGCTGATCGCCGGGTCGTACCGGGAGGCGGTGGGCCGCGACCTGTTCGCCGCGGTCGCCCGACTCACCGAGCTCGCCGGTTACATGGCCGTGGACACCGGCCAACCCGGTCTGGCCCAGCGGTACTACATCCAGGCGCTGCGGCTCGCCCAGGCCGCCGGGGACCGCGGCTACGGCGGCTACGTGCTCGCCGCGTCCATGAGCCACCTGGCCGCCCAGCTCGGAAACCCCCGCGAGATCGCGCAGTTGGCGCGGGCGGCGCAGGAGGGGGCGCGCGGCCGGGTCACCCCGCGCGCGGAGTCGATGTTCCACGCGGCGGAGGCGCGCGGGCACGCCCTGCTGGGCGACGCGCGTGCCGCGCAGCTGTCGGCCGGGCGCGCGGTGAGCGCGCTGGAGGCCGCCGAACCGGAATCGGGGGACGACCCCGCGTGGATCGCCCACTTCGACCAGGCTTATCTAGCCGACGAGTTGGCGCACTGCCACCGGGATCTCGGGCAGGCCGACGCGGCGGCGCGGCGGGCGCAGGAGTCGCTGGCCGGGCATCCCCCCACGCGGGCGCGGCGGCGGGCGATCGGCTATGTGCTGCTCGCCACCGCGCAGGTGCAGCAGCGGGAGATCGAGCAGGCCTGCAACACCGGCATGAAGGCGGTGGAGTTGCTGGAGTCGCTCCGCTCCGACCGGGGCGCGGAGTATCTGGAGGACCTCCAGCAGCGCCTCGAACCGTTCCGGGACGAGCCGGTGGTGCGGGAGTTCGGGGCGCGGCTGGAGGTGCAGGCGGCGGCCTGAGCGAGCGGAGCTCCGCGCCCGTGGGCGGGCGCGGACCCGTATACAGCGCGTGAAGCGCGGGTTTTGTTACTGCGGTCACAGGGAGAGAGGTCACGCCCTGTGCTGCGTGGCACCGGGCTCCGGGGACCCGGTAGCGTGAGCCGACGATTCCGAAGGTCCCCCATTCGTAGGAGTCCCGGTGACGCAGAGCGGACAGGGCGAGGAGCCCTCGGCGCGGCCCGCGCGCGAAGGCATCGTGCTGCCCTCCGACGGAGGCGAGCCGTTGCTCCCGGGCATGGCGGGTGGACCGGGCGGCCGCCCGCCCGCGCACTCGGCCGCGCAGCCCCCCGCACAGCCGGCCGGCCAGGAGCCCGCCGCGGCTCCGGCCGAGGGCCAGGCCTGGGGCCAGCCGTGGGGCCCCGGCCACCAGCAGGCGCAGGCCCAGGCCCAGCCCACGCAGCCGGGGCAGGGCTGGCAGGCGGCGCCCGGACAGCAGCCCTGGGGCGCCCCGGAGCCGTACCAGCAGGCGCCGCAGTGGGACGCCCAGGGCGGCGCCGCCCACCCGGGCGCGGGCCCGCTGCCCCCGGAGGGCGCCCCCGCCCCGTCCGGCTACGGACAGGACGCCTACGCCTCCGCGCCCGCCGGCCCGGGCGCCCCGCTGCCGTCCGCCGGCGGCGACCCCTACGCCCCGGCCGCCGGACACCGCGCGCACTCCGCACACGCCGCCCAGGGCCCCCACGGCGCGCACGGCGCACAAGCCGCCCCCCAGGGCCCCCACGCGGCCGCGGGCGGCCAGGGTCTGCCTCAGCCGCCCGCCGGTGCCGGCGGCCCCTACGCCCCCGCCGGGCACGGCGCCCCCAGGCACGGCGCCCCCAGGCACGGCGCCCCCGGGCACGGCGCCCCCGGTGTGGACGAGGGCGCGACGCAGTTCCTGCCGCCGGTCGCCGTCGCGCCGGCGGACGAGGGGGCCACCCAGTTCCTGCCGCCCGTGCCGGCCGCGCCGGTCAACGAGGGGGCCACCCAGTACCTGCCGCCGGTCGCGCCGGGCGCCCTGCCGCCTGAGGGAGCCGGCGACCCCTCGACTCACTACCTGGGCCGCATACCCCAGGGCGGTGGCGCCGGACCGCTGCCGCCCTCCGCAGCGCCCCAGGGCCCCGACGCCGAGGCCACCCAGTACATCGCGCCCGTGGACGCCCAGGCCGGCGGCCGTCACACGCCCGCCGAGTTCGACAACCTCTTCCGCAGCGCCGGCGGCCCGGCCCCGGCCGCGGGTCCGTCGACCCAGCAGATTCCCCCCTTCCAGCAGCCGCCGTCCGGCCCCGCCTACGCCCCGGCCGGACCGGCGGGCCCGGGCGCCGGTCCCTACGGCGGCCCGGACGACGACGGCGACGGCTCCCGCGGCGGCCGCCGCGGCTCACGGGTGCCGCTGATCGCGGCCGTGGGCGTCGGCATCGTGGTGCTTGGCGTCGGCGCGGGCGCCCTGCTCGGCGGTGGCGGCGGTGGCGACGGCCAGAGCGGGGACAAGAACAAGAACGTCTCCGCGACCGCCCCCGCCACGGACGGCGCCACCGCGTCCGCCGCCGCCGACCCGGCCCGGCAGCAGGCGGTCCAGCTGGACAAGCTGCTCGCCGACAGCGGCAGCAGCCGCGCCTCCGTGATCAAGGCGGTGGCCGACGTCAAGAACTGCGACAACCTCGGCGAGGCCGCCTCGAACCTGCGCGACGCGGCCAAGCAGCGCAACGACCTGGTGACCCGCCTGGGACAGCTGTCCGTCGACAAGCTCCCCGACAACGCGGCGCTGACCGCCGCGCTCAACAGCGCCTGGAAGGCCTCCGCGGAGGCGGACCGGCACTACGCGGCCTGGGCCGACCAGGTGGGCGGCAAGAAGGGCTGCAAGAAGGGCCACGCCCGCATCACCGGCGAGACCCAGGCCGGCAACCGCGAGAGCGGTGTCGCCAGCGCCCAGAAGGTCAAGGCGGCCCGGCTGTGGAACGCGATCGCCCAGAAGTACGGTCTCACCCAGCGTCAGCCGGTCCAGCTCTGAGGCTCAGTCGACGTCCGCGTCCGCCAGCGTCCGCGTCACGTCGACGAAGCCCTTCGTGGCCGACTCCAGCCGGCCCTGCCGTACCACCTGCAAGGTCACGTCGGCGTTGACCAGGCGGGCGAAGCCGGTCGAGTCGAGCAGGTCCGACAGCCGCCAGCGCAGCGGCGGGGTCAGACCCCCGGTGCCGACGCTCAGCCCGGCGTTGAGTGTGCGCCGCACGGTGTCGGTGCTCACCTCCCCGGAGCCGATCTTCTCCAGGACCGCCCGCAGCACGGTGTAGGCGATCCACGTGGTCTGCACTCCGGCGTCGGCGGGGTCGATGCGGTTGTCGCCGAAGGCCTCTTCGTTGATCACCTTCTTCATGGCGTCCCAGCGCGGGTCGCCCGCCACCGGGTACCAGCCGGTGATGTACGAGCCCTCGTACGGCCCCGACTGCCCGCCGCTCGCGTCGATCACCGTCTGGTCGACGCTGCCGAGCACCGCGGCCGTGCGCACCGCCGGGTAGCTCTGGCGCTCGCGGCGGAAGGAGTCCATGAAGATGTCGGTGCGCTCCCCGAGGGCCGGGACCACGCAGCCCCGCTTGCCCGGCTGCGAGGTGGCCTGCCGCAGCGCGCGGTCGGCCTGCCCGGAGTACTCGGTGGCGTCCTCGGCGGCCCGCTGGTCCCGGGCGGGTGCGTGCCCGGCGGCCTTGAGGCCGGCGTTGAGCAGTCCGGGCAGCTCGTCGCCCGCGATGGTGTCGGGGCGTACGAGGACGACGGGGCCGCAGTCCGCGGCGAGCTCCTTGCCGAGACCGACCAGCAGCGAGGGCTGGCCGCCGTTGACGGGGTAGGACAGCGCGCGGGTGAACTCGGCGGTGGTCACGCCGTAACCGCCGACGTAGGGGATGCCCGCGCCTTCCAGTGCGGGGAAGAAGGAGTCGCTGTACTGGCTGTAGGAGCCGACCACCGCGACCACGTTCCGCTTGGCGGCGAGCCGGGCGCACTTGGCGGCCTCCACGCCGTCGTTGCTCTCGTTGCAGGTCAGCACATCCAGCTTGCGGCCGGCGATGCCGCCGTGGGAGTTGACCCAGCGGGCGTACGCCCTGGCCATGGCCGGCATGCCGGGCTTGTTGGTGGCCCGGGTGTTCTCCGGCGCCCAGGTCATGACGGTGACGGTGTCGCCCCCGGAGCCCCCCGTGGCACCGGGGATGACACCGCATCCCGCGGCGAGCGACGCGCAGGCCGCCAGGGAGCAGGCCAGGCGCAGGCGCCTTCTTCTGGCGGGCCGGGCGGGAGTGGGGGAGAACGTGCTGCGCGTGCGTCGCCTGCCGGTCATGGGCATGCACGATTCCGTCACACCTATAACCGGAGAGTGACCTCAGATCGACGCCGGGTGACGTGGAGGTGAATTGCCGGGGCCGGTGGGGCCGCCGCGGCCGGGAACGTACGATCGGTGACCGTGCAAGGTGTGGAGAACTCTTCCCGTCGCGGCCGTCGCTCATCCACCATGGGCGGCATGCCACTCAACGACATGCCGTGGTGGCGCTGGCGCAGCAATGTGCGCTCCGCGCTGCACATGCTCTCGGATCCGGTGTTCCAGAGGGACGTCTGGCTGGCCGGCGTGGAGGGGTACGGCGACGTCACGGACGCCGTCTACCGCCTGGTCGAGGACACCTGGCTGGACAACTGGTCCGCGGAGAAGTACGTCGGCACGATCTTCCGGGACTCGCAGGAGGCGGCGCTCGTCGACACGGCGGTGCTGCGGGTGCTGCGCATCATGCACCAGGTCGGCCCGGACGCGCCGGTGTCCGCGTACGTCGACCACCACGCCTGGCCGGAGGCGGTGCGGGCGGCACGGGACGCTCATGTGCGGCTCGCGGCGAGCGACGGCGACGACCCCGACGCGCCGCCGCGCAGCCTCGAGGTGCTGCGAATAATGACGCACTCGGTCTGACGGCGGTGACGGCGTCCCGTCCTGCGGGACGGGCGCCCACTCCGGTGGCCGTTGTGGGACCCTGTCCTGCATGAATGAGCAGTCCACCGGAGCCGCGGCCACGGCCGACCAGTACGTACTGATCCTCTCCTGTCCGGACAAGCAGGGCATCGTGCACGCCGTGTCGAGCTACCTGTTCATGACCGGCTGCAACATCGAGGACAGCCAGCAGTTCGGCGACCACGACACGGGTCTGTTCTTCATGCGCGTCCACTTCTCGGCCGAGGCCCCGGTGACGGTGGACAAGCTGCGGGCGAGCTTCGCGGCGATCGGCGACTCCTTCGCGATGGACTGGCAGATCCACCGGGCCGACGAGAAGATGCGCGTGGTGCTGATGGTCAGCAGGTTCGGGCACTGCCTGAACGACCTGCTGTTCCGGGCCAGCATCGGGGCGCTGCCGGTGGAGATCGCGGCCGTGGTGTCCAACCACACCGACTTCGCCGAGCTCGTGGGGTCCTACGACATCCCCTTCCACCACATCCCGGTGACCCGGGACACCAAGGCCGAGGCCGAGGCGCGGCTGCTGGAGATCGTGCGCGGGGAGAACGTCGAACTGGTCGTGCTCGCCCGCTACATGCAGGTCCTCTCCGACGACCTGTGCAAGCAGCTCAGCGGCCGGATCATCAACATCCACCACTCCTTCCTGCCGAGCTTCAAGGGCGCCAAGCCGTACCACCAGGCGCACGCCCGGGGCGTGAAGCTGATCGGCGCGACCGCGCACTACGTGACCGCCGACCTCGACGAGGGCCCGATCATCGAGCAGGAGGTCGAGCGCGTGGGCCACAACGTCACCCCCGACCAACTGGTCGCCGTGGGCCGCGACGTCGAGTGCCAGGCCCTGGCCCGCGCGGTGAAGTGGCACGCCGAGCGGCGGATCCTGCTGAACGGCCGCCGCACGGTCGTCTTCGCCTGAGCCGGGCCCGGCGACGACGCCGAGAGCGCCGCGCCCGCCTACATGCGGCTCAGCGAAGCGGCCGCGTGCAGTACGTCACGGATGGCCTGGCGGTCGCCCGCCTGCCCGGCGGCCGCCTCGTCCGGGGGCACATGGCCCGCCGCGAGGCGGCAGAACTCCACGCCGTCCAGGGCGACATGGGCCACCTCGTACTCGGCGGAGCCCACCGCGCCGGGCGAGTCGAGCGGGATGAGCCACTCGCCGCCGCCGAGGCCCTCGATCTCCAGGCGCAGGCTGCGCCCCGGTTCGCCCGCGGTCACCAGGTGGCGGGTGCGGGCGGGGGAGGCGAGCCCGGCCTGGCGGCGCGCGGCCAGCACGGCCGGCAGCATCCGGGCGGCGAGGTCGATCATCCGGTTCAGATGGCGCGGGGCGGGCGGCTGGTAGGGGTAGTCCACCGCGTCGGCGATGTCCTCGGCGTGCACCCAGCACTCGAAGGCGCGGTCGAGCATCGCGTCGGGCAGCGGCAGTTCGAAGCCGCCGTAGGGGACCGCGGGCGCGGGCGCCGCGTCCGGGCCGGTGAGCGAGACCGTCCGCACCAGGGCGTGGGTCTGCTCCCGCCACGGCGTGCGCACCGAGCGGGTGGGCGGGAAGTGCGAGGCGCGCCAGTACGCCTCGGTGCGCGCCGCCGGGGTCGGCCCGCCCGCGGGGATGTCGCCGAGCGGGTCGTCGAGCCCGAGGGCGACGGAGACGAGTCCGTCGACGCTCATCAGGTGCGCGATGACCCCGGCGACGGTGGTGCGGCGGCTCGCCGTGCCCTCGCCCTCGAACCACCGCAGCCGCACCGGAGCGTGCCACTCGGAGTCCCCGAAGTCCTGGAGCAGCGCGTCCAGCCGCGCGGTCTCGGCGTCGTAGGGCGCCGCCCAGCCGGGCACCGGGACGCGGGGCGGGCGGCGCTCGAGGCAGCCGTCCAGGACGCGGGTGCGCAGCCCGGGATCGAGGTCCAGGCTCTCGGGCGGGTGGAGCAGGCCGACCGCCTCGCGCAGCCGCCGTGCCTCGTCCGCGCAGCCGCCGCACCCGCCGAGGTGCGCCTCGACGGCCGCGGTCTCCTGCGGGGAGCAGGCGGCCAGCGCCCACGCCCCGAGGAGCGATTTCAGGACGTCGTGGTCCAGCACGAGTCCGCCCTGCTCCTTCAGCTCCGCCAACTCCTCCGGTTCCGGCAGCGGCTGCCCGCCGTCCTCCACGGACGTACGGGGCATCGGTATGCGCGGCGCGCGTCCGCCGTGCTCGTCGGGGGCGCCGCCCTCCCCGGGCGGCCCGGTGCCCTCGCTCATGCCGCACCCCCGTAACCGGGCGGGGCGCCCGGGGAGTCCGGGGCGCCGGTGTCGTGGGCGGTGGACAGCAGTTGCAGCCCGAGCCGGAGCCGGCGGCGGGCCTCGTCGTCGGTGACGCCGAGGTCGACGGCGGTCTGGCGGTAGTCGCGGCGCTGGAAGTAGGCCAGTTCCAGGGCGGCGCGCAGCGGCGCTGGCATGGAGTGGACGATGTAGTCGGCGCGGGCGGCGGCCGAGGCGCGGCGCACCCTGCGCTCCAGCTCCTCCGGCGAGCCGCCGCCCTCGCGGGCCTGCGCGGCGCCCACGGTGGCGCGCAGCCGCTGCACGGCCAGGCGGTGGGTCAGGGCGGCCACCCAGGAGCGCAGCGGGCCCTGCCGGGGGTCGTAGGCGTCGGGGTGTTCCCAGACGTGGGCGAAGACCTCGCGGGTGATGCCGTCGGCCGCCTGCTCGTCGCCGAGCACGCGGTGGGCGAGGCCGTGCACGAGGGAGGCGAATCGGTCGTAGAGCTCGCCGAGGGCGGCCGCCTCCCCGCTCGCCAGCCGCTGCTGCATCCTGCGGTCCCAGCGGGGCGGTGCGTCCTTCTTCGCCATGCGGCCCCCTTCGCCGGTCCGTCCCGTTTTCCAGCGTGTGTGCTTGGTCTTGTCGAATGTAGTCGGCACGCCGGACGGCGCACGCCCCTTTGGTGCAATGTGCGCCCCCTGCGGCCTCACAGGTGGTAGTGGACCTCGAAACCGGTGCGTCCCCTTTTGTGTCAACTCAGATCGAACACGATCGAAGGTGACCGAAACAAGCCTTCGAATGAACGGTATCGGTTTGTCACGTGGCGTTTGGGGGAACGGCCGCTGGGCAGCCGCGCGGAAAGAAGCGTAGGAACTGCTTCCGTTTCCGGGCGGTTCCGGGGAAGTTCCGGCGAGCGGAGGGCGGGCCGTGGCGTTCAAGGTGACCGGCGGTGAAGAGGGCGAGTGGAGCGTGCTCCAGGTCGCGGGCGAACTGGACCTGGTGACGTCGCCGGCGCTGCGCCAGCGGGTGCACGAGGTGGTGGCCCAGGGCCGGCACCATCTCGTACTGGACCTCTCGGAGGTCTTCTTCTGCGACTCCAGCGGCGTCGGCGTCCTCATCGCCGCCCGCCGGCTGATCCGCTCCTGCCAGGGCCGGCTGCGCCTGATCCTCCCGGCCCGCGGCGGCCTCGACGGCTCCCACGTCAACCGCGTCCTCAACGCCCTCGGCGTCCGCCGCCTCTTCGACGTCTACCCCGACCTCGCGGCCGCCGTGCTCGAGGAACCGCTCTCCGCCTGAGCGGACCGCGTACCGGGCGACCGGCCCCCGTGCCACACCCTTGTCCGGGAATTCCCCCGGTCTTGGCACAAGCGTCGTTTTCCCGTCCCCGAGCCGTGCCCGGCGTCGTACGCTCCCTGGCAGACCGACCCCTCACCTAAGGCGGCCAGAGAAGACATGGTCAGCAGCGAGTACGAGCGCAGGATCGCGGCCCGGTTCGCCACCTTCGACCAGGACGGCAACGGCTGGATCGACCGCGAGGACTTCAGCGTGGCGGCCAAGGCGCTGCTCGCGGAGTTCGGTGTCACCGCGCGCTCCGACAAGGGCCAGGCCCTCTACGCGGGCGCGGAGGCGTTCTGGCAGGGCATGGCCGGGATCGCGGACCGCGACGGCGACCAGCGCATCACCCGCGAGGAGTTCGTGACCGGTGCGGTCAAGCGGCTGCGCGACAACCCCGAGCGGTTCGCCGAGATCGCCCGCCCCTTCCTGCACGCCGCCCTGGCGGTCGCCGACGGGGACGGCGACGGCGCCGCCACAGTCGAGGACACCGAGCGCGTGCTCCGGGTGCTCGGCGTGCCCGGCGACACCGCCCGTGCCACCGCCGCCGCGCTGGACGCCGACGGGGACGGCCGGGTCGGCGAGGCGGAGATCGTGCCCGCCCTCGCCCGCTACTTCACCGTCCCCGAGTAACGCTCGCGCAACCGGTACTTGAGCACCTTGCGCAGCGTCTCGCCCCGCGGAAGGGCGTCCACCACCTCCAGCTGTTCCGGCAGCTTGTGCACGGACAGCCCTTGCGCGCGCAGGAACTCCGTCACGGCCGCGAGGGTCAGCTCCCCGGCCCCCGGCGGCTGTTCCACCACCGCGCACACCCGCTCCCCGCGCTCGGCGTCCGGCAGCCCGACGACCGCCACGTCGCCCACCGCGGGGTGCCGGTGCAGCAGGTCCTCGATCTCCCGGGCCGAGATGTTCTCCCCCTTGCGGATGATCACGTCCTTGCGGCGGCCGGTGAGCACCAGGTGTCCGGAGGGGGTCAGCCGCCCGAGGTCACCGGTGCGCAGGAACCCCTCCTCGTCGAAGGCCTCGGCCGTCTGCGCCGGGTCCAGGTAGCCCTGGCACACGGCCTCCCCGCGCAGCCGGACCTCCCCGTCGACGATCCGTATCTCCATCTCCCGCGGCGGCCGCCCCTCCGTGGCCGCCAGGTTCTCCGCGCTGTCGCCGGGCGAGCCCATGGTGATCATCGGCACCTCGGTCATGCCGTACCCGTGGGTGAGCTGCACGCCCATCTCCCGTACGACGGTGTGGTAGAGCTCCGGCGGTTTGGGCGCCCCGCCGCCCGCGAGCAGTCGCAGGCTCGGAATCACCTTCCGCCCCGGCCGCTTGCGCTGCTCGGCCAGGAACATCGAGTAGAACGCGGTCGAGCCCCCGGCCACCGTGACCCCGTGCCTGCGGTAGTCCTCCAGCGCGTCCGGCAGCGCGAAGTGCTCCGCCATCAGCGCCGGGAAGCCGTACAGCAGCAGCATCACCGTGTAGTCGGGGCCGGCGACATGGGCGTAGGGGAAGGCCATCGAGCCCACGTCGTCCGGTGTCAGGCGCAGCGCGTGCGCGAGGCAGGAGCCGGCCGCGATCAGTGAACGGTCGGTGTGCAGCACGCCCTTGGGCGCCGAGGTGGTGCCGGAGGTCCAGTAGATCCAGCGCACCGAGGCGCCCTCGGCGGGCGGTTCCGGCAGCACCGAGGGATCGCCGTCGGGCAGCGAGTCGTAGGCTTCGAAGACCCCCCTGGCGCCGAGCCGCCGGGCCATCGCGGTGTGGTCGAATCCCCGCCAGGTGCCCGGCACCGCGAAGTACTCCGCCTTCGACTCGCGCAGCGCGAAGCCGGCCTCGCGCTCGCGGTAGTAGGGGATCAGCGGGGTCTGCACGGCGCCGAGGCGGGCCAGCGCGAAGGACAGCAGGGCGGTCTCGATCCGGGTGGGCAGCTGCCAGGCGACGACCGTGCCGGGGCGCACGCCCATGCCGTACAGACCCGCCGCCACCCGCTCGGCCCGCTCGCGCAGATCGCCGAAGGTCAGGGCGCGCTCGTCCTGCAGCAGCACGGGCCGGTCCGGGGTCAGCGCGGCCCGCCGGACCACCAGCTCCCACAGCGTGCGGGACCCGCTCAGTTCGTGCGCCGTCGCGTCCATCCGGCCCCCTTGGCTGACGGTGCGTCAGATAGTGCGGGAAGCGTAGGGCCCGGCGCCTTGTCGGTCCAGGGGTGCGGGGCTAGCCTTCTCGGCAAGCCGTATCTGACGGCCCGTCAGGTCACGGCGCAGGCAGGGATCACAGATCACGCGTCACAGACCACGCGTCACAGATCACGCGTCACAGGACACGCCGGCGGAGGGGACCCATGACGAGCGCGACCGAACTGCCCCGCATCATCAGCGTCGACGACCACGTGATCGAGCCCGCGCACCTCTTCGAGACCTGGCTGCCCGGGAAGTACCGCGACCGCGGCCCCAGGCCGCTCACCGCCGGCATCGGCGAGCTCGCCTACGTCGGCGGCCGCTACCGCATCACCATGGACCCCGAAGGGCCGCCCACCGACTGGTGGATCTACGAGGACCTCCAGTTCCCGTACAAGCGCAACATCGCCGCCGTCGGCTTCGACCGGGACGAGATGACCCTGGAGGGCATCACCCGTGCCGAGATGCGCCCCGGCTGCTGGGACCCGGCCGAGCGGCTGAAGGACATGGACCTCAACCACGTCGAGGCCAGCCTGTGCTTCCCGACCTTCCCGCGCTTCTGCGGCCAGACCTTCGCCGAGGCGCACGACAAGGAGGTCGCGCTCGCCTGCGTGCGTGCCTACAACGACTGGATGGTCGAGGAGTGGTGCGGCGACAGCGGCGGCCGGCTGATCCCGCTGTGCCTGATCCCGCTGTGGGACGTGGAGCTCGCGGTGGCCGAGATCCGGCGCAACGCGGCCCGCGGGGTGCGCGCGGTGACCTTCTCGGAGATCCCCACCCACCTGGGCCTGCCGTCCATCCACTCCGGCCACTGGGACCCCTTCTTCGCGGCCTGCGAGGACACCGGCACGGTCGTCAACATGCACATCGGGTCCAGCTCCCAGATGCCGGCCGCCTCCCCCGACGCCCCGCCCGCGGTCCAGGCCTCGCTCAGCTTCAACAACGCGATGGCCTCGATGATGGACTTTCTCTTCAGCGGCGTCCTGGTGCGCTTCCCCCGGCTGAAACTCGCCTACTCCGAGGGCCAGATGGGCTGGATCCCGTACGCCCTGGAACGCGCCGACGACGTGTGGCGCGAGCACCGCGCCTGGGGCGGGGTCAGGGACCTGATCCCCGAACCGCCGTCCATGTACTACTACCGGCAGATCTTCTGCTGCTTCTTCCGGGACAAGCACGGAGTGGCGTCCCTGGACGCGGTCGGCCGTGACAACGCCACCTTCGAGACCGACTATCCGCACGTCGACTCCACCTTCCCGCACACCAAGGAGGTCGCCCTCGACCACGTGCGGGGCCTGGACGCCGAGACCGTCCACAAACTCATGCGGGGCAACGCGATCCGCATGCTCGGACTGGACCTCGACCGGTAATGGACCTGACGTACACCCCGCAGGAGGAGGACTTCCGGGCACGGCTGCGGGAGTGGCTGGCCAAGGTGCTGCCCACCCTGCCGCCGAAGCCCTCCCCGGACGACTGGCCCGCGCGCCGGGCGTACGACCTCGGATGGCAGCGCGCTCTCTACGACGCCGGGTACGCCGGCGTGCACTGGGACGCCTCCCCGACCACGCGGCTGATCTTCTGGGAGGAGACCGAACGCGCGGGCGCCCCCTACGTGGGCGCGGGCTTCGTGGGACTGCTGCACGCCGGGCCCACCATCGCCGCCGAGGGCACGCCCGCCCAGCGCGAGCGCTGGCTGCCGCCCATCCTGCGCGGCGAGGAGGTCTGGTGCCAGGGCTTCAGCGAGCCCGAGGCCGGCTCCGACCTGGCCGCCCTGCGCACCCGCGCCCGCCGGGACGGCGACGACTACGTGGTCAGCGGGACCAAGCTGTGGACCTCGCACGCCGAGGTCGCCGACTGGTGCGAACTGCTGGTGCGCACCGACCCCGCCGCCCCCCGCCACCGGGGCATCACCTGGCTGGCCATGCCCATGGACGCGCCGGGCGTCACCGTACGGCCGCTGCGGACCCTCGCGGGATCCGCCGAGTTCGCCGAGATGTTCCTGGACGACGTGCGCGTGCCGGTGGCCAACCGGGTCGGGGCGGAGAACGACGGCTGGCGCGTGACGATGGTGACGCTGTCCTTCGAGCGCGGCACCGCCTTCGCCGGCGAGGTCGTCGCCTGCCGCCGGGTGCTGGGCGAACTGGCCCGCGAGGCCCGCGCCGACGGCCGCTGGGACGACCCGGCGCTGCGCCGGCGCCTCGGCAGGCTCAACGCCGAGTTCCGCGCGCTGTGGCGGC
>NZ_BMVJ01000009.1:233331-234482 GCF_014650655.1 Streptomyces anandii JCM 4720
TGGTCCAGTGCAACGCCGGCGAGACGGAGACGGCGGCCGGGCAGGTGCCGGGAGTCGCCGGGTCGGTGTTCAAACTCAGGTACTCCCACGCCCGCCAGGAGCTGTACGACACCGCCGCCGCCGTCCTCGGCCCCGACTGCCTCGACCTGGACCGGCCCTGGGTCCTCGACCGGCTCTCCTCCCTGTCGTACACCATCGCGGCGGGCACCTCGCAGATCCAGCGGACCATCGTGGGCGAGCGGATCCTCGGCCTGCCGAAGGGACGGTGAGCCGTATGCGCCTGCGGCCCACGGACGACCAGCGCGCACTGCGCGACGGCCTGCGGCGGCTGCTGGCCCGGCGCTTCGACGCGGCCGCGCCGCGGGCGGCGGCCGCCGCGCCCGCCCTGGACCGGGCGCTGTGGCGTGAGCTGGGGGCGGCCGGGTTCTTCGCGCTGCGTCTGCCGGAGGCGGAGGGCGGTGTGGGACTGGGCCTGCCCGAGGCGGTGCTGGCCTTCGAGGAGACCGGACGCGCACTGCTGCCGGGCCCGCTCGTGGCCACCCACCTCGCGGCCGGGGCCGTGCCCGGAGCGGCCACCGGGGAGACCGTCGTGGCCGCCGTGGACGGCGGCGGCCTGGTGGAGTGGCTCGACGCGTCCGACACCGTCCTCGGGGACGCCTCGGGCGCCGTACCCGTGCGGTCGGTCGACCCGTTGACGCCGCTGCACCGGTTGCCCCCGGCCGGCGCGGACCGCCCGCCGGATCCCGTCGCCGTGCTCCTCACCGCCGCCGAACAACTGGGCACCGCCGCGCGCGTGTGCGAGCTGGCCGTGCAACACGCCCGGACGCGAAAGCAGTTCGGGCAGCCCGTCGGGGCCTTCCAGGCGGTCAAGCACCTGTGCGCGGACATGCTCGTACGGACCGAGACGGCCCGCGCCGCCGTCTACGCCGCCGCCGTCACCGCCGATCCCGCGGACATCGCGGCGGCCCGGCTGCTCGCCGACGAGGCCGCCGCGCGCGGTTCCCGCGACTGCCTCCAGGTGCACGGCGGCATGGGCTTCACCTGGGAGTCCGAGGTGCATCTGCACCTCAAGCGCGCCTGGGTGCGCTCCCAGCGCGCCGGCGGTGTGACGGAGAGTGAGGAGCTGCTCGCGGCGGATCTGGTGGCCGGAG
>NZ_BMVJ01000009.1:234506-236167 GCF_014650655.1 Streptomyces anandii JCM 4720
CCGGGTGAGCCGGTCGTGCGCTGGAGCCGCCGGCCGGGCCCGCCGGGAATGTCATCGATCGTGGCGCGAGGGCTGTCACGCAGAGTGTCCGGTGCGCGTCGGCGGTGAACGGTCCCGTCACGTCCCGGAGTCGCCGTCCCGCTCCGGTACCTTGTGTGCAATGCGAGTGGTTCCGAGCACGAGCCGCCCCGGTGCCGCCCCTGGCGCGGCTCCGGATCCCGCGGTGCGCGCCGCTGTTCGCGGGGCCGGGCGGCCTGTTCTGCCCGCCTGTTCGACTCCCCGCGGCGAGCGTCGCACAGTATGCCGTACGGGTACTCCTTCACGCGGGAATATGCCCGAAGCGCTTGTAGCGGTGACGGTACGTCAACCATGCTGTCTGGCAAGGAAGTCACGTTCCGTGACGCTTACTCTGGCCGTTGTTCTGGCCATGCAGAAAATGGCTACGATCGTGGCCCTCGCGCGGCGCGGGGCTATGTGTCCGCCGGTTCGGATGGTGTGAGCGGTGCAGGTGCTTCAAGTTCAGCTGGAGGTCCGGCCCGACCCCGCGGAGGTGGGGCGGGCCCGGAGGTGGGCTCGCTCGCGGCTCGCCGGGTCGGGGATACAGGCCGACGAGCCGCTGGCCGAGACGGTGATCCTGCTCGTCTCCGAACTGGTCACCAACGCCGTGGTGCACACCGGCTGTCCGGCCGTGCTGAGGCTGTCGCTGCCCGGGGTGCCGGCCGAGGCGGCCACCGTGCGCCTGGAGGTGGCCGACGCCAGCACCCGCGCCCCCGTGCCGCGCTGCGCGGGTGACGACGCCACCGGCGGCCGCGGTCTCGCCCTCGTGGACGGCCTCGCCGACCGCTGGGGGTGGAACGCCGACGGCGCGGGCAAGCGCATCTGGTGCGAGCTCGACCGGTGCGTGCCGCCCGGTGAGGCCTCGGCGCCCACGGCTTGCGGCAGTCAGGCGCCCGTCGTCCGCGAGGGACCCGTCGTCTGCGAGGGGTTGGCGTACGAGGCGGTGTGAGGCCGCCTCGGGTGCCCCCTCTTTTTGATCCGGCCGCAAGTCTGTGCGCCGGACGTGCTTCCGTGCGCGCCCATTGTGATCCGGGCATTAAGGGTAAATCGCCGTACGGCTGTTGACGGGCCGTGTCCGTTTGATCACCCTTGTGGGCAGCGATTCGTCGTGAGGGGACGGCGAGGGCCCGGCTGCCGGAAGCCCTCGGCGAGTGCGGATCGCGCGGTCGGCGTCGGCCGGCCCCTTGGGGGGCCGAGGGGGAGGGGCCGGTGCGCCGGGGCCGGATGGCGGTGCGCGGTGCCGTGCTCGGGGCGGGCTACGGCGCACCGCCAACCGGTGCGCGGGGCCCGCGCGGTCCGCATCGGCGAAGCCGGCTCACAGGACGGCCACCGGGGCGACCGGTGCGCCCGTGGCGCCCACGAAGGGCTCGGGGGTGGCGGACAGCAGGAAGGCGTAGCGCCCCTCTTGTCCACAGGCTGTGGACAACTCCTCGAGATTCCAGTTCTGCCCCTGCGGCATGCCCATCTCCACCAGGTCCAGGGCGTGCACGGCGAGCCACAGCCCCTCGATCTCCGGCGGGAACACCTCGAAGGTGAGCGTGTCGTTGGCGACCGCGGCCACGTCCCGCGCGTGGAACCACTCCGGCGTACGCACCGAAAGGCCC
>NZ_BMVJ01000009.1:236191-241481 GCF_014650655.1 Streptomyces anandii JCM 4720
GGTGACGGATAGGCGTACCCGTGCGCGTCGCCCGCGAGGTACACCCGCATCTGCCCGGTCCGCACCAGTACGACGTCCCCGGCCCGCACCCGTGTCCCGGCCAGCTCCTCGGCCGCGTCCAGGTCCTCGGGCGTGACCGCGTGCCCGCCCTCGAGCCGGTCGACGCCCCGCGCGCGGGCCACGTCGAGCAGCACCCCGCGCGAGACGAGGTGGCGGGCCTTGTCGATGCCCGAGAACGCGGCGCCGCCGTGCGCGGTGACGCCCGCGGCGGGGCGGCCGTTGTAGAGCCGGCCCGAGTGCGAGACGTGGGGCAGCGCGTCCCAGTGGGTGCCCGCCTGGAGGCCCATGGTCACCGCGTCGTCGCTGCACGCGACCGTGCCCGGACCGAACAGCTCCTGGTTGAGCTGCACCATCACGTGCAGCGGGTTGAGCCGCCCCGGGATCACGCCGGTCTGCACGCCGTCCTGCTTCAGCGGCAGCGCCAGCGGCACCCGCCGGCCGCTTCGCACACACCGGGCCGCCTCCCGTACCACCTCGCCGGTGACCAGGTTGAGCGTCCCGATCTCGTCGTCGGCCCCCCAGCGGCCCCAGTTGTTCACGCGCTCGGCGATCTCGTGGAACTCGTCCGGCAGTGACATCTCGGTCCTCCCCGGGGCTTGTCCGCGGCCGTCCGCCCGGACTTAGAATCTAACGGTCCGTCAGAAACCGCGGGAAGGGGCCGGGCGTGGGGAACTTCTTGGCAGGCAAGGTGATCGCCGTGACGGGCGCCGGACGGGGCATCGGCCGCGCGGTCGCGCTCGCCGCGGCGGCCGAGGGCGCGCGCGTGGTCGTCAACGACTACGGCGTGGCGGTCGACGGGGCCCGGCCGGCCGGCGAGGTCGCCGAGACCGTGGTGAAGGAGATCGAGGCGGCGGGCGGCCAGGCGGTGGCCGTCGCCGACGACGTGTCCACCATGGCGGGCGGGCAGCGCGTCGTGGACACCGCCGTGGCCTCCTACGGGCGGCTGGACGGCGCGGTGTGCGTGGCCGGGATCCTGCGCGAGCGGATGCTGTTCAACATGTCCGAGCAGGAGTGGGACCCGGTCCTCGCCACCCACCTCAAGGGCACCTTCACCGTGTTCCGCGCGGCCGCGGCGGTGATGCGGCAGCAGCGCTCCGGCACCCTCGTCGGCTTCACCAGCGGCAACCACCAGGGCTCCGTCTCCCAGGCCAACTACAGCGCCGCCAAGGGCGGGATCATCTCCCTGGTCCGCAGCGCGGCGCTCGGCCTGCACAAGTACGGCGTGACCGCCAACGCGGTGGCCCCGGTGGCCCGTACACGGATGTCGGCGAACGTCCCCGTGGAACTCAAGGAGATCGGCGAGCCGGAGGACGTGGCCGCCCTCGTCGTCTACCTCCTCTCCGACCGCGCCAAGGAGCACGGCGTCACCGGCCAGGTCTACACGGCCGCCGGCCCCAAACTGGCGGTCTGGTCCCAGCCGAGGGAACTGCGCGCGGCCTACGCGGAGGGCGCCTGGACCCCCGAGCGCATCGCGGAACTCCTGCCGGGCACGGTCGGCACCGACCCGATGCCGCTGCTGGAGCAGGTGCGGGAGATGGAGCAGGCGGCGAAGCGCAAGGCCCGGCCCAACGCGGTGTGACCGCGGGGCGATCGGCAGGCGCAACGCCCGGCCCAACGCGCTCTGAACGCAGCACAGTCGGCACGCACCCCTCTCGGACCAAGGCGGCGAGCATGGAGTTCGGGTTCACACCGCAAGACGAGGCGTTCCGCGGCGAGGCCCGCGACTGGCTCGCCGGGCACGCCGGCGCGGCGACCGATCGCCGCGCCTGGGAGCGCACCCTCGGCCGGGCGGGCTGGATCGGTCTGGGCTGGCCGGAGTCCGGCTACGGCAACCGCACGGCGACCCTCACCCAGCAGGTCGCCTGGGCCGAGGAGTACGCCCGTTCCCAGGCGCCGCCCCGCTGCGGCCACATCGGCGAGAACCTGCTCGCGCCCACTCTCCTCGCCCACGGCACCGCCGCGCAGAAGTCCCGCTTCCTGCCGCCGGTCGCGGCCGGCGAGGAGCTGTGGTGCCAGGGCTACAGCGAGCCCGAGGCCGGCTCCGACCTGGCCGGCGTGCGCACCACCGCCGTACGCGACAGCGGCGGCGGCGAGCCGTGCTACCGCGTGACGGGGCAGAAGATCTGGACCTCGCTGGCCCACGAGGCCGACTGGTGCTTCGTGCTGGCCCGGACCGAGCCCGGCTCGCGCCGCCACCACGGGCTCAGCTTCCTGCTCGTCCCGATGGACCAGCCCGGCCGGATCGAGGTGCGCCCCATCCGCCAGCTGACCGGCGCCGGCGACTTCAACGAGGTCCGCTTCGAGGGGGCACGCGCGCGCGTGGAGCACGTGGTCGGCGGCGAGGGCGGTGGCTGGCAAGTCGCTATGAGCCTGCTCGGCTTCGAGCGCGGGGTATCCACGCTCGCCCAGCAGATCGGTTTCGCAAGGGAGTTGGGGGAGGTCGTACGGGCCGCGCTCGACAGCGCAGCGGCGGACGACCCCGTCGTACGCGACCGCCTGGCCGGGCAGTGGGCCGAACTGCGCACGATGCGGTGGAACGCCCTGCGCACCCTGGGAGGCGGTGGCGGCCCGGGGAGCGCGGGCGCTCCGAGCGTGGCCAAGCTGCTGTGGGCGTCCTGGCACCAGCGGCTGGGCGAGCTCGCGACGCTGGTGCAGGGCGCGGCGGCAAGCGTGACAGCGACGGACTGGTCACCGTCCGCACCGTACGAACTGGACGCCGCTCAGCACCTGTTCCTCTTCTCCCGGGCCGACACGATCTACGGCGGCTCGGACCAGATCCAGCGCACGATCATCGCCGAGCGCGTGCTCGGCCTGCCGAGGGAACCGAAGGGCTGAGGGGAGGGCTCGGGCATGCGCGCGGTGGTGTTCGACGGCACACGGGTCGAGGTCGTGGACGACCTGGAGGTACGGGACCCGGGGCCCGGCGAGGTGAGGGTGGCGGTCGCGGCGGCCGGGCTGTGCCACAGCGACCTTTCGGTGGTGGACGGGACGATCCCGTTCCCGGTGCCGGTGGTGCTGGGGCACGAGGGCGCGGGTGTGGTGGAGGCGGTCGGCGCGGGCGTGACCCACGTGGCGCCCGGGGACCATGTGGCCCTGTCCACGCTGGCCAGCTGCGGGACGTGCGCCGAGTGCGACCGGGGCCGCCCGACGATGTGCAGGCAGGCGATCGGCCGGCCCGGGCGCCCGTTCACGCGCGGCGGGCGCCCGGTGTACCAGTTCGCCTCCAACTCGGCCTTCGCCGAGCACACGGTCGTGAAGGCGGTGCAGGCCGTCCGCATCCCCCGGGACATCCCGCTGACCTCCGCCGCGCTGATCGGCTGCGGGGTGCTGACCGGCGTGGGCGCGGTGCTCAACCGGGCCCGGGTGCGGCCCGGGGACAGCGTGCTCGTCATCGGCGCCGGGGGCGTCGGCCTCAACGTCCTCCAGGGCGCTCGGATCGCGGGCGCCACCCGGATCGTGGCGGTGGACGCCAACCCGGCCAAGGAGAAGACGGCCCGCCGCTTCGGCGCGACCCACTTCCTCACCTCCACCCGGGACGTCCGGGACGTCCTGTCCACCGGCGCGGACCACGCCTTCGAGTGCGTGGGCCGCGTGGAGCTGATCCGCGAGGCGATCGACCTGCTCGACCGCCACGGCCAGGCGGTCCTCCTCGGCGTCCCCCCGGCCACCGCCGAGGCGAGCTTCCTGGTCTCCTCCCTGTACCTCGACAAGTCCGTACTCGGCTGCCGCTACGGCTCCTCCCGCCCCCAGCACGACATAGCCCGCTACACCGACCTCTACCGCACCGGCCACCTCCTCCTGGACGAACTGATCACCCACACCTACCCGATCGACGCCTTCCCCGAGGCCCACGAGGCCACGGAAACGGGGAGGGTGGCCCGAGCGGTGCTCACGTTCTGAACGGGAGGTGCGGCCGCGTGGGCGCCGTATACAGTCGAACGATGTTCGAGTTGCGGCGGTTGCAGGCAAGTCATGCCCCGGCGGTGTTGGCGTTCGAGCGGGGGAACCGGGGGTACTTCGCCGCTTCGGTTCCTGACCGTGGGGACGGGTTCTTCGAGCGGTTCGGGGAGCGGTTCGGCGCCCTGCTGGCTGAGCAGGAAGCCGGTGTGTGCGCCTTTCACCTGCTTCTCGACGAGGACGGTTCGGTGGTCGGCAGGTTCAATCTCGTCGACATCGAGGACCGGGCCGCGGTGCTCGGATATCGGGTCGCGGAACATGTCGCCGGGCGTGGTGTGGCGACCGCGACCGTGCGGGAGCTGTGCGGACTGGCGGTGTCGCGGTACGGGCTGCGCGCGCTGCGGGCGGCCGTCGCCCACGAGAATGCCGCGTCCCGGAAGGTGCTGGTCAGGAACGGGTTCGTCCTGGCCCGCCCGGCCGAGCCGGCCGAACTCGGCGGAAAGCGGGGGAGCTGGTACCGGCGCGAGCTGGACCTACAGCCGTAGGCCGGACTCGCGTTCCTGCCGGGGCACCGCCTCGTCGCCGGAGGGGCCGCCTGCGCGGAAGGTGCGCCGGTAGGCGGTCGGGGTCACTCCCAGGGCCGCCTGGAGGTGCTGGCGCATGGACTGGGGGGTGCCGAAGCCCGCGTCGCGGGAGATCTGGTCGACGGAGAGGTCCGTGGACTCCAGGAGGTGGCGGGCGCGTTCGACGCGCTGCTGGGTGAGCCACTGGCCGGGGCTGACGCCGACCTCCTCGCGGAAGCGGCGGGTGAAGGTGCGTACCGACATGGCCTCCTGCTCGGCCATGTCGCGCAGCTGGATCGGCTCGTGCAGCCGGCCCAGCGCCCAGGCGCGGGCGACGGTCGTGGTGGCGAGCTGGGGGTCCGGCACCGGGCGGTGGATGTACTGGGCCTGGCCGCCGTCCCGGTGCGGCGGTACGACGGTGCGCCGGGCCACGTCGTTGGCCACGGCGGTGCCGTGGTCGCGGCGCACGATGTGCAGGCACAGGTCGATCCCGGCCGCGACCCCCGCCGAGGTCAGCACGTCGCCGTCGTCGATGAACAGCACGTCCGCGTCCACCTCGATCCGCGGGAACATCCGCTGGAAGCGCTCGGCGTCCGCCCAGTGCGTGGTGGCGGGCCGCCCGTCGAGGTATCCGGCGGCGGCGAGCACGTACACGCCCGTGCAGATGGAGGCGAGGCGGGTGCCGGGCCGGACGCGCGCGAGCGCGGCGGACAGTTCGTCGGTGAGCCTGCCCTCCTCGTAGACCGGGCCCAGCTCGTAGGAGGCGGGGA
>NZ_BMVJ01000009.1:241507-247118 GCF_014650655.1 Streptomyces anandii JCM 4720
CGATCACCGTGTCGGCGGTGGCCAGGGCCTCGGGGCCGTGCGCCACGTGGATGGCGAAGTCGGCGTCGGTCTCGACCGGGCCCGGCGGACGGACCGAGCAGGTGACGACCTCGTACAAGTAGCGCCCCTGCGCGTCGCGGGGGCGGCCGAAGATCCGGTGCGGGATGCCCAGCTCGAAGGGGAGCAGCCCGTCGAGGGCGAGCACGACGACGCGGTGCGGCCGGAAGGCGGCGCTCCCGGCAGGCTCCTGGCTCTCAAGTCTCCCGTTGCTCCTGGGGCTCCCAGGACTCTCAGCGCTCCCAGCACTCTCAGGGCTCTCAGGGCGTTCGAGGCGCAGGCTCATGGCCCGATCCTATCGAACACTGTCCCTCGGGCCACTCGTTCGGCGACCGTCCCGTACCGGAAGCTCTATGACGTGACCCAGACAACGGAATCCGTGGCCGACCCCACCGGCACGGAGCAACAGCCGCCCAGGCGGCGGACACGCGTGCACCGCGCGTGGTTCGTCGCCGCCGTCACCTTCGTCACGATCGTCGGGGCGGCCGCCTTCCGCTCCCTGCCCGGCCTGTTCATCGACCCGCTGCACCAGGAGTTCGGCTGGTCGCGCGGCACGATCGGCGCCGCCGTCTCGCTCAACCTCGCCCTGTACGGGCTCACCGCGCCCTTCGCCGCCGCGCTGATGGACCGCTTCGGCATCCGCCGGGTCGTCGCGGGCGCGCTGAGCGTGATCGCCGTCGGCTCGGGCCTGACCGTGTGGATGACCGCGCCCTGGCAGCTGTGGCTGTGTTGGGGCCTGCTGGTCGGCCTCGGCTCCGGCTCCATGGCGCTGGCCTTCGCGGCCACCGTCACCAACCGCTGGTTCACGACGCGGCGCGGCCTGGTCAGCGGCATCCTCACCGCGGCCTCCGCCTCCGGCCAGCTGATCTTCCTGCCGGTGCTGTCCTGGACGGTCGAGTCGCACGGCTGGCGCCCGGCCGCCGTCACCGTGGCACTCGCCGCGCTCGCCGTCGTCCCGTTCGTCTGGCTGCTGCTGCGCGACCACCCGGCCGACGTGGGCGTACGGCCGTACGGCGCCGAGGAGTTCGTGCCGAAGCCGGAGCCCGTCACGGGGGCCGCGCGCCGGGCCGTGGGCGTGCTGCTCTCGGCGGTGCGCACCGGGCCGTTCTGGCTGCTGGCCGGAACCTTCGCGATCTGCGGCGCCTCCACCAACGGCCTGGTCCAGACCCACTTCGTACCCGCCGCCCACGACCACGGCATGCCCATCACGGCCGCCGCCTCCCTGCTCGCGGTCATCGGCGTGTTCGACGTGGCCGGCACGATCGCCTCCGGCTGGTTCACCGACCGCTTCGAACCGCGCCGCCTGCTCGCGGTCTACTACGCGCTGCGCGGCGTCTCGCTCCTCTTCCTGCCCATGCTGCTGGCGCCCGGCGTGCACCCGCCGATGGTCTTCTTCATCGTCTTCTACGGCCTGGACTGGGTCGCCACCGTCCCGCCCACCCTCGCCCTGTGCCGTGAGCACTACGGCGAGGACAGCGCGATCGTCTTCGGCTGGGTCCTCGCCTCGCACCAGGTGGGCGCGGCCCTGGTCGCCTACCTCGGCGGCGTCGCCCGCGACGTCTTCGGCTCCTACGACATGGTCTGGTACGCCTCGGGCGCCCTGTGCGCGGCCGCGGCCCTGATGGCCCTGGTGATCCGGCGCCGGCCGCGGGTGCTCAGTCCCGCGCTCGCGTGAAGCGTCCCCGGTGGAACAGCAGTGGTGGCTCATCGGCGGCGCCTGTGCCCAGGGCGTTCACCCTGCCGACGACGATCAGGTGGTCGCCGCCGGTGTGGACGGCGTGGACGGTGCAGTCGATCCAGGCCAGCGCGCCTGCCAGGCGCGGTGAACCGGACACCGGTGACGGATCGTGCGCCACGCCGGCGAACTTGTCCGCGCCGCTCACCGCGAAGGCCCGGCACAGCGCGTCCTGCCGCGCGCCGAGGACGTTGACGCAGAAGACGCCGGCGCGGGCGATGCGCGGCCACGTCGACGACGTACGGCCGACCATGAAGGCGACCAGCGGCGGATCGAGCGAGAGGGACGTGAAGGACTGGCAGGCGAAGCCGGCGGGGGAGGGCTCCCCGGCGGCCGCCGGGGCCGTCACCACGGTCACGCCGGTCGCGAACTGCCCGAGCACGCGCCGGAACTCGCCCTGGTCCACCGGCGCCCGCTCGTCCTCGCGCACGCACCGCAGCTCCGGGCGGGGCAGCGGGTCCACGGGCCGCGCCGCGCCCCCGCCCGTCCCCGTCCTCAGCCTGAGATAGCGGACGGCGGCCTCGGCCATTCCAGCTTGTCCCATCACATCCACCATTGAAGCTGACGACGCGTCAGATAGTAAGCCCCGGAGCCCGGGAGACCGGGAGACCTCAGCGGCCGGTGAACTTCGGCTCCCTGCGCTCCGCGAAGGCCGCCACGCCCTCCCGGGCGTCCGTCGCCGTCATGTTGATCTCCTGCGCGGCGGCCTCGGCGGCGAAGGCGGTGGCGCGGTCGCCGTCGAGGGAGGCGTTCACCAGCTGCTTGGTGAGCGCCAGCGCGCGCGTCGGACCGGCGGCCAGGCGCGCCGCCCACGCGTCCGCCGTCGCCGCCAGCTCCCCGTCCGGCACCACCCGGTTGACCAGGCCCAGCCGCTCGGCGTCCGCCGCGGACAGCGCGTCCGCGAAGAACATCAGCTCCTTCGCGCGCCGGGGGCCGACGAGCCGCGGCAGCAGATACGCGCCACCCCCGTCCGGTACGAGCCCGCGCCGCGCGAACACCTCCACGAACCGCGCGGACTCCGCGGCCAGGGCCAGGTCGCAGGCGAGGGCGAGATGGGCGCCGAGCCCGGCGGCCACGCCGTTCACCGCCGCGATCACCGGCTTCTCGCAGTCCAGCACGGCGGCGATCAGCCGCTGGGCGCCCAGGCGCAGCAGCCGGGCCACGTCCCCGGCGATCCGCTCTCCGCCGGCCCGCTTCCCGGCGTCCGCCGCGCCGCCGGCCCGCTCCACGCCCGCGGTGCCCGCGCGCAGGTCCGCTCCCGCACAGAAGCCGCGGCCCGTCCCGGTCAGGACGACGGCCCGTACGTCCGGGTCGGCCGACGCGTCGTCGAGCTGCGCGATCAGGCGGTCCCGGTCGGCGGGGGTGAGCGCGTTCAGGGTCTCGGGGCGGTCGAGGGTCAGGTGCAGGACCTGCTCGCGGACCTCCCGCCGTACACCCCCGGCCCTCGCCTGCGGCGTCACCGGCAGACCGCCAGCGCGTCCAGAGCCACCGCGCCCTGGCCCCTCGGCAGCACCACCAGCGGGTTGATGTCCAGCTCCGCGAGATCGCCGCCGAGCTCCAGCGCCATGCGCTGCACCCGCAGCACGACCTCGACGAGCGCGTCCGCATCGGCCGGCGGACGCCCCCGCACCCCGTCCAGCAGGGCCCGGCCCCGCAGCTCGGCGAGCATCGCGCGCGCCTGCTCCTCGCCGAAGGGCGGCACCCGCACCGCCGCGTCCCGCAGCACCTCGACGAGCACGCCCCCGAGCCCCACGGTCACCGTCGGCCCGAACAGCTCGTCGTGCGTGACGCCGACGACCATCTCCACGCCCCGCTCGACCATCTGGCACACCAGCACGCCGTCCAGCTCCACGCCCTCGTAGCGGGCGGTGTCGGTCAGCTCCCGGTAGGCGTCGCGGACCTGGCTGGCCGAGGTCAGCCCGATCCGCACCAGGCCCAGCTCGGTCTTGTGCGCGAGCCGCGCGCCGGAGGCCTTCATCACCACCGGGTAGCCCACCAGCCCGGCCGCGCGCACCGCCGCCGCCGCGCTGGTCACCAGCTGCTCGCGCGGCACCCGGATGCCGTAGGCGCGCAGCAGCTGCTTTGCCGCGTGCTCGCTGAGCTGCTCGCCGGGCCGCATCAGCGCCCGCGCCTTGCGGAAGGACGGTGACGGGGTGCGCGGCGCCTCGTCGAAGGGGGAGCGGTAGTCGCGTACGAAGCGGTGGTGGCCGAGCCAGGCGCGTACGGCGGTCAGGCAGTTGCCCACCGTGCGGAAGGTGGCCACGCGGGAGGAGCCGAGCAGCACCTCGCGGTACGCCGCCTCGGTGCCGACCGGGGAGCCCCACACCACGCACACCAGCTTGTCCGTGTGCTCGGCCGCGTCCACGAGGTCCCGTACGAGCCGGTCGCTGAGCGGCGGGAAGGGGCCCGTGACCGGGCAGATCAGCACCCCGATCCCGGGGTCGGCGAGGATCGCGTCGATGATCTTCCGGCCGCGGCTGTCGCCGACCGGGTGGCCGCCGCTGTCGACGGGGTTCGCCACATTGAGGAACTCCGGTATCCACTGGTGCAGTTCGGTCTGCCTGGCGTCGGACAGGGGCGGCAGCCGCAGTCCGGCCGCGGTCGCCAGATCCGCCACATGGGCGCCGGTGCCGCCCGAGATGGAGTAGACGGCCACACCGTCGGCGAGCGGGGGGCGGGCCCGTGCGAGCAGGGCGGCGGTGTCCTGGAGTTCGTCCAGGCCGTCGACGCGGATCACGCCGTACTGCCGCATCGCCGCGTCCACGACGTCGTCCGCGCCGGTCAGCTTGCCGGTGTGCGAGGCGGCGGTACGGGCGCCGGTCTCGGTGCGGCCGACCTTCACCGCGACCACGGGCACCCCGCGCCGGGCGGCGCGGTCGGCGGCGAGCAGGAAGGCGCGGCCGTCCTTGAGGCCCTCTACGTACGCGGCGATGGCGCCGACCTCCGGGCGCTCGGCGAAGTAGGAGATGAAGTCGGCGGTCTCCAGGTCGGCCTCGTTGCCGGTGGGGGCCCAGTGGGAGAGCCGGATGCCGAGCTCCTGGAGCGCGAAGACGGGCCGCCCCTGGTGTCCGGACTGGGTGATCAGGGCGATGGCCGGACCGTCGAGGTCGGTGCGGAACTCCTCGAAGGCGTTGAGGTTGGTGTTCGGCCCGAGCAGCCGCATCCCGGACTCCCGTACGGCCGCCGCGAGCCGGTCCTGCGCGAGCGCCCCGGCCTCGCCCGTCTCCGCGAACCCTGAGGCGAATGCGACGGCGAACCGCGCCTTGGCCTCGGCGAGTTCGGCGATCACGGGGAGCGGGTCGGCGACCAGCAGCACGGCCAGGTCGACCTGCTCGGGCAGGCCGGCGACGGAGGGCACGCAGGGGATGCCGAACACGGCCTCGCGACTCGGATGCACCGGGTGCAGCCGCGCCCCGACGCGCTCGGCCCAGGCGACAAGTTGCCGGGTGATGCCGGTGTTGGGCCGCCCCTCGGCGTCCGAGGCGCCGATCACGGCCACGGACTCGGGGCGGAAGAAGCGGTCCAGGCCGGGCACGTCGGCGTGCAGCGGACGGCCGCTGACGTCGAGCGGCACGGCGACCGCGGCGCCGGGGGCACCGGGTTCGCCGGGTGCACCGGATGTGCCGGGGGCACCGGTGGCGCCGGGGGCGTCCACCGCCCGGCCGTGGACGGTGACCGGCCCGGACCGCGGCTGCTCGCACGCGAGGACCCGGGCCCGGCGGGAGTCGGTGGTCAGGGTGCCGTGGGTTGATCCAAGCATCGTTCCGCCCGCTCCTGTCCTGACGGCTACGTGGCAGCGCGACAGCGACACACACAACT
>NZ_BMVJ01000009.1:247143-248836 GCF_014650655.1 Streptomyces anandii JCM 4720
GACGCTCAGTCAGATTACTGAACTGACACGGCGTCAGGAAATGGTCGTGCAGGCAAAGAAGCGGGGAGGGCGCCCCGGGTCACCCGGGAAGGCGCCCCGGTCACCCGGGAAGGCGGGAGATCCCGTGGCCGTCTCCGCCCGCACCGCCGCTCCTCGCGATCGCCTTGGCGATCCTCTCCGCGTCGATGGCCAGCTCGCGGAACATGCCGCTGATCGGGTTGGTGAAGCCGGTGAAGTACAGGCCCGGCGCGCCGGGCGGGGTGTGCGCGCCGTGCACCGCGGGTCTGCCGCGCGGATCCAGCACCCCGAGGTGGCCCACCAGGCCCTCCAGGGCACGTACGTAGCCGGTGGCCGCGATGACGGCGTCCGGCTCGATCCGGCTGCCGTCGGCGAGGACGACCTTGCCGTCCTCGAAGCCGTCCACGGCGGCCACGACCTGCACCCGGCCCCGCCGCACCGCGTCGATCAGGCCGACGTCCTGCACCGGGATGGAACCCTCGTTGACCCGCGAGTACAGGCCGGTGCCGGGGCGGGGCAGGCCGTGCGCCGACAGGTCCGGCACGCTCAGCCTCGCCAGCGGCCGGGCCAGCCGGTCGACCAGGGCGACCGGGAGCCGCCGGCACAGCACGCCCGTGTACTGCGCGGCCCACCCGGCCGTGGAGCGGCGCACGATGTGCGGCGCGGTGCGCACGGCCAGCCGCACCCGCGCGGCCCCGCCCTCGACCAGGTCCACGGCGATCTCGGCGCCGGTGTTGCCGACCCCGACGACCAGGACGTCCCGGCCCGCGTACGGCCCGGGGTTGCGGTACGCGGACGCGTGCAGGAACTCGCCCGAGTACGTGTCGCGCCCCGGCCAGTCGGGCACGCGGGGCGTGTGGTTGTGGCCGGTGGCGACGACCACCGCGCCGCCGGTCAGCTCGCGCCCGCCGCTGGCGCGCAGCAGCCAGCCGGTGCCGTCGGCGGTGCGCTCGACGCGGGACACCTCGACGCCGGTGACGATCTCCAGCTGGTGGTGCTCGGCGTACTTCTCCAGGTAGCGCACCACGTCGTCGCGCGCCACCCACCGCCCGAACCGGCGGGGCATCGGCAGCCCGGGCAGTGCCGACAGGCGCCGGGTGGTGTGCAGGCGCAGCCGGTCGTAGTGGCCGCGCCAGGAGGCGCCGACCCGGTCGGACCGCTCCAGCACGACGGCGCGTATGCCCCGCGCGCGCAGCGCGTACGCGGCGGCGAGACCGCCGGGGCCGCCGCCGATGACGTAGACGGGGCGGTCGGCGTGCGGTGCCGTGGAGGGGGCGGAGGAGTCGGACGAGTCGGTCATGAGCGCGAGCGTAATCCCGCACCTCGTTGATGGGTCTCGGTCAAGACCGGAATTGGTTGCGGATTGATCACGGGTGAGCGATGGGAGAGGCGGGGAGGGGCGGGGGTGGACGGTCTGGCGGACGGGATTGAGCTGACGTACCGTCAGATGCCCGGTCGTCGGCGTCGGCGGGAGACCCCATGGACACGATCTGGCTCACCGGTGCGCAGTGGCTGGCCGTGCTGCGCGTCGGGCTCGGGCTGTGGTGGCTGGAGAGCTGGCGGCACAAGGACAGGAAGGGCTGGTTGGAGCGCGGCACGGGCATCGCCTGGGCGGCGGACGTGGCCGCGGAGCACCGCTGGCGGGCCGTCCGGTCCGGCTTCGAGGCGGTCGTCG
>NZ_BMVJ01000009.1:248858-252935 GCF_014650655.1 Streptomyces anandii JCM 4720
CGCCCCGGCCGAGGGCGATGGCGTACGTCGTCGTGTACGCCGAACTCGCCCTGGGCGTCGGCCTGGTGGCCGGCTTCCTGACCCCGGTCGCGCTCGCCGGAGGGCTCCTCCTCAACCTTCTCTACTTCACCCTCGTGATCCACGACTGGGCCGAGCAGGGGCAGAACTCGATGATGGCTCTGATCTCGGTGGTGGGGCTGTTCGCGATGTGCTGGCAGACCTGGTCGGTGGACGCCGCGGTGGGGTGGTTCGGATGACGGGCGCCGACCGCTTCGACCTGCCCGAGGCCGACGCCTTCACCCGCGCCTACTGGGACGCGACGGCGCAGGGGCGGCTGCTCGTGCGGCGCTGCGGGGCGTGCGGGCTGGCACACCACCCGCCGCGCGAGTTCTGCCCGCACTGCTGGAGCGAGGACGTGACCTGGGAGCCCGCGAGCGGCCGGGCGGCCCTCTACACCTGGTCCGTCGTGCACCGCAACGACCTGCCGCCCTTCTCGGCCCGTACGCCCTACGTCGCCGCCGTGGTCGAACTGGCCGAGGGGCCGCGGATGATGACGGAGGTGGTGGGCGCCGGGACAAGTGCTCTGTGGGCCGGGATGGACCTGGAGGTGGCGTTCCGGGCGGTGGGGGAGCGGGGAAAGCGCGGGGAGTACATGGTGCCGGTGTTCCGTCCACGTCCGGTTTCCGGCGGCGGCCGGGCGCGAGGCGTTGTTCAATGACCCGGTGACCGCCAACCTCCGTGACCTCAGCATCCTGTCCACCGCGCGCGTGACCGGGAACGGGCTGCGCCTGCGCCCATGGGACCCGGGCTCCGGCGCAGACGTCGAGGCGTGGCTGCGCGGCAACACCGACCCGGAGTTCCGCCGCTGGAACACGCCGATCAGCCCGGTCACCGACCGGGACGCCGCCGAGGACTCGCTGCGGGTGCGCACCGCACGCGCGCTGGAGGGCTCAGCGGTGGCCTTCGCGATCGAGGACGCGGGGAGCGGTACGACGCTGGGGCACATCGGGATCAACGACATCCGCCCCTTCATGGCCGTCGCGCGGGTCGGCTACTGGGTGCTGCCCGAGGCACGCGGCCGCGGGGTGGCCACCCGTGCCCTGAGTCTGGTGGCCGACTGGGGATTCGGAGAACTGGGCCTGCACCGCATGGAGTTGGACCACGCGGTCGGCCACGAGGTGTCCTGCCGGGTCGCCGAGCGGTGCGGCTTCCGGTGCGAGGGGACCATGCGCGACGCGGTGTTCCAGGCGGACCGCAGGGACGCGTGGCGCGACGCGCACCTGCACGCACGTCTCGCCACGGACCCGGCCCCGGAGCCGTACGCGAAGCCGTGACCGCGACCACGGCCGCGACCATGACCACCACCCGGCGAAATTCGGAGGCGCGCGGGACGCCGGGCCCCGGATCATGAGCCATGCCCACCACTCACGACTGGCACCTGACCGGCGACCTCGAGGAATTCCTGTCCCGCGCCGGTGACTTCCTGCGCTCCCGCCCGGCGCAGCACACCGTCCACCTCACCGTCACGGAGAGCCTGCGCGCCCGCGGCGGGCGCGTGTACGGCGACGCGGCACCGGAGTTCGGCGTGCTGGAGGGCCCGGACGGCGTCCGGGCAACCTTCTTCCGTACGCCACCGCACCCGCTCGCCGTGACTTCGCTGACCGGTGAGGAGGCCGAGACGCTGGCGGACGTACTCGCGGACGCGGGCCGCTCGCTGTCCGGAGTCAACGCCGACCACGACACCGCCGCCGTGTTCGCCGCCGCCTGGGAGCGCCGCACCGGCGCCAAGAGCGCCGTCCACCAGCGGATGCGGCTGTACCGGCTGGGCGAGCTGACCGCCCCGGGACCGGTGCCGCCGGGCCGCGCGCGGGTGGCCGGGGCGGCCGACCGCGAACGCCTGGCCCGGTGGTACGAGGAGTTCTGCGCGGCCGTGGGCGAGTCCGCGGCCCGGGACCCGCTGGAGTGGGCGGACGACCGGATCGAGCGGGGCGACATGACGTTCTGGGAGGAGCCCGGCGGGACGCCCGTCGCCATGGCCGGTACGTCCCCGAAGGTCGCCGGCCAGGTGCGCGTGGTCGGCGTCTACACGCCCGCCGAGCTGCGCGGCCGCGGCTACGCGGGAGCCGTCACGACGGAGGTGACCCGCTCCGCCCTGTCCTCCGGCGCGAACGAGATCCTCCTCTTCACCGACCTCGCGAACCCCACCAGCAACAGCCTCTACCAGCGAATCGGCTACCGCCCGGTCTCCGACTTCACCCTCCACACCTTCACCGGCTGACCCGGCGTGCGGGTCTCACCGCCGGCCGTCGCTTCTTTCCTCATAGCGAGGCAGGCCCTCGGTGGAGATGGTCCAGTCGCCGATGGTGACGTCCTCGCCGTAGGCGAAGTCCTTGCGGGTGGCGTAGCGGGGGCCCTCGGGGGTGGGGTGGATGTCGGTGAGCACGGCGCCGGTGCCGGTGCGGGGGTCGAAGATCGCGTAGACCGGGACGCCGATCAGGGGGTAGTCGCGCATCTTGGTGACCCAGTCGTTGTCCGGGTTGGACCGGGAGACGATCTCAACGGCGGCGACGAGCGTACGGGGGTCGAAGGACCCTTCCCCCTCCATGTCCGCCTCGGCGATCACCATGATGTCGGGGCGGCGCATGATGCCTTCGGATTCGTCCTCCACGTCTGGCACTCCCGTGTGGGCCACGATTTCCTGCGGCATCGCCTTCTCCAGGCGTTTCCGGATGCGCACAGTGGTCAGCGCATGCAGACCGCCGGGGTCCCTCAGATCGTGAACGAGTCCTTCACTGGCGATCTCGAACCGGCCGGGGAGGGCGTCGTCCACGGACTGAACGAAGGCGCGCAAGGTCTGGTAGACGTGTGAGGACAAGGCTCAGAAGCCCAGGTAGGTGATCTGGACGACGTAGACGCGTTCGCTGCGTACGACGACCTGGTAACCGAACCAACCGCCGGAGACGATGATTTCGCCGCCCTTCGGGTCGATTCCTTCGTGGGCCCGGCCGTGAATGTGGAGGGCCTCGGCCGCCCTGACAAGTTCGTCGGCCTTGCGTTCCACGGCGGTGAGGAAGTCCGCAGGGGCAGTACGAGCGGCTTCTTCGGCGCCGAAGGCGTACTCCCACTTCCAGCTCACTCGCGCACTGCTTTCAGGGCCTCGTCGAGGACCGCGCTCAACTCACGGAGGGCTTCCTGCGCGATGTCCGGATCTTCGTGTTCCAGATTGTTCTTCGCCCGGGCGTACCGGGTGGAGAGGTCCGGCCGACGGGCGATTTCGATCTCCTTGGCCCAGATCAGGACCCAGCTCTGTACCGGGCTGAGTGATTGCCACTCGACTGCCTTGGCGAAAGCCTCGTCCTTCATGGCCTGCATCTCTTCCAGGCGGCCCGGGGCAACGACGGTAAGGGCTGCACGCAGGGCATCAGGAGTCAGTTCGGGACGCGGAATCAGCTCGTGCCCGTGATCGGCCTGAGTGCTCATGGTGTCCTCCTGGGGGTGCACTGGCCAGAGTATCGGGCCTGCTGGAAGAGAACGGGACAGAACGGTCTCAGGAAGCGGTGGTGTGGGGAGTGCGGCAGTCACGGCAGAGTCCTGGGGTCGGTGAGCGGAAGGCGCGGTCGCAGTTGTCGCAGGTCTGAAGGGGGTGGCGGGGTTCGGGGATCGGTGGGGTCTGAGGGCGGAAGGGTGGTGGGGGTGGGAGTTGGGCGGTCAGGCGGTGGGCGAGGAGGGCGGCGGGGCGGGTCAGGGGTTCGTTGGGCAGGTTGGCGGTCAGGGCGTGGCGTACGGCGGTGGGCGTGAGGTCGCGTTCCAGCCAGGCGGCGACGCCCGGGGCGAGGTGCTCGGTGTCCGTGGCGGAAAGGAGCAGGCGGGGGTCTTTCCGACGGAGGCCGGTGAGGATGTCGGCGGCCGTCCGGAGGAGGGCGGGGGCGGGGCACGAGGGCTGGGGGACGGCGGGGAGGCGTTTGCGGGGCGCGGGCTCGTCCGGTGCCGTGCGCCGGGCGGGTTTGCGGGTGGTCGTCTCGCGGGCGGCCCTGTGGCCTGGGCTGTTGCAGGAGACCGTGCGGGTGACGATCCGGC
>NZ_BMVJ01000009.1:252962-268826 GCF_014650655.1 Streptomyces anandii JCM 4720
CGGTGGCCGTGCGTTCGCGGGTGCGGCGCAGGTAGCCGTGCGCTTCGAGTTCGCGTAGGGCGGCGGCGATGCGGGTGGGGCCCTCGGGGAAGCGGGTGGCGAGGGTCTTGATGTCGACGGCGGTGCCCGGCCGCACCGACTGGATGTGGCAGGCCAGTCCGATGGCGAGCAGGGACAGTTCCTTGTGCTGGGCCAGGTCGTTCCCGATCACCGTGAAGTTCTCGGTGTGGCGGACGTGGTCGTGGCTGACGCCGGCGAACGGCCGCCCGTCGGGGTGGTTCTTGGCCCGGATACGGGACTGGGCGGGCGCGGGCGCGCTAGGGGCGGCAGCTCACGACCGAGGCTGACGAGCCCGGGTGGGAGGTGGACCCGGACGACGAGTGGGGCGTGGCCGTCGTCGCCACCGTGGGGCGGCAACTGAAGCTGCGGCGCGAGGCGGTGGGCATGCGCGCCGGTGAGTTCGGCAAGGCGACGGGGTACGGCGAGGATCTCGTCTACAAGATCGAGAGCGGGAAGAGGATTCCCCGGCCCGAATATCTGGACAGGGCGGACGAGGTGCTGGGGGCGGGTGGGCTGCTCGCCGCGATGAAGGAGGACGTGGCCAAGGTCCGGTACCCGAAGAAGGTGCGGGACCTGGCGCAGATGGAGGCGCGGGCCGTCGAGATCGGGGTGTACGAGAACAGCAACATCGCGGGGCTGTTGCAGACTTCGGAGTACGCCAGGGCGCTACTGGAGTCGTGGCAGCCCGCCTACACGCCGGAGGACTTGGAGCGCCGCGTAGCCGCCCGTGTCGCTCGGCAGGCCGTCTTCGAACGGTGCCCTGCGCCGTCGCTGAGCTTCGTGCTGGAAGAGGGCACGCTCCGGCGCAAGGTTGGAGGCACAATGGTCCGGCGACAGCAATTCGAACGCTTGCTGGAGGTAGGGCAGTTGAGTTATGTGTTCCTCCAGGTGATGCCGTTGGACAGTGCGCCGCACCCCGGCATGAGCGGCAGGATCGAGTTGCTGAAGTTCGAGGACGGCACCGCCGTGGGGCGCTCCGACGGGGCGTTCAACGGCCGTCCCGTCACTGACCTGAGGCAGCTCCGCATTCTTGAGCTGCGGTATGGCGCCATCCGGGCGCAGGCCCTCCCACCGGAGGAGTCACTGGCCTTCGTCGACCAACTGCTGGGAGCAACATGATCCGCAAGGCTTCTGCCAGGGATGTCTCCGAACTGGCGTGGTTCAAGAGCAGCTACAGCAGTGGCCCCGACGGCGACTCCTGCGTAGAGGTCGCCACCACCTCCGGTGCCATCCACGTCCGTGACTCCAAGTACCGGGCCATCGGCCCCCGGCTCGCGCTCGCGCCGGAGGCGTGGGCGGACTTCGTGGCGTACGCGTCCGGGAGCTGACGAGGGAGGCCCGGTCAGGGCCACAGGAGTTCGCGGGTCCACGCGGTGGACGTGTGGCGGTATCGCAGGCGTACGTGGCGGCGGTGGGGTTCGCCCTGGAAGAACTCGACCTCGGTGGGGTGGAGGCGGTAGAGGGTCCAGGAGGGGGCCTCGGTGTCCGGGGCGGAGCGGGCCCGCTCCCAGGCCGACTCCGAGGCGCGCGCCAACTCCTCCAGTGAGCCGAGGACTTCGCTCTGGCGGCCGGTGAGCGCGGCGGCCAGGGCGCCCGTGGAGCGTGCGTGCAGATCGGCCTGTGCCTGCTCGGGCGGGGCGACGGCGACCGGGCCGCGCACCCGGACCTGGCGGCCCTGGAGCGGCCAGTAGAAGGCCAGCGCGGCCTCCGGGCGGGCCGCGAGGTGGCGGCCCTTGCGGCTGTGGGCGTGGGTGGCGAAGGCCCAGCCGTCGGCGTCCGCGCCGTGCAGCACCACGATCCGCACGTCCGGGCGGCCCTCCTCGTCGCAGGTCGCCAGCGACATGGTGTGCGGCTCCCGCTCCCCGGCCGCGACCGCGTCCGCGAACCACCGGGTGAACAGGGCGAGCGGTTCCCCGGGCGCCGCCCCCGGATCGAACGGCGGTAGTTCGGTCACCCCGGGCTCCCACACCCGAAGCCCCCGCAACAGCTCGTGAAGATCGGTGTCCATACCTCGAGTATCGCCGGGCCGGCGCCCCCTACCGTCCCAGCACGACCGTCCCCGACGAGCAGAACCAGCCCCCCGTGCCGGAGGCGAGGCCGAGCCGGGGCAGGGCGCCGTCGGCGCGGCGGACCTGCCGTTCGCCGGCCTCGCCGCGCAGTTGCCGTACCGCTTCCACCAGCAGGAACAGGCCGCGCATGCCCGGGTGCTGGGCGGACAGGCCGCCGCCGTCGGTGTTCACCGGCAGCCCGCCGCCCTCGACCAGCAGCCGCCCCTTCTCCACGAACGCCCCGCCCTCGCCCTTCCCGCAGAAGCCAAGGTCCTCGAGCGTCACCAGCGTCATGTAGGTGAAGGCGTCGTAGATCTCCGCGAAGTCGATCTCCCGCGGGCGCACCCCGGCCCGCTCGAAGGCGAGGCGGCCGCTCACCGCCGCCGGGGACACGGTGAAGTCCGGCCACTCGGACATCGTGGTATGGGAGACGTGCTCCCCGGTTCCGAGCACCCACACCGGGGCCGTACGGCAGTCGCGCGCGTACTCCTCGGCCGCGAGCACGACCGCCGCGCCGCCGTCCGAGCGCAGGCAGCAGTGCAGCTTGGTGAAGGGGTCCGCGATCAGCGGGCCGGACAGCACGTCGTCGACGGTGATCGGGTCGCGGAACATGGCGTCCGGGTTCAGCGCGGCGTTGGCCCGGGCCTGCACCGCCACTTCCGCCAGCTGCTCGATCGTCGTGCCGTACTCGTACATGTGCCGGTGGGCCGCCATCGCGTACTTGGCGATCAGGGTGTGGCCGTAGGGCGCCTCGAACTGCAGCGGACCCCGGTTGCCGAAGGCGAGGGTGCCGGTGCGGCGGCCCGCCCGGATGTCGGCGCGGGCGGTCGAGCCGTAGACGAGGAGCACCACGTTCGCCCGGCCCGCCGCGATCGCGTCCGCCGCGTGGGCCGCCATCACCTCCCACGTCGAACCGCCCACCGAGGTGGAGTCCACCCAGGTGGGGCGCAGGCCCAGGTACTCGGCCACCTCCACCGGGGCCAGGGTGCCGAGGCCCGCCGAGCCCAGCCCGTCCACCCGGTTCCGGTCCAGCCCGGCGTCCGCCAGCGCGCGGCGGGCAGCCTGGGCGTGCAGGGCGTACGCGGTGGAGTCGTCCACCCGTCCGCAGTCGGAGAGAGCCGCACCGACCACGGCGACCTTGCGGTTCCCGGACGTCGTCATGAATCTGACGCTACATCAGATACGAACCCCGACGGCAGTGGTCCGTGCTCTGGGCATCCGCATCCCGCCACCCTAATATGACGGTCCGTCAGTTCTGGAGGGTCGTGAGGGAGAACCATGGACGCCCGCTTCACCGCCGAGCAGGACGAGATCCGCCGCACCCTGCGCGAGCTGCTGCACAAGAGGTGCGGGCCGCAGGAGGTGCGCGCCGCCGTGGACGCCCCGGCAGGCCACGACCCGGCCCTGTGGACCGCCCTCGCCGAGCAGCTCGGCCTGCCCGGGCTCGCCCTCCCGGAGTCCTGCGGCGGCGCAGGCTGCTCCGTGACCGAACTCGCCCTCGCCTGCGAGGAGACCGGGCGGGTGCTCGCCCCCACGCCCCTGCTCGCCACCTCGGTCCTCGCCGCCCCGCTGATCCTCCGCCTCGGCACCCCCGCCCAGCGCGCCGCGCTGCTGCCCCGGGTCACCGCCGGCACGCTCACCGCCGCCCTCGCCGTGCCCGGCCCCGCCCTGACCACCGCGCTGGCGCTGACCGGCGGCAACGACGGCGACTGGGCCGGGGGCGGCCGCGCGGGCGGGGTGCAGGCGCGGCGGGCTGAGGGCGTCTGGCGGCTGTACGGGCAGGTGGACCAGGTCCTCGACGGCCACCGGGCCGGCCTGCTCGTCGTCGCCGCGCACACCGGCGGGTTCGCGCGCTCGCGCACCCTGCTCTTCCTGGTGACGGGGGACGCCGAAGGGGTCGTAAGGACCCGGCGCACCGCCCTGGACGCCACCCGCCCGCAGGGGCTCGTACAACTGCGGAACGTACGGGCGGAGTTGCTGGGCGGCGACGAGGGAGACAGTGAAGGGACCGAGGTACTGGGCGCCCTCGCCGGCACCGGTGACGCGGCCGCCGCCGTGCTCGCCTGCGAGGCGGTCGGCGCGGCGGACCGGGCGCTGGAGCTGACCGTGGAGTACGTCAAGCAGCGCCGGCAGTTCGGCCGGGCCGTCGGCTCCTTCCAGGCCGTCAAGCACCGGCTGGCCGATGTGTACGTGCAGGTCCAGGCCGCCCGCTCGGCCGCCTGCTACGCGGCCTGGGCGGCGGCCGGCCACGGCGAACGCGTCGGCGGCCTGGCGCTCGCCCAGGCGCTCCAGGCGCTGCGGCTCGCCGCCGGCGAGGCGATCCAGCTGCACGGTGGGATCGGCTTCACCTGGGAACACGAGGCACACCTGTATTTCAAGCGGGCCGCGGGCGACGAGCTGCTGTTCGGCCCCGTGCACCGGCTGCGGGCGCACGCCGCCCGCACGGCCGGGCTGTTCGAACGGCGGGAGGTGGCGGTGTGAGGATCCAGGACGGCACGCGGCGGACCGTGCAGAAGGTCTCCTCCACGCGCGCCTTCGCCCGGCTCGCCCCGCACGTCGTCCCCGCCCTGGACCGCGCGGTCCACCGGCTCAGCGGCGGGCGGACGCTGCTCAGCGCCGGCATGCTGCCCGCCCTGGTCCTCACCACCACCGGGGCACGCAGCGGACTGGCCCGCCGCACGCCCCTGGCCTGCGTCCCGGAGGCGGACGGGCGCGGCTGGCTCCTGATCGGCTCCAACTTCGGGCGGCCGGGACACCCGGCCTGGAGTCACAACCTGCTCGCCCACCCCGACGCCGAGGTCAGCCTGCGGGGCGAGGACTTCCCGGTGCGGGCGGTGCTGCTGACCGGTGAGGAGCGGGCGGCCGCCTGGCGGACCGCGCTCGCCCTGTGGCCGCCGTACGCCGCGTACCAGGCGCGGGTCACCCGGGAGATCCGCGTCTTCCGGATCGTAAGAAGGTAATTGCCATGCGTCGCGGCGAGGCGCCGCACGTCACAGCGTCGCCAGCCGCTCCACCAGCAACAACGCCCCGATGCCCAGCATCGCCGCGCCCGACGTCCGGGTGACCGCGCGGGCGGCGGCCGGGCGCGCCCGCAGCACCGCGCGGGCCAGGGTGCCGACCGTCAGGTAGACGGCGGCGCAGCACGCCATGTGCAGGAGGCCGAGGGCGGCCGTCTGCGCGGCGACCGGCAGCCGGGCGCCCCGGGTGGTGAGGAACTGCGGCAGGACGGAGAGGTAGAGCAGCAGGCCCTTGGGGTTCAGGCCGCTGATCGTGGCGCCGCGCAGGAAGACGCGGGGCGCGGTCGCGGCGGGGGCCTCCGCGTCCGCCTCCGCCGCCGGCACGGCCGCCGGCCGGCGCAGCACGCTCCAGCCGAGCCACACCAGGTAGCCGGCGCCCGCCGCCGTCAGGGCGGTGAGCAGTTCCGGCGAGCCCGCGACCAGGACCGCGAGACCGGCGGCGGCCAGCAGGGTGTGCAGGGCGTAGCCGGCGACGAGCCCGCCCACCGCCACCGCGACCGAGCGGTTCCTCAGTCCGGCCGCGACGGCGTACGCCCAGTCGGCGCCCGGCACACAGACCAGCAGGAGGTCGACGGCGAGGAAGGAGAGAAGCGTTCCGGCGTGCATGGCGGGAACAATAGGCGCGATCGGCGCGAAAGTGTTCCTTAAGTTTGCCCACAGGTCGCCTTTGGCGAGGATAATCTTCCCCGTGGACGACATGGACCGGAAAATCCTTGCCGAGCTCCAGCAGGACGGGCGGCTGACCGTGACGGAGCTGGCCGCGCGGGTGCGGCTGAGCGTCTCGCCCTGCCATCGGCGGCTGCGCGAGCTGGAGCGGTCGGGGGCGGTGCGCGGGTACCGGGCGGTGGTGGACCCGGCCGCCGTGGGGCTGACCTTCGAGGCGCTGGTCTTCGTCTCGATGCGCCAGGAGGACCGGGACACGGTCGAGGAGTTCGAGCGCGCGGTCGGCGAGGTGGAGCACGTACTGGAGGCGCAGCGGCTCTTCGGCGACCCGGACTATCTGCTCCGGGTGGCCACGGCCGACCTCGCCGCCTTCCAGCGCCTTTACGACGAACGGCTCGCCACCCTGCCGGGCGTCCAGCGGCTCACCTCCACCCTGGTGATGAAGCACGTGGTCAAGGACCGGCCGTTGCCTTCCTGACGTTTCGCGACCTTTCGCAACGTTTCTCGAAGTTTTTCGACGTTTTCCGGCATTTCCCGACGCCGTCGGCGCCCGTCCGGTGGGGGCTGGTCATGCGACGTGGTCGCGGCGGTCGCATGCTGTGAGTGCCGGGCTGTTGTCGTGGATGGGCAGGTGGCGGGTATGGCGACGGTGGCGGGAGCGCGGCGGGTGCTTGCCCCGCTGGCGTTGGCGCAGTTCATCTGCAGCTTCGCCGGCTCGAACATGAACGTGATGATCAACGACATCAGCAAGGACCTGGACACCACCGTGCAGGGCGTGCAGGTGGCGATCACGGTCTTCCTGCTGGTGATGGCCGCGCTGATGATTCCGGGCGGGAAGCTGACCGACAAGTGGGGCCGCAAGCGCTGCCTGCTGGCGGGGCTGGTGGTGTACGGGGTGGGGGCGGTGCTCAGCGCGGCCGCCCCGGGGCTGGGTGTGCTGATCCTCGGGAACTCGATCCTGGAGGGCGTGGGCACGGCGTTGCTGATCCCGCCGGTCTACATCCTGACCACGCTGCTGTTCACCGGCACCGCGTCCCGGGCGCGCGCGTTCGGCGCGATCATGGCGATGGGCGGCATCGGGGCGGCCGCCGGTCCGCTGATCGGCGGGCTGATCACGAGCGCGATCAGCTGGCGGGCCGCGTTCGTGTTCCAGGCACTGGTGATCGTGGTGATCGTGGTGCTCAGCCGCGGACTCGCCGATCCGCTGCCGCCCGACCCGGCCCGGCCCTTCGACACGGTCGGGGCCGTGCTGTCGGCGGCGGGCCTGGTGCTGCTGGTGACCGGCATCCTGGCCGTCGACAACAACGGCTGGCTGGCGCTGGGCCTGCTGCTGGCCGGTGCGCTGGTGCTGGCGGGCTTCCTCGCCTGGGTGCGCGGCCGGGAACGCGCCGGCCGTGAGGCGCTGCTGTCGACCGCGCTGTTCCGCGACCGCACCTCGAACCTCGGCCTGGTCACCCAGAACACGCAGTGGCTGATGCTTATGGGCGTCTCGTTCACCGTCGCCGCCTATCTGCAGGTCGTCCGCGGCTACGACGCGATCGAGACCGGCGTGATCTTCACCGCCGCGACCCTCGGCATCCTCGCCTCCTCGCTCGCCGCCGGGAAACTGGCCCGGCTGCACACCCAGCGCGGCCTGATCATGACGGGCTTCGTGGTGGCGATCGCCGGTGTCGCCGTGCTCCTGGCCCTGGTTCCCTGGAAACCCGGCGCCTGGGCGTTCGCCCCTGGACTTCTGCTCATCGGACTGGGACTGGGCGTGATGCTCACCCCGTCGGTGAACGTGGTCCAGTCGTGCTTCCCCGAGGCGCGGCAGGGCGAGATCTCCGGCCTCTCGCGCAGCGTCTCCAACCTCGGTTCCTCGCTCGGCACGGCCGTGGCGGGCACGATCCTGGTGGCGGGGCTCAGCAAGGGCGCGTACGCGGCGGCGATGGCGGCACTCGCGGTCGTCGGCCTCGGCGGACTGACCGCCGCCGCCCTGCTTCCGCGCACCCCTCGGGCCGCGGCCACCGGCGCCGCGACGGCGCCGCCGCCCGAGGCGTCGCGGCAGTGACCCCGAGGCCTCGGGGGACTCCGTGCATCTGCGGGACTTCGGCCGGCTCGACGGGGCGCAGACGGCGGCAGGCGGCGGCCCGCTGCACGGACCGCCGCCTGCCTGACAGGACTTGGGGGAAAGGAACCCGGGACGGGGCTATCTCGTCGGCTTGCGGCCGGTGATGCCCAGGTAGACCAACAGGGCGAGGTTCGGCTTGAGTTCGGCCTGCTTCACGCCCCAGGAGGAGAAGCCCTTCTGGTGGGAGGCTACCGCTGCGAGCATGGCGACCAGGGAACCGGCGATCGCGGCCGGGTTCACGTCCTTGTCGACCCTGCCCTTGGACTGGAGTTCGGCGACCGAATCCGCGAGGGAGTTGTTCACGGCGTTCAGGATCTTCATGCGGAGCTTGTAGAAGCGCTTGTCGCCCTCGGCCGCCCCGAGGTCGACCACGCGCAGGATCGCGTCGTGCTTGCGCCAGAACTCCAGGAAGCCGTCGACGAGTTCCTGCGCGGTCTGCCAGCCCGCCTTGCCGGCCCACGAGCGGCCCTCCAGCAGCTCGGTCAACCCGGCTCCCTCGGCGGCCATTTGCTCGGCGATCTCGAGGACTGCGCCCTCGACGTCCGGGAAGTACTGGTAGAAGGTGGCCGGCGAAGTTCCCGCCTTGCGGGCCACGTCGATGACCTTGACGTCCCGGTAGGGGGAGGAGCTGAGCATCTCGCTGAGGCAGTCGAGCAGCTTCTGCCGGGTCGCCTGCCCACGCCGGCCGGCCACGCGGCCGTCGACGGTACGCACTTGTCCTGTCATGCCGTCAGCTTACCGAGGGGTGATCGGAGCGCGATTCGGCCGACTGCAAATGGGGTGCACGGGTGTGGAGAGGCTGGTGTGCCTGGTCTGCGGCCCGCGGGCGGCCCGGTTAGGTTGACCGCATGGCCGAAAACAGGGCATCCGCATACACAGAGGGCGTCCCGTGCTGGGTGGACGCGCAGCTTCCCGACGTAGAGGCGGGCAAGCGTTTCTACGGTGAGCTCTTCGGGTGGACCTTCGAGGAGAAGGCGGCGTACGGCAGCTTCGTACTGGCACGCCTGGACGCCAGGCCCGTAGCCGCGCTCGCGCCGAAGACGGACGGCCGGATGCCCACCGTCTGGACCGTGTACTTCTCCACCCCGGACGCCCCGGCGCTGGCCGGGCGGATCCGCGCGGAGGGCGGCCAGGTCGTCGGCGAACCCCGCGAGGTCGGCGACTTCGGCACCGCCGCCCTCGCCGCCGACCCGGAAGGGGCGGTCTTCGGCCTGTGGCAGCCGGGCAGCCACCCCGGCTTCGGCCGCCGCCACGAGCCGGGCACCTTCGCCTGGGCCCAGCTCTACGCCCGGGACACCGGCGCGGCCAACGCCTTCTACGGCGGTCTCTTCCACGACGCCCTCTTCGGCCGGGACGCCGAGCCCGACTTCGGCCGCGCGCCCGTCACGGACGTCTTCCCGCCCGAGATGCCGCCCCACTTCCTCGTCCACTTCCGCGTCGACGACGCCGAGGCGGCCCTGGGGGCCGTGAGCCGGCTGGGCGGCCGGGTGCAGGTGTCACCCTTCGAGACGTCCTACGGAACCGTGGCCGTCGTCGCCGACAATCAGGGGGCGTCCTTCGCCGTACTGCAGAGGTGACAGCCGTCATCCGTGCGGAAAGCGGGGGATTGCGGGGATTTTGCGGCAGGACATCCCGATTCGTCGCCGGGTTCGCAACCAGTGCCCGGGACAGGAAGAATCGGGGTGCGTGCCGCCACGGCGGTGCGGTGGTGAGACGCTGCACGGGGGTCGCGTACATATGTGGGTGACGCGGCTCGTACGGGGAGGTGGCAGGCAAGTGGTGGATCAGCTGACGCAGCACGATCCGCGGCGGATCGGGCCGTTCGAGGTGCTGGGACGGCTGGGTGCCGGCGGCATGGGGCTGGTCTATCTCGCGCGCTCGGCGTCCGGCCGGCGCGTGGCGATCAAGACGGTCCGCACCGAGCTGGCCGAGGACCAGCTGTTCCGGGTCCGCTTCACGCGCGAGGTCGAGGCCGCGCGGGCGGTCTCGGGCTTCTACACGGCCGCCGTCGTCGACGCCGACCCGCGCGCGGCCGTGCCGTGGCTCGCCACCGCCTACGTGCCCGCGCCCTCCCTCGAGGAGATAGTGACCGAGTGCGGGCCGCTGCCGGTGCAGGCGGTGCGCTGGCTCGCGGCGGGCGTCGCTGAGGCCCTGCAGTCCATCCACGGCGCCGGGCTGGTCCACCGCGACCTGAAGCCGTCCAACGTCCTCGTCGTCGAGGACGGCCCCCGGGTGATCGACTTCGGCATCGCCTCGGGTGTCTCGAACACCCGGCTGACCATGACGAACGTCGCCGTCGGCACCCCCGCGTACATGTCCCCCGAGCAGGCCAAGGACTCCCGCAGCGTCACCGGCGCGAGCGACGTCTTCTCGCTCGGCTCCATGCTGGTCTTCGCCGCCACCGGCCACCCGCCCTTCCACGGCGCCAACCCGGTCGAGACGGTCTTCATGCTGCTGCGCGAGGGTCCCGACCTGGAGGGCCTGCCGGACGAGCTGCGCCCGCTGATCGAGTCCTGCATGCAGATGGACGTCCCGGGCCGCCCCACCCCGGCCGACCTCCAGGCCCAGCTCGCCCCGCACCTGTTCGGCTCCGGCTCCGACGACAGCGGCACCGCCTCCGCCTGGCTGCCCGAGCGCGCGGTGGGCCTGATCGAGTCCCGCCGCGGCGGCCGACCGGCCGGCCGGCCCGCGCCCGGCCCGCGCAGCGGCGGCCGGCCCCAGGTCCCGCCGCCCCCCTCGCACGACCCGGTCGTCCCGGCGCCGCCCGTGCCCGTGCCGGCCGGCGGCGACTCCGGGCCGGTGCGGCTGGCCGGCGCCCAGGTGCCGATCGGCCCCGGACCGCGCGTCGCCGACGCCCGCGCGGCCGCCGTCAAGGCGCCTCCGCCCGAGGCCGGCCTCGCCGCCACCTGGTCCAGGCCCCGTCCCGGCGTGAACGGCGCCGACCCCGCCCTGACGGCCGCACCTGCCGTGCCCCCGGAGACCGCCTCGGGCTGGCGCCCCTGGCGCTTCCGCATGTCCAACGACGTCTGGGGCACCCCCTCCGTCGCCGGAGACCTCGTCTACGTCACCTCCTTCGAGGTGCACGCCCTGGACGTGGCCACCGGCCGGCGCCGCTTCAAGACGCGGGACGTGGCCTGGTCGATGGCGGTCGCCGACGGCCGCGTGCACGCCTCCGACGGACCCACCCTGTTCGCCCTGGACGCCCGCGAGGGCTCCGACCTGTGGCGGGTGCAGACGGACGCCTGGGTGTACTCGCTCAAGGCCGACCGGGGCACCGTCGTCACCGGCACCCGCGGCGGCGGCGTACAGGCCTGGGAGGCGGCCGGCGGCCAGAAGCTGTGGGAGATCTCCGGCTGCCAGAGCGACTTCGAGTCCCCCGAGGCCGGCCCCGCCGTCCACGACGGCACGGTCTACGTCTGGCAGGACGCCCGGCTGCGCGCCCTGGAGGCGCGCACCGGCGAGGAGCGCTGGTCGTACCCCATCGGCGACGCGGCCTCCTGCGGCGGTGTCCCGGTCCGCCTCACCCCGGCCCCCGACGGCTACGTCTACGTCTCGGCCGGCACCCGCGTGGTCGCCCTGGACATCGCGAGCGGCCGGGTCCGCTGGCACTTCGAGGCGCCCGCGGTCTTCCTCTGCCCGCCCGCCTTCGCCCCGGGCCCGGCCGTCACCGGCGGCGGCATCTACCTCGCCGACTACCTGGGCACGGTCTACGCCCTCGACGCCACCGACGGCCGCGACCGCTGGCGCATCGCCACCGAGTCCCGCGCCTCGATCGACCCGGTGCTGGTGGCGGCGGGCCACGTCCACGTGGGCAGCGGCAAGGGCCTCTACACCCTGGACGCGGTGACCGGCACGCCCAAGTGGCGCTTCCAGTCCGGCGGAGAGATCGTCGGCTCCCCGGCGGTCGCCGAGGGCCGTATCCACTTCGGCTCCACCGACCACCTGCTCTACACCCTCAAGGCCGACGACGGCCGGCTGCGCTGGAAGCTGGCCACCGGCGGTGAGATCACCGGCTCCCCGGTGGTCAGGGACGGCGTGGTGTACGCGTGCAGCAAGGACCGCTGCGTGTACGCGCTGGACGCGGAGAAGGGGACCGGGACGGCCCGCACCGCGTGAGGCGCGGGCCCGGCCGGGTTTGGTGACGGCCGTCGTACGGGTTCACGGAAGGGCTCGGACGGCGGCCGTCGGTCCTGGTGAGCGGCCGGTTCCTCACCGCTCGTACCCAAGACGCTACCCTTCGTGCGCCCCCCTCGCCACACGAGCCCGAAGGCCCGCCCGGTGCGCCGATAGGGTGATCGCATGAAGACATGGGGGCGCAGGGTCAGGTTCACGGCGGTGCTGGCGGTGGTGGTGCTCGCGCTCACCGGTTTCTCGCGCTCGCACTCGCACAGCAGGCACCGCAGCGGCGGCGGGAGCGGCGGGGGCGGATGCAGCAGCTCCCGCCAGGACCACGACACCTCCACCTCGTCCGGCGGTACGTCCACGGGCCGTTCGCACACGGACGGGGCGTACACCGGCGGGAGCTACGGCGGCCGGCCCACGCACCGCGCGACCGCGACGCCCTCCGGCGGCCGGGGGACGGCGCAGCCGCTCCAGGACGCGGTGGCGCGGCTGGTGAGCTGCGCCACCGGCAAGAAGCCGTACACGACCGCCGAGGTGCGCAACCCCAATGACCGCGACGGGTCGTTCGGCGTCCAGGTCACCTTCCTGGACCGGGACGGCGCCGAACTCGGCCGGCGGTACGTGGTGACCAAGGTGTCCGCGAGGGCGACCAGGACGCTCCGGGTGGACGCGGACGCGGATGTGCTCGCTCGCCTCGACCACTGCGAGGTGGCCCGCGCGGCAGCCGCCGTTCGCTGAGGGCGGCTGACGGCGGCCGACGGGACTGACTGCCGCTCAGCGCACCCGGAAGTCCCCGCCCCGCCGCCCCGCGAAGAGCTCCGCCTGCCGCGCGGGCGGCAGGTTGCCGAGCGCGATCAGGTGCGGCGCCTGCGCGTACGCCTGCGCGCGTGCGGCCTCCCCGGCCGCCCACAGCGCCCGTACGGTGCCCTGCACCGCCTCGGCCGGATACCCGGCGATGACGGACGCGCAGCGCACGGCGGCCGTCAACGCCCCGCCCGCCTCCGTCAGTTCGGAGACGAGGCCCACCTGGTGGGCGCGGTGGGCGGAGATCCGTTCGGCCGTGCCCATGAGCATCATCCGCGCGGCCTCCCCGTAGGGCATCCGCCCGGCCATCAGCACGGACTCGTAGGCGCTGACCATGCCGTAGGCGGTGTGCGGGTCGAAGAAGACCGCGGTGGTGTCGGCGACGACGAAGTCGCTCTCGCCGAGCAGGTAGAAGGCGCCCCCGCAGGCCATTCCGCGCACGGCGGCGACGACCGGCTTCCACAGGTCGTTCGCCTTGGGCCCGATCCGCAGCAGCGGGTCGTCCAGCATGTACGGGGAGGCGGGCTGCGGCACCACCGCGTCCCGGTCGATGCCCGTGCAGAACGCCCGCTCGCCGGCCCCGGTGAGCACGACCGCCCGTACCGAGTCGTCGAAGCGCAACGCCCGCCAGCACGCGGTCAGTTCGGCGGCCAGGGTGAGGTCGATCGCGTTGAGCCGGTCCGGCCGGTCCAGGGTGACGACGGCGACGCCGGTGTCGTCGTCGGTGCGGACGCCGAGGCTCATGGGCGCTCCAGGACCCACTGCGGCAGACCGGTTCCGTCGAAGACGGCCTCGACCCGCGCGCCGATCCCGATGCGCTCCGGGGGCACGGAGTCGAGCCGCGCGCCCGCCTCGCTCACGACGTTGCCGACGAGCCGGACGCGCGGGTGGTCGGCGAGTTCGACGACGACCACGTTGTACGGCGCCTGCTCGGCGTAGTCCGGCAGCAGGGGCGGGTGCGGCACGACGTGGGACCAGATCCGCCCGCGCCCCGAGGCCGCGCGCCACTCGCTCGCGAAGGACCGGCAGTGCGGGCAGCAGGGGCGGGGCGGGAAGCGGACCTCGCCGCAGTCGGCGCAGGCCTGCACGCGCAGTTCACCCCGGGCGGCGTACTCCCAGAAGGGGGCGCCGTCGGCGTCGGTGACGGGCTCGAGCATGTCGGTCTCCTCAGTTCGTCAGCAGCAGGGCGGAGGTGGGGACGCCCTCGCCGGCCGTGACCAGGCAGGTGGCGGCTCCCGGGACCTGTGCGGTGCTGGTGCCGCGCAACTGCTTCACGCCCTCGTTGATGAGGTTGAAGCCGTGGACGTAGGCCTCCGACAGCCCGCCGCCCCCGGTGTTGAGGGGGAGCCGCCCGCCGGTCTCCAGGGCGCCGCCCTCGGTGAACGCCCCGCCCTCGCCCCGGCCGCAGAAGCCGTAGCCCTCCAGGGAGAGCGGTATGAGGGCGGTGAACGCGTCGTAGATCTGCGCCACGTCGACGTCCTCGGGGGTGAGATCGGCGTGCTTCCACAGGTGGCGGGCGGCGGCCCAGGAGGGTCCGCTGAGCGGGTCGTCGTTCCAGTAGTTGACCATGCCGTGGTGCTGGGCGGGCAGGCCCTGGGCGGCCGCGTGGACGAGGACGGGGCGGTGCCGGCAGTCGCGGGCGCGCTCCCGGCTCACCACCACGCAGGCCAACGCGCCGTCCGTCTCCAGGCAGTTGTCGTAGAGGCAGAGCGGCTCGCTGATCCACCGCGAGGTCATGTACATCTCGCGGGTGAGCGGGCGGTCGTACATGATCGCGGCCGGGTTCTGGTTGGCGCGGTTGCGGCAGGCGAGGGCGACGTTGAAGAGGTGGTCGCGGGTGGCCCCGTACTCGTGCATGTAGCGCCGCGCGAGCACGGCTATCTCGTCAACCGGCCGCAGCAGTCCGAAGGGGCGGGTCCACTGGGCGGGCGTGGGCAGTTGCGCGGTCGTACTGGTCCAGGGGCGGGGCCCGCTGCCGCGTTTGCGCGAGCGCCAGGCGACGCCGACGGTGGCCTGGCCGGCGGTGACGGCGGCGGCGAGGTGGGCGACGGTCGCGCACGAACCGCCTCCGCCGTAGCCCACCTTGCTGAAGAAGGTGAGGTCGCCGAGGCCGAGGGCCTTGGCCAGCTCCACCTCGTCGGTCTCCTCCATGGTGTAGGAGGCGAGAGCGTCGACCTCGCCGGGGTCGATGCCGGCGTCGTCGAGGGCGGCGAGCACGGCCCGGCAGGCGAGGGTTCGTTCGTCCTCCGGGAGGTGTCTGGCGAAGGGCGTCTGCCCGATCCCGACGATGGCCGTGGCGTCCTTGAGACCGGGTCCTGGCATGCGCGCACCTCCGCTGGCTGCCGGCTTCCGCCGTGGCTGACAGCCCGTCAGGTTACCGCTAATCTGACGACCAGTCAGGTACGGGTGTCGTTGCGTTCGGGAGGCCGGCGGTGCGCGGTGACGAGGAGTGGGGCGGCATCCCCGGGCTGGTCCGTGCGGCTGCCCGGCGGTACGGGGACACCGAGGCGGTGGTGGAGGGCCGTACCCGCGTCTCGTACGCGGAGCTCGGCGCGCGGGTGGAGCGCGCGGCGGCGGCCTGCCTGGCGCGCGGGGTCGGAACCGGCGACCGGGTGGCCATCTGGGCGCCGAACTCGCTGGACTGGATGGTCGCGGCCCTGGGCGCGGTGTCGGCGGGCGCGGTGCTCGTCCCGCTGAACACCCGCTTCAAGGGCGGTGAGGCGGCGTACGTGCTGCGGCGCAGCGGTGCGCGGCTGCTGTTCGTGACCGGCACCTTCCTCGGCACCTCCTACGTCGCCTCGCTGCGCAGGGCGGCGGGGGAGGGGCCCGGCGAGGGGCCGCTGCCGGCGCTGCCCGCGCTGGAGGAGGTGGTGGTGCTCTCGGACGACGCCCCGGCCGACTTCCGCACCTGGAAGGACTTCCTGGCGGGCGGGGACGCGGTGAGCGCGGCGCGGGTGCGGGAGCGGGCCGCCTCGGTGACCGGGGACATGCCCTCGGACATCGTCTTCACCTCGGGCACGACCGGCCGGCCCAAGGGGGC
>NZ_BMVJ01000009.1:268853-271074 GCF_014650655.1 Streptomyces anandii JCM 4720
GGTGATCACCCACGCGCAGACGCTGCGGGCGTACGAGATCTGGAGCGACCTCGCGGGGCTGCGGCACGGGGACCGCTATCTGATCGTGAACCCCTTCTTCCACACCTTCGGCTACAAGGCGGGCGTCATCGCGTGCCTGATGCGGGGCGCGACGATGATCCCGCAGCCGGTGTTCGACGCGGCGGCGGTGCTGGCGAACGTGGCGGCGGAGCGGGTCTCGGTGCTGCCCGGCCCGCCGACCGTGCACCAGTCGCTCCTGGACCATCCGGCGCGGGACGCGCACGACCTGTCGGCGCTGCGCCTGGTGGTGACCGGTGCGGCGGTGGTGCCGCTGCGGCTGGTCGAGCGGCTGCGCGGGGAACTGGGCGTGGAGACGGTGCTGACGGCGTACGGCCTGTCGGAGGCGAGCGGCATCGTCACGATGTGCCGGCGCGGGGACGCGCCCCGGGTGATCGCCTCTACCTCGGGCCGGGCGATCCCCGGGACCGAGGTGCGGGTGGTGGACGCCTCCGGCGCCCCGGTCCCCGCGGGCGAGCCGGGCGAGATCCTGGTCCGCGGCTTCAACGTCATGCGCGGCTACTACGAGGACGAGCGGGCCACCGCCGAGGTCGTCACGCCGGACGGCTGGCTGCGCACCGGGGACGTGGGTGTACTGGACGCGGTGGGCAACCTGCGGGTCACCGACCGGGTGAAGGACATGTACGTCGTCGGCGGCTTCAACGCCTACCCGGCGGAGATAGAGCAGCAGTTGGGCCTGCACCCGGACGTGGCCGACGTGGCGGTGATCGGTGTCCCCGACGCCCGGCTGGGCGAGGTGGGCAGAGCGTACGTGGTCCGGCGCGAGGGGGCCGTCCTCACGGCCGACGACCTGATCGCCTGGGCCCGCCGCGAGATGGCGAACTACAAGGTGCCGCGGTCGGTGGAGTTCGTACGGCTTCTGCCGCGCAACGCGAGCGGCAAGGTGGTCAAGGGGGAACTGCGGCGGCGGGCGTGAACGACGCGGGCCGCGGCGGCGGGGCTCTTGGACGACGCGGGCCGCGGCGGTCCCCCCGGATCCGCCGCGGCCCGCGCGGGCGCCGGGCGCCCGCCCCCTCGGCCCTACTTGGGCTCGGACGTGATGTGGGTGTTGTCCGGCTTGACGGTGCCGCCGTCGGCGGCGCTGTCGCCGGCGGTCTGCTCGACGTCCGTGATGTGCGTGTTGAGCGGCGTGATCCCGGCGTTCGCCTCGGCGTCGGTGATGTGCGTGTTGAGCGGCCTGACGGCCTGCTCGTCTCTGCTGGTGTCGCTCATGCTGCTGAACTCCCCTGCTGTGTTTTTGCGTTGACGAGGGCCCGCCCGGCCACTCCCCCGAGGACGGCCGGACGGGCCCGCTGCGGTCGCCACTCTAGATCGCGAGCGCGGCGACCTCACCACCGTTTCGCCTGCCCCCCGACGCGACGAACCGGCAACAACCACCTTGCCGCCCCCCGATAAACGAACGATGAACGCCCCACCCGGTGGCCCGCCGCCCCACCGGGCCACCGCGGACAGCCGCTCGCCCGCGCCGTCGGCCGGCACCCTCCCGCACCTGGGCCTGACGGCTCAGGCTGCCGCTGCCAGGGCCAGGAGGTTCTGGACCTCCTGCGCCTCCGGGGAGTCGAGGTGTTCGTAGATCTGGAGGGCCTCGCGCCAGCAGGCGTGGGCTCGGCCCTGTTGGCCGAGGGCGGTGAGGGCCTTGCCGAGGACGGTGAGGACGTTGCCCCGGCGCCAGGCGCCGCCGATGCCGCGCAGGGAGGCCAGTGCCATCTCGGCGTTGGCCGCGGCCTGGGCGGGGCGAAGGCTGAGCAGGTCGACCTCGGCGAGGCGGAACAGGGCCATGCCCTCCCACAGCCGCTGTCTGCTCACCCGGAACACCTGGAGCGCCTCGCCGAGATGGGCGGAGGCGTCGGCGGGGCGGCCGCTCTTGGCGAGGGCCATGCCGAGCGCGTAGTGGCCGTTGGCGGCCTTGAGGGAGTGCCCGAGCCGCTCGTACATCTCCATGCCCTGCCGGGCGAGGTGCACCGCGCTGTCGGCGCGCTCGGTCTCCAGGTGCAGCCGGGAGAGGTTGCACAGGGCGGCCGCCTCGCCGGACAGGTCGCCGCAGGCGCGGAAGTCGGCGATGGCCCGCTCCAGGTACTCCTCCGCCTCGGCGAACCGGCCCCGGTAGAAGTTGAACGCCCCGAGGATGTTCGCCGCCCAGCAG
>NZ_BMVJ01000009.1:271103-271843 GCF_014650655.1 Streptomyces anandii JCM 4720
CACGGCAGCGGATCGCCCGCCGCCCCCGACAGCTCCAGCGCCTGCCGAGCCTCCTCGTCGGCCTGGTCGAACTGCCCCGACCAGTGCCGCGCGTTGGCCAGCACGAGGACCGCCCGCCCCTCCGCGCGGGCGTCCCCGGCGGCCCGGGCGGCGTCGCGCAGCGCGGCGGCCGCCGCCTCGTACTCCCGGGCGTTGGCCCCCGACTCGGCGAGGTCGACCGCCGCCCACAGCAGGTCGACCGCCCGCCGCAGCGCCGCGCCGCCGGAGGACTGCCGTACGCAGGCCAGCAGCGGTACGGCCTCCGAGTACAGCCAGTCCTGGGCGGCCCGGCGGTCGGCGAACTCCAGCCCCACCGCGCCGGTCTCCTCCAGGTGATCCACCAGCCGGTCCCCGGGCCGGTCGATCGCGAACACCCGTGCGGCGGTGGCCAGATAGAAGTCCAGCAGCCGCGACAGCGCCGCGTCCCGCTCGCTCGGCGGGTGCTCGTCGCGCTCGGCGCATGCACGCGCGTAGAGCCGGACCAGGTCGTGGAAGCGGTAGCGGCCGGGCGCCGCCGACTCCAGCAGCGAGGTGTCGACCAGCGCCTCCAGCAGGTCCTCGGTGTCGTCCGCCGGAAGGTCCAGCGCGGCCGCCGCGGCCGCCAGGGAGATGTCCGGGCCGTCGGCCAGGCCCAACAGCCGGAAGGCGCGTGCCTGCGCGGGCTCCAACTGCCCGTACCCGAGCTCGAAGGTGGCCTTCAC
>NZ_BMVJ01000009.1:271878-272943 GCF_014650655.1 Streptomyces anandii JCM 4720
TGCGAGGTCGCCCGCCTGGAGCTCGTCCAGCCGCCGCCGCTCGTCGGCCAGCTTGGCCGCCAGCACCGACACCGTCCAGGTGCGCCGGGCGGCGAGCCGCGAGGCGGCGATCCGGATGGCCAGCGGCAGGAACCCGCAGGCCGCCACAACGTCGAGGGCGGCCTCACGCTCGCCGGCCACCCGTTCCGTGCCGACGATCCGGGTGAACAGCTGGAGCGCCTCCTCGGGGGACATCACGTCCAGGTCCACCAGGTGCGCCCCCGCCAGGTCCAGCATCCGCACCCGTGAGGTCACCAGCGCCGCGCACCCCTCCGTGCCCGGCAGCAGCGGCCTGATCTGCGCCGCGTCGCGCGCGTTGTCCAGCAGGACCAGCACCCTGCGCCCGTCCAGCACCGACCGGTACAGCGCCGCCCGCTCCTCCAGCGAGTCCGGCACCGCCGAGTCCGCCGTGCCGAGGGCGCGCAGGAAGGCGCCGAGCACCGTCTCCGGCTCCGCGGGTCTGGGCCCGGCGCCCTGGAGGTCGACGTAGAGCTGTCCGTCCGGGAAGGCGGCCCGCGCCCGGTGGGCCACGTGGACGGCGAGCGTGGTCTTGCCCACCCCGCCGATGCCCGCGAGCGCGGACACCGCCATCACGCGGCCCTCCGCCGAGGCCAGCACCTCGCCCAGCTCGGCCACGAAGGACGCCCGCCCGGTGAAGTCCGGCACGGTGGCCGGCAGTTGAGCGGGCCGCACGGCGGCCACGGGGGGCGCGGCCACGGGCGAGGGCGGCTCGGCGAGGACGGGGTCGGCCCGCAGAATGCGCTGCTGGAGCTCGCGCAGCTCCGGCCGGGGATCCACGCCCAGCTCGTCGGCGAGCAGCCGGCGGGTGTCGGCGTAGACGGCCAGCGCCTCCGCCTGCCGGCCGCTGCGGTACAGGGCCAGCATCAGCAACTCGCGCGGCCGCTCCCGCAGCGGATGGGCCGCCGTCAGCGCGGTCAGCTCCGAGACCGCCTCCGCGTGGCAGCCCTGCTCCAGGTCCATGTCCAGGCGGGACTCCAGCAGTTGGAGCCGCCATTCCTCGAGCCG
>NZ_BMVJ01000009.1:272966-278783 GCF_014650655.1 Streptomyces anandii JCM 4720
CACCCGCTGCGCCTCGGCGTACGGGCCCGGCACCCCGGCCAGCGGCTCGCCCTCCCACAGGGCCAGCGCCCGCCCCAGCACCTCGCGCGCGTGGCAGAGATCCCCGGCCGACCGCGCCTTCTCGCCCTCGGCCGCGAGCTCCTGCGCGACCGCGAGGTCCAGCGCGCCCTCGCCCAGCCCGCGCACCGCGTACCCTCCGGACTCGCTGACCAGCACGCCCGGGTCGAGGACCTTGCGCAGCCGGGAGGCGTACGTCCGCAGCGCCGCCAGCGCCTGCGAGGGCGGCTCCTCGCCCCACACGGCGTCGATCAGCTCCGAGGCGGTCGCCGTGCGGCCCTCGCGCAGCAGCAGCGCGGCCAGCAGGGCCCGCTGCTGGGGGGAGCCGGTGGGCAGGGGCTGTACGCCCCGCCAGGCGCGCACCGGCCCGAGCACGCCGAAGCGCAGTCGGTCCGGCTCCGCCGGAGAGCCCGCGCGCCGCTGCTCCGGCACCCGCGGCCCGCCGTCCGGGCCCCGCGGTGCGGCCCCCGGGTCCCGCGGTACACCGTCCATGCCGTCCCCCTAGACATTCCGACCAACCCCGTCAGTTTGCCTTGTTCCGGCCTCGGGCGTCAGCCGCCGGAGACTCCGATCACACGGCGGCACACGGGAGTTCACAAGGTCCTCACACGCCCCGCGCGCCGGCGCGCGCGAACGTCACCGGCCCAAGCGTCCGGCGCGATAGCTGACGGTTCGTCAGATCGGCGCTACCGTGACGCCCATGGAGACGACGAAGACCCCCGCGGACGCGCACGGCAGCGCGTTTCCCCTGATCATCTCGGTGGACGACCACACCGTGGAGCCGCCGGACGTCTGGCAGGACCGCCTGCCCCGCCGCCACCGCGAGACCGGCCCGCGCATCGTCCGCGCCCCGCTGAAGGAGATGACCTTCCTCGGCGGCCGTTTCCGGCCGGTCATGGGCGGCCCCGGGGACGAGGGCCCGCTCGGCGACTGGTGGGTCTACGAGGACCTGCGCCGTCCCCTCACCCGCCTCGACACCGCCGTCGGGTACGCCAGGGACGAGATCAGGCTGGAGGTCATCACCTACGAGCAGATGCGCCCGGGCTCGTACGACGTCGGGCGCCGCCTCGCCGACATGGACGTCAACCACGTCCAGTCCGCCCTCTGCTTCCCCACCTTCCCGCGCTTCTGCGGCCAGACCTTCACCGAGGCCGCCGACCGCGACCTCGCCCTGCTGTGCGTGCGGGCCTACAACGACTGGATGGTGGAGGAGTGGTGCGGCCCCGAGGCCCACGGACGCCTGATACCCCTCACCCTCATCCCCCTGTGGGACGCCCGCCTCGCGGCCGCCGAGGTCCGGCGCAACGCCGAGCGCGGGGTCCGCGCCGTCGCCTTCTCCGAGATACCCCCGCACCTGGGCCTGCCCTCGGTGCACACCGACGACTGGGACCCCTTCCTCGCCGCCTGTGACGAGACCGGGACCGTCGTCGCCATGCACATCGGCTCCAGCAGCCGCATGCCCAGCACCTCCAAGGACGCCCCGCCCGCCGTCGGTTCCACCATCACCTTCGCCAACTGCTGCTTCTCCATGGTCGACTGGCTGATGAGCGGCAAGTTCGAGCGCTTCCCCGGCCTGAAGGTGATGTACGCCGAGGGCCAGATCGGCTGGATCCCGTACATCCTGGAGCGCGCCGACGTCGTCTGGGAGGAGAACCGGGGCTGGGGCGGGGTGGCCGGCAAGGTCCACCGCCCGCCCTCCGAGCTGTTCGCCGAGCACATGTACGGCTGCTTCTTCGACGACGCCTTCGGCCTGCGCAACCTCGACGTGATCGGCGCCGGCAACGTCCTGTACGAGACCGACTACCCCCACTCCGACTCCACCTGGCCCAAGTCCCGCGAGATCGGCGAGGCGCAGATGGGCCACCTCGCCCCGGACGTGGTCGAGCGGATCGTGCGGGGCAACGCCATCGGCCTGCTCGGCCTGACCGGCGACGGCCTGTGGCCCGGCGGTGCCCGGTGACGACCGCAGGGCCCGCCGCAGGGCCCCTGCGCTACGGCATGCAACTGCCCGTCCAGTCCCAGTCCACGCTCTACGCCGAGCCCTGGGAGGCGGCCGCGGGCCCGGAAGACCTGGTGGAGATCGCCCGGGCGGCCGAGCGGGCGGGCTTCGACTACCTGGCGAGCTGCGACCACGTGGCCGTCCCGCGCCGGCTCGCCGCCGCGATGAGCACCGTCTGGTACGACCCGGTCGCCACCCTCGCCCACCTCGCGGCCGTCACCGGACGCGTCCGCCTGCTCAGCCATGTCGCGGTGGTCGGGCTGCGGCACCCGCTGATCACCGCCAAGCAGTACGCCACCGTCGACCACCTCTCCGGCGGCCGCCTGATCCTCGGCGTCGGCGCCGGACACGTACGCGAGGAGTTCGAGGCGCTGGGCGTGGACTTCGCGCGGCGCGGCGCGCTGCTCGACGAGTGCGTCGACGCGCTGAGGGCGGCGCTCGGCCCCGAGGAGTTCCCTTCCCACCACGGCACGTACTACCGGTTCCAGGGGCTCGGCCAGCGGCCCCGGCCCGTGCAGGGCTCCGTGCCCCTGTGGGTGGGCGGCTCCTCGCCCGCCGCCGTGCGCCGGGCCGCGCTCAAGGGCGACGGCTGGCTGCCGCAGGGCGACCCGCGCGACCGGCTGCCCGCGCAGATCGCCCGCATCCGCGAGCTGCGCGAGAAGGCGGGGACCGCGGAGCGGCCCTTCGTGATCGGCGCCATCACCGAGCCGCTTCACGTCGGCACGCCCGCCTGGGACGTCGGGCACCGCACGCTCACCGGGACGCCGGAGGCGCTCGCCGAGTCCCTGCGCGCCTACCGCGCGATGGGCGTGCACCGGATCCAGGTGCGCTTCCGCAGCCGCGGCCGCACCGAACTCACCGACCAGATAGCCGCGTTCGGGGCCGAGGTGGCCCCCCGTCTCGACTGAGGAGAGCCATGGGCAAGCTGGACGGCCGCGTCGTGATCGTCACCGGCGCGGCGCGCGGGCAGGGGGAGCAGGAGGCCAGGCTGTTCGCGGCCGAGGGAGCGCGGGTCGCCGTGGCCGACGTCCTTGACGACCGGGGCGAGGCCCTGGCCAAGGAGATCGGCGCCCTCTACGTCCACCTGGACGTGGGCCGCGAGGACGACTGGCGCTCGGCCGTGCGGGCGGTCAAGGAGGCGTACGGCCGCGTGGACGGGCTGGTCAACAACGCCGGCATCCTGCGCTTCAACTCCCTCGTGGACACGCCTCTGGAGGAGTTCCTCCAGGTGGTACAGGTCAACCAGGTGGGCTGCTTCCTCGGGATCAGGAGCGTGGCGCCCGAGATGGAGGACGGGGGCACGATCGTCAACACGGCCTCGTACACGGCGGTCACGGGCATGGCGGCCGTCGGGGCCTACGCGGCGACCAAGCACGCGATCCTCGGGCTCACCCGGGTCGCCGCCCTGGAGCTCGCCCCGCGCGGGATCCGGGTGAACGCCATCTGCCCGGGCGCGATCGACACCCCGATGTCCAACCCGGCACGGCTGGACCCGGACGCGGACGCCGAGGAGACGAGCCGGGCCCTGGACCAGCTCTACCGCCGGCTGGTGCCGCTGGGGCGGATCGGCAGGCCGGAGGAGGTGGCCCGGCTCGCGCTCTTCCTGACCGGCGCCGACTCCTCGTACATCACCGGGCAGCCCTTCGTGATCGACGGCGGCTGGCTGGCCGGTGTCACGGTCGTCTGAGTACGGTCTGACGACCCGTCAGCTATTGACGGTCCGCGCACCCGGTGCCACAGTCGGCCAACGAAACAACTGACGGTCCGTCAGGAATGTGTGGACCGGGAACCGGGGAGGGTGAACCGCCGTGGAATTCGGGCTCTTCGTACAGGGATACGTGGGCAAGCGCGCCGAGACCGACCCGCTCGCCGAGCACAAGGCACTGATGGAGGAGACCGAGTACGTCATCCAGGCGGACCGCTCCGGCTTCAAGTACGCCTGGGCCTCCGAGCACCACTTCCTGGAGGAGTACTCCCACCTCTCCGCCAACGACGTCTTCCTCGGCTACCTCGCCCACGCCACCGAGCGCATCCACCTCGGCTCCGGCATCTTCAACCCGCTGGCCCAGGTCAACCACCCCGTGAAGGTGGCCGAGAAGGTCGCCATGCTCGACCACCTCAGCGAGGGCCGCTTCGAGTTCGGCAGCGGACGGGGCGCCGGCTCGCACGAGATCCTCGGCTTCCTCCCCGGCATCACCGACATGAACCACACCAAGGAGATCTGGGAGGAGACGATCGCCGAGTTCCCGAAGATGTGGCTCCAGGACGAGTACCAGGGCTTCCAGGGCAAGCACTGGCAACTGCCGCCCCGCAAGGTCCTGCCCAAGCCGTACGGCAAGTCACACCCGGCGATGTGGTACGCGGCCGGGTCCCCGCCCTCGTACGCCATGGCCGCGCGCAAGGGACTCGGCGTGCTCGGCTTCAGCATCCAGAAGGTCTCCGACATGGAGTGGGTGCTGGAGCAGTACAAGACGGCGGTCGTGGACGCCGAGCCGGTCGGCGACTTCGTCAACGACAACGTCATGGTGACCACCACCGCCATCTGCGCGCCCACCCACGACGAGGCCATCGAGATCGCGGTGAACGGCGGACTGCACTACCTGCCCTCCCTCGTCTTCCGCTACCACGACACCTTCCCGCGCCCCGAGGGCTTCCCCGTCTGGCCCGAGACCCTGCCCGAGTACACGGCGGAGTTCGTCGAGGTGCTGATCGAGGAGGAACTGCTGATCTGCGGCGACCCCGACGAGGTGCTGCGGCAGTGCAAGCGCTGGGAGCAGGCGGGCGCCGACCAGCTCAGCTTCGGGCTGCCGGTCGGGGTGCCGAAGGAGGAGACCTTGCAGACCATCCGCCTCATCGGCGAGCACGTCGTCCCGAAGATCGACACCGACCCGGTGCACCGCACGACCCGCTTCCGCCAGGCGGCGTGAGGCGGCTCAGGAGAAGGGCGCGAAGGAGGGCGCAGGGGACATGCTCGACCACGTGATCAAGGGCGCGACCGTCGTCGACGGCACGGGCGCGCCCGCGTACACCGCGGACCTGGGGATGCGCGACGGCCGGATCGCCGCCCTCGGCACGGTCACCGAACCGGCCCGCACGGCGACGGACGCGGCCGGACTCGTCCTCGCCCCCGGCTTCGTCGACCCGCACACCCACTACGACGCCCAGCTGTTCTGGGACCCCTACGCCACCCCGTCCCTCAACCACGGGGTGACCACCGTCGCGGCCGGCAACTGCGGCTTCACCCTCGCGCCCCTGAACCCGGGCCGCCCCGAGGACGCCGGCTACACCCGGCGGATGATGTCCAAGGTGGAGGGCATGTCCCTGGTCGCGCTCGAGGAGGGCGCACCCTGGAACTGGCACTCCTTCGGCGAGTACCTGGACGCCCTGGAGGGCCGTATCGCGGTCAACGCCGGCTTCATGGCGGGCCACTGCGCGCTGCGCCGGTACGTGATGGGACCCGAGGCGGTCGGCGGGCAGCCCACGGCGGAGCAACTGGAGCAGATGCTCGCCCTCTTCCACGAGGCCATGGACGCGGGCGCCTGGGGACTGTCCACCACCCAGTCGGGCACCCACTCCGACGGCGACGGCCGGCCGGTGGCTTCCCGGCACGCCCGCCCCGCCGAACTGCTGGCCCTGTCCCGGGCCGTGGGCGAGCACGAGGGCACCCAGATCGAGGCGATCGTCGCCGGCTGCCTGGACCAGTTCAGCGACGCCGAGATCGACCTGCTCGCGGAGATGAGCGCGGCGGCCGGACGCCCCCT
>NZ_BMVJ01000009.1:278808-294223 GCF_014650655.1 Streptomyces anandii JCM 4720
GAACTGGAACGTCCTCACCGTCGACGCCGCCGTGCCCGAACGCGTGCCCCGCCAGCTCCTCGCGAGCGAGCGGGCCCGCAAGGCCGGCGGCCGGGTGGTGGCCCTCACCATGCCGATCCTCACCCCGATGAACATGTCGCTGGGCACCTTCTGCGCGCTCAACCTCATCCCCGGGTGGGGCGAGGTCCTGGGCCTGCCCGTGCCCGAGCGCGTCGCCAGGCTGCGCGACCCCGGGGTGCGCGCGGAGATGCTGCGGCGGGCCCGCTCCAAGGAGGCGGGCGTCTTCCGGCGGCTCGCGGACTTCGGGCGGTACGTCATCGGGGACACCTACAGCGCCCGCAACGAGGGCCTGACCGGCCGGGTGGTCCGCGACATCGCACGCGAGCGCGGCCAGGACCCCTTCGCCTGCCTGGTGGACGTCTGCGCGGCCGACGACCTGCGTACGGTCCTGTGGCCCATGCCCACCGACAACGACCCCGCGTCCTGGTCCCTGCGCGCGCAGACCTGGCAGCACGAGGACGTCCTGCTCGGCGGCTCCGACGCCGGCGCGCACCTGGACCGCATGTGCGGGGCGCCTTACACCACCCGCTTCCTCGGGGACTGCCTGCGCGGCCGGAGACTCGCCACGCTGGAGCAGGCGGTGCGGATGCTCACCGACGAGCCGGCGCGGCTGTTCGGGCTGCGCGAACGCGGCCGGATCCAGCGGGGCTGGCACGCCGACCTGGTCCTGTTCGACCCGGAGCGGATCGACGCGGGCCCGGCCACCCTGGTGCACGACCTGCCCGGCGACAGCCCGAGGCTGGACTCCCGGGCGCTCGGCGTGCGCGCGGTCTGGGTCAACGGCGTGGAGGCCATCCGCGACGACGAGGTGACCGGCGCCGTGCCCGGCAGGGTGCTGCGCTCGGGGCGGGACACCAGGACGGTGAGCACCCGGTGAGCGAGCCGCAGCGGCTGTTCGTGGGCGGGGAGTGGGTGGAGCCGGACGGCGGCCACTACGAGGTCGTCGACCCCGCCACCGAGACGGTCGTCGGCCCCGCCCCCGAGGCCTCCCCGGACCAGGCGCGGGCGGCCTGCGCGGCGGCCCGCGAGGCGTTCGGGCCGTGGTCGCGCACGGCACCGGAGGAGCGGGCGGCGATCCTCGCGCGGGCGGCCCGCGCCATCCGGTCCGGCATGGGGCCGTACACCGAACTGGCGGTGGCGGAGACCGGCGCGACGACGGCGACCGCGCGCGCGATGCAGGTCGGCGTGGCCGCGGCCCGCTTCCGCCGGTACGCGCGCGTGGAGCCGGCCCAGTGGGCGGTCGAGCCGCAGATCAACGAGGCCGGCCCGATGGGTCCCGCGGCCGTGCTGGGCGCGCTCGCGGTGCGCCAGCCGGCCGGCGTCGTCACCTGCGTCACCTCGTACAACAACCCCTGGGCCAACCCGGCCGGGAAGGTCGCGCCGGCGCTCGCGACGGGCAACACGGTGGTGGTGAAACCGGCCCCGCAGGACCCGCTGTCCGTCTACCGGATGGCCGAGGCCCTCGAGGCGGCGGGTGTGCCGCCCGGGGTGGTGAACGTGGTGTCGGGGCGGTCCGTCGCGGTCGGCGAGGCGGTCGTGGACAGCCCGGACGTCGACATGGTCAGCTTCACCGGCTCGACCGCGGTCGGCCGGCGCATCGCCGAGGTGTGCGGCCGGGACATGAAACGCACCCTGATGGAGCTGGGCGGCAAGGGCGCGGCCCTCGTCTTCGACGACGCGGACCTCGACGCGGCGGTCGCCGGCATCGGCACCACCTTCTCCTTCTACAGCGGCCAGATCTGCACCGCCCCGACCCGGGTGCTGGCCCAGCGCGGCGTGTACGACCGCCTGGTGCGGCAACTGGCCGAGTACGCCCGCCGGTTGCCGGTGGGTGATCCCCGGGCCCCGGAGACGGTGGTCGGCCCGGTCATCTCCGCTGCCCACCGCGACCGGGTCGAGTCGTACGTCGAACTGGGCCGCAAGGAGGGCGCGGTGATCGTCACGGGCGGCGAACGCCCCCCGCAGGAGCGCGGGTTCTACGTCGCCCCCACCCTCCTCGTCGACTGCTCCAACGACATGCGGGTGTGCCGCGAGGAGATCTTCGGCCCGGTGGTGACGGTCGTCCCCTTCGACGACGAGGAGGAGGGCGTCGCCCTGGCCGGCGACAGCGACTACGGCCTGATCGACTACGTCTGGTCGGCGGACGTGGCCCGCGCCTTCCGGGTCGCCCGGCGGCTGCGCGCGGGCGGCGTCGGCGTCAACACCGTCGGCCGCAACATGGAGGCGCCCTTCGGCGGCTTCAGGAAGAGCGGAGTGGGCCGCGACGTGGGGGTGTACGCCCTGCACGCCTACAGCGAGGTCCAGTCGATCGTGTGGCCGGGCTGAGGCTCACCGCCGCAGGTCCACCCGCACCGTCAGCAGTTCCGTCCCCAGCGCCCGCACCGCCGCGCTGTTGTAGCGGGGCAGGGTGCGCAGCCGGGCCACGGGGTCGTCGCCGGGCAGGACATGGGCGGTGCCCTCGTACCAGCGGCCCCGGATGCGCACCCGCACCTCCGGGTGGACGCGGATGTTGCGCACGTACTGCGAACGCTCGCCGAACTCCGACACCAGCCAGAAGGAGTCACCGGTGCGCCGACCGCCCAGCGGGGTCCGGCGCGGCAGCCCGGAGGTGCGGCCCGTGGTCTCCAGGAGCGTCTGGAACGGCAGCCGGCGCATCACGGGATTCACGACATGGCGCTGCAGGGCCGTGACGGCCCGGTGCTTGCGGTCGGCGTTGCGGGACATCTGCGGGCCTCCTGCGTCGGCGTCCGGTCGCCGTCCATTGTGGGGGAGCGAGTGGCGGCCGGGCGGGAAGCGATCGCCCGCGCCGGGGCTGATCACGGCGATCGTATGCTCGGGGGATGACGACTTCCGCGGCTTCTGGAACCGGACCCACCGAGAACTCCATGCGTCGCGCGCTCAGGCGTGCCCGGGAGGGCGTCGCGCTCGACACCGCCGAGGCGGCCGTGCTGCTCCAGGCCCGTGGCGAGGACCTCGACGACCTCGCCGCCTCCGCCGCCCGGGTGCGCGACGCGGGGCTCGAGGCGGCCGGGCGGCCCGGCGTCATCACGTACTCCAAGAGCGTCTTCATTCCGCTGACCCGGCTGTGCCGGGACAAGTGCCACTACTGCACCTTCGTCACCGTCCCCGGCAAGCTGCGCCGCGCCGGGCACGGGATGTTCATGTCCCCCGACGAGGTCCTGGACATCGCCCGCAAGGGCGCCGCCCTCGGCTGCAAGGAAGCCCTCATCACCCTCGGCGACAAGCCCGAGGACCGCTGGCCCGAGGCGCGCGAGTGGCTCGACGCGCACGGCTACGACGACACCATCGCCTACGTCCGCGCCGTCTCCGTCCGCATCCTGGAGGAGACCGGCCTGCTGCCGCACCTCAACCCGGGCGTGCTGACGTGGACGGACTTCCAGCGCCTCAAGCCCGTCGCGCCGAGCATGGGCATGATGCTGGAGACCACCGCCACCCGTCTGTGGTCCGAGCCCGGCGGTCCCCACCACGGCTCCCCGGACAAGGAACCCGCCGTACGGCTGCGGGTGCTGGAGGACGCCGGCCGATCCTCCGTCCCCTTCACCTCCGGCATCCTCATCGGCATCGGCGAGACCCACGAGGAGCGCGCCGAGTCGCTGTTCGCGCTGCGCAAGGTCGCGCGGGCCCACCACGGCGTCCAGGAACTGATCATCCAGAACTTCCGCGCCAAGCCGGACACGGCCATGCGCGGCATGCCGGACGCCGAACTCGACGACCTCGTCGCCACCGTCGCCGTCGCCCGCCACATCATGGGCCCCTCCGCCTGCCTCCAGGCCCCGCCGAACCTGGTCGACGCCGAGTACGAACGCCTCATCGGCGCCGGCATCGACGACTGGGGCGGCGTCTCCCCGCTCACCATCGACCACGTCAACCCCGAGCGCCCCTGGCCGCAGATCGACCTGCTGCGCGAACGCTCCGCCGCGGCCGGCTTCCAACTGCGTGAACGCCTCTGCGTCTACCCGGAGTTCGTCCGGCGCGGCGAGCCCTGGCTCGACCCGCGTCTGCTCCCGCACGTCCGCGCCCTCGCCGACCCCGAGACGGGTCTGGCCCGCGAGGACGCGCCCGTCGAGGGCCGCCCCTGGCAGGAGCCGGAGGAGGCGTTCACCGCGACGGGCCGTACCGACCTGCACACGTCCATCGACACCGAGGGCCGCACGGGCGACCGCCGCACCGACTTCGACGAGGTCTACGGCGACTGGTCCGCCCTGCGCGAGGCCGCCGCCCCCGGCATGGCGCCCGAGCGCATCGACACCGACGTACGCCAGGCCCTGCGCACCGCGGCCGGCGACCCGGCGAAGCTCACCGACGACGAGGCCCTCGCCCTGCTGCACGCGGACGGCCCCGCCCTGGACGCGCTGTGCCAGGTGGCCGACGACGTACGCAAGTCGGCCGTCGGCGAGGACGTCACGTACATCGTCACCAGGAACATCAACTTCACCAACGTCTGCTACACCGGCTGCCGCTTCTGCGCCTTCGCGCAGCGCCGCACCGACGCCGACGCCTACACCCTCTCCCTGGAGCAGGTCGCCGACCGCGCCCAGCAGGCGTGGGACGTCGGCGCGGTGGAGGTCTGCATGCAGGGCGGCATCCACCCCGACCTGCCGGGCACGGCGTACTTCGACATCGCCAGGGCCGTCAAGGAGCGCGTGCCCGGCATGCACGTGCACGCCTTCTCCCCGATGGAGGTCGTCAACGGCGCGGCCCGCACCGGCATGCCGGTCCGGGACTGGCTGACCGCGGCGAAGGAGGCCGGCCTGGACACCGTCCCCGGCACCGCCGCCGAGATCCTCGACGACGAGGTGCGCTGGATCCTCACCAAGGGCAAGCTGCCCGCGGCTACCTGGATCGAGGTGATCGAGACGGCCCACGAGCTGGGCATCCGCTCCTCGTCCACGATGATGTACGGCCACGTCGACCAGCCCCGCCACTGGCTGGGCCACCTGCGCACCCTCGCCCGCCTCCAGCAGCGCACGGGCGGCTTCACGGAGTTCGTCACCCTGCCCTTCGTCCACACCAACGCCCCGGTGTACCTCGCGGGCATCGCCCGGCCCGGCCCGACCATGCGCGACAACCGGGCGGTCACCGCGATGGCCCGCCTGCTCCTGCACCCGCACATCCCCAACATCCAGACGAGCTGGGTCAAACTCGGCGCCGAGGGCGCGGCCGAGATGCTCCGCTCCGGCGCGAACGACCTCGGTGGCACCCTGATGGAGGAGACGATCTCCCGCATGGCGGGCTCCTCCTACGGCTCGTACAAGTCCGTCAAGGACCTGGTCGCGGTGGCACAGGCGGCCGGCCGCCCGGCCAGGCCCCGCACCACGCTCTACGGCGAGGTCCCCGAGGAGCGGCAGCGCGCGGCGGCCGCCTCGGACGGCCACCTGCCGGACCTGCTCCCCGTCCTGGACTGACTGAACCGAGCGGGAGACGGCCCACAGTACGATGATCCGACCCCCGGTGGAGGGGGCGAAGAGCAGCCGAGGAGATGCGTGCCCATGCCGGCCCGAATACCTTCGTGGGCCTGGGTCAGCGGCCTGACCGCGTCGGCGGTCGTGGCGGTGGCCGTCCTTGCGGTGCAGGCGGACCAGGGACCGCACCCCGCGGCCACGGCCGCCCACGCCAAGCCCTCGGCGCGGGCGAGCGCGCACCCCTCCGCCGCCCCCGGGCACACGGCGCCGCCCGCGCTCCCGTCCGCGTCCGGAACGGGCCGCCGGATCGTGTACGCGCTCGGCTCCAAGCGGGTGTGGCTGGTGGACGAGTCGGGCACGCCCACCCGCACGTTCCCGGTGTGGCCGGGCACGGTCGGCCCCGACCCCGGCCCGTACAAGGTCTCGCTGCGCCGGGAGTCCACCACCGGCTCGGACGGCGTGCAGATCGAGCACATCGTCTACTTCGCCGCCAAGTCCGGCCTGTCGGTGGCCTTCTCCAACGCCGTCGACGGCGCCTCGCCCGCTCCCGCCGCGCCGGGCAAGCAGACGGCGGGCATCCGCATGGGCAAGGAGGACGGCGCGGCCCTGTGGACGTTCGGCTCGGTGGCCACCAAGGTCGTGGTCGTCAAATAGGGCCTTCGTCCGGATCCGCCCTCTGAACGCACCGTCCCCGTTCGATTACAGTGCTGAGCGTCGTACGTACGGACGGTTGCCGTGAGGGAGGTCTTGGTGGGTACGACGTCCGGTGCCGTCTGGGGGCGTGCCGAGCAGCAGGACTTCCGGAGCCGGGTGCGGGGCACCCTGCTCGGGGTGGCCGTGGGCGACGCCCTCGGGGCGCCGGTGGACGCGCTGGACCTGGCCGCGATCCGTGAGGCGCACGGCGCCGAGGGAATCGTCGACCTCGCCCCGGCCTACGGGCGGCGCGGCGCGGTCACGCATCTGACCCAGCTCACCCTGTTCTCCGTGGACGGCCTGGTCCGCGCCCAGGTGCGGCGCGACACCGGCGCCTGGCACCCGCCGACCGATCTGCACCGGGCGTACTTGCGGTGGGCGGCCACCCAGCGCGACTGGGGGCCCGACGAGCGGCGCAAGGACGACGGCTGGCTGGCCCGCGAGGAGTGGCTGTACGCCCGCCGCGACCCGGCCCGCGCCCTCCTCATCGGGTTCGGCGACGAGATCATGGGCACCCTGGAGGCGCCCAAGAACCCCGGCGAGGCGGGGCCGGAGGCCGTCGTGCGGTCCGCCCCGTTCGGGCTGCTGGTCGGCTGGGAGCCGCAACTCGTCGTACAGCTCGCGGTGGAGTGCGCCGCGCAGAGCCACGGGCACCCCACCGCCTGCCTGGCAGCCGGTGCGTACGCGGTCATCGTGCACGCGCTCGCGCGGGGCGACGACCTCGACGGCGCCGTGCAGAAGGCGCTCGCGCTGCTCGCCGCCCGGCCCGGGCACCAGCCGGTGTCCGACGCCCTCCAGCACGCGCTCGGCGCGGTCCGCCAGGGCCTGCCCGACCCGGCCCGGGTGGAGGAGCTGGCGGGCACGGGCACGGCGGAGGGGCTGCTGGCCGTGGCCGTGTACTGCGCGCTGGTGGGCGAGGACGTACGGCACGGGCTGTGCCTGGCCGTGAACCAGGGCGGACCCTCGGGCGCCGCGGGCGCCCTCACCGGCGGGCTGCTCGGCGCCCTGTACGGCGAGACGGCCCTCCCGCCGGCCTGGCTGGCCGAGCTGGAGGGCCGTCCCACCCTGCTGGTCCTCGCGGACGACTTCGCGATGGAGATGACCCAGGGGCCCGCGCTGCACGGTCCCGCCGGATCCTGCCCGGGCTGGCTGGCCCGCTATCCGCGCGGGGCCTGAGCCGCGTCGTCGCCCGCACCCGCGCCCGCGGGCGCCGGGACGGCGGCGGCCGCCGAGGAGCCGCCGGGGCCGTCCCCGTCGGTGTTGACCCGCTCGATGACCGCCAGACGTTCGGGGGTGTCCTCCGGCCTGATCCAGCCGATGACGATGTAGAGCACGAGGGAGACCGCGAGCGGCACCGAGACCTGGTACTGCAGCGGGACTCCGCCGTCGACGCTCCAGTTGAGCGGGTAGTTCACCAGCCAGAAGGCCAACAGGCCCAGGCCCCAGCTCACCAGCGCGGCCGTCGGGCCGGAGCGGCGGAACGGCCGGAGCAGGCCCAGCATCATCGGGATCGCGATCGGGCCCATCAGACCGGCCACCCACTTGATGACGACCGTGATGATGTCCTTGAAGGTGGGGGAGTTGACCTGGGTGGCCACCGCCATGGACAGGCCGAGGAAGACGACGGTCGTCACACGGGCCGCGACCAGTCCCGAGCGCTGTCCCCACGCCCGTGCCCGCCGGGAGAGCACCGGCGCCACGTCACGGGTGAAGACGGCCGCGATGGCGTTGGCGTCCGAGGAGCACATGGCCATGGTGTGGGAGAAGAAGCCGACGATCACCAGGCCCAGCAGCCCGTGCGGCAGGAGCTGTTCGGTCATCAGGGCGTAGGAGTCGGAGCCGTCCGGCTTCTGTGCGTGGACCAGGAGCGGGGACATCCACATGGGGAAGAACAGCACGACCGGCCAGACCAGCCACAGCACCGCCGACAGACGTGCCGAGCGCTCGGCCTGGCGGGCGTTGCCCGTGGCCATGTAGCGCTGGGCCTGGTTGAGCATTCCGCCGTTGTACTCGAACAGCTTGATGAAGAGGAACGCCAGCAGGAACACCGTGCCGTAGGGGCCGACCAGCGGTTTGCCGTGGCCGTGCAGGGCCGGCTCGTCGAAGGCGCCGAAGAGGCCGATGCCCTTGTCGTTCAGTTTCAGCAGCACCGCCACGAACATCGACAGGCCGGCCAGCAACTGGATGACGAACTGGCCGAGTTCGGTGAGCGCGTCCGCCCACAGGCCGCCGATCGTGCAGTAGATCGCGGTGATCGCGCCGGTGATGAGGATGCCCTGGTCGAGGGACACCCCGGTGAACACCGACAGCAGGGTGGCGATCGCCGCCCACTTGGCGCCCACGTCCACGATCTTCAGCAGCATCCCGGACCAGGCGAGCGCCTGTTGCGTGGAGAGGTTGTAGCGGTTCTTCAGGTACTCCAGCGGGGAGGCCACGTGCAGCCGGGAGCGCAGCCGGTTGATGCGCGGCGCGAACAGCTTCGAGCCGATCGCGATGCCGAGCGCGATGGGGAAGGACCAGGTGACGAAGGACGTGACGCCGTAGGTGTAGGCGATGCCCGCGTACCCGGTGAACATCACCGCGCTGTAGCCCGACATGTGGTGCGAGATGCCGGACAGCCACCAGGGCATTTTGCCGCCGGCCGTGAAGAAGTCGCTGACGTCGTCCACGCGCTTATGCGACCAGACGCCGATGGCGACCATGACGCCGAAGTAGCCGATGAGCACGGCCCAGTCGAGACTGTTCATGTGCCCGATCGTGGGTCCACCCCCATGAACACGACAAGCAAGCGTAAGGTCAAGCCCGAGTAAAGATGTTCGTCTGAGTGACCTGCGTTCATCCACATGAATGACAGCCGCTCGGGGCGACGTCGGGTCAGCGCATCAGCTCACCCGCGTTGACCAGCAACGACTGTCCCGTGATGGCCCTTGCCCGGTCCGAGGCGAGGAACACCGCCGCGTCGGCCACGTCCGCGTCCGTCGCCAGCTCGGGCAGCGCCATCCGCTCCGTCAGCCGGGCCAGCACCCGCTCCTCCGGCACGCCCTCGCTCCCCGCCGCGAACCGCACGTACGCCTGCACCGGCGGGCCCCACATCCAGCCCGGCAGCACCGTGTTGACCCTGATCCGGTACGGCCCGAGCTCGCGCGCCAGCGAGTACATCGCGCTGGTCAGCGCCCCCTTCGACGCCGCGTACGCCGCCTGCCTCACCTGCGAGGGCGCCGCCACCGCCGACTGCGTGCCGATGAACACCACCGAACCGCCCCGCTCCTTCAGCGCCGGCAGACAGGCCCGGGTCATCCGCAGCGTGCCCAGCAGGTTGACGTCGAGCACCGACGCCCACGTCGTGAGGTCGGCGTCCTCCAGCCCGCCGAAGTACGAGTCCCAGGCGGCCACATGGACCACCGCGTCGATCCGCCCGAACCGTTCCCGCGCCAGCCCCGCGAGCGCCTCGCACTGCCGCTCGTCGGTGATGTCCGTCTCCCGGAACGCCGTGTGCGCGCCGTCCGGGTCTATCCCGGCCGCGCTCTTGGCGAGGTTCTCCGCCGTGCGCGCCCCGAGCACCGCGTTCCCGCCGTCCCGTACGACGGCCGCCGCGACCTGGTGGCCCAGTCCCGCGCCCACCCCCGAGACCACCACCGTCCTCCCCGCGAGCAATGACATTGCGGCCCTCCCGGCTCTGGCGGATTACCTGACGGGACGTCAGAGTGGCGTCAGGGTAAGGGCGCCCGGCACCGGACGGAAGGGGAGCGGCATGAGCGAGGACACCCGCAGCGAGGTCTACGCCGAACTGGCCTCCGTCGGTCCCTACGGCGTCCACCCGGGCCACGCCCTGATCACCATGGTCGAACCGCACCCGGGCCACGAGTACGCCTACAACCGCTGGTACGAGGACGACCACTACTACGCCGGCGCCATGGCCATGCCGTGGATGTTCGCGGGCCGCCGCTGGGTCGCCACCCGGGATCTGCAACTCCTGCGCTACCCGGAGAAGTCGGCCGTCGCTCAGCCGGTCACCGCCGGCTGCTACCTCTCGACGTACTGGATCACCGAGGGCCGCTACGACGACCACATGCGCTGGACCGTCGCGATCAACAAGCGGCTCAACCGCGACAGCCGGGTCCACCGGGCCCGTACGCACGTCTTCACCGCGTTCCAGGACCACGTGACGACCGTCTACCGCGACGGGGCCGCGGGACCGCGCGACTTCCACGCGCTGGACCACCCCTACGCCGGGCTGGTCCTGGAGGTGATCGACGCCGACTCGCCCGAGCGGCGGGACGAACTGGTGCGGTGGCTGCGCGCCCGGCACCTGCCGGGGCGGCTCGCGGGCTCACCGGCCGCGATGGTGACCGTCTTCGCGCCCACGCCGCTGCCCGGCGACCGGATGACGTACGTCAAACAGGTCGAGGGCGTCGGGACCCGCCTCACCCTGCTGTGGTTCCTGCAGAGCGACCCGCGCCGGTGCTGGCGGGAGCGGTTCACCGGCCTGGACGAGGAGGTGTCGGCGGCCGGGCCGGGGAGGGTGGAACTGGTCGCGCCGTTCGTGCCGACCGTTCCGGGCACGGACACCCATGTGGACCGCCTGCGGACCGTCGAGGAACAAGAGGAGGGGTACGCGGGGGGACACGTGGAGGGACAAGCAGAGCCCTCTCGGCAAGGACGGCGGGCTGGTCGAGAGGGCTCCTGATCGAGCTTGTCCTGCTTGCGCGTGTCGACAGGTGACGGTGGAGGATCAGGAAGGACCCTCCCCGTTACGCCTTGACCGATGCCACGAAGGTGTTCCACGCGTCGGTGGGGAAGCCGAGCACCGGTCCCTCGGGGACCTTGGAGTCCCGGACCGCCATGGCCGCGACCACCGGTGACTTGATCTCGACGCATGCGCCGTTGCCCGTGGAGTACGAGGACTTGGTCCACGTCTCCGTGGCGCCCTGACGAATTGCCATTTCTGCTCCGGATTGCCTGTGGAGTGGGTTTGCGCCAACGTTCTTGCTCGATGGCGTGATCGACGCTACCCGCCAGGCCCGAAGCCCGAAGAGACTATTCACTCGACCGGATGGCATATTCCAATGGGACTTCCCTTTATGGGAGTTCAGGGTGTACTGTGCCCGCCTCTCAGTGCGTGTACTCCGCGTACTCCTTCGCGATGTCCGCGATGAACTGCCGCGACTGCTCCACGTTCAGCGCCTGCGCCCGCAGATGCTCGTACATCACGCTGTACTTCTGCACGTCGTTGGCCTTCTCCAGATACAGGTCACTGGTGACGCCCTCGATGTAGACCACACTGGAGTCGGCCGCGTCCGGGAACTCCAGGATCGCGTACTGGCCGTTGAGACCCGGATGCGAGCCCATCTCGAAGGGGATGACCTGCACGGTCACGTGCGGCAGCTGGGACTGCTCCGCCAGGTGCTCCAACTGCTCGCGCATCAGCGCCCTGTTGCCGACCACCCGGCGCAGCGCGGCCTCGTCCAGCACCGTCCACAGGCGCAGCGGGTTCTCGGCGGCGGAGATTCGTTCCTGCCGCCGCATACGGACCTGGACGCGCTTCTCGATGTCCGCGGGCGCCGTCTCCGGCAGCGCGCCGGCGATCAGCGCCTCCGCGTACTGACGCGTCTGCAGCAGGCCAGGGACGACCTGGGGATCGTAGACCCTGAGGCTCGCCGCGTCCGTCTCCAGACCGATGTAGACGCTGTACGGGATGTCGCCGAAGGAGTGCCACCAGCCCTGCTGGCGCGAGTCCTTGGCCATCTGCATCAGCGAGTCCACGATCCGGTGGTCCTCCACCTCGTAGACCCCGCACAGGTCGCGCACGTCGCGCTGGCTGATGCTGCGCCTGCCGTTCTCCAGCCGGCTGATCTTCGACTGGGAAACCAGCAGCCGCTCGGCCACTTCCTCGGCCGTCATGCCCTTGAGCTCGCGGAGCCTGCGCAGCTCCTGGCCCAGACGGCGCCGCCTGACAGTGGGATTGACATTGGACGCCACGGGACGCGCACCTCCGGCTGAAAGCCTCTACTTTGCGTATCTGCTGCTGAGCAGATTGCCACCAAGGTGCTTTCTACCGCTGGAAAACCAGGTATATGCGTGAGGTTTCCCCGCCTTCCATGGCACGCGGCAGGGGCCCGCCAAGGACGCCTTCTCCCACGCGCCGGCCGCGAGGGAGCCCCGGGGCGCGCCGGTGTCGAGGCGCCGAACGCGCGGAGGCGCGAAGCGCCGAGCACGTTCGGGCTCTCGACACCGGCATGAGGCGCCCGCAGGTGACCGAGCCACCCGGCCGGTGCGTTGGGCTAGTGCGCCGCCAGACGGGCCATGGAGCCGCGGTGGGGCTGCATGGGGACGCCCCGGGCCGGTTCCGCCGGGGGCCTGACGCCCGTTGCCGCCTGGCGTCCGGCCGGTGCCGGGCTGCGGCGGGGCTGGGCCGCCGCGCCGTTCTGGACGTCCATCACGGCGTGCGCCACCAGACCGCCCATCGGGTCGTGCCTGATGAGGTCCCGCAGCCGGGAACGGGACGAACGGCCCTCGTTGCCCGGGTACAGGTGCTTGCCGAGACCGACCGCGTGCGCCAGCGCGGCGAGCGCCGCCGTCCGCGGGTCCGGCGGCACGCCGGTGCGGATCGCGGAGTCCAGCCGGGCCCTGATCTCCCGGCTGATGGCCGTGTCCGTCGCCTGGTAGCGAGTCGTCGGCAGCACCCCGCACATCTGGCCGGGCACGGCGGCGACCATGCCGCACCGCTCCAGATGCGAGAGATAGGTCTGGCGCAGCCCGAGACGGGGCCCGCCGATCCAGTGGACGGCCCGTACCGGAGCGCCGCGCCTTCGCAGCAACTCCAACGCGCAGTCCAGAGTTGGATCTCCTGTCGGCCGTGGCACCACCACGGCGATACGATCCCCGTCTGGGGCTATCCGTCCGGCCAGCGCCAGCTCCACTAGCTGTGCTCCGGCCAGACCGAGGTCGAGCGACTGCGGCTGCGCAGTGGTACCCGTGGCCGGGTCCAGTGCCAGCAGCAGAAGCTCCTCCGGAAGTGTTCTGCGGCTCCTGCCCATCCATGCCTCCCCGCGTGGATGAATGACAGGGTGACCCCTCTCACATTGGTCTGTCGAGGGTGCGTGACCGCTTCGTGAGGGAACCGGTAGGTATGTCGTTCTCGTCTACCGCTTGGGTTGGGTCCGCACACAGGACACTGGTACATGGTTCGGACAGCGGTACGACCGGGTGTTGAGCCCCGGTGGTGCGGCTGCTTCGTCCGGGTGACGGTTCAGTTGGCGGATCACGGTTCGTTGGCCGCGCGAGGCGTGCGGCGCATGGAGGAGGCATCGGTGGCGGGCGAGTCCCCCGACAGGTCGAAGCAGCGCGAGTCGTCGGCAGAACCGACGTCGGGGAGCGCGGGTCCGGTTCCCGAGGCCAGGGGCGAGTCGCGTGAGGTCCGCGACCCGCGCCTCGCGCTGTCGGGCGAGTCACGGGAGCCGAGGGAGGCACGGGAGTCCGGTGGCGTCGACACGGCCACGCGCGTGCTCTCGGTACGGGACGTGGTGGTCGACGAGGACGAGGCGGCGGACGCGGACGCGGATGCCTCCGGCGAGTCCGGGGACGCGCCGGAGAGCCCGGGCACGGAGGAGCCGGCGGCGGCCGAGGAGGCTGAGGCGGCCGAGGCGGCCGAGGAGAGCGGCGAGGCCGGGGAGAGCGGCGAGAGCGGCGACGGCTCGGACGCCGGGACCGATCGCGTGGGTGACGCGCGCCTGCGTGCGGCGGTGGCCGCCTGGGCGCGCTCCGCCGACGAGGAGCCGCAGGAGGACGCTTCCGAGGAGGCCTCCTCCGAGGACGCCCCCTCGAGGACCGGGAGCCCGGAAGGCACCGAGGACGCCGAAGGCGCCGGGAAGGACGCTCCCGAGTCCGGCCGGCCCGAGGACGCTCCCGAGGACGCCGAGCCCCAGGACGCTCCCGAGGACGCCGAGCCCGAGGACGACGCCCCCGACGCCTCCGAGGACGCCGAGCCCGGCGGGAAGGCCGAGCCGGCCGTCGACCAGCCCACCACCATGCTGAAGCTGGGCGGCACGGCCAGGCTCAAGCCGCCGGTCGACCAGCCCACCACCATGCTCAAGATCGGCGGTGGCCCGAAGAGCGAGAAGAGCGAAGAGAGCGCGAAGAGCGAGAAGGCCGAGACCGAAGCCGAGCGGACCAGCAAGTTCGTCGCGCTCAAGCCGCTGGACGAGCCCGGGACCCGCAAGCCGCAGCAGAAGACAGCCCCCGCGCCCGCTCCCGCCCCCGCCAAGCCCGCGTCGGCCCAGCCGCCGGCCCCCGCCGCCAGGCCCCGTTCCGTCCCCGCCGACGCGACCGCCGCCGTGCCGCAGGTCGGTCCCGAGCGGACCACCCAGCAGCCGCTGCCGCCCAAGCCGCCACTGGATCTGCTGGCCGAGCTGACGAACACCCCGCCGCCCCCGGAGACCCCGCTGCGCACCGCGGTGCGCCGGGTCAAGATCTGGACGCCGCTGGTACTGCTGCTGGTGATCGTCTTTGCGATCGTGCAGGCCGTGCGCCCGCTGCCCGCGCCCACCCTGGCGCTCACCGCCGAGGACAGCTACACGTTCGACGGCAGCAAGGTGAACCTGCCCTGGCCGAGCGAGGGCCAGGGGTGGATGGACGGTGTCGGCATCGGCACGATGGACCACTTCGGCAAGCAGACGCCGGTCGCCATCGGCTCGGTCGCCAAGACCATGACCGCGTACATCGTGCTGAAGGACCACCCGTTGAAGCCGGGCGAGGACGGCCCGAAGATCAAGGTCGACGCGACGGCGGAGAAGGAGGGCGGCTACAACAAGGACGGCGAGTCCACCCTCGACACCGTCAAGGCCGGTGACTTCCTCACCGAGAAGCAGGCCCTGTCCGCGATCATGGTGCCCTCCGCCAACAACATCGCCCGCCTGCTGGCGCGTTGGGACGCGGGCTCCGAGGCGGCGTTCGTCAAGAAGATGAACGACACCGCCAGGGAACTGGGGATGACCGGCACGACGTACACCGACCCCTCGGGTCTGAAGGAGACCACCGTCTCCACCGCCCAGGACCAGGTGAAGCTCGGCAACGCGGTCGTGAAGATCCCCGCCCTCGTGGCGATCACCAGCGTGGCCAGCTGGAAGGACCCGTACGGCCACAAGTGGAACAACTACAACCAGCTTCCGTACCTCATCGGCGCGATCGGCATCAAGACCGGCACCACCACCGCGGCCGGCGGCAACCTGCTGTTCGCCGCG
>NZ_BMVJ01000009.1:294245-302016 GCF_014650655.1 Streptomyces anandii JCM 4720
CGCAAGAAGGTCGGCGGCCAGACGGTCACCGTCGTCGGTGCGATCCTCGGCCAGCACAAGCCCAACATCATCGAGACGGCCAACGCGGTCAGCAAGACCGCGCTGCTCGCCGCCGAGAACGCGCTCACCTCGGCGAAGATCCTCAAAAAGGGTGACGTCGTCGGGTACGTGGACGACCAGCTCGGCGGCCACACGCCCGTCGTCGTGACGAAGGACGTGCCCGCGGTGGGCTGGGCCGGGCTGAAGGTGAAGCTGTCCTTCGCCGCCGACCAGGTGCCGCACACGGCCAAGGCCGGCACCAGGGTGGGCACGCTCACCGTCGGCGACGGCGCGGCCGGCGCGGTCCAGGTCCCGGTCGCCCTGCGCAAGGACCTGACCGAGCCGGGCTTCACGGACAAGCTCACCCGCATCGGCTGACATCGGCGGCCCCCGAGGCCGCACACCGGCCGCAGGCCGGCAGTACGCCGATCGCACGCGTCCCGTCGGGGAGCCCCACCCGGGAGCTCCGCGACGGGGCGCGTGCTAGCGTCACGAATCGGGGCACGTCGCCGGTCGCGGGACGCGGCCGCGAACAGAGGACGGGACACGGGGAGTGCCTTCAGGTGGCCACAGCGGAGCCGACACGCGCCGACGACGCCGATCCGGGCCCGGGAGCCGGCCCGCGAATACCCGTGTCCACCGCCACTGACACGGACCGCCGCCGCGAGGGGGCCGGGCGCACCGCCCGGGACGTCGTCATGGCCGTACGGGAGCGGATGCTGCGGCGCCCCGCCCTGTCCGTCACCGCCCTCGCCGGTCTGCTGCACGTCGCCTGGTTCTTCACGTTCGCCAACAGCGGCGGCGACCTCGCCGCACAGGACGCCTGGGCCGAGTTCGTCGGCCGGCACCCCGACTCGGCGTACAACCTCGCCTGGTACGGCGGCATGCACCCGGTGTCGTACAGCGTGGTGTCGCCGTACCTGATGTCGGTGCTCGGCGTGCGCACCACGATGATGATCGCGGGCACGGTCTCGGCGGGTCTGCTGACGATGGTCCTCATCCGCAGCCGCGCGGTGCGCAACCCGCTGTGGGCGGCGCTCGCGGGCGTCTTCGGGCTGCTGTGCAACGCCATATCGGGCCGGGTGACCTTCGGCCTGGGCACGATGTTCGCGCTGGGCGCGGCCGCCGCCGTCTTCTGCTGGCCGCACCGCTGGCGCTACAAGCGCTGGGCGAAGGCCCTGGTCGCGGGCTCGCTGGCGGCGCTGGCCACCATGTCCTCGCCGGTCGCCGGGCTCTTCGTGGGCCTGATCGCGGTCGCGCTGTTCCTCCAGAAGCGGCGGCCGGGGGCCTGGGCGCTGGGGCTGGGCCCGAGCGCCGTGGTGGCGGTGTCGGCCTGGCTGTTCCCGTTCTCGGGCACCCAGCCGATGACCTTCCTGTCTGTGATCCTGCCGCTGCTGTACTCGGTCCTCGCCGCCGTCCTCGTGCCCAAGGAGTGGAAGACGGTCCGCATCACCGCCTGGGTCTACGGCCTCTCGGTGGTCCTGGTGTGGCTGATCAGCTCCCAGATCGGCTCCAACATCACCCGGCTCGCGATGCTGTTCGCCGGGGTGGTGCTGGTGGCGGTGCTGCCGTTCACGGTGCCGCGCACGCGCAAGTGGTACGTGACCGTGCTGGCCCTGGTCAGCTTCGTGGTGTGGATCGGCATCAAGTCGGTCGACGACATCGTGCACACCACTCCCGCCGCGTCCTGGGCGCGCGAGCTGGCCCCGCTCGTCAACGAGTTGCAGCAGGTCGGCGCGGAGAAGGGCCGCGTCGAGGTGGTCCCGGCCCGCTCCCACCGCGAGGCGTCCGCCCTCGCGCCGTACGTCAACCTGGCCCGCGGCTGGAACCGTCAGGCCGACATGGAGCGCAACCCGCTCTTCTACGACGACACCCTCAACTCCGCGAACTACCACGAGTGGCTCCAGCGCTGGGCCGTCCACTACGTGGTGCTGCCCAAGGACGACCCGGACGGCGACGGCGGCGAACGCGAACGCGCGCTGGTGCGGCGGGGGATGCCCTATCTGCGGCAGATCTGGGGCGACGCCAACTGGCAGCTGTTCCAGGTGACCGACCCGGCGCCGCTCGCCGAGCCCGGCGCGGTCGTGGACCGCGCCGAGCAGGGCGAGCTGACCATCGAGGTGCGCAAGGCGGGCCGGATCCTGATCCGCATCCCGTACTCGCCCTGGCTCAGCCTCGTCGACGAGAAGGGCAAGAGCCTCAAGGCCCCCCAGGAGACCGAGGCGTCCAAGCACCGCACCGAGGGCGCCCCGAAGACGTACGACAACGTCAACGGCTGTCTGATGGAGACCCAGCAGGACGCCAAGGGCGACAAGTGGACCATGCTCCTGGCCCCCCGCGCCGGCACCTACCGCCTGGCAGCGCCGTACCAGCTCCCACGCGGCACACCGTGCCCGGACGAGCTGAAGTGAGACCGCCCGGTCCGGCTCAGGCGAGGAGGTCCTCGATGGCCTTGGTGACCTCCGGGGACTCCGGGTCGGTCCGCGGGGAGAAGCGGGCGGCGACCTTGCCGTCGCGGCCGAGGAGGAACTTCTCGAAGTTCCAGCGGATGTCGCCCGCGTGGCCCTCGGCGTCGGCGAAGCCGGTCAGGCGGTCGTAGAGCGGGTGGCGGTCCACTCCGTTGACGTCGACCTTCTCGGTCATCGGGAAGGTGACTCCGTACGTGGCCGAGCAGAACTCGGCGATCTCCTCGGCGGTGCCCGGCTCCTGGCCCATGAACTGGTTGCAGGGCACCCCGAGCACGGTGAAGCCGCGCTCGGCGTACCGCTCGTGCAGCCGTTCGAGACCGGCGTACTGCGGGGTCAGCCCGCACCTGGAGGCCACGTTCACGATGAGGACGGCCCGTCCGGCGTACTGCCCGAGGTTCGCGGAGCCGCCCTGGAGGGCGCCGATCTCCACGCCGAGGGGCGAGTCGGCGGGAGTGCCGGAGGAGGCGCCGGCCGCGGTCACGTCGTCGCTGTTGCTGTCTGCAGTCGTCATGCCCGGATGCTAACCGCGTCCGGTGCCGGCCCCGCGGCCGCCTCGACGAGGACCTGGCCGGCGCCCGTGCGGGAGTACAGCACCGAGCGCCCGGCCCGCCGCCGTTCCACCAGTCCGCAGTCCAGGAGCACCTTCAGATGGCGGCCCACCGAGCCCAGCCCCTGCCCGGTCACGGCGGTGAGCTGGGTGGTGCTGAGCGGTGAGTCGAGCAGGACCAGCACCTGGGCGCGGGCCCGGCCGAGCAGCGCCCCGAGGCCGGCGGGAACGGCGGCCCGCCGCTCGTCGCCGCCGGCGAGGGCGCCCGCGCACGGGTAGACGACGGCGTAGCGCCGGGCCGGCTCGTCCCACGACACCCAGCCCGACCGCGGGGTCACCGGCACGAAGAGCAGCTCAGCGCCGGAGATCTCACGCGGCGGATACTCGTGCAGATTGACCTGGAGCCGGTTCTCGCCGAGCCAGCGCGTCCCCGGCCGCAGCGCGTCCAGCACCGCCGCCCAGCCGCCCCGGCTCACCTGCGCGGTCCGCGCCACCACGTCCGCCTCCAGCACGCGCCGCCGACGGTCCCAGTACGGCCGTACGGCATCGCCCCACACGTACTCCAGGAGCCGCGCCGCGCGTTCGGGCACGTCGTCGCCGTCCAGTGCGGCCGGCAGCGGACGGCCGCCGAGGGACACCCGCAGATGGGCGCGGGCCTCGTCCGGCGGTGTCGCACGCACCCGTGCGACACCCTCCTCGAAGCTCTCCCCGTCCAGGGGTGTCGGCGTGAGGAAGTCGGCGATCCAGTCCCGGCCGAGGCCGGCCCGCACGAGGAGCGCGGTCACGGGCTCGGCCGCCAGCAGCGCGCGGTAGGCGGGCAGATGCGCGCGCAGCCAGGCCTGCTCGCCGGGATGCGCGCCCAGGCGCCCGGCCGCGCCCCGGTGCAGCAACTGGAGGCTCGCGAAGGTCTCCGCGAGCGGCGAGAGCAGGAACCGGCTCCCGGCGAGCGTGTCGGCGTTCACCTGCCACCACCCCACGGACCGGGCCCCCTCGACTCGACACGGCTGATGTTTCGCACGTACGCGAAACAATAACGGCGACCACCACGCCCCCCGCACACTCCGGCGCATGCGCAGCTACCAGGACCTCTTCCGCACCCCGGAGTTCACCCCGCTCTTCCTCGCCTCCGCCGCGCAGACCGTGGCCCAGACGGTGAGCGGTCTCGCACTCGGCACCCTGGTGTTCCGGTCGACCGGCTCGCCGCTGCTGTCCGCGGTGAGCATGTTCGGCCCCTCGCTCGCCCAGGTGCTGGGCGCGACCCTCTTCCTCTCCGGTGCCGACCGGCTGCCCCCGCGCCGGACGCTGGCCGGCGTCTCCCTCGCCTTCGCCGCCGGCGCCGCGCTGCTCGCCGTCCCCGCCCTGCCGGTGTGGGCCCTGTTCGCCGTCGTCGTCGCCCAGGGCCTCGTGGCCTCGCTGGGCGGCGGCGTCCGCTGGGGCCTGCTGAACGAGATCCTCTCCCACGGCGGCCGCGACGGCTATCTGCTGGGGCGCTCGGTGTTCAACATGATGAGCGGCCTGATGCAGATCACCGGCTTCGCGACGGGCGGCCTGCTGCTGGCCGCCCTCCCACCGCGCGCCTGCCTCCTGCTGGCCGCCGCCCTCTACACCACCGCGGCGGCAGCCGCCCGACTCGGCCTCACCCGGCGACCGCCCCGCACCACCGGCCGCGCCTCGGTCTCGGCGACCTGGCGCACCAACGCCCTCCTCTTCTCCGACCGCTCCCGCCGCCTGACCTACCTCGGCCTCTGGCTCCCCAACGGCCTGGTGGTCGGCTGCGAATCGCTCTACGTCCCCTACGCGCCCGCCGCGGCCGGCACCCTCTTCGCCTGCGGCGCCCTCGGCATGCTGGCGGGCGACGTAACGGTGGGCCGCCTGCTGCCGCCGGCTGTACGCAGGCACATGGCCACCCCACTCCTGCTCCTGCTGGCGGCCCCGTACCTGCTCTTCGCGCTCCACCCCCCGGTATGGCTGGCCGCCTGCCTGGTCACGGCCGCCTCGGCCGGCTTCGGCGCGAGCCTGGTCCAGCAGGAGCACCTCATGGCCCTGACCCCGGCCGGCCTCAGCGGCCACGCCCTGGGCCTGCACTCGGCCGGCATGCTCACCATGCAGGGCGTAGCAGCCGCCCTGGCAGGCACCATCGCCCAACTCACCACCCCGGCCTGGTCCATGACGACCATGGCCACCGCCTCAGCGGCAGTCACCCTCACCCTCGCCGCGGCGGCCCGCCGCATCTCTTCAGCGCCGAGCGAGCCGGAGGAACGCGGCCCAGGAGGCGGGGGCGACGGTGACGGAGGCAGCCCCGCAGGGAGCGGTCTTGGAGTCGCGGACGTGCACGGCACAGGGGGCAACGGCGACTTCGAGACAGGCGCCGCCCTGATCACTGCTGTAACTGGACTTGAACCAGCGCAATCCAGTGCTCATGACTCTCCTAGGAAACGACCCAACAGGCTCCTGGTCGCATACGGGTTGAGAGCCTGCGTCCGCAGCATCGCATACCTGCGCTCCAGATAGGACACCTCGTCCGGGTCGGCGATGATCCGGCTTCCACGCGGTGCCTCGGTGTAGGCGAGCCGCTGGTGGTCGGGGGTCTCCAGCAGGATGAACGGTCCCGCGAGACCTGCGTGGAACTCGCGCCCCACCGGCATGACCTGGAGTGTGACGCCCGGGATCCGCGACCAATCCAGCAGCCGTCTGAGCTGTTCCTCGTAGACCTCCTGGCCGCCCAGCCGGTCGATCAGCGTCACCTCGGAGAAAATGAAGCAGACGGTCGGGGGATCCTTGCGGTGGAGAATCTCCTGACGCGCGAGCCGCGCGGCCACGCGCAGTTCGATCTCGTCAGCAGTGAGAGTCGGCACGTCGTTGCGCAGCACAGCGCGCGCGTAGGCCTCGGTCTGGAGCAGGCCGGGCAGCACCTGGTTCTCGTACCAGGACTGAGTGACGGCCTCACGCTCCAGATCGATGAATTCCTCGGCCCACCGCGGAAACAGGTCCACCTCGGGCATGTTGTTCACCGCCACGGACAGCACACCCCGTGTGTCGAGCACTTCGTCGAGTTGCTGGGCCAGGTCCTCCTTGAGGGGCCGCCTGCCCTGCTCAATGGACGCGATCGTCTCCTCGTCCACGACCACCCGAGCGGCAAGCGACCGCTGAGTGTGGCCCGCCGCCTTGCGAAGGGCGGCGAGCTGCGCTCCCACCATGCGCATCGCCGACGCGTTCTTCCTGCGGGACCGCGTTCCACCACTCATCCCACGGACTCCTGCTCCATCCGTACCTTCACCAGGGCGAACCCGTACACGCATTCCGTACGGGAGCACTCACTGCCCCATGCTCAACACGAACCGTCACCATCACCCCGTGAATGAGGAAACCCCACCCGTACGTGAACGTCTCTACCGGCGCGAACGCCAATCCGTCCCGGCCGCCCGTGAGTTCGCCAGGCAGGCCCTGTCGGACTGGGCCGTGCCGGCCCCTCCGCACGACGACATCCTGCTGTGCGTCAGCGAACTGACCACCAACGCGCTGCTGCACGGCGTACCACCGGGCCGCGGATTCCGGCTCCGCCTGCTACCCGGTCGCGACACCCTCCGCGTCGAGGTCCACGACAGCGGTCCCGGCACCCCGAGTCCGACCACCCCGACCGACGAGTCCGGCCGGGGCCTGCTCCTCGTGACGGCCCTGTCGGCCAAGTGGGGTGTCGGGCAGCGCGATCCGGGGAAGTACGTGTGGTGCGAGTTCACGTACTGATTCCGGCGGCCCGCCCGAAGACCCCTCACTCGTCCTCCGGGTCCTCCAGGGCCTCCGGAGTTCCCGGGGCCTCCGGGGAGGTGTCGGCTTCGAGGAGGCGTTCGCCGATGTCGTCCGCCCATTGCTGGGCCCAGCGGCGGAGTTCGGTGGTGGCGTGGTCGTCGAGGCCGTAGGCGGTGAACTCGCGGTCGTCGAGCCATTCCGCGCCGACGAGGCGGGTCTGCAGGTCGGTGAGGTCGAAGGCGTCGCCGGAGTGGCGGCGGCCGAGCTCCTCCAGCTCGGGGTGGCTCCAGCGGGCGGCTGCCGCGTGGACGTCGACGAGATCGGGGGCGAGGCCCTGGCCGGCGAGGGCCCGTACCCGGGTGCCGACCAGGTCCTCCAGCGAGAGCACGGGCCCGAGTTCGCTGGACTCGACCGGCCGCCACAGCACTTCCTTGAGGATCTGCACGGCGCACTCCTCGCCGCTCGCGGGATCGCCGACGACCAGGCGGGCGGCGAGGGCCTCCGTGCCCGACGGGCGTACGCGCCAGCCGCGTTCCGCCAGCCCGGAGCCGACCGCGGCGGCGATGTCGCCCGTCGCGGCCGGGCTCTCGGTGGCGAACTCGACGTCCCGGCTGACGCGGCCGACCAGACCGTGCGCCTGCACCGCGTGACCCCCTCCGAGCGCGAGCCCGTACGGCTCCCCGGCCGCGAACACGTCACGCAGCAGCCGCCGCCGCACCTCACCGACCTCGACGATCATGTGGCGATTATGGCCGGTGAGGGCTCGGTCACTTGGTCATTTCGCGGGCGAACGCGGCGTACTTCGACGGCAGGCCCACCGAGGACGGCCCGAAGGAGACGACACCCTTGGTGGTCAGGCCGGCGCTGCCGGCCTTGAAGTACCAGACGTTGCCCTGGTTGACGTTCTCGCTGCTCGTGCCGGCGACCAGCTCGCTGCGGCCGTCCTTGTCCATGTCGACCAGCGAGACAC
>NZ_BMVJ01000009.1:302048-306541 GCF_014650655.1 Streptomyces anandii JCM 4720
GGGTGGCGAACTCGTCGTACTTCTCGTTGACGCCGGGCACGCCCGCCGTGTTCTGGTGCCAGGAGATCGCACCGGTGGCGGTCAGGCCCTTGGCGGAGCCGCGCAGTACGTCGACCACGCCGGTCGCGGTGACCCCGGAGACGTTCTCGTGGTGCACGCTGATGGCGAGGTCCGCGTATCCGTCACGGTTGACGTCACCGGCGTCCAGGTCCCAGCCGAAGCGGTCGTACTTCTCGCCCACCCCCGGAACGCCCGCGGTGTCCTGGCTGACGCGGACCGGCTTGCGCGTGGTGCTCACGCCCTTGGCACTGCCGTACTCGACGACGATCGAACCGCCGACGACGCCCGCCGGGTTGTGCCCCTCGAGCGGGGCGCCGAGGATCACGTCGCCGTATCCGTCGCCGTCGACGTCCCCGATGGTCCCCGAGGTGCTCTGGGTGCGGAAGACCTCGGCGGCGCCGAAGCCGTGCCCGGAGCCCGGCACCAGGGCGGAGTCCGCGATGTCCGTCGTGCCGGTCCTGCGCCTGCCGACCGCCAGCAGGTCGGCGACGCGGTCGCCGTTGACGTCGCCGGAGACCAGGTCGTAGGCGAGCACCCCGGTGTTCACGAGCGTGGTGGAGGCGGACGAGCCGTCCCGGCGGAACGGCCCACGGAAGAGCGTGGTGCCCTCGACGGTCTCGGCGACGAGGTCGTCCTTGCCGTCGCCGTCGAAGTCGTCCACCACCATGGGGCCGTTGGAGCCGTACCCGGGCTTGAACGACAGGAACGTCGTCCCGGACAGCTTCCTGGGTCCTCCCCATACGACGGCCACGTCGGGGTCGGCGGGCGAGGCGCCGTCGAAGCCGACCACGAGGTCGTCGTAGCCGTCGCCGTCCAGGTCACCCGCGGCGAGCGAGTCACCGAAGCCGGCGCCGCCGGACTGGGGCATGCCCGTCGAGGCGGGGGTGAGGGTCTGCCGCCGGGAGGTGCTGAGGCCGCCCGCCCCGCCGAACATCACGGTGACGGCCCGGCCGCCGGAGACGGCCAGATCGCCGTAACCGTCCCCGTTGAAGTCGGCCTGCTTGCCGGCGGCCGGGCCGGCGGCTCCGGCGGGCGCCGCCGTCGCGGCCCCGCCCGCGCCGAGCACGACGCCGCTCGCCGAAACGGCCGTGACGGTCGCGATCACGACCAGTCGTCTGAGGCTCCCCATGGATCCGCCCTTCAATTCCGCGCGCGGTGACCGGCCGCGTCGTAGGGGAGACCCGCGGCAGTGGCGGACGGTTGTAGGACGCTGAGCGTCCGCTTTTCCGGCGGTGCGTTCGGGCAGTGCCCTCACTGGGCGAGGGAGAAGTAGTTCTCCTCTTCCTGGGCGAAGTGCAGGCGCAGGACGGTGTTGAGGCCGTAGAGGCAGGAGCGCAGGTCGTCGAGTTGACCGGGGGACAGGCCGCCGTCGGCGCGGGCGAGCCGCAGATGGGTGTCGATACGGCGGGAGAGGCGCTCGATCTCGGTGTGGGCGCGGCTCATCGTGGCGGTGGCCTCCGGTCCGCCGAGTGTCGGGGCCAGGGCCGGATAGAGCTCGTGCTCCTCGGCGTACTCGTGCGGCAGCAGGCGCTCGGTGAGCAGCCGGTGCGTTTCCTCCACGGCGGCCAGCGCCGCGGGGCCGCGGCTGTCGGAGAGGCGGTCGGCGGCGTCTCGTACGGACTCCAGTACGTCCTGGAGGTCGTCGTGCTCGGCGGCGAAGCGGTGGACCAGGGCCTCCGCTTCGGACGTCAGGGCCGGCCGCGCGGTCCGGTCGACCCGCAGGGCGCGCAGGGCGTTGAGGATGACCGCGGCGTCGATGCCCTCCTGGAGCAGGGCGCCGGCGGCGGGCGGGAGCAGACCGAAGGCGGCCACACCCATCGCCGCCAGGGACATCAGCATGCCGCCCAGCGCGCTCTGCACGGCGATGCGCCGGGCTCGCTGGGCGATGGCGACGGTGTCGGCGAGGCGGTCGACGCGGTCGGTGGTCAGCACGATGTCGGCGGCCTCGGAGGATGCGGTGGAGCCGTGGGCGCCCATGGCGACGCCGATGTCGGCGGCCGCGAGTGCGGGGGCGTCGTTGACACCGTCGCCGACCATCACGGTGACCGCGCGCTCACGTTCGGCGCGCACGGCGGCGACCTTGTCGGCCGGGGAGAGCTCGGCGCTTACACCGTCCAGGCCGAGGACCGCGGCGACCTCCTGGGCGGGTGCGGCGCGGTCGCCGGTCAGCATCAGCAGCCGCTCGATGCCCGCCGCACGCAGGTGGCGCAGGGTGCGCGGGGCGTCGTGCCGCAGCGGGTCGCGCAGCAGGACGGCGCCGGCCGGCTCACCGCCGACGGTGAGCCAGGCGACGGCCGCGCCGTCGAGCAGAGCGCGGTTGCCGACCGCCCCGGCCCATTCGGCCCTCGTGTCCGTGAAGTCCGCGCGGCCGATCGAGACCCGCCGGCCGTCCACGGTGCCGGTGGCTCCGCGTCCGGGCTCCTCGGTGACGTCAGCCGGGACCGGCAACTCGAGCCCGCGTTCCCGGGCGGCGTCCACGATGGCCCGGGCGAGGACGTGGGGCGAGTACTGGTCGACCGAGGCGGCCAGGCGCAGTACGTCCGCCGGCTTGAGCCCGGGGGCCGCCATGACGTCGATGACACGCGGCCGGCCGCCGGTGAGCGTGCCGGTCTTGTCCAGCAGGAGCGTGCGGGCGTGACCGAGGTTCTCCAGCGCGCCGCCGTCACGGACGACCACACCGAGGCGGGAGGCGCGGGAAAGGCCGGAGACGATCGCCACCGGGGCGGCCAGCAGCAGCGGGCAAGGGGTGGCGACCACCAGCACCGCGACCGCGCGTACCGCCGAGCCGCTGACCAGCCAGGCCAGCCCCGCCACCACCAGGGACAGCGGCAGGAACCAGGCCGCGTACCGGTCGGCCAGCCGGACGACGGGCGCGGACTCGGCCCCGGCCTGATCGGCCAGCCGTACGATCCCGGCGTACGTGCTGTCCTGTTCGGTGGCCGTGGCACGCAGCTCGAAGGCGCCGCCGGCGTTCACCACGCCGCTGCGTACCGTGTCGCCCCGTGGCCGCTCGGCCTGGAGCGGCTCGCCGGTGAGCACCGACTCGTCGAGGACGGCGGTGGCGCTCTCCACGCGGCCGTCGACCGGGACGACCTCGCCGGGACCGACGACGAGCAGATCACCGACGGCGATGTCGGCCGGTGAGACCAGGACCACCTCGGCGCCGGTGCGGCGACGCGCGGAACGGGGCGCGTGCTCCAGCAGGGCGCGCAGGTCGTGGGAGGCCCGCCGCTGGGCCGCGGACTCCAGAGCGCGCCCCGTGGCCAGCATCAGCGCGATCAGGGCGCCGGCCAGGTACTCGTGCACGGCCAGGGTGCCGCCGAGCGCGAGGACGGCGATGAGGTCCACGCCCGCGTGGCCGTGCCGCAGGGCGGCGATCACCCAGCCCGCGGCGGGGACCACGGCGGACACGGTGCCCAGTGCCCAGAGGAGGTCGGCGAGGCCGTGGGCACCCGTGAGCCAGGCGATGCCGCCGGCGGTCACGGCAGCCGTGGTGACGGCCAGGAGAACGGGTTCGAGCCGCGCCGGTCCGACCGCCGTGGCCAGGCGGCGCGGCAATGTGGTGAACGTGTGCTGGGGCATGGCGTACCTCGGTCCGTGCGACGCGGCGGTTCGTGGGGCCGGTCCCTCTCCAGCACATCACGCCACCGGTGCCGGCGGGAGGGGACGTCCGGCCCTGCCCGGGGGCGGTGCGGACGGCGTCCGGCCCGCTGGTCGCTTCCGGTCGGCCCGATGCGGGGCCCGGCACAGTGGCGGAGGATGGACGAGGCGGCCAGGCGGCGGACCCCGGAGGAGACGTGTCATGGCGAACCCGGTCGTAGTGGGAGTCGACGGCTCACCCTCCAGCATGGAGGCGGTGGAGACGGCGGCGCGCGAGGCGGCCCTGCGCCAGACCACCCTGCGGCTGGTGCACGCCTTCGGATGGCCGTCGGTCCGTCCCCTGCTCGGTGGCCCCCCGTGGACTCCCGCCACGGCGGGAGTGCGTGAACTGGTGGACGGAACACTGGCCGAGGCCGAACAGCGGGCACGCGAGGTCTCACCGCCCCTGGACATCGCGCGAGAGGTCACCGTCGGCGAGCCGGTCATGGTGCTGGAGATCGAGTCGCGCACCGCCTCGCTCGTGGTGGTGGGCAGCCGGGGGCTGGGCGGGTTCGGCAGTCTGCTCCTCGGTTCCACCGCGGTGCATCTGGCCGCCCACGGCCATTGTCCGGTGCTGGTGGTACGCGGCACGCCGGACCCGGTCGCCCCCGTGCTGCTGGCGGTGGACGGCTCCCCGGCCGGTGAAAGCGCCGTCGAGTTCGCCTTCGCCGAAGCGTCGATGCGCGGTGCGGGCCTGCTGGCGCTGCATGTGTGGAACACATGGGGCGAGGGAGCCTCCGTACGGCCGGACGATCCGCTCGACATGGTGGTGGACATCGAGCGGCTCCGGGAGC
>NZ_BMVJ01000009.1:306565-307322 GCF_014650655.1 Streptomyces anandii JCM 4720
GGGAGCAGCGGCTGCTGGACGACACCCTGTCACCGTGGCACGGGCGCCGTCCCGAAGTCGCGGTGGAGCGGCGCCTGATACGCTCCCGGATCCGCCCGGCCCTGATCGAGGCGAGCCGTGACGCGCAACTGGTCGTGGCAGGCGCCCGTGGCCGCGGCGGCTTCACCGGCCTGCTGCTCGGCTCGGTCAGCCAGGCCCTGCTGCACCACGCGCACTGCCCGGTCGCGGTGGTCCGCGGCAACCAGTGAGCCGATCAGTCCACCGCATCCCGCAGCGACCGCACCACCGCCGGCGCCGCCACCCACTCCGCGCGAGAGCCGCCCCCACGGGGATGTGCGGCCTCCCGCGGACGTGCTCGGCCCCGAGGGCCCGGCCGGATCGGCGTCAGGCGTGCCTGCGGCAGGGGCGCTCGCCCTCGGCCACCCCCACCGTTCTTGCTTCGCGTGGCGCAGGCGGAAGCCGGTTCCGTGCCGCTGGTGACGGTCCCGTCACTCGGCCGTGGCGAGGATGTGGGCCAGGGCCGCGACGGCCTCGTCGGCGTCGTCGCCTTCGGCGTGGACGGTCACGGTGCTGCCCGCCGTGGCACCCAGCCCCATCACGGCGAGGACACCGGTCGGATCGACCGTCCGGCCCGCGTGCTCCAACCGTATGGCGCTGGTGAATCCGGCCGCGGTCCTGGCGAGCCGGCCCGCGGGGCGGGCGTGAAGGCCGACGGGCAGCACGACCGCGGTCTCGTGCCGGGAGACGGTCGTGGTGG
>NZ_BMVJ01000009.1:307346-309223 GCF_014650655.1 Streptomyces anandii JCM 4720
TGGGTTCAGAGCTTGTGGACATGGCGGGCCTCCTTGGCGGCGTCGGCGACGGTCTTCAGGCCGGCGCCGGATGCGGCGGTGACGACGGCTGCGACGGCTCCTTCGACGAAGGGCGCGTCGACGATGAGCACGTCGGGACTGGGATGGTCTTCGAGGACGGTGCGGGCGGTCAGGACGGAGCTGCCGAGGTCGGGCAGGACGACGACACCGGCTCCGCGGTCGACGCTGCGGATGGCGGCGAGGACGCGGTCGTAGCTGGTGCCGATCCGGCAGTCGTCGGTGCCTCCGGCGGTGGCGAGGGGGACCGTGTCGGAGCCGATCTGCTCCACCAGCAGGCGAAGGCCCGAGGCGAGCTCGGCGCTGTGGGACACGAGTACGATGCCGACAGATGCGCTCATGAACAATGACCGTAGATGCCGGAACGCTGTTCAGCAATAGTGAACCAGGGAGAAAATTTCGATGGTGCAGGCGGTGCAGCGAGCGGTGCAGATACTGCGGGAGCTCGCGTCCACCGGACCCCGGCTCGGAGTGACCGAGCTGGCCGACCGCCTGGGCGTGGCCAAGCCGACCGTGCACGCGCTGCTGCGCACACTGGAGGCCGAGGGTCTGGTGGTGCAGGACCGGGACAGCTCGAAGTACCAGCTCGGACCCGACCTGGTGCAGCTGGGCAACGCCTACCTGGACACCCAGGAGTTGCGGACCCGCTCGCTGACCTGGGCGGACCAGCTCGCGAACCGGACGAACGAGGCCGTCTGGGTGGCCGTGCTCACCGGTGACCACGTCCTGGTGGTGCACCACGCCTTCCGGCCGGAGGGAGCGGTGCAGATCCTCGAGGTCGGCGCCAGGATCCCGTGGAGCACCTGCGCCCTGGGCAAGGCCGTCGTGGCCTTCCTCCCGGGTGGGGAGCGGCGGCGGCTGCTCGCGGCCGAGCCGGCCGTGCTCACCGGTGCCAGCATCACCGACCAGGAGGAGCTGGCCGGTCAGTTGAAGGAGGTGCTCAGGACGGGGTACGCCATCGAGGACCAGGAGTCCGCCATCGGCGACGCGGGCATCGCCTCCCCCGTCTTCGACCGCTCCGGCGAGGTGGTCGGCGCTCTCGGCATCGTCGGCCCCGTCGAGCGGCTCCTGAACGAATCGGCACGTCAGGAACTCGCGGTCGCCGTCCGGGAGACCGCCCGCAACCTCTCCCGCGACCTCGGCGCCCCCCGTGGGACGGCCGCTCGCACCGCCATGACCTGACCTGCCCCGCGTCCCGGCGGCGGTCGGCCGCTCTCGCGCCCCGCCCCACGGAGAAGGCCCCTCGGCACGCCGCCGAGGGGCCTTCTCCATGTCGGGCGGGAGGCGAGCGCTGCCGAACCTCTTGACAGGCGGGAAACGCGGGCCTAATTTCCGGAACAACGTTCATCCATAGTGAACATCCTGCAGCCGTGTCCTCAAAATGGCCGGCCTTCCCCCGAGCGGCCGCCAGGCGCCCCGACCCCGATCTCCTGGCGGCCACCTCCCTTCACAGCCCGCTCCCCGCGGAGGAGGTGAGACGCCCGAGCCGCCGCCTGCGCGCTGGGCGCCTTCCATGGAAGAGAACACCTACCCACAGAAGCTTGTGGCCGAGATGCTGGGCACCGCGATGCTGGTGTTCATCGGCGTCGGTTCGGTCCCCGCGACACTCATCGTCAACGGCAAGGCCCCGTTCACCTTCGCTGACCTGGGCATGATCTCGCTGGCGTTCGCCACGGTCGTCATCGCGATGATCTATGCGATCGGTCATGTCTCCGGCTGCCAGATCAACCCGGCCATCACCCTGGCGCTCGCCGCGACGAGGAAGACTCCCTGGAGGGACGTCCCCGGTTACCTGGCCGCCCAGGTCGTCGGCGCGGTCC
>NZ_BMVJ01000009.1:309252-324295 GCF_014650655.1 Streptomyces anandii JCM 4720
TGGGAGCCCTCGCGATCATCGGGGTGCTCGGCCGTCAGGCCGTCACCGTCGGCCTGGGCATCGCCTCGTACGGCCCCCAGGTCGGTGCCGGCCAGGCCTTCTTCGCCGAAGCCGTCGGAACGGCCGTCCTGGCCTTCGTCGTCTTCGGCGCCATCGACCGCCGCTCGGCCGGCGGCTTCGCCGGACTCGCCATCGGCCTGGCGGTGTTCGCCGTCATCATGGTCGTCGGACCCGCCACCAGTTCCGCGATCAACCCGGCCCGCGTCGTCGGCCCCATGCTGGTCGGCCAGTTGTTCAACGGCACGGTCCACTGGAGTCAGTTGCCGGTCTACGCGATCGGCGATGTCGTGGGCGCGGTCGCCGCCGGTTTCCTCTATACCGCCCTGAACGCCCGCCGTGGCGTCACCGCCGCCGAGACCGCCAACCAGCCGGCCGTAGCGGCTGAAGGAGCCCTTTCATGAAGAAGTTCATCAACGCGCCCGAAGCGGTGCTGGCCGAGGCGCTGTCCGGGATCGCCGCGGCCCACCCCGGACTGAAGGTCGACGTGGAGAACAAGGTGATCTCCCGCGGCGCCCGCAGAAGCGGCAAGGTGGCCCTGGTCTCCGGCGGCGGCTCCGGCCACGAACCCCTGCACGGCGGCTTCGTGGGCGAGGGCATGCTCGACGCCGCCTGCCCCGGCGAGGTGTTCACCTCGCCCGTGCCCGGTCAGATGGTGGCCGCCGCCCAGGCCGTCGACGGCGGCGCGGGCGTGCTGTTCATCGTGAAGAACTACACCGGTGACGTCCTCAACTTCCGGATGGCCGCCGAACTGGCCGCCGAGGAAGGCATCGCGGTGGAGACGGCTCTGGTCGACGACGACGTCGCCGTCCAGAACTCCACGTGGACCGCAGGGCGCCGAGGCACCGGAGCCACCGTCTTCGTCGAGAAGATCGCCGGCGCGCTCGCCGAGCAGGGTGCCGGCCTCGCCGCCGTGGCGGAGATCGCCAAGAGGGTGAACGCCGCCTCCCGGTCCTTCGCGGTGGCGCTGACCGCCTGTACGACGCCTGCCTCCGGCAAGCCCGGCTTCGACCTGCCCGAGGACGAGATGGAGGTCGGCGTCGGCATCCACGGCGAACCCGGACGCCGCCGCGAGAAGCTGCGCCCGGCCAGGGAGATCGTGGCCACCGCCCTGGACGCCATTCTCGCCGACCAGCCGCTGACGGCCGGCGACGAGACCATCGTGATGGTCAACGGCCTCGGCGGCACCCCGCTCATCGAGTTGTACGTGGTCTTCCACGAGATCGCCGCCGCATTCGCGGACAAGGGCGTGGTCATCGCCCGCAACCTCGTCGGCAACTACGTCACCAGCCTGGACATGGCAGGCGTTTCTCTCACCGTGTGCAAGGCCGATGCCGACATGCTGTCCCTGTGGGACGCGCCCGTGAACACCCCGGCCCTGCGCTGGGGCGTCTGAAGCCGAGCCGGGGGCGGGGCCGCGCGATACGCGAGGGCCGGGCCAGTGCCTGCCGCTGCCTGCCCGCCCGGATCGCACCCCCCGCGTCCTCCCCCCCGTCCCCGGCTCACCCCATCGCCATCCAAGCCCCGTACCGACCACGAACGGAGACCCCGTGGACACCGACCTCGCCCGCACCTGGGTGCAGGCCATCGCAGCCGCCGTGGACCAGCACAAGGACCACCTCACCCAGCTCGACTCGGCCATCGGCGACGCCGACCACGGCACCAACATGCACCGCGGCTTCTCCGCCGCCGTCACGGCCCTGGCCGACTACGAGCCGGACACCGTCGGGGCCGTACTGGTCAAGACCGGCACCACCCTCATCTCCACCGTGGGCGGCGCCTCCGGACCGCTCTACGGCGGTGCCTTCCGCGCCATCGGCAAGGCCCTGGGCACCCCCACCGCCGACACACAGCAGGTCGCCGCCGCACTGGCCGCCGGCCTCGCGAGCATCCAGAAGCTCGGTGCGGCCGCACCCGGCGACAAGACCATGATCGACGCCTACGCCCCCGCTCTTGCCGCCTTCCAGCAACAGGCCGACGCCGGCGCCGACTTGGACACCGCAGCCGTGGCCGCCGCCGACGCCGCCGAAGAGGGCATGCGCGCCACCACCCCGATGCAGGCCCGCAAGGGCCGCGCCTCCTACCTCGGCGCCCGCAGCATCGGCCACCAGGACCCGGGCGCCACCTCCACCGCCCTCGTGTTCCGGACCCTGGCCGAGTCGCTGGCGGCCAGCGCAGAGTCGATGGGGGCCCGATGACCGGCCGCCGCGGTTTCACCGGGCACGCCGCCGCGCCGGGCACAGCCCTCGGCCTCGTCCACCGCACCGACCGGCCGCTCTCCAGAACGGCGCTGCCCCACCGCGCCGGCGGCGACCCCGCGCAGCAGATCACCGACGCCTTCGACACCGTCGCCGCCCGCCTGCTCGACCTGTCCGGCTCGCTGCGCGAGCGGAGCAAGGACGAACAGGCCGACATCATGGAGGTCAACGGCTACATCGCCCAGGACCAGGATCTGCGCGATCTGGCCATCAAGAGGGCGAACGACGGCGAGCCGGTGCCGGTCGCCGTCCGGCAGGCCATCGACGCCTACGCCGCGACCATCGCCGCTCTGGACGATCCCACCCTCGCCGAGCGTGCCGCGGACGTCCGGCAGGTCGGCCGCCGCGTACTGTCCGCTCTCCACGGCGACACGGGCCCCGCCCCCGACCAGCCGCTCGTCCTGGTGGCCCACGAGATCGGTGCCGCGGACCTGCTGGAACCCGGCCGGACGGTGACCGCCGCCATATCCGTGACCGGCGGTCCGAACTCCCACGCCGCGATCGTCGCCCGCTCGCTGGGCATCCCCTTCCTCCTGGGCGTCGACCCCCAGCTGCTCGAACTGCCCGACGGACAGGAGATCCTGCTCGACGCCGGTCTCGGCAGCGCGGTCGCCCACCCCGACGACGAGGAACGCACCAGGGCCCTGCGAGCCATGGAGACGGCCCGAGCGCGCAGGCTCGCCCTCGCCGCAGAGCGTCACCTGCCCGCCGAGACACTCGACCGGCACGCCGTCGTGCTGCGGGCCAACGTGGCCACTGCGGCCGAGGCCCGCGCGGCACTGACCGCCGGCGCCGAAGGTGTCGGCCTCCTCCGCACCGAACTGCCCTTCCTCAACCACCCCGCCTGGCCCACCCGCGAGCAGCACGCGGCGACCCTCGTCCCCGTCCTGCGCGCTCTGACCGGGCAGGTTGTCACGGCCCGCACACTCGACTTCGCCGACGACAAACTCCCGCCGTTCCTCTCCCGTCTCCGGGGCGCACGGATCGGCCGCGGGCTTCCCCTCATGCTCGCCCAACCGGACGCCTTCGCCGATCAGTTCCGCAGTCTGCTCAGCGCCGGAGCCGACACCGACCTGCGCATCATGATCCCCATGGTCGCCGACGTCGGCGAACTACGCGCCTGCCGACGCCTCCTGGAGGCCGCGGCCACCGAAGCCGGCGTCCCGGTGCCACCGCTGGGCATCATGGTGGAGCTCCCCGAAGCCGTCGCCGCTGCCGACGACCTCGCCCATGAAGCCTCCTTCTTCTCCATCGGCAGCAACGACCTCACCTGCCAGATCCTTGGCCTGGACCGGCGCGACCCCACCGCCACCCCCGCCATGGCGGCGCACCCCGCCGTACTCGGCGCCATCGCCCGTGTCGTCGACGCCGCCCACCGTCACGGCCGTCAGGTCTCCGTCTGCGGTGACGCCGCCGCACACCCCCTCGTGACCCCCCTGCTGATCGGCCTCGGCTGTGACAGCCTCTCGGTCGGCCCCGCCGCCCTCGACGAGGTCCGTGCCCGCATCCGCCGGCTCCGCCACGACACCTGCGCCTCCCTGGCCGCCGTCGCCCTCACCCGCGCGAACCCCGAAGAGGTGTGGCGGCTCGTCGAGACGGGGGCGGGGGTCTGCCGCGGGGAGGCGCCGAGCCCGTCCGCCCCGCCGGACGTCACGGTGACGGCCCGGCCGCCGGCGACGACCGGATCGCCGTAACCGTCCCCGTCGAAGCCGGCCCGCTCCCAGGAACGGCCGTACAGGAGGCTATGCGTCCGCTCTTCCGCCCGGCTACCCGGCCGGCCGTACCGGTCGGTGGCCCAGGCGCGTTCCGGGATCTGCTCCCGGCTCAGCACCCGGCCGGGGTCCGCGGCCGGACGCTCCGGAATGCCGGACTCCTTCGGCGTCAACGCGACCGTGCGGCCGTCGACCGGAACCTTCCGGGTGCGCAGGCCGGGCGTGAGCGGCCCGTGTCGTACGGTTTCCGGCTCGGCGGGGCGCCGGCGGCGCAGCACCGCCCAGTTCCGCGCGAGCAAGGTGTGCCGGAGGCTGCGGGCGCGGTCGGACGCCGCTCGCGCCGTATCCAGCCTGCTCCTCCCACCGGAGCCGACGGCAGGGCCGTTCGTCCCTGGGCCGCGCCGCCGCGCTGTCGGCCCGGGTGCCGTAGCGGCTGCAGGAAGCGCGGGCGAACGCCTCGCCCTCATGGCGGCGGCGAGGCCGGTGGGCGTCCGGGCCTGCTGCACGGCTCGGTCAGCCGGGCCCCGCCGCGTCACGCGCACTGCTTCGTCGCCGTGGTCCGCGGCAAAGGGCTGTCGGAGTCGTGCGGCTGATGGGCTTTGGGCCCTCCGGCCCCGCACGCGGGAACTGTGGCCCAGTACGACTGAGGTCTCGCGGATCCAACCTGGCATTGACGCTGAAGTCAGCCGAGGGAAGTGATCGGCATGATGTGGTACGACGGCGGATGGGGCTGGGGCGGCTGGATCGTCATGGCGGTGTTCATGGTGCTGTTCTGGGCCGTCCTGATCCTCGCGCTCATCGCATTGGTGCGTTACCTCGCCGGTACGCGTCACCCTTGGCAGCCCGGCCCGCCCCCGCCGTCCGGCGAGGGTGGGGGACAGGACCGGCGGGCCGAGAACGTGCTCGCCGAGCGGTTCGCACGCGGGGAGATCGACGAGGACGAGTTCAAACGTCGGCTCGCGCTGCTTCGGGAGCACCGGTGAACGCGCGTCGCCGCCGAGAGGTGTGGACGGCGATGGCTGTCGCCGCCGCGGCCCTGGTGCTGGGAATCGTCACCACGGGGCTGATGGCCGTGTCCGGGGGCGCCTTCCACCGGGCGGCTCCCGCGTCCTGGAGGGCGCGGAGCGAACAGTGCGCCGCGCCGGCCGCGACGGGCAGCGCGGTCGACGTGACCGTATGGGACATGGGACGCATGATGAGGGGCCCGAACCGGCCCGCGCCGGACAATGGCCGTTCCGGACGGCACGGCATGGGCATGATGCGCCTGGTGGCCCGCCCCGCGACGGTCCGGGCGGGGCAGGTGACGGTGCGGGTGGTCAATGCGGGAACCCTCACGCACGAGGTGATCGTGCTGCCGCTGCCCGCGGGCCGGGCTGCCGGAGAACGCGCCATCGGTTCCGACGGCCGGGTATCGGAGGCCGGCAGCGTCGGCGAGGCGTCCCGCACGTGCGGCAGTGGCGCCGGAGAGGGCATCGCCTCCGGTGCGGCGTCCTGGACCACGGTGACGCTGCGGCCCGGCCGCTATGAACTGCTGTGCGATGTCCCGGGGCACTACGCGGCCGGCATGTACGCGGAGCTCGACGTCCGTCGGTGAGAAAGGAATCGGCGGCTGCCCGAACCGCGCGCACCCGACCGGTTCTTCGACGGTGAGAAGGGTGTGGCCCTCAGTGAGGGTGTGGCCCTCAGTGAGAGCGTGCGCCACTGGTCGGGGAGCCCGAACCGCGCGTCTTCGCGAGCTCGGGCGGGCATAGTGCTGGGGTTCTCCCGCATCATCTGCCCCCGGAGGAGCAGCCGTGGCTCAGTTGTCCGTCGAGGTCGTCCGAGCGGAGGCCGAGCGGTACCGCGACCGTGTGACAGCCTCCAGCGCCATCGCGCTGAACGCGGAGGAGACCGCCCTCGTCGGCAGGGCGGTGGCCCGGGCCGCCGCCCGCCGAGCCATCCATGAGGAGGTCACGAAAGAATGGTGGCCGCTCGCCATACCCGGGGGGCTTCTCCTCGCCGGAGCGCTTCCCTGGGTCATCCGGCTGGTGACAGTCCACCGGAACGACGAGGTGACCCTCGGTCTGCCCTGGCTCAACCATGTCATCAACACGCATGACACCCCCGCGCCCCCCTCCGCTTCCCTGTGGATCGGCCTCGGCTTCTTTTTCTTCTCCGCGGCGGGCGTCATGGTGCTGCGGGCCCAGCATCTCCACTTACGGCAGCCCCGCGGGCGGAGTCTGCGTGCCGGACGGATGGCCTTGCTCCAAGCCCTCGTCCTCGGCCTCGTCACCGTCTCTCTGTTCTTCTTCGCCTACTCGGGAGGCGTCCACGGCGGACAGTGGCCCGCCGCCCGCGATGCCCTGGTGCGCCTGGCCGCCAAGGGCGCCCAGGCCGTGCTGACGGTCCTGGCGATCGGCCTGCTCGTCCTGGTCTGGGTGTCGGTGTGCTTCACCCTGACCAAGTGGATGGTCCGCCCCGTCCTGCGACCTTATGACCTGCTGCTCCTCGGCCTGGTCGACGTCTGCGAAGTCACGCACGCCCACCGCGGCACCTGGTTCCAGGAACGCTCACGAAGGGCGGTGGAACGTGCCTTGGAGAAAGCGGCCCGCAAGGCGGAGACCGCACTGCCCGCCCGCCCCTTCCCCGGTGGGCGCGGGCCCGCGCGGGCCGACACGCTACGGCTGGCCGCCGTTGTCCGGCAGCACCGGACACCCATAGCCCGGGCCGGCGGTCCAGCCTCCTTCGACGTCGTCACCAAGTCCCTCTGGGCGGGAGTGCTCGCGCTGATCGACGACGACTGGGAGACCCTGACCGCCGCGGCTCCGCCCGTGACCGCCCTTTCCCGGCTGCGCAGGACCGCGGCCGCCGTGTGGCCCCCGGTCGTCCTCCTCACCGCGGCCGTCGCGCTGCCCTTGATTCCGGCGGTGGCGCAAGCGCCCGACGTCGCGGGCGGGGTGCGGGTCACCCTCATCATCACGGCCGTGCTCAGCCTCGTCCTTCCCCGTGATTCCTCCGCGAAGGCCTCGATCCTCGACGCCGTCGGCAAGGCCCTGTCCAGCCGCGCCGACAAGTAGAGCCCCGCCGCGCCTCTCCACACCGTCAGGGACCATCGAGCCGGGCGGGGGGCTCAGGAGACGGCGGCGGCGTCCACGGTCTCCCGTATCTCCAGGACCGTGTCGGCCCCGGTGATCGCGAACAGCCGCTGGAGCTGCCGTGGCGGCCCGACCACGCGCAGGGTGCTCACTTGGTGGGTGAGGAGCAGCAGATTGAGAAACGTCGAGTCCGCGAAGAGGACACCCGAGGTGTCCAGAACCACCTTGGGATGCTTCCTGGCGGCAGCATCCAGTGCCTGCGCCAGAGGCGGGACCGAGTGCATGTCGTAGGAGCCGTGAGCGGCGACGACCCAGGCACCGTGCCATTCGTACTGGTGCAACGCACCTTCCGGGGCGTGTTCGCCGACCTGGGCCGGGCACCCCTCCTCGCCGACGTTGCTCACGAGTCTCGGCATGTCAGCTTCCTCCCAGGGCACCTTCGGGCTCCTTTCGTGGCGCTTCGTCGCGGAGCACGTCGTGGATTGCATGAAAAGTATGTCATGTAATTGGGTTGGGCAATGACGGCCCCCTAAGATGCGGGCCATGGTTGGAGTGCCCGAACCTCACAGCGGATGGACGTTCATCACCAGCCACGCGCGCGTACTGGCGGCCATCGCCGACAACCCGAACGTCCGGATCCGCGACATCGCTGCCCACTGCCGACTCACGGAGCGCGCCGTCCAGCGCATCATCTCCGACCTTGAGCAGGCCGGATACCTCTCCCACACCCGTGATGGGCGCACGAACACCTACCGCATCGAACCGGACAAGGTGCTGCGCCATCCGGCGGAAGCCGGCCTGCCCGTGGCCTCTCTGCTCTCCCTGCTCGTGCAGGACGAGACCGACCGCGCCCGAACCCCGGTTCCTCAGTAGCCCGCGTCCGGCGCCGCACGGTGCGCCGCGTCCACCGGTGCGGGGTGCTGCGAGCGCACCTGCGCGACGGCTTCAGGAATGAACGACGGGACCATGTCCACCTCGGCCTGAGTCGTCGGGACGCACCGGATGACGATGAGGGTGTTGCTCTCGCGTACGACCAGCGCATCGTCGTGCTGGACTGCCCTGGCGTGGTTGCTCCAGGTCGTGGTGGCCCGCACCCGGATGCTGTCGTCGCCCAGGCGAGGCCCGGGGACGGCCGCAAACCGCTTCGTGGAGCGGACCGAACCGAGTGCGGGTGTGACCACCTTCGCGCACTGGGCCGCCAACTTCCGTATGCGGCGCATGGCTTGGGCGGCGCCGTCTCCGGAGAACGAATACAGAGTCTCCCCGCCGGCCATGACACCGCCTCCGGCGCTGTGTCCCCCGCCGAACGAGGCCGTTGCGGAAGCCACCGCGTCCGTGGCTCCCGCATCCGCCACGTCTCCGCCGTCCAGGAAAGCGCAGCGGGGTTCGCCCTTTGCGGCACTGCCCGGACCGGGATCGGCCGGATCGGCCTGGGAGGTCCGGCCCTTCGGCAGGACGGCGGGCAGCAGATGCGTACGCAACTGTGCCGCGGACATCGGCCGGAGGAACTCGGCCTTGTTCGCAGCGATGGGCGGGACGCTGCTTGCGCACGCCGCGGCAGACGCTATGGCCAGGACCCCGGCCACGACCCGTGGCACAGCGGCGGTGCGCACTACGTCTTCCCCCAACGTGATCAGGATGCCGCAGGCTGGCAGGGCACCCACCGCGGCCGAGCCCCCTCGGAGACAAGTGACAGCTGCTTTGGGCGGTCAACGGGGCGTCACTGGACGCCGCGGTAGGGGATGCGACGCAGCTGACGCCTCGTCGTTTGCGTGTCGCCGACCCGAGCGCACGCGTACGGCACGTCCCTGCGGCTCAGCTCACCGCCTGCTTCACGAGTGCGGCGATCCGCTCCTCCACCTCGGGTGTCACCTCGGTCAGCGCGAAGCCGGCCGCCCACATCGTGCCGTCGTCCAGCCGCGCCTGGTCGCTGAACCCGAGCGTGGCGTACCGCGCCTTGAACTTCTCCGCGCTCTGGAAGAAGCAGACCACCTTGCCGTTCAACGCGTAGGAGGGCATCCCGTACCAGAGCTTCGGTGCGAGGGCCGGGGCGTTGGCCGTGACGACGGCATGGACGCGTTCGGCCATGACGCGGTCCGAGTCCTGCATTTCGGCGATCTTCGCAAGCACGTCCCGCTCCGCCTCCGCCGCTTTCTCCGCAGCCGTGGCGCGGCGCGCGGCCTTCTTGAGCTCCTGCGCGTGGTCCTTCATCGCGGCCCGCTCCTCGACCGAGAAGCCCTCGTGCCTGCCGCTTTCGGTGTTGCTCATGGTCATGGTTACCCCCTCCTGGATATCGGCACGGGTCGTGCCGATCCAGACGGAATCCTGCGCCAAACCCTCGGCCATGTCAACGGCACGCTGCGTGCCGATATGCTGGGAACATGTCCAACACTCCCGCCTCGCCGCGGCGCCGAGGCGCCGCCCGCACCGAGGAGCTGCTGCGGGTGACCCTCGATCTGGCCGCGGAGTCCGGTTACGCGGGCCTGAGCATCGAGGCGGTCAGCCGACGGGCAGGGGTCGGAAAACACACGATCTACCGGCGCTGGCCGTCCAAGGCGGCGCTGCTGCTCGACGCGCTCAACCATGTGTGGACCAGCGATCTGGACTACCGCGACACCGGGGACATCCGCGGGGATCTGCGCGAACAGTTCATCCGTTCCAGCTCGGCCCTCTCCCAACCGCCGATCGGCCCCGTCTATCGCGCCGTCATCGCCGAGGCACAAGCCAATTCCGCACTGCGGGCGACCCTGCACGAGCGCTTCCTCGCCACCGTCGAGCGGAGCACCCTCGACCGGATCACCCGTGCCCAGCGGACCGGTGAACTGGTCGCGGACGCGAACCTGGAATTCGCCGCCGAGGTGCTGTGCGGCACCTTGTACTACCGGGGTCTGCTGTCGACCCGCCCCATCGACGAGGCCGCGATCGACAGCTTGCTGGACATGTTCATGGCCGCCTACGGAACCACCGGCAGGTGACTGGTCAGGATTCGAGAAGCGCCGACCGCCCCACCGTCCCTAGCGTGAGCGCATGGCATCCATCGCATCCCTGACCCTCGAGGTGGCCGACGTCGAGGCCGCCGAACGCTTCTACACGGCCTTCGGCCTGCACGGCCGGCTCCACCTGCGGGCTTCCGAGGCACCCACCACCGGCTTCCGCGGCTACACACTGGCGCTCACGGTGTCCCAGCCCGCCGACGTCGACCGGCTGGTCGACGCCGCCCTCGACGCCGGCGCCACGCCGCTCAAGCGTCCGGCGAAGTCCCTGTGGGGCTACGGCGGCGTCGTCCAGGCGCCGGACGGGACGATCTGGAAGATCGCGACCTCGGCAAAGAAGAACACCGGCCCGGCCACCGGCCGGATCGACGAGCTCGTACTGCTGCTCGGAGTCGCCGACATGACGGAGAGCAAGCGGTTCTACGTCGACCACGGCCTGACCGTGACGAAGAGCTTCGGCCGCATGTACGCCGAGTTCGCCTCCGGGCCGAGCCCCGTCAAACTGGCCCTGTACCGGCGCCGCGCCCTCGCCAAGGAGCTGGGTGTCGCCCCCGCCGGCACCGGATCGCACCGCCTCGTCATCGGCGGCAGCACCACCGGAGACCTCACCGACCCGGACGGATTCACCTGGGAAGCCGCCGTAGCGGCACGCGCACACTGAACCGACCGGCACTCGCGCCGACTTACCGGAGGAGCTCGCGACCTCGGGCACGGCCTGGGCGAGGTCGCCGACGGTGGGACGTTCTCACCGGGCAGCATCGTGCCGTCCTTGATGGTGTTCGCGAGATCCTTCGCGATCACTTCCCAGGGACCGAGCTCGCGTGGTTGGGTCGCTTCCACCTTGATGGTTCGGCCGATGGGGCCCACGGCCGCGTCCGGCCGGCCCTGGACGGTGGCCTCGCGCCTACCGCACAGGGCCTCCGCACCGTCCTCGGTGACCACGAGCATCGCCCACAACGACTCATTGCCGCACTCGCAGGCCCGGCGCAGGCCGTGGATGACGGTGGTCACCGGCGGACCGTCTCGGCCTCGACCCATGTCTCGGCCTGCTCGTGGAGGTAGAGATCCTCCTTCGTGAGCGGGTCAGGCCAGGCGTAGTTCCTGGCGGCTCATATGGGGGCGGCCCACGAACGGTCTCCACGGGGTGCCTACGTCTGCTGCCGTTGATGTCGGACGTGGATGTCAGCCAGTTCCGTCACCAACGTAGCCGCTGTGCCTGACGCGGGTCCTCGTCCGTCGTGAGGTTGGCCATGACAGACCGGGCGGAGCGGCTCCGCTGTCAGCGGTTGCTCGTGAGGCCGATGTCGACGATGTGGTTGTACCGCTCCACCAGCACGAAAAGCCTGATCTTCTGCGTCGTCTCCCCGCTGCCGAAGGTCAGGGTGACTATGACCTCATGGCCGTTACCCACGGCGCCGTTGTCGGTCACCGTCCACTTCCTCGGGACGTTCTGGGCACGCAGGACACCGTCCGCCCCGTGCTTCCTCTCCCAGGCCGCCAGTCGCTTGGCGAAGTCGGGCGTCAGGTAGTGCTTGCGGAGCACCGTTTCCAGCGTGGCGTCCGGGTCCGTGTAGTCGCCGATCGCGTCGATGTACGCGCCGTAGAAGTCGGCGACCCGGGTCACCACTTGGCCGCTCGTGCCGCTGACCGACTGCGGCGCGGCGGCGGACGGCTTTGTGGGGGCATGGACGGATGCCTGTGCCGACACCTGTGTCGACACACCGAGTCCGACAGCCAGGACGAGGCTGGCGGCGACGGCCGCGCGGCGGCCCGGACGGCGGTGTGCGGGGGACTTCCTGTTCATGTGCATCTTCCTTTTCTTGTCCCTGTGTGGTTGCACGCTGACCTGACGGACGGTCGCCTTGGCCGCGGCGTCTGCCGGTGTGGCGAGCGTCGCGCCGCGGGCGAGCCCGTGACGGCGAGTAAGAGGAGCGGGCCGGCTCGGGTGCGCTGGGGCATGGGTGTCCCCCGTGGATGAGTGAATGGGTGTCATCTGTCGTCCGCCGCCGACTGGTCGGTCCGGTCCTGGTCGGTGCGACACCAAGAGCATCAGCCGCCATGACCGCCCCGCGCAACGCCGGACGGCCGCCCGGCGACGGTGGAACCATCCCAGCCCATCTGACGTGCAGGTATATGGACCGCCTGGGATACGGGGACACGTGGGAGGCTGGGGGAGCGGTGTCGACCGAGGATGGCGTCGAGCAGTTCGCTGCGCTGCTGCGCCGGCTGAAGGACCGCACGGACCGGAGCTACGGCTCCCTGGCCCGCCGTCTCGGCATGAACACCTCCACGCTGCACCGCTACTGCGCCGGCGAGACGGTCCCGCAGGACTACGCCCCGGTGGAGCGGTTGGCCGCCTTCTGCGGAGCAACACCGCAGGAACGCCTCGATCTGCACCGCCTGTGGCTGCTCGCGATGACGGCACGACAACGGCCGAGGGCGGGTGAGGAGGCGGCGGAGCCGACAGGGGACGAGCGGGCTTCGGGTACGGACGGCCGGACGGCGGGGCGCGCAGGTGGCAGCACGCGCAGTGTGGGTGGCGGCGCCGACGGCATCGGTGGTGACGGGGGCGGCACGAGCGGTTCACCACCGCGACTCGGTGCCGACGCACCCGACGCCGCACTGGCTGCTCCCGATGCTCACGGACCGTGCAGTCGCGAGACGACGGCCCAGTGGGATGCGGTCCGCTCAACGGGACGCCCTTGGCACCGCCGTCGCCGCACCGTCGTCGGCACAGCCACGGCGACCGTTCTGCTGGTGACGCTGGGCAGTATGTCGGTGCTGTCGGCCGACCGGTCTCACGGCACCTCCGCCAAGGCCCCCGGTCAGTCCCGTACGACAGGAACCGATACGTCACACCACCCCTCGGCCACTGTGGCCGGTCCCTCCCGCAGCCGTTCTTCGGCCTCGCCCTCCACAGGAGTACGGCCTTCAGAGGTCCCCGGGTCGAAGGGCGGATCGTCGGCGGAGACGAAGAGCAACGCCCCCGTGCCAGCCGATGTGCCGCTCGCGTGGACCGCCGACTCGCAGATGTGGGACGGCGGTTGCGGGCACGACTACGTCATCGGGAAGGAGCCGGCCCAGGTGCCCCCGCCGCCGGTACAGCAGGACGCCGGAGTGTGGGAAGCGACGCAGCAGGCGGTACCTGGGCGGCAGACGATGGTGCAGATCTCGGTGCAGGGGAAGTCGTCCACGGCCGTGGTCCTCGCGGCCCTCAGGGTCCGTATCGTCAGCCGCGGCACCCCGGTCACCGGCAACGCGTACGCCATGGGCCAGGGCTGCGGCAGTGATCTGCCGCCCCGCAACTTCTCCGTGAACCTGGACGTCGACCGCCCGATCGCCCACGCGCGCCCCGGCGACGACAGCGGAAAGCCCGTCCCCGCGGTGCAGTTCCCCTACCGCGTCTCAGCCGACGACCCGGAGGTGCTGCAGGTCACCGCGACGACCGAGGCTTACGACTGCACCTGGTACCTGGAACTCGACTGGTCATCCCAGGGCCGCACCGGCACGGTACGCATCGACGACCACGGCCACCCGTTCCGCACCAGCAGCATCAAGGGCCTGCCCCACTACTGGTACGGCACGAACGACCACGGTGTGCGTCAGTGGGTACCCACCGACTCTTGAGGGAACGTGGGAGCTGCTCGGGGCCGTTTTCGCGACGTGAACGTTCCCCGTCTCCCAGGCGGATGCCGCCGGGGGCCGGCTGCCGCTCCGGCCAGGAACGCCCGCCGCGTTCCTCTCGGGTTCGGCGTCGGCGCCGGCATGACACCTGCCATCCGCAATACCGGGGCATGGAAGTTCCGACGGGCCTCAGGCAGACTCAGCCGGCCGTTCGGTCCGCCGCGTACCCTGTCGGCGTCGTGATCGTCCTGGCCGTCGTCCTCCCAGAAGCACACTGGGCAGATTTGCCACCCGATCCACAGTCCTCGGTTGGAGGATTGCGTATGCGGATGGGTGCTGACCAGGCAAGGCGCTGACCTGGGTGTATCCGGGGCGGTGGCAGCGACTCTCCACTGTTCCCCGTGTGGTCCCCCGGCGGCGGGCACGGGGAGGGCACGGTGCTTCGCTGTCCGACGCCGTGTCTATGAGCAGTCCCCGTTCAGGCGTGGTCCAAAGGCTGGAAGTCTTCACGCCTCCCTCGACCGTCGGCCGACCCAAGGATCGATTCCCCGCTGCGGGCAGGCGCGGCTGCCGCTACGGGCAAAACGGTCATAAAATCTGCATGAACGGGCGCAAGCGGGCATGAAACGGAATAAAGTAAGCACTGTGCAGCCAAGGGGTGCATCACCGGGACAGTCCCGACGCCAGGAGAATCTCAATGACCTACGGAACGATGGCCGCCCCCGAGTCCAACCCTCGGGCCAACGCCGCTTTGGCTGCCGGCTGCGAGGTGTGCAACGGCTGGGGAACCGTGATCACTCCCCACGGGCGGCACGAACTATGCCAGGCCTGCCAGTCCCCCACCGAACGCGAGGGCCACGACAGCAGCTGATCGCAGGGGGTGTGAGGTCAATGCATGCATTCTGGATCAACAACTTCTTGTCCATGTGCGGGCCGCCCCAGCCACGGAGGGTTTCTCCCGCGGCAGGCTGCGCCCGCCGTCCGGCCGGTTGGCCTGGCGTGGGATCAGCGGGCCGTATGGACGCCGGCGCATCGGCCAGCGTCGGCCCGCATGCCACCGCCACCACGATCCGGCCTCCTGCGGGCAGCACGAACGGCCAGTCGTTGGTCTGCTGCACGATCGGGTGACATCTGAACTGGCGCGGGAGGCGATCAGCCACATGGACCGGCTTCTCAAACGCCGTCGGCCCGCCGCCTGAGAGGCGACCGCCGTCAATTGGTGCCGTCAAAAGACCCCGGACCGATCATGGTCCGGGGCCTTTTGGCTGGTGCCCCCGGCAGGATTCGAACCTGCGACACCCGCTTTAGGAGTTCGATCCCGTGGG
>NZ_BMVJ01000009.1:324325-327315 GCF_014650655.1 Streptomyces anandii JCM 4720
TGTAGACATGGCTCGAGGCGGCGGGGGGACGGTTGAGGATGGACGTCACCGGCCGCCGCTGTTTGTGGCCGTTGATGTCAGCGATGGATGTCAGCGCTCGTACCCTGAAGCGCCGTTGCGCATCGCCTGCTCGCGGTACGACCCGCAGCCGAGTGACGGCCGGCGCTTTCGGCGGGGTCGGTTTGCCGCTCAGCCGACGACAGCCAGCCACGATGGCGGGTGCGTCGACAGACCAGGCGCGCGTGTGTTTTCCGGTACCGACCACCGGCCGGGACCAAGGTGCTCGTTTCTCGGCGTCGACCGGAGCAAGCCATGACGGCGTTCCCGTAACGACGGACGGCGGGGTTCGACGAGCTCGGTGAAAGCCTTAGACACCCCGTATACGCGCCAGTCGGCACCCTTGCACGACCAGCAACAGTCCGGTGGACCACTGGCCTCTCGCTCGCCCTGCGGAATCGAACATGTGCACCTAGGGGGCAGTCGCACAGGTTCGTGACATAATCAGCGGCGGGCGGGTGTTGCAACCATAGTTGGCTGATATTTCTCCAATCCTTGCAAATGTACAGAGGGGTTTCCGTGGGGCTTGCAGACGAAATACGCAAGGCCGTTACCGATGTTGTCTGCTCGGACTGGGATATTCGCAAAGGCACGACAGTTCCAGAGAAAGAGGACGTCAAGCTCAAAAATGGTGCTGTCGAGCTTGATGCAGTCTATCTCTATGCAGATATGGCTGATTCTACGGGATTGGCTCGGGATTTCTCTCGCACAACGGCCGCAAAGGTCATGCGCTCCTATCTGGATGCCACATGCAGGGTAATTCGAGCGCGGGGCGGTGAGATTCGTAGTTTCGATGGAGATAGGGTCATGGCTATTTTCATCGGCAACGGACGGTACGATGCTGCGGCAAGGTGTGCACTTCAGATTAACTATGTGGTTAGTCAGATCGTCCGGCCTAAGGTAGAAGATAACCTTCCCTCAATCAAAAGCAAGGGATTCATTGTAAAGCATTGCGTAGGAATCGATGCTGGTACTGCCTTGGTTGTTCGAGGGGGTGTCCATGGCACCAATGATCTGGCGTCTGTGGGGCGCGCACCCAATGTGGCTGCGAAACTGAGCGACATCCGCAACGATCCTTGGCGGACGTATATTACTCAAATTGTCTTTAATCGACTGATTGACGCAAAGTACAGCAAAGGAAGTAAGCGTGAACTCATGTGGGAAGGGCCTTATTCGCGCGATGTCGGTGGTGAAAATATGACAGTTTATAAGTCGAGCTGGAGGTCAGAGCCGTGACCCTCACTCCAGAACCGCGTGATACCGCTTGGCGGATCCATGGAGCTATAGGTGAGTGGACCGCCAGAGTCGATGCAAAGGCGTCCTTTGCTCTCACACTGGAATCTGCTGCCCTTGCGGGAATCGTGGCCCTTTCCAACGATGGCCGTATGTTCGACAATCTGCACGGGTGGGGAGCGAAATCTGTCCTTTGGACTGGGACCTTCTTCATCCTGGCAGCAGCTGTGCTGGCAATTCTTGTAGTGGTGCCCCGCTTGAGATCTCGGAAGACGCTAGAGATAGAGGCCGGGCGGAACTTTATCTATTTTGGGCACCTGCAGTTCTGGAATCCTGCAGATCTAGAGGATGCTCTGAAACAGCAAGAAATCCTTCCGATTCTGTCGCACCAGCTCGTGAACATGAGCAAGATTGCATGGCGGAAGCATCGTTTCGTTCAGCTATCCTTCGTGCTTGCGGCCGTGGGTGGGGTCTTCGTTTTCATAGCTGGAATTGCCACCTAGGTTTTTTCTCTCGGTTGTCGGCGGGTAGGGTAAAATTCAAATATTCCGCCGAATCTGCTGTGAGTTTTGTTCGTGCAGCTTGATTACTTGCTGGTACTTTTCATGCAGCATCCCGTTGCGCTTTGAGTCAAGATCTGGCCTGCGCCATGAGCCTGAGCAGATGCGCTCACAGTAAAGGTCGCCACAGTTCGGGCACCAGGAACTTGTCAATATCAGACCTTCTGAATCCTTTCCGGAAACTTTCTCGATGTGGCGCTCATTCCATAGCGTCGTGGGGGCGTCGCCGCAGGAGCACGAGTACCACAGGTATTCGTTTCTCCGGATCGAGTCAGCAATTGGCTTCGTAACGATCATTTCGTGGGCCTGTGCCTGCTGAGAGCACTTCGCGGCGTAGTTAACGGCACGTCCAGCCCAGACGGGGGCGCGGTGTGCGGTGCGTGAGATACCGATCTTTTTGCTCAGTAGATCACTGACGGCACATCCCACCTTGAACCCAGTTTTCGGTGGGTCGCTGGGCCATCTATTTTCCAGCGCCGGGACGAGCACCTGCTGCCCGAAGGTCTTAATCGTGATGCCTGCACAGATCGCGCGCCTTTGGGAATATTTCCCGGTGAAGAGACCGAAAGCCGCATCGCCTTGAATCTCAATGAAATCTGCACCGAAGTCAGCCAGAATACTCACTGCAGGCTTGATTGCCGCATCGTAGATCGATGCCGTTGATGACTCCCACCTCCCTTTTCGGAGACTGGTTGAGCCGGCGAGATCGGCGAATACGCACGAGACCTGTTCATATTTGCGCCATTTCGGTGCGTCAATGAACAAGTCGTCGGTTTCGATAGGGCCTTGAGTTTCCACCACTTCCGGAGATTGCTTCAGCTGGGATGAGACGTGAAGCTCGGAATCATTCAAGAGCTCGGATACGAGCGGCGTGTCAGTCATGTCCCCCTACTTCGTAGAGATCACAGTATGGCGATACTTTGAGCCACTCGCTACGGGTCTGCGCATGCTGGGTACGAGGGCCGTGCGCGGTACGGGCGCCGGCCGGGCTGAAGCGGGGCGGAGACAGGAGCGCAGGCCCGGCCGGGGGCCGGGCCGCGCGCGGGGAGCGGAGCGAGCCGCACTTGAACCAGTAGAGAAAGTTGTAACTCAGTCGCTGTGCTGGTGGTGTCCTACTTCGTTTGATGCTTGACGCGGTGA
>NZ_BMVJ01000010.1:0-617 GCF_014650655.1 Streptomyces anandii JCM 4720
TTCGCCTACGACGACGAGGAGACCTGCATCGCCGAGGTGCGCTACCTCCTCTCCCTCCTCCCGCAGAACAACCGCGAACTGCCCCCGGACGCCGCCGCGGACGACCCCGCCGGCCGCCGGAACACGGCGCTGGCGGAGCTGGTGCCCGTGGACGGCGCCCGGCCCTACGACATGCGCGCCGTGATCGAGGAGATCGTCGACGACGGCGAGCTCATGGAGATCCACGAGCGCTGGGCGACCAATGTGATCGTCGCGCTCGCCCGCCTGGACGGCCGCGTGACCGGCATCGTCGCCAACCAGCCGCAGGTGCTGGCCGGTGTCCTCGACATCGAGGCCAGCGAGAAGGCGGCCCGCTTCGTGCAGATGTGCGACGCCTTCAACATCCCGATCGTCACCCTGCTCGACGTGCCCGGCTTCCTGCCCGGCGTCGACCAGGAGCACGGCGGGATCATCCGGCACGGCGCGAAGCTGCTGTACGCCTACTGCAACGCCACCGTGCCGAGGATCTCGCTGATCCTGCGCAAGGCCTACGGCGGCGCGTACATCGTGATGGACTCCCAGTCGATCGGCGCCGACCTGACCTACGCCTGGCCCACCAACGAGATCGCCGTGATGGG
>NZ_BMVJ01000010.1:665-20986 GCF_014650655.1 Streptomyces anandii JCM 4720
AGTGGTGTTCCGCCGGCAGATCGCCGAGGCCGACGACCCCGGGGCGATGCGCGAGCGCATGGTCAAGGAGTACAAGGCCGAGCTGATGCACCCCTACTACGCCGCCGAGCGCGGCCTGGTGGACGACGTCATCGACCCGGCCGACACCCGCGAGGTCCTGATCCGCGGCCTGGCGATGCTGCGCACCAAGCACGCCGACCTGCCCTCCCGCAAGCACGGCAACCCCCCGACCTGACCGACCGGCCGACCCCCGGACGGCCCGCAGAGACCGCACGCACACCGCACAGAGAAAGGCCCCGAACCCACCATGACCGACCAGCCCCACGGCGTCGTCCCGCCCCGCGGACCGGAGGAGTCCGAGCGGACCCTCCACTACGCGGGCCCGGCCACCTTCGGCCGGGTGCCGCGCCTGGACGAGGTCGAGAACACGGACATCGCCGTGGTGGGCGTGCCCTTCGACTCGGGCGTCTCCTACCGCCCCGGCGCCCGCTTCGGCGGCAACGCCATCCGCGAGGCCTCCCGCCAACTGCGGCCCTACAACCCGGCCCAGCAGGTCTACCCCTTCCACTTCGCCCAGGTGGCGGACGTCGGCGACATCACCGCCAACCCCTACGACCTCAATGAGGCGGTGGAGACCATCGAGGCCGCCGCCGACGAACTCCTCGGCACCGGCGCGCGGTTGATGACCCTCGGCGGCGACCACACCATCGCCCTGCCCATGCTGCGCGCCGTGGCCCGCCGGCACGGTCCCGTCGCCCTGCTGCACTTCGACGCCCATCTGGACACCTGGGACTCCATCTTCGGCGCGCAGTACGCCCACGGCACACCGTTCCGCCGCGCGGTCGAAGAGGGCGTCCTGGACACCTCCGCCCTCTCCCACGTGGGCATCCGCGGCCCGCTCTACCACCAGAACGACCTCGCCGAGGACGCCAAGCTCGGCTTCGGCATCGTGACCTCAGCCGACGTCATGCGGCGCGGCGTGGACGAGGTGGTCCAGCAGCTGCGTGAGCGCATCGGCGAACGCCCCCTCTACATCTCCGTCGACATCGACGTCCTCGACCCCTCCCACGCCCCCGGCACCGGCACCCCGGAGGCGGGCGGCCTCACCTCCCGCGAACTCCTCGAGATCATCCGCGGCCTGTCCGACTGCCGGCTGGTCTCCGCCGACCTGGTCGAGGTCGCCCCCGCCTACGACCACGCCGAGATCACGTCCATCGCCGCGTCCCACACCGCCTACGAACTCGTCACCATCATGTCCCGCCAGATGGGCCCGGCCCGCTGGGGCGCCAAGTGAGCGCGCGACCCCACGGGGGCACGACCGGCGTAGCCTGACGCCGACCGGCCGACGGCGACGCACACGAGGTGACAGATGCGGTTCACCACCCGCCCCACCCTCCAGGGCACCTTCGGCATGGTGTCCTCCACCCACTGGCTGGCCTCGCAGTCGGCGATGGCGGTGCTGGAGGACGGCGGCAACGCCTACGACGCGGCCGTGGCTGCCGCCTTCGTGCTGCACGTCGTCGAACCGCACCTCAACGGGCCGGCCGGCGAGGTGCCGATCCTGCTCGCCCCGGCCGGCGGCGAGGTCCGGGTGCTGTGCGGGCAGGGCGTCGCACCGGCAGGGGCGACCGTCGCGCACTACCGCGGCCTCGGACTCGGCCTAGTACCCGGCACAGGTCCGCTCGCCGCCGCCGTGCCCGGCGCCTTCGACGCCTGGATGCTCCTGCTGCGCGACCACGGCACGAAACCCCTCGACGACGTCCTGAAGTACGCCATCGGATACGCCGAGCACGGGCACGCGCCCGTGGAGCGCGTGGGCCAGACCGTGGAGACGGTACGGCGGCTGTTCGAGACCGAGTGGACCTCCTCGGCCGAGGTCTACCTGCCCGGCGGGCGCCCGCCCCGCCCCGGCGAACTGCTGCGCAACCCCGCGCTCGCCGCCACCTGGAGGCGGCTGCTCGCCGAGACCGCCCACGCCGGCGACCGGGAGGCGCGGATCGAGGCGGCGCGCGCGGTGTGGCGCACCGGCTTCGTCGCCGAAGCCCTCGTCCGGCAGTCCGGGCGGCCCACCATGGACACCAGCGGCGAACACCACACCGGCACCCTCACGGCCGCCGACCTCGCCGGATGGTCCGCGGCCTACGAGAACCCGGTGACGTACGACTGGAACGGCTGGACCGTCTGCAAGGCCGGGCCCTGGAGCCAGGGGCCGGTCTTCCTCCAGCAACTCGCCCTGCTCCCGCCCGAGCTGCCCGAGCACGGCTCCGCCGACTTCCTGCACCTGCTCATCGAGGGCTGCAAGCTGGCCATGGCCGACCGCGAGGCCTGGTACGGGGACGCGGCCGAGGTGCCGCTCGCCGAGCTGCTCTCGCCCGGCTACAACGCCGGGCGGCGCGCACTGATCGGCTCTCGGGCCTCCTTGGCACTGCGGCCCGGCAGCCCCGGCGGACGCCCCCCGCGGCTGAGCGCGCACGCGCACACGATCGCGGCCGGGCAGGGACCGGGGGCGGCCGCGGGGGAGTTCGACGCCCTCGGCGTCGGCGAGCCCACCGTCGCCAAGCCGCCGACCTCCCCGGTGCCGGGCGAACCCGAGGTCGCCGCCGACGGCGCGACCCGCGGCGACACCTGCCACCTCGACGTCGTCGACCGCTGGGGCAACATGGTCGCCGCCACGCCCAGCGGCGGCTGGCTCCAGTCCAACCCCGTCGTCCCCGAGCTGGGCTTCCCGCTGGGCACCCGGCTGCAGATGACCTGGCTGGAGGAGGGCCTGCCCAACTCGCTGACCCCCGGCCGCCGTCCGCGCACCACCCTCAGCCCGTCGATGGCGCTGCGGGAGGGCGTGCCCGTCATGGCCTTCGGCACGCCCGGCGGGGACCAGCAGGACCAGTGGCAGCCGCACTTCTTCCTGGCGGTCGCCCTGCGCCCGCCCGTCCGCGGCGGCCTGGACCTCCAGGGCGCGATCGACGCGCCCAACTGGCACAACGACTCCTTCCCGGGCTCCTTCTACCCGCGCGGGATGCGCCCCGGCAGTGTCACCGTGGAGTCACGCACGGACCCCGGGGTCGTGGCGGCGCTGCGCCGCCGGGGTCACCACGTGACCGTCGGAGAGCCCTGGTCCGAGGGCCGCCTGTGCGCCGTCGCCCGCGACCCGCGCACCGGCATCCTGTCGGCGGCCGCCAACCCGCGCGGGATGCAGGGGTACGCGGTCGGCCGCTGAGGCGGCCGTGAGGCGGAGCCCGGCGGCCGCGAGGCTTGGCCGTACGGCACCACGTGTTCATGCCGATTCCACCCGGTGTGCACCGGCCGGGCGGGGATTGTCAGAGGCGCGTGGTCTCATGGAGGCATGATCGAAGAAACGGAAACCATCGAGGAGTTTCTCGCACGCCACTCGGCGGACGTGGAGGACGCGGTGCGCAAGGCCGCCGCCGCCGAGATCATGCCCCGCTTCCGCGGGCTCGCCGAGCACGAGATCGACCAGAAGTCCGGCCCGCACGACCTGGTGACGGACGCCGACCGCCTCGCCGAGCTGTACCTCACGGACACCCTCGGCGCCCTCCTGCCCGGCTCCGTCGTGGTCGGCGAGGAGGCCGTCCACGCCAACCCCGCCGTCTACGAGGCGATACGGGGCGATGCCCCCGTCTGGATCGTCGACCCCGTCGACGGAACCCGGCAGTTCGTGCACGGCGACCCCGGCTTCTGCACGCTCGTCGCCCTCGCCCACCACGGAGTGGTGCGGGCCTCCTGGACCTACGCCCCGGCCCGCGACCAACTCGCCGTGGCCGTGCGGGGTCAGGGCGCCTTCCTCGACGGCGTCAGGCTGCGCTCCGGCACCCCCGAGCCGGGCCGCCCGCTCGAAGTGGCCACTTCCCACCCGGACTTCACCACCGACGAGCAGAAGCGCGCCCTGCTCGGCCTGCGCACGGACGGGGTCGCGCCCCGCAACTGCGGCTCGGCCGGGCTGGAGTACCTGGCGGTGGCCCGGGGCGAGCTGGACGCCACCGCCTTCTCCTGGGAGGCCGCCTGGGACCACGCGGCGGGCCTGCTGCTGGTCGAGGAGGCCGGCGGCGCCCACTCCACCTCAACCGGCGAACCCTTCCGTATAACCGGCGGCAACGCCCTGCCGTTCACGGCGGCACGGGACGCGGCCACGGCCCGCCGGGTGGTGGCCCTGCTGTCGGCGCCCGCCTGACCCCACGTGCCGGGCCGCGCCGTACCGGCGGCCGCGGTCCCGCGGGGTGGCGGCGGTCGCGCGCGGGGTGGCGGCGGTCGCGGTCGCGCGCGGGTGGCCGCGTGGTCCGAGCCCGTGCCGTGCGGGCCGGCCCCGCGGCATATCCTGAGCGCAAGTGGCCATCGGCTGACGAAGGGGTCCGAAGGTGCCGTCGATGCTCGATGCGGTCGTGGTGGGTGCGGGGCCGAACGGGCTGACCGCTGCCGTGGAGCTCGCCCGGCGCGGCTTCTCCGTGGCCGTGTTCGAGGCGCGGGACACCGTGGGCGGCGGCGCCCGCACCGAGGAGCTCACCCTGCCCGGCTTCCGGCACGACCCGTGCTCCGCCGCGCACCCCCTCGCCGTCAACTCGCCCGCCTTCCGCGCCCTGCCCCTGGAGCGGTACGGCCTTCAGTGGCTGCACGCCCCGCTGCCCATGGCGCACCCCTTCCCGGACGGGACCGCGGCCGTCCTGGCCCGCTCGGTCGCGGAGACCGCGGCCTCCTTCGGACCGCGTGACGCGGGCGCGTACCGCAGACTGGTCGAGCCGTTCCTGCCCAGGTGGGACACCCTGGTCCGCGACTTCATGTCGCTGCCCATGACCGCCCTGCCCCGCGACCCGGTCACCCTCGCCCGCTTCGGCCTCGCCGGCCTGCCCCCGTCCACCTGGCTGATGCGCCGCTTCCGCGACGAGCGCGCCAGGACCCTCTTCGCCGGCCTCGTCGCCCACGTCATGGCCCCCCTCAGCGGCTTCGCCACCGGCGCCATCGGCCTGGTCTTCCTCCTCGCCGCGCACGCCCGCGGCTGGCCGGTGGCCCGCGGCGGCTCCCAGGCGATCTCCGACGCCCTCGCCGCGTATCTGAAGGACCTCGGCGGCGCCCTGCACACCGACTACGAGGTCAAGCGCCTCGACGACCTGCCACCCGCGCGGGCGTACGTCTTCGACACCTCGCCCACCGCCCTCGCCCGCATCGCCGGCCTCGGCCGGTACTACGAGGGATTCCGCTACGGCCCGGGCGTCTTCAAGATCGACTACGCGCTGGACGGCCCGGTCCCGTGGACCGCCGAGGCCCCCCGCACCGCCGGAACCGTCCAGATCGGCGCCGACAGCGCCGAGATCGGCGCGGCACTGCGCGCCGCCTCCCGCGAGGGCCGCGCACCCGACCGGCCCTTCCTCATCACCGTCCAGCCCAGCCTCGTCGACCCCACCCGCGCCCCGGCCGGCAAACACGTCTTCTGGGCCTACGGCCACGTCCCCAACGGCTGGACCGGCGACCTCACCGACGCCATCGAGCGCCAACTGGAGCGCTTCGCACCGGGGTTCCGCGACCGCGTCCTCGCCCGCGCCACCGCCGGCCCGGCCGAACTCGCCGCCCGCAACGCCAACTACGTCGGCGGCGACATCGGCACCGGCGCGGTGGCCGGACTGCAGCTCCTGCTGCGCCCCAAGTTGTCCCTGTTCCCGTACGGCACCCCGCACCCGGCGGTCTTCATCTGCTCCTCCGCCACCCCGCCCGGCCCCGGCGTGCACGGCATGTCCGGGCACAACGCGGCCAAGGCCGTCTGGAGGAGGCTGCGCCAGACATGAGCACCGGACCCCTCCTCAACCTCGTGCGGGGCGACATCACCCTGCAGAGCGCCGACGCCATCGTCAACGCCGCAAACTCCTCCCTGCTGGGCGGCGGAGGCGTCGACGGCGCGATCCACCGGCGCGGCGGCCCGGCCATCCTCGAGGAGTGCCGCGCCCTGCGCGCCTCCCGGTACGGCCGGGGCCTGCCCACCGGCCGGGCGGTCGCCACCACCGCGGGCCGGCTGGACGCCCAGTGGGTGATCCACACCGTCGGCCCGGTCCACAGCGGCACCGAGGACCGCTCCGACCTGCTCGCCTCCTGCTACCGGGAGTCCCTGAGGGTCGCCGACGAGCTCGGCGCCCGCACCGTGGCCTTCCCCGCCATCTCCACCGGCGTCTACCGCTGGCCGATGGACGACGCGGCCCGGATCGCGGTGACCACCGTCCGGGCCACCGGCACGGCCGTGGCGGAGATCCGCTTCGTCCTCTTCGACGAGCGGGCGTACGAGGTGTTCGCCGCCCTGCTCGGCGGCTGACCGGGGCGACGCCCCACAGGCCATCGGCGTGATCCGCGTGGTCCCAGCGCAGCCCACCTTCATGTCGGATTCTCGCCAGCCCTCGCCCGGCCGGTGCCCGATGCTGGAGGCATGCAGAACGGGATGCACAGCGACCGGGAGCGCTGCGTGCGCGCCGTCCAGTCGAAGGACGCACGGTTCGACGGCTGGTTCTTCACCGCCGTCCTGACCACGGGCATCTACTGCCGGCCCAGCTGCCCGGTGGTGCCGCCCAAGCCCGGGAACATGGCCTTCTACCCGAGCGCGGCCGCCTGCCAGCAGGCCGGATTCCGCGCCTGCAAGCGCTGCCGTCCCGACACCAGCCCCGGCTCACCGGAGTGGAACCAGCGCGCCGACCTCGTAGCCCGCGCCATGCGGCTGATCGCCGACGGAGTGGTGGACCGCGAGGGCGTGCCCGGCCTCGCCGCCCGCCTCGGCTACAGCAGCCGTCAGGTCGAGCGCCAGCTCCGCGCCGAACTGGGCGCCGGCCCGCTCGCGCTCGCCCGCGCCCAGCGCGCCCAGACCGCCCGGCTGCTGATCGAGACCACCGCCCTGCCGATGGCGGAGATCGCCTTCGCCGCCGGCTTCGCCTCCATCCGCACCTTCAACGACACCGTGCGCGAGGTCTACGCACTGTCCCCCGGCGACCTGCGCACCCGCGCCACCGGACGGCCCACGAGCCGCACGGCGGCAGCCCCGGCCCCCACGACGCCCACCACTCCCGGCGCGCTGTCCCTGCGCCTCCCCTTCCGCGCCCCGCTCAACCCGGACAACCTCTTCGGCCACCTCGCGGCGACCGCCGTACCCGGTGTCGAGGAATGGCGCGACGGCTCGTACCGCCGCACCCTGCGCCTGCCCTACGGACACGGCATCGCCGCGCTCACCCCGCGACCGGACCACATCGCCTGCCGCCTCACCCTCGGCGACCTGCGCGACCTGCCCGTCGCCATCAGCCGCTGCCGGCGCCTGCTCGACCTGGACGCCGACCCGGTCGCCATCGACGACCAGCTCCGCGCCGACCCGGTCCTCGCGCCCCTGGTCGACAAGGGTCCGGGCCGCCGCGTGCCGCGCACCGTCGACGAGGCCGAGTTCGCGCTGCGCGCGGTGCTGGGCCAGCAGGTCTCCACGGCCGCCGCCCGCACCCACGCGGCCCGCCTGGTCACCGCCCACGGCGAACCGGTCGACGACCCCGAGGGCGGCCTCACCCACCTCTTCCCCTCGGCCGGGGCGCTCGCCGCCCTGGACCCCGAGTCACTGGCGATGCCCCGCACCCGTCGGACCACGTTCACCACACTTGTCCGCCAACTGGCGGGCGGAGAGCTGCACTTGGGCGCGGACAGCGACTGGCAGGAGAGCCGTACCCGTCTCCTCGCGCTGCCCGGCTTCGGCCCCTGGACCGCAGACGTCATCAGCATGCGCGCCCTGGGCGACCCCGACGCGTTCCTCCCCACCGACCTCGGCATCCGCCGTGCCGCACAGGAACTCGGCCTGCCCTCGACCCCGGCCGCCCTCACCGCACGCGCCGCCGCCTGGCGCCCCTGGCGGGCCTACGCCGTGCAGTACCTGTGGGCGACCGACAGCCACCCGATCAACTTCCTTCCCGTCTGAGGACGTTCTCACGATGAACGAGCACATCACCGCGAAGCGGCACACCAACACGAAGCAGCACACCACGACCAAGCGGCACACGGTCACCGACAGCCCGTACGGCCCCTTGACCCTCGTCGCCGAGGACGGCGTCCTGTGCGGCCTCTACATGACCGACCAGCGTCACCGCCCGCCCGAGGAGACGTTCGGCGACCCCGACGACACCCCTTTCACCGAGGCGAAGGAACAGCTGGAGGCCTACTTCGCGGGCGACTTGAGGACCTTCACCCTCGAACTGCACCTGAACGGAACCCCGTTCCAGCGCAGCGTCTGGGAACGGCTCCGCGCGATCCCCTACGGCGAGACCCGCTCCTACGGCCAACTCGCCGACGCCCTGGGCAGTCCCGGCGCCTCCCGCGCGGTCGGCCTCGCCAACGGCAGGAACCCCATCGGCATCATCGTCCCCTGCCACCGCGTCATCGGCGCCGGAGGGGGCCTCACCGGCTACGGCGGCGGACTGGCCCGCAAACAGCGCCTGCTCGACTTCGAGCGGGGCGCGGGCCTCTTCTGACCCTTCGGGACTGTCCCTGCCGACCCTGCGCCTGCCGACCCTGCGCCTGCCGACCCTGTCTCTGCCGATCCATCTCTGCCGACCCGTCGCGCAATCTGCACAGCGCGTCCGCGGCCCGGACACGGCACCTGACGGTGCGCCTGCTTTGATCTCACGGGTCGCGGCCCGTCCGTCCCCGGCGGCGCCGCACCCGTTCGCGCAACACTGGTACGAAGGGAAGTCCCCATGCACTCCGCTCACCACTTCGAGACGGCCGAGCTCTCCGAGACCGAGCTCGACACCGTCTCCGGCGGCCTCGCCCCGCACGTCGGCGTCGTCGCCGGCCCCACGTCCCTGACCGACTCCGACCTCCTGGCCCAGGCCGGCGCGGTCCAGAGCCAGGTCCTCGGCACCCTCGGCGAGTACCACCAGGCCGGCGTGACCGTCTCCTTCTGACCGGTACCACACGCCTTCCGGACCGGCCGCCCACCCACTTCGGTGAGCGGCCGGTCCGGCCCGTGGCCCGGTGCTACCGTCCTGGCATGGCCAAGGTCACCGTCTCGCTCGATGCCGAACTCGTCGTGGAAGCCATGGTGCTCGCCGGCGTCGGCAACCCCCAGGACGCCGTCGAACTCGTCGTGCGCGACTACATCGAACGCGGCCACCGCACGGAGGCCAGGACCGCCACGCGCGACGAGGCGCTGCGCGAGGTGGACGGCAAGCCGAGGAACGTCGAAGGCTGAGTCCGGCCCACCCACCTCGGTCGAGCGGCGGGGCCGGCCCGGTCAGCCCACGCGGTGGCCGTTCTCCAGTTCCGCCGTGCCGGCGCCTTCCGCCAGGACCTCCAGCGCGGCCAGGACCCGGCGGCCGAGCGCGCCCGGCAGGTGCGCGGCCAGCTCCTCACGCGGAACGAGCCGCCAGGACAGCAGCTCCTCCTCCTGGAGCCGGATCGCGCCGAGGTCGTCCTCCGAGAGGGTCCCGCCGTCGTAGAGATAGGCGACCAGCGGCGGGCGGCCGGTGCCGTGTACCCAGTCGACCGCGAGCAGCCGGCCGAGTTCGCGGTCGAGCCCGATCTCCTCCAGCGTCTCGCGGCGCGCGCCCCCGCGCGGGGTCTCCCCGTCGTCGGACTCGATGGTGCCGCCCGGAAGCGCCCAGCCCTCGCGGTAGTTGGGCTCGACGAGCAGCACCCGGCCCTCCGCGTCGCGGAAGAGCGCGGCGGCGCCGGAGATGACGCGGGGCAGGCCCGCGATGTACGTGGCGAAGTCCGCAGTGGTCATCCAGGAAGGGTAACCAGTCGCAGCGTGCGCTGAGCCAGGTCAGAGATGCGCACGCCGTCGAAGCCGAACACCGCGCTGCGGACCGTGTCCTCCAGCGGGTCCTTCCACCGGGCGGGAATCGCCCGCGCGCCGGTGAGCACGCCGGCCACCGATCCGGCGGTCGCCCCGTTGGAGTCGGTGTCCAGGCCGCCGCGGACGGTCAGCGCGATCGTGCGGGTGAAATCGCCGTCGCCGTGGAGCAGCCCCGCCGTGATGACGGCCGCGTTCGGGATCGTGTGGATCCAGCCCAGGCCCGCCGTCTCCTGCGCGAGCGTGCTCAGCGTGTCCTCCCACGCCATCCCGGCCTCGTGCAGCGAGGCGACCCGCCGTACCGTGCGGGCCAGCCGGCTGCTCGCCGGGACCACCAGCAGCGCCCGCTCCACCGCCGCGCGCACCGTCGGCGCGGTGAACGCCGCCGCGATGAGCGCCGCCGCCCACATCGCGCCGTAGACGCCGTTGCCGGTGTGCGACAGCACCGCGTCACGACGGGCGAGCGCGGCCGCGCGGTCCGGGTCGTCCGGGCTGGTCCAGCCGTAGACGTCCGCGCGGATCAGCGCGCCGATCCACTCCTGGTACGGATTGTCGTACGTCGCCGTCAGCGGCGGTTTGAGCCCCGAGGCGAGGTTGCGGTACGCGGCGCGCTCCGCGGTGAACGTCTGCAGATACGGCAGCCGCAGCAGCCACAGGTCGCCGACCTGCTCGGTGCTGAAGCCGAAGCCGTGCGTCTCCAGCAGGTGCAGGCCGAGGATCGCGTAGTCGACGTCGTCGTCCCGGCAGCTGCCGTGGATCCGCCCGCGGACGCATTCTCGCCACTCGGGGCGCAGCGCGAGGCCGGTGTCCTCGTCGGGCGGTTCCGGGAGGTAGTCCGTCAGGGGCAGCGCCTGCGACAGCCGCAGATAGCGGTCGATGCGGTCGCGCGTCCACACCTCGCCCTGCTCGACGGGCTTGCCCAGCATGTTGCCCGCGATCCGGCCCAGCCAGCCGCCGAGGACGCGGTCGGCGAGCCCCGGCTCGTCCTCCACAGGGGTCATAGGGCTGATGTACCCGGATTTCCCGGTGCCCTCCCAGCGGCGCCACGGGTGCTTCTCAGGGTTCGGGCGGGCATGGCGGCACGGGCGCGTTCCCGGTTAGGGTCGCAGCGGCGCGACTGGTCCCGACGTGCGCGGGGCCCGGAGAGCAAGGGGATGGCAAGGTGGCGGACGCTGCAGTGCGGGACACCCGCAGGGTGCTGGTTGCCGCGGACAAGTTCAAGGGGTCGCTGACGGCCGTGCAGGTCGCCGAGCGGGTGACCACGGGGCTGCGCAGGGTCGTCCCGGACCTGGAGGTCGAGACGCTGCCCGTCGCCGACGGCGGCGACGGGACGGTCGACGCGGCGGTCGCGGCCGGCTTCGAGCGCCGGGAGGTACGGGTCGCCGGCCCCTTGGGCCAGGAGGTGAGCGCCGCCTTCGCGCTGCGCGAGAGCACCGCGGTCGTGGAGATGGCCGAGGCCAGCGGGCTGCAACGGCTGCCCGCGGGTGTCTTCGCACCGCTGGCCGCGACCACCTACGGCTCGGGGGAACTGCTGCGCGCCGCGCTGGACGCGGGCGCGCGGACGATCGTGTTCGGCGTCGGCGGAAGCGCGACGACGGACGGGGGCGCGGGCATGCTGTCCGCGCTCGGGGCCCGGTTCCTGGACGCGGAGGGCGAGCCGGTCCCGCCGGGGGGCGGGGCACTGGCCGCACTGGCCCGCGCCGACCTGTCCGGGCTCGACCGGCGGCTCGCCTCCGTCGACCTGGTCCTCGCCAGCGACGTCGACAACCCCCTGACCGGGCCGCTGGGCGCGCCCGCCGTCTACGGCCCGCAGAAGGGCGCCTCGCCCAACGACGTGGCGGCGCTGGACGCGGCGCTGGCGCACTTCGCGAAGGTGCTGGAGTCCGCGGTGGGGGAGCGGGCGTCGGAGTTCGCCCTGGCGCCCGGCGCCGGTGCCGCGGGCGGCATCGGATACGGGGCGCTGCTCCTCGGGGCACGTTTCCGGCCCGGTATCGAGGTCATGCTCGACGTGCTCGGGTTCGCGCCGGCGCTGGAGCGGGCCTCACTGGTGATCACGGGTGAGGGCTCGCTGGACGAGCAGACGCTGCACGGCAAGGCCCCGGCCGGGGTCGCCGCCGCCGCGCGCGCGGCGGGCAAGGAGGTCGTCGCGGTGTGCGGGCGCCTGGCACTGCCGCCCGCCGCGCTGGGAAGGGCCGGTATCCGGCGGGCGTACGCCCTGACCGACGTCGAGCCGGACGTCGCCACGTGCATCGCCGAGGCGGGAGACATCCTGGAACGACTGGCGGAACGGGTGGGCCGCGACTTCCTCCTCTGACACCGGCGCCGCCATGTTCTCGCACGGGTGGTCGAGCGGGGAGGCGCCGGAAGCATCGTCCGGCCGGCGGGTCGGCAACGGGAAGGGCCCCGGACCGGTGATCGGTCCGGGGCCCTTCCCGGCGTGGGACGGCGGAGCGCTACGGCAGCTGGGCCGTCCGCGCCTCGCGGCGGTTGTCGCGGAAGTTGTTCACCCGGCGGGCCGTGGCGAACAGCGGGATCACCGCGCCCATGACCAGCTGGAGCGCGCAGCCCGTCTGCAGGAGCAGCTGCCCGCTCGGGGCGTCGAAGGCCCAGGCGGCGAGCAGACCCATGGACAGGACGATCCAGGAGAGCATCGCCACCGCGAGCCGGCCCCGCGGCTTGGGATACTCCACCCGGCTCACCATCAGCCAGGCGGTGCCGAGGATGGCCAGCAGAGTCGCCACGAAGGGCAGCTCCAGGAGCACGATGGAGACCACCGTGAGTGCTCCGAAGGGGCTGGGCATGCCCTGGAACACGCCGTCCTTCATCGTCACGCACGAGAAGCGCGCGAGTCTGAGCACCACCGCCAGCAGCACCACGATCGCGCCGAGCGCGGCCACCCGCTGGTGGGCGTCGTCGGCGACCATGCCGTAGACGAGGACGAAGTACGCCGGGGCCAGGCCGAAGCTGATCAGGTCGGAGAGGTTGTCCAGCTCCGCGCCCATGGGCGAACTGCGCAGCTTGCGGGCGACCAGTCCGTCGAACAGGTCGAACACGGCCGCGCACAGCATCAGGATGACGGCGGTGGCGGCGCTGTGCCGGGCCATGCCCGACTCCTGGCTGCCGGTGAGGTGCGGGATCAGGATGCCGGTGGTGGTGAAGTACACCGCCATGAAGCCGCACGTGGCGTTGCCCAGGGTGAGGGTGTCCGCTATCGACAGGCGGAGCGAGAGGGGCATCTCCTCCTCGTCGTCCACGTCGTCGGCCTCGGGCACCCAGCCGGCCTGGGTCTCGGGATCAATCACGGTCAATGCGAGTCACCCCAGCCACGGTCTTCTGGCCGACCTCGACCGCCACCTCCACGCCCTCGGGCAGGTAGATGTCGACGCGCGAGCCGAACCGGATCAGGCCGATCCGCTCGCCCTGCTCGACCTTGGTGCCCGAGGGCACGTAGGGGACGATGCGGCGGGCCACCGCGCCGGCGATCTGGATCATCTCGATGTCGCCGAGCTCGGTGTCGAAGTGCCAGACGACCCGCTCGTTGTTCTCGCTCTCCTTGTTGAACGCCGGAACGAACCCGCCGGGGATGTGCTCGACCGACGTGACCGTGCCGGAGAGCGGGGCGCGGTTGACGTGGACGTTCAGCGGGCTCATGAAGATCGCGACGCGGGTGCGGCCGTCCTTCCACGGCATGATGCTCTGCACCACACCGTCGGCGGGCGAGATGACCCGGCCCTGGGCGATCTCGCGCTCGGGGTCGCGGAAGAACCACAGCATCCCCGCCGCGAGCGCGGTGGCGGGGACGGCTACGGCCTTGGCGGCACCCGAGCGGCGGGCACGGACAAGGCTGACGGCTGCGGTGGCGACGGTCGGCAGAAGCCACGGCGAGGCTCCGCGCGCGAGGCGTACGCCGGCGAGGCTGTCGCGAGGTGCAGAGGTTTGGCTGTGGGGCATGGATGACCTTCGTAGCGGATGATGCCGCGCTTTCGACGGGGGACGGCGGCTTTCCGCGATCGTAGCGGTTAAGGGCCACAACTGGGTAAGCCGAGCTGCCGAGTCGGCGGCGGAAGACCGCTGACGGGGTGTGATCTTCTTCTCGGAGAAAACACCCCGTAGTCGGACATTCAGCCCTGGAATCGGTACTCCTCGAGCAGCCTGCGGCCGATGATCATTTTCTGGATCTCGGCGGTGCCTTCACCGATGAGCAGCATAGGGGCCTCTCGGTAGAGGCGCTCGATCTCGTACTCCTTGGAGAAGCCGTAGCCGCCGTGGATGCGGAAGGCGTCCTCGACGACCTCCTTGCAGTACTCCGAGGCCAGGTACTTCGCCATGCCCGCCTCGAGGTCGTTGCGCTGGCCCGAGTCCTTCTTGCGGGCCGCGTTCACCATCATGGCATGCGCGGCCTCCACCTTGGTGGCCATCTCAGCCAGCTTGAACTGGATGGCCTGGTGCTGGGCGATCTGCTTGCCGAAGGTCTGGCGCTGCTGGGCGTACTGCACGCCGAGCTCGAAGGCGCGCTGCGCGACGCCGCAGCCGCGCGCCGCCACGTTCACCCGGCCGACCTCGACGCCGTCCATCATCTGGTAGAAGCCCCGGCCGGTGACGCCGCCGAGCACCCGGTCGGCCGGAACACGCAGGCCGTCCATGATCAGCTCGGTGGTGTCGACGCCCTTGTAGCCCATCTTGTCGATCTTGCCGGGAATGGTCAGGCCCGGGCGCACCTCACCGAAACCGGGCTCCTTCTCCACCAGGAAGGTCGTCATCGACTTGTGCGGGGCCGTGCCCTCGGGGTGACCCTCGTCACTGCGCACGAGGACCGCGACGAGCGAGGAGGTGCCGCCGTTGGTCAGCCACATCTTCTGGCCGTTCAGGACGTACTCGTCGCCGTCCTTCACCGCCTTCGACGAGATCGCCGACACGTCCGAGCCCAGCGCCGGCTCCGACATCGAGAAGGCGCCCCGGATGTCGCCGAGGGCCATCCTCGGCAGGAAGTGGTCCTTCTGCTCCTGTGTGCCGTGCTGCTTGAGCATGTACGCGACGATGAAGTGGGTGTTGATGATGCCGGAGACCGACATCCAGCCGCGGGCGATCTCCTCCACGCACAGCGCGTAGGTCAGCAGCGACTCGCCCAGGCCCCCGTACTCCTCGGGGATCATCAGACCGAACAGGCCGAGTTCCTTCAGGCCGTCGACGATCTGCTGCGGGTACTCGTCGCGGTGCTCCAGCTCGGTCGCGACCGGGATGATCTCCTTGTCGACAAAGTCACGGACGGTGGAGACGATCTCCTGCTGGACGTCCGTGAGACCGTGGGTCTGGGCGAGTCGCGCCATGGCTTACTTCTCCTGCTGCTTGGGTTCCGGACGGCCCGGCTGCTCGCCGCCGCGCTCCTTGATGTACGTCTCAGTCGGCACCATCACCTTGCGGCGGAAGATGCACACCACGGTGCCGTCCTGCTTGTAGCCCCTGGTCTCGACGTAGACGATGCCGCGGTCGTTCTTCGACTTCGACGGCCACTTGTCGAGCACCGTCGTCTCGCCGTAGATCGTGTCGCCGTGGAACGTGGGCGCCACGTGCCTGAGCGACTCGATCTCCAGGTTGGCGATCGCCTTGCCGGACACGTCCGGCACGGACATGCCGAGCAGGAGGGAGTAGATGTAGTTGCCCACGACGACGTTCTTGCCGAAGTCCGTCGTCTTCTCCGCATAGTTGACGTCCATGTGGAGCGGGTGGTGGTTCATGGTGAGGAGACAGAACAGGTGGTCGTCGTACTCCGTGACCGTCTTGCCCGGCCAGTGCTTGTACGTCGCCCCGACCTCGAACTCCTCGTAGGTGCGTCCGAACTGCATGCGGCTCAGGCCTCCGGGATCTCGAACTTGCTGGTGCGCTGCATGCCGGCGGCACGCCCCTTGCCCGCGATGACCAGGGCCATCTTGCGGCTGGCCTCGTCGATCATCTCGTCGCCGAGCATCGCCGAGCCCTTCTTGCCGCCCGCCTCGGACGTGCAGTACTCGTACGCGTCCAGGATCAGCTCGGCGTGGTCGTAGTCCTCCTGGGAGGGGGAGAAGACCTCGTTGGCGGCGTCGACCTGGCCCGGGTGCAGCACCCACTTGCCGTCGAAGCCCAGCGCGGCGGCGCGGCCGGCCACCTCGCGGAAGCCGTCCACGTTGCGGATCTGCAGGTAGGGGCCGTCGATCGCCTGGAGGTTGTTGGCGCGGGCGGCCATCAGGATCTTCATCAGGATGTAGTGGTAGGCGTCCGCCGGGTAGCCGGGCGGCTGCTCGCCCACGACGAGGGACTTCATGTTGATGGAGGCCATGAAGTCGGCCGGGCCGAAGATGATCGTCTCGATGCGCGGGGAGGCCTGCGCGATCTCGTTGACGTTGTTGAGGCCCTGTGCGTTCTCGATCTGCGCCTCGATGCCGATGCGGCCGACCTCGAAGCCCATCGTCTTCTCGATCTGCGTCAACAGCAGATCAAGAGCGACGACCTGCTGAGCGTCCTGGACCTTGGGCAGCATGATGCAGTCAAGATTGGGGCCCGCACCCTCAACCACCGTCACGACGTCCCGGTACGTCCACTCGGTCGTCCAGTCGTTGACGCGCACCACCCTGGTCTTGCCCGTCCAGTCGCCCTCGTTGAGGAACTTGACGATGGTGTGCCGCGCCTCGGGCTTGGCCAGCGGCGCGCACGCGTCCTCCAGGTCCAGGAACACCTGGTCGGCCGGCAGACCCTGCGCCTTCTCCAGGAAGCGCGGGTTGGAGCCCGGTACGGCCAGGCAGGAGCGCCGCGGGCGCAGTCGGTTGACCTGGGGAGCGGGGCTGGTCATGCGGGGACCTCCAGGGGGTCGAGCTTGTTCGCTTTCCGGATCTCGTCGACGATCGCGCCGATGATCCCGGTGATGTCGAAGTCCTTCGGGGTGAACACCGCGGCCACTCCGGCGGCTCTGAGCTGCTCGGCGTCACCATTCGGGATGATGCCACCGGCGATCACCGGTATATCTGTGGCACCGGCCACACGCAGCCGGTCCAGCACGTCCGGCACCAGCTGGGCGTGCGAGCCGGACAGGATGGACAGGCCGACCGCGTGCACGTCCTCGGCCAGGGCCGCGTCCACGATCTGCTCCGGGGTGAGCCGGATGCCCTGGTAGACCACCTCGAACCCGGCGTCGCGGGCCCGCACGGCGATCTGCTCGGCGCCGTTGGAGTGCCCGTCCAGGCCGGGCTTGCCGACCAGGAAGCGCAGCTTGCCCACGCCCAGGTCCCGTGCGGTGGCGTCCACCTTCCGGCGGACGTCGGCCAGTCCGCTGCCCTCCGCGGCGGACACCGCGACGGGCGCGGAGGACACGCCGGTGGGGGCGCGGAACTCGCCGAACACCTCGCGCAGCGCCCCGGCCCACTCGCCGGTCGTGACGCCGGCGCGGGCGCACTCCAGGGTGGCCTCCATGAGGTTGTCGGTGCCCTTGGCCGCCTCCTTCAGCCGCTCCAGCGCCTTGCAGGGGCGAGGGTGGTTGAACGGCGGCTGGTAGCGGGTGTCACGCCAGTTCCGCAGCGACTCGATGACACGGGCCTCGACCGCCGGGTCGACCGTCTGGATGGCGGTGTCCAGGTCGGCCGTCAGCGGGTTCGGCTCGGTGCCCTCGAAGATGTTGACGCCGACGATCTTCTCTTGACCGGACTCAATACGGGCCCGGCGCTCGGCGTGCGAGGCGACCAGCTGCGACTTCAGGTAGCCCGACTCGACGGCCGCCATCGCGCCGCCCAGCTCCTGGATGTGGTCGATCTCGGCGAGCACCGCCTCGACCAGCTCGTCCACCTTCGCCTCGATCACCTTCGAGCCCTCGAAGATGTCGTCGTACTCCAGCAGGTCAGACTCGTACGCCAGGACCTGCTGGATGCGCAGCGACCACTGCTGGTCCCACGGGCGGGGCAGGCCGAGCGCCTCGTTCCAGGCCGGCAGCTGCACGGCACGCGCGCGTGCGTCCTTGGAGAGGGTGACCGCCAGCATCTCCAGCACGATCCGCTGGACGTTGTTCTCCGGCTGCGCCTCGGTCAGGCCGAGCGAGTTGACCTGGACGCCGTAGCGGAAGCGGCGGTGCTTGGGGTTCTCGATGCCGTAGCGCTCACGCGTGATCCGGTCCCAGATGCGGCCGAAGGCGCGCATCTTGCACATCTCCTCGACGAAGCGGACGCCCGCGTTCACGAAGAAGGAGATGCGGCCGACCACGTCGCCCATGCGCTCCTGCGGCACCTGGCCGGAGTCGCGCACCGCGTCGAGCACGGCGATCGCGGTGGACATCGCGTACGCGATCTCCTGCACCGGCGTGGCCCCGGCCTCCTGCAGGTGGTAGCTGCAGATGTTGATCGGGTTCCACTTCGGGATGTGGGAGACCGTGTACGCGATCATGTCCGTCGTCAGGCGCAGGCTCGGCCCGGGCGGGAAGACGTGCGTCCCGCGGGAGAGGTACTCCTTGACGATGTCGTTCTGGGTCGTGCCCTGGAGTTTGGTGACGTCCGCGCCCTGCTCCTCGGCGACGACCTGGTAGAGCGCCAGCAGCCACATGGCCGTGGCGTTGATCGTCATCGAGGTGTTCATCTGCTCCAGGGGGATGTCCTGGAACAGCCGGCGCATGTCACCGAGGTGCGCGACCGGCACGCCGACCCGGCCGACCTCGCCGCGGGCGAGGATGTGGTCGGAGTCGTAGCCGGTCTGCGTCGGCAGGTCGAACGCCACCGACAAACCCGTCTGGCCCTTGGCGAGGTTGCGCCGGTACAGCTCGTTGGACGCCTCGGCCGTGGAGTGGCCGGCGTACGTCCGCATGAGCCACGGCCGGTCCTTCTCCCGCCTGCCTTCGGCGGACTGACGCTCTGTCATCTGTGACCTCCGCTGCCTCAGATGTTCCGGAAGCGGTTGATGGCGTCGATGTGCCGGGCGCGCAGCTCCTCGTCGCGCACGCCCAGGCCCTCCTCGGGGGCCATGCACAGCACGCCGACCTTGCCCTGGTGGAGGTTGCGGTGCACGTCGTAGGCCGCCTGGCCGGTGTCCTCCAGGGAGTAGACCTTGGAGAGCGTCGGGTGGATCTTGCCCTTGGCGATGAGGCGGTTGGCCTCCCAGGCCTCGCGGTAGTTGGCGAAGTGCGAGCCGATGATCCGCTTCAGGGACATCCACAGGTAGCGGTTGTCGTACTCGTGCATGTAGCCCGAGGTGGAGGCGCAGGTGGTGATGGTGCCGCCCTTGCGGGTGACGAACACCGAGGCGCCGAAGGTCTCGCGGCCGGGGTGCTCGAAGACGATGTCGATGTCCTCGCCGCCGGTGAGTTCGCGGATGCGCTTGCCGAAGCGCTTCCACTCCTTGGGGTCCTGGGTCTGCTCGTCCTTCCAGAACTTGTAGCCCTCGGCGTTGCGGTCGATGATCGCCTCGGCGCCCATGGACCGGCAGATGTCTGCCTTCTGCGGCGAGGAGACGACACAGATGGGGTTCGCGCCGCCGGCCAGCGCGAACTGCGTGGCGTACGAGCCGAGGCCGCCGCTGGCGCCCCAGATCAGGACGTTGTCGCCCTGCTTCATGCCGGCGCCGTTGCGGGAGACCAGCTGTCGGTAGGCGGTGGAGTTGACCAGGCCCGGGGCGGCGGCCTCCTCCCAGCTGAGGTGGCCGGGCTTCGGCATCAGCTGGTTGGACTTCACCAGGGCGATCTCGGCGAGGCCGCCGAAGTTGGTCTCGAAGCCCCAGATGCGCTGCTCGGGGTCGAGCATCGTGTCGTTGTGGCCGTCGCTCGACTCCAGCTCGACCGACAGGCAGTGCGCGACGACCTCGTCACCGGGCCGCCAGGCGTTGACGCCCGGGCCCGTGCGCAGGACGACGCCGGCGAGGTCGGAGCCGATGATGTGGTACGGCAGGTCGTGGCGCTTGGCCAGTTCGTTGGTGCGGCCGTAGCGCTCGAGGAACCCGAAGGTGGACAGGGGCTCGAAGATCGAGGTCCACACGGAGTTGTAGTTGACCGAGGAGGCCATGACGGCCACCAGGGCCTCGCCCGGGCCCAGCTCGGGCAGCGGCACCTCGTCGAGGTGGATCGACTTGCGCGGGTCCTTGTCGCGGGTTTCCAGGCCCGCGAACATCTCCGTCTCGTCCTTGTGCACGGTGATCGCGCGGTACGACTCGGGGAGCGGCAGAGCGGCGAAGTCGGCGGCGGTGGAGTCCGACGACTGGATCGCGTCCAGGATGTCCTTCACGGTCACGGTGTTGCCTCCGGCGATGAGCGCCCCGAGGGAAGGGCGCTGAGGGTTACGTCGGTGCTGCTGAGGGTTGGTTGAGGGGGTGCCGTCGGTTCGGCGGGTGGAGCTTCGGCAGCGCTTTGTGGCGCGGGAGGTGCCTGTGACGCAGGCGTCCGGGCGGACAGGCCATCGGTCTGCTGGGACAGCCCGGACCTCTTCAACGTATGACACCGCGTGTCAGCTGACAAGGCACTGAGTGCCATGAGTTTCGCTCAGGCGAAATCTTTACGTAACAAATGAGCGAT
>NZ_BMVJ01000010.1:21010-56389 GCF_014650655.1 Streptomyces anandii JCM 4720
GATCGATCGAACGGGCGCGCGGAGGCGTGCGAAAAGGGGCTCTGACATGCCAAAACGGCCACCCCGAAGGGTGGCCGTCATCACATGGCCGACAGGGCCGGAAGAGGCGGGCGGAGGGTGCTCAGCGGTCCTTCAGTGCCTCCTCGATGGTCCGCATGACCTCGTCGAGCGGGGCGTCGGTGCGGGCGACCGTCACCAGCACCTCGCCCTGCCGGGAGACCACCGCCGGGACCTCCCGACGGGCGGTCGCGGTGGTGGCGGGGGCGGACGCGGTGCTCGCCGGGACGGTGCCGCGGCCGGCCCCGATCCCCGTGCCGAACGTCTTGCGCACGATGGCGAAGGCGTGGTCCAGCTGCGCCTCCACGTCCCCCTGGCCGTCCGCCCGCAGCCAGCGCCGCAGCACGTGGTTGTGGGCGGTGACGACGGCGGAGGCCGCCACCTCCGCGAGCAGCGGATCGTCGTTGGCGTCGTCTGCGTGCGCCCGCTCGTCGAAGTGGCCCAGCAGATAGCGCGTGAACAGGCGCTCGTAGCGGGCCACCGAGGCGATCTCGGCCTCGCGCAGCGTCGGCACCTCGCGGGTCAGCTTGTAGCGGGCGACCGAGATCTCCGGCCGCCCCGCGTACATCTTCATGACCTCCTTGATGCCGCGGCACACCGTGTCGAGCGGGTGCTCGTGGGCGGGGGCGGCGTTGAGGACCGCCTCGGCGCGGATCAGGGTGTCGTCGTGGTCGGGGAAGATCGCCTCTTCCTTGGAGCGGAAGTGGCGGAAGAAGGTGCGGCGGGCGACCCCGGCCGCCGCGGCGATCTCGTCGACCGTGGTCGCCTCGTACCCCTTCGTCGCGAACAGCTCCATCGCGGCGGCCGCCAGCTCCCGTCGCATCCTGAGCCGCTGGGCGGCCGCGCGGGAGCCCGCGGCACTCTCCGGCGCGTCGGGCGTGGCTGGTGTACGTGAGGACTTGGCGGGCTGGGGCATGACCCGAACGTACTGCATCCGCGCAGCTTGGTGCGCATGTCCCCGGTTTCCGCCGTTCCCGGTGGGAGCGGGGCCGGCCGCCGGGTCCAGCAGCCCGCCCCACTCCCGCCCCGCCCGGAACCGGTCGCCGGGCCGGTCGCCGGGCCGGTCTTCGCGCCGGTCGGGCCGGTCAGCGGCGGGCATATTCGCGGAAGCCGCGGCCCGTCTTGCGGCCGAGGCAGCCCGCGGCCACCAAGTGCTCGAGCAGCGGCGCCGGGGCCAGGCCCGGGTCGCGGAACTCGCGGTGGAGCACCTTCTCGATGGCCAGCGACACATCGAGGCCCACGACGTCCAGCAGCTCGAACGGACCCATCGGGTAGCCGCCGCCCAGCTTCATCGCCGCGTCGATGTCGTCGAGGGTCGCGTAGTGCTCCTGCACCATCTTGATCGCGTTGTTGAGGTACGGGAACAGCAGCGCGTTCACGATGAACCCGGCCCGGTCGCCGCAGTCCACGGCGTGCTTGCGGATCTTGCCGCACACCTCGCGGACCGTGGCGTGCACGTCCTCGGCGGTCAGCACCGTGCGCACGACCTCGACGAGCTTCATCGCCGGCGCCGGGTTGAAGAAGTGCATGCCGATCACGTCGTGCGGGCGCGAGGTGGCGCGGGCACAGGCGACCACCGGCAGCGAGGAGGTGGTGGTGGCCAGCACCGCGCCCGGCTTGCAGACCTTGTCCAGCGTCGCGAACAGCTGCTGCTTGACGGCGAGGTCCTCGGCGACGGCCTCCAGGGCGAGGTCCACGTCGGCGAAGTCGTCGTAGGTGCCGGTCGCCGTGATCCGGTCCAGGGTCTGCGCGGCGGCCTCGGCGGTCATCCGGCCCTTGTCGACAGAGCGCGAAAGCGACTTGCCGATACGGGCCTTGGCGGCCTGCGCCTTCTCCTCGCTGCGCGCGGCGAGCACCACCTCGTAGCCGGCCTTGGCGAAGACCTCGGCGATGCCGGAGGCCATGGTGCCCGAGCCGGCCACGCCGACCGAGCGGACGGGGCGGCCGGGGGTGAGGGAGTCGCCCTCCAGCGGGGTCAGCGCGTCGCGCACGACCGTGCCGCTGCCCGGGGCCTCGTAGGTGTAGAAGCCGCGGCCCGCCTTGCGCCCGGTCAGGCCGGCCTCACTGAGCTGCTTGAGGATGGGCGCGGGGGCGTGCAGCCGGTCGTGGGACTCGGCGTACATGGCGTCCAGGACCGTGCGCGCCGTGTCGACGCCGATCAGGTCGAGCAGCGCCAGCGGACCCATGGGCAGGCCGCAGCCGAGCCGCATCGCGGCGTCGATGTCCTCGCGGGAGGCGTACTTCGCCTCGTACATCGCGGCGGCCTGGTTGAGGTAGCCGAACAGCAGGCCGTCGGCGACGAACCCGGGCCGGTCGCCGACCGCGACGGGCTCCTTGCCGAGCTCCAGCGCGAGGTCGGTGACGGCGGCGACGGCGCCCGGCGCGGTCAGCACGGAGGAGACCACCTCGACCAGCTTCATGGCCTGCGCCGGGTTGAAGAAGTGCAGGCCGAGCACGCGCTCGGGATGGGCCGAGTCGGCGGCCAGGCGCGTCACCGACAGGGCGTTGGTACCGGTGGCCAGGATGGTGCCGGGCCGCACGACGCGGTCCAGCTCGCGGAAGATCTGCTGCTTGATCTCGTACGACTCCGGGGCCACCTCGATGACGAGGTCGGCGTCGGCGGCCGCGGTGAGGTCGGTGGCGGTGCGCACCCGGGCGAGGACGTCCGCGCGCTCCTGCTCGGTGAGGCGGCCGCGCTCGACGGCGCGGGCGGTGGAGGACTCCAGCGCGGCCACGGACTTGGCGGCCGCCGCCTCGCTGATGTCGATGCCGACCACGTCGCGGCCGGCGCGGGCGAGGACTTCGGTGATGCCGGTGCCCATGGTGCCCAGGCCGACGACGGCGATCGTCTTCAGCGGGGACAGGGGGCTGTCGGAGAGGGGAGCGGCCATCGCGGGACTCCAGGAATGAGGGTGACGACTGGGAGCGCGCCCCGGTGCGCCGAGGGGCGCACACGGGGGGCGGAAAACGCTGAGGGAATGCGGGTGTTGCCGGGCTGCGAGCGCACACGCCCGGATGCCTCTCGCCGCGGGCGCGCACACGCCCGGGCTGCGGCGGGATGCCGACCGGCCCTGTCCCGGAGCCGAGTCGTACTGCGGTACCTGAGGTACCGAACCGACAACACTCGCAGCGGCTGCGTCACCAGGCCACTGCAAGTCAGTGCGAGCGGGTAACTCGCTCGTCTGAGCTTAACCGGTGGGTAACGAGCGCGCCACCCCCCTGAGTTTGTGATGTACGTCCCGCGCGGAGGCGTGTCCTCCTAAGCTGGCCCCCGTGGACGAAGAGTTGCGATCACTCACGCACCGTGTACGGCGGGAGTCGGGCGGCTCGGCGGCGTACGAGCACCTGGCGGCCACCGGCGACCTCGACGAACTCGCCGAAGTGCTCACCGCGCCGGGACAGCCGCTGTGGGCCAGGGAACTGGCCGCGTTCCGCCTCGGCGTCGCGGGCGACCGCAGGGCCTTCGAGTCCCTGGTCCTCTTCCTGAACCACCGCGACCCCGAGCGCTGCGCCGGCGCGGCCCACGCCCTGGCCCGCCTCGGCGACCCCCGCACCGCCCGCGCGGCGGCGGCCCTCGCCACCAACGAACTCCGCGTCGCCTACGCCCTGCACCCCGTACGCCTCCTGGTGGACCTGCGCGCCCCGGAGTCCGTACCGGCCCTGATCACCACGCTCCAGCGCCGCCTGCGCCCCCACGACCCCTACCGCGGGGTCGCCCTGGCCTGCGTGGAGGGCCTGGGCATCCTGGGCGACCCCCGGGCACGCCCGGTGCTCAGCGAGGCCCTGGCCCACCCGTCCCTCGCGGAGGCGGCCGTCCACGCCCTGGCCCGCATCCCGCGTCAGAGGTAGGGCAGGATCACCCCGGCAACCCCCTGACGTACCGCACCTCGGGCACCGCGACCCCGTCCGCCTCGAAAGGCTCCTCGGCGCCGTCCGCTTCAAAGCCCGCCCGCTCGTAGAAGCGGCGGGCGCGCGCGTTGCCCTTCAGCACCCACAGGTACACGCGCGCGTGCCCCGCGGCAGCGCACCCGCGCACCGCCTCCTCCAGCAACGCCCGCCCGACACCCCTGCCGGCCCGTCCGGGGTCCACGTAGATCGCGTACAACTCGGCGTCACCAGTGCGTAGTTCGCCGTCCCGGTACGGGCCGTGGCACGCCCAGCCGATCACGCCGCCGTCGTCCTCGGCGACGAGGTTCACCACACCGCTGTCGCCGCGCGCGAGGAGCGTGCGGCGCCGCTCGGCGTCCCGCGTCACGCTGAGCGCGTCGAGGTACGACGCCGGTATGAGGTCACGGTAGGCGGCCTGCCGGCCGCTAACCCGGATCTCGGCGACCCGGTCGCAGTCGGCGGGGGTCATCGCCCGCACGCGCGGGTTCATTGTTCGCTCACCACCGCCAGGGCCTCGATCTCCATCAGGAATTCCGGACGGACCAGCGCCGCCACCTGGACGGCGGAGCAGGCGGGGAGGCGGTCGTCGGGGATGTGGGCGGCGCGGGCCGCGCGGATCGCGGGGAGGTGGGCCGTGTCCGTGACGAAGTAGGTGAGCTTGACGACGTCGTCGAAGCCCGCGCCGGCGGCGGCCAGGCAGCGGCGGAGGTTCTCGAAGACCTGCCGGGCCTGGGCCGCCGCGTCCCCCTCACCGACGATCCCGCCCTCCTCGTCCAGCGGGAGCTGGCCGGAGACCGCGACGAGGCGCCCGGTGGCCATGACGACGTGGGAGTACTGCGCGGCGGGGAAGACCCCGGCGGGGGCGGTGATTCTGGTCGGCTCGCTCATGCGTCCATGGTGGACCACGGGTCCGACAACGCCCGCCCCCCGCCGGAGGTTCAGCCGCGGAAGCCGACCAGCTCGTGCAGCGCCGCGCCGCGCGGGACGCCCGAACCGGAGGGCGCCGCCTTGACGGCGGACGCCTTCGCGCTCAGCGGCTTGGGGTCGGGCAGCTTCTGGCACACCGCGTCGGCCACGCCCGTACGGCCCCGCGGCACCTTGCCGTTGGTCAGGTACGCCGACAGGTACTTGTCCAGGCAGGCGTTGCCGCTCAGCGTGATGCCGTGGTTGCCGCCGCCCTGCTCGACGACCAGGCTGGAGCCCCGCAACAGGTGATGCACCGTCACACCGCCCTCGTAGGGCGTGGCCGCGTCGTCGGTCGCCTGGAACAGCAGCACCGGCGGCAGCTTGCCGTTGGCGATGTTCACCGGGCGCATCGTGGAGGTCGGCCAGAACGCGCACGGCGCGTTGTACCAGGCGTTGTTCCAGGCCATGAACGGCGCCTTGTCGTACACCGCCCAGTTGTCCTTGCGCCACTGCCGCCAGTCCCGCGGCCAGGCGGCGTCGCGGCACTGCACCGCGCTGTAGACGCTGTAGCCGTTGTCCCCGGAGGCGTCCACGGCGCCGAAGTTGCCGTACGCCTCGACCAGCGGGCCGGTCTTCTTCTCGTTGACGTACGCGGCGAACGCCTGGGCGAGACGGGGCCAGTAGCCGTTGTAGTAGCCGCCCGGGATGAAGGTGTCCTCCAGCTCCGAGGCGCCGACCTTGCCGCCCGCGGGCTTCCTGGCGAGCGCCGCCCGCATCGCGTACCACTTGGCCTCGACCTTCTCCGGGTCGGTGCCGAGCTTGTAGGTCGAGTCGTACTTGGCGACCCAGGCCATGAAGGCGCGGTGGCGGTCGTTGAAGGCGTAGTCCTGCTGGAGGTTGTCGTCGTACCAGACACCGGCCGGGTCGACGATCGAGTCCAGGACGAGTCGGCGCACCCGCTGGGGGAAGAGCTTGGCGTACACAGCGCCGAGGTAGGTGCCGTAGGAGTAGCCGAAGTAGTTGATCCTGTTCGCGCCGAGCGCCTGCCGGATCGAGTCCATGTCGGTGGCGGCGTTGACCGTGTTGACGTACGGCAGCAGCTTCGCGTACTTCCGGCCGCAGGCGGCGGCGAAGGACCTCGCGCGCGCGAGGTTGGCCTTCTCCAGCGCGGCGGTGCGCGGCACCGAGTCCGGCCGCACCGGCTTGAACTGGCCCGGCTTGCAGTCGAGCGCGGGCGTACTGGCGCCCACCCCGCGCGGGTCGAATCCGATGACGTCGTACTGGGCCGCGACCGCCTTGGGCAGCGAGGAGGCGACGAACCCGGCGAGCGAGAGCCCGCTGCCGCCGGGGCCGCCGGGGTTGACCAGCAGCGGCCCCTGGTACGTCTTCGCGGTGTGCGGGACGCGGGAGAGGGCCAGTGTGATCTTCTGCCCGGACGGGTGCCGGTAGTCCAGCGGCACCTTCAAGGACCCGCACTGCATGCTCGGGTGCTCGGTGGTGCCGCACTTCTTCCAGGTGACCTTGGCGACATGGACGGCGACTGCGGAGTGCGATGTGCTCGCGTCGGCGGGGACGGCCGTGACGGAACCGGCGACCACGACGGCGGCACCGCACAGCACGGCAGCGCTTTTTCTCATGCGTCCTCCCAGGACGGAGAGGCTGCGGACCGCGGGTCTCGCGATCCTCGCCGCATCGTCCCGGAAAGCACCCCTGGAAGAACGCGTTCTGACAATTGTTGACCCAATTGGGCCGCGCGAAGCGCTCGAACGATCTTAGATGAGCGAAAGTTGCACCGGTTCGGTCATCGAGGGTGCCGAAGACGCATCTGGACGGGTCTCTTCCGGCCGTATGCGGCGCGCCGTCCCGCCGTGCGCGGGACCGATGCCGTACTCGGCCGCCAGCTCGTGCACCTGACGGGTGATCCGGCGCTGGTACCACTTCGGGGCGTACGCCCCCTCCGCGTACAGCCGCTCGTAACGGCGCACCAGGTGCGGGTGGTGCTGCCCCAGCCACGCCATGAACCACTCCCGGGCGCCCGGCCGCAGATGCAGCACCAGCGGTGTCACCGAGGTCGCCCCGGCCCGGGCGATCGCGCGCACCGTCGCGCGCAGTTGCGCCGGATGGTCGCCGAGGAAGGGGATCACCGGCGCCATCAGCACCCCGCAGCCGATGCCCCGCTCGCCGAGGGTGCGCACGACGTCCAGGCGGCGCTCGGGCGCCGGGGTGCCCGGTTCCACCGTGCGCCACAGCTCGGTGTCGGTGAAGCCCACGGAGACCGAGACGCCCACGTCGGTGACCTCGGCCGCCTGGGTCAGCAGGTCGAGGTCGCGCAGGATCAGCGTGCCCTTGGTCAGGATCGAGAAGGGGTTCGCTCGGTCGCGCAGGGCGGTCAGGATGCCCGGCATCAGGCGGTAGCGGCCCTCCGCGCGCTGGTAGCAGTCGACGTTCGTGCCCATGGCGATGTGCTCGCCCTGCCAGCGGGGCGAGGCCAGTTGCCGGCGCAGCAGGTCCGGCGCGTTCACCTTCACCACGATCTGGCTGTCGAAGCCGAGGCCGGTGTCGAGGTCCAGATAGCTGTGCGTCTTGCGGGCGAAGCAGTACACGCACGCGTGCGTGCAGCCCCGGTAGGGGTTGACCGTCCACTCGAAGGGCATGCGCGAGGCGCCCGGCACCCGGTTGATGATCGAGCGGGCCCGGATCTCGTGGAAGGTGATCCCGCGGAACTCCGGCGTGTCGAAGGTCCGGGTGGTCACCGCGTCCGCGCCGAACAGCGCGGCGTCGGCCGCCCGGCCGTGGCCGCCGGACTCCACTGTGAGGTTCTCCCAGCGCATGACGCCTCCTCGGTAGCGGTGCCTCCCGAGTGAAACACGTGTTCGAATTATCGTGCAAGTGCGCTTTCTGATCGCTTCGGACTCCCGCGGCCACCCCGATTTGGGCGCCCCTGGGCCGGGGTGGTTGGCTTGCCCCAAGTGCGGATACGGATGTCCTGGAGGAAGTCAATGGCGCAGGTCGAGGCCACTACGGAGCGGGTCGTCGCGGCGGACGCGGAGAAGGTGTTCGACGCCCTCGCCGACTACAGCGGCACCCGCGAGAGGCTGCTGCCCGAGCACTTCAGCGAGTACGAGGTGCGCGAGGGCGGTGACGGCGAGGGCACCCTCGTCCACTGGAAGCTCCAGGCCACCAGCAAGCGGATCCGCGACTGCCTGATGGAGGTCACCGAGCCCACCGACGGCGAGCTCGTCGAGAAGGACCGCAACTCCTCCATGGTCACCACCTGGCGGGTCACCCCGGCCGGCGAGGGCAGCTCCCGGGTCGTGGTGACCACCACCTGGAAGGGTGCCGGCGGCATCGGCGGTTTCTTCGAGAAGACGTTCGCCCCCAAGGGCCTCGCCCGGATCTACGACGCCATGCTCGCCAAGCTGGCCGCGGAGACCGAGAAGTAGCCTCCGGCCCCGTAACTCGTCGTGCTTGTTCGTAGTTGTCGTTCAATGCGGGAATTGTGAGCAGGTGCGACGAGGGAGCGGTACGTGGGCGGGATCACTCTGGTGCAGGACGAACCGGTCGTGGCGCCGGCCGGCATCCCCGCCACGCCACCGGTTCCGGACGGCCCGCTCAGCCCCCGCCGCGTGCGGCTGGTCTTCCTCGGGCTGATGCTCGCGCTGCTGCTCGCCGCCCTCGACCAGATGATCGTGGCGACCGCGCTGCCCAAGGTGGTCGGCGAACTGCACGGCCTGGACAGGATGTCCTGGGCGATCACCGCCTACCTGCTCACCGCCACCGTCGGCCTGCCCGTCTACGGCAAGCTCGGCGACCTGCTCGGCCGCAAGGGCGTCTTCCAGTTCGCCATCGGTGTCTTCGTGATCGGCTCCGCCCTCGCCGGCCGGGCCGGGAGCATGGACCAGCTGATCGCCTTCCGCGCGGTCCAGGGCGTCGGCGCGGGCGGCCTCATGATCGGCGTGCAGGCGATCATCGCGGACATCGTGCCGCCCCGGCGGCGCGGCCGGTTCATGGGACTGATCGGCGCCGCCTTCGGCCTCGCCTCCGTCGCCGGACCACTGCTCGGCGGCTACTTCACCGACCACCTCTCCTGGCGGTGGTGCTTCTACGTCAACGTGCCCTTCGGCCTGGTCACCCTCGCCGTCGTCACCGTCGTGCTGAAACTGCCGAAACCTCCCGCCAGAGGCCGCTTCGACGTCCTCGGCGCCCTGCTGCTCGCCGCCGCCTCCACCTGCCTGGTGCTCCTCACCAGCTGGGGCGGCACCGAGTACGCCTGGGACTCCCGGGTCGTCCTCGGCCTCGGCGCGGGCGCGGCGGCCGCCGCCGTCCTCTTCCTGGTCGTCGAGCACTTCGCCGTCGAACCCCTCATCCCGCTGCGCCTGTTCAAGGACTCCGTCTTCAACGTCAGCGCCCTGGTCGGACTCGTCGTCGGCGTCGCGCTGTTCGGCGCGGCCAGCTATCTGCCCACCTTCCTGCAGATGGTCGACGGCGCCTCGGCCACCGAGTCCGGAATGCTGATGCTGCCCATGATGGGCGGCATCGTCGGCGCGTCGATCGTCTCCGGACAGCTCATCAGCCACACCGGCCGCTACCGGATCCACCCGATCCTGGGCGGCGCCCTCGCCGCGATCGGCATGTGGCTGCTCTCCCGCCTCCAGACCGACACGCCACGACTGCACTACAGCCTCTGGATGGCCGTCCTCGGCGCCGGCATCGGCCTGGTCATGCCCGTCCTGGTGCTCGCCGTGCAGAACTCCGTGCGCCCCGCCGACCTCGGCACCGCGACCAGCGCCAACAACTACTTCCGCCAGATCGGCGGCAGCGTCGGCGCCGCCGTCTTCGGCACCCTGTTCGCCGGCCGGCTCACCGACGCCCTGCAAAAACACATCCCCACGCGCGCGGGCGCCGCCCTGCCCGACGCCGAGTCGATCACCCCGCAGGCGGTCCACGCGCTGCCGCCGGACCTGCGCGACGCCTACGTCCGCGCGTACGCCGACGCCATGCCGCGGATCTTCCTCTACCTCGTGCCGGTGCTCGTCCTCGGCCTGATCATCGCCTTCTTCCTCAAGGAGAAACCCCTGGTGTCCCACGACGTCCCCGAGACCGGTGCCGAGACCGCGACGCCGAACCCGACCGTGCCCCCGCAGGCCCGCTCGCCCCACCCCGCGGGCGTCCCCGTGTGCGGCACGGTGCAGCACCCCGACGGCACCGTGGTACCCCGCGCGGCACTCACTCTGATCGACGTCTCCGGGGCGCAGATCGGCCGGGGCGCGAGCGGCGACGACGGGCGCTACGCGCTGTCCACGCCGGGCTCCGGGTCGTACGTCCTGATCGCCGCCGCGGGCGGGCACCAGCCGCAGGCGGTCTCCGTGACCGTCGGGGAGCGGCCCGTCGAACTCGACGTGGTCCTCGGCGGCGCCGGGCGTCTCGCGGGCAGCGTGCGCACCGCCGACGGCAGCCCTGTGCGGGACGCCGCGGTGACGCTGACCAATGTGCACGGCGAGGTCGTCGCCGCCACCCGCAGCGGACGCGAGGGCGGGTACGCCATCACCGAGCTGGTCGCCGGGGAGTACACCCTCGCGGCCAGCGCGCCCGCCTTCCGCCCGGCCGCGCTGCCCGTCACCGTGCAGGCCGCGCGGGAGACCCGCCAGGACGTGGAGCTCGCGGGCGGCGCCGTGCTGCGCGGCACGGTGCGGGCCGGCGGCGGCCGTCCGGTCGAGGAAGCGCGCGTGACCCTGCTCGACGCCGCGGGCAATGTCGTCGACACCCTCACCACCGGACCCGACGGAACGTTCCGGTTCGTCGATCTGTCCTCCGGCGAGTACACCGTGATCGCGGCCGGCTACCCGCCGGTCGCCACGGTGCTGCAGGTCGCGGGCGGGGGACGCACGGAACGCGATCTCCAGCTCGGGCACGAGGACTGAGTTCCGCGCGCGCGGGGGAGCGCCTTCCGCTCCCGCGGCCGCGCCGGGGTCAATTCCGGTGATTGCCGCACACCGTGACCGGCCGGCGCCGTACCGTGGTGGACGGGGAACAGATCTTGCGGAGCCGTGCGGAGAGAGGGCCTGGGCCATGGACCGTGGCACCGAAAGGGGCATGCCGGCCGGCCACATGGCCGCGGCCGGCGTGCCGGCGGGGGACGTCGCGGCCGGCCGGGTCCCGCTCGCGGTGGTCGTGGTCGACCGCGACGGCCTGGTGTCCCACTGGAGCACCGGCGCGCGCCGGCTGTTCGGCACCGGCAAGCAGGAGGCGATCGGCCGCCCCGCCGTCGACCTGCTGCCCGTCTCCGGCGCCCTGCCGGACGAGGACGACGAAGAGGCCCCGTACGGAAGCTGGGGCGGCGACGACGGGCTCGGGCCCGGCCTGGAGAGCTCCCTGGACGGGCGGCTGTCCTACCCGGCAGCGGGCCGCGCCCGGCTCACCGTGCCCGGCCAGGACCGGCTCGACGTCCTGTGGTGGGCCTACCCGCTGGTGGGCCCGGGCCGGGAGCGGCTGCTGGTCCTGGCGGCCGACGCGGACGCCCTGCGCCGCGCCGACCACGACGACCCCCTCCAGGCCGCCGCCTTCGAGCGCATCGCGCCCGCCTTCGCCCTGCACACCGACTTCCCCGGCGCGGAGGACCTGGCCCGCCGACTGCCCGACATCCTGCCCAGCATGAGCGTCGGCGAGAGCGCCAGGATCGTCGCTCAGGTCCTCGAACTGGGCTACCCCGTCCTGGAGTTCAGCCAGAACGACCGGGTGCCCGTAACCCCCGACTGGGGCGTGCCCCGGCGGGCCGAACGGCGCGCCCGCCGTGAGCGGGCCGCCCTGGCCGCCGCACAGGGCCTGCCCGTGCCCGAGGAGGCGGCCGACGACGAGGGCGAGGACCTGGAGTACGCCGCCGTACGCGAGCGCCTGGAGTTCCTCAACGAGGTCAGCGGCCGCATCGGCACCTCGCTCGACCTCGCGCGCACCATCGTCGAGGTGAGCCGGGCCGTCGTGCCCCGCTTCACCGACGTCGCCGGCACCTATCTGCGCGAGCAGGTCGTCGCCGGCGAGGGCTTCCCGGAGGGCGTACCCGACACGACCACCATGTGGCACCGGGTGGCCCTGGAGCACACCGACGAGCCCGGCCGCTGGGACGACGTCGTCCCCGTGGGCGAGGCCATGCCGTTCCCCGCGCACACGCCGTTCTTCCAGTGCATGACCTCGGGCGAGCCCGTGCTGGTGCCGCGCATCAGCACCGAGTTGGGCCACGCCATCGCCTCGCAGTTCGAGAAGCGCGACATCCGGCCGCTGATCACCCACCGCTCGATGCTGGTCGTGCCGCTCAAGGCCCGTAACGTCGTCCTCGGGTTCATGATCCTGCTGCGCCACCCCGAGCGGGCCGAGTTCAACGACATGGACAGGGTCACCGGCGCCGAACTGGCCGCCCGCGCGGGACTCGTACTGGACAACGCGCGCATGTACACCTACCAGGAGAGCGTCGCCGAGACCCTCCAGGACAGCATGCTGCCGCACATCCCGGCGCGGATGGCGGGCTGCGACATCGCCACCCGCTATCTGCCGGGCACCCTGCTCGGCCGGGTCGGCGGCGACTGGTTCGACTCCGTCAAGCTGCCCGGCGCGCGCACCGCCCTGGTCGTCGGGGACGTCATGGGGCACGGCCTGAACTCCGCCGCCATGATGGGCCAGTTGCGCACCGCCGTGCAGACCATGGCCGCGCTCGACCTGCCGCCGGCCCAGCTGCTGCGCAACCTCGACGACCTCGCCCAGCGGCTCGGCGACACCTACCTCGCGACCTGTCTGTACGCCGTCTACGACCCGATCGCGGGCGAACTGAGCCTGGCCAACGCGGGCCACATCCCGCCCGTCCTGGTGCGCGCCGACGGCCGCAGCGAACTGCTGGAGCTGCCCACCGGGGCGCCCATCGGCGTCGGCGGAGTGCCCTTCGAGGCGGTAGGCGTGCGCGTGCGGCCCGGCGACCGTCTGGTGATGTGCACCGACGGGCTGGTCGAGGTGCGCGGCGAGGACATCGGTGTCGGGCTCGCCACGCTGTGCGAGTCCGCCGCCCACCCGGCCGCCTCCATGGACGACGCCTGCGACACGATCATCCGCGCCCTCAACACGCGCGGGGGCCGCAAGGACGACGTGGCCCTCCTCATGGCCCGCCTCAACGGCATCGAGCCCGACGACGTGGCCGAGTGGCGCCTGGCCCGCGATCCCGCCGAGGTGGGGCGGGCCCGCGCGGCCGTCCGCGAGCAGCTCCACACCTGGGGCCTGGCCCGGCTCGCCGACCCCGCCGAGCTGATGGTCAGCGAGCTCGTCACCAACGCCGTACGGCACTCCCACGGCCGGCCGGTCGAGCTGCGACTGGTGCGCGGCGACACCCTGCTGTGCGAGGTGGACGACGACGACCACGAACTGCCCACGCTGCTCAGCGCCGGCCCCGGCGACGAGTCGGGGCGCGGTCTGCGGGTGGTCAGCACCCTGGCCCGCGAGTGGGGCACCAGCCGTACGGCCGGCGGCAAGACGGTCTGGTTCGAGCTGACCCTGCCGCGCCGCTGAACCGGAGGACCACGCCGGGCGCTTGTGACCCCGACCCGGGCGCGATACACCGTACTGGCCCGTCACTTACGACGGATCGCCGCCGCACCCCGGGGAGTTGGGCATGAGCGTGACGAGTCGGTACCGTCAGGCCTGGGAGGGATTCTGGCGCGAGGCGCCCGAGGAACCTCAGGCGGTGTTCTGGGACGCCGAACCCCGGCTGACCGCCGGTGTGCACCTCCCCCTCTTCGAACCGCACCTCACGGACCCGCGTCTGCCGCTGCTCGACCTCGGCTGCGGCAACGGCACCCAGACCCGCTTCCTCGCCGAGCGCTTCCCGCACGTCCTCGGCGCCGACATCGCCACCGCCGCCATCGAGCACGCGCGGCGTGCCGACCCGGCCGGACAGGCCACGTACCGGGTGCTGGACGCCACCGACAAGGGCGAGGCCGAGACCCTGCACGCCGAGCTCGGCGACGCCAACGTCTACATGCGGGGTGTGCTGCACCAGTGCGAGCCCGACGACCGGCGGCCGCTGGCCGACGCGCTCGCCACGCTCACCGGTGAGCGCGGCCGCGTCTTCCTGGTGGAGCTCGCCGAGGCCGCCGGCCCGATCCTCGGCGGACTGGCCCGGAGTTCCGCCGGGGCGCCCCCGAAGCTCGCGCCCGTTCTCCGGCACGGCATAGCCCCCGGCGAGGTCGCCGACGCCGCCGTGCCGCGGCTGCTGAGCGCGGCCGGCCTCACCGTCCTCGCGAACGGCGAACTGCCGCTGACCACCACCGAGTCGGCGCCCGGCGGCGGCCGGCTGCGGCTGCCGTCGAACTGGCTCGTGGCGGGCCGCGCCCGGTGAGAGGGCGGCCGCCGCGGTGGCCGGTCTGCGTGTCAGAGGGACGGCGTATTGTCGCATTGACGTAGTTTGCAGGGGGTGGGGGCTTCGGCTGTCCCTACACGCTGTAGGGTTACGTCCACCCTGCCGCAGACCGAACGGACAGAGACGAGAGGTGGCCGTGTCGACCGTCGCGCCCGATCCGGACGTCAGTGTTGTCGTCATCGTCTACAACGACGAAGAGCGACTTCCGACGGCCGTTGGTTCCGTCCTTGAGCAAACACTGCGCAATGTCGAGGTGATCATCGCCGACGACTGCTCGACGGACGGCTCCTACGAGGTCGCGCAGAAGCTCGCCGCGGCCAACCCCGGCAAGGTCCGGGCCATCCGGCTCCCCGAGAACAGCGGAGGCTGCGGAGAGCCCCGCAACCAGGGCGTCAAGGTGGCCCGCGGCCGCTATGTGATGTTCCTCGACAGCGACGACACGCTGGAGAGGAACGCCTGCCGCAACATGATCGAGGCCGCCGACCGCACCGGCGCCGACCTCGTCTCCGGACTGTGTGTCCGGGTTCACACCGACAGCCGGCACGACAAGCGGGTCCTCTGGTACCCGTGGCTGTACCGCGGCACGCGCACCCTGGACTCCGTCGCCGAACTGCCGGACCTGTTCGTCTTCGACACCCTGTCGACGAACAAGTGCTACCGCCGCGACTTCCTCCTCGCCAACGACCTCACCTTCCCCCGGGGCATCCACTACGAGGACCTGCTCTTCTCCGCCCAGGCATACCTGGCCGCCGAGAAGATCACCCTGATCCCCAACACGGTCTACTACTGGAACGTCGTCCAGAAGACCGCCGCCAAGTCGATCAGCAACCGGCGCAACGAGATCCGCAACTTCGCCGACCGGGTCGAGATCCACCGCCGCATCGACGCCATCCTGGACCGCCACGGCCAGGACGAGCTGAAGCTGCGCAAGGACATCAAGTTCCTCAAGCACGACCTCGTGCTCTACCTGCGGGAACTGCCCTTCCTCGACAACGACTACCGGCACGGCTTCGCCGAGCTCGCCCGCGGCTACGTGCAGGACTTCCCCGAGGCCGCCTACGCCGAGCTCGACCGCGTCCACGCCATCTGCGCCCAGCTGCTGCTGCGCGAGGACTGGACCGACCTCATGCCGGCCATCGACACGCTGATCAACCGCAACAAGATCTCCGCACCCCTGGTCGAGCACGACGGCCGCATCTACTGGACCGACCGCTACCTCGACGACCCCGAGATGCGCGCCGTCCTCGACGTCACCACCCTCGGCTACCACGCCAAGCCGGTCGACGCGATGTTCCTGCGCAACCAGCTCACCGAGTACACCGCGCGCGGCGGCGACCTGGTCCTCGCAGGCGAGATCGTCAACCCGCTGCACACCATCGCCCCGGACGCCACGCTCGCCGCCGAGCTGGAGTTCCGCGCCCGGCGCCGCAGCCTGCAGACCTTCCGCTTCCCGGTGCCCACCCCGCGCCACGAGGGCGACGCGATCGCCTGGCGGGCCGAGGTCCCCCTGGCCCGGCGGCTGAGACCACTGGGCATCATCGACGACGTGTGGGACGTCCGGCTGCACCTCACCGTGGACGGCAAGCGCACCACCAGCCGGCTCACCGTCGGCACCGTCGACCTCGAACACGCCCGGGACCTGCCCGTCCGTCCCCGGTTGACCCGGCTCATGGCCGACCGCATCGAGGCCCAGGTGTCCGCCAAGGGCCACCTGGCCTTCCGGCTGATCCAGCAGGGCCAGGCCGCCCGCACCGGCCGCGCCGCCGTCGAGCGCAACCTGCACGGCCGCCCCGCGCGCGCCGCCAAGGGCGCCTACCGCAAGCTGCGCGCCGTGCGCCGCGACCTGAACTCCGGCGACCGCAAGCTCCAGGTCTACGAGCGGATGCTCACACGGCTGCCCGTGCGCAAGGGCACGGTCGTCTTCGAGAGCCACCTCGGCAAGCAGTACAGCGACAGCCCCCGCGCCGTCTACGAGGAGCTAAAGCGCCGCGGCGCCCCGATCACCGCGATCTGGTCGTACGCCGGCGAGCGCCCCACGGGCTTCCCCGACGACGTCGAGCTGGTCCGCCGCTGGTCGTGGCGCTATCTGCGGGCGCTCGCCCAGGCCGAGTACTGGATCGACAACCAGGGCTACCCGCTGCGCCTGACCAAGCGCCCCGAGACCACGTACATCCAGACCTGGCACGGCTCGGCCCTCAAGCGCATGGGCTTCGACGAGCCCACCTACCGGATGCAGTCCGAGCAGGAGCAGCGCGCCTACCAGCAGGCGCTGGACCGCTTCGACCACTTCGTGGTCCGCAGCGAGCACGACGTGCGCACCCTCGCCCGCGCCTACCGCATCCCCGAGCACAAGCTGCTGCGCACCGGCTACCCGCGCAACGACGCCCTGGTCCGCACCCGCGAGGGCGCCGAGCCCAGCCCCGAGGCACGGCGCATCGCCGAACGCCTCGGCATCGACCCGGGCCGGCGCGTGCTGCTGTACGCGCCGACGTTCCGCGCCCACCCCGACGGCCGCGTAAGGGACTTCGAGTTCCCCTTCGACGTCGAGCGCTTCGCCGCCCGCTACGGCGACGACTTCACGCTGCTCGTCCGCGCGCACTACCTCAACCGGCTCACCCTGCCCCCGTCCGTGGCCGGACGCGTCATCAACGTCAGCGCCGAGCCCGACATCACCCCGCTGATGCTGCTCGCCGACGGTCTGATCACGGACTACTCCTCCGTGATGTTCGACTACGCCCTCCTCCAGCGCCCGATCGTGTTCTACGCCCACGACTGGGAGGAGTACGCCGAGGACACCCGCGGCACCTACTTCGACCTGCTCACCGAGGCGCCGGGCCCCGTCCCGCGCACCGAGGAGGAGCTGTTCTCCGTGCTCGACGACCTCAGCGGTGTCCACACCCGGCACGAGGCGCGGCTGAAGGAGTTCGTGGACAAGTACGGTGAGTACGACCGCGGAGACGCCGCGGCGCAGATCGTGGACCGTTTCTTCGGCCCCGCGGGAGAGGCCCGATGACCGAGCGCGACATCATCTTCGTGGCCAACGAGGTCGACGAACTCGGCGGCGTGGGCCGCTGGCAGGCCCAGCTCGCCGGGCTGCTCGCCGGCCGCGGCCACCGGGTCACCATCGCCGGCATCGCCCCGGCCAACCACCCGATGGACCTGGGCGAGAACCCGCCGTTCAAGACGGTGACCCTCTACGCCCAGCGCCCACCGGGCCGCCCGAGGCGCCGCCGGCTGCTCGGCTCCGCCGACCCAGCACTGCGCAGGCACGAGGCACACATGCGCGGCGCCGCGGAGCGGCTCAGCCAGCTGTTCCGCGCCGCCCGGCCCGGAGCCGTGATCATCGTCACCCAGGTGTGGGCGATGGAGTGGGTGGCGCTCGCGGACACCGCCGGGCACACCCTGATCGGCATGACCCACGAGTCCTTCGACACGGCCCGCAAGTCCTCCCGCTTCGAGCGGGTGAAGAAGTACTACAAGGACGTGGACCGCCTGCTCGCCCTCACCCAGGAGGACGCCGACCGCTGGGTGGGCGAGGGCATGAACAACATGGGCTTCATGCCGAACCCGCTGCCCATCGTGCCCGACACCCCGTCGCCGCGCACCGAGAAGGTGGTGGCCAGCATCGGCCGGCTCTCCCACGAGAAGGGCGTCGACCTGCTCCTGGACGCCTGGGCCGAGGCCGCGCCCAAGCAGCCCGGCTGGACCCTGCGCATCTACGGCCGGGGAGAGGCCGAGGCGGAACTGCGGGCCCGCTGCGCCGAACTCGGACTCGACGACTCGGTGGACTTCGCCGGCCAGACCGAGGACGTGCCCGGGGCGCTGCGCGCCTCCTCCGTCTTCGTACAGTCCTCCCGCGGCGAGGGCTTCCCGCTGGTCCTGCTCGAGGCGATGGCGTGCGGGGTGCCCTGCGTCGCCTTCGACTGCGCGCCCGGCGTGCGGGAGATCGTCACCCACGAGGAGGACGGCCTGCTGGCCCGCCCCGGCAACACCACCGAACTCGCCCGCCACCTGGTGCGGCTGATGTCCGACGAGCGGCTGCGCGACACGATGGGTGAGCAGGCCCTGAGCAGCGTGCGGCGCTTCGACCCGGACGCCATCACCCGGCGCTGGGAGGAGCTGTTCGACTTCCTGGAGCGCTGAGCGCGCCCCTGAGAACCGCCCCATGGCGCCCCGGCACCCTCGGTGTCCGGGGCGCCATTGGTCTGTGCCGGTGAGAGTTTTCCACAGGCCTGGCCGCGCTTCGCCGCGACCGCGTAGCGTGAGGCGGCATGAAGATCCTCATCAGCGCCGACATGGAGGGCGCCACGGGCGTGACCTGGCCTGCCGATGTGCTGCCGGGGACACCGCAGTGGGAGCGGTGCCGGTCGATGTTCACCTCCGACGTCAACGCCGCCGTGCTCGGCTTCCTCGACGGCGGCGCCGACGAGGTCCTGATCAACGAGGCCCACTGGAGCATGCGCAACCTCCTCCTGGAGGACCTGGACGAGCGGGCGCAGATGCTCACCGGGCGGCACAAGTCCCTGTCCATGGTGGAGGGCGTGCAGCACGGCGACGTGGACGGCATCGCCTTCGTCGGCTATCACGCGGGCGCCGGCACGGAGGGCGTCCTCGCCCACACCTATCTCGCCAACCAGATCACCGGTGTCTGGCTCAACGACGTACGGGCGAGCGAGGGCCTGCTCAACGCGCACGTGGTCGCCGAGTACGGCGTGCCGGTGGTCCTCGTCACCGGCGACGACGTGGCCTGCGAGGACGCCCTGGGGTATGCGCCCGAGGCGCTGAAGGTCGCCGTCAAGGACCACGTGTCGCGGTACGCGGCCGTGTGCCGCACCCCGGCCCGCACCGCCGCCGACATCCGCGCGGCGGCCAAGGAGGCGGCCGCTCTGGCGATCCGTCACGAGCCGGTCGTGGCCGGCCCGTTCACGGTCGCGGTGGAGTTCGACGCCGAGCACCTGGCTCTGGCCTCCACCGTCGTGCCCGGCGTCGACCGCGTCGGGGAGCGCAAGGTGGCGTACACCGGCGCCACGATGTTCGAGGCAATCCGCACCTTCAAGGCGGTCACCACGATCGCCTCGGCCGCCGTGGAGGAGCAGTATGGCTGACGCGCAGGCACTGGACGAGGTCGTCACGTTCACCTCCGACCTGATCCGCATCGACACCACCAACCGGGGCGGCGGCGACTGCCGTGAGCGCCCGGCCGCCGAGTACGCCGCGGAGCAGCTGGCGGGCGCGGGCCTGGAGCCCCTGCTGCTGGAGCGCACCGAGGGGCGGACCAACGTCGTCGCACGCATCGAGGGCTCCGATCCGTCGGCGGACGCCCTGCTCGTCCACGGCCACCTGGACGTGGTGCCGGCGCGGGCCGGGGACTGGAGCGTGCATCCGTTCTCCGGGGAGGTGCGCGACGGCGTGGTGTGGGGCCGGGGCGCGGTCGACATGAAGAACATGGACGCGATGATCCTGGCCGTGGTGCGGGCCTGGGCCCGGCAGGGCGTCCGGCCGCGCCGGGACCTGGTGATCGCCTTCACCGCCGACGAGGAGGCCAGCGCCGAGGACGGCTCGGGGTTCCTCGCCGACGAGCACGCGGAGCTGTTCGAGGGCTGCACCGAGGGCATCAGCGAGTCCGGCGCGTTCACCTTCCACGACGGCGCCGGCCGGCAGATCTACCCCATCGCGGCCGGTGAGCGCGGCACCGCCTGGCTGCGGCTGAGCGCACGGGGCCGGGCCGGACACGGCTCCCGGGTGAACAAGGAGAACGCGGTCACCCGGCTCGCCGCCGCCGTCGCCCGGATCGGCGCCCACGAGTGGCCGGTGCGGCTCACCCCCACGGTGCGCGCGGCCCTGACCGAACTCGCCGCCCTGTACGGCGTCGAGGCCGACCTGCGCAACGTGGACAGCCTGCTCGACAAGCTCGGACCGGCCGCCCGGCTGGTCGAGGCCACCCTGCGCAACAGCGCCAACCCCACGATGTTCGACGCGGGTTACAAGATCAATGTGATTCCGGGGGAGGCCGTGGCCCACGTCGACGGGCGGTATCTGCCCGGCGGCGAGGAGGAGTTCCGGGCCACCATGGACAAGCTGACCGGCCCGGACGTCGACTGGGAGTTCCACCACCGCGAGGTGGCCCTCGAGGCGCCCGTGGACTCCCCGGCCTTCGCGGCGATGCGGGCCGCCGTCGAGGCGTTCGCGCCCGAGGGGCACGTGGTGCCGTTCTGCATGCCGGGCGGCACCGACGCCAAGCAGTTCTCCCGGCTCGGCATCACGGGGTACGGCTTCTCGCCGCTGAAGCTGCCCGAGGGCTTCGACTACCACGCCCTCTTCCACGGGGTCGACGAACGCGTCCCCGTCGAGGCGCTGCACTTCGGCGTCCGCGTCCTCGACCGCTTCCTGCGGACGGCCTGAGAGATGGGGGAGGGGACGGTGGAGGAGACGGCTGTCGGGGAGCCGGCGGTGAAGCCGGAGGTGCGGATCCTGCCGTACGGTTCGTGGCCCTCGCCCGTCGACGCGGAGCTGGCCGCCGCGCACGGCGGGAAGCCGGAGTTCGTGGGCTTCGTCGGCGACGAGGTGTGGTGGACCGAGCCCCGCCCGGCGGAGGGCGGCCGGCGGGCGCTGGTGCGGCGGCGCACCGACGGCACAGAGGAGTTCCCCCTGCCGGCTCCGTGGAACGTGCGCAGCCGCGTCATCGAGTACGGCGGTCGGCCCTGGGCGGGCGCCGTGCGCGGTGGCGAACCCCTGCTGGTCTTCGTGAACTTCGCCGACCAGAGGCTCTACCGGTGGCAGCCCGGCGGCGAGCCGCTCCCGCTGACACCCGTCTCCGCCGTGGGCGGCGGGCTGCGCTGGGCGGACCCTCAGGTGCTGCCCGGCCGGGGCGACGCGGACGGCCCGGGCGAGGTCTGGTGCGTGCTGGAGGAGTTCACCGGCGAGGGGCCCGGCGACGTACGGCGCGTCCTGGCCGCCGTACCCCTGGACGGCTCGGCGGCGGCCGACCGCGGTGCGGTGCGCGAACTCACCGACGACCGCCACCGGTTCGTGACCGGTCCCCGGCTCTCGCCCGACGGGCGCAGCGCGGTGTGGCTCGCCTGGGACCACCCGCGCATGCCGTGGGACGGCACGGAGCTGCTGCTGGCCCAAGTGGGCGAGGACGGGGCCCTGTCCGCGCCCGAGGTCGTGGCGGGCGGCCCCGAGGAGTCGATCGCCCAGGCGGAGTGGGCCCCGGGCGGCTCGCTGCTGTACGTGAGCGACCGCGGCGGCTGGTGGAACCTCCACCGCGACGGCGAGCCGCTGTGCCCGCGCGAGGAGGAGTTCGGCGGACCGCTGTGGAAGCTGGGCCAGCGCTGGTTCGCGCCGCTGGACGACGGGACGGTGGCCGTGCTGCACGGCCGGGGCGCCGCCGCACTCGGTGTGCTCGACCCGGAGACCGGCGAAGTCGTCGACGCGGCCGGCCCCTGGACAGAGTTCGACGCCACCCTCGCCGTGCGCGGCGAGCGGGTGGTCGCGGTGGGCGCGGGCCCGCACAGCGCCCACGAGGTGGTCGAGCTGGACACCCGCACCGGCCGGACCCGCGTGATCGGCGCCGCTCACGAGGACGCGGTCGACCCGGCGTACTACCCGGAGCCGCTGATCCGTACCTTCACCGGACCGGACGGCCGCGAGATCCACGCCCACGTCCACCCGCCCCGCAACCCCGGCTGCGTGGCGCCCGAGGGTGAGCTGCCGCCGTACGTGGTGTGGGCGCACGGCGGGCCCACCAGCAGGGCCCCGCTGGTGCTGGACCTGGAGATCGCCTACTTCACCTCCCGGGGCATCGGGGTGGCCGAGGTCGACTACGGCGGCTCCACCGGGTACGGCCGGGAGTACCGCGACCGGCTGCGCGAGCGGTGGGGCGTGGTCGACGTGGAGGACTGCGCGGCCGTCGCCCTCGCCCTGGCCGACGAGGGCACCGCCGACCGCGCCAGGCTCGCCATCAGGGGCGGCAGCGCGGGCGGCTGGACCGCGGCCGCCTCCCTGACCGCCACCGACGTCTACGCCTGCGGCACCATCCTCTACCCGATCCTCGACCTGACCGGCTGGGGCTCGGGGGAGACCCACGACTTCGAGTCCCGGTATCTGGAGACCCTGGTCGGACCCCTCGCCGAGGTGCCCGAGCGGTACGCGGAGCGCTCGCCCGCCGAGCACGCCGACCGGATCACCGCGCCCTTCCTGCTGCTCCAGGGCCTGGACGACGTGATCTGCCCGCCGGCCCAGTGCGAGCGGTTCCTGGCCCGGATGACCGGGCGTGGGGTGCCGCACGCGTACCTCGCCTTCGAGGGCGAGGGGCACGGCTTCCGACGGGCGGAGACCATGGTGCGTGTACTGGAGTCCGAGCTGTCGCTGTACGCTCAGGTGTTCGGCCTGGCCCCGGCCGGAATCCCGACCCTGGAGCTCGTCACGTGAAGGAACTCCGGCGCCCCGGCCGGCTCGCCCCCGGCGCGCGCGTGGCCGTGGTCGCGCCCAGCGGGCCGGTGCCCGAGGAGCGGCTGCAGGCCGGACTCGACGTGCTGCGCGGCTGGGACCTGGACCCGGTGGTCGCCCCGCACGTGCTGGACCGGCACGGCACGTTCGCCTATCTGGCCGGCACGGACGCCGACCGCGCCGCCGATCTGCAGAGCGCCTGGTGCGACCCGTCGGTGGACGCGGTGCTGTGCGCCAGGGGCGGGTACGGCGCGCAGCGCATGGCCGACCTGCTCGACTGGGACGCGATGCGGGCGGCGGGACCGAAGGTGTTCGTGGGCTTCAGCGACATCACCGCGCTGCACGAGGCGTTCGCCGCCCGCCTCGGCCTGGTCACGCTGCACGGGCCGATGGCGGCCGGCATCGACTTCGTGAAGAACGCACGAGCCCAGGACCACCTCAGAGCGACCCTGTTCGCGCCCGAGACGGTCCGTACGATCGCCTCCGGCGGCACCGCCCTGGTCCCCGGCCGGGCGCGGGGGATCACGCTCGGCGGCTGCCTGGCGCTGCTCGCCGCCGAGCTGGGCGCCCCGCACGCGCGGCCCTCGGCCCAGGGCGGCCTGCTCTGCCTGGAGGACGTGGGCGAGGAGACCTACCGGCTGGACCGGTATCTCACCCAGCTCCTGCGCGCCGGCTGGCTGGACGGGGTGCGTGGGGTGCTGCTCGGCTCGTGGCAGGCCTGCGACACCCCCGGCGCGGTGCGCGCGCTGCTCGCCGACCGGCTCGGCGGACTCGGTGTCCCGGTCGCCGAGGAGTTCGGGTTCGGCCACTGCGAGGGCGCGGTGACGATACCCTTCGGCGTCGCCGCCGAGCTGGACGCCGACGCCGGCAGGCTGACCCTCGACGAGCCGGCCCTGCGCTGACCGCGAGGCCACGGCACTTGGCGAGAGCCGAGGGGTGCGCGATCAGCGCCGGGACGCCGGCTTGAAGTTGATCTTCATTGTGTCGAGGTCCGTGACGGTCGACTTCAGCGGGCCGAAGCCGTAGCCGAGGCCGCGCAAGGACGTCTCGGCGCGGTCCTCGGCGATCGCCGCCGCCATCTCCTCGCCGTCCTCGGCGTCGCACACCACCACGAAGCGCATCGAGAAGTGCTTCAGCGGCGAGGACTCGTAGGTCAGCGAGCCCTCCTCGGTGAACCGCATGCTCGTCAGCCCGTGGCCGTCCGCCTCCGCGAGCAGCCCAGCCCGCGCCTCCTCGGTCAGTCCGTCCCAGGTTCCCCTGACGATCACCCGGTAGGTGTGCTGCTCGCTCATCGGCTTCCGTACTCCCCGGCACTGCTACACATCGGTACACGTCGCGCGGGGGCCGACTCTACGGCCCCCGCGCCGCACCGCCCACGGAATTTCCGCCGGGTCCCGAACGCCGCCTTTGCGCAATCCTGACCGGTCCCGCCCCTGGCCGGCTCACCCCCGACCGGGTTCCATGGTCATCGTGACGACGATCCGACGTGAGGTACTGACGCTGCCCGCCGCACAGTTGGGCCCCGACAACCCCCTGCCCGCCCTGCGCCCGCTCGACGAGATGCACCGCATCGAGGACCGTGACAGGGACGGCCTTCCCCGCGACATGGCGCGGCAGGTCGGCTACGCGCCGTTGCACAGCCTGCTGCCCGTGCGCGTCCGCGACGGCTACGGCAGGGACCGCGAACCCCGCCCCGTCGACGCCCTCGTCCTGGAGAACGACCGGCTGCGCGCCACCGTGCTGCCCGGACTCGGCGGCCGTGTCGCCTCCCTCGTCCACAAGCCCACCGGACGCGAACTCCTCTACCGCAACCCGGTGCTCCAGCCCGCCAACTTCGCCCTCAACGGAGCCTGGTACTCCGGCGGCATCGAGTGGAACATAGGCGCCACCGGCCACACCACCCTCTCCTGCTCCCCGCTGCACGCAGCCCGCGTCCCCGCCCCGGACGGCGGGCAGATGCTGCGCCTGTGGGAGTGGGAGCGGCTGCGCGACCTGCCCTTCCAGGTCGACCTGTGGCTGCCGGAGGGCTCCGACTTCCTCTACGTCGGAGTCCGCATCCGCAACCCGCACGAGCGGGAGACGCCCACCTACTGGTGGTCGAACACCGCCGTGCCCGAGGAGCGCCGGGTCCTCGCACCCGCCGACGAGGCCTGGCTCCCCCACTGCCTTGACGGCGTGGGAGGTGCCCCCATCGGCTACGAGCGCCGGCTGCGCCGGGTGCCGGTCCCCTCGTACGACGGCGTGGACCGGACGTACCCCCTCAACAGCGTCCATCCCGCCGACTACTTCTACGAGGTGCCCGAGGGGCGGCGCCGCTGGATCGCCGCGCTCGACGAGCACGGCCACGGCCTGGTGCAGACATCCACCGACGTGCTGCGCGGACGCAAGCTGTTCGTCTGGGGCTCGGGTCCCGGCGGCCGGCGCTGGCAGGAGTGGCTCACCGAACCGGGCACCGGCGGCTACTGCGAGATCCAGGCCGGCCTCGCCCGCACCCAGCTCGAGCACGTACCGCTGGCCGCGGGCACCGAGGTGGCCTGGCTGGAGGCGTACGGCCCGCTGGACGCACCGCCGCCGGGCGGAGAGTGGGACAGCGCCGTCGCGCGGACCGAGGCCCACCTCGACGCCGCCCTGCCCCGCGCCGACGTCGACGCCGCCTACGCCGCCTGGAGGCCGCACGCCGACGCCGAACCCGGCGAGATCCTGCACACCGGATCAGGCTGGGGCGCCCTCGAAGTGCTGCGCGGCGACTGGAAACTGCCCGGCACGCCCTTCGCCGAGTCCACCATCGGCGAGGCGCAGGAGCCCTGGCGGGAGCTGCTGCGCTCCGGCTCGTTCCCCGAGCCGCGCCGGGTCCGGCCGCCCGGGGAGAGCCTCGTGGCGCCGCACTGGCGGGACATGCTGGAGACGGCGCCCGCCACCCCGCTCACCGAGTACCACCTGGGCATCGCCCAGTGGCGGGCCGGCGACCGCGCGCAGGCCGTGCGCAGCTGGGAAAGGGCGCTCGAACTCGCCCCGTCGCTCTGGCCGTTGCTGCGCTGCCTGGCCGTCGCGGACCAGGAGGCCGGCCACCACGAGCGGGCCGCCGACCGGTACGCGGAGGCCTTCGACGACCTGTGCCAGGAGCGGCGGGACGGCGAGCAGTGGACGGCGGCCACCGCCGCGCTCGGCCGCGAGGTCATCGAGGCACTTCTCAAGGTGCGCCGGCCCGAGCGGGCGCGCACGGTGTGGGAGCGGGTGCACCCGGAGACCCGGGCGCGGGGCCGGTTCCGGCTGCTCGAGGCCGAGTTGCTGCTCGCCGAGGGGCGGCCCGAGCGGGCACGGGCCATCTTCGACGAGGGCTTCGAGGTCGCCGACCTGCGCGAGGGCGACGAGCGGATCGGCCAGGTCTGGGAGCGGGCCGAAGGCGGTGAGCTGCCCGAGCGCTACGAGTTCCGGATGCGCCCGCCCTCGTCCTGAGCGGACCGGGAGGGCCCGTACCGGGTACGCGGACCGGGCCGGCGTGGCTGACGCCCCGTTACACGTCCGCCTGTGCGGGTACCCGCTTCGCATGGAGCGCTTGGATCATCTGGAACACCTGGACAGGCAACTGGTCGACGAACTGGCGCAGGTGGCCCGTGAGACGGTGCGCGACGAGCTGCGTGAGCAGACGCGCCGACAGCGCCGCACGGCCATGCTGTACGCCGGATCCGGCGCGGCCGCGCTGTACGCGGGCGCGGCCGTCGCGCTCGCCGTGGGACTGGCCCTCGCCATCGGGCTGCCCGGCTGGGCCGCCGCGCTGATCACCGCGGCGATCCTGGGCGCGGTGGCCTACGCGCTGCGGGCCGCGGCCCGGCCGTCGGCCCACTCGGATCACTCGGCCCCCTCCGATCACTCGGCGTCGGCGCCCCGGCCCTCGCCCGGGCACGCCGACGGCCTCGCGACCGGCCACGGCCACGCCCGCGGTGGCACCGCGTACCCGCCCGTGCCGCCGGTCCCGCCCGCCCCTCCGGCCGGACCGGTCGGCGGCACCGACTGACGGAGACGTTCACGGAGACGTGACGGGGCCTCACCCGCGGAAAGCGGGTGAGGCCCCGTCCGCGTCCGCTCACATCTGCGGCAGCACCTTCGTGCGGTAGAAGTCGAAGAAGCCTCGGTGGTCCGGGCCGATCTGGTTGACGTAGATCCGGTCGAAGCCCGCGTCCGCGAACCCCTTGAGCTCCGCGACGTGTTCGTCGACGTCGTCCCCGCACACCCGGTTCTCGCGCACCATGTCCTCGGTGACCAGCTGCTGCGCCTGCTCGAAGTGTTTCGGCGAGGGCAGGACCTGACCCAGCTCGCCGGGCAACTGCTCGTTGGCCCACAGCCGGTGGACGGTGCGCACGCACTCGTCCTTGTCGGCGCCGTAGCAGACCTTCGTGCCGCCGCTGACCAGCTTCCCGCCGCCCCCGCCCTTGCGGTACTGCTCCACCATCGCCGCGTCCGGCATCACCGTGATGTAGCCGTCGGCGACCCGGGAGGCCAGCTGGGTCGCGGCCGGACCGAAGCCGGAGACGTCGATCGGCACCGGCTCGTCCGGCACCGTGTAGAGCCGCGCGTTCTCCACCGTGTAGTGGGTGCCGTGGTGGCTGACCTCCTCGCCGGTGAACAGCCGCCGCATCACCTGGATCGCCTCCTCCAGCATCTCCAGGCGGACGTGCGCGGGCGGCCAGTGATCGCCCAGGATGTGCTCGTTGAGCGCCTCGCCGCTGCCGACGCCGAGCCGGAAGCGGCCGCCGGTCATCACCGCGCTGGTGGCCGCGGCCTGCGCCACGACGGCCGGGTGCATCCGCACGGTCGGGCAGGTCACGGCGGTCTCGATGGGCAGGGACACCGCCTCGGACAGCGCGCCGATCACGGACCACACGAACGGGCTCTGCCCCTGCGCGTCGTTCCAGGGGTGGTAGTGGTCGGAGATCCACAGTGCCTGGAAGCCGGCCTGCTCGGCCATCCGTGCCTGCTCGATCAGCTCGGCGGGCCCGTACTGCTCGCACGAGAGGAAGTAGCCGTACTCGGGCATGGGGGTGTGCCTCCATGACGTGGTCGGGGTGGAACGCCCCACCGGGTTTCCCGCCCGTACCGCCGGAAACCGCGACGAGAGCCCCGCCCCGCCGGAATCCGGGCCAGCACCCCCCGCGCACGTTTGGACGCCCGGGCCAGGGGGACGCGGGAGGTTCCGCACGAGCTGTACCAGCTGCAGCAGCCGCACGAGCTGCGCGACCGCGCCGGAGGCGAACCGTGAGTCGACCCCGCATCGTGATCGTCGGTGCCGGCTTCGCCGGCTACCGGACGGCCCGGACCCTGTCCCGCATGTCCCGGGGCAAGGCCGACATCACACTGCTCAACCCGACCGACTACTTCCTGTACCTGCCGCTGCTGCCCCAGGTGGCCGCCGGCATCCTGGAGCCCCGACGGGTCACCGTCTCCCTCTCCGGCACCCTGCCCCACGTCCGGCTGGTCCTCGGCGAGGCGCACGGCGTCGACATGGACGCCCGCAGCGTGCACTACACCGACCCCGAGGGCAACGGCGGCTCGCTCGCCTACGACCGGCTGGTGCTGGCCGTGGGCAGCGTCAACAAGCTGCTGCCGATCCCCGGTGTCGCCGAGCACGCGCACGGCTTCCGGGGACTGCCCGAGGCGCTGTACCTGCGCGACCACGTGACCCGCCAGGTGGAGCTCGCGGCCGCCGCCGAGGACCGGGACACCTGCGCCGCCCGCTGCACCTTCGTGGTGGTGGGCGCCGGGTACACCGGCACCGAGGTGGCCGCGCACGGCAAGATGTACACCGACGCCCAGGTGCGCAAGCACCCGCTGCGGCAGGGCATGAGCCCGCGCTGGATGCTGCTGGACATCGCACCCCGGGTGCTGCCCGAGATGGACGAACGGCTCTCGGCCACCGCCGACCGGGTGCTGCGCGAGCGCGGCGTGGACGTGCGCATGGGCACCTCCGTCAAGGAGGCCAAGCACGACGGGGTACTGCTGACGGACGGCGAGTTCGTGCCCAGCCGCACGCTGGTGTGGTGCGTGGGGGTACGGCCCGATCCGCTGGTGGAGAGCACGGGTCAACCCCTGGAGCGGGGGCGGCTGGTCGTCGACCCGTATCTCCAGGTGCCGGGGCGGCCGGAGGTGTTCGCCTGCGGTGACGCGGCGGCCGTGCCCGACCTGAACAACCCGGGCAAGTTCACGCCGATGACCGCGCAGCACGCCTGGCGGCACGGGAAGGTCGCCGCGGTCAACGTCGCCGCCTCGCTGGGCGTGGGCGAGCGGCGCCCCTACCGCCACCGCGACCTCGGCTTCGTGGTGGACCTCGGCGGTGCGCAGGCCGCCGCCAACCCGCTCGGCATCCCGCTGTCCGGCCCGGCGGCCGGCGCGGTGACCCGCGGCTACCACCTGGCGGCGATGCCCGGCAACCGGGTCCGGGTGGCCGCGGACTGGCTGCTGGACGCCGTACTGCCGCGCCAGTCCGTGCAGTTGGGTCTCGTACGGTCCTGGTCGGTGCCGCTGGAGTCGTCCTCCCCGGAGCTGGCCCGCGTACCGGGCGGCCCGGGCCAGGCATCCGCGAACCAATCCACCGGCACCGAGAGCCGGCCGGGTGGCGAACCCGCCAAGAACCAGCCGGGTGGCGAACCCGCCAAGAACCAGCCGGGTGGCGAACCCGCCAAGAACCAGCCGGGCGGCGAACCCGCCAAGAACCAGCCGGGCGGCGAACCCGCCAAGAACCAGCCCGGCCCCGAGCGGGCCAAGAAGCAGCCGGGCCGTGAGCGGGCCAAGAGCCGGTCCGGGGCGCCCGCGCGCTCCGGGCGTGACAAGCGCAGGCACCCCCACCACCCCGCCCCCGGCCCCGTCGAACGTGACGACTGATCCGACGCAGGAGACCGAAGGAGACTCATGGACACCGCCGAACTCGTCGACCTCGGGCAGCAGTTGCGCGTGGACAGCGTGCGGGCCGCCGCAGCGGCGGGCTCCGGGCACCCGACGTCCTCCATGTCCGCCGCGGACCTGATGGCCGTACTGCTGGCCCACCACCTTCGCTACGACTTCGACCACCCCGAGCACCCCGGCAACGACCGCTTCGTCCTGTCCAAGGGACACGCCTCGCCCCTGCTGTACTCCGCCTACAAGGCGGCCGGGGCCATCGACGACGAGGAGCTGCTCACCTTCCGCAAGCTGGGCAGCCGGCTGGAGGGACACCCCACCCCGCAGCGGCTGCCGTGGGTGGAGACGGCCACCGGCTCGCTCGGCCAGGGGCTGCCCATCGGCGTCGGCATAGCGCTGGCCGGCAAGCGGCTCGACCACGCCGACTACCGGGTGTGGGTGCTGTGCGGGGACAGCGAGATGGCCGAGGGCTCGATCTGGGAGGCCGCCGAGCACGCCGGGTACGAGCACCTGGACAACCTGACCGTGATCGTGGACGTCAACCGGCTGGGCCAGCGCGGCCCCACCCGGCACGGCCACGACCTGGACGCCTACGCGCGCCGCTTCCGCGCCTTCGACTGGCACACGGTCGAGATCGACGGCCACGACGTGGACGCCGTCGACCGCGCCTACGGTGAGGCGATCTCCACCAGGGGCCAGCCCACCGCGATCATCGCCCGCACCCTCAAGGGCAAGGGCGTCCACGCCACCGAGGACCGCGAGGGACTGCACGGCAAGCCGGTGAAGGACGCCGACGAGGCGATCGAGGAACTCGGCGGGATCCGCGACCTGCGCGTGCGCGTCCACGCGCCGCCCGCCACCCGCTCGCGCCGCCCCGTCGGCGACGGCGGCCTGGAGCTGCCCCGCTGGGACAAGGGTGAGGAGGTCGCCACCCGCGACGCCTACGGGGAGGCCCTCGCCGCGCTCGGCACCGCGCGCGGCGACGTGGTGGCCCTGGACGGCGAGGTGGGCGACTCCACGCGCGCGGAGTACTTCGCCAAGGAGCACCCCGAGCGCTACTTCGAGTGCTACATCGCCGAGCAGCAGATGGTCGCGACCGCGGTCGGCATGGCCCGTCGGGGCTGGGTGCCCTACGCGTCCACCTTCGCGGCCTTCCTCACCCGCGCCCACGACTTCGTGCGCATGGCTTCGGTGAGCGGCTCTGGCATCAACCTCAACGGCTCCCACGCGGGCGTCTCGATCGGCCAGGACGGGCCCAGCCAGATGGGGCTGGAGGACCTGTCGATGATGCGGGCGATCCACGGCTCGACCGTGCTGTACCCGAGCGACGCCAACCAGACCGCGAAGCTCGTCGCGCGGATGGCCGGCCTCGACGGCATCCGCTATCTGCGCACCTCGCGCGGGGAGAGCCCGGTGCTCTACGGGCCGGACGAGGAGTTCCCGGTGGGCGGCAGCAAGGTGCTGCGCTCCTCCGGCGCCGACCGCCTGACGATCGTCGCCGCCGGCGTCACCCTGCACGAGGCGCTGGCCGCCGCCGACGCGCTCGCCCGGGAGGACATCGCCGTCCGCGTGATCGACCTGTACTCCGTCAAGCCGGTGGACCGCGAGACGCTGCGGCGGGCCGCCGAGGAGACCGGCTGCCTGCTCACCGTCGAGGACCACCGGGAGGAGGGCGGTCTCGGCGACGCCGTGCTCGACGCGTTCCTGGACGGCCGCCCGGTACCGCGCCTGGTCCGCCTCGCCGTCGACACGATGCCGGGCTCGGCCTCGCCCGCGGAGCAGCTGCACGCGGCGGGCATCGACGCCGAGTCGATCGCGGCCTCCGCGCGGCTGCTGGTCGAGGAGGCGGTGGTGCGGTGAGCCGTGCGCCGCGCGCGGTGCGAGCCGGCCGGCGCACGGTCCCGGTGCACCGGCCGGAGAAGGTCCTGCTGGCGGGGGCCGAGGAGGACGACGCGACGGGGTACACCAAGGGCGACCTCGCCGACTACCACCGGGCGGTCGCCCCGTACATGCTGCCGCATCTGCGCGGTCGGCCGCTGATGCTGGAACGGCATCCGGACGGCCCGGAGGGCCCGGTGTTCATGCAGAAGAACACGCCCGACGCCTACCCGGACTGGATCACCCGCGCCGAGGTCCCCAAGGAGGGCGGCACGGTCACGCACACGGTGTGCGACGACACCGCCACCCTCGTGTACCTCGCCGACCAGGCGTGTGTGACCCTGCACCGCTGGCTGTCCCGCGCCGGCCGGATCCGCTGCCCGGACCGCATGGTGTTCGACCTCGACCCGCCCGACGACGACCTCGTGGACTTCGAGCCGGTGCGCGAGGCGGCCCGGCGTCTGCGCGAGCTGCTGGACGAGCTGAGGCTGCCCTCCGCCCTGATGACGACGGGCTCGCGCGGCCTGCACCTCGTCGTGCCCCTCGACGGGCGCCAGGACGTCGACGAGGTGCGCGCCTTCGCCCGTGACGTCGCCGACGTGCTCGCCGCCGCGCACCCGGACCGGTTCACCACCGCCGCCCGCAAGAAGGACCGCGGCGGCCGCCTCTATCTGGACGTGCAGCGCAACGGCTACGCCCAGACCGCGGTCGCCCCCTACACCGTCCGGGCCCGCCCCGGCGCACCCGTGGCCGCACCCGTCGCATGGGACCAGCTCGACGACCCGGACCTCGACGCCCGGCGGTGGACCATCGCCGACGCCGTCGAGCACGCGCGCACCGGTCCGTGGGACGGGATTCCGCGCCGGGGCCGCGCCCTGGGACCGGCACGGCGCCGCCTCGACGCGCTGCGTGGCTGATACAAGCAGCGCCGTGCGCAGGTGGAACGGCGTGTCCACGGGCACGCCCGTGCCCGTACAGGTTTGGCCATGGAACCTGCGGCCACACGGAGAGAAGAGGTGGCCATGGCGAATACAAAAAACACATCAGAGTCGCAGGATTCACAAGAGCCACAGGAATCTCAGGAGTCACGTACCGAAGACGACAACCGCGCGACGGCGCGCCGGCCCAGGCCGATGCAGGTACTGCGCGAGGCGCGCGCCCAGTTCGCCGAGCTGACCAACCTGACCCCGGAGTCGGTCACGTCGTTCGAGCAGACGGACGACGGCTGGTCCCTGGAGATCGAGGTGCTCGAACTCGCCCGCGTGCCCGACACGATGAGCCTGATGGCGAGCTACGAGGTCGAACTCGACGACGAGGGTCAGCTCGCCGGATACCGGCGGCTGCGCCGCTACGAACGCGGACGCTCCGACGCGCAACGGCACGGCGGCCGCTAGGCCGCCCGCATCCGACGCGCGGCGCGACAGGCAGAGAGATCGACCGAGACATCGACCGAGACAACCACTGAGACAACAAGGAGGCAGGGCAAGCATGACCGTAGTCCCGGCACAGACGTCCGGCGGCGGAGGCGGCAGCAGCGGCCTCTACGACGTACTGGAACTCGTCCTCGACAGGGGGCTGGTGATCGACGCGTTCGTGAGGGTTTCCCTGGTAGGCATCGAGATCCTGAAGATCGACGTGCGTGTCGTCGTCGCCAGCGTGGACACGTATCTGCGCTTCGCCGAAGCGTGCAACCGGCTGGACCTCGAGTCCGGGCCGCACAAGAGCCCGGGCCTGCCCGACATCGTCGGTGAGGTAACCGAGTCCGGCGCGCGCGGCAAGTCCAAGGGTGCGCTCTCCGGTGCCGCCCAGACCGTTTCCGACGCCTTCAAGCAGGCCCGCTCCGAGAGCTCGGACGAGTCCGAGTCCCGGCCGCGGGCGCGCAGGACCACGTCGGCACGCAGGAAGGAGGAGCAGGAGTGAGCACCTACGTCTACGGGATCACCGCCGCCTCGCACCCTTCCCTGCCGGACGGCATGGGCGGTGTCGGCGATCCGCCGCGGCCGGTGCGCATCCTGAAGGCGGGGGAGCTGGCCGCAGTGGTCAGCGACGCGCCCGAGGGCCTGCGTCCCAAGCGCAAGGACCTGCTCGCCCACCAGAACGTGCTGAGCGAGACCGGCGCGGGCGGCTGCGTGCTGCCCATGCGGTTCGGCAGCGTCGCGCCCGACGACGACGCCGTCGGCGGTGTGCTCACCGAGCGCGCCGAGCACTACACCGAGCGTCTGCGGGCTCTGGACGGCAAGGTCGAGTACAACGTCAAGGGCAGCCACGTCGAGGAGGCGGTGCTGCACCGGGTGATGGCAGAGAACCCCGACATCCGGGCCCAGGCCGAGTCCAACCGCCGCTCGGGCGGCGGTAGTTACGACGACAAGATCCGGCTCGGCGAGATGGTCGCCGCCGCCGTGCAGGCCCGGGAGGCCGGGGACGCCGCCGAGGTGGTGCGCGCTCTGGAGCCCGCGGCCGCCGCGGTCAGCGCCGGCCCGGAATCCACCGGGTGGCTCGTCAACACCTCCTTCCTGGTCGACCGGGGATCGGCGGAGGAGTTCCTGGCCGCGGTCGAGCAGGCCCGCAAGGACCTGCCCCACCTGGAACTGCGCGTCAACGGGCCGCTGCCGCCCTACAGCTTCGTCGAGCCCGGCCCGGCCGAGCCGGCGGGTACCGCGGCGGGAGCCGACGCGGGAGCGGAGTGAGGTCATGGGACTGATCTCGGAGGTGCTGCTGCTGCCGTTCGCTCCGGCGCGCGGCAGCGCCTGGGCGATCAGACAGGTGCTGCGCGAAGCGGAGCGCATCTACTACGACCCGGCCACCGTCCGGGCCGAACTGGCTCAGCTGGAGGGGCGGTTGGAGGCGGGCGAGATCACCGAGGAGGAGTTCGACCGCCAGGAGGACGAACTGCTGGACCGGCTGGAGATCGGCCTGCGCGGCGGCGCGGGGACGGGTGAGGGGACGGCACGATGAATCGAGTGGGACTGGGCCTCGCGGTAGGGGCCGGATACCTGCTGGGACGCACGAAGAAGGCGAAACTCGCCTTCGCCGTGGGCAGTCTTGTCGCGGGCAAGAAGATGAACCTGAGTCCGCGCATGATCGCGGATCTGGTGAACCAGCAGCTCAAGGACAACCCGCAGTTCAAGGAGATCGGGGATCAGCTGCGCCAGGACCTCAGGGGCGTGGGCAAGGCGGCCTCGGGCGCGATGGTGGAACGCCAGATGAGCGCGCTCGCCGACCGGCTGCACGGCCGGACCGCGCAGGTCCGCGACCAGCTCGCCGGCGTGGTCCCGGAGAGCGGGGACGACGGGAACGACGAGTCCCGCGAAGGCCGCGGGGATGCCGACGAGGGCCCCGCCGAGGACGAGTACGACGACGACTACGACGACCGCGAGGGCCGCGAGGCCGACGAGGAAGCCCCCGAGGACCGGGACGGCCCGGATGACCGGGACGACCGGGACGGGGAGAAGAGGGAGGCACCCGCCCGGGCCGCGGCCAAGAAGGCCGCCAAGAAGGCCCCGGCCAAGCAGGCGGCGAAGAAGCCCCCCGCGAAGAAGGCTCCCGCCAAGAAGACGGCGGCCAAGAACACCGCGGCCGCGGGCAGGACGGCCGCGAAGAAGACGGCCGCGTCCGGGGGCGCCTCCCGCGCCGCCCGGTCCCGGCCGGCGAAGGGTGGCGGTGACCGATGACCGAGACTCTCGGATCCGCGACGTCCGCCGCCGGCAAGGCCGCGGGCGGGGCGGCGAAGGACAACCCGCTCACCGGGCTGGCCCACAGCGAGGCCGCCGACCGGCTGAAGGCGGAGGTGCAGGAGTACCTCTCCGCCCAGGCGGAACGGCTGCTGGCCGGCTTCGGCCGCAAGCTCGGCGAGACCACCGGCAAGCTCAACGACATCGCCGAGGGCAACAGCCCCGGATTCGCCAAGCTCGCCC
>NZ_BMVJ01000010.1:56416-57268 GCF_014650655.1 Streptomyces anandii JCM 4720
TCGACACCGGCCGCAAGGTCGCCGAGGGCAAGGGCCCGGTGCGCTCCATGCTGGAGGCCGGCGCCTCGCGTGCCAAGGACAGCGTGATGGACACGATCAAGAACCTCGGCGGGGGCGGCAAGGGCAAGCGCAAGGGCGGCGGGGGCAACAAGCCGACCGTCATCATGGAGTACATCGACGTCGGCGTGCCGCTGCGCACCGCCTACGACCAGTGGACCCAGTACCAGGACTTCAGCACCTTCGCCAAGGGCGTCAAGAGCGCGAGCCGCGCCGACGACACCACCTCGGACTGGCAGGCGAAGATCTGGTGGTCCAGCCGCAGCTGGAAGGCCACGACGACCGAGCAGGTTCCCGACTACCGCATCCAGTGGACGTCGGAGGGCGCGAAGGGCAGCACCAAGGGCGTCGTCTCCTTCCACCGTCTGGAGGACAACCTCACCCGCGTCCTGCTGGTCATGGAGTACTACCCGAGCGGCTTCTTCGAGAAGACCGGGAACATCTGGCGCGCCCAGGGCCGCCGCGTCCGGCTCGACCTCAAGAACTTCGCCCGCTTCATCACCCTCAAGGGAGAGGCGGAGGACGGCTGGCGCGGCGAGATCCGCGACGGCGAGGTCGTCCGCAGCCACGAGGACGCCCTCGCGGAGGAGGAGCGCGAAGAGGGAGAGGAGAGCGACGAGGAGCCGGAGGAGGAAGAGGCCGGCTACGAGGGCGAGGACCGGGACGAGGAAGAGGAGCCGTACGAGGAGGACGAGGAGGAGGGCCCCTACGCCGAGGAGGAGAACGGCGAGGAGGAGAACGGCGAGTACGAGGAGGAGTCCGGGGACGAGCCCGAGGCGGAGGACGCCGACGAGG
>NZ_BMVJ01000010.1:57289-80193 GCF_014650655.1 Streptomyces anandii JCM 4720
GTGAGCCCGAGGCGGAGGACGTGGACGAGGACGACTACGAGTACGCCGAGGGCGGGAGCCGTCGATGACGACTCCGAGGCGGCTGCCCGACCCGTACGGCGGTCCGAGCAGCGGCGCCAACCTCGCGGACATCCTCGAGCGCGTCCTCGACAAGGGCGTCGTGATCGCGGGTGACATCCGCATCAACCTGCTCGACATCGAACTGCTCACCGTCAAACTCCGGCTCGTCGTCGCCTCGGTGGACAAGGCCAAGGAGATGGGCATCGACTGGTGGGAGAGCGACCCGGCGCTCTCCTCCCGCGCCCGGCGCGACGAACTCGCCCGGGAGAACGCCGAGTTGCGCGAGAGGCTGGCGCGACTGGAAGAGCTGGAGCAGGGCAGCGGCCGCAGCGCCGGCCGCAGGCTTCCCAGGGAGGCACCATGACAGGACTGCGGTACGTGTACGCCGTCTGCCGTCCCCTCGAGGCGCCGCTCCAGGCGCAGTTGACCGGGGTGGCGGGCGCCCCGGCCAAACCGCTGGCCCACCACGGCCTGATCGCCGTCGTCAGCGAGGTCCCCGAGCAGGACTTCGCCGAGGAACCCCTGCGCGCCCACCTGGAGGACCTGGACTGGCTGGCCGCCACCGCCCGCGCCCACCAGGGCGTGATCGACGCGCTCACCGTCGTCACCACCCCGCTGCCGCTGCGGCTCGCCACCGTCTTCCGGGACGACAGCGGGGTGCGCAGCATGATCGAGGCCCGTGAGGACCACATCCGCCGGACCCTCGACCGCCTGGAGGGGCGAGTGGAGTGGGGCGTCAAGGTCTACTTCGAGAACGTCGAGAGCGAACGGGCCGGGCAGAGTGCCGAGCCGGCGCCGAGGCCCGCCTCGGGCCGCGACTACCTGCGCCGGCGGCGGCAGGAGAGCAGGGCCCACGAGGACCAGTGGCAGCGGGCGGAGGCCTTCGCCACGGCGCTGCACGGCAAGCTGTCGGCGTTCGCCGAGGACACCCGGCTGCACCCGCCGCAGAACGCGGCGCTCACCGGGGCGGCCGGACGCAACGTGCTCAACGCGGCCTATCTCGTGCCGCGCGCGCACTCCGAGGAGTTCGTGGAACTGGTGGACCGCACGAAGGACGACTCCCCGGGCATGCGCGTCGAACTCACCGGCCCCTGGGCGGCGTACTCCTTCGCCGGCGACACCCCGCCCGAGGAGACGCCCGAGGAGACGCCCGAGGAGACGCCCGACGAGGCACCGGGCGGGGAAGAGGCGGAGGGGCGGGCATGACGGTCGTCGAACGCCGTGAGATCGCGCTGGTCGACCTGCTCGACCGGCTGCTGGCCGGCGGGGTCGTCATCACCGGGGACGTCACCCTGCGCATCGCGGACGTCGACCTCGTCCGCATCGACCTCAACGCCCTGATCAGCTCGGTGAACGCCAATGTGCCGTCCCCCTTCGAGGCCCTAGAGGAGCAGTGAGCCGCCGTGACCGCGCGCAAGCGTCTGGAACTCGAACCCGACACCGTCGAACGCGACCTGGTGAAACTGGTCCTGACGGTGGTGGAACTGCTGCGCCAGCTGATGGAACGGCAGGCGCTGCGCCGCTTCGACGTCGGTGACCTGACCGAGGAGCAGGAGGAGCGCATCGGCCTGACGCTGATGCTGCTCGAGGACCGCATGGCCGAGCTGCGCGACCGTTACGGACTGCGGCCCGAGGACCTCAACCTGGACCTCGGGCCGCTGGGACCGCTGCTTCCCCGGGAGTGAACACCCGGGTCGCCCCCTGATCGAGGGCTCCCGCCGGCCCGCGATCAGACCTGCTTGCGGCAGAGGATTTCGCCGTGCAGGACGGCGAACCAGCCGTCCTCGCGCCGCCCCCACTCCCGCCATGCGGCCGACACCGCCCGCAACCGGTCCCCGGTGGCATGACCGCCCTCGGTGGCCCGCTCGGCGTACGCGGAAGCCAGGGTCCGGTCCGCCCACAGCCCGCTCCACCACGCGCGCTCGTCCTCCGTGGCGTAGGTCCAGGTGGAGGAGGTGGCCGTGACGTCCGTGCAGCCGGCCGCCAGCGCCCAGGAGCGCAGCCTGCGGCCCGCGTCGGGCTCGCCGCCGTTGGCGCGGGCCACCCGCCGGTAGAGATCAAGCCAGTCGTCCAGGCCCGCCACCTCGGGGTACCAGGTCATCGCCGCGTAGTCCGCGTCCCGCACGGCGACGTACCCGCCCGGCCTGGTCACCCGCAGCATCTCGCGCAGCGCCCGCACCGGGTCGCCCACGTGCTGGAGCACCTGGTGGGCGTGGACCACGCAGAACGTGTCGTCCGGGTAGTCCAGGGCGTGCACGTCCGCGACCGCGAAGTCCACGTTGGCCAGCCCGCGCCGGACGGCCGTGGCCCGGGCCTGTTCCAGCACGCCGGGCGCCCGGTCGACGCCGGTGACATGCCCTTCGGGCACCAGCTCGGCCAGGTCCGCGGTGATGGTGCCCGGGCCGCAGCCGATGTCCAGGATCCTCATGTGGGGCTTGAGCGAACCGAGGAGGTAGGCCGCCGAGTTGGCGGCGGTGCGCCAGATGTGCGAACGCAGTACGGACTCGTGGTGGCCGTGCGTGTAGACGGCCGTCTCCCGCGGCTCGGGCATGACTGAACCCCTTCTGTCGTACCGGGACACCCAGGAGGCCTTCGAAACCCCCGGCCGGTGCCCGTCACGGTACGCCGCCGTGCCGAATGATGAGACCCGCGTTTCGCATACTGGACAACGGTCATCAACGAGGCTGATCCACGGGTGGGTTCATCCGGCCGGCAGCGGGCGGTACACCGTCAGCGCCTGCGGCAGCTTCTCCAGCCACAGATCACCTTCCACCTCCATCACCTCGCCGTCGTAGGCGAGCAGGGTGCCGGGCGCGACCCCGGTCAGGTGCAGCCGGCTCACCTGGACGGCGGCGTGCGCGGGGGAGCGCGTCAGCGGCCCCGCGAGCGCGGCGGACAGCAGCCTGAGGGCGGGCCTGCGGCCCCCGTGCACCACGCGCACGTCGAACCGGCCGTCCGCCAGGTCCTGCCTGCGGCCGGGCGCCAGACCCATGCGGTGGTACGTGCCGTTGCCCGCGAACAGCAGCCACAGCGGGCGCCGCCGCCCCCCGAACTCCGCCTCCAGCGGATGGCGGTCGGCGCGCAGCACCCGCACGGCCGCCAGCACCCCGGCCGGCCACCCGCCGATCCGCTCCGACCAGCGCTCGCGCTCGCGCACCAGCTCCGGGTACACGCCGAGGCTGAAGGTGTTGAGGAAGACGCCCCGCCTCCGTCCGGAGACGAAGCGGCCCACGTCCACCCGCACGCCCTCGCCCTGCTCGACGGCGCGGCTCAGATCGCGGGCGTCCTCCACACCGAGGTCGTAGGCGAAGTGGTTGAGGGTGCCGCCGGGCAGCACGGCCAGCGGCAGGCCGCGGCGCAGCGCCACCCCGGCGGCCGTGTTCACCGTGCCGTCGCCGCCGCACACGCCGAGCACCCTCGCATGTCCGGCCGCCCGCTCCAACTCGGCCTCGACGTCCTCCGGTTCGCACTCCACGACCTCGGCCTTCGGCAGCGCGTCACGCAGCGCGCGGGCGCGGTCGGCGCTGCCGGAGGCACTGTTGGCCACCAGCACCAGACCCTCGCCGCCCGGCAGCGCCGGGACGTCGGCGCGAGGCCGGGCCGGCGGCAGGGCCTGGGCCCGGGTGGGCACCAGGGCCCGTACGGCGAACGCGGCGCCCGCGCCCAGGGCCGCGCCCGCCAGCACGTCGCTCGGGAAGTGCACGCCGGTGTAGACGCGGGACAGCGCGACGGAGGCGGCGACCGGGGCCACCGCCGCTCCCCAGGCCGGCGACTCCAGGGCGACCCCGGTCGCGAAGGCGGCCGCGGAGGCAGCGTGACCGGAGGGGAAGGAGGTGGTGATCGGCTGCCGCTTGAGCCGGCGCACCATCGGCACCGGGTCCAGCACCGGCCGCGGGCGGCGCACCGAGCGCTTGCCGAGCGTGTTGATCGTCAGGGAGGCCAGGCTCAGCGAGGCCAGGCCCCGGACCGCGGCACGGCGGGCGCGCGGGGTGCGGCTGGCCGTGATGGCCGCGGCCGCCGCGAACCACAGCACCCCGTGGTTCGCGCTCCGGCTCAGCCGGGGCAGCACGGGCCCGGCGCCCGGCCAGTTCCGCCCGGCCGCGAACTCGAACAACCGGCAGTCCAGGGCGAGCATCCGCTTCAGGGCGCTGTGGGCGCCGGTCTTCGGCACGGTGAGGTCGACGTCTGGGGTCATACAGGCACCGCTACCCTGAAGTGGCCGTTTCTTGTGCGCCTGGACGCGTGCGAGCGGCACCACTCCTCCGTCCGGCCCTCGAACCGGCTCCCACGCCCGGGAAAGCTCCGCATGCGCCTGCTCCTCGTACGCCATGGTCAGACCCCGTCCAACCTGGACGGCCTGCTGGACACCGCGCCGCCGGGCGCGGGGCTCACCGAACTCGGTGAGCGGCAGGCGGCCGCGCTGCCCGAGGCGCTCGCCGACGAGGACATCGAGGCCGTCTACGCCTCGTCCCTGCTGCGCACCCGGCTCACCGCCGCGCCGCTGGCCGCCGCCCGGGGCCTGGACGTGATCGTCCGCGACGGCCTGCGCGAGGTGGCCGCGGGCGAACTGGAGATGGAGCCCGGCGACTCGCCACGCGGACAGCGGTACTTGCGTACGGTGCTGGCCTGGGCCGCCGGGGACACCGCCCTGCGCATGCCGGGCGGCGAGAGCGGGGCTCAGACGCTGGCCCGCCTGGACGCGGTCGTCGCCGAGGCGGCGGACAGCGGGGCCCGGACCGTCGTCATGGTCGGCCACGGCGCGGCCGTCCGCCTGTGGACCGCCGCCCGCGCCCACAACCTCGACGCGGACTTCGCCGCCGTCCACTCCCTGCGCAACACCGGCGTGGTGATCCTTGAGGGCTCGCCGGCGGACGGCTGGAAGGCCCTGTCCTGGGCGGGCGCGCTGGTGTCGCCCGCCGGGGAGAGCGGCCCGACCGGACGCCCCGTACCGGAGGAGTAGGACCCGCCGCCCGGCGCGGGGACTGTCCCGGCCGGGATAAGGGTTTGCCGTGCCGTCCGGGCCGCACGCAGAATGCGTGTTCATGGGACATCTGGAGGCCGCGCACCTGGAGTACTACCTTCCCGACGGGAGGGCGCTGCTCGGCGACGTCTCCTTCCGGGTGGGGGAGGGCGCCACGGTGGCCCTCGTCGGGCCGAACGGCGCCGGCAAGACCACCCTGCTGCGCCTGATCTCCGGTGAGCTCAAGCCGCACGGCGGCACCGTGACCGTCAGCGGCGGCCTCGGCGTGATGCGCCAGTTCGTCGGCTCCGTACGGGACGAGACGACCGTACGGGATCTTCTCGTCTCCGTCGCCCCGCCCCGTATCCGCGAGGCGGCCGAGGCGGTCGACAAGGCGGAGCACGCCATCATGACCGTCGACGACGAAGCCGCCCAGCTCGCCTACGCTCAGGCCCTCGCCGACTGGGCGGAGGCCCGCGGCTACGAGGCCGAGACCCTGTGGGACATGTGCACCACCGCAGCCCTCGGCGTGCCCTACGACAAGGCGCAGTGGCGGCAGGTGCGCACCCTGTCCGGCGGCGAGCAGAAGCGGCTGGTGCTGGAGGCGCTGCTGCGCGGCACCGACGAGGTCCTGCTGCTGGACGAGCCGGACAACTACCTCGACGTGCCCGGCAAGCGCTGGCTGGAGGAGCGGCTGCGGGAGACGCGCAAGACGGTCCTGTTCGTCTCCCACGACCGCGAACTCCTCGCCCGCGCCGCCGAGAAGATCGCCTCCGTCGAACCCGGGCCCGGCGGCGCCGACGCCTGGGTGCACGGCGGCGGCTTCGCCACCTATCACGAGGCCAGGCGCGAACGCTTCGCCCGCTTCGAGGAGTTGCGCCGGCGCTGGGACGAGAAGCACGCCCAGCTGAGGAAGCTGGTGCTGAGTCTGCGTCAGGCGGCCACCATCAGCCACGAGTTGGCCTCCCGGTACCAGGCCGCGCAGACCAGGCTGCGCAAGTTCGAGGAGGCGGGGCCGCCCCCGGAGCCGCCGCGCGAGCAGGACATCCGCATGCGCCTGAAGGGCGGCCGTACCGGCGTCCGCGCGGTCACCTGCGCGAACCTGGAGCTGACCGGCCTGATGAAACCCTTCGACCTGGAGGTCTTCTACGGCGAGCGGGTCGCCGTCCTCGGCTCCAACGGCTCGGGCAAGTCCCACTTCCTGCGGCTGCTGGCCGGCGAGGACGTGGCGCACACCGGGCAGTGGAAGCTCGGCGCACGCGTGGTCCCCGGGCACTTCGCGCAGACCCACGCCCACCCCGAGCTGCGGGGCCGCACCCTGTTGGACATCCTGTGGGAGGAGCACGCGCAGGACCGCGGCGCCGCGATGTCGCGGCTGCGCCGCTACGAGCTGACCGGCCAGGCCGAGCAGGCCTTCGACCGCCTCTCCGGCGGCCAGCAGGCCCGCTTCCAGATCCTCCTGCTGGAACTGGCGGGCGCCACCGCCCTCCTCCTGGACGAGCCGACCGACAACCTCGACCTGGAGTCGGCCGAGGCGCTCCAGGAGGGCCTGGAGTCCTTCGAGGGCACCGTCCTCGCCGTCACCCACGACCGCTGGTTCGCGCGCTCCTTCGACCGCTACCTGGTCTTCGGCGCGGACGGCCGGATCCGGGAGACCCCGGAACCGGTCTGGGACGAACGCCGGGTCGAACGCGCCCGGTGACGGCAGGGCGGGCCACCGCCCGCCCTGCGCCGGCCCGCGTCGGGCGGCGCCGCGTCGGACCGTGCCGGGCCCCGCCGCGTCGGGCGTGCCGCGTCGGGCGGTTACTTCCAGCGGAGGACCGCGCCCAGGCCGCCCGTCGGCGTGTCCTCGCCCGAGCGGTCCGCCCGGCCGACCTGGCCAGGGGCGCCGGGCTCCCCGGGCTCCCCGGGATCGGTCGCGGGGGCCAGGGACAGCGCGGTGGCGTCCGTGGTGACCGCGGAGCGGATCAGGGCGTCGTCGGCGCGGGCCGACCAGGAGTGCTGCTCGCCGAGGATCTTCAGCTCCGTACGGCGCACCGCCAGCTGGTCCGGGTCCTCGCCGATCCAGACCTCGCGGTGGTTGTCCGGCCCGTCCGGGGTGATCAGCAGCTCCTCGAGCCGGTGCTCACGGGCCGCCTCGACCAGCGCGGGCACGCCCTCCACGGCACCCGCACGGCCCTCGTCGTCGGGGGCGCGGGCGGCCCGGAACCGGTCCAGCTCCGCCGCCACGCGCTGCCGCACGTGCTCGTCGCGGATCCGCTCCACGTCCTCGTCCAGCAGCCTGCTGCCGCTGCCGTGGGAGGACTCGGCGACCCGGCCCCGCAGCCGCTTGGGCAGCCGGTTGCACACCTCGTGCCGCTCCCGGTCGTCACCGACCATGATCAGCAGATCGGCCCCGCTCTCCTCCTGGCACACGCTGAGCGCGTCCGCGATCTCGGCCGCGTTGTGCTCCCAGGTGTTCTCCACCTTCAGCTGGAAGTGCCGCTCCGACCAGTCGACGCTGCTGGTGCGGTGCACCGGCCACTGCCGGCCCACCACGGTGCCGGCCCTCTCCCGGCCCAGCGCGCTGCGCAGCTCGAAGTCCGCGCCCTTGCGGTCCACGTACGCCACGATCGCCACCGGGTCCTCGCCCGCCAGCTCCAGCAGCGGCGCGACCCGGGGCAGCGGCGCCCACTCGGCCCAGCTGCCGCCCTGCGGCGGACGCGCCAGCGGCGGATCCAGGACGACCGTGCCGCCCCGCGCGAACAGGGCCCGGCCGTGCGGGTCGGGGGAGTGGCGCAGGTCCTCGATCGCCGCCTCCACCGCACGGCAGGTGGGCTCGTCCGCGCCCTGCCGGGACAGCTCGCGGCCCATCGCCTGAGCCGTGAGGTGCAGCTCGTGCGCGGTGTCCTCCGTGCGCCGGGAGGTGTCGACGTACACGGAGGCCCAGGGGCCCGGGTGTTCGTACAGTGGATTCAGAAAGGCGAGATCCATGGCGTCCCTCCCGGATGCCGTTCGGTGGCAGTGCTCGCCGGGCGGGTACCCGGACCGCATGAACGAACACGACGAGCGGGGCAACACCATGACCGGAGTCGACCCGGGCCGGCTGGACGACCAGCAGCTGATGAAGGAGCTGGAGACGATCCACCGCACGCGTCACGACACGCTGCTGTACGGCTCGAACGACGCGCTGCGGGCCCACAACGAGCGCATGGCCCAGCTCGAGGGCGAATATCTGCGCCGGAACCCGCGGCGCACGGTCGCCGCGAGCCGCACCCGCGAAGGGGCCCGGGAACGCGGATGCGGGGAGTCGGCGACTCCCCGCACCTGAACCGGATCGCGGACCGTCCGCTGAACCGGATCGTGTCCGCCGGTGCGCTTCCTGCGGCGTGCCGGCGGGCTCCGCCCGCCCGGACCGGCCGGGTGGTCCCCGCACCGGCCGGGCGGTCCCGCACCGGCTAGGCGGTCTCCTGCGCGAACACGTCCAGGAACGTCTCGCAGAACGCCTTCAGGTCGTCCGGCTTGCGGCTGGTGACCAGCTTGTTCGGGCCGTGGTCGCAGATCTTCACCTGTTCGTCCACCCAGGTGCCGCCCGCGTTGCCGATGTCCGTGCGCAGGCTCGGCCACGAGGTCAGCACCCGGTCCCGTACGACACCGGCCTCGACCAGCGTCCACGGCGCGTGACAGATCGCGGCCACCGGGCGGCCCTGCTCGAAGAAGTCCTTGACGAAGGCCACGGCCTTCTCGTCCATCCGCAGGAAGTCCGGGTTGGCCACGCCGCCCGGCAGGACGAGGGCGTCGAAGGAGTCGGCGGAGGTGTCCCCGACGACCGCGTCGACGGGGAACGTGTCCGCCTTGTCCAGGTGGTTGAACGCCTGGATCTCTCCCGGCTTCGTCGAGACGAGCACGGTCTCGTGACCGGCGTCCTTCGCCGCCTTCCAGGGCTCGGTGAGCTCGACCTGCTCGACGCCCTCGGGTGCGGTCAGAAATGCGATGCGCATGATGGTTCCACGTCCTTTCACCGCGCGCCCACGGGCTCCTCGGCCCGGGCGCGCTCCTTGCCGGTCCTCTTCGCGGGCGCGGCTTCGCCCGCCTTCCTCGCCCTGGCCGCCCGCAGGCAGCGCAGCAGCTCCTCGCCGTACGGCAGCAGCACACAACCGCCGATCGCCGCGGCCACACCCGCGAGGTAGCCCGGCGACAGCGGCCGCCGTCGCCGCACCAGGCGCCAGGCGTGCCTGTCGCCGCGGCCACCGCGCAGCAGGGACCTCACCTGGTCGGAGTGCAGGCACATCAGCGACGCCAGCGCGGCGAACGGCAACGACTCCAGGAAGCTGTGGATGTGCTGTTCGAGGGGCCTCACCTCCCGGTCGCTGTCCACGGCCGTGCGCACGTCCCACAGCGCGGTCGCCTCGTGCAAGGCGGCGCCGCCCAACTGCACGGCGAGGAGCAGCGGGTTGACCTCGTATCGCAGGGTGAGCGCGATCGGCAGTCCGACCTCGGCCATCATCAGCGAGTGGATCAGGGACTCCTTGGTGCCCGCGGTGTCCTCGATCCGGGTGCGCCGGTGCATCGCCCAGTCGGCGAGACCGGGTACGAACCAGCCCGGCAGAAGCCCGTAGAGGAGGTAGCGGGTGGTGACGTCGCCGACGTCCACGCGGGCGCCGGCCGGCACTAGGTGGCGCGGTGGCACGGCACCGGATGTCGTCACGTCCCTGACCGAGTCAGCCATCGGTTCCAGGCCCTTCCTGCCGTCCTGTGAGTGGGGGGTACCGCGGTCGTGCACGGCAACGACGGCCGCAGTACCCCCGGACGCCGGGCCCATGCGGCCTACGCGCGGTCCTCCCGCGCGGGCCGTTCGGTGCGGGTCAGCTCCTTCGCCAGTTCCTGCACGTTGGCGTACTGCGCCTTGCGCGGCAGCCGCTCCAGCGCCTCGACCAGCGCGTCGGGCGCGTTCTTGCGGCGCAATATCCGGATCAGCTCGGCCGGGCCCGCCGGGAAGGCGCTGCGTCCCAGGATCCTGGCCAGCTCCAGGCGCACGGTCTCCAGGGACGCCCGGGACCCACCCGGTGCCACCGGTCCGCCCCAGACCTCCGGGTCGTCCTCGGCGGTCGGCTCCGGGTCGTGCCACTCCTCGCTGCGCGTGGGATGGCCGGACCTGAGCAGGCCCTGCAGTTCGTGCTTCATCTCGTCGTCACGGTGGACACTCAGCCGGTCACTGCCTCGCTGCATGTCTCCCTCCAGATCGTCGGGGCTGGCCACCGCGTACCCGTGCAGCCACACCCGACACGGCCTTTCCCGGCGACACCGGCCGCGTCCCGCCGGGCCCCGCGCCCGCCGGTTTCTTGACGAAGCCGGGTGTTTGCCCGACGGGGCCGGGGGCAGGCGCAGACTCAGTGCTTCGGACCGGAGGCACGTCCGTGGGAGCGGCGCCCTCGCGCCGCCGCCCGTCGTGGCCGTCCGGATCGCGCCCGCGCCCCCACGGTGACCGTCGTCCACCCCAGAGCACTCTCAGAGGCTGCGAGGCACCATGCGAACCCGAGTGAGCGCAAGGCACCACCCGCACGACGACGCCCCCGACACCGCCGAGGCCTTCCGCAGGCTCGGCGCCCTCCCGGCCGGTCCCCGGCGCGACGCGCTGCGCGACGAGATCGTCGAGGCCTGGCTGCCCATGGCCGAGCGGCTCGCCGGCCGCTTCCGCAGCCGCGGCGAGAGCTTCGAGGACCTGCGCCAGGTCGCGGCCCTCGGCCTGGTCAAGGCGGTCGACCGCTACGACCCCGAGCGCGGCAACGCCTTCGAGAGCTACGCCGTCCCGACCATCACCGGCGAGATCAAGCGGCACTTCCGCGACCACATGTGGACGCTGCACGTGCCGCGCCGGGTCCAGGACCTGCGCAACCGGGTCCGCTTCGCCCGCCAGGACCTCACCCAGACCACGCCGGGCCGGCAGCCCACCGTGGCCGAGATCGCCGAGCACGCCGGGATGAGCGAGGAGGACGTCCGCGTGGGGCTCGAGGCGCTGGAGAGCTTCACCGCGCTCTCCCTCGACGCCGAACTGCCCGGCAGCGAGGACGGCTACTCGCTCAGCGACTCCCTCGGCTCGGCCGACCCCGCGCTGGACACCGTCGTGGACCGCGAGGCCGTCAGGCCCCGGCTGGCCGCGCTGCCCGAGCGCGAGCGGGCCATCCTCTACATGCGCTTCTTCGGGGACATGACGCAGAGCCGGATCGCCGAGCAGCTGGGCATCTCGCAGATGCACGTCTCCCGGCTGATCAGCCGGTGCTGCGCCCGGCTGCGCGAACAGGTCATGCGGGACGGGACCTGAGCCGGCCGCCCGCGCGGGTGAGCGTCCGCGGGCGTCACCCGATAGGCCGTTGGTGTCCCGCTAATGGGGCTCGGCCGCGCGCGGCGCGTGGCGCGAGCGGATGTGATGGCTGCGGAAGGCACGGACGTCGTGCCTTCGGCCGTCGTAGGTCCGAGGAGCCCCGCTCATGCGCCGTACCACTCCCAGTGCCCTGTCCGCCGTTCTCCTGGCCGGCCTCATAGCGGGCTCCGCCGCCCCGGCCGCCGCGGCGCTCCAGGGCTCCCGCCCGCCGGCGTCCACCGCCCTCGCGACCGGCGCCCGGCAGGACGACCCTCCCGACGACCCCTCCGACGACCCGGTCCTGCTGGACGCGCTGGCCCACGACCCCGCCCGCCACCAGTCCGTCCCGGACCTCCCCGGCGACTCCACGCCGTACAGCGGCGTCACGCCGTACGGCAGCGCCACGCCGTACAGCGCCACGCCGTACAGTGCCGCGTCGGCCGGCCCGGCGCGCACGCCCACCGACGCGCCGTCGCACGACCCCGCCCACGACGCCTCCCGTGCCCCGTCCCTCGCCGCCGCGCCGACCGACCCCGGCCGCGACCAGGACCCCACACGGGGTCCCTCGCGCACCCCCGGCCGCGACCAGGACGCGGCGGCGCCGTCCCGCGCGGGATCGTTCCCGTCCGCCGTGCAGGCCGGCCAGGGAGGTTCCTTCACCGCGTCGCTGCCCGCGCTGATCGGCGGCGGCACCCTGATCGCCGCCGCCCTGGGTCTGGCCGCGCACCGCACCTGGCGCCGCCGGAGGACCAACGGCTGAGCGGGGTGATCCACCGAGCGGCCATGGGGCGCCGTCGCGTTGGGTACCCGGAGCCCGTACGGCCCGAAGGCGCACCCGCGGACCCACCGTCCCGCGTGGGACGCCCCGGCACCACACGGCACACCAGCGACGGGTCGGAGGCACAGATGCGGCGAACGGACCCCGGGGACTCGGCGGATCCGGCGGATCCGGCAGGCCTCGAGGGCCGGGCGGAGCCCGGTGGGCACGGTCCCGTCCGGTACGGGCCCTCGGCGCTGCCCGAGGACGGGCTGCCCGTGCTGCCCGAACTGGCCGCCGTCCTCGCCGCGGCCGCGGGGAGGAGCCGGCACCGGGCCATCGGCGGGGGGACGGATCTGCTGGACGCGTCCTGTGGCTACTGGATGCGGCGCGGGCTGCCCACCTGGCCCGACCACGTGGCGGCCGCGCCCGGGGCGCCCGCCCTGCTGCTCGCGCTGACCGCCGCGCTCGGCGGCGACGTCCTGGTGCCCCGGCCCTGCGCCGCCTGGTGGGCACCGTACGCGCGGCTGCTGGGCAGACCCGCCTTCCCCGTGGCGACCCCGGCCGAGTGCGGGGGCGTACCCGATCCCTACGCCCTGCTGGAGACCGTCCGCCGGGTCCGCGCCGAGGGCGGCGACCCGCGCCTGCTCGTGCTCTCCGTCGCCGACGACCCCACGGCGACCGTCGCCCCGCCCGAGGTGCTGCACGAGACCGTCGAGGCCGCCGACGGCGAAGGACTGCACCTGGTCAGCGACGAGACCTGGCGCGACACCGTGCACGCACCGCACGAGACGGTCCTGCTCAGCCCCGCCGAGATGCTGCCCGACCGGGTCACCGTGGTCAGCGACCTGGCCGGCGCGTTCCTGCCGGCCGGCTGGCCCGCCGCGATCGCCCGCTTCCCCGCCGGATCCACCGGCCGGGCCCTGCACGCGCGCGTGCTCGACGTCCTCACCGCGCTGGACGCCCGCATCGCCGAGCCCATCGCCGTCGCCGCCGCCTACGCCCTCGACGAACCCGGCCCCGTCACCGAGCGGCTGACCGCCTCCGTGCGCCTGCACGCGCGCCTGGCGCACGCCGCGCACGCCGCCGTCGTCGCCGCGGGTGCCCTCGCCCTGCCCCCGCAGGCGGGCCGCCACCTCTACGCCGACCTCGGCCCGCTGCGCCCCGCGCTCGCCGCCCAGGACGTGTCCGACGCCCAGGAGTTGGAGGACTTCCTCGGCACCCGCCTCGGCGTGCCCGCGCCCGGCGGCCACCGCTTCGGCGACGACCTCGGCGCCCTGCGCGTACGGCTGTCCACCGCCGAACTCCTCGGTGACACGCAGGAGGAGCGCACGGAATGTCTCGTGTCCCCCGAGCCGTTGGAACTGCCACACGTGCAACGCGCGTTGATCTCCTTGAGGTCGGTCTTCGACGATCTCCGCGACGACGCTCAGCGATGGGAGCCTCCTCGATGACGCAGCAGTCCGAGTCGACAACGTCCACGATCACGACCACCGCGGCCACGACCACCACCGGAATCCAGGCGGCCGACACCCCGTCGGCCTCCGCCTCCGCCGCCCTCGCGTCCCCGCCCCCGACCGCCCCGCCGCTCGCCGAGCCCCGGCCGCTGGGAGAGCGGCGGATGTGGCCCCGCGCCTTCCACGATCGGCTCACCGCCCCGCTGCCCGGCCTGAAGGCCCTCGCCAGATTCGCCCGCGAGGGCGCCGTACGACCGGGGCGGGAAGGCCTCGCCGACATCCCGCTGCTGCCCTGCGAACCCGGCCCGCTGCCCCGCGTGGACGCCCGTACCCTCGCCGTCACCTGGGCGGGACACGCCAGTTGGGTCGTCAGCATCGGCGGGCTCACCGTGCTGACCGACCCGGTGTGGTCCCGCCGCATCATCGGAACCCCCGCCCGCATCACCCCGGTCGGCGTCCCCTGGAGCAGCCTGCCGCCCGTCGACGCGGTCGTCATCAGCCACAACCACTACGACCACCTGGACGCCCCCACCCTGCGCCGACTCCCGCGCGACACCCCGGTGTTCGTGCCGGCGGGGCTCGGCCGCTGGTTCAGGCGCCGCCGGTTCAGCCGCGTCACGGAGCTGGACTGGTGGGAGGCTGCCGAACTGTCCGGCGTCCGCTTCGACTTCGTGCCGGCCCACCACTGGTCCAAGCGCACCCTCACCGACACCTGCCGCAGCCTGTGGGGCGGCTGGGTGCTCACCGCCCCCGACGGGCAGCGCCTCTACTTCGCCGGCGACACCGGATACGGCCACTGGTTCTCCCGCATCGGCGCCCGCTACCCCGGTATCGACCTCGCGCTGCTGCCCATCGGCGCCTACGACCCCCGCTGGTGGCTCAGCGACGTCCACTGCGACCCCGAGGAAGCCGTCCGTGCCGCCCAGGACGTCGGCGCCCGCCGCATGGCCCCCATGCACTGGGGCACCTTCGTGCTCTCCGCCGAACCGGTCCTGGAACCCCTCACCCGCGTCAGAGCCGCCTGGGAGAAGGCGTCCCTGCCCCGCGAGGACCTCTGGGACCTCCCCGTCGGCGCGTCACGCATCCTGAGCTGACGCTTGGTCAGTTCGGGCGTTCGGCCGGTGACACGGCCCGGCGGGCGCGGCGCCACAGGCTCGGGGCCGCGCCCACCGCCACCGTCAGGAGGATCGCCGCGAGCACGCCCTCCCACGGCTCGGGGAAGAGCGAGCCGCCGAGGATGCCGATCAGCTGGTACGTCAGCGCCCAGGCCAGGCACGCCGGGAGGTTGCCGCGGGAGAAGCGCCGCAGCGGCCACTCGGCCAGCAGGCAGGCCAGCATCACCGGTATCCGCCCGGCCGGCACCAGCCGGGACAGCACCAGCACCGCCACCCCGTGATCGGCGAGCTTGTCCTGGGCCTGCTCCAGCCGGTCCCGCGGCGCCCGCGAGCGGATCGCCTCCAGCCAGCGGGAGCCGTTCTTCGACTTGAGCCCGCGCCGCCCCAGCCAGTACAGCGCCGCGTCCCCGAGGAACGCGGCCAGCGAGGCGGTCACGAACACCAGCGCCAGCGAGAACGGCGCCGTCTGATGCACCGCCACCACGGCCGCCGAGCTGACCAGCGCCCCGGTCGGCACCACCGGCACCAGCGCGCCGATCAGTACCAGCAGGAACAGCGACGGATACCCGAGCGCCTGCTGGGTCGCCTCCGTCGGCACCACCGAGGTCACGGCGGCGGCGAGCCGTATCACCGGGCGACCTCCAGGCGCACGCTCTCACCGTGCGCGAGCCGGTGCACCGCCACCCGGGGCGCACGGCGCGCGGCCAGGCGCACGAACTCCTCACCCGGCGCGTGGAACTCGTGGGGGCGCACGGCGTCCATGCCGATCGGCCAGTACGTGCCGTAGTGCACCGGCACCGCGCTGCGGGGCGCGAGCTCGGCCAGCGCCTGCGCCGCCCGCCCCGCGTCCAGGTGCCCCTCGCCGAGGTGCGGGCCCCAGCCCCCCACCGGCAGCAGTGCCACGTCCACCGGCCCGACCTCCTCGGCCATCGTCTCGAACAGGCCGGTGTCCCCGGCGAAGTACGTACGCGCCTGCCCCTCGACCACGTAGCCGAGCGCGGGGACCCGGTGCGGTCCGAGCGGCAGCCGCCGCCCGTCGTGCCGTGCGGGCACCGCCCGCACCGCCACCCCGCCGACCTCCACCCGGTCCCCGGCCGTGACCTCGGTGATCCGCAGCCGCCCGAGCCGGCGCAGCGCCGGTACCGCCCGGGGTGCGCCCCGGGGCACCAGCAGGCGCGTGCCCGGGGCGAGCGCCGCCAGGGAGGGCATGTGCAGATGGTCGGCGTGCAGATGGGAGACCAGCACCACGTCCGCGCGCCGGGCCGCGGCCGGGGGCAGCGCGCCGCGCCGGCGGCGCAGATGCGCGAGCCGGCGGGCGAACAGGGGATCGGTGAGCACGCGTACGTCCGAGTCCTCGACCGTGCAGGTGGCGTGCCCCCACCAGGTGATCTCCACCGGCACTCCTTTGCCTCCTTCGCGCGACTCCCCCCGAGCCTACGTGCAGGAGTAGGGTCGGCGGCGAAAAGCCGGAGGTGAGGGGGACCCCATGGGAGAAGTGCGGGACACCGCCTCCGGCGCGGCCGCCGGACGGGGCGTCCGGGTCACGGCGATCGCCAGCCTGACGCCCCTGGAGGAACTCAACGACGACCCCTTCCTCGTCGACTCCCGCAGCCAGCACGCGATGTGCGCCCGCTGGGCCGCCGAGCACGGCTACGTCGTCGCCCGCGAACTCCTCGTCGGCGGGCTGCGCGCCGACCACTGCGCCCTGTGGGACGGGGTGCGGCCCGGCGTCGACCTGTTCGTCGCGCCCAGCCGCCGGGTGCTGGAGCGGGCGATGGCCTCCGTGGAGGAGTTCACCGCCGAGTGCGCCCGGCGAGGGGTGCGGGTGGAGACCGTGGGCCAGGCCGAGCCGTCGTACGACGCCCAGATGAAGGCGCACGTCCACCGGCGCCTGTCGATGCCGACCGCCGGCTACGACGGGCGCTAGCGACCGTCGGCGGCCCCCCGTCCCACGCCCCGGGGCCCGCTGAAGCGGTGTGACAAGCTGGAGCCGGCCCGGTGGGACGAGCGGGCGGGACGTGAGGGGTGTGCGGGGTGCGGGACGGGTGGTGGCGGCGGGCCGCCAGTCAGGTCGGCCGGAGCGTCGCCGTGTGGGCGGTGTCCACGGTCACCATGCTGGTCCTCGCCGGGATCCTCCCGGACTTCCAGCTCCAGTCGCCCGACGGCGACAGCGCCACGACCATAGCCATGACCGCGGCGCTCGGCGCCGGAGCCTTCGGCGTGCTGTCGGCGGTCGTGTGGCCGCTGCTCGTACGGCTGCTGCTGCTCGTGCCCGCGCTCGTGCTCGGCCTGCTGGTGTTCTTCCTCAACGGCTCGCTGCTCCTGCTCGCCCTGCGCGTCAACCCCTCTGGGCAGCCCGAGGCGGCCCCCGAGACCGCCGTCATCGTGGCCGCCGTCATGTCCGCGGTGGCCTCCGCCACCGGCGGCGCGCTCGCCGTCCGCGACGACGAGGCCTACCGGCGCCGGCTGCACCGGCTCGCGGTCCGCCGCCGCAGACGGCTGCCGCCGTGCTCGTCCGCGCCCGGAACCGTCGTCGTACAGCTCGACGGCGTCGGCCACGACGTGCTGCGCGACGCGATGGACAAGGGCCTGATGCCGACCGCCGCCCGCTGGCTCGGCGCCCCGCCAGGACAGGCGCCCTCCCACCGGCTCACCCCCTGGCGCACCGACTGGTCCAGCCAGACCGGCGCCAGCCAGCTCGGCATCCTGCACGGCTCCAACCACGACGTCCCCGCCTTCCGCTGGTACGAGAAGGACACCGGCGAGGTCATGGTCTGCAACCGCCCGGCCGGCGCCGTCGAGCTGCAGCGCCGCGCCGTCGAGCGCACCGGCGACGGCGGGCTGCTGACCGCCGACGGAGCCAGCCGCGGCAACCTGTTCAGCGGCGGCGCCGGCGAACTCGCCCTGGTCCTGTCCGTCTCCGCGCGCCGCGACCGCGCGAACCGCTCCCGCGCGGGCTACTTCGCCTACTTCTCCGACCCCGCCAACGCCGTCCGCACCGCGCTGTCCTTCGTCGCCGACGCCGGCCGCGAGATCGGCCAGTCCCTGCGCGCCCGCGCCCGCGGCCAGCGCCCGCGCGTCTCGCGCGGCGGCCTGTACCCCCTCGTGCGCGCCTTCGCCACCGTCGTCGAGCGGGACGTCGTCGTCGCCGCGGTCATCGGCGACCTGCTCGCCGGCCGCACCGCCGTCTACGCCGACCTGGTCGCCTACGACGAGGTGGCCCACCACTCCGGCCCGCGCAGCCGGGACACGGAGCAGGTGCTGCGCCGCCTCGACCGCGCGCTGGCGCTGATCGAGAGGGTCGCCGAGCACGCTCCGCGCCCCTACCGGATCGTCGTCCTTTCCGACCACGGGCAGAGCCCCGGCGAGACCTTCCGCGCCCGCTACGGCCTGACCCTCGCCGACCTGGTGCGCGCGGGCTGCGGACTTCCCGTGCCGCGCCGGGCCGAGCGCACTCGCAGCGGCGCCGAGGCGCGGGCCGCCGTACGGGCCGCGCTGCGCCGCCCGGTCGAGGAGCGCGGCGGGCGCCACCGGCCGTCCCGGGACTCCGAACCGGTGGTGCTGGCCTCGGGGAACCTGGGTCTGATCTCCTTCCCGGACGTCCCGCACCGCATGAGCCGCGAGGAGATCGACGCCCGCCACCCGGCCCTGCTGCCCACCCTCGCCAACCACCCCGGCGTCGGCTTCCTGCTGGTGCGCAGCGAGGAGCACGGCGGAGTGGTGCTCGGCGCGCGCGGCACGGAGGTACCCCTGGACCGCCTGGAGACCGAGCCGGGACCGCTCGCCGCGTTCGGCCCCGGCTCGGCCGCCGCCGTCCGGCGCACCCACTCCTTCCCGCACACCGCCGACATCATGGTCAACTCCTTCCACGACCCGGCCGACGGCGAAGTCCTCGCCTTCGAGGAGCAGATCGGCTCCCACGGCGGCCTCGGCGGCGACCAGGGCCGGCCCTTCCTGCTGTCGCCGCTCGCCTTCTCCCCGCCCGTGGACGAGGGCGGGGAGATCGTCGGCGCCGAGCAGATCCACCGGGTCCTGCGCCGCTGGCTGGACGAGGCCGCGGGGTCGCAGGTCCCCCTCGCCGCGCGGCAGGCGCCATGTCACGAACCGGCGGAGCAGGTGGAGCAGGTGGAGCAGGTGGAGCAGGTGGAGCAGGTGGAGCCGGTGGGGGACGGGCCCGGGGAGCGGGCCGCCTGACCAGTGGGTCAGTAGTGCGGCCAGAACCCCGAGCGGACCCTGCCGAAGTCGCTCATCGCCATGATCGCGGGCGCCATCGCGCCCCCGGCCTGGGGCATGTCGCTGAACGACACCCGGGCGTCCAGCGTCCCCGTGAGGGTGATCAGCTTCTGCAGGGTGACCTGGTCGTCCCGGAACTCCTTGGCGGGCAGCCGGCTGTGGGCGGCCCGCAGCACCTGGATGTGGTGCGCGAGCCGCTTGGTCGCCGCGTCCCGGTCGCGGTCGTAGAGGTCGTCCAGCGCCTGGAAGGTGACCTCGCTGGTCCACAGGCCCACCGCGTGCACGGTCACCGTCTCCTCGGGCAGCGTCCAGCCGGTGCCCAGGTCCAGCTCGTGCCGGTGCGCCTCACGCGTGAGGGTGTCGACGTACTGCACGGTCGCCCCGCCGATCCCCGGCACCTCGTGGCCCGGGGGCACGGAGAGTTCCAGGACGATCCAGTACGTCTCCTCGAAGGCGAGGTCGGGCGCGAAGATACGGATGCCCTTGTCCTCGGTGATGAGGTCGGGCAGGGCCTCGGCGCCGTAGTCCTGCCGGGCCCGCTCGGCCGCCCGGCCCGCCTCGCGCAGCACCGCGGCCCTGGCCCGGGGGTCGGTGACCAGGTCGTGGCCGTACAGGTGCCGGATCTCCACCTCCGGGGCGATGTCCAGCTTGAGCTGGATGTCGATGGCGGCCAGGTGGTCGCGCCGGCCGAGGTCGGCGAGCAGGTCCGCGCCCACCTGCTCGGGCCGGGTCACGAACGTGGAGTGCCCGCCGGAGAGTCCGGCCAGCGCGGCCAGTTCGGGCATCCGCGCGTCGGAGCCGAAGCCGAAGCACGACACGGTGAGGTCGCCGCGGAGCTTGGCCGCGATGTTCGTGCGGATCCTGATCCAGTCCCGTTCGCCGGACGTCGGGTCGCCGTCGGAGAACAGGTACAGGCAGTTGACGGTGCGGCCGCCGACGGCGTTGCGGGCGATCTCGTCGATGCCGTACTGCACACCGAGGTTGATGTCGGTGCCGCCGCCGGCTCTGAGCCGGCCCACCACCTGGGCGAACCGCTCGGCCGGCAGGTCCTGTCTGGCGGTGGCCGCCAGCACCGTGCGGACGTGGTGGTCGAAGGTGATGATGCCCAGGCAGTCCGCGGGGCGCAGCCGGTCGTAGAGGCCCTGGAGCGCGGCCTTGACGCAGTCGAGCTTCTCGCCGTGCATCGAGCCGCTGGTGTCCACGACGAACACGAAGTTGACGGGGAGCGGTTCGCCGGGCGCGTCCCCGGGGTGCGCCTCGCCCGCCTTGAGTGTGATCTCCAGGAAGTGGGTGGTCGCCTCGTCGGCCCTGAAGTCCCCCTGTGCGGCGGCCAGTCCGTGACTGACGCCGATCGCCCGGCCGGGCGGGGGACCGGGCACCTGGTCGGTGCGTGCGGCGACGAAGTCGTCGAAGCGGATCTGCTCCTGACCGATGATCACGCCCTGCTCGATGAGGTCGCGCACCCCGAGCGGGGAGCGGGTGCCGAAGGCGCTGTTGCGGCGGATGAACAGGCCGTCGTGGGGGAGGGGTTCGCCGGTACGGCGGAGGAAGGGAGGACGGCGTCCGGCCGAGTCGTCGTGGCCGACGCGGACCTTGCGGCGCAGCGGGGCTCCGCCGCGGGTGCTCAGGAAGTCGGGGACGTCCAGGTCGTCGAGGTCTTCGCTCATCGACTGGCGGGTCCTGAGACGCTCGGTCTGGAACGGGCGACTAGCCAGCACGTCATCGGCACCCGCTCTCGCCGCGGGAGGCGGGCCGGCCGGGTCGGCGGAGGCGGGCACGGGCCCCTCGTCGTCGCCGTCGTCCAACCCCAGCCACCGCCCCCGGTGGGAGGCGGACAGGCGGTGGGAGACGGACGAGTGGTCGCGGTCCGTACCGCCCCCCCGGCGCAGCTCCCAAGGGCGCGGCCGCTGGTCGAACACCGACCGGATCTCCCGGTCGGCCCACAGCCACTCCCACAGCAGTGCGTCCGGGCTGTCCGGGGCGGGCGGTGTGACGTCCGGGTGGACCACGGCCGTCAGCGGCCAGGGGCTGCGCGCGACGGACCGCAGGGCCTCCACCCAGTCAGCGGCGTTCCGCCCGAGCACGGGCCCGGGCGTCAGGCCCAGACTGTCCGCGAACCCCCGGCACCGCGCCGCGCGCCTCGCCTCCGCCCGCGGGTCCGCGTTCGCGTCGCCGTCCTCCTGCGGCAGGTCCACCACCAGCAGGGCCCGGCCCTCGACGGGCGTCGCCGGCGATGCGTAGAGCCGTAAGGCGACTCCGTGGCGCAGCAGCTCCCACAGTGCACCGCCGGGCCGGGGCTCCGTCCGCTGCCTCTGCCGCCCGGGGTGCACCAGGATCACGGCGTCCGGATGCCGCGCGAGCAGCGCCCGAACGGCGTCGGCCGAGTGCGCCACGGGTTCCACGGCCCGCAGCCCACCACGCCCCGCGGCGAACAATGCCTCCCGCACGGAGCCGTCCGCTCGACCGGGGCCACCTGGGCCACCGGCACCGCCCGCCCCGGCGCCCGGCCCGCCCGCCCCCGGCCCGCCGGGCGGCGAGCCCGCGCCGACGGCACCGCCCGCCCCGCCGGGCGAGCCCGCGCCCGCTCCGGGCGAGCCCGCTCCGGGGTCGCCCGCTGTCGGCGGGGTCGTGGGCGCCTCCTCCGCCGGTACGTCGGCCCCGGCCGCAGGCCCCGGCCCGCCGGGCGGCGTGCCCGGGCCCGGGCCGGGCGTGTCAGCGCCACCGGGCGCGCCTGCGTGTGTGTCCGGGGCGATGAAGACGATGGCTTCGCGGTCAGTCCGCATGGGCGTTCTCCGTGGTAGGGGTGGGCAGCGGACACATGGACTCCAGGCGGGTGCGGGTGCGCAGCCCCTCACCGAACATGCCCTCGGCTCGCAACTGGCGCAGCCACGCGTCGAGTTCGCCGTTCAGTCCGGTGCTGTCCTCGGACAGCCGCGCGGCCTGGTCGCGCTGGACCTGCCCGTTGGCGAGCAGCAGCAGCTCGATCTTGAGTGCGATGACGTACGGGTCGCGGGCGTCGAGCTTGAGCGCCTCCTCGACATAGCCGGACGCCACGTCGAGGTTGGGCCGCGCCAGCGCTATGCGGGCCTTCCAGTACCAGTAGGCCGTGGAGTCCCGCGCCGGGCGGGCCCCCTCCAGCGCGCGTTCGGCCTGCTCGGGCTCCCCGCTCTCCACGTGCCGGCGCACCGCCGCGAGCGAGCGTTCGCCGTCCGGGCGGCCCCCGCTCCCGGCGCGGGCCGTCGGCCCGGTGAGCGCGCGCACCGCGATGAACGCCACGGCGAGCAGGAAGAAGAGGATCATGCCCACGAGCACGAGGAACTGCTGGACGCCCCTGCTCTCGGCGAGCGTGGCGAAGATCCCGAGGATCGCGACGGCGAAGGCGAGCACGACGACGGCCCCGAACAGGACGGTCGCCTGTGCCGACGTCAGGGTCCTGAACATCCGCCGGCGGATGATGTCGCGCACGAGGTCCCGGTAGAGCAGGTACAGGACGCCGAGAGCGACCCCACCAAATCCCGCTATTCCCCCGAGGACTTGGAAGAGTTCGACCATGGAACGGAGCGTAGGGCCTCGCCGGGCCGCCCGGCAGGCGATTCGCGCAGCCCGCCCGGCAGGTCGCGGCCCGTTCGTTGGGTGCGGACGGCCGGGATGTGATCGGATGGTGACCACGGAACCCCGGCAACGGGACCCTAGGCGAAAGGTATGGAACAAACCGTGGCAACCACGCGCACCGCTCACACCGTCTGGGAAGGCAACCTGCTCGAGGGCAACGGCGTCGTCACCTTCGACTCCTCCGGCATCGGCCAGCAGCCGGTGTCGTGGCCGTCGCGCGCCGAGCAGGCGAACGGGAAGACCAGCCCCGAGGAACTGATCGCCGCCGCCCACTCCAGCTGCTTCTCGATGGCGCTGTCGCACGGCCTGGCCGGCGCCGGCACCCCGCCCACCAAGCTCGAGACGAAGGCCGACGTCACCTTCCAGCCGG
>NZ_BMVJ01000010.1:80220-87907 GCF_014650655.1 Streptomyces anandii JCM 4720
GCGAGGGCATCACCGGCATCCACCTCACCGTCGAGGGCACGGTCCCCGGCATCGACAACGACGCGTTCACCGCCGCCGCCGAGGAGGCCAAGAAGAACTGCCCGGTCAGCCAGGCCCTGGCCGGCACGACGATCACCCTGGACGCGAAGCTCGCCTGAGGCGATCCGCCCTCCCACCGGTGCCGCGCCCCGCGACAGGGGGCGCGGCACCGGCGTTTCCGCGACCACCTCGACCCCCGGCCCGCCCCTATCGACACACGGGGGTACGCGGCATTGACAACGGCCCACTCAAGTTTTGTGCTGGAAGTCTGGAAGTACAGCAGGCGCCCTCGCGGAAGGGGACGGAAGATGGCACGTGCGGTCGGGATCGATCTCGGAACGACGAACTCGGTGGTGGCCGTGCTGGAGGGCGGTGAGCCGACCGTCGTCGCCAACGCCGAGGGCGCGCGGACCACACCGTCGGTCGTGGCGTTCGCCAAGAGCGGCGAGGTCCTCGTCGGCGAGGTCGCCAAGCGGCAGGCCGTGACGAACGTGGAGCGCACCGCCCGCTCCGTCAAACGCCACATGGGCGACGCGCACTGGCGCTTCCCCGAGCAGGGCTCCGTGGACGGCACCCGCTACCGGGCCCAGGAGCTGTCCGCGCGCGTGCTCCAGAAGCTCAAGCGGGACGCGGAGGCGTACCTCGGCGAGGACGTCACCGACGCGGTGATCACCGTGCCCGCCTACTTCGACGACGCCCAGCGCCAGGCCACCAAGGAGGCCGGGGAGATCGCCGGCCTGAAGGTGCTGAGGATCATCAACGAGCCCACGGCCGCGGCCCTCGCCTACGGCCTGGACCGGGGCGAGGAGCAGACCGTGCTGGTCTTCGACCTCGGCGGCGGCACCTTCGACGTGTCCCTGCTGGAGATCGGCGACGGCGTCATCGAGGTCAAGGCCACCAACGGCGACACCCACCTCGGTGGCGACGACTGGGACCAGCGGGTCGTCGAGCACCTCGTCAAGCGGTTCAAGGGCCAGTACGGCATCGATCTCGGCCAGGACAAGATGGCGCTGCAACGGCTGCGCGAGGGCGCCGAGAAGGCGAAGATCGAGCTGTCCTCGTCCTCCGAGACGACCATCAACCTGCCCTACATCACCGCCTCCGCCGAGGGCCCGCTGCACCTGGAGGAGAAGCTGACCCGGGCCCAGTTCCAGGAGCTGACCGCCGACCTGCTCGACCGCTGCAAGACGCCCTTCCACCAGGCGGTCAAGGACGCGGGCGTCAAGCTGTCCGCCATCGACCACGTGATCCTGGTCGGCGGATCCACCCGGATGCCCGCCGTCACCGACCTGGTGCGCGAGCTGACCGGCAAGGACCCGCACAAGGGCGTCAACCCCGACGAGGTGGTGGCCGTGGGCGCCGCCCTCCAGGCGGGCGTGATCCGCGGCGACGTCAAGGACGTGCTCCTCCTCGACGTCACCCCGCTGTCCCTCGGCATCGAGACCAAGGGCGGCATCATGACCAAGCTGATCGAGCGCAACACCACGATCCCCACCCGGCGTTCGGAGATCTTCACCACCGCCGCCGACAACCAGCCCTCGGTCGGCATCCAGGTCTACCAGGGCGAACGCGAGATCGCCGCGTACAACAAGAAGCTCGGTGTCTTCGACCTCACCGGGCTGCCGCCCGCCCCGCGCGGGGTGCCGCAGATCGAGGTCGCCTTCGACATCGACGCCAACGGCATCATGCACGTCTCCGCCAAGGACCTCGCCACCGGACGCGAGCAGAAGATGACCGTGACCGGCGGCTCCGCGCTGCCCAAGGACGACATCGACCGCATGATGCGGGAGGCCGAGCAGTACGCGGAGGAGGACCGCAAGCGCCGTGAGGCCGCCGAGACCCGCAACCAGGCCGAACAACTCGTCTACCAGACCGAACGGTTCCTCCAGGACAACACCGACCGCATCCCCGCCGGGACCAGGACGGAGGTCGAGGAGGCCACCGCCGAGGTCAAGACCCTGCTGGAGCAGAACGCCGACACCGCCGCGCTGCGCACCGGGGTGGAGAAGCTGGCCTCCGTCAGCCAGAAGATGGGCCAGGCCATGTACGCCCAGGCCCAGCAGGCCCAGGACGCGGGCGCCGGGCAGGACGCCGCCGCGCACGAGCACGAGCCCGGGCACGAACGCGACGACGACGGCGTGGTGGACGCGGAGATCGTCGACGACGAACGCGACACCAAGGGGGGCGCCGGCGCCGCCTGACCGGCGCGACCCGCGACCGCGTCGCGCCGGCGACTCACGTCGCACCCGCGACCGGCCGGGCCGTCGCCCACGCGCAGACCGGCCGGGCCACCGCCCACGCGCAGACCGGCCGGGCCACCGCCCACGCGCAGACCGGCCGGGCCGCCGCCCTCAAGGGCAGCGGCCCGGGCCGGCCTCACGGCTTGACGGCCACCCCCGCGTACACCGGCACGATGCCCTCCTCCTGGGCGGCCACGTCGACCGGCTCCGGCCGCCACCCGGTGACCGGGATGATCCCGGGACCCAGCAGCCGCAGCCCCTCGAAGAACCGCGCGAACTCGGCCAGCGGGCGCGGGAAGAAGGGCGTGCCGCCCCGTCGGAACAGCGCGGCCGCCTTCTCCACCGCCTCCGGGTTCAGGTCCGGCGTCACCTGCGACAGGACCAGGTGGCTGCCCGGGGCGAGCGCGTCGACGTACCGCCGCAGCACGCCGTGCACGTCGTCGCCGTCGGCCTCGTCGCCGAGGTAGTGCGTCAGCGCGACCAGCGACAGGCAGACGGGCCGGGAGAAGTCCAGCGACTCGGCCGCCTCGCGCAGGATGGTGTCCGGCTCGCGGACGTCGGCGTGCACGTACTGCGTGCCGCCCTCGGCGGAGCCGTGCAGCAGCGCCTCGGCGTGCCGCAGCACGATCGGGTCGTTGTCGGCGTACACCACCCTCGACTCCACGGCCACCCCCTGGGCCACCTGGTGCAGGTTGGGCTCGGTGGGGATGCCGGTGCCGATGTCGAGGAACTGCCGTACCCCCGCCTCGGCGACCGTCCGCACCGCGCGGTGCATGAACCGGCGGTTGGCGCGGGCCCCGCGCACGGCGGTGTCGTCCACGGCGAGGATCCGGCGGGCCAGTTCCTCGTCCACCGGGTAGTTGTCCTTGCCGCCCAGCCACCAGTCGTACACCCGGGCCGGGTGCGGTCGGCTGGTGTCGATACGGGCGGGCGCGGCGTCGGATCCGGTCATCGCGGTGATTGCTCCTCGGCTTGGTCGGGGCGTCGGTGGCACGGGGATGAACTGTTCGGTGACTGCTCTCGGTGACGCGGGCGGGCGCTCAGTAGTTCTCGCGGCACTCCCTGAGCAGCTTGCGGGTGCGTTCGGCGGACGCGGCGCGCGCCGTCATGTGGTCGAGGACCTCCAGGTGGGTGGAGACCTCCTTGCGGGAGTCCAGGTACAGGGCGCCGGTCAGGTACTCGGTGTAGACCAGGTCGGGCAGCTCCGGCTCGGCGAAGCGGAACAGCGAGAACGGCGCGTACGTCCCCGGGTGGGGGCCGTCGCTGAACTCGGCCACCTGCACCGTCACCCGGTCCCGCTCGGTGTACTCCAGGAGCTTGTCCAGCTGGTCGCGCATCACCTGCCCGTCGATGCTCACCGGCCGCCTGAGCACCGTCTCCTCGATGATGACCCACAGGTGCGGGGCGTCGGCGCGCTCCAGCAGCTTCTGCCGGGCCATGCGCAGCGACACGTGCCGCTCGACCGCCTCGGGGCCGACCTGCCCGATGGTCCCGGCCTCCATCACCGCACGGGCGTAGCCTTCGGTCTGCAGCAGCCCCGGCACGAAGTGCGGCTCGTAGGAGCGGATCAGACGGGCCGCGCCCTCCAGGCTGACGTACAGGCTGAACCAGTCCGGCAGCACGTCGTGGTACCGCTGCCACCAGCCCGGCTGGTTGGCCTCCTCGGCCAGCGCCACGAACGCGGCGGCCTCCTCGTCGGCCACCCCGTAGGTGGTCAGCAGCACCTGCACGTACGGGATCTTCAGCGCGACCTCGGCCATCTCCATGCGGCGCACGGTCGCGGGGGCCACCCGCAGCACCTGCGCGGCCTCCTCGCGCCTCAGGCCGGCCGCCTCGCGCAGCTCCTGCAGCCTCCGGCCCAGCACCACCTGGCCCACCGTGGGCGCGGGCCGCCGTTCACTCATCCCACGCCTCCCCAGCCGCGCGCACGCCGTTCGTCAGCAGTGTGTCATGTGCCGCCGTGGCCCCATCAGGCCATCGTCGAATGAAGGTACTTGACGGTCGCCGGGTCGGCCGGCAGAAACGTCTCGATCGCCAGTTCGGCCACCGTCACGTCCATCGGGGTGTTGAAGGTGGAGATGGAGGAGACGAACGACAGCACCCGGTCCTCGTGCTCGATCAGCATCGGCAGCGCGAAGTACGGCACCTGCCCGGCCGGTTCCGGCAGCTCCCCGCCGGTGTCCGGCACCGGGTACGCGGCCACCTCCTCGTACAGCTTCCTCAGCTCCGGCGAGCGGTGCAGCGCGATCTGCCGTTCCATCTGCGCCAGCAGGTGCCCGCGCCACTCGGGCAGGTTGCGGATGCGCGGGGCCAGGCCCTCGGGGTGCAGGGTCAGCCGCATCGCGTTCAGCGGCGGCGCGAGCAGCGACTCGGGGACGCCCTCCAGCAGCATCGTGATGCCCCGGTTGGCGGTCACCACGTCGTACGTCGCGTCGACGACCAGCGCCGGATAGGGCTCGTAGCCCTGGATCAGCCGTTCCAGGCCCTCCCGCAGGGCGCCCAGGGCCGGGTCGTCCAGCGGCGTCTCGGGGTAGTGGGGGGCGTAACCGGCCGCCAGCAGCAGCGCGTTGCGCTCCCGGACGGGCACGTCCAGGTGCTCGGCCAGCCGGAGCACCATCTCCTCGCTGGGCCGGGAACGGCCCGTCTCGACGAAGCTGATGTGCCGGGCCGAGGATCCGGCGCGCAGCGCCAGCTCCAGCTGGCTGACTCTGCGCCGCTCCCGCCAGGCCCGCAGCAGCGGGCCGGCGCCCTGGCCCGGGGAAGCGACGGGGACTGCGGGGGACAGGGTGGCAGCGGTCGCGGTCTTGGCCATGAGCACGACCGTAGTCGAACAGGGGCGCGGACGGGGCGCCACCGGGGCGCCACGGGGCGGGCCGGACCCCGAGCGTTCCCCCGGGGAGCTCGTGACCAGGTGCGCCGCGGCGGTCCTGTGGCACGCTGAACGCAGGACGCGCCCTCGGGCGGTACCCAGGAAGGGAGCGACCCCATGCCCGTCGAACCGCTGTCGCAGAAGGAGATCGAGGACCGGCTGGCCGAGCTGCCCGGCTGGAGCCTCGACGGGGACCGTCTCACCCGTTCCTTCCGGCTCGGCTCGCACTTCGCGGCGGCCGCCATGGTCGTGCACATCGCCCGGGTCCAGGACGAGCTGGACCACCACTCCGACCTCACCCTCGGCTACAACACGGTCTCCCTCGGGGTGAACACCCACAGCGCCGGCGGCGTAGTGACCGAAAAGGACTTCGAGCTCGCCCGCCGCGTGCAGGAACTGGCCCCCGCTCACGGGGCCGGCTGAACGACGCGTCCGGGCCCGGCCGGGGGGAGCGGCGTGCTGGACTACGACGAGGAAGCCGAACGCTACGACGCCTCGCGCGGCGGCGAACCGAGAGCCGACGCCGCCGCCCGGGCGGTCCTCGGCCTGCTGCCGCCGGACATCCGGGACCTGCTGGACGTCGGCTGCGGAACCGGCATCGTCACCCGCCGGATCGCCGGGCGGCGTCCCGGCCTGCGGGTGACCGGCGTGGACCTGGCGGCGGAAATGGCCCGGCGGGCGGCCGCCCGGCTGCCCGGCGCCGTGGTCCGCGCCGACAGCCGCCGCCTGCCCTTCCCCGACGCGTGCTTCGACGCCGTCACCAGCGTCTGGCTGCTGCACCTCGCGCCGAGCGCCGAGGACGCCGGGGCCGCCGTCGCCGAGTGCGCCCGCGTGCTGCGCCCCGGCGGTGTGTACGTCACCACGGTCGACAAGGGGGCCTCCCACAACGTCGGCAGCGACATCGACGCCGTCCTGGCCTCCCGGCCGCGCGGCCCGGTCCGTGACGCCGAGGGCGCCGTGGCCGGGTATGCCGCCGAGGCCGGACTGGTCCCGGCCGGCCAGGAGCGCTTCCGCGGCCGGGGTCAGGGCCGCAGCCCCCGCCGCACCATCGCCGACCTGCGGCGCGGCTGGTTCGTGACGCTGCCGCCCGGCGACCCGCTCGCCGAGGGCTTCGCCGCCCGGCTGGCCGCCCTGCCCGACCAGGACCGCCCCCGCCCGGACCCGGTGTTCACCCTGCGGGCCTTCCGGAAACCGGCGGGCACATGAGGCGACGGCGCGCACGCGACCGGGCGGACCCCGTTCCCGCTGGGATCCACCCGGTGCGGCACGCGAAGCCGTAGCGGGGACTTATTCGAGCAGCTCCGCGTACGAGCCCATGGCGAGGGCCGTGTCCGCCTGGGCCCAGAACCGGTGGTAGGTGAAGACGGGGGCCGCGCCGCCCTCGAGATAGGACTCGATCTTCGACCAGGCCGGGTCGTTCTTGTAGAAGGAGCGGATCGAGGCGAACGTGGACGAGGAGTCGACCTTGTCGCCGCCCGGCATGGTGCCGCTCCAGCCGCTCGGCACGTACACCGCGTCACCGAAGCGGCTGTAGTCGGTGCGGGTCTCCGGGACGGCGACGCCCAGGCTGTCCCGGTGGTGGTCCCACACGCCGTCCAGCAGCGCCTTCGCCGTCGACTTGGCCCGACTGTCACCCGACTTGGCGCCGTAGTACGTCAGCACCTTGGCGTAGGCCGCCGTCACGCCCACGTCGTCGGTGTAGTCGGCGACGGTGACGTGCAGGCCGCTGTTGGAGCCGGGCGAGGAGGCGTCCCAGGTGTCGGGCTGCCCGGACCACTGGAGGGTGGAGGGGATCAGGTACGTGCCGTCCGGGTTGACCGTGGTCCTGGACAGCGCCCACTTCACCCACTTGTCCAGGACGGCCTTCGCGGTGGCGTTCCCGGTCTGCTGGTAGTACTCGGCGACCCGCTCCATCGACCAGGCCTGGAAGCCGAACCACTGGTTGGAGGGCGGGTCGTGGTAGACGGGCTGCCAGTCGTAGTACATGCCGTAGAAGGTCGGCGTGCCGGCCGGCGGGGTGGCGTAACGGCCCTGCCAGCTGTTGGTCGCGCCGCCCGCGATGGCGCCCTCGGACGACTGCAGCCACTGGTAGAACTCCAGTTGCCGCTGGAGGGACTTGGCCCAGTCGGCGGCGCCCGTGGCCGACTTCGGCTTCAGGTCGGCGTAGGAGCTGAGCGCGTACGCGGCGAGCGGGTTCTGGTAGCCGCCGTGGACGTGGCTGGAGCCGATGCGCCAGGCCCAGCCGGCCGAGGTGTCGGTGGCGCCGCCCCAGGCGTAGTACCAGGACAGCAGGTAGTGCGAGGCGTCCTTGCCGGTGCCGGCCGGGCAGGCGGAGGCCCCGACGCAGTTCCCGATCTTCTTGAAGTACTTGTCGTACATCGCGTAGCGCAGGTAGTCGCCCATCTTGGCCGCCTTGGCGACGGTGGCCGACACGTCACCGCCCTTGCCCTGCGCCCTGGCCCACACGTCCGCCCAGTACGCCGCCTGCACCGCGCGCGCGTCGGCGTCCGGCGCGTCGGTGTACTTCCACTGCCCGGCG
>NZ_BMVJ01000010.1:87929-88726 GCF_014650655.1 Streptomyces anandii JCM 4720
TACGAGGAGTCCCCGGTGAACAGGTCGAGGTAGCCGTTCTTCCCGCCGTACTTGAAGGCGTCACAGGGGGGCTGGGGCACCGTCTCCCAGACCGACTCCTGCGGGCCGCGCTGGAAGGTGTTGAGGTACGAAGGACCGCCGGCCGACGGACCGCCCTCGCAGGTGCCGCCCGGGGTGTCGCCGTAGCCGTAGACGTTGTCGACGTCCTCGATCCAGTGCATGCCGTAGACGTCGTCCGTGCCGTACGCCGACTTCAGCTCGCCCGCGATCGGGTCGGAGCCCACCGCGACCGAGGGGTCGAGCTTCGCCGGGTACTGGTCGGGGGTGTCCTCCTCGGGCGCGTAGGTGGCCGGCTTGGAGGCGTTGTAGAAGGAGTTGGTCGGCTGGTCGGCGTGGGTGGGGATCATGTACTTCTCCATCAGCGCCCAGGCGCCGTTGAACTTCGACCAGTCGCCCGTCACCTTGCCGTACATCGCCTGCAGCCACAGCAGGTAGCTGTAGGTCTCCGAGGTGGTCTCGTGGCCGTAGTCGGGCGCCTCCACGATCAGTGTCTCCACCGAGTGGTACGGGATGCCCTGGGGCGAGAAGTAGCCGTTCGCGGGGTCGGTGATCTTGCCGTACAGGTCCAGGAAGCGGGCGTCGTACGTCTTGGCGGCGGCCAGCTCGGTCACGGTGACCGTGGCCTTGGCGTGGCCGGGCGCGGAGGCCGTGAAGGTCGCCGAGCCGGTGCCGGAGGAGTCCGCGGTGACGGTCACCTTCTGCGCGGTGTTCCAGTCGTCCGGGGTGAAGGTGAGCGA
>NZ_BMVJ01000010.1:88752-104245 GCF_014650655.1 Streptomyces anandii JCM 4720
GGAGCCGGAGGTGACCGTCAGACCCGTGTTGCCGTCCGTGCGGGCCACGCCCACCGTCACGTTCGCGCTCGGCCGTGTCGACAGCTTCACCTCGAAGTTGCCCGACTTGCCCTGCTGGACGCCCACTTGGGCCGGTGAGGCCACCACGGCGGGACCCGCGGCGACGGTGATGCCGACCGGAGCGGACTCGGCGGACGCGCCCAGGCTGTCGTACGCCTTCGCCACCAGGGAATGACTGCCCACGGTCAAGCCGGAGGCCGAAAAGGTGTACGGCGCGCTCGTGTCCGTGCCCAGCAGCGTGGTGTCGTCGTAGAACTCGACCTTGGAGACGGTCGCGTCGTCGGCCGCCGCCGCGGTCGCCGCGAGCGGCACCGCGTCGCCCCGCGTGTAGGTGGCGCCCGCGGCCGGGCTGGTCAGCACGGTGACCGGCGGGCGGTGCGCGCCGGCGCAGGTGGTGCCGTTGACCGCGAAGGACGTCGGCGCGGCGTTGGCGCCGCCGTAGGTGAACTGCGCGCCGGTGCTCACGGCCGCCCCGGAGGCGATCGTGCCGTTGTAGGAGGCGTTCTTCACGGTGACGGTCTGCCCGGACTGCGACCAGGCGCCGTTCCAGCCGTTCGTCAGCCTCTGGTTGCCGGAGTAGCCGTAGGTCAGGGTCCAGCCGTCGATGGGGTCCGTGCCCCGGTTGGTGAGCGTGAGGTCGGCGGTGAAGCCGGAGCCCCAGTCGTTGGTCCGGTAGTCCACGCCGCACTGCACGGCCGCCGCATGGGCGGTGGTGGAACCGGTGGTCAGCATGGTGAGCGGGAGCGCCAGGGCCGCCACGACGGCGGTCCACAACCGACGCCGGGCGCGGCGTACGCGTGAGGGATCCATGGTGCTGGTTCCTCCTTGCGGCTCGGAGACGTGGGGGAGGAGCGACAAGCCGTGAACCAGTGGGAGCGCTCCCATAGTGGGGACGGGAAAGGGGCCGGTCAAGTCCTTGAAGAATCGAAAACCCTCGACGCCCCTGCCACCAGCACGAGTTGAGCGAAAGTCGGCGGAAGTCCGCGACTCCCCTGTCCATCACGGTCACTTGGCGCTACCTTCACTCGCACCAGTGGGAGCGATTCCATCAGTCGACGCGTCCGTCACGGCGCGCCCGAGCTGCAAGGAGTCGCTCATGCGACACCCCCCGCGTTCATTGCTCCTAGCCGTCGCCGGCGCGCTCGCGCTCCTCGGGAGCGTCGTCGTGCCGGTGGTCACCGCCCAGGGCGCCACCCCCGCCTGCACGGTGGACTACTCCGTCACCGGCCAGTGGGACTCCGGCTTCCAGGGCGCCGTGCACATCACCAACCACCGAGCGCCGCTGAGCAGTTGGACGCTCACCTTCGATCTGCCCGGCGGGCAGCGGGTCACCCAGGGCTGGAACGCCGAGTGGTCCCAGTCCGGCACGACGGTGACCGCGGCGAGCGAGAGCTGGAACGGCTCGCTCGGCACCGGCGCGAGCACCGACGCCGGCTTCCTCGCCTCCTGGTCGGGCAGCAACACGGCACCGACGGCCTTCAGGCTCAACGGCACCGCCTGCAACACCGGCACGGAGCCCACCCCGCCCCCGACCGACCCGCCGCCCGGCCCAGGCGGCGCCGCACCCGCCCTGCACGTGGCCGGCGACAAGCTCGTCGACGCGGACGGCCGGACCCGCCGCCTGCTCGGTGTGAACCGTTCCGGCGCCGAGTTCATGTGCGTCCAGGGCCGCGGCATCTTCGACGGCCCCGTCGACGACGCCGCGATCGCGGCCATCGCCGGCTGGAAGGCCAACGCGGTCCGCATCCCCGTCAACGAGGAGTGCTGGCTGGGCCTTTCGAACATCAAGTCCGAGTACGCGGGCGCCAACTACATCGCCGCGGTCAAGGACCTGGTGTCCCGGGTCGAGGCGCACGGCATGACACCGGTCATCGACCTGCACTGGACCTACGGCCAGTACACCGGCAACTCGGCGGGCTGCTCCGACGTGCACGCCACCTGCCAGAAGCCGATGCCCGACGCCCAGTACGCGCCGTCCTTCTGGTCATCGGCCGCCGGCGTCTTCAAGGACGACCAGGCCGTCGTGCTCGACCTGTTCAACGAGCCCTATCCGGACCGCGCGACCGGCAACGCGGCCGACGCGTGGCGGTGCTGGCGCGACGGCGGCACCTGCCCCGGCATCGGCTACCGGGTCGCCGGCATGCAGGAACTGGTCGACGCCGTGCGCGCGGCCGGCGCGAAGAACGTGATCCTGGCCGGGGGACTGGCGTACTCCAACGACCTGAGCCAGTGGCTCGCCCACCGGCCGTCCGACCCGGCGGGCAATGTCGCCGCCGCCTACCACGTCTACAACTTCAACTCCTGTGCGAACGAGAGCTGCTGGAACTCGACGCTCGCCCCGGTCGCGGCCCAGGTGCCGCTGGTGGCCGGGGAGATCGGCGAGAACACCTGCGCCCACTCCTTCACCGACCAGGTCATGAAGTGGTTCGACGACCGGGGCCTGTCCTACCTCGGCTGGACCTGGAACACCTGGGACTGCTCCTCCGGCCCCTCCCTGATCTCCGGCTACGACGGCACACCCACGTCGTACGGAACCGGGCTGCGCGATCACCTGCGCGCCCTGAACGGCTGACCCCACCAAGGGCAACACCGACAGGAAGAAGGAAACCCGCACTCATGAGCCGTACCGGAACAGCGATGCTCGCCGCCCTGGCGCTGGTCGCCGGGGGCACCGGGACCGCCCTGGTGGCCGCGCCCGCCGGCGCCGCCGCGACCGCCGTCCCCTGCACCGTCGACTACAAGATCCAGAACGACTGGGGCTCCGGCTTCACCGCCGCCGTCACCGTCACCAACAACGGCGCCGCCAAGTCGGCCTGGTCGGTGAAGTGGTCCTACGCCGGCAACCAGAAGGTCACCAACGGCTGGAACGCGAGGGTCACTCAGAGCGGAGCCGACGTCACCGCCGCCAACGAGAGCTACAACGGCACGCTGGCCACCGGCGGTTCGGCGGGCTTCGGCTTCCAGGGCACCTACAGCGGCACCAACGCGGTCCCCGCCGCCTTCACCCTCGACGGCGTCACCTGCAACGTCGACGACGGGGGCACCGGCGGTGGCGGCGGGGACGGCGGCGGCACGGGTGGCGGTGGCGGCACCGGCAGCCGCGTCGACAACCCCTACGCCGGCGCCAAGGTCTACGTGAACCCCGAGTGGTCCGCGAAGGCCGCCGCCGAACCCGGCGGCACCCGCGTCTCCAACCAGCCCACCGGCGTCTGGCTCGACCGCATCGCCGCCATCGGCGGCGTGGACGGCGGCATGGGCCTGCGCGACCACCTCGACGCGGCCCTCGCCCAGAAGGGCAGCGGCGAGGAGGTCGTCCAACTGGTCGTCTACGACCTGCCCGGACGCGACTGCGCGGCCCTCGCCTCCAACGGCGAGCTCGGCCCGACCGAGATCGACAAGTACAAGACGCAGTTCATCGACCCGATCGCGGCGATCCTGTCCGACCCCAAGTACGCCTCGCTGCGCATCGTCACCACCATCGAGATCGACTCGCTGCCCAACCTGGTCACCAACACCGGCAGCCGCGCCACCGCCACCGTCGCCTGCGACACGATGAAGGCCAACGGCAACTACGTGAAGGGCGTCGGCTACGCGCTGGCGAAGCTCGGCGCGATCCCCAACGTCTACAACTACGTGGATGCCGGGCACCACGGCTGGCTCGGCTGGGACGACAACTTCGGCCCCTCCGCCGACCTGTTCAAGCAGGCCGCCACCAGCGAGGGCGCCACGGTGGACGATGTGGCCGGCTTCATCACCAACACCGCCAACTACAGCCCCCTGAAGGAGAACAACTTCACCGTCGACGACACCGTCAACGGCACCTCGGTGCGCCAGTCCAAGTGGGTCGACTGGAACCGCTACGTGGACGAGCTGTCGTACGCCCAGGCCTTCCGCGCCAAGCTGGTCTCGGTCGGTTTCGACCCGGACATCGGCATGCTGATCGACACCTCCCGCAACGGCTGGGGCGGCTCCGCCCGGCCCGCCGGACCGGGCGCGAAGACCAGCGTGGACACCTACGTCGACGGCGGCCGCTACGACCGCCGCATCCACATCGGCAACTGGTGCAACCAGTCCGGCGCCGGCCTCGGTGAACGGCCGCAGGCCAGTCCGGCGGCCGGGATCGACGCCTACGTCTGGATGAAGCCCCCGGGCGAGTCCGACGGCTCCAGCAGCGCCGTCGCCAACGACGAGGGCAAGGGCTTCGACCGCATGTGCGACCCGACGTACACGGGCAACGCCCGCAACGGCAACAGCATGTCCGGCGCCCTCCCCGATGCCCCGCTGTCCGGGCACTGGTTCTCCGCCCAGTTCCAGCAGTTGATGCAGAACGCCTATCCGCCGCTGTCGTAGTGATGTGACGGGTGCTCCGCCGGGGTCAGTGCGGCCCGGCCGCCAGGCCCCGGCGGATCGCGGACTCCACCACCGAGTAGTCGCCGTCCGACCGCTCCAGCTCGTACGGCACGGCCGGGTGCAGCGGCGGCTGCGCCATGAAGCGGGGCCGCGAGCCCCGGTGCGGCTGGGCGGCGTGCACCAGGAAGGGGTGGCACAGGTACACGTCGCCCGGCCGGCCGGTGGCGTGGGCGAGCGGGCGGTGCGCCGTGGCCTCGACGAGTCGCGGCGCGATCTCCAGCCCGCTCACACCCGCCTCCCCGTACGGTTCGAGCAGCGCGGGCACGTCGAGGTGCGAGCCCACCCGGATCCGGGTCGGCGCGTCATCCTCGGTGACCTCCGAGAACAGGAACAGCATCAGCAGGGCGCGGTCCCGGGAGCGCAGGTTGGTGAAGTACCACTGCCCGCCGTCCGGCAGATAGCTGCCCTCGATGTGCCAGCCCGTGTCGCCGGGGTCCCGCTCGTGCGGGAAGCGCAGCGGGAAGGTGCCGAGCGAGTACCGCGGGTTCCAGCGGCCCGCGCCGACCAGGAGGTCGAACGCCTCGTGCAGCGCCGGAGTGTTGGCCGCCGCCGCGAAGGGGCCCTGGGCCATGCCGCCCACCCGGACCACGGGGTCCTTCCAGGTGCCGGGGTCCTCCGGGTCGTACCCCGTCTCCCGCCACAGCAGACGCGCGCAGTCCTCGGCGACGCGCGGCGGGAAGGCGCCCTCGATCCTGACGAACCCGTCCTCGAGGAAGCGCTCCGCAGGCGTGTCGTCCATGTGCCCATGGTGTCGTGCGCGCCGGGAAACGCGCACCCGGTTTTTTGCCGTCCCGGCAACGCGAGTGGCCGCCGCGCGGTGTGCCGTCGCACGCTGGCCGCACCGAGAGGAGAGGCTGACCACCATGGCGCATCAGCACAACGAGCACCGTGAGCCCCAGGGGCACGGGAACAAGCACGGGGACGAGCACGGCACCGAGCAGGGGCACCGGCACGGGCACCACCACGGCCACACCGACATCGACTGGGCCGTGATGGCCCCGCTGCTGGAGTCGCAGGCGGAGCTGTTCGCCCCGCTGTACGAGCGGGCCATGGCCTGGCTGGCGAAGGAGGTGACCGAGCCCGGCCTGATCGTCGACACGGGCAGCGGTCCCGGGGTCGTCGCCTGCCTGTTCGCCGAGACCTTCCCGGGCGCCCGGGTCGTCGCGGTGGACGGCTCCGAGCCGCTGCTCGAACGGGCCCGCGCCCGCGCCGCCCGCCTCGGCATCGCCGACCGCTTCACCACCGTCGCGGGCGAACTGCCGGGCTCGCTGACCGAGTTGGACTACCCGGCCGATCTGCTGTGGGCGAGCAACGCCCTGCACCACCTCGGTGACCAGCGGGCCGCGCTGGCCGCGTTCGCCGAGCGGCTGGCGCCCGGCGGCACCCTGGCCCTGCTGGAGGGCGGGCTGCCGGCCCGCTTCCTGCCCCGGGACATCGGCTTCGGCCGCCCCGGTCTGCAGGCCCGTGTCGACGCCGTGGAGGCCGACTGGTTCACACGGATGCGCGAGGACATCCCGGGTTCGGTCGCCGTGACCGAGGACTGGCCCGCGCTGATGGCCGCCGCCGGGCTGAAGCCGGCCCGCACCCGCAGCTTCCTCCTCGACCTGCCCGCACCGGTCTCCGACCGGGCCCGTGCCTACGTCGTCGCCTCCCTGACCCGGCTGCGCGAGTCGCTGGAGGAGGGCCTGGACGCCGAGGACCTCGCCACTTTGGACCGGCTCCTCGACCCGGACGACGAGGCGAGCGTGCACCACCGGAGCGACGTGTTCGTCCTGAAGGCGCACACCGTCCACACCGCCGTCCGCACCGGCTGAACACGCCCCCGCCGCCTGCCGCCGCCTGCCGGGCTTGACTTGGAGTGCTCTCCAAGTGGTGAACTCCCGTACCGTCAACGACAACAGGGGGCAGAACATGACCGACTCTCCGGTCGCACTCATCACCGGCGGCGGCAGCGGCATCGGCGCGGCCGTCGCGCGCCGGCTGCTGGACAAGGGGCACCGGGTGGCCGTCACCGGTCGCGGCGAGGAGCGGCTGCGCGCCTTCGCCGGTGAACTCGGCGAGCCGGGCGGCCTGCTGACGCTCGCCGGCGACGCGGCCGACTACGACCAGATCCGCTCGGCCGTCGACCGCACGCTCAAGGAGTTCGGCCGGCTGGACACGGTCGTCGCCAACGCCGGGTTCGCCACCCACGACACGGTGGCCGAGGGCGACCCGTCCGGCTGGACGGACATGGTGCTGACCAACGTGCTCGCGCCCGCGCTGCTCGTGCGCGCCTCGATCGACGCGCTGAAGGAGTCGCGGGGGCGGATCGTCCTGGTCGGCAGCGTGGCCGGGTTCGTGAACACACCCGGCAACCTCTACGGGGCCACCAAGTGGGCGATCACCGGCCTCGCCGAGAACACCCGCCGCCAGGTCACGAACTGGGGCGTGGGCGTGACCCTGGTCGCGCCCGGCCGGGTGGAGACCCCGTTCTGGGACGGTCTCGGCAGCCTGCCGCAGGGGCCCTTGCTGACCTCCGAGCGGATCGCCGACTCGGTGGTGTGGGCGATCGGACAGCCCGAGGGCGTCGACGTCAATACCATCGTCGTACGTCCCCTGGGCCAGCCCAACTGAGCCGTCCGGTGCGGTGATCGGCCGGTCCGGCGGCGCTGCCGCGCCACGCCGCCGGACCGGCCCGCCCGCCCTGGACGTCAGTTGTCGGCGATGAACTGCTTCGCCAGCTTGTCGCCCAGGCTCACCGCCGCGCTGTGGCTCTCGACGGGGGAGACCTTCGAGTTCTTGAACAGGATGTACGTCACCCCGGAGTCCGCGCCGCCGGTCGCCGGGTCGGGGTCGATGCCGAGCGCCTTGGCGGTGGCGTACGACGCCTCACCGATGATCTTCGTGGGGCCGGTGTCGCCGACGACCGCGTACTCGACCTTGTTGCCGTAGATCACGGCGACCACACCGCCGCCCTTGATGCCGGCGTCGGAGTAGTTCCAGATGCCGCTGGCGCTCGGCACCACCACGTACGGCAGCGACTCGGCCCGCAGCGGCCTGCCGTCGGACTGGTGGAAGCGGGTGTCGTCCTGGTACCAGGGGTCGCGGTCCTCGTTGCAGTGGGCGGTGCGCTGGCCGTCGCAGTCGACGTCCATGTCGGCCTTCCAGAAGACCGCGCCGTTCTTTCCGCACACCGGGACGGTGGCCGAGGTCTCGTCGTCGGTCTTGTACTTGCCGTGGGAGATCTGCTGACAGGACTTCACCTTGGCGAGCAGGTCGGCCGCGCTGACCGAGCCCTCCTGGGCGGAGCGGGGTGCGGCGTTGCCGGAGGCGTGGGCGGGCAGTACTCCGGCGGCGAGCAGGGCGGCGCCGGAGGCCGCGGCGAGGGTCAGTGTCCGTATGCGCACTGTGGGGGAACCCTTCTGTTAGGAAACTTTCCTTACCGGTGGCATATAAGGTGGCCCTGTCTGCATGCTCGCGTCAAGACCTGGGACCTTCCCCGTCCGTTCCCCTCACAACGCCGGACGGCGCGCCCCCGGCCGGTCGCCGACCGGTCCGGGACGCGCCGCCGGGCGTGATGCCGTCAGGCCACCTCGAAGGTCGCCGGGTCGGGGCCCAGGCGCCGGTCCTCGTTGAGGGCGCTGATCGCCGCGAGGTCCTCGTCGTCCAGGCTGAAGTCGAACACCTCGATGTTCTCCTTGATGCGGGACGGCGTCACCGACTTCGGGATCACGATGTTGCCGAGTTGGACGTGCCAGCGCAGCACGACCTGGGCCGGGGTGCGGCCGTGCTTCTGAGCGATCGCCACGATCGCCGGCACCTCAAGCAGGCCCTTGCCCTGGCCGAGCGGCGACCAGGCCTCCGTGGCGATGCGCTGCTCCGCGTGGAACTCGCGGGCGGCGCGCTGCTGCAGGTGCGGGTGCAGCTCGATCTGGTTGACCGCCGGGATCACCGAGGTCTCCTCGATGAGGCGCCCGAGGTGCTCCGGAAGGAAGTTGGAGACGCCGATGGCCCGCGCCCGGCCGTCCGCCAGCAGCTTCTCGAATGCCCGGTAGCTGTCGGTGAAGGCGCCCTTCGACGGCACCGGCCAGTGGATCAGGTACAGATCGACGTACTCCAGGCCGAGCTTGGCCAGCGACGCGTCGAAGGCGCGCAGGGTGGAGTCGTACCCCTGGTCGCCGTTCCAGAGCTTGGTGGTGACGAAGATGTCCTCGCGGGGGAGGCCGGAGGCCGCGACGGCCCGCCCGGTGCCCTCCTCGTTGCCGTAGATCGCCGCTGTGTCGATGCTGCGGTACCCGGCCTGAAGCGCGGTGGCGACGGCGCGCTCCGCCTCGTCGTCCGGCACCTGCCAGACGCCGAAGCCCAGCTGGGGCATCTCGACGCCGTTGTTCAGGGTGATCGGGGGGACCTTGCTGCTCACGAGCTCTTGATCCTTCGGTTGTCGTCAGGTGATACGCCCATCGTCAACGATCACGGGGCCCGGCGCATTCCTCACCGAAGGAATCAGGCCTGGTACAGGGCCTCGACCTCGTTGGCGTAGGCGTTCTCGATGGCCTTGCGCTTCAGCTTCAGCGACGGGGTGAGCAGGCCGTGCTCCTCGGTGAAGGGCTGGGCGAGGATGCGGAAGGTGCGGATGGACTCGGCCTGGGAGACGAGCGTGTTGGCGGCGACCACCGCGCGCCGCACCTCGGTCTCCAGGTCGGCGTCGCGCACCAATTGGGCCGGAGGCAGCGGCGGTTTGCCGCGCATCTGGAGCCAGTGCTCCACGGCCTCCTGGTCCAGGGTGACGAGGGCGGCCACGTAGGGGCGGTCGTTGCCGACGACGATGCACTGGGAGACCAGCGGGTGGTCGCGCACCCGCTCCTCCAGCATCCCCGGCGCCACGCTCTTGCCGCCGGAGGTCACGAGGATCTCCTTCTTGCGGCCGGTGATGGTGAGGTAGCCGTCCTCGTCGAGGGAGCCGAGGTCGCCGGTGGCCAGCCAGCCGTCGTGCAGGGTCTGGTCGGTGGCCTTCTGGTTGTTGAGGTAGCCCTGGAAGACGTTGCCGCCGCGCAGCCACACCTCGCCGTCGTCGGCGATGTGCACGGTGACGCCGGGCACGGGCTGGCCGACCGTGCCGTAGCGGGTCTTCTCGGGCGGGTTGGCGGTGGCGGCCGCCGTGGACTCGGTCAGGCCGTAGCCCTCGTAGATCTGCACCCCGGCGCCCGCGAAGAACAGGCCGAGCCGGCGGTCCATCGCCGAGCCGCCCGACATGGCGTTGCGGATCCGGCCGCCCATCGCGGCGCGCACCTTGGCGTAGACGAGCTTGTCGAAGAGCTGGTGCTGCATGCGCAGCGCCGCCGAGGGGCCGGGGCCGATGCCCCACGCCTTGGCCTCGACGGCGTCCGCGTACTTCACGGCGATGTCGACGGCCTTCTCGAAGGGGCCGTCCTTGCCCTCCTTCTCCGCCTTGCGGCGGGCCGCGTTGAACACCTTCTCGAAGATGTACGGCACGGCGAGGATGAACGTCGGTCTGAACGCCTGGAGGTCGGGCAGCAGGGCGGCGGCGTTCAGCTGCGGCTGGTGGCCGAAGCGGACCCGGCCGCGGATCGCGGCCACCTCCACCATCCGCCCGAAGACGTGCGCGAGCGGCAGGAACAGCAGGGTGGCCGCCTCGTCGCCCCGCTTGGTGTGGAACACCGGCTCCCAGCGCTCGATGACGGTGTCCGCCTCGTACATGAAGTTGCCGTGCGACAGGACGCAGCCCTTGGGGCGGCCGGTGGTGCCGGAGGTGTAGATGATCGTCGCCACCGAGTCGGGGGTGACCGCCTCGCGGTGGCGGTGCACCACGTCGTCGTCGATGTGCGCGCCCGCGTCGTACAGCTCCCGCACGCAGCCCTCGTCCAGCTGCCACAGCCGGCGCAGCCGCGGCAGCCGGTCTATGACGGTGGCGATCGTCATGGCGTGGTCCTCGTGCTCCACGACCGCCGCGGCCACCTCGGCGTCGTAGAGCATCCAGAAGCACTGCTCGGCCGAGGATGTGGGGTAGATCGGCACCACCTGGGCGCCGATCGTCCACAGCGCGAAGTCGAACAGCGTCCACTCGTAACGGGTGCGGGACATGATCGCGACCCGGTCGCCGAAGCGGATGCCCTGGGCGAGCAGTCCCTTGGCCAGGGCGAGCACCTCGTCGCGGAACTCGGCGGAGGTCACGTCCCGCCATTCGCCGCCCTCGTCCTTGCGGCCGAGCGCGATGTGCAGCGGGTCGTCCTGGGCATGCTGGAAGACGACGTCGGCCAGTCCGCCCACCGGCGGTGGCAACGTCAACGGAGGGCTCGTGTACTCGCGCAAACCCCGCTCCCGCTCCTTGTGACGCTCCGCACAGCGCCGTGAAAGCTACCCCACCGGGCGGCGGGGCGGGAGGGGGGCCGAAGACGAGGAGTGCTCACATAACCACTGGTCAGCGGCAAAAAATGCGCTCACAAGGGGTAGGGTCGGACAGAAGTCTTACGGTTCCGTAAGTTTCGGTGCGGCAATCTCCACCGAATCTGTACGACCCGAGCACGGCCCTCCGGCCCCGGCCCGCCCCCCGTCACGGCGGGGCCGCCGGCCTCAGCCGCGGCGCGCCGCCTTCACCTCCGACAGCGTCGCCGCCCCGGAATCCGTCACACCCTCAGCCGCCCGGCGCGACGGCCGCACCAGCGCCAGTACGAGCACGCCCGCCGCCAGGCCCACGCAGCCGGCCACGACCAGCGCCGCGTCCAGACCGGAGGCGAAAGCCGCGCGCAGGGCGTGCGCCGAGTACGCGCCGCGCAGCGCCCCCGCACCGCCGCCCGCCAGGGTGTGCGACGCCCCGTGCGGCAGCGTGTGCTCCATCCGCGAGGTCAGCACGGTCCCCGCGACGGCCACTCCGAGCGCGTACCCGAGCTGCCGTACGGTGTTCACCGCGCCGCCCGCCATGCCGGACCGCTCCGGCGGCACCGCGGCCAGCGCGGCACCGGCGACGGTCGGCGACACCAGCCCCGTGCCCGCGCCGACCAGCACCAGACCCGGCACCAGCGCCGTCCACGTGGACCCCGCGCCCAGCACGGCCTGGCCCAGACAGCCCGCCCCGATCAGCAGCAGCCCCCCGCCGATCGTCAGCCGCGCCGGCGCCCCGTGCAGCAGCCGCCCGGCCAGGATCGCCACCACCATCGCGGCAACCGTCATCGGCAGCAGCGCCAGACCGCCGCGCACCGGGCTCATGCCCAGCAGCGTCTGCATCCACAGCGACAGGTACGGCGTCACCCCGAACGCCACGCCGTTGAAGGCGAGCGCGCCCGCCATCACCCCGAGGAACGCCGGCCGGCGCAGCAGCGACAGGTCCAGCAGCGGATGGGCCACCCGGCGCTCCACCAGCACGAAGCACACCAGCGCCAGCGCGGCCGCCGCGAACGCGCCCAGCGAGGCCGCGGAACCCCAGCCGTCCTCACCGGCCCGCACCACCGCGTACGTCGCACCGCCCGCGAACGCCGCGAACGCGGCCGTGCCCAGCCAGTCCACGCGCAGGCCCCGCCGGCCCCGCGACTCGGGCACCACCCGCAGGGTCAGCCATACCGAGGCCACGCTCACCGGCAGGTTCACGAAGAAGATCCACCGCCAGCCCGGCCCCTCGGTCAGCAACCCGCCCAGCACCGGCCCGACCGCCGCGGCACCGCCGCTCACCGCGCCCCACACGCCGAGCGCCGCCGACCGCTGTCGCCCCTGGTACACCGACCCCAGCAGCGGCAGCGTCGTGGCGAACATCGCCGCCGCGCCCACACCCTGCACGGCCCGCGCCGCCACCAGCGTGCCCGGACCGCCGGCGAGCCCGCACAGCAGCGAGGCCGCCGCGAACAGCACCACGCCCGCCACGTGCACCCGGCGCCGCCCCAGCACATCGGCCGCCGCCCCCGCGCCCAGCAGCAGCGCCGCCAGCGCCAGCGCGTACCCGTCGACCACCCACTGCAAGTCACCCAGCGACGCGTGCAGCGCCCGCGCCATGTCCGGCAGCGCGACGACCACGATGGTCACGTCGAGCAGCAGCATGAACGTGCCCAGGCATATCGCCGTGAGCGGCCCCCACTTGCGCATCTCCTCAACTCCTCCGTACGACGAATGCGTCCTTCCGTACGATGGGTGTCGAGCGGCGGAACGCACCGAAGAGGGCTGCCGGGCCGCCGGAATCCGACAGCGGAGGACGAGATGGCGACGGAACTCCACGCCCAGGCACCGGCACTGGAGTCGGACACCTTCGACCTGCTCGACCTGCGGATCCTGTGCGCGCTCGAGGTGAACGGCCGGGCCTCCTTCAGCCGCCTCGGCGGCGTGCTCGGCGTCTCCGACCAGACCGTCGCCCGCCGCTACCGCAGGCTGTGCGCCGAGGGCGGCCTGCGCGTGGTCGCGGTCCGCGACGCCGAACGGCTCGGGCACGACCAGTGGATGCTGCGCCTTCGGTGCGTCCCCGACACCGCCCACACCATCGCCGACGCGCTCGCCAAGCGCCCGGACACCAGCTGGATCGCGCTCGCCTCCGGCGGCACCGAGGTGATCTGCGGCACCCGCCCGCGCAGCCCCGGGGACCGCGACGACCTGCTGCTCGGCAAGCTGCCGCGCACCCCCAGCGTGGTGGAGATCCGCGCCCACCAGCTGCTGCACCGCTTCTTCGGCGGCCCGGACGGCTGGCTGCGCAAGTTCCGCGCGCTCACCGACGACCAGATCGCCGCCCTGCGGCCCGCGCCGCGGCCGGCCGCTCCCGCCAGGATCGACCCCGAGGACGAGCCCCTGGTCGCCGCGCTCGAACGCGACGGACGCGCGAGCCTGCCCGAACTCCAGCGCGCCACCGGCCGCTCCGAGTCGGCCGTCAAACGCCGTCTGTCCTCGCTGGTGGCCTCCGGGGCGATCTACATCGACGTCGAGTACGCGCCCGAGTCCCTCGGCCACCGCGTCGGCGCCGCCCTGTGGATCACCGCCGCCCCGGCCGCCCTGCACCGGGTCGGCCAGGCCCTCGCCCGCCACCCCGAGATCGCCCACGTGACCGCCACGGCCGGCCCCTCGAACCTCATGGCCACCGCCGTGACCCGCGGCACCGCGGACCTGTACGCCTACCTCAGCGGACCGCTCGGCGCGCTGGAGGGCGTGCAGCACGTCGAGGCGACGCCTTATCTGCGCCGCGTCAAGCAGCTCACCTATCCCCGGGCCCGCCGTGCCGGGCCGCCCTCGGCGCGGTCCAGGTCCTGACGGTTCAGCCGCTCACCGCCCGCCAGGATCGCCGCCGCCAGCGCGTCCGCCGCGTGCTGCGCGGACGGCCGGTGCCGGCCGTGCACCAGCACGAAGTCGACCCACCCCAGCTCCGGCAGCCCCGCCCGCTCCGGCACCCGGACGAGCCCCGGGGGAATCAGCCCCTGCGAGTGCGCCATCACACCGAGGCCCGCCCGGGCGGCGGCGATCAGACCGTTGAGGCTGCCGCTGGTGCAGGCGACACGCCAGGGCCGCCCCTGACGCTCCAGCGCCTCGAAGGCCAGCGCCCGGGTGATGCCCGGCGGCGGATAGACGATCAGCGGCACCGGCCGGTCCGGCTCCAGCCGCAGCCGCTCGGCGCCGATCCACACCAGCCGGTCCCGCCGCACCGGCTCCCCGCTCGGGTCCTGCGGGCGCCGCTTGGCCAGCACCAGGTCGAGCTTCCCCGCGGCCAGCTGCTCGTGCAGGGTGCCCGACAGCTCCACCGTCAGCTCAAGGTCGACCTCGGGATGCTCGTAGCGGAAGCCCTCCAGGATCTCCGGCAGCCGGGTCAGCACGAAGTCCTCCGACGCGCCGAACCGCAGCCTGCCGCGCACCCGTGTGCCGGTGAAGAACGCGCTCGCCTGCTCGTGCACCTCCAGGATGCGGCGCGCGAAGCCCAGCATCGCCTCGCCGTCCTCCGTCAGCTCCACCGAGTGCGTGTCGCGCGAGAACAGCAGACGCCCGGTGGCGTCCTCCAGGCGGCGCACGTGCTGGCTCACGGTGGACTGACGCAGCCCGAGCAGCCGCGCCGCCCGCGTGAAGCTCAGCGTCCGCGCCACCGCCAGGAAGGTGCGCAACTGCGCCGGGTCGTACACACGCCCCACCCTAGCCGCCCATCGCGGAACATGATGACAGTCAGAGCGGTATGACGGATTCCCGATCAGGCGGCGGCGGAGGACCATGGAGAGGGATCCCTGACCGCGATGAGCACGAACAAGTGGAGCACCGTGAAACGCCCGCGCCGGCCGAGCCGGATGCCGATCGACCCGTACATCCTGCTGCTGCTCGCCACGGTGGGCCTCGCCGCGCTCGTGCCGGCCCGCGGCACGGCCGCCCACGTGGTCTCCGGCGCCTCGACGGCCGCGATCGCCTTCCTGTTCTTCCTCTACGGCGCCCGGCTCTCCACCCGCGAGGCGCTGGACGGTCTCAGGCACTGGCGGCTCCACGGCACCGTCCTGGCCTGCACCTTCCTCGTCTTCCCGCTGCTCGGCCTGGCCGCCCGCGGCCTGGTCCCGGTCCTGCTGACCCAGCCGCTCTACCAGGGGCTGCTCTTCCTCACCCTGGTGCCCTCCACCATCCAGTCCTCCATCGCCTTCACCTCGATAGCGCGCGGCAACGTGCCCGCCGCCATCTGCGCCGGCTCCTTCTCCTCCCTCGTCGGCATCGTCCTCACCCCGCTGCTCGCGGCCGCGCTGCTCGGCGGCAGCGGCGGCGGCTTCTCCGCGCACTCGCTGGTCACGATCGTGCTCCAGCTGCTCGTGCCGTTCCTCGCCGGACAGGCGCTGCGGCCCTTCATCGGCCGCTTCGTCGCCCGCCACAAGAAGGTCCTCGGACTGGTCGACCGCGGCTCGATCCTCCTGGTCGTGTACACCGCCTTCAGCGAGGGCATGGTGCGCGGCATCTGGCACCAGGTCAGCGCGGTCCGGCTCGGCGGGCTGCTCGTGGTGGAGGCCGCGCTGCTCGCCGTGATGCTGGCCCTGACCTGGTACGGAGCGCGGGCGCTGCGCTTCGGCCGCGAGGACCGCATCGCCATCCAGTTCGCCGG
>NZ_BMVJ01000010.1:104271-109339 GCF_014650655.1 Streptomyces anandii JCM 4720
GTCCAAGAAGTCCCTGGCCTCCGGACTGCCCATGGCCAGCGTCCTGTTCGGCGCGCACGCCTCGCTGGCCGTGCTGCCGCTGATGCTCTTCCACCAGATGCAGCTCATGGTGTGCGCGGTGATCGCCAAGCGCCGCGCCCACGACCTCGACCCCGCCCCGGACGTCACCCCGGCGGCCCCGGCCGCAGCGTCACGAACCGCGGCGGGTACGGCGACACCTCCCCGCTGACACCCGCGGGCACGTTCGCCGGGTCCAGCCGGTCGACGTCGTGACTCAGCACCAGCCGCCCACCTCCGCCCAAGGGCGGAATGGACCTGCGGGTTGTACGCGGGCCGTGCGCCGGGACCCGTTCACGGCCTGTTGATCCGGATTTCCGGCACGCACGGGTGATGGCGGCTAACGTTCCGTCATGACCGCACCCGACGCACTCGATCCCAAGCGCTGCGCCCTCGTCCTGGTCGACCTGATGGACCGCATCGTCGCCCTCCCCCTGGAGCCCCGCAAGGGCACCGACGTCCTGGCCGTGGCGGAGGACCTCGCCACCAGGTTCCGGGCGGCCGGAGCCCCCGTCGTACTGATCCGGGTCGAACGGCCCGGCGTCGCCGAGCAGCCCCCCGGCAGCGCCCTGGCCGCCGGGCTGCGCCACGAGGGCGACCTGGAGATCGTCAAGCGCACGATCGGCGGCTTCCAGGGCACCGGCCTGGACGAGCGTCTGCGGGAGCGGGGCGTGACCACCCTGGTCTTCGGCGGCATCGCCACCAACCTGGGCGTGGAGTCCACCGCCCGCGCGGCCGCCGACCTGGGCTACGAGCTGCTCTTCGCCGAGGACGCGATGGCCGCGTTCACCGCTCCCGAGCACGAGGCGTCGGTGCGGCTGGACTTCCCCCGCCTGGGCACGGTGGCCCCGTCGGCCGCCCTGCGCTTCAGAGCCGGCTGAGGAGCGGTCAGCCGTGGGCCGCCGGGGTCCGCAGGGCGAGGCGGTCCTCGCCCGCGTACACGTTCATGGAGTTCCCCCGCAGGAACCCCACCAGCGTCAGCCCGGTCTCCGCCGCCAGGTCCACGGCCAGCGACGAGGGCGCCGACACCGCCGCCAGCACGGGGATCCCCGCCATCACCGCCTTCTGGGCCAGCTCGAAGGAGGCGCGGCCCGAGACCAGCAGGACGGCGCGGGACAGCGGCAGCTCGCCGCTCTGCAACGCGCGGCCGACCAGCTTGTCGACCGCGTTGTGCCGGCCCACGTCCTCCCGTATGTCGAGCAGCTCGCCGTCCTCGGAGAACAGGGCCGCCGCGTGCAGGCCGCCGGTGCGGTCGAAGACCCGCTGGGCCGCGCGCAGCCGCTCGGGCAGGCCGGCCAGCAGGTCCGCCCCGACGCGTACCGGGGGCGTGTCGGAGATGGGCCAGCGGGCCGTCGTACGGACCGCGTCCAGGCTCGCCTTGCCGCACAGGCCGCAGGACGAGGTGGTGTAGACGTTCCGCTCCAGGGTGATGTCGGGGACGGCCACGCCCGGCGCGGTCCGCACGTCCACCACGTTGTACGTGTTGGTGCCGTCGACCGTCGCTCCCGCGCAGTAGACGATGTTCTGCAGGTCGGACGCGGCGCCCAGGACGCCCTCGCTCACCAGGAACCCGGCGGCGAGCGCGAAGTCGTCGCCCGGGGTGCGCATGGTGATGGCGAGCGGCTTGCCGTTGAGCCGGATCTCCAGCGGCTCCTCGGCCACCAGGGTGTCCGGCCGGGAGGAGACGGCCCCGTCCCTGATGCGGATCACCTTGCGTCGTTCCGTGACTCGTCCCATGTCCTGATCAGCCCCGGTTCTGTACGTGCTGGTGGCCGAAGCGGCCCTTGATGCAGAGGTTGCCGTGGGGTCACCGGGTTGTCGTGCGCGAAGGTGACCTTTGACGATCTCATTGTCCTGTACGTGCAGGGTGAGATTGCGGCCCACTCCGCAGTAGGCGCAGACCGTGGTGGTGCGGGTCTGCGCCGTCCCGTCCCAGGTACCCGCCGCGCGCATGTCGAACTCGGACGTGAACGACAGTGCTCCGGTCGGGCCCGCGCGGGGTGACGGTGGCGTGGGAGCGGGGGTGAAGTCGCCGCGCGGGCTGAGCACCCGTACTCCGTGCCGCCTCGTGGCCGCCAGGCGCGGTCCCCGGGCGATGACGATGCGGTGGACGTCCGCGCCCGCGCGGTGGAGCGCGGCGCCGGCGCAGGCGCCGATCGCACCGGCGCCGAGGCCGCGACTCTCACGGAAACGCTCCGTTCGGAGGAACTCGGGTGGGCAAGGGTGCGCGCAGCACCTGACGGAAGCCCACAAGGCGGGTGCCCGATTCCTGTGGCCTCGCCTGCCGCCCTACCGGTGAGTCACTGATCAGACTGTGAACCCCGCTACCCACGGCAACGAGGGGGACCATCCGATGAACGGCTCGCGCATCGCCGCCGTAGGCCACTACCAGCCCGCAAAGGTGCTCACCAACGAGGACCTGGCGGGGATGGTGGACACCAGCGACGAGTGGATCCTGAGCCGGGTGGGGATCCGGTCCCGGCACATCGCCGGCGCCGACGAGCCCGTCGACGAACTCGCCGCGCACGCCGCCGCGAAGGCGCTCGCGGCGGCCGGCCTCGCGCCCGGCGACATCGACCTGGTCCTGGTCGCCACCTCCACCGCCGTCGACCGTTCCCCGAACACCGCCGCCCGCGTCGCGGCCCGGCTCGGCATCCCGCGCCCGGCCGCCATGGACGTCAACGTCGTCTGCGCCGGCTTCACCCATGCCCTGGCCACCGCCGACCACACCGTGCGCGCGGGCGCCGCGAGCCGCGCCCTGGTCGTCGGCGCCGACAAGATGTCGGACGTGACCGACTGGAGCGACCGCAGCACCTGTGTGCTGGTCGGCGACGGGGCCGGCGCCGCCGTGCTCGAGGCGTGCTCGGCCGGCGAGGAGCCGGGGGTCGGACCGGTGCTGTGGGGCTCGGTGCCCGAGATGGGGCACGCGGTGCGGATCGAGGGCACGCCCCCGCGGTTCGCCCAGGAGGGGCAGAGCGTCTACCGCTGGGCCACCACCCAACTCCCGCCGCTGGCCCGGCAGACCTGCGAACGGGCGGGCATCCGGCCCGAGGACCTGGCCGCGGTCGTACTGCACCAGGCGAACCTGCGCATCATCGAGCCGCTCGCCGAGAAGCTGGGCGCCGTCAACGCGGTGGTCGCCCGCGACGTCTCCGAGTCCGGCAACACCTCCGCGGCGAGCATCCCGCTGGCCCTGTCCAAACTCGTCGAGCGCGGCGACATCGGCGCCGGCGACCCCGTGCTGCTGTTCGGCTTCGGCGGCAACCTCTCCTACGCCGGGCAGGTCGTGCGCTGCCCCTGAGAGCGCGACGGCGCCGCCCGGTGCGACGTGCCGGCTTTCCCCGGCTTCCCCGGACCAGGCGCCCCTGGGCGCCGTGGACTGTAGACGAAATACCATCGATGCCGGGCCACGGGCCGACCGGCTTGCCGACCGCAGCGTACGGCCCTGCCGAGGAGGGGACCCGCGATGTTGCCGACAGGACTGCCGCCGGGCGCGGTGCCGAGGCTCGAGCGGCCCGGCCCACTGCGCGAGAGGGTCTACGAGGCCCTGCTCGAACTCATCACCACCCGGGCCCTCCAGCCCGGCCGGCACCTGGTCGAGAGCGAGCTCGCCGGACACCTCGGCGTCTCCCGGCAGCCGGTGCGCGAGGCGCTGCAGCGGCTGAACACCGAGGGCTGGGTCGATCTGCGCCCCGCCCAGGGCGCGTTCGTGCACGAGCCCACGCAGGAGGAGGCCGACCAGCTCCTCACGGTGCGCACCCTGCTGGAGGCCGAGGCCGCCCGCCTGGCCGCCGCCCACGCCGACGAGGCGGGCGTCGAGGCGCTCCGCTCGCTGTGCGCGCAGGGGGAGCAGGCCGTCGCCGAGGACGAAGTGGACGCCGCCGTGCGGCTGAACGCCCGCTTCCACGCCAAGATCATGGAGCTGGCCGGAAACACGGTCCTCGCCGAACTCGCCGCCCAGGTCGATCGCCGGGTGCGCTGGTACTACACGCCGGTGGCCCGGCAGCGCGGCGGCCAGTCGTGGGTGGAGCACCGGGGGCTCATCGACGCCATCGCCGGTCACGACCAGCAGAGCGCCACCCGCCTGATGCGCGAACACACCGAGCACACCCGCGCCTCGTACCACGAGCGGACGCAGGGCTGACAGCTCCCCTCCGGGAAGGACCCTTGCACGGCCGCGCTCGTACAACCGGCCTTCGGCGAGGGAGGCGTGCACGGTGATGCGAGCCGGGATGCGGACCGGGATGCGGACCGGGATGCGAACCGGGAAGTAACTTCACTCACAGTCCGCGCCGCATCACTGTGCGCCGCTGTGCCGGCTCACTAGCGTCTTTCGACGAGGTCCTCGCACCCTGCTGCGAGCGACAGCCACGACCCCCCGCCCCCGACCGTGCACCGGAAGCGGAGCAGCGATGGCACAACCACCCACCGACCGGCCCACCCTCACCCTGAAAGCGGGCACCTCCTACGCCGACGCCTGGCAGCGCTGCCTGGCGCTCGCGCCCGAGGCGTTCCGCGACGACCGCGTACTGAACCTCTGGGACGCCACCTGGCGGACCGACGGCCGGGCCCTCCCCGCCACCAGCCCGGTCGACGCCACCCCCATAGCGGGGGCGCCCCGCCTCGACCGCGCCACCGCCGAGCGCGCCGTACGAGCCTGTCTCGACCAGCACCGTGCCTGGCGCCACGTCCCCCTGCCCGAGCGCCGCGCCCGGATCGCCGCCACCCTCGACGCCCTCACCGAACACCGCTCGCTCCTGGCGCTGCTGCTGGTCTGGGAGATCGGCAAGCCGTGGCGGCTCGCCCTGGCGGACGTCGACCGCGCCATCGACGGCGTGCGCTGGTACGTCGACGGCATCGAGCCGATGATCGCCGACCGCTCCCCGCTGGACGGCCCGGTCTCGAACATCGCCAGCTGGAACTACCCCATGAGCGTCCTCGTCCACGCCATGCTGGTTCAGGCCCTGGCGGGCAACGCGGTCATCGCCAAGGCCCCCACCGACGGCGGCGT
>NZ_BMVJ01000010.1:109368-110566 GCF_014650655.1 Streptomyces anandii JCM 4720
GGCCTGCCTGACCCTGGCCTGCGCGCTGGCCGCCCGGGAGGGCGTCCCCGTCACTCTCGTCAGCGGCAGCGGCGGCGAACTCTCCTCGGCGCTGGTGCGGTCGCCCGCGATCGGCTGCGTCTCCTTCGTCGGCGGGCGTGACACCGGCGCCGCGGTGGCCACGGCGGTCGCCGACCTCGGCAAGCGCCACATCCTCGAACAGGAGGGCCTGAACACCTGGGGCGTCTGGAACTACAGCGACTGGGACGCCCTCACCGCCGTCATCCCCAAACTCTTCGACTACGGCAAACAGCGCTGCACGGCCTACCCGCGCTTCGTCGTCCAGCGCGACCTGTTCGACCGGTTCCTCGGGGCTTACCTGCCGGCGGTGCGCGGCCTGCGGGTGGGCCACCCGCTCGCCGTGGAGCGGCCGGACGCCCCGCACCCCGAACTGGACTTCGGCCCGCTGATCAACGCGGCCAAGGCCAAGGAGCTGCGCGACCAGGTGACGGAGGCCGTCGACCGGGGCGCGATCCCGCTGCACCGCGGCAGCGCGGCCGACGCCCGCTTCCTGCCCGGCCAGGACACCTCCGCCTACGTCCAGCCGGTCACCCTCCTCAACCCGCCCCCGTCCTCCCCGCTGCACCACGCCGAGCCCTTCGGCCCGGTCGACACGATCGTCCTGGTCGACACGGAGGCCGAACTGCTCGCCGCCATGAACGCCTCCAACGGCGCCCTGGTCGCCACCCTGTCCACCGACGACCGCGCGACCTTCGACCGCCTGGCCCCCCACATCCGCGCCTTCAAGACCGGCCACGGCCGCCCCCGCTCCCGCGGCGACCGCGACGAGCTCTTCGGCGGCTTCGGCGCCTCCTGGCGCGGCGCCTTCGTCGGCGGCGAGCTGCTGGTCCGCGCCGTCACCCAGGGCCCGGCCGGCGAGCGTCTGCCGGGCAACTTCCCCGACTACCACCTCATGGCGTGACGCTCGGTCGAGGAGGCGTACGCGAGGCGTGCAGACCCGCGCGAACGCCTCCCCGGCCACCCCCTCAGCCCACGGAAAACGCAGGTGAAAGGCACCGCGAAACCTTGGTATGGTTGTCCATGTCGCCCCGGGGAACACCCCGCCAGGCGGCAGACACCTGGTCCGGGTGGCGGAATGGCAGACGCGCTAGCTTGAGGTGCTAGTGCCCTTTATCGGGCGTGGGGGTTCAAGTCCCCC
>NZ_BMVJ01000010.1:110599-124060 GCF_014650655.1 Streptomyces anandii JCM 4720
AACCACTGACGATACGGTGACGAGGGCCTCGACCTAACGGTCGCGGTCCTCGTTGCATGTTCGTAACTGATGGTGATGCCGGCTTCGTGGAGTGGGCCTTACTTGTCTTTGATCCTGGGCTTCCAGGGCCCGGCGTTGTTCGTGGACGGCGGCTAGCGGGCCGGGGACGGGATCACAGTGTCGAGGGTGCCGGTTCACGGGACGACGACGCTCTGTTCGTCGAGCGCGTCGCAGATGTCGTCGGTCAGCCGGGCGGCCATCCGTGGAGCCGTGGGTCTGATCACCTCGACGAGTCTGCGGTGACCGGCTTTCCGCAGCGCGGCCGGGGAGCCCTAGCGTTCCAGCAGCCAGGTGACGGCGGGGTGGTCCAGGCGCGCGGCCCGGGGACGCGTTCCGGTCATGCGGAGAGGGACCACGCGGCGCTCTCACCCGCCGGACGTCCGCCAGCCGCTGCCGCTTCCCGTCCCGCCGTCCGCGGCGCGGCCCGGTGTGTGGCCGAAGGCGCGGCGGAAGACGTCGATGAACGCGCTCGCCGAGGACCAGCCGCACCGGTGCGCCACCACCGTCACCGGCGTGTCCTCGGCGAGCAGCACCAGGGCGTGGGAGAGCCGCAGTTGGGTGCGCCACTGCGGGAAGGTCATGCCGAGATCGGCCCTGAACAGCCGTGACAGTGTGCGGTCGCTGGCGCCGACCTCTCTGCCCAGGGCCGCCAGGGTGCGGTTGTCGGCGGGGTCGGCGTGCAGGATCGCGCACAGCGCCCTGAGTTGCGGTGCGGTCGGTGCCGGCACGTAGAGAGGCTGCTGGGGTGAGACCCGAAGCTGGTCGCACAGGACGGCGCGCAACCGGCGGTGCTCCGGGCTGTCGTCTGCCGGGGCGCGGGTGCAGGCCAGGATCAGTTCCCTCAGCAGCGGGCTCACGGTCAGCACGGTGGGCCGGTCGAGGCCGATCGGGTTGGTCTGCGCGGGGAGGCCGATCAGGTGCAACTCGAGCTCGCCGTACGCCCGGTGCGAGTGCACGGTGCCGGCCGGAACCCAGATCGCCCTGGTGGCCGGGGCTGTCCACGAGCCGGAGCCGGTGGTGACGGCGAGTACGCCCCGGCCCGCGTAGACGAGCTGGTGGTTGTCGTGCCGGTGGGCGTCGATCCCGGTGCCCGGGGCCAGCCAGCGGGCGCTGGTAGGGGCCACCGGCACATGGCGGATATTCCTCATCGATTGGCAGATTATCGGAAGTACGACAGTACTGTCACGGACGACCATGGCGCTATGCAAAGGAACAAGTCAATCGTTCTGCTGTCGGTCGGACATGCCTGTGTGGACGTCTACCAGGGCGCCGTGGCGGCCCTGGTCCCGTTCTTCGTCGCCGAGCGTGCCTACACCTACGCCGCGGCCTCGGGCATCGTTCTCGCCGCCAGTCTGCTGTCCTCGGTGGCACAGCCCTTCTTCGGCGCGCTCACCGACCGGCATCCCATCCCCTGGCTGCTGCCGGTGAGCACGGTCTTCGGCGGGCTCGGCGTTGCCCTGAGCGGGATCACCGGCTCGTACGCGCTCACGCTGTTGTTCATGGCGCTGTCCGGCATCGGGGTGGCCGCCTACCACCCGGAGTCCGCACGGGTCGCACGGGTCGCCAGCAAGGGCAGCCACAGCTCCATGGGGTGGTTCTCCCTGGGCGGCAACGTCGGATTCGCGGCGGCCCCCCTCCTGGTCACGATCGTGATCGCCACGGGCGGGCTGCGGTACTCCCCGCTGCTGATCCTGCCCGCGCTGGCCGGCAGCGTGCTGACGCTGCCGGTGCTGCGGGCGCTGGACACGGCGCCCGCCGCCGACGGCGGCAAGGGGGACGCGCAGGGACGGGACGACTGGCCCTCGTTCGTGCGGCTGTCCCTGGCGGTGGTGTGCCGGTCGATCGCCTTCGTCGGTATGAGCACCTTCGTCGCCTTCCACGTCCGGGAGCAGACGGGCGGGGGCACGGCGGCGGGGACGGCCGCGCTGTTCGTGCTCTACGTCGGTGGCGCCGTCGGCACGGTCGTCGGCAGCAAGCTGGCCCACCGCTGGGACCGGGTCACGGTGGTGAGCATGTCGTACCTGATCACCGTCGCGGCCGTCGCCGGCGTGGTGTTCGTGCCCGGGCCGGTCATCTACCTGTTCGTGGCGCTGACTTCCATCGGTCTGTACGTCCCGTTCTCCCTGCAGGTCACGCTCGCCCAGGACTATCTGCCCACGCGCGTCGGAACGGCCAGCGGGATCACCCTCGGCCTCATGGTCAGCGTCGGCGGTCTCACCAGTCCCGTCATCGGCGTGATCGCCGACGCCACCTCGCTGCGCACGGCCCTGACGCCCCTGATCGTGATGCCCGGCCTGAGTTGGATGCTGTTCCGGACCCTGCCCGAACCGGCCGTGCCGAAGCCGCTGTTGGAGGACCGCGGCGAGGAGGCCGTACAGGAGACCGTCCAGTCCGGCCACCGAGCGCAGCGGCTCTGACCGGCCCGCGTCGCCGACTTGCGGCCGCCCCAGGACCCGTCACGAAAGGACCACGAAATGCGACGAGCAGTGACCCGGCCCGTGACGTCCGCATCGGCCGTACCGGCCCAGGAGGTCTGCCCGCTGGCCGCCTGGGGCTGCCGCGCCGGACTGCGGGAGCCCGGCTGGCGGCTGATGTCCAGCCATGCCACCTCGGACGGTCACGTCGAGTACTGCCGCTGCACCTGTGCGGCGCTGGTGATCTTGCACGAGGGCGAGGTGGCGGCCTTTGCGGCGCCTCACCGCGTCTAGCACCGGACGCCGCTCCTCGGCGGGCCAACGGTGCCTGCCGGGGCCCGAGGTGGCGTCCGGGTCAGGGCAGCAGCAGCTGTTCCAGGTCCGCCGGGGGCCGGCGGCCCACGAAGGAGCCGAGCAGGGAACGGGAGCCGGTGTCACCCGCGAGAATGCCGCCGAGCAGGCTGCCGGTGTCCGGCCGCAGGAAGATCTTGGCGTAGCGGGCGGTGCCGTCGGCGAAGGCCACCTCGACCGGCCGGAGGTGCCCCGGGTGCACCGTGGTGCCGAAGGTGGCCACGTGGACGCCGAGGAGCTTGAGCGTCGTGGCGCCGCCGGCCCCCTCGAAGGGCGCCGCGTCCCGGCCCGTCAGCTGGGCCGCCACGGATTCGGCCATGGCGTATCCGGGGGCGACCAGGCCGTGGCAACGTCCCTGTACGGCGGCGCACTCGCCGATGGCCCAAATGTGCCGGTCGGCGGTACGGCAGTGGGCGTCGACGAGGAAGCCGCCGCGCTCGCCACGCGCAAGGTCGAGCGGTCCGGCCAGCTCGTCCCGCGGCCGGATCCCGGCGGCGAAGACGACCAGGTCCGCGTCCAGCGTCGTACCGTCCGCGAGCGTGACCGCGCGCACGGTGCCGTCGGACCGGGCATGCACGTGCGCGACGGCGGTGCCGCAGTGCAGGCGCAGGCCGATCCCGGCGGCATGCCGGTGCAGGACCTCGGCGGCTTCCGCGTCGAGTTGAGCGGGCATCAGGTGGGGTGCCGTCTCCACGACGTGCGGGAGCACGCCCAGTCGGCTCAGTGCGTGCGCCGCCTCCAGGCCGAGCAGCCCGCCGCCGACCACCACGCCCCGGCCGCCGGGGCGTACGGTGCGGCGGATGGCGTCAAGGTCCTCGAAGGTCCGGTAGACGAAGCAGTGCGCGAGGTCCCGGCCGGGGACCGGAGGGACGAAGGGGCGGGAGCCGGTGGCCAGGACCAGGGCGTCGTAGCGGATCCGGTCGCCGCCCCCGGTGACGACGGTGCGTGCCGCGCGGTCGGCTTGGACGACGGGCGACGCCAGGCGCAGCTCCACACGGGGATCGGCGAGGAAGTCCTGCTCGACGAGGGTCAGTTCGGCCCTGCTGCGGCCGGCCAGATAGGTGGACAGGGCCATACGGTCGTAGGCGGGGTGGGGTTCCTCGGCGAGGATCACGACGCGCCAGTCGCGTGCGGTGTCCAGGGCGCGCAACCGGTCGGCGAGCCGGTGTCCGGTCATGCCGTGTCCGGCGACCACCAGGGTCCGGGTCATGGAGTCCGCTCCCCGTCCTGCCCGATCTCGCGTTCCCACCGTGCGCACAGCTCCGTCACCTCACGCAGGCAGCCGCCGCAGCCGGTCGTGGCCCGGGTGGCGGTGGCGAGCGCGGTGACCGCACGGGCGCCGGCCCGCCAGGCCTTGGCCAGGTCCTGGCGTTGCACGTTGTTGCACAGGCAGATCACGGCCTCCCCGGGCGAGTCGAGGTCCGTCGACGCGGGTCGCGGCGGCCCGCCCAGGAGAAGCCGGAGGCGGTCGGAGGGCAGTGCCCGGCTGTTTCGGTGGAGCTCGCCGACGGAGGCGATGGCGTCCGCGAGGCCGAACAGCACGGCGGCGACGAGGTGTTCACCGCGCAGCGCGAGCCTGGCGTACCGCCCGCCGTCCCAGTCGGCGAACGTGAGGCGGCGCAGGGACGGGTCCGCGAAGGCGTCCGGCGGGCCCACGCAGGCCACCTCGGCGATGTCGGTGCGCAGCCGGAACACCGCGGGCGTGCCGCGGTGCGCGCACGCGCCCCGCCCGGTGAGGATCCGGGCGAGGCTGTCCGCCTGGGCCCAGGCGGCCTCGATGCCGGTCACGGCGCGGCCCTCGTGCTCGGCGCAGTCGCCGATGGCGTGGATGTGCGGGTCGCTGGTGCGCAGCCGGTCGTCGACGACGATTCCGGTACGGACCCTCAGTCCCGCCGCCCGGGCGAGCCCCACGTCGGGGTGCGCGCCCGTGCACAGGGCGAGGGTGTCGGCGGGGAGCCGCGTCCCGTTGTCGAGGAGCACGCGGCCGGGCTCGCGCGCCGTGACGGTGCGCCCGGCGAGCACGGTGACGCCGGCGCGTTCCAGGGCCTTGGTGAGCATGCCGGAGGCGGCCTCACCGAGCCGGTCATGGAGGGGATGGGGGCCGGCGCAGACCAGGGTCGTGGCGGTGCCGCGGGCGGCGAGCGCGGCGGCGGTCTCCACGCCCAGCGGTCCGCCGCCGAGCACCACCACGCTCGCCCCGGTGATCCGTGCGCAGTCCGCCGCGGTGCGCAGGGCGGTCACCCCAGGGCCCCTCGCGCCGGGGATGTCCGGCACGTCGGCGCGTGCCCCGGTGGCGAGGACCAGGACGTCGTACCCGTGGACGACCCCGGACGTGTGCACCTCGCGCCGCCCGCGGTCGATGTGGGTGACGGGCGTGCCGCGGTGCGCCTCGATGCCGGGCAGGGCCGGCAGGCGCAGTGCTTCGGGGGATGCCCGGCCGGAGAGGACGTAGGACAGCAGCGGCCGGTGGTAGGGGGGTTCCGGCTCGGCGCCGAGGATCGTGACGGGCCCCGGGTGGCCGTGGTGGCGCAGTCGGTCGGCGAGGCGGTGGCCTGCGGGGCCGCCCCCGACCACGAGGATCCGGCTCATGGCGTGGCCTCCGGGAGCGGTTCGAGCCGTACGGCGCTCAGCTTGAATTCCGGCATGCCGCTGCGGGGGTCGAGGGCGGGGTGGGTGAAGAGGTTGGCGCGGCCGTCGCCCGGAAAGTGGAAGGGGATGAAGAGGGTGTCCGGTCGCATCGTCGGGTCCAGCCGGATCCGGCCCGTCATGCTGCCCCGGGCGGAGGTGACGCGGGCCAGGGCGTGGTCGGCGGCTCCGACGCGGGCGGCGGTGTCGGGGTGGACAGAGATGAACGGCTCGGGTTCGGCGCCGTGCAGTTCGGCGACGCGCCGGGTCTGTGCCCCGGACTGGTAGTGCGCGAGGACCCGGCCGGTCGTGGCGTACAGCGGATACGCGGCGCTGGTGTGTTCGGCGGGCCCGCGGTGGTCGACCTCGGCCAGCCGCGCCCGGCCGTCGGGGTGCGCGAACCGCTCCAGGAAGAGCCGGGGCGTACCGGGATGGGTGGGCTCGGTGTCGGGGCAGGGCCAGTGCAGGACCTCCCCGGCGTCCAGGCGTCGGTAGCTGATGCCGGAGTAGTCGGCGCCGCCGCCCCGGGACGCCGCGCGCAGTTCGTCGAAGACGTCCCCGGGGACGGTCGGGTAGCCGTGCGGGGGTTGGCCGAGCCGCACGGCGAGGCCGTGCAGGACCTCCAGATCGGTGCGCACGTGTGCGGGCGGCGCCAGCAGGGCGCGACGGCGCAGCACCCGCCCCTCCAGGCTGGTCAGGGTGCCCTCCTCCTCGGCCCACTGGGTGACCGGCAGCACCACGTCGGCCCTGCGGGCGGTCTCCGAGGGAACGAAGTCGGCCACCACCAGCAGGTCCAGTGAGGCCAGCCGCTCGGCCACGTGTGCGGCATACGGTGCGGAGACGACGGGGTTCGACCCGAACACCAGCAGGGCGCGCGGCCCGTGGTCACTGCCGAGGGAGTCCAGGAGAGGGTAGGCGGTACGGCCGGGGCCGGGGAGCGACTCGGGCGGCACGCCCCAGACTCCGGCGACGTGGGCCCGGTCCGCGGGATCGGTGAGGGAGCGGTAGCCGGGCAGCTGGTCGGCCTTCTGCCCGTGTTCGCGGCCGCCCTGGCCGTTGCCCTGCCCGGTCAGGCATCCGTATCCGCCGTGGCCGGAGCCGGGCAGGCCGAGCGCGAGGGCGAGGTTGATGAACGCGGCGGCGGTGTCGGTGCCCTGGCTGTGCTGTTCGACGCCGCGGCCGGTCAGGACGTAGGCGTTGCGGGCCTCCGCGAGCATCCGGACGGCGGTGCGCTGGGCGCCGGCGGGGACGCCCGTGACGGCCTCCACCCGCTCGGGCCACCACGCCATCGCCCGGCGGACGGCGGCTTCGAAACCGTGGGTGCGGCGCCGGACATACTCCTCGTCGGTGAGCCCGTCGACGACGGTGATGTGCAGCAGGCCGAGCGCGAGGGCGAGGTCGCTGCCGGGGGCGGGCTGAAGGTGCAGCTTGGCTCGCTGGGCGGTGGGGGTGTGCCGGGGGTCGATGACGATGAGCTCCGCCGTGTCGAGGTGCTGCATCAACGGCGGCATGGTCTCGGCGACGTTGGCGCCGGCCAGCAGCACCGTGTCGGCGGTCGCGAGGTCGGTGACGGGGAAGGGCAGCCCGCGGTCCACGCCGAAGGCGGCGTTGCCGGCCGCGGCGGCGGACGACATGCAGAACCGGCCGTTGTAGTCGATCTGGCTGGTGCCCAGCGCCAGCCGGGCGAACTTGCCCAGCAGATAGGCCTTTTCGTTGGTGAGTCCGCCGCCTCCGAACACGGCCACCGCGTCGGGACCGTACCGCGCGCGCAGTTCGCGCAGCCGCCCGGCGACCGTGTCGAGGGCGAGGTCCCAGGTGGTCCCGGTCAGACGGCCGTCCGCCGTGCGGAGCAACGGCTCGGTCAATCGGTCGGCGGCGGCCAGGACATCGGGCGCGGTCCAGCCCTTCTGGCACAGGCGGCCGCGGTTGACGGGGAAGTCGGCCGGTCGCAGGGTCACGCCGATGTCCTGGCCGCCGGTCAGCCGCGTACCGCACTGCAGGGCGCAGTAGGGGCAGTGCGTGTCCACTTCCGGTGTGCGGGAGGGCGGTTCAGACACGGTTGGTCGCCTCGAGGCGGTCGGTCGCGGCCGTGTGCCCGGCGGGCCTCCGGCGGGGGTAGACGGCCCGCACGAGCACCATGCACAGGGCGTAGTAGGCGAGGAAGGCGAAGAAGGCGGGGGCGCCGGAGCCGGAGCCGTCGGAGTAGGACAGCTTGAAGGCGATGTTGACGGCGGCACCGCCGAGCGCGCCGACCGCCCCGGCGACGGCGATGACGGCGCCGGACAGCCGGCGCGCCCGGGCGAACGCGGCGGCCCCGTACCGGGTCACCGCGAAGCCGTAGGGCAGCCGCAGCAGGGCACCGACGGCGGCGGGAGTGGCGACCTGAGGGTGAACCATGGAGTGCTCCAGGGATGTGGGGATGCCCGCTCAGGACGCTGAGATCAGGGACTTGCGGAACTGCTCGATGACGTCGTCGAGCAGTCGCGTGCTCTCCGGGAGCAGGTGCGGGCGGCCCTCCTGCCACCTGATGTGTTCGTCGAGCAGGAAGAAGCTCTGCACCACGTGCCGGGCGCCCAGCGCGTGCGCCACGGGCCGCAGCGCGTAGTCGAGGATGAGGAGATGGGCGACGCTGCCGCCGGTGGCCAGGGGAAGCACGGCCTTGTGCCGGAACCCGTAACGGGGCAGCAGGTCCAGGAAGGTCTTGAGCAGACCCGAGAAGCTCGCTTTGTACGTCGGTGTGGCGAGGACGATGCCATCGGCCCGGGAGACCTGTTCCAGTGCCTGGGCGATGGCGGGATGCGTGGTGTCGGCGTTCAGCAGCGGTGCGGCCGGCAGGGTGCGGACCTTGAGGTGTCCGGCGTGCCACTCGTAGTCGGCGAGGCGCCGCGCCACGTGGTCGCCGATGGCTTCGGTCTTGGAGGTCGCGGACGGGCTGCCGGATATGACCAATACGTGGGACACAGCCACCCCTGGTGTCGTGTGGTCCGGTCGGGAAGTCGAGCGGGTGCGGAGCCGGGGGGGGCGTGGGACATGGCCCGCGCCCCGCCCGCCAGGTGTCAGGCCGGCCAGCCGAAGGCGCTGATGGTGTCGCGGGCGCGCTGCGGCTCCGGGTCGCTGAAGACGAAGCACCGGGTGTTGGTGACGCTGCCGCCCTCCGCCTGGGCGGTCGAGAAGATCAGCACGGGCCTCGGGGCGCCCTCCCTGGTCAGGAAGTTGGCCCGAAAGTTGATGATCGGCGAGTCCTCGTCCCAGCGGCCGAGGAAGTCGTCGAGCAGCCCCTTGTCCTCGTAGATGGTGCGGATGTGCCGGCCGACGTACTCGGAGGGCGAGGAGGTGTACTCGACGAGGGCCACGTCCGCCGGGTTGGCGTGCATGACCTGGCCGTTGACGCCGATCAGGTGGATCGCCACCGGGGCGACCTCGTAGAACTCGCGCATCACGTCCTCGAGCTCCTTGGCGGGAGCCAGGGCGGGCAGCGGGCGCTCGTTGACCGCGCGGATCCAGGACGCCGCGTCCGAGGTGACGTCCTCGGCCGTGTCGTTGGAGACGGGCAGCCGCTCGCCGAGCTCCGGCCGGCTCACCCAGTGGATGCGCGAGTCGTCGCCGCTACCGGTCAGCACGGCGTTCACCCGGGCCGTCTGCTCGTGGCCGCCGTCGGCGCTGCGGTAGGTGACCTGGACGTTCTCCACCCGCTGGTCCTTCTCCAGACGCTGGATCAGCGTCCGCAGGCCGTCCTGCGCGCCGTCGAGGAGGATCCGGCCACCGAGGTGGTCGCTCTCCCCGCCCATCAGCACGGACTGCGCCCGGTTGTGCAGGACGACGGCGCCGGAGCGGTCGGTGACGGCGATGCCCACCGAGCTGTTCGCGATGACGTCGATCAGCTGCTCCACCGACGGTGCGGTCTGCTGGTCGTTCGGCATGTGTGGACTCCATTCATTTCGTCGTGCGGGATGAGTGAATTGGTTGTGCGGGCGGACGGGACCGGGCGCCGGTTCACTCCGGGTGCGGAACGCGCTCGGGATGCCGGCTGTGGTCGACGATGCGGGCGATGACGTCCGCGATGGCCTGCTGACCGGACAGGAAGTAGTCGTGACCGCCGCGGAAGGTGAACATGCCGAGGTACGGACCGCTCGTGAACTGTTTCCACCGTTCCATCTCGTCCGGCCGGGCGAAGGGGTCGGAGGCGCCGCACAGCAGGGCCAGGGGCGCCCGCACCACCTGGTGAGCGGTGCGGTACTCGCCCCGCAAGCGCAGGTCCCGGTCCATCCACTGCTCACCGGCGCCTTGCTGGCCGTCAGGCGTCCGCAGGGCCGCGAAGGCGGTGGCCAGCAACGAGCGCGGCGTGCTGCCCGGCTCGCGGGCGCCCGAGACGGACAGGCTCGCGGCCGCGCAGTCGGGCCGGGCCTCGAAACGGAGCGTCAGTTCGTAGGCGTACAGCGCACCCAGGCTGTGTCCGAAGAAGTGCAGCCGCCGGCCCGGCACGGTCGCGGCGAGGTCGGCGGCCCAGCGGTCGGCCGCGCTGTGCACGGAGCCGGGTGACTCCTGGTCCGCCAGTCGTCCCCGCCCCGGTGTCTCGCAGTGCACGGCGGGCAGGCCGCCCGGCAGGAGGTCGCCGATCGCGAGGTACGGGGAGGTCACGCTGCCCGCCGGCGGCAGGAACACGACGACGTCCTCGGCGGTGTCGGCGTCGCCCTGGACGACCAGCGATCGTCGGTTTGTCGTGCCCATCTCCGCCCCCGCTCCGCACTCGGCCGTCATTGGAAGAAGGTCTGTTCGATGCTCTTCAGGGTGCGGAAGGAGTCGAGGCTGACGTCGTCCGACTCCAGCGCCGTACCGCGCAGGTCCTCGATGAAGAGGACGAGTTCGACGAACTGCAGGGAGTCGACGATGCGTGAGTCGATGATGTCGGTCTCGGGCTGCAGATCCGTCAGGTCGGGATTGCGCTCGAGAATCCAGTCGCGTACTTCGGTCCAGGTCGCTGCCATCAGCTCTCCTCGGTGGTGTCCGGCGTCGTTCGGTCCGGCCGTGTCACTGCCCGGCGCGGGCGGTCAGGCCGGCGAGGGCGAGGAACGCCCCGGCGCGGTCGGCCACTTCGGACGCCAGGGCGAGCTCCCCGGGACTGAAGGCCCCACGGCGGTGCTTCTCCTGCCGTACGAGGACGAGGTGCCCGTCGGACAGCCCCCGGTAGGCGAGGGAGAGCACCACCGCCGAATCGCCCCCTGCCTCGCGCAGCAGTTCCAGGTGGCGCGGGTCGGTCTTGGCGGCCAGCCCCTCGTGCTCGCTGATGACGAGCTGCCGCTGCCCCGTCTCCGCGGCGAGGCCGCGCAACGCCTCGGTGACGGCGGTCAGTTCGTCCGGGCCCTGGAAGACGGCCTGGCCGTGGGTGGGCTCCGCGTCCAGCGACACCGCGTGGGCGAAGAACGGCACGCAGGCGCGGGCCACCGCGGGCACGACGGCCGCCGGGTCCTCGGTGTCGCGGACGGTGGCGCTGACGTGCGCGACGAATCCGAGGGACTCCTCGGCTGCTTTGCGCCCTGCGATGTACTTCAGGGCGGTGTTCCAGTTCTGGGCCGGGCTTTCGGTGGTGTTTCCAGGCATGGCGGATCCTCGCAGGTGGGATGCGGATAGGTGGGGCGCGACGGCCGGTGGGGGCCGGGCGCGCGCAGCGGCACGGCAGGCCGGCTCCGGTCGGGGCAGGCGGGGCGGTCAGGCGAACCGGACGTCCGGGTCGAGCAGGCAGAGCCGTCCGTCGGCCAGGTGCAGCCGGTCGTTGCCGTAGTTGAGCGCGGCCGAACGCAGGTCGCGCAGGGCCTTTTCCAGGCGGGTCGGCGAGTCCTGGAGATAGCCGTGCTTGAGGCCGACCGCGTCGATGAGCTCGTCGACGGCTGCGTGGCACTCCTCGGCCGCCGTGATCTTGAGGTTGTTCAGCAGGAGTTGGTGACTGGTGACCGACCAGTCCGTCCCGGACTCGGCCAGTGCCTGGACCCGGCGCAGCATCGCATGGACGGTCTCCAGCCGCTGCCGGGCCCTGGACAGCCGGGTGAGCAGCAGCTCCGAGCGCAGATCGAGACGTTTGCGGCCGGCCGGGTCGCGCAGCAGGCGCAGCACCCGGGACAGGGCACCGGAGGCGGTGCCCAGCCAGACGGCCGACCAGCCGATGTGGGCGAGGGGCCCGAAGACCGACTGCACGATGCGGTGGAACGCGCCGTGCTCGCCGACCACCTGGTGAGCGGGGATCCGGCCGCTGAGCTTCAGCGGCAGACTGTGCGTGGCGCGCATCCCCATCGGGTTCCACTGCCCGGTGACCTCCACGTGCAGCTGGTGGCGATGGGCGTAGACGAGGGAGACGTGCTGGTCCGCCGTGGCGTACGGGCTGCGCATGGTGATCAGGAAGCCGTCCGCGGAGGTGCCGCCGGTGGAGATGGGCACGGTCCGGTCGATCTCCAGGGTCCCCTCCGCCTCGTGCAGCGGGACCTCGGACTTGAACAGGTCGGCGCCCTTGCCGCTCTCGGTGGTCACGGACGCCAGGTACAGCCTGCCCTCGGCGAGGAGCGGGACCAGCTCCTCCCGCAGGGGCGACACGGCGTGCCGCACCACCGCCTCGGCTTGCTGACAGTGCATCACGAAAATCATGGCCAGCGACATGTCGGTACGTCCGAGCACCATGCCGGCCTCGATGAGGTCACCGAGGGTGCCGCCGAGGCCGCCCTCCTCCTTGGGCACCTGAAGGCCGAGCAGGCGGGTGCTGCGCAGCTCCGCCAGCGCCTCCTCGGGGAACGTCGCCTCCCGCTCGGTGCGTTGCAGGTGCTGTTCGGCGACCCGGGTCACCGCCGCGAGGCGTTCCGCTAGGTCGGGGACGCCGGCCCGGTCCGTGTCCTCGGACGCCGTTGCCGTCGTTGCCGTGGTCGTTGCCGTGGTCATCGTGCCTCTTTCCGGGGGCTGGCCGTGGTCGCCGTGAGCGACCGGTAGTCGATCTTTCCGTTGCGGCTCAGGGGCAGCGCGCTCCACTCCCGCCAGCGCCGCGGCACCATCACCGGGGGCAGCACCGCGCTGAGCGCCTGCCGCAGTTCCTGCTGCGGCACCTCGGTGCGCAGGGTGTAGTGGGCGACGAGTTCGCTCAGGGCTCCCTCGTCGGAGACGGTGACGGCGCACTGTTCGACGGCGGGGTGCCGGCTGAGTACGACCTCGATCTCGTCGAGTTCCATGCGGACGCCGCCGACCTTGACCTGCCGGTCACCGCGCCCCAGGTAGTGCAGCAGTCCGTCCTCGACGCGGGCGAGGTCGCCGGTGCGGTAGATCCGGCCGGTCGGGGAGTGCGGGTCGAAGGGATCGCGGAAGAAGGCGCGTTCGGTGGTGGCGGGATCGTTGAGGTAGCCCAGGCCGACGCAGGTGCCGCCGACGAACAGCTCGCCGCTCTGCCCCGGTTCGGCCGGGCGCCAGGTGCCGTCCTCGGTCTCGACCAGGACGTGGAGGACGCAGTTGGCGACGGGGGTGCCGACCGGCAGCCGGGGACGCCTCAGGTCGGCGCGGGCCACCGTGTGCAGGGTGACGTCGTCGGAACACTCCGCGGGACCGTAGGCGTTGAGGAGGGACACGTGCGGGAGCGTGTCGAGCACCTGCTCCGCCAGGGCGGGATACAGTTCCTCGCCGGTGGACAACAGCCACCGCAGCTTCGCCAGCGCCGGGCCGTCCTGGCGCCGGATCTCGTCGACGAGCCGGCCGACGACCGTGGGCACCAGCTCCACGACGGTCACGCCCGCGCTGTCCAGGGCACGGATCAGCCAGCGCGGCATGCGCATGAGGGCGTCGTCGATCACGACGACCTTGCCGCCGACCAGGAACGGGCAGAGCATCTGCCAGATGGAGATGTCGAACACCAGCGGCGCCGAGAAGGCCACCGCGTCCTCGGGCCCCAGTGACAGGTCGGCCGTCTTGGACCACAGGTGGTTGAGCAGGCCCTGGTGCTCGATGGTGGCGCCCTTCGGGCGGCCGGTCGTGCCCGAGGTGAAGA
>NZ_BMVJ01000010.1:124081-142225 GCF_014650655.1 Streptomyces anandii JCM 4720
TCGTGTACCGGGCCTCGCCGGTGCGGTCGCCGTACGGGTGCCCGTCCAGGGGGCCGGGCTTGCCTTCTGTCGGCAGGCTCAGCGTGCCGATCCCCTCGGCATCGGCCGCCGAGCGCGCGGCCGAGGCGGTGCGGTCGGAGTAGTCGAGCAGCAGGGCCGGTTTGCTGCGGCCGAGCACGTCCCGGACGCGGCTCTCCGGCCAGCTCATGTCGATCGGCAGATACGACGCCCCGAGGCTCTCCAGGGCCAGGAAGGCGACCGGCGTGTGCGCGCTGCGCGGCCCGACGGCGGCGACCACGTCACCGGTGCGCACTCCGTGGGCGTACAGCGCGTCCCTCGCCGAGGCGACCCTGGCGAGCAACTGTCCGTAGTTCAGCGAGCGTTCGCCGTCCAGGACCGCGCAGGCGTCCGGCCGGGTCCGGGCGTGCCGGGCGACGTGGTCGAGGAGGGCGGTCGTCGTGTCGAGGGCCACCGGGTTGCGCAGGGCCAGTTCGCGTGCCCGGGTGACCGCACCCGGCGCCAGGGGAAGTTCGGGCCGGAGCCGTGGATCCGGGTCGGCGGTGAGGTGCGGGGACGGGGCCTGGCTGTTCAAGGGCTCTCCAGGGTCCGTAGGGGGCGAGTGGCGAGGGGTCAGCTGGGCACCGCGGTGAGCAGATGGGTCTCCAGCGGGAGCCGGTGCAGGGATTCCACGGCGAACCCGGCTCTTTCAAGGAGGGCGCGGTAGTGCGCCTCGTCCCGTTCGCGGCCCCCGCCGAACACCACGAGCATGTGCAGGTTGTAGCCCTGGGTGAGCGAGGAGCCGGTGTCCTTGGTGAGGATGCGTTCCACAATCACCAGCCGGGCGCCCGGGGCCATCGCGCGGCGGCAGTTGAGGAGGATCCGTTGGCAGGCCTCGTCGTCGAAGCAGTGCAGGATCCGCGACAGGAGGTAGACGTCGCCGTCGGCGGGCACCGACTCGAAGAAGTCGCCGGCGATCCGCTCGCAGCGGTCCGCGTGCACCGTGGCGATCGAACGGTTCGCCGTCTCCTCGATCACGTCGGGTGCGTCGAACAGTACGGCGCGGGGGCCGGGATGCGCCTTCAGGATCTCCTCGAGGAGCGCTCCGTGCCCGCCGGCGACGTCCACGATCCGGCGGGCCCCGGAGAAGTCGAAGGTTTGGGCGACCTCGGCGAAGAAGGGGGTGCCGGCCGTCATGGCGCGTTCGTACGTCAGCGACACGTCGGGGTTCTGGTGCAGGTACGAGAACAGGTCGCTGCCGAAGACACGGGTGAACGCCGATCGTCCGGTGTGCAGGGAGTGGGACAGGGCACCCCACGCCTGGTAGAAGTGCGAGCCGTAGACGCGCACGTGGTCGCTCATCGAGTCAGGGGCGTCGGTACGCAGCAACTCGCCGACGGGGGTGAGGGTGTAGCCACCTGCCTCGTCGCCGTCGACCACGCCGAGGCTGTCGAGGAACAGCAGCAGCCGTCCCAGGGCGTCGGCGTCGGTGGCGGTGCGGTGGGCAAGGTCGACGGCGCCGATCCGGCCCGCGGCCGCGATGCGGTCGACGATCCCCAGCTCGGTGGCCATGCAGACGGCCTGCGTCTTCCAGAAGCCGGCCATCAGCTCGATCAGCTGCCGCCCCGCCGTGCTCTCGGTCGCGTTCCGCGTGGTCACGTACACGCCTCCCTGATCCTCCGTGGTCGGGCCGACCGGTGTGCTCTGCCTCGGTGCCGGTACCGGCCGGACGCCGCCGGGCCCGTGTACGGCCCCGACCGTTCCGGCCGCCGGATGCGAGCCGTATCCCCGTCGCCGGGGGCCGTTCGCGCCGTCAGCCTCGCAAACGCCTGTCGAGAGCTTGTCGGGACCAAGCCCCAGAAGCGTTCAACGTCCAGCCTGGATATGACAGAGGAGCAGGCCAAGGGGGTTTGTCGGCGTGGCCGGGCTGCCGGGAGGGTGCCAGGAGGCGACCCCAAAAGAGGTGGAGCGCGAGGTTTCGCCCGTTCCGCGGCGCCGAGTCGGGCGGTCCGCGGCCCGGCTTGCGGCCGGGGACCGGGGCGCCTCTCACTCGCGGGGCCCGCAGCGTCGCTGCGCTGCCTCTCCAGGACGGCGGGCGTCCTCAGGATGCCGGTGCCCCGCACCCTCGCGGCACCGTCCATGCTCCCTCGCGCCGCAGTCCCACGCACTCTCGCGGCACGGTCCACGCGTCCTCGCGGGGCGGTCCACGCACTCTCGCGGCACGGTCCACGCACTCTCGCGGCGCAGTCCACGCACCCTCGCGCCGCGGTCCACGACGCGCGGACCGGCTGATGCGCGGCGCGAGCCCATGGGGACGGCCGCGTCCCGGTCGGCGGCGCTCTGCGTGCCGCCAGAGCCGCCCGGCGGCCGGAATCCGCGCTCCGCAGCCGGCCTGTGGCCGGCTGCGGAGCGCGGCTCACACGGCGCCGGGCTCCGACTTCAGTATGGCCAGCTGGAGTTCCCTGAGCGGCGCGCCGGGTTCGATCCCGATCTCGCTCACCAGCCGGGTGCGCAGCGTCCGCAGCACGCCCAGGGCCTCGGCCCGGCGTCCGCCGAGCGCGAGCGCGCGGGCGTACTGGGCGTGCAGACCCTCGTGGAGCGTGTGCTCGGTGGTCACGGCGGCGAGCTGCGTGATGGCCCGCTGATGCAGGCCGGCCTTGATCTGCGCCTCGGCCCGTACCGCTATGGCGTCGAGCCGTGACTCCTCGAAGAAGCGCCGTTTGGAATGGAGTACGGGACCTTCCGGGGTGTCGACCAGGGCATCGCCCCGCCACAACGCCAGTGCGGCGTCGAGCAGTTCGATCCCGGCCGCGCACTGGCCGCCTTCCAGAGCCTTGGTCCCGAGGTTCTTCAGCCGCTCGAACTCACGCCAGTCCAGGCGGGCGTGAGTACCCCTCAGCCCATAACCGTCGGCCCCGGTCACCAGGATCTCCTGGGCGACATGGGTGGCTGAGCGGCCGGTGACTCGCGACAGCGTTTTTCTGCAGTTCAGTATGTAGGTCTGCAGGGTACGCAGAGCGGTCGCCGGCGGTCGTTCGCCCCAGAGTTCGCGCATGAAGGTGTGGACCGGAACCACCTGGTCGGCGTGGACCAGGAGCATGGCCATCACGGTGCGGACCTTCGGTGCGATCGCGACGCCTTCGGCCGACGCGGAGACGCCCAGATACAAGGGGCCGAGAACTCCCCCATGAACAGCGACTCCGCCGTCCTCGGTCACAGGACATTCTTGTGGAAGCTGTTTCCGATTACGTTCGTTCAAATGCTTCGAGCGATACACCAGTCCCCCATTTCGGATAGATGTCGGTGCCCCATCCAGATTCACTGAAGCACTAAGAAAGATACACAGCGGTTTGAAGGGTCAACCAGGTCCGCATGGACGTCCTGTGGCGCTAAAGCTACGAATGACCTTTGCATACAACACCGGTACCAGGGACGGACGAAAACCCGTTTCGCCCTTTATGTGGGGATTGTCGCCGGAGGGGCGAAGCAGCCCAGGGGCCAGGAATCGCCTGGGGGAACGCGGAGCCGCGTCGCCGCGGTGGCTCCTCGGTCCGGCCGCCGGGCAGGCGGACGTGCGAGTCCAGCCGCGAGACGGGGAAATGGCGCAATCTGCACCAGCGGCCTCAGGGCACCCTGACGGCCCAAGGGACTGCCCGGTAGGCCGCGATCAGGACATTTTCTGAGTGCGGTGCACCACCCGGCGAGTGCGGATGGAGACGTTCACCGGTCTGCGGAATCCTGCGTGACCGCCGGCCGCGCGGCCTCGGCCGTCACCCCTCAGCCGCCCGCCCGCACCACCCCGTCCTCGCCCCCTCCGGGGGGTCGGCGGCCCGCAGCCGCCGGCCAGGCGCCTGGCCGACACCACCCCCCCAGGCAGCCGGTGAAACCTCCTGGTTTCACAGCGGTAACGGCCACCGGTCACCCGCACAGGACCGCCGCAATCAGTGCAAGGCGCCCCCGAGCTGCGATTCGACATTCTCTCCAACCGATTCTTGAACGCCGTTTGCCACACTTCCGGGGGTCCCCAATCAACTCAGTCTCCGGCCGAATCCGCGCCTGAAGGAGTTCACGATGCGAACGCGTTATTGATAAGCAGCGCCCAGTGCATTGGCCGACTGACCGGCTATGAGGACGGCCGACCCGCGCTCGTACCTTTGGACCATCGGACCGATGGACCCGCCACCGCGACCGCGCGCCTCGACGAGCTGATCCGCGTGCGTCATCGCCGGTGAGCCGCCGTCGTCATCATGCGCCAAGACGCCCAGTTGCCCGCTGCGAGGACGGGAGAGCCGGGCCCGCACCGGGCAGGTACCGCGCCCGTGCAGTCGCCCCGCCGCCCGAGCGGCATTTCCCCGGCCCCCAAGACCCGGCCGGCCCTCACCAGCAGGCCCGCCGTCCGCCACGAGACAGCGCACAGCGGGCCACAGGCAGGAGACAGCTACATGCCCGACCCGAGCACCCCACCCCGTGCAGTCCGCCACGCGCAGCGGCGCCGGCACGGAGCCGACATTCAACGGCACGGCCTCGCCCTCCGGTTCAGCCTGATCATCGCGGACAGCCGACTGGCCGATGCCCTGCAGGTCGTGTGCCAGCGGGACGAGGTGAGGGTGGAGTTTCCCGAGACCTCCGTCCGTATCGGCCTGTCACGACTGCTTTCCGAGCCGCGACTGCTTTCCGGGCAAGGCGGCGGCCTCGTACTCCACTGCCGTGCGTCGTACCGCTCCGGTCACCCGGGCGATCCCGGTTCGCGCGAGACCACCCGCGTGTGGCAGCGGGTCCTGACCGGCCGCTCGGGCGCGCCGCACCAGAGGGAGGCGCTGCTGCGGGAAGTCCTGGCGGCCCGCAGCCGGGCACCCGGCCGGGTCGTCGCCCACCCGAATCCGGCCTCGCTCCGCTACCTCGCGGCCGCGGTCTGACGCCACCTACCCGCTCGTTCCCTCCGCCTGTCCACCCTCTGCCCCCCAAGGATGTGCCATGGACCGTCGTCACGGGGTCACTGAACCCGATCCGGACGTCTTCGAAACCCTGGAGTCGGAGATCCGCAGCTACTGCCGCGGCTGGCCGACCGTCTTCGACCGTGCCTGCGGCTCGTATCTGTACGACGAGCGGGGCCGCGCGTACCTCGACTTCTTCACCGGGGCCGGCTCGCTCAACTACGGCCACAACAACCCCGTCCTCAAAGAGGCGTTGCTGGACTACCTGCAGCGTGACGGCGTCACCCACGGTCTGGACATGTCGACCACGGCCAAGCGCACGTTCCTGGAGACCTTCCGGGACGTGATCCTGCGGCCCCGGGACCTGCCGTACAAGGTGATGTTCCCGGGCCCGACCGGCACCAACGCCGTCGAGGCGGCGCTGAAGCTGGCCCGCAAGGTCAAGGGCCGCGAGCCCGTCGTGTCGTTCACGAACGCCTTCCACGGCATGACCCTCGGCTCGCTCGCGGTCACCGGCAACTCCTTCAAACGAGCCGGGGCGGGTGTGCCGCTGGCCCACAGCATCCCGATGCCCTACGACGGCTACCTCGACGACGCCCCCGCCTTCGCCTGGTTCGAGCGGCTCCTGGCGGACAAGGGCTCCGGACTCGACCGCCCCGCGGCCGCGATCGTCGAGACCGTGCAGGGCGAGGGCGGCATCAACCTGGCCCGGCCCGAATGGCTCCGCGAACTCGCCGAGCTGTGCCGGCGCAACGACATGCTGCTGATCGTGGACGACATCCAGATGGGCTGCGGCCGCACCGGCGCCTTCTTCTCCTTCGAGGAGTCGGGCATCGTCCCCGACATCGTCACCGTGTCGAAGTCCATCAGCGGTTACGGACTGCCCATGGCGCTGTGCCTGTTCAGGTCACGACTCGACATCTGGGAGCCGGGCGAGCACAACGGAACCTTCCGCGGCAACAACCCCGCCTTCGTCACCGCCACCGCCGCGCTCAACGCCTACTGGACCGACGACCAGCTGGAGAAGCAGACTCTGCTGCGCGGCGAACAGGTCGAGCGGGCGCTGGCGCGGATCCATGCCGAACACCCCGAGGAGACCAAGGAGTTCAGGGGCCGAGGCCTGGTGTGGGGCCTGGAGTTCCACGACAGGGACCGTGCGGCCCGGGTCGCGACGCGGGCCTTCGAACTCGGCCTGCTGGTCGAGACCTCCGGACCGGACAACGAGGTGGTCAAGCTGCTGCCCTCGCTCACGATGACCTCCGCTGAGCTCGACGACGGCCTGCACGCCTTGGCCTGCGCGGTGCGGGAGACGGCCTCGCCGAGCGGCAGGGCGTAGCCGGGGGCTGGTGCGCTGATCGTCGCGGAGTGTGGTGGCCAGGGTCCGAGCGCGACAGTCCCCCCTCGAGCCGTTCTTGCGGTGCGGAGGGCGGGGGCACCGCCGTCCCCCGTCGAGCCGCTTCGAGGATCCGCGCCGGATCGATGACGGTCGCGCTCCACCGGCAGCCTCGGGGAGCTTCAGCCGCGTCCGGGGGCTCTTCGCGCCGAGCGGCCCGGCGATCCGCGGACCTGCTGTACGAGACAGAAGCGGGGCCTTGGCGGCGAACCGGAATCGGCGCACGAGTTCGTCAAATGCCGAGCTCGGTGCGGTTGATCCAGCAGACGTCCCGCTCCATCAGGAACCGATCGGCGCTGTTGGTCGGCCTGCTGCGGCAGAACGTCGTGGGCAACGGGTCGTGGCGGATGAGCTCACCGGCCACGTCGCATCGCGACCGCAGCAGACCGGCCACCTCGCGGACCATGTCGGGCGGCCCGCTCAGATGGACGTCGTGTCCCGCCCAGCTGCCACGGTCCGTGATGGCGGTCTGCATCATCCGCACCGCCGCGGATCCGGGCGCGCCCTGGCCGGGGATCAGCACCACCTCCAGCCAGGGGTGACGCTCCGTCAGCAGTCGCACGGCGGCCAGGTCGTAGTGGTCGCCTCCGCAGCGACCGCCGAGGAACAGGGTGGTGCGGCGCGGGGCGTAAGCCTCCTGCTCCAGCACCGCCTTGGTCTGCCCCCAGCCGGTGCCGCCCGCCACCGCCAGCAGAGGCCGCTGTGAGCCGGGAGGCAGGACCGCGTCTCCGAGCGGTGGCCCCAGCCGCAGTGCCTCACCGACATGGGCCGCGTCGACCAGGGCGGTGCTCACCACGCCCTCGGGGACCTTGCGCACGTGCAGCTCCACAGTGCCGTCGGGGCGGGGCGCGTTGGCGATGGAGAAGGGCCGCCACACCCGGGGAGCGTGTGGACTGCAGAGGGTGAGGTACTGGCCGGGCACGAAGGGATAGGACCGGTCCGGTGCGAGAGTGAGAATGACGAGGTCGGACAGGGGTTGCCGTCGCTCGACGATCCGGGCGTCCCACCAGGCCGGCGTGGCGGGTGGCACCGCTGCCGCCGCACCGATCATCGCCTGGGAGATGACCGAGTACGCCTCGGTCCACGCCTTCTCGACCGCCGGCGTCCAGGTGTTCCCGCAGAACTCCCGGAGGGTGGCGAGCAGGCTGGCGCCCACCGCCGGGTAGTGCTCGGGCCGGACCTCGAACTTCCGGTGGTCCCGGCCGAGGGCGGCGAGGTAGGCGTCGAGTCGCTCAGGGGCATCCAACAGCAGGACGAGTTGGGTGAGGGCCGCGAACAGACGGTCCTGCTGTTCCGCCATCTCGACAGGGAAGAGCGACCGTACGTCCGGGTTGTTCGCGAACAGATGCGCGTAAAAGTAGGCGGAGGCCTGATTGGCGCGGCGCTCGACGATGGAGAGGCTGGCGCACAGCAGTGCCGGGTCCAAAGCCATGGGCGGGCCTCAGGCAACGGTCGCGGCGTCTGCGGACCCGCCCTCGGCGGCGTCCGCCGCGGCGCCGGTCATGGCGGCGCTCACGATGCCGAACAGGGTGCTCCACGCCTGCGCGGTGGCGGAGTCCCAGCTGTCTCCGGCGAAGTGCTCTAGCGTGGCGAGGAGGCTGGCGCCGACTGCGGGATAGTGCTCCGGCAAAGCACCGTATGCGGCGTGGCGGCGTCCGAGGCCTTCCAGGATGCTCTGTAAATTCTGCGGCTTCCCGAGGTTGGCGACCAGAGTGCGCAGTGCGGCCCACAGCCGGTCGCGCTGCTCGTCGATATGCGCGGCGAAAAGGGGCCGCACTTCGGGATTGTGGGCGAAGAGGTGGTCGTAGAAGTAGGCGGCGACGTCGGGCCCGTACGGCTCGACGGCGGCGAAACTGCGTGTGACCAGTGCAGTGTCCAGAGTCATGGCGCCAGACTGTACAGCGCTACGCCGGACGTCATGTTATGAAAGCGTTATCTGTTAGCAGTGTCACTGTGTCCGTTCTGCTATATCGCCAAGAATGTGCTGATGGGATGAATTGCTCTGCTCTCGCCCATGGCGGGTGTTCGTCGTTCTTGGCGGCCGCGGTGTCTCGCGAGCGGTGCCCCGGCTCGTCTCGCCGTAAGGTGGAAAACGGATCCAAGGGACTTCTTGAGTTTCGGAGTGTGAAGCGGCGGTGTGCAAGTTCTCCGCACCGGCCGGCCTGGCAGTCGGCCGTTTTCCGCTTTCCGTCCGGGTCCGTCCTCCCGGGGCACGGGAGCGGTGACGGACGCACGGGCCAGGCGCCCGGCCCCGCACGGCGGCGGGCAGGCGCGGGACCGTCCCGGACGGAAGCTGCCGGACGCCCTGCTCGACCTCGTCGACCAGGCGGTCGTGGTCTGCGACGCTTCCGGCGTGGTCAGCTGGTGCAACGGCCCGGCCGCCGTCTGCTTTCCGGGTTTGCGGCCGGGGATGACGCCGGACCCCGAGGTGGCCGGACCCCTGGGACAAGCGGTCGCCGCCTCGGCGGCGCGCTTCGACGTCGAGTTCCTCGGCCGGTGGCTGACCGGCCGCAGGAGCACGGTGCGGGACTGCTCGGTATGGCTCGTCAGCGACGACACCGAGATGCACGGGTGCGCGGTGGAACTGCGCGCCGAGCGGCGCCGGGTGGCGTTCCTGAGCGAGGCGGGCCGACGGCTGGGAGCCTCCCTGCACCACGGCCGCACCGCCCGCAGCGTGGTGGAACTCGCCGTGCCGGCCCTGGCAGACGCCGCGCTGCTCGTGCTGTCGCCGCGTGGAGGCCACGTGGACTGGCACCGCTGCGCCGCACCGGGCGCGGCGGTGGAGGCCGGAGCGTTGCCTGCGGCCACCCTCGAGCGTGTGCCGCGACTGGCGAAGGCGCTGTCCGGCCTGTCGCCGCGGCCGGCCCCCTGCCGACCGGGCGATCTCGCCGCGCTCGGCGGGGCGGCGCCTCCGGCCGCGGGCCCCGGAGGGGAGTGCTTCGTGACGGCGCTGCCGGGCGGCGGGGCCCCGGCGGGGGCTCTGGTTCTCGTCCGCGCGAGCGGAGCCGGGGACCGGTCCGCCGCGGACTCCGCCGTGGTGCGTGAGTTCGCCTTCCGGGCCGGTCTGGCGCTGTCGACCGCCGGCCTCTACGCCCAGCAGGCCCACACCGCGGCCGTGCTCCAGTCGGGCCTGGATCCGGCCCCGCTGCCGGAGGTGCCGGGCGTGCGGCTCGGCGCCGCCTACCGTCCCGCCCCCGAGGCACTGGGCTTCGGCGGCGACTTCTACCAGGTGGAACCCGCGCGGGACGGCGGCGGGGGCGTGCGGTTCACCCTGGGGGACGTCTGCGGCAAGGGCGTGGAGGCGGCCGTGCTCAGCGGTCACGTCCGCCAGAGCCTGCGGACCCTGGCCCTCGTCGAATCCCGGCCGCTGCGAGTGCTCGACGTGCTCAACCGGTCGTTGCTCGAGGCGGACTCGGGCCGGTTCGCCAGCCTGGTCATGGGCGCGGCCCGCCCGGCCGGCCGGGGCGCGCTGGACGTCGTGCTCGCCGGTGGCGGGCATCCGCCGCCGCTGGTGCTGCGCCGTGACGGAGCCGTGGAGGCGGTGGACGTGGGCGGGATGCTGGTCGGTGCCCTGCCCGGCGCGGAATTCGGCCAGGCCGCGGTCCGCCTGGCGCGCGACGAGTTGATCCTGCTGTACAGCGACGGGGTCACCGAGGCGCGAGGCGGCCCCACCGGCGCCGAGGAGTACGGGGCCGAGCGGCTCGCGCACGACCTGGCGGGCTGTGCGGGGATGCCCGCCGGCGCGGTCGCCGAGCGGATCGAACTGCGCGTCGCCGAGTGGCTGGCCGGACGTGCTCACGACGACATCGCGGTACTGGCGCTCCAGTCGTCGCCGTCCTCGCCTGCCTCGTCTTCCTCGCCCGCCTTGCCCTCCCGATCGGGTTCGTCCGGCACCGGCACCCCAGGAGTCCCGCGGTGACCGGCGTGTCCGCCGTCGCGTCGGAGGTCCGCGCGGCCTTCGACGACCGCCTCGCCCACGCCGACGAGGCCGGGGCCACCGCGCTGGCCCTGGGCCTGCTGCGGTCCGGGGTGGCGGCGGAGGACATCCTGCTCGGTCTGATCGCCTCGGCACAGGCCGCCGTCGGCGCCCGGTGGGTGACCACGGAGTGGAGCGTGGCCCAGGAGCACGCGGCCACCCATGTGAGCGAGCGCGTGGTGGCCGCCGTGGCCGCCGCGGCCACCGCCTCGCGGCCCCGCGGCTCCGCACCGGCCCGCCGGGTCCTGTTCGCCTGCGTCGAGGGGGAGCGCCACACCCTGCCCGCTCGGATCGCCGCCGAGGTGCTGCGACTGCGCGGCTTCGACGTGACGTTTCTGGGCGCCAACGTCCTCGCCCCGCACCTGCTGTCCCACCTGCACCTGCAGGGGCCCGACCTGGTGGGCCTGTCGTGCATGATCCCGTCGCGTCTGCCCGCCGCGCACCACCTCGTCGAGTGCGGCCGACGAGCGGGGGCGCCGGTGCTCGCGGGCGGCTCGGGGTTCGGACCCGGAGGCGTCTGGGCCCACAAGCTCGGAGCCGACCTGTACGCGCCCGATCCGGCCGCCGCCGCCGACATGCTCGCCCTACGGTGGCCGCGGCCCCCGGAGGAAGCGGCGCCCCTGGAGCACCTCGCCGACGAGGAGTACTTCCGGATCGTCCGGCAGCGGGCCGAGTTGCTGCGGCGGCTGCGCGCCCATGTGCTGGAGCGGTACCCGTGGCTGAGTGAGCCGGGCGCGCGGCACGCCGAGGCCGTGATGGAGGACCTGAACCGTCTCCCGGACGCGGTGGCCGCGGCGAACTACGTCGACGATCCGTGGGTCCTCACGGACTATCTCTCCTTCGCCGCACAGTTCCTGCCCGCCCGGGGCGTGCCCACCGCCGTCCTGGGCTCGGCTCTGGCGACGCTGTCCGAGCCGCTGCGCGGCCTTCCGCGGACGGCCGCGTACCTGGAGGCCGGGCGGTGCTGGCTCACGGCCGAGGGCCACGGCCCCCACACACCCGACGACCAGGCCGGGCCGGCAGCGGGGCCGGGCTGACGGGCGGCGCTGGATGACAGCTGCGCTGGATGACGGCGGGGCGAGGCTGACGGGCGGCCGCCGGGTCGCGGTGGGCCGGGCCCTGCGAGGGCGTGGCCGACGGGCCGTACCGCGTCCACCGTGTCCACCGTGCACTCGTCCCCGACCGTCCGGCCACGGTACGCGGCCCGGCGAAGGCCACCTCCTCAGCGCCGCCGAGTCGCGGCCGCGCAGGTGGGGGCCCGGGGTGGAGGCTGAGCGCCCGCCACCCCGAGGTGCCCTTACGCTCAGCCCTGCTGCTGCTGTGCGGCGGACTTCTTCAGCTGCTCGGTGACGTCACCGGTCTGCGCGGCGGGCGGCGCCTTGATCGCGGCCGTGGCGCCGAACTTCTCGAAGTCCATCGTCACCACCGCGGTGCCGAACCGTTGCTTCATCCGGACCGGCAGGTCCTTGGCACCGACCCATATGTCCATGGTGATCGAATCGCTGCCGCCGGTCATGGAGCCGAAGACGTTGTTCTGGTCGCCGTAGGCGTCCTTGAACTTGCCCATGTGCGCCTTGTCGACCACGGCCCGGTAGTGGGTCGTGCTCTGACCGTCGACGGTCTCCTTGCCCAGGTCGTCGACGTTGTTGGCGTACTTCAGGGCCTTCATGGAGGCAGCGGGGCTGCCCGCGCCGGACGTCCCCTGGAAGGCCTGCGCGCCCTTGTCGCCGAACACCGCCGACGCGTCGATCTTCATCCAGTGCTTGCCCTTGAGCGGGCCGGACGGCTGGGGGTCGACCTCGTAGTAGTAGGCGCCGTTCACGAACACCATGCGGGTCTTGGCGGCCGCGTGCACCTGCTGCATGCGGACGGCCTTGGTGTCCATCTCGACGTCGAACGCGAAGCCGTGGCCCCAGGAGTACGTGCCGTCCATGCTGACCGGACCGGTCGCCGGCATCTCGGTCGTCATCCTGACCTCGGCGGACCCTACGTTCTCCGTACGGTCGGTCGCCCGCGCCAGCGCCGCCATGATCTTGTCGGCGTTGTCGACCGCCTTGGCGGCCGTCCGGGCGCCGTCCGCACCGCACGCGGACGTCGCCATCAGCGTCGCCGCTGTGACTCCGACCAGGGCCACGGTGTGCCGCAGTCTCATCTGTCCCACCCCAATTGCTGTGATTCTGTTGTGAACGCCGACCGACTCTATCGGCCGCCTCTGACACCGCGGACGGCGGCCGGCGTGGTGCCGACCGCCGTCTTGTGGGGGGACGCGGGTGCGGAGGTGCGGGGGAGCGACGCGGGCGTCAGTGGGTGGCGCTGCCCGCGACCCACTCGCTCCACGGCATGTTCCAGTCGCTGAGGCCGTTGTCCGGGGACAGCTTGGTCTTGTCCACGGAGTTCTTGACGATCACGACGTCACCGACCATCGAGTTGTCGAAGAACCACGCCGCGGGCGTCCTGCTGTCGCCGCCGCCCCTCGCGTCCTTCAGGCCCACGCAGCCATGGCTGGTGTTGACCTTTCCGAAGACCGAGTCGGCACCCCAGTAGTTGCCGTGGATGAACGTGCCCGAGTCGGTCAGGCGCATGGCGTGCGGCACGGCCTTGATGTCGTACGACGGCTTGCCGTCCTTCTCCGTGAGGCCGACCGTCGCACCGTTCATGTGGACCCGCCGGAACTTCTCCGAGATGACCATCCGCCCGTTGTACGTCGGGTGCTCGTCGCTCCCGGAGGAGATCGGGACGGTCTTGATCGTCTTGCCGTTGCGCACGACGGTCATCTGCTTGGTCCTGGCGTCGACCGTGCTGATCTGGCTCCGGCCGATCTTGAACGCGACCGTCTTCTCGACGCCCTGGCGGTCGAGCTTGACCGTGACCGTGGAGCCGGGCTTCCAGTAGTTCTTGGGACGGAAGTCCAGACGGTGGTCGTTGAGCCAGTGCCCGACGACCTGCTGGCCGCTGCTGGAGCTGAGCTGGATCTCGGACTCGACGGCCGCCTTGGCGGCCTTGGTGCCGACCGCCTTGCCGAAGTCGACCGTCACCGGCATGCCCACGCCGACGGTGGAGCCGTTCGCGGGGGAGAGGTGCCCGATGAAGTCGTTGGCCGGGGAGACCGTGCTGATCGTCGCGTTCGCTGTGGCGGAGCGGCCCTTGGCGTCGTCGGCCTCCGCGGCGATCTGGTACTTGGTGGCCCGCTTCAGCGGACCGTCCGGCTTCCAGGACGTGCCGTCCGCGGACAGCGTGCCGCGGACCTCGGCACCGGTCGCCAGGGCCGTCATGGTCACCTTGCTGAGCTTGCCGTCACTGACGGTCACCGAGACGGGATCGTTGATCCCGACGCCGTGCGAGCCCTGCGGCGGCGTGATCGTTATTCGGGCGTCGGACACGTCCTGGGCGGCCGCCTTGTCCGCCTGGGGCGCGGGCGTCTGATCCTGTGCCTGCGATGTCGGGTGTGCCGCGGTGCCGGCCCCGGGGGCGGTGCCGTTGCCGCCGGTGGCGGCGCTGCTGGTGCCGCCGAGGGCCGTCACCGCGAGTACGCCGCCGAGTACGCCGGCCGCGGCCGTCAGTCCAGTGCGTCGGTTACGTGCCGTGATCAAACGCTTCTCCAAGCCGGTGGTGTGAGCTTTAGGGTCATTTATAGGCACACATGGACACCGAAATGGGCAAAATGTGCTGAAGGCCACGGGAGGGCGACGGGTGGGCGACGGGAGCACGGACGGGGTCGCGACGGGGGTACGGACGGGATCGCGACGGGGCCCTGGCCGGGGCGAATCCGCCCACGTCAGGGCCCCGCGGCCGCTCCCGTCAGGCCGCCGCTGCCGGCTCCGTCCGCCGCAACCGCCGCAACCGCCGCCCCAGCACCGCCACCGTGGACCGGATCTGGGCGGGGGTGTGGTCGCAGGTGATGAAGAACCTGAGCCGGGTCAGCTCCTCGGGGACGGCGGGATGCAGGATCGGATTGACGCTGACCCCGTCCTCGAAGAGGGCATGGGCCAGCCGGAGCGTCCTCGCCGAGTCACCGACGATGCACGGGACGACGGGCGTGCCGTGACTGTCGCCGATGTCGACGCCCGCCTGCCGCGCCAGCCGCGCGAAGAGCGCGGAGTTCTCCCGCAGCCGCGCCAGCCGCTGCGGTTCGGCCCGCATCGTCCGCAGCGCGGCCAGCGACGCGGCCGTGTTCGCGGGCGTCATGCCCGCGCTGTAGACGAAGCCCGGCGCGGTGTACCTGAGGTAGTCGACGACGGCCCGGTTCGCGGCGACGTAACCGCCGCACCCGGCGAGCGCCTTGGACAGGGTGCCCATCCACAGGTCCACGTCCCGGCGGTCGACGTCGAAGTGCTCGCCGACCCCGCGCCCGCCCGCGCCGATGACTCCGATGCTGTGCGCCTCGTCGACCATCAGCAGCGCGCCGTGCCGCTTCTTGACGGCGACGATCGCGGGCAGGTCGGCGATGTCTCCGTCCATGCTGTAGACGCCCTCCACGACGACGAGCACCCGCCGGTACTGGTGGCGGACCCGGGTGAGGAGCGCGTCGAGCGCCGACGCGTCGTTGTGCGGGAACGGCCGCCGGGTCGCGCCCGAGAGGCCGCAGCCCTGAAGGATGCTGTCGTGCGCGAGCGCGTCATGGACGATCAGGTCACCGGGGCCGACGAGATGCCCGATCACGGTGACGTTGGTGGCGTGGCCGCTCACCATGGTGATCGCGTCCTCGGTGCCGAGGGTGCGGGCGAGTTCGCTCTCCAGTTCCCCGTGCAGCGGACGGCTGCCGGACAGCAGCCGGCTGGCGGACGCCGACGTACCGCACCGTTCGACGGCCTCCTTGACCGCCGCCCGCACCGCGGGGTGCGTGGCCATTCCCAGGTAGTTGTAACTGGAGAAGGAGATCAGCTCGCGGCCGTCGACGACCGTCCGGTCGGTCATGCCCGCTTCGTGCACCAGGAAGTACGGGTTCTGCAGGCGCAGCCGGCCCAGTATCTCCATCCGCTCGCGGTGAGCGGTGACCTCCGGGAAGCATTCGATACGCGTGTGTTCATCGGGAGTCTCAGCGGTTTCGGGGACCGCAGGGATGGCAGGGGTGTCAGTGACAACAGGGGCCGTTGCGGCCGGTGTTACGGGACTGTCCGTGATCCTCGCGGTCACCTCCCCGACGGTCGGCCGGGCGCAGTGCTCGTCGAAGGCGAGGGAGGGCCATCGGCGCCGTAGGGCGGTGAACAGGTCGGTGAGCATCAGCGAGTCGAAACCGAGGTCGTCGACCAGCCGCTGGTCGCTCCGCAGATGGCTCACGGGGAACGCGCTGACACGGGCGATCTCCGCGAGCACCGTGTCCGCGGGCACCGTGTCCGGGGGCACCGTGTCCGCGGGCACCGTGTCCGGGGGCACCGTGTCCGCGGCCTCGGGGGAGTGGCTGTCGGCCGGGTGGTCGTCGGCCGGCCGCGCCGGAGTGGGCAGCGGCGCGATCGCCGGGGCGGTGGGGCGCGAGGCGTCCGGTACGGCGGCTCCGGGCGAGGGCACCCAGTAGGACTGGGTCTCGAGCCGGGCCACGGGCAGGTCCAGCACCCCGCGGTCCCCGGCATCCGCCACCGGCACCCGCGGATCGACCGGCACCCCCAGAACCGCCAGCCGGGCCAGCGCCTCCAGGAAACCGCGCCCTTCGTCCGGGGCCGCGCCGTCCAGGGCGAGGACGTGCACCGCGTCGCGCTCGCCGGAGCCGTCGAGGTCGCGGCCGGGGCGGGCGAGGTTGCGGCGGACCGAGGTGAGCAGAGACCCGCCGCCGGTCACCTGGAGGAAGACACGGGCCCCCGCGTCGTAGGCGCTGCGCACGGCGTCGTCGAAGCGGACCGGAGTGGAGGCGTGGCGTGCCCACAGTTCGCGCAGCTGTCCGGGCTCGCCGCACACCGTCCCGCTCACGGCGGAGACGAAGGGCAGCCGGGGAGGGGCGAGGGGACGCGGGCCGAGGCCGGCGCGCATGAGGTCGTCGGCCCGCGCCAGCCGCGGCGAGTGAAAGGCGTTCGACACGTTCACCGCGGCCGTCGCCACACCCGCCTCCCAGCAGGCCCTCCGCAGGGCTTCGAGCCCTTCCCGGCTGCCGCTGACCACGGTCTGCCACGGCTGGTTGAAGCACGCGAGCCACACGTCGTCGATGTCGTGCAGAAGCCGTCGGCACGTCTCCTTGTCGGTCTGCACCGCGAGCATCCCGCCGCGCGGTTCGGCCTCGGCATCCCGCAGTACCGCGCCCCGGTGGGCGAGCAGCCGTACGGTCTCCGAGTCGTCGAGGACGCCGGCCGCCGCGGCCGCCGCGAACTCGCCGACGCTGTGCCCGAGCACCAGATCGGGGATGATGCCGCAGGCGGCCAGCAGCCGGGTGGCGGCGATCTGGACGGTGCCGAGCAGCGGCTGGCAGATCTCGGTACGGGCGAGCCGCCGCCGGAGTTCCGCGTCCTCCTCGGAGGCCGCTCCCGTCGGCCCGTACAGCAGCTCCGCGACGTCGGTGCCGGTGCACCGCGAGACGACGGCGCCGAGCCCGGCGACCGCCGCGCGGAACTCGGGGAACCGCTGGTGCAGGTCCGCCATCATGCCGGGCCGCTGGCTGCCCTGGCCGGGGTAGACGAAGGCGAGGCGGCGCTCGTCCGGCGGCAGCGGCGCGTCGGCGGCGAAGACACCGTCGCCGAGATCGCCCCGGGCGCCGTCGGCCAGTTGACGCTGGGCGAGGCGCAGCCGCCGGACGAATCCGGGCACGTCGGCGGCCACGACCGCGAGGCGGCTCGGCAGCGGCTCACGTCCGCCCAGCGTGTGCGCCAGGGCCGCCATCGACGGCGTGGGCATGTGCTCCAGCGTCTCGAGCAGCTCGCCCATGTGCTCCTGGAGCAGCCGAGGGGAGCCGGCCGAGAGCAGGGCGAACTGGGGGCGTGCGGCCGGTGCGTGGGGCTGCTGCCGGTGGCGGGCCCGTACACCCGCGGGGGCGGGCGCATCCTGAGGGGCCGGCGCCTCCTGGAGGACCACGTGGACGTTCGTACCGCCGAAGCCGAAGGAGCTGACGGCGGCGCACCGCCGGTCGTCGCCCTCCCCGGCCCAGGGCCGTGCGGTGTCCGCGATGCGCAGTCCGGCGGACGCCAGTTTCAGCGACGGATCGGGGCTGGTGTCCGGCTGGGGCACGATCGTGCGGTGGTGGACGACCAGGGCCGTCTTGATCAGCCCCGCGATGCCCGCGGCGGACAGCGAGTGCCCGATGAGGGCCTTGCCCGAGGAGAGGTAGCAGGGGCCCGGACCGCCGCCGGGGTCCTCCGAGCGCAGCCGGCGCAGCGCCTCCACCTCGACGCGGTCCCCGACGGACGTACCCGTCCCGTGGGCCTCGATGAAGCCCACGGCGGACGGCGTCAGTCCCGAGTCGTCGAACGCGCGGCGCATGGCGAGCAGTTGGCCGTCCGCGGTGGGACACATCGGCCCGGGAGAGACACCGTCGTTGGCGGCGCCGACGCCCTTGACGACGGCGTAGACGCGGTCCCCCTCGGCGAGCGCGTCCTGAAGCGGCCTGAGTACCACGACGCCGGCGCCCTCGCCCAGGACGAAGCCGTCGGCCCGGTCGTCGAACGGGCGGCACACGCCGGTGGCCGACAGGGCGCCGATGCGTGAGAAGCCCACCAGGCTGTCCGGGGTGAGACTGAGGTGGACGCCGCCGACGACCGCCACCCGGCAGGTTCCCTGACGCAGATGGAGGACCGCCTGGTCGAGCGCGATCAGCGAGCCGGAACAGGCGGCGTCGACGACGAAGCTCGGTCCGCCGAGACCGAAGTGCCGGCTCACGGTCGCGGGCGCCATGTTGGGCAGGCTCCCCGGCAGCGTGAACGCGTCGA
>NZ_BMVJ01000010.1:142258-143933 GCF_014650655.1 Streptomyces anandii JCM 4720
CGTGGGCGAGCCGTCGCGTGGCCAGGTCCTTGACGGCAGACCGGTCGTCGGCCAGTTGGAGGGCCCGTAGGCGGGCGGTCAGCAGTTCCCGGTAGTCCGATGTCGACATGCCGATGAAGACACCTGTCCGCTCCCGGTCGAAGCCGCCGCGGCCAAGCCCCGCGTCGTCGAGGGCCTCGCGGGTGACGTCGAGCATGAGCCGGTGCTGCGGGTCCATGGCCTCGACGCGGCGGGGCGGCAGACCGTAGTGCAGGGCGGCGAAGCGGTCCACCCCGTCCAGGAAGGCGACCTGGTCGGTGTAGGCGGTGTCGGGTGCCCGCCGGTCGCCGGGCCTGTGGAAGATCTCGTGGTTCCAGCGTTCCCTCGGTATGGAACCGAACTGCCGCTCGGCGCCGAGGAGAAGCTTCCAGTAGGCCTGGCTGTCGCGGGCGCCGGGGAACCGGCAGCCGAGTCCGACGATGGCGATGTCACGCATGGGAGGACCTGCTTTCTTCTTGCTCTCGCGGTTGCTCTTGCAGTTGTCGAGGCTGTTGCTCTGGTTGTTGCTGAGGTGGGCGGGGTCGTGGCGGCGGTGGCGGAGGAGGTGGGCGTCTCGCGGGCGTGGGGCGGGGCGACGGCCTGGCCGCGAAGGGACGCGGCGCCCACCAGTTCAGGCCGCCCGCGAGCCGCATGAGCGCGGGTACGAGCACGCCGCGCACGAGGGTCGCGTCGAGGAGTACGCCGAAGCCCGCGCCGATGCCGAAGAACTGCAGCAGGGACACCTTCGAGGTGCCGAAGCTCAGCAGGGTGAAGGCGAGCAGGGCGCCGGCCGTCGTGACGATGCCGCCGGTGCGGGCGACGCCGGTGACGATCGACGCGGAGGTGTCCTGTCCCGCGTCGTGCGCCTCCTTGATGCGGGCCAGCACGAAGACCTCGTAGTCGACCGAGAGTCCGAAGACGATGCAGAACAGCAGCACCGGCATGGTGGTGCTGAGCGGTCCGGGCGTGAATCCGAGCAGGGAGCGCAGATGGCCGTCCTGGAAGATCCACACCATCGCGCCGAGGACCGCGGCGAGGCTGACGCCGTTCAGCACGATGGCCTTCAGCGGGAGGAGCACGCTGCGCGAGAAGCGGAAGAGCAGCACGAACGTACTGACGGTGATCAGGGACAGGGCGAGCGGGAGCCGATGGGCGATCGTGTGCTTGGCGTCGACCAGGACCGCGCTCGCGCCGCCGACGTGGAGGGCGGTGCCCGCCGGCGCGGGGATCTCCCGGATGGAGCGCACGAGTTGCTGGGCGGCCTCGGACTGGGGATCCACCGAGGGCACCACCGTCCAGATCGCCGGACGGTCGGCGCGGGGGAGCGCACGGCCGCCGGACGAGGCAGCGGCGCCGGACACGGCCCGGGTGCCGGACGTGGCGGGGACGTCGGATGTGGCCGGGACGCCGTACGCGGCCTGGGTGCCGGACGGGGCACGGGTATCCGGCGCGCCCCCGGTGTCAGGCGTGACCCTGGTGTCAGGCGCGGCCCCGGTGTCCGTTGTGGCCGGGGTGTCGGGCGCGACCTGTATCTCGGGCGCGGCCCCGGTGTCCGTTGTGGCCGGGGTGTCGGGCGCGACCTGTATCTCGGGCGCGGCCCGGCCCGCCGTCGGGGCCATCGCCGCCGGAGTGCCTTGCCGCCACACTCCGGTCGGGC
>NZ_BMVJ01000010.1:143970-148685 GCF_014650655.1 Streptomyces anandii JCM 4720
CCTTGACCTCCGCCACGCCTGGCAGGACGGACAGCGCGGGCGCGAAGTCGTGCGCGGCAGCGGGCCCGGTGGTGGTGGCGAACACGGTGAGCGCACCGCCGTCACTCGTACCGAAATCGCCGCGCACCAGGTCACCGGTCTGCCGGGCGGCGGCGCCCGGCGGCAGCGCCCGGTCGTCGGGAATGGCGAAGCCGGCGTGGACGAACGGCCCGGCGAGCGTCAGCAGCAGCCCGAGCACCGGCAGCGCGGCTGTCAGCGGACGGCGTACGACGGCGCGCGCCAGCCGCTCCCAGGCCCGTGACGCCGAGCCGGCCCGCGCTCGGCGGCGCCACGGCACGGCCCAGGCGTTCACACGCCCGCCGAGCAGCGTCAGCAGCGCGGGCAGGACCGTGACGGCCGCGACCGCGGCCACGGCCACCACGGCGATGCCCGCGTAGGCGAAGGAGCGCAGGAAGTACGGCGGGAAGACCAGCAGCGTCGCCAGCGCGGCGCACACGGTGGCGGCGCTGAAGAAGATGGTGTGTCCCGCGGTGGCCACGGTCCTTTGGGCCGCGTCGCGTGGCGCGTGTCCCCGGGACAGTTCCTCGCGGAAGCGGGAGACGACCAGCAGCCCGTAGTCGATGCCGAGGCCGAGACCGAGCGCGGTGGTGAGGTTCAGCGCGAACACCGACACGTCGGTGACGCCGCCGAGCAGGTTCAGCGCCAGCAGCGTCCCGCTGATCGCCAGGAGGCCGATGAGCAGGGGCAGCGCCGCGGCCACCGCGCTGCCGAACACCAGGAGCAGCAGGAGCAGGGTGCCGGGGAGGACCACGGCCTCGGCCCGTTGCAGGTCGGAGGCCGTGGTGGCCTGCGTCTCCGCGTCGACCAGCGCCTTTCCGCCCGCGTGGACGGTCAGCGCGGCCGGGCCGCCCGGCGGCGGGGCGGCCAGGGCGGCGCGGACCTGTTCGGCGCGGGCGCCGAGGGCGTCGCCCTCGCCGTCGACGCGTGCGAGCAGCAGCGCCGAGTGCCCGTCCCGGCCGCGCAGTTCCGCCGCGCCGCCGCGCCAGTACGAGGACACCTCGCCGACGTGCGGCTGAGCGGACAGGCGGCGGGTCAGCTCCTGCCCCGCCCTCCTGACGGCGGGCGCGTCCACGCTGCGGTGCGGCCCGGCCTGCGCGACCACGACCAGGTTCGGCGTGGTTCCCCGGTACCCGGCGGTCGTGCGGGCCACGTAGGTGGAGTCGGACGAGGGATCGTCGTACCCCTGCGTCTTCAGCCGCCCCGTCGCGCCCGCGCCGAACACCACCGACAGGACGAGGAAGGCCAGGGCGGCGAACAGCACCAGCCGGGGGCTACGGGTCGCGGTGGTACCCAGCCTGCGGTACATACGGCCTCCAGTCGGGCGCGGTCCAGTCGTTCCGCTGCATGCGGTCGACTGCCACCGTGGCCCGACCGGGAGGAGGCGTCCCAGCCACGACGGTTCGCTACTTGACGGGAGGTGGTGCGGGTATTACGGGGCGGCGGAAGCGGGAGGTGCCGATGCCGGGGCGGAGACCGGCGCCGACTCGGATGTGGAGGTGGACGGGGGTGTGGAGACGGCGGACGCGGTTGCCGTCGGGGTCGCCGAGTACGCCGATGCCGGTGCGGTCGCGGTCATGCTTGCCGAGGCCGAGGCCGAGGCCGAGGCCGACGCGGACGCCGACGGCGACGCGGACGCGGATGCCTGGCCGAGCGGTGTCAGCACCGCGTCGGTCACCAGCCCCGCCGCGTTCGTCGTGAGGGTGACGGGGTCGGCGGCGCCGAGGAGGTGATCGCAGCCCAGGTTGGTGAAGGTCTGGTTGGCCCGCGCGGCCAGGAAGCCGAAGAGGTTCGGCGCCGTGCCCGGGTCCGGCGAGGGCGCCTTCACGAGGAGCGCCTTGTCCTTGAAGACGCGCTGGATGCCGGCGGGGTCACGGAAGAGGGCGCTGCAGAAGGCCGCCCCGTCGCCGTCGGCCCCGGAGCGGACCGCCGGCATGTCGACCCCCGCCCGGTAGGCGTTGGTCTTCGCGACGCTCCTGCGGCCGTCGACGAGCGTCATCGGGTCGTTCATCGGGATCAGCGCGATCGGCGCCTTCTGGTTGGCGGCGGCGGACAGTTCGTCCAGCGCGAGGGCGGAACCGGTCCGGCCGTCGCTGGACTGGTCGGGCGCGGTGAAGGGCTTGCAGCCGAGCGCCGGGTCCAGGAACTGGGTCAGCAGCAGGTTGTCGCTGCCGTTGGCGAGATCCTTGGGGACCTCGGCGGTCCTCGACCTCGTCCTGCCGTTGTGGCGGTGGTGGCGGTCGCCCCGGTTGGAGAGCCTGGCCGCCCTGCGCAGCGCCGCCCTGCCCGCGGCGTTGTTCTGGGCGATGTGGCCGCGGGCGTCGGCGAGGTAGTGGGTCACCACGTTGTCGCTTCCGTCCTGGTCCACGACCGAGAAGTCCCTCGTGGTCGGGCAGGGCATGCCGTCCTTGGCGGTCCCGAGGGCCGGGATCTTCAGGTGCTTCTTGGCGATCTGGGCGTTGGCGGCCCGGAAGAACGCGGGCGCGTTGCAGTACGCGAACTGCCCGAACACGGATTTCCGCAGCCCGTTGACGCACTTGCCCTGGGCGAGGCTGTTCGAGCGGCCGCTGGTGCGCAGGGTGAGGTCGGCGCTGTTGAACCCGAACCAGATGCCGACCGTGGAGCCCTTCGGCACCGAGGGCCGCACCGGGCGCGCGGCCGGTCTCGCGCCCTTGTCGATCACCAGCGGGTTGTAGATCGTCAGTCTGCCCTTGGTGTCGATGATGGCGGCTTCCACGAAAGCCGACTGATCGGCGTTGGCCTCGTGGCACGGTCCCTGTGCGGGGTCGGTGGCGACGAGTCTGTACGGCGTGGCCAGGCCCGCGGCGGTGAGGGGGTGGTCCGGGACCAGCAGCGTGCAGTTGGGATTCGGCTTCTCCTGCTGCTGCTGCGCGGAGGCGGCCCTGCCCCGGCGCGTGCCGTGCTGGCCGCGGCTCTCCGCCGCGAACACCGAGCCCGCGACCACGGCCAGGATCACCGGCCCGCCGATCAGGGCGAGCGACAGCTTGGACCGTTTCCGCCGCCGGGCACGCTCTCGCTGCACGACGCGCGACGACTGTGTCGAGTCCTTGCGGGGCACTGGGCTGCTCCTCACTGTGCTTCCCTCCGTCGGCGGGAGCCCACGGTCGTACGGGGGCACACGATGGTCGTGACGGCACGGGCCCCAGTGCCCGGCGGCACAAGGGGCCCACTCGCGGTACGGGCCGCTCCGCGGGGGCGTTCAGAGGCCCTGGCAGCCATTGCGAAGTCTTGGAATTCTTGACGAAACGGCAAGATTCCTCGGTGTGGCCGGCTCGGCGTGGCGCCTTCGTAGGATTGGCCCATGAGTCGTTGGAGGGAACTGACGGGGGAGACGTCCGGCCGGGACTACGCCGCCCGGTTCGCGGCCCTGGCCCGCAGCGGAAAGGACATGCACGGCGAGGCACGGTTCTGCGCGGAGCTCGTGCCGCCCGGCGCGCGGATCCTGGACGCGGGGTGCGGCACCGGGCGGGTCATGATCCGCCTCGCCGAGCTGGGGTACGACTGCGTGGGCGTGGACCTCGACGCCTCGATGCTGGCCGTGGCACGGGAACAGGCGCCGGAGCTGCCCTGGCTCCAGGCGGACCTCACGCGGTTCGACGCGGGGGCGCTCGGTGTCGCAGCGGACTTCGACCTCGTGGTCGCCGCGGGCAACGTCGTCCCGCTGCTCGCCCCCGGCACCGAGGCCACGGCGACGGCACGCCTCGCCGCCGCCCTGCGCCCCGGCGGTCTGCTGGTGGTCGGCTTCGGCCTGGACGAGGCCCACCTGCCCGTACCGCCGACCGTCACCCTGCCCCAGTACGACGCCCACTGCGCGGCGGCCGGCCTCACCCTCGTCGACCGCTTCGCCACCTGGGACGCGGACCCCTACACCGGCGGCGGCTACGCGGTCAGCGTCCACCGCCGATGACCCGGCAGGGGCGTACGACACCCGACACGGGGCATGGACATGCCGGGCCGGGCACACCATTCTCCGCCGCATGCTCCGCATTCATCACACGGTGGCTCTCGCACCCGTCCCCCGCCGATGGCCGGCCGACGCGCTTGAGGTGATCCGCACCCAGGTGGAGGAGACCGAGGCGAAGGGCCACCGACTGCTGCTGCCGGACGGGCGGCCGCTGCGGGACGTACGGCTGGCAGAGGGCCGGCACCTACGACCCGGAGCGGTCTACGTCGTCGGGGAGCCGGACGCCGAACCAGCCACAACGGTCAGGAACACACCAGGACGGATCACGATCGCCCAATGGGACCGCCGCCGAGCCGTACGCCTGAGCCTGTCCCTGACCGACGCGGACACCCACGTCACGGCGGACATCGCCCTCACCAGCCCCGACCGTCCCCGCCTGCTGGAGGCGAGCGGCCGGGTCCGCACCGCGGGTGGGGCGGCGCGCGGCCGAGTACGTGTACGGCTGGACGACTGGTGGAGCGCCGCGGAAGGCGGCCGCACCTCACCGACCGCCCCCGCCACGGCACGCCTGGACCACCGCCTGCTCCGTGCCGAGTTGCGAGCCGTCCCCCGTCCCAGCCCGGACGGCGAGGGCTGGGAGGCGCACATCACGATCTCGCTGCGCGGCCGTTCGCTGCTACGGCCTCTGGCGGCCGTCGTCCTCGCGCTGACCGGCCGCTGGACGCGCCGGGCG
>NZ_BMVJ01000010.1:148708-161154 GCF_014650655.1 Streptomyces anandii JCM 4720
GTCGTACGACAACTGGACAGCTCGGCCGAGCGCTGGAACGCCACGGTGCCGAGCCTGACGGCGATGGACGCCGAGCGGCTGCGACGGGCGCTGTCGTCCGGGCCCTGACCTCGGCCCGCGCCGCGCCCTACCGGTAGTCCTCGGGACGGGACTGCATCCAGGTGTTGACCGCTTCCCGGGTGTCCAGCAGGAGCTTCTGGTGCCGCTTGAGGTTGGGGAAGGAGAAGTCGCCGCCCAGCGACTTCCGCATGGCCCGGATCCGGGCGAGCGGAGCGGCGAAGTGCCCGTCGCCCTTGGGGCTGGCCTTCATGGAGTTGTAGAGGTCGTCGAGGTTGGTCAGCACCCGGGTCAGGAAGTACTCGCAGTTCCCGGGAGTGGTGCACCCGTCGTTGTACGTCGCCTGCAACACCGCGAACGAGTCCCGCACCGCGGGCACGGCGGCCCCCGGTGCGGCATCCGAGGTCGGATAACCACTCTCGGCGGCGGCCGAAGCGGAAGCGGATGAGGACGGGGACCCGGACGAGGACGTGGACGGAGTCCGGACCCCAGCCGCCGAGGACGCGCCGGGGGCCGACGCAGCCGCCCCGCCGCCGTCCTCCGATGAGCAAGCGGTCAGCAGAACCACCGCCAGCAGAACCGGCACCACGCGTCGCGCGGCTGAGTACACGGGCTTCCCCCTTGATCGAATGCGAAGCTACTCCCTAACAGCTCCACGGACACCCTGTCCACCACCGGCTCTGCCGAAGGCCCGGGACCGCCGGCACCGGACAGGGGCGTTGCGTGCGGTCACGCCGGAGTGCCGCTCGAGAAGTCCTTCCCGAAGGTGGTCTCGACGGTGGTCGCCACGGGCTGGGCCACGCCGGTGCCGGTGAGGATGAGGCCCAGTTCGCGGTTGTTGTCGAGGGAGTTGGCGCTGATGTTCATGGAACCGGCCTCGACCTTCTGGGTGGACAGGCCGTAGTCGGCGACCATCGCCTTGGCGTGGACGTAGAAGCCGTTGGGGTCGGAGTAGCCGACGACCTTGCCGCCCGCCGCCTTGATCGCGGAGACCTGGGTGGAGTAGCTGGAGGGGCTCTCCAGCACGACGCGCACGGCGACGCCCGCCTTGGCCCGCGCCACGATGGCGTCGACCACCGTGCTGTCGCCGAGTTCCAGCTCCTCGACGTCCAGTGTGGCCGTGGCGTTGTCGATGACGGACAGCAGGCGGTTGCGCGAATCGGTGGGGGACCAGAGCAGGTGGTCGCCGTCGGTGGGGGTGACCGAGGTTGCGGCGTAGTCCGCCGCGAAGACCTTCTCGATCGAGGCGACGTCGCGGCTGTCGTCGTCGAAGACGCCGTAGTCACGGCTGGTGGTGTAGTACTGCGAGGTCAAGTTCCCGGTCAGGATCAGCGACTTCGCGCCGTCCACGGTGATGGTCTTCTGGTGGGTGTAGACGAAGGCCGACGGCGACCACACGACACCCACGCCGGCGCTCTTCAGGGAGTTGTACGCCGAGCTGTTGGCGCTCTGGTGCTGCCGGTCGAGGACGACCCGGACGGTGACGCCCCTGTTCTTCAGGGCTATGAGGTCGTTGACGGCCGTGGTGTCCTCGAGCTCGTACATCGTCATGTCGAGCGAGGTCGTGGCCGAGTCGATGAAGTCGTAGATCGTGGGCTGGCCGCCGCCCTGCGAGAAGGCGAACGCGGAGTAGCTCGCCGCGTTCGCGGGAACAGCGGTGGCGAACAGCGCGGCACCGGCCGCCAGGGCGACACCGGTACGGCCGAGGACCTTCCACAGCATGCGTGGCTCCCAGTCGGTTCGACGCTCGGAGTGGGCGTAAGCGTGGGCATGACACCACGCGCGTAGAACGCTGAGGAGGGGGCATGCGGTGAACTTGACGTGACGCAGGGCGCCCGTGAGTGAAAGAACGCGCGTCGACGCAGGTGAGAGCGGGAAACCCCAACTCCCTTGAAACGGCAAAAGCTTGGTATGCCGCTGACCCCCGGCAGGTCCTCACCGGACGAAATGCTGCATACGGTGCACTAGCTCCCGCGGAGTGATACCCCGCGCGAAGACGACTCGGTAGCCCGTGGGGAGAAGGCCCGGCACCTCTGCGGGCCACCGAAGGCCGTCGGGCACGAGTGTCTTCCCTGTCGCGCTGCGCCCGGCACCGCCCCACCCGGTGGGTGTGGCGGTGCCCCGGCGTGTCGACACCACTGTCACGGATACGAAACCACCGTAGAAGGCACAGTCGACGTCCCCGACGTAGCCGTCCCCACCTCGTTGATCACGTGTTCGTACTGGCCGTTGCCGCCCAGGGACACGACCAGCAGGTCGTGGAAACGGACGCCCGGGCGGGTCGGGGACTCGAAACCGTGGTGCTGGACGATCGTCGGGTCGACGTTGTAGTAGCAGTAGCTGCCCAGGCCCCAGCCCTCGTGGGTGGTGACGTCGGGGCCGACCTTGTAGGCGGCGTAGCCCTTGACCGGGCCGTTCTGGACGGCGGCCTGGTCCGGGGCGTCGTAGGCCTTCTCGTTCTGGAAGAAGATGGTGCGGCCGCGCTCGCCGTACCACTGCACGTCGTACTTGTTGAAGTGCTCCACGAACAGGCCCGTGCACAGCACGTCGTCGCCGTTGACGACGAGGCCGTGGTCGGCGCGGTTGGTGTCCCAGCCGATGCCCGTGCCGTGGTCGGCACGCCAGATCCAGGTGTGGTCGACGATGGTGTGCCGGCTGTTGATCACCATGCTGGTGGTGGCGCGGCCCGCGCCCGCGCCGCCGATGCGGACGAACACGTCCTGCACCGTGGTGGGGTTGGCGGCGTGGCTGCGCCACGCCCCGCGCGGGCCGACCTCCAGCAGGTTCGCGGAGTCGACCGGGCCGGCGTCGATCAGGAAGCCGGCGAGGCGTACGCCGTCGACGTCGGCGACCTTCATCACCGTGGTGCCGCCCTCGGGGACCAGGGTCGCGTAACCAAGGCCCAGCACCACCGTGTCGGGGCGGTGCACGCAGATCGGTTCGTCCAGGTGGTAGACGCCGGGGGTCAGGAGGAGGTGGAGGCCCTGGGCCAGCGCCTGGTTGAGGGTGGCAGCGGTGACGCCCGGCTGGGCGACGTAGAAGCGCGACAGGGGCAGGGAGGTGCCTCTCGGGGTGCCGTTGCCCCAGGTGACGCCCCGGGCGTTCACGCGCTTCCGCGGGAGGAACACGCGGAGTTCGTCACCGCGGTCGGCGTACAGGAAGGGCTTCTCGCGGGAGACCGGCGTCGAATCGAGCGTCGTGTACGGGGGATTGGGGAAGCTCTGCGCGGGGGCGCCCTCGACGCCCGAGAACACCATGTTCCAGACGCCGTTGAGCCAGCTGCCGATCGCGCTGTCGCGGGTGTACCACTGCTGCTGTGAGTACGGTCCGACCTGGCCCTCGATCCGGCTGTCGGCGATGTAGCCGCCGCTGGCCCAGCCGTAGCCGGTCGGTTCGAGGTCGAGGCCGCCGTGGACGTGCATACGGCGGAAGGGCGCGGCCTGGGCGACCGCCCAGCGGTTGGTGCCGTTGGCCGGGTACAGGGCCAGGTTCTCCGCCGAACGCCAGAAGTTCTGCGTGGCGTTGCCGCCGAACCAGCCCGCGTCGACCGTGACGTCCCCGTGGATCGTCGTGTCGTCCGGGGAGAGGCCGAGACCGGCGATGGAGGTGTAGAAGCCGAGCTGGGCGTTCAGGCCCTGGTACGTGCCGGGCTTGAAGAGCAGGGCGTAGCGGCCGGTGCCGAACTGCGCCGACTCCTGCCGGGCGAAGACCTCGTCCAGCTTCGCCTGGATACCGGGCGTCGAGGGGTCGAAGACCAGGACGTTCGGGCCGAGGTCACCGCCGCCGCGCAGACGCCGGGACTTGGCGGGAGCGGTGGACGGCCCGGTGGCGCGGGTGCTCGCGGACGCCTGGGGAGCGGCGAGGCCGGCCAGCAGGGGAGCGGCCGCCGCGGCGCCGAGAACGGCTCTGCGGGCCACGGCGGGGGTGACGGACTCCGGGGAGGAAGAGTGCATGGGGCGGCTCTCCTGGTTCAGGAAGTGAACGATGCGGGGTTCGAGAGCGCTCTCTCGCCGGTGAATGCTTCATCCGTGTGAACGAAGCGTCAAGGGGTGTGACGCAGTTCGTGCGTCCACGACCGAGTCGTCGTCAAGTGCCGCGCGGCGCGGGGGGCATGGTGGTCCAGAGCTCGCGCCGGCCTCGCCGTCCGTCGAGACCCAACCGTTGCACAGCGGCCCGGTTCCCCCCTCCGCCGCAGGTCAGGATGACCGAGTAGGGCGTGCGGGGCGTCCTGTCCGCCGTCCCCGGCGGGACTCCGTTCGACGGTCCTTGCCGTATCCCTTGACGGGTTCCCCCGGGAAGGTTTAACTCACGTCCTAAATTAAGCCATGAGGCGACTTCGGAAGTCGAACGGGCGACGGGATTCCACCGCCGTCGCACCCGTCACGGTCCGGAGGATTCCTCGCGGTTCTCGACTCCCGGAAAGGGACACCAGGAGCCATGCGCAGCATCCGAGCCGCGGCCGTAGGCGCCGTCACCATGTCTCTCGCCCTTGCCGCCTCGGCCTGCGGAGGCGGTTCGTCGACGGGCGGCGGGGACAACGCCTCGCCCAAGACGCTCACTTACTGGGCCTCCAACCAGGGCGCGAGCATCGAGATCGACAAGAAGGTGCTCCAGCCCGAGCTCGACAAGTTCCAGAAGCAGACCGGCATCAAGGTCAAGCTGGAGGTCGTCCCCTGGACGGACCTGCTCAACCGCATCCTCACCGCGACCACGTCGGGACAGGGCCCCGACGTGCTCAACATCGGCAACAGCTGGAGCGCCTCCCTCCAGGCCACCGGCGCCCTGCTGCCCTGGGACGCGAAGAACTTCGCGAAGATCGGCGGCAAGGACCGCTTCGTCGAGTCCGCGCTCGGCTCCACCGGCGCCCCGGGCAAGGACCCCGCCGCAGTGCCGCTGTACTCGATGGCGTACGGCCTCTACTACAACAAGCGGATCCTCGCCGACGCCGGTATCGCCAAACCCCCGACCACCTGGGCCGAGTTGGTCGCCGACGGCAAGAAGATCCAGGCGAAGGGCAAGCAGGTCCTCGGCGCCGAGGGCTCCAACGTCTCGGAGAACATCCACCACGTCTTCGTCTTCGCCAAGCAGCACGGCGCCGGCTTCTACACCGCCGACGGCAAACCCGACTTCACCAACGCGGGCGCCGTCACCGCCGTCAAGCAGTACGTCGACCTCATGGCCAAGGACAAGGCCGTCCCGGCGGGCAACGCCGAGTACGCCCAGAACCAGTCGGTGAGCGACTTCGCCAAGGGCCGTACCGCGATGCTGCTGTGGCAGTCCGCCTCCGCCAACCTCGCCTCCCAGGGCATGAGCGCCGACGCCTACGGGGTCGCCCCCGTCCCCGTGCAGTCCGGCACCCCCGGCAGCGGCACCCAGGTCAACTCCATGGTGGCCGGCATCAACCTCGCCGTCTTCAGGAACACCCACAACCTCGACGGCGCCACCAAGTTCGTGAAGTTCATGACCAGCGACGACGAGCAGAAGATCCTCAACAAGGCCTACAGCTGCATCCCGTCCGTCAAGTCCGCCCAGTCCGACCCGGCGTTCAACACCCCCGCCAACACCGTCCTGAAGAACACCCTCGCCACCAGCGCCGCCGCGCTGCCGCAGGTGGCCGACGAGTCCCAGTTCGAGACGACGGTCGGCACGGCGGTCAAGGAACTGTTCGCCGACGCCGCCGCCGGACGCGCGGTGACCACCGACTCGGTGAAGGCCAAGCTGCTCAAGGCCCAGCAGCAGATGCCGGCGAAGTGAGCACGGACCCCGTCATGACGACCACCGCTCACGAGCAGGCCGGCACGACGGCGGTGCCGCGGAGCCCGGCCGGTGGCGCGGACGCGACGCGGGACCCGCGTCGCCGCCCCCGCCCCGGTCGGCTCCGCCGGGCCTCCCTGCCCTACCTGCTGCTCCTGCCCGCCCTGATCCTCGAACTCCTGGTCCATCTGGTGCCGATGGTGATCGGCGCCGTGATGAGCTTCAAGGAGCTCACCCAGTTCTACATCCGCGACTGGGGCAGCGCCCCCTGGTCCGGACTCGGCAACTACCGCGTCTCGGTGGACTTCCACGCCCCCGTCGGCGAGGCGCTGCTGCACTCCTTCCTCGTCACCGTCGGCTTCACCCTGCTCTCGGTCGGCCTGTGCTGGCTCGTCGGCACCGCCGCCGCCGTCTTCATGCAGGACACCTTCCGCGGGCGCGGCCTGCTGAGAGCGCTCTTCCTGGTGCCGTACGCCCTGCCCGTCTACGCGGCCGTCATCACCTGGGTGTTCATGTTCCAGCACGACAACGGCCTGGTGAACCACGTCCTGCACGACCAGCTCCACCTCACCGACAAGCGGTCCTTCTGGCTCATCGGCGACAACAGCTTCTACGCCCTGCTGACCGTGTCGGTGTGGAAGGGCTGGCCGTTCGCCTTCCTCATCGTCATGGCCGGCCTGCAGAACATCCCACGCGAGCTGTACGAGGCGGCCGCGCTGGACGGCGCCGGCCTGTGGCAGCAGATCCGCCGCATCACCCTGCCCTCGCTGCGCCCCGTCAACCAGGTGCTGGTCCTCGTCCTGTTCCTGTGGACCTTCAACGACTTCAACACGCCGTACGTCCTGTTCGGCAGGGCCGCCCCCGACGCCGCCGACCTCATCTCCGTCCACATCTACCAGGCGTCCTTCGTCACCTGGAACTTCGGCACCGGCTCGGCCATGTCCGTACTCCTGCTGCTGTTCCTGCTGCTCGTCACGGGCGTCTACCTGGCCCTCACCTCGCGCGGACGGAGGTCCTCCCGTGCCTGACCCGCACCCCTCCGCGACGGCTCCCGGATCCCCGATGGCTCCGCCGCGCTCCTTCCTGTGGTCCCGGCGGATCTTCCTCACCCTGCTGACCGGCTTCGTGCTGGTACCCGTCTACGTGATGGTCTCGTCCTCGCTGAAGCCGCTCGCGGACGTCACCGGCAAGTTCCGCTGGTTGCCGAGCGGGCTGACCGTACGCCCGTACATAGACATCTGGTCCACCGTCTCGCTCGCGAAGTACTTCGTGAACTCCCTCGTCGTCGCGGGCGCGGCGACCGTCTGCTCGGTTGTGATCGCCGTCTTCGCGGCGTACGCCGTCAGCCGCTACGCCTTCCACGGCAAGCGCGTCTTCACGGTCACCGTGCTGTCCACGCAGATGTTCCCGGGCATCCTCTTCCTGCTGCCCCTCTTCCTCCTCTACGTCAACATCGGCAACGCCACCGGCATCGCCCTGTTCGGCTCCCGCGGCGGGCTGATCCTGACGTACCTGACCTTCTCGCTGCCCTTCTCCATCTGGATGCTGATCGGCTACTTCGACTCGGTGCCGCGCGACCTGGACGAGGCGGCGCTGGTGGACGGCTGCGGCCCGCTCGGCGCGCTGTTCCGCGTGGTCGTGCCGGCCGCGATCCCCGGCATCGTCGCCGTCGCCGTCTACGCCTTCATGACCGCCTGGGGCGAGGTGCTGTTCGCCTCCGTCATGACCAACGACACCACCCGCACGCTCGCCGTGGGCCTGCAGGGCTACTCCACGCAGAACGACGTGTACTGGAACCAGATCATGGCCGCCTCGCTCGTCGTGAGCGTGCCGGTGGTGGCCGGCTTCCTGCTGCTGCAGCGCTACCTCGTCGCGGGCCTCACCGCAGGAGCGGTGAAGTGACCGCCAACCCGCCCACTTCCGAGAGGACTTATGTGTCCGACGCCATCGACCTCGCCGCGCTCCCGCACGACTTCCTGTGGGGCACGGCCACATCGGCGTACCAGATCGAGGGAGCCGTCGCCGAGGACGGCCGGTCGCCGTCCATCTGGGACACCTTCTCCCACACCCCGGGCAGGACCGACAACAACGACCACGGCGACATCGCCTGCGACCACTACCACCGCTGGCGCGAGGACATCGCCCTGATGCGCCGCCTCGGCACCAACGCCTACCGTCTGTCCGTCGCCTGGCCGCGCGTGCTGCCGGGCGGCGACGGTCCGGTGAACCCCAAGGGCCTGGCCTTCTACGACCAGTTGACCGACGCCCTCCTCGAAGCCGGCATCACCCCGTCCGTCACCCTCTACCACTGGGACCTTCCGCAGGTCCTCCAGGACCGCGGCGGCTGGCCCGAACGAGCGACCGCCGAGCACTTCGCCTCCTACGCCTCGGTCGTGGCCGAACGCCTCGGCGACCGGGTCACCCACTTCACCACTCTCAACGAGCCATCCTGCTCGGCGTGGATCGGCCACCTGGAGGGCAAGATGGCCCCCGGCCTGACCGATCTCACGGCGGCCGTCCGCGCCTCCTACCACCTGCTGCTGGGCCACGGCCTCGCCGCCCAGGCGATCCGCGCCGCCGCACCCCGCGCCGAGATCGGCATCGTCAACAACCTCTCCACCGTGTTCCCGGCCACCGACCGCCCCGAGGACCAGGCGGCCGCCCGCCGCCACGACGGGCACGTCAACCGCTGGTGGCTGGAGCCCGTGCACGGCCGCGGCTTCCCCGCCGACATGCGCGAGGTCTACGGCGTCGAACTCCCGGAGAGAGCGGGCGACCTGGAGACGATCGCCACGCCCCTGGACTGGCTGGGCCTGAACTACTACTTCCCGGCCACCGTCGCCGACGACCCCGACGGCCCGGCACCGCGGGCAAAGGCCGTACGCCGTACGGGCGTTCCGCGCACCGGCATGGACTGGGAGATCGACGCGGGCGGCATCGAGACCCTGCTGCTGCGGCTCACCGACGAGTACGGCGCCCGCAGGATCTACGTCACGGAGAACGGCTCGGCCTTCCCCGACGTGGTCCGTCCCGACGGCACGATCGACGATCCCGAGCGCCAGGACTACCTCGTCAAGCACCTGGCCGCCTGCGCCTCGGCGGCCCGCAAGGGCGCCCCTCTCGCGGGCTACTTCGCCTGGTCCCTGCTCGACAACTTCGAGTGGGCGTACGGCTATGACAAGCGCTTCGGCCTGGTCCACGTCGACTACTGGACGCAGGAGCGGACCATCAAGGGCAGCGGACACCGGTACGCGAAGATCGTGCGCGCTCACCGGGAGCGGGGGCGGAAGGCGGCCTGAGGGCCGGAGCCCCTGGCGGGGGACGCGGGGCTCCGCCGGGGAGCCCCGCGGGTCATGTTCTCGGGCCTCGCTGCCGAGGGACACGGGTCCGGCCGGCCACCACAGGGGTGGTGGAGGCGCGGTGGGTGGCCCGGCCGTAGGCGGCCGCCGCCGTGAGGAACACCGCCAGGACGGCGGCCGGGGCGACGGCCGCCGTCCAGCCGCCGGCGCCCCCGTCCGGGCCGGCCAGGAGGCGCAGGGCCGTGACGGCGGCGGAGGCGGCCACACCGCAGCCGACGACCGCGGCGACGACGTGCCGCGCATGGCCCGGACCGGCCGCGGGCACGGGCCCGCCGAGCCGGGCCCACTGCCGCGCGGTATCGCGCACCTCGCGCCTGCGCAGTACGGCGGCGTCGAGCCGTAGCGCGGCCGTGGCGGTGGCGCCGACCACGGCCGCGACCCCCGGCGCCCACCACCCCTCGGCCACGAGCAGCAGCAGCGCGAGCACGGCCGTGCCGGCCCAGCCGGTCACACAGGCCGCGGCCGCGATACGGCGGGAGTCGGGCCGGTCGGCACCGGCCCGCAGGTCCGCGAGGGCCGGCAGGTACCAGACGCACCCGGCTGCGGTGAGCGCCCCGGCACCCAGGGCGGCGACGGCGTGCGCCATGGCCTACCTCGCCGCTTCCAGGCCCGGCAGCCCCGCCGCACCGGTGACCTCCCCGGCGTCGTCCAGTTGGGCGATCTCCGGGTGGTGCAGGTCGAACGCGGGGGACTCGCTGCGGATCCTCGGCAGGGAGACGAAGTTGTGCCGGGGCGGCGGGCAGGACGTCGCCCACTCCAGCGAACGGCCGTAGCCCCAGGGGTCGTCGGTCTCCACCTTGGGTCCGTACTTGGCGGTCTTCCAGACGTTGTAGAAGAACGGCAGGATCGACAGGCCCAGCAGGAAGGAGCCGATGGTGGACAGTGTGTTGAGCGCGGTGAAGCCGTCGGCGGCGAGGTAGTCGGCGTAGCGGCGGGGCATGCCCTCGACACCCAGCCAGTGCTGGACCAGGAAGGTGAGGTGGAAGCCGGCGGTGAGCGTCCAGAAGGTGATCTTCCCGAGGCGCTCGTCGAGCATCTTGCCGGTGAACTTCGGCCACCAGAAGTGGAATCCGGCGAACATGGCGTACACGACCGTGCCGAACACCGTGTAGTGGAAGTGCGCGACGACGAAGTACGAGTCGGAGACGTGGAAGTCCAGCGGCGGCGCGGCGAGGATGACGCCGGTCAGACCGCCGAAGAGGAAGGTGATCAGGAAGCCCGTCGTCCACAGCATCGGCGTCTCGAAGGAGAGGCTTCCCTTCCACATGGTGCCGATCCAGTTGAAGAACTTCACGCCGGTCGGGACGGCGATCAGCATCGTCATGAAGGAGAAGAACGGCAGGAGCACGCCGCCGGTGACGTACATGTGGTGGGCCCACACCGTCACCGACAGGCCCGCGATGGAGATGGTCGCGCCGATCAGGCCCATGTAGCCGAACATCGGCTTGCGGGCGAAGACCGGGATGACCTCGGAGACGATCCCGAAGAACGGCAACGCCAGGATGTAGACCTCGGGATGGCCGAAGAACCAGAACAGGTGCTGCCACAGCAGCGCCCCGCCGTTGGCCGCGTCGAAGATGTGGCTGCCGAACTTGCGGTCCATCTCCAGGGCGAACAGGGCCGCCGCCAGCACCGGGAAGACGATCAGGACGAGCAGCGCGGTCAGCAGCACGTTCCAGGTGAAGATCGGCATGCGGAACATGGTCATGCCGGGGGCGCGCATGCAGATGATCGTGGTGATGAAGTTGACCGCGCCGAGGATGCTGCCGAAGCCGGACAGCGCCACGCCCATGATCCACAGGTCGGCGCCGAGTCCGGGGGAGTGGATGGCGTCGGACAGCGGCGCGTACAGGAACCACCCGAAGTCGGCCGCGCCGCCCGGGGTGAGGAACCCGAACGCGGCGATCGAGGAGCCGAACAGGAACAGCCAGTAGGCGAGCATGTTCAGCCGGGGGAAGGCCACGTCGGGGGCGCCGATCTGGAGCGGCATCATCCAGTTGGCGAAGCCGGTGAACAGCGGCATCGCGAACATCAGCAGCATGATCGAGCCGTGCATGGTGAACGCCTGGTTGAACTGCTCGTTCGACATGATCTGCAGTCCGGGCCGGGCGAGTTCGGCCCGCATCATCAGCGCCAGTACACCGCCGACGATGAAGAAGGCGAAGGCTGTGACGAGGTACAGCGTCGCGATCTTCTTGTGGTCGGTGGTGGTCAGCCAGTCCACCCACGCCGGCCGCGCGGCGCGTTCCGCCGGCGCCGGACCGTCCGCTCCGCCGGCTGCCACCGCGGCCGTCGCGACCGGGTCTCCCGGCCGCCGGCTCTCCGGCACCTGCTGTATCCGCACCTCGTCCACCGGACGGTGCCCTCCCCATCTGCTCGGTTCATCGACATGACGACGACGAACCGGAAGTGCGCAGGCTGAGGAACACGGACCCGGCCCTCCCGGCCGCCGCCACATGATCGCCGCAGACGAGGGGGGTACCCATAGGGCCCAACAGTCCCTGCCGGACCCGGCGGACAGGGCCCGAAGATCCGGGACCTTCTCCGGCGGGCGGGGTACCTGGAGCCCCTTCCCCCCGGATACGTGCCCTCCGCGTCGGGTACGTCAGTGACGCCGCGGGGTCTCCCGCAGCGCCGCCCGGGCCGCACGCAGCCAGGTGTCCTTCGCGAGAGCCAGGGCGTGGAACTGTCCGGGCCTTTCCCGGATGAATTTCCGCTGCCAGGCCCGCTCCACCGCACTCCATTCCTCGACGAGGCGGGTCCTTTCCTTGCAGCGCACGTCCGCGAGGGCGACGGAATTCTCCTGCCCGCTGGGCCGGTCGGTCTTCTGCCATTTCGAGTCGGCGGCGGCGTCCAGCGGAGTTCCGTAGGAATACCCGGATTTCTTCATGCACGCACTCCACCGGGACAAGGCATGCCGCACACGCGAATCCTTGAGCGAATCGTCGAAGGACGAGGTCGTGAGCTCGTCGAGTACGTTGTGCGGAGATTTCGGTACGTCCTCGCGCAGCGCTTCGTGGGCCGTCTTCCAGCACCCGCCCACGGATTGCGAGGCACCCGCCTTTCCGAACGCGGCGTCGGCGTCGGCCTGGGTGAGGCGGGCGTTGCGGGCGTCCTCGGCGGTGCCGCGCGCGGCGACGCCGGGCGGGGAGGGCGGCTGGTGGTACCCGTATCCGGCGGCGACGTCCGCCTCGATCACCCCGTACCGCGCCCGGTTCGGCGGATCGGCGTCGGTGGCGGCGGGCAGGGGCGTCCAGGACCGGCCCTGCGCGCGCA
>NZ_BMVJ01000010.1:161187-167620 GCF_014650655.1 Streptomyces anandii JCM 4720
TGCAGGACACCATGAGCGCGTCCTCCGCGGCCTGCACGGTCGCGAGGTCGCCGGGGGTCAACTCGTACCGGTCGTAGGGCAGGAGCAGGGCGCGGGCCCGGGCGGTGGCGGCGGGACCGCTGGGAGAGGGCGTGGCGCTCGGGCGGGCGCGGGGCGCGGGATGCGCCGGGCGCACCGCGTCCGCGGAGCACCCGGCGAGGCCGCCGGCCATGAGCGCTGCTGCCAGGCACATGCCAAGGTGGCGGTGGCGCATGTACCGGGAGGGATGCATCGTGGTCACCTCGGACTCTCGGGCGGCGGTGCGGGACGGTCCCGGGCGCGCGGCTCGAAGCACGAGGGCCGCGCGCCCGGGAACCGGAGATCAGCGGAACTTGACGCAGCTCAGCCGGTTGTCCTTGATGGCGTCGTTGCTGAGCTTCTTGTCCCAGGTGCCCGGGTAGGACGTGGTGTGGGCCCCGGTGCAGCCGACGTTCTGCCACAGGTCGACGTACCTGTTGGTGTAGTTCTTCACCGAGCTGGTCTGGTTGTCGACCTTCCTGCCGTTGTCGAAGTAGTTGTTCCGCAGGTCCTTGTCCGTCCGGGTCAGCCCGGCCCAGCCGCCCTTGAAGCTGTTCTTCTCGTACAGGTGGAACGTGCCGGACTGGATGTGAACCCGCCCGTCCGAAGCGCCGGCGGGCGAACCCGCGGCAATCGCGGACGGAACGAGCAGCGTACCCATTCCGAGCGCGGCGACACCGGTGACGAGTGCGGCCTTCTTCGCGAAATTCATTTCTCTGCCCCCTGTTTTCTCAGGTCGAATCACACGGAACTGAATTGCGCTGCCGACTCTGACAGAGAGAACACAAGGCTTGCGTCCCGCACGGGGTGGAGTGCGGGGTAAACCTTGGCGGTAGGCGGCGGTGGTGTACCGCCGCGGGTGCAGCCATCGTGATGGCCGCCGGCACGGTGTGTCGGTGCCTCCGTAGTCTCGGTCCCAGCCAGCAGAAGCAGGAGGAGCACGGCCTCACGGACGACGACCTCCGTGGCCGGCGTCCTCCGGCCGCGACCCCGGGTCGTCGCGCAGCGGCGAAGCAGTAGCCAGGAGAAGATCGACATCCGTCGGTTCAGGGGCCGCCCGGCACGAGAGCGGGTGGCCCTTCGGCCGCACGTGCAGCTCCGCCCACACGGTCTTGCCCGGGGCGGCCCGGCGAGGGCTGACGCCCCAGTCGTCCGCGAGGGCGGCGACCAGGAGCATGCCCCGGCCGGACTCGGAAAGCGAGTCGGTCGTCGGGGGACTGGCCGGTGGCCGTCTCCCGGCGCGGGTGTCGGCCACCTCGACGCGGAAGGTGCCCTCGGTCAGTGTGAGTCGGACGTGGAAGTCACGGCCGGGGACGTGACCGTGGCGGACGGCGTTGGCGGTGAGTTCCGCCGTGATGAGGGTGAGTGTCTCGTTGAGCGGGGTCGTGTAGGGATGGCCCCAGTCGTCCAGGCGGTGCGATACGAGTCGGCGGGCGAGGCGGGCACCGCGCAGCCGGAGTACGAGGTCGGGACGGGCATGTTGTGCGTGTTCGGGCGTCAGTTGAAGCTGTTCCGGGAGCGGGCGGACCTGGACCGCGCGAGGTTCGGTTCGCTGACCGGCTACTCGGCCTCGACGATCGCGTCGTTCGAGCAGGCAAGACGCATTCCACCGCCGAGGTTCATCGACCAGGCGGATGAAGTGCTGGGTGCAGGTGGGGTGTTGAGCGCGAGCAAGGAGGAGGTGGCTCGGGCTCAGTATCCGGCGTTCTTTAGGGATGCGGCGCGGCTGGAGGCGGAGGCCGTAGAACTGCATGTGTACGCGAACCAGGCGGTACCCGGGCTCTTGCAGACGGAGGAGTATGCGCGGGCTACTTTCTTGATGATGCGACCACCCATGCACGAAGAACTGATCGAGCAGCGGGTGGGCGCGCGCATGGTCCGGCAGGAGATCTTGTCCAGCCGTGATGCGCCCCTCGCCGGCTTCGTTATGGATGAGGCAGTTTTGAGGCGTTCCATCGCAGGTCTAGACATCCTGCGTGGCCAGCTTGAGCAGGTTCTCCTGATGGGACAGCGGCGGAACGTCGAGATCCAGGTGATGCCGCTCGACCGTGAGGAAAACGCGGGTATGGCTGGTCCCTTCACCTTGATCGAAACGAGGGAGGGGCGGAGGATCGCGTACGCCGAGGTACAGAACGTCAGTCGCCTGCAGACGGAGCGGGACCGCGTCCGTGCGCTGGAGGCCAAGTACGGGGATCATCAGGGCGCAGGCCCTGACTCCTCGTGAGACAGGGCCCTCGGCAAGCGCACCGCTTGCCGAGGGCCCCACGCACGTCCGCTCGCGCAACACCTGCAGTAGCCCAGGCGCCGTGCTTGCCGGATTCGGTTGAGACCGAGGTCAGAACGCCTTCAAATAGACCCTGGCGCGATCATCCTTGAGCGCCTGGACGTAGATGTCGATCCACTGCACCTTCTTGCGGCGGTCGTCCTTCACGCACGGGGGGCAGACACCCGCCGAGCGGGCTCCCTTCAGCGTCTGCGGCTCGGTCAGCCCGAGGTGCCGGAACAGCTCGCCATCCGGGGCGAAGTCGGCCTTCTTCACCTTCAGCGGTTCCTCGGAACGAAGATCCGCCGCGATGCCTTCGGCATTCTTCTCGCTGGTGACGAACGAGAGGAGGTAGATGTCCTCCCGGGGGTTGATCTGCACGGCTCCCTTGACCTCAGTCGCACCCTTGGGCGCCGTCACGTGCATGAACGCCGACGCCTCGGGCGCGCCGGCGTTCTCGTCCCACCGCGAGGTGCGCCCGTCGGTCACACGGCGATCGTCCGTGTCCGGGCCGGAGCAGGCGGAAAGCAAGAATGTGGCTGCCACTGCCGCCATGAGGAGGGCACCTCGTTTGGTCGTCACCGGTTCTCCTCGTCGCCGCGCGAGACGTCGCCGCGGGTTCCTTCTCGACCTTGGTCCGGCGGGCTCAGTGTCGATTTCGCACCGCTGTCCAGGTCGTACGTGTAGGTGGAGCTACTGCCTCGCATGTCGAACTCCCGCGCAAGTCCGGTCTTGTGCAACCGTCCCATCTCGGCGTCCGGGATCACCACGCCGCCGGGGAAGGTGGTCGACTTGCCGGCGTCCCAGTTGTACCGGTCCCACACGTTGGCCTGGTATTCAAGCGAAACCTTGGGCTTGCCGTCCGCCCCGGGGGTGACGGTGACCATCCCCGACACGTTCTGCTGGTGGGAGCCGACCGCGTGGAACCACTCGTCGCTTCGGAAGGTGCGACCGACCGCCTTGCTCTCCACCGGCACGACGACCGTCTTGTCACCACCGGCCTTCTCGAAGGCGTCGAGCCCCTGCTGTCGCCACGCGTCCTGGTTCTGGGCGATGTGGACCGAGACATCATCGCGAAATCCGGAATCATCCTTGAGGATGCGGTCGATGTCCAGGTCCAGTGGCTCACCCGATGCACTCAGGTAATGCTCCATGTTGCGCGACGCGGCGTTCTCCCCGCTGAAGTCGCCGCCGGCCGCGATGCCCTGCGCGCGGGCCAGGTACCACAGATCCTCGGCCGTGGGCTTCTCGGTGTTGAACGCGCCCGACCCCGCGTCAGCTGCATGCCAGTGATACAGCGGGCTCATGATCCCCGCCTTCCGCAACTCGTCGCCCTTCTCCTGAAGCAGGATGCCGCGCGTGACCGGATCGAGGCCGCGCCACCACTCGGCGACCGCCTTCTTGCCCTTGGGGACGTGCTGCGCCTTCGCCCTCTCCGCAAGCGACGGGTACGGGTCGGGCCCCGCTTCCCGGTTGAAACCGCCGATCGTGCCGTCCAAGGGGTCTTTGTCCTGCATCACGGAGGCGAGAGCGAGTTCGAACCCCTTGTCCGCGTCGTTCAGGGCCGCCACCGCCGAGTCCAGTTGCGCGGCCCATGTGGCAGCAGCTTTGCGGGCGCTCTCCTGGTAGTCGGGATCGTGCACGTAGGCCATGTACTCGCTGCGATCCAGCTTGGACGTGTCGAAGGCGACGGCGCCTTGCTCGGACACCTTCATGCCGGCCTTCACCGCGTCCTCTCGGACATACTCGATCTTCTTGCGAAGACGGCTGAATTCGGCGTGCGCGTCCCGGAGCAGTTCGGCGACGGCCTTCGCCTCGCTCTGCGCTCCCTGGTACTCCTTCCACGTCACGTCGAAGCGTGCGGAGCCGACGTTGGCACTCAGGCCCACCCATGTGTCACCGAGGGAGATGCCATGCACTTCCTGCTTGTAGGTCCGCGCGAGTTTGTCGAAGTCCTTGGCCATGGCGGCCCAGTCGTCGGCAGCCGTGGTGAGCTTCGACAGGTCGGTGCCCATGATCTCGTAGTACGTCACCATGACTGAACTCCTGTTGCGGCGCCCGCGGTGTGGTCGGACCCGTGCGATCAGAACGAGTCGAGCGCGGAGGACTTGCGGATGCCCAGCCCGATTCCTGTGTCCGTGTTCTGGAACAGCGTGTTCGTGGCGCGCAACGCGGCCTTCTCCGAGCCGAGGCGGTTCATCAGTGTCGTGAGCTGTTCGCTCCACGTCTTACGCGCGGTGTTCAGAGCAGGTCCGGTGAGCCACCCCTCAAACTCCCGTGCGGCTGCCCCCGTGCTCTCACCCGCCTGGGTGCCGTCCCTGTGGGTGTCAGGCTCCAGGTGCCTCTCGATCGCCTCGGCTGCCTTCTTCTTCTCCGCGGGGCTCGAAGCGAGATCCTTGCCGCCGGACGGCGAGCCTCCCCCGCCATCGAGGGGGGCCGCATGGTTCAGGCGCATCCGGGTGGGCGCCGCACCGCCTGGTGATATGTCGTCTTCGGTCATGATCTTTCCCCCGAGTATGATCAGATGCCGCGACTTTACGTGAGGCGCAGGTGGGGCTGCAAAGGGCTGGTGAGCAGGAAACCGGCCTCGCCGATGCGGTACGAACCGCGTCCGCGAAGTCGTACTGGATCCTCGGCGGCACGCGAATCCTGACGGCTCCTCCGCGATCTGCGGCGCCCAACCACCCGGATCGCCGGCCTCGTCCAGGCCGTCCTCACCCTTCATCTCCGGATCCAAGGGAGGACGGGGAAACGGTCAGTGCAAGCTGGCACTTGGAGCGCGGAGCTACTGTAAGTTCCTGCCATGAAGCAGGGTAAAGAGGTCGAGAACCCCGAGTCGCGTTTCTTCGCGGTGCTGCTGGCGGCAGCGAAGCTTCCGGGTGTGCGTATCCACAGGGAGGCGTACCTCCGAAGTGCGCTGGCTCGTCACTGCTCCGAGGAGGAGATCCGACGAGCGACAGAGGAGACTCCCGCCGCGGCGGGCATCACCGTCGAACTCCTCGACAAGGTCGCCAACGACTCCATCCGCTACGAAACCGCCAAAGTCAGCGCCCTCTCGGCCGCCGCCGGGATACCCGGCATTCTTGCCCTTCCCGCCACGGTGCCCGCCGACGTGGCCCAGTACGTCGGCCACATGCTGCGTATCGCGCAGAAGCTCGCCTATCTCTACAGCTGGCCCGATTTCTTCTCCGACGAGGGCGATGACGTCGATGACGCCACCGTGGGGGTGCTCACGCTGTTCTTCGGCGTGATGTTCGGCACCCAGTCGGCGAACGCCGCTGTGGGGAAGGTCGCGGGGATGATGTCGGAGCAGGTCGCCAAGAAGCTGCCTCAGAAGGCGCTCACCAAGGGTGTCGTCTATCCCATAGTGAAGAAGGTCGCGGCCTACCTCGGCGTCAAGATGACGAAGGAGTCGTTCGCGAGGGCTGTTTCGAAGGCCATTCCTCTCGTGGGGGCGGCCGTCTCGGGCGGGCTCACCTTCGCGACCTACCTTCCTATGGCCAAGAGGCTCAAGAAGCACCTCGCAGGCCTGCCACTGGCGGACCCGTCGCACCGAGTGATGGAGGAGGACATCGTGGACGGTGAAGTCGTGGAAGAGGACGAATCTTTCGCCACGGCACACGCTGAACCGCACGGCGCGGACACCGCTGCTGTCACGCTGGAGCAACCCAGGTCCTGACGCCCTGAGTGCCCTCCTGGCCGCCCGGCATTTTGTTGATGTAAGCCCTTGGCAGGCGCGACCTTGACGGACGCCGTGAAGGGGATGACGCCCAGCTCGACCGTGTCCGTGCCGATCAGGCCGTTGAGACGGTCGAGTTGACTCGCCGGCGCCGAGGGCGGAGACATCGGCGACCCGATACCGGGGGCGGCGCACGATGGACCGAAGCCCCGCCCTCCTGCCGACCGGGCCACCCCCCGAAGTAGTTCAGCTTTCATGAACATGTAAGTTCACACAGCATCCATGTTCTGCACCACCTCTTCACGTTCCTCGGGGGATGGCTCCATGCTTCACCAGAAGTACATCGGCGCACTGGGCGCCGTCGCCCTGTCCGTGACGCTTGCCGCCTGCGGCAGCACAGCCGAGCCCGAAGCCGCGAAGCCTGCCGCGTCCAA
>NZ_BMVJ01000010.1:167648-186735 GCF_014650655.1 Streptomyces anandii JCM 4720
CAGCTCCACCGCGACCGCCCTGGCGTCCTCCTCCCCGACTCCACGAGCAACGCTCCTCACCAAGGTGCAGCTCACGTCCGCGCTGCTCCCGCTGTCGCAGATGCCCGCAGGTTGGTCGGCCGAAGGCGACGACACCCCGGGCGACAAGACCTTCTGCGACTACCGTCAGCCGCACAAGGTCCAGGTCCAGGTGACCCGCACCTTTCAGAAGGGCGGAGGGCTGACCGCCACGGTCGCGGCTGTCGGAATTCGGCAGTACGCGAGCACGAGCGACGCCGCTGAGTCCTTCACCGCGATGGAGAAGGCACTCGAGACCTGCCACCAGGAGACCTATCAGGGGTCCGTGCTGAAGTACTCGCCGATGAGCGTAGACAAGCTCGGCGAGCGGTCTCTGGGCCTGCGCATCGACAGTGACGGCTCCACGATGCTCCAGCAGTTCACCCTCGACGGGCCCGTTCTGATCAACGTCGGCACGGGCGGCCTGGACGCGGAAGCCGACACGGCCACCAAGCTCCTGCGCGACCAGGTCGATCGGTACGAGGCCGCTGCCCGCAAGTAGGCCGGGCTGCGGAAGCCGCCTGGCCTGAGGTGTGGTAGCTCGGCCAATCGGCGTGCACCAAGGAAGTCCTCCGCTCGGTCGGTACGCGTGAGGGCGACATCGTTCAGGACAAGAGGGATTATGGCTGGTTCTGCCAACCGTGATGACGCGACGCAGGGATGTCTTGCACTGGTCGCCATATGTGCCGTTGTGGTGGTCGGGTGGCTGGTGTGGACCGCCGTGATGTGGACGCTGGCCGAGTGGCGGTGGGCGTGGTTCGTCGGATGTGCGGCTGTGGCTCCGGCTGCCGCGTACGCGCTCGTGATCGCGTGGGATGAAAAGCGTCCGTTCGTGCCGTCTCGCCGGCGGGAGGCTTGGATGACGGCGGTCGTCACCGTCGTGGCGGCGGAGGCGCCGGCTGTCGTCCTCGTGAAGGGCTGGGGCACCGGGGCGGTTGCGCTGCTTTGCGCGCTTGGAGCCGGGTCGGCCGGTGTGCTCGGTCTGTTTGACCGGCGTGGCATCCGTCGTGCCGACAAGTCCCTCCCCGCGGATGTCGACGAGAAGCGGAGGTCTGCCGACGCTCCGGCGACGACGGAGTGAGCGAGAGCCGGCAGCCTTCGGTTGCTGCTGCGCGCTTCATCGGAACGTTTTCTGAGTCAGCGGCTCGACCGTCCCGGTCGGTCTGTACTTGTTGGAGTCCCCGTGATCCCCCCGTCCTTCTCGTCCGGGCAGCGTGTTCGGCGCCTGGGAACCCTGTTGGCCGTCCTGTGTGTGAGTGCCGGGCTCATCGCCATCGGTGAGGCATCCAGTGGCGAGGCGGCAGCGCCGCAGGCCGACCATCGTCGCGCTGCTCCTTCCGCGAGCCCATCTGTCGAGCCCTCACCGGCGAAGACCGTGCTCAAGACGTCGGCCCGTCCGGTCGCCCAGGTGATGTCGGCGCGTTGTACGGGACGGGCCAAGAACATGTTCTTCACGGCGGCGGGAGGTTCGGTCACGAAGTCGTCTTCGCAGCCGCCGGCGTACCTGCGGATCAAGGAAGCCCGTGCGGTGCGTGACAGCAAGGGCGTGACGGTGAGCTACACGCTCGCCGGTAATGCTCCCGAGCTCGGTTCGGAAGCGGACGCCACCTACTGGACGTGGCTGGGAGATGGTCTGGACGACATGGACGAACCTGCCGTGAGCATGCAGTACCTCGATTCGCGTTGGTTCGTGCAAGTATCCGGAACCAACGACGTGGTGGGTGGAGACGTGGAAGCCCGGCCGGAGATACATGGCCGCACTGTCTCCGTCCGGCTTCCCCTTCGCGTTCCCACGTCGTCCGGCTACGTGGCGGACCTGTCGAAGTTCACGCATGCAGGCTGGTCCACCGCAGGCAAGGACCCCTCGGGATTCGGCACTTGGATGGATGGTTGCCCGATCAGTGGGAAGGAAGCCGGCAACCCGGGATCGTGGGAAGTGGCACTGCACTGAGCTCGCGGCCGGCGTGTGGTGGGCCGTGTCCGCTTGCTGCCCGGTCGAGCCCATCCCCGAGTACCGGGAAGCCACGTCCGAGCCTCGGGATGCTGGGACGGGGCGAGGAAGCGGAATGATCTCCCGGTTCCCGCAGGGGCGTGCCAGTCCTCGGTGACGCGCCTTGATCGGAAGTTCGCCATTCCTGACCTGGATCGCGAGAGTGAACCGGCTCGGTGATCTACCGTCGGCTCCGCATTTCCATACGCACAGCTCCGACCTCGCCAAGGCGCTGACCACGCCGAAGGCCGGTCTGGCGGCGGCCGGTTCGCCATGGTGCGCCTCATCTCCTGCTACTCCGGCGCGGACGCGAGACCGCCCGAGCTGCCCCTGGCGCAATCCGTCGCCAATGAGCTCGGCGTGCCCGTGACGGCGCCCACGAGCAAGGTGGGCACGTCCCCGCGGTTCGGTCTCAACCAGACCCCCACCATCGGCAACAATGGCTACTGGCGCACCTGCCTGCCCATGGCCCACCAGCGGCAGGCTCACAGGAGTGGAAATGATCAAGCGAGCGGGCTTCTACCGGGAGACGGGCGGGCAGGCCACCGCGGCGGACGACGCGCCGTCGCTGCGGGACGCCGTACAGGACAGTGGGCCCTGGGACGAGGACCGTATCCTCGGCTACCTGGAGTCCGGCCTGGAGATCTACTCCACGATGGGCGCCGAGCGCGACGTCCTCACCGGCGAGGAGTGGATCGTGGGCTCCGGATCCGTGATGACGGACGGCACCTGGCTCTGGCCCGTCGATCTCACGCACTACGTACGGCGGCACCACGCCGCCCTGCCTAAGGAGTTCCTGGACCACATCCGGGCCAACGACTGCACGGTCCCGGTCGTGCCCGACGAGCGGGCCAGGCGCGTGTTCCAGGAGGAGTTCCCGGACAACGCCCCCGCCGCCACCCCGCCCAAGGCCGCCGGCTTCTTCACCTGGTACGTGCCGAAGCTGGACGGCGCGCGCGCCCATCGGCTGCTCACGCATCTGGAGACCGCCGGGCTCTCCGCCGCGCACCCGCTGACCAACGCCCTCTTCGGATTCTGCGAGACACCGGCCGGAAACCGTGAGCCGCTCATGGGCGATGGCTCAGCCCTGGCCGCTGCTCTGGGCGACGGCCGGTACTCGGAGATCGAGTTCACCTGCTGGAAGGGCTACGACCAGTCCCTGACCGGCACCGTGCGCCGCACGGACGAGACGACGCAGAGCATCACGCTGCGCCTCGCCGACGTCCCCGTGCCCGACCGCGAGGAGGCGGTCTCTGCACTGGTGCGCACGCTCGACCAGGACGCGGCCGTCTGCCGCGGGTTCGTCATCGACCGAGTCGGCGTTTCGGCTTCCCAGGACTGGGACCGCATCCTCGTCGGCGACGGAGGGCGCTTCACCGTGTGGCCCGACACCGTCGGCATCCTCAGGGACCGCGTGGGCAACCACCCCGAACTGGCTGACAGCGAGCCGACGGCTCACGGCCCACTCGACGTGTTCCACCGCGCCTGAACCGTCCGCCGGCGGGACACGCCCGGTGGCGCCCTCGTTGCTCCACATGTACCGGTTGCGGGCGAGGCGGCAGGGCGGTGTCCGAGGCCGGGGCCGGCTGCGGAACCGCGTGGCTCGTGCGGGCCTCGCCGGCGCGGACTTCGACGGCGTCGGCACGGTGCTTTCGGAGCGCGTGCGTCTCGTCGCCCCGTGACGGGCATTTTGGATCACTGGAGAACAACACCGCATCGGCTTCATCGTGTCGCATGCCGACGACGAGGAGGTCAGGCGTGAACTCGCGGCGAGCCGCGTGAACGGAGCGCCGCGGCCACCCGTACCCCCTGTTCATGGAAGGATCCGGCAGCGTGGGTGTGTCGGTGGTGGTGCGGGGGGTGCGGGCCGGGGTGTTCGCCTCGGTGTGTGTGCTGCTGGCCGCCGCGGGGCACGGGCTCGCCGTGGGGGCCATGCCGCCGCTGTGGGCCGACGGGGCCGGGTTCCTCGGGGTGTTCCTGGGCGGGTGGCTGCTCGGGGGGCGGGAGCGGTCGCTGGCCGGGATCGGCGGGGCGATGCTCGCCACGCAGGCCGTGCTGCACTTCGCCTTCGACGCGGCCCGTCGGGTGGCCTCCGGTTCCCACATGGACATGGCCCACATGGACATGGGCGGCCACTCGCGCATGGCCATGGACGCGGCCGTCGCCTCCGCTTCCTCCGCTCGCCCTCCTCACACGCTGACCCCGCACGCCCTCGCCGCGCACCTGCTCGCCGCGCTCGTCGCGGCCTGGTGGTTGCGGTGCGGGGAGGCCGCGCTGTGGTCCCTGCTGCGCCGGACCGTTGGCTTCGTGCCCGCGCTCTTCGCCTTGTGGCGGCACGCTCCGGGCGAGGCACACGCCCGAGCCGTGACGCGGGTGCGCACCGGTTCCGCGGCGCGGCGGCTGCGGCGGTTGCTGCTGCGGCACGCGGTGGGGCGGCGCGGGCCGCCGGGACGGGTTCCGTACGACGTCCCGGAAACCACCACCTCTCTTGTACGGAGATCCATTCAGCCATGTCCGAGACACACCACAGCACCATCGCCGGCCCCACCGCCCACACCCGCGTCCTGCGCCGTGCCGGCACGGTGACCGCTCTCGCCGCCGCCGGGATCCTCGCCGCCGCCGGTGTCGCCTCCGCGCACGTCACCGTGCACCCCGAGAGTTACGCCAAGGGAGCCACCGACGGCGTGCTCACCTTCCGCGTGCCCAACGAGGAGGACTCGGCGAGCACCACCAAGGTCCAGGTCTTCCTGCCCACCGACCACCCGCTCCTCGGTGTGCTCGTCACCCCGCAGGACGGCTGGACCGCCAAGGTCACCGAGACCAAGCTCAAGACGCCGGTCAAGACCGACGACGGCACCATCACCGACGCCGTGTCCGAGATCACCTGGACCGGCGGGAAGATCGGGCCGGGGCAGTACCAGGACTTCGACGTCGCTTTCGGGCAGCTGCCGGACGACGCCGGGCAGTTGGCCTTCAAGACCCTGCAGACCTACTCGGACGGCAATGTCGTCCGGTGGATCGAGGAACCGCAGGGCGGCGAGGAGCCCGAGAACCCCGCGCCCGTGCTCAAGCTCACCGCCGAGGAGGGCGAGGGGGCCGCCGCCTCGGCCACTGGCAGCAAGTCCGCCCCAGCGGCCGGCACCACCGCGACCGCCGGCAGCGACTCGACCGCCCGTGGGCTCGGTGCCGCCGGGCTGGTCGTCGGCGTCCTCGGTCTCGCCGCCGCCGCGTTCGCCCTCGTACGGACACGGGCAGCGCGGGGCAGCCAGGGCTCCGAGGGGTCGTAGGGCCGCCGGGGACACCCGCAGGGGCCCGGATCACATCCCGTGATCCGGGCCCCTCGTCGTTCCGGCCGGGTCGGCCGCCGCCCCGCCTCACGCGGCCCGCGTGGCCTCCACCAGGACCTCCTCCACCGACGACTCCAGTACCTCGTCGACCTCCGCGGCGACCATCGCGCGCATCCGCGAGCGGCGCCACAGCCACAGCACGTCCCGGCCGAAGGACCACACCAGCAGGCCCAGGGCCAGCAGGACCACGCCCAGGTTCGCCGCGTGCGGCAGCAGGTCCGCGCCGGCCAGCAGGAGCAGGATGCCCTGGAGGGCGGCCACCGTCTTGCGGGCGGTGCTCGGTGGGAGCGGGGCGTTCAGCCAGGGGGCGAGGCGGGCGGCCGCGACGAAGGCGTAGCGCATGCCGCCGATCAGCAGCACCCACGGGCCGAGCGACATCGACACGTAGACGCTCAGCACCAGGATCAGGAACGCGTCGACCTCCATGTCGAAGCGCGCCCCCAGCGCGGTGGAGGTGCCGGTGCGGCGGGCCACCTTGCCGTCCACGCCGTCCAGGACCAGGGCCACGGCCGTCAGACCGACCAGTACCGACACCGGCGGCGCGCTCTCGAAGGAGTCCGCGACCAGCGCCGTGACACCACCCACGAGCGTCGCCCGGCCCAGGGTCACCCGGTTGGCCGCGCCGAAGGAGCTCAGACGCGACCGGTGCAGTGCCCGCGAGAGCACCGCCCAGGTGGCGATGGCGAAGACCAGGCCGGTCACCCAGCCCGCCGGCCCCATGCCGATCGCCGTGCCGAGCAGGGCCAGCAGCAGGATCTGGACGCCCGCTCCCACAGCGGTCTCCTGCTGAGCCGGCCTCGCGTCGTAAGTGTTGTTCAGGGCCACCGCACACCCTCCGGCCGAGTGACAGAGTCGATCTACGCCGCGTACGTTGTGCGCGGCCTGTGCACACCTCGGTACGTGAACAACTTCCCGATCGTTCAGGAGAACCTCGATGAATGGTCCCGCCCGCGCCTTCTGGCTCAGCTCGCCCGGTCTTGGCGAGATACGTGAGGTGAGCCTTCCGGACCCCGGCGAGGGCGAAGTCGTCGTCCGCACGCTGTACTCCGGGGTCAGCCGGGGCACCGAGACCCTGGTGTTCCGCGGCGGCGTGCCCGTCAGCCAGCACGCGGCCATGCGCGCGCCGTTCCAGGAGGGCGACTTCCCCGGGCCGGTGAAATACGGCTACCTCAACGTGGGGGTGGTCGAGGAGGGGCCCGAGGGGCTGCTCGGGCGTACCGTCTTCTGCCTCTACCCGCACCAGAGCCGCTACGTCGTCCCCGCGAGCGCCGTCACCCCGGTGCCGTCCGCAGTGCCCGCCGAACGGGCCGTCCTCGCCGGCACCGTGGAGACCGCCGTCAACGCGCTGTGGGACGCCGCGCCCCTGATCGGCGACCGGATCGCCGTGGTCGGCGGCGGCATGGTCGGCTGCTCGGTGGCCGCGCTGCTCGCCCGCTTCCCGGGGGTACGGGTGCAGTTGGTGGACGCCGACCCGGCGCGGGCAGGGGTCGCCGAGGCCCTCGGCGTCGGCTTCGCCCTGCCCGGGGACGCCCTCGGCGGCTGCGACCTCGTCGTGCACGCCAGCGCCACCGAGCAGGGCCTCACCCGCGCCCTCGAACTCCTCAGCCCCGAGGGCACGGTCGTGGAACTGAGCTGGTACGGCGACCGCCGCGTCGCCCTGCCGCTCGGCGAGGCCTTCCACTCGCGCCGCCTGGTCATCCGCAGCAGCCAGGTCGGCACCGTCTCCCCGCGCCGTGCCGGCCGCACCTACGCCGACCGGCTCGCCCTCGCCCTCGACCTGCTCGCCGACCCAGCGCTGGACGCCCTGATCACGGGGGAGAGCTCGTTCGAGGAGCTGCCCGAGGTCATGCCCCGCCTCGCCTCCGGGGAGATCCCCGCCCTGTGCCACCGCATCCGGTACGAGGGCGACGGCCGGGCGTGAGTGGGCATGAGAGGCGAGGTGTCCGGGGGGCTGCCGTTCACACCGGAACCACAAGAGCGCCTGACCTGAGAAAAGAGTGAGAGCGGGCTGAACAACGGGAAGGGTGCAGCCGTACTACACGGCATCCCCCGGCAGGGATAGGCCGGGGGGCCAGACGCGCCGCACCTGGAGGGTCGTCCGTTGTTCAGCATCACCGTCCGCGATCACATCATGATCGCCCACAGCTTCCACGGCGAGGTGTTCGGGCCCGCGCAGCGGCTGCACGGAGCCACGTTCCTCGTGGACGCCACCTTCCGGCGCGAGCAGCTGGACGACGACAACATCGTCGTCGACATCGGGCTGGCCACCCAGGAGCTGGGCGCGGTCGTGAGCGAGCTGAACTACCGCAACCTCGACAACGAACCCGACTTCGCCGGCATCAACACCTCCACCGAGTTCCTCGCCAAGGTCGTCGCCGACCGGCTGGCCGAGCGGATCCACAAGGGCGCCCTGGGGGAGGGTGCCAAGGGCCTCGCGGGCCTGACCGTCACGCTCCACGAGTCGCACGTCGCCTGGGCGAGTTACGAGCGTGCCCTGTGACGGACACGACCATCGACCGGGCGCCCGCCGGCGGCGCGTCCGCCCTCGCCTACGTGCCCGCCCAGCGCGCGGGCCTGGACAACGTCGGGATCATCCCCATGTCCCTGCGCACCGTGCACTTCGTCCTTCCGGGCGGTGTCGACGACCCGGCCACGCCGAGCGGCGGCAACGCCTACGACCGCCGGGTCAGCCTCGACCTGCCCGGCTTCGGCTGGCAGGTCAGGCCGCACGTCGTGGACGGCACCTGGCCCCGGCCCGGCGCCCGGGACCGCGCGGAACTCGCCCGCGTCCTGCGGGAGCTGCCGGACGGCGCCGTCGTCCTCCTCGACGGGCTCGTCGCCTGCGGCGTGCCCGAGGTCGTCGTGCCCGAGGCCGAACGGCTGCGCCTGGCCGTGCTCGTGCACCTGCCGCTCGGTGACGAGACCGGGCTCGAGCCGGCCGTGGCCTCCGAACTCGACGCCCGGGAACGGCAGGTGCTGCGCGCGGTGCCCGCCGTCGTCGCCACCAGCGACTGGGCCGTACGCCGGCTCGTCGCCCACCACGGCCTCGCGCCCGACCGGGTGCACGTCGCCGCGCCCGGCGCCGACATCGCGCCGCTCGCCCCCGGCACCGACGGCGTCTCGCGGCTGCTGTGCGTCGCCGCCGTCACCCCGCGCAAGGGGCAGCACCGGCTGGTGGAGGCGCTCGCCACGGTCACCGACCTGCCATGGACCTGCGTGTGCGTCGGCGGACTCACCCAGGACCCCGGCTACGTCGCCCGGCTGCGCGCCCTGATCGGCAAGCACGGCCTGCAGGACCGTTTCCACCTGGCCGGGCCGAGGGCCGGCGCCGACCTCGACGCGACCTACGCCACCGCCGACCTGATGGTCCTCGCCTCCTACGCGGAGACCTACGGCATGGCGGTCACCGAGGCGCTGGCGCGCGGCATCCCCGTGCTGGCCACCGACGTCGGCGGTGTGCCCGAGGCGGTCGGGCGCGCCCCGGACGGCGGGGTGCCCGGCATCCTCGTACCGCCGGAGGACCCCGCGGCGCTCGCCGCCGAACTGCGCGGCTGGTTCGGCGAGGCCGATGTGCGGCGCCGGCTGAAGGCCGCGGCACGCGGCCGGCGGGCCGCGCTCGACGGCTGGGCGACCACCGCGCGCAGCCTCGCCGGAGTGCTGGGCCGGCTGCCGGACGAGCCCCGGAGGGCGGCATGAGGAAGACGACCTCGAGTACGACCTCGAGTACGACCCCGTCGACGGGCGCCGGCCGGAGCGGCGGGCGCATACCGGCCCAGTCCGGCCCGCGCGACGTACCGGACGCGGCACCGGCCGCCGACCACCCCGGGAGGCCCCCCATGACCGCCGCGACCGACCCTGCGACCGGGCCCGTGAGCGACCCCGCGTCCGAGTCCGGCTCCGTGATCCCGGGCGCCGAGCCCGGCTCGGTGATTCCCGGCGCCGGGCCCGCCCCGCGGCCCGGTGAGCGGGCCACCGTGCGGCTGCGCGAGGACGGGCCGGCGGAGGGACCCCGGTACGCACCCGAGTGGCTCCAGCTCCGGGAGGTCGCGGACGCTCAGGCGCGGGCGGCCCTGCTGCTGGACCCGCTGCGCATCCGGCTCGCCAACCTGCCGAACCTGCACGGCGGTCTGGTCGTGCACGACCTCGGCTGCGGCACCGGCTCGATGGGCCGCTGGCTCGCGCCCCGGCTGGACGGCGCCCAGCACTGGGTCCTGCACGACCGCGACCCCTACCTGCTGCACTTCGCCGCCGTCGCCTCCCCGCGCGCGGCCGCGGACGGCAGCCGGGTCAGCGTGGAGACCCGGCGAGGCGACGTGGCCCGGCTGACCCCGGACTCCCTGACCGGAGCCCATCTGGTGACCGCGTCCGCGCTGCTGGACGTCCTCACCCACGAGGAGGTCGCCAACCTCGCCGCCGCCTGCGCCGGGGCCGGCTGCCCGGCGCTGCTCACCCTGTCGGTGGTCGGCCGCGTCGACCTCACCCCGGCCCACCCGATGGACGCCGAGATCACCGAGGCGTTCAACGCCCACCAGCGCCGGGACGGCCTGCTCGGTCCGGACGCGGTCGACGTGGCCTGCGACGCCTTCGGTGAGCGGGGCGCCACCGTGCACGCGCACCCGAGCGCGTGGCGCCTGGGGCCCGAGCACCGTGAGCTGACCGCCCAGTGGCTGCGCGGCTGGGTCGGCGCGGCCGTGGAGCAGCGGCCGGAGCTGAAGGAGCGCGCGGAGGGCTATCTCGCCGAGCGACTGGAGGCCTGCGCGGCCGGGGAGTTGCAGGTCGTCGTCCACCACAGCGACCTGCTCGCCCTGTCCCGGCCGACGGGCGGTGCCGGATGAGCGTGCAGACACTGGACGCACTCCTGGTGCGGGCGGCGGACCCGGCCGAGCCCGCAGGGCGCGGCACCCAGGAGGCTTCCGGAGACCGGGGTACGGATGCTGAACAGGGCGGCCTGCGCCCGCGCGCCCTCCTCGCCCGTCTCAACGCCCGTGCCTTGCGAACCCACTTCAGCACGGTCGCGGGCGTCGCCATCCTCGCCGTGCTGCTGTGGCGGCTGGGCACCGGGGTGTTCCTCCAGGGGCTGCGACGGATCGACGCGCCCACGCTGGTGGCGGCGCTCGCCGTGGGGCTGGTCACCACCGTGTTCAGCGCCTGGCGCTGGCAGTTGGTGGCCCGCGCGCTGCGCATCCGGCTGCCGCTCGGCGCCGCCGTGGCCGACTACTACCGCGCGCTGTTCCTGAACGCGGCCCTGCCCGGCGGTGTGCTCGGCGACGTACACCGCGCGGTGCGGCACGGGCAGAGCGCCGGTGACATCGGACGCGGCGTGCGGGCCGTGGTCCTCGAACGGGTCGCCGGGCAGATCACCCTCGCGGTGACCGGGGCCGCGGTGCTGCTCACGCTGCCGTCCCCGGTCCGTGCCGACGCCCGGCAGTTCGCGCCGCTCGCCGCCCTCGCCGCCGCGGGGGCGTTCGCCGTGCTCCTCGCGCTGCGCATGAACCGGCCGTCCTCACGACGGGGCCGGGCCGTGCGCCGTACCCTGAGCGAACTGCGCGAGGGCCTGCTGTCCCGGCGCAACGGGCCGGGCGTGGCGCTGTCCTCGGTGGTCGTACTGGCCGGGCACGTCGTGATGTTCGTCGTCGCCGCCCGGGTGGCGGGCTCGCCGGCCCCGGTGGCGGTGCTGCTGCCGCTGGCCGTCCTGGCGCTGGTCGCCATGGGACTGCCGCTCAACGTGGGCGGCTTCGGGCCCCGCGAGGGCGCCACCGCCTGGGCGTTCGGGGCGGCGGGGCTCGGCGCGAGCACCGGGCTCGCGGTGGCCGTGGTGTACGGGGTGCTGAGCTTCGTGGCCGCGCTGCCGGGCGCGCTCGTCCTGGTGGCCCGCTGGTACACCCGACTGCGCGCCCGGACCGTGTCCGGAGCCCCGTCCGGCGCCTACTCGGACGAACCGCCGCTCCCGGACGGCGAGTTCGCGGATTCCGAGTCGGCACCAGCGCCCGTGTCCTTGTCCGCGTCAGCGTCCGCGCCCGAGGTGAGCAACTCGAAATACGGCGCGAAGGCGCCGGCGAGGCTCGCCAGCAGTTCCTTCCCCTTTTCCGCCGAGCCCAGGGAAGGACGGCCGATGACGCCCGATTCGGTATAGGCGGACATTCCGACGGTGAGGAGATGGCGCCGGTCGTCCGCGGTGAAATCGGCGGACTCGTGGCCGGCCCGGACCATTTCGGGATGAGCGTGCAGAAGAATGGAGGTCTCGATTTCCCCCGCGTGCATGTCGGCGAGCAGCGAGGTGCGCACCCCGGCCCGGACGCGGGCCTCCTCCCAGTCCTCGGCGGCCGGGAAGAGCGCGATGTGCTCGCCCCGCGCGGAGGACTCCTGAACCACGTTGCCCAGCACGTAGTTGCCGCCGTGGCCGTTGACGACGACCAGGGCCGCGACGCCCGAGCGGCGCAGCGAGTCCGCGATGTCCCGTACCACCGCATGAAGGGTCACAGAGGAGATGCTGACGGTCCCCGGCCAGGCCGCGTGCTCGTGCGAGCAGGAGATCGTCACCGGTGGAAGGAGGTGCACGGGATACGCGTCGGCGATCTCCCGGGCGATGGCACAGGCGACCAGCGTGTCGGTCGCCAGCGGCAGGAACGGGCCGTGCTGCTCGAAACTCCCCACCGGCAGGACGGCGACCTGCCGTGAGAGGTCCGCGCCTCGATTCCGTACGTCTTGCGTGGTGTCCGCCGGCAACAGACCATATGCCGTCGGCCGCGTTCCCGAACCACTCATTGTTTTCCGGCCTTTCGTCTCTGCTTAGGATCCAGATCATGACAGAAAACCTCGGCGTACTCGGCAAGAAGACCTCACGGCGCACGGGTGTGGAACGGGTCGTGAACGCCCCCCTGCCCACCGTCTACGGGAAATTCCAGGCGGTCGGCTACATGGACCACGACCGCGGCGACGAGCAAGTGGCGCTCGTCCACGGGGACATCGGCACCGAGCGGGTCCTGGTCCGGCTGCACTCGGAGTGCCTGACCGGTGACGCCTTCGGCTCGCAGCACTGCGAGTGCGGCGACCAGCTGGCCGCCGCGATGCGCGCGGTCGTCGCCGAAGGCAGCGGAATCGTCGTGTACTTGAGGGGCCACGAGGGCCGGGGCATAGGACTGCTCGCCAAGCTGCGCGCGATGGCCCTCCAGGCGGAGGGCCTGGACACGGTCGAGGCCAACCTCGCCCTCGGGCTGCCCGTCGACGCCCGTGACTACGGCGTCGCGGCCGGGATGCTGCACGACCTCGGGGTGCGCTCGGTGCGGCTGATGTCCAACAACCCGCTCAAGCGCGAGGCGCTGGTACGGCACGGCATCCAGGTCGCCGAGCAGGTGCCGCTGCTGATCCCGCCGTGCGAGAGCAACATCACCTACCTGCGCACCAAGCGGGAGCGGATGGACCACCACCTTCCGCACCTGGACGCGGTGGCGCACCTGTCCTGACCGGTGGGGCGGGGGCCGCGAGCGCCGGCCGGTCCGCGGCCGGCGCCCCGCGCCCGGGCCATCCGGTACGAGACACGGACTGGCGGGCCTCAGTCCAGGACCGCCTCGTGCACCAGTCGCTTCAGCTCGGGGTAGAGCCGCAGCGAGGTCTTCGGGCGGACCTGGGTCATGAACTGGAAGGTCAGGTCGCGGGCCGGGTCGACCCAGAACGTGGTCGTCGCCACCCCGCTCCAGCCGTACGTGCCGAGGCCCGACGGAGCCTGGGTGCGCGAGGGGTCGATCACGACCGAGACGTTGAAGCCGAAGCCCACGCCGTCGTTGCCCGGTTCGTCGTGGGCGGGACGGCTGCCGCAGGAGCGCAGGTCGGCGCCGCCGGGAAGGTGGTTGCGGGTCATCAGGTCGACGGTGTGCGGGGCGAGGAGGCGGACGCCGTCCAACTCGCCGCGGCGGCGCAGCAGTTCCATGAAGCGGTGCATGTCGTGCGCGCTCGCCACCAGGCCGCCGCTGCCCGACAGGAAGCGCGGACGGCCGCGCAGCGGCAGTCCCGCGATCGGCTCGATGGCTCCAATGCCGGGACCGGTGCCGGGACCTGCCTCGGCGTCGGTGTCCGTCTGCCCGTACAACTCGGCCAGCCTGCCCGCCTGTTCGTCCGTGACCTCGAAGCCGGTGTCGGTCATGCCGAGCGGGCCCAGGATCCGCTCCGCGAAGAACGCGTCGAGCGGCTGCCCGGACACCACCTCGATCACCCGCCCCAGTACGTTGCTCGCGACCGAGTAGTTCCACTGTGTGCCGGGGTCGAACTGCAGCGGCAGGCGCGCGTACACGTCCATGGTCCCGGCGAGGTCCGCGCCCGGCGGCACGGACGAGGCGAGGCCGGCCGCGCGGTAGAGCGCGTCGACCGGGTGGGCGTGGTAGAAGGCGAACGTCAGGCCCGCGGTGTGGGTGAGCAGATGCCGCAGCAGCACCGGCCCGGCGGCGGGGCGGGTGACGACGTCGTCGCCGGAGCCGCTCACGTACACGCGCGGGTCGGCGAAGGCCGGCAGATGGCGCTCCAGCGGGTCGTCGAGCGAGAGCCGGCCCTCCTCGGCCAGCAGCAGGACGGCGACGGCGGTGACCGGTTTGGTCATGGAGTAGATCCGCCACAGCGTGTCGCTCTCGACGGGCAGCCCGGCCGCCACGTCCCGCCTGCCGTACGTGGTCAAGTGCGCTACCTGTCCGCCCCGCGCCAGGGACACGAGGTAGCCCGGGATGCGTCCGTCGTCGACGAGACGGGCCAGGTGCCGGTCGAGGCGGTCGAGCGCCTTCGCGTCCAGCCCGGCCTCGTCCGGCTCGACGTCCTGCCGCAGCCGTGCCATCGCCCACCTCCGGTCCCTCCCGTACGAGGTTCGTACGGGGTCGTACGGGAACGTCTGCGGACTACCCCTCCGCCCCCGCTCCCCAACCTCGTCACCGCGCGGAGGCGGGCGCACGCTCCCGCCGGCCGGGGCCGGTCACGGGCCGGCGTCCCGGCAGCGCCCGCCCGGCCGCCGCCCCCGCCAGCAGCGCCACCGCGCCGAGGACCGCCGACGGCGGCACACCGTCCGCCGCGGAGCCCCGCAGGGTGACCGCCACCGCCACGCCCAGCGCCGGTCCCACGTTCATCGCGGTCTGCTGCAGCCCGCCCGCGACCCCGGCCGCGGAGGCCGCCGCCTCCCGAACGACGACCTGTGTGGCCGCCACCATCACCGTGCCGAATCCGGCGCCGAGCAGCGCGAAGCCGGCGCACACGGCGAAGGCGCCCGTCTCCCGGGCGAGCACCAGCGCGCCCGCGGCGAGCACGGCCGCCGCCGCGGGCACCGTGCGCCGCTCCCCAAGGCAGCGGGACAGGACGGGGGACAGCGATGCCGCCAGGATCATCAGTGCGGGCAGGGGCAGGGCCCGCAGGGCGCTGTCGAGGGGAGCCAGGCCGAGAGTGTCCTGAAGGACGTACGTCGTGACGAACAGCGTGCCGGACAGGGCGGCCGAGGCCGCCACCAGGAGCAGCAGCGCGGAGGTGACGGCGGGCGAGCCGGCGAGGCCGGGCGGCAGCAGCGGTACGGCGGTACGGCGCTCGTGGCGGACCAGGGCGGTACCGGCTACGGCGGCCACGACCGGTGCCGTCCAGCCCGGACCGGGCAGCGTGACCAGGATGTCCACGGCACAGCCGAGGGCCACCGCGAGCAGCAGCGCACCGGGCAGGCCGAGCGGCACGGCCGGTGCGGACCGGGGCCGCCGGTCCCGGGGGAGCGCGAGGGCGAGCAGGCCGAAGAGCAGGGCGGGTCCGACGCCGAGCAGGAACACCGCCCGCCAGCCCAGGGTCGTCACCAGCGCCCCGCCCGCCACCGGCCCGGCCGCGGCCGACAGCGCGATCGCGGCCGTGCGCACCGCGATGGGCCTGCCGAGCCGTTCCGGCGGGAACGCGGTCCGCAGCATGCCCAGGGTGGCGGGCTGGAGCAGCGCTCCGCACACACCCTGGAGGGCGCGCAGCGCGATCACCCAGCCGATGCCGGGGGCGAGCGCGATGCCGGCGGACGCGGCGCCGAAGCCGAGCATCCCGGCCGCGAACAGGGGCCGGTGCCCGTGGCGGTCGCCGAGCCGCCCGCCGAGTACCAGCAGCCCGGCCACCGCCACGAGATACGCGGTACTCGTCCACTGGACCTGCTCGAAGGACGCGCCGAGGTCACGCTGGAGCGTGGGCTGCGCGACCGTGAGGACCGTGCCGTCCAGGGCGACGACCGACGCCCCGGCCACACTGCTCACGAGGGTCAGGGCGGGGCGGCGGCTCACCCGGCGTCCCGCGGGTCCGAGTGACCGCTGCCCGGCAGCTCATGACGGAAGCTCATAGACACTGTCTACCAGCATGGGTAGACAGTGTCTACGGGTATGACTGAGGGCATGACTCACGACACGACGAAGCAGGACTCGGCGCCGGACGACTCCCAGGAGCGTCTGCTCGCGCTGCTCGGTGAGGGACACGGCGGGGTGCTGGTCACCCTCAAGCGGGACGGGCGCCCGCAGCTGTCGAACGTCAGCCACGCCTACTGTCCGGACGAGCGTGTCATCCGTGTCTCGGTCACGGACGACCGCGCCAAGACCCGCAACGCGCGCCGCGACGCGCGGGTCTCGTACCACGTCACCAGCGCCGACCGCTGGGCCTACACGGTCGCCGAGGGCACCGCCGAGCTCTCCCCGGTCGCCGCGGACCCGCACGACGAGACCGTCGACGAACTGGTGCGCCTGTACCGGGACGTCCTCGGAGAGCACCCCGACTGGGACGACTACCGCGCCGCGATGGTCCGCGACCGCCGGCTCGTGCTGCGGCTGAGGGTCGAGCGGGTGTACGGGATCCCGAAGGGCGCCAACAAGGGCTAGCCGCGTGTCGCGCCGGCGGTCCGTGCCTCGATGGCGCGCAGGACCGCCACCATGTCCTCGCCGCCGTGTCCGAGGGCGACCGTCTCGCCGAACAGGTCGTGGCACACGTCGAGCAGCGGCGAGGCGATGCCCGAGGCGCGGGCGGCCTGCGCGACGAGCCGGTTGTTCTTCAGGACGTCGAGGACGGCCGCCTGCACCGAGAAGTCCCCGGCTAGCAGCTTGGGCGCCTTCGTCCGGGAGGCGGCGCTGGCCATCGGTCCGGCGCCCAGCACGTCGAGGAACAGCTCTCGGTCCAGCCCCTGGCGGTCGGCGAAGTGATAGGCCTCGGTGAGCCCGGTCACCAGCGTGATCAGGAACAGGTTCACCGAGAGCTTCATCAGCAGCGCGCCGGGGGTGGCGCCGCACACGAAGGTCTCCCGGCACATCGGCGCGAGCAGCGGCCGTACCGCCGACACCGCCTTCTCCTGTCCGGCGAGCATCGCCACCAGCTCGCCCTTCTCCGCCGGGACGCGCGAGCCGGACACGGGCGCTTCGACGTAACTCCCGCCCGCCGCGCGGACGTCGGCCTCCAGGGAGCGGGAGTACTCCGGCGAGGTCGTGCCCATGTGGACGACCAGCCGGCCCGCCACCCGGCCGGCGAAGTCCGGGCCGCCCCGGTCCAGCACCGTGTCGATGGCCTGCTCGTCGGCGAGCATCAGCAGCACGGTTCCGGCGCGGTCGAACACCTCGCCGGGGCCGCCCGCCACCTCGGCGCCGGCGGTGCGCAGCACCGTGGTACGGGCGGCCGTGCGGTTCCACACGACCAGGTCGGTGCCCGAACGGGCGAGCCGGAGCGCCATGGGCAGGCCCATGACTCCGAGACCGATGAAACCGACGCGCACGGGACCACCCCGGGGTCTCAGGGCCGCCGTCCGGGAGCCGTGAAGGGCGGGACGGGGACGGGTGCCGAAGTATGTATGACGCCGGTCATAGTAGCTCGGTCCATGACCGTGGTCATAGAGTGGAGGAGGAAATCGGTCGGTCGCGGTGTGCCGGAGGTAGCAGATGACGGGGTCCGGGAAGGGTCCGCGCGAGCGGATGGTCTTCAGCGCGGCCCAGCTCATCCGCCGCGACGGCGTGGGTGCCACGGGCATGCGGGAAGTCGCCGCCCACGCCCGGGCGCCGCGCGGGTCGCTCCAGCACTACTTCCCGGGCGGCAAGGAACAGCTCGTCAACGAGGCCGTCGCATGGGCGGGGCGGTACGCCGGCCGGCGCGTCGCCCGCTTCACGGCCGGCCTCGCGGAACCCAGGCCGAGCGGCCTGTTCGCCGCGATGGCGGGGCAGTGGATCGAGGAGTACGAGACGACCGGCTCCCTCGCCGGCTGCCCGGTGGCCGCGGCGACCGTCGACTGCGCGGCCTCGGCCGCCTCCACGCGCGAGGCGGCGGCCGCCGCCTTCGCCGGCTGGCGCGGACCGGTCACCGAGGCCCTCACCGGCCTCGGAGTGCCGGCGGCGCGCGCCGAACCGCTCGCCACGCTCATGATCAGCTCCCTGGAGGGCGCCATCATCATGGCCCGTGCCGAGGGCGGCGTGGGCCCCCTGAAGACCGTGGCCCGCGAACTGGGCCCCCTCCTCGACGCTGCGGTGGCCCCCGGCCACGCCGGCGGCGCGGGCGCCTAGCCGGAGGTCCGCTCCGCCGTCAGATAGGCGATCACCATGTCGCCGAGCATCGTGCGGTAGTGCTCGCGCCGCGTCGGGGCGAGCAGATCGCGGCCGAACAGGGCGCCGAAGGTGTGCCGGTTGGCCACCCGGAAGAAGCAGAAGGAACTGATCATCGCGTGCAGGTCGACGGCGTCCACGTCGGCCGTGAACAGCCCGGACTCCCGGCCCGAGGCGAGGATGCGGCGCATCGTCCCCAGCGTCGGCGAGCCGATCCTGCCGATCCTGTCCGAGGCGGCGACATGCCCCGCCCCGCGGATGTTCTCGATGGACACCAGGCGGATGAAGTCCGGGTGCCGCTCGTGGTGGTCGAAGATCAGCTCCGCCAGCCGCCGGATCGCCGCGACCGGGTCCAGGTGGTCCACGTCCAGCCGCTGCTCGGCGTCGCGGATCACCTCGTACGCCCGGTCCAGCACGGCCGCGAACAACTGCTCCTTGCCGCCGAAGTAGTAGTAGATCATCCGCTTCGTGGTACGGGTGCGGGCGGCGATCTCGTCCACTCGGGCGCCGTCGTATCCCGTCCGGGCGAACTCCTGGGTGGCCACGTCGAGGATCTCGGCCCGGGTGCGGGCGGCGTCATGGGTGCGCCCTTCGGGGCGTGCCGGTTCGTCGGCGCTGGTCATCACGTTCCTTCGGGCGCGGGCGCACGTGCGGGCTCGTGATTGTAGGAACAGCGCGCGCCGGCGGACATACGGAGGGGGCCGGGACCGTCGTCCCGGTCCCGGCCCCCTGCTGAGGCGCGTCAGCCCTGCTTCGCCGACTCCACGGCGTGCCCGCCGAACTGGTTGCGCAGCGCGGCGACCATCTTCATCTGCGGGGAGTCCTCCTGGCGGGAGGAGAACCGGGCGAAGAGCGAGGCGGTGATCGCGGGCATCGGAACGGCGTTGTCGATGGCCGCCTCCACGGTCCAGCGGCCCTCGCCCGAGTCCTCCGCGTAGCCGCGCAGCTTCTGGAGGTGCTCGTCGTCGTCGAGCGCGTCGACGGCGAGGTCCAGCAGCCAGGAGCGGATCACCGTGCCCTCCTGCCAGGAGCGGAAGACCTCGCGGACGTTGTCCACGGACTCGACCTTCTCCAGCAGCTCCCAGCCCTCGGCGTAGGCCTGCATCATCGCGTACTCGATGCCGTTGTGGACCATCTTCGCG
>NZ_BMVJ01000010.1:186920-190796 GCF_014650655.1 Streptomyces anandii JCM 4720
CTTCAGGCCCCACACGCCGCCGGAGACGCCCGCGTCGACGAAGCCGATGCCCCGCGCGCCCAGCTGCTTGGCGTGCTTCTCGTCGTCCGTCCAGCGCGAGTTGCCGCCGTCGACGACGGTGTCGCCGGGCTTGAGGAGCGTCGCGAGCTGCTCGACGACGCCGTGGGTGGCGGCGCCGGCCGGGACCATCACCCACACCGTGCGCGGGGCTTCGAGCCGGTCGACCAGATCGACCAGGCTCGCCACGTCGGAGACGTCGGGGTTGCGGTCGTAACCGACCACCGTATGACCGGCGTTGCGGAGACGCTCCCGCATGTTGCCGCCCATCTTGCCGAGGCCGACGAGACCCAGCTGCATTCCTGCCATGTCAGTTCACTTCCTGAGTGTGCGGTACGCGGCCACGAGGGCGGCGGTGGACGGGTCGAGGCCCGGCACGTCCGCGCCCTCCGTCAGGGCGGGCTCGACGCGCTTGGCGAGCACCTTGCCGAGCTCGACGCCCCACTGGTCGAAGGAGTCGATGTTCCAGACCGCGCCCTGCACGAACACCTTGTGCTCGTAGAGGGCGATCAGCTGGCCGAGCACCGACGGGGTCAGCTCGGTGGCCAGGACGGTCGTGGTCGGATGGTTGCCGTGGAAGGTGCGGTGCGGCACCTGCTCCTCGGGTACCCCCTCGGCGCGGACTTCCTCGGCCGTCTTGCCGAACGCCAGAGCCTGTCCCTGCGCGAACAGGTTCGCCATCAACAGGTCGTGCTGCGCCTTGAGTTCGCCGCTCAGCTCGGCCACCGGGTTGACGAAGCCGATCAGGTCGGCCGGGATCAGCTTCGTGCCCTGGTGGAGCAGCTGGTAGTAGGCGTGCTGGCCGTTGGTGCCGGGCGTGCCCCACACCACCGGGCCGGTCTGCCACTGCACGGGCTCGCCGTCGCGCTGCACCGACTTGCCGTTGGACTCCATGTCCAGCTGCTGCAGGTACGCGGTGAACTTGGACAGGTAGTGCGAGTACGGCAGCACGGCGTGCGTCTGGGCGTCGAAGAAGTTGCCGTACCAGACGCCCAGCAGTCCCAGCAGCAGCGGGGCGTTGGCCTCGGCGGGGGCGTTGCGGAAGTGGTCGTCGACGATGCGGAACCCGTCCAGCATCTCGCGGAACCGGTCGGGGCCGATGGCGATCATCAGCGAGAGCCCGATCGCGGAGTCGTACGAGTAGCGTCCGCCGACCCAGTCCCAGAACTCGAACATGTTGGCGGTGTCGATGCCGAACGCGGCGACCTTCTCGGCGTTGGTCGACAGCGCCACGAAGTGCCGGGCGACGGCCTTCTCGTCGCCGCCGAGGCCCGCGAGGAGCCAGGAGCGGGCCGAGGTGGCGTTGGTGATCGTCTCGATCGTGGTGAACGTCTTGGACGCCACGATGAACAGCGTCTCCGCCGGATCCAGGTCCCGGGTCGCCTCGTGCAGATCGGCCCCGTCGACGTTGGAGACGAAACGGACCGTCAGCTCGCGGTCGGTGTACGCGCGCAGCACCTCGTACGCCATCGCCGGGCCGAGGTCGGAGCCGCCGATGCCGATGTTGACGACGTTGCGGATCCGCCGGCCGGTGTGCCCGGTCCACTCGCCGGAGCGGATCCGGTCCGCGAAGCCGGCCATGCGGTCGAGGACTTCGTGCACCTTGGGCACCACGTTCTCGCCGTCGACCTCGATCACCGCGTCCCGGGGGGCGCGCAGGGCGGTGTGCAGCACCGCCCGGTTCTCGGTGACGTTGATCCGCTCCCCGCGGAACATGGCGTCCCGCAGCCCGAACACGTCGGTGGCGGTGGCCAGTTCCTGCAGCAGGGCGAGGGTCTCGTCGGTGATCAGGTGCTTGGAGTAGTCGATGCGCAGATCGCCGACGCGCACCGTGTAGCGCTCGGCGCGGGAGGGGTCGTCCGCGAACAGCTCCCGCAGATGCGGCTGCCACTGGGCGCGGTGGTCCTCCAGGGCGGTCCACTCGGGCCGCCGGGTCAGCTGGGGGGTGTCGGACATGTCAGACGGTCTCCTTGATGCCCTCGCCCCGCAGGGCGACGGCGTACATCTCGTCGGCGTCGAGGCGGCGCAGCTCCTCGGCGATGAGTTCCGACAGGGGACGGACCTTCAGGGCGAGGGTGCGCGGGGGCTGGCCCGGCAGGGTCAGCGTGGCGAGCGGTCCCTCGGGCCGGTCGATGACGATCTCGCCGCCCGCGGTGCCGAGCCGGACGGCGGTCACGACCGGGCCGCCACTGACCACCCGGTCGGCCTTCACGTCGAGCCGGGCCTCCAGCCAGCGGGCCAGCAGTTCCGCGCTCGGGTTCTCCGCCTCGGCCTCCACGGCCGCCGAGGTCACCTTCGCCCGGGCCTGGTCCAGGGCGGCGGCCAGCATCGAGCGCCAGGGGGTGAGCCGGGTCCAGGCGAGGTCGGTGTCACCGGGTGAGTAGTGCCGTAGGCGGGTCTGGAGCACCTCCAGCGGGTGCTCGACCGCGTACAGGTCGGTGATCCTGCGCTGGGCCAGCGCGCCCAGCGGGTCCTCGGCCGGGTTGTCGGGCGCGTCCACCGGCCACCAGACGACCACCGGGGCGTCGGGCAGCAGCAGCGGCAGCACCACCGAGTCGGCGTGGTCGGAGACCTCGCCGTAGGTGCGCAGCACCACCGTCTCGCCGGTGCCGGCCTCCGAGCCGACCCGCACCTCGGCGTCCAGGCGGGAGTGGGTGCGGTCGCGCAGGGTCCGGGCGTGGCGCTTGATCACCACCAGGGTGCGCGAGGGGTGCTCGCGGGAGGCGTCCTCGGCCGCCTTGATCGAGTCGTAGGCGTTCTCCTCGTCCGTGACGATCACCATCGTCAGGACCATGCCCACGGCCGGCGTGCCGATGGCGCGGCGGCCCTGGACCAGCGCCTTGTTGATCTTGCTTGCCGTGGTGTCGGTCAGGTCGATCTTCATGGCCTGCGCCAGCTCCGTCCGTCTCGTGCGAGCATCTCGTCGGCTTCCCTCGGACCCCATGTCCCCGACCGGTACTGCGCGGGCGTGCCGTGCTCGTGCCAGTAGGCCTCGATGGGGTCGAGGATCTTCCAGGACTCTTCCACTTCCTGGTGACGGGGGAACAGGTTCGCGTCACCGAGCAGCACGTCCAGGATCAGGCGTTCGTACGCCTCCGGGCTGGACTCGGTGAAGGACTCGCCGTAGGCGAAGTCCATCGTCACGTCCCGGATCTCCATCGACGTGCCCGGCACCTTGGAGCCGAACCTGACCGTCATGCCCTCGTCCGGCTGGACCCGGATCACGATGGCGTTCTCGCCGAGCTCCTCGGTGGCCGTGGAGTCGAAGGGCGAGTGCGGTGCCCGCTTGAACACCACCGCGATCTCGGTGACGCGGCGGCCCAGGCGCTTGCCGGTGCGCAGGTAGAACGGGATGCCCGCCCAGCGGCGGTTGTCGATGCCCAGTTTCACGGCCGCGTAGGTGTCGGTCTTCGAGTGGGGGTCGATCCCCTCCTCCTGGAGGTAGCCGACCACCTTCTCGCCGCCCTGCCAGCCCTCGGCGTACTGGCCGTGCACGGTGTGGGCGCCCAGGTCCTCCGGCAGCCGCACCGACTTCAGCACCTTCAGCTTCTCGGTGAGCAGCGCCTCGGCGTCGAAGGCGATGGGTTCCTCCATCGCGGTGAGCGCCATCAGCTGGAGCAGGTGGTTCTGGATGACGTCCCGGGCGGCGCCGATGCCGTCGTAGTAGCCCGCGCGGCCGCCGATGCCGATGTCCTCGGCCATGGTGATCTGCACGTGGTCGACGTACGAGCGGTTCCACACGGGCTCGTACATCTGGTTGGCGAAGCGCAGCGCCAGGATGTTCTGGACGGTCTCCTTGCCCAGGTAGTGGTCGATGCG
>NZ_BMVJ01000010.1:190826-200915 GCF_014650655.1 Streptomyces anandii JCM 4720
CTCGGGGTCGAACACCTCGTGCACGATCCGGTTCAGCTCGCGGGCGCTGGCCAGGTCGCGGCCGAACGGCTTCTCGATGACCGCGCGCCGCCACGCGCCCTTCGGGCCCTCGGCCAGGCCGTGCTTCTTGAGCTGCTGCACGACCTTGGGGAAGAACTTCGGCGGTACGGAGAGGTAGAAGGCGAAGTTGCCGCCCGTGCCCCGGGAGGCGTCCAGCTCGTCGACGGCGTCGCGCAGCGCCTTGAACGCCGTGTCGTCGTCGAAGTCGCCGGGGATGAACCGCATGCCCTCGGCGAGCTGCTGCCAGACCTCCTCGCGGAACGGGGTCCGCGCGTGTTCCTTGACCGCGTCGTGCACGACCTGGGCGAAGTCCTGGTCCTCCCAGTCGCGGCGGGCGAAGCCGACCAGCGAGAAGCCCGGCGGGAGCAGGCCGCGGTTGGCCAGGTCGTACACGGCGGGCATGAGCTTCTTGCGGGACAGGTCGCCGGTGACGCCGAAGATGACCAGCCCGGACGGACCCGCGATCCGCGGCAGCCGCCGGTCCCGGCCGTCGCGCAGCGGATTGGCCCACCCGGCGGCGGGCACGACCGGCACCCGCACCCCGCCCGAGGCAGCGGCCCGCTTCCGGCCGCCACCCGCCGACGAGGCCTTCCCGGCACCGCCCGCCGGCGAGGCCTTCCCGGCCTTCGCCGCCGGGGCGCCCGCGCCCTTCGGCGGCGCGCCCTCGTCCTCCGTGGCCGCGACCACGGTCTTCCGCACCGCGACCGGCTCCGCCGGCTCGGCGGGGTTCTTGGTCATTCCGCGTCAACTCCCTTGCCGTTCAAGGACTTCGTGACCGCGTCCAGCAGGTCCTGCCAGGCCGTCTCGAACTTGGCGACGCCCTCCTCCTCGAGCCTCCGCACGACCTCGTCGTAGGAGATCCCCAGCCGCTCGACGGCCGTGAGGTCCGCGCGGGCCTGCTCGTAGCCGCCGGTCACCGTGGAACCGGTGACGGCGCCGTGGTCGGCGGTGGCCCGCAGCGTGGCCTCCGGCATGGTGTTCACCGTGCCCGGCGCGACCAGCTCGTCCACATACAGGGTGTCCTTGTACGCCGGATCCTTCACCCCGGTCGATGCCCACAGCGGCCGCTGCGGGTTGGCTCCGGCGCCCGCGAGGGGCGCGAAGCGCTCGCCGGGGCGCGTCGAGCCGTCGACGGCGCCGAACACCTGCTCGTACGCCGCGTAGGCCAGCCGCGCGTTGGCCAGCGCCGCCCGCCCCTTGAGGGCCAGGGCCTCGTCGGTGCCCAGCAGGGTCAGCCGCTTGTCGATCTCGGTGTCGACGCGGGAGACGAAGAAGGAGGCCACCGAGTGGATCGCCGACAGGTCCAGGCCCGCGGCCCGCGCCTTCTCCAGACCCGCGAGGTAGGCGTCGGTCACCTCCCGGTAGCGCTCCAGGGAGAAGATCAGCGTCACATTGACACTGATACCCGCTGCGACCGCCTCGGTGATCGCCGGCAGGCCCGCCCGGGTGGCCGGGATCTTGATCATCACGTTGGGCCGGTCCACCAGCCAGGCCAGCTGCCGCGCCTCGGCGACCGTCGCCGGGGTGTCGTGGGCGAGCCGCGGGTCGACCTCGATGGAGACCCACCCGTCCCGGCCGCCCGTCGACTCGTGCACCGGCCGCAGCACATCGGCGGCGGCGCGCACGTCCGCGGTGGTCATCATGCGCACGGCCTCGTCGACCGTGACCCCGCGCACCGCCAGATCGGCGAGCTGCTCCTCGTAGCCCTCCCCGGACCCGATGGCCGCCTGGAAGATCGACGGGTTGGTGGTCACGCCCACGACGTGCTGGTTCTCGACGAGCCCGGCCAGGTTGCCCGACTCGATCCGCCGCCGCGACAGGTCGTCCAGCCAGATCGACACGCCCAGGCCGGACAGGCGCTCCAGCGCCGAGGGGGTCGCGGTTGCTTCGGTCACAGTGATCATCTTCCTTGTAGCGTTCGGATCATGCGCGCGCTGCGGCCAGCGATGCGCGGGCCGCGGCGGCGACGTTCTCGGGGGTGAAGCCGTACTCGGCGAAGAGGGTCGCGGCGTCGGCGGAGGCGCCGAAGTGCTCGAGCGAGACCACGCGGCCGGCGTCGCCGACGTAGCGGTACCAGGTCAGGCCGATGCCGGCCTCGACGGCGACCCGCGCCCGCACGGACGGCGGCAGAACGCGCTCGCGGTACTCGCGGGGCTGCTCCTCGAACCACTCCACCGACGGCATCGACACCACACGGGCGCCGGTCCCCTCGGCCTCCAGCAGCTCCCGCGCGGCGACGGCGAGCTGCACCTCTGAACCGGTGGCGATCAGCACCACGTCCGGCGTTCCGGTGGAGGACTCCGCGAGGACGTAGCCACCCTTGGCCGCGTCCGGGTTCGGCGCATACGTCGGCACGCCCTGGCGGGTGAGGGCGAGGCCGTGCGGGGCGGGGTGGGTGGAGTGGCGGCGCAGGATCTCCGCCCAGGCGATCGCGGTCTCGTTGGCGTCGGCGGGGCGGACGACGTTCAGCCCGGGGATGGCGCGCAGCGAGGCCAGGTGCTCGACCGGCTGGTGGGTCGGGCCGTCCTCGCCGAGGCCGATGGAGTCGTGCGTCCACACGTACGTCACCGGCAGCTGCATCAGCGCCGACATGCGCACCGCGTTGCGCATGTAGTCGGAGAACACCAGGAAGGTGCCACCGTAGATCCGGGTGTTGCCGTGCAGGGCGATGCCGTTCATCTCCGCGGCCATGGAGAACTCGCGGATGCCGAAGTGGACCGTACGGCCGTACGGGTCGGCCCCCGGCAGCGGGTTGCCCTCGGGCAGGAACGACGACGTCTTGTCGATGGTGGTGTTGTTGGAGCCGGCCAGGTCGGCGGAGCCGCCCCACAGCTCGGGCAGGACCGCGCCGAGCGACTGGAGCACCTTGCCGGAGGCGGCGCGGGTGGCGACCGCCTTGCCCTCCTCGAACACCGGCAGGGCGTCCTCCCAGCCCTCGGGCAGCTTCCCGGCGACGACCCGGTCGAACAGCTCGGCCCGCTCGACCTGGCCGGCGCGCCAGTCCTGGAGCCGCTTGTCCCAGGCGGCGTGCGCCTCGGCGCCCCGGTCCAGGGCGCGGCGGGTGTGGGCGAGGACGTCGTCGTCCACCTGGAAGGTGCGCTCGGGGTCGAAGCCGAGGACGCGCTTGGTGGCGGCCACCTCGTCCTCGCCGAGCGCCGAGCCGTGCGCGGCCTCGGTGTTCCGGGCGTGCGGGGCCGGCCAGGCGATGATCGTGCGCATGGCGATGATGGAGGGGCGGCCGGTCTCGGCCCTGGCGGCGGTCAGCGCCGCGTACAGGGCGTGCACGTCGATGTCGCCGTTCGCGGCGGGCTCGACGCGCTGGGTGTGCCAGCCGTAGGCCTCGTAGCGCGCCAGTACGTCCTCGGAGAAGGCGGTGGCGGTGTCGCCCTCGATGGAGATGTGGTTGTCGTCGTAGAGGAACACCAGGTTGCCGAGCCTCTGGTGCCCGGCGAGCGAGGAGGCCTCGGCGGAGATTCCCTCCTCCAGGTCGCCGTCGGAGACGATCGCCCAGACGGTGTGGTCGAAGGGCGAGGCGCCCTCGGGCGCGTGCGGGTCGAACAGGCCGCGTTCGTAGCGGGCCGCCATCGCCATGCCCACGGCCATCGCGACGCCCTGGCCGAGCGGCCCCGTGGTGGTCTCCACGCCCGCGGTGTGCCCGTACTCCGGGTGGCCCGGGGTCTTCGAGCCATGGGTGCGGAAGGCCTTCAGATCGTCCAGCTCCAGCTCGTATCCGGCCAGGTACAGCTGGGTGTAGAGGGTCAGCGAGGTGTGGCCGGGGGAGAGGACGAAGCGGTCACGGCCCGTCCACTCGGGGTCCGCGGGGTCGTGACGCATCACCTTCTGAAAGATCGTGTACGCGGCGGGAGCCAGGCTCATCGCCGTGCCCGGATGGCCGTTGCCGACCTTCTGCACGGCGTCGGCCGCCAGAACACGGGCGGTGTCCACGGCTCGCCGGTCGAGGTCGGTCCATTCCAAGCGGTCAGTTGTCTGCTCGCTCATCTTCAAGAAGTCCTCGGAGGAAGCGGGATGTCATGCCGGACGCGTTCGAACTTAAAAGTCTGACTTTTTTGCCGGAAGGTCTCCGTGTGTCAGCCTGTGGTGAAAGTGGGACACCGGGGCGCCCCCGGAGTCGATCGAAGCGGCATGAGACGGACATGGCGGACACACACACCCGAGACGGTGACGGCGGCGGGATCAGAACCTTCCCCTTCCCGGTCGACCTCAGCCTGCGCGGTGTCGGACTTCAGGTGGGCCCCCTGGGCGCCGACCGCACCTGGCACTCCGAGGCCCCCCTGCACCGCGTCCACCGCATCGACTTCCACGTGGTCATGCTCTTCGGCGCCGGTCCCGTGCGGCACATGGTCGACTTCGCCGAGTACGAGGCCGCGGCCGGCGACGTGTTGTGGATCCGCCCGGGACAGGTCCACCGCTTCTCGAAGAAGAGCGAGTACCGCGGAACCGTGCTGACCATGCAGCCCGGCTTCCTGCCCCGCGCCACGGTCGAGGCCACCGGCCTGTACCGCTACGACCTGCCCCCGCTGCTGCACCCCACCGACGCCCAGCGCGACGCCCTGACCGCCGGCCTGGCCCAGCTGCGGCGCGAGTACGAGGACACCGGCACCCTCCCGCTGAGCCTGCACACCGCGGTGCTGCGCCACACGCTCACCGCGTTCCTGCTGCGCCTGGCCCATCTGGCGGCCAGCTCAGCCGAGGCGGCGCGCGGGCGGGCGGACACCACCTTCACCCTCTTCCGCGACGCGGTGGAGCAGGGCTTCACCACCAATCACAGCGTCAGCGCCTACGCCGACGCGCTCGGCTACTCCCGCCGCACCCTGGTGCGCGCGGTGCGCGCCGCGACCGGCGAGACCCCCAAGGGGTTCATCGACAAGCGGGTCGTCCTGGAGGCCAAGCGCCTCCTCGCGCACACCGGGCTGCCCATCGGCCGGGTGGGCGCCGCCGTGGGCTTCCCGGACGCGGCGAACTTCTCCAAGTTCTTCCAGCTGCACACCGGCATGACGCCGGTGGCCTTCCGGGCCGAACTGCGCTGAACACGCCAGGGGTCCCGCGCGACCCGCGCGGGACCCCTGACCCTGCCGGACGGCCTGCGAAAGCTCAGTGGCCGAAGTCGAACCAGTTGACGTTCACGAAGTCCGCCGGCTGGCCGCTGGTGAAGGTGAGGTAGACGTCATGGGTGCCGGTGACGGAGGAGATGTTCGCCGGGACCGTACGCCATGACTGCCAGCCGCCGGTGTTGGCCAGCGCGAAGCTGCCGATGGGCGCGTTGGAGCGGCTGTCCAGGCGCACCTCGACCAGCCCGCTCACCCCCGAGGCCGCTCCGCTCGCCACCCGGGCGTAGAACTGAGTGGCCGCCGTGGAGCCGAAGTTGACACCCTTGTAGAGCGCCCAGTCGCCGCCTGCGAGGGAGCCGATGTCCTGGCCTCCACCGGAGTCGGTGGTGGACTCGGGGATCACTCCGGACTGGCTGTCGTAGGACTCGGCCTGGACGGGGCTGTAGGCGTCGCGGTCGCCGGACGGCGGGGGAGTGGTGCCGCCGCCGCTGCCCGAGGACTGCAGCACCTGCACGTAGTCCACGGTCATCGGGTGGCCCGGCTCGGTGCCGCTGTCGGGGCCGCCGCCGAAGGCGCCGGGGAAGCCGCCGCCCATCGCCACGTTCAGGATGACGAAGTAGCCGTGGTTGGTGGCGTTCGCCCAGGTCGTCGCATCGACCTGATTGGCCTTCACGGTGTGGAAGTTGACGCCGTCGAGGTAGAAGCGGATCTCCTCGGGGCTGGTCGACCTGTCCCACTCCATCGCGTAGGTGTGGAAGCCGGCCTGGCAGGTGGTCCCGGCGCAGGACGTCGAATTGCCTATGCCCGACGTCTCGTTGCACGGCCCGCCGGGGTTGGTGCCGCAGTGCATGGTGGCCCAGTCGGTGTTGAGACCCTGGACGTTCTCCATGATGTCCAGCTCGCCGACGCCCGGCCAGTTCTGGTAGTTGCCGCGGAACGGCGAGCCCAGCATCCAGAAGGCCGGCCAGTAGCCCTTGGCGGCCGCGCCCGTGACGTTGGGCATCTGGATGCGGGCCTGCACGCGCAGCTTGCCGCCGGCCGGCGGCTGGAAGTCGGTGCGGGTGGTCTCGATCCGGCCCGAGGTCCAGTGGCCGGAGGCGTCCCGGCGTGGAGTGATGAGCAGGTTGCCGTTGCCGTCCAGCGCCACGTTGCTGGTGCTCGAGGTCATCGACTCGACCTCGCCGGTGCCCCAGTTGCCGGCGCCGCCCGGGTACGAAGTGCCGGTGTCGTAGAGCCAGTCGGAGGTGTTGACGCCGGTCCCGGCGGGGCCGTTGAAGTCGTCGAGGAACACCTGCGTCCAGCCGGAGGGGGCAGTGGGTGCGGAGGCGTTCGCGGGCAGGGTCGCGGCGGTGGCGGTGGCGGCGGCCGCGGCCAGACCGAGCGTGCCGATCACGGCGACGAGCGCGCGCCGTACGGACCGGCGTCTGCGGTGGGCGGCCGGTGGGGAGCCGGCGGGCATGCCGGAGGGTTCACTCATGGGGGGGGGTGCCTCTCGGGTACGGGGAGTGGGGTCTCGAGAGCGCGTCTTGAGAGCGCTCTCAAGCAACGGGTGCGCCGCCAATGTGCTCTCGGCCGCCGCGGCCGTCAAGAGTTAAAACAAAGAAACTCCTTTGTGGGGACGGGAGTTCAGCTGATGAAGGCTGAGATTTCCCGGTTGTCCCGGGGATCACGGGTGCCTTGTCGCGGCTGCCTTGTCATGGGGTGCGGTTCCAACGCCCCGTACTTCGTACGCCGTTGACTATGCGCGTCTGCCTACCGGTCCGTAACCTACGCGTCCGTAAGTTCACCACCCTCATCGCTTCACCCCAGGACCCGAACAACCGCACCCCCTCCCGCCGCGATCACCCTGATCAGCGAATGCAGGCATAAGTGTTGACGTTGACCCGGCTCCGCCGGGCAGGCCGTCAGGGCGCTCCGCGCCCTGGGCAACCGGGCACCGCGGCCCTCCCGCGCCGCTGCCTGAGGATGCGACTCCTCACCGGCGTGAACGCCGGAGCCTCCTCGTAAGAGCCAGGGTGAAGCGAGACTGCTGACCCGGCGGTTGTTCGGGCGCCTCCCCGCGTGTCCCCGCCCCCTCACCCCCCGGGGCGGGGGCACGCGTCATGATCGGGGGAGGGACTGCGGTCCGGGGTTGCCGTGCGGAAGGGGTGCAGGGATGAGGCTGGCGATTCTGGGAGGTGGCGGCTTCCGGGTGCCGCTCGTGTACGGGGCGCTGCTCGGTGACCGCGCCGAGGGCCGGGTCACCGAGGTCGTCCTGCACGACCTGGACGCGGACCGGCTGCACGCCGTGACCCGGGTGCTCGCCGAGCAGGCACGGTCCGCCGCGCCCGGCGCCGCCCCCGCCGTGAGGGCCACCACCGACCTGGACGAGGCGCTGCGCGGCGCCGACTTCGTCTTCTCCGCCATCCGCGTCGGCGGCCTCCAGGGCCGCGCCGACGACGAGCGCGTGGCGCTCGCGGAGGGCGTCCTCGGCCAGGAGACGGTCGGCGCGGGCGGCATCGCCTACGGCCTGCGGACCGTGCCGGTCGCCGTCGGCATCGCCCGGCGCGTGGCCCGCCTGGCCCCCGGCGCCTGGGTCATCAACTTCACCAACCCGGCCGGACTGGTCACCGAGGCCATGTCACGGCACCTCGGGGACCGCGTCATCGGCATCTGCGACTCACCGGTCGGCCTCGGCCGCCGTATCGCCCGGGTGCTGGGCGCGGACCCGGGCCGGGTGTGGATCGACTACGCCGGCCTCAACCACCTCGGCTGGGTGCGTGCCCTGCGCGTCGACGGCCGCGACGAACTCCCGCGCCTGCTGGCCGACCCCGTGCTGCTCGGCTCCTTCGAGGAGGGCAGGCTCTTCGGTGCCGACTGGCTGCGGTCGCTGGGCGCGATCCCCAACGAGTACCTGCACTACTACTACTTCAACCGCGAGACCGTGCACGCCTACCAGCGGGCCGAGCGCACCCGTGGCGCCTTCCTGCGCGACCAGCAGGCCGGGTTCTACGAGGAGATGCGCGACCCGGACACCCCGGCGCTCGCGGCCTGGCAGCGCACCCGTGCCGAGCGCGAGGCCACCTACATGGCCGAGAACCGCGAGACGGCCGGCGCCGGCGAACGCGAGGCCGACGACCTCTCCGGCGGCTACGAGAAGGTGGCCCTCGCCCTCATGCGGGCCATCGCGCGTGACGAGCGCACGACGCTGATCCTCAACGTCCGCAATCGCGGCGCCCTTTCGGCGCTGGACACCGAGGCGGTCGTGGAAGTGCCCTGCCTGGTCGACGCGAACGGCGCCCACCCGGTCGCGGCCGACCCGCTGCCCGGGCACGCCACCGGACTGATCTGCGCGGTCAAGGCGGTCGAGCGCGAGGTGCTGGCGGCGGCGGAGTCGGGCTCGCGCGCGAGGGCGGTGACCGCGTTCGCGCTGCATCCGCTCGTCGACTCGGTGAACGTGGCCCGCAGACTGGTCGAGGGCTACACCCGGGTCCACCCCGGCCTCGCGTACCTCGCCTGATTCCGCCCGGCCGGTCCGGCCCCGGCAGCGCGCTCCGGGGCGTACGCCGAGGCGGCCGGTCGCTCCCCCGTCCGGCGACCGGCCGCCTCGACCCCCCGTGCTCCCCCGTTCTTCCCCCGTGTCCCCCGTTCCTTTCCCCCGTTCCCCGTTCCCCCGTGGCTCCCCCGTCTCCACTCTTGAGAGCCGCCGGCCCGGGTCCTGATACACCCCCGTGCGAAAAGTTTCGGACGAGTGGAAAAGGGAGTCCCCCCGGCCCAGGGACCGGGGGGACGTCGGGGTGGCGCGCTCAGCCGGTGAAGCCGGCCGTGATGGAGGTGAACTGCCAGTTGTTCTGGCTGATGCCGGAACAGTTGCTCACCACGCCGCCGCCGGGGCAGGGCCGGTCGCGGTTGACCGACCAGAAGGCGAGCCGCGCGATGTGGTGGCCGTTGGCCCAGTCGCGGATCTGGGTCCAGATCGCGGGAGTCGTGTTCTCCTGCTGGTCGGACAGGCCGTTCATGCCGGAGATGCCGATGTGGGAGTAGGCGGTGGCGTCGTCCCAGCCGAACGTCGACTTCAGCTTGGCCTTCAGCCCCTCGGCCGCGTTGACGGTGTTGCCGTACATGTCCGAACCGCCGCCGAAGTCGAACGGCATGATGGTGAAGACGTCGATGTTCGCGTTCAGCGACTGCGCCTGCTCGATCAGCCGGTTGCCGTAGTACGTCGGACCGGTCGTCGAGGTGCCGAAGGTGACGATCGTCCTCAGACCCGGGTTGTTCGCCTTGACGGTCTTCAGCGCGGTGAGGATCTTCGCCTGCACGGCCTCGTTCTCGAACTCGTCCGTGTTCTCGATGTCCATGTCGATCGCCTTGAGGCCGTAGGCATCGATCACCTTCTGCAGGGCCCCGGCGAGCGCGCTCGCGGAGGAGCAGTTGGCGCCGAGCTTGCTGCCCTGCCAGCCGCCGAACGAAGGTACGACGTCACCGCCCGAGGAGCGGATCTGGTTGATGGCGCTCTGGTCCGCGCCGCCGGTCAGCGGCCGGCTGCCGTCCCAGGCCGGGTTGCAGCCGCCGGAGTCCAGCACGAAGGCCATCGTGAACCACTTGACCCCGGTCGCGCTCATCACCGTGGACGGGCTCGGCGGGTCGCCCCAGCCCTCGTAGAGGTAGGGCGCCGCCTGCTTGAAGCCGCCACCGCCTCCGCCGCCCCCGGCGTCCGTCGTGACGCCGACCGAGTTGGAGGCGCCCGACACGTTCCCGGCCGCGTCCCGCGCCTTCACGGTGAAGGTGTAGCCGGTACTGGGCGACAGGCCGCCCACCGTGGCGCTCGTCCCCGACACGCTCAGCACCTGACCGGAACCGCTGTAGACGTCGTACGCCGTCACGCCGACGTTGTCCGTCGAGGCGTTCCACTTCAGCGAGACGCTGGAGGACGACTTGCCGGTCGCGGTCAGTCCCGTCGGCGCGGTCGGGGCCTGGGTGT
>NZ_BMVJ01000010.1:200940-203390 GCF_014650655.1 Streptomyces anandii JCM 4720
CGCCGCCGCCCCCGCCGCCGCCCGGGCCGTCGAGGCTGATGTCGTCGGCGTAGTAGGTGCCCTGGGCGTACCAGCCGTGCACGTAGATCTTCGCGCTGGTCTGGGAGGCGCCGGTGGTGAAGGACACCGACAGCCGGCTGTACGCCGAGGGGGAGGTGGTCCAGGTCGAGGCGCCGCCGTCGACGCCGAGGTAGACGTAGGAGCCGCGCACCCAGCCGCTCAGCGTGTACGTCGTGCCGGGCTTGACCGCGACGGTCTGGCTGCACTGGGCGTTGTCGCTCGACGTCACGGCGCCGGCAAGGGCCTTGGAGCCGCCGTGCACGGGGGAGGAGACGACCGAGCCGAGGTTGCCGGTGCAGGTCCAGGGGGAGATGCCGCCGGACTCGAAGCCGGGGTTGGTGAGGATGTTGGCCGCCTCGGCCGTGCCGGGGAGGGCGATGGCCCCGGCGAAGGCCAGGGCCGCGGAGCCGAGCAGGGCGAGCAGTCTTCGTCTGGGACGTCTGAGTGTGTCGCGCACGCGATCTCCCAGGAGGAGTGGGGGTGTCGGGGAGGGCACGGCCGGGAAGAACGCGACCGTGCGGGGGTGCGCCACCAAGTTGGTATGGACCAATCGCGATGTCAAGGTGTGGCGCCGCAATTGGTCCGGACCGGCGGGGGAGTTGGGATGCGGGGGGATGCCGGGGGACGACGGGAGATGCCGGAGGCGTCGGCTCAGGCGTGGGTGGGCGTGACCGGAGTCGCCGGCTGCGCCGAGGCCGGGGCCGGCGCGGCCGGGAGCGGCGGCTGTGCCGCGTACGCGCGCTGCCGCGGCACCGAGACCGGCAGCAGCGGCCGCGGGCCCGCCACCACCGTGTAGTCCTGCCCCAGGAAGGGCGGCGGCACGGGACCGGGGTCCTCGCCGAGCGCCAGCCGCACGGCCGCCCAGGGGGCGTTGACCCCGCACAGCGACAGCTGGTGCAGCCCGCCCGCGGGGCGGGTGTTGACGTCGAGGAGGACGGGCCGCTCGCCGAACATCCGGAACTGGATGTTGGACAGGTAGTGCAGCCCGAAGCCCTCCGCGATCCGGCGGGCCGGCTCCAGCCACTGCTCGTGCAGGGTGAAGCCGCGGCGGCGGCCGTTCTTCGTGCGGCCCACGGCCAGCCGGATGCGGTTGTCCGTCCCGGTCAGGCAGTCCACCGAGACCTCGGGCTGCTCCAGGCGCGGCATCACGAGCCAGTCGACGGCTTCCTCCGCCCGGTTCTCCGCCCGCTCCTCGGCCCGCTCCAGCGCCCGCAGGACCAGGTCCAGGGGCACCTGGGGGCCCGGGAAGCCGTCGAGGTCCGCGAGCGAGAAGGGCGCCCGGGTGATCACGCGGAAGCCGGTCCCGCCCGCACCGGACGCCGGCTTGAGGCAGGCCCGGTGCCCGGCCGCCTCCAACTCCTCGACGGCGGCCAGCAGTCCGGCCGCCGTGCGCACCCGCCACCACGGCGGCACCGGCACGCCGATCGAGCGGACCGCCTCGTACGCGGTCGCCTTGTCCGCGAAGACCGCCACCGCCTGCGGGGTCGGCGCGAGCAGCGCGGTGCCCACCGAGGCGAATTCGGCCCGGTGCGCCACGATCGCGTCCTGGTGCAGCCGGGGCACGAACACGTCGATGCCGCGCCGCGCGCACTGGTCCAGCGCGTACTCCACGTACGCCGCCGGGGACAGGCCCTCCGGCTCGAGTTCGGCGGTGTCGGCGGCGGCCAGCACGGGGGAGTCGGGGTCGCCGTGCGTGGCATGGATCTCGACCGCCCGGTCGGCGGGATTCCGCCGCAGCTGATCCATGAAGAACACGTTCTCCGCGTACGTGCGGTTGAGCCAGACGCGTACGCGAGAGACCATGCAGGCCGCCTTTCACGGTTCGCGGGCAGGGCGAAGCGGGCCGTGCCCGGCCAGAGGGAAGGAAGGGACACCGAACCGCCCTGCGCGAGGGGGAGTTGCGGCGGTGGTGTCGGGGCGATCATACGACTCCTGGCAAGCCCCGCGTGCAACGCGCAGGTCACGGATCGGGCGTGGCCAAAACCCCCGGAGCGGCCCGCCTCCGCCATGGTCTACGGTCGTCTGGACCGCTGCCCCGACCAAGGACGTGACCCGGTTGATCGAGGAACTGCTCCCGGCCCCGGTGGTGGCCGTGGAGAGTCACGGCGACGACGGCGACGAGGCCCCGCTGTACCCCGAGGAGCAGGCGGCCGTGGCGCGTGCGGTCCCCAAGCGGCGGCGCGAGTTCGCGGCGGTGCGGGCCTGTGCCCGCCGGGCCATGGCCCAGCTGGGCGTGGAGCCTCGGGCGGTGCCGACCGGTGAGCGGGGCGCGCCGTGCTGGCCGGAGGGGCTGGTCGGCAGCATGACCCACTGCGAGGGGTACCGCGCCGCCGCCCTGGCCCCCGCCGGCGAGCTGGCCTCCCTCGGCATCGACGCCGAGCCGCACGCCC
>NZ_BMVJ01000010.1:203429-228758 GCF_014650655.1 Streptomyces anandii JCM 4720
CGCTGCCCGAGGGCGTCCTGACGACCGTCGCGCTGCCCGCCGAGGAGCGGCGGCTCGAGGGTCTCGCGGCCCGCCACCCGGACGTGCACTTCGACCGGCTGCTGTTCAGCGCGAAGGAGTCCGTCTACAAGGCGTGGTTCCCTCTCACCGGCAAGTGGCTGGACTTCTCCGAGGCCGACATCGAGTTCCAGCCCGGCCCCGGCGCGCCCCGGCACGGCCGCTTCCGCGCCCGTCTGCTCGTCCCCGGCCCCGTGGTCGGCGGCCACCGCCTCGGCCACTTCGACGGCCGCTGGATCACCACCGGCGGCCTGCTGGCCACCGCGGTCACGGTCCCGCCCGCCTGACGGAACCCGGCGGGCGGGCGTGGGCGCGACGGGCTACCGGTCGGGACACCACTCGCGCAGGAGCTCGAAGAAGGCCTCCTCGTTGCCCGCCAGGCCCGCGCGGGCGAGGGCCTGTTCGGCCTCGACGAGCACGGCGGGGGGTACGAGGGGCGGGCGGGCACCGTCCGGTGGGCCGTCGAAGGCGGCGCGCACCGTGTGCAGCAGGCGCAGGTAGGCCTGGACGGCGGTTCGCTCGCGGTCGGTCAGTACGGCGGTCGGCATGGGTCTGGCTCTCCCCGGTTTCGGCGTCACACGGTCACACGCCGCCACCCAGGGCCTCTGGTGCGGATCGGGCCGGCGGTGGCGCACCCTCCAGCTTGCCGCCCACCACTGACAATCCCCCCGCACCCGGCCCCGCTTCCCGCGCTCGGCCCAGGCACGAGTTCCTAAGGCCGGCCCCTGGCCGGGCCTTCGCCCTCCACCCGGTGGCCCAGGTATCCGAGGGACGCCTCGATGCGCCCCGCGAGACGGTCCCGGTGCACCGGGCCGCGTAACGAGGAACCCGCCAGCCACGTACGGCACTTGCTGGCCAGCAGCAGGCCGAAGCTCTCGGCCTCCTCCTCCTCGGCCTGGTCGAACCCGCTGCGCGCGGCGGCGCGGTGCACGGTCGCGCGCAGGTCGGCGCCGTCCTCGAGCAGGCGCGCGGCGACCTGGACGCCGTCCACGTGGTGTCCGCAGTGCCCGGCCTTCATGTGCCACAGCTCGTGCCCGAGGATCACCAACTGGTGGTCGGGCGCGGTGCGTTCCTCGACCAGGACCAGGTCCTGCTCGACCATGTCGAGCCACAGCCCGCTGGCCGTGCCGGGCGGGAAGGCGGCCGTACGGAAGAGGACCGGGCGCCCGCGGCGCCGGCTCATCCCCTCGCACAGCGCGGCGTACAGATCGGCGGGCCGGGCCGGCACCGGCAGCGTCAGCTCGGCGACCAGCTCGCCGCAGAGCCGGCGCATGTCCTTGGCGATGCCCACGGTTCTCCCCTGCATCACGACTCGGGCCGCTTGACGCTCTCCAGAAGCATGTCCAGCCACTCGGCGACCTTGTCCCGGTGCTGGTCGGTGGGCAGTTGTGCGGCCCGCCACGCTATTCCGCGCACGCCGTGGTCCTGCAGCAGCCGCTCCAGCGGGTCGTCCGCGGCCTCGGCGGCCCGGCGCTCGCGGTCGGCCAGCCGCTGCAGCAGCTCCTGCTCGGTGCGCTGCAGGGCGCCCGCGAGGGCCTCGGGGTCCTCGGCGGTCAGAAAGCCGGCGTGAACCCGGAAGAACCGCTGGATGGCGTCGCAGTGCTCCATCGTGGGCCGCCGGTCGCCGTTGATGAGGGCGCCCGCCTGCTGCCGCGACATGCCCGCGCCGTCGGCTATCTCCTGCTGGGTGTAGCGCCGCCCGTTGGGCTTGAGCCGGGTGCGGCGCAACAGGTCCAGCCGTTGCAGGAACCGCGCCTGGACGTCCGGCTCGCCCGCGGGCCGCCCGCTCAGCAGGGCCCTGACCACGGACTCCGGCACACCGCAGGCCACGGACAGGCGGCCGACGTCGAAGACCTCCGCCTGCGGCACGCCGAGCCGGCCGGCGAGCGCGGTGACGCGTGCGACGACGGCCGGCAGCACGGCCGGCGCCGTGGTGCCCGGATCCTCGATGCCATCGGTCACCGACAGATCTCCTACGTCTCTCACAGGTATCACAGGCTTTTCACAGGGCGGGGCGCCGTGAACTTCCCGGAGAGTAGCCGGTCGTTCGAACTCACATCCAGGTCTCGCCACAACTGTGGCCAATTTCAGCCGTCAACCGGCATGAAATGCCACGATAGTTGACACCGCTCCTTCCTGAGCCGCAGGATCAAGGCGCCGCGTGAAGGCCGCAGAGGCAAGAGGGGTGACCTCCCGATGGCATTTCAGGCAGGAGGGCAGCGGCCGGCGCCGCGGCCCGTCCCCGACAGCCGCGAGGCGCAGGCCTACCTGCGCGACTACGCCACGCTCCTGCAGGCCGTCCCGTTTCCCTCCTTCGTCGTCGACCAGTGCTGGGACGTCGTCCTGGCCAACAGCGCCTTCAACTCGCTCTTCGGCCGGGCCGCCCCGCACCCGACGGCCATGCCGGACGTCAACTTCCTGCGTTTCGTGCTCTTCCACCCGGACGCGGGCACGGTCCTCGGCGACCACGAGTCGCGCTGGTGCCTGCCCATGCTGGCGCAGTTCGCCGCCGCCCTCGAGCGCCGCGGCCACGACCCGGCGCTGCAGGCCGTCCGCCGTGACATCGCCCAGGACCCCATCATGGAGGCCGCCTACCGGCACGGCCTGCCGCACTGGATCCGCAGCGTCGGCGAGTCGGCCGCCGAGCCCGACGGCGCGGTCCGCCCGCTGCTGCACCCCGACCCGCGCTGGGGCGCCACCGACTGCCGGATCGTGGAGGAGACCCCGGCGACGCTGCGGGACCTCGGGTACACCCGGCTGACCCTGGTGCTGCGCGAGACGCGGCGCACCGCCCCGTCCCCGCGCGCGGCCCGCCGCGCCCGCCGCGCCTCCGGCCACCTCAGCGTGGTGCCGGCCCCGGAGGCCTGACCCGGCACCGTCGGCGTTCAGGTCGCCGACGGCGCCGGGCCCACCCCGGCCGCCGCGGCCCGTACGGAGTCCTCCGTCGCCGTCCGCCACACGAGCACCAGCGGCAGCCCCCGGCACGGCACCAGCCGCACCCCGGGACCGGCCCCGGTGACGGTGCGCCCCTCCCGCAGCACCGCCGCGAAGTCGTGGCCCTTGGTGAGGGAACCGGCCAGATGCGCGGGGTCGGCGGAGGCGGCCACGCGGCCGCGTGCGTTCACCAGGTGTGCGGGGCCCGGCAGTTCCCGCAGCAGGGGGAGCGCCGCGTCCTCGAAGTGCCGCAGGTACACGTCCGCGGCGGCGACCCCGGCGAAGCGGCCCGCCAGCTCCACCGGGGCGGACAGCGTGAGGCTGTACTCGTCGGAGCACAGGTAGTCCACGTAGGGCCCGGCCACCGCCCGCAGCCCGGTGTCGCGCGGCAGGGCGAACCAGTCCCAGTGCGTGTAGTCGGAGTACGCCGACTGCCGCGGGTCCAGGTCGAGCAGCAGCGGCCGTACCTCTCCCTCGGCGGTGGACTGCCACCACTCCAGCCAGGCCGGCACGTCGCTCAGCAGCCCGGGGGCGGCGACGAAACCCACGCCCGAGACCAGTTCCTCGCGTGCGAGCCGCGGATGCAGCCCCGGCCGCAGCGCCGCGAGGTCGGCGCTGACCGGGCGGCGGCCCGCGTCCGCCACCCGGGCCAGCAGCGCGGCGGTGTCGGCGCGGGTCTCGGCGACCGCGGCGAACACCGCCTCGAGGGCACGGCCCACCCCGGCGGCGACGCGCTCCTCGGCCTCCAGGAGCCCGCCGCGGTCGGGGCGCCGTCCGTGTTCCTCGCCTGTGCCGTGCCGCCCACCGGCCGGGGCGCGCGGAGTGTCCGCCGTCCCGGCGAGTGCGGGGATCCTGCTCATGGTGCCCTCCAGCGACGGGGCCGCGCACGGTGCGCGCTAAAGGGCCAGCCGCAGGGCGATGAGCCGCGCCGCCGACTCCCGTACGCACCGCTCGGCCAGCGTACGGGCCGAATCCGGGGCTTCATCCTGCACGGCGCGGATCACGGCGCGGTGACGATCTGCCACTTCTTCACGATATTCGTCGGAGGCGAGCACGAGGCAGAGCAGCGCCCCCACCTCCGTCTGCAGCGTCACCTGCTCCCGGGTGAGCCGGGCGGACTGCGCGGCCGCCGCGAGTTCCACGTGGAAACGGCCGTACACCCTGCTGCGTGCCGCCGCGTCCGGGGCGCCCGCCAGCTCCTCCACCGACCGCAGGAGCGGGCGCAGGTCGTCCGGCCCGGTGCGCTCGGCGGCGAGCAGGGCCGCGGCGCCGGACAGGGCGGCCCAGTGGTCGCCGAGGTCACGCAGCTCCTCGCTGCTCCAGCCGCGCAGCCGGGCCCGCAGCCGCTCCTGACCGGGCTGTTCGGGCAGCGAGACGAAGCTGCCGCCGCCCCGGCCGCGCCGGGTGGTGACCAGGCCCTGCTGCCGCAGCGCCATCAGAGCCTCCCGCAACGTCACCGTGGACACCCCGAGCAGGCCGGCCAGCTCGCTCTCGCCGGGCAACTGCTCACCGTCGGCGAGCAGTCCGAGCTCGATGGCGTCGCCGATCCGGCGGACCACCGCCTCCACCCGCGCCCGGCTCTCCACCGGCGCGAATACGGCCCGCCGGGCGCCCTGCCCACCGCCCCGGCCGCTCGTGTCCCTGGCGTCGTTCTCGACGTGTCGCTGTTTCACGGCCACCACCTTGCCAGTTGACCCAAGCTTTGCCTTGAGGCGGTCTTGAGCTTTGAACTATGACTTCATATCTTTCCGTTCAACGTTCATGAGCGCCAGAAAGGTTCCCGCATGGAGGGAATTGCCATCCGGCTGCAGGGTCTGCGCAAGTCGTTCGGACAGACGGCCGCGGTGGCCGGGGTCGACCTGGAGATACGGGACGGGGAGTTCTTCTCGATGCTCGGGCCCTCCGGGTCCGGCAAGACCACGGTCCTGCGTCTGATCGCCGGCTTCGAGACCCCGACCGGGGGCAGCGTCGAACTCGCAGGACGGGACGTGACCCGGCTCGCGCCGTTCGAGCGGGACGTCCACACCGTCTTCCAGGACTACGCCCTCTTCCCGCACATGACCGTCGAGCAGAACGTCGCCTACGGCCTGAAGGTCCGCCGGGTGCCCAGGGCCGAGCGGCTGGTGCGGGCCCGCGGGGCGCTCGCCGAGGTGCGCCTGGAGGGATACGGCAGGCGGCGCCCGGCCGAGCTCTCCGGCGGCCAGCGCCAGCGCGTCGCGCTCGCCCGCGCCCTCGTCGGCCGCCCCCGCGTGCTGCTGCTCGACGAGCCGCTCGGCGCCCTCGACCTCAAGCTGCGCGAGCAGATGCAGGTCGAGCTCAAGGCGCTGCAGCGCGAGGTCGGCATCACCTTCGTCCTCGTCACCCACGACCAGGAGGAGGCCCTGACGATGAGCGACCGCATCGCGGTCTTCCACCAGGGCCGCATCGAACAGGTCGGCGCCCCCGCAGAGATCTACGAGCGACCCGCGACCGAGTTCGTCGCGTCCTTCGTCGGCACCTCCAACCTGCTGCACGGCGAGTCGGCGCAGCGGATCCTCGGCTCACCCGGCACGTACAGCGTGCGGCCGGAGAAGATCCGCGTCCTGAAGGAGTCCGCCCTCGCCGACGAGCCGGATCTCGCCGGCGCCACGGGCACCGTGGCCGAGGTGGTCTACCTCGGCGACGCCACCCGCTTCCTGGTCGACCTCGACGCCGGCGGCCGCCTCACCGCGCTCCAGCAGAACCTGGAGACCTCCGCCGAGGACGTCGCCGCCTACCGCGGCGCCCGGGTCCGTCTGACGTGGCACCGCCGCCACGCCGTCCGGGTCCCCGGCGCCCGCTGAGCACCACGCCCGCCCACACCCCATGGAGTACGTCGTGCGCATCACCCGAACCCTGCGGGCGGCGGCCGCCGCCGCGCTGCTGCTCACCGCCGCCGCCTGCGGCTCCTCCGGCTCCGGCGGCGGCGCCTCCCCGGGCGGCCTCAACCCGCCCGACCTCAAGGCCCCTTCCGCGCTCGGCAGGACCGAGGGCCAGGTCAACCTCATCGCCTGGGCCGGCTACGTCGAGGACGGCTCCAACGACCCCAAGGTCGACTGGGTCCACGACTTCGAGAAGCAGACGGGCTGTCAGGTCCACTCCAAGGTCGCCGCCAGCTCCGACGAGATGGTCAAACTGATGAAGACCGGGGAGTACGACGCCGTGTCCGCCTCCGGCGACGCCTCCCTGCGCCTGATCGCCTCCGGCGACGCGGCCCCGGTCAACACCGCGCTCGTGCCGAACTACAAGGACGTCTTCCCCGACCTGAAGCTGCAGGCCTGGAACTCGGTCAAGGGCAAGGCCTACGGCATCCCGCACGGCCGGGGCGCCAACCTGCTGATGTACGACACGCAGAAGGTGAACCCCGCGCCCACGTCCTGGTCCGCCGTCTTCGACGACGCCGCGCGGTACAAGGGCCACGTCACGGCGTACGACTCGCCCATCTACATCGCCGACGCCGCCCTGTACCTCAAGGCCACCAGGCCCGAGCTGAAGATCAAGGACCCCTACGCGCTCGACCAGAAGCAGTTCGACGCCGCCGTCGCCCTGCTGAAGAAGCAGAACGCCGACGTCGGCGAGTACTGGAGCGACTACCTCAAGGAGGTCTCCGCCTTCAAGAGCGGCGACTCCGTCATCGGCACCACCTGGCAGGTCATCGCCAACCTCGCCGCCTCCGAGGGCGCGAAGATCAAGGCCTTCGTCCCGAAGGAGGGGGCGACCGGCTGGTCGGACACCTGGATGGTCTCCGCCAAGGCCAAGCACCCCAACTGCGCCTACAAGTGGCTGGACTGGATCGTCTCCCCGAAGGTCAACGCCCAGGTCGCCGAGTACTTCGGCGAGGCGCCCGCCAACGCCAAGGCCTGCGCCCTGACCGGCGACAAGAACTTCTGCGCCACCTACCACGCGGCCGACACCGCGTACTGGAAGCGCGTCGCCTTCTGGAACACGCCCATCCAGCAGTGCCTGGACGGCCGCACCGACGTCAAGTGCGTGCCGTACGCCAAGTGGGTCCAGGCCTGGACCGAGATCAAGGGCTGAGCCTCCGATGACCGTCGTCGCACAGACCGCCGGGCAGGGCCCCAGGGCCACCGCCCGGCGGCTCGCCGGGGCGCTGCACCGCCGCCCCCGGCTCCGCCTCGCCCTGCTGCTCACCGCGCCGCTGCTGTGGCTGGCCGTGCTCTACCTCGGCTCGCTGGCGGTGCTGTTCGTCTCGGCGTTCTGGACGACCGACTCCTTCACCTCCGAGGTGGTGAAGGTCTGGTCGGCGGACAACTTCCACACCCTGTTCACCACGCCCGTCTACCGCCAGGTGATCCTTCGCAGCGTCGGTGTGGCCCTCGCGGTCACCGCCCTGTGCGTGGTGATCGCCTTCCCGGTCGCCTTCTACACCGCCCGAGTGGCCCGGCCGAGGTGGCGGCCGCTGCTCGTCGTCGCCATCCTCACCCCGCTGTGGGCCAGCTACCTGGTCAAGGTGTACGCCTGGCGGCTGATCCTCTCCCAAGGAGGCCTCTGCGACTGGATGCTGGAGCCGCTCGGGCTGAGCGGTCCCGGCTTCGGGCTCCCGGCCACCGTGCTCACCCTGACCTACCTCTGGCTGCCGTACATGATCCTGCCCGTGCACACCGCGCTCGCGCAGTTTCCCGCCAACCTGCTCGACGCCTCGGCCGACCTCGGCGCCCGTCCCGGCCGCACCTTCCGCTCGGTGGTGGCGCCCATGGTGCTGCCGTCGGTCGCGGCCGGATCGATCTTCACCTTCTCGCTCAGCCTCGGCGACTACATCACCGTGCAGATCGTCGGCGGGAAGACCCAGCTGATCGGCAACCTCGTGTACTCCAACATCGAGCTCGACCTGCCCATGGCCGCCGCGCTCGGCACGGTCCCCGTCGTCGTGATCGTGCTCTATCTGCTGGCGATGCGCCGCACGGGCGCGCTCAGCAGCATCTGAATAACCGGCATCTGAAGGGGTGTTCTGGTCATGCAGCTCTCGCGGACCGCGCGCATCGCGCTGCGCGCCGCCGCCGCCCTCGGCTTCGCGGTGATCTACGTGCCGCTGCTGCTGGTCCTCGTCAATTCACTGAACCCGGACCGCAGCGCGAGCTGGCCGCCGCCGGGCCTGACCACGCACTGGTGGTCGGTGGCCTGGCACAACTCCGGCGCCCGCGCGGCCCTGTGGACCTCGGTCGAGGCCGGCCTCGGCGCGACCGCGATCGCCCTGGTGCTGGGCACGCTGGTCGCCTTCGCGGTGGCCCGGCACCGCTTCTTCGGCCGCGACGCGATCTCCTTCGTCGTCGTGCTGCCCATCGCCCTGCCCGGCATCGTCACCGGCATCGCCCTCAACTCGGCCTTCTCCACGGTGCTGGAGCCGCTCGGGGTGGGCCTCGGCCTGTTCACGGTGGTCGTCGGGCACGCCACCTTCTGTATCGTCGTCGTCTTCAACAACGTCGCCGCCCGGCTGCGCCGCACCTCCGGCTCCTACGAGGAGGCGGCGGCGGACCTCGGCGCGCACACCTTCCGCGCCTTCGCCGACATCACCTTCCCGCTGGTGCGCTCGGCTCTGTTCGCGGGCGGCCTGCTGGCTTTCGCCCTGTCCTTCGACGAGATCGTGGTGACCACTTTCACCGCCGGGCCCGGCGTGGAGACCCTCCCCATCTGGATCTTCGACAACATGACCCGGCCGCAGCAGGCCCCGGTCGTCAACGTCGTGGCGGCCGTGCTGGTCCTGCTCTCCGTCGTGCCGATCTACATCGCCCAGCGGCTGTCGGCCGACACCGCCACCGGCAGCCGAGTCTGACGTTGCGCCTTTACGCAAACGACTTGCGTAACTTGCGCTAGAGTTGCGTGCGTGACGCGACGACTTGCGGAAGTGGCGAAGAAGGTCGGGGTCAGCGAGGCCACCGTCAGCCGGGTGCTCAACGGCAAGCCAGGGGTCTCCGGGGCCACCCGGCAGGCGGTGCTCACCGCGCTGGACGTCCTCGGCTACGAGCGGCCCACCCAGCTGCGCGGCGAACGCGCCCGGCTGGTCGGCCTGGTCCTGCCCGAACTGCAGAACCCCATCTTCCCCGCCTTCGCCGAGGTCATCGGCGGGGCGCTCGCCCAGCTCGGCCTGACCCCCGTGCTGTGCACACAGACCAAGGGCGGCGTCTCCGAGGCCGACTACGTGGAGCTGCTGCTCCAGCAGCAGGTCTCCGGGGTCGTCTTCGCCGGCGGGCTGTACGCGCAGGCGGACGCGCCCCACGACCACTACCGGCTGCTGGCCGAGCGCAACATCCCGGTGGTGCTGGTCAACGCGGGGATAGAGCGCCTGGGGTTCCCCAGCGTGTCCTGCGACGACGCGGTCGCCGTCGAGCAGGCCTGGCGGCATCTCGCCTCCCTGGGCCACGAGCGGATCGGCCTCGTCCTCGGCCCCGGCGACCACGTGCCCTCGGCGCGCAAGCTGGCCGCGGCGCGCGCGGTGGGGGGTCAGGAGCTGCCGGAGGAGTTCGTGGCGCGGGCCATCTTCTCCATCGAGGGCGGCCACGCCGCCGGGTCCAAGCTGATCGACCGGGGGGTCACCGGGTTCATCTGCGCCAGCGACCCACTGGCCCTCGGCGTCGTACGGGCCGCGCGACGCCGCGGACTCGACGTCCCGTCCCGGATCTCGGTCGTGGGCTACGACGACTCCGCGCTGATGAACTGCACCGAACCGCCGCTGACCACGGTCCGCCAGCCCATCGAGTCGATGGGCAAGGCTGCCGTCGAACTGCTGAACGCGCAGATCGGGGGCAGTTCCGTACCCGCCGACGAGCTGCTGTTCGAGCCGGAGCTGGTGGTGCGCGGCTCCACCGCGCAGGCGCCCCGCGGCTGAGTCGTCCGCGAGCTGTCGCGAGCCGTCCGGGAGATTTCGGCTGACTGTTAAATAATTTCATCTGCTGCGCGAGATATTGCGCGCTGTCGTCGACGGTGCTTGAGTGTGCGGCGCCCACCGCTCCTGCCCAAAGGGGTCCACCGATGAGAAGCACCGGGTTCCGCCATGCCGTCGCCGCGATCGGCGTCTGCTCCCTCGCCCTCGCCGTGACGTCGTGCGGCTCGAACAGCGACGACTCCGCGAGCGGCAAGACCCGCATCACGGTCAACTGCCGCCCGCCGGCGAGCGCCAAGGTCGACCGCGGGTTCTTCGACCAGGACGTCGCCGCCTTCGAAGGACGGCACTCGGACATCGACGTCGTCGCGCACGACGCGTTCCCCTGCGAGGACCCCAAGACGTTCGACGCCAAGCTCGCCGGCGGCCAGATGGAGGACGTCTTCTACACCTACTTCACCGACGTCAAGCACGTCGTCGACACCCGCCAGGCCGCCGATCTCACCCCGTACGTCAAGGAGCTGAAGAGCTACGGCACCATCCAGAAGCAGCTGCGCGACATCTACACCGTGGACGGCAAGGTCTACGGCATCCCGCGCACCGGCTACTCGATGGGTTTGATCTACAACAAGAAGCTCTTCAAGAAGGCCGGCCTCGACCCCGACAAGCCGCCCACCACGTGGGAAGAGGTCCGCGCGGACGCCAAGAGGATCGCCGCGCTCGGCGGCGGCACCGTCGGCTACGCCGACTACAGCGCCCAGAACCAGGGCGGCTGGCACTTCACCGCCGAGCTGTACTCGCAAGGCGGCGACGTCGTCTCCGCGGACGGCAAGAAGGCCACCGTCGACACCCCCGAGGGCCACGCCGTGCTGCGCAACCTGCACGACATGCGCTGGACGGACGACTCCATGGGCAGCAAGCAGCTCCTGGTCATCAACGACGTGCAGCAGATGATGGGTTCGGGCAAGCTCGGCATGTACCTCTCCGCGCCCGACAACATCCCCATCCTGGTCAAGGAGAAGGGCGGCAACTACCAGGACCTCGCGCTCGGCCCCATGCCCGGCGGCAGGGGCACGCTCGTCGGCGGCGACGGCTACATGTTCAGCAAGAAGGACACACCCGCCCAGATCCGCGCCGGCCTGAAGTGGCTCGACCACATGTTCCTCACCCCCGGCAAGGGCTTCCTCGGCGACTACGCCCGCGCCAAGGCCCACAACGCGCCCGTCGGCCTGCCCGAGCCGCGCCTGTTCACCGGCGCCGCCGACGCCGAGGACCAGCAGGCCAAGAAGGCCAACGCCAACGTGCCCGTGGAGAACTACCGTTCCTTCCTCGAGGGCAACCAGAAGCTCCAGCTCAAGGTCGAGCCGCCCAACGCCCAGCAGATCTACTCCGTCCTCGACGGAGTCGTCTCCGCCGTCCTCACCAAGAAGGACGCCGACATCGACCGGCTCCTCGAGGACGCCTCCGGCAAGATCGACGGCATCCTCGCCCGGAGCTGACCGGTGATGACCAAGACGGCCGAGCGGCGGCCCGCCCGGGCGGTCCCCGTCCACCCCGTACCGGCGCCGCCCCCGGCAGGGGACCGGTGGCGGCGCCGCCTCGCCGAACAGGCCCGCGCCTACGCCTTCCTCCTCGGCGGCCTGATCTGCTTCGCCCTGTTCTCCTGGTACCCGGCGATCCGCGCGGTCGTGATCGCCTTCCAGAAGTACACCCCCGGCCAGGCGCCCGAGTGGGCCGGCACCGCCAACTTCACCCGCGTCCTGCACGACCCCGAGTTCGGCGCCGCCTGGCGCAACACGCTCACCTTCACGGCGCTGGCCCTGCTGATCGGCTTCGCCGTCCCCTTCGTACTGGCCCTCGTCCTCAACGAACTGCGCCACGCCAAGGCCTTCTTCCGGGTCGTGGTCTACCTCCCGGTGATGATCCCGCCCGTGGTCAGCGCCCTGCTGTGGAAGTGGTTCTACGACCCCGGCGCCGGCCTCGCCAACGAGGCGCTGGGCGCCCTGCACCTGCCCACCTCGAACTGGACCAACGGCGCCGACACCGCCCTGGTCTCCCTGGTCCTCGTCGCCACCTGGGCCAACATGGGCGGTACCGTCCTGATCTACCTGGCCGCCCTGCAGTCCATCCCCGGCGAGCTGTACGAGGCCGCCGAACTCGACGGAGCGAACCTCCTCCAGCGTGTCCGGCACGTCACGATCCCGCAGACCCGGTTCGTGATCCTGATGCTGATGCTCCTCCAGATCATCGCCACCATGCAGGTGTTCACCGAACCCTTCGTGATCACCGGCGGCGGCCCGGAGAACGCCACCGTCACCGTCCTCTACCTCATCTACAAGTACGCCTTCCTCTACAACGACTTCGGCGGCGCCTGCGCCCTCAGCGTCATGCTGCTCGTGCTGCTCGGCGTGTTCTCCGCCGGCTATCTGCGCCTGACCCGCTCCGGCTCCGGCGAGGAGGACGCATGAGCGCCACCCGCACCCTGCTCTCCCCGGCGGCCCTGGCCCGCCCGCGCGGGAAGGCCGCCTACTGGACCGTCTTCACCGGCGTGGTGCTGCTGTTCACCCTCGCCTTCCTCTTCCCCGTCTACTGGATGGTCACCGGCGCGATGAAGTCGGCGGACGAGGTGGCGCGGACGCCGCCCACCCTCGTCCCCCAACACTGGCGCCTCGGCGCGTACGCCGACGCCTGGGACCTGATGCAGCTCCCGCAGCACCTGTGGAACACGGCCGTGCAGGCGGCCGGCGCCTGGGCCTGCCAGCTGGTGTTCTGCACCGCGGCCGCCTACGCCCTGTCCAAGCTTCGTCCCGCCTTCGGCAAGGTGATCCTCGGCGGCATCCTCGCCACCCTGATGGTGCCGGCCCAGGCACTCGTCGTGCCCAAGTACCTGACGGTCGCCGACCTGCCGCTGATCCACACCAGCCTGCTCAACGACCCCCTCGCGATCTGGCTGCCGGCCGTCGCCAACGCCTTCAATCTCTACCTGCTCAAGCGGTTCTTCGACCAGATACCGCGCGACGTGCTGGAGGCCGCCGAGATCGACGGCGCCGGCAAGCTGCGCGTCCTGTGGTCCATCGTGCTGCCGATGTCCCGGCCGGTGCTCGGCGTGGTGTCGATCTTCGCGCTGGTCGCCGTCTGGCAGGACTTCCTGTGGCCGCTGATGGTCTTCTCCGACACGGACAAGCAGCCGATCAGCGTGGCCCTGGTGCAGCTGTCGCAGAACATCCAGCTGACCGTGCTCATCGCCGCCATGGTGATCGCCAGCATCCCGATGGTCGCGCTCTTCCTCGTCTTCCAGCGGCACATCATCGCCGGGATCAGCGCGGGCAGCACGAAGGGCTGACAGCCCCGCCCTCCCCGCCCGGCGACCCCGCCCTTCCTCACCGAGACAGAAAGGCACGCACAGTGGGACAGCCCAGCCATGCCCGCAACGCCCCCGACGGCCGCCGCGGCGACACCTGGTGGCGCACCGCCGTCATCTACCAGGTGTACGTCCGCAGCTTCGCCGACGGCGACGGGGACGGCACCGGCGACCTCGCGGGCGTCCGCTCCCGGCTGCCGTACCTCGCCGGACTCGGCGTGGACGCCCTGTGGTTCAGCCCCTGGTACCTCTCCCCGATGAAGGACGGCGGCTACGACGTCGCCGACTACCGCGCCATCGACCCGGTCTTCGGCACCCTCGCCGAGGCCGAGAAACTCATCGCGGAGGCCCGCGAGCTGGGCATCCGCACCATCGTCGACATCGTGCCCAACCACGTCTCCGACCAGCACCCCTGGTTCCGCGCCGCCCGCGCCGCGGCCCCCGGCGCACCCGAGCGCGAGCTGTTCCACTTCCGGACCGGACGCGGCGAGCGGGGCGAACTGCCGCCCAACGACTGGACGTCCCAGTTCGGCGGCCCGGCCTGGACCCGGCTCCCGGACGGCGACTGGTACCTCCACCTCTTCGCCCCCGAACAGCCCGACCTCAACTGGGCCCACCCGGCGGTGCGTCAGGAGCACGAGGACATCCTCCGCTTCTGGTTCGAGCGCGGTGTGGCGGGCGTACGCATCGACTCCGCCGCCCTGCTGGTCAAGGACCCCCGGCTGCCCGACTTCACCGAGGGCCGCGACCCGCACCCGTACGTGGACCGCGACGAACTGCACGAGGTCTACCGCTCCTGGCGGCGGGTCGCCGACGAGTACGGGGGCGTCTTCGTCGGCGAGGTGTGGCTGCCCGACAGCGAGCGCTTCGCCCGCTACCTGCGCCCCGACGAGCTCCACAGCGCCTTCAACTTCGCGTTCATGTCCTGCCCCTGGGACGCCCGCCGGCTGAGTACCGCGATCGACGACACCCTCGCCGAGCACGCCCCCGTCGGCGCGCCCGCGACCTGGGTCCTGTGCAACCACGACATCACCCGCACGGTCACCCGCTACGGCCGCGAGGACACCGGCTTCGACTTCGCCGCCAAGGCCTACGGCACCCCCACCGACCTCGGCCTCGGCACCCGCCGGGCCCGCGCCGCGGCCCTGCTCTCCCTGGCCCTGCCCGGCGCCGTCTACCTCTACCAGGGCGAGGAACTCGGCCTGCCCGAGGCCTGCATCCCGGTGGACCGCATCGAGGACCCGATGCACTTCCGCTCCGGCGGCACCGACCCCGGCCGGGACGGCTGCCGGGTGCCGCTGCCGTGGGCGGCCGGGGCGCCGTGCGCGGGGTTCGGCTCGCGCGAGGAGCCGTGGCTGCCGCAGCCGGCCGGCTGGACGGAGTACGCCGTCGACCGGCAGGAGAGGGACCCCGGTTCGATGCTCGCCCTCTACCGCGAGGCGATCCGCCTGCGCCCGGTGTTCGGCGACGCGCCCCTCACCTGGCTGCCCGCGCCCGAGGGCGTCCTCGCTTTCGCCCGCGCCGACGGGACCAGGTGTCTGGTGAACCTCTCGGCAGCCCCCGCCGGACTGCCCGGCCACACCGAACTCCTGCTGGCCAGCGGCCCCCTGGACGACCGGGGCCGGCTCCCGCAGGACACGGCGGTCTGGCTGCGCGCCTGACCCGCGCACCCGGACCGCCGACCCGCACCGCGCTATCCCCGCACCCCCACCACGAAGGGATCAGCACATGCACGGCACAACGAGCACCACACGTTCCGGAAGCATCCCCAGAACCGCCCGGCGCCCCTCCGCCGTCGGCGCCGCCGTCGCCCTCGCGGCCGGCACGCTCGTCGCCCTCGGCTCGCCGGCCGCGCACGCGGTCGCGGGCGCCTCCCTGCCCTTCACCTCGGTCGAGGCCGAGTCCGCCACCAACACCGGCACGAAGATCGGCCCGGACTACACCCAGGGCACCCTCGCCTCCGAGGCCTCGGGCCGCCAGGCCGTACGCCTGGCCGCCGGACAGCGCGTCGAGTTCACCGTGCCGCGCGCCGCCAACGCGGTGAACGTCTCCTACAGCGTCCCCGACGGCCAGTCCGGCACGCTCGACGTGTACGTCAACGGAGCCAGGCTCGCGCAGACCCTCCCCGTCACCTCCAAGTACTCCTACGTCGACACCGGCTGGATCGCCGGCGCCAAGACCCACCACTTCTACGACAACTCGCGGCTGCTGCTAGGCCGGGACGTCCAAGCCGGCGACAAGGTCGCCCTCGTGGCCACCAATGCGCAGGTCACCGTGGACGTGGCCGACTTCGAGCAGGTCGCGCGGGCCGCGACGCAGCCCGCCGGGTCGGTGTCCGTCACCGCCAGGGGCGCCGACCCCAGCGGCCAGGGCGACTCCACCCAGGCCTTCCGCGACGCCATCGCCGCGGCGCAGGGGGGAGTGGTGTGGATCCCGCCGGGCGACTACCGGCTGACCTCCTCGCTGAGCGGGGTGCAGAACGTCACCCTCCAGGGCGCCGGCGACTGGTACTCGGTGGTGCACACCTCGCGCTTCATCGACCAGTCGAACTCCTCCGGCAACGTCCACATCAAGGACTTCGCCGTCATCGGCGAGGTCACCGAGCGCGTCGACTCCAACCCCGACAACTTCGTCAACGGCTCGCTCGGGCCGAACTCCTCCGTCTCCGGGATGTGGATCCAGCACCTCAAGTGCGGCTTCTGGCTCATGGGGAACAACGACAACCTCGTCGTGGAGAACAACCGGATCCTCGACACCACCGCCGACGGACTCAACCTCAACGGCAACGCCAGGGGAGTGAAGGTCCGCGGCAACTTCCTGCGCAACCAGGGCGACGACTCCCTCGCCATGTGGTCCCTGAACGCCCCGGACACCGACAGCAGCTTCGAGAACAACACGATCTCCCAGCCCAACCTCGCCAACGGCATAGCGGTCTACGGCGGCACGGACATCACCGTGCGCGGCAACCTGGTCTCCGACACCAACGCCCTCGGCAGCGGCATCGCCATCTCCAACCAGAAGTTCCTCGACCCCTTCAGCCCGCTCGCCGGGACCATCACCGTCGACGGCAACACCCTCGTGCGGGCCGGCGCGATGAACCCCAACTGGAACCACCCGATGGGCGCGCTGCGCGTCGACTCCTACGACAGCGCCGTCAACGCCACCGTCGACATCACCAACACCACGATCACCGACAGCCCGTACAGCGCCTTCGAGTTCGTCTCCGGCGGCGGGCACGGCTACCCCGTCAAGGGCGTCACCGTGGACGGCGCGACCGTGAAGAACACCGGCACGGTCGTCGTGCAGGCCGAGGCGCAGGGCGCGGCCACCTTCCGCGACGTCACCGCCACGACCGTGGGCGCGGCCGGCGTCTACAACTGCCCCTACCCGTCCGGCTCGGGCAGCTTCACGCTCACCGACGGCGGCGGCAACTCCGGCTGGGCCGGCACCTGGGACGACTGCTCGACCTGGCCGCAGCCCGGCCAGGGCAACCCCGACCCCGATCCGAACCGGAACCTCGCCAAGGGCCGCCCGGCCACCGCGACCGGCTCGCAGGACGTCTACACCCCCGGCAAGGCGGTCGACGGGGACGCCGGCAGCTACTGGGAGTCGGCCAACAACGCCTTCCCGCAGTCCTGGACGGTCGACCTCGGCTCCGGCCAGGCAGTGCGCCGGCTGGTGCTCAAGCTGCCGCCGTCGACCGCCTGGGGCGCCCGCACGCAGACCATCACCGTGCTGGGCAGCACCGACGGCTCGAACTACTCGACCGTCGTGGGCGCGCAGGGCTACCGCTTCGACCCGGCGACAGGCAACACCGCCACCGTCGCGCTGCCGGCCGGTACGAACCTGCGCTGGCTGCGGCTGTCGGTGAGCGCCAACACCGGCTGGCCGGCGGGCCAGTTCAGTGAGGTGGAGGCGTACCTGACTCCGTGACCCACAGGTCGCCCGCCTCCCCGGACGCCCCGCGCTTCGCCGCCTGGATCCGCTCGTACACGCGGGTCCTCAGCTCGGCGAAGCGCGGGGCCGCCCGCGAGCGCACCTCACGTACCGCCGTTTTTCACATTGGCGCCATCGCACCCTTCCCACCCGTTCGGGGGACTTGGAACACTCGCAGCGCGCGTGCCGCGCCCGTACCGCCCGTACCCAGGACGAGAGGTCCTTGCCCATGCCCGAGGTCAACCGGCGCCGATTCCTCCAACTCGCGGGCGCCACCACGGCGTTCACCGCGCTCTCCAACAGCATCGAGCGCGCCGCCGCGCTGCCCGCGAACCACCGCACAGGGTCGCTGGAGGATGTCGAGCACATCGTCGTGCTGATGCAGGAGAACCGCTCCTTCGACCACTACTTCGGCACCCTGCGGGGCGTGCGTGGCTTCGGTGACCCGCGCCCCGTCACCCTGCGCGACGGCAGGTCCGTCTGGCACCAGAAGGACGCCGCCGGCAAGGAGATCCTGCCCTTCCACCCCGACGCCGACGACCTGGGCCTCGCCTTCATCCAGGACCTCCCGCACGGCTGGAACGACGGGCACGCCGCCTTCGACTCCGGCAGGTACGACAAGTGGGTCCCGTCCAAGGGCACCACGACGATGGCGTACCTCACCCGCGAGGACATCCCCTTCCACTACGCGCTCGCCGACGCCTTCACCGTCTGCGACGCCTACCACTGCTCCCTCATCGGCTCCACCGACCCCAACCGCTACTACCTGTGGACCGGTTACACCGGCAACGACGGCAAGGGCGGCGGTCCGGTACTCGGCAACGACGAGGCCGGCTACGGCTGGACGACGTACCCCGAGCGGCTGGAGAAGGCGGGCGTGTCCTGGAGGATCTACCAGGACGTCGGCGACGGCCTCGACGCGGCCGGCGGCTGGGGCTGGATCCAGGACGCCTACCGGGGCAACTACGGCGACAACTCGCTGCTGTACTTCAACCAGTACCGCGACGCGGCGCCGGGCGACCCGCTCTACGACAAGGCCCGCACCGGCACCGACGCCCGCAAGGGCGAGGGCTTCTTCGACCGGCTCAAGGCCGACGTCAAGGGCGGCAAACTCCCGCAGATCTCCTGGATCGTCGCCCCCGAGGCCTTCACCGAGCACCCCAACTGGCCCGCCAACTACGGCGCCTGGTACGTCTCCCAGGTCCTGGACGCGCTGACCGCCGATCCCGAAGTGTGGGCGAGGACCGCCCTGTTCATCACGTACGACGAGAACGACGGCTTCTTCGACCACCTGATCCCGCCCTTCCCGCCGGCCTCCGCGAGCCAGGGCCGCTCCACGGCCGACGCGGGCCCGGACCTGTTCAAGGGCGACGCCGGCCATGTCGCCGGCCCCTACGGCCTGGGACAGCGCGTGCCGATGCTCGTCGTCTCACCCTGGAGCAAGGGCGGCTTCGTCTGTTCCGAGACCTTCGACCACACCTCCGTCATCCGGTTCATGGAGCGCCGCTTCGGGGTGCGCGAGCCGAACATCTCGCCCTGGCGGCGGGCCGTGTGCGGCGACCTCACCGCCGCGTTCGACTTCTCCCGCAAGGACACCGGGCGTGTCCCGCTGCCCAGCACGGCCGGCTATGTGCCCCCGGACCACAACCGTCACCCGGACTACGTCCCCACCCCGCCCGCCAAGGGCGCGCTGCCCCGGCAGGAGCGCGGCCACCGGCCCACCCGGCCCCTCAAGTACGCGCCCCTGGTGGACGCCTCGGCCGATACGGCGACCGGAAAGCTGACCCTCACCTTCGCCTCCGGCACGCACGCGGGCGCCGCCTTCCTCGTCACCTCCGGCAACCGCACCGACGGCCCCTGGACCTACACCACCGAGGCCGGCCGGAAGACCGCCGACACCTGGAACTCCGCCTACTCCGGCGGCTCCCACGACCTCACCGTGCACGGACCCAACGGATTCCTGCGCGTCTTCAAGGGCCCCGGGAAGACGGCCGGCCCGGAGGTCACCGCACGGCACGTGGGCGACGACGTCGAGCTCACCTTCACCAACAAGGGCGCCAAGGCGGTGCGTTTGAAGGTGGCCAGTGGATACGGCGGGAAGCCGGCGACGGTCCGGGTGCGGCCCGGCGCCACCGTGAAGGAGCGCTTCTCGCTCGCGGCCAGCGGGCGTTGGTACGACCTCACCGTCACCGCCGAAGGGGAGGCGGGCTTTCTGCGGCGGTTCGCCGGACATGTGGAGAACGGGCGCCCGGGGGTGAGCGATCCGGCCATCCTGACCCGCTGATCAGCGGCCGGGAAGCGGTTGCTTTCCGGCCGGCTCGCGGTAATGTGCCCCGGTGACCACGCATTCGAACACACCTGCAGGCTGGTACCCCGATCCGCACGGGGCGGCCGAGACGCTGCGTTACTGGGACGGCTCCCAGTGGACGGAACACACCCACGCCGGCCGGCAGCCTCAGGGCGCACCGCAGATGGCGCCGCAGATCCCGGCGCAGCCGGCCGGCCCCGACGCCCGGGTGCAGCGCCAGGTGCAGCAGCAGGCCGGGGTCGCCACGAGCGGCCCCGGCGGCGGCACGCTGTTCAGCGAGCCGGTGCTGGTGGTGAACCAGAAGGCCAAGCTGATCGAGTTGACCAACGAGTACAAGGTCTTCGACCAGAACGGCAACCAGATCGGTTCGGTCACCGAGGTCGGGCAGAACGCGCTGAAGAAGATCCTGCGCTTCGTCTCCAGCCTCGACCAGTTCATGACGCACAAGCTGGAGATCCGCGACAACCACGGGCAGCCGCTGCTGGTGCTGACCCGGCCCGCGAAGATATTCAAGTCGCGCGTGGTCGTGTCCCGCCCGGACGGCTCGCAGGTCGGCGAGATCGTCCAGAAGAACGTCTTCGGCAAGATCAACTTCGCGATGAACGCCAACGGTCAGCAGGTCGGCGCCATCAAGGCCGAGAACTGGCGGGCCTGGAACTTCGCCATCGTCGACCACGCCGACAACGAGGTCGCCCGGATCACCAAGACCTGGGAGGGCCTGGCCAAGACGATGTTCACCACGGCCGACAACTACGTCCTGCAGATCCACTACCAGCTGCCCGAGCCGCTGCTGAGCCTGGTGGTCGCGACGGCGCTGACCGTCGACACCGCGCTCAAGCAGGACTCGCGCGGCCTGGGCTGACGGACGACCCGTACGACGAGAGCCGTGTGACGGCGATGGTCACAGGGGTGTGAGGTGGCCCGGTCCGGAACGCTTCGGCAGCAGTGCCGGTTCCTGGGAGGCCGACTCCCGCTCCAGGGCCAGGACCGCGGCCACGGGGTGCGCCTCGTGACCGCCGCCGCCGGCCGGGCGCGGGCCCGAGCGCGACAGCTCCACCACGCCCCGGCCGGCCAGCGCCGCGCCCGCCAGCGCGAGGAGCACACCCCGTACGCCGCCCTGGAGCCCCTGGCCGAGCAGGGTGATCCCGATGACCGCGGCCGCCACCGGGTTGGCCAGCGTCACCACGGCCAGCGGGGCGCCCAGTCCGCCCCGGTAGGCGGTCTGCGACAGCAGCAGCCCGCCCGTGGCGAACGCGGCCACCAGCAGCGCCACCGTGATCACCCGCGCGCTGAGCAACGGCCCCGAGTGGTCCGTCGCGGCCACCGTCACCGTCTGGGTGAGCGCCGAGGCGACACCCGAGGCGGCACCGGACGCGGTCGCGTGCCGGAGACCCGGCCGGGCCCCGGGCCGGGAGAGCGCCCCGATGAGGACGGCCGTGCCGCCCGCGACCGCCAGCGCCTCGGCGGGGCTCAGCACTTGGCGGGGCGCGGGTCCCGACGCGGCGACGAGCAGGGCGGCGAGCCCCAGCAGGGTGTAAGCGGTGCCCCGCCACTCGGCGGCCGCCACCCGCCGCCCGGCCATCCGCGCCCCCATCGGCACCGCCGCCACCAGGGTCAGCGCGCCGAGCGGCTGGACCACGGTGAGCGGCCCGTAGCGGAGCGCGACCACGTGCAGCAGGGCCGCCGACCCGTTCAGCGCGACGGCCCGCCACCAGGCGCCCGAGCGCAGCAGCCGGACCGGGCCCGCTCCGGCGCCCCGCGCGGCGAGCCGCTCCTGGGCGACCGCCGCCGCGGCGTAGGCGACGGCCGAGAACAGTGACAGGACGACGGCGAGGACGGCGGCGCTCACCGGGCCGCCCCCACCAGGGAGTTGCCTTCGGCCGGCACCGGTCGCCCTCGGCGGCCGCCGGCGGTGTCCTGCGCGCGGTGCGGGCGGGGCACGGCCTGCAGGGCGAGGCCGAGCAGCGCGGCCGCCACGAACGCGTCCAGCCAGTAGTGGTTCGCCGTGCCCACGATCACCACCAGGGTCAGCAGCGGGTGCAGCAGCCACAGCCACCGCAGGCGCGAGCGGGAGGCGGCGATCAGGCCGACCGCCACCATCAGCGCCCAGCCGAAGTGCAGGGAGGGCATCGCCGCGAACTGGTTGGACAGGTGGTCCGTCCGCGGCGGCCCGTACACCGAGGGCCCGTACACCCGGGCGGTGTCGACCAGGCCCGCCTCGGCGAGCATCCGCGGCGGGGCCAGCGGGAACGTGAGATGCGCCACCAGGGCCGCGGCCGTCACCGCGGCCAGCGCACGGCGGGCCCAGACGTAGTGCTCCGGACGCCGCAGGTAGAGCCAGATCAGGAAGCCCGCGGTGACCGGGAAGTGCACGACGGCGTAATAGGTGTTCGCCACGTGCACCGCCGTGTCGCCGTGCAGCAGCAGGGACTGCACCCCGCCCTCGCCGGGCAGGTGGACGGCCCTCTCCAGGCTCCAGACGCGGTCCGCGTCGCGGAACGCCTCGCCGGTGTGCCCGGCGACCAGTTGTCGGCCGAACTTGTAGACCAGGAAGAGCCCGGCGACCAGCAGGAGCTCACGCAGGAGCGGGGGTCGCGCGGACCCGGCGGACCCCGCCGAAGCCTCCTGCTCTCGGGAATGCATGCCCCGGCCCCCTCGCTGACGGTGGTGCGTGGGAACGGCGCCGTGCGCGCCGCCCGCTCATGTGCCTGACATCGATACGCTAGCGTACCGGTACGCCAGTGTATCGATACGGTCAGGTATCGGTACACTGGCGTATCGATGGAGATGCGCCACACTGGGCAGCGCAGCCCCCGGACGAGCGAAGGAGAAGAGTGATGACGTCGCAGGCCGCGGACGGACCGGAGTCGGTCGTCGCCTCGCGCCGCTCCAAGATCACGCCCGAGCGTGAGCGGGAGTTCTTCGACGCCGTCCTCGAGCAGATCCGCGAGTGCGGGTACGACGCCGTCACCATGGAGGGCGTCGCCGCGAGCACCCGCTGCAGCAAGTCCACGCTCTACCGCCAGTGGAAGACCAAGCCGCAGTTCGTGGTGGCCGCGCTGCGCTCCAGCGGCCGTTCGCGGTTCGCCGGCATCGACACCGGCACCCTCGCCGGGGACCTGCGCGAGGCCGCGCGGGCCGCGGGCGAGTGGTCCGGCAAGGACACCCGGCTCCTCCAGGCCCTCGGGCACGCGATCATGCAGGACCCCGACCTGAAGCGGGCGCTGCGCGAGGCCCTCGTGGAGCCCGAGATCGCCGCGCTGCGCGAGATCCTGCGGCGCGGGGTGGAGCGCGGCGAGGTCCCGCCGGACACGCCCGCGCTGGAGTACGTCCCGGCGCAACTGTTCGGCGTGCTGCGCATCCGGCCCGTGCTGGAGGGGGCGTACGCCGACCCGGACTACATGGTCCGGTTCGTGGAGGCCGCCGTGCTGCCGGCGCTCGGCCTCGAGTGAAGACCCAGGCCGCCGTCCACGGGATGACCGGACGGTGACCTGCCGGCGCCGCACCGTGGGGACGGGGGCGGCGCGCACCACCGGCCGGGTGGGGTTCCTCTGGAGCGGAGGGGCGCCTCACCCGGCCGGCGCATGTGCGGGGCCGGTCAGACGTTCTGGCCGTCGCCCCCGCCCGAGGACACCTTGATTCCCTTGGTGATGTCGTCGATCACCGACTGCTGCTGCCCCACGTCGACACCGAAGCGGACGACCACCATCCGCCGGGAGTCGGCCGGCGAGGGGAAGGCGAGCGACTCGACATAGCCGTCCGCGCCCTTGTCGGTGACCGCCTTCCAGCGCACCAGGTAGCCCTTCTGGCCCGCCACGGTCACCGCCTTGGACTGGAGCACCTGGTGCGAGGTGATCCCGCCGTAGGTCTTCCCGCCGTAGGACTCCTTGGCGTTGGCGGCGATGTCGGCCTTCGCGACCTCTTCGGCAGTTCCTCCCTGGGTGCCGAGCAGCAGCGCGGGCGCGGAGTAGGCGCCGCCCTTGGTGCACTCCTGGGAGGTGTCCCCGGGACACTTGTAGGAGTCGTCCGAGGTGACCTGGGCGCCCGCGGTGAGCTGCCGGCCGTACCAGCCGCCGGGTATGGGCAGGCTGATGCCGCTCACCCGGTCGGTCACCGAGCCGCTCCTGATCTTCGGCGCGGCGGACTGCCCACCGGAACCACCGGAACCACCGGAACCACCGGATCCCCCGGAGCCGCCCGAGCCGCCGTTCCCACCGTTTTGGCCGCCGTTCCCGCCCGGTCCGCCGCCGAACGGTCCGCCGAGGCCGCCGGAACCTTCCTGCCCGCCGGAACCGCCGCGCCCGCCCGGGCCCTGCGCCCCGGCGCGGTCCTGGCCGCCCGAGCCGTTCCCGGCCAGCGCGTACACACCGACCCCGATGCTCGCCAGCACCGCGGCGGCCACCGCGACCGCGACACCCGTGCGCAGCCCGCGGCGCGGGGTGGCCGGCGGCGGCGCCGGGTACCCGGGGTAGGCGGGGTGCCCGTAGTAGCCGGGCCGACCCGGGAGTCCGGTCTCCCCGGCGGACGGCTGCGCCGGGGGACCCCACGCGGCGGCCGAACCGGCGGGGCGGGTCCGGTCCGTCCATGCCTTGCCGTCCCACCAGCGCTCGCTGGCGGGACCGTCACTTGTCTGCCCGGGGTCGGGGTACCACCCGGGTGGAGTCACCTGCGTCATGCCCCCACCGTATGAGGCGTCGGTGAAAGGCGGATGAGAGACCCCGCCCTGCTCGCCGTCCCGGCCCCCTTGACGGGGCACCGGGCCTTTCTTGACCGGGAGTTGACGCGCCACTCCTGTCACCCGCCCAGGTCGCGGGCGTCCCGCGTCGCCCGCGTGCGACCGGCTTCACCCGTCACGGCAACACGTGACCGGACCCTGCTCCACTTCGCGCGCATGGGGGCTACGCTCGGGTTCCGTACGTCGTTCGGGCGACTTGGGGAGGTAGCGGGATGACGGAGGTACGGCCGGGTGCGGCCGCCTCGGCCTCCCTGTGGGAGCGCGACGAGGAGATCACCGCCGTCCTGGAGGCGGTGGAGACGCTGTGCGCCGACCGCTCGTCCTCCGGAGGCCTGCTGGTCTTCCAGGGCGAGGCGGGGCTCGGCAAGACCGCGCTCCTCGCCGAGACCCGGCGCCTGGCCCGGCAGCGCGGCTGCACCGTGTGGTCGGCGCGCGGCGGCGAGACCCTCCGCTCCGTACCCTTCAACGTGGTACGGCAGTTGCTCCAGCCGGCGCTGGTGTCCCTGATGCCCGAGGAGGCCCGCGAGTACCTCGGCGACTGGTACGACATCGCCGGCCCCGCCCTCGGCATCGCCGAGCCCGGCGACCGGCAGGCCGACCCGCAGGGCGTGTGCGACGGACTGGTCGCCGCGGTGCGCAGGCTCGCCAAGCGCGAGTGGCCGCTGGTGCTGCTCATCGACGACGCCCACTGGGCCGACGAGGAGACCCTGCGCTGGCTCGCCGCCTTCGCCGAACGCCTCGACGACCTCTCCGTGCTGGTCGCCGTCGCCCGCAGGCCCGACGAGTCCGACGGCGACAGCGCCCGCCGCCTGGACGCGGTCGCCGCCGCGGCCGGCGTCAGCGACCTGAGCGCCCTCACCCCCGAGGCCACCGCCGGACTCACCCGCGCCACGCTCGGCCCGCAGGCCGACGCCGCGTTCTGCCGCGAGGTGTGGGCGGTCACCGCCGGCAACCCGTACGAGACCGTCGAACTCCTCGCCAAGGTCCAGGACAGCGAACTCGAACCGGCCGAGGCCCACGCCGGCGAACTGCGCGCCCTGAACCGCTCGGCCCGCGGCGGCGGACTCGTCGCCCGCCTGGAGGAACTCGGCATAGACGCCACCCGGTTCGCCTGGGCCGCCGCCATCCTCGGCACCGAAATC
>NZ_BMVJ01000010.1:228788-229746 GCF_014650655.1 Streptomyces anandii JCM 4720
TCCGTCGACCTGGTCGCCCGGCTGGCCACCATGGGCCGCGAGGACGCCGTGCGCTGCGCCGAACTCCTGCGCGGCGCCCGCATCCTGACCGACCCCGACCCGGCCACCGGGCGCGGCGGCGACGGCGACCTGGAGTTCGTGCACCCGCTGATCGCCACCGCCGTCTACAACTCCATACCAGACGCCCTGCGCACCGCCATGCACGGCATCGCCGCCCAGGTCGTCACCGACTCCGGCCTCGGCGCCGCCGCGGCCTCCCGGCACCTGCTCCAGGTCCACCCGGACGACGACGAGGAACTCGTCGAGCAGCTGCGCGCCGCCGCCCGCGAACACCTGGCCGTCGGCGCCCCCGACGCCGCCCGCCGCTGCCTGGAGCGCGCCCTGCTGGAGCCGCCCGTGCCGGAGGTGCACGCCCGCGTCCTGTACGAACTGGGCTGCGCCACGCTGCTGACCGCCCCCGCCACCACCATCGAGCACCTCCAGACCGCCCTGGGCATGCCCGGACTCGACGGCGCGGCCCGAGTGGACGCCGTGTGCCGGCTCTCCCAGGCCCTGCTGCACAACAACCAGCTCGAGGAGGCCGTCCGCACCGTCGAGACGGAGGCCGCCCGCCACGAACCCGGTCCCGTACGGCTGCGGCTCCAGGCCGTGCAGTACATGTGGGAGGGCCTGTACGCGGGCGAGACCGGCTCCCCGGACCGCTCCGAACGGCTCGCCGCGCTCGCCGCCGGCTGCACCGGCCGCGACAACTCCGAGCGCGCCCTGCTGATCCTGCGCGGATTCGACGCCATGACCCGCGGTGAGAACGCCGAGGAGGTCGTCGAGGTGTGCGACCGCGCCCTGGTCAACGGCCGCCTCGCGCCGGGCCTCGGCTGGACCGACCCCGAGTGGGGCATCGAGCTGCTGCTGATGCTCGCCGGCGCCTACGCCTACAGCGACCGCCTCGACCGCGCCGAGG
>NZ_BMVJ01000010.1:229893-236159 GCF_014650655.1 Streptomyces anandii JCM 4720
TCGGGCAGCGCAGGCGCGGCCGGCTCAGAGAGGCCGAGACGTCCCTGCGCGAGTCGCTGCGCCTGGCCGAACGGGTGGGCCGCGGACTGCCGTTGTACTGGACCGCCTCCTGCAACCTCGTCGACACCCTGCTCGCCCGCGGTCACGTCGAGGAGGCCTGGGAGGTCGCCGAGCGCTACGGCTTCGCACCGCCCTACCCGTCCACCATCGTCATCCCCGACCCGCGTTCCGTGCGCGGCAGGCTGCTGCTCGCCGTGGGCCGCACCAAGGAGGGCGTCAACGAACTGGAGGCCGCCGAGAAGGCCGCCGCCGTCCGCGGCCACCACAACCCGGTGATGGTGCCCTGGGCCGCCGACCTCGCCCGCGCCCTGGCCACCGAGGACCCGGCCAGGGCCGGCCGGCTCGCCGCCGACGTGCGCCGCCAGGCCGAGCGGTTCGGCACCGACACGGCGATAGGGGAGGCGCTGCGGTGCGCGGCCGCGCTGGAGACCGGTCAGCGCGCGGTACGCCTGGCCGCGCAGGCCGTCACCTACCTGGAGGCCTCCCCGTGCCAGTACGAACACGCGGCCGCCCGCGTCGAGTACGGCATCCTCTCCCGCTCGGTCGCCGAACTCGACCGGGGCCTGACCCTGGCCCGCTCCTGCGGCGCCGACGGCCTGGTGGCCCAGGCCCGGCAGGTGCTGGAGTCGGGACGCGGCCTGCGCTAGGGCCTTTCTTCCGGATCAGGCCGGCTCCGAGTCACCTCGCCACCCGGCCGACCCGAGCAGGGTCTGGTGCGTGCAGCTGCAAGGCGGAGGAGGGCGGCGACGCGATGGGGGTCCCCCTGCTCGTCAAGAGCTTGGGGGAGTCGGCAACCGACGACAACGCCGCTGGGGTCCCCCCTGCTCGAAGAGCTTGGGGCAGTGCGTGCCAGATCCCGCGACCGGCGGCAAGATCCGGTGGAGAGGCCCTAGCCGGCCCGGGCCGCGCGAGTCGGCCGCGTCAGCCCTGGCCGGGGTCCTCCGCCAGCACCCGCTGGGCCACCGCGAACGCCGAGTTGGCGGCCGGCACCCCGCAGTACACGGCGGTCTGCAGCAGTACGGCGCCGATCTCGTCCTCGGTGAGCCCGTTGCGCCGCGCCGCGCGCACATGCAGGGCCGGCTCGTCGTAGTGGCCGTGGGCGACCAGCGCGGTCGGGGTGATCATGCTGCGCTCGCGGCGGGAGAGCGTCGGGTCGCTCCAGATCCCGCCCCAGGCGTAGCGGGAGATGAAGCGCCGTGATCCGTAGGCCTCTGACGTGACGTGATTCGGAGGCCTCTGACGCGCGAGGTCACTCGTCCGCGGTGAGGACCACCCACACCTGGCCGCGCGCCAGGTTCACGGGCGTGCCGTCCGCGGCGGTGAGCGAGGTGCCGTCCGCCGCCCCCGGGCGCTTCCAGGTGACGTCGTGGACCCGGCCGTCGCGCAGCACCTCGGCCTTCCCCGACCCCACGGTCTCGGTGTACGGCGTGTAGTTGCCGAGGAAGTCGTGCAGGCTCGACCGGCGCACCTTCACGTGCTGCACCACCACGGTCGCCGGGGTCACCGGTCCGCCGTCGGTGGTCACGGTGGGCGTGCCGTCCATGGCCACCTGCCAGCCGTGCCGCTGCGCCGACCAGGTGAAGGTGAAGCGCGCCGCCGGATAGCGGACCGTGCGCGAGGTCTCGGCGCGGCCGCCGGAGGGGGCCGGACCGTAACGGAAGCCGGTGGTCAGCGCCCCGGCGCCCGGCGGGGAGCCGAGGAGGCGGGCGGGACGCAGGAAGAGGTTGTGCGGGGCCGGCTTGCCGCTCCCCCGGAAGTAGGCGCCGGGCTCGCTGTCGGCCGACTCGGCCTTGACGGGGGCCGCGTCGATCAGCGGCAGCAGCTTGGACTGGGCGCCGGAGAAGGCGAGGACGGGGTGGTCGAACTGGCGCAGCAGTTCGAGGTCGGACTCGCGGGCGCTGCGCACCGGCCCGACGACCGGGGGCAGTCTGGTGGCGTAGACGGCCATCAGCCGGCTCAGTCCGCCCTCGACCTGCTCCGCGTACACGATGTCGGCCGCGTTCAGACCCGTCTGCGGGCGGGCCGGGACCACATTGTCGATCTTGACCGCGAGCACCGGGCCGGTGTGTCCCCGGCTCGTGGTGGGGGAGGGGGACTGCCCGGCGGTGTGTCCCTGCCCGTCGTCGGGGCCGCCGCGCCCCGATGAACAGCCCGCCGCCAGGGACAGGGTCACCGCGGCGGCGAGCAGGGCGCCCGCCGTGGCGGCGCGGCGCGTCCGCCCTCTCCGTCTTTGGCCCGGTGCCGCGCCCGGACCCGTGCCCGCCGTCCCGTCATCGGTCGTTCCCACGATCTCTGCCCCCGTCTCCGCGTATGCCGGACACGCCCGGGAGATGTGTCCGTTCAAGTCCAGTGATTGTGTGTTTGAACGTTCATTCATGGCCATAGACGCTCACTTCCGATCCGGCCGTTCCGGTTCGGTGCCCTGACCCCGGGTACCCGGCGGCGCAGACGGTGACAAAGGCGACGGAGGGAGCGCGCCGCGATGAAGGCAGTTACCTGGCAGGGCAAGCGCGACGTACGGGTGGACGAGGTCCCCGATCCGAAGATCCAGGAACCGACGGACGCCGTCATCCGGGTCACCTCGAGCGGCCTGTGCGGCTCCGACCTGCACCTGTACGAGGTGCTCACGCCGTTCATGACGCCCGGCGACATCCTCGGCCACGAGCCGATCGGCATCGTCGAGGAGGTCGGCGCCGAGGTCACCAACCTCCAGCCCGGCGACCGGGTGGTCGTCCCCTTCCAGATCTCCTGCGGCCACTGCTTCATGTGCTCGGCGGGCCTGCAGACCCAGTGCGAGACCACCCAGGTCACCAGCGAGGGCATGGGCGCCCCCCTGTTCGGCTACACCCGCCTGTACGGCGCGGTCCCGGGCGCCCAGGCCGAGTACCTGCGCGTCCCGCAGGCGCAGTACGGCCCGATGAAGATCCCCGAGGGTCCCGCCGACGACCGATTCCTCTACCTCTCCGACGTGCTGCCCACCGCCTGGCAGGCCGTCGCCTACGCAGACGTGCCGCAGGGCGGCACCGTGGCCGTGCTCGGCCTCGGGCCGATCGGCGACATGGCCTGCCGGATCGCACGGGCGCGCGGCGCCGAGCGGGTGTTCGGCGTGGACCTCGTCACGGAGCGGCTGACCCGGGCGCGCGCCCGGGGCGTGGAGACGTACGACCTGCGCAGCTTCGACAGCGAGAAGGAACTCGTCGCCGCGATCCAGGACGAGACCGACGGGCGCGGGCCCGACGCGGTCATCGACGCCGTCGGCACCGAGGCGCACGGCAGCGCCGCCGCCCGCATGGTCCAGCAGGCCGCCGCCGTGATGCCGCGCGCGATCAGCGGACCGATCGCCGAACGCTTCAGCGTGGACCGGCTGGCCGCCCTGCACACCGCCATCGAACTCGTGCGCCGCGGCGGCACGATCTCCCTGTCCGGCGTCTACGGCGGCATGGCGGACCCATTGCCGATGCTCACCCTGTTCGACAAGCAGATCCAGATGCGCATGGGGCAGGCCAACGTCCGCCGCTGGAGCGACGAGATCATGCCCTACCTGACGGACGAGGACCCGCTCGGCGTCGACGGGTTCGCCACGCACCACGTGCCGCTGTCCGACGCGCCGCACGCGTACGAGATGTTCCAGCGCAAGCAGGACGGCGCGGTCAAGGTGGTCATGCGGCCGTGAGGCGCCGGGCCGTGCGGGCGTGAGGCGCCTGCGAAGCGGCCCCGAGGCCGTGAGGCAGGGCCGGTTCAGGTCCCGGGGCCGAGGATCTCCGACAGGTCGTAGCGGACCGGTTCCTCCAACTGGGCGTAGGTGCAGCTCTCAGGAGTGCGGTCCGGGCGCCAGCGGCGGAAACGCGCGGTGTGCCGGAACCGCGCCCCGCTCTCCATGTGGTCGTACGCCACCTCGGCCACCCGCTCCGGTCTGAGCGGCACCCAGGACAGGTCCTTCTTGCCCGACCAGCGGCTCGGCGCGCCCGGCAGCCGGGCCGACTCGTGGGCCTCCTCCTGGGACCAGGCCGCCCACGGATGCCCGCTCACGTCGTCCATCCGCAGCGGCTCCAGCTCGTCGATCAGCTCCGCGCGCCGCTTCGCCGTGAACGCGGCCGACACGCCGACGTGCTGGAGGACGCCCCGGTCGTCGTAGAGCCCGAGCAGCAGAGAGCCCACCACGGGGCCGCTCTTGTGGTGGCGGTAGCCGGCCACGACCACGTCCGCGGTGCGCTCGTGCTTGACCTTGAACATGGCCCGCTCGTCCTGGAGGTAACGCAGCCCGAGCGGCTTGGCGACGACACCGTCGAGGCCGGCCCCCTCGTACTGCTCGAACCACTGCCGCGCCACCTCGATGTCGGTGGTCGCGGGCGCCACATGGACCGGTGCCGTCACCCCCTCCAGCGCCCTGACCAGCAGCGCCCGCCGGTCGGACAGCGGCACGTCCAGCAGCGACTCGCCGTCCAGCGCGAGCAGGTCGAACGCCACGAAGGACGACGGGGTCCGCTCCGCCAGCATCCGCACCCGCGAGTCGGCCGGATGGATCCGCTCGGTGAGCGCGTCGAAGTCCAGCCGCCCCTCACGGGCGATCACGATCTCCCCGTCCAGCACGCACCGTTCGGGCACCCGCTCCTTGAGCGCCGCCACCAGCTCGGGGAAGTACCGGGTCAGGGGCCTGCCGGTACGGCTGCCCAGCTCGACCTCGTCCCCGTCGCGGAACACGATCGCCCGGAAGCCGTCCCACTTCGCCTCGTACTGCATGTCCGGCGGGATCTTCGCCACCGACTTGGCGAGCATCGGCTTCACGGGCGGCATCACGGGCAGATCCATGGCACCTCCATGGCACCGATTCTGCGCGCCCCGGGCCGCGTCCGCCCGGTGTGCGAGGCGTGCGCGGTACGCCTACCGTGGCTCGCATGGGCGATGCGGTGGAACTGGAGGTGGCCGGCCGGACCCTGCGGCTGTCCAGCCCGGACAAGGTGTTCTTCCCGGAGCGCGGCTTCACCAAGCTGGACGTGGCCCGCTACTACCGGTCCGTGGCCCCGGGCATCCTGCGCGCCCTGCGCGACCGCCCCACCACCCTGGAGCGCTACCCCGACGGCATCACCGGCGAGTGGTTCTTCCAGAAGCGGGCGCCCAAGAGCATGCCCGACTGGATCCCGACGGCACACATCACCTTCCCCAGCGGGCGCAGCGCCGACGAGATGTGCCCGACCGAGGAGGCGGCCGTGGTGTGGGCCGCGCAGTACGGCACGCTCACCTTCCACCCCTGGCCGGTACGGCGCGGCGATGTCGACCACCCCGACGAACTGCGCATCGACCTCGACCCCCAGCCCGGCACCGACTACGCCGACGCGGTCCGCGCCGCCCACGAACTGCGCGCCGTGCTGGAGGAGTTCGGCGGGCTGCGCGGCTGGCCCAAGACCTCCGGCGGGCGCGGCCTGCACGTGTTCGTGCCCATCGAACCGCGCTGGACCTTCACCCAGGTGCGGCGCGCCGCGATCGCGGTGGGGCGCGAGATGGAGCGGCGGATGCCCGAGCAGGTCACGATCAAGTGGTGGAAGGAGGAGCGCGGCGCCCGCATCTTCGTGGACTACAACCAGACGGCGCGCGACCGCACCATCGCCTCCGCCTACTCGGTACGGCCCCGCCCGCACGCCCCCGTCTCGGCGCCGTTGCGCTGGGAGGAGGTGGGCGCCGCCCTGCCCGAGGACTTCGACCTGGCGACCATGCCGGCCCGGTTCGCCGAACTCGGGGACGTGCACGCCGACATGGACGAGCACGCGTTCTCGCTGGAGGCGCTGCTCGACCTCGCGGCACGGGACGAGCGCGACCACGGCCTGGGCGACCTGCCCTATCCGCCGGAGTACCCGAAGATGCCGGGCGAGCCGAAGCGGGTGCAGCCGAGCAGGGCCAGGAAGGACGCGTAGCGGGGCGGGACAGGGCGCCCGGAGCCGCGGGGCTCGCCGTCTGGAAGGCCGGGGCCCTTGCGCGGGGAAGGACGGGCAGGCCGGCCCTTGCCGTCCGCCCCCGCCGGGGCGCGGCTTCGCGGTTATCCTGATCCGCAACCGCCGGTGAGGAGTGCCGAAGTGTCCGAGGCAGTGTCGCGTCCCACGCTGGAGGCCGTGGCCGCCCGGGCGGGGGTCTCGCGGGCCACCGTGTCACGCGTGGTCAACGGTGCCCATGGGGTCAGGGATGCACTGGCCGAGCGGGTCCGGCGGGCCGTG
>NZ_BMVJ01000010.1:236185-259823 GCF_014650655.1 Streptomyces anandii JCM 4720
GAGGAACTCGGGTACGTGCCCAACCAGGCCGCGCGCAGCCTGGTGACCAAGCGGCACGACGCCGTCGCCGTCGTCATCGCCGAACCCGAGACGCGGGTCTTCGCGGACCCCTTCTTCGCGCTCCAACTGCGCGGCATCAGCAAGGAACTGACGGCTCACGACGCCCAGCTCGTGCTGCTGCTGACGGAGGGCCGCGACGACCACACCCGGGTGGGGCGCTATCTCGCGGGCGGCCATGTCGACGGCGCGCTCGTCTTCTCCCTCCACCTCGACGATCCGCTGCCCGGGCTGATCCAGCGCGCCGGAGTGCCGACCGTGTTCGGCGGACGGCCCGGCTGGAGCGACGGTTCACGGCGGGTGGTGTACGTCGACAGCGACAACCGGGGCGGGGCCCGCGAGGCCGTACGGCACCTGGCCGGGCTGGGCCGCCGCCGGATCGGGCACATCACCGGGCCGCTCGACCAGACCTCGGCGGTGGACCGGCTGGACGGCTTCCGGGACGTCATGGTCGACGCCGACCCACGGCTCATCGTGGAGAGCGACTTCACTCCCGCCGACGGCGAGCGCGCGATGCGCGAACTCCTCGACCGCTGCCCGGACCTCGACGCCGTGTTCGCCGCCAACGATCTCACCGCGTCCGGTGCCCTGCGCGTGCTGCGCGAGCGCGGGCTGCGGGTGCCGGAGGACGTCGCCGTGGTCGGCTTCGACGACATGCTGCCCGTGGCCGAGCAGACCGACCCCCCGCTGACGACGGTCCGCCAGGACATAGAGGAGATGGGCCGTCTGATGGCCCGCCTGCTGCTGCGCGGCCTGGACCGGGGGGACGGCGAGACGGGCGGGGCGGGCGAGGCCGCGGTGGGAGGCGCACCGCGCAGCGTCGTCCTGCCGACGACACTGATCCGACGCGCCTCCGCCTAGGAGACTCACGTCTGCGAAGTGCCGCTCCTGATCACCGCGAAGCGGGCGCCGGACGGGTCCGCGAGGCGGGCGATGCGGCCGACCCCGGGGACGTCGGTGGCGGCCCCGCGGACGGTGCCGCCCAGTTCCTCCGCCCTGGCGACCGTGGCGTCGGTGTCGGTCACCTCGAAGTACGGCAGCCAGTACGGGCCGCCCTCCGCCTCGACGGGGTCCTCGCCGAGCGGCACGATGCCGCCGAACATGGCGTCCTCGCCGCCCTCCGCGGGATTGACGCAGGTGTACGTGCCGCCGGGGAAGGTCACGGCCGAGGTCTCCAGGCCCAGCACCTTGTTGTAGAACGCGGCGGCGGCGGCGATGTCAGGGGTGTAGAGCTCGACCCAGCACAGCGAGCCGGGGTCGCCCGCCACGTCCACGCCCTTGGTCTGCCCGGGCTGCCAGATGCCGAAGGGCACGCCGGCCTTGTCGGAGAGGATCGCCATGCGGCCCTGGCCCATGACGTCCATGGGCTGCGCCAGCACGCCGCCGTGCGCCTGCTCGGCCGTCTTGGCGGTGGCGTCGGCGTCGGCGCTCTGGAAGTACACGGTCCAGGAGGGCGGTCCCTGCTCGGCCGTGGTCTGCATGCCGCCGGCGACCGTCCGGCCGTCCAGCTGGAAGAAGCCGTAGCCGCCGGCCTCGGAGCCCGCCGACCGGAATTCCCAGCCGAAGAGCCCTTCGTAGAAGGAACGGGCGCCGTCGAGGTCGGAGGTGCCGACGTCGATCCAGTTCGGGGCGCCGTTGACGAAACGGGTGGTGAGCATCCTCGCCCTCCTTCGAAGGGGCCCGGTTGTCCGCACTGACGAGTCTCGCACCCGCCACTGACAACCGCGCCCCGACCGGAGCTTCGGCGAGCCGCCGTGCGGTGGCCGGCGGCCCCGGGCCACCATGGGGTGGCCGGGGGCCCCGCGGGCCGCGTTGATGCGGCGTTGATCGAACGTTTTTCGCCGCGCGGCAGGATCTCGCGCATGCACTCCGAGACGATCACCCCGGCCGGCACCGCCTGGCAGGACCGGGCCCTGTGCGCGCAGACCGGGGCCGACTTCTTCTTTCCCGAGCCGGGCAGCTCGGTGCGCGAGGCCAAGCGCATCTGCGGGATGTGCGAGATGCGCCCGGCCTGCCTGGAGTACGCCCTGGCCAACGACGAACGCTTCGGCGTCTGGGGCGGTCTGTCCGAGAAGGAGCGGCTGGCCCTCAGAAGGGTCACCCCGTAGCGCGACCGCGCGGGAGCTGCCGCGCGGGGACCGCTCCGCGCCGACGGCCCCGCGCGGGTCAGCCGCTCGCGCGGGCCGCCATCCGCGCCCTGCGTGCGGCCAGCTTCTCGTCGAACTTCGAGGCCTCCGTGTCCAGGCCGTGCATGAACAGCCCCAGTTCCTCCTGGGCCTTCAGCCCTTCGGGGCCCAGCCCGTCGATCTCCATGATCTTCAGGAAGCGCAGCACCGGCTGGAGCACGTCGTCGTGGTGGATACGCAGGTTGTAGACCTCGCCGATGGCCATCTGGGCCGCCGCCCGCTCGAAGCCGGGGATCCCGTGCCCGGGCATGCGGAAGTCGACCACCACGTCCCGCACCGCGCCCATGGTGAGGTCGGGCGCGAGCTCGAAGGCCGCCTTGAGGAGGTTGCGGTAGAAGACCATGTGCAGGTTCTCGTCCGTCGCGATGCGCGCCAGCATGCGGTCGCAGACCGGGTCGCCGGACTGGTGCCCGGTGTTGCGGTGCGAGATGCGGGTGGCGAGCTCCTGGAAGGCGACGTAGGCCACGGAGTGCAGCATCGAGTGCCGGTTGTCGGACTCGAAGCCCTCGCTCATGTGCGCCATCCGGAACCGCTCCAGCTTGTCCGGGTCCACCGCGCGCGAGGCGAGCAGGTAGTCACGCATCACGATGCCGTGCCGGCCCTCCTCGGCCGTCCAGCGGTGCACCCAGGTCCCCCAGGCGCCGTCACGGCCGAAGAGGGTGGCGATCTCGTGGTGGTAGCTCGGCAGGTTGTCCTCGGTCAGCAGGTTGACGACGAGGGCGGTCCGGCCGATCTCGGTGACCTTGGACTGCTCCTTGTCCCACGCCTCGCCGTCCGCGAACTGCCCGGGGAAGTTGCGGCCGTCGCTCCAGGGCACGTACTCGTGCGGCATCCAGTCCTTGGCGACCTTCAGATGCCGGTTCAGCTCCTTCTCGACCACTTCCTCCAGCGCGTAGAGCAGCCTCGCGTCGGTCCAGACGGACGGGCTGCCGAGGTGAGGAGAGGTGATCGTCACGGGAACTCCAGGGGGACGCGCGGAGGTGCGGGGGCAGAGCGGGACCCGGCGAGCGGTGCCGGGAACTTACGGGATCGTAGGCTACGAAGCCGTAGGTTACGAAGCCGTAGGTTAAGACCGCTGTAAAGATCGCTGATCAGCGCGGGTACGCGGGAGAGTTGAGGGGCACGCCGAACGGCCCCGGGACACGCAGGTCCCGGGGCCGAAGGGTGAGCGGATCACCCGGTCAGGCGTACAGCCCCCGCAGCCGGACCGAGAGGCACGTCACACAGCCCTCGAGCTTCTCGAACTCGCCGATGTCCACCAGGACCGGCTCGAAGCCCAGATCGCCGAGGAGTTCGGCGGTCTTCGGCGCGCTCGCCGCCATCAGCAGTTTGGCGCCGCCGAGCAGCACCACGTGCCCGCCGGACTCCTCGGGCACGGGCAGGAAGGCCGGGTAGAGCGACGGCGTGTCCACCTTCGGGATGTGACCGATGACGGTGCCGTCCGGCAGCGCGGTCACCGCCGACTTCAGATGCAGCACCTTGCTCACGGGCACGGCCACGACCCGTGCCCCGAGCGGCTCGAACGCGGCGCGCAACTGCTGCACGCCGGCCGCGTTGGTGCGCCCGCCCCGGCCCACGTAGATGGTGTCGCCGACCTTCAGCACGTCCCCGCCGTCGAGCGTGCCGGGCTCCCAGACCCAGTTGACCGAGCAGCCCAGCCGCGCCACGGCCTCCTCGACGCCCGCGGTCTCCGCCCGCCGGGACTCCGCCCCGGGGCGGGTGATCAGGGCGACGTTCCGGTACATGACGACGGTGTCCTCGACGAACACCGAGTCGGGGCAGTCGTCGGCCTCCTCGACCTCGACGGTCTCCCAGCCGTGGGTGCGCAGCGCCTCGACGTACTCCTCCCACTGCCGCAGCGCGAGCTCGACGTCGACCTGCTCCCGCTCGATGTGCGTCACCAGCCCTTCGGCGAGGCGTGGGCTGGGGCGGCGGACGAGGGCCTTCTGGCTGGGCACGAGTGACCTTCCGGATCGGCGGGGCGGTTCTCGCCGGTGCGGGTGTGTCCGCACCGGTTGGCCATCATGCGCCAATCGTCCCCGCCCACAAAACCCTCGTTGCCGCCCTGTGCCCCTCCTGAGACCCCCCTACGCGGGGTCCATGACCGCCTCCCGGGTGGTTTCCCTCAGTTCTCCCTCCTCCAGCACCAGCCAGCGGGTGATGCCGACGGACTCCAGGAACGGCAGGTCGTGGCTCGCCACGACCAGTGCGCCCTCGTAGGACTCGAGTGCCGTGGTCAGCTGGCGCACGCTCGCCATGTCGAGGTTGTTCGTCGGCTCGTCGAGCATGAGCAGCTGAGGCGCGGGCTCGGCCAGCAGCAGCGCCGCCAGTGCCGCCCGGAACCGCTCGCCGCCGGACAGCGTGGCCGCCTTGCGGTCGGCGCGTCCGCCCCGGAACAGGAAGCGGGCCAGCCGCGCCCTGATCCGGTTGTTCGTGGCGCCCGGCGCGTGCCGGGCCACGTTCTCCACGACGGTCAGCTCGCCGTCGAGCACGTCGAGCCGCTGCGGCAGGAACCGCAGCGGGACGTGCGCGGTCACGTGCCCCGACACCGGTTCCAGCTCGCCGGTGATCGTGCGCAGCAGCGTCGTCTTTCCCGAGCCGTTGCGGCCGAGCAGCGCGACCCGCTCGGGGCCGCGCAGCTCGTGCGTGCCGGGCACCCGTGTGCCGTAGGCGAGTTCCAGGTTCTCCAGGGTGAGGACGCCCCGCCCGGGCGGTACGGCCGTGAACGGCAGGTCGACGCGGATCTCGTCGTCGTCCCGCACGGCCTCCACCGCCTCGTCGAGCCGTTCCCGCGCCCCGGCGAGCCGCTCCTCGTGCATGATGCGGTGCTTGCCCGCGGACTCCTGGGCCGCGCGCTTGCGGGCGCCCATGACGATCTTCGGCTCGCGTTTGCTGTCCCACATCTTCTGCCCGTACCGCTTGCGGCGGGACAGCTTCACCTGGGCGTCGGCCAGCTCGCGCTTCTGCCTGCGCAGGTCGGCCTCGGCGACGCGGACCATGCGCTCGGCCGCGTCCTGCTCGGTGGCCAGGGCCTCCTCGTACGCCGAGAAGTTGCCGCCGTACCAGGTGACCTCCCCGGAGCGCAGGTCCGCGATCCGGTCGACCAGTTCGAGCAGTTCCCGGTCGTGGCTGACCACGACCAGCACGCCCGGCCAGGCCGCGACGGCCGCGTACAGCCGCCGGCGCGCGTACAGGTCGAGGTTGTTGGTGGGTTCGTCCAGCAGCAGCACGTCCGGCCGGCGCAGCAGCAGCGCGGCCAGGCGCAGCAGCACCGACTCTCCGCCCGACACCTCGCCCACCGTGCGGTCCAGCCCGATGTGGCCGAGGCCGAGTTCGCCCAGGGTGGCCAGGGCGCGCTCCTCCACGTCCCAGTCGTCGCCCAGGATCTCGAAGTGCTCCTCGGACACCTCGCCGGACTCGATTGCGTGCAGCGCGGCCCGGCGCGCGGCGATGCCGAGCGCCTCGTCGACGCGCAGCGAGGTGTCGAGGGTGACGTTCTGCGGGAGCAGGCCGACCTCGCCGGCGACCCGCACGGTGCCGTCGGAGGGGGTCAGCTCTCCGGCGACGAGTTTCAACAGGGTGGACTTCCCCGACCCGTTGACGCCGACGAGCCCGGTGCGGCCGGGGCCGAAGGCGATGTCGAGGCCGGTCAGGACGGCGGTGCCGTCCGGCCAGGCGAAGGACAGGGAGGTGCAGGTGACGGATGCGGACATGGGCGGCCTCGCGGTTGCTTGATGCGGTCAGGGCAAACGCGTGTCGAGACACCGCGGAGGCGACGGTCCGTGTAGGCGGGAGGGCACGGGGCATGAGAAGAGCCCTGGGCCGGACTTCCTTCAGGACGGCTCGGAGGCCGAGGTCGCACGCGGCACACACACCCGCACGGGTGTGAGGCGGTGTCTCAGGACCTCAGACGAGCAACGTCCTTCTCCAATCGGCGGCAACAGGACCGCTCCAGACCGTACGAGGCGGCCGGGCGGCTGTCAAAGGAATTAGAAGCAACCCGAGGGAACGAGACGTGGGCCCAGCGGCCCGCGGCACGAAGGAGGCACCGTGTCCGACGGCCCGCTCTCGCTGCCGGCCAGGCTGTACCTGCTCGCCTGGGACACCGGGCGTCCGCGTCTCACCGGCACCGCGCACCTGCACCACCTGGTGAGGGCCGGCGCCCTCACCGAACTCGCCCAGCGCGGACTCCTCGTCGACGACGACGGCATCACCACGCCGGTCGACCTGGACGCCCGCACCGGCGACCCGGTCCTGGACGGTCTGCTGGAACTCGTACGGGAGTCACGACCGCGCCGCTGGCGCGCCTGGGTGACCCTGCGGGCCCGCTACACGCTCGTGGCCGTACGGGAACAACTGGCCGCGGAGGGGTATCTGCGGGCGGAGAAGCGGCGCGTCCTCGGCATCTTCCCGTCCGTGGAGTACGCCCTCGACCGCCTCGCCGCCGTGGACGCGCTGAACCGGGAGGCGCGCGGGGTGCTGGAGGGTGACCGCCCGGCCGCCGAGGTGTCCGAGCGCGACGCGGCCGTCGTGGCCCTGGCGGCCGCCGCCGAACTCCGCACGCTGGGCTCCGGCAGGGACCGGAGACGTCATCGGCGGCGCATCGAGGAGCTGACCGAGCGCAGCGGTGCGGCCGCGCCCGCCCTGCGCCGGGTCGTCCGTGAGGTCCGTACCGCCGTGGTCGTGGCCACCACGGCGGCCTCCGCCCCGGCCGGCGGCTGAGCCCACCGCCCGGCCAAGCCCGGCCGGTCCACGGCCACCGCGACCGCCGAGTGCTCCGCGACCGCCGCGTACTTCGCGACCCGCGACCGCCGCGCTCCCCGGGGCCGTCGACCCGGGGAGCGCGGCGCGAGGCGGAAGGATCAGTAGGCGTCCCGCATCAGCTCGGCCAGGTCGTGGTCCAGGTCCAGCTGCAGGTGCTCCAGCCCCACCGGCACCAGCTCGCTCGTGGCCTGGAGGAACGTCCGTATCTCACCGCTGCGCACATGCACCACGGCGGTGCCCTCGGGGGCGTGGAACTCCAGGACCGTGCGGTCGTAGCCGTACGGGCGCACGCGGACGTCGCCGTGGCCCCGCGGTTCGCTGAGCCCCTCGATGAGCAGCTCGCGCGCGAAGGTCCAGCAGACCTCCACGCCCTCCAGGGTGGCCGGCGCGGGGAAGGTCATGCGGACGGCGAACGGATCGCGCCGGTCGTAGTGCAGCGTGGCGGGGATGCTGGGCATCCGGGGGGCCGCGGCGACCAGGCGCGCCTCCACGGGCTGCTCGATGAGGGTGGACAAGGCCTTGCTCCCTTGGGACGGCTGGACGGACATCCGGGCTGACGGGCGGATGGGCGGGGCACTGGAAGAGACGACGGAATCAGCCAATCCGTGCACACGAGGAACGAGTGACCTCTGTCACCGCGTTCATTCGCAACCGTGACGTATTCCATCTCCGGTTCCCTTTCCGTGTACGTGCGGTTCCATGTGCGGTGCGCGGCAGGCGTGTTGGGACCGGAGGCCGTCTGGACGGCGCCGGGGCCGTGGGCTAGCTTCCCCCGCCATGAGGCGCTTGGGGAGTACGCGACGGCAGGTACCGGCGGGAACCGGCCGGGCAGGTACCGGCACCGGCACCGGCACCGGCCCGGCGGCCCGGAGGGTACCGGCCGCCCTGACGGCACTGGCCGCACTCGTGGCCCTGCCCGCCCTGACGGCCGTGCCCGCCCTGGCGGCCGGCCCCGCCGCGGGCGCGGACCGGGCACACGCGCGGGAGCACCGATCGCCGGTGCCGCACTGGCGGCTCAAGGACACCGGCACGCCCGGGGTGCGCTTCCGCGGGCTGTCCGCGGTCAGCCGCGGCACCGCCTGGGTGGCCGGAACCGGTGGCACCGTGCTGCGCACCACCGACGGCGGGGCGCACTGGCGCGACGTCTCACCGCCCGGCGCGTCCGCGCTCGAGTTCCGCGACATCGAGGCGTTCGACGCGCGGCGGGCGGCCGTGCTCGCCATCGGCGAGGGCGAGGACTCCCGGATCTACCGGACCGACGACGGCGGCGCGACCTGGACCGAGTCCTTCCGCAACACCGACGCGCACGCCTTCTACGACTGCCTGGCCTTCTTCGACCACCGGCACGGGCTGGCCATGAGCGACCCGGTGGACGGCCGGTTCCGCATCCTGTCCACCGGTGACGGCGGCCGCTCCTGGAAGGTGCTGCCCGACCAGGGCATGCCCCAGGCCCTCGACGGCGAGGCCGGGTTCGCCGCGAGCGGCCAGTGCCTGGTCACCTCGGGGCCGCGGGACGTCTGGCTCGCCACCGGGGGAGGCGCACGCGCGCGCGTGCTGCACTCCGCCGACCGCGGACTGACCTGGACGGCCGCCGACACGCCGGTCCCCGCGGGCGATCCGGCCAAGGGCGTCTTCGCCCTGGCCTTCCGGGACCGCGCCCACGGTCTGGCGGTCGGCGGCGACTACCGGCCCGGACAGACGTCACCCCGCGCGTCCGCCACGACGCCGGACGCCGGCCGCACCTGGCGGCCCTCCGCCACGCCGCCCGCCGCCTACCGCTCCGGCGTGGCCTGGCTCCCGCACACCCGTGCGGCGGCCCTCGCCGTCGGCCCGACCGGAACGGACCTCACCCTCGACGCGGGCCGCACCTGGCGGACCGTCGACACCGGTTCGTACGACACCGTCGACTGCGCGTCGGATCTCGGCTGCTGGGCATCCGGGGAGAAGGGCCGCGTCGCTCGACTGGAGGATTGAATATCGCCTGATGTGACGAACTGTTCCAGGATGCGGGTATCCGTTCCTTGACAGAGAGGAAGTGAACGGCATGCCACGCGGTTCCAGCTCCAAACGGGAGCGCCAGTACGAGCACATCAAGAAGAGCGCGCAGGACCGGGGTGAGAGCACCGACCGCGCCAAGGAGATCGCCGCGCGCACGGTGAACAAGGAGCGCGCCCGCTCCGGCGAGTCGAAGACCGCGAGCCGCACGTCCACCCAGGACATGTCCTCCGGCAAGCGGGGCGGACAGCGCTCGGGCGGCGGCTCCGGCGGGCCGACCTACGACCAGCTCTACGAGGAGGCCAAGAAGCGCGACATCCACGGCCGCTCGGACATGAACAAGCAGCAGCTCCAGCAGGCGCTGGGCAAGGGCTGACCCGGCACACCGGGCGGGGCGGGCCCGCGTCCCGGCGCGGCCGCGAGCCCGCACCCCCGGGACGGCGCCCGCCGCGCCCGGCGTACGCTCGTGGCCACCATGACGACGACCGTACGCATCCCCGACGACTGGCCCGCCACGGAGGACCAGGCCCGGGCCGTCCAGGACGAGTTGCGCGGCCGGGTGGTGCTCGGTGAGCCCGGACCGCCGCCCGGCACGGGCCATGTCACCGGCGTCGACGTCGCCTACGACGACGACCGCGACCTCGTGGCCGCGGCGGCCGTCGTCCTCGACGCGGCCACCCTGGAAGTGGTCGCCGAGGCCACCGCGGTGGGGCGGATCTCCTTTCCCTACGTCCCCGGGCTGCTGGCCTTCCGCGAGATCCCGGCCGTCCTGGCCGCGCTCGGCGCCCTGCCCCGCCCGCCAGGCCTGGTGGTCTGCGACGGCTACGGCCTCGCCCACCCGCGCCGCTTCGGGCTCGCCAGCCACCTCGGCGTCCTCACCGGACTGCCCACCATCGGCGTCGCCAAGAACCCCTTCACCTTCACCCACGAACCGCCCGCCGCCCCCCGCGGGAGCTCCACCCCGCTGCTCGCGGGCGCCGAGGAGGTCGGTCGCGCCCTGCGCACCCGCGACGGCGTCAAGCCGGTCTACGTCTCGGTGGGCCACCGGGTGAGCCTGGACAACGCCTGCGCCCACACCCTCGCCCTCACCCCGGCCCACCGCCAGCCGGAGACCACCCGCAGGGCCGACGCGCTGTGCCGCCGGGCGCTCGCGGAGGCCACGGGGGCGGGTGAGTACGCGGCCTGAGTATCCGTACGGGTTCTGAGTAGCCGTACGGATGTGACGGGCGGGGCGCTCTCGGCAGGCTGTGCCGCATGACGACGACGCACCGCTCCCCGAAACCGCTGGCCGACCCGAACCGCCCGGTCGAACGCGCCGTGAACGCGACCCTGATCCTCGCCCTGCTGACCGGGCTCGCCTGGATAGGCGCCATGATCTTCACCGTGACCGGCTGGACCCGCTAGCCCCGGGCAGCGAACGTCCCGTCCCGCCCGGGCCGCACGTGGTCCGCACCGCCCGGTCAGCGGGGACGTCGCGCACCGCCCAGGCGGAAGGCTTTCGCCCCGCCCCAGCGGGTGTGTTCCGCACCGTCCTGGCGGCAGGCGTCACGCGCCGCCCTGGCCGACGGCGTCGCGCATCGCCCAGGCGGCAGGTGCTCCACACCAGCTGGCAGACGGCGACGCGCACTGCCCTGGCGGCAGGTGTTCCGTACCGCCTCGGCAGAGGCGTCGCGCACAGCCCGGGCGCCAGATGACGCGCCCCGCCCCGGCAGACCGCCTGCCGCCCCGCCCAGGCCGGCGGCGTCGCGCACTGCCCCCGCGACAGGCCTTTCACCGCGCCTGGCGGGCGGCATCGCGCACCGTCCTGGCGGGCGGCGTCCCGCACGGCGCGGGCGACAGGCGTTGCGTGAGGCCCTGGCGGGCGCAGGTGGTGGGCGTTTCGTGTCGCCCGGAGGGTGGGTCAGCGGTGGGCGGCCACTCTGAAGGTGATGCCGGCCGCGTTCAGGCGGGCGAGGAGCGCGTCGCCCATGGCGACGGCCGTGGTCACCTGACCGGCCGTGGGCGGCAGGTCGTCGAGGGCGAGGCACAGGGCCGACTCGGCGAACATCTTCGCCGTCTCGCCGTACCCCGGGTCGCCGCCCGACACCTCCGTCAGCACCCGCCGGCCCCCGCCCTCGCCGACGAAGCGCACCGAGAACCAGCTCCGGGCCCGCCGCTCCGCGCTCGGCCCCTCACCGGGCTGCAGTCGGCCCGACAACCACCGTCGCGCGGGCGGCACTTGGGCCGCCGCGGCCAGTGCGCCCACGGCCGCCACCCCGCCCACCGCGACGGGCAGGCGCTCGACGGCCGCGTAGTGGCGGTAGCGGAAGTCGGGCCCGTAGCGCTCCAGGGCGCGCGCGGAGCGCACCACGATCTGCGGGTCGATCGTCGGCAGCGGCAGCGCCCACGCGCCGACCTCCCCGGCGAACCGCGGCGCGCCCGCCGGCGCGGACGCCCGCCGCCCCATCAGCCGCGGCTCGTGCCGCGCGCGCTCGCGCGCGGCCGCCCGCATCCTCAGCGGACGCGCGAACTGGTTGAGCGCCGAGGCGAACGTCCCGCCCGAGAAGGCCGCGTCCACCCGGACGAACCCGTCCACGCTCAGCGGCACGCCCTCGGGCAGCTGCCGCACCGTGAAGTACGCGCCCAGGTCGTGCGGCACGGAGTCGAACCCGCAGGCGTGCACCAGCCGCGCCCCGGTCTCCCGCGCGCGTGCGTCGTGCCGCACGTACACCAGGTCGACGAACTCGGGCTCGCCGGTGAGGTCGAGGTAGTCGGTGCCGTTGTCCGCGCAGGCGGCGACGAGCTCCTCGCCGTACGTCACGTAGGGACCCACCGTGGTGGCCAGCACGCGCGTCCGCCGGGCGAGCTCGCTCAGGGAGGCCGGGTCGGCCGCGTCGGCCCGCAGCACCGCGACCGACTCGCCGCCCGGCAGCCGCTCGCGCAGTTCCCGCAGCCTGGCCTCGCTGCGGCCGGCGATCGCCCAGCGCAGTCCGTCCGGCGCGTGCGCGGCGAGGTACTCCGCGGTCAGCGTGCCCACGAACCCGGTGGCTCCGAAGAGCACGACGTCGTACGGACGGTCCGTCCTTTTCAGCCTGTTCATGACACCCCTCGCCTCGTCAGCCCGCGCCGCTGTCGGTGGCCGAGGCTAGCGTGAGAGGTGCGGCGTCCCATGCGCAGGGTGCGCACACTTGGCTAAGCGCTTGCTCGTCCAGGGCTTGTGTCCGGTGGAACACGTTCTTAGCATCGTCGGTGTTACATCAGTTGTGTCACAGCGAGGGGGCTGGATGACAGCGGCCAGGGCGACCGGACGGCACGGCCCGCTGACCGGCGTGCGCGTGGTGGAGCTGGCCGGCATCGGACCCGGCCCGTTCGCCGCCATGCTGCTGGCCGACCTGGGCGCCGACGTGGTGCGCGTGGACCGGCCCGGCGGCTCCGCGCTCGGCATCGACCCCGGCCACGACATCACCAACCGCAACAAGCGTTCGGTGGTCGTGGACCTGAAGTCCCCCGACGGCCCGGCCCGCGTCCTCGACCTCGCCGAGCGCGCCGACATCCTGATCGAGGGCTACCGCCCCGGCGTCGCCGAGCGCCTCGGCATCGGCCCCGACGACTGCCGCGCCCGCAACCCCCGCCTCGTCTACGGCCGGATGACCGGCTGGGGGCAGGACGGCCCCCTCGCGCCCCGCGCGGGACACGACATCGCCTACATCGCCGTCACCGGCGCCCTCGGCCTGATCGGCAGGGCCGACGAGCCCCCGGCCGTCCCCGCCAACCTCCTCGGCGACTACGCGGGCGGCTCCCTCTACCTCGTCGTCGGCGTCCTCGCCGCCCTGCACCACGCGCGCGAGACCGGCACCGGCCAGGTCGTGGACGCCGCCATCGTCGACGGCACGGCCCACCTCTCCGCGATGATCCACGGCATGCTCGCCGCCGGCGCCTGGCAGGACCGCCGCGGCGCCAACCTCCTGGACGGCGGCTGCCCGTACTACGGGACGTACGAGACGGCCGACGGCGGCCACATGGCGGTCGGCGCCCTCGAGCCGCAGTTCTACGACGAGTTCCTGAGCCTCCTCGGCCTGGACGGGCAGTACGCCGGCGCCCGTACGGACGTCACCCGGTGGAGTGAACTGCGCGAGGCGGTCGCCGCCCGCTTCAAGTCCCGCACCCGGGACGAGTGGACGGCCGTCTTCGACGGCTCCGACGCCTGCGTGGCCCCCGTGCTGAACCTGCGCGAGGCCCCGCACCACCCGCACCTCGCCGCCCGCGCCACCTTCACCGACCACGAGGGCCTCACCCAGCCCGCCCCCGCGCCCCGCTTCTCCGCCACCCCCACCGCCGTGCGCACCGCACCGGCCCTGCCCGGCGCGGACACGGCCGACGTCGCCCGCGACTGGGACCTGCCCGCCCTCCGCCCCGAAAACCCTCAGTGAAAGGCTTGTCAGTGAGCACCGAAGCGTACGTCTACGACGCGATCCGCACCCCGCGCGGGCGCGGCAAGGCCAGCGGCGCCCTGCACGGCACCAAGCCCATCGACCTCGTCGTCGGCCTCATCCACGAGATCCGCGGCCGCTTCCCGGACCTCGACCCCGCGGCGATCGACGACATCGTCCTCGGCGTCGTCGGCCCGGTCGGCGACCAGGGCTCCGACATCGCCCGGATCGCCGCCGTCGCGGCCGGACTGCCGGACACCGTCGCCGGCGTGCAGGAGAACCGCTTCTGTGCCTCGGGCCTCGAGGCCGTCAACATGGCCGCCGCCAAGGTGCGCTCCGGCTGGGAGGACCTGGTCCTCGCGGGCGGCGTCGAGTCGATGTCCCGGGTACCGATGGCCTCCGACGGCGGCGCCTGGTTCAACGACCCGATGACCAACCTCGCCGTCAACTTCGTGCCCCAGGGCATCGGCGCCGACCTGATCGCCACCATCGAGGGCTTCACCCGGCGGGACGTCGACGAGTACGCGGCCCTGTCCCAGGAGCGCGCGGCCACCGCCTGGAAGGAGGGCCGCTTCGAGCGCTCCGTCGTCCCGGTCAGGGACCGCAGCGGACTGGTCGTCCTCGACCACGACGAGCACCCGCGTCCCGGCACCACCGCCGACTCCCTCGGCAAGCTCAAGCCCTCCTTCGCGGACATCGGCGAGCTCGGCGGCTTCGACGCCGTCGCCCTGCAGAAGTACCACTGGGTGGAGAAGATCGACCACGTCCACCACGCGGGCAACTCCTCCGGCATCGTCGACGGCGCCTCGCTCGTCGCCATCGGCTCCAGGGAGGCCGGCGAGCGCCACGGGATGCGGCCGCGCGCGCGGATCGTCTCCGCCGCCGTCTCCGGCTCCGAGCCCACCATCATGCTCACCGGGCCCGCCCCCGCCACCCGCAAGGCGCTCGCCAAGGCCGGACTCACCATCGACGACATCGACCTCGTGGAGATCAACGAGGCGTTCGCCGCGGTCGTGCTCCGCTTCGTGAAGGACATGGGCCTGTCCCTGGACAAGGTCAACGTCAACGGCGGCGCCATCGCCCTCGGCCACCCGCTCGGCGCCACCGGCGCGATGATCCTCGGCACCCTCGTCGACGAACTGGAGCGCCAGGACAAGCGGTACGGCCTGGCCACGCTGTGCGTGGGCGGCGGCATGGGCATCGCCACCGTCGTCGAGCGCGTCTGAACTCCCCGCGGAATCACGAGACTCAACGGAGACCCCTGACATGACCGAGAGCACCACCATCCGCTGGGAGAAGGACGGCACCGGCGTCGTCACCCTCGTCCTGGACGATCCCGACCAGTCCGCGAACACCATGAACCAGGCGTTCCGTGACTCCCTCGCCGCGGTCGCCGACCGCCTGGAGGCGGAGATCGCGGCCGACCCCGACTCCGTGCGCGGAGTCATCCTCACCTCCGCCAAGAAGACCTTCTTCGCGGGCGGCGACCTGCGCGACCTCATCCGCGTCACCCCGGACACCGCCCAGGAGCTGTTCGACGGCGGCCTCGCCGTCAAGCGGAACCTGCGCCGCATCGAGACCCTCGGCAAGCCGGTCGTCGCCGCGATCAACGGCGCGGCCCTCGGCGGCGGTTACGAGATCGCCCTGGCCTGCCACCACCGCGTCGCCCTCGACACCCCCGGCACGAAGATCGGCTGCCCCGAGGTCACCCTCGGGCTGCTCCCCGGCGGCGGCGGGGTCGTGCGCACCGTGCGCCTGCTGGGCATCACCGACGCCCTGCTGAAGGTCCTCCTCCAGGGGCAGCAGTACAACGCGCGCCGCGCCCAGGAGAACGGCCTGGTCCACGAGGTGGCCGCCAGCGCGGACGAACTGCTCGCCAAGGCACGCGCGTTCATCGACGCCAACCCCGTCTCGCAGCAGCCCTGGGACCGCCCGGGCTACCGCATCCCCGGCGGCACCCCCTCGAACCCCAAGTTCGCCGCCAACCTGCCCGCTTTCCCGGCGACCCTGCGCAAGCAGACGGGCGGCGCGCCCTACCCGGCCCCGCGCAACATCCTCGCCGCGGCCGTCGAGGGCGCCCAGGTCGACTTCGAGACGGCCCAGGTCGTCGAGGCCCGCTACTTCGTGGAACTGGCCGCCGGGCAGACCTCGAAGAACATGATCCAGGCGTTCTTCTTCGACCTCCAGGCCGTCAACTCCGGCGCCAACCGCCCCAAGGGCGTCGAGCCCCGCCAGGTCCGCCGTGTCGCCGTCCTCGGCGCCGGGATGATGGGCGCCGGCATCGCCTACTCGTGTGCCCGCGCGGGGATCGACGTCGTCCTCAAGGACGTCTCCCTGGAGGCCGCCGTCAAGGGCAAGGGCTACTCCGAGAAGCTGTGCGCCAAGGCCGTCGCCAAGGGCCGCACCAGCCAGGAGAAGGCGGACGCCCTGCTCGCCCGCATCACCCCCACCGCCGAGGCCGCCGACCTCGCGGGCTGCGACGCGGTGATCGAGGCCGTCTTCGAGGACCCGGCACTCAAGCACAAGGTCTTCCAGGAGATCGAGCACGTCGTCGGCCCGGACGCGCTCCTGTGCTCCAACACCTCCACCCTGCCGATCACCACGCTCGCCGAGGGCGTGGAGCGCCAGGCGGACTTCATCGGCCTGCACTTCTTCTCGCCGGTCGACAAGATGCCGCTCGTCGAGATCATCAAGGGCGAGCGCACCGGCGAGGAGGCGCTGGCCCGCGCCTTCGACCTGGTCCGGCAGATCAACAAGACCCCGATCGTGGTCAACGACTCGCGCGGGTTCTTCACCTCCCGCGTGATCGGCCACTTCATCAACGAGGGCGTGGCCATGGTCGGCGAGGGCATCGAGCCCGCGTCGGTGGAGCAGGCCGCCGCCCAGGCCGGCTACCCGGCCAAGGTGCTGTCCCTGATGGACGAGCTGACCCTCACGCTGCCCCGCAAGATCCGCAACGAGTCGAAGCGGGCCGTGCAGGAGGCCGGCGGCACCTGGGCCGCGCACCCGGCCGAGGCGGTCATCGACCGCATGGTCGACGAGTTCGGCCGCACCGGCCGCAGCGGCGGCGCCGGCTTCTACGAGTACGGCGAGGACGGCAGGCGGGCCGGACTGTGGCCGGGCCTGCGCGAGCACTTCACCGAGCCCGGGCACGAGATCCCGTTCCGGGACATGCAGGAGCGCATGCTCTTCTCCGAGGCCCTCGACACGGTCCGGCTCCTGGAAGAGGGGGTTCTGACCTCGGTCGCGGACGCCAACATCGGCTCCATCCTCGGCATCGGCTTCCCCGGCTGGACGGGCGGCGTGCTCCAGTACATCAACGGCTACGAGGGCGGCCTGCCCGGCTTCGTGGCCCGCGCCCGCGAACTGGCCGAGCACTACGGCGACCGCTTCACCCCGCCGGCCCTGCTGGTGGAGAAGGCGGAGAGCGGCGAGATCTTCACAGACGCCCGCTGAAAACGGCGACCGGGCTGCCGCGGCGGCAGCCCGGTCGCTCCCGCCGGCTGCCTAGGCCCCCTCGGCCCCTTCGCCCTCCTCGGCGCCCTCGGAGTCGGCGGCGAGCCACTGGCGGAGTTCCTCGCGCAGGGAGCGCTGGAAGGTGGTCAGGAGGGCCTGCACCACCAAGGGATGCATGTGGGCCGAGAGCGACTTCACGTCGCGCGCGTCCCGCTCGGCGACCGCGTCGCGCAGCAGCCGGGACAGCTCGCGCGCGGCGGCGCGGGAGTGTTCGAGGAGCGCCGTGCGGGCGGCCAGGACCGTCTCCTCCGAGAACGGCACGTCGAGCAGTTCGACGCCGAGCCGCAGCAGCCCGGCGTCCACGCGGTAGACGTCCTGGTCGCGCGTGAGCACGCCCATCGCGGCCAGCCGCTCCACCTCCGCGTCGGTCAGCGGCCGGCCGGCCCGCCGGTTCAGCTCCTCGCGGGTGGCCGGCTCCACCGTCTCCGGCGCCCAGGAGGCCACCACCGCGCGGTGGATCGCGAGGTCGCGGACGCTCAGACCGGGCGGCAGCTGCCGCAGATGCCGTTCGATCGCGGCCAGCGTCATCCCCTGGTGCTGCATCTCCTCGATCAGCGCCAGCCGCGCCAGGTGCTCACGGCCGTACCGGCCTACCCGGCGCGGGCCGATCACCGGCGGGGGCAGCAGACCGCGGGTGCTGTAGAAGCGGACCGTGCGCACCGTGACCCCGGCCCGCGCGGCCAGCTCGTCGATCGTCAGGGCCGGCTCCCCGGTGTCGGTCGTCATGCCCAGCAGTATCGCTGCACCACCGCTGTCTCACCAATGGTGTGAAGGCCCTGACCTGCGGTGCGGGCCCGGTGACCGTTGTGCGAAGGACGTGTGAGAAGTCCCGCTCTGTGACGTGGGTCATCGCATGCGAGCTGATCGCTCGGGGAAAGTGCTGCACTGGTCTGTACCACGTCATGGGTGGCGCGGGCCGGAACTTGTACGGACGCCCGGACGCATCCGCCCGGGACACCAGAGAGTGGAACCACCCGTGAGCAACGACTCCGTGGGCACGGCACAGGTCGCCGACCATCCCCAGGCGACCGGGACGCCCGCCGACGCGGGCGACGCCGGCTACAGCAAGGATCTCAAGCACCGCCATGTGAACATGATCGCGATCGGCGGCGCGATCGGCACCGGCCTCTTCCTCGGCGCGGGCGGCCGCCTGCACACCGCGGGCCCGGCGCTGGCGGTGGCCTACCTGGTGTGCGGAGTCTTCGCGTTCTTCGTGGTCCGGGCGCTCGGTGAGCTGGTGCTCTACCGGCCCTCCTCCGGGTCCTTCGTGTCGTACGCGCGCGAGTTCCTCGGCGAGAAGGGCGCCTACGTCGCCGGCTGGATGTACTTCCTGAACTGGTCGACGACCGGTATCGCCGACATCACCGCCATCGCGCTCTACACGCACTACTGGAGCATGTTCACCTCCATCCCGCAGTGGGTGCTGGCGCTGGTGGCGCTCGCCGTGGTCCTGGCGGTGAACCTGATCTCGGTGAAGATCTTCGGCGAGATGGAGTTCTGGTTCGCGATCGTCAAGGTCGCCACCCTCGTCGGCTTCATGCTGATCGGCGTTTTCCTGCTGGCCACGCGGCACGACGTGGGCGGCCACGCCCCCGGCCTGAGCGTGATCACCGACAACGGCGGAGTCCTGCCGCACGGCGCGATGCCCGTCGTCCTCGTCATGCAGGGCGTGATCTTCGCGTACGCCGCCCTGGAGCTGGTCGGCGTCGCCGCGGGCGAGACCGCCGAGCCGGAGAAGGTCGTCCCGCGCGCGGTGAACTCGATCATGTGGCGCGTGGGCCTGTTCTACTGCGGCTCGGTCGTCCTGCTCGCCCTGCTGCTGCCCGGCTCCGTCTACTCGGCCGACGAGAGCCCCTTCGTCACCGTGCTGTCCCGGATCGGCGTCCCGGCCGCCGGTGACGTGATGAACCTGGTGGTCCTCACCGCCGCCATGTCCTCGCTGAACTCCGGCCTGTACTCCACCGGCCGCATCCTGCGCTCCATGGCCATGGCCGGTTCCGCGCCGAAGTTCACCCGCGTGATGAGCCGCAGCCAGGTGCCGTACGGCGGCATCCTGCTGACCTGCGCGGTCTGCGTGCTCGGTGTGGGCCTGAACTACCTCGTGCCCAGCCAGGCGTTCGAGATCGTGCTGAACGTCGCCTCCCTCGGCATCGTCAGCACCTGGGTGATCATCATGGTCTGCCACCTGGTCTTCGTGCGCCGCGCCAGGGCCGGTCTGGTGGCCCGCCCGCACTTCCGCCTCCCCGGCAGCCCGGTCACCGAGATCGCCACGATCGCGTTCCTGCTGGCCTGCCTCGCCCTGATGTGGAACGACCCCGAGGTCGGCCGCAAGACCCTGCTGCTGATCCCGCTGATCGCGGCACTCCTGGTGGGCGGCTGGTTCGCCGTCCGCCACCGCGTCAGCCGGGCCACCGCCCGGGAACTGTCCGGCAACTGACCGGAGCGCCCGGACCCGACCGACACCGGCGGCGCGCACCGGCGGGCGGTATCGGCGGCCGGTATCGGCGGGCCGCTCGGGTGACCGGCGTCGGCGTCCCGCCCGGGCGAGTGGCGCCGGCCGCGGCCCGGGGACGGTGCGCCCCGGGCCGCGGTCGGCGTCCGCTCACCTTGCGTGTACGTCGTTCGTCGCCTCGATGCGGCGCCAGGACTGAGGCCGGGCGGGAGCCGTCTTCCCCGGCGCCAGGGCCGCCGCGCGGGCCGCGGGCGCGGCCGGCTTCGACGGCTGGAACAGCCAGGTGTCGAACAGCGCGGCCAGCGGCTTGCCGGAGACCTGCTCGGCGTACTTCTGGAAGTCGGCCACCGAGGCGTTGCCGTAGGCGTGCCGCTGCGGCCAGCCCTTGAGGACGGCGAAGAAGGCGTCGTCGCCGATCGCGTTGCGCAGCGCCTGGATGGCGAGGGCGCCCCGGTCGTAGACCGCGGCGTCGAACTGGTTGTCCGGGCCCGGGTCGCCCGGCTTCACCGTCCAGAAGGCGTCGTCGGCCGGGTGCGAGGCGTAGACGTAGTCCGCCAGCTCCTGCGTGGTGCCCTCGCCCTCGTGCTCGGACCACAGCCACTGCGCGTAGCGCGCGAAGCCCTCGTTGATCCAGATGTCCTTCCAGCCCTTGAGCGACACGCTGTCGCCGTACCACTGGTGGGCCAGCTCGTGCACCACGACCGAGGTGTTGGAGCCGTTGGCGAACTGCTTGGGGCTGTAGTACACGCGGGTCTGGGTCTCCAGCGCGTACCCGGTGGTGGTGTTCGGCACGTAGCCGCCGGCCGAGGCGAAGGGGTACGGCCCGAAGTAGCCGCTCAGCCAGTCGACGAGCTCGCCGGTGCGCTCCACGCTCGCGCGCGCAGCCCCGTCGTTGTCGCCGAGGTCCTTGCTGTAGGCGTTGACGACCGGGACGCCGCCCTCGGAGGTCCCCGTGGTGATGTCGAACTTCCCGAGCGCCAGTGTGGCCAGATACGTCGCCTGCGGCTTGTTCTGCCGCCAGTTGTAGCGCGTCCAGCCCAGCTTGGAGCTGGTCGACTGCAGCGTGCCGTTGGAGATGGCCTGGGTGCCGTCCGGGACGGCCACCGACACGTCGTACGTCGCCTTGTCGAGCGGGTGGTCGTTGCTCGGGAACCACCACCAGGCCGCCTCGGGCTCGTCCGCCGCGACGGCGCCGTCGGGGGTGCGGTGCCAGGTGGTGAAGCCGTAGGCGCTCTTGGTGGAGGGCACCCCGCGGTAGCGGACGACCACGGTGACGGGCGTGCCCTTGTCCAGCGGCGTCCTCGGGGTGACCACCAGTTCGTGCTGGCCGGAGGAGGTGAAGGCGGCCTTGGCGCCGTTGACCCGTACCTCGCTCACGTCCAGCAGGAAGTCCAGGTCGAAGCTGGACAGGTCCTGCGTGGTGCGGGCCTCGATGGTCGCCGTGCCCTCCAGCTCGTCCGTCGCGGGCTGGTACTTCAGCCGCAGGTCGTAGTGGGAGACGTCGTAGCCGCCGTTGCCGTAGTCGGGGTAGTAGGGGTCGCCGATGCCCGGCGCGCCGGGGGAGTGGCTCGCGGCCGATGCCGGGATCGCCAGCAGGAGACAGGCCGCCGCCAGTGCTCCCGGCACGGTGATTCTGCGGTGCACGTCAGCTCCAAGTCGTAGGTGAACTCGGTCTGTTCGGAGCCTATTGAGTCCCTGTGGCCCCGGGCATGTCCATGGCCACCCCCGTCACACGATCGCCATTCGGCCGTCATGAGCCCGCCCCAGGCGGCGCCCCTTTCCGGCCACGCACGAGCGCCTTTGGCCCGTCAGTCGCCTCTTTCTGTACGGGAGTTGACCCCTGTAGCGTCCCGCACATGCCGATAAGCATGCGCATGACCACCTGGAGATCGCTCGCCGTGACGGCCACCGCCGTGCTGGCGGCCGCGCTCCTCACCCCCGCCGCGGCCCACGGCGCACCGCGCGAGGACCGGACCCCGCACGAGAGCCGGCCCGTCTACTCCTACGCGCACGCCGTCCGCGAGTCCGTCTGGGTCGACACCGGCGCCGACACGGACGGCGACGGCCACCCCGACCGCGTCGCCGCCGACATCGTCCGCCCGCGCGAGGCCGCCCGGCAGGGCCGCAAAGTCCCCGTGATCATGGACGCCAGCCCGTACTACTCCTGCTGCGGGCGCGGCAACGAGAGTCAGAAGAAGACCTACGACAGCAGCGGGCACGTCGTGCAGATGCCGCTGTTCTACGACAACTACTTCGTGCCGCGCGGCTACGCCTTCGTGGGCGTCGACCTGGCCGGCACCGACCGCTCCGACGGCTGTGTCGACGTCGGCGGCCCCTCCGACATCCGCTCCGCCAAGGCCGTCATCGACTGGCTGAACGGCCGCGCCCGCGCCTACACCACCCGCACCGGCTCCACCCGCGCCAGGGCCACCTGGACCAACGGCAGAACCGGCATGATCGGCAAGAGCTGGGACGGCACCATCGCCAACGGCGTGGCCGCCACCGGCGTCAAGGGCCTGAAGACCATCGTGCCGATCAGCGCCATCTCCTCCTGGTACGACTACTACTTCGCCAAGGGCGCCCCGCTGTACGACTCCGGCCCCGACTGGCTGTCCGACTACGTCGAGAGCCCCGGCGCGCGGTCCAGGTGCGCGGCCGTGCAGAAGAAGCTCGTCGACGGCGCCCCGCGCAGCGGCGACTGGACACCGCTGTGGACCGCGCGCGACTACGTCCGCGACGCGGGCAAGGTACGGGCGAGCGTCTTCCTCGTCCACGGCATGCAGGACCTCAACGTCCGCACCAAGAACTTCGGCCAGTGGTGGGACGCGCTCGCCCGGCACCACGTCAAGCGCAAGATCTGGCTCTCCCAGACCGGTCACGTCGACCCGTTCGACTTCCGCCGGGGCGCCTGGGTGGACACCCTGCACCGCTGGTTCGACCACGAACTCCTCGGCTACGACAACGGCGTCGACCGCGAGCCCGTGGCCGACGTCGAGCGCCACCCCGGCCAGTGGGTGACCTCCCGCGTCTGGCCCCCGGCCGGCACCGCCGCCACCACCCTGCGCCCGGCCCCCGGCAGCCGTCCCGGCGTCGGCGCCCTCGGCCTGCGCGCCGCCCACGGCACCGAGACCTTCACCGACGACCCCCGGCTGAGCGAGACCGACTGGGCCGACCGGGCCGGCCGGCCGACCGCGGAGAAGGCCGGGTTCCTCACCGTGCCGCTCAGCCACGACCTGAGGCTCGCCGGCTCCTCGCGGGTGACCGTCACCGCGACCCCGACCACCACGACGGCCCATCTGTCCGCCGTCCTGGTCGACCTCGGGCCCGACACGATCCGCGACTACGCCGACGCCGCCGAGGGCATCACCACCCTCACCGACCGCACCTGCTGGGGCGCCGGCACGGCCGGGGACAGCGCCTGCTACAAGGAGACGGCGGCGAAGACCAAGGCCGTGGGTTACACGATCGTCAGCCGCGGCTGGGCCGATCTCGGCGCCTACGCCGACACCGGCAGGGGCGTCCCGCTCACCCCGGGCAGGGCGTACACCATCACCCTGGACCTGGCGCCCACCGACCACGTCGTGCCCAGGGGCCACCGGCTGGCGCTGATCGTGGCGGGCACGGACAAGGACCTCATCGATCCCCCGGCCTCCACCCCCACCCTGACGCTGGACCTGGCCCGCACCTCGGCCCGGGTCGCGCTGACGGGCGGCGCGGCGGCCTTCGCCCGGGCGACGGCGGGCTCGGCGCCCGACGCGTCGGCGTACGGGAGCGGGGCGGGTGCCGGGGCCGGGAGCCGGCAGGGCGTGCCGGCGGCCGGCGCCGTGCACCGCCTGCCCGCGGGCTGACGCGCCCGAGCCCGGGCGCCCGAAGCGGGGCACCCGGGCTCGGACCCGCTCCGGCGGCCGGCCCGACGCGCCTTCGGCGGCCGCGTCACCGGCCCGGCCGCCTGCCGCGCACCCCGGACGGGGACCTAGGATCGGCGGTCTGATGACTGCCACCCTCGTCGCCAAGAACCTCGCCGCCGGACACGCCGACCGCACGCTGTTCACCGGGCTCGACCTCGTCGTCGCGCCCGGCGACGTGATCGGGCTGGTCGGTGCCAACGGCGCGGGCAAGTCCACGCTGCTGCGGATGCTCGCCGGGCTCGCCGCGCCCGATCAGGGCGAACTCGCCCTCTCCCCGCCCACCGCCACCGTGGGACATCTGCCGCAGGAGCCGGAGCGCCGGCCGGGGGAGAGCGTGCGCGAGTTCCTCGC
>NZ_BMVJ01000010.1:259844-272523 GCF_014650655.1 Streptomyces anandii JCM 4720
CCGCCGTACCGGGGTCGCCGCCGCCCAGCGGGCCATGGACGAGGCCACGCAGGCGCTGGTCGACGGCGCGCCCGGCGCCGACGACGCCTACGCGGTGAGCCTGGAGCGCTGGCTCGGCCTCGGCGGCGCCGACCTCGACGAACGCGCCGATGAGGTCACCGGCTCGCTGGGCCTGGCCGTCGGCCTCGACCAGCCCATGACGTCCCTGTCCGGCGGCCAGGCGGCCCGCGCGGGCCTCGCCTCCCTCCTCCTCTCCCGCTACGACGTCTTCCTGCTCGACGAGCCGACCAACGACCTCGACCTGGACGGCCTGGAGCGCCTCGAGCGGTTCGTGGCCGGCCTGCGCGCCGGCACGGTCGTCGTCAGCCACGACCGCGAGTTCCTCAACCGCACGGTCACCAAGGTCCTCGAACTCGACCTCGCCCAGCGGCAGATCAATCTCTTCGGCGGCGGATACGCGGCCTATCTGGAGGAGCGCGACGTGGCCCGCCGGCACGCCCGCGACTCCTACGAGGAGTACGCCGACAAGCGGGCCGCCCTCCAGGAACGCGCCCAGACACAGCGGTCCTGGATGGACAAGGGCGTGAAGAACGCCCGGCGCAAGGCGGGCAACGACAACGACAAGATCGGCCGCAAGTTCCGCAGCGAGGCCAGCGAGAAGCAGGCCGCCAAGGCCCGGCAGACCCAGCGCATGATCGAGCGCCTCGAGGTGGTCGAGGAGCCGCGCAAGGAGTGGGAGCTGCGCATGGAGATCGCGGCCGGCCCCCGCTCGGGCGCGGTCGTCGCCACCCTGCGCGACGCGGAGGTACGGCGCGGAAATTTCGTACTCGGCCCGGTCTCGCTGCAGATCGACTGGGCGGACCGGGTGGCGGTGACCGGCGCGAACGGCGCGGGCAAGTCGACCCTGCTGGCCGCCCTGCTGGGGCGCGTGCCGCTGGACGCGGGACACGCGGCCCTGGGCTCCGGCGTCCTGGTCGGCGAGGTGGACCAGGCGCGGGGGCTGTTCCTCGGGGCCGAGTCCCTGCTGGACGCCTTCCGCACGGCGGTCCCGGACACCGAGCCGGTGGAGGTACGCACGCTGCTGGCCAAGTTCGGCCTCAAGTCCGACCATGTGCTGCGCCCCGCCGCCACCCTGTCCCCGGGCGAGCGCACCCGTGCGGCCCTCGCCCTCCTCCAGGGCCGGGGCGTCAACCTGCTGGTCCTGGACGAGCCCACCAACCACCTCGACCTGCCCGCCATCGAGCAGTTGGAGTCGGCCCTGGACGCCTACGAGGGCACCCTGCTGCTGGTCACCCACGACCGCCGCATGCTGGAAGCGGTGCGGGTCACCCGTCAACTGGAGGTGGCGGACGGAAAGGTGACCGAGCGATAGCCGCCCGGATCATGGCCCTACACTCGGCAACCGTTGCCCTGCGGAGCGAAACCGCCGACCGAAAGGCCTGGTTCCCCATGTTCCAAGACGCCCCCATCTACCACCAACTCGTCGCCGAGCGCGGCGACGTACCCGCGCGGGTGCGCGACGCGGCCACGACCATACGCCTGGAACTGGAACAGGTGATGAACACGGGCCGGCCCCCGGGCCCCTTCGCCCCCGCCCAGCCCCAGTCGCCCCAGACCCAGGCCCCACGCCACAACGCGGCCCTACCTCCAGGCCCCCACCCGCGATAGCCCCGGAGCGCCCCGGGCCCAACTCCCGGAGCACATAGGCGAGTCTGGGCGCTGAGCCGACACCGGCCCTGGTCCCGCCGCACGGCGGGACCAGGGCCGGCGTGTTCAGCGGCGGCCGTTCTTCGGGTCGAGGAGGCCCGCGCGGCGCAGCGCGTCCGCCATCGCGCTGTTGGCGGGGGGCGGGGCCTGACGCGAGGACCCACCGCCGCCACCACCGCGGCCCTGACGCTGCTGGGGCGGGCGTCCGCCGCGCCGGCCGCGCTCACCGCCGCCGCCCTGTCCCTGCTGCCGGTCCTGCTGCCGGTCCTGAGCCGCCGCCTCGTCGTCCAGACGCAGCGTGAGCGAGATCCGCTTGCGCGGGATGTCCACGTCGAGGACCTTCACCTTCACGATGTCCCCGGACTTGACCACATCGCGCGGGTCCTTCACGAACGTCCTCGACATCGCCGAGACGTGCACCAGACCGTCCTGGTGGACGCCGACGTCCACGAACGCGCCGAAGGCCGCCACATTCGTCACCACACCCTCGAGGATCATCCCGGAGGACAGGTCGGAGATCTTCTCCACGCCCTCCTGGAACGTGGCCGTTTTGAAGGCGGGCCGCGGGTCGCGCCCCGGCTTCTCCAGCTCCTTGAGGATGTCGGTGACCGTCGGCAGACCGAAGGTGTCGTCGACGAAGTCGGCCGGCCTCAGCGAGCGCAGCACGCCCGTGTTCCCGATGAGGGACGCCACCTCCTGACCGGTGGTCTTCACCATGCGCCGCACCACCGGGTACGCCTCGGGGTGCACGCTGGAGGCGTCCAGCGGGTCGTCGCCGCCGCGGATCCGGAGGAAGCCCGCGCACTGCTCGTACGCCTTGGGGCCGAGCCGCGAGACGTTCTTCAGCTGGCCGCGCGAGGTGAACGGCCCGTTGGCGTCCCGGTGCGCCACGATGTTCTCGGCGAGGGAGGAGGTGATCCCGGAGACCCGCGAGAGCAGCGGCACGGACGCCGTGTTGACGTCGACCCCCACGCCGTTCACACAGTCCTCGACCACCGCGTCCAGCGAGCGGGACAGCTTCACCTCGGACAGGTCGTGCTGGTACTGACCGACGCCGATCGACTTGGGGTCGATCTTGACCAGCTCGGCGAGCGGGTCCTGCAGCCGGCGCGCGATGGACACCGCGCCGCGCAGTGACACGTCCATGCCGGGCAGCTCCTGCGAGGCGTACTGCGAGGCCGAGTACACCGACGCGCCCGCCTCCGACACCACCACCTTGGTGAGCTTCAGCTCCGGGTGCCGGGAGATCAGTTCACCGGCGAGCCTGTCCGTCTCGCGGGACGCCGTGCCGTTGCCGATCGCGATCAGCTCGACCGCGTGCTCCTCGGCGAGCCGGGCCAGCTTGGCCAGTGCCTCGTCCCACTTGTTGGCGGGCACGTGGGGGTGGATCACGTCGGTGGCCACGACCTTGCCGGTCGCGTCGACGACGGCCACCTTCACGCCTGTACGGAAACCCGGGTCCAGGCCCAGCGTCGAGCGGGTGCCCGCCGGGGCGGCGAGGAGCAGGTCGCGCAGGTTGGCCGCGAACACGTTCACCGCCTCGTCCTCCGCGGCCGTGCGCAGCCTGAGGCGCAGGTCGATGCCGAGGTGGACGAGGATGCGGGTGCGCCAGGCCCAGCGGACGGTGTCCTGCAGCCACTTGTCGGCCGGGCGGCCCCGGTCGGCGATGCCGAAGCGGTGGGCCACGGTCCGCTCGAACGACGACGGGCCGTCGACCGGCTCCTCGGGCTCCAGGACGAGGTCGAGGACCTCCTCCTTCTCGCCGCGCAGCATCGCCAGGATCCGGTGCGAGGGCAGGTCGGTGAACGGCTCGGCGAAGTCGAAGTAGTCGGCGAACTTCGCGCCCGCCTCCTCCTTGCCCTCGCGTACCTTCGCGGCCAGCCGACCGCGCTCCCACATGCGCTCGCGCAGCTCGCCGATCAGGTCCGCGTCCTCGGAGAACCGCTCGGTGAGGATCGCCCGCGCCCCGTCGAGCGCGGCCTGCGGGTCGGTGACGCCCTTGTCCGCGTCCACGAAGGCGGCCGCCGCGGCGAGCGGCTCCACGGACGGGTCGCCGAGCAGCCCCTCGGCCAGCGGCTCCAGGCCCGCCTCCCGCGCGATCTGCGCCTTGGTCCGCCGCTTCGGCTTGAACGGCAGGTACACGTCCTCCAGGCGCGCCTTGGTCTCCGCGCCCCGGATCCGCGCCTCGAGCTCGTCGGTCAGCTTGCCCTGCTCGCGCACCGACTCCAGGATCGCCGTCCGCCGCTCCTCCAGCTCGCGCAGATACCGCAGCCGCTCCTCGAGCGTGCGCAGCTGCGCGTCGTCGAGCATCTCGGTCGCCTCTTTGCGGTAGCGGGCGATGAAGGGCACCGTCGAACCGCCGTCCAGCAGCTCCACGGCGGCCTTGACCTGCCGCTCCCGTACGCCGAGTTCCGCGGCGATCCTGCCTTCGATCGACGCTGTGAGGGGTGTCGTCACGATCCAGTACCGCCTTCTCCACTTCGGGTTGCGCGGCAATTGTGACAGCCCCCGCCGACAACGCCCCCACGGCCCGCCCGCGGCGCGCCCGTCCGCGCCTCACGCCTCGCCGGTGACGCTCCACGTGAACCGCGGGGTCCTGCGCTCCAGGAAGGCGGCGACGCCCTCCTCCATGTCGCCGCTGAGGCCCGCCTGGAGGGACCAGTGGGCGTCCCGGTCCGTGCGGCCGTCCGCGAACTCCTTCGCCGCGGCCTGGGTCAGCTGCGAGCGCGCGACCAGGATCCGGGCGAACTCCGCGACGCGCTTGTCCAGCTCGCCCTCGGGCAGCACCTCGTCGACCAGGCCCGTGCGCAGCGCGCGCTCCGCGTCGATCAACTCGCCCGAGAAGAGCAGGTACTTGGCGGTCGCCGGGCCCACCAGGGACACCAGCCGCCGGGTGGAGGACGCCGGATAGACGATCCCCAGCTTCGCCGGTGTCACCCCGAACAGCGCCCCCGCCTCGGCGAACCGCAGATCGCAGGCCGCGGCGAGCTGCGCCCCGCCGCCCACGCAGTGCCCGCGCACCGCCGCCAGCGTCGGCTTGGGGAACGCGGCCAGCGCCTCCTCGGCGAGCACCGCCAGCCGCTGCGCCTCCTGCGGGGAGCCCCGCAGCGTGGAGATGTCGGCGCCCGCGCAGAACGTCCCGTCCGCGCCCGTGAGCACCAGCGCCCGTACGCCGGGATCGGCGGCCAGCCGCTCCAGGAGCGGCGGCAGCGCCCGCCACATCGCGGCCGTCATGGCGTTGCGCTTTGCCGGATGGCGGACGACTACGGTGGCGACGGCGTCCCTGACGTCGTGCGACAGCTGCGGCTCCATGCGCCGGATGCTATCCGCCCGGCCCTGCGGCGCGACATTCGGGACGGCGCACGGACCGACAACCCGAAAAGTTCCCGAAGTCGCCACGGACCGGGCAGAGGCGGTCACTTATCCGTCGGTACCGGACACGGTCGGTCGGAATGCGCCGCGATTCAGCTGACTTGTGTTCAGTCCTTGGGGGCGCGGTGGTGCGTTACCAACACTCGACGTGTGGTGACAATCGAGCGCGAGGGTGGCGACCCGACGATGGACGGCCACGGGCGCGGGCAGGGTCCGCGCCCAGAGGGCGGCACAGGGGCGCCCCTGGCGGCCGGGCCGCCCGATCCGCTGCCGTACGAGGGAGTATGGCGGTTCACCGCGCCCGCCGTCGACGCCTCGGTCCCGCAGGCCCGCCACGCCGTGCGGGACCTGCTGCTGCGGCAGGGCGTGCCGGTCTCGGACGACCTGGTCCACGGGCTGCTGCTGATCGTGTCCGAGCTGGTCACCAACGCCGTGCGGCACGCGGCGCTGCTGTCGCCGATGCTCGCCGTGGAGGTCGCCGTCGGCGCCGAGTGGGTGCGGGTGTCCGTGGAGGACAACCACCCCTACCGTCCGACCGCGCTCGAGGCCGACCACGGGCGGACGGGCGGGCGCGGACTGCTGCTGGTCCGTGAGGTCGCCCGGGAGGCGGGCGGGGTCTGCGACGTGGAGCACACGACGAGCGGCGGCAAGGTGATCTGGGCCGCCCTGCCGCTCAAGCCCGTCCGCTAGGGCCTCGCGCAAGGTTCCCGGCGTCACCAGCCGGCCGGGCCGGTCAGCTCCCTGATCGCGGGCCGGGCCGCGTCCAGCACGGTCGGGAACCAGGCCGAGAAGGTGTCCCGCGCGTGCCGCTCGGCGAGCTCGGCCGGGGTCACGAACGCCGTGTCGCCGACCTCCTCGGTGTCGGGCCGCAGCGGGGACTGCACCAGGCCGACGAAGAGGTGGTTGTACTCCTGCTCCACCAGGCCCGAGGCCGGGTCCGGGTGGTTGTAGCGGACCGTGCCCGCCTCGGCGAGCAGTGAGGGGGAGACCCCGAGCTCCTCGTACGTCCGCCGGGCCGCCGCCGCGAAGGGGGCCTCTCCTGGGTAGGGGTGGCCGCAGCAGGTGTTGGACCACACACCGGGGGAGTGGTACTTGCCGAGCGCCCGCTGCTGGAGCAGCAGCCTGCCGTGGTCGTCGAAGAGGAACACGGAGAAGGCCCGGTGCAGCTGCCCCGGCGGCTGGTGCGCGGTGAGCTTCTCCGCGGTGCCGATCGTCACGCCGTCCTCGTCGACCAGCTCCAGCAAAATCGCGTCCACGGTGCCGTTCGACGAACTGTGCGTCGCGGTGGCAGGTGTGATCGGCATACCCATCCTTCGCATCGGTCCTCGAGCCCCAAGTCTGCCGTACGAATCCGGCACTCCCGGCACTTCCCGGCACTCCGCATGTCCCGCGCGGCGTCGCGTGCGGCGGCCGTCACGGTCCGGGACCGCGAAAGGGTCCCGGTGGTTGATCGTGCCCTCGGCGGCGGACGTGAACCGTCCGGCGCCCGGTGGCCAGGACGTGCCGTCCGGCGCTCAGTGGCACAGACGCGCCTCGTGCGCGGCGTGGCCGCCCGGCTCCAGCTGGAAGGTGCAGTGCTCGACGTCGAAGTGGTGGCCGAGGCAGCCCTGCAGCTCGTGCAGCAGCTTCTCGTGGCCGATGGCGCTGAGCACCTCGGAGCTCACCACCACGTGCGCGGAGAGCACCGGCAGGCCGGACGTGATCGTCCAGGCGTGCAGGTCGTGCACGTCCTCCACGCCGTCCAGCGCCAGGATGTGCGCCCGCACGTCGGCCATGTCGACGTCCCTGGGGGCCGCCTCCAGCAGTACGTCCAGGGTCTCGCGCAGCAGCCTGACCGTGCGCGGCACGATCATCACACCGATGGCGAGCGAGGCGACGGGGTCGGCGGCCTGCCAGCCGGTGAGCAGGATGACCGCGGCCGAGATCATGACCGCCAGCGAGCCGAGCGCGTCGGCGGCCACCTCCAGGAACGCGCCCCGCACGTTCAGGCTCTCCTTCTGGCCGCGCATCAGCAGCGTCAGCGAGACGGAGTTGGCGACCAGGCCGATCAGGCCGAACCAGATCATCAGCCCGCCGCGGGTGTCGGCGGGGGTGACGAAGCGCTGCACGGCCTCGTAGAGGACGTAGCCGCCGACGCCGAGCAGGAGGAGGCAGTTGGCGAGCGCGGCGAGGATCTCGGCGCGGGCGTAGCCGAAGGTGCGGTTGCCGCTCGGCGGTCTGTTGGCGAAGTGGATCGCGAGCAGTGCCATGCCGAGGCCGAGCGCGTCGGTCGCCATGTGGGCCGCGTCCGCGACCAGTGCGAGCGAGTCCGCGAGCACACCGCCGGCGATCTCCACCACCATGACCGTGAGCGTGATCGACAGCGCGACGCGCAGTGTGCCGCGGTGCGCGGCCGCCGCCGTGCCGGTGGCGGCGACGCCGTGCGCGTGCCCGTGGTCATGACCGGCGCCCATGGTGTCCGACCGCCCCTTCCGACGTTCCCTGTTCCGTCCGGGACCACAGTGAACTACGGGTGGGGGGTATCGGGCAACGCGGCACTGAACACCGTTGTCATGTGCCCTGACCTGGGCAAACGAGCCGCAGGTCAGCGCGCGTGCGGGGGTGGCGAGGATTCAGGCGCCCTGGTGGAGCTGCCAGCCCTGCCAGGCCGAGGCGACCATCTCGCGCACCCCGCGCCGGGCCCGCCAGCCCAGCTCGGCGGCGGCACGCTCCGCCGACGCCACGGCGCGCGGCGCGTCCCCGGGCCTGCGGGCCTCGACCACGGGCGTGCGCCGGTCGCCGGTGACCTCGCCGATGACGGAGATCAGCTCGCGCACCGACACGCCCTCCCCGCGCCCGATGTTCACCGTCAGATCGCTGCCCGCGGCCGCGCCGGTGAGGTACCGGGCGGCGGCGAGGTGGGCGTCCGCGAGGTCGGCGACGTGGATGTAGTCGCGGACGCAGGTGCCGTCCGGCGTCGGGTAGTCGTCGCCGAAGACGCGCGGGGCGTCGTCACGCGTGAGCCGGTCGAAGACCATGGGCACGATGTTGAAGACCCCGGTGTCGGCGAGCTCCGGGGCGGCCGCGCCGGCCACGTTGAAGTAGCGCAGGCAGGCCGTCGCCATGCCGTGCGCCCGGCCCGCCGCGCGGACCAGCCACTCCCCGGCGAGCTTGGTCTCGCCGTAGGGGTTCACCGGGGCGCACGGGGTGTCCTCGGTGATGAGGTCCACGGCCCCCGGGTTGCCGTAGACGGCCGCGGACGAGGAGAACAGCAGGCGCCGGACCCCCGCCTCCGCCGCGGCCTCGAGCAGGGTGGCCAGGCCGCCCACGTTCTCCTGGTAGTACCGGGTGGGCCGCGCCACGGACTCGGCCACCTGCTTGCGCGCCGCGAGATGAACGACCCCGGTCACGCCGTGCTCGGCGAAGACCCGCTTCAGCAGCTCCCCGTCCAGCGAGGACCCGCGCACCAGGGGCACCTCCCGGGGCACCCGCGCGGCCCGCCCCGCCGACAGGTCGTCGAGGGCCACCACCCGCTCCCCGGCCCCGGCCATCTCCCGCACCACATGCGCCCCGATGTACCCGGCGCCACCAGTAACCAGCCACGTCATACCGCCCCACCCTATGCCGGACCCCGGACCCCCACGGACGTATGCGAGGAATGCCCGGAGTGCCACCCGTGGTGGACGTCCGAAGCGGGGCGGAGTTTGTGGGCCGGGCGTCGGATCGCCCATGATGATCGCGGCGCTGGCTGCCGTGGAGCGGGTCGATCGGCCCGTGAACGGCCGGTGAACGCGGTCCTTCCGCCATCCGATAGCCTCTGCCGACATGCCGCGCGGGTGCCACGGGCAGCGGCGCCTCCATCATGCACATGACCGGCGCGGATGCGCGCCGGCACTCAGGGAGTGAGTTCGGTTGCCGACCGCCATCCTCACCGGTCAGCCGGTCCCCGGATCGTCGATCGAGGGCGATCTGCGGTCTCTCGGCTTCGACGTGCGGACCGCCGCCGACGCCGACGACGCGGAGACCCTCCTCGCCGAGGTGCCCGGCGACCAGCGGGTCGCCCTCGTCGACGCGCGCTTCGTCGGCCACCTGCACGCGCTGCGCCTCGGCCTGACCGACCCCCGCTTCCCGCTCGCCGCCGTCCCCGGCGCCGTCACCGCGCGGCCGGACGGCCGGACGGCCCTGACCCGCGCGATGGCCCGGGAGAACTCCGCCGGCGGCGGCACCGCCCTCGCGGTGGACAGCCTCGCCGACCGTGTCGTGGCCGCCCTCGGCACCGACGGCGCCCCCGTCCACCGCCCCGAGCTCGGCAGCCTCGTCGCCGCCGTCCCCGAGGACCCCCAGGCCCGCAACGAGGCCCGGCAGGCCGTCGCCGCCGTCGACGACGAGGCCGTCCGCCTGAAGTCGGCCGTGAAGGCCCGCGACGGCTTCTTCACCACCTTCTTCATCAGTCCGTACTCGCGCTACATCGCCCGCTGGTGCGCCCGCCGCGGCCTGACCCCCAACCAGGTCACCACCGCCTCCCTGCTCACCGCGCTCATAGCGGCCGGCTGCGCCGCCACCGGCACCCGCGGCGGTTTCATCGCCGCCGGCGTGCTCCTGATCGCCTCGTTCGTCCTGGACTGCACCGACGGACAGCTAGCCCGCTACTCCCTGCAGTACTCCACCCTCGGCGCCTGGCTGGACGCCACCTTCGACCGCGCCAAGGAGTACGCCTACTACGCCGGCCTCGCCCTCGGCGCCGCCCGCGGCGGGGACGACGTCTGGGCCCTCGCCCTCGGCGCCATGCTCCTGCAGACCTGCCGGCACGTGGTCGACTTCTCCTTCACCGAGGCCAACCACGACGCCACCGCCAACACCAGCCCCACCGCCGCCCTCTCCGACCGGCTCGACAGCGTCGGCTGGACGGTCTGGGTGCGCCGGATGATCGTGCTCCCCATCGGCGAGCGCTGGGCGATGATCGCCGTCCTCACCGCGGCCACCACCCCCCGCATCACCTTCTACGCCCTGCTCATCGGCTGCGCCTTCGCCGCCACGTACACCACCGCCGGCCGCGTGCTGCGCTCGGTGACCCGCAGGGCGAAGCGGACCGACCGCGCGGCGCAGGCGCTGGCCGACCTCGCGGACAACGGGGCGATCGCCGCCCTCGTGGGCCGTGTCACACGCCTCCCCCTCGGCGGTCCGCTCCCCGCGGCCCTGGCCGGCACGGCCGTTCTCGCCGCGTCCCTGTTCGCGGGGCCCGCCTGGGCGCCCGTCTGCGGCGCCGTCGTCTACGCCGTCACCTCGGGCCAGGCCCTCTCCCGTCCCCTCAAGGGCGCCCTCGACTGGCTGGTCCCGCCGCTGTTCCGGGCCGCGGAGTACGGCACGGTCCTGGTCCTCGCCGCCCACGCGGACGTGAACGGAGCCCTGCCGGCGGCTTTCGGGCTGGTGGCGGCCGTCGCCTACCATCACTACGACACGGTGTACCGCATCCGCGGTGACGCCGGAGCGCCACCGGCCCGGCTGGTGCGCGCCATCGGGGGGCAGGAGGGGCGGACGCTGCTCGTCACCGTGCTCGCCGCCCTGCTCGCCGCAGATCAGTTCACGGTCGCGCTCACGGCTCTCGCCGTGGCCGTCGCCCTGGTGGTGCTCGCCGAGAGCATCCGCTTCTGGGTCGCCTCGCACCTGAGGGGCGCACCCGCCGTACACGATGAAGGAGAACCCGCATGATCGGCCTCGTGCTGGCGGCCGGCGCCGGACGGCGTCTGCGCCCCTACACCGACACCCTGCCCAAGGCGCTGGTGCCGGTGGGGCCCGAGGGCGCGGAGGACAGCCTCACGGTGCTCGACATCGCGCTCGGCAACTTCGCCGAGGTCGGCCTGACCGAGGTCGGCGTCATCGTCGGCTACCGCAAGGAGGCCGTGTACGAGCGCAGGGCGGCCCTGGAGGAGAAGTACGGCCTGAAGATCACCCTGATCGACAACGACAAGGCCGAGGAGTGGAACAACGCCTACTCCCTGTGGTGCGGCCGGGACGCGCTGAAGGACGGCGTGATCCTCGCCAACGGCGACACCGTCCACCCGGTCTCCGTCGAGAAGACCCTGCTCGCCGCCCGCGGCGACGGCAAGAAGATCATCCTCGCCCTCGACACGGTGAAGTCGCTGGCCGAGGAGGAGATGAAGGTCGTCGTCGACCCCGAGAAGGGCGTCCAGCGGATCACCAAGCTCATGGACCCGGCCGAGGCCACCGGCGAGTACATCGGCGTCACCCTCATCGAGGGCGAGGCCGCCGAGGAGCTCGTCGACGCGCTGAAGGCGACCTTCGAGCGCGACCCGCAGCTGTACTACGAGGACGGCTACCAGGAGCTCGTCAACCGCGGCTTCAAGGTCGACGTGGCCCCCATCGGCGACGTCAAGTGGGTCGAGATCGACAACCACGACGACCTCGCCAAGGGCAGGGAGATCGCGTGCCAGTACTGACCCGGCTCATCCCCTCGCCGGTCGTCGTCGACATCCGGGCCGGAGCCCTGGACGACCTGGCGGGCGTGCTCGCGGACGAGCGCATCTCGCACTCGGGCCGGCTGGCCGTCGCGGTCAGCAACGGCTCCGGGGCGCGGCTGCGCGAGCGGATCGCCCCCACGCTGCCCGGCGCCACCTGGTACGAGGTGGGCGGCGGCACCCTCGACGACGCCATCCGGCTGGCCGGCGAGATGAAGTCGGGCCACTACGACGCGGTGGTGGGCCTCGGCGGCGGCAAGATCATCGACTGCGCCAAGTTCGCCGCGGCGCGCGTCGGCCTGCCCCTGGTCGCCGTGCCCACCAACCTCGCGCACGACGGTCTGTGCTCCCCGGTGGCCACCCTCGACAACGACGCGGGCCGCGGCTCGTACGGCGTGCCGAACCCGATCGCGGTCGTCATCGACCTGGACGTGATCCGTGAGGCGCCCGCGCGGTTCGTGCGCGCGGGCATCGGCGACGCGATCTCCAACATCAACTCGATCGCGGACTGGGAGCTCGCCAACCGCGTCAACGGCGAGAAGATCGACGGCCTGGCCGCGGCCATGGCCCGCCAGGCCGGCGAGGCGGTCCTGCGCCACCCCGGCGGCATCGGCGACAACGGTTTCCTCCAGGTGCTGGCCGAGGCGCTGGTCCTCACCGGCGTCGCGATGTCGATCTCCGGGGACTCGCGCCCCGCCTCGGGCTCCTGCCACGAGATCAACCACGCCTTCGACCTGCTGTACCCCAAGCGCGCCGCGAGCCACGGCGAGCAGTGCGGCCTGGGCGCGGCCTTCGCGATGTACCTGCGCGGGGCGCACGAGGAGGCCGTGGCCATGGCTCGGGTGCTGCGCCGGCACGGGCTGCCGGTGCTGCCGGAGGAGATCGGCTTCACGGTGGAGGAGTTCGTCCGCGCCGTGAAGTTCGCCCCCGAGACCCGGCCCGGCCGCTACACGATCCTCGAACACCTCGACCTCAACGCCGACCAGATCAAGGACATCTACGCCGACTATGTCAAGGCCATCGGTAGCTGAACTGAGACCGGTCGTCCACCCCGCCGGGGTCAAGGACCGGCGCAGCGGCGAGCACTGGGCGGGACGCCTCTACATGCGCGAGGTGTCCCTGCGGATCGACCGCTACCTGGTGGG
>NZ_BMVJ01000010.1:272553-284772 GCF_014650655.1 Streptomyces anandii JCM 4720
CACCAGGATCACGCCCAACCAGCTCACCTACCTGATGACCCTGTGCGGCGTGCTGGCCGCCCCGGCCCTGCTGGTGCCGGGGATCTGGGGCGCCGTCCTCGGCGTGGTGATGGTCCAGCTGTACCTGCTGCTGGACTGCGTCGACGGCGAGATCGCGCGCTGGAAGAAGCAGTACTCGCTCGGCGGGGTCTACCTCGACCGGGTCGGCGCCTACCTCACCGACGCCGCCGTCCTGGTCGGGCTCGGCCTGCGCGCCGCCGACCTGTGGGGGAGCGGGCGCATCGACTGGCTGTGGGCCTTCCTCGGCACCCTGGCGGCCCTCGGCGCGATCCTGATCAAGGCCGAGACCGACCTGGTGGGCGTCGCCCGGCACCAGGCCGGTCTGCCGCCGGTGAAGGAGGCCGCCTCCGAGCCGCGCTCCTCGGGCATGGCGCTCGCCCGCAGGGCCGCCGCCGCGCTGAAGTTCCACCGGCTGATCCTCGGCATCGAGGCGTCCCTGCTGATCCTGGTCCTCGCGATCGCCGACCAGGCCCGAGGCGACCTGTTCTTCACGCGTCTGGGCACCGCCGTGCTCGCCGCGATCGCGCTGCTGCAGACGCTGCTGCACCTGGTCTCCGTCCTCGCCTCGAGCAGGCTGCGATGAGCGGGGCCCCGCGGGTCGGCGCGGTGATCATCACCATGGGCAACCGCCCCGACGAGCTGCGCGCCCTGCTCGACTCGGTCGCGGGGCAGGAGGGCGACCCGGTCGAGGTGGTCGTCGTCGGCAACGGCTCGCCCGTGCCGGACGTCCCCGAGGGCGTGCGGACGGTCGAGCTGCCCGAGAACCTCGGCATCCCCGGCGGGCGCAACGCCGGGATCGAGGCCTTCGGCCCCGGCGGCCGGGACGCCGACATCCTGCTCTTCCTCGACGACGACGGCCTGCTCGCCCGCAAGGACACCGCCGAGCTGTGCCGGCAGGCCTTCGCGGCCGACGACCGGCTCGGCATCATCAGCTTCCGCATCGCCGACCCGGAAACCGGCGTCACCCAGCGCCGCCATGTGCCGCGGCTGCGCGCCTCCGACCCGATGCGCTCCTCCCGGGTCACCACCTTCCTCGGCGGCGCCAACGCCGTCCGTACGAAGGTCTTCGCCGAAGTCGGCGGGCTGCCGGACGAATTCTTCTACGCACACGAGGAAACCGATCTGGCATGGCGGGCCCTCGACGCGGGCTGGATGATCGACTACCGGTCCGACATGGTGCTGTACCACCCCACGACCGCGCCCTCTCGGCACGCGGTCTACCACCGCATGGTCGCCCGCAACCGGGTCTGGCTGGCCCGCCGCAACCTCCCCGCGCCGCTGGTGCCCGTCTACCTGGGGGTATGGCTGCTGCTCACGCTCGCCCGGCGCCCCTCGGGCCCGGCTCTGAAGGCCTGGTTCGGCGGCTTCCGGGAGGGCTGGACCACCCCGTGCGGACCGCGCCGGCCCATGCGGTGGCGGACGGTGTGGCGGCTCACCCGGCTGGGCCGGCCGCCGGTGATCTGACAAGCTCGTTTCCTGGGAGCACCGGGCCGCGCCCGGCCCGCGCCCGCGTGACGCCCGTGGAACCGCACGGGCCGCGCATCTCGAAGACGAAAGTATCCACTTGTGAGTGAGACAACGCATGACGGCGGCGTCGCCCTCGGGGCGGCCCCGTCGCCCGACGAGGGCCTCACCGCGGCCGAGCTCGCCGCGAAGTACGGGCTGTCCGTCAGTGGCGCCCGGCCGGCGCTCATGGAGTACGTCCGCCAGCTCTGGGGCCGGCGCCACTTCATCCTCGCCTTCTCCCAGGCGAAGCTGACCGCCCAGTACAGCCAGGCCAAGCTCGGCCAGCTCTGGCAGGTGGCCACCCCGCTGCTGAACGCGGCCGTGTACTACTTCATCTTCGGCGTGCTGCTCAAGGCCAGCCGCGGCCTGGACCGGTCCACGTACATCCCGTTCCTGGTGACCGGCGTGTTCGTGTTCACCTTCACCCAGAGCTCGGTCATGGCCGGTGTGCGGGCGATCTCCGGGAACCTGGGCCTGGTGCGCGCGCTGCACTTCCCGCGCGCCTCGCTGCCGATCTCCTTCGCGCTCCAGCAGCTCCAACAGCTGCTGTTCTCGATGATCGTGGTGTTCGTCGTGACGATCGCCTTCGGCAGCTACCCGGGCCTGTCCTGGCTGCTGATCGTCCCGGCGCTGGTGCTCCAGTTCATGTTCAACACCGGACTGGCGATGATCCTGGCCCGGATGGGCGCCAAGACCCCCGACCTCGCCCAGCTCATGCCGTTCATCCTGCGTACCTGGATGTACGCCTCGGGCGTGATGTTCTCCATCAGCGGCATGCTCGCCGGCAAGCCCGAGTGGTTCATCCGTCTGATGCAGGCCAACCCCGCCGCCGTCTACATGGACCTCATCCGCTTCGCGCTGATCGACGGCTACGGCGCCTCCCACCTGCCGCCGCACGTCTGGGCGCTCGCCCTGTTCTGGGCGGTGGCCGTCTTCGCGGGCGGCTTCGTGTACTTCTGGAAGGCGGAGGAGAGGTACGGCCGTGGCTGAGCAGAACACCGCCCAGGGCGCCGCGCGTGCCGGGGAGCGGGTCCCCACCGTCATCGCGGACGAGCTGCACATCGTCTACCGGGTCAACGGCGCCAAGTCCGGCAAGGGCAGCGCCACCGCCGCCCTCAGCCGCATCGTCGGGCGCGGCAAGGACGACGCCAAGCGGGGCGTGCGCAAGGTGCACGCGGTGCGCGGCGTGTCCTTCGTCGCCTACCGAGGCGAGGCCATCGGCCTGATCGGCTCCAACGGCTCGGGCAAGTCCACCCTGCTGCGCGCCATCGCCGGCCTGCTGCCCGCCGAGAAGGGCAAGGTCTACACCGACGGCCAGCCCTCCCTGCTGGGCGTCAACGCGGCCCTGATGAACGACCTGACGGGCGAGCGCAACGTCATCCTCGGCGGCCTGGCGATGGGCATGTCGCGCGAGGAGATCAAGTCGCGCTACGAGGAGATCGTCGACTTCTCCGGCATCAACGAGAAGGGCGACTTCATCACGTTGCCGATGCGCACGTATTCCTCCGGCATGGCGGCCCGGCTGCGGTTCTCCATCGCGGCCGCCAAGGACCACGACGTGCTGATGATCGACGAGGCGCTGGCCACCGGCGACCGCAAGTTCCAGAAGCGCTCCGAGGACCGCATCCGGGAGCTGCGCAAGGAGGCCGGCACCGTCTTCCTCGTCAGCCACAACAACAAGTCGATCCGTGACACATGTGACCGGGTGTTGTGGCTGGAACGCGGGGAACTCCGCATGGACGGGCCCACCGAAGAGGTGCTCAAGGAGTACGAGAAGTTCACGGGCAAGTAGCCGTCCTCGGCCCGGGCCCCGCCGGAACTGCTTCCGGCGGGGCCCGCGTCTGCAAAGGAAAGGTCAACTCCCGCCGGGCGAAGGAATCTTGACACCAATCGGTGTGTTGTTGTGATGTGCAGAACACCCCCCACCGAGCTCGGTGCGTTGTACAACGTAAGCTGTACCGGTCCCGGAAAGCGGCAAGTGGGGAGATAATGCGCGACACCCTGCGCCAGGGCCGCCCCGCGAACGGCCGGGCGGCGTGTCCGAAATAGTGTGTGTTGGGTCGGCAGTGTAGAACGGGAGATGTGACGGCAATGGCTACGGAAACTCCCCAGCTCAACGCAGCATGTGCCGTCCCCGCCCCAGGCAGCGGACGATGACGCGGACGGACACGGCGCAGGATCCGGAACGCGCCACCCTCGACAAGGCCGCGGGCGAGAACTTCCCCGTGGCACCGTTCTTCCTGCCCCGGGCGTGGCGCACCGACCTCATGGCGGTCTACGGCTTCGCCCGCCTCGTCGACGACATCGGCGACGGCGACCTGGCCCCGGGCGGCGCGGACGCCCGGCTGCTCGGCGTGCCGGCCGGCGAGGCCGAGGACCGCCTGGTCCTCCTGGACGCCTTCGAGGCCGATCTGCGCCGGGTGTTCGACGGCACGCCCGGCCACCCCCTGCTGCGCCGGCTCCAGCCCACCGTGCGCCGCCACCGGCTCACCCCCGAGCCCTTCCTCGGCCTGATCGCCGCCAACCGCCAGGACCAGCTCGTCACCCGGTACGAGACCTACGACGACCTCCTCGCCTACTGCGAACTGTCCGCCAACCCCGTCGGCCGCCTCGTCCTCGCCGTCACCGGCACCTCGACCCCCGAGCGGATCCGCCGCTCCGACGCCGTCTGCACCGCCCTGCAGATCGTCGAGCACCTCCAGGACGTCGCCGAGGACCTCGGACGCGACCGTGTCTACCTGCCCGCCCAGGACATGAAACGCTTTCACGTCCAGGAGGCGGATCTCGCCGAACCCACCGCCGGCGCGTCGGTGCGCGCGCTGGTCGCTTACGAAGCGGAACGCGCGCGCGTTCTGCTGAATGAAGGCGCCCCCCTGGTGGGTAGCGTCCACGGCAGGCTGAGGCTGCTGCTCGCGGGGTTCGTGGCGGGGGGAAGGGCGGCGATCGGCGCGATCGCCGCCGCCGATTACGACGTACTTCCCGGCCCGCCCAAGCCCGGCAAGGTCCAGTTGCTGCGTGAGGTGGGCGTGACCCTGCGAGGAGAGGGGTGATCCGGGCCGTGGAGTCGGAAGAGCACGTGTCCGCACCGGTACTCGCCGCCTACAGCTACTGCGAGGCCGTCACCTCGGGCCAGGCCCGCAACTTCGCCTACGGCATCAGGCTGCTGCCCGCCCCCAAGCGCCGGGCGATGTCCGCGCTGTACGCCTTCTCCCGGCGTGTCGACGACATCGGCGACGGCGCGCTGGCGGACGAGGCCAAGGCCGCCCGGCTGGACGACACCCGGGCGCTGCTCGGGAGGATCCGCGACGGCGCCGTCGCGGAGGACGACACCGACCCGGTCGCGGTCGCCCTCACCCACGCCGCCCGCGCCTTCCCGATCCCGCTCGGCGGCCTGGACGAGCTGATCGACGGCGTCCTCGCGGACGTGCGCGGCGAGACCTACGAGACCTGGGACGACCTGAAGGTCTACTGCCGGTGTGTCGCGGGGGCCATCGGACGGCTCTCGCTCGGCGTGTTCGGCACCGAACCCGGCGCGCGCGGCGCCGAACGCGCCCCCGAGTACGCCGACACGCTGGGCCTCGCGCTCCAGCTCACCAACATCCTCAGGGACGTCCGCGAGGACGCCGAGGGTGGCCGCACCTATCTGCCCGCCGACGACCTCGCCAAGTTCGGCTGCTCGGCCGGATTCCACGGGCCCACACCGCCGGAGGGCTCCGACTTCGCGGGCCTGGTGCACTTCGAGGTGCGCAGGGCCCGCACCCTGTTCGCCGAGGGCTACCGGCTGCTGCCCATGCTGGACCGCCGCAGCGGCGCCTGCGTGGCCGCCATGGCCGGCATCTACCGCCGCCTGCTCGACCGCATCGAACGCGACCCGGAGGCCGTGCTGCGCGGCCGGGTCTCGCTGCCCGGACGTGAGAAGGCGTACGTCGCCGTGCGCGGACTGTCGGGGCTGGACACCCGGCACGTGACCCGGCGGACCGTCAGGAGGCGCGCCTGATGGACCATCCAGTCACGTCGGACGCCGCCGAAGGGAAACGGCGGGCAACCCTCCGCTGCCGTACGGCGTCCCTGACGGCAACGGCCGGCCGCGGCGCACCCGCCCACCGCGGCGGGCGCACAGGGGAGGGCGCACCATGACGGACGGCACACACTCCGAGAAGCCGCTCGCCGACCCCCCGCGACCGCACCGAGGCACCGGCCCGGGGCGGCACGCCGTCGTGGTCGGCGGCGGACTCGCCGGGCTGACCAGCGCGCTCGCCCTCGCCGACGCCGGGGTCCGGGTCACCCTGCTGGAGGGGCGGCCGCGCCTCGGCGGACTCGCCTTCTCCTTCCAGCGCGGCGACCTGACCGTCGACAACGGCCAGCACGTGTACCTGCGCTGCTGCACCGCCTACCGCTGGTTCCTCGACCGCATCGGCGGGGCCGCGCTGGCGCCCCTGCAGAACCGCCTCGACGTGCCCGTACTCGACGTGGACAAGCCCGAGGGACGGCGGCTCGGCAGACTGCGGCGCGACCCGCTGCCCGTACCCCTGCACCTCGGGCGCAGCCTGGCGACCTATCCGCACCTCTCGCTCGCCGAGCGGGCCGCCGTGGGCCGGGCCGCGCTCGCGCTGAAGGGCCTCGACCTCGCCGATCCCTCCCTGGACGCGCAGGACTTCGGCAGCTGGCTGACCGCGCACGGTCAGTCGGCGCGTGCCGTCGAGGCCCTGTGGGACCTGGTCGGGGTCGCCACCCTCAACGCGGTCGCCTCCGACGCCTCGCTGGGGCTCGCCGCGATGGTGTTCAAGACCGGTCTGCTGTCCGACCCGGGAGCGGCCGACATCGGCTGGGCCCGCGTCCCGCTGGGCGAACTGCACGACCGGCTGGCCCGCAGGGCGCTCGACTCCGCGGGCGTGCGTACCGAGGTCCGTACACGCGTCACCTCCGTCTCCACAAACGAAAACGGCGGCTGGAGCGTTCAGGTTCCCGGCGAGAGCATCCAAGCCGACGCCGTCGTCCTCGCCGTACCCCAGCGCGAGGCCCACGACCTGCTCCCGGCCGGCGCCCTGGACGACCCCGGGCGGCTGCTGGACATCGGCACCGCGCCCATCCTCAACATCCACGTCGTCTACGACCGCGAGGTCCTCGCCCGGCCCTTCTTCGCCGCCCTGGGCACCCCCGTGCAGTGGGTCTTCGACCGCACCGCCGCCTCCGGACTGAGGCACGGTCAGTACCTGGCCCTGTCCCAGTCGGTGGCCCAGGACGAGATCGACACGCCCGTCGCCGAACTGCGCGAGCGCTATCTGCCGGAACTGGCGCGACTGCTGCCCCGTACCCGCGGCGCCGAGGTGACGGACTTCTTCGTGACCCGGGAGCGCACGGCCACGTTCGCCCCCACCCCCGGCGTCGGTCGGCTGCGGCCCGGCGCCCGCACCAAGGCACCCGGCCTGTACCTGGCCGGAGCGTGGACCGCCACCGGGTGGCCCGCGACCATGGAGAGTGCGGTCCGCAGCGGTGTCAGCGCGGCCGACGCCGCCCTCGGCGCCCTCGGCCGGCCCCGCCCCAGCCGCCTGTTCGCCTCCGAGGAGGCGGCGGCATGACGCTCGATCAGCAGCCGGCGGCAGGCCCCCGCACCCCCGGCACCGCGACAAGAGGAGAGACTGTGCCCACTGTGCCCCCGGCTTCGAGCCCCGCTCGAGGGACCGCGGTGGACGTGACCGCGCTGCTGGAGCGCGGCCGGACCCTGGCCACGCCCGTCCTGCGGGCGGCCGTGGACCGCCTGGCCCCTCCCATGGACACCGTCGCCGCCTACCACTTCGGCTGGATCGACGCCGCGGGCAACCCGGCGCACGGCGACGGCGGCAAGGCCGTCCGCCCCGCCCTGGCCGTCCTCTCCGCCGAGGTCACCGGCGCCGCCCCCGAGGCCGGGGTGCCCGGCGCGGTCGCCGTGGAACTGGTCCACAACTTCTCCCTGCTGCACGACGACCTGATGGACGGCGACGAGCAGCGCCGGCACCGCGACACCGTCTGGAAGGTGCACGGCCCCGCCCAGGCCATCCTGGTCGGCGACGCACTGTTCGCCTTGGCCAACGAGGTCCTCCTCGAACTCGGCACGGTCGAGGCCGGCCGCGCCGCCCGCCGCCTGACCACCGCCACCCGCGCCCTGATCGACGGTCAGGCGCAGGACATCTCCTACGAGCACCGCGACCGGGTCACCGTCGAGGAGTGCCTGGAGATGGAGGGCAACAAGACCGGCGCCCTGCTCGCCTGCGCCTGCTCCATCGGCGCCGTCCTCGGCGGCGCCGACGACCGCACGGCCGACACCCTGGAGAAGTACGGCTACCACCTCGGCCTCGCCTTCCAGGCCGTCGACGACCTCCTCGGCATCTGGGGCGACCCGGAGGCCACCGGCAAGCAGACCTGGAGCGATCTGCGCCAGCGCAAGAAGTCACTGCCGGTCGTGGCCGCGCTCGCCGCGGGCGGAGACGCCTCCGAGCGGCTCGGCGAGATCCTCGCCGCCGACGCCAAGAGCAGCGACTTCGAGAACTTCTCCGAGGAGGAGTTCGCGGCCCGCGCCGCCCTCATCGAGGAGGCGGGGGGCCGCGAGTGGACGGCCCAGGAGGCGCGCCGTCAGCACACCATCGCCATCGAAGCCCTTGACGCCGTGGACATGCCCGAGCAGGTGCGGGCCGCGTTCACGGCGCTCGCCGACTTCGTCGTCGTACGAAAGAGATGATCGCCATCGCCCGAAACAGCCTCGCGTAGTCGCCGGCCGGCGCCCTGAGGTTTCAGGCACCGGCCGACGGCGGACCCACAGCAGCACGACTCGCACGACTGCACGAAGGGGAAGCCATGACAGCGACGACCGACGGAAGCACCGGGGCCACCATGCCGCCCCGCGCTGCCGCGGCCAGCGAAACCGTACTCACCACCCCCGTGGCGGCCGGGGTACAAGAAGCCGCCGCACACGCCGTCCGGCGCGCCACCGACTTCCTCCTGTCGCAGCAGGACGCCGAGGGCTGGTGGAAGGGCGACCTCGAGACCAACGTCACGATGGACGCCGAGGACCTGCTGCTGCGCCAGTTCCTCGGCATCCCCGACGAGGACACCACCCGCGCCGCCGCCCTCTTCATCCGCGGCGAGCAGCGCGAGGACGGCACCTGGGCCACCTTCTACGGCGGCCCCGGCGAACTGTCCACCACCATCGAGGCCTACGTCGCCCTCCGCCTGGCCGGCGACGCGCCCGACGCCCCCCACATGGCGAAGGCCTCCGCCTGGGTCCGCGCCCGGGGCGGCATCGCCGCCTCGCGTGTCTTCACCCGCATCTGGCTGGCCCTGTTCGGCTGGTGGAAGTGGGAGGACCTGCCCGAACTCCCGCCCGAGCTGATCTGGTTCCCCACCTGGCTGCCGCTCAACATCTACGACTTCGGCTGCTGGGCACGGCAGACCATCGTGCCCCTCACCATCGTCTCCGCCAAGCGCCCGGTGCGCCCCGCGCCCTTCCCGCTGGACGAACTGCACACCGATCCCGCCGACCCCAACCCCGCCAGGCCCCTGGCCCCGGCCGCCACCTGGGACGGCGCCTTCCAGCGCATCGACAAGGCCCTGCACGCCTACCGCAAGGTCGCCCCCAAGCGGATGCGCCGGGCCGCGATGCACACCGCCACCCGCTGGATCATCGAACGCCAGGAGAACGACGGGTGCTGGGGCGGCATCCAGCCCCCGGCCGTCTACTCCGTCATCGCCCTGCACCTGATGGGCTACGACCTCAACCACCCGGTGATGCGAGCGGGCCTGGAGTCGCTGGACCGTTTCGCCGTACGGCGCGAGGACGGCGCCCGGATGATCGAGGCCTGCCAGTCGCCGGTCTGGGACACCTGCCTGGCCACCATCGCGCTCGCCGACGCCGGGCTGCCCGCCGACCACCCGCAACTGGTCAAGGCCGCCGACTGGATGCTCGGCGAACAGATCGTGCGCCCCGGCGACTGGTCGGTGCGCCGGCCCGGACTGCCGCCCGGCGGCTGGGCGTTCGAGTTCCACAACGACAACTACCCCGACATCGACGACACCGCCGAGGTCGTCCTCGCCCTGCGCCGGGTCAGGCACCACGACCCCGAGCGGGTGGACAAGGCCATCGGGCGCGGCGTCCGCTGGAACTTCGGCATGCAGTCGAGGAACGGCGCGTGGGGCGCCTTCGACGTCGACAACACCAGCCCCTTCCCCAACCGGCTGCCGTTCTGCGACTTCGGCGAGGTCATCGACCCGCCGTCGGCCGACGTCACCGCGCACGTCGTGGAGATGCTCGCGGTCGAGGGCTACTCCCACGACCCGCGCACCCGGCGCGGCATCGAGTGGCTGCTGGCCGAACAGGAGCCGGACGGCTCGTGGTTCGGCCGCTGGGGCGTCAACTACCTCTACGGCACCGGGTCCGTCGTCCCCGCCCTGACCGCCGCCGGCCTGCCCGGCTCCCACCCGGCGATCCGCCGGGCGGTGGCCTGGCTGGAGAGCGTGCAGAACGACGACGGAGGCTGGGGCGAGGACCTGCGCTCCTACCACGACGCCAGGCAGTGGAGCGGCAAGGGTGCCTCCACCGCCTCGCAGACCGCGTGGGCGCTGATGGCGCTGCTCGCGGCGGGGGAGCGCGGCTCCAAGGCCGTCGAGCGCGGTGTGGAGTGGCTGGCGGCCACCCAGCGCGAGGACGGCTCCTGGGACGAGCCCTACTTCACCGGCACCGGCTTCCCCTGGGACTTCTCCATCAACTACCACCTCTACCGGCAGGTCTTCCCGCTCACCGCGCTCGGCCGCTATGTCCACGGCGAGCCGTTCGCCGACAAGGTACGCCAGGAACAGCCCCGCGCCGAGGCCAAGGGGAGCTGAATGAGCACTCAGCCCGCCCCGGCCCCGCTGCTGATCGCCTGCGCGCTCGGCATCGAGCACCTCGCCCTGCGCCTGGGCGACGGGAGCGGCGCGGGCGGGCCCGTGACCGTCGTCCGCACCGGCATGGGACCCCGGGCGGCCGAGCGGTCCGTCTCCCGGGCCCTGGCCACGCCGCCTCTCGAGGGCGCGGCCGTGCTCGCCACGGGCTTCTGCGCCGGACTGGCGCCGGGCATGCACCCCGGCGACCTGGTCGTCGCCGAGGAGACCCGCGACCCGCGCTCCACCGTCACCTGCGTCGGCACCGAACCGCTCGTCAAGGAGCTCGCCCGCACCCTTCCCGGGCGTACCGTCCACACCGGGCCGCTCACCGGCTCCGACCACGTCGTGCGCGGACCCGAGCGGTCCGAGCTGCGCGCCACCGGCGCCATCGCGGTCGACATGGAGTCGGCGGCCACGCTGCTGGCCGCCGTGCGCGCCGGCACGCGCCCGGTTGCGGCCGTCCGGGTGGTCGTGGACGCCCCGGAACACGAACTCGTCCGGATCGGCACAGTGCGCGGTGGAATATCGGCTTTCCGCGTTCTCCGCTCCGTTCTACCGACTTTCTTCGAATGGCACCGTAATGTGCTGCTCCCCAGGAGGTGAGCCAGATGGCCATGCCGCTGCGCCAGTCCATCAAGGTCGCTACATACTTGGCCGAACAGAAGCTGCGCCGGCGGGACAAGTTCCCGCTGATCGTGGAGCTGGAGCCGCTCTTCGCGTGCAACCTCGCGTGCGAGGGCTGCGGCAAGATCCAGCACCCGGCCGGGGTGCTCAAGCAGCGCATGCCGGTCGCGCAGGCGGTGGGAGCCGTGCTGGAGTCCGGGGCGCCCATGGTGTCCATCGCGGGCGGCGAGCCCCTGATGCACCCTCAGATCGACGAGATCGTGCGCCAGTTGGTGGCCCGCCGGAAGTTCGTCTTCCTGTGCACCAACGCCATGCTGCTGCGCAAGAAGATCGACAAGTTCAAGCCCTCGCCGTACTTCGCCTTCGCCGTGCACATCGACGGGCTGCGTGAGCGGCACGACGAGTCGGTGGCCAAGGAGGGCGTGTTCGACGAGGCGGTGGAGGCCATCAAGGAGGCCAAGCGGCGCGGATTCCGGGTCACCACCAACTCCACCTTCTTCAACACCGACACCCCGCAGACCGTCGTCGAGGTCCTCAACTACCTCAACGACGACCTCAAGGTCGACGAGATGATGATCTCGCCCGCCTACGCCTATGAGAAGGCGCCCGACCAGGAGCACTTCCTGGGCGTCGAGCAGACCCGCGAGCTGTTCAAGAAGGCCTTCGCGGGCGGCAACCGGCGCCGCTGGCGGCTCAACCACTCGCCCCTGTTCCTCGACTTCCTCGAGGGCAAGGTCGACTTCCCGTGCACCGCCTGGGCCATCCCCAACTACTCGCTCTTCGGCTGGCAGCGCCCCTGCTACCTGATGAGCGACGGCTACGTCCCGACCTACCGCGAGCTCATCGAGGACACCGACTGGGACAAGTACGGCCGCGGCAAGGACCCGCGCTGCGCCAACTGCATGGCGCACTGCGGCTACGAGCCCACCGCCGTGCTCGCCACCATGGGGTCCCTCAAGGAGTCCCTGCGCGCGATGCGCGAGACGGTCTCCGGAAGCCAGGGCTGACGTCATGACCGCCGTTCCCCTGGGCGTCCCCGAGGTACCGGCCCGGCCGATCGCCGAGCGCCGCAAGAGCCGGCAGATCCAGGTCGGGTCCGTGGCGGTGGGCGGGGACGCGCCGGTGTCGGTGCAG
>NZ_BMVJ01000011.1:0-17505 GCF_014650655.1 Streptomyces anandii JCM 4720
CAGCTCCACCACACCGGAGGTCTTCGCCATGATCAAGCCCAGCGAGCGTCAACAACGCTCGTGATCAATACACCTAGGGCCTGGGTGCCCCGGGCACGCCCTTGGGTGCCGGGGCGGGCCGTCCCGACAGGAAGGACGCCCAGCCCTGCTTCGGGGTCTCGCCGACCTTCAGCTCGCGCAGCTTGGCGAGGGTCTGCGGGTCCTGGGCGTCCAGCCAGTCGGCCAGCTGCCGGAAGGAGACGCAGCGCACCTCGGGCTTGTTGCACACCTCCTTCACGACGTCCTCGACGGCGCGCATGTAGGTGCCGCCGTTCCAGGACTCGAAGTGGTTGCCGATGACCAGGGGCGCGCGGTTGCCGTCGTAGGCCCGGTAGAAGCCCTTGAGCAGGCCGTCGCGCATCTGGTCGCCCCAGTAGTCGAACTTGTCGGGGTCGCCCTGGGTCCGGGTGCCGGACTGGTTGACCATGAAGTTGTAGTCCATGGTCAGCTGCTCGAAGGTGTGGCCGGGGAACGGCACAAGCTGCATGGACAGGTCCCACAGGCCGTAACGTTTCTTCGGCCAGATCTGGTCGTTCACCCCGCTGCTGTCGTAGCGGAAGCCGAGCTGGCTCGCCGCCTTCATGAAGTTCTTCTGGCCCTCCAGGCAGGGCGTGCGGGCGCCGATGAGCTCCTTGTCGTAGTCGAAAGGCAGCGGGGCCAGGTTCTTCAGGCCGCTGTTGGTCTTCCAGGTCTTCACGAAGTCCTTGGCCTGGGCGATCTCGCTCTTCCACTCGTCGACCGACCACTGGCCCACCCCGCCGTCGGGGCCGCAGAAGTGGCCGTTGAAGTGGGTGCCGATCTCGTTGCCCTCCAGCCAGGCCAGGCGCACCTGCTTGGCGGTGTCGGCGATGCCCTTCTCGTCGTTGAAGCCGATCTCCGAGCTGCCCGGCGCGTGCTGCGGCGGGCGGTACAGGTCGCGCTTCTCCTCCGGCAGCATGTACACGCCGCTGAGGAAGTACGTCATCGTCGCGTTGTTGGCCTTGGCCACCTTGCGGAAGTGGGAGAACAGCTTCTGGCTGTCCTCACCCGCGCCGTCCCAGGAGAACACGACGAACTGCGGGGGCTTCTCCCCGGACTTGAGCCGCTCGGGTCTGGGCAGGTGAGGCTGTGCTCCGGTGTACGCGGTCGACCCGTCCCCGATCAGACGGACGACGCTCCCTGGCGCCGGCGCGCCCTTCTGTGCGCCGTGCGCGCCTTGTTTGGGGGGAGCGTTCGTACCGCTCGCACAACCGGCGAGCGACGAGGCGCAGGCCGCGGCGGCGACGACCCCCGCGGCGATCCTCTGGGTGGCGGCCATGTTCCGCCCACCTTCTTCCTTCTCTCGTCCAACGCCGAGACGGCGCGTGCTGGTGGTGTGCCGGGCGGGGCCGGCAGCGCCGCCAAGGTCGCACGGAGAGGAGGCGGAATTAATACGACAAGCCGATAAAAAGCTCACTTCACCCTTCGAGGTGATTCGATAATCCATTCGCGCCAAAAATTCAGAGACGAACTTTACGTTGCATTACGCTCGCTTTACCCAGCGTTGATTCGGCTGATCCCTGCTGATCGGAGGAGACCGGAACATGTCGTCCTGCGCCCCCACCAGCACCACCGACGCCGCGCGGACCGAGCGATCCCACCCGCCCCACAGCCCGCCCCGGTGCACGCGCCGGCCACGCCCGGCGGGCGCCGATCTGTCCGCCGCCGTCGCGGTCTTCCTGATCGCCCTGCCCCTGTCCCTCGGCATCGCCCTCGCCACCGGTGCCCCCCTCCAGGCGGGCCTCGTGGCCGCCGCCGTCGGCGGACTCGTCGCCGGACGGCTCGGCGGCTGCCCCCTGCAGGTCAGCGGCCCCGCCGCGGGCCTCACGGTGGTCACCGCCGATCTGATCCACCGCTACGGATGGCGCACGACCTGCGCCATCACCGTTCTCGCCGGCCTCGCCCAACTGCTCCTCGGCTGCCTGCGCGTGGCCCGCGGCGCACTCGCCGTCAGCCCCGCCGTCGTGCACGGCATGCTCGCCGGTATCGGCGTGACCATCGCCGTGGCCCAGCTGCACATCGTCCTCGGCGGCAATCCGCAGAGCTCCGTTACCGCCAACCTGCGCGCGCTCCCCGCCCAGCTGGCCTCCCTCGACCCCGCCGCGCTCGCCGCCGGCGCCCTGACCCTGGCCCTGCTGCTGCTCTGGCCGCGGCTGCCCGGCCGGCCCGGCCTGCTGCTGCGCCGGGTGCCGGCCGCGCTCGTCGCCGTCGCCGGCGCCACCGCGGTGGCCACCCTCGCCGGGCTGGCCCTGCCCAGGGTCGACCTCCCCTCCTGGAGCAGCCACGCGCTGGCCGGACTTCCGCGGGGCCCCGTCCTCGGGCTGGCCGCCGCGGTACTCAGCACCACGCTGGTCTGCAGCGTGCAGTCACTGCTCGGCGCCGTGGCCGTGGACAAGCTGGCCGCGGGCCGCCCGGGCACGGCCGCCCGCCCCGCACGCTCGGACCTGGACCGGGAACTGCTCGGCCAGGGCGCCGCCAACGTCGTCTCCGGAGCGCTCGGCGGACTGCCGGTCGCCGGCGTGGCGGTGCGGAGCACGGCGAATGTGCGCGCCGGTGCCGTGAGCCGGAACTCCACGATGCTGCACGGCGTTCTCGTAGTGGCCGCCGCGCTGCTGATGGTCCCGATCCTGGAGCACATCCCGCTCGCCTCGCTCGCCGCCCTGGTGATGGCCGTCGGCATCCAGATGGTGTCCCTGCACCACATCCGCACGGTGACCCGCCACCGCGAGGTGCTGGTGTACGCCGCCACCACCCTCGGCGTGGTCGCGCTCGGCGTCCTCCAGGGCGTGGCCCTCGGGATCGCCGTGGCCGTCGCCGTCGCCCTGCACCGCCTCGCGCGCACCCGCATCACCCACGACGAGCGGGAAGGAGTCCATCACGTACGAGTACGAGGGCAGTTGACGTTCCTCGCGGTGCCTCGGCTCAGCCGGGCCCTGCATCTCGTGCCCCACGGGGCCGACTCGGTCGTCGAGCTGGACGGCTCGTTCATGGACCACGCGGCGTACGAGTCGCTGCAGGACTGGCAGCGCACGCACACCGCGCAGGGCGGCTCCGTGAAACTCACCGGCCGCCGGGCCGGAGTCCGCATCGCCGAGCCCGCCGCCCCGGACGGTACGGGCTGCCGCTGCCGGCCGTGGACGCCCTGGCGCAACCACCAGTGCGAGGGCGGCCCGCGCACACCCCGGCTCGCGCACGGCCTCAGCACGTTCCAGCGCGCCACCGCACCCCATGTGCGCGAGGAACTGGCGCGGCTGGCGCGCGAGGGGCAGCGGCCGTCCCAGCTCTTCCTCACCTGCGCCGACTCGCGGCTGGTCACCTCGATGATCACCGCGAGCGGCCCGGGCGATCTGTTCGTCGTACGCAACGTGGGCAACCTCGTGCCGCCACCGGACGAGGAGGGCGGGGACGACTCGGTGGCGGCGGCGATCGAGTACGCGGTGGAGGTGCTCGGGGTGCGCTCCATCACGGTGTGCGGCCACTCCGGATGCGGGGCGATGCAGGCCCTGCTCGGCTCCGGCCCGGGTCACGGGGCCGGGCCTCTCCCCCGCACCCCGCTCGGGAGGTGGCTGCGGCACGGGCTGCCCAGCCTGGAGCGGACGGCCCTCGGTGACGGCCCCGGACTCCGGCCGGCCGAGCAGATCGCTTCACGTGCCGCCGACGAGACGGACCAGCGGCCCGTCGACGAAGCCGAGCGGTTGTGCCTGGCCAACATCGTGCAGCAGCTGGAGCACCTGCGCGCCCACGGCTGTGTTGACCGGGCCCTGCGCGCGGGCCTGCTCGAGCTGAACGGAATGTACTTCCACGTGGGCGAGGCGCAGGCCTATCTGCTCGCGGAGGCGGACGGCGACATGGTGTTCACGGGAGTGGCGGCGACGGAGGACCGGCGGACGAACGTGTGAGACCCGCCCCCGCCGGGCGACAGGCCCCACCAGTGCGACACGCCCGGCGGGGCGTACTCGCGGCGGCGGGCGGAGGGCCGTTCCGAATCGGACGGCCCGCTGTCCGTGGTCTGAACCCCCGGAGGCCGTTGCTCGTGGTCTCGGGGTAGGGCTCGGTGTCAGGATGGGGGTGGGTTGACCCTGCCTGCTGTGGCCCGGAGAATCAGCCCGCGACTATGGTCTAAACCACTGGGACGGTGTGCGATGGCAGACAGCGAGCGTTCTTCCCTCTCCAACCTGCTCAAGGAAGAGCGCAGGTTCGCGCCCCCGGCTGACCTGGCCGCGGGCGCCAACGTCACGGCGGAGGCGTACGCACAGGCCAAGGCTGACAGGCTCGGCTTCTGGGCCGAGCAGGCCCGCCGGCTGACCTGGGCCAAGGAGCCGACCGAGACCCTCGACTGGTCGAACCCGCCGTTCGCCAAGTGGTTCCAGGACGGCACGCTCAACGTGACGTACAACTGCGTGGACCGGCATGTGGAGGCCGGCCACGGCGACCGGGTCGCGATCCACTTCGAGGGCGAGCCCGGCGACAGCCGGGCCATCACCTACGCCGAGCTCAAGGACGAGGTGTCCAGGGCCGCGAACGCCCTGGTGGAGCTGGGCGTCCAGAAGGGCGACCGGGTCGCGATCTACCTGCCGATGATCCCCGAGGCCGCGGTGGCGATGCTCGCCTGCGCCCGGATCGGCGCGACGCACTCCGTCGTCTTCGGCGGCTTCTCCGCCGACGCGCTCGCCACCCGCATCCAGGACGCCGACGCACGCGTGGTGATCACGGCGGACGGCGGCTACCGGCGAGGCAAGCCCTCCGCCCTGAAGCCGGCCGTCGACGAGGCCGTCGGCCGCGTGGACAACGTGCGCAACGTGCTCGTGGTCCGCCGCACCGGCCAGGAGGTCGCCTGGACCGAGGGCCGGGACGTTTGGTGGCACGACGCGGTGGGCCGCCAGTCCGCCGAGCACACTCCGGAGGCGTTCGGCGCGGAGCACCCGCTGTTCATCCTCTACACCTCGGGCACCACGGGGAAGCCGAAGGGCATCCTGCACACCTCCGGCGGTTACCTCACGCAGGTCGCCTACACCCACTGGGCGGTCTTCGACCTCAAGCCCGAGACCGACGTCTTCTGGTGCACCGCGGACGTCGGCTGGGTCACCGGCCACTCGTACATCGTCTACGGCCCGCTGGCCAACGGCGCGACGCAGGTGATGTACGAGGGCACGCCCGACACCCCGCACCAGGGCCGCTTCTGGGAGATCGTGCAGAAGTACGGCGTCACGATCCTCTACACGGCGCCGACCGCGATCCGTACGTTCATGAAGTGGGGCGACGAGATCCCCGCGAAGTTCGACCTGTCCTCCCTGCGCGTCCTCGGTTCGGTCGGCGAGCCGATCAACCCGGAGGCGTGGATCTGGTACCGCAAGAACATCGGCGGGGACCGCACCCCGGTCGTCGACACGTGGTGGCAGACCGAGACCGGCGGCATCATGATCTCCCCGCTGCCGGGCGTGACCGACGCCAAGCCGGGCTCCGCGCAGCGGCCGCTGCCGGGCATCTCGGCCACCGTGGTGGACGACGAGGCCAATGAAGTGCCCAACGGCGGTGGCGGCTACCTGGTGCTGACCGAGCCGTGGCCGTCGATGCTGCGCACCATCTGGGGCGACGACCAGCGCTTCCTCGACACCTACTGGTCCCGCTTCGAGGGCCGGTACTTCGCCGGTGACGGGGCGAAGAAGGACGACGACGGCGACATCTGGCTGCTCGGCCGGGTCGACGACGTGATGCTGGTGTCCGGGCACAACATCTCCACCACCGAGGTCGAGTCCGCGCTCGTCTCCCACCCCTCGGTCGCCGAGGCGGCCGTGGTCGGCGCGACCGACGAGACGACCGGGCAGGCGATCGTCGCCTTCGTGATCCTGCGCGGTACGGCGGCGGAGACCGAGGACCTGGTCGCCGAGCTGCGCAACCACGTGGGCAGCACGCTCGGCCCGATCGCCAAGCCGAAGCGGATCCTGCCGGTGGCGGAGCTGCCGAAGACCCGCTCGGGGAAGATCATGCGGCGCCTGCTGCGCGACGTGGCGGAGAACCGGCAGCTCGGAGACGTCACCACGCTGACGGACTCCACGGTCATGGACCTCATCCAGGCCAAGCTCCCGGCGGCGTCGAGCGAGGACTGAGCCGGATCCGGAAGGGGCACCCGGTCGCACACGCGCCGGGTGCCCTTTCCGCGTGCTCGCCTTCCGCGGGCTCGCTCGCCTCCCGCGTGCTCGCCTCCCGCGTCCGCGCCTTCGGCGCCCGCCGGGAGTACGACGGGCCCGCCCCGCCGCACCTTGGGTAAGTTAGGCAGAGCGACAACTCAACAAGCGGCTCCAGCTCAGGCTGAAGCTCCTCAGGTGCGCCGGGAAGTCTGGTCGGCACGCGATCGATCATGCCCACCGACCGGAGGTTCCCGTGGCCGCGCCCCGCACCACCCCCGCCCGCAAAGTCCTCGGACGTCTGTCCCTGCCCGAGCGGAACTTCGTCGCGGAGGCGCTGCGCACCGAGACGGTCGGCGGCGTCCTGCTGCTCCTCGCCGCGATCGCCGCCCTCGTCTGGGCGAATCTCCCGGCCCTGCACGGCAGCTACGAGAGCGTCGCCCACTTCCACTTCGGTCCCGCCGCCCTCGGCCTCGACCTCTCGGTCGAGCACTGGGCCGCCGACGGACTCCTCGCCGTGTTCTTCTTCGTCGCCGGGATCGAGCTCAAGCGCGAACTGGTCGCCGGCGACCTCAAGGATTCCAGAGCCGCCGCGCTACCGGTCGTGGCCGCGCTGTGCGGCATGGCGATGCCCGCCGCCGTCTACGCCCTGACCAACCTCGTGGGAGGCGGCGCGCAGTCCGGCTGGGCGGTGCCCACCGCGACCGACATCGCCTTCGCGCTCGCCGTGCTCGCGGTCATCGGCACCTCGCTGCCCGGCGCGCTGCGCGCCTTCCTGCTGACCCTCGCGGTCGTCGACGACCTGTTCGCGATCCTGATCATCGCGGTCTTCTTCACCGGCCACCTGAACTTCGCCGCGCTCGGCGGGGCCGTCGCCGGTCTCGCCCTCTTCTGGCTGCTGCTGCGATGGGGCGTACGCGGGTGGTACGTGTATGTGCCGCTGGCGCTGGTCATCTGGGCGCTGATGTACAACAGCGGCGTGCACGCCACGATCGCGGGCGTCGCGATGGGGCTCATGCTGCGCTGCACCACGCGCGAGGGCGAGGACCACTCCCCGGGCGAGCGCGTCGAACACCTCGTGCGCCCCCTGTCGGCGGGCCTGGCCGTGCCGCTGTTCGCCCTGTTCAGCGCCGGTGTGTCGATATCGGGCGGGGCGCTCGCGGACGTGTTCACCAGGCCCGAGACGCTGGGCGTCGTACTCGGCCTGGTCGTCGGCAAGGCGGCCGGCATCTTCGGCGGGACCTGGCTCACGGCACGCTTCACCCGGGCCTCGCTCAGCGACGACCTGGCCTGGGCCGACGTCTTCGCCCTGGCCACGCTCGCCGGGATCGGCTTCACCGTCTCCCTGCTGATCGGCGAGCTCGCCTTCCAGGGCGACGCGGCGCTCACCGACGAGGTCAAGGCAGCCGTCCTGGCCGGTTCCGTGATCGCGGCGGGGCTCGCCACGGTCCTGCTGAAGGTGCGCAACGCCCGCTACCGGCAGCTGTGGGAGGCCGAGGAGCGGGACGACGACCTCGACGGCATCCCCGACGTGTACGAGCAGGACGACCCCGACTACCACCTGCGGATGGCCGCCATCCTGGAGCGCAGGGCCGCCGAACACCGCCGTATCGCCCGCGAGAAGGCCGCCGAACGGGCAAAGCGGCTTGCCGAAGTACCAGGCGGGGCAGGCGGGGAGAAGGACAGTCCGGCATGATCTGACGGGACAGTACAAAAGACGGACGGTACAAAGGACAGGCCGCGAAGAAGCGCGGCCGAGTCCACGCAGGAGCAGGAGAGGGAGACCGCGATGAGCGCACCCGACGGCAGCCCGGTCGGCGCCGAACGCAGCATCGGCCAGCTGTTCGCCTCGGCGACGACCGAAATGTCGGCGCTGGTGCACGACGAGATCGCGCTGGCCAAGGCCCAGCTGAAGCAGGACGTCAAGCGGGGCGCGACCAGCGGCGGCGCGTTCAGCGCGGCCGGCGTGCTGCTGCTGTTCTCCCTGCCGATGCTCAACTTCGCGCTCGCGTACGGGATCCGGACCTGGAGCGGCTGGAACCTCGCGGTCTGCTTCCTGCTGTCCTTCGCCGCCAACGTCCTAGTCGCCGGCGCTCTCGCCCTGATCGGCGTGGTGTTCGCGAAGAAGGCCAAGAAGAGCAAGGGCCCGCAGAAGGTGGCCGCTTCGATGAAGGAGACGGCCGGGGTGCTGCAGAAGGCCAAGCCGCATCCGCGCCCCGAGACCCCCGCTCTCGAGGACCGGTCCCCCCAGGCGATCGAGGCTGTGGCACGCTCGTCCTCATGACGGAGCCCGCCACCCCTTCGGCGCAATCGACCCAGCCGGCGCAGATCGTACGGATCGACCTCCCCGGCGGCCGCAAGGTCACCCACCGGGACGTCGCCGCCAACGGAGCGCGCTTCCACATCGCCGAGCTCGGCGACGGGCCGCTGGTGCTGCTGCTGCACGGCTTCCCGCAGTTCTGGTGGGCATGGCGGCACCAGCTGACCGCCCTCGCCGACGCCGGCTTCCGGGCCGTGGCGATGGACCTGCGCGGCGTGGGCGGCAGCGACCGCACCCCGCGCGGCTACGACCCGGCCAATCTCGCCCTCGACATCACCGGCGTGATCCGCTCCCTCGGCGAGCCCGACGCCGCCCTGGTCGGCCACGACCTCGGCGGCTATCTGGCGTGGACGGCGGCGGCGATGCGCCCCAAGCTCGTACGGCGCCTCGCCGTGGCCTCCATGCCGCACCCGCGCCGCTGGCGCTCCGCGATGCTCGCCGACGCCCGCCAGACGGCGGCGAGTTCGTACATCTGGGGCTTCCAGCGCCCGTGGCTGCCCGAGCGCCGGCTCACCGCCGACGACGGCGCCCTGGTGGCCCGTCTGGTACGTGACTGGTCGGGGCCGCGGCTGCCGGACGACGAGGCGGTGGAGATGTACCGCCGGGCGATCTGCATCCCCTCGACGGCGCACTGCTCCATCGAGCCGTACCGCTGGCTGGTGCGCTCGCTGGCGCGTCCGGACGGGATCCAGTTCTACCGCAGGATGAAGCGGCCCGTGCGCGTCCCCACGCTGCATCTGCACGGCTCCCTCGACCCCGTGGTGCGCACCCGCAGCGCGGCCGGCTCCGGGGAGTACGTCGAGGCGCCGTACCGCTGGCGCCTGTTCGACGGACTCGGCCACTTCCCGCACGAGGAGGACCCGGTCGCGTTCTCCACCGAACTCGTCAACTGGCTCAGGGACCCCGAGCCGGACCGCTGAGCGCGACCGGTATCCGAACGTGAACATCTGTCCTACGAACGGCCACTTGCCCGGCGCATAGGCCAATTGGGTCGCCCGCGGGCGGTTATCGACCTTGGGGCGGGGGCAGAGGTCGGGGTATGGGCTGGACGCACGACTACAGTGACGTAGCACGCACCCGCCGTTCGGCGAGCGGTCCGGGCTCCCACGTGGGAGCCCCGCGGCCGACGGGCACGGACCCACGGGTGGGCATTCCGCGCATTCTGCGCCGCCGCGCCCGCTGGGTCTCCGTACGCCTGCGTCACCCGCGCGGCTGACCACACCGGCTACAGCGCGCAGTTGTCGCTGCCCACCTGCTGGTTCGCGGTACGGCCCCTGGCGATGTCCTGCTGGATCTCGTCCGCCGTGAGCGCGTAACCGGTGTCGGCGTCGTCGAGCGACTTGGCGAACACCACGCCGTACACCCGCCCCTCGGGCGTCAGCAGCGGGCCGCCGGAGTTGCCCTGGCGGACCTTCGCGTACAGCGAGTAGACGTCACGGCGGACGGTGCCGCGGTGGTAGATGTCCGGGCCGTTGGCGGTGATGCGCCCGCGCACCCGCGCGGCCCGCACGTCGTACGACCCGTTCTCCGGGAAGCCGGCCACGATCGCGCCGTCGCCGCTGCGCGCGTCGCCGTCCGTGAACCGCAGGGCGGGCGCCCTGAGAGCGGGCACGTCGAGCACGGCGATGTCGCGGTGCCAGTCGTAGAGCACGACCTTCGCGTCGTACTTGCGGCCCTCGCCGCCGATCTGGACGGTGGGCTCGTCGACACCGCCGACGACGTGCGCGTTGGTCATGACGCGGCGGTCGCCGAAGACGAACCCGCTGCCCTCCAGCACCTTGCCGCAACTGCGCGCCGTGCCGACGACCTTGACGACGGAGCGTCTGGCGCGCTCGGCCACCGCGCTGTTGCGCAGGGCCGGGTCCGGCGGCCGTACGTCGGTGATGGGCTCGTTGGCGAACGGGCTGAAGACCTGCGGGAAGCCGTTCTGCGCGAGGACGGAGGTGAAGTCCGTGAACCAGGTGTCGGCCTGCGCGGGCATGACCTCGGACACCCCGAACAGCACCCGGGAGTTGCGGACCTCCTTGCCGACGGTCGGTATCGTCGTGCCGCCCAGGAGCGAGCCGAGCAGCCAGGCGACCAGCAGCAGCGCGGCCACGTTGACCAGCGCGCCGCCGGTGGCGTCCAGGGCGCGCGCCGGGGACCAGGTGATGAACACCCGCAGCCTGCTGCCGAGATGGGTGGTCAGGGCCTGGCCGACCGAGGCGCAGACGATGACCACGACGACCGCCACGACCGCCGCCGTGGTGCTGACCGGAGTGTTGTCCGTCAGGGCGTCCCAGATGAGCGGCAGGGCGTACACGGCGACGAGGCCGCCGCCCAGGAAGCCGATCACCGACAGCACACCCACGACGAAGCCCTGGCGATACCCGACGACCGCGAACCACACGGCGGCGACCAGCAGCAGGATGTCCAGCACGTTCACCGCGTCGAGCCTCGCCTCATCATTTTGTTGATCACCACGGGGTGGCCGGGAATCCGGCCGGCCGCGCGGCGACGGCAGGACACGGCGTCCCCCGGGCAGCACGGCACGGAGCCCACCCTGTCATGACCGCCAGTCGAGCGGGACCTGCTTCTCGCGGTCCCAGGGCAGCTCCCATCCCGCGAAGTGCAGCAGGCGGTCGATGATTCCGGCCGTGAAGCCCCACACAAGGGCCGATTCGACCAGAAATGCCGGACCCCGGTGGCCGCTGGGATGCACGGCGGTGGCCCGGTTGTCCGGGTTCGTGAGATCCGCCACGGGGACGGTGAAGACCCGCGCGGTCTCGGCCGGGTCGACGACGCCGACCGGGCTGGGCTCGCGCCACCAGCCGAGCACGGGCGTGACGACGAAGCCGCTGACCGGGATGTAGAGCCGGGGCAGCGCGCCGAACAGCTGGACGCCAGCCGGGTCGAGCCCGGTCTCCTCCTCGGCCTCGCGCAGCGCGGCCCGCAGCGGGCCCTCGCCCCGCGGGTCGCCGTCCTCGGGGTCGAGCGCCCCGCCGGGGAAGGAGGGCTGGCCCGCGTGGGAGCGCAGGGAGGTCGCCCGCTCCATCAGCAGCGTCTCCGGCCCGCGCGGGCCCTCACCGAAGAGGACGAGCACGGCCGACTGGCGGCCCGCGCCGTCCTTCGGCGGCAGGAAGCGGCTGAGCTGGACGGGCCGGACCGTCTCGACGACGCGCACGACCGGCTCGAGCCAGCCGGGCAGCCCTTCCTTGCTGAGCCCCACCGGACCGCCGCCGAACGCCCCGTCCGCGTGCGCCGTCCCGCCGGTCCGCGTCCCACCGGTCCGGGTCGCGCCCGCGTGGGTCCCGCTCGTATGCGTCTCGCCCGCCCGCGTCATCGCCACCCCCGTCCCCGTCGTCCTGCCGTGTCCAACGCCCGATGGCCCCGGGATCGTTCCGCGGCGGCGGGCCGTGCGCCCGCGCGGGCCGTCATCCGGCCGCCAGCGGCGGGGCCGGCTTGCCGCCCGCGTCCAGGTAGGACTGCGGGGGCTTGAGCCGCTGGCCCGGGAAGCCGCCCTTCTCGTACTTCAGCAGCTTCTTCGCCTTCTCCGGGTCGGTCTCGCCCTCGCCGTACGCCGGGCAGAGCGGGGCGATCGGGCAGGCGCCGCAGGCGGGCTTGCGGGCGTGGCAGATGCGGCGGCCGTGGAAGATCACGTGGTGGGAGAGCATCGTCCAGTCGCTCTTGGGGAAGAGCGAGCCGACGGCGGCCTCGATCTTGTCCGGGTCGGTCTCCGCGGTCCACTTCCAGCGCCGCACGAGCCGCTGGAAGTGCGTGTCCACGGTGATGCCGGGGCGGCCGAAGGCGTTGCCCAGGACCACGAAGGCGGTCTTGCGGCCGACGCCGGGCAGCTTGACGAGGTCCTCCAGGCGGCCCGGGACCTCGCCGCCGAACTCCTCGGCCAGCGCCTTCGACAGACCCATGACCGACTTGGTCTTGGCCCGGAAGAAGCCGGTGGGCCGCAGGATCTCCTCGACCTCCTCCGGCACGGCGGCCGCCAGATCCTCCGGAGTGGGGTACTTGGCGAAGAGCGCGGGCGTCGTCTGGTTGACCCTCAGGTCGGTGGTCTGGGCGGACAGGACCGTGGCGACCAGCAGTTGGAAGGGGTTCTCGAAGTCCAGCTCGGGGTGGGCGTACGGGTACACCTCGGCGAGCTCGCGGTCGATCCGGCGGGCCCGGCGCACGAGCGCGGTGCGCGACTCGCCGCCCGGGGGTTCGGGGGCGACGGTCTTCGCGGGCGAGGCCCCGGCCACGGCGGCGGTGGCCTTCTTCGGCGCGACGGCCACCTTCCGCGGCGGCGCGGCCTTCTTGACGGGGACCTTGCCGGCCGCCTTCTTGGCAGGCGCCTTCTTGGCGGCGGCTTTCCTGCCCGCGGCCGCGGCCTTCTTCCCCGCGGTCCCCGCGGTCTTCTCCGGGGCCTTCTTCCCCGTGGCCCTTTTCGCCGTTTTTGCCGTTTTCTTGCCGTCGTCGGGCTCATGTTCGCCCACAGCGGAATCCTGACGTACAACCACCCGCCCAGCCCCCTCGGCCTGCGCTCTCACCGGCGATTTGGACACCCGGCCAGCCTAAGGCCCGGCACGGACATCCGCCCCGGACCCCGAAGATCGGCGCCCGATTGGCCCCCTGCCGCGTACCCCGGCACACCTGTGCGGCATCCTTGTGACAGATCACACTGTTTGGACCGTCCGGCAAAATGGGGAACACGGACCCCTGGCACACGGGGGAGCAAGATCCCCTGAGCAGGTCGACAAGGAGAGAACTCGTGGACGACGTTCTGCGGCGCAATCCGCTCTTCGCGGCGCTCGACGACGAGCAGGCCGCGGAGCTTCGCGCCTCCATGACGGAGGTGACCCTCGCCCGTGGCGACTCGCTGTTCCACGAGGGCGACCCCGGCGACCGTCTCTACGTGGTCACCGAGGGCAAGGTCAAGCTGCATCGCACGTCCCCCGACGGCCGCGAGAACATGCTGGCCGTGGTCGGCCCCGGCGAGCTCATCGGAGAGCTGTCCCTCTTCGACCCGGGCCCGCGCACCGCGACGGCGACCGCGCTGACCGAGGTCAAGCTGCTGGCCCTGGGCCACGGCGACCTCCAGCCCTGGCTGAACGTCCGGCCCGAGGTGGCAGGCGCCCTGCTGCGCGCCGTCGCCCGGCGCCTGCGCAAGACCAACGACCAGATGTCCGACCTGGTCTTCTCCGACGTGCCGGGCCGTGTCGCCCGCGCCCTGCTGGACCTCTCCCGCCGCTTCGGCGTGCAGTCCGAGGAGGGCATCCACGTCGTGCACGACCTGACGCAGGAGGAGCTGGCCCAGCTGGTCGGCGCCTCCCGCGAGACCGTGAACAAGGCCCTCGCGGACTTCGCCCAGCGCGGCTGGCTGCGCCTGGAGGCGCGCGCGGTGATCCTGCTCGACGTGGAGCGGCTGGCCAAGAGGTCCCGCTGACCTCGGGGCCGCCCGGCTCCGGCCGCAAGGGCCTCACCCCGGACGGCCACATCGCCCGCGAAGGGTCCCTCGCGCGCGTGCCGGACGGCTTCCGCCCGGTCGTCGCCGCGGCCCGCTCCCGGCTGCCGGACGTCTTCGGCGAGGGGCTGCACAGCGCGTACCTCTACGGTTCGATCCCGCGCGGCACCGCCCGCGTGGGCCACAGCGACCTGGACCTCCTGGTGACCCTGCACCACGAACCGACGGACGCCGACCGTGGGGCCGCCCGCGCGCTCGGCGCCGAACTCGACGGGGAGTTCGGGCAGATCGACGGCGTCGGCACCCTCCTCTTCGGCCGGGACCGGCTGCTGAGCGAGGTGGAACGGTACGACCTTGGCTGGTTCGTCGCCTGCCTGTGCACGCCCCTGCTCGGCGAGGACCTCGCCGGCCGCCTCCCCCGCTACCGTCCCGAGGACCCGCTGCTCGCCCGGGAGACCAACGGCGACCTCGCCCTGCTCCTGCCCCGGTGGCGGGAGCGGATCGACGCGGCGGACGACACCGAGGAGGCACGCGGGCCGCTGGTGCGCTTCATGTCCCGGCACCTGGTCCGTACGGGCTTCACGCTGGTGATGCCGCGGTGGCGGGGCTGGACCAGCGATCTGCGCGAGATGGCGGCGGTCTTCGGTGCCTACTACCCCGCGCGTAAGGCGCAGATGGCCTCGGCCGCGGCCCTCGGCCGGGAGCCCGTGGGCGACGCGGCCGTGCTGCGCTCCTACGTCGACGACCTGGGTCCCTGGCTCGCCGGGGAGTACGCCCGCGTGCACGGCGCCAAGGCGCCCCGCGCGGGGCAGTGACCTCCCCGCTAGATGAGCCCGTGCTCGCGCAGGTAGTCCAGCTGGGCCCGGACCGAGAGTTCGGCCGCCGGCCACAGGGAGCGGTCGACGTCGGCGTACACATGGGCGACGACCTGCGCGGGGGTGTGGTGGCCGTCCTCCACGGCCGTCTCGACCTGCGCGAGCCGGTGGGCGCGGTGGGCGAGGTAGAACTCCACGGCGCCCTGGGCGTCCTCCAGGACGGGCCCGTGGCCCGGCAGCACCGTGTGGACGCCGTCGTCGACGGTGAGCGATCTCAGCCGTCGCAGTGAGTCCAGGTAGTCGCCGAGCCGGCCGTCGGGGTGGGCCACGACCGTCGTGCCCCGGCCGAGGATCGTGTCGCCCGTCAGCACCGCCCGGTCGGCCGGGAGGTGGAAGCAGAGGGAGTCCGCGGTGTGCCCCGGCGTGGGTACGGCCCTGAGTTCCAGGCCGCCCACCGCGATCACGTCCCCGGCGCCGAGGCCCTCGTCGCCGAGCCGCAGCGCCGGATCGAGGGCACGCACGCGCGTGCGGGTCAGTTCGGCGAAGCGGGAGGCGCCCTCCGCGTGGTCGGGGTGCCCGTGGGTCAGCAGCGTCAGCGCGACGCGTTTGCCGGCCTTCTCCACCGTGCCGACGACGTTGTTCAGGTGGCCCTCGTCCAGCGGCCCCGGGTCGATCACCACGGCGAGTTCCGAGCCGGGCTCGGAGACGATCCAGGTGTTGGTGCCGTCGAGGGTCATGGCGGAGGCGTTGGGCGCGAGGACGTTGACCGCCCGCGCGGTGGCGGGACCGGTGAGGACGCCGCCCCGGGGCTGGCCGGGGAGCGCTGCTGCGTCCGTCATGCGAGGGGACCTTCCTGGACGTCGGTCCGGCGATCAGGCGGGGCCGGTGCCGGTCGGGATGTGCTTGGTGAACTCGTCGTGGCCCGGCCAGGACAGGACCACCTCGCCGGCCACCAGGCGGGCCCGAGCGAGCACGGGCGTCAGATCGCGCGCGGGCGCCGCCGCCAGGGCCTCGGCGGGGCTGCCGTAGGGGATCAGCTGGCGCAGGGTGGCGATGGTGGGCGGCATCATCAGCAGCTCGCCCCTGTCGTACGAGGCCGCCGCGTCCCCGGGCCGGATCCACACCGTGCGGTCGGCCTCCGTGGAGGCGTTGCGGGTGCGCTGGCCCTCGGGCAGGGCGGCCACGAAGAACCAGGTGTCGTAGCGGCGGGGCTCGAACTCCGGCGTGATCCAGCGTGTCCAGGCGCCCAGCAGGTCCGAGCGCAGGGCCAGGCCCCTGCGGTCCAGGAACTCGGCGAAGGACAGCTCACGGGCGACCAGCGCGGCCCGGTCGGCCTCCCAGTCCGCTCCCGTGGTGTCGCCGACGACGGAGTCCGGGCCGGGCCCGGCGAGCAGGACGCCCGCCTCCTCGTACGTCTCCCGCACTGCCGCGCAGACGATCGCCTGGGCCGCCGCCTCGTCCACGCCGAGCCGATCGGCCCACCACGCGCGCGTGGGGCCCGCCCAGCGGACCAGGTGGTCGTCGTCGCGGGGGTCGACTCCCCCGCCCGGGTACGCGTACGCGCCCCCGGCGAAGGCCATGGAGGCGCGTCTGCGCAGCATGTGCACGGCCGGACCGGTGCCGGTGTCCCGCAGGAGCATCACGGTGGCCGCGCGCCTCGGCGTGACCGGGGTGAGGGTGCCGTCCGCGAGTGCGCGGATGCGGTCCGGCCAGTCCGGGGGGAACCACTGCCCATTCGCCATGGGCGGAGGCTATCCCGTGGTGCGCGAATGTTCGAGAGCTGCCCGAGGTCAGGGGCGGTTCAGGGCCGACGGGCCGCCCCGGGGGGACCCCCAGGGCACTCATGGACCGCGCGGAGACGCCCGCCAGCACCCATCAGGCCGCTCACGGACCGACCGGGGACTACCGCCGGTGCCGTCAGGTCACTCAGGGAACGACCGCAGACCGGTCGGAGACCGGCCGCAGACCGCCCCGCGGGGTGTCGTCAGGGGGCCAGTTCGACCTGGATCTCCACCTCGACCGGAGCGTCCAGCGGCAGGACCGCCACGCCGACCGCGCTGCGTGCGTGGACGCCCTTGTCGCCGAGGACCTCGCCCAGCAGCTCGCTCGCGCCGTTGACGACACCGGGCTGCCCGGTGAAGTCCGCGGCCGAGGCGACGAAGCCCACGACCTTCACCACACGCGCGATGCGGTCCAGGTCGCCGGCGACGGACTTGACGGCCGCGAGCGCGTTGAGCGCGCAGGTGCGGGCCAGCTCCTTGGCCTCCTCCGGGGTGACCTCGAGGCCCACCTTGCCGGTGACCGGGAGCTTGCCGTCCACCATCGGCAGCTGGCCGGCGGTGTAGACGTAGGAACCGGACCGCACGGCCGGCTGGTAGGCGGCCAGCGGAGGCACGACCTCCGGCAGGGTCAGACCCAGCTCGGCCAGCTTCGCCTCGACCGCGCTCATGCCTGCTTCTCCCGCTTCAGGTAGGCCACGAGCTGCTCCGGGTTCGGCCCGGGCACGACCTGGACGAGCTCCCAGCCGTCCTCGCCCCAGGTGTCCAGAATCTGCTTCGTGGCATGGACGAGCAGCGGCACGGTTGCGTATTCCCACTTGGTCATGGGGCGACTGTAGCCCCTTGGGTCCGGCGTGCTCGCCGCCGACTTCGACGGCGGTTGTCCACAGCCTCCCGCGTGGTCCGCGCGGGGACTGGTTACGCTCGAAGGCGTGAGCAGGCTCCAGGTCGTCAGCGGCAAGGGCGGGACCGG
>NZ_BMVJ01000011.1:17526-21657 GCF_014650655.1 Streptomyces anandii JCM 4720
AAAGACGACGGTCGCCGCCGCCCTCGCGCTGGCCCTGGCCACGGAGGGGAAGCGCACGCTCCTCGTCGAGGTCGAGGGCCGGCAGGGCATCGCACAGCTCTTCGAAACGGAGGCGCTGCCCTATGAGGAAAGGAAAATCGCGGTAGCTCCCGGCGGCGGGGAGGTGTACGCCCTCGCCATAGACGCCGAACTGGCGCTGCTGGACTACCTCCAGATGTTCTACAAGCTCGGCGGCGCCGGCCGCGCCCTGAAGAAGCTCGGCGCCATCGACTTCGCCACCACCATCGCGCCGGGCGTGCGGGACGTCCTGCTGACCGGCAAGGCGTGCGAGGCGGTGCGCCGCAAGGACCGCGCCGGCCGGTTCGTCTACGACTACGTGATCATGGACGCGCCCCCCACCGGCCGCATCACCCGATTCCTCAACGTCAACGACGAGGTGGCCGGACTCGCCAAGATCGGCCCGATACACAATCAGGCCCAGGCGGTGATGCGCGTGCTGAAGTCGTCCGAGACGGCCGTGCACCTGGTGACGCTGCTGGAGGAGATGCCCGTTCAGGAGACCGTGGACGGCATCGCGGAACTGCGCGCCGCCCGGCTGCCGGTGGGCCGCATCGTGGTGAACATGGTGCGCCCCCAGGTGTTGGACGCCGCCGACCTGGAACTCGTACGGAACGTGCCGCGCGCCGCCCTCGCCAAGTCGTTGTCCCTGGCCGGCCTCGGCGGGGCCCGGCGCGGTGGGAACGCCGAGCGGCTGGTGGACCCGCTGCTCCAGCAGGCCGAGGAGTACGCCGAGCGGTACACGCTGGAGCAGGAGCAGCGCTCCGTGCTGGGCGAGCTCGGCCTGCCGCTGCACGAACTGCCACTGCTCGCCGAGGGCATGGACCTGGCGGGACTGTACGAACTGGCGACCGAGCTGCGGAAGCAGGGGATGTCATGAGCCCGGATGCGGCGCAGGAGCGGGACTCTTCACGGGTCCGTGCCGACGATCAAGGGCGTACCCGCAGGCTGGCGCCCGCGCCCCTGCTCGCCATCGACCCGCTGCTCGACGATCCGGCGACGAGGATCGTGGTCTGCTGCGGCTCGGGAGGGGTCGGCAAGACGACCACCGCGGCGGCCCTCGGGCTGCGGGCCGCCGAGCGCGGCCGCAAGGTGGTCGTGCTGACCATCGACCCGGCCCGCCGGCTCGCCCAGTCCATGGGCATCGACTCGCTCGACAACGTCCCGCGCCGGGTCAAGGGCACCGAGGGCGAGGGCGAGCTGCACGCCATGATGCTCGACATGAAGCGCACCTTCGACGAGGTCGTCGAGGGGCACGCGGACCCCGAGCGGGCGGCCGCGATCCTCGCGAACCCCTTCTACCAGTCGCTCTCGGCGGGCTTCGCGGGCACGCAGGAGTACATGGCGATGGAGAAGCTGGGCCAGCTGCGGGCCCGGGACGAGTGGGACCTGATCGTCGTCGACACCCCGCCCTCGCGCTCGGCGCTCGACTTCCTGGACGCGCCCAAGCGGCTCGGCTCCTTCCTCGACGGCCGGCTGATCCGGCTGCTCACCGCGCCCGCGAAACTGGGCGGCCGCGCGGGGATGAAGTTCCTGAACGTCGGGATGTCGATGATGACCGGCACCCTCGGCAAGCTGCTGGGCGGTCAGCTGCTCAAGGACGTCCAGACGTTCGTGGCCGCGATGGACACCACCTTCGGCGGCTTCCGCACGCGCGCGGACGCCACGTACAAGCTGCTCCAGGCGCCCGGGACGGCGTTCCTGGTGGTCGCGGCCCCGGAGCGGGACGCGCTGCGCGAGGCCGCGTACTTCGTGGAGCGGCTGGCCGCGGAGCGGATGCCGCTGGCGGGTCTGGTGCTCAACCGGGTGCACGGCAGCGGCGCCGACCGGCTGTCGGCCGAGCGGGCGCTCGCCGCCGCGGAAAATCTTGAGGAGTCCCGCATTGTGGATCAGGGGGACGGGAAAGCTGGACTTCGTAACTCTCCCGACACATACGGCAGTTCAGATTCTCCCGATGCCTCTTCTCCCGATTCCCCTGCTTCTCCGTCTTCGGATCCCGGGGCCGAGCCGTCCGTCGAGGAGGTCACCGCGGGCCTGCTGAGGCTGCACGCCGAGCGCATGCGGCTGCTCTCCCGTGAGCAGCGCACACGCGACCGCTTCACCGCACTGCATCCCGAGGTGGCGGTGGCCGAAGTGGCCGCGCTGCCCGGCGACGTGCACGACCTGGCGGGGCTGCGGGACATCGGCGACCGGCTGGCGGACGACCGCAGAGAGCTGCCCGAGGCGACCGCCTGACGTCGACGCGAGCGCCTGACGTCAACGCGAGCACCTGACGCTCGCGCGGGCCCGGCGCTCACGCGCCGGCTGCCGTGCGGGCGCCCGACGCCGCCGCGAGGATCCGGCGCTCACGTGCGCGCTTTCTCAGCCGACCGCCGCGTAGTTCTCGTAGACCTGGTCGTCGTCGAGGGACACCAGGCCCGCCCCGCGCTCGTACTCCAGGCGTGCCGTCTCCAGCAGCCGGCGCCACGAGGTGACGGTCGGCCGCCTGCGCAGCAGTGCGCGGCGCTCCCGCTCCGTCATGCCTCCCCACACGCCGAACTCGACGCGGTTGTCGAGCGCGTCGGCGAGGCATTCGGTGCGTACCGGACATCCGGTGCACACCGCCTTGGCCCTGTTCTGCGCTGCTCCCTGAACGAACAGTTCATCCGGATCGGTAGTGCGGCAGGCCGCCTGCGCACTCCAGTCGGTTACCCAGCCCATACCGGCGCCGTCCTCTCCCGAATCGAGGCTCCCCCACGGCGGCAGCGGCATATTCACCGCCGCCAGTTGAGGACGTTACGGAAGGTGGGCACGGCGCAACACCCCCAGCGGGCCCAATCTTGAATGGCCCGAACGGACTATGGGTTGGCCGCAGATCACCCGGGGGAGTGAGGTGACGACATACGCGACATTCCCGGCACGTTCGGACATTCTTGGCGCACCACAAGGGGCAACGGATGTCACACAAGGCGATTTCGGGCACGTGTCCCACACGCCTTCACGGCTCTCACCGTGCCGTCCGGCGCCCGCGACCGGCCCCAACTCCGCCCTCACACCGGCCCGATCAAAAAAATCGAGCGGATCCGGAACGTTCTGAGGCCGCCGCACGTATTGATACGTGGCCGCACCGCTGTGACAGTTGAGAGCAGCTTAGGCCAAGGCATATACGCGTGTCCGGCGAATGAGAACGTAGGCTGCCCTCATGCCAAAGAAGCGCTCGGGCGGTGGTCTGTCGCCAACGCAGCAGGCCGCCAAGTTCCTCGGTGTCAGCGTGCTCGCGGGGGCGGTCATGGCCGGCATCGCGCTGCCCGCGGCCGGCGCGCTGGGCCTGGCGGCCAAGGGCTCGGTCCAGGGGTTCGACGACATCCCCGCCAACCTCAAGCGCCCGCCGCTCAGCCAGCGCACCACGATCCTCGACAGCCAGGGCCACCAGCTGGCCCAGGTGTACTCCCGCGACCGTACGGTGGTGGAGCTGAAGGACATCTCCCCGTACATGCAGAAGGCGATCGTCGCGATCGAGGACTCGCGCTTCTACCAGCACGGCGCGATCGACCTGAAGGGCGTGCTGCGCGCCCTCAACAAGAACGCGCAGAGCGGCGGGGTCGCCCAGGGCGCCTCCACGCTCACCCAGCAGTACGTGAAGAACGTCTTCGTGGAGGAGGCCGGCGACGACCCCACCAAGGTTGCGCAGGCCACCCAGCAGACCCTCGGCCGCAAGATCAAGGAACTGAAGTACGCGATCCAGGTCGAGCAGCAGCTGGGCAAGAAGAAGATCCTCGAGAACTACCTGAACATCACGTTCTTCGGTGAGCAGGCCTACGGCGTCGAGGCCGCCTCCCAGCGCTACTTCTCCAAGCACGCCAAGGACCTCACGCTCCCCCAGGCGGCCCTGCTGGCCGGCATCGTCCAGTCCCCGAGCCGCTACGACCCGGTCAACGACGAGGCCGAGGCCACCAAGCGGCGCAACGTCGTCCTGCAGCGCATGGCGGAGGTGGGCGACGTCTCGCAGGCCGACGCCGACAAGGCGAAGAAGGCGCCGCTCGGCCTGAAGGTCACCCAGCCGCGCAACGGCTGCATCACGGCGGTCAAGAACTC
>NZ_BMVJ01000011.1:21682-23860 GCF_014650655.1 Streptomyces anandii JCM 4720
CAGCTTCTTCTGCAAGTACGTCGAGCAGGTCTTCCTCACCGACCCGGTCTTCGGCAAGACCCGCGAGCAGCGGGCCAAGATCTGGAACCAGGGCGGCCTGACCATCCGCACCACGCTCGACCCGCAGGCCCAGGCCTCGGTGCAGGCCTCGCTCAAGCAGCACGTCTACCAGTCGGACCCGGTGGCGGCCGCGGCCGTGCTGGTCGAGCCGGGCACCGGCAAGGTCGTCGCGATGGGCCAGTCCAAGCCCTACGGCTACGGCAAGAACGAGACCGAGATCAACTACTCGGTCGGCAGCGACCTGGGCGGTTCGAACTTCGGCTTCCCGACCGGTTCGACGTTCAAGCCGTTCGTGGCGGCGGCCGCGCTGGAGCAGGGCAAGCCGCCCACGCAGGAGTACTCCTCGCCGTACAAGATGCCGTACCCCAGCCCGGTCCAGGCGTGCGACGGCAAGACCTGGACCAACCAGGAACACGCCGACGTCGAGAACGAGAGCACCTCCGAGCACGGCCCGTACCCGCTCAAGGAGGCCATGGCGAAGTCGGTCAACACCTACTTCGTGCAGATGATCTCCGACATCGGCCTGTGCCCGGTGGTCAACATGACCAACAACCTGCACGTGGTCCAGGGCAACGGCGACAAGCTGCCCCAGGTGCCGGCCATCGCGCTCGGTTCCAAGGGCATCTCCCCGCTGACCATGGCGACGGCCTACGCCGCCTTCGCCTCCCGGGGCATGTACTGCACGCCGATCGCCATCGAGTCGATCACGCAGAAGATCGGCGGGCAGCAGAAGTCGCTGCCCGTGCCCAAGTCGACCTGCTCGCGCGCCATGTCCCAGAAGACCGCCGACACCGTGAACACCCTGCTCCAGGGCGTGATCGACTCCGGTACGGGACAGCAGGCCGGCCTCTCCGACCGCGACAACGCCGGCAAGACGGGTACGACGGACGAGCGCAAGAACGCCTGGTTCGTCGGCTACACGCCGAACCTGGCCGGCGCGGTCTGGGTCGGCAGCGCCACCCAGAAGGTCCAGATGGAGAACATCCGCATCGGCGGCGTGTTCAACGCCCTCGTCTACGGCGGTCAGGTGCCCGGCCCCATCTGGCGCGACGCGATGACCGGAGCGCTGGAGGGCAAACCCTCACCCTCGTTCAACCTCGTGAACATCCCGGACGGGGGTGGCAAGGACAAGGGAAAAGGAAAGGGTCCGGGGACCGGAAACGGGAACGGCACCACGGACGGAAACAACGGTGACAACGGCGGCGACACGATCGGCGGCCTCATCGGCGGCCTGACCGACGGCGGCACCGGCAACGGCGGCACGACCGACGGCGGCGCCTTCCCCAACCCGACGTTCTCCATCCCCGGGGGCTTCATCCGCGGCCAGAGCGGCGGCACCCACGGGAACGGCAACGGGGGACAACGCGGCTGAGCGACCGCGCAAGGGGCGCACGGCGAACAGCCGGCGCCCCTTGATGTTGGCGAGAGCTGCCGCTCAGCCCGCCAGCAGCTTCTTCACCGCGGCGGCCACGCGACCGCCCTCGGCCTGCCCCGCGACCTTCGGGTTCACGATCTTCATGACCGCGCCCATGGCGCGCGGCCCCTCCGCACCGGCGGCCCGGGCCTCCTCCACCGCCGCGGCGACGATCCGGTCCAGCTCCTCGTCGGACATCTGCTTGGGCAGGTACGCGGCGAGCACCTCGCCCTCCGCCCGCTCCCGCTCGGCCGACTCGGCGCGACCGCCCTGGGCGAAGGCCTCGGCGGCCTCACGCCGCTTCTTGGCCTCCTTGGCGATCACCTTCTGCACCTCGTCGTCGGAGAGCTCGCGCTTCTCCGTACCCGCGACCTCCTCCTTGGTGATCGCGGTGAGCGTCAGCCGGAGCGTCGAGGAGCGGAGCTCGTCGCGCTCCTTGATCGCGGCGTTGAGGTCTTCCTGCAGCTTCGACTTGAGCGTGGTCATGGTCCTGATTGTGGCAGGTACGCGGTGAGGACGGCGCGCGGATTACCGGGCGAGGCGCGCGGGTTGACAGCGCACCGGCGCGGCGGACGCGGCCCGGCGCCCGGGATGGGGGTATACGAGCCGGCGGACGGCGCCCCCGGGCCCCGCACCCGGTGACCACCCCTGGCTGATTTCCGCCGCGCGCCCCCCGCCTGAGACGATGGACACATGCGCGCGCG
>NZ_BMVJ01000011.1:23887-29812 GCF_014650655.1 Streptomyces anandii JCM 4720
ATACGGAGTACCCCTGGGCATCACGGCGGTCGCGACCGCCGGTCTCCTCTACTCGGCGGGATTCGAGGCCCGTTCCTTCCGCCTGCGACGGGTGACCGTCCCCGTCCTGCCCTCGGGCATGCGCCCGCTGCGCGTCCTGCAGGTCTCCGACATCCACATGGTCGGCGGCCAGCGCAAGAAGCAGCGCTGGCTGCGCTCGCTGGCCGGCCTGCGCCCGGACTTCGTGATCAACACCGGCGACAACCTCTCGGACCCCGAGGCCGTACCGGAGGTCCTGGACTCGCTCGGCCCCCTGATGGAGTTCCCGGGTGCGTACGTCTTCGGCTCCAACGACTACTACGGCCCCAGGCCCCGCAACCCCGCCCGCTACCTGCTGGAGAAGGCCAGCGGCCGCCACGGCCTGAACGGCAACCCGCCCGCGGTCGGCGTGGTCCACAACCCGTGGGAGGACCTGCGCGACGGCTTCGACGGGGCGGGCTGGCTGAACCTGACCAACACGCGCGGCATCCTCAAGGTCGAGGGCGTGTCGGTGGAGCTGACCGGGTTGGACGACCCGCACATCAAGCGGGACCGCTACGCACGGGTGGCGGGCGGCCCGTCCGGCTCGGCGGACTTCTCGATGGGCGTGGTGCACGCCCCGTACCTGCGCGTACTGGACGCCTTCGCCGCCGACGCGTACCCCCTGATCATGGCCGGCCACACCCACGGCGGCCAGGTCTGCATCCCGTTCTACGGCGCCCTGGTCACCAACTGCGACCTGGACACGGACCGGGTGAAGGGCCTGTCCACCCATACGGCCGAGGGCCGCACGTCCTACCTGCACGTCTCGGCGGGCTGCGGCACCAACCGCTACACCCCGGTCCGCTTCGCCTGCCCCCCCGAGGCGACGCTGCTGACGTTGGTGGGCAGGGAGTAAGGGGACAGGGGCGGCCCCTCAGGGCTGCGGGGGCCGCCCACCGGGCGTTCCGGCGGCCTCCGTAACCCACACGGAGGCATCCGAATCGCCCCTTATCTCCCTCTTACCTACCGTGAGGGCATGACGGCCCAGACACCCCCGATACCGCCGACGCCCCCGATACCGCGGGACATACCGGACCTCCCCGCGATCCCGGGAATCCCCGTACTGATGCCGTCCGCGGTCCCCGCGACCGCGGTGGTGGCACCGGCCCGCCACCCCTGGGCGGCGGCCTACCGCCTCCTGATCGCCGCGATGTCGGCGACCGCGGTGACCGCCGACATGCTCATCGGCCCCGCGGCCCGCGTCGCGTGCGACTTCGCCGTGCAGGCGAACATCCTGCTGATCCTGGTCCTGACCGTCTCGGCCCGCAGGGCCTGGGCCGCCCGCCGTCCACTCCCGTCCGGCCTGACCGGCGCGGCAGTGTTCTACGTCACGATCGCGGGCCTGGTCCACCACCTGCTGCCGGCCGGCGCCTCGATCACGGGCACCCCTGGAGCACACCCCCTCTGGCAGTCGACGGCGGCCCACGTCCTCCACACGGCGGCCCCGATCGCGGCCCTGCTGGACTGGCTCCTGCTGACCGCCCCCGACCGCCTCCACCTGCGCATGGCGGCCCCCTGGCTGTTCTACCCCCTGGCCTACCTGGCCTTCTCCCTCATCCGAGGCGAGCTGCTGTCCCCCGGCACGCCGGACCGCTACCTCTACCCCTTCCTCGACGTCGCCCAGCACGGCTACAAGCACGTCCTGGGCAACGCCCTCCTCCTGGGCCTCTGCTTCTACGCCCTCGCGCTGCTCCTCGTGGCCCTGGACCACGCCCGCCCGAACCCCGTCCGCCGCCGCACCAAAACCGGATTTCGCCTCCGGCCACCCGTGGGCTAAAGTAAACGACGTCACCGCGACAAGCAGTGACATCGGGGTGTAGCGCAGCTTGGCAGCGCGCTTCGTTCGGGACGAAGAGGTCGTGGGTTCAAATCCCGCCACCCCGACAGCCGAAACACCAGGTGAGGCGCCTAGGAGCGTTCCTAGGTGCCTCACCTGTTTCCGCTTGCGTGTCTATCTGCGTGACTACCGCTTTCCGCGCGTCTACGGCTGCCGTACCTGCGCGCCGAAGATGCCGTCCATGACCACGGCGCCGGTCTGGATCACGGGCCGGATCTGCTTCCGGTGGACCTCCTCGGTGACGGCCGTTCCGGAATGGCCGACGAGCCGGGAGATCACTTCCAGCGGGACGCCCCGGTCCGACAGCAGGGACACGAAGCTGTTCCTCCCACTTGTCGTCAGCGGCGAGCCGGTCCCAGCCGCGGCATCGATCGATCCGATCTTCCTCGTCGCCACGCGGAAGGAAGAGGAGCGGCGGGACGAGATGGTCACCCAGCTCGGACGACAGAGTTACCGTGGGCGAGAATTCACCTCTCGCTGCGCGTCGGCTTCGACTTGCTGGTCGATCACGCCAAGGTGACGTGCAAGCCCCCCTCAGCCAGGACATCGAGGACCTCGGCGAACAGGTCGTAGGGCTGGCCGTCTGGGGTCAGGGTCCGGGGCAGCTGCCGCGCAGGCAGTCGTCGAGGGCGGCCAGGCAGCCGGAGTTGGGGCGCGGTCCTGGGCGTCGTGGAGACCGGTCGTGAGTGTGACTGCTTTGGTATACACGGGTGTTGATAGGGTCATCGCCTAGGCCGAGTGATCGCAGCGAGGGGCGCCCGGCCATTGCCCTCGTGTCCCGAGCCGATGAGAACCGGATCCCGGCCCGGGCGAGAAGGTGCGATGGCCGCGGTGGCGGGGGATTCCGGCATGCGCAGACGCCGGCTGATCCGGCGACCGTGCCAGCGGGCGGTGCCCTTTTCCCTGGTTCAGGCAAGAGGGACCTCTGAGATGGGAGTCCCCGGACTCGCTTGCGTGATCGGCGCGTTCGGGGGCCGGTTGTCCCTCATCTGCACGGAAGGAAGCTTGATATGAAGCTGCGAGTCGGTCGTGTCGGCGCAGGGGCGACGGCGTTGGCCGCAGCGGCCACACTGATGGTGAGTGCCGGCAGCGCCTCCGCCACGACGGATCCCGGAACGACCTGGGACCACACCTACGAAGCCTCGGGTGTACGGGTGTACGTCAAGGAGTACGGCGACGTCGTCTCGGTGTGCGACACGAAGGCGAACGGGCACTCGGCCGTGGTCCAGGTCCGCGACCTCGACTGGCCCTACAACTACGAGATGACGGCCGGCGGTGGCGTCGGCAGCTGCAAGAGTCATCGAGCCAGCGACGGCGCCAAGTACAACCTGCGTGAGGGACGCGGCATAGACCTCTACTTCGACGGCGACGGCGGTGTGTTGTCGGGCGAGGGCTACTTCGTGAACGACCACTGAGGTACGAGGGCTGACCGGCCCCGTGGGTGGGGCCGGTTTGCGAGAAGGGCGGGGCCCCATCGTGGGCAAGGGCGGGGAGTCCATACCGGACGAGGAGTGGGCGCGCTTCCTTCGTGAGGCCGAGGCGGGGGTCGAAGGCGCGCCCGAGGAGCCGTCGGCGCGGGCCCGGATGGTGGCGCGGCGGCTGCGGGAGGAGAGCGGCCGGCCGGAGCCGTGGCGGGGTCACCAACCGGCCCGGCGGCAGCGCGGCAAGGGCTGGTACGCGCTCGGTCTGCTGGTTGCGGCCGCCCTGCTGGTCGTGGCGCTGCGTCCAGGGCTGGTGGCCGGATGGTTCGGAGGGGGAGACGGAGGCGGCGGGAGTGCGCCGCTCGCCGTGGAATCGAAGCGTCCGGATCAGCCGCCGCCGACCGAAGCGGCAGCCCGACGTCCCACTGTGGGACAGCCGTTCAGGGGGTCTCCCGCGGCGCAGTGGGGTGACGGGACGGCCGGGATCGGACTGCCTGAGGCACGGGCGACCGGCTGGATGAACAAGGGGCAGGTCGCACAGGCGCTGAAGAAGAGCCGCGACTTCCTCGTCGCGTCCAGTCTGGATCCCGGCGTACTGCGCGGGGAGCGGCCGAGGAAGGCGATCGCGCTGATCAATCCCCATCAGCGGGATGTCCAGGACTACCTGGCGACCGCGTTCCGTGCGCCCAGCCGGGAGAACGATCCTCTGCTGCTGTTCAGCCGGTTCGACAGGACGAAGGTCCGGCTCGTCGGGGACGTGGTCAAGACACGGGGGCGGATCACGTACCGAGAAGGCAGGCGCGGCGCGGTCGAGGTGACCACCGACGTCACGTATGTGTATCCGGCCGTCCGCGCCGCCGCGGGGAGCGATGAAGTCGTGCGCACCATCGTGCGCCGCGAGGTCGTGATGAGCTGGGACGACCCGGCGAAGGTCATCACCGAGCCGGGTACGTTCTCCCTCGTCTCCTACAAGGCGGACACCACCAACGGCGGCTGCGGGACCCCCACCGGCTACTTCGCCCCCGAGTTCGGCGCGGAACGCGCGGCTTCGCACCCGGCGGACGGCTCCGAGGTCGACCCGTACGACCGGAGCAAGTCGATGGAAACGCGCATGCGCGAGGCCGGCGACGCGGGCTGCGGGACGGCCACCCGGTCGTGAGCGGCACTCGCAGAGCCCCCGGGCGGCTTGTCGGGAATTAGCAGGTTTCTCCGAACTTCACCGCGTTCAGGGTGACCGGCTGGCCGTCGAGTTCGGTCCCGGGGGCCGGCTTCTGTGTGCAGACCTGCCAGTTGGACTCGATGAGGATGAAGCGGTCCTGGCCGGAGACGTCCTTGACCGTGATGCTGGTGCTGCTGTCGAGGGCCTTGCGAGCCACGTTGACGGACTTGCCCTTGAAGTCGGGCATGGTGGAGCCGGCCGCTTCCGGCTTCGCTCCCTGGTCCTTGGACGGGCAGGTCTCCTCCAGCTTGACCGCGGCGAAGTCGACGGTCGTGTCGGTCGGGTGCTCCCCCGCCTTGGGCGACTGCGAGCAGACCTTCCAGTTGCGGTCGAAGACCTGCATGCGGTCGCGGCCGGAAGCGTCGTGCGAGGTGAGCGCGTAGAAGCCGGCCGACTGCGCCTGGTCCTGGGCGGACTGCAGGCCCTTGCCCGTCATGTCGGGCAGAGCCGCGGTCTTGGCCTTGCCGGTGTCCTTGTCGCTGTCGGTCGACGCAGTCGCTGACGGGACAGCGCTGGGCCGGCTCGTGTCGGACGCGACCGTGCTGGGCTTGCTCGAGGCGCTGCTCGTGTCGGTGCCTTCGCACGCCGTGAGCGCGCCCAGCGCTGCGACGGCGAGTGCGGCGGCGGTGATGCGGCTGTTCATGGTCCCCCCACGAATGGTGCTCAGCGTTTCCGATGCATCATGCATCAATCCGTGGAGCTGTAGAAATTGTGTGATCTTTCTGTGATGCACTCGCCTACGATCGTGGGTCGTGGAGTGGCTTGAGCGGGTCGCTGGGTTGCGGCAGTGGAGTCGGGGTGGGGTGCGGGCTCCGCACAAGCCGTTGTTGTTGCTGTATGCGCTGGGGCGTTTTCAGGCGGATGCCGAGGGCGCGTTGGACTACAGCGTTGTGGAGGCAGAGCTGAAGCGGCTGCTCGTGGAGTACGGGCCGGCGCACGGGACTTCGCCCGCCTATCCCTTTCACCATCTCGTCAGCGACGGGGTGTGGGAGGTGCGTACCGACCGCGGGGTCGGCAGTCCCGGCACCGGGGTGCGGGAGTTGCGGGCCCTTCGGGCCACCGGGCGGCTCGCGCCCGGGCTGCGGGCCGCGCTGCGGCGGGAGCCCTCGCTGCTGGGGCGTATGGCGAGGGTGCTGCTGGATCTGCACTTCCCGCCCTCGCTGCACCAGGACCTGTGCGAAGCGGTGGGGCTGGAAATGGAGTCGGCGGAGACCGACTCGCTGACCACCGCGGCCGCGAGGCGGCAGCGGGACCGGCGGATGCGGGAGTTGGTGCTCACCGCCTACGAGTACCAGTGCGCGTTCTGCGGTTACGACGGGATGATCGGGGCCGCTCCCGTGGGGCTGGAGGCCGCGCATGTGCGGTGGTGGGCGTTCGACGGGCCGGAC
>NZ_BMVJ01000011.1:29835-73445 GCF_014650655.1 Streptomyces anandii JCM 4720
GACGTCGACAACGGGGTGTGCCTGTGCGCCCTGCACCACAAGCTGTTCGACAAGGGCGTCCTCGGCATAGGCGACGGTCACCGCATCCTCGTCTCGCAGGGCTTCGTCGGGCGCAGTGCCGCCGCTCGTGAGCACGTGACCTCGCTCGCGGGCCGGCCGCTGATCGGGCCGCAGCCCGGGGTGCTGCCCGTCGCCGAGGCGTATCGCTCCTGGCACATGAGCCAGGTGTTCCGGGGGATGGCGCGGGCCGGTTCCGGGCGCGGGCCCGGTGGTGGGTGACGTCGAAGGCGTCAGCCCCTCGGCGCGGCCTTTCGGGCCGTGGGGCTTCCGGCTTCCGGTGTCGCCGACGGCGATGGTGCGCGGTCGGGGGTCGGGACCGTGGTGCCGACCGTGGGGCTCACCTTGCCGGGCCTCGGGTCCTGGGCCGTTGGTGCGGTGCGGCCGGGGGCCGTGGACGGGGGGAGGCTGCGGGGCGAGGTCGGGGTCGGGACCGGTGCCGTCGCGGGGGGCTCGGAGGGCCTCGGGGACGGCGAGTTCTCCGGGGTGTGCGTGCTCTGCGGGGGGAGCGGCGGGGCCAGGGGGGCCGACGGGCGGGTCGGGGTGTCGGTGCCGGTCGTCATGCGGTGCACGGGCAGGACCAGCAGGGCCGCGGCCGCGCAGGTCACGGCGGTGGCGGCGGCCGTGCGCAGCAGGCGGCGGCGGTTCGCGGCGCGGCGGACGCGGTCGTACTGGCCCGGGGGCGGGCTCAGGTGGTCGGGGCCGGCCGGGCGCAGGATGACCGCCAGGGGGTCGTCGGGCTCCGGGGCGTCGTCAAAGCGTGTGGTCAAGGCTTCTCCTCAGGTGGACGCGGAGCAGTTCCCGGGCCGCGTGCAGGTCGGCCTTGACGGTTCCTTCCTTGCGTCCGGTCAGCGCGGACACCTCCCGGATCGGCATGTCAGCGTAGTAGTGGAGGAGGATCGGGATACGGAGTCGTTCGGGGAGCGACTGGACCAGCAGGCGCACCGAGGGGTCCGCCTGCTCCGGATGCGGACGGACCGCGGCCTCCGTCGTCGCCCGGCGCACCGCCCTCCGCTCGCGCTCCAGCTTGCGCCAGTGGTCGCGGACGAGGTTGGCGGCGGTGACGTAGAGGAAGCCGCGGGGCTCGTCCACCGACGTCCAGCGGGCCCACAGGCGGGTGAACGCCTCGGCGGCGATCTCGTGCGCCGTCTCGTCGTCGTCGACGAGACGGCGGCACCAGCCGGCGAGGCGCGGGTACAGGGCGGCGAACAGCTCGGACGCTGCCTTGTCGCGGGACCGTTTCAACGCTCTCCAGGGTCGGCAGGGGGAAGGGCCTTCTGACAGACGGTCAGCCGTTCAGCCGGGCGGTGTGCCGGCGGTCAGGGTGGCGAAGACGATCACGTTGTCCGCGTAGCCGTTCCCGGTGCGCGGGCCGCCGCAGGTGATCAGGCGCAGCTCCGGGCGGTCCACGTCGCCGTAGACCTCCCGGGCCGGGAAGTGCGCCTTGGCGACCGTCCGTACGGAGCCGACCGTGAACACCGCCGTCGTGCCGTTCCCCAGGCGCGCCTCGATGCGGTCGCCCCGGCGCAGCCGGGACAGGTGACGGAAGACGCCGTCACCGTAGCGGCCGACCGTGACATGGCCGAGGAGGACGGACGGGCCGACCTGGCCCGGGGTCGGCGAGTGCCCGTACCAGCCCGCCTGGTCGTGCGCCGTGACCGGTGGCACCTGCACGGTGCCGTCCGGCGCCAGGCCCAGCCGCATGACCGGGGTGTCGACGCCGATGACCGGGATGCGCAGTTCGACCGGGACCGAGCGGGGCAGGGGGCGGGCCGCCCGCCCCGCCTGACCCGTCGGCCGCCCGGCCGGCGACGAGGCCGCCGGCCGGGCGGGGGTGCCCGCCGGTCCCTCGGCCCCGGGGCCGCCGCAGGCCACGAGCAGGGCGGCCGGCAGAGCGACCAGCGCCGCCGTGACCGCGGCGAGGACGCGCCCGGGGGGCCGGGTCATGCCCCGGTCGCCCTCCGGCGGCGTACGACGAACACCGCCGCGCCGCCCGCCAGCAGGGCCGCGCCGGCCGCGCTGCCGCCGATCACCGCCGCATCCGGGCCGGACTGCGAGGTCTTGACGGCCACTCCGGTGTCCGGCGCACCCTTCGGCACGACGGCGACCTGGCCCCGGGACGGGGCGCGGGTCGGGGCCGTGGTGGGCACGGGCCGGGGGGCGGTCGGCTTGGTGCCGGGGACGGTCGGCTCGGCGCTGGGGGCCTGCTCGGTGGGTACAGGGGTCGGGGCCGTCTTCCCGGGCTCGGCCGGCGCCGCGGTCGGCGTCTTCCTCGGGGCCGTGGTCGGGGAGCCGCCGTCGGCGAAGGCGGGCACGGTGCTTGCCAGTACGGCGGTGCACGCCAGGGCCAGGGCGCTCAGGACGGTACGGCGCATGGGTCGCTCTCTCTCATCGGTCGGGTCGGTTGGTGCGAGGTGGACCGGCCGGTCGTGCGGAGAGACGAGACGGCGGAGCGCCGGGTTGTAAAGAGATGGCAAAGCCATCCGGGACGACGGCGAAGCTCCGGCGGGGCGCAGGTGGGGCGACAGGGAGGCGGCAGTGAGGCGTCGATTCATAATTTGTGGCTTTTTTTGGCAAATGTCCCATCCGATCGCCGTTCCGCGTCGTATCAACTTCAAGGCACGTTCCAGTGGGAGGAATGCCATGGCGATCTTCAAGGACCTCTTTCCCGCCAAGCGCCGTGACCACGGTGACCACCACGGGCACGGGGACGGATCGAGCTTCGGAGGCGACGGCTCGTCGATGAACGGGCATCGCGACCGGGGCCACGACCACGGCGAGGGCCACCGCTCGGGTCACGGTCACGGGAGGTGACGTCAGGCCGAGGCCGGGCGGACCGGTGACGCGATCACGCGTCGCGCACACCGGTCCGCCCGGCCGCATGACCGGATGCCCGGTCGCATGACCTGATGCCCGACCGCAACGAAAGTCACGTTCCATGGCACACCTGCTGCGGCGTCTGCTGTCGGTGGGCGGGGAGTCCGAGGCCGTCGTCGCGGCCGCCCCGGTACTGCCCCCGCGCGAGGTGTTCCGGCGTTTCTGGCCCTACACGCGCGGGCGCCGGGGCTGGCTGTTCCCGCTCGTCCTGCTCAGCCTGGTCGGGCCGCTCGTCGACGCCGGTGAACTGTGGCTCTTCAAACTCGTCGTCGACGAGGTGCTGGTCCCCCGGGACCTCAAGCCGTTCCTGTGGATCGCGCCCACCTATCTGGGCCTCATCCTCGCCTCCGGACTGCTCGGCTTCGCCGACGACATGACCTCGGCGTCCGTCAGCGAGCGCTTCCTGCTCTCCCTGCGCGCCGACGTGTTCCGGCACGTCCAGGGGCTGTCGCTGGGCTTCTTCGAGCGACGCCGGCTCGGGGACGTGCTGTCCCGGGTCACGGGTGACGTGGACGCCGTCGAGACGTTCCTGCTCTCCGGCGTGGCGGACGGCCTCTACCACGTGATCCGGCTCGGGGTCTTCCTCGGACTTCTCTTCTATCTGCGCTGGGACCTCACCCTCCTCGCGCTCGTCATCGTGCCGCTGTTCTGGGGCGCCGCCCGCCACTTCTCCCGGCTCATCAAGGACGCCTCGCGCGAGCGCAGGCGCCGCAGCGGCTCGCTCAGCGCGGTCGCCGAGGAGTCCCTGGGCAACGTGGCGCTGGTGCAGGCGTACAACCGGCAGTCCTGGGAGGCGCGCCGCTTCGAGCGCGAGAACCTCGGCAAGTACCGGGCGGCGATGGCCTCCGTGCGCATCCGCGCCGTGTACCGGCCGCTGGTCGAGCTCATCGAGGTGTGCGGCGGCCTCGCCGTGATGGGGCTCGGCACCTGGAAGCTGGCCCAGGGTCAGCTCACGCTGGGCGGGCTGCTGGTGTTCCTGGCCCTGATCGGCAAGCTCTACAGCCCGGTACGGGACCTCTCCCGCCTCGGCACCACCTTCTACGCCGCCTCCGCCTCCGCCGAGCGGATCGCCGAGCTGCTCGACCAGCGGCCCCAGGTCACCGAGGCCGCCCACCCCCGGCCGATCGGGCGGGCGCGGGGCGCGGTCGAGTTCGACGGCGTGTCCTTCGGCTACCCCGGCGCGTCCCGCCCGGCGCTGTCGGACGTGTCCTTCCACGTCTCCCCCGGCGAGACGCTCGCCCTGGTCGGGGCCAGCGGGGCCGGCAAGTCCACCGTCGCCAAGCTCCAGTTGCGCTTCTACGACCCCGACCTCGGCGCCGTCCGGCTCGACGGCACCGACCTGCGCGAACTGGCCCTCGCCGACGTGCGCGACAACATCGCCGTGGTACTCCAGGAGACCCTCGTGCTGCACGACACCGTGCGGGAGAACATCGCCTACGGCCGGCCCGACGCCACCGACGCGGAGATCGTGGCCGCGGCGCGCGCCGCGGACGCCGACGAGTTCATCCGGCTGCTTCCCGAGGGCTACGACACTACGGTCGGTCAGCGCGGCCGGACGCTGTCGGGCGGGCAGCGCCAGCGGCTCGCGATCGCCCGCGCGATGGTCAGGGACGCGCCGGTGCTGCTCCTGGACGAGCCGACCACCGGCCTCGACGCCGACTCGGCCCGCCGGATCATGGAGCCGCTGCGACGCCTGATGGCCGGGCGGACCACGGTCGTGATCTCCCACAACATGCTCACCGTGCGCGACGCCACCCGGATCGTGGTGCTCGACCACGGCCGGGTCGTCGAGTCCGGCACCCACCACGACCTGTTCCGGCGAGACGGGACGTACGCACGGCTGCAACGGCTGCACGCGGTCGACGGTGCGGGACCCGGCGGTGGTGCCGGTTCCGGCGGTGGTGCCGGTTCCGGCACCGGTACGGGATCCGGCACCGGTACGGGTACAGGCGCCGGTTCCCGCGGGGCGGTGGCGTCGTGACCGCCACCACCCGGAGCGCGCCGCCCCCGCCGCCCGCGCCTCCCGGGGCGTACGCGCCTCCGCCGCCGCCCCCGCCTCCCGGGGCGTACGCGCCTCCGCCGCCGCCCCCGCCCCTCGCCCCCGGCGCCCGGCCCGCCCCCGGCTACGAGGTCCTCGGGCACCTGGTCCGCACCGGGTGGCTGGACCTGTACGACGCCTGGAGCGCCGAGCGGGCCTGCCGGTGCGTCGTCAAGGTGCTGCGCCCCGACCGGCGCGACGAGGGCGACCTCGCCGAACGGCTGCTGCGCGAGGGCCGGTGGCTGTGCGGCTTCACCCACCCGCACCTGGTCCGGGGTTACGAGACCTTCGACGCGCCGGAGCCCGTGGTCGTCCTGGAGACGCTCACCGGGGAGACGCTCGCCCACCTGGTCCACCGGCTGCGGCGCCGCCCGGCCGCCACCGACGTGGCGCTGCTCGGCGTGCAGTTGTGCTCCGCGGTGTACTATCTGCACGGGCAGGGTCTGCTGCACCTGGACCTCAAGCCGTCCAACGTCGTCGTCGACCGGGGTCACGCCAAGTTGCTCGACCTGGGCCTGGCCCAGCCGCCCGGGCCGGTCCCGCCCGGAGTGGGCACCTTCAGCTACCTCGCCCCGGAGCAGGCGCGCGGCGGTCCGGTGACCACCGCCGTCGACGTGTGGGGCATCGGCGTGACGCTGTACGAGACGGCGACCGGGGACGTGCCGTTCGACCGGGACACGAGCCAGGGCCAGAGCCCGGGCGCGGGCCGGAACCGGGACCGGGACCGGGACCGGAGCCAGGACATGGACCCCTGGTATCCCCAGCTGGAGGCGGTCGCACCGCCCGTCTCCGCGCGACGGCGGCTGCCGCATCCGCTCGCCGCGGCCGTCGACGGCTGTCTGCGTCCGGACCCGGCCGACCGGCCCACGGTCGCCCGGCTCGCCGCCGCGCTCGCCGCACTGCTCCCCGGGCACCTCCCCGGAACCGGCTGACCTCGACGCTCAGGTCTCCGCGCCCGTGGCGAAGTGCGCGCCGGCCAGCACGTGGCCGTCCGTCGCGGTCACGCGGGCGCCCGCGAGGGTGCCGGGGTCGACGGAGGCGGGGGCGCCCCAGGAGCCCTGGCCCCTGTGCAGGGTGAAGCTGCCGACGCGGACGGTGCCGCCGTCCTTGCGCACCAGCAGGCAGGAGACCTTGCCGCTGTACGAGCTGCCCGACTGGGAGAGGTCGACGGACATGTAGACCCAGCCCGGGGCGCCCGGGTGGGCGTAGACCTCGCCGGCGGGCCTGCCGACGGCGGCCTGGGCGGAGGTCAGCCCGCCCCACAGCATCCCCGTCTGCCCGCCCGCGGGCGCCGCGGGCTGGGCCATGGTGGCCTCGATCGCCGTGCCGACCGACCAGCCGCCGAACCCGATGGCGAGGACGAGCGCCGCCCCGGCGGCGGCGAGCCGCGGCCGGAGCCGGCCGAAGGGACCCGCGCGCAGGCTGCTCGCGCGGGCATGCGGGCGCCCCTCGTGCGCCGCCGCCAGCTGCTTCAGCGCCTGCGCCACACGGGTCTCGAACCCGACCGGCGGCTCGCTGCCCGGCAGCAGACCGATCAGCCGGTCGCCGACCTGGGTGAGCTGCTGGACGTACTCCCGGCAGTCCGCACACCGGTCGAGATGCGCGACCGCGCCCGCCCGCTCCCGGCCCGGCAGCACACCGAGGGCGAGTTCGGCGCCGATCCCGCGCAGCTCCTGGCAGTTCACGTCACTGGACATGGTCGCCTCGCCGCACGGAGGGGGCCGCGAGCGCGGTCCGCAGTTTGCCCATCGCGGTGCGGATCCGCGTCTTGGCGGTGCCCAGCGGAATCTGCTCCCGGTCGGCGACCTGCTGCGCGGTCATGCCGTAGATGCCCGCGAGGACCAGGGCCCGGCCCTGCTCGGGGGGCAGCTCCGCGACCGCGGCCCGCAGCCGGGACGACGCCTCGTCGGCCAGCGCGTGCTGCTCGGGCGTCTCGCTGACCACACCCAGGACCGCGTCGAGATCCTCGGGCGCCACCGGCTCCGGCCGCCGTGAACGGACCGCGTCGATGGCGAGGTTGTGGGCGATCGTGGTCAGCCAGGTCGTGACCGACCCGCGCCGCGAGTCGTAGATCTGCGCGTGCCGCCACGCCCGCTCGAAGGTCTGCTGCGCGATGTCCTCGGCGAGCTGCGGGTCACCGGTGACGGCGATGGCGACGCCGAAGACCCGGTGCTGGAACCGCCGAACGAAGCTGACGGCGAGTTCCGGGTCACCGCCGGCCAGCCCGGACAGCAGAGCCTCGTCCGGGAGACGACCCACGGGAAACCGGAATCTCGACATATCCATACATACGGTTCATGTGCTGCCTGGGATTGCCCGGCGGCGCGCAATCCCGCGTTCCAGTTCCGATTCTTCCGCGCCGCCGGCCTCCCGTCGCGTTGTCGCGCCGCCGTGCCCGCGGTGGCCTCGTGCTCCCGCGTGGTCAGAGCAGGTCGGCCAGGCGGTCGGCCTGGGCGGGGTCGAGGCCGTGGCAGTAGAGCATCACCTCGTCGGCGCCCAGGTCGCCGTAGGCGGTGATGGCCTCGCGGATCTCCCGCGGGGTGGTGAGCATGCCGGACACCATGCGGTCGGGCATGCCGGTGAAGGCGTAGTACGCGTGCATGGCGGCCCGTGCCTGCTCGACGACCGGCGGCGGGCCGAGGGCCACGTTCACCTGGGCGACGATGCGCGGGGCGCCGGCGCGGCCGTACTCGCGCCACTGCGCGCGGACCGTGTCGAACAGGCCCCCGGCCCAGGACGGGGGCGCCGCCGCGAGGAAGCCGTCGCCCCAGCGGGCCACGCGTTCCAGGGCGGCGGGCTTGAAGCCGCCGAAGAGGACTTCGGGGCCGTCCGGGCGGGCGGGGGCCGGGCCGACGGGGCCCACGCCGTCGCCGTACGGCTCGCCCGACCACAGGCGGCGCAGCAGCGCCATCTGCTCGTCCATGCGGCGGCCACGGGTGCGGATGTCGGTGCCCGCGGCCCAGTGGTCGTCCTCCCGGCCGCCGACGCCGAGCCCGAGGACGAGCCGGCCGCCGGTCATACGGTCGAGGGTGGCCGCCTGCTTGGCCAGCAGCACGGTGTCGCGCAGCGGGGCGAGCAGCACCTCGGTCTGGACGCGGATGCGGGAGGTCGCGCCCGCCAGCACGGCGAGGGCGACCAGCGGTTCGGGGTTGTCGTAGACGAGCCGGTCGAGCAGGCCGAGGGTGGTGAAGGGGCCGTGCTCGGCGCGCCGGGCCCAGGTGAGAAGGGTGGCCGGATCGCCGACGGGCAGGCCGATGCCCACGTTCATGAAGAGCCTCCGTGATCGGTAGGGCGGGAAGGGCGGAAAACGGGTCGCCAAGGACCCCTGCCGCCCCTCCGGCACCCGCGCGGGGTGGGACGCTCCCGCTCTGCGGCGTACTTCCGGGGAGGTCTCTTCGAAGTGCCGTCAGCCTAGGGCGGCCGGCGCGTCACCGGCCACCCTTTTTGGATGTCCCGGGTTCTCACTGGCTCTCACTGGCTCTCACTGGTTCCAGGTCTCGTCGTACGGGTCGTGAGGCGTCGGCACCGGTTTGGCCTCGGTGACGTCGAGGTAGGGAATCGGTCCGTTGTTGACCGGGTCGCGCGTCTGCCGCGCGGTGTACGAGCCGGTGACCTCGAGCCAGGTGTCGGGCTCCAGGACCGGCGGGACGTGGCCGGTCAGGGCGATCTTGACGGGCTGGGCGTCCGCGGCACAGCAGTTCAGCGCCATGCGGACGAGATACGGCGTGCCGCCGCGGTCCAGCGCCACGAAGCCCGTGATGCTCAGACGGCGGCCGGCGATCGAGCGGCCGTGGTCGTAGACCGCGCGGCCGGCGTAGTCGACCACGCTCAGCGGCAGCGGGTCGGACTTGGGCAGGGCCTCGTAGGCGTACGGCTTCTGCAGGGCCGTGCCGGTGCGTACGGCGCTGTAGGAGCCGAGGGCCGGCGGGGCCACGAGGATCAGGGCGAAGAGAGGGAGGACCAGGAGCCAGGAGATGCGGGGCTCGCGGTGGGCGTGCCCGTGTTCTTCCTCCCGGGCGTGGCGTTTCCTGCGCTCGTACCAGAGCGTCATGAGCGCGGTGAGCACGAGCACCGCTCCCGACGCCAGCAACAGGGGCTGAAGGCCCGCCTTGACGTAGCGGAGGTAGAGGCCGCTCAGGCCCGCGTGCAGCAGGGCCGCGCCGACCAGGAACATCACGACCGACTGCGCCTGCCTGTTCACAGCAGCACCGCCCCGGTCAGTACGGCGCCCAGCACGGCGAGGACGAAGGTGGCGGGCGCGAAGCGCAGGGCGAAGCGGCGGCCGAAGGTGCCCGTCTGCATGGCGAACAGCTTCAGGTCGATCATCGGTCCCACGACCAGGAACACCAGCTTGGCCGTCGGCGAGAACTGCGTCAGCGAGGCCGCCACGAAGGCGTCCGCCTCCGAGCAGATCGACAGCAGGACGGCGAGGACGGCCAGCGCGAGGACGGCGACGAACGGGTTGCCGGCCGCGGTGCGCAGCCAGCTCGCGGGGGCGACCGCCTTCAGGGTCGCGGCGGCCATCGCGCCCACGACGAGGAATCCGCCCGCGTGCATGACGTCGTGGCGCACCGAGCCCCAGAAGGCCTCGCCCTTGCTGCCGCCCTCGTGGAAGGCGTGGGCGGGCGGGCGCAGCCAGTCCGTGCGGCCCAGGCGCTGCCACAGCCAGCCCATCGCGCAGGCCACCAGCAGGCTCGCGGCGAAGCGGGCGAGCACCATCCCGGGGTCGCGCGGGAAGGCCACGGCGGTGGCGGTCAGCACGATGGGGTTGATGGCGGGCGCGGAGAGCAGGAACGCGATCGCCGCTGCCGGGGTGACGCCCCGCCGGACCAGGGCGCCGGCCACCGGCACGGACGCGCACTCGCAGCCGGGCAGCACCGCGCCGGCCACCCCGGCGACGGGAACGGCGAGGGCGGGACGGCTGGGCAGCGCGCGGGCGAAGAACGACGGCGGTACGAACACCGCGATGGCCGCCGACAACAGGACGCCGAGCACGAGGAAGGGCAGGGCCTGCACCACCACGGCGACGAACACCGTCGTCCAGCTCTGCATCACCGGCGCGGACAGCGCCCCGCGGATGGGGCCCTGTGCGACGACCACGACGAGCAGGAGCACCGTCAGGGCGACCGGGGAGGTGAGGTGCCAGCCGTCGCGCTCGGGTCCGGGCCCGCCGGCCGGTGCGTCGGGGCCGGACCGCTTGTCGGTGCGGGCCGGTCCCGGTGGGGCTGGTCTGGTGATGGCCACGGGCTGCGGTACCTCCGGCGGGCTGGGCGGGTTCGGCTCCCTCCCCTCCCCTACGGCGGCGGGCCGCCGTCCGTTCAGCGGCCGGGCCGCCGACCGGGGCGGAAATCTGGAACCGGCCGTCCCCGTGGGGCAGTCTTTCCCCGCGTGGGGAGCGTTCCGTATCAAGGTGGTGCGCCGGGCGACGGCGCGGGCGCGCACATGGTGGTGTGCGGGGACGACGGGCTCGCGCACCGGCTGGCCGCCGAGTTGCGCGGGGTGTACGGGGAGCACGTGACCCTCGTCGTACCGCCGGCCGAGCACGCGGTACGGCCGCCGGTGGTCGGCCGTGCGCGGGGGGCCTCGGCGCTGCTCGACCGGGTGGACCGCGTGGTGAGCGCGGCGGTGGGCCGGGCCGGGGGCAACGGAGGCAACGGCGGTACGGGGAGCGCGGGCGGCTCCGGCGGCAACGGCGGCAACGGCCGGTCCCCGAGTGCGGACCGGACGTTGGAGGCCGCCGGGCTGACCGAGGCGGTGCTCACGGAGGCGGGCGTGGAACGGGCGGCCGCCCTGGCCCTGGTGTACGACGACGACGAGACCAACATCCGTGCCGCGCTCACCGCCCGCCGGCTCAACCCCGGGCTGCGGCTCGTGCTGCGCCTCTACAACCGGCGGCTCGGCCAGCACATCGAGGAACTCCTCGACCAGGCGGCGGCGTTGGCGCTGCGTGACGCCGACGGCGGTGAGGGCGACGGCGCCGACGGCGGGGGAGCCGTCGACGCGTCCACGACGGTGCTGTCCGACGCCGACACGGCCGCACCCGCCCTCACGGCCACCGCCGTGGCCGGCACCAGCAAGGTCGTGCAGACCGACGGGCTGCTGCTGCGCGCGGTGGAGCGGCCGCCGCCCGCACCGGGACAGGTCGCCGATCCGGGACTGTGCACGCTCGCGCTGCTGTCGGCGACGAGCAGCGATCCGGCGGGCGCGGACGGGTCCGAGGGCAGCGGCGAGCAGCGGCCGCGGCTGCTGCCGGACGAGGCGATGGTGCGGGCGGCCACCGGGCGCGGCACGGTGGTGCTGGAGCAGGTGTCGTACGCCGCCGGTCCGCCGTTGCCGGCCGGGCGCGGCGGCCGGGGCGGGGTCGGGGTCGCGGGGCCGCTGGCGTCGTTGTTCTCGCGGCGGCTGCGGTGGTCGCTGGCGGGTCTGGTGGCGTGCGTGTTCGCGCTCGCGGTGGCGCTGTGGCTGGTGACGGGGGTGCATCCGCTGGGCGCGCTGTATCTGACGCTGCTCGACCTGTTCGCCATCGACGATCCGGCGCTCGGCAAGCCGCTCGGCCGTCAGGTGCTCCAACTGCTGTCCGGGCTGGTGGGGTTGCTGTTGCTGCCGGTCCTGCTGGCGGCGGTGCTGGAGGCGCTCGGGACCTTCCGCACGGCGTCCGGGCTGCGCAAGCCGCCGCGCGGGCTGGGCGGGCACGTGGTGCTGCTGGGGCTCGGCAAGATCGGCACGCGGGTGCTGACACGACTGCGCGAACTGCACATCCCGGTGGTGTGCGTGGAGTCCGACCCCGAGGCGCGGGGGCTGGCGACGGCGCGGCGGCTGCGGGTGCCGGTGGTGCTCGGGGACGTCACGCAGGAGGGGGTGCTGGAGGCCGCGAAGATCCACCGCGCGCACGCGCTGCTCGCGGTGACCAGCGCGGACACGACCAACCTGGAGGCCGCGCTGTACGCACGGTCCGTAAGGCCGGATCTGCGGGTGGTACTGCGGCTCTACGACGACGACTTCGCGACCGCGGTGTACCGCACCCTGCGGGCCGCGCATCCGCGGGCGCTGACCCGGAGCCGGAGCGTGTCGCACCTGGCGGCGCCCGCCTTCGCCGGGGCGATGTTCGGTCGGCAGATCCTCGGGGCGATCCCGGTGGAGCGGCGGGTGCTGCTGTTCGCGTCGGTGGACGTGGGCGGGCATCCGCAGCTGGAGGGGCGCACGGTCGCGGAGGCGTTCCGGGCGGGGTACTGGAGGGTGCTCGCACTGGACGCGGGCGCGGCGGCCGGGGCCGCCGGGTCACGCGGCGAGCGGCGGGACGTCGCGGGGGACGACGGGCCGGAGGAGCCCGCGGGGCGCGGGGGCCGTCCGGGCACGGGCCTCATCTGGAACCTGCCCGGAACGTACGTCCTTCGCCGCGAGGACCGAGTGGTCCTCGCGGCGACCCGCCGCGGACTGGCGGACCTCCTGGGCCGCCGCTCCCGGCCCCGCACGGAGACCTGAGGGGGCGGACGGGGTCCGCCCCCCCTCCCCCGCCCTCCGCCCCCGGTCGAGTCCTCAGCTCGGCAAGTTGCGGGAGGCGAAGTCCAGTTCGAGGCGGATTTGTTTGATGCGTTCGTCCACTACCAGGGAGCCGTGGCCGGCGTCGTAGCGGTAGATCTCGTGGGGGGCGCCGCGGGACTCCAGGCGTTTGACGTAGTTGTCGATCTGGCGGATGGGACAGCGGGGGTCGTTGACGCCCGCCGAGATGTAGACGGGGGCCCGCACCCGGTCGACGTAGGTGATCGGGGAGGACGCCTCGAAGCGCTCGGGGACCTCCTCCGGGGTGCCGCCCAGGAGGGTGCGGTCCATGGCCTTCAGGGCTTCCATCTCGTCGTGGTACGCCGTGACGTAGTCGGCGACGGGGACGGCGGCGATGCCGAGTGTCCAGGAGTCCGGCTGGGTGCCCAGGCCGAGGAGGGTGAGGTAGCCGCCCCAGGAGCCGCCGGTGAGGATCAGCCGGCCGGGGTCGGCGAGACCGGAGGTGATCGCCCATTCGCGGACGGCCGCGATGTCCTCGAGCTCGATCAGGCCGACCCGGTGCTTGAGGGCGTCGGTCCAGGCGCGGCCGTAGCCCGTGGAGCCGCGGTAGTTGACGCGGACGACCGCGTAGCCGTGGTCGACCCAGGCGGCCGGGCCGGCGGCGAAGGAGTCGCTGTCGTGCCAGGTGGGGCCGCCGTGGATGTCGAAGACCGTGGGCAGCGGGCCGGTGGCACCGGCCGGCTTCTGCACCAGGGCGTGGATGCGGCCGCCGGGGCCGTCCACCCACACGTCCTCCACCGGCACCGAGCCGGGGCACTTCATGCCGGGCGGGTCCAGGACCACCCCGCCCTCGGTGGAGCGCACCGCGGGTGGCTCGGCGGCCGAGGACCACAGGTACTCCACGCTGCCGTCCGGACGGGCGGTAGCGCCCGAGACGGTGCCGCGCAGGGTGGGGATCGCGACCAGCTCACGGGTGGCGAGGTCGTAGCGCAGGAGCTCGCTGCGGGCCTCGTAGCTGTGCGCGACGAGCAGCCCGCTGCCGTCGGGATACCACTCGGCGCTCACGTCGCCGGGCAGGTCCAGGGCCAGGTCGGTCTCCTCGCCCGTGACCACGTCCCACACCAGCGGCTCCCAGCGGCCGCGGCGCTGATGACCCACGAGCAGCCGGGAGTCCCCGTCGACCGGGGCGAAGCCCAGCACCTCGAGGCCGAGCTCGACCGTGCCGCCCTTGGTGTCGTCCAGCTCGGCGACCGGGGTGCCGTCCGGGCGCAGGACGCGCAGCGCGGAGTGCATCGCGTCGCCGTGCTCGGTGTGCTCGACGGCGATCAGCGTGCCGTCGTGGGAGAGGTCGCCGACGCCCGCGGACTCGCGGTGGCGGTAGATCTCGACGGAGGCCTCGCCCGCGCGGGCGAGATGGATGGTCGTGCCGTCCTCGTCGGTGGAGCGGCCCACCACAGCCGTACGGCCGTCACGGCCGAGGGCCAGGCCCGCCGGGTAGGACGGCTCCAGGTCCGGTACGGCCGGCTCGTCGGGGCCGCCGGTGAAGGGCTGGCGGCGCCAGACGCCGAACTCGTCGCCGTCCTTGTCGTCGAACCACCAGATCCAGCCGCCGTCCGGGGAGAGCACACCGTCCGTCGTGCCGTTGGGCCGGTCCGTCGCCTGGCGCTGCTCGCCGCTCGCCCGGTCCCAGGCGTACAGCTCGTACGTCCCCGTCGCGTTCGACACGAACAGGGAGCGGTCGGGTGCGTCCTCCGCCCAGTCGGGCAGCGAGACGCGGGGCGCGCGGAAGCGCTTCTCCCAGTCCGGCATCTGTGCGATCGGTCCCCGCAGGTCCCGCGGCAGGGACCCGTTGCTCTCAGTCATGGCCCCATACTGCCTGGCCGGAGGCGAAACGCGCCGCCCCGTTCCCCAGCCTGTGGACAACTTCGACCCCAGTGCGCCGTCATCGCCGGGCCGCACCGTACCGTTGTGGTGTGTACCGGTTTCTGCTGACGCCCCGCTGGTGGGGGATCAACGTCTTCGTCCTGCTGGCGATCCCCTTCTGCGTCTTCATGGGGTCGTGGCAGCTCAGCCGGTTCGAGGGACGGGTGCAGGACCACCGCGCCGCGACCGAGCGGGCCGACTCGGACCGCACCGCGGCGGCGAGCCCGCTGGCGCGGCTGCTGCCCGTGGACAAGCGGACCTCCGGCATGCGGGCCACCGCCACCGGCCGGTACGCCACGCAACTGCTGGTCCCCGGCCGCGAGCTGGACGGCAAGCACGGGTACTACGTGCTGACGCTGCTGCGCACGGACTCCGGCAAGGCGCTCCCGGTCGTACGGGGCTGGCTGCCCGGGACCGCCGACGCGGCCAAGGCGCCCGCGCCGCCCTCCGGCGAGGTCACGGTCACCGGCGCGCTCCAGGCCTCCGAGACGCCCGGCGACAACGGGGTCACCGCCCAGGGCGGGCTGCCCGCCGGCCAGACGGGCGCGATCAGCGCGGCCTCGCTGGTGAACCTCGTGCCGTACGACGTCTACGACGCGTGGATCACCCTCGACAAGGCCGACTCCGGGATGAAGGCGGTGCCGGCGAAGGCTCCGGACAACACCGGGCTGGACCTCAAGGCATTCCAGAACCTCGGGTACACCGGCGAGTGGTTCGTCTTCGCCGGGTTCGTGGTCTTCATGTGGTTCCGCCTGCTGCGCCGCGAGGCGGAGGCCCAGCGGGACGCCGAGCTGGGGCTGGTGCCCGAGGGCGAGGAGCCCGCCGTGGTGTGAGCGGGCCCGTGCCCCTCGTGAGGCGCCTGCGCCGTCCGTACGCCCGCGGTCACGACGCCGCGAGCACTCCCGTCCGGTAGACCGTGCCCGAGCAGGCGTTCGGAACCGTCGCCGAGACCGTGGGGGAGCCCGTCTCCGCGGTGTGCGAGACGACCACGCTGCCGTCGGCCGGGGTGCCGTCCTCCCTGACCAGCTGGGTGGAGGTGCCGGCGTCGGCGCCGGTCGTCGTGGTCCCGGTGGCGCCCGCGTCCTGGCTGGGCGACGGGTCGGGCGAGGGCGCGCCGGTCTCGGTGCCGCCCGTGCCGGTGCCGCCGGTGGTGCTCGGGCAGGCCGCGGAGGGCACCCAGGCGAACTTCACCTCGTAGGCCGCGCCCGGCAGCAGCACCAGTCCGGAGGCCTCGGTCGAGGGGTCGGGCAGGCCGGTGGCGGCGTCACCGGCGGAGTGCCGCACCACGCTGATCTTGGTGGCGTCGGCCGCGCCCTGCGCCAGGGTGCTCACCGAGCCGGAGCCGGAGACCGTGCAGCTGGCCGAGGACACGTTGGTCACGTGGAAGGTGCCGTAGACGATGCCGGCCGAGTCCGGGGCGGCCACGGTCGCGGTCGGGGAGCCGAGCTGCGCGGCCGTGCACGCGGGCGTGCCGGTGCCGGTGGAGGTGGAGGGGCTGTCGGTGCCGCCGCCGGTCCCGTTGCCCGTGCCGGTGCCCTTGCCGCCCTTCTGGTCGCCCTTCTTCGCGGACGATCCGGTGTCGGGCGTCTTGCCGGACGGGTAGTTGCCGCTGCTCGTGCCGCCGTCCGGGTTCTTGCCCTGGCCGGTGCCGCCCTGGGCCTGGGAGGCCTGCCCTGCCATGGCGGGGTTGGCCTCGGAGCCGGTGGAGTCGGAGACGTGCACGAGGGCCGGGACCGCGGTGCCGAGGAACAGCGCGGCGGCGGCCATGCCGACCGCGGCCTGCCGCTTGCGGGCCCGCCGGGCCGGGACCGCCCGCCTGAGGTGGTCGAGCGTCCCGTCGCGCGGCTCGACGTCGCCGACCGCCTGGTGCAGCATCCTGCGCAGGTTCAGCTCGTCCGGGTCGAGCCCCCCGGGACCCAGGTCGTCGGGGCTGTGGTTCACGGTGTCGTTCCCAGCGTGCGATTGGCTGTGCTCTTGCTCCTGTGGCCGCGTCGGTTCGTGCCACGCGTAGGGCTCGTGCCGCTCGTGCGACTCGCGCCCCTCACCGTTCTCGCTCATGCCGGCGCCCCCATGGCGACGCGCAGCGCCGCGATGCCGCGGGAGCCGTACGCCTTGACCGAACCCAGCGATATCCCCAGCGTCTCGGCGACCTGCGCCTCGGTCATGTCCGCGAAGTAGCGCAGCACGAGCACCTCGCGCTGGCGGCGCTGCAGGCCCTTCATCGCCTTGATCAGGGAGTCCCGCTCCAGCTGGTCGTAGGCGCCCTCCTCCGCGCTCGCCATGTCCGGCATCGGCTTGGACAGCAGCTTGAGGCCGAGGATGCGGCGGCGCAGGGCCGAGCGGGAGAGATTGACGACCGTCTGACGCAGGTAGGCGAGCGTCTTCTCGGGGTCGCGGACGCGTTTGCGGGCCGAGTGGACGCGGATGAAGGCCTCCTGCACGACGTCCTCGCAGGAGGCGGTGTCGTCCAGGAGCAGCGCGGCCAGGCCCAGCAGCGAGCGGTAGTGCGCCCGGTAGGTCTCGGTCAGGTGGTCGACGGTGGTGCCGGCCGCCACGGTCTCCTCGGCGCCGTCACGCTGGTTCGGGATGCGGGCGGGCCGCGCTGCGGGCATCGGCGCGATCACCGGCATGCCGCCGGGCGCGACGCGCATGCGCGGGCGGTGCGCCGCGCGGGGCGGCCTGAGGGCCGTGCCGCGGGCCGCCGCTGGGGGTACCCCCCGCTCGAAGAGGCTGGGGGAGAAGTCGAGAACCTCTGCCACGCCAGTTGGACACGTCTGCCCCCGCCGGGGTTGTACGCGCCGGGCGTCACTTTCGCGTCGAGTGACGCGTCCGACAACGTTCTCGCGGCAGGCGGCACTACGGACGGTGCCTCGGATGCCCTCATGCGTCCCGCTCTTCCCTTATGTCCTCATGGCCGGCAAGGGCGTCCCCACGCCCCGCCGCGTCCCCACGCCCCCGAAGGGCGACCGCAAAGACGCTCCCCGCCCTTCGCGCGGTTGCGAAGGACGGGGAGGGAAATCTTCGGACGCCGAGGCGACATGGATCAAGTGGTCCGGACCAAGGCCCTCACCACTTCCGACCATATTTCTTACGTGAATCCTACAAACATATCCGGCCAGGGCCAGGGGTTTTCCGCCGGTAACCCAGTGCTGCGACCGGAGTCACGCCTTCTGGGCCATCGGGGTCAGGCCCTCCCGGCCTCGGGATTCACGCCATCTCAGCCGCCACCAGCTCCGCGATCTGCGCCGTGTTCAGCGCGGCGCCCTTGCGCAGGTTGTCGCCGCACACGAACAGCTCCAGCGCCGTCGGGTCGTCCAGCGCCCGGCGCACCCGCCCGACCCACGTCGGATCGGTGCCCACCACATCGGCGGGGGTGGGGAACTCGCCCGCGGCCGGGTCGTCGCACAGCACCACACCGGGCGCCGTGGCGATGATCTCCCGCGCCTTGTCGACGGTGACCTCACCCTCGAAGCGGGCGTGCACGGTCAGGGAGTGGGTGGTGATCACGGGCACCCGCACGCACGTCACGGCGACCGGGAGCTGGGGCATCCCGAGGATCTTGCGGGACTCGTCGCGCACCCGCATCTCCTGCGAGGACCAGCCCTCGTCGCACAGGGAGCCGGCCCACGGCACCACGTTCAGCGCGACCGGCTCGGGGAAGGGCCCGGTGTCGTCCCCGACCGCCCGCCGTACGTCACCCGGGTTGGTGCCCAGCTGGGTGCCCGCCACCAGGGACAGCTGCCGGCGCAGGGTCTCGATGCCCGCCTGCCCGGCCCCGCTCACCGCCTGGTAGGAGGAGACGACCAGCTCGCGCAGCCCGAACTCGGCGTGCAGCGCGCCCAGCGCCACGATCATGGTCAGGGTGGTGCAGTCGGGGCTGGCGACGATCCCGCGCGGGCGCCTGCGCAGCGCGGCCGGATTGACCTCGGGCACCACCAGCGGCACCTCGGGATCGCGGCGGAAGGCCGCGGAGTTGTCGACCACCACCGCGCCCCTGGCCACCGCGACGGGCGCCCACTGGGCCGCGACCTCCTCGGGGACGTCGAACAGGGCGATGTCCACCCCGTCGAAGGCGTCTTCGGCCAGCGCCCTCACCTCGACCTCCTCGCCGCGCACGGCCAGCTTGCGGCCGGCCGAGCGGGGCGAGGCGATCAGGCGGATGTCGCCCCAGATGTCCGCGCGCTGGGACAGGATCCGGAGCAGGACCGTGCCGACGGCTCCGGTCGCTCCCACGACCGCGAGCGTCGGTCGGACGGTCATCGTCGTACGCCTCCGCCGCGAGCGGCGGCGATCGCACGCCGCCGGGAAGCGTGACGCGGGGCGCGCCGGGGGACGGTCATCGTCCGGTGCCGCCGTAGACGACTGCCTCGTCGCTGTCGGAGTCGAGACCGAAGGCGGTGTGCACGGCGCGCACGGCCTCCGGCACGTCGTCCTTGCGGGTGACCACCGAGATGCGGATCTCGGAGGTCGAGATCAGCTCGATGTTCACGCCCGCGTCGGAGAGCGCGGTGAAGAAGTCCGCGGTGACGCCCGGGTTGGTCTTCATGCCCGCGCCGACGAGGGAGATCTTGCCGATCTGGTCGTCGTAGCGCAGGGAGTCGAAGCCGATGCCGGAGCGGTTCTTCTCCAGTGCGTCGATGGCCTTGCGGCCCTCGCTCTTGGGCAGCGTGAAGGAGATGTCCGTCAGGCCGGTGGCGGCGGCGGACACGTTCTGCACGACCATGTCGATGTTGATCTCGGCGTCGGCGATGGTCCGGAAGATGGAGGCGGCCTCGCCGGGCTTGTCGGGCACGCCGACCACCGTGATCTTGGCCTCGGAGGTGTCGTGCGCGACACCGGAGATGATGGCCTGCTCCACCTGCTCGTCCCCTTGCTCGATCGGCTCGCTGCTGACCCACGTGCCCTGCAGCCCGCTGAAGGAGGAGCGGACGTGGATCGGGATGTTGTACCGGCGTGCGTACTCCACACAGCGGTGGAGCAGCACCTTGGAGCCGGACGCGGCCAGCTCCAGCATGTCCTCGAAGGAGATCCAGTCGATCTTCCGGGCCTTCTTCACCACGCGCGGGTCGGCGGTGAACACGCCGTCGACGTCGGTGTAGATCTCGCAGACCTCGGCGTCGAGTGCGGCGGCCAGTGCGACGGCGGTCGTGTCCGAGCCACCGCGGCCGAGGGTGGTGATGTCCTTCTTGTCCTGGCTGACGCCCTGGAAACCGGCGACGATGGCGATGTTGCCCTCGTCCAGCGCGGTGCGGATGCGGCCCGGCGTGACGTCGATGATCCGCGCTTTGTTGTGGACCGAGTCGGTGATGACACCTGCCTGGCTGCCGGTGAACGACTGGGCCTTGTGCCCCAGGTTTTTGATCGCCATGGCCAGCAGTGCCATGGAGATCCGCTCTCCGGCGGTCAGCAGCATGTCGAGCTCGCGCCCGGCAGGCATCGGGGAAACCTGCTCGGCGAGATCGATCAGCTCGTCCGTCGTGTCGCCCATCGCGGAAACGACGACGACAACGTCGTTGCCGTTCTTCTTCGCTTCCACGATCCGCTTGGCGACGCGCTTGATGCCCTCGGCATCGGCTACGGAGGAGCCTCCGTACTTCTGCACGACAAGGCCCACGTGCGCTCCTCGCTCAGTCCGTGTTCTGCCGCACATACGCAGCTGCGGTGCGGTCGGCTCAGTCTATCGAGCGCCCGGATTTCCCCTCCGCGATGTCGCATCGTGAGATGACCGGACGCCCCTTGCTCAGCACGGCTCATGCCCAGCCCCACCGCCGCCACTCGAAACGTGCGCGGGGTCACACGGCCGGCCCACCGACCAGGGAAACGAACGCCCTCCAGGCGGAGGCGGTGACACGGAGCCGGGGACCGGCGGGAATCTTGGAGTCCCGGACGTGGATGGCGGCGGAGAGGGCCACCTCGACGCAGGCACCGCCCTCGTTGTCGCTATGGCTGGACTTGAACCACTTCAGCCGTTCACTCACGCTGATCCACCATCCGCTCGACGAAACGGGCCGACTCGTCGGGATCGAGAGCCTGTGTGCGGATCATGCTAAGCCGCTCGGTCACGCGGCTGACAACCCCCGGATCGGTCGAAAGCTGGCTGGCGAACGGGCCTTCCGTGAAAGCGAATCGCTCATGGTCACTCGTCTCCAGCAGCACCATGGGCCCGATGAGCGCGTCGCTGAAGGCTCGCCCGAAGGGCAGGACCTGCACCACGACATTGCGCATCCGGGACACCTCCAGCAGGCGGCGCAGCTGTCCGCCGTCCGCCAACGGGCTGCGCAGTACGGCCTCATAGAGAACGAAGCTCAGGCCGACCGGGGGCTTCGGCTCAGTGAAGATCGCCTGCCGGTCCATACGTGCGGCGACCCGCTCCTCCACCGTCTCCTCGTCCAGGGGCGGGATACGGTTGTCGATGAGCGCCCGCGCGTACTGCTGCGTCTGCAACAACCCGGGGACGAGCGAGATCTCGTACCACCAGATACTGGTCGCTTCCCGCTCCCGCGCGATGAAGTCCTGAGCCCGCGCCGAGTACCGCTCCCGGTCCAGGAACGGCTTCGCCGCACTCAACATCCCCTGCGCACCGCACAGCTCGTCCGCCACGTCCAGCACGCGCGAGGTCGGCCGGCGTACCCCGCGCTCCATCGAGGCGATGGTCTCCGGGGAGTAGTTGGCGGCGGAGGCCAGCCTCTCCCGGGTGACGTCCGCCTTCGCGCGCCAGCGCTTCAACTGGTCGCCGCCGTAACGCCACGCGGCGGGCGGCTGGTTGTTCTCACCGGACACGGCATCCACCTCCGCGACCGAATGTAACCGACCATTTCCACTGTGTGCCTTGTGATCATCCGAGTTGTCCTACGCTGGCTGGTCAGGCACGCGCGTGGGGATCGGGGGACGAGCGTTGATCGTGCAATGGTGCGTGAAGGGGATGTCGCTCCCGGACGACGGTGCCGCGAGGGAGCTGATCGACAGCAGCATCGGGATCACCTGCAACTGGTGGAGGAAGATCAAGCACCTGCCGCGCAAGGAGGTCGCCTCGAAACTGACCGCGCAGAACCTCAATCTGCACGTCAACCATTTCGAGGACATCGACCCCGCTACGGGGGAGCCGTTCTGCGAGGAGACCCCGTTCATCTCGCTTTCGTGCGGAACGGTGGAGCGGGAGACTGCGGCGAAGACCAACTTCGTGCACACCGCCCGGCACACCGCCCTGTGGTTCGGAACCCGCTTCGGGCAGGAGCCGGTGGCCTATCTCTACTTCTGCTGGGTCATCCTGGCCCCCCGTTCCGCCGTGGCCGTGGAGGGCGTCGCCGAGGAGGTCCGGGACCTGAACACCTACCGCAGATACTCGCCGTACCAGACCGAGGGCGAGGTCGCCGCGAAGATCGTCGTGCCCGCGAATCAGATCAACCGGTGCGAGAAGTGGGAGTGGGACCGCGAGAACAGGTCGATCCGGCGGGCCTGGACCCACCCCAACCCCGGGTTCGTGCCGCCCGAAGCGCTGAGCAACGTCAGGGAGATGCTCTGATATGGCGTCCCCACCACCCCGACCGCTGGGGCTCGAAGCCGACCGGGTGAGGGGGGCGGCCGATTTCCACGAGGCATACGGGCGCCTCGTGCAGCCGGCCGACGGGGAGGACGGTGACTTCGAGGCCCTCGTCGAGGCCGCGTCGGCCTACCGCCTCGCGGGACAGTGGCGGTTGCTGGTCGAACGGGACGCCGGAATCGAACTGCTGCTCCACGCCGCCTCGCTGTTCTCCCGGGCCGGACTCACGTACGGCGCCTACCTCGCAGCCTCACTGGCACCGGACATGCATCGCGACCGGCTCGGCCCCTGGACGGAACGACTGCTGCGGACCGCCGGACAGCGGCACGGAGAAAACGAGCTCAGGGTCTTGCTCGGCTTGGAGGAGCACCGGCCGGACCCGATCCTGGGCCACGTCCAGCAGCAGACCTATCTGCTGCTGGCCTGTGCCGGGCTCGCCTCGCCCGGCAGCGCACGGGCGAACGAGCTCCGCTCCTTCGCCACCGAGTCACCGCACCTGAACGGCGTCGTCCCCGTGGGGTCGATGGCCGTGCCGGTGCGGACGTTCTGGGGGCTGGCACTGGACATGCTCTCCCCCCGGGACGGGCGCGCCGCCCGAGCGTACGCCGGCACCCTCGCCGAGCTGTCCCGCGCCTACGCCAGGACGGTGAACCTCGCCATGGCCAACACCCTGACCTGGTCCAACGCCGCGACCCCGATCGACGTCGTGGACCTGGACCTGGTCGGCGCGATGGCGATGGGCGTGAAGCACTTCGGTGCGGACCGCATGCGGGACCTGCTGAGTGCCACCCGGCTGCCCGACGTGGCCCTGGTGCCGCTGGATCTCGGCATGGAGGTGGCGGACTGGGACCTGGCGCCACCGGACGGGCCGCATCCGAGGCGGGATGGTCTGCGTCCACAGGATGCCGGGCTGGGGGTGGACGACCTGCCTGGACCGGAGGACCTGCCCGGGCCCGGCGACCTGCCCGGGCCGGATGACCCGCCCAGCCCGGACGACCCGCGTGGGCCGGACCTGGGAGGCCTGTGATGCGCGACGCGACAGAGCTGATCCGCGCGCTGACCGGCCTGGCATGGCCCGTGTTCGCCGCCTGGGTGGTGTGGAAGCTGCTTCCGGACATCCGGGACATCGTCAGGAACCGGGCCTTCAGCCTCAAGGTCGGCAACAACGAATTGACGGTCCAGCAGTTCACGGACCAGGTCGTCGAGACCACCGCGGAACTCCAGCGGCACATCGCGGCCCGGGCCGAGCCGCCCCCGCCCGGGCGGGAGCCGGAACCGCAGTCGCGTCGCGTCCTGCGCAGGATCCTGTGGGTCGATGACACGCCCGCCAACAACGCCTACCAGGTCGGCCAGTTACAGGCGATGGGTGTGGAGGTCGTACAGGCCCGGTCCACGAGTGAGGGTCTCGGGGCCCTGCGCAGGGCACCGCACCCCTTCGACGCAGTGATCTCCGACATGGGCCGCGCCGAGGCCGACGGTTTCGACCCCGACGCCGGGCTGACGCTGATCCGGAAGATGCGCGAGTCCGGCGACACGACTCCGGTGTTCGTCTACTACGGCGGCGCGAACGCGGCAGCCCGCCGGGAGCAGGTGGCCGCCGCCGGAGGCGACGGCATCACCCATTCCCCGACGGAGCTGTTCGCGCTGCTGGGGCAGGTGGGCCGGTTCCCGAAGGCTGCTACTTGACCGGGCCCATGCCCAGTGGGCCGCCGATTTCCTGGGCCATGACCTGGCCGGCCTCGAACTCCAGGGTGTCGTCGCCGACGCCCTGGTCGGTGTCCAGGCCGTCCAGCTCGGCCAGGGGCTGGTTCAGGCGGACGTGGGCGACCAGGGACTGCAGGGCGCGCAGGGTGGCGGAGGCGGTCGAGCCCCAGTTGGAGAAGTAGGAGAACTGCCACCACCACAGGGCCTCGCTGGTGCGGCCCGCGCGGTAGTGGGCCATCCCGTGGCGCAGGTCGGCGACCACGTCCGCCAGGTCGTCGGAGATGCGCGCGGGAACGGGGGCGCGGCGCGGCTCGTAGGGGTCGAAGACCTCGGAGTAGACGTCGATCGGCTCCAGCAGCCGGGCGAGGTTCTCACGGAGGATGTCCACGTCCTGCTCCGGGCCGGGGTCGGGCTCGTAGCGCTCGTCGGGCACGATGTCCTCGTGCGCGCCGAGCCGCCCGCCGGCCAGCAGCAGCTGGGACACCTCCAGCAGCAGGAAGGGCACCGCCGAGTCCGGCTCGTCGCCCTTGGCGACCTCGGTGACCGCGACCAGGAAGCTCTCGACCTGGTCGGCGATCTGCACCGCGAAGTCGTCCGGGTTCCGGCCGGTGGCGTGCAGCGTGGCGTCAGACATCTAGGAGTCGTCTCCCCTCGAAGGCGCGGCCGAGGGTGACCTCGTCCGCGTATTCCAGGTCCCCACCCACCGGGAGGCCGCTGGCCAGGCGGGTGACCTTCAGGCCCATGGGCTTGATCATGCGTGCGAGGTACGTCGCCGTCGCCTCGCCCTCGAGATTGGGATCGGTGGCCAGGATGAGCTCCGTGACCGTGCCGTCCGCGAGGCGGGCCAGCAGCTCCCTGATCCGCAGATCGTCCGGGCCGACGCCCTCGATCGGGCTGATCGCCCCGCCGAGGACGTGGTAGCGGCCGCGGAACTCACGCGTGCGCTCGATGGCGACGACGTCCTTGGGCTCCTCGACCACGCAGATGACGGAAGCGTCGCGGCGGCTGTCGCGGCAGATGCCGCACAGCTCCTCCTGCGCCACGTTGCCGCAGGTGGCGCAGAAACGGACCTTCGCCTTCACCTCGAGCAGGGCCTGGGCGAGCCGCCGCACGTCCGCCGGTTCCGCCTGGAGGATGTGGAAGGCGATCCGCTGCGCGCTCTTGGGACCGACGCCGGGCAGCCGCCCCAGCTCGTCGATGAGGTCCTGGACCACGCCTTCGTACAACGGACTGCCGCCCTTCCTGACGGTTTCTTTCGGTACGTACGGTAGTTGCCCGCGGGCCGCCTCAGAAGGGCAGCCCCGGAATGCCGCTGCCGCCGCCCAGGCCCTGGGCGAGCGGGCCGAGCTTCTGCTGCTGCAGGGCCTGCGCGTTCTCGTTGGCCGCCTGCACGGCCGCGACGACCAGGTCGGCGAGGGTCTCGGTGTCCTCCGGGTCGACCGCCTTGGGGTCGATCCTCAGCGCCCGCAGTTCGCCGGCACCGGTGACGGTGGCCTTCACCAGACCGCCGCCCGCCTGCCCTTCGACCTCCGTTTGCGCCAGTTCCTCCTGGGCCCGCTGCAGATCCTGTTGCATCTTCTGGGCCTGCTGGAGCAGCTGCTGCATGTTGGGCTGGCCACCACCGGGAATCACGATCGGCTCCTGCTTTCGTACGGCTGCCTGGGCGGGGATCGTCCTGACGGATTCCCCGTTGGCACGAGCCTACGTGCTCCGGGCGGGCACCGCCCCGCCACTCTTTCGAGTGAGTTTGCGGTGGGTCCTATACCTGATCAAGGCCCCCTTCCGGGCGGAAAAACGACGCTTGGCTCCGCTTCGCCACCCATTGGGCGGTAGGAAGGGGACCGGCAGGGCGGTGGCGAGCCGCGGCCGCACAGCACAGCCTTCACGCACCGTGATCAGTAGGGAGTGCCGGGTGGGTCAGCCGGAGATGCAGCCCGAGCGTCCGCCGCAGGACGGGCGGGGCGAGGGGGCGGCCGGGCTCCGGCCGGGCGATCTGACCGGGCGGCCGTTCCCGCTCGGCGACTGGGGCGAGCCGGCCGAGCGGCTGGACGAGCTGTACCGGTGGGTGGAGCGGGGCGCGCTGCACACGGCGGCCTGGTACCTCGCGGAGCGCGAGTGGAAGCGGCGCGGGGCGCGGGCGCTGCGCTGCGGGGCCGCCGCGGGCGCGGTGACCGGGGCGGCGCTGCCGCTGCTGGACGCGACCGGGGCGGTGGGCGGTGCCGCGCGGTGGGGGTATCTGGCGCTGCTGCTGGCCGTGGCGTGCGTGGGGGTCGACCGGTGCTTCGGGGTGACCGCCGGGTGGATGCGGGACGTGGCGACCGCGCAGGCGGTGCAGCGGCGGCTCCAGGCGCTGCAGTTCGACTGGGCGTCGGAGTGCGTACGGGAGGTGCTCGGCCCGGCCGAGGGCACGGCCGGGGAGGCCGCCGAGCGGTGTCTGGCGGTGCTGCGGCGCTTCTCGGAGGACGTGACCGAGCTGGTGCGCACCGAGACCGCCGACTGGATGGTGGACTTCCGCGTGGGCCCGGCCCCGCTCGGCATCCAGGCGGCCGTGCCTCCGTCCGGCCGCCCGGAGACGGCCACCGCGCAGTTCGGCCGCCCGGCCCTCCCCCCGGGCGCCGCCCGGCCGAACATGCCGAGACAGCGGCCGCCCGAGCCCCGGTGAGCGGCCGGCGTTCGACGCGCGGGCGCCGTAAGGGAGTTCATTCCCGGGTGTAGACGAGCTTTTCGCCGCTGCCGGTGTTCACGCGTTCCAGGGTGCCGTCCGGCTGGAGGGTCACCTCCGTGGCGGCGCCCGCGTTGCAGCCCTCGCTCGCCCGCCCGGTCGTGACGCTGGAGGGGCCGATCTCCAGCGGGCCTCCGGCGCCCGGCTGCCGGGTGAGCCTGGCCTCGAACACGCAGTGGTAGGTGCCGTTGCTGGTCGGGCCGTCCGCGACCAGCGTGAGCACCGGGTCGCCCACCTCGCCCTGGGTGATGGTGAGCCGTCGGGTGTTGGCGCCGAACGCGTTGTCGATCGTCGCCGTCCAGCTGCCCAGGTAGCCGGCCGGGACCACGCCGCCGGTCGGTGAGGGGGAGGACGTCCCGGTATCCGTACCCGTATCCGTCGCCGTCGGTGAGGGACCGGTGTCGGTGGGGCCGGGGGTGGTGGGCGCGCCGGTGGTCCGGGAAGGGCCCGGGCCGCCGCCCTTGTCGTCGCTGCCGCCGCCCTTCATCAGGGCGTACACCGAGCCGCCCGCGCCGAGCGCCACGACGAGCGCGACCGCGATCAGCGCGAGCGTGGACCGCCCGCCCCGGCGGGGCTGCGGCACGGGGTCGTACGCCGGCGGGCCGTAGGGCGGTGGCGGGCCGTGGGGCGGGGTCGACCCCGGCACGCCGTACGAGGGCTGCGGGGGCGGGGAGTACTGCTGGGGAGGACCGTAGGCGGGGTGGCCCGGGGGCGGCGGCGCCTGGCCCGCGACCATGGTGGGCCGGTGGTTCACGGGGGTGCCGGGGGCTTCGGCCGGGGCGCCGGGAGTGGCCGTCGGGACGCCGGGGGCCGGGGCCGGGACACCAGGAGCACCGGCCGCGGGTTGCACGGCGGTCGGAGCGTCCCCTTCGGTCCCGGCGGCCCCGGGGATCCCGGAACTTCCCTCCGCCTTCGTGGCCCCCTTGGTCAGCTCCACGACGCGACCACCGTCACCCCCCGCACCGGCCGCCGGGGCCGGATCCGGGGCCGGGGCCTCCGGGTTCTCCGCGTCCAGCAGCCGTACCGCGTGCCGGCCGAGTTGGGCCACCAGGGCGCTGGGCAGCCACGGGTCGCGGAAGCGGCCGTCGGCCACCGTGTCCTCGGCGCCGGTCTGCTCGAGGATCCGGTCGAGCGTCGGCCGGGCCGCCGGGTCCTTCCTCAGACACGCGCGTACGAGGTCGGCGATGCCCTCGGGCAGCGCGGTGAGGTCGGGTTCCTCCTCGGCGATGCGGTACATCAGCGCGTGCACCCCGCTGTCGGCGCCGCCGAAGGGCAGGGCGCCGGTGGCGGCGTAGGCGAGGACGGAGCCGAGGCAGAAGACGTCGCAGGCGGAGGTGACCCGGTCGCCGCGCACCTGCTCGGGCGCCATGAACCCGGGCGAGCCGATCAGCGCGCCGGTCCGGGTCAGCCCGCCGTCGGTGACGGTCTCCAGCGCCCGTGCGATGCCGAAGTCGATGACACGCGGCCCGTCGATCGTGACCAGCACGTTGGAGGGCTTGAGGTCGCGGTGGACGAGCCCGGCCGCGTGGATGTCCTCGAGCGCCCCGGCGAGCCCGGCCGCGAGGATCCGCACCGACCGCTCGGGCAGCGGCCCGTGGTCGTGCCCGACGATCTGCTGGAGGCTGGGACCGGCGACGTACCCGGTGGCCACCCACGGCACCGGCGCCTCGGTGTCCGCGTCCAGCACGGGCGCCGTCCAGTGGCCGCCGACCCGGCGCGCGGCCTGCACCTCCTGCCGGAACCGCGCCCGGAACTCCTCCCGCTGCGCGAGTTCGCGCCGCACCAGCTTCACCGCGACCGTCCGCCCACGGTCCGACCGCGCCAGATACACCTGCCCCATGCCGCCGGCGCCGAGCCGCGCCAGCAACCGGTAGACGCCGATTTTCCCCCGGAACTCAACATCCGGGGGGACCCCCATCGGATCGCCGGGCCCGAGCTTCTCCAAGGCTGAACCGCCTCCCCCCGATATCCCCCGATATCCCCTGTGCGACAGACCGAGGATAGTGCCGGTGCGCGGGCCCCCGGGCCGGCCCGCCTCTACGGTTCCGTAACGGCACGGACGCAGCCGTACGACTTCGCACCGCCCCGTCCACGCGACGCCGCACAGACCCGCGCCGAGCCCGACAGTCTGTCGTTAATTCCGGCCGACCGCAGACAGGACGCCCATGCCGCGTCCGCGCCCCGGACGCCTACGCTCGCCCGCATGACCCCTAGCTCTGCTCAGCCCGGCCCCGAGGCCGGCGCGGCCGTCAAGGCCGCCGACCGTGCGCACGTCTTCCACTCCTGGTCCGCGCAGGAGCTCATCGACCCGCCGGCCGTGGCCGGCGCCGAAGGGTCGTACTTCTGGGACTACGACGGCAGGCGCTTCCTGGACTTCGCCAGCGGGCTCGTCTTCACCAACATCGGCTACCAGCACCCCAAGGTCGTCGCCGCGGTCCAGGAGCAGGTCGGGAAGCTGGCCACCTTCGCCCCGGCGTTCGCCGTCGAGGCGCGGTCGGAGGCGGCGCGGCTGATCGCGGAGCGGACGCCGGGCGACCTGGACAAGATCTTCTTCACCAACGGCGGCGCGGACGCCGTCGAGCACGCGATCCGGATGGCCCGCCTGCACACCGGGCGGCCGAAGGTGCTGTCGGCGTACCGCTCGTACCACGGCGGTACGCAGCAGGCCGTGAACGTCACCGGCGACCCGCGGCGCTGGGCCTCCGACAACGGCTCGGCCGGTGTGGTCCACTTCTGGGCGCCGTTCCTCTACCGCTCCCGCTTCTACGCCGAGACCGAGGAGCAGGAGTGCGAGCGGGCGCTCGAGCACCTGGAGACGACGATCGCCTTCGAGGGGCCGTCGACCATCGCCGCGATCATCCTGGAGACCATCCCGGGCACGGCGGGGATCATGGTGCCGCCGCCCGGCTATCTCGCCGGGGTGCGCGAGCTGTGCGACAAGTACGGGATCGTGTTCATCCTCGACGAGGTGATGGCCGGGTTCGGGCGGACCGGTGAGTGGTTCGCGGCCGACCTGTTCGACGTCGTACCGGACCTGATGACCTTCGCCAAGGGCGTGAACTCCGGCTACGTGCCGCTGGGCGGCGTGGCGATCTCCCAGAAGATCGCGGAGACCTTCGGCAAGCGGGTCTACCCCGGCGGTCTGACCTACTCCGGGCACCCGCTGGCGTGCGCGGCGGCCGTCGCGACCATCAACGTGATGGCCGAGGAGGGCGTGGTCGAGAACGCGGCCCGGATGGGCGCCGACGTCGTCGGGCCCGCGCTGCGCGAGCTGGCCGAGCGGCACCCGAGCGTGGGCGAGGTGCGCGGCGTCGGCATGTTCTGGGCGCTCGAGCTGGTGAGGAACCGCGAGACGCGGGAACCGCTGGTGCCCTACAACGCGTCCGGCGAGGCAGGCGCCCCCATGGCCGCCTTCGGCGCCGCCGCCAAGGCCCGCGGGCTGTGGCCCTTCATCAACATGAACCGCACCCACGTCGTCCCGCCCTGCAACGCGAGCGAGTCCGAGCTGAAGGAGGGCCTGGCGGCCCTGGACGCGGCTCTGTCGGTGGCCGACGAGCACACCGTGTAGGACGTGGCGCGGCCCGTCCGCCCGGGATCGTCCGACTTCCGGCGGAACCCGAACGCGTAAGGTGGCGTGCTCGTAGACATAGACGTACGAGCACGCCATCCGCACGCGCGAGGAGACGCCCCGACCATGCCCGGCATCAGCGGCACCGGCGCCGTGACGCGCAGCACCCTGCGGCAGCAGATCGCGGACGCGCTGCGCGACGAGGTGCTGGCCGGGCGGCTGGAGCCGGGGCAGGCGTTCACGGTCAAGGAGATCGCCGACCAGTACGGGGTGTCCGCGACCCCCGTGCGCGAGGCGCTGGTCGACCTGTCCGCGCAGGGGCTGCTGGAGGCCGACCAGCACCGCGGCTTCCGGGTGCGGAGGTACTCGCTGACCGACTTCCGGGAGATGATCGAGGCCCGGGGCCTGGTCACCGACGGCATGTTCCGGGTGCTGAGCGAGGGGTGGCACGAGGCGCTGCGCGATCCCCTGGACCCGCGGGTCTCCGCCACGCTCGCCGGGGTCCGGCGGCGCGGCGAGGAGGCACAGCGCGCGGCCGGCGCGGGGGATCTCACCGTGCTGATCGGCTACGACCTGCGGTTCTGGCGCGAGCTCGGCCTGCTGTTCGGCAACACCTATCTCGCGGACTTCCTGCACCGGCTGCGCGTCCAGACCTGGGTCTGCGCGGTGCAGCATCTGCGCCGGCTGGGCGATCTGCGCGGTGTGCTGTGGTGCGGTCACACCGAACTCGTGGACGCCCTGGTGAAACGAGACACCTCGGCCGCCCACGCGGTCGTCGCCGCCTACAACGCCCACTCCCTGGCCCTGGTCGAGCGGCTGGCCGCCGGATGAGCGGCACGGTCACCCGGGTCGTCGACCTGTCCGTCGTCATACCGGCCTACAACGAGGAGCGTCGGCTCGGTCCGACGCTCGACGCCGTCACCGGGTACCTGAGCGACAACGAGAGCCGCTTCGGCGAGTGGGAGGTCGTCGTCGCCGACGACGGCTCCACCGACGGCACCGGCGATCTCGTCGTGGCCCGGGACGACCCGCGGGTCCGGCTGGTGGCCGGGGACCGCAACCGGGGCAAGGGCAACGCCCTGCGCCTCGGCGTCGCCGCCACCCGCGGCAGCCGCGTGCTGGTCACCGACGCCGACCTCGCCGCCCCGATCGAGGAGCTCCAGCAGCTCGACAAGGCGCTCAGCGAGGGCAACGCGGCCGCCATCGGCTCCCGTTCGGTGCCGGGCGCCACGATACTGAGCCGCCAGCACCGCGTGCGCGAACTGCTCGGCCGGGCCGGGAACTTCCTCATACGCCGGGTCGCGGTGCCCGGCATACGGGACACCCAGTGCGGCTTCAAGCTCTTCGACGGCGACCGCGCCCGCGCCGCGTTCGCCGCCTCCCGGCTCAACGGCTGGGGCATCGACGTCGAGGTGCTGCGGCACTTCCGCCGCGCCGACTGGTCCGTCGCCGAGGTCCCCGTGCGCTGGTCGCACCAGTCCGGCTCCAAGGTCGGCCCGCTCGACTACGCCTGGGTCCTCGCCGAACTCGCCCGCCTCAGGGCCCGCTCCGTGCGCCCCGCCGACGTACTGGCCGCCGTCTGCTTCCTGCTCATGGCGGTGGCCCTGTACTCGGGCCGCTTCTTCGACCCGGCCCACCGCTATCTGCCGGACTCGCTGCAGGACCAGAACCAGTGGGAGTGGTTCTTCGCGGTCACCGCCGACAACGTGGCCCATCTGCGCAACCCGCTCTTCACCGATCTCCAGGGCTTCCCCGGCGGCGTCAACCTCATGGCCAACACGGTCATGCTGGGTCTGTCCGTGCCCCTCGCCCCCGTCACGCTCGCCTTCGGGCCCGCGCTCGCGCTCAGCCTGTGCATGACCCTGGGCCTGGCCGCCACGGCCGCCGCCTGGTACTGGCTGATCGTCAAACGGGTCGTACGGCACCGGGGCGCGGCCCTCGTCGGCGCCTCGCTGGCCGCGTTCGCCCCACCGATGGTCAGCCACGCCAACGCGCACCCCAACTTCGTCGTGCTGTTCATGATCCCGCTGATCGTCGACCGCGCGCTGCGGCTGTGCGAGGGCGCGCGCGTGCGGCGGGACGGGGTCGTGCTGGGGCTGATGGCGGCGTACCAGGTCTTCCTCGGCGAGGAGCCGCTGCTGCTCGCCTCGACGGGCATGGCGCTGTTCGCGGCCGCCTACGCGCTGGTGCGCGGGAACGTGGCGAAGGCGGCCTGGCGGCCGCTGGCCAAGGGCCTCGCGATCGCCGGCGCGGTCTGCCTGCCGATCGTCGCCTACCCGCTGTCCTGGCAGTTCGCGGGCCCGCAGAGCTACCACAGCGTGCTGCACGGCGACAACGCCGGCAACAGCCCGCTCGCCCTGCTCTCCTTCGCCGAGCGTTCCCTGTTCGCGGGCGACGCGGACCGGGCGAACGCCCTGTCCCTCAACCCGACCGAGCAGAACGCCTTCTACGGCTGGCCCCTGGTCCTGCTCGCCCTCGCGATCACCGTACGGCTGTGGGAGCGGCCGCTGGTCAAGGCGCTTGCGGTGACGGCGGCCGGCGCGGCCCTGCTCTCCCTCGGCCCGAAGTTCCGCGTCCCGCTGACCGACACGGTCTACCCCGGCCCCTGGGCGCTGCTCGCGGACAAGCCGCTCTTCGAGTCGGTGATCGAGGGACGGCTCGCGATGATCTGCGCGCCCGCGCTCGGCATGCTGCTCGCCCTCGCCCTGGAACGGCTCGCCGCGGCCCGCTCGGTCACCACGCTCTACGGCGGTCTGCTGGCCGTCGCCCTCGCCCTGCTGCCGGTCGTCCCGGCGCCGTTGAAGGCCGTGGACCGCGCCCCGGTGCCGCGCTTCTTCACCGCGGGGATGTGGAAGCCGTACGTCCACGAGGGCGAGTCGCTCGTGCCGGTGCCGCTGCCCGACCCCGGAGCGGCGGAGGCGCTGCACTGGCAGACGGCGGCCCACCTCGGCTTCAAGCTGCCCGGCGGCTACTTCAACGGCCCCTACGGCCCCGACCGCGCCGGCATCTACGGCGCCGCCCCCCGCTACACCTCCGACATGCTGCGGGACGTGCGCTACACCGGCTCCGCGCCCACCATCGGCGCCAACTGGCGTGCCCAGGCGCGGCGGGACTTCGCCTACTGGCACGCGGGCGCGCTCGTCCTCGTCCCGCAGGACAACGACGACCGGCTGCGCAAGGTCGTCACCGAGTTGGTGGGCCGCCCGGGCAAGTGGACGGGCGGGGTGTGGGTATGGGACCTGCACGAGCGGGACCCCGCCCGGGGGGACCCGCACGAGGGGAGCTGACCCGGACCGCGACCGACTACGCTCTACACTCCCCCGGACACACGACGCCCTGCCCTATGCGAGGAGCCCTCTTTGGCCTGTGACCTGTGGCTGGTACCGCTCGTCGACGTGTTGTGCCACACCCCCGACAACCCGTTCGCCGAGGAACTCGCGCAGTACAACAAGGTGCTCGCCGAGAACGGGCTCCCGCCGGTGCCGGTGTACCAGTACATGCCGGGCCTGTCCGGGGAGGTGGCGCCGGTGGCCGGTTTCGACTACGACGCGCTGCACTTCCTGCGCCGTGCCTACCTCCTCCAGGTGTGCGGTCTGCCGCTGACGCCGGTGGACGAACTGGGCGGGGACTACGAGCAGTTGCTGGAGATGTTCGAGTCGACGGCCCAGCAGTCCCACCTGGTCTGGCACTACGACCACGCGGGCGCCTATGTGCCGCTGGACTTCCCGCAGCCCCTGTCCAACGACGAACTGCTCGCGAGCGGCGGCCCGTTGGGGTCCTCGCAGGCGCTGCTGCGGGAGCTGGAGCACGTGGCCCCCTCCCTCGGCATCGACCCGGCCAACCCCCCGGCGCCGCCCGAACCGCCGGCGGGCCCCACGGAGCTGGAGCAGCCGGCGGCCCCCGCCCCGTACGACCCGAGCCCCTTCGCCCGCGAACGCCACGTCTGGCTGGGCCTGCACGCGGCGGCGACCCGGAGCCTGGCCCAGGGATCGATGATCGTCTTCAGCTGACGAGTCGTCTCCGGCCGGTGCCGGGGGCGGCCGGCGGTCAGAACACCGGGGTGCCGGCCTGGGTCAGCCGCCAGTTGACGTCGGCGAAGCCGGCCGGGTCGAGTGCCTTCTTCGCGGTCACGTAGTCGATCATGAGCTGCCGGATCTCGTTGGTGGAGCTGTAGGCGATGTCGGCCGAGGCGATGTGCGGGTAGCCGGAGCCGCCGTTGGCGCGGTAGTTGTTGACGGCCACGACGAAGACCTGGTCGTCGGCGACGGGTGCGCCGTCGTACGTGAGGTTCTTGATGCGCGACCCCTCGGCCTGCGCGATGTCGATCTCGTAGTCGACGCCGGCGGCGGTGTCGTACATGTAGTCCCAGAAGCTGTTGGCGTTCGTCAGGGTGGCGGTGTCGACCTTCGTGCCGGCGGGCACCTGGTGGTAGTACTTCGCCGCGTACTCCAGGTAGTCCTTGAGCTGGGCGCCGGTGAGCTTCTTGCCGTAGAGGGTGTTGTCGTAGATGTAGAGCCCGGCGATGTCCTTGATGGTGACGCTGCCCTGGGGGATGTCGGCGGTGCGGCTGAAGGGCGCGGCGACCGAGATCAGCGGCAGCGCGGCGTCGGCCGGCGACAGCCCGGCCTTCACGGTGTCCATCTGGACCTTGTGGATGAAGTCCATGATCGGCACGTCCTTCCAGCAGGACTCCGCCGCGGACAGATCCGCCGTGCACGTGCCGACCGGGGTGTTGACGTACTTCACGACCAGCTCGTGGTCGGCCTCCAGCAGCCGCTTGATCTCCGGGTCCTCCTCCACCGTGTCGGGGTTGAGGGTCTGCGCCGTCTTGCCGGTGACCCGCCACCGGCCGTGGTGCAGCTCGAGCTCGAAGTCGAAGACGCTCAGCCGGTAACCCCAGCAGTAGGGCTCGGAGAGCAGCACGTCCTGACCGCTCTGCTCGTTCTTGACGGTGTAGGACGGCACCTCGACGTGGGTGTGGCCGACGAGGATGGCGTCGATGCCGGGCACCTGCTCGGCGACGAGGTTGGAGGCGTTCTCGACGTACGGCAGCTCGTCGCCGTACGAGGACGACCCGTCCAGGCCGGAGTGGTCGGTCAGGAACACGACGTCGCACCCCAGCGCCCGCAGCCGCGGCACGTACTTCCTGGCCTGCTCGACCAGCCCCGGGAAGACCATCTTGCCGCTGACGTTGTCCTTGTCCCACAGCGCGATACCGGGGTTGGTCAGGCCGAGGATGCCGACCTTGATGTCAGGGGCGCCGGGGACACGGATCCGCTTCACGGTGTACGGCGGGAAGGCGGGGCGCAGGGTCTTCGCGTCCAGCGCGTTGGCGCCGAGCAGCGGGAAGCGGCACTGGCTCTCGAACTTCCGCAGCACGTCGATGCCGTAGTTGAACTCGTGGTTGCCGAGGGCGGCGGCGTCGTAGCGCATGTGGTTCATGGCGACGGCCATGGGGTGCTTGACGCCGTCGGTGATGGGATCGACGCGGGCGAAGTAGTAGGCCAGCGACGTCCCCTGGATGATGTCCCCGGCGTCGACGAGCAGAACGCGCCCCTCCCCTTTCGCCTCCCGCTGCCGCTTGACGAGCGTCGCGACCCGCGCCACCCCCACGGAGTTGCCCGCCTTGTCGGTGTAGGGGGCGTCCCTGTAGTAGTCCCAGTCGAAGACATGACTGTGCAGGTCGGTGGTCCCGAGGATGGAGAAGGACCAGGTGCGGGGCCGGTGCCCGCTCTTCTCCCCGGCGGCCTGCGCGGGCCCCGCGGCGACACCGCCCGCGACGGCGACGGCCGCCCCGGTGACGGCCGACTTCTTCACGAACTCGCGGCGGTTCATGGGGCTTCGGGGCATGGTGGCTCCTGAGGCTGGAGAGCGGAGAGGGAACGGCACTACCCGCGTAGATAGTTGCGGTCCCTCCCTCCGCGCGGAACCAGGAGCGGCCCATGGGCCGGTCAAGGATGTCCATGACCGGCCCAACCGGGAGGGGATGTACGCGACTTACAGGAACGAGTTGATCTCGATCGTCTCGTCGCGGCCCGGGCCGACGCCGATGGCGGAGATCGGGGCGCCGGACATGTCCTCCAGGGCCTTGACGTAGGCCTGGGCGTTCTTGGGGAGGTCGGCGAAGGTCTTGGCCTTCGTGATGTCCTCCTGCCAGCCGGGGAGGTACTCGTAGACCGGCTTCGCGTGGTGGAAGTCGGTCTGGGAGTACGGCAGTTCCTCGACGCGCTCGCCGTCGATCTCGTAGGCCACGCAGACCGGGATCTGCTCCCAGCCGGTGAGGACGTCGAGCTTGGTGAGGAAGAAGTCGGTCAGGCCGTTCACGCGGGTGGCGTAGCGGGCGATGACCGCGTCGAACCAGCCGCAGCGGCGGTCGCGGCCCGTGGTGACGCCCCGCTCACCGCCGATGCGGCGCAGCGCCTCGCCGTCCTCGTCGAACAGCTCGGTCGGGAAGGGCCCGGAACCCACGCGGGTGGTGTAGGCCTTCAGGATGCCGATGACCCGGCTGATCTTCGTCGGGCCCACTCCGGCCCCGGTGCAGGCGCCGCCCGCGGTCGGGTTGGAGGAGGTCACGAAGGGGTACGTGCCGTGGTCGATGTCGAGCAGCGTGCCCTGGCCGCCCTCGAAGAGGACCACCTTGTTCTCGTCCAGGGCCTGGTTGAGGACCAGCACGGTGTCGGCGACGTACGGCCTGATCTTCTCGGCGTAGTCCAGCAGCTCCTCGACCACCTGGTCCACGGCGATGGCGCGACGGTTGTAGAGCTTGGTGAGGATCTGGTTCTTGACGTCGAGGGCCGCCTCCACCTTCTGGGTGAGGATCGACTCGTCGTACAGATCCTGCACGCGGATGCCCACGCGGTTGATCTTGTCCGCGTAGGTCGGGCCGATGCCGCGTCCGGTGGTGCCGATCTTGCGCTTGCCGAGGAAGCGTTCCGTCACCTTGTCGACGGTGACGTTGTACGGCGTGATGACGTGCGCGTTGCCGCTGATCAGCAGCTTCGACGTGTCGACGCCGCGCTCGTTCAGACCGCTCAGCTCGGAGAGCAGGACCGACGGGTCGACGACGACTCCGTTGCCGATGACGGGCGTACAACCGGGGGAGAGGATTCCGGAAGGGAGCAGATGCAGTGCATACTTCTGGTCGCCGACGACGACCGTGTGGCCGGCATTGTTGCCGCCCTGGTAACGCACCACATAGTCGACCGAGCCACCGAGCAGGTCGGTGGCCTTTCCCTTGCCCTCGTCACCCCACTGAGCACCGAGCAGCACAAGTGCGGGCACGCGCGTACACCCCTTCCGGGCGGGGCATGTCCAAGGTCAGGGGCGTACGCGGGTTCACCGCCGCGTGCACCGCGCGACCGTCGTTGGCCGCACAACCGTCGGACCGGATGCCCCGGAATAGACGAAGCCCCTGGCGCAATAGCGCAAGGGGCTCTTGCACAAAGATGCTACCCGAGGAAGCGAGGCAGGACCGAGGTGGCGACTTATCCGACGCCCGGACAGCTGCTGGTGGTCATCGACCCGGTCGCCCGGCGGACGGACGGGGAGTCCGTACGGATCGCGAAGGACGTGCTCAGCGCCGGTGCCTCCACCAAGGTGTGCCTGCCGGAGGGGCCGGAGGAGTTCGCCCGTGCGCTGGCCCGGCGCGGTTCCCGGCGGCCGGTGGTGGTCGGCGACGACCGGGCGCTGCTGCGGGCGGTGTCCGTGCTGCACCGGCAGCGGGAGCTGGCCGAGTGCGCGCTGTCCGTCGTGCCGGTCGGGGGTGTCATGTCCCTGGCCCGCTCACTGGGCGTGCCGACGGGCACGGTCGCGGCGGCGCGAGCGGTGCTCGAGGGCGCCGAACGACGGCTCGACCTCCTCGTCGACGACAGCGACGGCGTGGTGCTGGGGGCGCTGCACATCCCGCCGCTGTCCGCGCGGGCGGCGCCGGCCGGAGCGGGGGCGGGGGTGACCGCTGTCGGCGCGGGGGCCGGGCGCGACTGGCTGCGGACCTGTCAGTCCCTCGTACGGACCCTGGTGACCCGGCCCTCGCGGCCCTCCTGGGCCTCCTGGACGGCGGCCGTCGACGGGTCCGGGGCCGCCGCCCGACTGCGCGTGGAGGTCGACGGACGGACGGTCGTCGACCTCGACCAGCCCGTGGAGGCGGTGTCGGTCGCGCCGGGCAGCGGCGGGGTGGCGTCGGTCGAGGTGCGGCCGCTGTCGGGCCCCGGCGCCGAGGCGTCCCCGCTGCTGGCCGAGGGGCGCACGGTGACGGTCACGGGCGCGGACTTCCGCTACCGGGCGGACGCGGTGATCTCGGGACCGGTGCGCAGGCGGACCTGGCGGGTGCGCGAGCAGGCGTGGGGGCTGACGCTGCCGGTGCGGGGGTGAGGGGGGCCGGGCGGCGGGGGTGACGGCGACCGGGTTCCCGGCGGGCTGTCTCGGGTTGCCGGCGGGCTGTCTCGGGTTGCCGGCGGGCTGTCTCGGGTTGCCGGCGGGCCAGCGGGCTGTCTCGGGTTGCCGGCGGGCCGGCGGGCTGTCTCGGGTTGCCGGCGGGCCGGGTTTCCTGCCACCCGGGGTCAGTGGTCGTCCTGGGAGCCGAAGAGTCTCTCGCGCTCCGTCCGCCAGCGGTTCATCATCTGTGCGACCTCGGTGTCGACGAACTCGAAGAAGGCCAGCGTCTCGGCCAGTCGGCGGCCGGCCGGGGTCGCGGCGCCGAGGCTGTCGACGCCCTCGCGCAGGGCGTGCTCCCAGCGCTTGATGATCGCCTCCCGGCTGGTCAGCGCCTCGTACCACTGGTCGCCGTGCACCCGGTACCGCTCGCGCCGGGAGCCTGGCTCGCGCTCCCGCGAGACCATGTGCACCTGGGCCAGATAGCGCACCGCGCCGGAGACGGCGGCGGGACTGATCCGAAGCCGCTCGCCCAGCTCGGCGGAGGTCAGGGTGCCGGAGTCGGAGGCGAGGAGCGCGGCGAAGACCCGGGCCGGCATGCGGGGCACGCCCGCCTCGACGAGCTGGGCGGCGAAGTGCTCGACGAAACGCGACACCGCCTCCGGGTCCCGCTCCACCGTGGACCGATCGGCCCTGTCCGTCCGCTCCGTCATTCCCGGATCATCTCCCCTGTTCAGGCATCACCGTCGCACACCGCCGCCGTGCCCCCGCCCCGCCCTACCTAGTTTATATGGTTCCTTAACTTCACAAATTTGTGAAAGAAGCGTACGTTGCGAAGCATGACGAAGGCAATCACCGTCTCGGGTCTGCACAAGTCGTTCGGCGCCACCCACGCGCTGGACGGCCTCGACCTGGACGTCGAGACCGGCGAGGTCCACGGCTTCCTCGGCCCCAACGGCGCCGGCAAGTCCACCGCCATCCGCGTCCTGCTCGGCCTGCTGCGCGCCGACTCCGGTGCCGCGCGGGTCCTCGGGCGCGACCCGTGGCGGGACGCGGTGGAGGTGCACCGCCGGATCGCCTACGTCCCCGGCGACGTCACCCTGTGGCGCAACCTCTCCGGGGGCGAGGTCATCGACCTGTACGGCCGGCTGCGCGGGGGCCTGGACACACGGCGCCGGGCGGAGCTGACCGAGCGGTTCGAGCTGGACCCGACGAAGAAGGGCCGCACCTACTCCAAGGGCAACCGCCAGAAGGTCGCCCTGGTCGCCGCCTTCGCCTCGGACGTCGGCCTGCTGATCCTCGACGAACCGACGTCGGGTCTCGACCCGTTGATGGAGGAGGTCTTCCAGCACTGCGTGGCGGAGGAACGCGAACGCGGCCGCACCGTCCTGCTCTCCTCCCACATCCTCAGCGAGGTCGAGGAGCTGTGCGACCGGGTGAGCATCATCCGCAAGGGCCGCACCGTGGAGAGCGGTTCGCTGGCCGACCTGCGCCATCTGACCCGCACCAGCGTCACCGCCGAACTCGCCGCCCCGCCGGCCGGTCTGGACGGCCTGCCCGGCGTCCACGACCTCGACGTCCAGGGCCGCCGGGTCCGCCTCCAGGTGGACACCGACAAGCTGAACGAGGTGCTGCGCACCCTCGCCGAGTCCGGCGTACGGTCCCTCACCTCCACCCCGCCGACCCTGGAGGAACTCTTCCTGCGCCACTACCAGGAGGAGCTCCTCGAAGAACCGGCGGTGACCCGATGACCGCCACGGCCGCCACGGCCCCCGCCGTACGGGCGGGCGGATCACGCCAGTTCGCGGGTACGGGTATCCTGCTGCGGTTCGCCCTGCGCCGGGACCGGGTGATGATCCCGGTCTGGGTCGCGGTGAACGCGCTGATGGTCCTCTCCATGCCGAACACGCTGAAGGGCCTGTACGCCACCCCCGCCGAACGCGCCGATCTGCTGCGCCAGGTCTCCGGCAACACCTCCCTGCGCGCCATGGTCGGCCCGGTCTTCGACGACTCCCTCGGCGCGCTGACCGCCTGGCGGGTGGGCGTGTACGCGGCGGCGCTCGCGGCCGTCATGAGCCTGCTCGTCGTCGTACGGCACACCCGGGACGAGGAGGAGAGCGGGCGGCAGGAGATGGTGTCCTCGGGGATGGTGGGCCGCCGGGCACCGCTGACCGCCGCCCTGCTGGCGGCCGCGGTCGCCGACACCGCCCTGGCTCTCGTCGTCACCGCCGGTCTCGCCGGGCAGGGGGCCGCCGGGGCCCTCGCCTTCGGGCTCGGGATCGCGGGCGCCGGCATGGTCTTCGCCACGATGGCGGCGATCGTCGCCCAGCTGACCGAGAGCGCGCGGCTGGCGCGCGGGCTGACCGCGGCGGTGCTGGGCGCCGCCTTCGTGCTGCGCGCGGCGGGCGACTCGGCCTCCGACGACGGTTCGTCCGTCCTCACCTGGCTCTCCCCGCTCGGCTGGCTCGAGGAGCTGCGGGCCTTCGCCGCCGAACGCTGGTGGGTGCTGCTCCTGCTCGCCGCCGCGACCGCCCTTCAGGGCTGGGCCGCCTACGAACTGGCCGGGCGCCGGGACGTCGGCATGAGTTTCCTGCCGACGCGGCCGGGACCCGCCGAGGGGCGGCTCGGCACCGCGGGCGCGCTGGCCTGGCGGCTGCAGCGGGGCGGCGTCGCCGGCTGGAGCCTCGGCTTCTTCCTCGCGGGCGTCGTCTACGGCGGGATGACCGACGGCGCGGCCAAGCTGGTCGGCGACAACGAGCGGGCGCGCGAGATCTTCCAGCGGATGGGCGGACAGTCGGGCCTGACCGACGCCTTCCTCGCCGCCATGGTCGGCATGCTCGGCCTGATCGCCGCGCTCTACGTCGTCTCGTCCGTGCTGCGGCTGAGCGCCGAGGAGACCTCCGGCCGCGCCGAACCGGTGCTGGCGGGAGCGGTGGGCCGGCTGCGCTGGGCCGCCGGGCATCTGGTGATCGCCTTCGGCGGCTCGGTCCTGATCATGCTCCTGGCCGGCCTGGGCTTCGCGGTCGGCTACGGCAGGCAGGTCGGCCCGGTGCTCGGCGCCTGCCTCGTGCAGGTCTGCGCGGTGTGGGTGATCGGCGGCATCGCCGTGCTCCTGTACGGGGTGCTGCCCCGGGGCGCCGTGGCGGCCTGGGGAGTGGCCGGCGCGGTCCTGCTGATCGGCTGGATCGGGCCCGCCCTGAACGTCCCCCAGCCGGTGCTGGACCTCTCCCCCTTCGGCCATCTGCCCAAGCTGCCGGGCGGCGCCATGGACTGGCCCCCGGTGGGCATCCTGCTGGCCCTGGCCGCGGCCCTGGTGGCGGCCGGCCTGGCCGGCCTCCGCAGACGCGACCTGACGACCTGACGCCGGGGGCCGGGGGCCGGGGCCGGGGCCGGGCCGGGCGGGGCTAGCGGATCTCCACGTTCAGCCCGCGCAGGCCCCGGATCACGAAGTTGGGCTTGCGCTCCGGCTCCGCCGCCAGGGACAGGGTGGGGGCCTGTTCGAGCAGGGCCGTCATGGAGGCGGCCAGCTCGATGCGGGCCAGCGGGGCACCGATGCAGTAGTGGATGCCGGCGCTGAAGGAGATGTGCGGGTTGTCCCGGCGGGCGAGGTCCAGCCGCCCGGGGTCGGCGAAGACCTCGGGGTCGTGGTTGGCCGAGCCGAAGAGCATGGCGATCTCCGCGCCCCTCGGGATCACCGTGCCGTCGATCTCCACTTCGTCCAGCACCCACCGCTCGAAGAGCTGGAGCGGGGTGTCGTAACGCATCAGCTCCTCGACGGCGGACGGGACCAGGGAGTGGTCCGCGCGCAGCGCCGCCAGCTGGTCCGGGTTGCGGAACAGCGCCCACCAGCCGTTGACGGTCGCGTTCACCGTGGCCTCGTGGCCGGCGTTGAGCAGCAGGACCGCCGTGGAGATCATCTCCTGCTCCGTCAGCCGGTCGCCCTCGTCGTGCGCCGCGATCAGCCCCGAGATCAGGTCCTCGCCCGGCTCCTTGCGGCGGGCCGCGATCAGCTCGCGCAGGTACTCCGTGAACTCCACCGACGCCCGCACCGCCCGCGCCGCCGCCTCCTCGGAGGGGCTCAGCTCGTACATCCCGCAGATGTCCGCCGACCAGGGCCGCAGCCGGTCCCGGTCCGCGCCGGGGATGCCCAGCATCTCGGCGATCACGGCCACCGGCAGCGGCTCGGCGACATCCGCGAGCAGGTCGCCGCCGCCCGCCTCCACCAGTCCGGCGACCAGCTCCCCCGCCAGCCGGTGCACATACGGCTTCAGCCGCTCCACGGTCCGCGGGGTGAACGCCTTCGACACCAGCCGCCGGATCCGGGTGTGGTCCGGCGGCTCCAGGTCGAGCATCCCGTGGTCGTTGAGGACGTGGAACGGCTCGTGCTCCGGCGGGGGCGCCGTGCGCCCGAACTCCTCGTGCGTGAACCGGTGCTGGTAGGTCCGGCCCAGCCGCCGGTCCCGCAGCAGCGCCGAGACGTCCGCGTGCCGCGGCACCAGCCACTGGTCACTGGGCTCGTAGTAGAGCACCCGGCCACGGGCGCGCAGTTCGGCGTAGGCGGGGTAGGGATCCGCGACGAACGCCGGGTCCCAGGGATCGAACGCGAGGTCGGAGGGGACTGCCATGCCCGGACGTTAGCCCGGCCCCGCCCCGTCTGACCAGGGGTTCACCCGGGGGTGACCAGCCTCGCCTCATAGGCGAACACCGCCGCCTGGGTTCGGTCGCGCAGGCCCAGCTTCACCAGGATGCGGCTCACATGGGTCTTGATCGTCGACTCGGCGACCACCAGCCGCTCGGCGATCTCCGCGTTCGACAGGCCCTGCGCGATCAGGACCAGCACCTCCGTCTCCCGTTCGGTCAGGTCCCCGTAGGCCGCCTGCGCTCCCGCCACCATGCGCGGAGGCTCGGACAGCTTGGAGAACTCCGTGATCAGCCGTCTGGTGACCGACGGCGCGAGCAGGGCCTCCCCGGCCGCCACCACCCGCACCCCGTCGGCGAGCTGCCGCGCCGAGGCGTCCTTGAGCAGGAAGCCGGAGGCTCCCGCCCTGAGCGCCTGGTACACGTACTCGTCGAGGTCGAACGTGGTCAGCACCAGCACCTTCGCCGTGCCGTCGGCGGCGACGATCTCGCGGGTCGCCTCGATGCCGTTCAGCTCCGGCATGCGGATGTCCATCAGGACGACGTCCGGCGCCAGTTCGCGCACCCGCTGCACCGCCTCGCGTCCGTTGACGGCCTCGCCGACGACCTCGATGTCCGGCATCGCGTTCAGCAGGACGGAGAAGCCCTCGCGCACCATCATCTGGTCGTCCGC
>NZ_BMVJ01000011.1:73471-79496 GCF_014650655.1 Streptomyces anandii JCM 4720
GATCAGTACGCGGATCGTGCCCGTCGTCATGCACCGGCCCCGCTGTCGTCCGCCCGCTCCGCCGCCGAGGGGACCGGCAGGAACACCGTCACCTCGTACCCTCCGTCCTCGGCCGGTCCGGCCGTCATCTCGCCGTTCAGCATCGAGACCCGTTCCCGCATGCCGGTGATGCCGTGGCCCGCCCCGTGGGGCGAGGGCTTGATCAGGGACGGCTCGGGGGGCGGGCCGTTGACTATCCGCAGGCCCAGCCCGCCGAGTACGTACCCCACCTCGACCCGGGCGCCCGCGCCGGGGGCGTGCCGCAGGGTGTTGCTCAGGGCCTCCTGGACGATCCGGTACGCCGACAGCTCCACGCCCTGGGGCAGTTCGCGCACGGCTCCGGTCACCGCCTTGTCCACCGTCAGGCCGGCCTCCCTGACGTTGGCGAGCAGCGTGTCGAGGTCGGCGAGGGTGGGCTGCGGGGCCTCGGGGGCCTCGTAGTCCTCCGCGCGGACCACGCCGAGGACGCGGCGCAGTTCGGTCAGGGCCGCGACCGCGTTCTCCCGGATCGTGGCGAAGGCCTTCTCCAGCTCCGGCGGGGGGTTCTCCACCCGGTAGGGCGCCGCCTCCGCCTGGATCGCGACGACGGACATGTGGTGGGCCACCACGTCGTGCAGCTCGCGGGCGATCGTGGTGCGCTCCTCCAGCAGGGTGCGGCGGGAGCGCTCGTGCGCGGTCACCGTCTGCTGGGCGGTCACCTCCTCCTTCGCGCTGCGTCGTATGTGCCAGACGGTGACGGCCAGCAGCGCGAGCGCGGACAGCAGGAGCATGGGCGCCGAGTTGCTGCTGACCGGGTCGCCGAACAGGGTCTCCACGAGGAAGGCGTAGGCCGCGGTGAGCGCCCACATCCAGGCCGCGGTGCGCGGCCGGGTGCGTATCGCCACCACCGTGAGCACCGTCAGGTGGGAGATGAAACTGCCGGGCGGCCAGGGCCAGTCGAAAGTGCCGACGACCATCGAGGAGACCACGGCCGCCGCCAGGGACAGCCAGAACGCTCCGACCGGACGCACCAGCGTCAGCAGCACCGGGACCGCCGCCAGCAGGCCGGCCGGCAGACTCGCCGGCCCTCCGTTCACCGACGTCCAGCCGACGAGCAGGGACACGACCGCGGCCGCTCCCACCAGGGCGTGCGGCGCCCAGGCGGCGTACTTGCCGGTGCGGCCGGGGAACAGCTTCCGGGCCGGCCGGCCCTCGACGCTCCTGCGGGGCAGCGGGCGGTAGGCGAAGGCGTCGTGGAACAGGTCCTGCCGCAGCCCGCGCAGGGCGTCCGCGGCCAGCCGGAACTCCGGGCTGCGCTGCTGCGACGCGCCGTACCTGCCGCTCGGCGTCGTCTGCGTCTGGGTCGTCTCGGTCACGGTGAAAACGGTAGGCGCAGGAGGAGGTCGCGGTCGTCCCCAGTGAGAGGGGTCATCGGACATCCCTCTCAGGTACTACGGGTATGGCCGCCGGGCTCGGCCCGCGCCTTCGCCCGGCGCGCGCAGGTCAGTACCCGGAGGGGCGGATCAGCCCCGACTCATAGGCGAACACGGCGGCCTGGGTGCGGTCCCTCAGCCCGAGCTTCACCAGGATGCGGCCGACGTGCGTCTTCACGGTCTGCTCGGCGACGACGAGGTGCTCGGCGATCTCCGCGTTGGACAGGCCCTGCGCGATGAGGGTGAGCACCTCGGTCTCCCGCTCGGTCAGATCACGCACCCGCGCCTTCAGCGGGGCACGGGGTCTGCCGTTGATCCGGGAGAACTCGGCGATCAGCCGGCGCGTGACCCCCGGCGCGAGCAGGGCGTCCCCGGCCGCGACCACGCGGACGGCCTCGGCGAGCTTGTCGGCCGAGGCGTCCTTCAGCAGGAAGCCGGACGCGCCGGCGCACAGCGCCTCGTACACGTACTCGTCGAGGTCGAAGGTGGTGAGAACCAGCACCTTGATGTCGGGGGTCGCGGTGGTGATGCGGCGCGTGGCCTCGATGCCGCCGAGCTCGGGCATGCGGATGTCCATGAGGACCACGTCGGGGAGGAGTTCGCCGACCTTGGTCACGGCGTCCAGGCCGTCCACCGCCTGCCCCACCACCTCGATGTCCGGCTGGGCGTTGAGCAGCACGGTGAAGCCCTGCCGGACCATCTGCTGGTCGTCGGCGATGAGTACGCGGATGCTGCCGCTCGTCATGGGGTCTGTTCTCCTGTCGGGGGCGGGGAGGCGGACATGGGCGGTCGCGGGAGCGGCGACGGCGGGGGCAGGGGCAGGGGCACGTCGGGGGGTTGCAGATGGACGACCGGCTTCTCGGGCGGGTCGGTGTAGACGACCTCGAAGCGCGGTGAGCCGGGTCCGGGGTCGGTGCCGGACGCCGTGCCGTCGCGCGGGAGGAAGGCCGACACGGCGAAGCCGCCGTGCAGGGTCCTCGTCGCGGTGACGTGCCCGCCCAGCATCGTCGCCCGCTCGCGCATGCCGAGCAGCCCGTGACCGGCGCCCGGGGACGGCGAGACGGGCTGACCGGGACGGGAGTTGACCACGCTCAGATGCAAGCCGGCCGGCACGTGGACGACTTCCAGGCGCACCGTCGAGCCGGGCGCGTGCCGCAGCGCGTTGCTGAGGGCCTCCTGCACGATGCGGTACGCCGACAGCTCGACGCCCGGCGGATACGGCTCGGGCTCGGGCCGCGTGTCGTCGACGTCCATGGTGACCGTGAGCCCGGCCGCCCGGGTGTTCTCGACCAGGGCGTCCAGCCGGTCCAGGGTGGGCTGCGGGGCGTCCGGGGCGGCACCGTCGGCGGGCTCTCCCAGGCCGTAGGGGTCGTCCGGGTTCTCCGAGCGGAGCACGCCGAGGACCCGGCGCAGTTCGGCCAGTGCCTCCAGGGCGTTCTGGCGGATGCCGGCGAGGTTCTCCTTCAGCTCCGGTGAGGGGTCCGCGACGAGGTGCGGGGCCACCTGGGCCTGGATGGAGATCACCGACATGTGGTGGGCCACCACGTCGTGCAGCTCGCGGGCGATGCGGTTGCGCTCCTCCATGAGGGTGCGGCGGGCCCGCTCCCCGGCCGTGATCGTGGTCTGCTCGATCAGCTGGGCGCGTGCCTCGCGGCGGCCGCGCAGGGCGCTTCCGACCAGCACGGCCACGGCGAACAGCGCGACCGCCGACACCCCCGTCCCGGTGTACCGGCCGGCGCCGATCAGGCCCTGCAGCACGTAGGTCGCCAGTGCGGAGGCGAGCAGGGTCGCGATCGCGCCGCGGGTGCGGACGCGCAGGGCGAGGAGGAGGAGCACGGCCGTGTGCGCCAGCATCTCCGGTGCGGTCCACGGCCAGCTCTGCGCGGGCGCCGGGCCGGGGGCCGGGCCCGGGGTGGGCGCCGGGGCCGGTTCGAGCGACGTCCGGGCCGCCAGGGCGGTGACGGCGGCGGCGCTCAGGGACAGGGTCCAAGCGGGCGCGGGCCGCCACAGGGCCAGGACGACGGCGGTGCCCTGGGCGAGACCGGCCAGCAGGCCGAGCACCCGGGTGATGTGGAAGCTGTCGCTGATCTCGTTGCCGCCGAACACGCCCACGAACAGGGCGATCCAGCCGGCCACGAGATAGGTCAGGGCGCGCAGCCAGCGGTACCGCGACAGGGGCGGGGACAGCGGCGAGGGCGACTCGCCGAGGAACGTGCGCAGGCGGCGGAACACGCCGCCCACCCTAGGCATGCGGAGGCGTCCCCGGTGCCGCGGAGCTTCCTTGCCGGTGGACGCGGACGACGCGGGAGGAGCGCCGTCCCGCCCGGCGGTGCCCCTGCTCGTAGCCGCGGAACGCCGCCCAGCACACCGTCAGGACGAGTGCGAACACCGGCAGCCAGGCCAGCCGGGCGAGCACCCAGCCGGCGCCGTCGGGAACGGTGTGGAGGCCGGGGAGGCGGCCCGCGAACAGTCCGGTGGCGGTGGTCGCCATCAGCGCGGTCTGGTGCCAGAGGAAAATCGTCATGGCGGAGAGGTTGACCAGGGCCACGGCCGCCCAGGCGAGCGGGCGGCGCATCGCCCGACGCAGCCGTGCGCGCAGCAGCAGGGCCAGTCCGCACTGGGCGAGGCCGAAGGTGACGGCGGCCAGGGTCGGCGGGTTCAGGTTGGAGACCGCCGCGCCCGGGACGCCGACCATCGACGCCGGGTAGCCCGCCCGGACGACCAGCCCCACGGTCGCCGCCGCGCCGCCGGTCAGCAGGATCCAGCCCGCGCGGCGGCGGTCGAGCTCGCCGCGGGTCCAGGCCGCGCCGAGCGTGTAGGGCACCAGCCAGCCGGCCGGGAGGTTCACCCAGCCGAGCCAGGAGGGCGCGCCGAGGCCGAAGCGCAGCAGGTCCACATGGAGGACGACGGCCAGCGGCCACAGCGGGCTGAGCCGGGTCAGGAGCGGGGTCGCGGCCGTCAGCGCGGCGAACACCAGCAGGAACCACAGGGGTGACAGGGCCAGTTTGACCAGCGTGCGCACCGTGCCGAGGTCGGCGCCGGCCAGGAGGAGGGCGGCCGCGGCGACCCCCCACAGGGCCAGCACGGCGGCGACCGGCCTGAACAGCCGGGACAGCCGGGCCCGCAGCCACTGCCCGTACGTGGTGCCGCGGGCGCGCGCCGAGACATAGCCGCGGGTCGCCACATGGCCGCCGACGAGGAAGAAGACGGCGAGGGTCTGGAAGGCCCAGGAGATCGGGGCCAGATACGGCATGTGCTGCAGGGGGCTCGCGGTGTGCAGGGTGCGGCGCGGGCCGTCACCGGTGTCCGCGACCAGGTCGGTCACCAGCCAGTGCCCGAGGACCACGCCGAGGATCGCGAGGGCCCGCAGGGCGTCGACCGCCCGGTCCCGGTGGGGAGGGGTGAGTCGGTGGACGTCGTACGCCATGGCGCGCAGGCGCTGCCGGGCGGAGGTGGGCGTGGAGAGGCGTGCGGGGGTGGGCGGGGTGGCGGTGGTCCTCGCGGCGCCCTTCTCGCGTGCGGGCGCCGTGAGTGTGCGGCCGGGGGTACGCGTGCTCGCGCCGGAGTTCTCGGGGGGCCGGGCCGGGGTTCGGTCAGTCACCTTGCACCTCGTTCGTGGCGCCCAGGACGATCCGGGTCAGGTTGATGAGGGAGGGGGAGCCGGGGGTGAAGTAGTCGCTGTGGCCGCCCTTGCCGGCCTGGAAGCGGCGGGCGCCGAACGCGGGATCCATCGGGTCGGTGCCGAAGCCGACGGTCGAGCCGAGGAGGGCGACGTGGACATGCGGCACGTCCGCCACCCAGTCGTCGCCGCCCCGGGCCGCCCACACCCGGGCGGGTGTGCGCAGTCTTGTCACCGAGTCGGCGCCCGTGCCCGGGCTGCCGATCAGGGCGATGTCGCAGACGTCCAGGCCGCCTGCGGCGCGGCCGCACACCACCGAGCCGTAGGAGTGGCACACCAGCGTCAGGTGCGGCCGCTCGCCCACGACGGCGCGCAACTCGCGTATCAGGTGCCGCAGATGCGGGGCCGCCTGTTCGGCGCGGCCCGTGGTGAGGACGGTGGCGCTGACGGTGCCCGGTGTCTCGTAGCCCAGCCAGGAGACGACCGCCGTGCGGGTGCCGGCCGGGGCCTCGCGGGCGAGCTCCCGGGACAGGGCCCGCGCGGTCCGCCGGAAACGGCCGTAGGTGTCCAGCGAGGTGTCGGAGCCCGGGACCAGGACCGCCACGCGGTCGGCGTGTGCGAGGTCCCCGTCGACCTCCGTCACGCGTCCGGAGCCGCGGCCGTCGAAGGCGAGCAGGTGACGGCCGGGGGCCGCGAGCGAACCGTCCACGGCCGCGCGGCCCGTGTCGCCGTGCGCCGCGGCCATGCGGGACGCCTCAGCGGCGTTGGCGCGGTTCGCGGCGTAGGCCGCGTGCAGCGTGGCGCGGGTGAGCGGGGCGAGTGCCGCGGGAGCCGGGGCCGGTATCCGCGGGCGGGCCGCGGCCGACAGGGGCACCACCACGGCGGCGGCGACCAGCACGGCGAGCAGCGCCCGGCCCCACCTGCGGCTCCGGTGCGGCGGCTCGCGGCGGGCCGG
>NZ_BMVJ01000011.1:79530-93429 GCF_014650655.1 Streptomyces anandii JCM 4720
ATTTCCACCGGTGCCTTGCCCTGTGCCCTCCGTGCCCTCCCTGCCCTCCCTGCCCTCCCTGCTCTGCGTGCCCTTCGTGCCCTCCTCGCTCTCCGTTTGCCCGCCGCCCCGGGCCGTGAATTCGAGGCCCGTGTCCGGAGACGTCCGCTCGAGCCCCATCGCTCGTCACCCCCTCCGTGCCGCCCGCCCATCGGGTCGTCACGGAAGGGAAATTACGGATCCGGCGCTGTCGCCCGCGTCCCGCCGGAGAGCCGTTCCCGGCCGTAGCTCTCAGGTACTACGGGTATGACCGGGTGGCTGTGAGGCAGAGGAACCGGGGCGCCTGTCAGGCGCCGAGGAGAGCGCCCGGAACGGCACCCGAAGCGACTCTCACCAGGCCAGTTGTGCGATCTCCTCCGCCACCACCGCACACGCGTCCGCCGCCGGGTCGATCAGCGGAAAGTGCCCGACCTCCCCCAGAAGGGTGAGGCCCACCACCTCGCCGGCCTTCGCCGCCGCGTCCGCGTACGACTCCGCGACGGCCTGCGGTACGACCACGTCCGTACGACCCTGGACGAGGGTCGTGGCGATGCCGGTCGGCAGCAGCAGGGCCGGGTCGGCGTACGGCTGCCGTTCCAGGAACTCCTGCTTCCCCCCGAGCAGCTGATGCGTGGCGCCGCCGCACACGTCGAGTTTCCCGGCGACCTCGAAGTCCGCGATCGGGGCGAGCGCGACCACGCCCCGCAGCGGTGCCGGGCGGTCCGTGCGCCAGGGCGCGTCCGCCGGGAGGACGTGCCGGGCCGCCGCCCACAGGGCCAGGTGGCCGCCCGCCGAGTGACCGGTGATCACCGTGCGCCGGGCGTCGGCCTGCGGGAGCGACTGCCGTACCAGGTCGGGCAGGGCGTCGAGCGCGGCCGCCACGTCGTCGAAGGTGTCGGGCCACCGCCCCGCGACCGGACCGCCGGACCCGGCCCCGTCCTCGCCCTCACCTCCGCCCCCGCTCCCGCCGCCTCGCCGGTACTCCACGTTGGCCACGGCGAAGCCGCGGCGGGCGAGGAAGTCCGCGAAGGGGGTGATGTGGCGGCGGTCGTAGGCGGCCCGCCAGGCGCCCCCGTGCAGGACCACCACGAGCGGAGCGGCCTCGGCACCGGGCGCCGTGGAGCCGGCGTCGCGCGGGGCGTAGAAGTCGATCACCTGGTCGGGGTGATCTCCGTACGCCGCCGTGCTGTCGGGCTCGACGGGCGCGTGCGAGAAGGCCGACTCCTCCTCCGCGGCAGCGGCGTCCCTGGGTGCGGCGGCGTCCGGCATGCTCCAACCTCTCAGCGAAAGTAAGGAATTGGCGGACCAGGAGTTGGGTTCCGCGGTTGGCGGGGACGGTATCAGGGCCACGACGTGCGTCTACACGCGGATGTCACGCTCGGTGAACCCACGACCGGACCGCCCCCGCCACGGCACCCCGCACCGCCCCCGGCGCACCGGCCGGCGCACCGCGACCGGTGCACCCGCACCGGCTAGCGCAGCACCTCCGCCAGGACCCGCGCCGCCCGCTCCACGTCCGCGAAGCCGACGTACAGCGGAGTGAAGCCGAAGCGCAGCACGTCCGGGTGGCGGAAGTCGCCGACCACGCCCCGCTCGATCAGCCGTTTCATCACCTCGCCCGCGTCGGCGCACCGCAGGGCGACCTGGCTCCCGCGCTCGCCGTGGGACACGGGGGTCAGGGAGGTCACGCGCCCGTCGGGGACGTACGCGCCGACGCACTCCAGGAAGAAGTCCGTCAGCGCCAGCGACTTGGCCCGTACGGCCTCGACCGGCACGCCGTCCCAGACCTCCAGCGCCGCCTCCAGGGCGAGCATGGAGAGGATGTCGGGCGTGCCCACGCGTCCGCGCTGCGCGCCCGACGCCGGCTCGAAGTCCGGTCGCATTCCGAAGGGTTCGGCGTGGGAGTTCCAGCCGGGCAGCGGGGAGTCGAAGCGGTCCTGGAGTTCGCGGCGGACATAGAGGTACGCCGGTGAACCGGGGCCGCCGTTCAGGTACTTGTAGGTGCAGCCGACCGCGAGACCGACGCCGTGCTCGTCCAGGCCCACCGGCAGGGCGCCCGCGCTGTGGCACAGGTCCCAGACGGCGTACGCGCCCGCGGCGTGCACGGAGGCCGTGAGGGACGGCAGGTCGTGCAGGCGGCCGGTGCGGTAGTCGACGTGGTTGAGCAGGACGGCGGCGGTGCGGGCGGACAGCGCTCCGGGCACCTCGGCGGGTGTCACCGGGCGCAGCGTGCAGCCGGTCATGCGGGCGGCGGACCGCGCGATGTAGCCGTCCGTGGGGAAGGTCGTCGCGTCGACCAGGATCTCGTCCCGGTCACGAGTACCGCCGGTCCCGCCGTCCGTACGGACACCACCGTCCGCACCTGCACCACCGCCCGTACGGACACCGCCGTCCGTACGGGCCATGCGTACCGCCGCCACCAGCGCCTTGAACACGTTCACGCTGGTGGAGTCGCCCACCACGATCTGGCCCGGCGCCGCGCCGACCAGGGGCGCGATCCGGTCGCCGATCCGCTCGGGCGCGGTCCACCAGCCGCTCTCCTCCCAGGAGCGGATGCGCAGCTCGCCCCACTGGCGGCGGACGACGTCGGCGATGCGGTCGGGAACGTTCACCGGGAGGGCGCCCAGGGAGTTGCCGTCGAGATACACGGTCTCGTCCAGGACGAACCGGTCGCGCAGCGGCGCCAGTTCGTCCGCCGAGTCCAGCTCGCGGGCCTTCGTGTCGAGGTCAGACATGGGACCTCGCCGTCCACAGCTCGGGGAAGACGTTCTTCTGAGCGCGCTTCTCCAGCCAGGCCACTCCGGCCGAGCCGCCGGTGCCGGCCTTGGCGCCCATGGCGCGGCGGGTGGCGACCAGGTGGTCGTTGCGCCAGCGCCACACCAGTTCGGCGACGTCGGTCAACGCCTCGCCCAGGCGGGCGAGTTCGTCGTCCTGGTCGCCGGAGTAGAGCGCGGTCCAGACGGCCTCCACCGCCTCGGAGGGCTCGTAGCGCAGGGACACGTCACGCTGCAGTACGGCGTCCGGGACGGCGTGCCCGCGCCTGGCGAGCAGCCGCAGCACCTCGTCGTAGAGGCTGGGGTCGTGCAGGGCCTTCTCCAGCTCGGCGTGTACACGGGGGGCGCCACGGTGCGGGACGAGCATGGAGGCGGACTTCTCGCCGAGCAGGAACTCCATGCGGCGGTACATCGCCGACTGGAAGCCGGAGCCCTCGCCGAGGGCGCCGCGGTAGCTGTTGAACTGGGCCGGCGTGAGTTGGCCGAGCGGCTTCCAGGAGGCGTTCAGCGCCTCCAGTTCCCGTACGGAACGTTTCAGCGCGGCGATCGCCGTCGGCACGTCGTCCGAGCGCAGGGCGCGGGCGGCGGTCTCCCACTCGTGGACGATGACGGTGAACCACAGCTCCATCACCTGGGTGGTGACCAGGAAGACCATCTCTCCGGGGTCGTCGGAGAGGGTGTGCTGGAGGTGGGTGAGCACGTCCGCCTTGACGTAGTCCTCGTAGGGCGTGGTGCCTTCGAAGTCGAGATGCGGGGTCTCGGGCTCAGTGACCTCGGCGGGCTGCGTGGGTTGCGCGGATTCCGCGGGCCGAGGGGTGGGATGAGCCTGTTGGGACATCGCTGTCTCCTGTTGTACTCCGGGTAGCGGTCCGCCCCTGCCGATGCCGGCACGGGGGCCCCGGTCCCCACCGGCATCCTGCGCATCAGGGGCACAGATCGCAAGGCCCGCCCGATCATGCGGGCGGGCACCCGCGAACGGTGTGCGGCTCAGCCGAGGGTCTGCGCCGCCGTCTCCGAGGAGTCCTTCAGGAACTGCGTGCAGCGCGCGTACTCCTCCTGCTCACCGATGGTGCCGGCGGCGCGGGCGAGGGCGTGCAGCGCGCGCAGGAAGCCGCGGTTCGGCTCGTGCTCCCAGGGGATCGGGCCGTGGCCCTTCCAGCCGTTGCGGCGCAGGGCGTCCAGGCCCCGGTGGTAGCCCGTACGGGCGTAGGCGTACGACTCGACGGCCGCGCCCCGCTCGAAGGCGTCGTCGGCCAGCTGCGCCCAGGCCAGCGAGGACGCCGGGTACCGCGCGGCGACCTCGGCGGGCGAAGTGCCCTTGGCGAGCAGCTCGCGGGGCCCGGGGTCGTCGGGGAGGTGGGTGGGGGGCGGGCCGCCCAGGAGGTTCTCGTGAATGCTCATGCCCTCAGTCTGCGGCATCGCCCGGGGGGTCATGCGGGGTCCCGGGCCGGGGGCGGCGCGGGGCGCCGTCGTCGGGAGGCACCGCCTCCGCCCCCGTGACGGGCCGGGGGCCGGGCGGGGCGCCCTCCGCAGGCGGCACCGCCTCCGCCCGTGTGCCGGGAGGGACCTCCGGGCCGGCGCCGGGAGGGGCCTGTGGGCCGGCGCCGGGAGAAGCCTCCGGGCCGGCGCCGGGAGAGGCCTGCGCGCCCGGCATGGCCCCCCGGCGATGCCTGGCGGGTCCGGAGGGCCCGGAGAGCTCGGGAGGCTCGGGGCGGCCTCGGGATTCCAGCGGGGGTGCCGTCGTCCAGGCGTGGGTGCGGCATTCGGGGTGGCGGCAGTCCGGGGCCGGGCGGCGGACCGTGGTGACGGCGAGGACGGCGCCGGCCACCAGGACGCCCGCGCAGATCGGCATGGCCTTGTCGAAGGCGGCGTCGAACGCGTCCGGCGAGCGGTACGCCTCCGGGCCCATCCCCGTCAGCAGCGGCAGCGCGGCCACCGCGACCAGGCCGGCGGCGCGGGCGGCGGCGTTGTTGACGCCGCTGGCCAGGCCCGCCCGGGAGGTGTCCACCGAGGCGAGGACCGTGGCGGTCAGCGGGGCCACCAGGGTGACCATGCCGGTGCCCATGACCAGCACGGCCGGCAGAACGTCGGTGAGGTAGTCGGCGCCGGCGCCCACCCGCAGCATCAGCAGCATCGCGGCCGCGCACAGCAGCGGGCCGGCGGTGAGCGGCAGGCGCGGGCCGATGCGGTCGGCCAGGGCTCCCGAGCGGGCCGAGAACAGCAGCATGAGGACGGTGGTCGGCAGCAGCGAGACACCTGCGTCGAGCGCCGAGTAGCCGGCCACCACCTGGAGCTGGAGGGAGGTGAGGAAGAAGAAGCCGCCGAAGGCGGCGTACACGCACAGCGTGACCAGGTTGACGGCCGTGAACTGGCGCGAGGCGAAGATGTCGAGCGGCAGCATCGGGTCCGGGTGGCGCCGCTCGACGAAGACGAAGGCGACGGCGGCGAGCAGCCCGGCCGCCCCGGTCAGGGCGACGGTCACGGATTCGCGGCCCGCCTCGATCAGGGCGTACGTCACCAGGGCGAGGGAGAGCGCGCAGAGGGTGCCGCCGAGCACGTCGAAGCGGCCGTGGGCCCGGTCGTCGGCCGACTCGGGGACGTGGCGCAGGGCAATGGGGGCGCACAGCAGCGCGAGCGGGACGTTGAGCAGGAACACCCACCGCCAGCCGGGCCCGTCCACCAGCCAGCCGCCGAGGAACGGCCCCACGGCGGCGCCGATGCCGCCGAACCCGGACCACAGGCCCACCGCCCTGCTCCGGTCGTCGGGGTGGAAGGAGGCCTGGATGAGGGCGAGGGAGCCGGGGGTGAGGAGGGCGCCGCCCACCCCTTGCAGGGCACGGGCGGCGATCAGGACCGTCGGGTCGGGTGCCAGGCCGCAGAGCAGGGAGGCGGCGGCGAACCAGCAGACGCCGAGGACGAAGATCCGGCGCCGGCCGTAGCGGTCGCCGAGGGAGCCGCCGAGGAGGATGAGGCCGGCCAGGGTGACCAGGTAGGCGTTGACCGTCCACTGGAGGGCGGCGAGGCTCGCGTCGAGGTCGCGGCCGATGCGGGGCAGGGCGACATTGACGACGGTCGAGTCCAGCAGGGCCATGCTGGAGCCGAGCACGGTGGTGATCAGGATCCACTTGCCCGTGGGGGTGGAGATCCGTACGTCGGGGTTCTGCCGCGTCCGCGCGGTGACGGCCATGTTCGGATCATCCCGCGCGGACGGGTCGCGGGCCAGGCCGCGGGTGGGCAGCCGTACCGCCGATGGGCGGCCGCACCGGAGGGTACGGCCACCATCGGCGGCCCGCGGACGTGGCGTGTCGCGTCTCGCGTCTCGCGTGACGTGTGACGTGTGACGTGTGACGCGTACGTCCCGTTACTTCAGCTTGTTGCCCGCCGAGCGCAGGTGGCCGCAGGCCTGGAGCACGCGCTGCGACATCGACGCCTCGGCGAGCTTGCCCCAGGTGCGCGGGTCGTAGGTCTTCTTGGAGCCGACCTCGCCGTCGACCTTGAGCACGCCGTCGTAGTTCTTGAACATGTGGTCGGCCACGGGACGCGTGAAGGCGTACTGCGTGTCCGTGTCGATGTTCATCTTCACCACGCCGTTCTCCAGCGCCGTGCGGATCTCCTCCTCCGTGGAGCCGGAGCCGCCGTGGAAGACGAAGTCGAAGGGCTTGCTGTCGGCCGGACGGCCGTACTTGGCGGCGACGCCCTCGTTGAGCTCCTTCAGCAGGTCGGGGCGGAGCACGACGTTGCCCGGCTTGTAGACGCCGTGGACGTTGCCGAAGGAGGCGGCCAGCAGGTAGCGGCCCTTGTCGCCCAGGCCCAGGGCCTCGGCGGTGCGGATCGCGTCCTCGACCGTGGTGTAGAGGGAGTCGTTGATCTCGTGCGAGACGCCGTCCTCCTCGCCGCCGGTGGGGGTGATCTCCACCTCGAGGATGATGTTCGCGGCGGCGGCGCGGGCCAGGAGCTCCTGGGCGATCTCCAGGTTGTCGGCCAGGGTCTCGGCGGAGCCGTCCCACATGTGGGACTGGAACAGCGGATTGCGGCCCGCCTTCACACGCTCCTCGGAGACCGCGATCAGCGGACGTACGTACCCGTCGAGCTTGTCCTTCGGGCAGTGGTCCGTGTGCAGCGCGATGTTGACCGGGTACTTCTCGGCGACGATGTGGGCGAACTCGGCCAGGGCCACCGCGCCGGTGACCATGTCCTTGCTGTACTGGCCGCCCAGGAACTCGGCGCCACCGGTGGAGATCTGGACGATGCCGTCGCTCTCCGCCTCCGCGAAGCCGCGCAGCGCCGCGTGCAGGGTCTGCGAGGAGGTCACGTTGATGGCCGGGTAGGCGAACTTGCCTGCCTTCGCCCGGTCGAGCATCTCGTTGTAGACCTCGGGGGTTGCGATGGGCATCTGTCCGCTCCTTGTATGTGCGGGTTGCGTCTGCGTGCTTACGGCCCTGACCTAGGGAGTGACGTCATCGTCGGCCCCATCTTCGCAGAAGAGGCCCGATGCTTCGGCCACCCTGTCCAGCCTGTGGATGACCCGGCCGCACCGGCCTCCCCCGGCCGGGGCACGGCCGGACCGTGACCGGGCCCCCTGCTGGACCACGGCCCGTGCGCTCAGTCGAGGCCCAGGTCGTCCTTCGAGTACGCGAACACGTAGGGCACGCCCGCCTGTTCGGCGATCGCCTCGGCGGCGCCGGTGGCCCGGTCCACGATCGTGGCGACCGCGACGACCTCCGCGCCGGCCTCGCGCAGCGCCTCCACGGCGGTCAGCACCGAGCCGCCGGTGGTGGAGGTGTCCTCCACGGCCAGCACCCGGCGGCCCGCGACCTCGGCGCCCTCGATACGGCGCTGCAGGCCGTGCGCCTTGCCGGCCTTGCGCACGACGAACGCGTCGAGCGTCTTCCCGCGCGCGGCGGAGGCGTGCAGCATCGCGGTGGCCACCGGGTCGGCGCCGAGGGTGAGGCCGCCGACCGCCTCGTAGTCCAGGTCGGCGGTCAGGTCCAGCATGACCTGGCCGACCAGCGGGGCCGCCACACCGTCCAGCGTGATGCGGCGCAGGTCGATGTAGTAGTCGGCCTCCTTGCCCGAGGACAGCGTCACCTTGCCGTGCACCACGGCCTTGTCCTTGATCTGCTGCAGCAGCTCGCCGCGAACGTCGCTCATGGCAGTCAGCTTAAGCGGGTCGCCAGGTCCAGGTCGTCGTGGCCTCGAGCGGTTCCAGCGGGGTGACCAGGCGCGGACGGGTGTTGAGGCCGTCGGGCGGGCCGGTCTGCGGCTCCACGCACACCGCGCCGTCCTGCTCGTCGTAGACGACGACCCACTCCTCGGGACTGGTCACCCGCAGCTCCAGCTGCCCGGGCCAGGTGAGGGTGACGTCCACGCCGCCGGGCATGCCGAAGCAGTCGTCCCAGGGGCCGGGCTCGGGGTCGACGCGGTGGCCGGTGGGCAGGTGATCCGCGCCGCGCTCCTCCTGCCAGGCGGGCTCGAAGTCGAGTCGTACGTCCTCGCCGCCCAGGTTGCGGTGGAACCAGGGGTGCCAGCCGATCTGCGCCGGGAAGGAGGACTCGTACGTCTCGACCGACATCGACAGCGTGAGGGCGTCCTCGGTCAGCGTGACGACCTGGGTGACCCGGCCGGGGTAGGGCCAGGGCTCGACGAGGTCGTACGTGATCACCGCCTCACCGGCCGAGACGCGGGCCGTGCGCCAGGCGCCGTCGCGGGCGGTGCCGTGGATGGCGTGCGGCGGGGAGTTGAGCGGCATCTGGTGGACGACGGCGCCGTCCCGGAAGCGGCCGTCGCGGATCCGGCCGCACCAGGGGACCATCGGGAAGCAGCCGAACCGCTCGCCCTGGCGGAGCAGTTCGAGCCCGCCGACGCGGAGCCCTCCGATGCGGCCGCCGTTGCCGGGCTGCACGGTCGCTTCCGCGTCGCCCGCGGTCAGCGTGATGTCTTCGTTACTCACGCGACGAGGCTACTGGGCCGATCAAGAGGGCGTTTCCCGTCGTGGCCGCGCGATCTTCACGGCCACGTGGCTGGGCTGCGCGGGTCCGCAGGCGGGGTGGCCGCCGTGCGGCCCGTCACCGCTTCAGCGGCGGCGTCTGAGGGCTCGGCCCACGATGATCGCTGAGGCCACGGCCAGCGCGGCGGCGGGGGCCGCCCAGCGCAGGGCCGGGTTGCCGGAGACGGTGAGCGGGGCGGGCACGGGGGCGTAGCGGCCGCGCGGCGGGGCGTGGTCGACCTCCTCGGCGCTGCGCCCGATCATCGTCCGCCGCGCGTGCGCCGCCTCGGCGGGCGGTTCCGCGGGCTCGCCGAAGTCGTCTGCGGCGTCCTCGGGCAGCGGCTCGGCCGGCTCATCGGCGACGTCCTCGGACAGAGCGGGCTCCAGTACGTCGTCGCGCTCGGCCTGTTCCTCCGCCTCCTCGTCCCGGACCTCGGGCGCGCCCTCGCCCAGCTCGCCCTCCTCGTCGTCCGCCGGCGGATCGAGAGAGGGCGGCGGAACCTCGGCCTCGAACACGGACGAGGCCGCGGGCACCGCGGATGCGTCCTCGGCGTCCGAGGGCTCGGCCCCGTCGCCGGCGGAGGCCTCCGGCCCGTCGGCGGCGCCCGGCTCGTGCGCCGTGTCCCCCGCGCTCGGCGGGACCGGGTCGTCCTCCGCGTCCGGGGTGGCTTCGAAGTCTCCCGTGGACAAGGGGGCGAAGTCCTCCGTGGCCAGGGATTCCGCTGTCTCCGGCCCTTCCCCGCCCTCGGTGGGGCCCGCCTCGCCGAGGATCTCCGCGAAACGGTTCAGCACGCGGGTCACCGCGTTGCTCACCGACTCCGGGGCCAGTTCGTTGACGCGGCCCCCGGTCGTGGCGGTGCCGTCGAAGGCGAGGACCGCCCCGCCCTCCACGTCCCGGACGCGCAGCGTGAGCGCGAGCTCGACGGAGCCCGTGCCGCGGGCCTCGGTCCCCTCGCCCGCCACGGCGTACGTGCCGTCGTCGCGGGCCGTGACGCGCAGGCTGCCGCGGTAGGTGATGGAGTGGTTGCCGATGCGCACCTTCAGGCGGCCGGCGAGGCCGTCCTGGCCCGCCTCCCGCTGGAGTCCCGGGATCGCCCGTGCGACCCGTGCGGGGTCGGCGAGCGCCGCCCGCAGCCGCCGGGCCGGAACCGGAACGAAGACCTCATGCTCCATGTCAGCCGAGCGTACCCAGTGGTGGCCGGTAATACCCTCCCCTCGACCGCAACTCGCCCGTGTTGGAGCGCCCGGCCCCGGCGCGACGGTGCCGCGTCCGTTCAGCCGTCGCCGCCCGGCCGCACCAGCCCGCTCTCGTAGGCGAGCACCACGGCCTGGGCCCGGCTGGTCAGGCTGAGCTTGCTCATCGTGCGGTTGAGGTGCGTCTTCACGGTGGCCTCGCTGATGAAGAGGCGGTCGGCCGCCTCGGCGTTGGTCAGGCCGCGCGCCACCAGCCGCAGCACCTCGACCTCGCGCGTGGTGAGCGCGCGCAGGCCGGGCGAGGAACCCCCGGGCGACTCCGGCTCCGCGCGGGCGGTGAACGCCTCCACCAGCCGCCGGGTGACCACCGGCGCGAACAGTGCGTCGCCGCCGTACACGGCCGTGACCGCCGCCAGCAGCCGCTCGGGTCCGGCGTCCTTGAGCAGGAAGCCGGACGCGCCGGCGCGCAGGGCCCCGTACACGTACTCGTCCAGGTCGAAGGTGGTGAGGATCAGGATGCGCGGCGCGGGTTCCGCCGCCTCGGCGAGGATGCGCCGGGTGGCCTCGATGCCGGTCATCCCGGGCATGCGGATGTCCATGAGGACCACGTCCGGCCGCGTCTTGGCGGCCAGGGTCACCGCCTCGGCCCCGTCCGCGGCCTCGCCGGCGACCTCCATGCCCGGGGCGGCGCGCAGCAGCGCGACCAGTCCGCTGCGCACGAGGAACTGGTCGTCGACCACCAGCACTCTGATCATTCCCTGACGGTGTCTCCCCGGCGTGCGGCGTGTACCGACGTCGGCAGGGTCAGGCGCACGCCGAATCCCCCCTCGCTGCGCGGGCCGACGACGATCGTCCCGCCGTAGAGCTTGGCGCGCTCGCTCATGCCGATCAACCCGTGACCGGCGTGCTCCCGCATCTTGTCCGAATCCACCCCCTTACCGTCACCCTTGGCGTCGTCCTTCCCGCCGCCCCTTCCGTCGTGACCCCCGCCGCCCTTTCCGACGTGACCCCCGCCGCCCTTTCCGTCGTCGACGACGGACACCGTCAACTGTCCCGGCACATAATCGAGTTCCACCGCGGCCCGGGCCCCCGGCGCGTGTTTGAGTACGTTCGTCAGGGCCTCCTGGACCACCCGGTACACGCACAACTGCACCCCGGAGGACAGCGGTACCGGCGCGCCGCGCACCCTGAGGTCGACCGGGACGCCGCCCGCGCGGACCCGGTCCACCATCTCCTCCAGCCGGTCGAGCCCGGGGGCGGGCTCGGCGGCCCCGGGCTCCGTTTCCGGCGTGGAGTCCGAGCGCAACAGGCCCAGCATGCGCCGCAGTTCGGCGAGCGCCTCCGCGCTGGCGTCGCCGATGGCGCCGAGCGCCACCCGCGCGGTGCCGGCGTCGTCGTCGAACACGAACCGGGCCAGTCCCGCCTGGACGTTGATGACCGCCATGTGGTGGGCCACCACGTCGTGCAGCTCGCGTGCGATCCGCACCCTCTCCTCGGCCACCTCGCGCCGCGCCCGCTCGGCCTGCTCGGCGCGCAACTGCACGGTCAGCTCGGCGCTCCTGCGGGCGTGGTACCCGAACCGCCACAGGATCAGGGGATAGCCGATCGCCTGGCCGACCACGGACGCCATCGCGTCGGACCCGCTGATCAGCCCGGCGCACACCCACACCCCGCCCATCACGACGGCGCACACGGCGGTGGTCCGGTGCGGACGCGTGGACGCCACCGTGTAGAAGGCGACCAGTGCGGCGGGCGAGTTCACCACCGGCCAGTGGCCGAGCGCGACGTAGACGATCCAGGCGAGGTGGATGACGAGGAAGACGGCGACGGGTGCGCGGCCGCGCACCACGAGCGGGAGGTTGATCAGGGCGACGAGCGTCCAGGCGGACGCGTCCAGCGTGGGCCACCCCTGTGTGGCGGCCTCGGCGCCGAGCAGGCAGGCCACGGTCGCCGGCACCAGGGCCGTCAGGCCGTCGACCGCGAGGGGGTGGATCCGCATCGCCGCAGCGTAAACCCGGTGTACGGGGCTTAGCGTCAACCTTTTGCGGTACCGCGGAAGTTGCAGGAACCGCGCGCCTGCCGCGGGAGTTTGCGGGCCGGTCCACCCGGAGGAGGATTCGGGCCGGCCCGCCCGCCCTTACGCTCGTGGGACGACGGCGACGTGGGGGACGTACAGAAGACGTACCCGAGCCGCCGCGAAGGTGGGGGGGTACGGGGGAACGGCGGCCGGTCCCGCTTCGGGGGAGGGACGGGCCGCCCACCCCACCGCCCGCCCCACCGGCCACCGCACCGAATCAGCCGCTCCCGAAGGCGTCCGCTTCCCTTCGGCCGCCTCGGAAGCGTCCGCCTCCCTCACCCCGAGTACCGCGGGTGCACCAGCGTCGAAGGCCGCACCCCCGGCACGCGCGTGCGCAGCGCGGCGCGGGTGTCGGCGGCGAGGGCGTCCGGGGTGAGCGTGCGCGGGCGCGGGGCGCCCGGGTCCAGGCGGAGCACGGGGGTGGAGCGGGCGGCCAGGACGAAGCCCCAGTCGTGGGGGGCGCCCAGCGCGCCGGGCGTACGGTCGGGTCCGGCGGCGAAGCCGGGGTCGCGGCCGCCCACGCGGTAGGGGACGGTGCGCAGTCCGGCGGCGCGGACCGTGGCGTTCACGGTCCAGAAGACGCGCGGGCGCAGGGAGTCGGAGCCCGCGTGCACGATCAGCCGGCCGCCGGGCGCCAGGGCCCGGCGGGCCAGTCCGTAGAACTCCTGCGCGTACAGCTTTGTGCTCGCCGTGATGCCCGGGTCGGGCAGGTCCTCGATCACCACGTCGTACGCCGCCGGGGGCGCCCCGCGCAGCCAGTCGAAGGCGTCGGCGGTCGTCACGTGGACGCGCGGGTCGGCGTAGGCGTGGCCGTTCAGACGGGCCAGCGCGGGGTCGGTGCGGGCCAGGCGGACGACGCCCGCGTCGAGTTCGACGACGTCCACCCGCTCCACGCCCGGGTGGCGCAGCACCTCGCGGACGGCGAGGCCGTCGCCGCCGCCCAGGATCAGCACGCGCGCGTGCGGACCGGCCATCGCGGGGTGGACCAGCGCCTCGTGGTAGCGGCGCTCGTCGTGGCCGCTGACGCGCAGCCGGCCGTCGAGGAACAGGTTCAGCGGCCGGCCGCGGGTGCCGCCGGCGAGGACGACCTCCTGGACGCCGGTCCGCAGGGCCACGCGCACGTCGTCGCCGTACACCGCCTGCCGCGCGGCCCGTTCGAAGTCGCCGGCCAGGGCGGCGGCGGTGCCGAGCAGGCCGAGCACGGCGAGGTTGGCGACCAGGAGCAGCCAGCGCCCGCGCGGGGTCAGGTCGCGCCGGAACAGGCCGAGGACGAGGGCGCCGCCGGCGACGACGTTGACCGCGCCGGTGAGCAGGGCGCCGGTCAGCTGGCCCAGCAGGGGCAGCAGGAGGAAGGGGAAGGCGAGGCCGCCGACGAGCGCGCCGACGTAGTCCGCCGCGAAGAGGTCGGCGACAGCGCCGCCCGCGTCCTGGCGGCGGATGCGCTGGATCAGCTCCATGAGCAGGGGCACCTCGGCGCCGATCAGCAGGCCTATCGCCAGCGAGAAGGCGACCAGCAGGCAGCGCGGGCCGTCCGCCCAGACGCCGCCCCAGCCGCCGGTCCAGGCGAACACCGCGTACAGCGCCATGGCGCTGCAGCCGCCGACGAGGGCGAGGGTCGCCTCGATGGCGCCGAAGGCCACGGCGGCGTGCCGTCTCAGATGCTTGGCGAGGAGTGAGCCGACGCCCATGGCGAACACCATGACGGAGAGGACCACGGATGCCTGGGTGACGGAGTCGCCCATCAAGTACGAGGCCAGGGCGACGAGTTCGAGCTCGTAGACGAGTCCGCAGGCGGCGCAGACGAAGACGCCCGCGAGGACGAGGAACCTGCCGGTCCCCGGCCGCACGGG
>NZ_BMVJ01000011.1:93463-97493 GCF_014650655.1 Streptomyces anandii JCM 4720
CAGCCGCGCGGGTCGGACCCGGGCGGGCGCGGGACGGGGTGGCGCCTGCCCGGGAGCCGGGGCGTGCGGGTCGATCACGACTGCGACGTTACGTCACGGACGCGCGACGCTTCGTCACCCACACGTGTGGAAAGGGGAGTTGCCGCCGCGTGTGGTGCCCGAGTCCGCTCATGCGGCCCGCGCCGGTGCGGAGCGGCGCGCTCCGACCCTGGTCCGGGTCGCCACCAGCTGGCCGTCCTGCGGGTAGGCGTGCCAGGTGCGCCAGTGCACCTGGCCCTCGCACCGCTGGGCGAGCATGGCGGTGAACGCGTGCGGGCTGCCGGGGAAGACGCCGGCGAGGCCGTGCGGATGGTCGGAGACCAGGGCCAGCAACTCCTGGGCCCGGCCCGCGAACACGCCGGGCGGGAGCACCTCGACGCGTGCCGCGAACTCGTACTCCCAGTCGCCGACGCGCTTGGCGACGCCGAGCGGCAGGGGTGTGCTGGAGCCCGCGATGCACGCCACCGTCTCCGAGCAGGTGCCCCGTTCCTCGTCCAGGAGCACCTGGTGGGAGGCGCCGAGGAGTCTCAACTGGAGCCTCGCGTCGTCCAGTTCGAGGTCGAGTGTGGCCAGTGCGGGCAGCGGCTCGCGTCCCAGGGCCCAGGCGAGGTCCGCCGCGCGCGTGTCGGTGTAGGAGGTGTTCAGGGTCGTGAGCATGGATCGGCTCCGCTAGCACGCAGAAGAAGGAGGAGGGGTCCGGCGCACCCCGGTGGACACGGGGGAAACGGCCCGGCCAACACGAGGGAAACGGCCCGGTCGGCCCGGATCGGGAGAGGTGTGCGCGGGACGTCCCAGGGGCTGCGTCGGTGTGGTGTAGAGGGAATCATGAACGGCCGCGCCACCACAGCGTTTTTACCCAACTTCGTGGGGTTTCCATCCCCTCGGGGGCCCCACAGCTCAACTGTTCAACTACAGCGTGCGCCCCGGCGCGCGAGTCGGCGCACAGGAGCACGGGTCGGCACGGCGGCGCATGGGTCCGCGTCGGGGCGCCCGCCGGACCTCGTCGCCGGCGGGCGCCGCCGGGGGATGCGGTTCCCCCCTCGGAGCTCGGCTGCCCCGTGTCAGCTGCCTCCACCGCATCCGCCCCCGCACGACGAGCCGCCTCCGCAGGAGGAGTGCCCGCCGCAGGAGTGGCCCCCACAGGAGTGGTGCCCACCCGAGTGGCCACCGGAGTGCCCGCCCGAGTGGTGCCCGCCGGAGTGGTGCCCGCCGGACGACGAGTCCCCGGACGACGACCCGCCGTCCCCCGCCCACCAGCTGCCGCCGCCCGCGCCCGCGCCGCCGGCCCCGCCGTACGACCGGTTGCGCCGCCGGCTCCACGACCTCTGGCCGTTCCTGCGGGCCTTCGCGGCCGCCGAGGCCACGAACAGCACCGCGATCACCGCCACCACCAGACCGAAGACCATGGCGTCCCCCTCCTCCCGAACCCCTCCGTCACCACGTCCGGAGGTCCCCCGAAGCAGCCCCCCGTGGGCGCCTCGCTCGTTGCGTGCCCGGGGGATGCCCGTCAGCCCGCCCGGCCAAAGCACACTTGAGGAACTTCTGAGGGTCGAGGCACGAAAAACGCCCCTGACCTGCAAGAATGCAGATCAGGGGCGGTCAGGGTCTCATCGGGCCGCCTGTGGACCGCGACCCTCCCGAGGGCTGCGCCCGACCACTGCGTCGATGGCCCGCCGAGCACGCTCGCGGCCGGCGGGCATCAAGTGGGCGTACCCCCTCAGCCGCAACGCCGGGTCGGCACGCCCCGTCGCCGGTGGCGCCGCCGCCGGTCAGTCGCGCAGGTACCGCCAGTCGACCCAGCCCCACTTGCCCGAGTTGGCACCGGACAGCACCTTGCCGTACTCCCAGTTCGTCCCACCCTTGTAATGAAGGCAACGGCCGCTGAACTTCGTGCCCTTGGTCAGGAGGCCCAGGGAGGTGGAGCCGACACCCGGGTTGCGGCGGAGGTTGACGTTCGTCGTGGTCTTCTCCGCCAGGGGTACGGGGAAGGTGTCGTCCTTGGCGCAGGCGGCGGGCAGGGCGGAAGCGGCAGGAGCGGTGGCCACCAGACCGCCGAAGAGGGCAGCAACGGACACCGTTGCTGCCGCAAATCGCCCGAGGGCATGCATGGATTACCTCATTCAGATCTCAGAGATGCGTTCGACTAGGCGGTCAGCCTAAAGGATCATGATCCGCTCCAGGGCACTCCTCACCCGATTGCGACGTACCTACAGACTCCTCACACAACCGGGGCATCGGTATTCCGGGAACGCCCCGCCCCTTGGACCCGAGCGGGTACTTGAGGCCCGACGGGGGACGGCGTCGGGCCGCCCGGCGCGGCCCCGCTCAGAGATGAGGCGTTGCATTGTTGAGGAACCCCAGAGCTTCGGCGCAGGATGGCCGGCATGACCTCCAGCGCACGCCCGCTTCTGAACCGCCGGCTCGCCGAGTTCGGGACGACGATCTTCGCCGAGATGTCCGCCCTGGCCGTGGCGACCGGGGCGATCAACCTGGGGCAGGGCTTCCCCGACACCGACGGCCCCGAGGAGATCCGGGAGGCGGCCGTGCGGGCGCTGCGCGAGGGGCGCGGCAACCAGTACCCGCCGGGCCCCGGCGTCCCCGAGCTGCGTACGGCGGTCGTCGAGCACCAGCTGCGGAGGTACGGCCTGTCGTACGACCCGGACACCGAGGTCCTGGTCACCGCGGGCGCCACGGAGGCCATCGCGGCCGCGCTGCTCGCACTGGTGGAGCCGGGGGACGAGGTCGTCGCCCTGGAGCCGTACTACGACTCCTACGCCGCCTGCGTCGCGATGGCGGGCGGCCGGCGCGTGCCGGTGACGCTGCGCCCGCACGAGGGCGCGTTCCGCCTCGACCTGGACGAGCTGCGCGCCGCGGTGACCGGCCGCACCCGGCTGCTGCTGATCAACACCCCGCACAACCCGACCGGCACGGTGCTCACCCGCGAGGAGCTCACCGCGATCGCCGAACTGGCCGTCGAGCGCGACCTGCTGGTGGTCACGGACGAGGTCTACGAGCACCTGGTCTTCGACGACGCCGAGCACGTCCCGCTCGCCTCGTTCCCCGGGATGCGCGAGCGGACGGTGACGATCGGATCGGCGGGCAAGACGTTCTCGTTCACCGGCTGGAAGGTCGGCTGGATCACCGCCGCTCCCGGCCTGGTCACCGCGGTCCGCTCGGCCAAGCAGTACCTGACGTACGTGGCCTCGGGCCCTTTCCAGTACGCGGTCGCCCAGGCGCTCGCGCTGCCGGAGTCGTACTTCGAGACGTTCCGCGCGGACATGCGGGCCAGGCGCGAGGTGCTGGCCGCGGGACTGAGCGAGGCGGGCTTCGGGGTCTTCCGCCCGGCCGGCACGTACTTCATCACCACCGACATCCGCCCCCTGGGCGTCGACGACGGCTTCGCCTTCTGCCGCGCGCTGCCCGAGCGCGCCGGCGTCGTGGCCATCCCCAACGCCGTCTTCTACGACCACCGCGACGAGGGCGCCCCCTTCGTCCGCTTCGCCTTCTGCAAACAGCCCGCCCTCCTGGAGGAAGCGGCCACCCGCCTGAAGACCCTGGCCGGCTGACACGCCCCGCATGGGGCGCAATGGGGCCATATGTCCGGCCTGTATCGCAATATGCCCGTGTGAGCCGCGTCAGCACCCTGTCGTCGCCCTTTCCCCTCGCCCGGCCGGAGGCCGGGGGGAGGGGTGCGCTGTGGTCCGCCTTCGTGGCGGCCGCGCTGTTCGCGGCGGTGCGCGCTGCCGGGGTGGGGGTGGTCGCCGTGGCCGCGTGGCGCCACGGCAAGGATCCGGCCGCGCTGCTGGGCCGGTCCTGGGACTCGCTGTGGTACCTGCGGATCGCCGCCCACGGCTACGGCGCCGTCGAGCGTCCGCACCCCGGCGTCGTCCACAACGACCTGGCGTTCTTCCCGCTCTACCCGGCACTGATCCGCGCCGTCCGCACGGTGGTCCCGCTGGGCGGGGGCGCGGCCGGGCTGGTGGTGTCCTGG
>NZ_BMVJ01000011.1:97518-108270 GCF_014650655.1 Streptomyces anandii JCM 4720
CTCGCGGCCTCCGCGGCCGCCTGGGGGATCTACGCGATCGGCGACCGGCTGCACGGCCGGGCCGTGGGAACCGCCCTGACCGTGCTGTGGGGCCTGCTGCCGCACTCGGTGGTGCTGTCGATGGGGTACAGCGAGCCCGTGCTCACCGCCTTCGCCGCCTGGTCGCTGTACGCGGCGCTCACCGGCCGCTGGGTGTGGGCGGGAGCGCTGGCCGCCCTGGCCGGGCTGTCCCGGCCCAACGGCTTCGCGGTGGCCCTGGGAGTACTCGCCGCGGCGGCGCCGGCCGTGTGGCGGGCCCGGGGGCGCGTTTCCCACAGGCTGTGGACGGCCGTGGCGCTGGCCCCGCTGGGCTGGACCGGTTACGTACTGTGGGCGGGCCGGCGCACCGGCGACACCCTCGACGGCTACTTCCGCCTCCAGCGGCTGTGGGGCTCCCGCTTCGACTTCGGCCTCGGCGCGCTGCGCTTCGTCAAGCAGCTGCTGCTGCACCGCGACGCGTTCCTTTTCTTCGCCGCCCTGGTGCTGGTGGCGGCGGGCGTGCTGCTGTACGCGCTGCTCGTCCTGGACCGCGCTCCCCTGCCGCTGGTCGTCTACAGCGGGGCGCTCCTCGTCGTGGCCTGCGGCGGCTCGGGCTTCTTCCAGTGCAAGCCGCGCTTCCTGCTGCCGGCCTTCCCGCTGCTGCTGCCGCTGGCCCGCGCCCTGGTGCGCACGGCGAGAGCCCGGCCCTGGCACGCGGCCGCGGTGGCCTGCGCCCTGGCCGGGCTCTCGTTCGCTTACGGGGCGTACCTCGTCGTGATCACCCACACGCCGCTGTAGACGCCCACGCGCCTCGTCCGTGTCCCGCGCCGAGGACATGCTCCCGCGCCGAGGACCGCTCCTCGCGCCGAGGACTCCCCCGTCCCGGGGACTACTCCTCGTCGTCCCCGGGCTCGTCGGCCTCGTTGACGTCCTGCTCCAGACCGAGCTGCTCGACGAGCCAGCGGTCGAACTCGATCGCGGCGCGCACCCAGCTGACCGTGGAGGAGACGAAGTGCTCCAGGCTCACGCCCATGCCGATCAGCATCTGGGCCTCGCCGATGAGGCGGACGGTGCCGTCGTCGTGGGTGTGGCTGTAGACCTTGGGCCACAGGGTCCGGCGGTTCCAGTCGTCGATGGACTCCAGCAGCTGCGGCTTCTCGTCGATCTTGTGGGGCCGGTCGTAGAACGTCCGTACCGAGAAGACCTGCTGGTCGTCCTCGCCGCGGAACATGAAGTACGTGCGGAACTGCTCCCACGGCGCCGCGAGGTCGCCCTCGTCGTCGACGACGTACTTGAGCTCCATCTGGTCGAGGAGCTGCTTCACGAGGTCCTGATCCGGGACGACGGGGCCCGCCGGTCCTTGGGGCTGCGGCTCGGGCTGGCCCCCGAAGTTCGGAATCGAGGACGGGTCGATGCTCACCGTGTTTTTCCCTTCGTACGGATCCCGCCATCCTCCCCCATGCGGGGAGGGGCGTGGCAAGCCCGCCGGGCGCTTGTCAGCCCTGGGCTGACATGATCCGGCCGACGGGTGGACGTCGAGCGGGTGGGGGTGGGGGTCATGGCCCGGGCACGGACCGGAAGGGCCGAGCAGCCGGACGCCGAGGGGGCGCCGCGGGGCCGGACGAGGTGGTGGCTGGTCGCGGCGGTCGCGGTGCTGCCGGCCATGGTTCTGCTCCCCTTCCTCGTCGCCTTCGTGGGCGTGATCTTCTCCGACTCCGAGTACCCACTCGGCGGTGGGCCCAAGGCGGTCTCCTGCACGCATGCGCTGGCATTCGGCGGGGCGGCCCTTCCGGACGGCGCCACGCCGGTCGGGGGGTGCGTGGAGCGGAGCTGGCAGGACGTCTCCTACAGCGCGGACTTCCGGATGCCGCGTGCCGCGGTCCGCGACTGGCTGCACCGCACCTACCCGGACGCCCCGGCGCCGGAGACGGAGTTCTGCGCCGACGACGCGGACCTGTGTCTGGAGCTGAGCTACACGCGGGGACTGCCGGAGGGGGTCGGCGCCGACGCCGTACAGGTGAGCGTGACGTACGAGGACGCCGGCACCGCCCTGGTCGACTTCGCGGCGTTCACGACATGAGCGCGGCGGCCCGTCACCCGGCTGCCGGGTGACGGGCCGCGTGGGCGCGTGGGTGCGTGGCCCTACAGCGTCTTGCCCGTGGCCGGGCCCACCAGCAGGCCCTCGCCGAAGCGGTCGACGCGGACGGTGTCGCCGTCCTTGATCTCGCCGGAGAGGATCTCCTTGGCCAGCCGGTCGCCGATCGCCGTCTGCACCAGACGGCGCAGCGGACGGGCGCCGTAGGCCGGGTCCATGCCCTCGTCGGCGAGCCAGGCCAGCGCCTCGGGCGTGACGTCCAGCGTCAGGCGCCGCTCGGACAGCCGCGCGGCCAGGCGGCCGATGGCGAGCTCGGCGATCCGGCTCAGCTCCTCCTTGGTCAGCGCCGAGAAGACCACCAGGTCGTCCAGTCGGTTGAGGAACTCGGGCTTGAAGGAGGCGCGGACCACCTCCAGGACCTGTTCCTTCTTCTCCTGCTCACTGGTGACCGGGTCGACCAGGTACTGGCTGCCCAGGTTGGAGGTGAGCACCAGGATGGTGTTGCGGAAGTCGACCGTACGGCCCTGACCGTCCGTCAGGCGGCCGTCGTCCAGCACCTGGAGGAGGATGTCGAAGACCTCCGGGTGAGCCTTCTCCACCTCGTCCAGCAGCACCACGCTGTACGGACGGCGGCGCACCGCCTCGGTGAGCTGGCCGCCCTCCTCGTAGCCGACGTATCCGGGCGGGGCGCCGACCAGGCGGGCCACACTGTGCTTCTCGCTGTACTCGGACATGTCGATGCGGACCATGGCCCGCTCGTCGTCGAAGAGGAAGTCGGCGAGCGCCTTGGCCAGTTCGGTCTTGCCGACGCCGGTCGGGCCGAGGAAGAGGAAGGAGCCCGTGGGCCGGTCGGGGTCGGCGATCCCGGCCCGGCTGCGCCGCACGGCGTCGGAGACGGCGCGCACGGCCTCGCCCTGGCCGATCAGCCGCTTGCCGATCTCGTCCTCCATGCGCAGCAGCTTCTGCGTCTCGCCCTCCAGCAGGCGCCCGGCGGGGATGCCGGTCCAGGAGGCGACCACGTCGGCGATGTCGTCGGGGCCGACCTCCTCCTTGACCATGGTGTCCTTGGCGGCCTCCTCCTCGGCGCGCGAGGCGGCCTCCAGCTCCTTCTCCAGGGTCGGGATCTCCCCGTACAGCAGCTTCGAGGCGGTGTCGAAGTCGCCGTCGCGCTGGGCGCGCTCGGCCTGGCCCCGCAGGTCGTCCAGCCGCTCCTTCAGCTCACCGACCCGGTTCAGGGACTGCTTCTCCTTCTCCCAGCGTGCGGTGAGGCCGCGCAGCTCCTCCTCCTTGTCGGCGAGGTCGCGGCGCAGCTTCTCCAGCCGCTCGCGCGAGGCGGCGTCGGTCTCCTTGTCCAGGGCCAGCTCCTCCATGCGCAGCCGGTCCACGGCGCGCTGGAGCTCGTCGATCTCGACCGGCGAGGAGTCGATCTCCATGCGCAGCCGGGAGGCGGCCTCGTCGACGAGGTCGATGGCCTTGTCGGGCAGGAAGCGGGAGGTGATGTAGCGGTCGGACAGGGTCGCGGCGGCCACCAGCGCGCTGTCCGCGATCTGCACCTTGTGGTGGGCCTCGTAGCGCCCCTTGAGACCGCGCAGGATCGCGATGGAGTCCTCGACGGTCGGCTCGGCGACCAGCACCTGCTGGAAGCGCCGCTCCAGCGCCGGGTCCTTCTCGATCCGCTCGCGGTACTCGTCGAGCGTGGTCGCGCCGACCATGCGCAGCTCGCCGCGGGCCAGCATCGGCTTGAGCATGTTGCCGGCGTCCATCGCGGAGTCGCCGCCGGCGCCCGCGCCGACCACGGTGTGCAGCTCGTCGATGAAGGTGATGATCCGGCCGTCGGAGTCCTTGATCTCGGCGAGGACGGTCTTGAGCCGCTCCTCGAACTCGCCGCGGTACTTCGCGCCGGCGACCATCGCGCCGAGGTCGAGCGCGACCAGCCGCTTGTCCTTCAGGGACTCGGGCACGTCGCCCTTGACGATCCGCTGGGCGAGGCCCTCCACCACGGCGGTCTTGCCGACGCCCGGCTCGCCGATGAGGACCGGGTTGTTCTTGGTGCGGCGGGACAGCACCTGCACGACGCGGCGGATCTCCTGGTCCCGGCCGATGACCGGGTCCAGCCTGCCCTCACGCGCCGCGGCGGTGAAGTCGGTGCCGAACTTCTCCAGCGCCTTGTACTGACCCTCGGGGTCCGGTGTGGTCACCCGGCGCCCTCCCCTCGCCTTCTGGAACGCCTCTTGCAGCTTCTTCGCGCCGGCGCCCTGCCGCTCGAGCACCTCGCCGGCCGCGCCGCCCTTGGCGGCGATGCCGATGAGCAGGTGCTCGGTGGACAGGTAGTCGTCCCCGAGGTCGCGCGCCCGGCTCTGCGCGTCCGCGATCACCGCCAGCAGTTCCCGGTTGGGCTGCGGCGGCGCGACGGTGGACCCGGTCACGCTGGGCAGGGACGCGAGCACGCGCTCGGCGCCGGCGCGCACGGACGCCTGGTCGGCGTCGACGGCCGACAGCAGGTCGATGATGTTCTCGTTGTCCTGTCCCTCGAGCAGCGCGAGGAGCAGGTGGGCGGGGGTGAGATCCGGATGTCCCCCCGTCACGGCCCGGTTGCCGGCCGCGTTGATGGCGTCCCGGCTCCTGTTGGTCAGCTCGGCGTCCACGGTCGCTTCTCTCCTCCTTGGCGTCGTTGCTCTGCCACGTCTCCCAGTGCTGACTCATCCAGCGTACACAAAGTTGAGTCTATTCCGCTCAAGGTGAATCCGGCCAGGTCGTTCCACTGGGACTCGCGGGGGCCGGGGGGTTAGGTTCCGGTGCATGGCCTCCACCACGTATTCCCTGGACCCCGGCGCACCCGACGCGCCGTACCTGAGCTTCTGGCGGGAGCGGCACCTGTGCACGCTGACGACGCTGCGCCCCGACGGCACCCCGCACGTCGTCCCGGTCGGAGTGACGTACGACCCGCGGGCGCGGCTCGCGCGGGTGATCACCGGCAAGGCGAGCACGAAGGCGGCGAACGTGCTGGCGGCCGGCGGGCGAGGGGCGCCGGTGGCGGTGTGCCAGGTGGACGGGCGGCGCTGGGCGACGCTGGAGGGTCGCGCGTTCGTCCGTACGGAGCCGGACCGCGTGGCGGAGGCCGTACGGCGCTACGCCGAGCGCTACGAGCGGACGCCGTCGCCCGATCCGTCCCGCGTGGTGATCGAGATCGAGCTCACCAGGGCGCTTGGCCGTGGATGAACGGCCGGGCGGGGGCGGATGCGCGAGTGACGGATTCCGGCCAGTGCACGGCCGGGTCGATACGCGGATATTCCGGGCGAAACTGCAGCGGCGTCACCGTGTTCAGGTCACGGTGACGCCGCTGCGGGGGGAAGTACCTGAGCGATCTGTTACGACGGGGGAATCGCGTCAGGCACTGCGGGGGGTGGCTGAGATGGTCCTGATGTCGGCGGGTTCCGGCGCCACCTGCCGGTGGTCCCGCTGGTCCAGATTGACGAAGATCATTCCGTATCGGATGGCACACCGTACCGGCTGCGGCGCCCCCCGAGGACGTCGCAGGCACCGGTACGCCCGCACGTCTCCGTCCTCGTCCCGCGCGACGACGACCGGCTCACCGAAGACGGCCACCATCAGCGAGTCACCGCTGTGGGGGATGGCGGTGACCAGGTCGATGAAGTGCCAGCCGGAGCGGTATGCGGTGGCCATTTCTCGACGGAAGGACCGGTCGTCGGGTGGTGTGGTCACATCAGCTCCCGGATCCACCTGTCGCGGCAGTGGCACCGCCGGCGGTCGCGGAGTTCTCGGCCACCAACGGCCAGGTGCTGTTCGCCCGAACATCGCTCTTCGCACCGGAGAGGCCGCTCAGCGCGCCGAGGGCAACAACGGCGGAGAAGGCGGCGACAAGCACCGAGCGAAGCAGTCTGTTACGCATAATCGGCTTCGTCCTCACTTGAAGGTCCCCTTTTCCCCCGTCACGTATGACGATGGCTCATTCGGGCACGTCATGGCCACACAATCGGTGCATCATGTTCCTGCATGTTCAGGACCCTGGGGGGTGGAGATTTGGCCACGAATCACATAAATGCGACACATCCCCATGCGATGAACGAGCTCTGCCCGGAAGGCAGTCGTCTGTACGCGGCCGCCCTGCGCGCCGGACGGATCGCCCGCACGGACGCCGAACCGGCGCCGTGCCTGATGGAGTTCGCCCTGCTCCACCCCGATCCCGACGACCCGAACTGGCTGCGCCCGGTGCCTCCGGCGCTCGCCCTGGCCCAGCGGCTCACCCCCATCGAGCGGGAGATCAGCGAGCGCCGCCAGGCGGCCAGCGAGATCGCGGACGCCTTTGAGCCGTTCATGGCCCTCGGCGGCCAGTCGGCGTCCGGCGGCGGCTCGATCACGGTCCTCGAAGGCGGTGAGCGGATCAACACCGCGCTCAACCTCGCCACCGGCCAGTGCCACACGGAGATGCTGACCGTCCAGCCCAGCGACCGCGTCTCCGAACGCAGCGTCCTGCGCGGGCTGGAACGCGACCGGCCCCTGATCGAGCGCGGGGTGCGCATCCGCACCCTGTACCAGCACACCGCCCGCTACAGCCAGGAGAAACTGGCCTACGCCGCACACCTCGCCGACGGCAAGGTGGAGTACCGCTCCATCGACGAGCTGGTGGAGCGCCTGATCATCTGCGACGAGACGGTCGCCTTCATCCCCACCCGGGACGACCAGCAGGTCGCCCTGGAACTGCGCCACCCCGGCCTGGTCCGCTATCTGATCAAGGTCTTCGAGTTCATGTGGAGCCGCGCGGTCCCCCTCAGCGCCGGCGCCCCCTACGAGACCGCGCCCGACGGCATCACGGAGATCCAGCACTCCATCGCCAAGCTCCTCGTCGAGGGCCACGTCGACGAGGCCATCGCGCGCCGGCTCGGCATGAACGTCCGCACCTGCCGCGCCCACATCGCCAAGCTGGCCACCGCGCTGGGCAGCGGCAGCCGCGCCCAGCTGGGCTACCTCATCGCACAGTCGGGAATCCTCGAACAGGGGCACTGAAACCGACGGAAGGGGCCCCAGTGAGCCCGGCACCACATCCGGAGCACGGCGCGGCGGACCTGTGCTCCGCGGGCACGGCACTGTACGAACGCGCCCTGCGCGACGGCCGGCTGCCCGCCGAGGAGGCGCACGAGGCGCCCTGCCTGGTCGACTTCGGCCTGCTGCACCCCGCGGTCGACGAACCGGGCCGGCTGGAGCCCGTGGCCCCGGCCACCGCGCTGCACCGGCTGCTGCGCGCCACGGCCGAGCGCATAGCGGACGAACGGCGCCGTGAGGAACGGCTCGCCGAGAGCTTCGCTCCCCTGCTGCGGCTCGGCGGACGCCAGCCGCGCACCCCGGAGACCTCCGCGTTCCGGCTGCTGAGCGGCACCGAGCGGATCAACCGGGCCATCGACGCGGCGATGGCCGACGCCTGCGGCGAGTGCCTGTGCGTCCAGCCCCCCGTGCGCCGCGTCAGCAACGAGCGCGCGGAGACCGCCGAGGCCATCTCCATGGTCCGCGACCAGGCCCTGCTCGACCGCGGCGGCCGCATCCGCACCCTCTACCAGCACACGCACCGCCATCTCCCGCTCGCCCGCGCCCGCTACGAGCAGCTCAAGGGGGACGTCGAGGCCCGCTCGCTGGACGAAGTCGCCGACCGGCTCATCGTCGTCGACCGCACCGTCGCCTTCATCCCCGCCAACGAGGACGGCACCCTCGCCCTGGAGGTCCGCCACCCGGCCCTCATCACGTACTTCGTCACCGCCTTCGAGCGGTTCTGGCGGCTGGCCACCCCGATGCACCCCCCTGCCGTCCAGCAGCCCTCCCCGGACGGCATCACGCCCCGCCAGCGGGCCATCGCGGGCCTGCTCGTCGAGGGGCACACCGACTCCGTGATCGCCCACCGGCTCGGCATGAACGTGCGCACCGCCCGCGTCCACATAGCCAAGCTCGCCGCCACCCTCGGCAGCGAGAGCAGGGCCCAACTGGGCTATCTCATCGGCCGGTCGGGGATCCTGGACCCGCAGCACCGGGAACACTGACCGCGCCCGCCCCCGCGGTGCGCGGGGCCCCGTCCAGTCCCGCCTGGGCGATCCGCACGCCCAACTGCGTACGGCTGGCCGCGCCCAGCGTCTCCGACAGGCGGGCGATGTGGGCCCGGCAGGTGCGCACACTGATGCCCAGCCGTTCGGCGATCACCGCGTCCTGGTGGCCCTCGGCCAGCAGCGCGGCGATCGACTGCTCGCGGTGGGAGATGCCCTCGATGCCGGTGTCGGGCAGCGGCGCGGTCAGCGGGATCGCCAGCCGCCACAGCCGCTCGAAGACCGTCACCAGGTACTCGACCAGGGCCGGGTGGCGCAGCTCCAGCGCCATGGTGCGGTCGGCGTTGGCGGGCACGAAGGCGACCGTGCGGTCGAACAGGATCAGCCGGTCGATGACCTCGTCCAGCGTGCGCGCCTCGACCGCGTCGCCCATCAGCTCCAGGTAGTTGAGCAGCCCCTGGCCGTGCCGGGCCACATGGGTGTAGAGGTCGCGCATCCGCACCCCGCGCCCGCGCAGCGCCAGCGCCCGGTGCAGGCCCTCGGTCAGCTCGTGCTCGCGGCGGATGCCGCCCGGCTGCACGGTCAGCACCTCGGTGGTGCACGCCTCGGTCGCCTCGTCCATGGCGGCCTGGATGCGCGACAGTCCGTCCAGCACCCGGATCGCGGTGCCCTCACCGGCCGCCGAGGACAACTGCACCTGGCGGCCGAGCCCCGCGTACCGCTCGAAGGCGGCCACCGCCGAACCCACCCGCCGGTGGCTCTCGCTGACCTCGTCGTACATCCCGCGCAGCAGCCGGGTCATGACCTCCTGGGGCGCGGTGGGCACCAGGAAGTCCATGTCGTCGGGGTCGGGGTGCAGCAGGGCCAGTTCCAGCAGGCACGGCACCGGCTCGGCGTCCCGGCGCGGCACACGGCCCCGCCGTACGGCCCGGGAATACACACGCTCCCCGGCCCCGCACAGTCGGTCGGCACCGTGTGGATGCTTCTCCGCCCCGTGCCCGGCCATGGCCCATCACACCCCCGGTTTCCGCCTCTTCCGCAGCGCAACTATGCGCGGACCGGACCGGCTGTGCAACACGGCTCCCTCGGGGCCGGCTCTCCATAAGCACCGGTTTCACCCGGTGTGTACCGGCCTCCGTCTGGCGCGTTGCAGCAAGGTGACGAGGCGCGCGGAGGCTTTCGCCCGGGAGCGGGCCCTACTTGAGTCCGGCCGCCGAACAGGCCGAGCGGTACTTGGCCGTGCAGATGTCGGAGACCTTGTAGATGCCGTCGGCGATGACCGTGTCCTTGATGTTGTTCTTGGTCAGCGCGACCACGGAGACCAGCTGGGAGGGGACGTCCTTGTTGGTCGGGCTGCTGACCTTGTCGCGGGTCAGGGCGTCGAACTGGATGTCCTTGCCCTGCACCTTGGCGACGGCCATCTCGGCGGCCGTCTCGGCCTCCGTCGGGTAGGACTTGTACACGCTCATGTACTGCTCGCCGCTGACGATCCGCTGCACCGCGTCGAGTTCGGCGTCCTGGCCGGTGATCGGGGGCAGGCTGGTGACGCCCGCCGCCTTGAGGGCCTTGATGACACCGGCGGCCATGCCGTCGTTGGCCGAGTAGACGCCGGCGATGTTGTTCTTGCCGATCTGGCTGATCGCCTGGGCCATGTTGGCCTGGGCGTTCTCCGGCTTCCAGTCCTTGGTGTCGAAGGACGCGGCGATCGTCACCTTGCCGTTCAGCTGGGCCAGCGCGCCCTGCTTGAACTGCTTGGCGTTGGGGTCGGTGGGCGACCCGTTCATCATGACGATCTTGGAGGAGGTGTCGCGGTCGGAGCCCAGGGCCTCCAGCAGGGAGCGGCCCTGCACCTCGCCGACGAGTTCGTTGTCGAAGGAGATGTACGCGTCGATCGGGCCCTCGGCGAGCCGGTCGTAGGCGATGACCGGAATGCCCGCGTCCTTGGCCTTCTTCACCTCGCCGGCGATCGCGTGCGAGTCCACCGCGTCGAGCAGGATGATGTCGACCTTCTCGTCGATCATCCGCTGCATCTGGCTGGCCTGCTTGTCCGCGTCCGCGCCCGCGTTGGCGTAGTCCACCTTGCCCTGGTTGCGGGTGAGAGAGGCGACCTTGTCCTTGATGATGGGGAAGTCGAACTTGTCGTAGCGCGTGTTGGCCGTCTCCGGCAGCAGCAGACCCACCGTCACGTCGTTGCCCTTGGTCGGGCTCGCATCGGCGCTGCTCCCTGACCCGCCGAGCGCCCCGCAGGCGGCCAGCGAGAAGGACAGCGTGGGCGCGGCCACGGCTATGGCGATACGACGCATCGAGGTGCTCACTTCTGGTGCCTTCCGGACGAGGACGCAGCATTGCGACCCAGGTGACTGAAAAGCCAACGCGCAGGCGACCATCGGCGTCAAGCGGAACCACTTAACGAGATGACAACACCACGCTCCGCTGTGCGTGTGAAGACCTTGGGAATCGTTGCGGAACCCCCTCCAAACGCCCTTTACCGACCCTCCACCGAGGCCCGGTTCATCTTCGCGCAAAGTTCCGAACAACCTTTGGCCATCGAGCACGGCAGCGAATGAACTCGGCCAAGTGACATCGGGCGGC
>NZ_BMVJ01000011.1:108635-117188 GCF_014650655.1 Streptomyces anandii JCM 4720
AGTTCGATGATCCGCTTGATGCCGGCCAGGTTGATGCCCTCGTCCTGTGACAACTGCTGCACCTGGCGGAGCAGTTCGATGTCACGTGCCGAGTAGCGGCGGCCCCGGCCCGCGGTCCGGTCGGGGGACACCAGGCCCAGCCGGTCGTACTGGCGAAGCGTCTGCGGGTGCAGCCCGGACAGCTGCGCGGCCACGGAGATGACGTACACCGGGGTGTCTTCCGTCAGTTCGTACGGGTTGCGACGACGGCCGTCCATCTCACTCATGCTCCCTTCGCGGCCTCGAACAGCTCCGCCCGCGGGTCCTCGCCCGCGGTCGCCTCGCGATACGCCTGCAACGCGTCACGAGCCTTCCCCGACAGGTCCTTCGGGACACTCACCTCCACGGTGACCAGGAGGTCGCCGCGGGAGCCGTCCTTGCGGACCGCGCCCTTGCCGCGGGCCCGCATCGTACGGCCGTTGGGCGTGCCCGGGGGCAGCTTCAGCGTGACCGGGGGCCCGCCGAGCGTGGGCACCCGCACCTCGCCGCCGAGCGCGGCCTCCGGGTAGGTGACCGGCACGGTGACGGTGAGGTTGTCGCCCTTGCGGCCGAAGACCGGGTGCGCACCGACGTGCACCACCACGTACAGGTCGCCGGCCGGTCCGCCGCGCTCGCCCGGGGCGCCCTTGCCGCGCAGCCGGATGCGCTGCCCGTCGTTCACCCCGGCGGGGATGCGGACCTGCATCGTCCGGGACGACTTGGCGCGCCCGGAGCCCTTGCAGACCTCGCAGGGGTTCTCCGCGATCAGGCCACGGCCCTTGCAGTCCGGGCACGGGTCGGTCAGCGAGAAGCCGCCGCCCGAACCGCGCGCCACCTGCCCGGTGCCGACGCAGGTCGGGCACACGCGCGGTGTGCCGTTCTTGTCGCCGGTGCCCGAACAGGCCTTGCACGGCTGCTGGCTGGACATGCGCAGCGGGACCGTGGCGCCCTCGATGGCCTCCGTGAAGCTCAGCGTGACCTCGGACTCGATGTCCTGGCCGCGCCGCGGCTGGGTGCGGGTGCCGGTCTGGGCGCCGCCCCGGTTGAACAGGCCCCCGAAGACGTCACCGAGCCCGCCGCCGAAGCCGCCGCCCCCGCCCTGGGCGCCGCCTCCGGAGAAGAGGTCGCCCAGGTCGAAGTTGAAGGAACCGCCGCCCGCCCCGGGGCCGGGACGGAAGCCGCCGTTGCCGAACAGGGCGCGGGCCTCGTCGTACTCCTTGCGCTTCTTGGGGTCGCCGAGCACGTCGTTCGCCTCGGAGATCTCCTTGAAGCGCTCCTCGGCCTTGGCGTTGCCCTTGTTGGCGTCCGGGTGGAACTCGCGGGCGAGCTTCCGGTACGCCTTCTTGATCTCGGCCTCGGTCGCGTCCTTGGGGACGCCGAGGACCTTGTAGTAGTCCTTCTCGATGAAGTCCTTGGTGCTCATCCCCGACGTCCCTCCTCTCGTGCTCCGTTGGTTATTACGTCAGCCCTCCTCAGGGCCGCTGTCCTTGTCCTCGCCCGGCGCGTCGCCCTCGGCCGCGCCGGACTCCTCGGCCGGCTTGACCGTCTGGGCGCCGGGCTGTGGCTCGGCCACCGCCACCCGCGCGGGGCGGATGGTGCGCTCGCCGATCCGGTACCCGGGCTGCAGAATCGCCACGCACGTCGTCTCGGTGACGTCCGGTGCGTAGGAGTGCATCAGGGCCTCGTGGATCGTCGGGTCGAAGGGCTCGCCCTCCTTGCCGAACTGCTGCAGTCCCATCTTGGCCGCCACGGTCTCCAGCGACTCGGCGACGGACTTGAACCCGCCCACCAGTTCGCCGTGTTCCCGCGCGCGTCCGATGTCGTCGAGCACGGGCAGGAGCTCGGTCAGGAGGTTCGCGATGGCGATCTCCTTGACCGCGATCCGGTCGCGCTCGACCCGGCGCCGGTAGTTCTGGTACTCCGCCTGCAGCCGCTGCAGGTCCGCGGTGCGCTCGCCGAGCGCGGTGCGCACCTGGTCCAGCTGAGCCGTCACAGCGGCCGTGCGGTCCGCGTCCCCGGCCGGGGCCGCCCCCTTCTCACGGGAGGCGGCCTGCGGCTCGGCGTCGTCAGAGGTGGCGCCGGAGGGGACGTCGGGCTGCTGAGACTGAGCCTGCGGCTGCTGCTCGTCGAAGCCCGGGGTCTCCTCCGTCACGCGGCACCGTCCTTCCGGTCCTCGTCGACGATCTCGGCGTCGACGACGTCGTCGTCCGCCTTCGCCTGGCCGGCACCGGCGTCACCGGCACCGCCGGCGGCCTGCGCGGCCTGGGCGTCGGCGTACATGGCCTGGCCGAGCTTCTGGGAGACGGCCGCGACCTTCTCGGTGGCGGTGCGGATCTCGGCGGTGTCCTCGCCCTTGAGCTGCTCCTTGAGCTCGGCGACGGCCTCCTCGACCTCGGTCTTGATCTCGCCCGGGACCTTGTCCTCGTTGTCCTTGAGGAACTTCTCGGTCTGGTAGACGAGCTGCTCGCCCTGGTTGCGGGTCTCGGCGGCCTCGCGGCGGCGGTGGTCCTCCTCCGCGTACTGCTCGGCCTCCTGGCGCATGCGGTCGACCTCGTCCTTCGGCAGCGAGGAGCCACCGGTGACGGTCATCTTCTGCTCCTTGCCCGTGCCCAGGTCCTTGGCGGTCACGTGCATGATGCCGTTGGCGTCGATGTCGAAGGACACCTCGATCTGCGGGACGCCGCGCGGCGCCGGCGGCAGACCGGTCAGCTCGAACATGCCGAGCTTCTTGTTGTACGCGGCGATCTCGCGCTCGCCCTGGTAGACCTGGATCTGCACCGACGGCTGGTTGTCCTCGGCCGTGGTGAAGATCTCCGAGCGCTTGGTCGGGATGGTCGTGTTGCGCTCGATCAGCTTGGTCATGATGCCGCCCTTGGTCTCGATGCCGAGGGACAGCGGGGTGACGTCGAGCAGCAGGACGTCCTTGACCTCGCCCTTGAGGACACCGGCCTGGAGCGAGGCGCCGATGGCGACGACCTCGTCCGGGTTCACGCCCTTGTTGGCCTCCTTGCCGCCGGTCAGCTCCTTGACGAGCTCGGCGACGGCGGGCATGCGGGTGGAACCGCCGACCAGGACGACGTGGTCGATCTCGTTGATGGAGATGCCGGCGTCCTTGATGACGTTGTGGAACGGCGTCTTGCAGCGCTCCAGGAGATCCGCGGTCAGCTGCTGGAACTGGGCGCGGGTGAGCTTCTCGTCCAGGTGCAGCGGGCCCTCGGCGGACGCGGTGATGTAGGGCAGGTTGATCGAGGTCTCGGAGGACGAGGACAGCTCGATCTTGGCCTTCTCCGCCGCCTCGCGCAGACGCTGGAGGGCCATCTTGTCCTTGGCGAGGTCCACGCCGTGACCGGACTTGAACTGCTGCACCAGGTAGTCGACGACACGCTGGTCCCAGTCGTCGCCACCGAGGTGGTTGTCGCCGTTGGTGGCCTTCACCTCGACCACGCCGTCGCCGATCTCCAGCAGCGAGACGTCGAAGGTGCCGCCGCCGAGGTCGAAGACCAGGATGGTCTGGTCGTCCTTGTCGAGGCCGTACGCGAGGGCGGCGGCCGTCGGCTCGTTGACGATGCGCAGCACGTTCAGACCGGCGATCTCGCCGGCCTCCTTGGTGGCCTGACGCTCGGCGTCGTTGAAGTACGCCGGGACGGTGATGACCGCGTCGGTCACCTTCTCGCCCAGGTAGGACTCGGCGTCCCGCTTCAGCTTCTGCAGCACGAAGGCGCTGATCTGCTGCGGGTTGAAGTCCTTGCCGTCGAGGTTGATCTTCCAGTCGGTGCCCATGTGGCGCTTGACCGACCGGATGGTCCTGTCGACGTTGGTGACGGCCTGACGCTTGGCCACCTCGCCGACCAGCACCTCACCGTTCTTGGCGAAGGCGACGACGGACGGCGTGGTCCTGGCGCCCTCGGCGTTGGTGATGACGGTGGGCTCGCCGCCCTCCAGAACGCTGACGACGGAGTTAGTCGTGCCCAGGTCGATGCCGACCGCACGTGCCATGGTGATTTCCTCCAGCTGACTTGAGTGGAACGGACTCAAGTGTGCACGAGGCTTCGCGCCGGGTCAACAGACCTGAGCCGAGTGGGCTCAAGTCTTATCCGGCACTTACACGCATGGTCGCTCCGACCTGCGGCGATGCCCACGGCTGGCGGATTTCCGACTGGTACGCGGGGGTGGCGGGCGAGGTATTCAGGTTGACCGGACGGGCGCGCGGGCGCCGGACGGCGCGGCGCCGGACCGGGGACCGGCGGACCGCGGGGGCGCCGGAAGTCCCACGTCCTTCCGCACGCGTGCCCGGGACCGCGTGTCGTAGACATCCGCGGCCGCCCGGCCCCGGGCCGTCCGGGTGGTGGGGTTCCGCGTGGCGTGGGTCCGGGTGGTGTGCGTCTGGGTGGCGTACGCCCCCTGGGTCCCCCGCTCCGGCCGTCCACGGGGGCCGTACACCCGCACCCTGAGGAGGCCCAGGACCGCCAGCAGACTCACGCCCGCCACCCACAGCACGGCGCCGCGGCCGATCCAGCCGGCGTGGACCAGCGCGCCGACCAGCACCGCCGCGAAGGCGCCGGCGCCGAGCAGCACGGTCGCGCCCGGCCCGGTGAGCCCGAGCCGGCGCAGCCGGTGCGCGAGGTGGTCGGGGCCACGCCGCTGCACGGGACGGCCCGCCAGCCTCCTGGACAGTACGACCAGGACGGCGTCGGCGCTCGCGACGGCGGTGAGCGCGAACAGCACGGCGGCGGTGGACAGGGCGTCGTAGCCCGTGCGGGTGAGCACGGCCGCCGAGGCGAGGACGAATCCGGTGAACAGCGAGCCGCAGGCGCCGAAGGCGATCCGCGCGGGATGCCAGTTGTGCATGAGGAAGCCGGTCAGGGCGGCCGCCAGCACGCTCAGCAGCACCGCGAGGTCGTCCATCATCTCCACCGCAGCGCAGGCGCCCGCGCCGAAGGCGGTGAGCACCCCGACCGTGCCCGCCAGCCCGTCCGCGTGGTCCAGCCCCCGGAAAGCGGCGGCCACACAGGCGATCCAGGCCACCGACGCGATTCCCATGGGCAGCCCGGTCTCGTCGTAGGGGACCACGACGGCCGCCGCGACGACCGTGCCCACCAGCAGCAGCCGCGTCCGGATCCGCCAGACGTCCGCGACGAGGCCGAGGACGGCGACCCCGGCGCCGGCGGCCAGCAGCCGCCCCACGGGCGCGCTCAGCGGCGCCGCGCCGGTCCAGCCCCCGGCCGCCGCGACCAGGCAGGTGCTGGTCACGACGGCCAGGCCGCCGAGCAGCGGTACGGGGCGCAGCCGCCGCCTGCGGTCGACGAGCCCCAGCCGCAGCGCGAGCACCCGGAGCAGCGCCGAGAGCGCCGCGGCGGCGAGCAGGGCGGTGATGGCGGTGGCGATCCCGTAGAGCACGGTTCTTAAATTAGGGGCATATCGGTCGATCGGGTGTGAATAACACGATCAGAACAGGGTGGGATCGGCCTGAATCGTGAATCGTCGGGCGACCCTCAGCGACCCAGATCACCCCGCGCCCGGCTGCATTGCGACGGAGGATGGGGGTAGTCTCAGACGGACTGCATAAGTTACCGCTTAGTAATAACTGCTCAGTAATCTCGAGGCCGCCTCAGGAGCCCCAATGCAACTCGCCGCGATCATCGTGTCGCTGGTCCTGACCGTGGTCGGCGTTGCGCTGCTCGCCCGTGCCATCGGCCAGTTCGTCCGGTACTTCAGGCTGGGCCAAGCCGTACCCGCCGGCGCCCGCTCCGACAATCCCTATCAGCGGAGCGTGACCCTGGTCCGGGAGTTTCTCGGCCACACCCGCATGAACCGGTGGGGCATCGTCGGCATCGCCCACTGGTTCGTGGCGATCGGCTTCCTGACGCTGCCGCCGACCCTCGCGCAGGCGTTCGGCCAGCTGTTCCAGGCCGACTGGACGCTGCCGGTGATCGGTGACTTCCTGCCGTTCGAGATGTACATCGAGTTCATCGGTGTGATGACCATTCTCGGCATCGCCGTGCTCATGACGATCCGGCTGCTGAGCCTGCCCTCCCGGCCGGGCCGCAAGTCCCGCTTCGCGGGCTCCAAGGCCGGCCAGGCCTACTTCGTCGAGTACGTCATCCTCACCATCGGCCTCGCGATCTACGTCCTGCGCGGCCTGGAGGGCGCCCTGCACCACGTGGACCACTACGAGGCGGGGTACTTCGCCTCGTACCCGCTGGTGCTCGCCTTCAAGGGCCTCGGCGTCTCCACGCTGCAGAACCTGGTCTACCTCGTCGCGATGATCAAGATCGGCACGTCCTTCGTGTGGATGATCGTCGTCTCCCTGACCACGAACATGGGCGTGGCCTGGCACCGCTTCCTGGCGTTCCCGAACATCTGGTTCAAGCGCAACGCCACCGGCGAGACCGCGCTCGGCGCGCTCCAGCCGATGACGAGCGGCGGCAAGCCGATCGACTTCGAGGACCCGGGCGAGGACGACGTCTTCGGCGTCTCCCAGGTCGAGCAGTTCTCCTGGAAGGGCCTGCTGGACTTCTCCACCTGCACCGAGTGCGGCCGCTGCCAGTCGCAGTGCCCCGCCTGGAACACCGGCAAGCCGCTCTCCCCCAAGCTGCTGATCATGTCGCTGCGCGACCACGCGCACGCCAAGGCGCCGTACCTGCTGGCCGGCGGCGGCAAGACCATGGAGGGCGAGGAGAAGGCCTCCGAGGAGGCCCTGAAGGACGTCCCGGCGTCCGCGCTCGCCGAGGCCGAGCGCCCGCTGATCGGCACCGCCGAGGAGAACGGCGTCATCGACCCGGACGTCCTGTGGTCCTGCACCACCTGCGGCGCCTGCGTCGAGCAGTGCCCGGTCGACATCGAGCACGTCGACCACATCGTCGACATGCGCCGCTACCAGGTGATGATCGAGAGCGCGTTCCCCTCCGAGGCGGGCACGATGCTCAAGAACCTGGAGAAGAAGGGCAACCCCTGGGGCCTGGCCAAGAAGCAGCGCCTGGAGTGGCTCAAGGAGGTCGACTTCGAGGTCCCGGTCGTCGGCAAGGACATCGAGGACCTCACCGAGGTCGAGTACCTGTACTGGGTCGGCTGCGCCGGCGCCCTGGAGGACCGCGCCAAGAAGACCACCAAGGCCTTCGCCGAGCTGCTGCACATCGCGGGCGTCAAGTTCGCGATCATGGGCGGCGACGAGAAGTGCACCGGCGACTCCGCCCGCCGCCTGGGCAACGAGCCCCTCTTCCAGGAGCTCGGCATGGAGAACGTGATGGCCCTGAACACCGCGTTCGGCGAGGAGCTGGACGACGAGGGCAAGGTCACGGCCGAGTCGAAGAAGCCGAGGTCGGCGAAGAAGATCGTCGCCACCTGCCCGCACTGCCTCAACACGCTCGGCAACGAGTACCCGCAGCTCGGCGGCGACTACGAGGTCATCCACCACACCCAGCTGCTCCAGCACCTGGTCGACGAGGGCAAGCTGATCCCCGTCACCCCGGTCGAGGGCATCATCACCTACCACGACCCGTGCTACCTGGGCCGCCACAACAAGATCTACACGCCCCCGCGCGAGATCATCGGCAAGGTCCCCGGCCTGCGCAACGAGGAGATGCACCGCCACAAGGAGCGCGGCTTCTGCTGCGGCGCCGGCGGCGCCCGGATGTGGATGGAGGAGCGGATCGGCAAGCGCATCAACAACGAGCGCGTCGACGAGGCCCTCTCCCTCAACCCGGACATCGTCTCCACCGCCTGCCCGTTCTGCCTGGTCATGCTGACCGACTCGGTCAACGGCAAGAAGAACGACGGAAAGGCGAAGGAGTCCATCCAGGTCGTGGACGTCGCCCAGCTCCTGCTGGACTCCGTCAGGACGCCGGTCGACCCGGCGGGCGAGGTGGCCGGCGAGAGCGAGCCGGAGCCCGAGCCCGTGAAGTGACGACCTCGACAGCATGACGGCGGCCCCTGTCCCACACGGGACGGGGGCCGCCGTCGTACGCGCCGGGCAGCTCGCCTACGCGCCCTTCGGGGCCGCCTGCTGGACGACCTCGAAGGACCACAGGGTGGACCCGGTGGCCGCGGGCTGCGGCCGCTCCCCGCCCTCGCCCTCGCCCCGGTGCGCGGCCCTCATCGGCCCCTCCAGCCACGCCTGGAACGACTCCTCGTCCCGCCAGCGCGTGTAGACGAGGTACTGGTCGGTGCCCTCGACCGGACGGAGCAGCTCGAACCACTCGAAGCCGTCCGAGCTCTCCACGGCGTGGGCACGGTGGGCGAACCGCTTCTCCAGCGTCTCGCGCTGCTCGGCCGGCACGGTCAGTACGTTGATCTTGACTACGCTCATGCCCCCATCGTGCCCGCTCCCGCTCCCCACCGGTTCCTCAAACACACATACAACTCTCACCGCTCATCGTGGGTCTCCTGATCACCGACCGCTCCCGCCGGGCGCCGCGCACCCGCGGCGGACAAGCGGCGGCCGGTCCACCATCGACCGCGGGCGCCCGCCAGGCGTCCCGCATGCCGCAGGAGAATCCCGCATGCTCCAGCACCACCTGCGACTCGCCCTCGCGACGG
>NZ_BMVJ01000011.1:117213-123791 GCF_014650655.1 Streptomyces anandii JCM 4720
CCACCGCGGCCGCGCTGACGGGCGGGCTGCTCGGTCTGACGGCCACCACGGCGGACGCCGCCGACTCCACCCACGTCCCGTTCGCCGACTTCAACGGCGACGGCATCGGTGACGTCGTCGCCTCGGCCCACGGCGCCTACGTCAGCGGTCGGAAGGGCGCCGGCCAGATCGTCGTGCTCTACGGCACGGCCACCGGCGTCGGCTCCGCCAAGCGCACCACCATCAGCCAGAACACCAGCGGTGTCCCCGGCACCGCCGAGGCCGGCGACGCCTTCGGCGGCGACACCGCGTACGCCGACTTCAACCACGACGGCTACGACGACCTCGCCGTCTCCTCCCCCGGGGAGAAGGTCGGCAGCGACACCGACGGCGGCGCGGTCGCCATCCTCTGGGGCTCGAAGAGCGGCCTCACGGGCAAGGGCGTCGACCTCGCGGACCCGGCCCCCACCTCGCACGACTTCTGGGGCACGGCGCTCGCGGCCGGCGACTTCGACGGCGACGGCAAGGCCGACCTCGCCGTCGGCAGCTCCGCCTCCACGATCTACATCTACAAGGGCGGCTTCAGCACCGCCGGCACCCCCGGCGGCCGCTACACGGTCAAGCCCCCGATCCGCACGGGCTCCAGCGGGCACCCCTACGGCCCGCTCAACCTCACCGCCGGCGACGTCAACGGCGACGGCCGCACCGACCTGGTGGTCGACGGTTTCGAGACCAAGACGTCGTACGGCTGGAACACCAACTACTACCTCCCCGGCGGCACCGGCGGCCTGAAGGCCACGTCCGCCAAGGCCCTCAAGCCCGGCATCATCACCGCCATCGGCGACGTGAACGGCGACGGCTACGGCGACATCGTCACCGGCGCCGACTGGGACAACAAGACCAGCGACGGCACGACCGTCCCGGACGCCGCCAAGGGCGGCAAGGTGAGCATCACCTACGGCACCGCCTCCGGCCCCGGCTCCACCACCGGCATCACCCAGGACACCGGCAACGTGCCGGGCGCCTCGGAGACGGGCGACGGCTTCGGCTGGGAACTGGACCTCGGCGACATCAACGGCGACGGCTGCCAGGACCTGGTCGTCAGCACCCCCAACGAGGACCTGAACGGCGTCACCAACACCGGCATGGTCACCGTCCTGTACGGCTCCGCGCACGGCATCGACACCACCTCGGGCATGCAGGCCTTCGCCCAGAGCACACCCGGGGTCCCGGGCAACGACGAGAGGTACGACCTGTTCGGCGCGGACGTCAAGCTCGACGACCTCAACGGCGACGGCAGGGCCGACCTGCTCGTCGGCTCCTACGAGAACTCCGGCGACGGCCAGCTGACGTACCTGCCCTCCAACGGCACGCGGATCACCACGACCGGGGGCCGCTGGATCGGCCCGGGCGACGTGGGCGTCTCCACGTCGGGCACTCCGCAGCTGGGCGCGGTCTTCGCGGACTGAGCCGTCTCCCACGAGCCGCTGAGGAGCTGCCGAGGAGTCGCTCAGGAGCCTCTCGTGAGTCGCTCGCAAGTCCCTCTTGAGTCCCTTAGGGGCGTCCTCGGGGCGCCCTTAGGGGATGTCACAGCTCAGCCGCAAAGGGCCACCGAACGCCCGGCCCCGGCACGTCACTCTCCGGGACCGGGTACGTTCGATGACGTGGCTGGATTCAGGATCGGACGCGGCGGCCGGGACGACCGCGCCCCGCAAGCGCGACCGCAACGACCCCCGTACGGACAGCAGGCCCCCCAGGCCCCGTCGTACGGCTACCCTCCGGCGCCGCAGCCGTACCCGCAGGCGCAGTCCCGCGTCGGGCGCGGCGGAGCCGGCGGTCCGGGCGGCGGGCCCGGCGGCGGGTGGCCGCAGGCCCAAGGCGGTCACAGAGGCGGTCACGGGGGCGGCTACGGCGGTCAGGGCGAGCCGGAGTACTTCGGCGACGGCGGCGCGCACCCGCAGGGCGTCCCCGACCCGTACGCGGCCAACAACCCGGGCCACACCCAGGCGTTCGCGGTCGGCGAGGACCCGTACTCGCAGGGCGAGACCTACCGCGCGGGCTCGGCCCCGGCCGGCCCGATCGGCCCGCGCCTGCACTGGAAGGACCTGCTGCGAGGCATCGTCCTCTCCCCCAGGCAGACGTTCCTCCAGATGCGCGACTACACGATGTGGGGCCCCGCCCTCGTCGTGACGTTCCTCTACGGCCTGCTCGCGGTCTTCGGCTTCGACGGCGCCCGCAAGGACGCGATCAACGCCACGCTCTCCAACGCGGTGCCGATCGTCCTGATCACCGCCGTGGCGATGGTGATCAGCTCTTTCGTCCTCGGCGTGGTCACCCACACCCTGGCCCGCCAGCTCGGCGGCGACGGCGCCTGGCAGCCCACCGTCGGCCTGTCCATGCTGATCATGTCGATCACGGACGCACCCCGTCTGTTCTTCGCCATGTTCTTCGGCGGCGACGCCGGCTTCGTCCAGCTCCTCGGCTGGGCCACCTGGATCGCGGCGGGCGCCCTGCTGACCCTCATGGTCAGCCGCTCCCACGACCTGCCCTGGCCCAAGGCCCTGGGCGCCTCGTCGATCCAGCTGATCGCCCTGCTGTCCATCGTGAAGCTGGGCACGTTCTAGCCGGTACCAGCGAGAAAAGGGGCCCGTCCGTCCGGCCGGGCCCCTTCTGTGTGCGTTGCCGCTCTTCTCAGGCGTCGAGCACCTGTCCGGCCCGCTTGACCACCGGCTCCTGGACGCTCCAGGCTGACTTGACTCCATGACGGTAGTAGCCTGAGCCATGCTGAGAAGGCAGGGGAGGCCCGAACGTGGCACGCAGGGTGGGGATCTACACCCGCATCTCGCGGGACGACGAAGGAGACGCACTCGGCGTCGCACGCCAGCAACAGGACTGCGAACGTCTTGCGGATCTCCGATCCTGGCAGACCGTGAAGGTCTACGAGGACAACGACGTATCCGCCTTCAAGCGCAACGTGGTGCGCGACGAGTTCGAGCTGATGTTGAAGGATCTCCGCGCCGGCCTCATCGACGGCATCGTGGCGTACGACCTTGACCGGCTCGCACGGCAGCCGCGGGACCTCGAACGACTCATCGAGATCTACGACGAGCGCCCCCGCCTGGAGTTCGCCACAGTCACGAACGACATCAACATCGGCACGCCGGACGGCCGCACGATGGCGCGCATCATGGTCGCTTTCGCCAACAAGTCGTCCCACGACGCATCCCGCCGCATCAGGCGAAAGCACCTGGAGTTGGCCCAACAGGGCAAGGACAGCGGCGGGCCGGCGCCGTACGGGTGGCGCAAGGACGACCGCAGCAAGGTCGACCCGGAGGCCGCCAAGGCCATCCGCGAGGCACAGCGCGAGATCCTGACCGGCGTGCGCATCGGGACCATCAGGAATCGGTGGCAGGAACAAGGCTTGGGCCATCCTCGCCAGGGCACCAAGCGCATGGCGCATCACCACCTCGAGCACATCCTGACGAGCCCGCGTCTGGTCGGGTATCGGACCTACCACGGCGAAATCCTGTACCAGGACGACGGCCAACCGGTGATGGGCGAGTGGGAGCCGATCAACACGCTCGAAGAGTGGGAAGCCGTACGCACGGCGATCACCGAGAGAAAGCAGAAGCAGAAGCAGTTCGGCAAGTCCTACGCCCGGAAATACCTGTTGTCGGGAATCGCCCGCTGCGGGCTGTGCAAGACAAAGATCCGGGGTCAGATCAACCAGCGCTGGCAACCAGGCTCGAAGGCAGCGCGGTACACCTATCAGTGCTCCGTGGTGAACGGCGGATGCGGCAAGGTGGGGCGCGTCGGCGATCCCGTTGACAGGATGATCGCTCAACTCGTGCTAGAGGAGCAGCGCACCCGGGCAGCGGTGAAAGGAACCCCCCTCGATCAACGATGGCCGAGGGAAGACCAGTTGGAGCAGATCAACCAGGACGTTGCCCAACTCGTCGAGGCGGAGAGGTCAAAGCAAATCACTGTCGCCACGCTCTTGCAGCTCTTGCCCGCCAAGGAGCGCGAGCGCGACGAACTGAGATTGGAACGAGCCCGGTTCTACAAGGAGCTGAAGCAAGCGGAGGCTAAGGGCGACACCACGAACCTGACCGTCGACGAGTTCTTGACCCTGCCCGTCGAACGCCAACAGGAGATCGTGTTGCACAGCCTCACCGCTGTGATCATCCATCCAGCCGGCCGGGGCCGACGCAAGTTCGACCCGAGCCTGATCGAACCGGTCTGGCGCTAAGGATCAGGCCCGCCCCTGCAACACGAGCGCACGGCGTACCCACTCCTCATCCCGCTCAGGAGCCCGGCGGAGATGCATCTGGACCCACTCATCTGTGGTCATGATCCTCGGCTTCGCCGCGTCCTTGCGCGACTGCGGCCGCTTAACGTCCTTGCTCATCGAGGGCACCTCCTGCCAGCTCTTCGCGGGCGGTTTCGCGGTTGAGTTGGATGTCCCGGCGGATGTTGGCGGCGAGCCAGGATTCGCCAGGGGTGTGACCGTGGCCGGCGTAGGCCCAGTGGGCGAGGGTGAGCGTGGTCGCTTCCTCGTCGTCCGGATTGGGCAGGCCGAGGGCTTGGCGTTGCTGGGCGGCGCGGTAGTCGGCACGGACCTGGCGCAGGGCGCCGAGGGTGGTGGAGTAGCGGCGGGACTTGGTGGAGAAGTGGCCGCGGAAGCCGAGCATGTGAGCCCAGTCCCGTAACTTGCGGTCCGGGTAGAGCGCGTGCAGGTCGAGGCAGGCCGCGATGAGCCGGGCCGGGTGGTCGGGCACGCCGAGGAGTTCGAGGGCTTCCTTGTTGCCGATGCGGCGGTCGACGGTGCCGGTGGTTTCGGCGGCTTTGGTGGCGTACTTGGCGACGTAGGAGGCGACGGCCTGTTCGGTGATCTCCTGGCCGTCGCCGAAGGCGCGGATCGGGCGTACGTCGATCTGCTCGCCCCACTGGAGGGTGCGGGCGGGTTGGTCCCCGGCGGGGGGCACGTCGACTTCGACGCGGGCGGCGGCTCGGATGGCGTCGGTGAGCAGGTTGAGGGTGGCCCACGCCGGGGGTGGGGTGTCGGGTCCTTCGGGTCCGTCGAAGCGGATGACGGCGTGGAAGTGGACGGCTCCGCGCTTCTGGTACTCGGCGACCTTGCCGAAGGAGACGCGTGACTGCTCGCGGGCCGCCTTCTGCGTGAGGCCGGCGCGGCGGGCGATCTCGCGGCGGAGGTAGATCGTGAAGTAGCGCCACAGGTCGGAGGCGTGGTTGTTCCACAGCACGGCTCCCGCGTAGTCGTAGGACTCCGGGTCGAGCGGGGTGCCCAGCTCGGGGGCGTCCTCGCGGTGGCGGGTGCCGCAGCGGCAGGGCCGGTTGCCGGGCCGGTTGTGGACCGGGCCGAACGACGGCGCGGTGAGGGTGGCGAACACGCGGGGGTGGTCGCGGATGGTCTCAGGGGTGCCCTTGGCGGGGTCGCCGACGAGGCCGGCGCGGATGAGGTGATAGGTGTCCCCGGCGTAGGTCCAGGCGCAGGCGGGGCAGCGGGAGGCCCGCCGGTTGCCGCACGCGACGCGCAGGACGCCGCCCGGCTCGGTGTCGGTCGAGTACCGGTGCAGGACGTGCCGGGTTTCCTTGTCCCGGACGACGACGGAGCCGTGCAGGCGAATCGGGTCGGTGCAGCCGCCGGTACGGCGGATCTGGTCTTGGATGCGGTCGAAGCCGGTGGACCCGGCCAGCCTCAGCACGTCGGCGAGGGTGTCCGGGTCCAGGCCGCCCGCCGCGGTGGCGGCAGCGGTCACTTGCCGTCCTCCTTGGCGGGGTGGGCGTCGATCCACGCTTCGGCGCACACCTTGTGGACGGGCTTGCCGGCGTCGGAGCGCAGCGGGGTGGGCTTGGTGCAGATCGCGCACGGCTTGTCGCCGCTGTGGTCGAAGTGCTCGGGCGAGCGCCAGTCGAGGAGCGCCACGGCGGTCACCTCCCCGCTCGGGTGAGCTGGGCGGCGGAGAGGGTGTGGCCGGTGCCCTTGCAGGTCGGGCAGGTGACGCGGAGGGTGGCGCGGGTGCCATCGCGGTGGCGGGTGCCGGTGGTGATGGCGACGGAGGCGAAGCCGTCGCAGTCGCGGCAGACGCGCGAGGTCAAGGTGTTCCGGGGCATGATGGGGCTTCCCTTTCGGGTCCGTTGGATCTGATGAGGGGTCCAGGCGCCCGGAGCGGCGGTTCTTTGGCGAGAGAGCCGCTCCGGGGGCCGTCAGCGCCGGCGGTTGCGGCGCGGGGGGCTGACCGGGGGCAGGGCGTCGTACGTGTCCTGGCCCTGCTGGAACGAGGCCGCGTCGGTGTCGTTCTTGGCGGTGTCGGAGAACTCGCGGCCGATGCGGCGCATGGTCTTGCGGTCGCCGTGGCGGCGGGCGATGGCGAACTCACGGCCCAGTTCGGCCATGGCCGGGTTCGCGGGCTCGGGGTTCGACTTGCGGCTGAAAAGGCCCATGTCAGTGCTTCCTCTCCTGGTTGAGCAAGGACCGAAGGACGACCGCGCACACGGCCACGGACGTGGCGGTGATGGCGACGGCCAGGAGCATGGAGACGAGGACGGCGCCGACGACCAGGACCACGGCGGTGCCG
>NZ_BMVJ01000011.1:123818-139811 GCF_014650655.1 Streptomyces anandii JCM 4720
CCGCCGACGAGGGCGAGCGCGGTGCCGGGGGTGAGCTGGATCGTGGGCCGGTTCGAGGCCGGGGCGATGGGGGCCGGCGTGGTGGCGGCCGGGGTGCGGTCGGCCGCGGGCGCCGAGGCCGGGGCCGGGGCGGTGGGGGCGGTGTCCGGGGGCGGGTACGTCGGGGTGAACACGGCGGTTTCCTCCTGTCAGGTGGTGCAGCGGTGGGTGCGGGCGGAGAGTTCGGCGGCGGAGCGGTCGCGGTGGTCGGTGGAGAAGCCGCAGCCGGGCGCGGTGCAGGCGGCGGTGTGGCGGGTCTGGCCCCGGCCGTTGTTGTAGGTGCCGACCTTGACCGGCCCGATGCGGATCACGTCGTAGAAGCGGTTCGGGCGCACGGTGGAACTCCCTCCTGATCAGGCGAGTTGGAGTTGCGCGGCGATTGCCTGACAGGTCGGAGCGGGCAGGCCGAGCCGGGCGGTGAGCGCGTCGGCGGTGATCTGCTCGCCCGTGCTGTCGCGGTGCGCATCGGCGATCGAACGAGCGTGGTCGAGCAGGGCCGGCGGGACCGCCGGACCGGCAGCGAGCGGCTTGGGCACAGCCGCGTCCAGTTCCGCCGGAGCCGGGGCGGGTGTGTCGGTGCGGTGCATCTCCACTTCCGGCGCGGCCGGTTCCTCGTCCGGCACCGGCTCCGGGGCCGAGGTGGTCGGGGCCGGGGTGGGGGCGTGGACGAGGAGGGTGCCGCCGAGGAAGGCCAGGGCGGGCCATCCGGCGACTAGGATGCGCAGCCAGGCGGGCACGTGGTGCAGGTCGAGCATTCCGGCCGTGGCGACGTTGGCCCCCAGCGAGGCCGCGAGCGCGATGGCGAACCAAGTCCACGAGGCACGGTCCCGGCCGGCGCGCAGCCGACGCCAGGCGGCGACAAGGAAGAGACGCCCAGTCCGGAACCCCTGCGGGCCTGAGTTGTTACAGGTTTCTCTACCTCATCAAGCCCCGGCTGCGCTCCGCTCCGCCGGGCGCGCTTCCCGGCTCCGCTGCGGGCGCCGCTCCTGCCTCCGGCCCGCTCCGCCCGCGCTGCGCCGACGCGCGCCCACTGGTGGATAGGGCCAGAGGCCATGAGTCGATCACCTCGGAGCGCGGCCCACGGTCAAGACGATGCCTCCGGCGGGGGATCGGCCGGCACCGGGGTGGAGGGAACGCCGCTGCCGACCGCGGGCCCGTAGTGGCGTGCGCGGGGCGCTCCCATCCCGACCACCGCCGACCCAGGCAGAGCCGAGCAGACGCGGCCCAGGGCGTCCAGGTCGTTCGTACAGTGGCGCGCTCTACCTGGACGCCCTGAACCACGCCCGCTCCACGTGCGTGTGGGTCGACGGCGGACGGGATGGGAGCTGGGGTGGGATGTGGCTGGGGAAGCGGAGCAGTCTTAGGCAAGCAGAAGCCCGTTACGGCTTGACAAGCCGTGCGGAAGCCTCCAAAACCTGTTAGGTCCAGCTAGGACCAGCGGGGATCAGCGGGCTATAGTCAGTGTCGCAGAGTCAACAAAAGCGGAATCACCACTTCGACTTCTATAGTCGCAAAGTTGATTCGAGACGCGCTCCACGCAGAGAAGCCCGGCCCTGGTCTGGCCACCAGAGCCGGGCTCGTGCGCGGAGTCATCGAGGCGGGTCCGGCCGAGTAGATGACGGTCGGGCCCGCTTCCCTTTGGGCCCTAATCGTCCGGCACACCGCTCCCGACCTGGCACTAACGCGCCAGGTGCTCCACACACCCTGCGAGCGCCGTCACGGTCGTCAGGATCGCGATCAAGATCTCGGCCTTCGTGGGGCCTCGACCTCGGTCCTCTGCTGACTGTTCAGGCTCTCGGTCTTTCTCCATGGATCACTTCCCATCGGGTGGAACTACCCCTGACGTACCGGGGCCCTCGAACCGACTGGCCGAGGCGCAAACGGGATGAGAAGTGAACGGCAGAAAGCATAACGGGTAGGCACCGACACCCTGTTGGGCTAACACCGCCCTGCCATCATCCACTCACCCAAAAAGGGGGCAGCACGGCACCCACTGGAAGTCGCTGGTCACGCTCGGCGAGTAGTCACCTACTCAGAGCGCCTCCTTGTTCTCCTTCTGCGCCTCCCCCAACCTATGTACTGGAGGCAACACACTCCACGGGAAGTTGATCCAGTCGTCGGTGCGCTTCCAGACGTACTCGCACTTCACCAGGGACTGCGGCTTCTCGTAGATGACGGCGCTGCGCACCTCGGCGACGGTGTCGAGGCAGAAGTCGCGAACCAGCTTGAGCGTCTTGCCGGTGTCGGCGACGTCGTCCGCGATCAGCACCTTCTTCTCGGTGAAGTCGATGGCGTTGGGCACCGGCGCGAGCATGACGGGCATCTCGAGGGTGGTCCCGACGCCGGTGTAGAACTCGACGTTCACGAGGTGGATGTTCTTGCAGTCCAGGGCGTAGGCGAGCCCGCCGGCCACGAAGACCCCGCCGCGCGCGATGCTGAGCACGATGTCCGGCTCGTACCCGTCGTCGGCGATGGCCTGCGCGAGCTCGCGCACGGCGGTGCCGAAGCGCTCGTAGGTCAGGTTCTCACGTACGTCGCTCATGCCTTGCCGCTCCTCAGACCTGCGTGCGGTGGAAGTTGAGGTAGGAGCGCGAGGCGGTGGGGCCGCGCTGCCCCTGGTACCGGGAGCCGTAGCGCTCGCTGCCGTAGGGGGCCTCGGCGGGCGAGCTGAGCCGGAACATGCACAGCTGCCCGATCTTCATGCCCGGCCAGAGCTTGATCGGCAGCGTGGCGAGGTTGGACAGCTCGAGCGTGACGTGCCCGGAGAAGCCCGGGTCGATGAATCCGGCGGTGGAGTGGGTGACCAGCCCGAGCCGGCCGAGCGAGCTCTTGCCCTCCAACCGCGAGGCGAGGTCGTCGGGGAGCGAGATGACCTCGTACGTGCTCGCCAGCACGAACTCCCCGGGGTGGAGGATGAACGGCTCGTCCCCGTCCGGCTCCACGAGCCGGGTGAGGTCGGGCTGCTCGACGGAGGGGTCGATGTGGGGGTAGCGGTGATTCTCGAACACCCGGAAGTAGCGGTCGAGACGGACGTCGATGCTCGACGGCTGCACCATGGATTCGTCGTAGGGATCGATCCGCACCCGCCCGGCGTCGATCTCGGCCCGGATGTCCTTGTCTGAGAGAAGCACGCCCCGAGGATACGCAAGGCGCGCGGAGCGTCCGCAATCGGACGACCCCACGCGCCACCTCGGTACCTGTCCGTGCGCTAGCGCGCCGGCGAGATCACCGCTGCCGGACGGATGCCGGTGCCTGTACGGGCACCGGCGCAGGCACCGGTACCGACACCGGTACTGGCACGGCGCTGCGGAGCCGTGCACATCGTGGACACCTCACGAGCCGGCCGGGGCCGAGCCGCTCGGCCTGCTGCATCGGGAACGAAGCGGTGCTGAACACGTGCCCCTCGGCACAACGGACGACGGTGCGCTCCATCAAGTCCCTTAAGTCCCTTCCCCAGAGCCGCGTCTGGCCTTCTGCCGCCTGACGACAAAAGCCACAGTACGGGATCAAAGAGACACGCCTCCAGGCGGCACTCCGACCCCGCGGACGCCTCCCCGAGACCTCCACCGTACGCCTCAACTCCGTTCCCCCACAGCCCTCCTACCCCCCATGAACACAACGAGGCCCACGGTTTCAGCACCGGGGGCCAGCGATGGGGTAAAGTGAGCGAGCACCGGACACCGACCGCGGTCGGCGTCTTACGCGGGTGTAGTTTAATGGTAGAACATCAGCTTCCCAAGCTGAGAGCGCGAGTTCGATTCTCGTCACCCGCTCCATGCGAAACCCCCAGGCCGGAGGCCCGGGGGTTCCTTGTTGTCCAGACCACATCAGCGCGGCCTTCTCGGTGGTCTGGCCCGCCCGAGTGTGCCCGGTGTGACGGAAAGCCTCTGCCGTGTGCAGGTACTCAGCCGTCGGTTGGGGCTCCTGCCCCGTGTTCTCTCATCGGGGGCAGGAGCCCGCTGAGGAAAGCTTCCGTGCGCAGACGGTCACGGCGACGCTCCGGACATCATCGGTGCGCGCCGGAGGCGCGCGACACCAGTGCCGGCCGTTCACTGCCGCTCCCGCCTGGGTGAGCCGAGCAATAACTCGACCATGACACGAGCGTCGCGGCGGCGAGACGGGCTTGCAGACCACACGCCAGGCAAAACTACGCAGCACAAGAGAGCGAGTGGGCTGAGGACCGCGATCACGCCGATCCATGGATAAGCCACTGTGACGGGTACCAGGAGACCACCTGATACCAGGCCGAGCAGCGGCCCCGCCCTCACGGGTCAGTTGCGCTCGCCATGCGCAGGATTCCTTCCGGTTCACGGAGCTTCGGGCTCCGACCCGACACCCACGCGTTTTACGGCCATACAGGACTGACCGTCATTCATGAGACACCGGTGATCGCACGCACCAGGATGGCGAGTCCACGGCAGGCATGCGCGGCGCCCCATCCCCCGTCGATGGGAGCAGATTCATCCTGCCCCACCGCCCAGGACTGTGGGAGACGTTTCTAGAGATGGCAGGCAACTGCACTACCGTCAGGACCGTGCCACATGTGTGCCAGACCAAGCGGCAGCGGGGTGATCACGCACCGGCTGCCGGATACGTGCCGGAAGGCTCGTCGCCCGCCTGATCAGCGCGGGCTTCGCGAGGGACTGCCCGGCGCGGACCATGGCGGCTCCGCAGGACATCGGTGCGACCACAAACTCGGTTTACTGAGGTTGCTCGGTCGGCCAGGCTGGGGCCATGCCTCGCAGAATCATGTTCGTGCAGCTCAAGACGGGCTACGACACCGACCGCGGGCCCTCGTGGATCGGGTGGGTGACCTTCTCCAAGACCTGGAGAACGGCCTGCTTCCAGGGGCGGACGCTGCGGCGCGCCACAGGTCTCGGGCTGTTCGACGCCAACTTCTACGACGCCGGAACGGACGAGGAGTTCTGGATCTCCGGACCGAAGCGCGACCGGAGCGACACACGGTACGGGCCGGGGGAGCCGACCGTGGAAGACGACGCCGCGGAGGCTTACCGGGCGTTCCTTCGGGGGCACCGCTTCCCGGCCGCGAAAACGGCTAGCCACAGACACCGAGGACGGGGCGGCTGTCCGGATGGCCAATTGCCCGGCGAAGGTGTGCGGAGTCTCCGCCGCGGTCGGGGCGGTGTGGAGCCTGCGGGGGTGATCGGGCGGGCCTGCGCCGGCCCCTCACTGTGGCCGCGCGCTGCCAGGTGAACGCACCGGTGCGCCTCTTGGTCGCCGGGCCGGGTCCGGACGGCGAGCTCCCGCCGGAACAGGTGGGTGACCTGCCGGGCGCCGTTGTCCACACCTGCACCGCGCGGGGGCCCGCGCGCTCGATCCGGCAGTCCGGCTCGACGCGCGCGACCGGACGAGCGTGCCTACGCTTGAGTCGCAACCACCGGTAGGGAAGGGGGTTGCCCACCTGCTTGAGCGGGTGGCAATTCAACTCCCTGCATCGCAAGGAGGCGGGCCGGCCATGGCTACTTCACCCGAGACCCCGGTACTCGACACGATCGCCGCCATGACGATCGACTCCATCGAGCACTGCCACATGGACGAGCGGACGCTGATCCTCTCCCGCATCGCCGCACTCGTGGCCATGGACGCACCAGCGATCTCCTACCTGGCTCACATCAACCCTGCCGTCAAGGCCGAGTTCACGGTCGAGCAGCTCCAAGACCTCCTCGTCGCCATCGCCCCCGTCGTCGGGACGGCGCGCGTCATGTCGGCCGCAGGCCACATAGCCCAGGCGTTCGGTGTCGCACTCGCTCTGGCCGACAGCGAGGCGGAAGCCATCGCACAGGCCGAAGCCGACAGCCGCGGCGGCTCTTAGGCAGCCCGTGCCGCGGGTTTCCGTGGAGCAGCGGTCCATCGGGGAGTTCAGCGGGACAACCAGGTCAGCACCGTTGTCGCCAGGAACACGACGACCGCCGCAAGCCAGACCATCAGGCGCGTCGGCCCCGAGGACCTGACCGGCGCCCGCTCCTCTTCCTCCCGTGACAGCAGCGCATCCGCGAACGCCTGCGCGGTCCGCGGCCGTTCGTCGGGTTCCACGGACAGAGCGGCGCGAAGCGTTGTTTCGATGCCCTCCGCGACCCCAAGCTCTCCGGGAAGGGCCGGCAACGGCGTCGACGACGCCTGCTGCGTCACATGGACGGTGAGACCGCCCGGCCCGAACGGCTTGCGTCCGGTCAGCAACTCGAAAGCGACGACACCGAGGGCGTAGACATCGGCACGGCCGTCGAACCCGCCGGTCTGGAAGGCCTGTTCGGGCGCCATGTACGCGGGGGTGCCGGTGGTCACCGTCAGCCCCGACGCGTCAGCCAGTTGCTTGGCGCTGCCGAGGTCCGCGACAAGTACGGCGGCAGGCGTGCGGCCGACGTCGAGCAGGAGGTTCGACGGCTTGACGTCGCGGTGGACGACGCCCGCGTCATGGAGCACCTGAACCGCGTACCCGGCCTCGGCCGCGAGCCGGAGCGCCTCCGCCGGCCGGCAGTGCCCTGTCTTCTCGGCCAGCGTGCCGCCTCTGACGTAGTCCATGACGAAGTACGGCCGGTCGTCCTGGACGCCGACGTCGTGAACGCGCACGACACGAGGGCTGGAGATCCTGCGGAGCAGCCTCGCCTCCGCCAGGAAGCGCTGTCGTACATCGGCGTTCGACGCCCAGTTGTCGGCCAGCACCTTGACCGCGACGTCGGTGTCCAGCTCGGGGTCGTAGGCCCTCCAGACGGTGGCGAACGAACCGGCTCCCAGCCTGTCCTCAAGGAGATAACGACCTAGCTTCTGCATGTGGCAACATTTTTTCCGGGGCGATGTGGCGGATGTGGCCGACTGTAGTCGGGAACCTCCGTGCGCCCCAGGGGGTCCAGGTCGGACGACAGCGGGGGACAGCAGGGTGCTCGATGAGGACGAGTTGACGCACCTCGTGACGTCTGCCCAGGCAGGTGACCGGGCGTCGCTGGACCGCCTCCTCGTCAGGCTCCGGCCCACCGTGATGCGCCGCTGCTCCCGGTTTCTTCCGCACCACGCGGACGCCGAAGAGGCCGCGCAGGACGCCCTGTTGTCCATCAGCTCACATCTGCACGAGTTCTCCGGGCGTGGCTCGTTCCTCGGCTGGGTGACAGTGATCGCCTCGAACGCCGCAAGGTCCACGTATCGCTCGATGCGCCGACGCGCGGAGGACAGTCATGCCGTCGTTCCCGACGGTGTCGACCCACGGACGACGAGCGTCATCGCGGGGACCCGCCTGGACCTCATGGAGTCGCTGGCCGCACTGGAGGAGCGGCACCCCGCCTTGGTGGAGTCCTTCGTGCTCCGCGATCTCGGAGACCTGACCTACCTTCAGGTGGCCGAGATCACCGGTGCTCCTCTGGGTACGGTCAAGGACCGCATCCATCAGGCCCGCCGCTTCCTGCGGGACCGTCTCGACGGTGCTCTGTGAGACGCCCCGGCTTCCCTCTCCCACCGGGCGTCGGCCGCGGGCCGGGGGGTGCCGCCGTGCGTCCTCGGACGATCGTCGTCGTCCTGGCGGCGGCCATCGGACTCGGCCTGCTGACCGGCCGGTTCGTCCTGCCCGCGCCCTCCGCTCCGGCCGCTCCGACGGTGACTCCAGGCGCTGCGGCATCCTCGCCGGGCAACGGCTCTCCGACGCCGAGGCCCGCGAGCGGGCCCATGACGAACCAGCACTTGTTGACAGCGGCCGAGTTCAGGGAGGTCGGTCTCTCCGAGCACATCTACGTGCGGGATCGCGTCGGAGACGGCAACTACGCCAACGCGACCTGCACCGGTGAGAAGACCCTGGGCGAGACGCTGGGGTCGTACGGCGCGCACTTCCGCGGGCTGATGACGGGCAAGGACGCGGGTCACGGCGACCCCACCGAAGCGGCGAGCATCGACGATCAGGTCGCACGCGAAGTCGCCGACGACGCCGGAAGCCCCGCACTGGCTCAGAACTACGCGGAGCGGCTGCTGTTGGAGGAGGTGCCGTGCCAGAGCGAGCCCGCCACCCACTGGATCTACGGGCCGACGCACACGATCGACGTCGCTGCCGGCATCACCGCGAGCTGGATGGGTGTTTACGGCGGCGACCTGAACACCACGGGGACCGCACCACGAGACAAGGAGCCGTGTGGAGGCGTCGCCATACTCCGCAACGGCTCGCACTACGGGGTCCTGGAGATCGATGCCTGCCTGGACACGGCTGCGATGACGCGGGTCGTCCGCGCGGCCGTGACGCGGCTCTGAGACCACCCCGCCCCATCAGTGGGGGTGACATGGATCACACCGATCGCGGCAGATCGCCGTCCAACATTCCGTGTGCCTCCGGCATCTCCCAGATGTACGACGACGCCAACCGCGTCGCGACCAGACAGGAGATGAGATGTTCGACAACCAGGCAGCTCGCAGGAAGTTCGCGCGTCGCAGTCGTACCGCGGGAGTAGCCGCCTCCGTCGGTGCCGCCCTGATAGCCGTCGGTGTCGGCGCGCTTCCCGCAGCCGGTGCGGACACGAGTTCCGCGAGCCGGTCGGCAACCGCGCTCGCCGCCGCTCCTGCCGGACCCCGCCTCGGCTCCGCCGGTCTGATGCAGAGTGACGACTTCTTCCAGCAGGGTCTGGCCCCGGTCCGCGCGACGGTGGACCTGACCGGGAAGCAGGCTCTCTCGGCATGCTCCGGCGAGGAGACGATGCGAGAGCTGACCAAGGGGAAGGCTGCCGCCTACGCCGACGTGACCTGGGCCTTCGACACCAAGGACACCTCGCTGACCGAATCCGTCGCGGAAGGTTCCACCGACGCATCGGCGGCCTCGTACGAGAAGCGGCTCGACAAACTGGTGCGCGGCTGCCAGGTCGAGCCGCACGGTCACTGGCACTACGGCAAGGGGCACGCGTTCACCGGCAAGGCCGGCGAAGGCATCTGGTACACGGCCTTCAACGGCGACGGCAAGGTCGCCGGCGGCGTCGCGGTGATCCGCAGCGGCCACAGGTTCGGCATCGTCGAACTCACCGGTCAGCCCAGTGACGACCCCGGCTACATGGAAGGCATCGCCGCCGGTGCCGTCAACCGGCTGGCCGGCTGATCCGGCCCCGGGCGGTTCCGGGAGCTGTCCGCGCGGATGCCGACCCGGCCCCGGCCCCGGGACCGTCCGGGCCGGCCGGTGAACGTCTGGTCGGCATCCAGGGACCGGTGGCTGCCGTCCGGGCGACTCCTCACGCCGGAGGAGACCCCGTTCCTTTCCATCGCAGCGGACTACAGCGAATGGATGGGATCGGACGAACTCCCGGGACTGGAGAACGATCTCAGGATTCGGCCCACCCGTTGACCGCTTCCACCGATCTCAGGTCCGTCACCGGCGTACCAGGTTCGCTGCGCGACTGCAGCCCCCGGCGTGACAGGGAAGCGTGACCGACACCAGTTCCGCGTGACACTTCCGCGCCGCTCCTGCGGGCACGGTGGGGCAGCCCTGCGCCCCGAGTCGTCGGGCAGATGTATGCGCCGCGGGATCAGGGCCGCGTCCTCCTCCTGCGGTGGCGGGTGGTCACCAGGAGGGCCGTGCCGGCCAGGGCCATGGTGGTGGCTGCCGCCGCGATCAGGGGAGTGGAGTCCGAGGCGCCCGTGTCGGCCAGGGGTGGGGCCGGGGTGGTCGGTGATGTGCTCGGCACCGGGGTGGGGGAGGCGCCGTTCGGAGAGGGTGCGCTGCCGGTCGATGCCGTCGAGCCGGTCGCCGTCGACGCGGTCGAGCCGCTCACGGTGGGGGTTCCGGCCGGTGCCGGTGTGCTCGACGTGGGGGGCTGGGCGTCGCAGGTCGGGGAGGTCTTCGTTTCGTCGAAGGACTTGCCGTCCTCGCTGCCCGCCTGGACCGTGACGCGGATGGCGAGGGGCTTGGCGTGCGCCGGGACGGCGTAGGTCTTGTGGAACTCGTCGCGGAAGGTGGAGGCGGGGGCCAGGTCCTTGCCGTTCGCGGTGACCTCGACGACCTGGACGACCAGGTCGTTGTAGCCCGTGAGATCGACGGTCACCTGGGAGCAGGTCACGGACCAGTCGAACGTCGACGCCGAGGCCGGCGCGGCGGCCGCCAGGCCGAGTCCGAGTGCCGCCGCCGCGGTCGTCGCGGTCGTCGCGGCGATCGCCGCCGCGGTGGCGGCCGCGCCGCGACGGGAGGAGTGGCGCTTCGTGGTCCTGCTCGGTATCGGTGACCGCACGGTTTCTCCGGTGAGACTCGCGGACGCCCCTGGCATCCCTCTGCGCCCACGCGCAGCAGACGGCACAGTACGCCCTCCCCGTCCCGGTGTGCCGTCGGGGCTTCTCCTTACCCGCAGCGGTTATGTTCGCTCCACGCACCCGACGTTCGGAGCTGGGACATGCACAGGGCAGACGGACTGGCCGAGGAGGCCGGGGCGGTCACCGCGACCGCGGTGGCTCCGGTGGTCACCGCCCGGACAGGGGCGGGCGCCGAGGCCGGGCGCGGCCGGGTCCGGTTCTGGATGATGCTGGCGCTGGGCGCCGTCACCCTCCTCGACGTGGTCTTCTTCGTCACCCGCGGGTGGGCCGGCACCCCCGCGGTGCAGGCGTGGCGGACGGTCTGTCTCGCCATCACCATGCAGGCCATGCCCTTCCTGTTGCTCGGTACGGCCCTGTCCGGCGCCATCAACGCCTTCGTGCCGGCCCGGGTGTTCGACCGGATCCTGCCCAAGCGGCCCGCGCTCGCCGTCCCCGTCGCCGGGATCGCCGGGGTGGTGCTGCCCGGCTGCGAGTGCGCCTCGGTGCCGGTGGCCAACAGTCTGATCGGGCGCGGGGTCACCCCGGCCGCCGCGTTCGCGTTCCTGCTGTCGGCGCCCGCCGTCAACCCCGTCGTCCTGACCGCGACCGCCATCGCCTTCCCCGGCAACCCCGCCATGGTCCTGGCCCGGCTGCTCGCCTCCCTCGCCGCCTCGGCCGTGATGGGCTGGCTGTGGCTGTGGCTCGGCCGCGACGAGTGGCTGCGCCCCGCCGTACGGCACACCGGGCACCAGGAGGGACACAGCCGCTGGGACGAGTTCCGGCGCGGCTTCCAGTACGACTTCCTGCACGCGGGCGGCTTCCTCGTCGTCGGGGCGATGGCCGCGGCCACCTTCAACGTGGCCGTGCCGCGCTCCGTGCTCGACACGTTCTCCGGCTCCACCTGGCTGTCGGTGCTGTTCCTGGCCGGGCTCGCCGTGCTGCTCGCCGTGTGTTCGGAGGCCGACGCGTTCGTGGCCGCCTCGCTCACCGGGTTCTCGCCGCTCGCGCGGCTGACGTTCATCGTCGTCGGGCCCATGGTGGACCTGAAGCTGATCGCCCTTCAGGCCGGCACGTTCGGGCGGCCGTTCGCGATGCGCTTCTCCGCGGCCACCATGGTCGTGGCCGTGCTGTGCAGCGTGCTGATCGGAGGGTTCCTGCTGTGAAACGCCACCTCCAGGTCCTCCTGCTCGTCCTCAGCGGCCTCGGTCTCCTGCACGCCTGCCTCTTCAGCGACCTCTACCTCCGGTACGTCAAGGAGCAGATGCGGCCCATGCTCATCGCGTCGGGCGTGGTGCTCGTCCTGCTGGGGGTGGCGAGCGCGGCTCTGGACCGCCGCGGTCATGGTGGCGAGAGCCACCACGGCCACGACCACTCCGGTGTGCCGCGCGTCGCCTGGCTGCTGTTCCTCCCCGCGGTGAGCCTGCTGGTCTACGCCCCGCCCGCCCTCGGCGCCTACACGGCCGCCCGCGAGGCCCCCAAGGCCGTGGCACGGCAGTCGGACTTCGATCCGCTGCCCGCGGCCTCACCGCTGCCGATCACCCTCAGCGACTTCACCCGCCGGGTGCAGCAGGACCGCGAGCTGGCGATCAAGGGGCGTGAGGTGCGGATGACCGGGTTCGTGACGCCCGCCAAGGGCGGCGACGGCTGGGACCTGACCCGCATCATCATCTCCTGCTGCGCGGCCGACGCGCAGTCCGTCAAGGTACGCGTCCACGGCGGCCCGGCCATCCCCGCCGACACCTGGGTCGCCGTCACCGGGACCTGGCACCCGCAGGGCACCCTGGGCACCCGTTCGGCCGTGGCCGCGCTGGACGCCCGTACCGTGAAGAAGGTGGAGCGGCCCGTGAACGCCTACACGGACGACCTGCCGCTCGTACCGTCCCGCGACCCCTGACAGGACATACGCGACAGGACGTACACGACCGGACGTACGCGCTCAGGGCATGCGGCCCGCCGCGTCGCCCCCGGGGTCGTCGGCCAGTACGACCGCCGCCTTGATGCGTTTGCCGACCGGCTCGCGGTGGACCTCGAAGCTCTGGCTCACCGCCATGATGATCTCCAGGCCGTGCTGCCCCACCCGGCCGGGATCGGCTGCCCGTGCCACGGGCAGCGCGGGGTCGGTGTCCCAGACCGTGATCTCCACGGCCCCATGGTCCATCTCCAGGTTGAGCAGACAGGGGCCGGGCGCGAACTTGCAGGCGTTGGTCACCAGCTCGCTCACCACCAGCTGCACCATGCCCATCGCCCGGGCCGACACCGGCAGCCCGTGGACGGACTGCACCTCGGTGAGGAACTCACGGGCGACGGCCCGGGCGTCCGCGATGCTCTGCGGGCTCCCGTCGTACGCGACAGCCGTCGCCACCGGCCTTCGTACCGGCGACGACCGCCGCTCCTCACCGCTCGACGCCTGCTCCATACGACCCGCCTCGCACCCCGGACCCTCCCCGTCTGATCCCTCCAGGCGTATACCCGGGAACTCGGGGCACACGCGAGGACTTGCCCACTACGGCCGGCCCACTACGACTGGCCCACTACGACTGGCCCACTACGGCCGGCCCACTACGACTGGCCCACTACGGCCGGCCCACTGCGGCTGCCCGGGTACGGCTTGCCGCGGCGGCCTCAGTGCTCGTGCGGGCCCGGGCGGTGGACCGGGCCGTGGGTGTCGTCCGCGGGGCTCGTGCGGTCGGGGTCGCCGTGTGCCCCCGGCTCGCCCGGGGACGCCGGCGGGGCGGTGATCTGGAGCAGTCCGCCGGACGCCGCGTCCTCGCCGAGGTGGTCGACCTGGAGCGTGGCGTGGCTGATGCCGTGGGCGTCGCTGAGCAGCCGCTGCATGTTCCGGCGTACGGCGTGGCAGTCGCCACCCGGCTCGACCAGGACGTGTGCGGAGAGGGCGGGCTCGCCCGAGGTGATCGTCCACACGTGCAGGTCGTGCACCTCGACCACGGACCGCTGCGCCACCAGCTCGTCGCCGATCACGTCCGGGTCGAGGCCCGCCGGCGCCGCCTCCAGGAAGATCCGGCCCGAGTCCCTGACCAGCCCGTAGCCGGCCCTCGCCATCAGCGCCACGACGACCAGCGTGGCCACGGCGTCGGCGCGGGCCCAGCCGGTGAGCACGACGACGAGTGCCGCGATCGCCGTACCGATGAAGGCGAAGAGGTCGTTGAGGATGTGCTGGTAGGCGCCCTCGACGTTGAGCGAGGTGCGGTTGGCCCGGGAGATGAACCAGCCGGCGAGGACGTTGACGACGATGCCCACGAGCGCGGTGGCCAGCATCAGGCCGCCCCGCACCGGGGGCGGGCTGACCAGCCGCCGCACCGCCTCGTACGCCAGCCAGGCGCCCAGGAGCAGCAGGGCGAGGCCGTTGGCCTGGGCGGAGAGGATCTCGGCGCGTTTGAGGCCGTAGGTGAAGCCGCCGCGCGCCGGGCGGGCCGCGAGCCGCATCGCGACCAGGGCGAGCACGATCGAGGCGGCGTCGGTGAGCATGTGCGCCGCGTCGGAGACGAGGGCCAGCGAGCTCGCCACCACACCCACGACCACCTCCGCCGCCATGAACGCGATGATCAGGGCGAGGGCGCCACCCAGCCAGCGGCGGTCGGCGTCCGCCGACACCCCGTGCGAGTGCCCGGCGGGGCCGTGACCGTGGCCCTGGCCGTGTTCCTGGTTGCCCGTGTTCATGCCGTACGCCTTCCCCCTCGCGGCGGTGGCCCCCGGTCCAGCAAAACCCGTGGGCCGGCGGATCGCCAAAGGGGCGGGCGCCGGCCGGGCCTGATAGCGTCTACGGATCTGTAGACGTTTCACCTTCCGAACGCCTCGCGTACACCCAGGTATCCGCCCTGTGCCATCGTGTGTTCATCCCGCACGCCCGCACCTGAACCATGGCTCGGAGATCCACTCGATGACGACTTCCTCCCCGACCGTGCAGGCCCTCGACGGCGCGGCCATAGACGGCGGCCTGTACACGGAGGTCACCGACTTCGCCCGCCACACGCAGTGGCTCAACGGCCCGGTGTCCGCCTTCACGAGCTACGGCATCGGTCTTTTCGCGGTGTTCCTGCTGGTCGCCTGGTGGCGGGCCCGGCGCGAGGGGAGCGCGGCGACCATGGCCACGGTGCTGTGCGCGCCGTTCGCCGTCGTCATCGCGTACATCGCCAACAGCGGGATCAAGTCGTACTTCGAGGAGCCCCGGCCCTGCCGCGCCCTGCCGCACGACTTCCTGATCGAGGCGTGTCCTCCGATGGACGACTACGCCTTCCCCAGCAACCACACCACGGTCGCCTTCGCGTTCACCGTGGCCCTGCTGCTGGTGAGCCGCCGGCTGGGCTCGGTCGCACTGCTGACGGCGGTGGCGATGGGCGCCTCCCGGGTGTACGTGGGCGCGCACTACCCGCACGACGTGGCGGTCGGCGCGGTGGTCGGAAGCGTCGTGGCGCTGCTGGTCGTCCTGGGCGGGCGCGGGGTGGCGCTGACGCTCGTGGAGCGGCTGAGCGGCGGGCCGCTGGCTCCGTTGCTGACCGTCCCGGCGCGCGGCGCGCACGCGGCGCACGCGGCCAACGCCTCGCGCCCCCAGCAGACCCCCGACGGGCACGACGTACAGGGCGGGCAGGGCGGACAGGACGGCCAGGACGGCCAGATCGCCGTGGACGGGCACGGCGGCGGGTTCGGCGGCTACGTCAACGGTTACGGCGACGGTTTCCGCGACGGTTTCGGCGGCTACGGCGGTCCGGCCGAGCAGCCCCGGCACCCGCAGGCCGCCGAGCCCGGCGCCTACGCGCCGGCCGAGGCCCCCCAGCAGCGGTGGCACCCCCAGCCGGGCCAGCAGCCCCCGTACTCGCAGCACCCGCAGCAGTACCAGCAGCAGTACCCCCAGGCCCCGGGATACGGCACCCCCCAGAGCCGCCCGGCCCGCCAGGGCTAGGGCAGCCCCGGCCACGGCCGGTCCGCCTCCGTACGCGAGGTGGCCGCCGTGAGTGCGGTCTCGATGGCCGCGAGGCGGTCGGCCAGCAGGGCCAGGGCCGAGGTGGCGCGGTCGATCGGGTCCGCGGTGGGCGCGCCGAGGGACCGGGCGCGGGTGTACGCCTCCTTCAGCTCGGCCCAGCGGGCGGCCTGCTCCGGGGTGAGCGTGCCGCGCAGCTCGGCGAGCTTGAGGAGGTTGGCCTCGGCGCCGCTGGTGAGGGTCTGGGCCTCGGCCGTGAAGTGGTCGTCCACGGCCGCCGCGAGTTCCGCGTCGTTCATGACCGGGCGGACGCGCCGGGCGATCCGGTTCATGGTCCGGTAGGAGCCCTGGAGGCGGAACGGCGGCTCGGTGCGGGTGGCGTCCGCCTGGGCGGCGGAGGCGACGTAGGCGGCGTTGACGGCGAGGACCGTCTCGCGGACGGTCAGCAGGTGCCGCAGCACGGCGGTGATCCGCTCGAGTTCGGCCGGTTCCAAGGGGTGGGTGAGCCGCTCGGTGGGGGTGGGCGCGCCGTCCGGCCGGGCGGCCAGCGCGATGAGCACCTCCAGGTCGCGGCGGTCTCGGCCGGCCAGCGGCGCCGTGACGGGGTTCGCGGTGAGCGCGTTCTCCAGGAAGCTGAGCGCGAAGACGTCCTCCTTGCCGGTGAGGACGTCGCCGAGGTTTTGGACGTCGGCGCGGTTGGCGAGCATGTCGGGGACGCGGAAACGGTCGCCGGACTCGGTGTAGGGGTTGCCGGCCATGCA
>NZ_BMVJ01000011.1:139832-144175 GCF_014650655.1 Streptomyces anandii JCM 4720
CACGGCGAAGCGCTTGCCCCGCAGGTCGTAGGTGCGGGGTTCGCCCTCCCACACGCCGTCGATACGGCGGGTGGCGTCGCACAGCGGGATGAACTTCTGCAGCAGCTCCGGCGAGGTGTGCTGGATGTCGTCCAGGTACAGGAGGGTGTTGGCGCCGGCCGCCAGCGCGAAGTTGATCTTCTCGACCTCCTGGCGCGAGGTGGCGTTCGGGGCCTCGGCGGGGTCCAGTGACGTGACTCCGTGGCCCAGCGCGGGGCCGCTGATCCGCACCATCATCAGACCGAGCCGGTCGGCGACGTACTCCATCAGCGTCGTCTTGCCGTAGCCGGGCGGCGAGACGAGCAGCAGCAGGCCGCCGGTGTCGGTGCGTCCGCCGCCGTCCGCGGTGCCGAGCTGGCGGGCCAGGCTGTCGCCGACGAGCGGCAGGTAGACCTCGTCGACGAGCCGGCCCCGCACGAAGGACGTCAGGGCGCGCGGGCGGTGGTCGTCCAGGCGCAGCCGGGCGCGCTCGGCGGTGACCAGTTCGGTGCGGCGGCGCCGGTAGGCGCGGAAGGCGGGCACCTCGCGGGTGCGGAAGCGGGCGGTGCGGGCGAGGAACTCGTCGATCCGCAGGGTGAGGCGTCCGCCGGTGAGGCGCGGGTGGGTGCCGAGCAGGCCCTCGACCGTGGTCTCGGGGGAGACCTCCGACTCGTAGCGGGGAAGTCCGGGGCAGAGTTCCACGGCCACCGCCTCGGCGAGGTCGCCCTCGGTGGTGCTCACGCCGGTCGCCGTGACGTACGCCGACAGCCAGGCCTCGGCGAGCTGCCGGCGTGCGGCCAGGTCGTCGAGGGCGGCGAGGTCCTCGTCGTAGGCCGGACCGCCCGCGCCGCGGCGGAACCTGTCCAGCAGGGCGCGGGTGGCCGCGCCGACGACGAAGCCCCCGGGCCCGGTCGTCAGCTCCTCGACGAGGTACGCCGCCGCCCGGGCGGCGAGCTCTGCGGCGGCCGTGGGCGCCGCCGGCGCGGTGACCGTGAGCGGCGCCGCGTTCGGCTCACCGGTGGCGGTCACCTGCCGTTCCCGGTCGGCGATCGCCTCGGTCAGTTCCGCCTCCAGGTCCGCGACGGCGGTCGCGGTGCCGGGGCCGAAGGCGGCGCGGGCGCGGGCCAGGGAGAGGGCGCGGCGGGTCCAGGCGGCCCGTTCGGCGGGGGTGGTGGCGTGGGCCCAGAAGAGCTGGGCGGCGGCCCGGGCGGCCGGTTCGTGGCGCAGGAGGCCCGCCCGCTCGTGCAGGGGCAGCAGGGCGGTGAGCAGGGCGGTGGCGTCGTGGTCGTGGACGCCCCGCTCGTATCCCTCGTCGTATGCCTCCTCCGCGGCCGCGCGGACCAGATCGGGCAGGTCGCGGGCCTGTCCGAGCGCGGCGGGCCCGTGTTCGCGCAGCAGCCGGGCGGCCAGGTGCTCGGCGCGGTACACCTCGGGGGACTCGGAGGGCAGGTGGCGGTCCCAGTAGGGGCGGGTGGCCGCGAAGTCCGGGTCGGTGACGGGGGCGCGGTAGTCGGTGCCGGTCAGGGCGAAGGCGAGGCCGTCGCCGTGCGGGACGAGGGTGAGGTCGAGGGGCTGGGTGGTGACGGCGAAGCGGTGGCCGCCCAGGCGGATGGTGCGGCCGCCGTCGGCGTAGAGGTCGGTGCGGTCGCGCAGGGCGCGGGCCGCCTCCTCGCGGGCGGCGCGCAGCCTGCCGTCCAGCTCCTCCGCCCGCACCGGGTCGCCGAGTCGGCGCAGTTCCTCCGCGGTGCGGCGGACCTTGGCGACCAGCGGGTCGGAGGCGAAGAAGGTGCTGACGGCCTCCGTGTCCGCGAGTGCGGCGGAGCGCCTCACGATCGTCTCCAGGACCCGGCCGGCCGAGGCCGTGAGCTGTCCGGCGCGGCGGGCCCGGGCGTCCAGCAGGGTCTGCTTGCGGGCGGCGAAGGCGTCGTAGACCTCGGTGCGCCGGGCCGCCAGCCGGTCGAGGAAGTCGTCGAACTCCGCGAAGCGGGACTCGAGGTTCTCCAACTGGACGAGCAGGACGGACAGTTGCTCGTCACAGGCCTCGGGGGTGGAGGCCGCCGCCAGGGCGCCGGTGACCGACTGGCCGAGCAGGGTGAACTCGGCGGCGAACTCCGCGCGGCCCTCGCTGTCGCGCAGCTCCCGGCGGCGGGCGCCTAGCAGGGCGTGGGCGCGGTTGACGCCGCCCAGAACCTCGGCGACGCGCTCCAGTACGGAGGTGCGCACGGTGGCGTCGGCGATGTCGAGGCCGGTGACGACCTCCGTGACGGTGCGCAGGGTGGCGGCGAGGCCGTCGAGCCGTTTCGCGAGCGGGGCGGCCCCGGCCGTGCTGGTGATCGACTCGGCGTCCGCGGCGAGCCGTTCGACCTCCTGCCGTTGCTCGGCGAAGGCGTCCTCGCGGGCGAGGTGGGCGACCGCGCGCCTGCCGAACGCGGCGAGGTCGGCCCCGGCGCCGGCGGCGAGTTCGTCGATGCGCGCGGTGTCGGCGTACCGCATCTCCTTCAGGGCCAGCAAGTGACCCTGCGCGCGGCGCAGTTCGGTGAGGCCGTCGACCCAGGCGGCGGCGCCGCGCGGGGCCTCGCCACGCAGTCGGCGCACCACGGCGGCCAGCCGTTCGGCGGCCTCGTCGAGCGCCTCGGCGGCGCGGGCGGTCAGCGTGCGCACGGTGCGGAACTCGGCCAGCACCTGCCCGGCGGTCTCGCGCACCGCCTCCAGCGGGGTGCGCAGGTCCCCGAGGCCGGCCTCGCCCAGCCAGTGGTGGGTGTCGGCCGCGCGGACGCAGGCGGCCACCAGCGCCTCGTAGACCTCCACGGTGGGCGTGGTGGCGGCGGCCGCGCGGGCCACGGAGAGGCAGTCGGAGATGCCGCGCACGAGGTCGGCGTTGCCCACCCGGGCGAACGGGCTCGTGCCGGAGGCCGCCGCGGCGGCGGCCGCGTGGGTGTCGGAGACGTAGGGGGAGGTCCACTGCTGGACCGGGTGGACGCGGGCCGGCTCGGGCGACGACCCGGCCGCCCCGGAGGGGTCGGCGCGCAGGACCATCAGCGCACCGTCGTCGAACAGGGCCCAGCCGTGGCAGACCAGCGGGGTGGCGGCCTCCTTGCGGAGGGCGTTGTACGACAGCAGGAGGCTGCGGCCCTCGGCGCGGTCGTGGAAGGCGTACAGCACGTCCTCCCCGTACGGGGAGCGCACCTCGCGCTCGAACTCCAGCCCGCGCGTGTCGAGTTCGTACGTCTTGTGGGTGCCGTCGGCCAGGCAGTAGCCGCCGGGGAAGACGATGCCCTGGTCGTCGGGGAGGCGGCGGCAGCCCTGCCCGACGCCGTCGAGCCGGACGACCGTGCGGGTGAGGGTGTTGAAGACCAGGTGGCGGTCCGCGGCCTCCTTGTAGGGGCGGACGCGGAGCAGGATCAGGGCGCCCACGCGCGCGTGCGCGATCCCGGCGTCGGCGAGCGCCTGCAGCGGCTCGTCGACCGGCTCGCTGTGGATTCCTTCGGCGGTCTCGGTGTCGTCCTCGGTCTTGACGGTGAGGAAGCCGCCGACCGTCGAGACGTACAGCTCGTCGTCCCCGTCGCGGATCGCCACGTGCGGGTGCCGTCCGGGTCGGTGGGCGGCGCGGGCCGCCTCCGTCCACCCGAAGTCGTGGGCGGGCGGTGGCACGTGGTCGCGGTCGCCGAGCGCGTCGAGGAAGACGGCCCGGCCGTCGTCGGTCAGGTCCCAGCGCAGCGCGCGGATGTCGTCGGCCTTCTCGCCGGTGCGGAAGACCGCGAGCAGACGGCTCTCGGCGCGGTGCAGGCGCAGCAGCCCGGCCTGGCGGTAGTAGCGGTGCAGGGCCGCGAACTCCCGCACGAACGCGGGGTCGTCGAGGAGTCCGGAGACCGCGTCCTCGGGCAGCCGGTTCAGGTCGCGGTCGTACAGCGCGAGCACGTCGCCGGCCGCCGGGTCGGGGCGGCCGCCGTCGTACCCGAACAGCAGGCGGCCGGCCACGGCGACGACGTCGCGCGGTACGCACGGGTGGCCGGTTCGCAGCCGGCCGGTCCCGGCGAGTTCCAGGCGCGGGGCGCCGAACTCCCCGGCCCGGCGGGCGTTGAGGAGTTCGGCGCCGCGGGCGAGTTCGGCGGCCCGGGCGGCGAGACGGTCGCGCAGGACCTCGTACGCTCCGGCGTCCACGGCGTCGCCGTTGGTGCCGACCGCGCCCGCGGTGCCGGCGGTTTCGGCGCTGCCGGACCGCGCGGGCCGCGTCCCTTCGCGCGGGCCGCCGTGCGCGTCGCCGCGTGGAGCGGCCTGCGGACCGTCGTTCGGGCCGTCGTTCGGGCCGTCCTGCGGACCGTCGT
>NZ_BMVJ01000011.1:144208-165780 GCF_014650655.1 Streptomyces anandii JCM 4720
GCGGACCCGTCTCCAGGACCGTTGCCATGGGTCGTTGAGTCCCTTCGAAGGAGGTGCCCGCGGGTGTCCGGCGGGGACGGGGTCAGTTCCTGGCCGCGGTGCCGTTGACGGCGGTGAGCGCGGTCAGCGGGGTGTCCGCCAGGCCCAGCTCGCCCGCCCGGTCGAGCAGTTGCTGGAGCTGCCCGGCCCGGGTGCCGTCCGACTTCATCAGCCGCATCAGCAGCGCGGACACGGTCAGGTTCTGCACGTCGGCCGTGGAGACCTGGCCGAGGATCCGGCCGAGGTCGTCCGCGAGGCTCGCCGAGCCGTCCAGGTAGGGCTGGGCCAGCGCCCGAGCGGTCGCGGAGTGCTCGACGAACCCGTCGACGCCCTTGCCGAGCGACACCGAGGACACCAGCCGGTCGAAGAAGACCGAGTCGCCGCCGACGATGTCGATGTCCGCGTTCTCCAGACCGGTGGCCAGGACCGTGGCCTGCGCCTCGGCGACCTGCCGCTGCACCTCCAGGCCGGCCAGGCGGATCTCCTTCTCGGCCTGCAGGCGCAGCCGGTACTCCTCGTGGCCGCGCGAGGCCTCGTCCAGGGCGGCCATCGCCGCCGCCTTCTCGGTCAGGCCGGCCGCCTCCGCCTTCAGTTTCTCGCCGATCGCGGTGGCCTCGGCGAGCGCCTTGGCCTGGGCGCCCTCCGCCTCCGCGCGCAGCAGGGCCTCGGTACCCCGGGCCTCGGCGAGCGCCTTGGCCTGGGTGGCCTCGGCCTCGGCGCGGCCGGACTTCTCGACGACCTCGGCCTCCTTGTCGCGGACCTGGACGGCGGCCAGGCCCTCGGCGGCGGCCTCGGCCTGCAGCCCTTCCGCGAGGCGCAGCCTGGCGCGGGCGTCGAGGTCGGCGGTCTTCAACCGGGCCTCGGCGAGGGTGAGTTCCTCGGCCGCGCGGTGGGTGGCGGCCTGCTCGGCGGCCTCGGCGGCCTTGATGTCCTTGACCAGCCTCTCCTGCGCCTCGGCCTCGGCGGCGATGATCACGGCCTGGCGCTCGCGCTCCGCCTGCTCCACGGCGCGCAGCTTCTTGATCGACTCCTCCTGCTCGGCGACCGTACGGTCCACGGCCACCCGCTCGCGCACGACCTCGGCGATCTCCCGTTTGTTCGCCTCGACCTCCTTCTCGGCGGCGATGCGGGTCAGCTGGGTCTCCCGCTCGCGGGCGATGACCTCCAGCATGCGGTCCTTCTCGATGCGCTCGTTCTCCACGGCGATGACCCGCTCGCGGTTCTTCGCGGCGACGGCGACCTCGCGGGCCTGGTTCTCGCGCTGGACGCCGAGCTGTTCCTCGGTGCGCAGGAAGGCGCCCTGGGCGCGCAGCCGCTCCTCCTCGACCACGCGGGCGGTCTCGGCCTCCTCGCGGGCGCGGGAGGTCTCGATCTCGCGCTTCTGCTTGATCTCGGCGTCGGCCTGCCGGCGCTCCAGTTCGAGGATGGCCTCGCGGGCGTCGACGTCCTGCCGGGTGATCTCCTTCTGCTCGGTGCGCTGGGCCTCGTTGGTGCGCACGTGCTCGATCGCCGTCAGCTCGGTGATCTTGCGGATGCCCTGGGCGTCGAGGACGTTGGAGGGGTCGAGCTGGGCGAGCGGGGTCTGCTCCAGGTAGTCGATCGCCGCGTCCTCGAGGTGGTAGCCGTTGAGGTCGACGCCGATCAGCTCGATGATCTGGAAGCGGAGCTCCTCGCGCTTGGTGTAGAGGTCGGTGAAGTCCATCTGCTTGCCGACGGTCTTCAGCGCCTCGGAGAACTTCGCGTGGAACAGCTCCTGCAGCGTGGACTGGTCGCTGGCGCGGGCGGTGCCGACCGCCTGGGCGACCTTGATGACGTCCTGCGCGGTCTTGTTGACCCGGACGAAGAACGAGATGCGGATGTCGGCGCGGATGTTGTCCCGGCAGATGAGTCCGTCACGCCCGGAGCGGGTGATCTCGATGGCCTTCACCGAGATGTCCATCATCTCGGCCTTGTGCAGCACCGGCAGCACGACCTGTCCGGTGAAGGTCACGTCGACCCGTCGTGTCTTGGAGACGATCAGCGCCTTGCCCTGCTCCACCTTCCGGAACAGCCGGGAGAAGGTGAGCAGCACGAGGAGCACGAGGATCAGACAGGCCGCGGCGAGCGCGCCGATGACATCCATGGCATACGTCCTTGACGACGACGGTGTGACGACGAGTGACGAACCGGGGGCGACGGGCACGGGCACATGGCGGCCTGGGGCGGAGCACTGCCCCCCGTGGGTTCCGTTTACGGGTCAGGCATCTGCCGGAGTCCGGCACCGGAACCCTTCGCAGTGCTCCCCCGGGCGTCATGATGCCGGTTTTGATCGATCATCCGCATTGCCGGTTCCCGGCAGTTTTCCCAGGGTGCTCGATGCCGATCCGTTGACATGGGACGGTCACGGGGGCGACGGGTGCCGGTGCGGGACGGCTGGCGTATGGTCCGTATATGCGTGCAGTCGTGCGTTATGTCGGTGTTCGTGTACGTCAGCTGCGGCGGGACCGGCACCGGGGCCGACACCGGGGCCGGTGAGCACCGTGCGGCGCCGCGCCCGGCCCGAGGCGGCCCCCGCCAAGCACGCGGAGGCCATCGACGCCGTGCTCGCCGACGTGGTGGGGATGACCGGGGCGTCCGTGGGCCTGCTGTTCCTGCTGCCGCCCGGAGAGCGGACGCTGCGGCTCGCGGCGGCGTCCGGGGCGTCCCGGCGGATCACCGCCCCCTGGGAGCGGATCCCGCTCCAGGAGCCGGTCCCCGTGGCGGACGCGATGCGGATGCGGCAACTGGTGTGGCTCGGCAGCCAGGAGGAACTGGCCCGCCGCTACCCCCGGCTCGGCATCATCCTGCCGTACGACTTCATGCTGGCCGCCGCCCCGATCGCGGACGACGAGACCGTGTGGGGCGGCATCGTGCTGCTGTGGCCGGTGTGGCACCCGCCGCAGCTCAGCGCGGCCGAGCGGGAGACCATCGAGGCGTGCTGCCGGCGCGGGGCCGGGGTGCTGCGCGAGGCCGCCGGCGAAGGACTCCCGCTGGTGACCGGGGACGAGCCGCGGCTGCTGTCCTCGCCGGTGCCGCGCGAGTCCGACCCGGCGCAGGCGGCCGCCGCGCTCGGGTTCGCCCAGCGGCTGCCCGTGGGCTGCTGCGCGCTCGACCTGGACGGCCGGATCACCTTCATCAACTCCGCGGCGGCCGACCTGGTCGGCGCCGGGGCCGCGGTGCTGCTCGGCAGGCGGCCGTGGGAGGTGCTGCTGTGGCTGCGCGACCCGGTGTTCGAGGACCGCTACCGGGAGGCGGTGGTGGCCCGGCTGCCCACCTCCTTCACCGCCCGGCGCCCGCCGGACACCCGGCTGTTCTTCCAGCTCTACCCGGACCACGGCGGCATCAGCGTGCACATCACACCCGCCTCCGCGCCCGCCCGGCCGTCCGCGGCTGAACCCGCCGGGCCCGAGTGCGATCCTTCCCCGGCCCAGCCGCCGCCCCGGGCCGAGCCGCTGGGCGCCACGGCGCTCTACAACCTCACCCACCTCGCCTCGGCGCTCGCCGAGGCCGCCGGTGTGCGGGACGTGGGCGAACTGGTCGCCGACCAGATCGTGCCCGCCTTCGGGCCGAGCGCGATGGCCCTGCTGGCGGCCGAGGACGGACGGCTGCGCGTCATCACCCACCGCGGCTGGCCCGGCGAGCTCATGGACCGCTTCGACGCGGCGCCGCTGTCCTCCGGCAGCCCGACCGCACAGGTGCTCGCCTCGGGCGTGCCCCGCTTCTTCGGCAGCGTGACCGACCTCGAACACGCCCGTCTGCAGGTCTCGCCCCTGGACACCATGGCCGCCTGGGCCTTCCTGCCGCTGATCGCCTCCGGCCGCCCGGTCGGCACCCTCGTGCTCGGCTACGACCGGCCGCACCCGTTCGCACCCGCCGAGCGGGCCCTGCTGACGTCGCTGGCGGGGCTGCTCGCCCAGTCCCTGGCCCGCGCCCGGCACTACGACGCCAAGCACACCCTGGCCCACGCCCTGCAGAACAGCCTGCTCCCCCGCGTGCTGCCGCGCGTCTCCGGTCTGGCCACGGCCACCCGCTACCTGCCCGCGGGCGACGGTCTCGACATCGGCGGCGACTTCTACGACCTGATCCGGTGCGGCCCCGACTGCGCCGTGGCGGCGGTCGGCGACGTCCAGGGACACAACCCCACGGCCGCCGCCCTCATGGGCCAGGTCCGCACCGCCGTGCACGCCCACGCCACGGGCGGGGCGTCCCCGGGCGACGTACTCGCCCGCACCAACCGGTTGCTGACCGACCTGGAGTCCGGCCTGTTCACCAGCTGCCTGATCGCCCACCTCGAACCCGGCCGCCGGCGCGCCCGGTTCGCCACCGCCGGCCATCCGCCGCCCCTGCTGCGCCATCCGGACGGCCGTACCGAGGTGGTGGACGTGCCGCCCGGACTGCTGCTGGGCATCGACCCCGACGCCGACTACACCACCGTGCCGGTCACGCTGCCGCCCGGCGCGGTGCTCGCCCTCTACACGGACGGCCTCGTCGAGGCGCCGGGCGTCGACCTCGACGAGGCCACCGGGGCGCTGGTGCGCGAACTCGCCCGTGCCGGAGGCCGGGAGGACCTGGAGGACGTCGCCGACGCCCTGGTCCGCCACGCCCGGCGCAGCGCGCCCCGCCACGACGACATCGCCCTCATCCTGCTGCGCACCGCGCCGGACGGGTGAGGGGCGCCCGCACCGCCGGTCAGGCCTCCGGCCAGGACTCGATGCGCCCGGCGAACTCCGGGGGCGAGGCCACGACCATCAACGAGGCGGGTTCCGTACCGGGGTTGGCGAGCGTGACGCGCTCGCCGGTGGCGATGTGCGCGACAGAACCGGCCGTGAGCGTACGGGACCTGCCCTCGTGGCCCAGCTCGACCGTGCCGGTGACGGGGATCAGCGCGATCTGCGAGGCGCCGTGGTCGTGCTCGGGCAGTGCGGCGCCCGGCGGCAGCTCGACGTGGAGGACGGCGACCTGCTCGGAGGCGCCGGCGGGGACGAGGACCTCGGCGGTGGGGCCGTTGGGGACGGGGGCGCGACGGCGGGTGCCGGCGCCGACTCGGGCTGTGTGCATGGGAGTTCCTCCTGGGCGGGGTACGACGGATCAGTGCGGGACGGGGGTGCGGGACCGGCCGGGGTCAGGGCTGCGGCTACTGCGGCTGCTGCTCCTGCCGCTGTTGCTGCGGCGGCAGGGCGGCGATCAGCGGGTGGTCGCGCTCGATGAGGCCGAGCTTGGCGGCGCCGCCGGGGGAGCCGAGGTCGTCGAAGAACTCCACGTTGGCCCGCTCGTAGTCCTTCCACTCCTGCGGGAGGTCCTCCTCGTAGAAGATGGCCTCCACCGGGCAGACCGGCTCGCAGGCCCCGCAGTCGACGCATTCGTCGGGGTGGATGTAGAGGGAACGCTCGCCCTCGTAGATGCAGTCGACCGGGCACTCCTCGACGCACGCCTTGTCCTTGACGTCCACGCAGGGCTGCGCGATCACGTAGGTCATGGCCTGCCTCCTCTCACGAGGCTGCTTTTTTACGAATCGTACATGTAATAATTAGGGCCCCGGCCCGAGGGGTCGGACAGCGACCACGCAGCGAGGACGAAGGAGCACCATGGCGCCGCCTTCCGAGATCTACATCGAGTCCACCGAGACCGATCCGGCCGTTCACGCCCGGCGCGCGCTCCGGCTCGTCCACCAGCGACTGCGGGAGGGGGCGATCCCCGACGAGCTGCACCGCTACCTGGACGCCTGCGACCGGACCCTGTACGGCGCCGCTTCCGGGGCCGCCGAGACCCGGCTGCTGGTGCGCGCCCTGCGCACTTCCGCCGCCGCGCTCCGCCGCCGCCTCGACCCGGCCGGGGACGCCCCGGCGCCCGAGGCGCTGCTCGACGCGCAGCTCCTCATGGAGGAGGAGGTCCTGCTGCCCGCCCTGCTCGCGCTGCCCGGCGCGGACCTGCCCCTGCTGGTCGCGGATCTGGAGGGGCTGCTGAGGGGTGAGGAGCCCGAGGACCCGGCGGTCGTGGACGTACGGGAGATCCCGCACGGGCAGCGGCACCCGCGGATCTTCGGGCGGTTCGCGCGGCTCGCGCCCGGGGAGAGCTTCACGCTGGTCAACAACCACGACCCCAAGCCGCTGCGCCGCGAGTTCGAGGCGACCCACCCGGACGCCTTCACATGGGAGTACGTCGAGTCGGGGCCCGAGCAGTGGTGCATCCTGATCGGCCGGAAGGCGGCGGCCGGTGCCTGAGCCGGCTGACTTCCCGGCGGACTCCCCGGCCTCCGGCGCGCCGGCGCCCCAGCGGCTGTGCGACATCCCATCGCTCACCGGCGGCCCGGTCACCGCGCCCGGGGTGGTGTGGAAGCTGGCCGAGTCCGGGCGGCAACTGGACGCCAACGTCGTCCGGTTGCCGGCGGGCCGGCGCATCGACACCCACACCGAGCGCGATCTGGACGTGCTGCTCCTGGTCGTCGCAGGGGACGGGGTCCTCGGCAGCGGCACCGCCGACGCGCCCCAGCCCCTGACCGAGGGCGCCCTGTTCTGGCTGCCGCACGGCTCCACCCGCAGCGTCACCGCGGGCGCCGGAGGACTCTCGTACGTCACCGTGCACCGCCGCCGCCCCGGGATGCAGGTGCGTCCGGGGCCGCCGCCGGCACCGGGAGCCTGAGCCGGGAGTCCGGACCGGGAGCGAGTCCGGGCCGGGCCGCGCGGTCAGGTGGGGGTGGTCCAGCGCGGGGCCGTGCCGGCCCAGGCGGTGTCCCAGGCGGCGAGGTTGCGGCTGCGCAGGAAGAGGCAGGCGAGGCCGTACGCGCCGGCGCCCGCGGCCGCCACCGCGAGAGCGGAGATGATCGCCCAGCCCATGCAGCGGCTGCGGATCTGATCGGCGGTCAGGGGCGGGCCGGTGATCGTGCCGTCGGTGGCCGCCCAGACGTCGACGCTGCTGCCGGCGGGGAGCGCCGGAACGACGTCCGTCCTCGCGGTGCGCGGGCGTCCGGTGGGATCGGTGAAGCGGACCTCGACCGGATAGCGGGTCTGCTTCTCCTCCTCCGAGCCCGGCTCGGGGTGGCGCGGCGCGTCGTGCACGAGCACGGCGGCCGTCCGCTGCCTGGTCTGGCGCTGGTGCTCGGCCAGGTCCGTGTAGTGGCGGTACGCGGTGTCGCCGGCCAGGAACATGGCTGCGGGCGCGGCCGCCAGCACGGCCAGGAAGAGGCCGAGGGCGATCCACGCCTGGGCGAGATCGGTGGTGCGGCGCAGCGGGTTGCGGCGCATCCGCCACAGTACGAAGCGGGGGAGGTCGTCGGGGGCGTCCGGGGCGTCGGGGGGCGGCTGGGCCCGGGGGATGCCGCGGGCCATGGGTGCCTCCTTTCTCGAGGCGGGCGGTTTCTCCGGGTACCGGGTGCGTACGGGAGGGGCGGCCGGCCGGCTAACCGTGGTCCGGGGTGCAGGCCTCCGGGCCGCCGGTCGAGGGGTGGGCGTGGGCGGCCCGCAGCAGGGTGGCGGCACCCCGCACGGCGGCGGTGTGCGGCGCCGCCACGGCCTTGAGCGGCGCGTGCAGCCTGCCGGTGAGGTGGTAGGTGATCTCCGGCCGCAGCGCGCCGCCGCCCGCCAGCAGCGCGCCCCGCTGCAGGGCGTCCACGGTGAGCGACGTACGGTCCTGGCGCAGCATCGCGGTCACCATCGTCGCCACCGCCTCGCTCATCTCGGCGGGGGTCGCGCTGTCGAGGTCGCCGGTGCCCAGCGCGGTGCGGCGGGCGTCGGTGACGGCGCCGTCCACGAGGAGCACCACCTCGGTGAGGTGCGCGCCGATGTCCACCACGAGCAGCGGCCGGGACAGGTCGGCCCCCGCGCCCAGTGCGACCGCCCGTGCGCTCGGCACGGTGAGGACGCTGCGGGGCCGCAGCACCTGTACGGCCGTGCGGGCCGCGGTGCGGTAGGCGACCCCGTCCAGCACGGGGGCGGTCACCACGACCAGCGGGCGGGTGAAGCGGGGCAGGCGGTGGCCGAGCAGGCGGTCGAGCATCCGGGCGGCTCCCGCGGTGTCCACTATGGTGCCGCGCTGCACCGGGTGGACCGCGCCCGCGCCGGGGAAGGTCACCGTGGGCACGTCGAGGATCAGGCCCCGGCCCGCCACCCATGCCCGGGTGCGGGCGCTGCCCATGTCGAGGGCGACCCCGCAGCAGTGCCGGCACAGCGGCCAGGGGCGGTGCCGGGCGGGGGCCCGGCGGGCGGCCGGGCGGTCGGAGTGGTGGGCGGTGGTCACTGGCCGGCCTCCCTGACCTGCTGGCAGCGGGCGCAGTAGCGGGCCTGCGGCACGATCTCCAGGCGCTCGCGCGCGATGGGGCGCCGGCACAGGTGGCAGGTGCCGTAGGTGCCGTCGTCCATGCGCCCGAGGGCCGCCTCGACGTCGGCGAGGACCATGCGGGCGGAGGCGGCGAGCTTCACCCGGACCTCGACCTGCGAGGCGGCCTGCTGGAGGATCAGGTCGTCCAGGCGGGACGGGGCCGCGATCTGCTGCAACTGCTCCTGCCGGAACAGCCGCTGCTCGTGCAGGTTCTCGCGCAGCGCGGCGAGGTCCTCGGGCGTGAGACGCGTGTCGGGGTCGTCGATGATCTGCTGGTTCACCACTTCACCCCTCGGTCAGGGCAGAAGACGAGGCACGGACGGGGGACAACGGGGCTCCACGGCCCGGGTGGGCGGCGGCACCCCGGTGGGTGCGCGGCCCTGGTGGGCAACGCCACCCGGTCGGGCATCGCCGCCCGGATGGGCAACGGCACCCGGGGGAGCCCGGCCCGGTCGGGCGGCAGCACTCGGCCGGCTTCGCCAACGGGTCCGGTGGCGGTTGCGCCCCCGGCGGCCGGTGCGGCCGGTCCGGGCGCCGCCGTCCCGCCGGGGCGGCCGGTGCCGTCAGGCGTCGCGGCGGAGGCAGGCGACGCAGTGGCGGGTGTAGGGGAGGATCTCCAGGCGTTCCACCGGGACCGGCTTGGCACAGGCGACGCAGGTGCCGTAGGTGCCGGCGTCGACGCGGGCGAAGGCCTCGTCGATCTCTTTGAGTACCCGCTCGATGCTGTCCCGCTGCGAGGACATCAGCGGGTCGCCCGCGCTCTGCCCGGTCTCGCCGAGGGCCTGCAACTGGATCAGCCGGGTCCCGCGGGCGTGCTCGAGGCGCCGGCGGGCCTCCTGAGCGGTCAGGCGCTCCAGGCGGGGTTCGGTCCGGGCGGCGTCGGGCGACATGGCGGGGCCCTCTCTCTTCTCGCTTGGGACGGGGGTGGCCGAGTGGTTCGTGACTCCACCCTCGCTCCTTCCGGCGCCGGAACCCATCGGGTCCAGACCCCATTTACAGGGGGTCGCGGGATCCACTCGGCGCGGGCATGGGTAGGCCGCGCCCGGGGAAATGGGCCCCGGACCCCATCGACGCGGCGCCCGCGCACGGGCAGGCTTGCATCACGCGGGCCGGGACCGGCAAGGGTGTCCCGGCCCGGGCCGCGGCTCGACCGGGGTGCGCGATGCCCGACAGTGGAGGGCGATGCCCGACAGTGGAGGCAGGCCGTACACACGGAAGGAGGCGCGACCCCGGTGTCGCTGTTCTGGCGGATCTTCGGACTCAACGCGCTGGTGCTCGGCTCGGCGACCGCGCTGCTGCTGTGGGCTCCGGTGACCGTCTCCGTGCCGGTCGTGCTGACCGAGGCGGTCATCCTGGTCGGCGGACTGGTCGTCATGCTGGTCGCCAACGCCGCCCTGCTCCGCTGGGGCCTCGCCCCCCTGGACCGCCTCACGCGCCTGATGACGACCGTGGACCTGCTGCGCCCCGGCCAGCGGCTGCCCGCGGCCGGCGGCGGCGAGGTCGCGGAGCTCATCCGCACGTTCAACGCCATGCTGGACCGGCTCGAGCAGGAGCGGGCCACGAGCAGCGCCCGCGTGCTGCTCGCCCAGGAGGCCGAGCGGCGCCGTATCGCCCAGGAACTGCACGACGAGGTGGGCCAGAGCATGACCGCGGTCCTGCTGGCGCTCAAGCGGGCCGCGGACGAGGCCCGGGAGCCCCTGCGCGAGGAACTGCACCAGGCGCAGGAGATCACCCGCGGGAGCCTGGACGAGGTACGCCGCCTGGTGCGCAGGCTGCGGCCCGGGGTCCTGGACGACCTGGGCCTGGTCAGCGCCCTGACCTCGCTCACCTCCGACTTCGCCACGCACACCGGGCTGCAGGTGCTGCGTCGTTTCGACGGCGACCTGCCCGCCCTGGAGCCGGAGACCGAGCTGGTGCTCTACCGGGTCGCCCAGGAGAGCCTGACCAACGCGGCCCGGCACGCGGACGCCCGGCGCATCGAGGTCGGCCTGCGGCACACCGACGGCACGGTGGAACTGGCCGTCACCGACGACGGCCGCGGGATCAGGGCCGCGTGCGAAGGCGCGGGCATCCGCGGCATGCGCGAGCGGGCCCTGCTGATCGGGGCCGCGCTCGACATCACCGACGCGCCCGGCGGCGGTACCCGGATCCGGCTCACCGCGCCCGTTCCCAGGAAGCAGCCCTGACCATGTCCGACGACTCGACTCCACCCCCGGTCCAGGCCCACGCCCAGGCCCACGGCCCGGGACCCACGTCCGGCAGGATCCGCATCCTCCTCGCCGACGACCACGCGCTCGTACGGCGCGGGGTGCGGCTGATCCTCGACCAGGAACCCGATCTGGAGGTGGTCGCCGAGGCCGGTGACGGCGCGGAGGCCATCGAGATGGCCCGCACCCACGACATCGACCTCGCGGTCCTGGACATCGCCATGCCGCGCATGACCGGCCTCCAGGCCACCCGCGAAATGGCCGCGATGAAACCGCAGTTGCGCATCCTGATGCTCACGATGCACGACAACGAGCAGTACTTCTTCCAGGCCCTCAAGGCCGGCGCCAGCGGCTACGTCCTCAAGTCGGTCGCCGACCGGGACCTGGTCGCCGCCTGCCGGGCCGCGATGCGCGACGAGCCGTTCCTGTACCCGGGCGCGGTGACCGCGCTCATCCGCAACTACCTCGACCGGGTCCGCCACGGCGAGGAGACCCCCGACCAGGTGCTGACGCCGCGCGAGGAGGAGGTGCTGAAGCTGGTGGCCGAGGGCCACTCGTCCAAGGAGATCGCCGAGATCCTCTTCATCAGCGTCAAGACCGTACAGCGCCACCGCGCCAACCTGCTGCAGAAGCTGGGCCTGCGCGACCGCCTGGAACTGACCCGGTACGCCATCCGCGCGGGCCTGGTCGAACCCTGACCGCCCGGGGTCCAGGCCGCCACTCCCCGGCCGGGACCCCGGGTCCGCCGCCGGCACGACGAAGGACGGCGAAGGACGGCGAAGGACGACGAAGGAAGGGGACGGCGCATGCACCGCGCACGACGCACCGTCCCGAGAGCCCTCGCCGGAGCCCTCGCCGTGCTCACGGCCGTACTGCTGGCCCTGCTCGGCCTGGCCGACGCGAACGCCCGCCCGTACCCCGGAGCCCACCCGTACCCCGCGGCCGGCCCGACCCCCGCGGCCGGCCCACCCGCCCACGCGGCGACGGCGGCCCCGCCGGCCCGGACCACCACCACGGCCGCCACCAGGGCCGGCACCGCGGCCACCCCCGCGGTACTGGCCGCCCCCGCCCCCCACGCCCACGACGTCTGCCCCGACGCCTGCGTCACCCGGGCCGGTGTCCGCCACGAACGCCACGGTGAGCGGCCGGACCCGCCCGGCCGGCACGCCGTCACCGTCACCGCCCCGGCCCTCCCGGACCGCCTCTCCACACGGGCCTCCCCCGGCTCCGTACCCGTCGTCGTCCCCCTCGCGTCCCCGGTCCCCGACCGCGGGCGCGCGCCACCCACGGGCTCCGGCACCCGACACCGGTCGGCCGACACCACCGTCGGCTGACGCCCGTCCCCGTTCCCGTTCCGTGTGCCCGCCGGAGGCATTCCTTGATTCGCTCCGCCCGGGTGAGAGCGCTGTTCGCCCTCGCCGTCATCGCCGTGTCCCTCTACATCGCCGTCACCGTGCCGGTCCGTCTCGGACTCGATCTGCGCGGCGGCACCCAGATCGTGCTGGAGACCCGTTCCACCCCGACCACCAAGGCCGACCGGGCGGCCACCGACCGCACCCTCGAGGTGCTGCGCGGCCGGGTCGACGCGCTCGGTGTCGCCGAGCCCACCCTGGTCCGCTCCGGCGCCCACCGGATCATCGTCGAACTGCCGGGCGTGCAGGATCCGAAGCAGGCCGCCGACGTACTGGGCCGCACCGCTCAGCTGACCTTCCACCCGGTGCTGGGCCCGGCCGGTTCCGGAAAGGCCGGGGACACGAAGGCCGCGGACGCGAAGGCCGGGGAGCGGGTGCTGCCCGACGAGTCGGGGCAGCGGCTGCGGCTCGCGGCCTCCGCCATGACGGGCAAGGAGGTCAAGGGCGCCGACGCGCGCTTCGACCAGGAGACCGGCGCCGGCTGGCACGTCACCGTGGACTTCGACCGCGCCGGACGCGCCCAGTGGGCGAAGCTGACCAGCGAGGCGGCCTGCCGCGCGGTGGGCGACCCCACGCGGCGGGTCGCCATCGTGCTCGACGACCGGATCATCTCCTCGCCGCAGGTCGCCCCCTCCGTCGCCTGCGGTACGGGCATCGCCGACGGGTCCACGCAGATCACCGGCTCCTTCGACGACCGCGAGGCGCGCGAGCTGGCCCTGCTGATCAACGGCGGTGCGCTGCCCGTGCCCGTGGAGACCGTCGAGCAGCACACCGTCGGCCCCACCCTGGGCGCGCAGGCCATCACCGCCAGCGCCTGGGCGGCGGCCATCGGCACCGCGCTGACCGCGCTGTTCATCATCGTCGTCTACCGGCTGATGGGCGCCCTGGCCGCCGTGGCCCTGCTCGCGTACGGCCTGATCTCCTACGCCGCCCTGGCCGCCCTCGGCGCCACGCTGACCCTGCCGGGCCTGGCCGGCTTCGTGCTGGCGATCGGCATGGCGGTGGACGCCAACGTGCTCGTCTTCGAACGCGCCCGCGAGGAGCACGCGGCCCGGCACCGGCCCACCGGGCGCTCGGTGCTGACCGCCGGTTTCCGCAACGCCTTCAGCGCGATCGCCGACTCCAACATCACCACGCTGATCGCGGCCCTGCTGCTGTTCTTCCTGGCCTCGGGGCCGGTGCGCGGCTTCGGCGTGACCCTCGGGATCGGCGTGGTGGCGTCCATGGTCAGCGCCCTGGTGATCACCCGCGTGCTCGCCGACTTCGCGGTCTCCCGCCGCTGGGTGCACCGCCGTCCCCGGCTCACCGGGCTGGCCACCACCGGCCGGGTCCGCGACGCGCTCGCGCGCCGCGATCCGCGCCCGATGCGCCGGCCGCGCCGCTGGCTGGCCGCATCCGCCGTGGTGCTGGCGCTCGCCGGGGCGGGCATCGTCGTACGGGGCCTGGATCTCGGTGTCGAGTTCACCGGCGGCCGGCTGATCGAGTACGACACCACGCGCGCCGTGGACCCCGAGCACGCCCGGACCGCCCTCGCCGAGGCGGGTCACCCGCGCGCGGTCGTCCAGTCCTCGGGGGAGTCGGGTCTGACCGTGCGCACCCAGGCGCTGACCGACGCCCAGGCGGACGAGGTCACCCGGACCGTGGGCTCGCTCGGCGGCGGGGCGCAGAAGGTGCGCGACGAGCTGATCGGCCCGAGCATGGGCGACGAGCTGCGCCGCAACGCGCTGGTCGCGCTGGGCGTGGCGCTCGGCGCGCAGCTGCTGTATCTCGCGGCCCGCTTCCGCTGGCTGTTCGGCACGGCGGCGGTGGCCGCGCTCGCCCATGACGTGGTGATCCTGGTGGGTGTCTTCGCCTGGCTGGGCAAGCCGCTGGACGGGGTGTTCCTCGCCGCGCTGCTGACGGTGATCGGTTACTCGGTCAACGACTCGGTGGTGGTCTTCGACCGCATCCGGGAGCTGGTGCGCCGGGACCGCAAGGCCCCGCTGGCCGGGGTGACGGACCGGGCGATCGTGCAGACGCTGCCGCGCACCGTGAACACCGGCATGGGCGCGCTGCTCATCCTCGCCTCGCTGGCGGTGCTCGGCGGCGACTCGCTCACCGACTTCGCCCTCGCCCTCCTCGTCGGCATCGTGGTCGGCACGTACTCCTCGGTGTTCACCGCCGCCCCGATCGCCGTCGAACTGCACCGCCGTGGCCAGGGCCGCCCCCGCCCCGCACGCCTCGAGAAGCGGGAGCCCGCCCGGACCTGACAGCCGTCCGGCCAAGGGCGGCGGCCCCCGGCCGGCTGCATCACGCCGCGACCCGGAAATGGGTGCCGCGACCGATGGCCCCGGCGCGGCCGTCCGGACAGGCTGGAGGGGACAGGCGGACCGCGGAGCACCGTACGCACGGAGCTCCGCGGTCCGCCGTTCCGTGAGTTCCGTCCGTCGGCCCCGGGGGCCAGAAGGGAACCGTGACAGCCATGTCGTGGGACACCACCCGCTCCACCTCCTCCGCCGGCGCGCGCATCGGCGCGCACGAGGCGCGGCAGCGGCTGGAGCACGAGCGCAACTCGCGGCTCGCCCAGCTGCGGGCCCTGAAGGACACCGAGGGGGCCGGCCAGGAGGCCGACGACCTGCTGAACGCGCAGCGCGGGGCGGTGCGGCGCGCGCTGAAGGACATCGAGGCCGCGTTCGCGCGGCTGGAGGACGGCACGTACGGCCTGTGTCACGCGTGCGGCCGCCCGATCCCGGCGGAGCGGCTGGAGATCCTGCCGTACGCGAGCGCCTGCGTGCCCTGCCGGCAGCGCGCCGGCTGAGCCGCCCGTCCCGCCGCCCTCACCCCCGTACGGACACATGGCCCCCACAAATATTGCAAAGGGCAAGGAAAGCTCCGTATAGGCACTCTCAACTCTGCGTAGTTCTGCTACGACGCACCGTGCCGATGCGTGACGCTTGGTGAAGCGGAACGCCGGACACCCATGGCCATGGCCATCGTGCCGGCGTGCTTTGCCGACTTCGCAGGGGATGTGAGCACAGTGGGACGGCGCGGTGCCCGTCGGGAAGCGGAACGTGTGGCGGCGGTGGCCGCCGACCAGTTGCTGCGGGCCGGCCGGATACTGCGCCGCTCCCCCGCCACACCCGACCTGCGGGCGGTCTTCCGCACCGACCAGGACGTCAACGACAGCCCCTACCGCGAGCGCTGGGCGCACGACAGGGTGGTGCGCTCCACCCACGGCGTGAACTGCACCGGCTCCTGCTCGTGGAAGGTGTACGTCAAGGACGGCCTGATCACCTGGGAGACCCAGGAGACGGACTACCCGTCGACCGGTCCCGACCGGCCGGAGTACGAGCCGCGCGGCTGCCCGCGCGGGGCCTCGTTCTCCTGGTACACGTACTCGCCGACCCGCGTGCGCCACCCCCATGTGCGGGGCGTGCTGCTGGCTATGTACCGGGAGGCGCGGGAGCGGCTGGGCGACCCGGTGGCCGCCTGGGCCGAGATCACCGGCGACCCGGACCGGCGGCGCCGCTACCAGTCGGCGCGCGGCAAGGGCGGCCTGGTGCGCGTCGGCTGGGAGGAGGCGCTGGAGATCGCGGCGGCCGCCCATGTGCACACCATCGCCGCCCACGGCCCCGACCGGGTGGCGGGCTTCTCCCCGATCCCGGCCATGTCGATGGCCTCGCACGCGGTGGGCGCCCGCTTCATGTCGCTGATCGGCGCCCCGATGGTGTCGTTCTACGACTGGTACGCCGATCTGCCGATCGCCTCCCCGCAGGTGTTCGGCGACCAGACCGACGTGCCGGAGTCGGGCGACTGGTGGGACGCCGCGTACCTGGTGCTGTGGGGTTCGAACGTGCCGGTGACGCGGACCCCGGACGCGCACTGGATGACCGAGGCCCGCTACCGCGGCCAGAAGGTCGTGGTGGTCTCCCCCGACTACGCGGACGCCACCAAGTTCGCCGACGAGTGGCTGCACCCGCACCCCGGCACGGACGGGGCGCTGGCCATGGCCATGGGCCATGTGATCCTCACCGAGTTCTTCGTGCGCCGCACGGTGCCCCACTTCGCCGATTACGTGCGCCGGTTCACCGACCTGCCCTTCCTGGTGGAGCTGGAGGAGCGCGACGGCGCCTGTGTGCCGGGCAAGTTCGTCACCGCGGCCATGCTCGGGCTGGACGAGGAGTCGGGCGAGGACGCGCACTGGAAGCCGGTGCTGCTGGACGGCGTGTCCGGGCGTCCCGTGGTCCCGGGCGGCACCCTCGGCGACCGCTGGTCCAAGCTGGGGGAGGGCCGCTGGAACCTGGACCTCGGCGACGTGGAGCCCGAGCTGACCCTGTACCGGCCGGGCGGCCACCCGAGCGCCCCCGTCCGCCTGCCCCGCTTCGACGGTGGAGCGCCGGTCACCCGCGCGGTGCCGGTGCGCGAGGTGGGCGGGCGGCGGGTGACCACCGTCTTCGACCTGCTGCTCGCCCAGTACGGCGTCGGCCGGGAGGGTCTGCCCGGCGAGTGGCCGGCGGGTTACGACGACGCCTCCCAGCCGCACACCCCGGCCTGGCAGGAGGCGATCACGTCGGTGCCGGCGGCCGCGGTGGTGCGCATCGCCCGGGAGTTCGCGCACACCGCCGAGAAGTCCCGCGGCCGCTGCATGATCGTCATGGGCGCCGGCACCAACCACTGGTTCCACTCCGACACCATCTACCGCTCCTTCCTCACCCTGCTGCTGCTCACCGGCTGCCAGGGCGTCAACGGCGGCGGCTGGGCGCACTACGTCGGCCAGGAGAAGGTGCGGCCCTACACCGGCTGGCAGCACCTGCAGTCCGCCGCCGACTGGGTGCGCCCCTCCCGCCAGGTCGCGGGCACCCCGTACTGGTACCTGCACACCGGCCAGTGGCGCTACGACGGCCAGTGCGCCGACGCGCTCGCCGCGCCCACCGGCAAGGGCCTGTTCAACGGCCTGCACACCGCCGACCTGGTGGCCCGGTCGGTGCGCCTGGGCTGGATGCCGTCCGCGCCCGCCTTCTCCGCCAACCCCCTCGAGCTCGGCCGGGCGGTGCGCGAGAGCGGGCGGGAGCCCGGCGAGTGGGCCGCCGCCCAACTGGCCTCGGGGAAGCTGTCGTTCGCCTGCGAGGACCCGGACGCGCCGGAGAACTGGCCGCGTGTGCTGACCGTGTGGCGGGCCAACCTGATCGGCTCCTCCGCCAAGGGCAACGAGTTCTTCCTGCGCCATCTGCTCGGCGCGAGCGACAACGCGCACGCGAGCGAGGCCCCGCCGGACGCGCGCCCCCGTGACGTCACCTGGCGCGAGGAGGCGCCGCGCGGCAAGCTCGATCTGCTGCTCGCCCTCGACTTCCGCATGACCTCGACCACCCTGATGGCCGACCTCGTGCTGCCGGCCGCCACCTGGTACGAGAAGCACGACCTGTCCAGCACGGACATGCACCCCTTCGTGCACGCCTTCTCGCCGGCCATCAGCCCGCCCTGGCAGGCCCGCACCGACTTCGAGATCTTCCACTGCCTGGCCCGTAAGTTCAGCGAACTGGCCGCCGGCCGGCTGGGAGTGGCGTACGACCTGGTGGCCACGCCCCAACAGCACGACACCCCGGGCGAGACGGCGCAGCCCGGCGGAACGGTCCCGGACTGGCGGGAGGGCGCGACGGCCCGGCCCGGGGTGAACCTGCCCTCGTTCGCGCTGGTCGAGCGCGACTACACCGCCGTGGCCGACAAGCTGGCCGCGCTCGGTCCGCTCGGCGAGGAGCAGGGCATGACCGTCAAGGGGGTCACGGTCCGGCCTGGACCCGAGGTGCGCCGGCTCGCCGAACGCTGCGGCACCGCGGCCGGACCCGGGCCGGCGCGGGGACGCCCGCTGCTCGACACCGACGTGAAGCTCTGCGAGGCGATCCTCGCCCTGTCCGGCACCACCAACGGACGGCTGGCCGCGGAGGGCTTCCAGCGGCTCGCCGAACGCTGCGGCCCGGCCGCCGGGTTCGGCGCGCTCGCCGAGACGGTGCACGAGCGGCGGGTGGTGTTCTCCGACACCCAGGACCGGCCCGTGCAGGTCGGCACCAGCCCCGAGTGGTCCGGCAAGGAGGCCCCCGACCGCCGCTACTCGCCCTTCACCGTCAACACCGAGCACCTCAAGCCCTGGCACACCCTCACCGGCCGCCAGCACTTCTACCTCGACCACGACTGGATGGCCGAGCTCGGCGAGCAACTGCCCGTCTACCGGCCCCCGCTGGACCTGACCGCGGAGGCGGTCGCGGGCGAGCGGGAGGTCGGCGTGCGCTACCTCACCCCGCACTCGAAGTGGTCGATCCACTCCGAGTACCAGGAGAACCTGCTGATGCAGACCCTGGCCCGGGGCGGCCCGGTGATCTGGATGGCGGTGTCCGACGCCGAGGCGATCGGCGCAGCCGACAACGACTGGGTGGAGGCGGTCAACCCCAACGGGGTGGTCGTCGCCCGCGCGATCGTCTCCCACCGCATCCCGCCCGGCACCGTGCTCATGTACCACGTGCAGGAACGCCTGGTGAACGTGCCGCGCAGCGAGGCCACCGGCCGGCGCGGCGGCGTCCACAACGCCCTCACCCGCGTCCTGATCAAACCCACCCATCTCATCGGCGGCTACGCCCAGCTCTCCTTCGCCCCCAACTACTACGGCCCCACCGGCAACCAGCGCGACGCCCGCACCGTGATCCGCCGGCGCGCACAGGAGGTGCAGTACTGACGTGCGCGTCATGAGCCAGATCGCCATGGTCATGAACCTCGACAAGTGCATCGGCTGCCACACCTGCTCGGTCACCTGCAAGCAGACCTGGACCAACCGCACCGGCACCGAGTACGCCTGGTTCAACAACGTCGAGACCCGCCCCGGCCTGGGCTACCCGCGCGGCCACGAGGACCAGGACAAGTGGAAGGGCGGCTGGCGCCTGGACGCCCGCGGCCGCCCGGTCCCCCGCTCCGGGGGCCGCGCCCGCCGCCTGGCCCGCCTGTTCGCCAACCCCGAACTGCCCCTGCTGGAGGACTACTACGAGCCCTGGACCTACGACTACGAGACCCTGATCGCCGCCCCGCCCGGCGACGACCTGCCCACCGCCCGCCCCCGCTCCCTGATCGACGGACGGCCGACCGCCGTCACCCACGGACCCAACTGGGACGACAGTCTGGGCGGCGGCCCCGAACATCTCACCGGCGACCCGGTCCTGCGCAGAATCAGCGAGAAGATGAACGAGCGGGTGCGGCTGGAGTACGAGCAGGCGTTCATGTTCCACCTGCCGCGCATCTGCGAGCACTGCCTCAACCCGTCCTGCGTGGCGGTGTGCCCGTCCGGCGCCCTCTACAAGCGGATCGAGGACGGCATCGTCCTGGTCGACCAGGACCGCTGCCGGGGCTGGCGGATGTGCGTGAGCGGCTGCCCGTACAAGAAGGTGTACTTCAACCACGCCACCGGCAAGGCCGAGAAGTGCACCTTCTGCTACCCCCGCGTCGAGGCCGGCGAACCGACCGTCTGCTCCGAGACCTGCGTGGGCAGACTGCGCTACCTCGGCGTGCTGCTCTACGACGCCGACCGGGTCGGCGAGGCGGCCTCGGTCCCCGACGAACGGGACCTCTACGAGGCACAGCTCGGCTGCTTCCTGGACCCCGACGACCCCGAAGTGGCGCGCGCCGCCGAGGAGTCGGGCATCCCGCACGACTGGATCACCGCCGCCCGCCGCTCCCCGGTGCGCGACCTGATCACGACGTACCGGGTGGCGCTGCCGCTGCACCCGGAGTACCGGACGATGCCGATGGTCTGGTACGTGCCCCCGCTGTCCCCGGTGGTGGAGGCGCTGACCGCGGGCGGCCACGACGGGGAGGACCCGGCGGCCCTGTTCGGCGCCATCGACGCGCTGCGCATCCCGCTGGAGTACCTGGCCGGGCTGTTCACCGCGGGCGACACAGCCCCGGTGGAGGCGGCCCTGTGCCGGCTGGCGGCGATGCGCGCCCACATGCGGCGGATCAACCTCGGCGAGGAGCGCGACCCGGCGATCGCCCGGGGCGTCGGCATGGACGAGCGGGGACTGGAGGCGATGTACCGGCTGCTGGCGCTCGCCAAGTACGAGGAGCGCTACGTCGTCCCCACCACCTACGTGGCCGGCGCCCAGGGCGCGGGCCGGGCGGGCGGCGGCTGCAGCCTGGACCACGAGGGCGGCCCCGGCATGTACGGGCCGGACGACGGCCCCGAGGCCTTCCACGCGCCCCCGGTCGCCGGCGGCCCGCCGGGCGCGGCGGGCGCGGGGGCCGCGGCGGGCGCCCCGCAGGGCGCCTCGTCCCTGCGGGGCAGGGTCAACCTGCTCAACTGGAACGGCCGCGGACGCCCCCGCGGCCTGTTCCCCGCACGCGGGAGCGCCGGCGAGTGAACCTGAACCGGGCGGTCCACCAGGCCGCCGCGCTCCTCCTGGACTACCCCGACGAGAGCTGGCCCGCCCGGCGCGAGCAGGTGGCCGGGGCCCTGGCCGGGCTCCCCGGCGAGGCGCCCGCCCTGCTGCGGGGCTTCTGCCGGTGGGCCGCCTCCGTGCCCCCGCTGGACCTGGCGGCCCGCTACGTCACCACCTTCGACCGCAGCCGCCGCCGCACCCTGCACCTGACCCACTACACCGACGGCGACACCCGCCGCCGGGGCGCCTCCCTCGCCGCGCTCAAGGGCCGCTACCGGGAGCACGGCTGGGAGCCGGCCGGCGGCGAACTGCCCGACCACCTGCCCGTGCTGCTGGAGTTCGCCGCCCGCTGCCCCGGTCCCGGCACCCGCCTGCTCCGGGAGCACCACCACGCGCTCACCCTGCTCACCCGCGGCCTCACCGCCCACGGCAGCCCGTACGCCGGCGTGGTGCGCGCCGTCCTGACCACCCTGCCCGCCGTACCCGCGGCGGCACCCGTACCCGTGCGGGAGGACCCGGCCCCGGGCCCCCTGCCGTACCCGCTGCGGCACACGCCGGGCGAGGAAGGAGTGCGCCGCTGATGACGCCCTGGCCCCATCTGACCCGGCAGCACCTGCACATCGCCCTGTGGGGCGTCCTGCCCTACCTGGCCCTGGCCGTGCTGGTCGCCGGCAGCGCCTGGCGCTACCGCTACGACCGCTTCGGCTTCACCACCCGCTCCAGCCAGCTCCACGAGTCCCGGCTGCTGAAGATCGGCGGACCGCTCTTCCACTACGCCCTCTTCCTCGTCGTCGGCGGCCATGTGATGGGCCTGCTCGTCCCGGAGTGGCTGACCCGGCGGCTCGGGGTCGGCGAGGAGCAGTACCACGCGGTCGCCCTCACCATGGGCGGCGCCTCGGGGATCGCGGTGGTGACCGGGCTCGGCCTGCTGCTGTACCGCCGGCTGCGGGTGCCCGCCGTGCGCGGCGCGACCAGCCGCAGCGACCGCCTCACCCTCCCGCTGCTGAGCCTGGTCCTGCTGGCCGGCCTCACCGCCACCGCCTCCTCGGTGACCAGGCCCTACGACTACCGCCTCGGCGTCGCCGTCTGGTTCCGCAGCCTGTTCACGCTGGACCCCGACGTCACCGCCATGGCCCACGCCCCGCTCGTCTACCGGCTGCACGCGCTGCTCGCCCTGGCCCTCTTCGCCC
>NZ_BMVJ01000011.1:165816-166022 GCF_014650655.1 Streptomyces anandii JCM 4720
TGTGGCCCTTCGGCCGGCTCGTGCACGCCTTCGCCGCGCCCCTCGCCTACGCGGCCCGCCCCTACGTCGTCTACCGGTCCCGGGGTGGTGCGCCGGTGCGGTGAGTTTCTGCCGAGTCCCCGGTGAGGCGTGAGACCAACCTCGCCCGGCGCCGTGGAACGCGCCGGGCCGTATTGCGGTCCATACGGTTGTGCGGACCGAGAGTG
>NZ_BMVJ01000011.1:166062-175460 GCF_014650655.1 Streptomyces anandii JCM 4720
GGGGAACTGCTTCGAGGAGCCGGGCAGTGAGGCATCGCCGCGGCGGGGCCGGCGTTCCGTCCGGGGGGATCGGATGAGACCGGAGTCGGGGACGGGTGCGGTGCCGCGGGCGAACGCGGCCCTGATCCGGGCCACGCGCTTCGCCGCACGCACCCTGCGCGGCGAGTTCCGGGCCATCGTCGTGGATCCCGTGCGGCAGCTGACGCACCGCGGGCTGTCCGGGCTCGTCCTCGCCTTCGTGGCCGCCTTCGGGGTGGTCTTCTTCCACGGCATCGCGCAGCACCCCACCGGAGCGACGGCCGTACGCCTCCTCGGCGGCGTCCAGGCGGACCTGCCGCTGTGGCTGGCCCTGCTGCGCACCCCGGTGTCGCTGTACGTGCCCGCGCTCGACCTGCCGGTGTGGGCCGGCATCACCCAGCTGTTCCTCGCCTTCGCGCTCGCCGAACTCTCCCTCGGCCGCCGCCGCACCCTGTTCATCTCCTACGCCACCACCCTGGCCGGCACCCTGACCGTGCGGGTGATGATCGCGCTCGGGCCCGGCTGGTGGGGGTTCGGGCTGCCGCCCGGGGTGGGACACGTCCTGGACACCGGGCCGTCCGCCGCCGTGGTGGGCCTGTTCACCTACCTGTCGGTCGTACGGCGGGCCCCGGTGGTCTTCTTCCTCACCGGCGGGTCGATGGTGGTGGAGTCGATCGTCAAGCCCAACCTCGCCGGCCGTGAGCACCTGATCGCGGTGGCCGCCGCGGTCGTCCTGGGCCTGTGCCACGACCGCGGCCTGCGCCGCCTCCCCGCCGCGGCGCTGCTCGCCGCCTCGCGCCCCCGGCCCGCGCGCCGTACGGGAGTCGTACGAGCCGGCGGCCCCGTGGTGCTGGCGCGCGAGGCCCGCAGCGCGGATGCTTGTCCTGAACTGATCAGGGGGAAGGGTGAGTGATCGATGGGCTGGATCTGGTGGGTGCTGATCCTGTTCTGGACGGGGGGCTTCGCGTGGTTCGCCGACACCGTCCGCACCGCGATGCGCAACCGGCACCAGCGGAAGATGGAGTTGATGGAGGCGAAGAAGTCCGAGCGGCTGGCCGTCGAGGCCGCGCACAGACCGCCTGAGCCGGTGTGCGGCTGCACGCACCATCTCTCCAAGCACGACAAGGCCGGCCGCTGCCACGAGCGCGTGGAGGTCCCGACCGCCTGGGACGAGAACAAGAAGCCGCTGCGCTTCGAGCCCGGGCAGTGCAACTGCCAGCAGTACGTGGGCCCGCAGCCGCTGTCCCAGGTCTACGCCGACGAACTGACCGACCTGGCCTGACGGTTCGTCGCCCCGCGCTGCCTCGGCAGCCGCGGCGGACCCGGCTCGCGCCCCGGCGCACGCCTGTTGCGGGGCGTGCGCTGGGGCCACCACAGGACGTACAGCGCGGAGCCCGCCGCGAAGGCCAGCCGGATCAGGCCGCGCGCGGAGTCCGAGGGGATCAGCAGGACGCTGCCGTACAGGGAGATCAGCGCTATCCAGCTGACCCAGGGCACCAGCCGCCGCTGGCCGATGGAGTCCCAGATCAGCGTGCCGAGCAGCACCGAGGCGTTGTAGTACGTGTAGACGCTCGGGTCCAGCACGATGCGCGCGTCGGCGGCCAGTAACACCACCGCCGCCCAGCGCTGCCGGCGCACGGCCAGCGCGCCCAGGGCGATCCCGAGGCCCATCTGCGCCGGGCGGTCCCACCAGGGCGTCGCCGGGTCGTTCACCCCGAACCAGCGCAGCGCGGAGGCCGGCTGGTTGGGAATGGTGAAGCGGGCCGCGGCGAACGTGTTCAGGTGGGTCAGGTAGAAGGGCAGCCAGGCCACGGCCACCAGGCCCACCGCCCACACGGCCGCGCGCAGCCGCGCCGGCCGGGGCAGCGCCAGCAGCAGCGGCAGGAAACCCACCGCCCAGGGCTTGGAGTCCACGGCCAGCGCCAGCAGCACGCCCACCGCGGTGGCGTTTCCGCGCACCAGCGCCCGCACGGCGAGGGTGGTGAAGAACAGCGCCAGCACGTCGTCCAGGTGCGCGAACCGCACCGAGACCTCCACCCACATCGGGATGAAGGCGGCCCCGGCGACCAGCACGCGCTGCTGGAGGCGCCGGTGGTTCACCCCCGTACCCAGGTTGTGCTCGGCGGCCGTACGTCCCACCAGGACCAGCATGTAAAGGCCCAGCCCGGACATGAACGCCTCGGCCAGGTTCTCGCCCGCCGCGGCCGGGAAGGGCCGGAACAGCGCGGCCATTACGAAACTGACCGGCCCGATCTGCAGCTCGGGGTGGTTGGCGTACAACGCCAGCCCGCCGCCGGGCACCTGACTGAACAGCAGCTCCTCGCCGGTCCTGAGGTAGTGCCAGGACACGGCGCCGTGGCGCTCGGCCACCAGGAACCACAAGGCCGTCCACGCGGTCAGCAGGGCGGTGTGCCACCGCACCGGATAACGGCCGATACGGCCGAGCCGCCCGCCGTTCGCGGGCGTGGCCGCCGCCCTCTCACCGTTGAGCACGTTCCGTCCTTCCTCCACCCGTCCGCCCAGTCAGATGCGGATCGGACGGGCGTGGTTCAGCGTGGTGCCCCCGCACACATGGGTACGCACGGCCCCCGCACGGCCCCTCGAATCCCCGCAGGAGCGTCACACAGGCTGCACACAGTCCCGCGAAAGCCTTGTTAGCGTGACTGGCCGCCCGGCTGGCCTACCTGGAAAGAACCGGAAACCCGGATGGACTACTGCTCCACGTGCCGACGGCACCTCAACGGCGCCCTGGTGTGCCCCGGCTGCGGCGCCTACGCGCCGGACATAGCCCCGGACGCCACCGCCGACTCCGCCGCGCCCTTCGCCCCGGGCGCGGCGGCGGGCGGCGCACCGCCCGCCGCCCAGGCGCCCTTCGCGGTGCACGCCCCGGACCCGGATCCGGCCGCTGCCCCCGTCGACGTGATCCACCCGGCGCCCGAACGCGCGCGCCCCGGGCGGGCCGCGCGGCGGCGGCAGCAGGCCCGCTGGAAGAAGACCCAGCGCCGGGCGCTGGTCGCCACCGCCGTGGCCCTGGTCGGCGGCGGACTCACCGTCGCCTCCATGGAGCGGCACACCGGCAGCCGCGCCCAGGCCGCGTCCGCGCCACAGGCGCCGCACACCGACAGCGTGGGCCGGCAGCCCGCCACCCCGGACGCCGGTCAGGCCCCGTCCTCCCCCGGGACCGGACACACCACCCGCGGCAGCCACGCGTCCGCGCCCGGGCAGCAGGGGACCGGCACCGTCGCGTCCCAGGACGCCACGACCGCGGACGTCCACCCGAACGCGGTCGCGCCCGCGCACACCAAGGACGCCGGCGGCTCGGTGGCCCGGCAGTCGGGCGGCTCCCCGGCCATCGCGTCCGGCGGGTCGGCGGCGGCCGGTTCCGCCACGACGACGGTGCGGCAGCACACCACCGGCTCGACCGGACCCGCCGCCGCCACGGGCTCGACGGGTTCCGCGTCCGGCAGCTCCGCCGCCTCACGGCCGGCCGGCACGAGCCCCACGACGGCCCCGTCCCAGCCCCCGCAGAGCTCCCAGACCTCCCAGGGCTCGCAGTCCTCGCAGGGCTCCCAGTCCTCTCAGCTCTGCCTGCTGGTGGTCTGCCTGGGTTGAGCGCCCGCCTCGCCCTCGAAGCTGGCGTAGTAGGCCGCCGCCATGTCCTCGTCCGCGTGGCCCTGGGCGGCGGCGCGGGCGAAGCGTTCGGCGCTCGCGGCGGCCACGTCGAGGCGGACGCCGTGCTCCCGGCCCGCCTCCACGATCAGGCGGGCGTCCTTCTCGGCGGTCGTCACGGCGAAGCTCGCCGGCAGCAGCCCGCCCTGAAGGATCAGGGCGGCCTTGGCGTGCAGGTAGCCCATGTCGAGCGGGCCGCCGGAGATGAGGTCGAAGAAGCCCTGCGGGTCGACGCCGAGCCCCTTGGCCAGGGCGAGGGCCTCGCCGGTCGCGGCGGTGGCCGCGACGACCCAGCTGTTGGTGACCAGTTTCAGCCGGGTGGCGGTGGCCGCCGCTCCGTCGTCCCCGGTCCACACCGTGCGGGCGCCGACCGCCTCGAACACCGGCGTCACCGCGTCCCGCCCCCCGTCCGGGCCCGCCGCCAGCACGGTCAGCTGCCCCGCCTCCGCGGGCTGCCTGGTGCCGAGCACGGGCGCGTCGTAGAACAGCAGGCCGTGTTCGCCGGCGAGGGCGGCGTGTTCGCCGACGGAGCGGAGGCCGGAGGTGGTCGACTGCACCCACGCGGCCCCCTGGGCAGCCGCGGGCGCGGCCTCGCGCATCACCTCGAGGACCGTGTCGCCGTCGAACAGCATCGTCAGCACCACGTCGGCGTCGCGCACCGCCTCGGCCGGGGTGGCGGCCACCTGCGCCCCGTCGGCCGCGAGCGGCTCGGCCTTGGCGCGGGTGCGGTTCCACGCCCGGACGGTGTGCCCGGCCCGCGCGAGGTTGCGGGCCATCGCGGCGCCCATGATCCCGGTGCCCAGGACGGCCACGGTGCGGCTGCTGTCGGTCATGTCGTCGTCCACCTCTTGATCCCTGCGGCATCCAATACGGCGAGTATCACGCCTGCGGGCGCCCGTACGGCCGAACTCCGCGTGCGGGTGTCCGCGCCCCGCCCTTTCACTGGGGGCAGACGATGGGAGACACGATGACCGTTCACCGGGCACGCCGGACGAGGGCGCGGGCCGCGGCGGCAGCGCTGGTCGCGGTGCTGGCCGCGGGCCTGGCCGCCTGCTCCGGCGGCAGCGGCGGCAACAACCAGTCGGGCGTCAACCCGTCGGACCTCAACCCGTCCGGCGCCGCCAGCAAGGCCGCTTCCGCGGCCGCCTCGCTCGCCTCGCAGGCCAACGACGCCCTGGCGTCGGCCACCGCGGAGGCGGGCCGCCGGCTTGACGGGATCAAGAACGGCATCGACGCCCGCGACGCCGTCACCCTCGGCGCCCCGGCCACCGACGCGGACGGGCGCACCACGGCCGAGGTGACCGTCGACAACAAGGCGGACAAGGCCAAGTCGTTCGCCGTGCAGGTCAACTTCAAGGACGCGGGCGGCAATCTGCTCGACACCGTCGTCGTCACCGTGAACGACGTCCCGGCCGGGAGGACCGGCAAGGGCACCGCGCGCAGCACGCACAAGCTCTCCGGGAACGTGAAGCCCGAGGTGGGCACCGCCCTGCGCTACTGACCGCGGCCGGCCCGAGGGCCTTCGGCCACCGGCGCGGTCACGCCATCCAGAAGAAGACGGCCGTCATGCGCTTGTCCTGAAGGGTGCTGCCGGTGTAACCGGTCGCGCTGTGCACGAGGTTGGCGTGGTAGAGCAGCAGCCGGTTGGCCCGGTGCGGCACGCGGACGTCCTCCTCGAAGGCGTCCGGGGCGACGAACCGGGTGCCGAGGGCCTCCACCAGGTTGGTGTGCGGGGCCTGCACGACATTGCCGCCGAGCCGGCCGCCCGGCAGGGACTGCCGGTAGAAGCTGGTCCCGCATTCTTTGGGCACTGAGGGGTTGAGGTACAGCACGGCCGCGTACCGGCACAGCGCCCGTGAGTCGGTGTGCGGCCGCGGCTCGCTCTCGCCCTCGCCGACCACCTGCACGCAGTTGTGGTTCAGGGTGCCGCCGCCGGGCGCCTGCTGCACCCACAGCCGCTTCGCCCCGGTCGCCTGCCGCACCAGCCGCTCCACGCGCGCCAGTTCGCCCGGCTCCAGCCCCGGCATGGTGCGCAGCCCGGGCCAGGTCTGCGAGGTGTACGGGTAGCCCTCGACCCAGTCGTTCCTGGCCAGGCAGCGCTCGCGCACCGCGTCCGCGTCGGGCAGCACGTCGTCGATCACCCAGTAGTCACGGCCCTTGGTGGGCTTGCGGTAGGGCAGCACGGGAAGCGCGGCGGGCACGCCGGGGGGCAGTGGGGGCATGCGGCGAATCTAGGACGGCCCCCGCCCAGCGCTCTCCCACGGCGTGGTCAACGTTGCGTCAACCCTTGGGCGTTGCCGTGTCGCCGCTCCCTCCGGGCCGTTCCCCCTCGGCTCGAGTTTTTACCAAATCAAAAGGTTCCGCGCGCCTCCCTGTCCGTACTCCTGTACGTCCGAACCGCCCACCTGGCGGGATCCTTGACCGGGCAGGAGGCACGGTGCGCTTTTCGCGGAACGCGACGGGAACTCTCTTCGTGGGCGGAGCTCTCAGCCTGACCCTTGTCGCGCTCGCCTACCCCAGCATGCTCGGCGTCAGCAAGGTTTCCAGCGACGGCTCGCGCGTCATCGCGCAGACCCAGTGGGGACCGTTGACCGAGTCGGACCGCGACTTCGTGGTGAAGGTGCGGGCCGCAGGGCTGTGGGAGTACCCCGTCGGGCAGATGGCGGTCAAGAAGGGCACCACCAAGGCGGTGGTGACCGCCGGGCGGCACCTGATCGACGGTCACGCGGCGCTGGACGCCAGCTGCCGCAAGATCGCGCCGATGCTCAACATCACGCTGCCCAACCTGGCCAGCCCGCAGCAGCAGGGGTTCGTCAACACCCTCAGCGCGGACACCGGCAAGCAGTTCGACACCGACATGGCCAACATCCTGCGCGTGACCCACGGGTCGATCTTCAACACGATCGCGAAGATCCGCTCCACCACCAAGAACACCCTGGTCCGCGAGCTCGCCAACCAGGCCAACTCCACGGTGCTGGACCACATCACGGTCATGGAGCAGACGGGCCTGGTCAACTTCGACCAGGTGCTCTTCCAGCAGACCACCCCGCCCAAGCTGCCCGACACCGACCTGACCCCGCCGCCCCCGCCGGCCGGGCAGCCCGAGGTGGTGCTGCCCCCGCCGCCGAACGCCACCTCCAGCCCGCTGGTGATCGACGGCGCCCCGGTCACGGGCTCGGGCCAGGGCCAGGCCCCGGCCCCCTCGCCGAGCCCGACGGTGGGCTGAGCGGGCCGGATCCGGCGGACGGTGGAGCCGGACCCGCGCCCTGGCGCGCGGCTTACGCGAGCCACACGGTCGTGTCCGGCTCCAGCCTGCCGTCCTTGAGGGGCGGCCCGCTGCTCAGCAGCACCTCGCCCGGGGGCAGCGGGACGGTCTCGCCGGACAGGTTGGTGACGCACCGCCAGCCCTCCGAGCGGGCGAAGCCCAGCACGCCGTCCGGGGTCTCCTCCATCCAGGTCAGGTCCTCGCCGTCCAGCAGCTTGCGGCGCAGCCGCAGCGCCGTGCGGTACAGCTCCAGCGTCGAGCCCTCGGCCCCGTCCTGCGCCTCGACGGCGTACGCCGCGAAGTACGCGGGCTGGGGCAGCCAGGCGCCGCCCGGCCCGAAGCCGTACGACGGTCCGGCGCACGTCCACGGCAGCGGCACCCGGCAGCCGTCCCTGCCCTTGCGGACGTGCCCGGTCTGCTCCCAGATCGGGTCCCGCAGGACCTCGGTGGGCAGGTCGGCGACCTCGGGCAGGCCGAGCTCCTCCCCCTGGTAGAGGTAGGCCGATCCGGGCAGCGCCAGCATCAGCAGCGTCGCCGCGCGGGCGCGGGCGAGCCCGGCGGCCGCGTCCACGGCCGGCGCGCGCCCGCCCGCGAGCAGCCAGGCGTTGTCGTCGGTGCCGGGCGGCAGCATCAGGCGCGACGCGTGCCGGATCACGTCGTGGTTGGACAGCACCCAGGTGGCCGAGGCGCCCGCGGCCCGCGCGGTGGCCAGCGAGGAGGCGATCACCTCGCGCAGCTCGCCCGCGTCCCACCCGGCCTGCAGATACTCGAAGTTGAAGGCCTGGCCGAGCTCGTCCGGGCGGGCGTACAGCGCGCGCCGGCTGTCGGGCACCCAGGCCTCGGCGACGGCGGTGCGGGGCGGGGAGTAGGAGTCGAAGATCCGGCGCCAGTCGCGGTAGATCTCGTGCACGTCGTCGCGGTCCCAGTACGGGTGGCTGCCGGGCGGGAGGCGGGGCAGCGAGTCCTCGCCGGTGACGCCGATGTCCCCGACGTCCCTGAGCGGCTCGTCCAGGTCCTTGACCAGGGCGTGGGCGACGTCGACGCGGAAGCCGTCCACGCCCCGGTCGGACCAGAACCGCAGGGTGGCACGGAAGTCGGCGCGCACCTCCTCCTCGCGCCAGTTCAGGTCGGGCTGTTCGGGCGCGAACAGGTGCAGGTACCACTGCCCGTCGGGCACCCGCCGCCAGGCGCTGCCGCCGAAGACGGACCGCCAGTCGGTGGGCGGGAGTTCGCCGTGCTCGCCGCGGCCCTCGCGGAAGACGTAGCGGGCGCGGGCGGCGGAGCCGGGAGCGGAGCGCAACGCCTCCTGGAACCACGGGTGCAGGTGGGAGGTGTGGTTGGGGACGAGGTCGGTGATCACCTTCAGGCCCAGGCGGTGGGCCTCGGCGGTCAGGGCGTCGAAGTCGTCCAGGGTGCCCAGGCGCGGGTCCACGGCCCGGTGGTCGGCGACGTCGTAGCCGCCGTCGGCCAGTTCGGAGGGGTAGAAGGGGCTCAGCCACACCGCGTCGACGCCGAGCGCGGCGAGATGGCCGAGGCGCCGGGTGACGCCCTTGAGGTCGCCGAGGCCGTCGCCGTCCGCGTCGGCGAAGCTGCGGGGATAGACCTGGTAGACGACGGCCTGCCGCCACCAGTCGGGGTCCCGGGACGACAGGTCGGGAAGGGCTCCGTGTGCGGCGGGGGACGGGGAGTCGTGCGTGGTGGCGCGGTCGGTCACGCGGTCTCCTCTTCGGCGGATCGGCTCTCAGGCAAACTGCCTGGATCGAATCTGTCCAGATCGCCGGAAAAGTGAACCCCGGAGGAGACCGGCGCGCGCACCGACCGGAAGCACCGCGCGCGAGACGTCAGCCTCCGTCCGCCGCGCAGTGCTTCAGCAGGCCCTGGACGTCGGGGTCCACCACGCGGTATCGGACGATCCGGCCCTCCTTCTCCCCCTCCACCACCCCGGCGGCCCGCAGCAGCCGCAGGGCCTGGGAGACGGCGGGGTCGTTCATGCCGGTGGCGACGGCGAGGTCGGAGACGGCCAGCGGCCCGGTGCGGTGCAGGGCGATCAGCAGGGCCAGCCGCTTGGGGTCGGCGAGCAGGGCGAAGCGGTCGGCCCAGGCCCGGACGTGCCCGGCGTCGCCGATGGCCGCGATGGCGTCGCACACCCGGTGACCGTCGATGGTGCGGCGGTCCGCGCGGTCGGCAGGGACGAGATGCATACCGCCATCCTCGCAGGCGCACATGTGATCTTGGATACCTGCGCAGATGTGCAGCTATGCAGGCAACCGCTTCCGCCTCTACGGTGGGCGGGCCGTGGTGCTCGGGAAGTCGATGCGACGTCGACGCGGCCCTCGCCACTGTGATCAGGGAGTTCCCGTTCCGTCCGGCATCCGCCGGGCCACTGGTCCAACGACCGGGAAGGCAGGAACGGCGAACGTACGACCTGTAAGCCAGGAGACCGGCC
>NZ_BMVJ01000011.1:175484-176473 GCF_014650655.1 Streptomyces anandii JCM 4720
ACGGCAGCTCACGAAGTGATCCACGAGGTGCTGGAGCGTGAACCGGATGACCCTGCCCGAACGCATGTCCACTTTCCACTGGCGACGCGAGGACACCCTCAAGACGGCGGGGCTGCTGGGAGTGATCCTCGTCCTGCACGTCGTCGCCTTCGGGATCCTCTTCCTCCTCGTCGTCCCCGAGCACTACCAGGTCGGCACCAAGGCCTTCGGCATCGGCCTCGGCGTCACCGCCTACACCCTCGGCATGCGGCATGCCTTCGACGCCGACCACATCGCCGCCATCGACAACACCACCCGCAAGCTGATGGCCGACGGCAAGCGGCCGGTGTCGGTGGGCTTCTGGTTCGCGCTCGGCCACTCCAGCGTGGTGGTGCTCCTCGCCCTGCTGATCGCGGGCGGCACCTCCCTGGCCGGCAGGGTGATGAACGAGCACTCGCGCACCCACCAGGTGCTCGGCATCATGGGCACCACGGTCTCCGGTACGTTCCTCTACCTCATCGCCGCGCTCAACCTGGTCGCCCTGGCCGGCATCCTCAAGGTCTTCCGGGCGATGCGCGCGGGCACCTACGACGAGCGGGAGCTCGAGGCGCACCTGGACTCGCGCGGCTTCATGAACCGCCTGCTGGGCCGTCTCACCCGCTCGGTCACCCGTCCCGGGCAGATGTACCCGCTGGGCTTCCTGTTCGGCCTGGGCTTCGACACCGCCACCGAGGTCACCCTGATGGTCATGGCGGGCTCGGGCGCGGCGGCCGGGCTGCCCTGGTACGCCGTCCTGTGCCTCCCGCTGCTGTTCGCGGCCGGCATGAGCCTGTTCGACACCCTGGACGGCACCTTCATGAACTTCGCCTACCAGTGGGCGTTCTCCAACCCGGTGCGCAAGGTGTTCTACAACCTCACCATCACCGGCCTGTCCGTCGCGGTCGCCTTCCTCATCGGCACGATCGAACTCGTCGGCGTCCTGCACGACAAGCTCGACCTGCGCGACGACC
>NZ_BMVJ01000011.1:176496-182485 GCF_014650655.1 Streptomyces anandii JCM 4720
TGACCGGCTGGATCGCCGGGCTGGACCTGGACAGCGTGGGCTACGTCATCGTCGGCCTGTTCGTCGTGGTGTGGGCGGCGGCGCTGGCGTACTGGAAGGTGGCGAAGGTGGAACAGCGGTGGGCGGTCCGGCCCGCCGACACCGACTAGGTCCTGTCGTCAAATTCCCGTCGTCCGCCCGCGGGGCAGGCGAGAATTTGACGACAGGGCCTAGGCGCGCGGCCCGGCTTCGACCGTGGTCAGATACAGCTCGACGTATCTCTCCGCGTCGATGTCCAACGCCACGTCCACCAGGCGCTGTTCGCGCATCTCGCCGTGCAGTTCCGCCTCGCCCGGCCGCGGCCGGCGGTCGACGACCGTCTGCCCGCGCGCCGGGCCGGGCGCGAGGTTCACCTCCACCGGCAGCCGGTGCGTGGTGAGCCCCGCCGGGTCGGCGACCGAGCACACCGCGCCCGCGTCGCCGAGGCCGCCGCGCGGGTCCTCCTCGCCGGTCGCCGGACCGCGGTGGGACAGCAGCCGCCCCGCGAGACGGGCGCCCGGCTCGGCGCTCTCCGTCAGACGGCGGACGTCCGGCGGCGGCACGAGCACCCGCTCGAACACGTCCAGGCCGTACATCGTGACCGGCACCTTGGCGCTGAGCAGGACGGCCGCCGCCTCCGGGTCGTGCCAGACGTTGAACTCGGCGACCGCGGTGGCGTTCCCGGTGGCCACCGCGCCGCCCATGAACACGATCCGCTCGATGTTGGCGGTCACCTCCGGATGGGTGCGCAGCAGCAGGGCGATGTTGGTCAGGGGCGCTGTGGGCACCAGCGTGACCGGCCGGTCGCTGGCGAGGATCTCGCGGCGCAGCAGCGACACCGCGTCCACCCCGGCCGGGCGGCGGGCCGGGGCGGGCAGCCCGAGGTCGCCCATGCCGTCGCGGCCGTGCACGTGGTGGGCGTCGCGCGGCGGCTCGATCAGCGGCCGCTCGGCGCCCCGGCCCACGGGGATCTCCGGGGCGCCCGCCTGCTCCAGCACGGTCAGGGTGTTGCGCACCACCTGGTCCACGTGCGTGTTCCCGGCGACACAGGTCACCGCGCGCAGGTGGAGCCCCGGGTGCCGCACGGCGAACAGCAGCGCGAGGGCGTCGTCGACACCGGTGTCGCAGTCGACGATCACCGGAATGGGCGGCCGACCGGTCACAGGACTCCTTCCGCCGGTCCGAGGGAGGCCCCAGGGACCTGTCCGGCGGATCAGGCCCCGGCCGTTCGTCCTCGGAGCCTATGCTCCGCCCCACAACCCGGTTCCGCGCGCCGCCGCCCGGTCCCCGATCCGGCGCAGCAGCCCGGCCACCGGCACGGCGCCCGGCCGGCGCCCGTCCCGCAGCCGTACGGCGGCCAGGTCGCCCTCGGCCTCCCGCTCCCCGATCACCGCTTGGTACGGCACGAGCCGCGCCGCCCTGATCCGCGCGCCCAGGCTGCCCTGCTCCGGACCCGCGAGCTCGGCCCGCAGTCCGGCCGCCAGGGCCCGCCGTACGACGTCCCCGGCCCGCGCCGCCTGCGCCTCGGACACCGGCAGGACGGCCAGCTGCACGGGCGCCAGCCAGACCGGGAAGGCCCCGCCGTGCCGCTCGATCAGGTGCGCCACGGCGCGCTCGACGCTGCCGATGACGCTGCGGTGCACCATGACCGGGCGGTGCTTCGCGCCGTCGGCGCCGATGTAGCTCAGGCCGAAGCGCTCGGGCTGGTGGAAGTCGATCTGCACGGTGGACAGGGTGGACTCGCGGCCGGCCGCGTCCGCGATCTGCACGTCGATCTTGGGCCCGTAGAAGGCGGCCTCGCCCTCCGCCTCCTCGTACGCCACCCCGGAGCCGGCGAGGACCTCGCGCAGCAGTCCGGTGGCCCGCCGCCACAGCTCCGGATCGGCCACGTACTTGCCGCCCTCGCCGGGCAGCGACAGGCGGTACCGGGCGGCCCGGATGCCGAGGTCGTCGTAGGCGCGCGCGATCAGTGCGAGGGCGGCGCGGGCCTCGTCGACGGCCTGGCCGAGGGTGCAGAAGACGTGCGCGTCGTTGAGGTGGATGGCGCGCACCCGGGTCAGCCCGCCGAGCACCCCGGACGGCTCGGAGCGGAACATGCCGCCGAGTTCGGCGATGCGCAGGGGCAGTTCGCGGTAACTGCGGGAGCGGGAGCGGTAGACGAGTGCGTGGTGCGGGCACAGGCTGGGGCGCAGCACGAGCTGTTCGGCGCCGGTCTCCATGGGCGGGTACATGTCGTCGCGGTAGTGCGCCCAGTGGCCCGAGGTCTCGTACAGCTCGACCTTCGCGAGGACGGGCGAGTACACGTGCCGGTACCCGGCGGCGCGCTCGGCCTCGCGGACGTACTCCTCCAGGGTGTGGCGTACGACGGCTCCGTCGGGCAGCCAGTAGGGCAGGCCCGCGCCGATCAGCGGGTCGGTGCCGAAGAGGCCGAGCTCGCGGCCGAGGCGGCGGTGGTCGTGGGTGGCCTTGGGCTGGTCCATGGGGTGGTCCATGGGCTCCATGGGGCGTCCTCCTCGCGGGGCGGGGGTGGGGCGAGGGGATCCGGGGACGGGAAACGTGCAGAAGCCCCGGGGCGCTCGCCCCGGGGCTTGTTCGCTCAGCTCAGCTGTCAGCGCGCCGGGACACTCTCCGGCGTCGTCGTCATGAGGGACGGCAGGGCGCGCTTCATGCGGGGGACGGTAGCAACGCGTGACGCGTCCGGGCGAGCGGTTTTCCGCGGGCCTCACCCGTACGGACCGGCGCGCTGGTGGGCGCGGCGGCCCGGTGGTGCCGTGGGATGACCGGAGGGGCCCGAGCAGCGGTCGCACCCCGGCTCAGCGGTCCGCAACGTCTGGAGGCACCCATGACCCGTCCCCCGGCCGCCCGCGTCCTCGGCGCCTGTGTGCTCGGCGTGGCCGGCCTGCTGACAGCGACCGCCTGCGCCTCCGGGCCGGCCCGGCAGCCCGCCGGCGTCGCCTCGGCGGACGCGGCCACCACGGCGCCGGCCGGGCCCGCCACCGCGAGCCCCGCCACCGTCCTCACCTCGGCGCAGGCCGCGGCGGCGCTGCTCACCGAGGCCGACCTCGGCGGCCCCTGGCAGCCGACCCAGGGCGCCGCGACCTGGCGGGACGGCGTCCTCAAGGCACGTGCGACCGACGCCGGATGCCAGCGCCTCCTCGACGCGCTCTACGCCGACGAACCGCTCGGCTCCCCGACCGCGACGCACGCCGTCACCGCCTTCGACGACCCCGACGACGCGGCCCAGCTGCGCCAGCAGGTGCTCGCGCTGAAGGCGGCGGACGTGGACCGCGCCCTGGCCTGGCTGCGGACGCTGCCCCGCACCTGCTCCCGGTTCACGGCGGCCACCACCGGGGCGGGCATGCGGGAGGTGACGGTCGAGGAGCTCCCGCTGCCCGCCGTCGGGGACGCCCGCCAGGGACTGCGGGTGGTGTTCACCGGCCAGTCGCCGGAGGGGGAGACGAACGCGCTCACCGTGGAGGTCGCGGCGGTACGGGTCGGTGACGACGCGATCACCGTCACCGACGGCGCGCTCGGTGCCCTGCCGGCGGACGCCACCGCCCAGGCGGCCCGCCTCGCCGCCGGGCGCCTGACGACCGTCCGCCACCAGGCCCGCGCCCAGGCCTGAACACGCGGGTCCCGGCCGTCACAGAAGCGGCTGCGCCGGGGCCGGGCCCAGTGTGGTGGTGCCGGGGGCCGTGCGGTGGCCGAGGCCGGTCCGGTAGGCGTCCAGAGCCGCCTCCACCCGGCCGGTGCGGCGCAGCAGATCGCCCAGGAGACGGCACAGGTCCGCCAGGTCACCGGCCGCGCCGGCCCGCTCCAGCAGACTGAGCGCCCGGACGTAGTGCTCCTCGGCGGCCTCCGTGTCGCGGGCGTCCTCGGCGATGATGCCGAGCAGGCGGTGCGCGGCGGCCGCGTGGACCGCCCCCCGCTCGGGGGAGAGGTCCCCGAGGACCTGCCGCAGCAGTCCGGCCGCCTCCTCCGACCTCCCGCGACGGTGCAGCACGTCGGCGAGCTCGACGGCGACCTGGCTGGTGTAGAGGGCGGCGCGCTTGGCGGTCAGCATGGCGAGGGCTTCCCGCAGCTCCTCCTCCGCCCGCTCCAGTTCGCCGTTCTGCGCGCAGACGTAGCCGCGCATCCAGTGGCAGTTGGCGAGTTCGGTGCGCAGTCGCAGGGTGCGGTACAGCTCGGCGGCCTTGGCGAGCGAGGCGTCGGCCTCGGCGATCCGGCCCTCGGCGAGCAGCGTGCGGGCGACCGACCGGTGCATCCGGGCCACCAGCGCCGGGTCGCCCGCCCGGGGCGCGAGGGCGAGGGCGAACTCGGCCGCCTGGGCCGCCCGCGCGTGCGCCCCCATGTCCATGTACGGCCCGATGACACCGGCGTACAGCAGGAGCAGCGCGTCCGGGTCGTGCAGGCCGGAGCGGTTGAGCTCGTCGAGGGTGGACTCGAAGAGGTAGACGGCGTAGCGCAGCTCCCCTGCCAGGTAGTGGGAGACGGCGCGGCCGCGCAGCGCGGGCACCCGGGCGGGCAGCGGCTCAGCGGCGAGCACCTGCTCCGCCCGCTCGAAGTACTCGCGCCCGGCGGCCAGTTCGCCCGTCTCCAGGGCGCACTCGCCGAGCCCGAGCAGCGCCTCGGCCCGCACCTCGGCGAGGTCGTGCAGCTCCGCCTCCGCGAGCAGCCGGGCATAGCTCCCGGCCGCCCTGCCGGCCTCGCCGGTGGCGAGCGTGCGCTGCGCCTCGGTCATCCGCAGCCGCAGGTCGGTGGCGAGGTGGGCGGGACGTCCGGTGGCCAGCTCCTCGAAGGCGACGCCGAGCCGTCCGGCGATGTGGCGCAGCGCCTCGTCGGAGGGCCGCACCCGGCCGGCCTCCAGGGTGGAGATGTACGCGGGGGTGTACGCGGGCTCGGCCAACTGCCGCTGGGTCAGACCGCGTTCGCGGCGGAGCTGTTGCACCCTGCGCCCGATGGTCTCCGGGTCGTCCCGCTTCGGCATGCGCTTAATCATGCCAGTAAGCGGACTTACGCCGGACCGCTCACTGACCGGTCGTCAGCACCGGACTTTCCGCCCGCAAGGCTCCCAACTCCTCCTGATGCCCTTCCCGTTCGCGCCCCCCACCCCCTAGTTTGGTGAGCGCATAAGCGTGCTTAACCCATCACTGTCGTTGCGAGGTCGGTTGCCGTGCTCGGACGCACTGTCGCGCGCCATGGACACAACTCCGCACGTTACGTCAGAGGATTCGGCGCGGCCGTGATAGCCGTGGCCGCGCTGATCACCGCGGCCAACGCGGGCCCGGCCCGCGCCGCGGACCCGGCCCCACCGGCCCAGCAGTACGTACAGGCCCGCTAGGGCCGCCCTGCCGGGTCAGGCCCCGGCCCGCTCCAGCTGCCGCAACTGGCGCCGCACGTGGTCCAGCGCCCCGCTCCGCCTGCCGGGCACCCGGCCGCGCAACTCCGCCAGGACCGCGCCGAGTTCGCGGGCCCGCGCCGGATCGCGCAGCTGCCCCCACTGGTGGTGCGCCCGGTCGACGGCGGCCTCCACCGCCGGGGCGTCGCCCTGCTGCCCCATGGCCAGCCGTGCGGCCGCCACGGTCAGCCAGGCCCGGCAGCTGCGGGCCGGATCGCCCGCGAGCATCGCCAGGTCGGCGCGGACCTCGGCCCAGTGCAGCGCCTCCTCGGAGGCGGGACCGTGCGTCCGTACGGCGCTCCGCTCCCAGCGGGCGGCGAGCGCGTCGGCGTCGCCGTGCCGCCCGGAGCGCACGCAGGCCGCGATCGCGGCGTGCGGCTCGGTGACCGGCTCGGGCCGCCGCGCGGTGAGCACCAGCCCGGCCGGCCCGTCCGCCTCGCCCAGCCGGGCCAGCGCCTGCTCGTGCAGCTGCTCCGGGGACGGCCGGTGCCCGCTGCGCAGGATCGTCGCGACCGCCTTCATGTACGAGGGCGATCCCACCGCACGCCGGCCCGGCGGCGGCGCGACCCTGCC
>NZ_BMVJ01000011.1:182506-183513 GCF_014650655.1 Streptomyces anandii JCM 4720
GTACACGGCGACGTCGCGGCCGGCGTCCAGGGGCCGCTCCCGCAGCCACTGCCAGCTCTCCGCGTCCGCGTGCAGGTCGGCCACGATCGTGGTCGTGCCCTCCGGACGCAGCCGCAGCTCCTCGCGCAGCCAGTGCCAGGGCAGGGCGGTGTAGCGCACGGTGGCCGGCGTGGTGCGGCCCAGCGCCAGATGGGGCAGGCGCTGACGGCGGTCGAGGTGGAGCTGGCCGGTGACGAACAGGGTCAGCGGTCCGGGGGCCGCGGCGGCCGCGCGCAGCCGGGTGAGGACGGCCTGCGGCTCGAGCGGGTCGGCGAGTTCCACGACGGTCGCTGCGTCGGCGCCGGACAGCACGGCGGGTTCGACGGCGGCGAGCACCGGGAGCACGGAGGCGGCGTCCACCAGACGCCCCCGGCCCACCGGCGAGGCCGCGAGCAGCAGCACGGTCGCGGACATCGTCCCCCCGTCGGTGATCCGGTCGGTCACGTGCGCGCCCGCCCCCTGCCGGCGGCCCGCGCACGTCAGCACCGTAACCGCCGCGCCCAGGACCTGAACGCCCACCCACCGCCACCGTATCCCCACCCAGCACGCCGGGCACCGACCGCGTGGACAGCCGCTGGGTCCTGCGCGGCACCGGCCGCGTCCTACGCCGGGCCGCCGGTGAGCGGGCCGTGCTCGGCCGGGCACCGCTGGGGGCGGGCCCGGGGACACCCGGCCGCATGACGCCCGCCGGCACCCGCGCGGCACCGGCCGCGAAGGCGTGCGGGGTGCCACCTGCGAGCGGACGGTGCTCGACCACGTAGCTGAGGGCGGCCCCGCAAGCACCCGGCCGTGTGAACGGCCACCGGCACCCGCGCGGCACCGGCCGCGAAGGCGTGCGGGGTGCCGCCGTGCATGAGCAGGCCGTGCTCGGCAAGGGACCCGCCGAGGGCGGGCCCGGGGGCGCAGGCGGCCGCCGGTCAGCAGGCCCGGGGGCGCAGGCGGCCGCCGGTCAGCAGGCCCGGGGGCGC
>NZ_BMVJ01000011.1:183582-187208 GCF_014650655.1 Streptomyces anandii JCM 4720
CCGGGAGGGACCCGGGGCGCAGGCGGTGGCCGGGCAGGGCGCGTCCGCCTCGGTGCCGGCGGCGGGCAGCGGCAGGGGGCGCGGCGCGTCGCCCCCTGCCGGACCCCTGGCCGCGTCCTACGCCGGGCCGCCGCCCAGTCGGTGTCGGGGGCGGGAGGCGGGTCCGGACTCCACCGGGGGGCCCGCGGACGTTCTGCGCACCGCGAAGATCGTGGTGTCGTCGCCGAGGCGCCCGTCGCAGTGGCGCAGCGTGCCGTCGCGCACCTGGGCGACCAGGCGGCGCGGCTCGGCGGTGCGCGGATCGGCGGCGAGGGCGCGGGCCAGCTCGCTTGCGAGCGGGTAGAACGCACCGGTGCCGTCGCGCGCCTCCGTCACGCCGTCGGTGAAGAGCAGCAGGGTCTCCCCGGGGCGGAGCGCGGCCCGCTTGACCGGCGGCGGGCCGTGCGTGGAGAACTCGCCGAGGCCCAGCGGCAGCCCCTCGCCCGGCGGCAGCTGACGCACGCCGCGCGCTCCCACGACCAGGGGAGGCTCATGACCGAAGTTGACGACCTTGACCGCGCCCGGGTCGTCGTCCGGGAAGCCGAGCAGCACGGCGGTGGCGAAGCGGTCCTCGTCGTCCCGGCCCATGGCCATGGCGTGCTCCCGGTGCCGGAGCATGCGCGACTCCAGTCGTTCGGCGACCGTCGTCAGGTCCCGTTCGTGATAGCCGGCCTCACGGAAGGTGCCGAGCAGCGCCGCCGCCGCCTCCACCGCGCCGAGCCCCTTGCCCTGCACGTCGCCGACGAGGACGCGGGTGCCGGCCGGGCCCGGCTGGATGTCGTAGAAGTCGCCGCCGATACGGGCGTCGGAGTCCGCCGCCAGGTACACGCCCGCATGGTCCAGGCCGCCCCAGCCGGGCGGCAGCGGGCGCAGCACGGCACGGCGGGTGGTCGCCGCCACGTCCTGCATGTGCAGCATCAGCCGCTCCCCGCGCACCCGCACCGCACACGCCAGCACGGCGAGCGCGCCGCCCGCGGCCACGAGGATGAAGTCGGGGATGCCGGTGCGGTACTGGTGCGGCCAGGACGCGTCCACCACGTAGTACGTGGCGATGGACAGCGCCGCGAAGACCGCGGTCGTCCACACCGCGCAGATCGCCGCGGCGATACCGGGCACCAGCACGATCCAGGAGATGACCCGGAACTCGCCGCTGGTGTTCCAGTCCACGGCGGCGATGGCGACGAGCAGCAGCAGCGGCGGCACCCAGGCGACACTGCGCCCCCGCGCCCGCAGCAGCGGATGGCGCTGCCCGGCGGCCCGGCGGTCGGCCAGCCGGTACCCGTCGAGCCGCTCCTGCCCGATACGGCCGTCGCTCACGACCCTCAGCACAGCACAGGCGGCCACCGCGCGCATCCGGGTCCCCAGCACTTGCCAGGGCCCCCTCCCAGGTGTGCTCTGGTAAGCGGAGGCGACGAGAGGAAGGAGCTCTCTCATGGCTCACGCGGCACCCGTGACCGCGGCCGTCACCACCCGTGGCACCCGCACCCGTACCCACCCGCCCGACATCTTCGGTCCGCGCGCACACAGGATCGGACGGTGGGCGCTGCCCTTCGCCATCGGTCTCGTCTACGGCTACTGGGCCGCGGCCAACCGGCGCAGCGGCGGCCCGATCACCGGCTGGAACCTCGCCTTCGGCTTCATCACCGCGATCGTGTTCACCCTGATCACGGTCGGTGTCCTGCTCCTGGGCCCGCGCCTTCCGCGCGAACTGCACGCGCTGCTGTGGTTCGCCTACATCGGCATCGCGTTCGGCTTCCTCTACATCCAGAGCGGCGAGACGGTACTGCTGGCCACCGGCCTGTCACTGGGCCTCGGCGCGATCGCCGGGCTCTTCTGCTTCTACTGGGCCTACACGCACGAGGACGCCGAGGGCCACCACATCTGACCGCACCTCCCTCCCGGCGGGCCGGACTGCTCCCGGCCCGCCGCCGCCGTGCGCGCCCCCTGATTCCTGTGACCGTCAGTCATCACCCGATTGCCGTCCCCCCGCTCGCAAAGGCGCTCAAGCGGGCATTGCCTGAGGGTGTGTCCCGACGCCTGCGCAGCGGCCTGTCGGCCGTGCTCATCACCCTCTCGTGCCTGCTCGTGCCGTTCGGCGCGCTGTCGGCGTGGGCGGCGTACGGCCTCGCCGACACCGGCCGCTACGTCACCACCATGGCGCCGCTCGCCCACGACCCGGACGTCCGGGAGGCGATCGCGGACACCGTGGGGGACGGGATCATGGACGAGATCGACCACCAGATGGACATACGCGTCACCCGCGGGACCGTCGCCCCCTTCGTGCACGACGCGGTGCGCTCCTTCACCCAGACCGCGGCCTTCCGCACGGCCTGGAACGAGGGCAACCGGGCCGCGCACGACGCCGTGCTGCGCGCCCTGCGCGAGGGCGACGACGACCGCGACCGCCCGGTCACCGTCGACCTCGCCCCGGTCACCGCCCAGGTCAAGGCCCAGCTCACCGAGGACCACGTACCGCTCGCCGCCCGCATCCCCGTCGAGCACACCGAGGTCGCCCTGCTCCCGGCCCAGGACCTGGGCCGCCTCCGGAAGGGATTCGACGTGCTCGAGGTGGCCGGATTCTGGCTCCCCGTCGCCGCGGTCGCGTTCGCCGTCACCGGCATCGCGCTGGCCGCCTGCCGCCGGCGCGCGCTCACCGCGACCGCGCTCGGCACCGCGCTCGGCGGCGCGCTGCTCGCCCTCGCCCTCGCCGTGGGCCGCAGCCTGACCCTCGCCGGCCTGCCCGACGAGGTCTCCCACCCGGCCGTGGGCGCCGTCTACGACGCCCTCACCGCCACCCTGCGCACCGTGTCCTGGATCCTGGTGGCCCTCGGCCTGACGGTCGCCGCCCTCGCCTGGCTCACCCACCGCGTGACCCGCCGCCGTCCCACCGAGCCGGCCCCGGCGCCCCGGTCCCAGCCGCAGCCCCCGACGAGCGTCGAGGCCTGAACCGGGAGGCGCTACCGCGCCGCAGGACACGGTACGGCCACCGTCCTTCTCCCCTGCCCGAGATCACCCCGCGGGGCCGCTAACCTTACGTGTCCGTCCTGGCCAGGGATTGACGGGATCAACTCACGCGAAGGGTTGCGCACATGGGCATTCTCACTCGCCTGCGGAACGCGTTCGGCCGGTCACGCAAGGGGCGTGCGGCCGAAGCAGAGGGTGCGGAACAGGTTCCGTCCCAGGAACCGGCCCCGGCCGCGGAGCCCGCCGCGCGGCGGCCCGAGCCGAAGGTGCCGGCCCCCTCGCCGTCCCCCGAGCCCCCGGCGAACGTCCACGTCCCGGACCCGCGCACCGAGCACGACCTGGTCTCGGCAGCCTTCGACAACATCACGGTCCCCCCGCCCTCAAAGCCGGTGGAACCGGCGGAGCCGGTGGCAGGACCGGCGGAGCCGACGGCGGAGAAGCCGGCGGAGCCGGCAGCGGAGGAGGCGACGGCAGAACCGGCGGAGGAGCCGGTGGAGCCGACAGCGGAACCGGCGAAGCCGACGGCGGAGGAACCGGCGGCGGAACCGGCGGCGGAGGCAGAGCCGGTGGCAGAGAAGCCGGAGGAGCCGGCGGCGGCGAAACCGGCCGAACCGGCGGCGGAG
>NZ_BMVJ01000011.1:187244-187631 GCF_014650655.1 Streptomyces anandii JCM 4720
GAACCGGTGGCTGAACCGGCGGCGGAGTCGGCAGAGCCGGTGGCAGAGAAGCCGGAGGAGCCGGCGGCGGCGGAACCGGCCGAACCGGCGGCGGAGAAGCCGGTGGCGGAACCGGCGGCGGAGGAACCGGCGGCGGAGAAGCCGGTGGCGGAACCGGCGGCGGAGGAACCGGCAGCGGAGAAGCCGACGGAGTCGGCAGAACCGGTGGCCGGCGGTCCGGAAGCCGCCGACGGCGAGGCACCCTCGCAGGGGCCACCCGCACCCGACAACGCATCCCGCACGGGTGGTGCGGGTGGGAACGAATCCCCGGCCGAAGGCGAAGCCGAGGCCGAACAGACCCCGTCCCCGGCCACGGCCACGACCCCGCCCCCGCCCCCGGCGAAGCCG
>NZ_BMVJ01000011.1:187656-211718 GCF_014650655.1 Streptomyces anandii JCM 4720
GCCCTCACCCTGGCGAGGGTCAAGGCCGGCGCCCCCGGCCTGACCGCCGCCTACAAGGCAGCCACCACCGCCCTCAAGAAGAACGACCTCACCGGCACCCGCGCCAAGGTCCACCTGGTCCTCGACCGCTCCGCCTCCATGCGTCCGTACTACAAGGACGGCTCCGCCCAGGCCCTGGCCGAACAGACCCTCGCCCTCGCCGCCCACCTCGACCCCGAGGCGACGGTCCAGGTCACGTTCTTCTCCACGGACGTGGACGGCACCGCCGAACTCACCCTCACCGAGCACGAGAACAAGATCGACGAGGTCCACGCCACCCTGGGCCGCATGGGCCGTACGAGCTACCACGCGGCGGTCGACGCGGTCCTCGCGCACCACGAGAAGACGAGCCCCGGCGACCCCGTACTGGTGATCTTCCAGACGGACGGCGCCCCCGACGCCAAGACCCCCGCCACCCAGGCCCTCACCGACGCGGCGAAGAACCACCCCACCGTGTTCTTCTCCTTCGTCGCCTTCGGCGAGCACGACAACAAGGCCTTCGACTACCTGCGGAAACTGAAGACCGGCAACGCCTCCTTCTTCCACGCCGGCCCCGCCCCGCGCGAGCTCACGGACAAGGAGCTCTACGAGGGCGTACTGGCCGACTGGCGCCCGTAGGCACCCGCAGGACCCCGCGCCGGGGGGCGGACGGCCCCGTCCGCCCCCCGAAACGCATGTGAGTCGATCTTCACGGGCCCAGTAGGATTTCGACCATGGCGGCCACTGGATCCGAGAAGCAGGGTGAGAAGGCGTTCTACGTCACCACCCCCATTTACTACGTCAACGACGCTCCTCACCTGGGCCACGCCTACACGACCGTCGCAGGCGACGTGCTCACCCGCTGGCACCGCCAGCGCGGCGAGAAGGTGTGGTTCCTCACCGGCACGGACGAGCACGGTCAGAAGATCATGCGCACCGCGGAGGCGAACGGCGTCAGCCCGCAGCAGTGGGCCGACAAGCTCGTCACCGAGTCCTGGGAGCCCCTCTGGGAGCACCTGGAGATCGCGAACGACGACTTCATCCGCACCACGCAGAAGCGGCACACCGACCGCGTCCAGGAATTCGTCCAGGACCTGTACGACAAGGGCGAGATCTACAAGGGCGGCTACGAGGGCCCGTACTGCGTGGGCTGCGAGGAGTACAAGCTCCCGGGCGAACTGCTCGACGGCGAGGGCGAGTACGCGGGACAGAAGCTCTGCGCGGTGCACAAGAAGCCGGTGGAGATCCTCAAGGAGGAGAACTACTTCTTCAAGCTGAGCGAGTACGGCGAGAAGCTGCTCGCCCACTACGAGGCGAACCCCGGCTTCATCCAGCCCGAGTCCGCGCGCAACGAGGTCGTGAACTTCGTCCGGCAGGGCCTTCAGGACCTGTCGATCTCCCGCTCGACGTTCGACTGGGGCATCCCGATCCCGTGGGACGACAAGCACGTGATCTACGTGTGGGTCGACGCGCTGCTGAACTACGCCACGGCGGCCGGCTACAACGAGAACCCGGAGAAGTTCGAGTCGACGTTCCCCGCCGACGTCCATCTGGTCGGCAAGGACATCCTGCGCTTCCACGCGATCATCTGGCCGGCCATGCTGATGGCGCAGGGCCTGCCGCTGCCGGGGAAGGTCGCGGCGAACGGCTGGCTGCTGGTCGGCGGCGAGAAGATGAGCAAGTCCAACCTGACCGGCATCAAGCCGCAGGACCTCACCTCGCACTTCGGCGTGGACGCCTACCGCTGGTACTTCCTGCGGGCGATCGCCTTCGGCCAGGACGGCTCCTTCTCCTGGGAGGACTTCAGCGCCCGCTACACCAGCGAGCTGGCCAACGACTACGGCAACCTCGCCTCGCGCGTGGCGGCGATGGTCGGCAAGTACTTCGGCGGCGAGCTGCCGGAGGCGACGGCGGCCGGCGACGCGGAGAAGGCGGTCCAGGACGGCCTGGCGAAGGCGGTCGCGGAGGCCGACCGCCGCATCGGCGAGGAGCTGGACTTCCAGGGCGGCATCCTGGCCGTCTTCGACTTCGTCAAGCAGGTCAACGGCTACATCACGGAGCAGGAGCCGTGGAAGGTGGCCAAGGACGACTCCGCGGAGGGCAGGGCCCGCCTGGCCACGATCCTCTACACGGCGGCGGAGTCCCTCCGCGCGGTCGCCGTCCTGCTGAACCCGATCATGCCGGACACCTCCCGGAAGCTGTGGGACTCCCTGGGCGCCGAGGCGTCCCTGGGCGCGCTGGCGGACCAGAAGGTCCAGGAAGCCGGCGAGTGGGGCAAGCTCCCCTCCGGCACCACGGTCACCAAGGGCGCGGTCCTCTTCCCCCGCCTCGAGGAGAAGCCCACCGCGTAACCCCTGATCCCCACGACCACGCGCCCCGCCCCCGGCCCCACCCGGAGCGGGGCGCGAACGTTTCTCCTGCCCTCGAAAGAGTGAACGCCCCGGGGCGCTGGGCATCGCCTTCCCCGAGAAGGCAGCCGTCTACGCGATCGGCACCGACGTGACGGAAGCCAGACCGCCGGCACGCCACCTCCTCATGATCACTGACGCGAGAACCGCTGCGGAGAAGCCGGCGATGGCCGCGTTCTCCGCCCTGGCTCACGCCAACAGCCCCCATGTCGACGCCGTACTGGACGCACTCGGCCGTGCCCTCGTGGGGATGGACTGGGACGCCGCCAACCAGAGGCCAGGGGGGGAGGCCAAGGCCATTCTCCGCTTCCTCGAAGTGCCAGGCGTCTACGTCCCCGACGAGGCCCGGGACCGCATCGCCGACTGCACCGACCTCGGCCTCCTCAACCGCTGGCTGGACCGCACGCCTCACGTGGAGACCGTCGACGACCTCTTCGCCGAGGATTGGGGAATCACCGCGAACCGGGCCGATGCCCGGTCCAAGGAGCGGCCGTATTCGAAGCGCTGCTCACATTGCGCGAAGGCGCCCGGGGCCTCTTGGTCCCGGGCGCCTTCGCGGTTCGGGCGACGCTTACTTCGGCTGGGGCTTGCGCACCGTCAGGTGCAACTCGCGCAGGCGGGACTCGTCCAGCTCCGTGGGGGCGCCCATCATCAGGTCCTGGGCGTTGCCGTTGAGCGGGAAGGCGATCGTCTCGCGGATGTTGGGCTCGTCCGCGAGGAGCATGACGATGCGGTCCACGCCCGGGGCGATGCCGCCGTGCGGCGGGGCGCCGAAGCGGAACGCGCGCAGCATGCCGGCGAACTCGCGCTCCACCGTCTCGTTGTCGTAGCCAGCGATCTCGAAGGCCTTGAGCATGATGTCCGGCTCGTGGTTCCGGATGGCGCCGGAGGACAGCTCCACGCCGTTGCAGACGATGTCGTACTGCCAGGCCAGGACGGACAGCGGGTCCTGGTTCTCCAGGGCCTCCAGGCCGCCCTGCGGCATCGAGAAGGGGTTGTGGGAGAAGTCGATCTTCCCCGTCTCCTCGTCCTTCTCGTACATCGGGAAGTCGACGATCCAGCAGAAGCGGAAGACGTCCTCCTCGAAGTGGCCGGCCCGGCGCGCGGCCTCCACCCGCACCGCGCCCATGATCTTGGAGACCTCGTCGAACTCGCCCGCGCCGAAGAACACCGCGTGGCCGGCGGCCAGGGAGAGCCGCTTGGTCAGCTCCGCGACGTTCTCCTCGGTGAGGAACTTCGCGATCGGGCCGGTCAGCGAGCCGTCCTCGGTGACCCGGACCCACGCCAGGCCCTGGGCGCCCAGCGACACCGCGTACTCACCCAGCTGGTCGAAGAACTTGCGCGGCTGGTCCTGGACCGCCGGCACCGGCAGCGCGCGCACGTGCTTGCCGGCGAACGCCTTGAACGCCGAGCCCTCGAAGACGTCGGTGATGTCGACGAGCTCCAGCTTGGCGCGCAGGTCCGGCTTGTCGGAGCCGTACTTCAGCATCGCCTCGCGGAACGGGATGCGCGGGAAGGGAGACGTGACGTGGCGGCCGCCGCCGAACTCCTCGAACAGCTCCGTCATCAGCTGCTCGATCGGCCGGAAGACGTCCTCCTGCTCCACGAAGCTCATCTCGACGTCGAGCTGGTAGAACTCGCCCGGCGAGCGGTCCGCGCGGGCGTCCTCGTCGCGGAAGCAGGGCGCGATCTGGAAGTAGCGGTCGAAGCCGGAGATCATCAGCAGCTGCTTGAACTGCTGCGGGGCCTGGGGGAGCGCGTAGAACTTGCCCGCGTGCACCCGGGAGGGGACGACGTAGTCGCGGGCGCCCTCGGGAGACGTCGCCGTGAGGATCGGAGTCGCCATCTCGTTGAAGCCGAGCGTGGCCATCTTGTGGCGGATCGCGGAGATCACCGCCGTACGCAGCATGATGTTGCGGTGCATGCGCTCGCGGCGCAGGTCGAGGAAGCGGTACTCCAGGCGCCGCTCCTCGTTGACCCCGTCCTCGGCGTTGATCGTGAAGGGCAGCGGGGCGGCGGCGCCGAGCACCTCGACCTCGCCGACCTCGATCTCGACCTCGCCGGTGGGCAGCTCGGGGTTCACGTTCTCCGTTCCACGTGAAACAACCTTGCCGTCGACGCGGACGACCGTCTCCTTGGACAGCTTGTCCAGCGCCTCGTAGGCGGGCGTGCCGGGACGGGCGACGAGCTGCGTGATGCCGTAGTGGTCGCGCAGATCGATGAAGAGGATGCCGCCCAGGTCGCGCCGATTGTGCAGCCAGCCACTCAGCCGGACGTCGGTGCCGACGTCAGAGGCGCGGAGCTCGCCGCAGGTGTGGGACCTGTACCGATGCATCGTCGTTCATCCAGTCTTCGCGGATCGTGGAATCGCCGGGGCGGCTCCCCGGCTCGACCGGGCGGGCAGGGCCCGGACCCACCAAGCGTACCGGCCGGGCCAAGATCGCCTCCCCACCATTGACGGGCGGGGCCGCCCGGCCGGCGCCCGGGCCCCGCCGCCTCCTGCCGTCCCGGCGCGATCACGTCCCCGTACGCCATCGGTGGCAGTGTCCGATCGCATCTTCTTACAGTGGGGCAATGCGCACTGGTGACCCCCTGCCCGCCGTCGGGGACGTCCTCGCCTCCCTCGCGACCGGCATGTGGCACTGGGACACCTCCACCGGACTGGTCGCGGTCGACGCCGAGGCGGCCCGGCTGCTCGGGCTGCCCGCCGCGCCGACCACCCTGACCGAGGCCCAGGTGCGCGCCCGTCTGCACCCGGTCGACTGGAACGAGATCACCGGCGTGGTGCAGCTCGCCGCCGCCGAGGGCACCCTCGCCGAGGTGCGCGTCCGGATCATGGACGAGCGGGGCCGGATCATCCGTGTCGTGCGCAGCCGCTCCCGCCCCTCCTACGACCGGACCAAGAAGGCGTACAAGCTGATCGGCACCCTCCAGGAGGTCACCGAGCCGACCCCGGGCTCCCCGGCGGGGCGCAGCGCGGTCACCGGCGACTGGCGGCGCTCGCGCGAGGCGTTCCTGCTCGACGCCGGGCGCGCGCTGGCCGAGGCCCGCTCCACGGCGGAGGTGCTGCGGGTGGCCGCGGGCCTGTCGATGCCGGGGTTCTCGCCGGACGGGCTGGCCGTCTTCGGGGTCGAGGGCGACCGGCTGACGATCATCGGCCACCACGGGCAGCGGCCCGGCGACGAGGGCCCCTTCGTGCACATGGCGCTGGAGACGGACTACCCGGCCGCCGAGGTGGTGCGCACCGGGCGTGCCGTGTACCTGTCCTCGCCGCAGCAGTACCAGGCCCGCTACCCGCTCACCTGGCCGCTCGCCCAGCGCTTCAACCGCCGCTCCTGGGCGTTCCTGCCGCTGACCGTGCAGGGCCGCACGATGGGCGCCTGGATGGCCGCGTTCGCCTACCCGGTCGCCTTCACGCCCGACGAGCGCTCCGTGCTGACGACGGTGGCCCGGATGCTCGCCCAGGCCCTGTCCCGCGCCGGGACGGCGGAGACCGAGCGGGAGCTGAGCGAGGGCCTGCAGCGGTCGATGATGCCCACGCTGGGCCCGGAGGTCCCCGGCATGGACCTCGCCGCCCGGTACGTCCCCACCGGCGGCGGCCTCCAGGTCGGCGGCGACTGGTACGACATGATCCCGCTGCCCGGCGGCACCTCGCGCAGCCGGGACCGGGCGCGGTCGGGACGGTTCGCGCTGGTCATGGGGGACGTGCAGGGCCACGACGTGCGGGCGGCGGGCCTCATGGGCCAGCTGCGCATCGCGCTGCGCGCCTACGCCTCCGAGGGCCACCGCCCCGACGCGGTGCTCTCCCGCGTCTCCCGCTTCCTGCACGGGATCAGCGCCGAGAGCGAGGACATACGCTTCGCGACCTGTCTGTACGCCGAGGTCGACCCGCGCAGCGGCGTACTGGAGCTCGCCCGCGCGGGCCACCCGGACCCGGTCATCCGCATGGCGGACGGCACCGTGCTGCTGCGTCCGACGGCGGGCGGCCTGCCGCTCGGCATCGACCCGGACGCCGACTACCCGACCACCCGGTTCACCCTGGAGCCGGGCGAGACGATGATGATCTGCACGGACGGCCTGATCGAGACCGGCGGGCACGACCTGGACACCGGCTGGCAGCGCATCCGTACGATCCTGGAGCGGCACGAGGGGGACACCGAGTCGCTCGCCGACGCGCTGGTCCAGGCCGTGCACGGGCCGTCCTCGCACCACACCACGGGCCCGCTGGCCGACCGCCGCGAGGACGACATCGCCGTACTGCTGCTGAGCCGGCGGCGCGAGAGGCAGGGCGGCGAGGCGGTGGCGCCGCCGGAGACCCGGCGCACCCTGCTGACGGTCGCGCAGGCCGAGCCGGAGCGGGTCGCGGTGGCCCGGCAGCAGTTGCGGGAGCTGCTGCACGACTGGTCCTCGGAGGACCAGGTGGACTCGGCCGTGCTGCTGCTGTCGGAGATGCTGACCAACGTCCTGGTGCACACCGACACCGACGCGCTGCTGATCGCCGAGGTCGGCGGGGAGAAGGGCGAGCGGCGGATGCGGGTGGAGGTCACCGACGCCGGCGACGACCTCCCGCACAAGCGCCGCCCCGGCGAGCTGGCGTCCTCCGGACGCGGCCTCGTGCTGATCGAACTGCTGGCGGACGCCTGGGGCGTGGTGCCCCGGGGCCAGGGCAAGACCATCTGGTTCGAGCTCTACGAGTCCCCGGCGGACCTCGGCTGACCGTCCCGCAGGGCTGCCGTGGACGCCTCGCTTCAGCGCTGTTCCTCGTCGGCTGACCCGGTCCCGTAGTGCTCGTGGAGCTGGTGGGCGATGCCGGTCGCGGCGGCCGTGAGCGGGACGGCCAGGAGCATGCCCACGATCCCCGCCACCGAGGCGCCCGCGGTGATCGCCAGGAGGACCACCGCCGGGTGCATCTGCACGGTGCGGCTCTGGATCATGGGCTGCAGGACGTGGCCCTCCAGCAGCTGCACCGCGACCACCACGCCGAGCGCCCAGAGCGCGATCACGAACCCCCGGTCGGCGAGCGCGACCAGCACCGCCACGGCGCCGGAGATGAACGCGCCCAGGTAGGGGACGTAGGCGCCGACGAAGACCAGCGCGCCGAGTCCCACGGCGCCCGGCACGCGCAGTACGAGCAGGCCGACCGTGATGCACACGGCGTCGATGAGCGCGATGAGCGTCGTACCGCGCATGAAGCCCTCGACGGCCGCGAAGGCCCTGCGGGCCATGGCCTCGGCGGCGTCGGCGCTGCCGCCGGGGGCGAGGGAGCGCAGGGCGCCGACGGCCCGGTCGGAGTCGCGCAGGAAGAAGAAGACGAGCAGCAGGGCGAGCACCGCCATGGCGATGTACTCGCCGACCACGCTGACCCCGCTGATCACGTTGGAGACGGCCGTGCCGCCGAACTTCTCCAGGAGCTGTCTGCCGTTGGTGGCCAGGTCGTCCAGCGAGGTGCCGGCCGCGCCGAAGCGCGCCGCGACGGACTTCGCGGCGGTGCGCAGCGAGTTGACGATCTGGTCGCCGCTGTCGATCAGCGCGGTCACCACGATCCACACCGCCCCGCCGACGACCACGACGACCGCGACGCACGTGATCCCGGCGGCCAGCGACCGGTTGACCCCCGCCTTCGCCAGCCGCCGGAAGAACGGCCGCAGCAGCGCGGTCCCGAGCAGCGCCAGCAGCACCGGCGTCACCGTGGTCCGGAACACCACGCACAGCCGGACCACGATCCACACCACCCCGGACACCAGCAGCAGGGCGGCACACCAGGCGGCTAGCCGCCGAACGGCCTCAGGCAGCAGGGACACCCCACCAGCCCACCACGCCCCCGCCGCCCTGTCCTGCACGCCCGGCCGCCCGGGTGACACGGCGAGCGGTCCCCCGGCCCGCTCGGGCGGCGGCTCCCCGGCCGCCCGGGCTGCGGTTCGGTGAGCTCCTCGGCCGCTCAGGCGGGTCCGGGCGGCAGCTGGACTGTCATGATCAGGTGGCAGGGCGCGTCGCCCGCGCCGCGGTAGGTGTGCGGGGGGGGTGCCGTCGAAGACGGGGGCCCGGCCGGCCGCGACGCGCTCAGCCCGCCCGATCCGCAGGCCACCGTCTGAGGCACCGGCGGATTCGCCGCGCTCCGCGCGGAGCGGCCGCACACGCACGAGCCCGGTCCGGGTGGTCCCGGACCGGGCTCGTACTCGGTCGGCTCAGGGCGGCCCCACGCCGCCGCGGGCGCCCTACAGCCCGCCCTCCGTCATCCCGTGCACCGCCGGGACGGTGCCCAGGCGGCCCTTCTGGAAGTCCTCGAAGGCCTGCATCAGCTCGTCCTTGGTGTTCATCACGAAGGGGCCGTAGTGGGCCATGGGCTCGCGGATCGGCTGCCCGCCGAGGAGGACGACCTCCAGGTCAGGCGTGTGGGAGTCCTGCTTCTCGTCCGCGCGGACGGTCAGCGAGGAACCCGCGCCGAAGACGGCGGTCTGGCCCGTGCGGACCGGGCGGCGCTCGGCGCCCACCGTGCCGCGGCCGGCCAGTACGTAGGCCAGGCCGTTGAAGTCCTCGCGCCACGGCAGCGTGACCTCCGCGCCCGGCGCCACCGTCGCGTGGATCATCGTGATCGGGGTGTGGGTGATGCCGGGACCGGCGTGGCCGTCCAGCTCACCGGCGATGACACGCAGCAGGGCGCCGCCGTCGGGGGAGGTGAGGAGCTGGACGCTCCCGCCGCGGATGTCCTGGTAGCGCGGGGCCATCATCTTGTCCTTGGCCGGGAGGTTCACCCACAGCTGGAGCCCGTGGAAGAGGCCGCCGGACATGACCAGGGACTCCGGCGGCGCCTCGATGTGCAGCAGGCCCGCGCCCGCCGTCATCCACTGGGTGTCGCCGTTGGTGATGGTGCCGCCACCGCCGTTGGAGTCCTGGTGGTCGAAGACGCCGTCGATGATGTACGTGGTACCTCCTTGTGCGGCAACTTTAGTTGAGCGTTGAACTTTCTGCCACCCGCAACAGAGAAAGCCCGGAGGACATTCCCTCCGGGCTCGTCACGGGTGAAACGCGTCCAGCGCCTAGCCGTACATCCGGCGCATGGCAAATTCGACCATCTGTTCGACCGATTTCGCGTCGAAGACGATCCGGTGCTCACCCTCCATGTCGAGCACGAAACCGTAGCCGGTCGGCAGGAGGTCGATCACCTCGGCGCCGGTGATCACGAAGTACTTCGACTCCTTGCCGGCGTACCGGCGCAACTCCTTGAGCGAGGTGAACATCGGGATCACCGGCTGCTGGGTGTTGTGCAGCGCGAGGAAACCCGGGGTGTCGCCGCGCGGGCAGTACACCTTGGAGGTCGCGAAGGTCTGCTGGAAGTCCTCGGCGGTGATCTGCCCCGTGGTGAAGGCCCGCACCGCGTCCGCGAGCGAGGGCGGCGACGGCTCGGGGTAGAGCGGCGGCTGCTGGCCGTACCCGCCGACGCCGCCGGGCATCTGCTGCTGCGGGGGGACGTATCCCTGCTGTGCGCCCGCGCTCTGGTCGTAGCCGTACATGACCGCAAGACTAGTCAACGGCCCGGCCCATGACAGAGCCTCGTCCAAGAAGCCCCCCGAGTAGAGCCTCGTCACAGATCGCCGATCGGGGTTGCTTCTTATTACCGACGGGTAGCATCATCTGAGCTACTAGTTGGTACGTGAACCAGATGCGAGGAGACAGTGCCTCGCCGAGTCCTCAACGGGAGCCGTGGCCATGGGGCACTACAAGCCGAACCTCCGCGACATCGAGTTCAACCTCTTCGAAGTGCTCGGCCGCGACAAGCTGTACGGCACCGGCCCGTTCGAGGAGATGGACACCGACACCGCCAAGTCCATCCTCGAGGAGCTGACGCGCCTCGCGGAGAACGAGCTGGCGGAGTCCTTCGTGGACGCCGACCGCAACCCGCCCGTCTTCGACCCCGAGACCAACACCGCGCCGGTCCCGGCGAGCTTCAAGAAGAGCTACAAGGCCTTCATGGACTCCGAGTACTGGCGCCTCGGCCTGCCCGAGGAGATCGGCGGCACCACCGCCCCGCCGTCCCTGATCTGGGCGTACGCGGAGCTGATCCTCGGCTCCAACCCGGCGGTCTGGATGTACTCCTCCGGCCCGGCGTTCGCCCGCATCCTCTTCGAGGAGGGCACCGAGGAGCAGAAGAAGTGGGCGCGGATCGCGGTCGAGAAGACCTGGGGCTCCACCATGGTGCTCACCGAGCCCGACGCGGGCTCCGACGTGGGCGCCGGCCGCACCAAGGCGGTCCAGCAGGAGGACGGCTCCTGGCACATCGAGGGCGTGAAGCGCTTCATCACCTCCGGTGAGCACGACATGGAGGAGAACATCCTCCACTACGTCCTCGCCCGCCCCGAGGGCGCCGGCCCCGGCACCAAGGGCCTGTCCCTCTTCCTGGTGCCCAAGTACCTCTTCGACTTCGAGACCGGCGAGCTGGGCGAGCGCAACGGCGTCTACGCCACCAACGTCGAGCACAAGATGGGCCTGAAGGCCTCCAACACCTGCGAGATGACCTTCGGCGACCGCCACCCCGCCAAGGGCTGGCTGATCGGCGACAAGCACGACGGCATCCGCCAGATGTTCCGCATCATCGAGTTCGCCCGCATGATGGTCGGCACGAAGGCGATCTCCACCCTCTCCACGGGCTACCTCAACGCCCTGGAGTACGCCAAGGAGCGCGTCCAGGGCCCCGACCTGGCGAACTTCATGGACAAGACCGCGCCCAAGGTCACCATCACCCACCACCCCGACGTGCGCCGCTCGCTGATGCTGCAGAAGGCGTACGCCGAGGGCATGCGCGCCCTCGTCCTCCACACCGCCTCCGTGCAGGACACCATCGCGCTGAAGGAAGCGAACGGCGAGGACGCCAAGGCCGAGCACGCGCTCAACGACCTGCTCCTGCCGATCGTCAAGGGCTACGGCTCGGAGAAGGGCTACGAGCAGCTCGCCCAGTCGCTGCAGACCTTCGGCGGCTCCGGCTTCCTGCAGGAGTACCCGATCGAGCAGTACATCCGCGACGCCAAGATCGACACCCTCTACGAGGGCACCACGGCGATCCAGGGTCAGGACTTCTTCTTCCGCAAGATCGTCCGCAACCAGGGCGCTGCCCTGAACTCGCTCGCCGAGGACATCAAGAAGTTCCTCGCCCTCGGCACCGGCGGCGAGGAACTGGCCGGCGCCCGCGAGCACCTGGCCAAGGCCGCCGTCGAGCTGGAGGCCATCGTCGGCCTGATGCTCACCGACCTCGCGGCCACCGAGCAGGACGTCAAGAACATCTACAAGGTCGGCCTGAACAGCACCCGTCTGCTGCTCGCCTCCGGTGACGTGGTCGTCGGCTACCTGCTGCTGCGGGGCGCCGCCGTCGCCGCCGAGAAGCTCGAGACCGCCTCCGCCAAGGACAAGGCGTTCTACACCGGCAAGATCGCGGCGGCGAAGTTCTTCGCGGCCAACGTCCTGCCCGGCGTCACCCTGGCCCGCAAGGTCTCGGAGAACGTCGACCTGGACCTGATGGAGCTCGACGAGGCCGCCTTCTAGTCCCCGGGCCGCACTCCCCGCGTACGCCGTCGTCACGAGGGTCCGCTCCCGCATCGGGAGCGGACCCTCGCCGCGTCCCGTCGTTAAGGTGAACCCATGAGTACAAGCCAGCGCTTCGACCGCGGCCACACCGACGACCTCATGTCCTTCCTGGCCGCCAGCCCCTCGCCGTACCACGCCGTGGCCAACGCGGCCGAGCGACTGGAGAAGGCCGGTTTCCGCCAGGTCGCCGAGACGGACGCCTGGGACGGCACGACCGGCGGGAAGTACGTGCTGCGCGGCGGCGCGATCGTGGCCTGGTACGTCCCCGAGGGCGCCGCACCGCACACGCCCTTCCGCATCGTCGGCGCGCACACCGACTCCCCCAACCTGCGCGTCAAGCCGCTGCCCGACACCGGCGCGCACGGCTGGCGCCAGGTCGCCGTGGAGATCTACGGCGGCCCGCTGCTGAACTCCTGGCTCGACCGCGACCTGGGCCTGGCCGGCCGGCTGACGCTGCGCGACGGCTCGGCCCGGCTGGTCAACGTCGACCGGCCCCTGCTGCGGGTGCCGCAACTGGCCATCCACCTGGACCGCGCGGTCTCCACCGACGGCCTCAAGCTCGACAAGCAGCGGCACCTCCAGCCGGTGTGGGGCCTCAGCGACGACGTACGCGACGGCGACCTGATCGCCTTCCTGGAGCAGGAGGCGGGCCTGCCGGCGGGCGAGGTGGCCGGCTGGGACCTGATGACGCACTCCGTGGAGCCGCCCGCCTACCTGGGCCGCGACCGCGAACTGATGGCGGGCCCGCGCATGGACAACCTGCTGTCCGTGCACGCCGGCACGGCGGCGCTCGCGGCGGTGGCGGGCGCGGACGGCGCGGCCGGCCTGCCGTACATCCCGGTCCTCGCGGCCTTCGACCACGAGGAGAACGGCTCCCAGTCGGACACCGGCGCCGACGGACCGCTGCTCGGCGGCGTGCTGGAGCGCTCGGTGTTCGCGCGCGGGGGCTCCTACGAGGACCGGGCGCGCGCCTTCGCCGGCACCGTCTGCGTGTCGTCGGACACGGGCCACGCGGTGCACCCCAACTACGCCGAGCGCCACGACCCGACCCACCACCCGCGCGCGGGCGGCGGCCCCATCCTCAAGGTCAACGTCAACAACCGCTACGCCACGGACGGTTCGGGCCGCGCGGTGTGGGCGGCGGCCTGCGAGAAGGCCGGGGTGCCCTTCCAGTCCTTCGTCTCCAACAACTCCATGCCGTGCGGCACCACGATCGGCCCGATCACCGCCGCGCGGCACGGCATCCGCACCGTCGACATCGGCGTGGCGATCCTCTCCATGCACAGCGCCCGCGAACTGTGCGCGGCCGACGACCCGTTCCTGCTGGCGAACGCCCTGGTGGCGTTCCTCCAGGGCTGACCACCGCGCGCCGCACCCGCCGAGAGGAGTCGTCAGGAGTGGCCTCCCCGGCCCCGCATGCGAATCCCGCACGCGGGTACCCGGAGTTGACCGGAAGGGACCGGAACAGGCCGGAACCACCGGACCTGACACCGGACTAGGAGGCGACACTCATGGGCCTCGGCGGGTGCATCATCCTCATCGCCGTGGGAGCCATCCTCACGTTCGCGACCGACTGGCACATGCAGGGGGTCAACCTCGACCTGGTCGGCATCATCCTCATGATCGTCGGACTGATCGGCGTCACCACCTTCAGCAGCATCGCCCGGCGCCGCCGCGTGATGGTGCCGCCCACGACCACCACGGTCGTCGAGGAGGACCGTCACCACCACACGCGCGACGGCTACACCGACGGGTACGGCATGTGAGCACACGCCGTCCGGTCAGGCGTCCAGTCCGGCGAGGACCAGCGGCAGCCGGTCCGCGCCGGACTCGGCCAGCCGGACCGGAACTCCCCAGTCCTGCTGGTGCACATGGCAGGCGGGGTACTCGTTCGCCGGATCGTCGTCGCACGAGGCCGCCATCGCGGAGACGTGGAGGACGCCCTCCGGGACGGCGGGGTCGAGCTCCAGGGCGCGGGACAGGTCGGTACCCGCGCCCTCACCGCTCAGCAGCAGCTCCGGCGGGGTCGAGGAGACCAGCAGGCGGGTCGACGGCCCGTAGCGCGTGTCCAGTTTCTGGCCGGCCGGGGCCTCGAAGATCACGTCCAGCTTCAGCGAACCCGGGGCGACCTCCGTGGCCGCCCGCTGGGTGCGGTGGGCCACGGCCTCCACCCGCACCGCCTCCTCCGGCAGCCGCAGCCGGGTCAGCCGGTGCCGCGCCGACTCGACGACCACGATGTCCTCGCCCGCGAGCACGGCGTCGCTCGGCTCGCGCAGATCGGTGGCGAGCGTGGTGATCCGGCCGGTCGCCGGGTCGTAGCGGCGCAGAGCGTGGTTGTAGGTGTCGCTGACGGCGACCGAGCCGTCCGGCAGCGCGGTCACGCCGAGCGGATGCTGGAGCAGCGCCTGACCGGCGTCTCCGTCACGGTGCCCGAAGTCGAACAGCCCGGTGCCGACGGCGGTGTGGACCCGGCCCTCCAGATCCACCCAGCGCAGCGCGGACGTCTCCGAGTCGGCGAGCCACAGCCGCTCCGGCGTGGCCGCGAGCCCGGACGGCTGCGCGAACCAGGCCTCACCGCCGGGCCCGTCGACCAGCCCCTCGTTGGTGGTGCCGGCGGTCACGGACACGCCGCCGTCCGCCGGGTCGTACGCCCACAGCTGGTGCACGCCCGCCATGGCGATCCACACCCGGCCGTCCCACCACGCCACGTCCCACGGCGACGACAGCTTCACCTCACGCCCCGGACCGGACGTGGCCTCGCCCTGCATCCACTGGTGGCCGGTCCCGGCGAGCGTCGTCGTCCGTCCGCTCTCAGGGTCGAACAGCCGCAGGGCGTGATTGACCGTGTCCGCGACGACCACGGTCCCGTCCGGCAGCAGCGCGAGCCCCTGCGGCTCCTGGAACCGCGCGCGGTCCGCCGGACCGTCGGTCAGCCCCCGGTCACCCTGACCGATCCGCCGCACGACGGTCTCCCCGTCCGCGGCCAGCTCGACCAGCTGGTGCCGGGTGGTGTCACTGACCAGGAAGTTCCCCGACGGCAGCAGCAGCGCCTTGCCGGGAAAACGCAGAGTGGTCGGCTCCGGCTCCGGCGGCACGTACGGCCCCTCGCCGCGCCGCAGGGTGCCCTTGGCCGCGTGTTCGGCCTCCAGCTCCTCCACCAGGCGCTCGATGGCGTGCGCGTGTCCCTCACCGGCGTGCTGCGCGACGACGTACCCCTCCGGGTCGATCACCACGAGCGTCGGCCAGGCCCGCACCGCGTACTGCTTCCAGGTGGCGAGGTCGGGATCGTCCAGCACGGGGTGCTCCACCCCGTACCGCTCCACGGCGTCGACCACCGCCTGGTGCTCCGCCTCGTGCACGAACTTGGGCGAGTGCACCCCGATGATCACCACGGTGTCCCGGTGCTTCTCCTCGAGCTCCCTGAGCTCGTCCAGGACGTGCAGACAGTTGATGCAGCAGAAGGTCCAGAAATCGAGGATGACGATGCGTCCGCGCAGGTCGGCCAGGGCGTACTGCCGGCCGCCCGTGTTCAGCCAGCCGCCGGTGCCGGTCAGCTCGGGGGCGCGGACGCGGGCGCGTCGGGTGGTCGGGGGCGGGGACGATTCGCTCATGGAGCAAGGGTGCCACCCGCCGCCGGCGACCGCCGAGGCGGCCGCCCGGCTCAGTCCGTCGGCCTACCGCCGGCGTCGGCGGAGTGCGGCCGGGGAAGCGGTGAGGGCATGAGATTTCTCGTGCGGGACCGGATCCTCGGCATCGGGGACGACTACTGGATCGAGGACGAGCGGGGCAACAAGGTCTTCCTCGTCGACGGCAAGGCGATGCGGCTGCGGGACACCTTCGAGCTGAAGGACGTCCAGGGGCGGGTCCTGATCGACATCCACCAGAAGATGCTCGCGCTGCGGGACACCATGGTGATCGAGCGGGGCGGGGAGGCCCTGGCCAAGATCCGCCGCAAGCGGCTGTCGCTGCTGCGCAACCACTACCGGGTGACCCTGGTCGACGGCACCGAGCTCGACGTCAGCGGCAAGATCCTCGACCGGGAGTTCGCCGTCGAGTACGACGGCGAGCTGCTCGCGGTGATCTCGCGGCGCTGGCTGAGCGTCGTGGAGACCTACGGCGTCGACGTCGTACGGGACGACGCCGACCCGGCGCTGCTGATCGCGGTGGCGGTCTGCGTGATCCACCTGGCGGAGAAGGAGCGGGAGGAGAGGGAGGAGAGGGAGGAGTGAGCCGGGCGCGACTGCCGCTCCGGTCGCCCCGGTCCCTGCCCCGGCCTAGCGGCGCGGTGGGTCCAGGCCGAGGACGCGGTCCTTCAGGGCCGGGAACTGCTCGCGCGTGGCCCCGGTCCTCGCCGGGTCGAAGTCGACCGTGAGGACCTCCTCGTCGGCACCCGCCTCCGCCAGCACCTCGCCCCACGGATCGACCACGATCGAGTGACCCGCCTGGGGAACCCCGGCGTGCGTCCCGGCCGTTCCACACGCGAGCACGAACGCCTGGTCCTCCACCGCCCGTGCCCGGGCCAGCAGCGTCCAGTGCTCGCGCCGGCGTTCGGGCCAGCCAGCGCAGAGCACCAGGGTCTGGGCCCCGGCGTCGACCAGAGCGCGGAAGAGTTCGGGGAAACGGAGGTCGTAACAGGTGGCGAGGCCGAGGGTGGTGTCCGGCAGACGGACCGTCACCAGCTCCCGCCCCGCCCCCATCAGCACGGCCTCGCCCTTGTCGAAGCCGAAGCGGTGGATCTTGCGGTAGGCGGCGGCCAGTTCGCCGGACGGGGTGAAGAGGAGGGAGGTGTTGTAGAGCGGGCCCTCGGGATCGCGTTCGGGAATGGAGCCGGCGTGCAGCCACACGCCCGCGTCGCTCGCCGCCTTGGCCATCGCCTCGTAGGTGGGGCCCTCCAGGGGCTCGGCCTCGGCCGCGAACCGGTCGAAGGCGAACGCCCCGGTCGTCCACAGTTCCGGCAGCACGACCAGGTCGGCCCCGGCCTGCTCGCGTACCAGCGCGGCCGCTCGCCGCCGCCGGGATTCGACCGGTTCGCCCTCGTCCACGGCGATCTGGATCAGCGAGGCGCGCACACTACCACCGTCCTGGCATTCGAGTCGTCCACACGGGCCTACGATCGTCACACGAAAGCACTGCCGGGGTGCTTCACAGCAGCGTAACTTGGGGGTCCCCCCTGCTCGAAGCGGAGCGAGAGCTCGGGGGAGTGCCAAGAACGCCCGCCGACCGCCGCCACCTCCCACTGGCAATGCCGCCACAACCTGCCCGTGTACCGACCGCCGAGGGGTCCCGTTCCGTGAGTCTGCATCCCACCCTCCAGCCCTACGCCGACGCCTGGACCCACTCCGTCGAAGCGATATCCGAGCTGGTACAGCCCCTCGTGGAGGGCGAGTGGAACCGGCGGACGCCCTGCCCCGGCTGGTCGGTCCGCGACCTCGTGTCGCATGTCATCGGCATGGACTGCGAGATGCTCGGCGACCCACGCCCCATCCACTCGCTGCCGCGCGACCTGTTCCACGTCACCAACGAGCACCAGCGCTACATGGAGATGCAGGTCGACGTCCGCCGCCACCACACGGCGCCGGAGATGACCTCCGAGCTGGAGTACACGATCATCCGCCGCAACCGCCAGCTGCGGAACGAGAGCCGTGACCCGGGCACCAAGGTGCGGGGTCCCCTCGGCGCGGAGATCACCCTCGAAGAGGCCATGCGCTACCGGGCGTTCGACATCTGGGTGCACGAGCAGGACCTGCGCGCCGCCCTCGGCCGCCCCGGCAATCTGGACTCGCCGGGCGCCCACATCGCCCGCGACCATCTGCTCGCCGCGCTTCCGGGCGTGGTGGCGGAGAAGGCGCAGGCACCGCGCAGTTCGGCGATCGTCTTCGACGTGCACGGCCCGGTGGAGTTCCTGCGCACGATCCGCGTGGACATCCAGGGCCGCGGCACGCTCGAGACGGCACCCGCGCTCGGCCCCGCCGCGACCCTCACCCTCGACTGGGAGACCTACGTCCGCCTGGCCTGCGGCCGAGTGACCCCGGAGGCGGCAGCGGACCGCGTGAAGACGGAGGGCGACCAGTCGCTGGCGACAGCCATCCTGGACAACTTCACGGTGACCCACTGAGGCACAACCAGCCACCGGCCCGGCACGCGACACCCGCCGGGCCGGACGTGCCACCCCGTCGGCCCGACCCCGGGGACGCGCAGACCGCCCCGGCCCACCCCGGGAGCGACGGCGGGCCCGAAGGCACACAACGGCAAGAAGCCGCCACGCGCGGCAAGACGAACCCCGCCCGGCGGTAACCCCGACGCGACGACATGCCGGGAGGTGCCGCGGCCGGCGGGGCGTGGGACGCGGTTCAGGGGTCGGAGGGGCTTGTGGGAGACTCCCGCGGCGTCGAAGGTGGCCATGTCGCGGAGGGTGCGGGCCGCCGACTGGAGCAGGGGCAGGGCCAGCAGCGCGCCCGTGCCCTCGCCCAGGCGGAGTCCCAGGTCGACCAGGGGTTCCAGGCCGAGGTGCCGGAGGGCGACGGTGTGTCCGGGTTCGACCGAGCGGTGGCCGGCCACGCAGGCGACCACGGCGTCCGGTGACAGGGCGGCCGCGACCAGGGCGGCCGACGAGGCGATCACGCCGTCGAGGATCACCGGGATCCGGCGGGCGGCGGCGCCCAGGACGAAGCCGGCGAGCGCGGCGTGCTCCAGGCCGCCGACCGCCGCCAGGGCCCCCACGGGGTCCTGAGGTTGCGGCCGGTGCAGCTCCAGCGCCCTGCGCACCACGTCCGCCTTGTGCCGCCGGGTCTCCTCGTCGACGCCCGCTCCGTGACCGGTGACGTCGTCCGGTCGCGCACCGGTGAACACGGCGACCAGCGCGGCGGACGCCGTCGTGTTGGCGATTCCCATGTCGCCGGTCAGCAGGCAGCGGCAGCCCTCGTCGGCGAGTTGCCCGGCCACGCCGATGCCGGTCTCGATCGCGCGGGTGGCTTCCTCGTCACCCTCGGCCAGGACCTCGGCTTCCTGCGTCGGCTGGCCCCCGAGGGGCAGGAGTACGGCGCGGAATCGGTGGTGCGGTGGATGTCCGCGGGGCTCGGCGCAGCGCTCGTGTGAGCGACGCGGGGAGGCACGTGCCCGGCCGTCACGCCGGCACGTGCACCGTCTCCACCCGGCTGGCCACCAGCCGTTCCCGTTCGCGCCTGGCCGCCCTCTTCCGCAGCCGCAGGATCTGGCTGACCCCGAGCGCCTGGAGCACGAACACCGCGGAGAAGGCGACCACGTAGTCGTCCCCGGTGGCGTCCAGCAGCACGCCGATGGCGAACAGCGTCGTCATCGAGGCGATGAAACCGCCCATGTTGGTGATGCCGGAGGCCGTCCCCTGCCGCTCGGGCGGGTTGGCCGGGCGGGCGAAGTCGAAGCCGATCATCGAGGCCGGCCCGCACGCCCCCAGCACCACGCACAGCACCACCAGCAGCCATACCGGCGCCCGCCCGCCGGGACACGCCAGCGTCGTCGCCCACATGCCGGCGGTGGCCGCGACCGTGCCGAGCGCGAGCGGCAACCGCGCCGCGTGGTGGCGGGCGACGACCTGGCCGTAGACGAGTCCGACGGCCATGTTGGACAGCACGACGAGGGTGAGCAGTTCACCGGCCGCGGCCCGCGAGAGCCCCTGGGCCTGGACCAGGAAGGGCAGCCCCCACAGCAGCAGGAAGACCATCGCCGGGAACTGGGTGGTGAAGTGCACCCACATGCCCAGCCGCGTCCCCGGTTCACGCCAGGACGCGGCGATCTGCCGGCGCACGTAGGCGGCGCCCTGGTGAGCGGGCGGAGCCGGCTCGAAGCCGTCCGGGTGGTCCTTCAGGAAGAGCAGCAGCAGCGCCAGTACGACCACCCCGGCCACCGCGCTGCCCGCGAAGGCCGCGGTCCAGCCCAGCCCGTGCAGCAGCCGCGCGAGCACCAGCGTGGAGACGAGGTTGCCCGCCATGCCCACCAGTCCGGCGAGCTGCGCGACGAGCGGCCCGCGCCGGGCGGGGAACCACCGGGTGCCCAGCCGCAGCACGCTGATGAACGTCATGGCGTCCCCGCAGCCGAGCAGCGCCCGCGAGGCGAGGGCGGTGCCGTACGAGGGCGAGAAGGCGAAGCCGAGCTGCCCGGCCGTGAAGAGCACGGTGCCGATCCCCAGCACCTTCTTGGTGCCGAGCCGGTCGACCAGCAGGCCCACGGGTATCTGCATGCCGGCGTAGACGAGGAGCTGGAGGATCGAGAAGGTGGACAGCGCCGAGGCGCCCACGTGGAAGCGGGCGGCCGCGTCGAGACCGGCGACGCCGAGGGACGTGCGGAAGATGACCGCGACGAAGTAGACCGCGACGCCGATGCCCCACACGGCGACCGCGCGGCGGCCGCCGGGCGGATCGGCCGGGAGGTCGACGGGGGTGGCGGAACCCGTGGCCGAGCTCACCGCACCTCACCCCGGGCCAGGTGGGAGAACCAGCTGACGTGCCGGTGCACGATGCCTACGGCGGCCTCGGCGTCCCCGGCGCGCAGCGCCCGGAGGATCTCCTCGTGCTCGGCGAGCGTCTTGGCGATGCGGTCCGGGTGGGAGTGCATGACCGCCACGCCCATGCGGAGCTGGCGGTCGCGCAGCTGGTCGTAGAGGCGCGAGAGGATCTCGTTGCCGCCGCTGCGGACGATCTCGGCGTGGAAGCATCGGTCGGTGACGGCGGCCGCGGCGAAGTCGCCGGCGGCGGCCTGCGCCTTCTGCTTGGCCAGCAGCTCCTCCAGCCGCTCGATGAGCCCGGCCGGCGCCGGTACGGCCCTCCTGGCGGCGTGCTCCTCGACCAGCTGGCGGGTCTCGACGACGTCCGCGATCTCCTGCGCGGAGACCGGCAGGACCAGGGCGCCCTTCTTCGGGTAGAGCTTGAGGAGCCCCTCGACCTCCAGCCGCAGCAGCGCCTCGCGCACGGGGGTGCGGGAGACACCCACGGCCTCGGCCAGTTCGCCCTCGGTCAGCAGGGTGCCGCCCTCGTAGCGGCGCTCCAGGACGGCTTGCTTGACGTGGGCGTATACGCGGTCGGCGGCGGGCGGCTGCTTCACGGACTGTTTGACGGCCAGGCTCATGCCCACAGCATAGATACAACACGTACGCATGGCCGGTCGCGTCCACCATCCGGACCGTCCACCGCCCGCCGTCGAATCCACCCCCGCAACCGCACAACCATCTGTGCTAGTTACGAGTCAGACATGTGCGGCCCCACTTTGTGGGCACCCATCCGTCCCTCAACTCGGCCGCACCGTAGGGGCATTCGACGTAATCGGGGTACCTCACTTGAAAACCGGCATTCAGGCCACCCGCCGCCTCCGCAGAGCCACCGCGATCGCCGTGACCACGGGGGCCGTGCTGGCCACCGGCGCGCTCACCGCCGTTCCGGCGCAGGCCGTGACCGCGCCGTCGATCGTGGCCAAGGGCGGCTACGCGATGAACAACGCCACGGGCACGACGCTTTACACCAAGGCGGCGGACACCAGGCTGTCCACCGGCTCGACGACCAAGATCATGACCGCCAAGGTCGTGCTGTCGCAGTCGAACCTGAACCTCGACGCCAAGGTCACCATCCAGAAGGCGTACAGCGACTACGTCGTGAAGAACAACGCCTCCCAGGCCCACCTGATCGTCGGCGACAAGGTGACCGTCCGTCAGCTCCTGTACGGGCTGATGCTGCCCTCGGGCTGCGACGCCGCTTACGCGCTGGCCGACAAGTACGGCTCGGGCTCCACCATGAGCGCGCGCGTGAAGTCCTTCATCGGCAAGATGAACAGCGCGGCCAAGAGCCTGAACCTGAAGAACACGCACTTCGACTCGTTCGACGGCATCGGCAACGGCAACAACTACTCCACGCCGCGCGACCTGACGAAGATCGCGAGCAGTGCGATGAAGAGCTCCACGTTCCGCTCGATCGTGAAGACCAAGTCGTACACGGCCAAGACCATCACCAAGACGGGCAGCACCCGCACGATGGCGACCTGGACCAACACCAACACGCTGCTCAGCAGCTACAAGGGCGCCATCGGCGTGAAGACCGGCTCGGGCCCGGAGGCCAAGTACTGCCTGGTCTTCGCCGCCACCCGCAACAACAAGACGGTCATCGGCACGGTCCTGGCCTCCTCCTCGATCAACCAGCGCGCCACGGACGCCACGAGGATCCTGAACTACGGTTTCGCCAAGCTCGGCTGACCGACGATCACCCTTCGAGGGGCCCACCGCGCCGGCTCATGTCCGCGGTTGGGCCCCTTCGCCGTACGGAACGACGGATCAGAGCGTGCGGCACGTAGAATCCGTTGCGGGCGCAAGGTAGTTGAAGTGCCGTAGTGGCGGGGACGGGGGCAGACGTGGGTTCGCGGGGAAGTGGTGGCGGGACCGGACCCGATCTGCGGGTTTCCGGCAAGGGTCTGACGAAGCTCGCCGACGACCTGGACGACATGCAGGACCACCTGGACAAGCAGGTGAAGCGCATGGACGGGCTGGTGGACCGTATCGAGGCGGGCTGGCGGGGACCGGCGGCGACCGCGTACCGCGAGTTCCACCGCGCGGCGGCCGAGGACGCCGTCCGCATCCGCGAAGTGATGAAACTGCTGGAGCAGGCCGTACGGATGAGCCGGGACGGTTTCTCCCGGCACGACCTGGACGTGCTGCAGCAGATGCGGTCCGTCCACGTGGACGTCGGCAGCGAGGCCGACCGGCTGTCCACTCCCGGTCCGGCCGCCGCACCGCAACCGCCGCGCAGCAGCCTCGACTCCTACTGAGGACGACGACAACACGCCATCGACACAAGGGGGAACATGTCGACCGGGCCCGCCGCCGACGACCACATAGCCGTCTCCTTCGCCACCCTCCACGAGCTGGCCACCGAGCTGGAGGACATCCTCAAGAAGCTCAACGGCAAGCTGGACGACCTCTACGACCGCGTCGAGCCGGTCGTCCTGTCCTGGAAGGGCGAGGCCCGCGAGGTCTTCGTACAGAAGCTCGACGAGTGGGACCACTCCGCCCAGGACCTCCAGGCGGCCCAGAAGTGGCTCCACGAGTACGTCACCACGGGACACGCCAACTACGCGGCGGCGCACAAGGCGGTCCTGCGCGGGTGGGGGGCCGCCTGATGGCCACGCCTCCCCCGCCGCAGCCGGCCCCGTCCGCGACTCCCCCGGCCGGAGCGGGCTCAGGAGACGGCGGTCGTCCGTCGCCCCGGCCCGAGCCCGATCCCAGTCCCGGCCCTTCGCCGGACCCCGACTACCAGCCACCGCCCCCACCCCCCACCGGACGGGACGGCCTGCCCTCGGACGCGCGCCGCCGCTGGGAACGCGACCAGCTGAAGCAGCCTCCCCCCGACAGCGGTGGCGGCTTCGACGTGAAGCCGGGCCACGTCTACTACACCTCCGCGGTGATCCGGGACGAGCAGTTCGACTTCCACAAGAGGGCGACGCAGCTCGTGCACGACGTCGACCACCGCCAGGCCGCCGGCAAGGGCAGCGGCGCCGACGACTTCGCCGCCGCCTACGACGACGTGGCCAAGGAGTTCCTGGAGACCTGGTCCAGATGCGTGGCCAGCATCGGCGGCGTGTCGGTCGGGCTGACCGTCACCGCGAACCACTACCAGGCCGCCGACTGGTCCTCCCGGGGGATCCAGGGACCGCCCCCTCGCCGGGATCCCCCCATCGGCGTCGGCAAGGCGTCCTACGGCCCGGTCGCGTCGATCAAGTGGACCGGCACCGGGGACGACTCCGACGTGCCCTTCGTGGGGGCCATCGGCGAGGTCCCCGACTTCCTGGCCGACCTGATCAAGCCCGCCATCGAGGAGGGTCTCCGGCTCGGCAAGACCCACGAGATCACCCCGGGAGCGCAGACCGGGGACATGCGCAGCATCGGGGACGCCTGGGCGGCCGCCGGGGAGTCGGCCAAGAAGTCGGCCGACGCCTTCACCGGGAGCATCGAGTACCTGACGGACGGCGGCAACAGCGACTGGCAGAGCGCGATGAACGCCTTCTGCCAGTCGATCTGGGGCAGCACCGCATGGGGCGGCCGGCGCG
>NZ_BMVJ01000011.1:211751-215707 GCF_014650655.1 Streptomyces anandii JCM 4720
GCACGGACAACGAGGCTCTGCCGCCGTCCCAGCCGGGCGGCCGTGACTGGCGGACGAATCCCAAAGAGACGCCGTCGGCGCGCCGGCCCATCATCGAGGTGCTGCAGAAGACCGGCAACGAGATGAAGCAGATCTTCCACGACGCCGCGGACGCCGCCGAGAAGTGCCGCAAGACCACCGAGCGTCTGGCGGCACAGGCCGCGAAGGCGACCGTCAAGGACATGACGCCGGACGGGTTCTCCTGGGACGAATTCACGAAGCTGTCGGCGTACGCCACCTTCGCAGAAATAGTCCTGAAGTTCCGCTCGCACATGGACAAGTCGGGATGCGACGCGGCCGTCGAAGCGTGCCACAAGGCATTCCACGACGGCGCGGACAGACTCCGCAAACTGCTTCCCGAACTCCGGGAGGCGGCCATCAGCGCGCCGGCCTACGAGGCGGAGGAGGCCCGCGCGGAGGCGTTCGGGGCGCGTTCCCTGACCGATTTCAAACCGGGGCACGTGTGGACGCGGCCCGGTGACACGGACGACGGCGTCTACAAGGTGGACCTGGCGTCCACCGAATGGCTGGAGAACTCCCACACGGCCTCGAAGCACGTCGGCCTCACCGACGACCAGCTGGCGCAGCGCCTGCGGGACGACCTGAAGAAACCACCCCGGCCGGGAACCGCATGGCCGAACGGCCAGCCCAAAATCGCAGAGGCCTCCTCTTTCCAGGACATGGAGTCCGCACAGAAGCTGACTCAATACAATCTGGACAAGAATGACAACAGGATCTCGGACTGGATCAAGAGCAAGCCGGCGAACGGTGCGCGGCTCGACGTGAGCGTTTCGGAAACACCGTACGGCCACAGCGGACGCAGCATCGACAAGAGCGAGATCCAGAATGACCCGTTCCCGGCCGGCAAGGCGAGATACGTGGACGGTGTGGAGACCCGGCTCGTCTACAACGGCGACCTCGATCCCCCTTTCACCGTCATGACGTCGATGCCGAAGAATCTGACCCAGAAGGCAGGAAGTTAGTATGACGGCCACCCATGGGAAAGCAGTCGAATACTGGCAGCTGGCCGGAGCCCGTACGCTTCTGTCGCCGTACGAGGGGTGGAGCAAGAGGATCCCCGACGACGCCGCCGAGTGGCGGGAGCGCCTGTTCACTCTGGTGCGCGGACTGCGCACCGCGAGCGAGGACGGCGCACGCCATCCGGCCGAGATCTCCGCGGAACTGCGGCTGGCCGCGGACCTCTTCGAGGCCTTCCCCGACGGCTCGCACAAGGCGCTGAAGAACCTGCCCCGCGCGGCCACCGAGGAGCGCACACCCGGCGTCCTGCGGGAGATCGCCGACTACGTCGACAACTGGGGCGCGGACCTGGAGACGTTCTGTGCAAGGCCCATGGACACCTGGGAGCTGAGTCTCCGCTTCCCGCGCTTCGGTCAGATTCTGCCCATCTATTTCGGCCAGGACGGCGTCGCGATCAGCGACGACATGCACGACGCCACCTCCGAGGAGGGCATCCGCATGTACATCGAGGAGACCCATCCCCGATGCCCGTGGGACCTGCCGAGCGTGGTCGCGGAGTGCTACCAGGCCATGGCCCTCTTCCACACGGAACACCAGATGGACCGGTTCTTCAGCTCGGCGGCCATGGCCGGCGGTTCCGGCACCGAGGACTTCACCGACTTCTTCCCGCTCTTCGCCCGCCTGTGCGTGGAGCACCTGCGGGAGTCCCACTCGCCCCTGTGGGAGCCGCGCGCGTAGCCACCGGGGACACCGAGCCAGAACCGAGCAGGAGACAATCGGCCCACCATGCGCACCCGTTCCGCCACCTACCCCGACCGCGAGACCGCCCAGTGGGCCACCCAGCAGGTCGTCACCGCCAACGAGCAGACCGTGCACCGCTGGCTCGCGCTGTCCACGCGTCCGAGGCTGACCATCGAGGCGTCCTGGCCCTCCCGGCCCGAGCCGGTCGGACGGGTGCTGCTGCAGGCGATGATGCTGGCCGGCCGGGAGCCCGTCGACGTACGGGCGGCCCGGGTGGTCCTCCGGCGGGACCCCTCCCGCCCCCACGGCTTCACCGTGCACGCCACCTTCCCGATCCACCTGTAGCGCCGCCCGTGGCGCCGATCCGCAGAGGCTGACGACCGTGCCCCTGAGCCCCCTCGAACACGACCGCCGCTACGGCGAGCTGGACCAGGTCATGCGCGCCTACGCCGGGCAGCCCGCCGACGACACCCCCGAGCGGCCCGGCGAGGCCCTCACCGCCTACCTCCGCCACACCTGGCACACCCGCCCCTGGGCCCTCGCCACCGCCGAACGCCAGCTGCGCGAGTACGCCGACAACCCTCCGGGCCGGCTCCGCCTGCGCCTCGGCGAGTACTACGCCGTCCCCGACGTCGGCCTGCCCGAGTCCGGCGTCCAGCAGTGGCTGCGCTGCCTCGCCGACCACATCAGGCGCAGCATCGAGGAGGGCCGGGTCCCGCCCCCGGCCGCCCCCGCCACCCACTGGGAATGGCACGCCCGCTTCCCCGAACTCGGCCAGTTCCTCGGCGGCTGGTTCTCCCAGGACATGCCCGACGAGTTCGACGACCACGAAGCGGCCGTCGACGACTACCGCGCCGCCACCGACCCCCAGCTGGTCGCCCGGCTCACCGGCGAACTCCACGAACTCCTCGCCCTCGACCTCGGCGAGTCGGACTACGCCGTCGCCGTCGCGGAGTTGGGCATGGAGGTCGACCCGCCCGCGCCCTACTCCCCGAGCGGCTGGCTCGCCCTCGTCGCCGACCGGCTCACCACCCCTCGCCCCGACTGCGGAACCCCGGCCTGAGGCACACTCCGGGCTCCCCGGGCGGCGGTCAGGGTCCGACGGCTCACGATGCCGGACGGGGCTCACTGGTTCCCGGCGGTGGTCATCTCTCCGCAAGGTCTCGTCCTCCTCGTCAACGCCTGCACCAAGCCGGTCTGCGCCCCTTTCAAGCAGTGGGTCGCGGAAGTCATCGAGACCGTGCAGCGGGAGGGTTCCTACAGCCTGGAGCAGGCCGAGGTGCAGCCGGCCGGTCCCCGCGCCCCCGTCGCCCACGCCATGCCGGAACAGGTCGCCGACGCCATCGTCCGGCTCGAGGCGCACAACCTCCAGGTGGACCAGGAGCTTGCGGTCGCACAGCGTGAATCCCTAGCGCTGCAAAGGGAGGCGGTGGCGGCGCAGCGGGCCGTGCTCGCCGCGCGGGAGGCCATCGCCGAGGCCATGGGACGCATCGCGGACCGGCTCGACGTACTGGCTCCCGACCGGCCGGCTCGCGAGAAGGGTGAGCTCCGGGAGCCGCTGGATGTGATCGCCGCGCGGACCGGCCTGTCGGTCCGCCGGGTCAACGAGTGTCTGCGGCTGCTGCGCAAGCACGCCTGCATCCGGTCGCGGGGCGGCGCCCAGGACGGCGCCCCCGTGTATGTGCTCCATCAGCCCTGAGACCGCACAGCGGGACGGAACAACGCGGAACGACGGCGAAGGGGACGGTCGCAAGACGAAGTTGCGGCCGTCCCCTTCAGGGGCCCAAGCTACCGAGTCGGCGGCCTCACGCCCAACTGATCAACCGCTTCGGCTGTTCCAGGATCGCCGCCACGTCCGCCAGGACCTTGGAGCCCAGTTCGCCGTCGACCAGTCGGTGGTCGAAGGAGAGGGCCAGGGTGGTGACCTGGCGGGGCTTGACCTTGCCCTTGTGGACCCACGGCTGGAGCTTGATCGCGCCGACCGCGAGGATCGCGGACTCGCCGGGGTTGAGGATGGGCGTGCCCGTGTCGACGCCGAAGACGCCGACGTTGGTGATCGTCACCGTGCCGCCCTGCATGGCGGAGGGCGAGGTCCTGCCCTCGCGGGCGGTGGAGACCAGCTCACCCAGGGACTCGGCGAGCTGCGGGAGCGTCTTGGCGTGGGCGTCCTTGATGTTCGGGACGATCAGCCCGCGCGG
>NZ_BMVJ01000011.1:215736-226428 GCF_014650655.1 Streptomyces anandii JCM 4720
GGTCGCCGCCGCGATGCCCAGGTTGACGTAGTGCTTGAGCACGATCTCCTGGTTGGCCTCGTCCCAGGACGCGTTGACGTCGGGGTTGCGCTTGATGGCGACCAGGAGGGCCTTGGCGATCAGCAGCAGGGGGTTCACGCGCAGGCCCGCGAACTCCTTGTCCTGCTTCAGCTCCTCCACGAGCCGCATCGTGCGCGTCACGTCCACCGTCACGAACTCCGTGACGTGCGGGGCCGTGAACGCCGAGCCGACCATCGCGGCCGCGGTCGCCTTGCGTACGCCCTTGACGGGGACGCGGGTCTCGCGGGCCGTGTCGTACGGCTGCGCCGGCGCCGGGGCGGGCTGGGCCGCGGGCTGGGCCACCACCGGTCCGGGCGCCTGCGGCGCGGCCGTCGCCGGCACCGCCGCGTGGACGTCCTCGCGCGTGATGATGCCGTCCGGGCCGGACGGGATCACCGTGGACAGGTCCACGCCGAGGTCCTTGGCCAGCTTGCGCACCGGCGGCTTCGCCAGCGGACGCTCCTTGGAAACGGGAGCAGCGGGGGCGGGAGCGGCCGGCGCGGGAGCCGGAGCGGCGGGGGCGGCTGCCTGGCCGCCGTGGCCGTTCAGCTCCGACTGGAGTGCCGTGCCCGCCTGCGGGACCGTCACCTCCGGGCCCTTGCGGGGGCGCCGCTTGGTGGCGGACGTCGAGACGCCGTACCCCACCAGGACCGGCTGGCGGCCCTGCGGCTCGGCTTCCTCGGCCTGCTGCGGCTCGGCCGCGGGGGCCGCCTGGGCGGGCACCTCCGCCTCGGCCGGGGCCGCGCCGGGGGCGGCCACCGCGATGATGGCCGTGCCCACGTCGACCGTGGTGCCCTCGGGGAAGTGCAGGGCGCGGACCACGCCGTCGTAGGGGATGGGGAGTTCGACGGCGGCCTTGGCCGTCTCGACCTCGCAGACCACCTGGCCGTCGGTGACGGTGTCACCGACCTGGACGTACCACTTGAGGATCTCCGCCTCGGTCAGTCCCTCGCCGACATCCGGCATCTTGAACTCACGCACGGACGCTTCGGTCATCGTCGTCACGAACCTCTCCCTCAGTACGCCAGCGAGCGGTCGACGGCGTCGAGCACGCGGTCCAGGTCCGGCAGGTAGGTCTCCTCCAGGCGCGCCGGCGGGTACGGCGCGTGGTAGCCGCCGACCCTGAGGACCGGCGCCTCCAGGTGGTAGAAGCAGCGCTCGGTGATCCGGGCGGCGATCTCCGCGCCGGAGCCGAAGAAGACCGGGGCCTCGTGGACGACGACGAGGCGGCGGGTCTTCTCCACGGACGCCTGGATGGAGTCGAAGTCGAGCGGGGAGACCGAACGCAGGTCCAGGACCTCCAGGGACTTGCCCTCCTCGGCGGCCGCGGCGGCGGCCTCCTGGCAGAGCTTCACCATCGGGCCGTAGGCGGCGAGCGTGAGGTCGGTGCCCTCGCGGACGACCTTCGCCCTGTGCAGCGGGTCGGGGATGGCCTCGGTGCTGACCTCGCCCTTGTCCCAGTAGCGGCGCTTGGGCTCGAAGTAGATCACCGGGTCGTCGCTCTGGATGGCCTGCTGCATCATCCAGTACGCGTCCGACGCGTTGGAGGGGGAGACGATCTTGAGGCCCGCCACGTGCGCGAAAAGGGCCTCGGGGGACTCGGAGTGGTGCTCGACCGCGCCGATGCCGCCGCCGTAGGGGATGCGGACGACGACGGGGAGCTTGACCTTGCCCAGGGAACGCGCGTGCATCTTCGCGAGCTGCGTGACGATCTGGTCGTACGCCGGGAAGACGAAGCCGTCGAACTGGATCTCGACGACCGGGCGGTAGCCGCGCAGGGCGAGGCCGATCGCGGTGCCGACGATGCCGGACTCCGCGAGGGGGGTGTCGATGACGCGGCTCTCGCCGAAGTCCTTCTGGAGGCCGTCCGTCACCCGGAACACGCCGCCGAGCTTGCCGACGTCCTCGCCCATGACGAGGACCTTCGGGTCGGCGTCCAGGGCGCGGCGCAGCGACTCGTTGATCGCCTTGGCCAGGGCCATCTTCTCCGCAGCCATGCTCAGGCCCCCTCTCCCGCGGCGAAGCCGCTGTCGGACTCGGTCGCGAACGACGCCTGGTAGGCGGCGAACTGGGCGCGCTCCTCGTCGACGAGCGCGTGCCCGTCCGCGTACACGTTCTCGAAGATGGCGAAGTGGTCCGGGTCGGGCATGGCACGGACCGCTTCGCGCACTCGCTTGCCCAACGCCTCGCTCTCGGCCTCGAGTTCCGCGAAGAATCCCTCGTCCGCGTGGTTCGACGCCTCCAGGTGGCGGCGAAGGCGCAGGATCGGGTCCTTCGCCTCCCAGGCGGCCCGCTCGTCGTCGTGGCGGTAGCGGGTCGGGTCGTCGGAGGTGGTGTGGGCGCCCATGCGGTACGTGTACGCCTCGACCAGGGTGGGGCCCTCGCCGCTGCGGGCGCGCTCCAGCGCCCACTTGGTGACCGCGAGGCAGGCCAGCACGTCGTTGCCGTCGACGCGGACGCCGGGGAAGCCGAAGCCCTGGGCGCGCTGGTAGAGCGGGACGCGGGTCTGCTTCTCGGTGGGCTCGGAGATCGCCCACTGGTTGTTCTGGCAGAAGAAGACGACCGGGGCGTTGTAGACCGCGGAGAAGGTGAAGGACTCGGCCACGTCGCCCTGGCTGGAGGCGCCGTCGCCGAAGTAGGCGATCACCGCGGAGTCCGCGCCGTCCTTGGCCACGCCCATCGCGTAGCCGGTGGCGTGCAGGGTCTGGGAGCCGATGACGATCGTGTAGAGGTGGAAATTGTTCCCGTTGGGGTCCCAGCCGCCGTTGTTCACACCGCGGAACATGCCGAGCAGGTTGGTCGGGTCGACCCCGCGGCACCAGGCGACGCCGTGCTCGCGGTAGGTCGGGAAGACGTAGTCGTCGTCGCGCAGCGCGCGGCCGGAGCCGATCTGGGCGGCTTCCTGGCCGAGCAGGGAGGCCCACAGGCCCAGCTCGCCCTGGCGCTGCAGCGCGGTGGCCTCGCCGTCGAAGCGGCGGGTGAGCACCATGTCGCGGTACAGGCCGCGCAGGTCCTCGGGGGTGAGGCCGGCGACGTAGCCGTCGTACTCGGCGTTCTTGACGCGCTTCCCCTCGGGGGTCAGCAGCTGCACGAGCTCCGGGTCGGCACTGCTCTGGGCGCCGGTGCCCTTCTTGGCGGTCGTGCGGGTGGTGCGCTTGGTACCGGTGGTGCCGGCTGCTTTGGTGCCGGTCGCTCCGGCCTTGCTCCCGGCGCTGCGTCGCGGTGTGCGCGCGGCAGTGCTCTCCACGGTCACGTGTGCTCCTCCGTCGGTCCGGCCCCCGGGGTCGCCGGTGGGCCTGGGGGTCCCCCCTGCTCGTGGAGCCTGGGGGAGGCTCACCTGTTGCTCGACCACCGGGCACGGGGTGGGTGCCACTCGGCCGGGAACAGGCGTGACAGGTGCCCCGGCGAGCGCCCTGCAACAGCCACGTTACCCAGTGCTCCACATTTCTGTGAAACCCCCTCTGACCTGCGTTTTTCCTTGGATTTCCAAGTATTTTCACTTGGACGTCCAAGTACCTCGCACGGTAATCGGGGGCAGCCGCTGGTCACAGCCTTGCGGGGGGCCGGAACACCGGCACGTTATCCCGTGATTCCGGCCACGGGAAGAGCCGTCTTCGGGCGTGCCGCTGCTCCTCGCGGGGGACGGCGGCCGCACGGCCGGCGTAGGGACGAGTACGGGACGGGGACGAGACCCGCACGACCTCATGTGACCGAAAGCGATCGCCGGGGACTGTGTGTGACAAGGCCCAGCTCAAGGGCCCGGCGCGGTGCCCTAGCATCTGGCGCGTGCCGCGCTCTTGTGTACCACCCCCTGTACCCCACGCGCCCCCTCTGAGCGCCTTACTGCGCCAGTACACCGCCGGTAGCGCCCTCACCTGCGAGCCGGTCGACCAGGGGCTGCTGAACCGCGGCTACCGCCTGCGCACGACTCGCGGCCGCTACTTCCTCAAGCACCACTTCGACCCCGACACCGCCGACCCGGCGGCGATCGCCCGGCAGCACCGGGCCACCCGGCGCCTCGCGGACCTGGGCGTGCCCGTGGCGCCCGCGCTCGCCGGCCGCGACGGGCGCACGGTCGCGGTCGTCGGCGGGCACGCCTACGCGCTGCACCCCTGGATCGACGGCGGCCACCGGCACGGCGGCCAGCTCACCACCGGCCAGTGCACACGCCTGGGAGCCCTCCTGGGGGCCGTGCACGCCTGTCTGGAGCGGGTGATGCCACCCAAGGGCCGCGCCCGCCCCGCCACCGGTCCGCACCCCGTGGAGAGCGCCGACCCGGCCGCCACCTTCGCGCTGATCGACGGCCTGCTCGCGCACGTCCGCCGCCACCGCCCCTTCGACTCCTTCGACGAACTGGCGAGGCACCGCCTCCTGGAGCGCCGTTCCCTGCTGGAGCAGCACGCGGACCGGCGGCCGCCGCCGGGCGGCCCGGTGGGCTGGGTGCACGGCGACTTCCACCCCTTCAACCTGCTCTACCGGGGGGACGCGCCCGCCGCGATCGTCGACTGGGACCGGCTCGGCGTGCAGCCCCGCGCGGAGGAGGCGGTCCGGGCCGCCGCGATCTTCTTCCTGCGGCCCGCCGGGACCCTGGACCTGGCCAAGGTCGGCGCGTACGCGCGCGCGTACCGGCGCGCGGCCGGGGCCACACGCGGTGAGCTGGCCGCTGCCGTGCACCGGGTGTGGTGGGAGCGGCTGAACGACTTCTGGATGCTGCGCTGGCACTACGAGCGCGGCGACACCCGCGCGGATCCACAGTTCCCGGCCGCCTCGGCCCTCGTGACCTGGTGGACCGGGGAGTACGAGGCGGTGTGCGGGGCGTTCACGGGCTGACCAGGGCCGCGGAGCGGCCCGGCTCAGCCGGTCGTGTTGCCCGTGAGCGACCCCGCGGGCCCGCCGGCGTTGTCGCCGCCGGCATTGTTGCCCGCCGAGGTGCCGTCGGTCGTACCGCCGTCCGTGGTGCCGCCGTCGGTCGTGCCGCCGCCGTTGGTCGTGCCGCCGGTGGTGGTGCCGCCCGTGCCCGAGGGGGTGGACGAGGGGTTGGAACTGGGCGTGTTCGACGGCTGGTTGGAGTGCTGCTGCGGCGCCGACTGCGAGGGCGTGTACGACGGCTGGTTGGACGGCGTCCAGTCCCCTCCGGTGCCGCCCGCACCGCTGCCGTTGTCCGTCTGCGTGTCCGAGGGACGGCTCGGCGCCGAGTCGCTCGGTGTCGAGCTCGGTTGCTGGTCCTTGGTGGTCTGGCTGGCCGAGGGCGACTTGGTGGTGCCGGTGCCGCCACCGCCGCCGTGGCCGCCGGCGTTCTGCAGCGCCAGCGCCACGCCCGCCGCGACGGCGATCACCGCGAGCACGGCGAGGATCCACAGCTTGCCCCGGCCGCTGCCCTGGTTGCCGTGCCCCTCGAAGCCGCCGTCGTCGCGGTTGCCGTAGCCGCCCGGCAGGATAGGCGCGGGGATCTGCGTGGTGCCCGCGTTCGCGTCGCCCGGGTGCGGCATCACCGTCGTGCCGGCGAAGCCCGCGGCCGGGGTGTGCCGGCCCTCGTGGACCTCCACCGGGCCGGTGTTCCAGGTGCCGGTGTGGCCGCCCTGGTCGTAGAGCATCTGCAGGCCGTACTGGACCAGCCCGCGCATCTCCTCGGCGGTCTGGAAGCGGTCGTCGGGCTCCTTGGCCAGCGAGCGCATGACCAGGCCGTCCAGCTCCGGCGGGCAGGCGCCCTCGGAGACGCTGGACGGCGGCGCGGGCATGTCCTGGACGTGCTGGTAGACCACCGACAGCGGGGTCTCGCCGACGAACGGGGGCCTGAGCGCGAGGAGTTCGTACAGCAGGCAACCCGTCGCGTACAGGTCGGAGCGGTGGTCGACGGCCTTGCCGAGGGCCTGCTCCGGGGAGAGGTACTGCGGGGTGCCCATGACCATGCCGGTCTGCGTCATCGTCGTGGACGCGCCGTGCAGGGCCCGGGCGATGCCGAAGTCCATCACCTTCACCGCGCCGTTGTCGGTGATGATGACGTTGGCGGGCTTGATGTCGCGGTGCACGATGCCGTGCTGGTGCGAGTAGGCCAGCGCCTCCAGCACGCCCGAGACGATGATCAGCGCCTGCTCGGGGCCCGGCGCCTCGGCGTTGAGCAGCAGATCGCGGATGGTGCGGCCCTCGACCAGCTCCATCACGATGTACGGCACCGACTGGCCGCCCACGTAGTCCTCGCCGGAGTCGTACACGGCGACGATCGCGTGGTGGTTGAGCCCGGCCACCGACTGGGCCTCGCGCGTGAAGCGGGCCTTGGAGACCGGGTCCTCGGCGAGGTCGGCGCGCAGCAGCTTGACCGCGACCGTGCGCCCGAGGCGCACGTCCTCGGCGGCGAACACCTCGGCCATGCCGCCCCGGCCGAGCCTGCGCGTCAGCCGGTACCGGCCGTCGCCCACCAGGCCGCCGTTGCCCCACATCTCCGGCGCGTCCGACATGCCGCCGCCGCCAGTCGCCTCGGGGTCGGACGGGCCCTGGGCGCGCTGCGTCTGTGCCATCAGTCCTCGCCGTCGTTTCTGCCCGCGGTGCGCGGTGTTGTCACGGTCTTCCGTCGGCCACGCTACAGGCTCGGCGCAAGCCGCCGGTCCGGGTTCGCCGCGCGGACCGGGCCGAGACGGACCGGCCATCAAACCTCGTACGAGTATGGTCGTGCAAATTCCGTGTACCGGCCGTACGCCCGCTGTAACGCTTCCGCGACGCTTCTTTCGCGTACGGTCACGGAACGGGCACCGAGCTTGACGTGTCAGTGCCCTGGGGCAGACTTGGCCGGGAATGACAGGTCGATCATCGGGATCCGGTCACGGGGGACGCAGAACATGAGCCAGGACGGCGCACAGGGCCGGTTCGCGGGACGGGCACTGGCCGGCGGGCGCTACCAGCTGCGCGACCTGCTCGGCGAGGGCGGCATGGCCTCGGTGCACCTGGCCTACGACTCCGTGCTCGACCGTCAGGTGGCCATCAAGACACTGCACACCGAACTGGGCCGGGAACAGGCCTTCCGCGAGCGGTTCCGCCGCGAGGCCCAGGCAGTGGCGAAGCTCACGCACACGAACATCGTCTCCGTCTTCGACACCGGCGAGGACGACGTCGACGGCATGACGACGCCGTACATCGTCATGGAGTACATCGAGGGCCGGCCGCTCGGCTCGGTGCTCGACGAGGACGTCAGGCAGCAGGGCGCGATGCCCGCCGACAAGGCCCTGAAGATCACCGCCGACGTGCTCGCCGCGCTGGAGATCAGCCACGAGATGGGCCTGGTCCACCGCGACATCAAGCCGGGCAACGTGATGATGACCAAGCGCGGCGTGGTCAAGGTGATGGACTTCGGCATCGCGCGGGCCATGCAGTCCGGCGTCACCTCGATGACCCAGACCGGCATGGTCGTCGGCACCCCTCAGTACCTCTCCCCCGAGCAGGCCCTCGGCCGCGGTGTGGACGCCCGCTCCGACCTGTACTCGGTCGGCATCATGCTGTTCCAACTGGTCACCGGGCGGCTGCCGTTCGACGCCGACTCGCCGCTGGCCATCGCCTACGCGCACGTCCAGGAGGAGCCGGTCGCGCCCTCCTCGGTCAACCGCTCCCTGCCCCCGGCGGTGGACGCGCTGGTCGCCCGCGCCCTGAAGAAGAACCCGAACGAGCGCTTCCCGAGCGCCGTCGCCATGCGCGACGAGTGCCTGCGCGTGGCCGCCTCCTTCCAGGCGGCCCCGCCGAGCATCGTCCCCGGCGCGCACACCCCGAGCGGCGCGGGCGTCGGCTCCGCGGTGTTCCCGCCGGTCGACGCGACCCCGGCGCCCTCCGGCCAGGTGCAGACGCCCTACCAGCCCGCCCCGGCGCCGAACCCGTACGGCCCGCGGACTCCCGTGGGCCCGTCCGCGCCGTCCCCCGCCTACGGCTATCCGCAGCAGCCCGGCTATCAGACGCCCACTCCGTCGCCGTACGCCCAGCAGTCCTCGACCCCGCCGCCGTACACGATCTCCCCCCAGCACCAGACCCCCGCGCCGGGTACGGGCGGCGGTTCCCGGAGCAGCAAGCCGGTGGTGATCGGTTCGATAGCCGTCGCCGTGGTCGCGGTGTTCGGGCTCATCATCGCCCTGGCGCTGGACAACAGCGGCGGTGGCGGTGGCGGGGGCGGTGGCGCCCAGGGCGGCAGCGGCAGCCCCAGCACCTCCACGTCAGCGGTCGCGGGCCATCGCGGCCCGGACACGTCGAAGACGATCGACAAGAGCGAGTGCACCGAGCCGCAGGAGTCGTACAACGACCCGAAGAAGGTCCGGCTGCCGGACTTCCAGTTCAAGTACATCGGCTCGGTCAAGGAGTGTCTGCAGGCCGCGGGCTGGCAGCTGAAGAAGGTCAACGTCGACGAGAACACCTACGGCGAGGGCACGGTCATGAACCAGTACCCCGCGGCCGGCACGGACGTCGACCCGAAGAACGTCCCGCAGATCCAGCTCTACGTCTCCAGCGGCAACCCGCCGTCGTCCTGATCCGTCCCGTCGCAACCCCACCGCTCGGGCGAGCGGCGCCCCGGCGACAGCGAGGGCCCGGCAGCCAGGCTGCCGGGCCCTCGTCGTGCGGGTCGGGTTGCGGGTGTCGGGAAGTGCCGGACTACAGGTAGGGGCCGCCCGAGCGGCCGCCGGTACGCGGGTCGTCGCCGCCGTCGTGACCGATGCCCGGGGGCAGCGCTCGGCGCATCTGCTCCAACTGGGCCCGCGCGGCCATCTGCTGGGCGAACAGCGTGGTCTGGATGCCGTGGAAGAGGCCCTCCAGCCAGCCCACCAACTGCGCCTGCGCGATGCGCAGTTCCGCGTCGCTCGGCGTCCCCTCGTCGGTGAACGGCAGGGACAGCCGCTCCAGTTCCTCCACCAGCTCCGGCGCCAGGCCGTCCTCGAGCTCCTTGACCGAGCTCGCGTGGATCTCCTTGAGCCGGGCCCGGCTGGCCTCGTCCAGAGGAGCCGCGCGCACCTCTTCGAGAAGCTGCTTGATCATGCTGCCGATGCGCATGACCTTGGCGGGCTGCTCCACCTGCTCCGTCACCGGGGTCTCGCGGGGATCGTCGTCCCCACCGCCGCCGAGCGCCATTCCGTCCTGGCCCACGACCAGGATCTGCGGATTCTCCGGCGACCGTTCGTTCCTCGGCATCTCCATGCCGCCATTCTCTCGCACGCCTGCTTCTCACCTCCTTGGTGCCCCCCGCGCGGGGTGATCCACCGTGCCGGGCGGGCCTTCGGCACCATCCGTGACGTGCAGGCGCAGCAGGCGGGCCTCGCAGTGGTCGAGCCAGCGGGCCTCGGCCTCCGCGCGGGAGATCGACTGCTCCAGGACCAGCAGCCGGGCCAGCTCCGCCGGGCGCTCGGGCGGCAGCGCCAGCACCTCGGCCCGCTGCCGCACGTAGTCGTGCAGCGCCCCGGACACCTGCCGGCGCCGGGTCTCGACGATCTGCCGTACGTCGGCGTCCGGTGCGCGCTCCGTCAGCACCGCCCGCACCGCCAGCACCAGTTTGAGGACGAACTCGTCGCACGGCGGGCCCTCCCGCCGTGCGGGCCGGGCGTACCAGTCCCGCAGTTCGGCGCGGCCCGCCCCGGTGAGCGCGTACCGGCCCCGGCCGGCCTCGTCGACGCCCTCCCGTACGACCATGCCGTCGCGCTCGAGGCGGCCCAGCGCGGTGTGGACGCGGCCGAGGGCGGGCGGCTGCGCCCCCGTGCGGGCCGCGTACGCGGTGCGCAGCAGGGAGCCGTGGGCGGGGCCCTCCTCCAGGAGCGCGAGCAGCCCGTGACGTAGGGACATAACCGGATTGTGCAGCGGATTCGACCTGGCGGCCGAACCTGGAATGCCGGATTGGGCCAGTGATGTGAGTGTTGTTCCACAGATCCACTGCCCCGGGCACCGTGAGGGGGTCCCGCTCGTGACTCCAAGGCTGCGCGCCACGCTGCGTGCGACGGAACTGCTGGTCGTGCTGGGGGTGGTCGTGCCGGGCGTGGTCGTCCTGCCGGCCGGGGCCGCCTTGGCGTCCGAGTCGGCGTCCGCGTCGGCGCTGAGGCCGACGCCGGCTTCTTCGGCTTCTTCGGCTTCTTCGGCTTCTACGGTCTCTTCGGCTTCTGGGGCACGCGGTGCGAGCGGGTTGCCGGGGCACGGCGCGAGTACGGGGCCGACGGGGCCCGGGCCGGGGCAGGGGCCGAGGCCGGCGGGGTCCGCGTCCTCGCACGGCGCCGCGTCCGCGCCCCCGGGGACCGCCTCCCATCACGCGGCCGGTGGCTCCTCGCACTCGGTGTCCCACCCGTCGGCGAGACCCTCGTCGGCCTCCGCCTCCTCGGCGTCGTCACCGGCCTCCTCCGCCCCGTCCTCCGCCTCCGCCGCGCCCTCACGGGCCGGGAATCCGGCGGGTGAGGGACGGCAGCGGCCGGGCCGGTCGCAGGAGCCGGACACGGAGGTGGAGGGCGACGACACGCGAGGGCCGCACCACTGGCACGGCGACGGTGACGGCGACCAGGAGGACTCCGGAGCCACGACCGGCACCCCGGAGGCGACGGCCGCCTCACGCCCGGCCGAGCAGGCCGCCCCGGTGCCGGCCGGGCCCACGGACGCCACCACGACCCCCCAGCCCGTCGCGCAGAGCGA
>NZ_BMVJ01000011.1:226467-226679 GCF_014650655.1 Streptomyces anandii JCM 4720
ACCGGTCACCGGGCGCATGCTGCGGATCCTGCCCCTGGGCAGCGGACTGGTCCTGATCGGCCTCGGGCTGGCGCTGGCGTTCGTCGCCCTCAGGCTGCGCCGGAGCTAGAGGCTCCGGCCGGTGCCAGAGGTCCGGCCGGTGCCAGAGGTCCTGCCGGTGCCAGAGGTCCTGCCGGTGCCAGAGGTCCTGCCGGTGCCAGAGGTCCTGCCGG
>NZ_BMVJ01000011.1:226738-243136 GCF_014650655.1 Streptomyces anandii JCM 4720
GCCGGTGCCAGAGGTCCTGGCCGGTGCTCGGCAGGAGGGTGACCGAGCCGGGTCAGGGCGCCACCAGCAGCACCTTCCCGATGTGCCCGCTCTCCTCCACGACCCGGTGCGCCGCCGCGGCGTCGCTCATCGGCAGCTCGCGGTCGACGACCGGCCGGACGTGCCCGTCGGCGAACAGCGGCCAGACGTGCTCGCGCACCGCCGCGACGATGGCCGCCTTCTCCCCCAGCGGGCGGGCCCGCAGCGAGGTGGCGCTGACGGCCGCGCGCTTGCTCAGCAGGGTGCCGATGTTCAGCTCGCCCTTGGCCCCGCCCTGCATGCCGATGATCGCCAGGCGGCCGTTGACGGCGAGGGCCTGAACATTGCGGTTCAGGTACTTGGCGCCCATGTTGTCGAGGATGACGTCGGCGCCGGCGCCGTCCGTGGCCCGCTCGATCTCCGCCACGAAGTCCTGCTCGCGGTAGTTGATCAGGATGTCGGCGCCCAGCTCGGCGCAGTAGTCGAGCTTCTCCTTGGTGCCGGCCGTGACGGCGACCCTGGCGCCGAGCGCCTTGGCGAGCTGGACCGCCATCGTGCCGATGCCGCTGGAGCCGCCGTGCACCAGCAGCGTCTCGGCGGGGCGCAGATGGGCGACCATGAAGACGTTGGACCACACGGTGCACGTCACCTCGGGCAGCGCGGCGGCCTGCCGCAGGTCCACACCCTCGGGCACCGGCAGCAGCTGACCGGCCGGGACGACGACCTTCTCGGCGTAACCGCCGCCCGCGAGCAGCGCGCACACCTCGTCGCCGACCGCCCAGCCGGACACACCGGGACCGAGCGCGGCGACCCGTCCGGAGCACTCCAGGCCGGGATACCGGGAGGCGCCGGGCGGCGGGTCGTAGAAGCCCTGCCGCTGCAGGATGTCGGCCCGGTTGACGGCGCTGGCCACCACCTCGACCAGCACCTCGCCCTCGCCGGGCACCGGGTCCGGCACCTCGTCCCACACCAACGCCTCGGGCCCACCGGGTTCGGGAATCGTGATCGCATACATGGAGCCGACGCTACTCCTCGCCCGTCGCCCCGCCAGGGGACGCCGTTGCGCTACTGCATCGCCGGCGGACGCGTGTCCGGGGTGACCCGGGTCTCCGGCGTCGCGCGCACGATCGTGATCAGACGGTCGGTCAACTGCAGTGCGCCGACCGACGGATCGTCGTATCCGAGCACCCGGTGACCTCGTACGACGCTCACCACGAGGTCGTCCGTGTCCCTCGGGCCACGGCCCACCTCGGCCTTTATGACGGGCCGCTCGACCAGATCCAGGCCGCTGCCCTGCTGGATGAGGTCCTCCATCACCATGCCGGCGGCCGGGCTGAGCACCGACAGCCCGAGCAGCCGCCCGGCCGCGCTGGCGCTGGTGATCACGGCGTCCGCGCCGGACTGCTTGAGCAGCGGCGCGTTCTCCTCCTCGCGCACCGCCGCCACGATCTTCGCCCCCCGGTTGAGCTGCCGGGCGGTCAGCGCCACCAGTACGGCCGTGTCGTCCCGCTGGGTGGCGATGATGATCTGCCGCGCCCGGTGCGCCTCGGCGCGCTTGAGCACCTCGCTGCGGGTCGCGTCCCCGACCACCCCCGCATATCCGTCGGCCGTGGCCGCCTCCACCACCTTGGCGCTGGGATCGACCACGACGACCTGCTGCTTCTTCAGCCCGGTCGCACAGACGGTCTGGATCGCCGACCTTCCCTTCGTGCCGAAGCCGACGACGACGGTGTGGTCGCGCAAGGTGGACCTCCAGCGGTTGATGCGCCATTCCTCGCGGGTGCGCTCGGTGAGGACTTCCAGCGTGGTGCCGACGAGGATGATCAGGAAGAGCACGCGCAGCGGCGTGATGACGAGGATGTTGGTGAGCCTCGCGCTGTCGCTGACCGGCGTGATGTCGCCGTACCCGGTCGTGGAGAGGGTCACCGTGGCGTAGTACGCCGAGTCGAGCAGGCTCACGGAGCTGTCCGCGTTGTCGTGGTAGCCGTCGCTGTCGGCGTAGACGATCGCCACGGTCACGACCAGGACCAGCAGGGCCAGCGCCAGCCGCTTGGCGACCTGGCGCAGCGGCCGCTCCACCACTTTTCTCGGGAGTTTCACCCGTTGGGTCACGAGATGTTCGTCCGCCTGGCGGGCGATCGCGTCATGGCCCGGAAGTTTCACGTGAAACACACCCCGATTCCGGCGGCGGCCCAGGGCAGGTCGAGGAGTTCGGTCTCCTGACCCTGCCGGGCGCCACCCGGTGGTACGACGGCGAGGGCGTCGGCCGCCGCCACCCCACGCAGCATGGCGGGGCCGTTGTAGTGCAGCACCGCCGCGTGGTCGCCGCGCAGGACGACCGGCACCAGCCGGGTGTCGTTCGGATGGCCGTGGACCGCGTCCTTCAGCGGCAGCGTGTACGGCTCCGGGGCGGGACGCGCGGCAAGGGTGCGCAGCAGCGGCTCGGCGAGCGTGAGCAGGCCGGAGACGGCCGCGAGCGGGTTGCCGGGCAGCCCGACCAGGTGCTGCCTCTCCTTGGTGCGGGCGAGCAGCATCGGGTGACCCGGGCGCACCTTGACGCCGTCCACCAGCAACTCGGCGCCGATGCGGCGCAGGGTGGGGTGCACGTGGTCGACGGGGCCGGCGGCGGTGCCTCCGGTGGTGACGATCAGGTCGGCCTCGGACCTGCTGACCGCTTTGTGCAGCGCCCTGGCGTCGTCGCCGATCCGGCGCACGGTGGCGACCTCGGCGCCCAGCGCCCGCAGCCAGGGCGGCAGCATAGGGCCGAGCGCGTCCCGGATGCGGCCGTCGTGGGGCAGCCCCTCGGTGAGCAGTTCGTCGCCGAGGACGAAGACGTCGACGCGGGGCCGGGGGACCGCCGTGAGCGTGTCGTATCCGGCGGCCGCGGCGAGCCCGAGCACGGCGGGGGTGACCAGGGTGCCGACCGGCAGCAAGTGGTCCCCGCTGCGGCACTCCTGCCCGCGCGGGCGGATGTCCTGGCCGTGCTGGACCTCGCGGGTGGAGTGCAGCCGGTCCTTGGCGTCCGTGCGGCCGTGCTCGCTGCGCAGCACGGCGGTGGTGTCCTGCGGGATGCGGGCGCCGGTGGCGATGCGGACCGCCTCGCCGTCGGTCAGCGGCTCGGGCTGCGCGTGCCCGGCCAGCACGCCCTCGTCGCGTACGTCCCAGGGTCCGGGACCGGCGACCGCCCAGCCGTCCATCGCCGAGGTGTCGAAGGAGGGCAGGTCGGTGAGGGCGGCCAGCGGTTCGGCCAGGACGAGTCCGAGGGCCGCGTCCAGGGGGACCGCCGCCGCGTCACGGCGGGCGGCCGCCCGGGCGGCGCGGGCGGCGGTCTCCCTGGCCTGCGGCCAGGGGGTGGCCTGGTGACGGGCGTCGGGGGAGTGCGCGGCGTGCGGCTGGGCGCTGTCCGGCGTGCGGGCGCCTTCGCTAGGGCGCGGGGTGCCGTGGCCGGTCGCCGGTGCGTGGCCGGTGCCCGCCGGTCCGTGGCCGGAGGCGGCGCTCCCGGGGCCCTTCACGAGGGCCAGGGCCTCCTCCACGTCGAAGTCCTGGTCCTCGGCGTCCTCGCCGGTCCGCACGCCTCGGGCGGTCATCCCGCGTCCGGGCGGGTGTCGGGCGTGGCATCGGGGGCCACGTCGCCCCGGGCCGCGTCCTCGTCGGCCCAGCGCAGGGCGAGTGCGGCGGCCTTGCGGGCGGCCTCGGCGACCGCTTCGGGGCCGCCCCCGGCCCGCGCGGCCGCGTAGCCGACGAGGAAGGTGGTCAGGGGCGCCGCGGGCCGGGCCACGCCATGGGCGGCGTCACGGGCGAGGTCGAGCAGTACGCCGGTGTCGACGTCCAGGTCGATGCCCAGCTCGTCCTTGACTGCGGAAATCCATTCATCCAACACGTGCCCATGCTCCCTGATGCGTGCCCTTGCGGTGGCGATGTCGTCCCAGGTGTCGCAGTCGAACGACGCGACGTGGTCGGGGACGCGGGTGAGGTCGAGCGCGCCGGTCAGCCGGCGCAGCGGCAGCCCCGCGAGGGCGCCGGCCGCGCGGCCGTCCGTCGCGGGTGCGCGGCCGGCGGGCACCGCTTCGGAGAGCGCCGCTTCGCTCAGCGCCGCCAGTTCACGGCGGAGCGCGTGGGCGCGGTAGGCGGCGACGAGCGGCTGGTCGCGACCCTCGGCATCGGTGAGCAGCGCGCCGTCGGCGCGCCCGGCGCGCAGGGCGTCCAGCAGCCGCCGTACCGTGCCCGGTTCGAGGAACGGCAGGTCGGCGGAGAGTACGACGACGTCCTCGGCCGTGGTGCGGCGCAGCCCGGCGTCGAGCGCGGCGACCGGGCCGCCGCCGGGCGGGTCCTCGCGTGCCCACCGGACGGGCCGGGCGGTGGGCCGGGGGCCGGCCACGACCACCGTGGTGCGGGCGTCGGCACAGGCGGCGAGCACTCGGTCGAGCAGGGCGCGGCCACCGACCCGCAGGCCGGGCTTGTCCGCGCCGCCGAGCCGCCGGGCGGCGCCTCCGGCGAGGACGACGGCGTCGTACGCCCGCGAGTCGTCGGCGTCGGGGGCGCCGGGTCGCTCGTAGGAGGTCACCCCCCGAGTATGCGTCCCGCCCTCGACCACGGGGAAACGAGGGCGGGCCCTGTGCTCACACAGTGCGCAACAGCACCGCGGGCTGCTCCACGCAGTCCGCCACATACCGCAGGAAACCGCCCGCCGTGCCGCCGTCGCACACCCGGTGGTCGAAGGTGAGCGAGAGCTGCACGACCTGTCGTACCGCCAGCTCGCCGTCGTGGACCCAGGGTTTGGGGACGATGCGGCCGACGCCGAGCATGGCCGCCTCCGGGTGGTTGATGATCGGCGTGGAGCCGTCGACGCCGAACACCCCGTAGTTGTTCAGCGTGAAGGTGCCGCCGGTCAGTTCGCCGGGTGTGAGGGCGCCGGTGCGGGCCGCCTCGGTGAGCCGCGCGAACTCCGCGGTCAGCGACTCGGCGTCCCGCGCGTGCGCGTCCCGTACGACCGGCACGACCAGGCCGCGCTCGGTCTGGGCCGCGAAGCCGAGGTGCACCGCGTCCAGCCGGACGATCTCCCTGGCCTCGGTGTCGACGGTCGAGTTCAGCTCGGGGTACCGGGCGAGCGCGGCCGTGCAGATGCGGGCGAGGAGCGCGAGCAGGGAGATCTTCGGTCCGCCTGCCGCGTTCATGGCCGCGCGGGCGCGCATCAGCTCGGTCGCGTCGGCGTCGACCCAGCAGGTCGCGTCGGGTATCTCGCGGCGGCTGCGGGAGAGCTTGTCGGCGACGGCCCCGCGCACGCCCTTGAGCGGCACGCGGGCGCCAAAGGCACGGGACGCGGAAGTCCGGGCCGCGGGGGTCCGCGCCTCGGGGGTCTGGCCCGCGGGGGTCTGGGCCGCGCCGGCCCGGACCGGCGCACGCAGGTCACCCGCGTGGGGCGGCCCGGACACCGCCGTGGCGCCCGTCCTCAGCGCGTCCTCGACGTCCGCGCGCAGGATCAGCCCGTCCGGCCCTGAGCCCGACAGGCGGCGCAGATCCAGGCCGTTCTCCCGGGCGAGCCTGCGCACCAGCGGCGAGATCACCGGGACGGGCCCGTCCACCGGCCGCTCGGCGGCGGGGGTGGCCCCGGCGGACCCTGCGGCACGCCTGCCGCGCCCGGGGGCGCGCTCGGCGTGCCCGGTGGCCGCCGCCCGGTCGGCGCCCGCGTGCGAGGACCCGGAGGACCCGTTCACGGGTCCCGCGGGTGCCGGCTGGTGCGCCGCCGGCCGTGCGGCCGGAGCCTGGCGGACCCTGCGGCGCCGCGCCGGGGGCGCCGCGGTGCCGTAGCCGACCAGGACGTTGCCGGAGCCCTCGGGCTCGCCGCCGTCGGCCGGTTCGCCGACCGCCACCGTCAACAGGGGCGCGCCGACGGGCAGTTCCGTGCCCTCGTCGCCGAAGCGGGCGGTGACCACGCCGCCGTAGGGGCAGGGCACCTCGACCATCGCCTTGGCCGTCTCCACCTCCACGACCGGCTGGTCGATGGCGACAACGTCGCCCACCTCGACCAGCCAGCGGACGATCTCCGCCTCGGTGAGCCCCTCCCCGAGGTCGGGGAGCTTGAACTCCAGCACCTGTGCCATCAGCTCTCGGCCTCCCACTGCAGACGCGCCACGGCGTCCAGGATCCGGTCGACGCCGGGCAGGTGGTGCCGCTCCAGCATCGGCGGCGGGTAGGGGATGTCGAACCCGGCCACGCGCAGCACCGGCGCCTCCAGGTGGTGGAAGCAGCGCTCCGTGACGCGGGCGGCGATCTCCCCGCCCGGGCCGCCGTACCCGCCCGACTCGTGCACGACGACCGCGCGTCCGGTGCGCCGCACCGACGCGCAGACCGTCTCGTCGTCGAACGGCACCAGCGAGCGCAGGTCGACGACCTCCAGGTCCCAGCCCTCGGCACGCGCCGCCTCGGCGGCTTCGAGGCACACGGGCACGGACGGGCCGTAGGTGATCAGCGTGGCGCTCCCGCCGGTGCGCCGCACCACCGCGCGGCCGATCGGTTCAACGGTCGTCGGCTCCTCGGGGTTCCAGGAGTCCTTCGACCAGTACAGCCGCTTGGGCTCGAGGAAGACGACCGGGTCGTCGGAGGCGATGGCGGCGCGCAGCAGCCCGTAGGCGTCGGCGACGGTGGCGGGCGTGACGACGTGGAGCCCCGGGGTCGCCATGTAGTACGCCTCGGAGGAGTCGCTGTGGTGCTCCACACCGCCGATGCCGCCGCCGTAGGGCACGCGGATGGTGATCGGCAGGGGCATCTTCCCGCGCGTGCGGTTGCGCATCTTCGCCACATGGCTGACGAGCTGTTCGAACGCGGGGTAGGCGAAGGCGTCGAACTGCATCTCCACGACCGGGCGCAGCCCGTACATGGCCATGCCGACCGCGGTGCCGAGGATGCCGGCCTCGGCCAGCGGGGTGTCGGTGCAGCGGTCCTCGCCGAACTCCTTGGCGAGGCCGTCGGTGACGCGGAAGACACCGCCGAGGGTGCCGACGTCCTCGCCCATGACGTGGACGGAGGGGTCGGCGGCCATCGCGTCGCGCATCGCGCGCGTGAGGGCCTGGGCCATGGTGGCCGGCTTGAGGGCGACGGTGGTCATCGGGCCGTGCCCTCCCGCGACTCGTTCTCGGCGGCCAGCTCGGCCTCCAGCAGCGCCTGCTGCTCGCGCAGTTGCGGGGTGGGCTCGGCGTAGACGTGGGCGAACAGGTCCGCGGGGTCGAGCGCCGGGTCCTGGTTCATGCGCTCGCGCAGCCGCGCGGCCATCGCCTCCGCTTCCTCGCGGGCGGCCGCGGCGCCGGCCTCGTCGAGCAGGCCGCGCCCGGTCAGCTCCCGCTCCAGCAGCTGGAGCGGGTCGTGGTCGCGCCAGGCCTCGACCTCGGCGTCGCCGCGGTAGCGGGTGGCGTCGTCGGCGTTGGTGTGGGCGTCGATGCGGTACGTCACGGCCTCGACGAGGGTCGGGCCGCCTCCCGCGCGGGCGTGCCGCACGGCGTCGGCGAGCACCTCGTGCACGGCGGCCGCGTCGTTGCCGTCGACCAGGCGGCCCGGCATGCCGTACCCGACGGCCTTGTGGGCCAGGGAGGGGGCGGCGGTCTGCTTGGCCAGCGGGACGGAGATCGCGAAGCCGTTGTTCTGGACCAGGAAGACGACGGGGGCCCGCCATACGGCGGCGAAGTTCAGCGCCTCGTGGAAGTCGCCCTCGCTGGTGCCGCCGTCGCCGACCATCGCCAGGGCGACCACGTCGTCGCCCTTGAGGCGGGCGGCGTGGGCGAGGCCCACGGCGTGCGGCAGCTGGGTGGCGAGCGGGGTGGACAGCGGAGCCACCCGGTGCTCGTAGGGGTCGTAGCCGGTGTGCCAGTCGCCGCGCAGCAGTGTGAGCGCCTCGACGGGGTCGACTCCGCGGGCCACGGCGGCGAGCGTGTCGCGGTAGCTGGGGAAGAGCCAGTCGCGCTCCTGAAGGACCAGCGCGGCGGCGACCTCGCAGGCCTCCTGGCCGGTGCTTGAGGGGTAGACGGCGAGGCGGCCCTGCTTGGTCAGGGCGGTGGCCTGCGCGTTGTACCGGCGGCCGCGCACCACGTGCGCGTACAGACGGCGCAGCAGCTCCGGGTCGGCCTTCGCGGCCGCCTCCGTCCCCAGGACGCGGTAGGGCTCCGCGTCGGGCAGCAGCGGCGCGGGGTCGGTACGGGGCTGCCAGGCGGGCGGCGGCGATGGCCGGTACGCACCCCGCTGCTCCATGACCGTCATGACGGCACCTCCTCGTGGGAGCGGCTACGGGAGGCGCGTCGACTGTGAGGCGCCTCACCTACCGATTGTTCGGTCGTCGGCACATTTTGGCTACACGCGCCCCCAGGCTGTGGACAAACGGTTCTCCACAGCATGGGATGGACGCAGTACGTCCACGGCGAAGAGGCGGGGGGACATGGCACCTGAACAAATGGCCGACAGCCCGGGCGGCGCGGTCCTTCCGCCGCCGCGCCCGCTGGACGCGGTGGATCAGGACATCCTGCAGATGCTCCAGACGGACGGCCGCGCCTCGATACGGTCGGTCGCCGAACGGGTCCACGTCTCGCGCGCCAACGCCTACGCCCGCATCAACCGGCTCCTCGAGGACGGCGTCATCCGCGGCTTCGGCGCCCGCGTCGACCACGAGCGCGCGGGACAGGGCACGTCCGCGTACATCACGCTGAAGATCGTGCAGAACTCCTGGCGCACGGTGCGCGAGGAGCTGCGGCAACTGCCCGGCGCCTCCCACATCGCCCTGGTGGGCGGCGACTTCGACGTGCTGCTCCTGGTCCACACGCCGGACAACCGCGCCCTGCGCGAACTGGTGCTGACCCGGCTGCAGGCGATCCCCGAGGTCCTCAGCACCCGCACCCTGCTGGTCTTCGAGGAGGAGGACCTGGAACCCCAGGGCTGACCCGCTGCCGCTCAGCCGTCCTCGCGCAGCCCGCCGAAGACCAGCCGCGCGACCGCGTCGGCGACCTCCCGCTCGCCCGCGCCGCGCCCGTCGGGCCGGTACCACTCCACGATGGAGTTGATCATCCCGAACACCAGCCGGGTCGCCAGGCGCACCTCGACGTCGTCGCGCACGTCCCCCTCCTCGGCCGCCGCCTTCAGCAGCGCGGCCACCCGGTGGTCGAACTCCCGGCGCCGCTCCAGCGCCCACCGCTCGGTCGCGGTGTTGCCGCGCACCCGCAGCAACAGCGTCACGTAGGGCAGTTCGGCGATGAGCACCTCCACCATGCGCCGCACGACGTACTCCAGGCGGCCGGCGGCGCGCCCCACGCGCGCGTGCTCCTCCTCGAGGATCCCGAACAGGCCGTCCAGCGCCCGGCTCACCGCCCGCCGCAGCAGCTCCTCCTTGCCGGCCACGTGGTGGTAGATCGACGACTTGGAGATGCCGGCCGCGCGGGACAGGTGCTCCATGGACGTGCCGTCGTAGCCGCGCTCGTTGAAGACCCGCACCGCCACCGAGAGCAGCGTCTCGGGCGTGTACGTGTCGCGCCTGGCGGTGGTCATGAGGCGCTCTCCCGCTTCTCCGTGGCGTACGCGTGCCGGTACAGCGCGAGCGACGGCGCGTAGCGTCCGGACGGGTCGCGCAGATGCAGGTCGTCGAGGAGGCCGTAGGCCCAGGTCCGCCCGAGCCGGCGGCTCCATTCGAAGGGGCCGAGGGGGTAGTTGACCCCGAGGCGCATGGCCGTGTCGATGTCCTCCTCGGTGGCCACGCCCTTGGCCACGGCGTCGAGCGCGAGGTCGACGATCCGCGCGACCGTGCGGGCGACGATCATGCCGGGGACGTCGCCGATGACGCTGACGTCCTTGCCGAGCGCCTGGAAGAGGCCGATGGCCTCGGCGAGGGTCTGCGCGGCGGTGTCCTGGGAGGCGGACAGGGCCACGCGGGTGGCGCGGCGGTAGTCGAGCGCGAGGTCGAAGTAGACGACGTCGCGGAACTCCACGGAGGTCTGCCCGTCGGCGAGGACCAGCTGGCCGCCGCTCGGCAGCACCAGCCGGGTGCCGTGGTCCTCGTCCTCCTCGCGCACCGGGATGCCCGCCTCGCGGATCAGCGCCGGCAGCTCGGAGGCCGGCCCCAGGTCGCCCTCGACGACCACGTACGCGGGCGGCCGCGCCTTCTCGGCGGTGTGCGGCTCGGGCCGCTCGGCGCCGTCGCCGTGGTCGTACCAGCCGTGCCCGCTCTTGCGGCCGAGCCGGCCGGACTCCACCAGGCGCCGCTGGGCGAGCGAGGGGGTGAAGCGTACGTCCTGGAAGAAGGACTGCCACACCGAGTGGGTGACGGACTCGTTGACGTCCTGGCCGATGAGGTCGGTCAGTTCGAAGGCGCCCATCCGGAAGCCGCCGGACTCGCGCAGGACGGCGTCGATGGTGGCGGGGTCGGCGGCCTGTGCCTCGTAGACCGCGAACGCCTCGGCGTAGAAGGGGCGGGCGATGCGGTTGACGATGAAGCCGGGGGTGTCCGCGCAGGCGACCGGCGTCTTGCCCCAGGCGCGGGCCGTCTCGTACGCGCGCGTGGCCGACGTGACGTCGGTGGCGAACCCGGAGACGACCTCGACCAGCGGCATCAGCGGCGCCGGGTTGAAGAAGTGCAGGCCCACGAAGCGCCCCGGGTGGCGCAGCGCCCCGCCGATGGCGGTCACCGACAGGGAGGAGGTGTTGGTGGCGAGCAGGCAGTCGTCGCCGACGACGTCCTCCAGGGCGCGCAGCAGCTCCTGCTTGACGTCCAGCCGCTCCAGGACGGCCTCGACGACCAGGGAGCAGTCCGCGAGCTCCTCGAGGCTCCCGGCGGGCCGCAGACGGGCGCGGGCGGCGTCCCGGTCGGCGCCGGTGAGCCGGTCCTTGGCGACGAGCCGGTCGAGCCGGGCGCCGATCGCGTCGGCCGCCTCCCGTGCCCGGCCGGGCACGGCGTCGTACAGGCGTACGGGATGACCGGCGACCAGCGCGACCTGGGCTATGCCCTGGCCCATGGTGCCGGTGCCGACGACGGCCACGGGGCTGCTGAGGTCGAGTGCTGTCATGTGCGCGATCCTCCCGCACGGCGTTGTCCACGGATGCGGCGGACCCCCTTGTCCCGACCGATCGTTCGGTTACTCTAACTCTGACCGCCTGTTCCTGCCCATGGTTGTGACCATGGTTCCGCCCAGGTCAGGGCTCGACGAGGAGCCCTCGAGACGAGGAGTTGGTCCCGCATGGCCGCCGAACTGACCACGCACGAGCTGATCGCCAGGCACCGGCCCACCCTGGACCAGGCGCTCGAGGCGATCCGCACGCGCGCGTACTGGTCGCCCCACCCCGAGCACCCCAAGGCCTACGGGGAGAACGGCAGCCTGGACGCCGGCGCCGGCAAGGCCGCCTTCGACACCGTCCTCGGCACCCGACTCGACCTCGGTCAGCCCGGCACGGACGACTGGGTCGGCGGCGAGGTCTCGCCGTACGGCGTCGAACTGGGCGTGACCTACCCGCACGCGGACATCGAGGTGCTGCTGCCCGCCATGAAGGCCGGCCAGGGCGCGTGGCGGGACGCGGGCGCGGAGACGCGCGCGATGGTGTGCCTGGAGATCCTCAAGCGGATCAGCGACCGGACGCACGAGTTCGCGCACGCGGTCATGCACACCTCCGGCCAGGCCTTCATGATGGCGTTCCAGGCGGGCGGCCCGCACGCCCAGGACCGCGGACTGGAAGCCGTGGCGTACGCGTACGTGGAGCAGGTGCGCACGCCCGACACCGCCGAGTGGACCAAGCCGCAGGGCAAGCGCGACCCGCTCGTCCTCACCAAGCACTTCACGCCGGTCCCGCGCGGGATCGCGCTGCTCATCGGCTGCAACACCTTCCCGACGTGGAACGGCTACCCGGGCCTGTTCGCCTCCCTCGCCACCGGCAACGCCGTGCTGGTCAAGCCGCACCCCCGGGCGGTGCTGCCGCTCGCGCTGACGGTCCAGGCCGCGCGTGAGGTGCTCGCCGAGGCCGGCTTCGACCCCAACCTGGTGGCCCTGGCCGCCGAGCGCCCCGACGAGGGCATCGCCAAGACGCTGGCCACCCGCCCCGAGATCAGGATCATCGACTACACCGGCTCGACGTCCTTCGGCGACTGGCTGGAGGCCAACGCCCGTCAGGCGCAGGTCTACACCGAGAAGGCCGGCGTCAACACGGTGATCGTGGACTCGACCGCCGACTACAAGGGCATGCTGTCCAACCTGGCCTTCTCGCTGTCCCTCTACAGCGGCCAGATGTGCACCACCCCGCAGAACCTGCTGATCCCCCGCGACGGCATCGCCACCGACCAGGGCCACAAGTCCTTCGACGAGGTGACCGCCGACCTCGCCAGGTCCGTGGACGCCCTGCTCGGCGACGACGCGCGCGCCAACGCGCTGCTCGGCGCGATCGTCAACCCCGACGTCAAGGCCCGCCTGGAGGCCGCCGCGGCCCTCGGCGAGGTCGCCCTCGCCTCCCGCGAGGTCGCCAACCCCGACTTCCCGGACGCCGTCGTGCGCACGCCGGTGATCGTGAAGCTGGACGGCGCGAAGCCCGACGCCGAGGCCGCCTACATGAGCGAGTGCTTCGGCCCCGTCTCCTTCGCCGTCGCCGTCGACTCGGCCGCCGGCGCGGTCGAGCTGCTGCGCCGCACGGTCCGCGAGAAGGGCGCGATGACGGTCGGCGCCTACACCACCGACGAGGAGGTCGAGCAGGCGGTGCAGGAGGTGTGCCTCGAGGAGGCCGCCCAGCTGTCGCTGAACCTCACCGGCGGGGTGTACGTCAACCAGACCGCCGCCTTCTCCGACTTCCACGGCTCGGGCGGCAACCCCGCGGCCAACGCGGCCCTGTGCGACGGGGCGTTCGTGGCGAACCGCTTCCGGGTGGTCGAGGTCCGCAGGGAGGCGTAGGCGGGCGGGACGACCGGGGCCGGTCCGCCACCCGGCGGCCGGCCCGCCACCGATCGAGGCCGGTCCCGGGCCGGTCCGGTCAGGTCGGGACCGCGCCCCCGGTGGCGCTCCAGTGGTACAGCGTCATCGCCACGCTGGTGGCGAGGTTGTAGCTGGAGACCTGGGGGCGCATCGGCAGGGCCACCAAGTGGTCCGCGCGGGCGCGCAGTTCCGCGGACAGCCCGCTGCGCTCCGAGCCGAAGGCGAGGACCGCGTCGTCGGGCAGCTTCAGCCCGCGGATGTCCTCGCCCTCCGGGTCCAGCGCGAACAGCGGCCCGCGCGGGAGCTCGTCCACCGTCAGCCGCTCCACGGCGGTCGCGAAGTGCAGCCCCGCCCCGCCCCGCACCACCGTCGGATGCCAGGGGTCCAGGGTGCCGGTGGTGACGACCCCGGCGACGCCGAAACCGGCGGCCAGGCGGATCACCGCCCCCGCGTTGCCCAGGTTGCGCGGCTGGTCCAGGACGACGACGGGCGCGCGGCGGGCCGCATCGGTGAGCGCGCGCAGACTGGCCTGCCTGGAGGGCCGTACGGCGAGCGCCGCCACAGCGGTGGGGTGCGGGCGCGGCACCAGGGAGGCGTACGTCTCGTACGGCACCTCGGTCAGCAGGGCGTCCAGCGTCCCACGCACGTCCGGGGCCAGCTCGTCGGCCAGGGCCAGCGCCGCCCGCCGGTCGGCGGTGACCGCCACCGGCACCTCGGCGCCGAAGCGCACCGCGTGCTTGAGGGCGTGGAAGCCGTCGAGCAGCACACAGGTTCCGGCGAGCCGGCGCCAGGCGTCCACGGGATCGGTCATGCCGGGAAGCCTACGCGCGCCGGTTCGCTGTCCTCCGGCGCGCGCGGCTCGGGCAGCGCGGCGGTCGCCGGGCGCCGCCGCAGCCGGGCACGCGCGCGTGCCGCACGCTCGCCGAGCCGGCGCAGGAACGGTGTGGGCAGGAACACCGCGTCCGCGGTGATCATCGCCAGCGAGAAGAACGGCAGTCCCAGGACGACCGCGATCGCGGCGTGCTCGGTCATCATCACGGCCAGCAGGACGTTCTTGACCCGCCGGTTGAACAACGTGAACGGGAAGGCGACCTGCGCGATCACCGTCCCGTAGGTCACCAGCATCACCATGGTGCCGCTGGAGGACATCAGGCCGCCCAGCGCGGGCCAGGGTGAGAAGTAGTCCAGGTGCAGCGGGTAGTACACGGCGGTGCCGTCCTGCCAGCGCGAGCCCTGGATCTTGTACCAGCCGGCGGTGGCGTAGATCAGGCACGCCTCGGCCATGATCACGACCAGGGCGCCGTTGTGCACGACGCTCCCGACGACGTCGAGCAGGATCCGCGGCTGGTCCCACTTGGCCCGCCGCCGCGCGACCCACCACAGCGCCTGGCCGAGCCACACGGTCCACAGCAGCGCCGGCACGAACCACTCGCCCTGCAGGCGCCCCGCCGCGGTCACCGCGGCCAGCGCCAGCCCGAGCACGCTCCACAGGACGGGACCGGCCCGGTCGGGCAGCCGCTGCCCACGCGCGCGTGCCGCACGGGCACGTACCGCGCGCCGTGCGTCCAGCGACCAGACCTGGCCGCAGCGCGTGAAGACGAGGTACACCGACATCAGGTGCAGGACGTTGTCGCCGCCGTCCCCGACGAAGACGCTGCGGTTCTGCAGCGAGAGCACGCCGAGCATGAACAGCACCGACATCGTGCGCGTGCGCCAGCCCAGCAGCAGCAGGGCGCTCGCCAGCACCGCCAGCACGTAGACGGCCTCGAACCAGAACCGGCCGCGGAACCACAGCAGGACGGTGAAGGCCCCGTTGTCCCCGGTCAGCTGCCGGGCCAGGTCCCAGTTCCACGGCGCGTCGGGGCCGTACAGCTCCTGGCGGTGCGGGAACTCGCGCAGCAGGAACAGCAGCCAGGTCGCGGAGAAGCCGATGCGTATGACGGCGCTCTGATACGGGGCGAGAGCCGATTCGGTGACCTTGCCGATCCCCCGGGAGAGCGACTGGGCGAGAGTGCTCACCGCACACCTCCGGCTGCCTCGCCGGCCGGGACGGTCCACCAGGGCAGCAGGCGGTACGCGGGCTTGTCCGACACCTTCTCACCACTCCATCGGGGCGGGGGCACGCTGCTGATACGGCTGCGCACCTGCACGCGCGCGAGGACGTCGCCCGAGCCGGCCGCGTGGTCGCGGGCCAGGCGCAGCACCACGATCCGGCGCAGGTACTGCTCCGCCAGGGCGCCGCGCAGGCCCATCGGCCGGTTGGCGGCGTCGTGCGAGGAGCCGTAGAAGTCGAAGGCCCGGCGCAGTTCGTTCTGCTGCGTGTGGCTGGGCAGCGGATTGCCGTCGATGGCCCGGCCGTCCTCGGCGGACAGGTCGTACCACCTGGTGGTGCGGCTCGCGCCGTCGGCGGTGCGGACCTCGGCGCGCACCTGGACGGCGATGTTCTGCTGGAGCGGGTTCGGCGCGAACAGCTTCCAGTTCTGCTCGAACTCGGGGTAGATCCACTCGTCCACGGCCTTGCCGTGCTGCTTGGTCAGCGTGTTCGACGGCGCGACGTGCAGGAAGACCATGCCGAGGTGGACGCAGGCGACCACCGCGACCACCGCCAGCGCGACGGCCGCACCGACCTGATAGGGCAGCGACAGAGCGGCCACACCAGAACTCGGCCGGCCCTCGGCCACGGGGGCACCGAACCCACCGCGCACGGGGCCACCGCCGGACACGGCACCACCAGTCACGGGAGCGGGACTGCCGGACGCGGAAGCATCACCGGGCGCGGGACGGCCGCCGGACGCGGGGGCCTCGCCGGACGCGGGGGCGCCGCCAGGCGCGAAGGCGTCGGCGGCATCGTCTGCGGCGGCCGCGCCGGGCTGCGGCGGCGCGTCGTCAGCCGCCGCGGCGGGCGAGGCCTCACCGGGGTCCGCCGGCGGCCGGTCCGGACCGCCGGACGCTCCCGGCCCGCGCCGCCGCCGCGGCGCGCTCGCGTCCTCGTCGTACGCGTCCATTCCTCCCCGTTCCCCGCTTCCCGCCCGCGGCACCGCCGTTCGGCGCCGCACGGAACGGTACTCAGGCGAGCCCGCCCGGCATACCCCCGACCCCCGCCGGGGCCCCGGAGCGCCCCGGCGGGGAGCCCGCGCCGCACCACTCGCACGGCCCCCACCCGCACGGCCGTCGTACGGCCGCCGCGAGGCGCCCCGCGGTCCACGGCGGGCCGGGAAACGACCCGGCCCGCTCACCGCGAGGCGGTCCGCGCAGAGGCCGCGGGGTTTGTCCACAGGTGCCGCGGACGGTTGTCCACAGCGGTTGACACCCTACGGCGGCGGGCCGCACCATTGAATTCGACGGACCGAACGATCGGTCGGGAGAGACAGAGAAGTCGAGGTCAAGGGGGACCGAATGGCGACAGCAGCCGCGCACCGGACGGCCGGCACCCCGGCGCACGACGCCTCGGACGCCGCCGCGG
>NZ_BMVJ01000011.1:243163-244465 GCF_014650655.1 Streptomyces anandii JCM 4720
GCACCCACGCCCACCAGGCCGCCTTCGACGCGGCCGTGGCCGCCGACGAGCGCATCGAGCCGCGGGACTGGATGCCCGACGCCTATCGCGCGACGCTGGTCCGGCAGATCGCCCAGCACGCCCACTCCGAGATCATCGGCATGCAGCCGGAGGCCAACTGGATCACGCGCGCGCCCTCGCTGCGCCGCAAGGCCATCCTGATGGCAAAGGTCCAGGACGAGGCCGGCCACGGGCTGTACCTCTACAGCGCGGCCGAGACCCTGGGCACCGGCCGCGAGGAGTTGCTGGACAAGCTGCACAGCGGCCGCCAGAAGTACTCCTCGATCTTCAACTACCCCACGCTGACCTGGGGTAGTACTCCTCGATCTTCAACTACCCCACGCTGACCTGGGCGGACGTCGGCGCGATCGGCTGGCTGGTGGACGGCGCCGCGATCACCAACCAGGTCCCCCTGTGCCGCTGCTCCTACGGCCCTTACGCGCGCGCGATGGTCCGCATCTGCAAGGAGGAGTCCTTCCACCAGCGCCAGGGTTACGAGCTGCTGCTGGCCCTCAGCCGCGGCACACCAGAGCAGCACGAGATGGCCCAGGACGCGGTGAACCGCTGGTGGTGGCCCTCCCTGATGATGTTCGGCCCTCCCGACGACGCCTCCCAGCACTCCGCGCAGTCGATGGCCTGGAAGATCAAGCGCCACTCCAACGACGAACTGCGCCAGCGCTTCGTCGACATCTGCGTCCCCCAGGCGGAAAGCCTCGGCCTCACCCTCCCCGACCCGGACCTGAAGTGGAACGAGGAGCGGGGACACCACGACTTCGGCGCCATCGACTGGACCGAGTTCTGGGACGTCCTCAAGGGCAACGGCCCGTGCAACGAACAGCGCCTGACCCAGCGCCGGCGGGCGCACGACGAGGGCGCGTGGGTACGGGAGGCGGCCGCGGCCCACGCGGCCAAGCACAGTGGCGAGCACACCGGCGCGGGAGCCGGCCGGACGGGAGTGAAGCAGGCATGACCAACACCGACTGGCCTCTGTGGGAGGTCTTCGTGCGCTCACGGCGCGGGCTTTCCCACACCCACGCCGGCAGCCTGCACGCCCCGGACGCGGAGCTCGCCCTGCGCAACGCGCGCGACCTCTACACCCGGCGCGGCGAGGGCGTCTCGATCTGGGTCGTCCCCTCGACGGCGATCACGGCCTCCTCGCCCGACGAGAAGGACCCCTTCTTCGAGCCCGCCGCCGACAAGCCCTACCGCCACCCGACCTTCTACGAGATCCCGGAAGGGGTGAAGCACCTGTGACCGCCACCG
>NZ_BMVJ01000011.1:244494-250041 GCF_014650655.1 Streptomyces anandii JCM 4720
TCCCCGTCCCCACGACGGCCGCCCTCGCCCTGGGCGACGACGCCCTGGTGCTCTCGCACCGCCTGGGGGAGTGGGCGGGCCACGCACCCGTCCTGGAGGAGGAGGTCGCCCTCGCCAACATCGCCCTCGACCTGCTGGGCCAGGCCCGCATCCTGCTGTCGATGGCGGGCGACGAGGACGAACTGGCCTATCTGCGCGAGGAACGCGCCTTCACCAACCTCCAGTTGGTCGAGCAGCCCAACGGAGACTTCGCCCACACCATCGCCCGCCAGCTGTACTTCTCCACCTACCAGCACCTGCTGTACGCGGAACTGGCCCAGGGTGACAGCGCGTTCGCGCCGCTGGCCGCGAAGGCCGTCAAGGAGGTCGCCTACCACCGCGACCACGCCGAGCAGTGGACGCTGCGGCTCGGCGACGGAACCGAGGTCAGCCACGAGCGGATGCGGCGCGCGTGCGAGGCGCTGTGGCGGTTCACCGGGGAGATGTTCCAGCCGGTGGAGGGGCTGGACGCCGACCGGGCCGGCCTGGAGGCCGCCTGGCTGGACTCCGTGGGTGACGTGCTGCGCCGGGCCACCCTGACGCTGCCCGAGGGTCCCCGGTCCGGGGCGTGGACGGCGGGCGCCGGCCGCCAGGGCCTGCACACCGAACCGTTCGGGCGGATGCTCGCCGAGATGCAGCACCTGCACCGCAGTCACCCGGGAGCGTCATGGTGACCGCCACGACCACGACCCCGCTGGAGAGCGAACTGCTGCGGCTCGCGGGCTCGGTGCCCGACCCCGAGCTGCCCGTGCTCACCCTCCATGAGCTGGGCGTGGTCCGCTCGGTGCGTCTGCGCGGCACGGACGCGGTCGAGGTGGAGATGACCCCGACCTACACCGGCTGCCCGGCGATCGAGGCGATGTCCCTGGACATAGAGCGCGTGCTGCGCGAGCACGGCATGCGGGAGGTCACCGTCCGCACCGTGCTCTCCCCCGCCTGGTCCACCGACGACATCACCGACGAAGGGCGGCGCAAGCTGCGGGAGTTCGGGATAGCTCCCCCGCGCGCACGCACGGCCTCCGGCCCCGTCCCGCTGGAGCTCGGCGCCACGCGCACGCTCGCGGCGAACCCGGAGCGGGCCGCCGGCCCGACCGGTCACGCCCCCGACCCCGGGCCCGTCCCCTGCCCGCACTGCGGTTCGCCCGACACCGAGCTGCTCAGCCGCTTCTCCTCCACTGCCTGCAAGGCGCTGCGCCGCTGCCTGGCCTGCCGGGAACCCTTCGACCACTTCAAGGAGGTGTGATGGCCCGCTTCCACCCGCTCGCCGTGACGGCGGTCGACCGGCTCACCGACGACTCCGTCGCCCTCACCTTCGCGGTTCCCCCGGAGCTGCGCGAGGAGTACCGGCACGCGCCGGGCCAGCACCTCGCACTGCGCCGGGTGTCCGACGGGACGGAGATACGGCGGACGTACTCGATCTGCTCGGCGGCCCCGGACCCCGACGGCGAGGGCCCGGACAGCCTGCGGGTCGGGGTGCGGCTGGTGGACGGCGGCGCGTTCTCCACCTACGCGCTCAAGGAGATCGACATCGGCGACCGGGTCGAGGTGATGACCCCGGCGGGCCGCTTCACCCTCCAGCCCGCGCCCGGCCTGTACGCGGCGGTGGTCGGCGGCAGCGGCATCACCCCGGTGCTGTCGATCGCCTCCACCCTGCTGGCCCGCGAGCCCGGGGCCCGCTTCTGCCTGATACGCAGCGACCGGACCACCGCCTCGACGATGTTCCTGGAGGAGGTCGCCGACCTGAAGGACCGCTACCCCGACCGGCTGCACCTGGTCACGGTGCTCTCCCGGGAGGAGCAGCAGGCCGGCCTGCCGTCCGGACGGCTCGACCAGGAGCGGCTCGAGGGGCTGCTTCCGGCGCTGCTGCCGGTGGCGGACGTGGCGGGATGGTTCCTGTGCGGGCCGTACGGGCTGGTGCAGGGCGCCGAGCGGGCGCTGCGGGGCCTCGGGGTGGCCCGGGCCCGGATCCATCAGGAGATCTTCCACGTGGACGGCGGAAAGGACCCCGGCCCCGCGGTCGCGGCCCCCGCACACAGCACGGTGACCGTCCGGCTCGACGGCCGCGGCGGGACCTGGCCGGTCCAGGACGGGGAGACCCTGCTGGAGACGGTCCTGCGCAACCGCCCCGACGCGCCCTACGCCTGCAAGGGCGGCGTCTGCGGCACCTGCCGGGCCTTCCTGGTCGAGGGCGAGGTCCGAATGGACCGCAACTTCGCGCTGGAGCCCGAGGAGACGGAGGCAGGGTACGTACTGGCCTGCCAGTCGCACCCGGCCACGGAGAAGGTGGAACTGGACTTCGACCGCTGAGAAGGGCCCGGACCGCACGGACCGGGCCCTGGCCCGGAACCGGCACCGAAACCGCCGCCGGCCCCGGAGCCGGCGGCGGCCATTCCCTTCTTCTGGAACCTGTTCTATCTTGACGCCCCGTCGGATCAGGCGGCGGCGCACGGGAGGGCAGGGACCGTGGACTTCACCTTCACCGAGGAGCAGCAGGCGGCGGCCGAGGCGGCGAAGGGCGTCTTCGCCCCGGTCGCACCGGACGCCGTGCCCAGCCCGTCGCGCACCAGCGGCGCCGTGGCCGAGGACTTCGACCGCGCGCTGTGGGCCCGGCTGGCGGACGCGGACCTGCTGAGCCTGCTGCTCGCCGGGGAGTCCGGCGGGGCCGGCCTCGACGCCGTCGCGCTGTGCCTGGTGCTGCGCGAGTCGGCCGAGGTGCTGGCGCGGGTGCCGCTGCTGGAGCACAGCGCGGCCGCGGCGGCCGTACAGGCTTACGGCACGAAGGAGTTGGCGTCCGATCTGCTCCCCCGGGCCGGCCGGGGCGAGACGGTGCTCACCGTGGCCGCGCACGGCCGCACCGGCCACGACCCCGCCGAACTGGCCGTCACCGCGAGGCGGGACGGGGACACCTGGGTGCTGGACGGGGTGCAGACGGCGGTGGCCTGGGCGTACGGCGCGGACGCGATCCTCGTCCCCGCGCACACCGGCGCAGGCGGGGCAGGCGCCACGGGAGGCGCGGACGGGACCGAGTCTCCCGGCGCCCCGGCGGACCGCTGTGTCCTCGCGCTGATCCCCCGCGGGCACGAGGGCGCCGCACTCGCCGAGCAGATCTCCACCACCGGCGAGCGCCTCGGCGAACTGCGGCTGGAGAACGCGCGCGTCCCCGCCCACCACGTGATCGAGGCCGACGGCGCCTGGGAGTGGCTGCGCGAGCTGCTCACCACCGGGACGTGCGCGCTGGCGCTCGGACTCGGCACACGGGTCCTGCGCATGACCGCCGACTACACCGGCAAGCGCGAGCAGTTCGGGCATCCGATCGCGACGTTCCAGGCCGTCGCCGTGCAGGCCGCCGACCGCTACATCGACCTGAGCGCCATGGAGGCCACGCTCTGGCAGGCCGCGTGGCGGATCTCGTCGGGGGCGCCCGGTGCGCTGCCCGCCGCCGCGGACGTCGCCGTGGCCAAGATCTGGGCGTCCGAGGGCGTTCGGAGACTCGTCCAGACCGCGCAGCATCTGCACGGAGGGTTCGGCGCCGACACCGACTACCCGCTGCACCGCTATCACGCCTGGGCCAAGCACCTGGAACTGGCGCTCGGCCCGGCGGCGGCACACGAGGAGGCCCTCGGAGACCTGCTGGCGGCCCACCCGCCGAACTGAATCACGAAGGACAGCGGGCAGGCCGCACAAAAGAGGTGCCGTTACAGCACGTGGCCGGGCTTGCCCTCGTCGGTCACCACGGGACGGCCCGAGGCCGCCCACACCTGCATGCCGCCGTCCACGTTCACCGCGTCGATCCCCTGCTGCGCCAGGTACATCGCGACCTGGGCCGATCGGCCGCCGGAACGGCAGATCACATGGATCCGCCCGTCCTGGGGAGCCGCCTCGGTCAGTTCGCCGTAACGGGCGACGAACTCACTGACGGGGATGTGCAGCGCCCCGTCGGCGTGACCGGCCTGCCACTCGTCGTCCTCGCGCACGTCCAGCAGGAAGTCGCCGTCCTTGAGGTCGCCGACCTCGACCGTGGGTACACCAGCTCCGAAATGCATGGTCCGACGCTACCCGACCCCACCCGGGGGCGACCGCCCCCAGGGCCTCTCTTCCGGATCTTGCCGCCGGTCGCGGGGCCTGGCACGCACATCTGCGGCGGCCGGGAGGCGAGGTCGCTCGGAGCCTGCCTGATCCGGAAGAAAGGCCCTAGCGGCCTCACTCCTCGGTGAGCAGTGAGGCCAGTTCGGCCTCGCGCCCGGCCAGATCGCCGCGCAGCTGCTCGGCGATCTCATCCAGGAGCCGGTCGGGGTCGTCCGGGGCCAGCCGGAGCATCGCCGCGATGGCGCTGTCCTCCAGCTGCTTGGCGACGTGCGTCAGCAGCTCCTTGCGCGCCGCGAGCCACTCCAGGCGGGCGTACAGCTCCTCGGCGGCGCTCGGCCGCTGCTCCGGCGGCTTGGGACCGGCGGCCCACTCCTCGGCCAGCTCCCGCAGCTCGTCCTCGTCGCCCCGGGCGTAGGCGCCGTTGACGCGGGTGATGAACTCCTCGCGCCGCTCGCGCTCGTCGGCCTCCTGGGCCAGGTCGGGGTGGGCCTTGCGGGCCAGTTCGCGGTAGAGCCGGCGGGCCTCCTCGCTGGGCCGCACCCGCTGCGGGGGCCGCACCGGCTGGTCGGTGAGCATCGCACCGGCCTCCGGGAACAGGCCCTCGCCGTCCATCCAGCCGTGCAGCAGCTCCTCCACGCCGGGGATCGGCTGCAGACTGGCCCGCGCCTCCCGCGCCCGGCGCAGGTCCTCGGGGTCACCGGTGCGCGCGGCCCTCGCCTCGGCGATCCTCACGTCCAGTTCCTCGAGCCGGGCGTAGAGCGGGCCGAGGCGCTGCTCGTGCAGCCGGGAGAAGTTCTCGACCTCCACCCGGAAGGTCTCCACCGCGATCTCGTACTCGATGAGCGCCTGCTCGGCGGCCCGTACGGCCCGCTCCAGCCGCTCCTCGGGGCGTGCCGCAGCGGCCTCGGACGTCGCCCGATCCGCTCCGGCGACGCCGCCCTGCTCAGCTTCCGGGGTCGTCACCCGACCAGCGTAGGCCACACCGCCCCCGCCCCGGCCCCGCTCCCCGGTCACCGGGGCGCCGCACAGAGGACGGCGCTCACCGGCCGGCCCGGCGGCCGCCGAGGTCACACCCCGAGTTCCGCCGCCACCCTTCCCGACCGCACCGCCGCCACCAGGTCCGCGTGGTCGGCCTCGGTGCGGTCGGCGTAGGCGACGGCGAACGCGGCGACGGCCTCGTCGAGCTCCTCGTTCTTGCCGCAGTAGCCGGCGATCAGGCGCGGGTCGGCACTGTGCGCGTGGGCGCGGGCCAGCAGCGCGCCGGTCATCCGGCCGTAGTCGTCGATCTGGTCGGCGGCCAGCGCCGCCGGGTCGACGCTGCCCTTGCGGTTGCGGAACTGCCGTACCTGGAAGGGCCGTCCCCCGACCGTCGTCCAGCCCAGCAGGATGTCGCTGACCACCTGCATGCGCTTCTGCCCGAGC
>NZ_BMVJ01000011.1:250071-251073 GCF_014650655.1 Streptomyces anandii JCM 4720
ACCACGCGCCGGCCCTCGTGGTCGACCTCGGCGGCCTCGATGCCGGCTGCCTCCAGGTGCGGTACGAGCGCCGAGGGCCGGGCCTCCTTTACCTGGAGCACCAGCGGCTCGCCCCGGTGGTCCAGCAGCAGCACCACGTACGACCGGGTGCCCACGCTGCCCGTGCCGACCACCCGGAACGCCACGTCGTGCACCGCGTGCCGGGCCAGCAGCGGCAGCCGGTCCTCGGACAGCGTGGTCAGGTACCCCTCCAGCGAGGCGGCCACCGCCGCGGCCTCAGCGTCCGGCACCCGGCGCAGCACCGGCGGGGCGTCCACGAAGCGGCGCCCGCCGTCCTCGGCCGGCTCCGTCGACCTGGCCGCGAACCGTCCGCTGGTGTTGGCCCGGGCCTTCTCCGAGACCCGCTCCAAGGTGCCGAGCAGGTCGTGGGCGTCGCTGTGGGAGACGAGTTCCTCGTCGGCGATGGCGTTCCAGGCGTCCAGGACGGGGAGCCTGGACAGCAGCCGCATGGTGCGCCGGTAGGCGCCGGCGGCGTCCTGCGCGGCGCTCAGGCAGGTGTCCTCGTCGCAGCCCGCCTCCCGACCGGCGAGGACCAGCGAGGCGGCGAGCCGCTTGAGGTCCCACTCCCAGGGGCCGTGGACCGTCTCGTCGAAGTCGTTGAGGTCGATGACCAGCCCGCCGCGTGCGTCGCCGTAGAGGCCGAAGTTGGCCGCGTGGGCGTCACCGCAGATCTGGGCGCCGATGCCGGTCATGGGGGTGCGCGCGAGGTCGTACGCCATCAGGCCCGCCGAGCCGCGCAGGAACGCGAACGGGGTCGCCGCCATCCTGCCCACCCGGATCGGCGTGAGCTCGGGTATGCGGCCCCGGTTGGACTCCTCGACGGCGGCCACGGCGTCCGGCCGGCCGGCGTCCGCCTCGAACGCGGCGTGCGCGGACCGCGCGACGCGCTGCCGCAGCGCCTTGCCCTCGGCCTTGGGCGAGCCGTCCGCGGGCCATCGCGCG
>NZ_BMVJ01000011.1:251095-265889 GCF_014650655.1 Streptomyces anandii JCM 4720
AACCCCGTCACCACCGGCACCCGCCCCCGGTACCCCCCGCCGTCCGCTCCGGCCGCCGTAGCCGTGACCTCGGTCATCCCGACCGCCCTCCCCGTCTGTCCGCGTGCGATCAACGCGCCCCGACGGTACAGCCGACCCGGCCACGCGCACACCGGCTCCGCCCGCCACCGGGCACCGGCCGGCCTTGAGACCTTCCTCACAGCGGCGGAGGGACCGTCACCGGGGTGAGAGCGCACAGGTAAGAACGCATAAAGAAAAAAGCGGAAGGCCCGGCATCGTCCGAGACGATGCCGGGCCTTCCGGCTGGTGCGCGAGGGGGGAGTTGAACCCCCACGCCCTTGCGGGCACTGGAACCTGAATCCAGCGCGTCTGCCTATTCCGCCACCCGCGCATTGGGTGTGTCCTTGGCCCTTGCCCCTTGGGGCCCGGCGCCTTCCGACATCCAGAACATTAGCACGCCGTCCGGGGTGGGTTCACATCCCTTTCCCCGGGCAGGCGCCACCCCGAGCACCCGCGCCGGCCTGGCGAAGACCGGCCCCCGCCCACTCCCCTGGAGGCCCCCGCTCCGTATCAACCTGTGCCTGTTCACGTATCAACCTCGTACCGGTAGCACCGGTGGCCCCGGGAGGCGGGCGAGTACCACGGCCGGGTGCGGGACACTGGTCTGCAGCCGCCTCTACGATCCTGGGCAGAAGTACGGCGGCACGCACGGCGGGAAGCACAGCGGGAAGCAACGGCGAGAAGCACGGCGGAAGCAGGCGCCGACACCGGTCGGCGGGGCCGACGGGGGGAACCAGCCGATTTACCGGCGCGTGGATACGATCAGTAAGCAGTACCGGGTAAGCAGGACGCAACACGACGGCAACGACGGAGGAGGTGCCCCATGGGAGTCCTGAAGAAGTTCGAGCAGCGTCTCGAAGGTCTGGTCAACGGCACCTTCGCCAAGGTCTTCAAGTCCGAGGTCCAGCCGGTGGAGATCGCGGGCGCGCTCCAGCGCGAGTGCGACAACAACGCGACCATCTGGAACCGCGACCGCACGGTCGTGCCCAACGACTTCATCGTCGAGCTCAGCGCGCCCGACTACGAGCGCCTGAGCCCGTACTCCGGCCAGCTCGGCGACGAGCTCGCCGGCATGGTGCGCGACTACGCCAAGCAGCAGCGCTACACCTTCATGGGCCCGATCAAGGTCCACCTGGAGAAGGCGGAGGACCTCGACACCGGTCTGTACCGGGTGCGCAGCCGCACACTCGCCTCCTCCAGCAGCCAGCAGGCCCACCAGGGGCCCGCCGCGGGCCCGGCCGGCCGTCCCGGCGCCCCCGGCGGCTACGGCTACCCGCCCGCCGCAGGCCCGGCCGCCGCGCCGCCCATGCCGGCCGCGCCGCCGCCCGGCGGCCGCCCCGGCGGCTACGGCTACCCGCAGCCCGCCTCCCAGCGGCCCACGCAGGCCCCCGGCGCGAGCGCCGGCGGCCGCCCCCGCTACTGGATCGAGATCAACGGCAACCGCCATCAGATCTCCCGCCCGACGCTGGTGCTGGGCCGCAGCACCGACGCCGACGTGCGGATCGACGACCCCGGCGTCTCCCGCCGGCACTGCGAGATCCGGACCGGAACGCCCTCGACGATCCAGGATCTCGGGTCCACCAACGGCATCGTGGTGGACGGGCAGCACACCACCCGCGCTACGCTCCGCGACGGCTCGCGGATCGTCGTGGGCAGCACCACCGTTATCTATAGGCAAGCCGAAGGGTGAAGCGGGGGCAATGTCAGAGCTGACCCTCACGGTCATGCGGCTGGGTTTCCTGGCCGTACTGTGGCTGTTCGTGATCGTGGCCGTGCAGGTCATCCGCAGCGACCTGTTCGGTACGCGCGTCACCCAGCGCGGCGCCCGCCGCGAGGCCGCCCGGCCGCAGCAGGCCGCCCGCCAGGCCGCCGCGCCTCCGCAGCAGCGCGGACAGCAGGCCGGCGGCGGCGGACGGCAGCGCCGCAACGCCCCCACCAAGCTCGTGGTGACCGAGGGCACACTCACCGGCACCACGGTCGCGCTGCAGGGCCAGACCATCACCCTGGGCCGCGCGCACGACTCCACGATCGTGCTGGACGACGACTACGCCTCCAGCAGGCATGCCAGGATCTATCCGGACCGCGACGGCCAGTGGATCGTCGAGGACCTCGGATCCACCAACGGCACGTACCTGGACCGGTCCCGGCTGACGACTCCCACGCCGATCCCGCTGGGCGCGCCGATCCGCATCGGCAAGACCGTCATCGAGCTGCGGAAGTAGTACTACGTCATGAAAGAGTGCGAGCGGAGCGAGCACGCAACGGCGGCCGGCACCCCGGGCCCCGGCGCGCTCCCGACCGGAGGGTGGGCACCGTGCGGATGTACCCGGAGCCGACGGGCGAGGTGCGCATGAGTCTGTCACTGCGCTTCGCCGCCGGATCGCACAAAGGCATGATCCGCGAGGGCAACGAGGACTCCGGTTACGCCGGTCCGCGCCTGCTCGCGATCGCCGACGGCATGGGCGGCCAGGCCGCCGGTGAGGTCGCCTCCTCCGAGGTGATCTCCACCATCGTCGCCCTCGACGACGACGTTCCCGGCTCCGACCTGCTCACCTCGCTCGGCCAGGCCGTGCAGCGCGCCAACGACCAACTGCGTGCCATGGTCGAGGAGGACCCCCAGCTCGAGGGCATGGGCACCACGCTCACCGCCCTGCTGTGGACCGGCCAGCGGCTCGGCCTCGTGCACGTCGGCGACTCGCGCGCGTACCTGCTGCGCGACGGCGTGCTCACACAGATCACACAGGACCACACCTGGGTGCAGCGCCTCGTCGACGAGGGACGCATCACCGAGGAGGAGGCCAGCACCCACCCGCAGCGCGCCCTGCTGATGCGCGCCCTCGGCAGCGGCGAGCACGTCGAGCCCGACCTGTCCGTCCGCGAGGTCCGCGCCGGCGACCGCTACCTGATCTGCTCCGACGGCCTGTCCGGCGTCGTCTCCCACCAGACGATGGAGGAGACCCTCGCCAGCTACCAGGGCCCGCACGAGACCGTGCAGGAGCTGATCCAGCTCGCGCTGCGCGGCGGCGGCCCGGACAACATCACCGTGATCGTCGCCGACGTGCTGGACCTGGACACCGGCGACACCCTCGCCGGGCAGCTGTCCGACACCCCGGTCGTGGTCGGCGCGGTCGCCGAGAACCAGCACCACCTGCACGACAACGGCATCATGCAGACCCCGGCCGGCCGTGCCTCCGGCCTCGGCCGCCGGCTGCCGGGGCAGGGCGGCGGGGGCGGCGAGTTCGGCCCGCCCGGCTCCGGCGACACCACCGGCTACGTCCCGGCCGCGGGCTTCGGCGGCTACGACGACGAGGACTTCGTCAAGCCCAGGAAGAGCCGCAAGTGGCTCAAGAGATCCTTCTACGGCGTCCTCGCGCTCGCCGTGATCGGCGGCGGGCTGTACGGCGGCTACCGCTGGACGCAGACGCAGTACTTCGTCGGCGCCAACGACGAGCACGTGGCGCTCTATCGGGGCATCAGCCAGGACCTGGCGTGGGTGAAGCTGTCCGAGGTGCAGAAGGACCACCCCGAGATCGAACTCAAGTACCTGCCGCCCTACCAGCAGAAGCAGGTGAAGGCCACGATCGCCGAGGGCGGTCTGGACGAGGCCCGCAAGAAGGTCGACGAGCTGTCCGTGCAGGCCTCCGCCTGCAAGAAGGAGGCCGAGCGCCGCGTCGCCGAGTCCCAGAACAGCTCCAAGACGGCCCAGGGCAGGACCAAGGGCACCACCGGCGCCGGCGCCACCACGGGAACCACCCGCACCGCCTTCACGTCCAAGGCGACGCCGACGCCGAACCCATCGGCGTCGTCCAAGTCCCCGTCGTCCCCGTCCACGTCTCCGTCCAAGTCCGCGACCGCGCCCACTCCCAGCCCCGGCCCCACTCTCTCGGAGGAAGAGCAGAAGGTCGTCTCGCTGTGCGGTAAGCAGTAGGCAAGCCGTGAGAGGCCCTGTCACACGATGAGCAGTACTACAAACCCGTCGACGCACCACACGTCCACGATCGGCGCCATCGGCGCGCCCAGCCGCCGCAACACCGAGCTGGCACTGCTGGTCTTCGCGGTCGCCATCCCGGTGTTCGCCTACGCCAACGTGGGCCTGGCCATCAACAACCAAGTGCCCTCAGGACTGCTGAGCTACGGCCTGGGCCTGGGTCTGCTGGCCGGCGTCGCCCACCTCGTCGTGCGCAAGTTCGCGCCGTACGCGGACCCGCTGCTGCTGCCGCTGGCCACCCTGCTCAACGGGCTCGGGCTGGTCGTCATCTGGCGTCTGGACCAGTCCAAGCTGCTGCAGTCCATCAAGCAGGCGGGCACCGCCGCGCCCCGGCAGCTGCTCTACACGGCGATGGGCATCGCCCTGTTCATCGTGGTGCTGATCTTCCTCAAGGACCACAGGGTCCTGCAGCGCTACACGTACATCTCCATGGTCGGCGCGCTGTTCCTGCTGCTGCTGCCGCTGGTGCCGGGCCTGGGCGCCAACATCTACGGCGCCAAGATCTGGATCTCGGTCGCCGGTTTCTCCATCCAGCCCGGTGAGTTCGCCAAGATCGTGCTCGCGATCTTCTTCGCCGGCTACCTGATGGTGAAGCGCGACGCGCTCGCTCTGGCCAGCCGCCGCTTCATGGGCCTGTACCTGCCGCGCGGCCGCGACCTCGGCCCGATCCTTGTGGTCTGGTTCATCTCGATCCTCATCCTGGTCTTCGAGACGGACCTCGGCACCTCGCTGCTGTTCTTCGGAATGTTCGTCATCATGCTGTACGTCGCCACCGAGCGGACCAGCTGGATCGTCTTCGGTCTGCTGATGTCCGCGGCCGGCGCCGTAGGCGTGGCGAGCTTCGAACCCCACGTGAAGATGCGTGTCCAGGCGTGGCTGGACCCGATGAAGGAGTACACGCTCAGCCAGGCCGGCGTCGGCGGCCACTCCGAGCAGTCGATGCAGGCGCTGTGGGCCTTCGGCTCCGGCGGCACCCTCGGCTCCGGGCTCGGCCAGGGCCACTCCGACCTCATCCGGTTCGCCGCCAACTCCGACTTCATCCTCGCCACCTTCGGCGAGGAGCTGGGCCTGGCCGGGATCATGGCGCTGCTGCTGATCTACGGCCTGATCGTGGAGCGCGGCGTGCGCACCGCGCTGGCGGCCCGCGACCCGTTCGGCAAGCTGCTGGCCATCGGCCTCTCGGGCGCCTTCGCGCTGCAGGTGTTCGTGGTCTCCGGCGGTGTGATGGGCCTCATCCCGCTCACCGGTATGACGATGCCCTTCGTCGCGTACGGCGGTTCGTCGGTGATCGCCAACTGGGCGCTCGTCGGCATCCTCATCAGGATCAGCGACACCGCGCGCCGCCCGGCGCCCGCCCCCGCCTCCAACCCCGATGCCGAGATGACCCAGGTGGTCCGCCCGTGAACAAGCCCCTGCGCCGGATCGCGATCTTCTGCGGCCTCCTGGTCCTCACCCTGCTGATCCGTGACAACTGGCTCCAGTACGTCAAGGCGGACAGCCTCAAGAACGACGACAAGAACCGCCGCGTCACCATCGCCCGCTACTCCACCCCGCGCGGCGACATCATCGTCGGCGGCAACCCGGTCACCGGGTCGACCGAGACCAAGAGCAACGGCCTCAACGACCTGAAGTACAAGCGGACCTACAAGAACGGCCCCATGTGGGCGCCCGTCACCGGCTACGCCTCCCAGGCCTTCGGCGCCAACCAGCTGGAGAACATCGAGGACGGCATCCTCACCGGCAACGACGACCGGCTGTTCTTCCGCAACACCCTGGACATGATCACCGGCAAGCCCAAGCAGGGCGGCAACGTGGTCACCACGCTGAACGCGGCCGCGCAGAAGGCGGCGTACAACGGTCTGAAGAACACCGGCGGCAAGGGCGCCGCGGTCGCGCTGGACCCCTCCACCGGCAAGATCCTCGCGCTCGCCTCCTACCCCTCCTACGACCCGTCGTCCTTCGCCGGCACCTCCAACAAGGACGCCGAGGCCTGGAAGAAGCTCCAGAAGAACGCCAACCCGGCCGACCCGATGCTGAACCGGGCGCTGCGCGAGACCTACCCGCCCGGCTCCACCTTCAAGGTGGTCACCGCGGCGGCCGCGCTGGAGAACGGGCTGTACAAGTCCGCGGACGAGGCGACCGACTCCCCGCTGCCGTACACGCTGCCCGACACCCACACCGAGCTGAAGAACGAGGGCAACATCCCCTGCAAGAACGCCACCATGCGTGAGGCGCTGCGGGTGTCCTGCAACACCGTCTTCGGCAAGATCGGCGCCGACCTCGGCAAGGACAAGATGCTCGAGGAGGCGAAGAAGTTCGGCTTCGACGCCGAGCAGTACACGCCGGTGCGCACGGCGGCCTCCAACTTCCCCGAGGAGATGAACCGGCCCTCGACCGCGCTCAGCTCCATCGGCCAGTTCGAGACCGCGGCGACCCCGCTGCAGATGGCCATGGTGGCCTCCGCCGTCGCCAACGACGGCAAGCTGATGAAGCCCTACATGGTCGACATGCTCCAGACGCCGAACCTCGACCCGCTGGAGAAGACCGAGCCGCAGGAGCTGGGCCGCCCGCTGTCGGCGCAGAACGCGCAGGTCCTGCAGTCGATGATGGAGACCGTCGTCAAGGACGGAACCGGCAAGAACGCGCAGATCCCGAACGTCACCGTGGGCGGAAAGACCGGTACCGCCCAGCACGGCGTCGCCAACAGCGCGAACCCCTACGCCTGGTTCATCTCCTACGCCAAGCTGCCCGACGGCAGCTCGCCGGTCGCGGTGGCGGTCGTGGTCGAGGACGAGAACGCCAACCGCGACGACATCTCCGGCGGCGGCCTCGCGGCGCCCATCGCCAAGAGCGTGATGGAGGCGGTCATCAACTCCAAGAAGTGACCCCGCTCACGTCCCCTTCACATCGGTGCACGTTGCGATACCGGTCCTGTATCGGGTGACGGGCTTGGCCAGGTCACACAGAGCGAGCCGGGTACGGTAGGCCCGGACGGCAGCTCCGACGGCACTCAGGTGGTGCCGGTCGGGACCGACGGAGAGGGCTGGTAGGTAGCTATGGAAGAGCCGCGTCGCCTCGGCGGCCGGTACGAGCTGGGCCAGGTGCTCGGCCGTGGTGGCATGGCGGAGGTGTACCTCGCGCACGACACCCGGCTCGGCCGCACCGTGGCGGTGAAGACCCTGCGCGCCGACCTGGCGCGCGACCCTTCCTTCCAGGCCAGGTTCCGCCGGGAGGCCCAGTCGGCCGCCTCGCTCAACCATCCCGCGATCGTCGCGGTCTACGACACGGGCGAGGACTACATCGACGGGGTCTCGATCCCGTACATCGTCATGGAGTACGTGGACGGCTCCACGCTCCGTGAGCTTCTCCACTCCGGCCGCAAGCTGCTGCCCGAGCGGGCCATGGAGATGACCATCGGCATCCTCCAGGGCCTGGAGTACGCCCACCGCAACGGCATCGTCCACCGCGACATCAAGCCGGCCAACGTCATGCTGACGCGCAACGGCCAGGTCAAGGTGATGGACTTCGGCATCGCCCGGGCCATGGGCGACTCCGGCATGACCATGACCCAGACGGCCGCGGTGATCGGCACCGCCCAGTACCTCTCGCCCGAGCAGGCCAAGGGCGAGCAGGTCGACGCCCGCTCGGACCTGTACTCGACGGGTTGCCTGCTCTACGAGCTGCTGACGGTACGGCCGCCCTTCGTGGGCGACTCCCCGGTCGCGGTCGCCTACCAGCACGTGCGCGAGGAGCCGCAGCCGCCGAGCGTCTTCGATCCCGAGATCACGCCCGAGATGGACGCGATCGTGCTGCGGGCGCTGGTCAAGGACCCCGACTACCGCTACCAGTCGGCCGACGACATGCGCGCCGACATCGAGGCCTGCCTCGACGGCCAGCCGGTCGCGGCCACCGCCGCCATGGGCTCCGTGGGCTACGGCGGCTACCCCGACGACCAGCCGACCACGGCCCTGCGCTCCGAGGGCGGCGCCGCCGCGGCGACCACCATGCTGCCGCCCATGAACCCGGACGACGGCGGCTACGGCTACGACGACCGCCCCGACCGCCGCCGCCAGCAGAAGAAGTCCAACACCTCGACGATCCTGCTGGTCGTCGCCGGCATCCTGGTCCTCGTCGGCGCCATCCTGCTCGGCAAGTGGGCCGTGAGCGGTCACGGCGCGGGCAACGACACGGTCGCCGTGCCCAACTTCGTCGGCCAGACGAAGAACGACGCCAAGGACTCGGCCGACAACGTCGGCCTCAAGGTGACGTTCACCCCGAAGACCTGCGACAACCAGCCCAAGAACCACATCTGCAGCCAGGACACCCAGCCCAAGGAAGAGGTCAAGAAGGGCACCAGCATCGCCCTGACGGTCTCGACCGGTGCGCCGAAGGTCCAGGTGCCGAGCGTGACGGGGCTGAGCCTCGACGACGCCAAGTCCAAGCTGCAGGGTGACGACTACAAGTTCAACGTCGTGACCAAGTACCGCGAGTCCGGCGAGGACCCGAACACGGTCCTGGAGCAGAACCCGGTGAACGGCAAGGAGGTCGAGAAGGGCACCACGGTCACCCTCGTCGTCTCCAAGGCGGTCGAGAAGGTCACGGTCCCCGACGTCTCGAACCAGACCTGCGACGCCGCCAAGCAGCAGATGCAGGCCAACGGCCTCACCGGCAACTGCACCGAGGTGGACACCAGCGACCCCAACCAGGTCGGCAAGGTCATCCAGACGGCCCCCTCGATCGGCACCCAGGTCCAGAAGGGCTCGCAGGTCAACATCCAGATCGGCAAGCAGGCCCAGCAGCAGAAGACCCCGGTGCCGAGGGTGATCGGTCAGACGGTGGCGCAGGCCCGGCAGACCCTCCAGGCGGCCGGCTTCACCAACATCCAGTTCCAGCCCGGCAGCAGCCAGGACGACAACGCGTTCGTGATCAACCAGGACCCGAGGCCGAACCAGCAGGTCGACAACCCCGGCGCCACGACGATCACCCTCCAGACCATCGGAGGCGGCGGCAACAACGGCGGGAACAACGGAGGCAACGGCAACGGAGGCATCTTCGGCTGACCGCGGTCACCCGCGGCCGACCATCCGCTCCGTCCGCACAGGCGCCGGCCACGTTCCCGTGGCCGGCGCCTGCCGCGTCAGCGCAGTTCCCTCGGCGGGGTGCGCTTGCTGTCGACCTTGTCGACGCGGACCAGTTCGCCCCAGACCACGTAGCGGTAGCGGGACGTGTAGACCGGGGTGCAGGTCGTCAGGGTGATGTAGTGGCCGGGCTTGGTGACGCCCGACTCCCTGGGGACCGCGGAGAGGACCCTGACGTTGAACTTCGAGGTCTCGTCGAGGATGGCGTAGACCTTGTAGACGTACCACTTGTCGCGGGTCTCGAAGACGATCGGGTCGCCCTTGCTCACCTTGTCGATGTTGTGGAACTTCGCGCCGTGGCCGTCCCGGTGCGCGGCGAGGGCGAAGTTGCCGGTGCCCTTGGCCGTCGGGAGGGTCGCCTTGACCGGGTCGGTGTAGTAGCCGGCCACGCCGTCGTTGAGGACGTCGGTCGAGGTGCCCTTCTTGACCAGGACCTCGCCGTTCCTCATCGACGGCACGTGCAGGAAGCCGATGCCGTCCTTGGTGTCCAGGGCGCCGGGGCCGCCGGGCGCGGACTGGGCCCACTCGTCGCGGATCCTGTGGCCCTGCTGGTCGGCCTTGCGGTCCGCTATGACGTTGGTCCACCACAGGGAGTAGACGACGAACAGGCCGAGAACCAGGCCCGCCGTGATGAGGAGTTCACCGAGGACGCTGACGGCGAGGGCCAGCGGGCGGGTGCCCCTGCGGCGCGCGGCCGGGGCCGGGCCGTCCTCGATGTGCTCTGCCGTGTCGTCCGTGGTCGCTGCCACTGTCTTCATCTGCCCTAACTGACGAGCGCATCCGGCTTGCCCTTGCTGCGCGGCCGTTCCTCCACCATCCTGCCCCAGACGATCAACCGGTACTTGCTGGTGAACTCCGGCGTGCAGGTGGTCAGCGTGATGTAGCGGCCGGGCCCGGTGAAGCCCGACCCCTTGGGGACCGGGTCGAGGACACTGGTGTTCGCCGGTGACGTCACCGGCAGCGTCGACGTCATCTTGTAGACGAAGTACGTGTCCTGCGTCTCCACCACGATGGGGTCGCCCGGCTTGAGCCTGTTGATGTACCGGAAAGGCTCCCCGTGGGTGTTGCGGTGGCCCGCGAGCCCGAAGTTGCCGGTCCTGGCGTCGGGCATCGCCGTGTTGAGGTCGCCGCGCCCGTAGTGCCCGACCATGCCCTTGTCGAGCACCTTGGACTTGCTGGTGCCCTCGGCGATAGGCACGACCACGTCCAGCGTGGGGATGTGCAGGATGGCGAAGCCCTGCCCCGGTTCGAAGACACCCGGGCTGCGCTTGCCGCTCGCCCAGTCGTTCTGCAGCTGGTGCGCCTCGTTGCCCGCCTCGGCGTGCGCCCGGATGTTGGTCCACCACAGCTGGTAGGTGACGAAGAGGAGCATCACCACGCCGGTGGTGATGAACACCTCGCCGACGATCCGGCTGATGAGGACCCCGGGACTCGGTTTGCGCGCCCGGGCCTGGCGGCGGGCCTCCACCCGGGACAGCGGCCGGGACGACCGGGCGTCCTCCTCGCGGCCCCGGGGCGTTCCCGCCGCCGCGCCCCCGTGACGGCCGTGGCGGCCCTTGGCTGCCTTTCTGCGGGCCGCGCGGCCGCCCGGTGGGGCGGGAGTGGCCGCAGTGGCCGATGGGACGTCAGACGCCGGCTCAGGGAGCCGCAGCGCCATCGTCTCGTCGTCCGCGGGAGCCGGAGCGGACGGCCCGGGGGGCGGACCGGGAGAGTCGTACCCGGGGAACGGGCCGGGGGACGCGTACCCGGGAGGCTGGTACCCGGGAGACTGGCCGGGAGAGGCGTACTGCGCCGCCGAGCCACGCGGGTCGTACGGCGCCGAGGCGTACGGCTCCCGGGAGGCGTCGTAGGCCCCCGTGCCGTACCACTCGGCGCCGGACTCGCGCTCGGGGCGCAGCGCGGTCACGCCGTGGCCCTGCCCACCACCGGGGCGAGCCCCGCCGACCTCGCCACGGCTCCCTGGTCCCCGCATTCCACGAGCCAGTTGGCCAGCATCCGGTGCCCGTGCTCGGTCAGCACCGACTCGGGGTGGAACTGCACGCCTTCGACGGGCAGTTCGCGGTGGCGCAGGCCCATGATGATGCCGTCGTGCGTACGGGCCGTGACCTCCAGCTCGGCGGGCACGGTGGCCGGCTCGGCGGCCAGGGAGTGGTAGCGGGTCGCGGTGAAGGGCGAGGGCAGCCCGGCGAAGACGCCCTTGCCCCCGTGCTCCACCGGCGAGGTCTTGCCGTGCAGCAGCTCGGGCGCCCGGTCCACCACACCGCCGTACGCCACCTGCATGGACTGCATGCCCAGGCACACGCCGAAGACGGGGACGCCGGTGGCGGCGCAGTGGCGGACCATGTCGACGCAGACCCCGGCCTGTTCGGGCGTGCCGGGACCCGGGGAGAGCAGCACCCCGTCGAAGCCGTCCTGGGCGTGCGCGGTCGACACCTCGTCGTTGCGCAGCACCTCGCACTCGGCGCCCAGCTGGTACAGGTACTGGACCAGGTTGAAGACGAAGCTGTCGTAGTTGTCGACGACGAGAATCCGCGCGCTCACTGGTTGTCCACCGTCACATCGTTGAAGGGAAGCAGCGGTTCGGCCCACGGGAAGACGTACTGGAACAGGACGTAGACCACGGCCAGGACGAGCAGAGTCGAGACCAGCGCCTTCACCCACGCGTTCCCCGGCAGATGCCGCCAGATCCAGCCGTACATGCCGTCCCTTCCGTCTTCCCACGGCACCGGATTCACGCCGTACGCCACCAGACTAACGGCGCAGGGCCCTCGGTTTCCCGGCCTCCACGGGCTGTGTGGAGTCCAGGTGCGCCCAGACGATCAGCCGGTGACTGTGCCCCCATTCGGGATCGCACGTGGTCAGCGTCAGATAGCGGCCGGGACGCGTGTACCCGGACTTACGTGGCACAGGGTCGATCACCTCAACGTCCGCGGGCACGGTTTTGTAAGGGCCTTTGTCGATCCGATACGTGAACCAGGTGGACCCGTCCGTCAGTACGACCGCGTCACCCGGGCGCAGTCGGGGGAAGTCCTTGAACGGATCGCCGTAGGTGCGCCGGTGGCCGGCGACGGCGAAGTTGCCGGTCTGCCCCAGCCGCGCGGTGCCCGCGTAGTGGCCGAGCCCCTTCTTCAGGGTGCCGGTCTCGGTGCCCTGGAGCACGGGCTTGTTCCACGTGAAACCGAGCCGCGGGATGTACATGATCGCGAAGGGCCGGCCGCTGACGTAGGGAACGGTCCGCGGCCCGGCGGCCGCGGCCGACGGGCCACCCGCCGCATGTCCGCCGGCCGCCGTCCTCGACCACTGCCGGTGCAGCTCGTCGATCTGGTCGCGCATCACGGTGTCGGCCCGCACACCGGTCCAGAACAGCACGTAGACCACGAACAGCACGATCAGGCTGCCGACGGTGACGCAGAGCTCGCTGACGGTCCTGACGATCACGCGCACCGGCGGCTCCTGTGCGGAGACTGGGCTACTTCACGGGCTTCGCGTAGTGCAGGTCCACTGTGCCCGAGTAGCCGGGCAGAGTCACCGTCCCGTCGTCGGTGACTTTCCAGCCGAGGCCGTAGACGTTGACGTACACCATGTAGTTCTGGATCGCCGGGGAGTCCGCGAGCGCCTGCTGGAGCTTCCCGGGGTCGCCCACCGCGGTGATCTTGTACGGCGGCGAGTAGACGCGGCCCTGGAGGATCAGCGTGTTGCCCACGCAGCGCACGGCGCTGGTGGAGATCAGCCGCTGGTCCATGACCTTGATCCCCTTGGCACCGCCGTTCCACAGCGCGTTGACGACCGCCTGGAGGTCCTGCTGGTGGATGACCAGGTAGTCGGGCTGGGGCTCGGGGTAGCCGGGGAGCTTGGCGGTGGCGTTGGGCGGGGCGTCGTTGAGTGTGACCGTGACGGCCTTGCCGCGCACCGGACGGGTTCCCGCGCTGTCCTCCAGGCCGGTGAGCTTCTCGTCCTGGGCCTTGGTGCTGCCGTCGTCGCGCTCGGCGAGGGACTCGACGTCGTCGCGCAGGGTCGCGTTGGACTCGTCCAGTTCCTTGTTCTTGCGGCTGCGTTCCTGGATGAGGTCGGACAGCTTCAGCAGGGAGGTGTCCGTGCGGATATTGGTGCCTTTGGCCGTGTTGAAACTGGTGAAGAAAATGAGACCGGCGAGGGCGAACACGGCCACGGTGAGGATCCGCACGGGCCGGAAGCGGCGGGTGCGGGCCGGACCGTCGCCCGTTGCCGGGGAGTCGGCGGAATTGCTCAACGTACCCTTATCTCCTTCGGCGCCGCGGAAGCACTACGCTAACGGACGCCCGGGGGAGCGTTCGGAGTCCCCTTGTACGCTGCTTCCGGGCCAGCCAGTTTTCCCTGCGCGGCCATGCAGCGCATCGACAGGAGAGACCCTCGTGCCGAAGTCACGTATCCGCAAGAAGGCCGACTACACGCCGCCGCCCGCCAAGCAGGCGGCGGCCATCAAGCTGGACAGCCGCGGCTGGGTCGCGCCGGTCATGCTGGCGATGTTCATCCTCGGCCTGGCCTGGATCGTCCTGTTCTATGTGACGGACGGCACGCTGCCCATCAAGGCGCTGGGTAACTGGAACATCGTGGTGGGCTTCGGCTTCATCGCCGCCGGATTCGGCGTCTCCACTCAGTGGAAGTAAGCGCGTCCCCGACGCGTCCTTGAGCTGAGCACTGCTCTGCCCACGGCTATCCGCTGAGTTATCCACAGGCTTGTGGAATTACCTGGGGAAAAGCCGACGATCTGTGGATAACCCGTCGGCCGTTGACGCCGGTACGACTGTCCCACTACTCGGCGAAGCAGCCCACGCCCCCTGTCTGACCTGCGCGAACACGGTCCGGTGACAGGGGGCACAGCTGTTCCCACACACTGTGCACAAGATCCGCCACCGACTGTGGACAACCGGTCGCCTCAGGTGAGCTGAGCCGTTCTGACCAGCGTCATCACGATGACCGCCGCCAGCACCAGGGCACAGGTTCCGTACTGCACAACGGCCCGCCGGCTGCGCGGCGGGTGCACCATCGCGTACCCGATGACGACGCCCGCGACCAGGCCGCCGATGTGCGCCTGCCAGGCGATGTTGAAGCCCGGGCTGAAGGTGATGACCAGGTTGATCACCAGCAGGGCGATGATCGGCCGCATGTCGTAGTTCCGCCGGCGCAGCAGCACCGCCATCGCGCCGAACAGCCCGAAGATCGCGCCCGATGCGCCGAGCGAGGGCTGGTTGGGCGCGGCGAGCAGATAGCTGAGCGCACTGCCGGCCAGTCCGCAGACGACGTAGAGCACGATGTAACGGACACGGCCGAGGGCGGCCTCCAGCGGGCCGCCGATCCACCACAGGCTGAGCATGTTGAACAGGATGTGGAGGTAGCTGCCGTGCAGGAACATCGCGGTCAGCAGCCGGTACCACTGCCCCTGGGCAATGCCCTCCACCGAGCCGAGCAGCGGCACATAGGCCTGGCCGAGCAGCTCGAACCGCTCGGTGAAGCGGTCGCCGATGGCCGTCTGGGCCAGGAAGAAGGCGAGGTTGAGACCGATCAGCACCTTGGTGACGAGCCGGGGGTCGGTCGCGACGGTGCCGCCGGCCAGGGTGCGCGGCGCGCT
>NZ_BMVJ01000011.1:265916-277783 GCF_014650655.1 Streptomyces anandii JCM 4720
CGCCGCGGGCGCGTGGCCGGTGCCGGAGCCACCGCGCACGCACGTGGGGCACTGGAACCCGACCGAGGCGTCGACCATGCACTCGGGGCAGATCGGCCGCTCGCAGCGGCTGCAGCGGATGCCGGTCTCGCGGTCCGGGTGGCGGTAGCAGGTGGGCAGGCTCTCGGCGTCCTGCGGCCCCTGGTTCGCCGGGCCCTGCGGGCTGCCTGGTGCCTGGTCCATGGGTCCCCTCGATTCGTGATGGGCGGTGCGCACGGATCGCCGTGGGCAACGCACCGCCCCGCTCATCCTTACGGACGAGCGGGGCGATTGGTTCCCTTCCCGAAGCCGCCTCGGGTCAGCCCTCGCGGGTCTCCACCACGACCGACTCGATGACCACGTCCTTCAGGGGGCGGTCGGTGCGCGGGTTGGTCTGCGTGGTCGCGATGGCGTCCACGACCTTCTGGCTGGCCGGGTCGGTGACCTCGCCGAAGATGGTGTGCTTGCGGGTCAGCCAGGCCGTCGGGGCGACGGTGATGAAGAACTGCGAGCCGTTGGTGCCCGGGCCGGCGTTGGCCATCGCGAGCAGGTAGGGCTTGTTGAAGCTGAGGTCGGGGTGGAACTCGTCCTCGAACTTGTAGCCGGGGCCGCCGGTGCCGTTGCCCAGCGGGTCACCGCCCTGAATCATGAAGCCGCTGATCACCCGGTGGAAGACCGTGCCGTCGTAGAGCTTCGCCGTGGACTTCTGCCCGGTGGCGGGGTGCGTCCACTCGCGCTCGCCCTGGGCGAGTTCCACGAAGTTCCGGACCGTCTTGGGGGCGTGGTTCGGCAGCAGCCGGACCTCGATGTCGCCGTGGTTGGTCTTCAGGGTGGCGTAGAGCTGCTCGGCCACGATCTGCCTTCCGTTGTCTTCCTGTGACCCCCCGATCCTCGCACGCCCGGCGGAAAACCGGGGCAGTACTCCCGGGCCGCAGGCGCGGCGCGGCGATCCGTGGCATTGTCTACGACAAGCTCACGTTGCCCCGGATTCATCCGCTATCTCACTTGATCGTCTCACCGCCGTGACCCGGATGCCCGTTCACACATGCCCCGGGACCCGTTGGCAGGCATGATCCGTAAAAGGGTGGAAAGTCGAATTACCGTACGCCACCGAGGAGGAGGAACCCGTGACCCGCATCGACAGCGTGCGCGCCGCGACCGGCTCGGCGAAGGACAGCGTGCTGCACGCCGCGGAAGTGGTGGCGCCCTACGCCGACACCGCCAAGGAAAGGGCCGCGCACTACGCACACGAGGCACGCGTACGGCTCGCGCCGAGGGTGTCGATGGCCGCCGACCAGGCGCGCCTGCAGTACGGCACCCGCGTCGCGCCACGTATTGAACAGGCTCGTACGCAGGCCCTGACCCATGTGCCGCCGAAGGTCGACCAGGCCGCCCACGAGGCCGCCGAGCGCACCCGCAAGGCGGCCCGGCAGGCGGCCGAGTACTCCAGGCCCAGGATCGAGCAGGCCGTGGCCTACTCCCGGCCGAGGATCGAGCAGGCCGTCGCCGCGGCCGCCCCGGTCGCGGACGAGGCGGCCGCGCGCGGTGCCGCCACGCTGGCCGTGCTGCGCGGGCAGGTCCCGGCGCAGAAGATCCAGAAGCTGGCGCGCAAGCAGGCGCGGCGGGCGAGGGCCGGCCGCATCGCGAAGGTGCTGGCGCTGGCGGGCGTGCTCGCGGGCGGCGCCTTCGCGGCCTGGAAGTGGTGGGACAAGCAGGCCAACCCCGACTGGCTGGTGGAGCCGCCCGCGGCCACCGAGGTGCCCGAGTCGGGCCGGCTGACCTCCGTGGACGGCAGCGGCCAGTCCGTGCTGGACCCCGAGGTCCAGGCAAAGCAGGCGGAGGAGGAAGCGGCCGACCGCGACGAGCGGGGCTGACCGGCGGCACTCACGGCGAAGCTCCCTGCGGGACCACGAGCATGTGGTCCCGCAGGGAGCTTCGCCGTTCCCGGTGGAGCCTAGGGGAGTCGAACCCCTGACATCTGCCATGCAAAGACAGCGCTCTACCAACTGAGCTAAGGCCCCGCAACAGGAGCATCCGGCCCCGGGAACCGCGTCCCGGGCGGGTGCCGCAGACCAGAGTACCGGTAGACCCCCCGGATCTTCCAAAAGATTGGGGGTCCCCGTGACCGACCACTCTCCGTAAGATGCTCCGCGTGGTTCGCTACAGCGAACCGCGGTACTTGGGGAAGCGATGGGGAGACGCTCATGGACGCCGCACAGCAGGAAGCCACCGCAAGAGCGCGTGAACTGCAGCGGAACTGGTACGGGGAGCCGTTGGGGGCGCTCTTCCGTAAGCTCATAGACGATCTCGGGCTCAATCAGGCCCGGCTGGCGGGGGTGCTCGGGCTGTCCGCGCCGATGCTCTCGCAGCTGATGAGCGGTCAGCGCGCGAAGATCGGCAACCCCGCGGTGGTGCAGCGGGTGCAGCTGTTGCAGGAACTGGCGGGGCAGGTGGCCGACGGCAGCGTCAGCGCGGCGGAGGCCACCGAGCGGATGGACGAGATCAAGCGGTCGCAGGGGGGCTCCGTGCTCAGCAACACCACTCAGACGACGAGCAGTTCGGGGGCTCCCACGGTCAAGCGCGTGGTGCGCGAGATCCAGTCGCTGCTCCGCTCGGTCGCCGCCGCCGGCGACATCATCGACGCGGCCGACTCCCTCGCCCCGACCCACCCCGAACTGGCCGAGTTCCTCCGGGTGTACGGCGCGGGCCGCACCTCGGACGCGGTCGCGCACTACCAGTCGCACCAGAACTGACGACCGCGCGGGGGCCGTGCGCGGAGGGCCGTGCGCGGGGGAGGAGCGTCGCACAGCCATGGGTGAGGTGTTCGCCGGCCGCTACGAGCTGGCCGACCCGATCGGACGCGGTGGCGTCGGCGCGGTCTGGCGCGCCTGGGACCACCGCCGCCGCAGGTACGTGGCCGCCAAGGTCCTGCAGCAGCGCGACGCGCACTCGCTGCTGCGCTTCGTGCGGGAGCAGGCGCTGCGCATCGACCACCCGCACGTGCTCGCCCCGGCCAGCTGGGCCGCCGACGACGACCAGGTCCTGTTCACCATGGACCTGGTGGCCGGCGGCTCACTGGTCCATCTCGTCGGGGACTACGGACCGTTGCCCCCGGCGTTCGTCCACACCCTGCTCGACCAGCTGCTGTCCGGGCTCGCCGCGGTGCACGCGGAGGGGGTCGTGCACCGTGACATCAAGCCCGCCAACATCCTGCTGGAGGCGACCGGGACGGCCCGGCCGAGGCTGCGGCTGTCCGACTTCGGCATCGCGATGCGGCTGGGCGAGCCCCGGCTGACCGAGACCAACCTCGTGGTGGGAACGCCGGGTTACCTCGCACCCGAGCAGATCATGGGCGCCGAACCGGACTTCCGCGCCGACCTGTTCGCGGTCGGCCTGGTCGCCCTCTATCTGCTCCAGGGCGCCAAGCCGGACGCCAAGGCGCTCGTGGAGCACTTCGCCGAGCACGGCACGCCGGGCGCCCCCGTCGGCGTACCCGAACCGCTGTGGCAGGTCGTGGCGATGCTGCTGCAGCCCGACCCCGAGGCGCGGTTCCGTACGGCCACGGGCGCACGCAAGGCCCTCGCCTCGGCGGCCGAGCTCCTGGACGAGCCGGGGCCCGACGACGAGCTGATCGAGATCTTCGACCAACTCGGGCCGCTGCCCCCGGGGTTCGGTCCCGAGGGTCCGCTGCGGCGGAGCCCGGGGGTGAGCGGCGAGCTCACCCGGCGGGACGGCGCCGGGGACGACACCGGGGCTGACGGGGGCGGGACCTCCGGCGTCGAGCGCGTCGCGGGCGTCGCGGGGAGCGAGGCCGCGGTCGGGGCGGGGGGCGCCACGGGAGGCGCCACCGGAAGCGCCTCGGGACCCACCTCGGGGAATGCCCCGGGGACCTTCAGGGGAAGCGCCTCGGGGAGCACGTCGGGGAACGCCGCGGGGAGCGCCTCGGAGACCTTCACGGGAAGCGACCCGGGGAGGGCCTCCGGGAGCGCCCCAGGGAGCGCGTCGGAAAGCACCTCGCGGAGCGTCCCGGGGGACACTCCCGGGGGCGCGCGCCGGGGTACCGGCTCGGTGGCCTCCGACCCTCGCCTGGATCTCCAGCGGGACTCCGACCGGCCGGTCACCATGTCGGACACCGGCAGCTTCCACCTGCCACCGCCCCTGGCCGAGCCCGCGCCCTCGCCGTCCCCTCCCCCCGCCTCCTCCCCCCAGGACACGACGCACGCGCTGCGCCCGGCCGGCGGCCCGCCTCCGCCACCCGTCCCCCCGCGCGCGGACCCGGTCACGGCGGCGTACACCGCCGAGGTCGCGCCGGCGCCGGCGCCCGTACCGGCGCCCGCGCCCGAACCCGCCCCCGCACGGGGCGCCTACCGGCACCGCGCACGGCGCCTTCGCCGGCCCGGGCCGCCCGCCAAGGTGGCGCTGCCGCTGCTGCTGCTGGCCCTGGCCTGCTACGCCGTGGGCTTCTGGGCGCTGGCCCGCATCTGAGGCGTACCGCGCCGGGCGAGCACCGTCCACACGCCGAGCACCGCCAGGATGAACGTCCCGGCGCCGATCCCGCCCACCGCGAGCACCCGCAGCCCCGCCGTGCCGCCGTCCCCCGCGCCGGACGCCGTCGCCGCCCGCCGGTCCTGGTCGGTGACCTCGAAGAGGCCGCCCGGTACGGACCGTCCGGTGTAACCCGGCCCGGAGCGTGCCGTGCCGTCCACCCGTACCCGCAGGGTCAGCCCGTACGGCCCCGGTCCGAACGAGCCCGCCGTCTGCGCGGCGAGGTGTACGGCCAGGTAGTAGGAGCCGGCGAACCGCATGCCCTTGACCGGGTCGGCGAAGCCGTAGCGGTTGGCGTAGGCGACCGGCGGCAGAGGCGCGAGCGCGGCCGAAGCGGGGGTGCCCGAGTAACCGGCGTACGCCTCCTCGACGTAGCCGCGCACGGGGTTGTAGAGGGAGAGCGTCAGCGCGCCCTCGGCGTAGCCGCCGCGGCCGCCGGAGCCGGCCAGCTCGGCCGTGGCGGCGAGCTGCTGCCCCCAGTCGACCGGCACCCGGTAGAAGACGGTCTGGCCGGGCCGCAGCCGGTCCTGCCACACCCCCTGCCCGACCGGACTCGCCCCGGCGAACCCGGAGCCGCCGGCCCGGTTCACCGCGCGGCCGCCCGGCGGCGCGGGGGAGGCGGAGTTCCAGGTGTCCGGCGCGGTCGTCGCGCCGGTGTGCTCCAGGGGCGGCTCGGTGGCCGCGCTCAGTTCCAGGGGCCAGGTGTCCGGTGAGGAGCCGGTGGCGTCGACGCGTTCGACGAGCACGTAGTAGGTGCCGCGTCCCTGGCACAGCGTGTGGCCCGGGGAGGCCTCGCGCGCCCCCCACGCGGCGACCGGATGCGGGCTGCGGCTCGCGCCGAAGCGGGTGGCCTGGAAGGAGCAGGTGGTGCCCTGGGCGTCCCGCACGGACACCTGGAGGCCGTCCGTCGCGGAGACGGTGGAGCCGGCGGCGGGCACGGCGGTGGCGGAGACGTACGCGGTGGTGGCCGCGTCCAGGTCGAGGCGGTAGTACAGCTTGCCGCCGCGCGGCAGGGTGCTGCGGTAGGTGCTGCCGGGCTCGAGGAGCCGGGCGTCCGCGGTGGTCCGCGCGCCCTCGACATCGCGGTCGCCGGGGGCGAAGTCGTACGGTCCCGGCGTGCCGGCGGCCACCGCGACCCCCGGGACCGGCCCGGCGACGGCGGCCACGAGCGCCAGCACCACGGCCGCGAGGGCCCCACGCACGACACTCCCGCGCACCAAGGCCCCCCGCCCTGCCGTTCCGCCCATTCCCGCGCCCCCTCGCGTGCACCTCACCCCGACGTACAAGACGTCGCCCATCCTGCCCCGCGCACCGTTGCGCCATCCGCGCATCGCAGGCGAGCGTCCGAAACGCCCGGCTCGTGCGGCGGGCCCTACCCCAGGCGCCGCGACCCCGCAACACGAGAACTCCGCGGAGGGCCGGCCGGCGCGGGCAACACAAAACCCCGACCGCTGCGGGCGGTCGGGGCCTGCTCAGTATCGGATGTCGGTGCTCAGGAACCCGTGGGCACGGAGTCGGTCGCCTCCGTCCACAGATCCTGCTCGGCGCGATCCGCCTGGATCTGGCGGTACACGAGGAGCCCGCCGATGGCGGCCAGTGCGACCAGGAGAAGCTTCTTCACCGCGCGACCTCGTCTTTCCTTTGACGTAGGGGACCTCTGGCGCCCGACTATACACACCGACCGATATCGATCGGTGACCTGTCGCTCATGCGCCCATCCGAGTGGTGTTCATCCGAAGAACGCCGCGCCACGGGCGTCGGTCCACCACTTCGCGACCCTCATACACATGATGAGCAAAGTACGCAAATCGCCCAACCCGAAAGTGAGGGGACATGGACCAGCACAAGGTCGTCAAGCTGTGGACCGCCATCGTCACCGCCTTCCTCGCGCTGTGCACGGCGCTCGGACTCGTCACCACGACCGCCACCGCGGCCGCGGCCGCCCCTCAGCCCGAGACGGCGCCCAAGAGCACCGCTCCCGTACCGGCGCAGGCGACGTCCTCACCCTGGTCCCGGGTCCACGCACGGTCCCTGCCCCCCACGATGAAACAGCGCATCCGGGCCGAGGCCCACGGCAAGTCCCCCAGCTGCCGTCACCGCCCGCAGCTGGACGCCCCCTCGCTCACCACGGACACCGAGTGCGCACCCGCCGCTCCCCCGGTCCGCCCCACGATCCCCCTGCAGCGCTGACAGCGCCGCACCGGCCCCGCCGGTGCCCCCAGGCCCCATGACACAACGGCGATCGCGTACAGCAAAGCCGCAGAATCGCATTACCGCACCAACCGCACCGCCAGAAGAACGAAGATCCCCGGTCGGCATCCGACCGGGGATCTTCGCGTCAGCCCACGGGCCGTGTCACGGCGCGGATGTCGCTGGACGGCGAGTGGTTCCCGGCCGCGTCGTACGTACGGGCCCGGTACTCGTAGGTGCGCCCGTCGGCGGGCAGCGCGTCGCAGACGGTGACGAACGCCGGGTCGCGGCGCGGGTCGTAGCCCTGGTGCGCCACGGTGGTCCAGGCGTCCGTGCCCGCCACGCGGCGCTCGATCTCGAAGCCGGTGAAGTCGCGGATCGGGGACGGCGTGTAGTCGTTGGCGGTCGCCCGGACGCCGCCCTCGCAGGAGCCGACGAGGAGTTCCGGGGCGCTGGCCGGGGCTGTCCCGTCGGGGACCTCGAGCCACACCTCGTTGGTGGCGTAGGCGTCGAGCCCGGACGGGTTGTAGGTGGTGGTGCCGCCGTCGTTGGTGACGAGGACGCGGTAGTGGCGCCACTCGCCGTCGGGGACGACCGGGGCGGTGGTCCAGGTGTGGCCGGTGGTGGTGCCGAGCGGCACCCACTTCCAGGTGCCGTCCACCTTGTCGTTGCTCAGCACCGTGTAGTGGTTGAACTGCGGCTCGGTGTTCTGCGGCCAGTTCAGCGTGACCTTGCCCGTCCCCTTGTCGTACGCGCCGGTCAGGGACGTGACGACCGGGAGGGGCCGGACGATGGTGTCGGTGCTGCCCGAGGAGGTGTTGCCGGCCTTGTCCTTGGCGCGGACCTCGTAGTAGTAGGGCGTGCGGTCGTCGGGGTTGACCAGCGGGTCGGTGTAGCCGCGGGCGGTGGTCGTGGCGACCTTGGTCCAGGTGCCGGAGCCGACGGGCCGGCGGTAGAGCGTGTAGCTCGCCAGGTCCATCTCCTTGTTGGCGGACCAGGAGACGGTCGTCCGGCGGGACTTGGTGTCGTAGGCGGTCTTCACCCCGGTGGGAGCGAGCGGCCTGATCTCGTCGTACGTGGCCGAAGTCCGGGGCGCGTAGGTGAACTTGACCTTGGCGGCGCCGCTCCAGTTCACGTAGTCGACGCGGACGGTGTGCTTGCCGGAGGGGATGCTGAAGCCGAGGTAGGTGGAGCGGGCGGTGTCGCCGGTCCCGTACCACAGGTCGATCTGCCGGGCACCGTCCAGATACACGCGGACGCCGTCGGTGGCCGAGACGTTGAACATGAACGGGCCGCCGGAGCCGAAGTCGCGGGTGACCGACCAGCGCACCCCGAAGTTGTTCGACGGCACGCCGGAGACCGGGCTGCCGGACCAGTTCTGGTCGACGGCGCCGTCGCAGTCGGTCTTCACCGGGGAACCGGAGAACGTGGTGTTCTTGTAGAACGTCCGCTTGTAGACGTTGGCCGAGCAGGTGACGTCGGCGGCGGCCGCCTGCGGGGCGGCGGCCAGCAGGCTGCCGAGGACGACGGCGGACATGGCGGCGCCGGTCCGGGCAGCGACGGGACTCTTGTGAGGCACGGGGACCTTTCACGCTGTGCGGGCTGGACGTACAGCGTGAAGACTCCCGGGCCACGACTAAGGTTGTGCAAGTTTGCACAACCGCCCTACTCCTCCGGTTCCCACTCGCGGAGCAGGTCGAACAGACCGGCGTCCCCCTCGAGTTGCAGGGAGTCCGCCGGGATACGGTCGTACACGAAGAGGACCAGCTCACTGGCCGTGCCGCGAACCGAGACGCCGGCCGCGTCCGGGCCCTCGCCGGCAGCGGCGACGGGCGTCGTGCCGGGCGCGGGGATACGGGTGGAGCGTGCGCCGTCGCCGTCGAGCGTGAGGCGCCAGGAGCGGCCCTCGGTGGCGTGGAAATCGAAGGCGGTGGGCTTGTGCGGCCAGGCACTCGTGGTCGCGACGCAGGTGAACAGGAACTCCTCGACACCGTCGAGTGCCACCTCGTCCGGCAGCGGCTCCGGGGCACCCAGAGTGATCTGGGCGTCGTAGGTGTGCACCGCGAGCTGCTGGAGCTGGTGCCGGGCGACGGCACCACAGGTCTGCGGCGACTGGGACGCCCCCCACCACGTCCAGCAGCCGCGGTCCGGCCCGGCCTCCCGCAGCGCGTCCAGCAGTTGCTCCGTGGACTGTGCCAACCAGGCCGACAGGGCCTCGCGCTCCCGAGGCGCGTCCGGTCCGCCCTGAGCTGCGGACTTGGCCGGAGCGGGCCCAGCGGCGACGGTGGCGGCCCAGTCGCGGCGCCCCTCGCCGATGTGCTGCGCCAGATCGAACAGCGTCCACTCGGGGCAGGTCGGCACCTGCGCGTCGAGGCTGGTCGCGGAGGCGACCGCGGCGCGGAAGGCGCTCGACCGTTCGTCGAGCAGTCGCAGCAGAACGGGGAACGCGAGTGTCGTTGTCACAGGGACTCTCTATCACCGCGTTCCGGCGACCGAATACCGATTTTCACAGCGAAGACCCCCAGCCGGTGCCGACTGGGGGTCTCTTCGCTGGTGGGGCTAACAGGATTTGAACCTGTGGCCTCATCCTTATCAGGTCGATGCCCGGCCCGCTGGGGGCTGGAAGGATCCCAGCCTCACGACGGTCTACTGACCGCTGGGGGCCGCTCTCGTCCGGTCGTGTTCGCCGCTGTTGGTGTCAACCGTTGATGTCAGGCGGCAGGGTCCCTCTTGACAGCTGTGCGATGGGCTGTCCAGGACCAAGACCGATGATCAAGCATGGGGCAGCAGGTCAGCGTCAGAGCACTTGTAGCCGTTCCCTTGAGGCCAGATGATCGCTTGCCCAGCACTATCCGCGAGCTCGATGAGGTCCGGGCGGGGCTTGCTCGGCACAAGGACGGCTCGGTACTTGGCGCGCACGAAGCGGTTGTAGTCAATGAGCTGGCCGAGGGCCATGCGCATGTTTTCCCTCGTCACGCTGCCCTTGGCCTCGATCAGGAGATCTAGGTCTGGCACGTAGAGGTCCGTGAGGAGGGGTCTGGTTTCACCTTCTGGCAGGATGCGCTGGCGGTTCACCCGGTAACCCTTGGTACGCAGGTATGCACTGAAGTCCAGCACCAACTTGCTTTCTCGGCGCTCGGCCTCATACGGCTCGCGGTTCGGATCAACGAACGTCTTCTCGGTTTCGAGCCGCTCGATGTCGATCTCGGTGACCGTCTCGCGCTGGTCTGCGAGCAGCCGACCCAGCTTCGTGCCAGGGTGCTTGGCTGGGGTGTCCAAGGGGCGAAGCTTGAAGACGATGACCTTGCGGAGCGGTCCGTCACCGGTCTCCGGGGCATCAGCTTCGTACCAGTCCTCGAATGCGAACTGGCCGACGTACCTGACCTTGCCGCGGGCTCCTTCGAAGACGCGGAGCGCTCGCCCCTCGGCTTCATGGTTCCGGATGCTGGCGTTGCCGGAGAGCATCCGCTGGTCTCCGTACTGTCCTTCTCCGCTGTAGTGGAAGAACCCATCGGGCATCCAGCCGTCGTAGTACCCGTGCTTCTCGCCGGCGATCGGGTCCGTAAAGATCATCACGTTCGGCGTCTTCGCCGATGGTCCGATCCCGCCTTGCGTCCGACCGCCGTACTTCACGTGCAGCTGTTTACGCTCGATCACAGCACCCGGTTCGAGGTCCCACTCGATGGCCTCGGTCTCCGCGGAGTCCACCTCCGACACGGTCGTTCCTCCTCCTCAGACCAGCCGCACCTACTACGGCTGATCGTAGGGTACCCTGTCCGAGACGCATGGGAATCAGACCAGCGAATCGGATACCTGATTTCGGCATCCGATTTGGACATCGAGCCTGTGGAGGACACGCAGCACGCAACTTTGGAACGAATTAATTAATCCGTGCCGGCTTCCCCGTTGCTCCTGCCACTGACGCGCCGTCAAACGCGAAAACTGGCGGGTATGCTGTGGCCGTCTCACTCCTTACCGATCACTGCTCTCGACACACGGTCGAGGGACCCGGTTCGCCGGGGCCACTACGCAGGTAAGGGGAAACGAGATGGATGATGAGCGAGAGCCCGAGGAGCAGGAGGAGAACCGCGATCGCGACCCGGACCCCCGGTGGTTTCGGCTCCTGATGGCGACTCTCACTGCTACGGCGGCTGTCGCGGCCTGTGTGGAGCAGTTGACACGGCACTAGCGCCGTGAGTTGAAGCGATGCCGGACGATGGTGGATGCCGCAGCGAAGCGGGTCCGACCGTCTATCGCTCGGCCGGACCCGCTTCGATTACTCCACGCACGAGCCCGGTCCTGGTCGGCCAACCGGGGCCGGGCCTCCGTGCTGGAGGGCCGTGGTGCGACGCGAGGTCGCAACCTGATGTTGCTACCCCACCCAAATGCACCCATGGGTGCATCGCCACTATATCTGTCCTAGCCCTAGTTAGCCTTAAGCAGCGTTAGCGGCATCTTGGTTAGCGGCATCTTGCCGGCCTGTTTAGTGGTAACCACGTTGTTGGCAGCCAACTCCTCCATACTCACACCCATCCCACTCACGTCCGCCGCGCGAACCTGGCTGGTAGGGCCCCGAGCTGACCCACGCGGCCGGCGGAGCGGCTTTGGGCTGGAGCTGCTTTGGCGCGAGTGATCAGGGCCCATTACGCTCGCCCGCGGATCGGGCAGGCTTGTGGACCTGCCCGTTAGTGCCCGATTTTGGGCCCTGATCTTCGAGGCTCGCGCCAAAGTGGCTGCCTAAAGCCGTGGAGCCGGCCGCCCCAGCCACGACGGTGTTCTGACCTCGGCTGGGCCGTCTCACCCATACCCCGGCCTTGTCTTCGCCCCCTTGTGGGCGCGGACGGGCGACGGCGCGCGGCCCCGGTGACGAAGGCAAGGAGGGGCGGCGCGCCGGCGACCGGCCGGCGCCGCCGCGCTGTGCGCGGCACCTCCGATCTGTGATCGGACTGCTTGCAGTTCAGGAGGCCGGGAGCAACGGCGAGCGAAGCGAGCCCTTGATGATGTAGGGAAACTTCCACCGCGTTCCGCGTCGGGGGCGTGTCCTACTTCGTTTGATGCTTGACGCGGTGACGTCACTTGATGCTTGACGGTTCCGTCCTCGGTTTGCTGTCTGC
>NZ_BMVJ01000012.1:0-13777 GCF_014650655.1 Streptomyces anandii JCM 4720
TCGGCGTCAAGCGCGGCGTGCCCGGGGCCGAACTCCCCGAACTGCGCCCCCGCCGCGTCCGCGCCACCACCGTCGAGATCGAGGAGCGCCCGGAGGAGGGCCACGTCCGCTCCGACGTCGCCACCGACAACCCGGTCCCCACCCCGCCCTTCTGGGAGACCCGCGTCATCAAGGGCATCCAGCTCAGGGAGTACGCTTCCTGGCTGGACGAGGGCGCCCTGTTCAAGGGCCAGTGGGGCCTGAAGCAGGCCCGCACCGGCGCCGGACCCACCTACGAGGAGCTGGTGGAGACCGAGGGCCGGCCCAGGCTGCGCGGGCTGCTCGACCGGCTCCAGACGGAGAACCTGCTGGAGGCCGCCGTCGTCTACGGCTACTTCCCCTGCGTCTCCAAGGACGACGACCTGATCATCCTCGACGAGCAGGGCAACGAGCGCACCCGGTTCACCTTCCCGCGCCAGCGCCGCGGCCGCCGGCTGTGCCTGGCCGACTTCTTCCGCCCGGAGGAGTCCGGCGAGACCGATGTGGTCGGCTTCCAGGTCGTCACCGTCGGCTCCCGGATCGGTGAGGAGACCGCGCGGCTCTTCGCTGCCGACTCCTACCGCGACTACCTCGAACTGCACGGGCTGTCGGTGCAGTTGGCCGAGGCGCTGGCCGAGTACTGGCACGCACGCGTGCGCGCCGAACTCGGCTTCGCGGGCGAGGACCCGGCCGGCATGGAGGACATGTTCGCCCTGAAGTACCGGGGCGCCCGCTTCTCCCTCGGCTACGGCGCCTGCCCCGACCTGGAGGACCGGGCGAAGATCGCCGAGCTGCTGCGGCCGGAGCGCATCGGCGTCCGGCTCTCGGAGGAGTTCCAGCTGCACCCCGAGCAGTCCACGGACGCGATCGTGATCCACCACCCGGAGGCGAAGTACTTCAACGCGCGCTGAGCCGCCGCCGCTGAGCCGCCGACGGGCGCACGTCGAACCGTTCGCGCGGCCCGGTCCCGGCCCCGCGAGGCGGTGAAACCGGGGTGCCCCGGGCCGAGCGGTTCAAACGAGGCGTTCGGCGCGCACAAGTCGTACACTGGTCGGTCCACTGCAGGCCGGTTCCCCGCGCGGGAACCGGCCTGATCGTCCCTCAAGGAGGTAGCCCGGATGACCAGCACGGTCCCCGCGCTCGGAACCCGTACGGCCGAAGGCTCAGCCCTGCAGGCGGTGCTCCTCGACATGGACGGAACCCTGGTGGACAGCGAGGGTTTCTGGTGGGACGTCGAAGTGGAGGTCTTCGCGGCCCTCGGGCACCGCCTCGACGAGTCCTGGCGGCACGTCGTGGTCGGCGGTCCCATGACCCGCAGCGCGGGGTTCCTCATCGAAGCCACCGGCGCCGCCATCACCCTCGCCGAGCTCACGGTGCTGCTGAACCAGGGCTTCGAGGAGCGCATCGAGAGCGCCCTGCCCCTGATGCCCGGCGCCGCCCGTCTGCTGGCCGAGCTGGCGGAGCACGAGATCCCCACCGCCCTGGTCTCCGCCTCCCACCGGCGCATCATCGACCGGGTCCTGCTCTCGCTCGGCCCGCACCACTTCTCCCTGTCGGTCGCGGGCGACGAGGTGGTGCGCACCAAGCCGCACCCCGACCCGTATCTGCTGGCCGCCTCCGGGCTCGGCGTGGATCCGGCCAGGTGCGCGGTGGTCGAGGACACCGCGACCGGGGTCGCGGCCGCCGAGGCGGCGGGCTGCCGGGTGATCGCCGTGCCCAGCGTGGCGCCCATCGCGCCCACGCCCCGGCGCACCGTGGTCACCTCCCTCGAAGAGGTGGACGTGCCATTCCTGCACGGCCTGATGACGCAAATGCGCTGACCGTTCACCGAGCGTGCAAAGATCGCCCGGGATCGGCGGCGGGAATTACGGGCGAGGCGCGTACGAAAGAATTCGAACCGCTGCGGATGGCCGAATTCCGTTCGGCATTCACAGAGTTGGCCGTGTGACGTTCCCCACTCCATGGGGGGTCGACAAGGGGCGCGAGGTGTGCTGTTCACCCCCTTTCGGGTGGCGTCCGCGTGCCCTTGTGTCCCGATTGATGGAACGCTGCACTAATCCTTCCGCGGACGGGTTTTCGGTCCGTCCGCACCCGGTTCCGCTGCGTGAGGGGAACTCAACTCCAGTGGCCGCGAACCCTCCTGCGGACGCGGACTAATCTCATCGCGAGAACATCGCCCCTACCCCCGTGATCCGCCGCACCAACCCTCTGCATGCCGGGTACACGGACATCACAGCTCTGGAGAAACTCGAGCATGAACCGCAAGACTTTGGTGCTGCCGGCGGTGGTCGGCCTGCTCGCCCCCGTACTCGCCGCCTGCGGTGGGTCCGACAGTGGCAGCAAGAGCGGCGACGCCATCGTCGTCGGCACCACGGACCGGTTCACCGCCTCGAAGGAGGACCCGGCGCCCCTGGACCCGGCGTCCGCCTACGACGTCGGCACCTGGAACATCCTGCGTCAGACCGTGCAGACGCTGATGATCCTGCCCAAGGGCGACGGCGACCCCGTCCCCGAGGCCGCCGAGAAGTGCGGTTTCACCGACAGTGGCAACGAGCGCTACGCCTGCACGCTGCGCGAGGGCCTGAAGTTCGCCAACGGCGACGCCGTGACCGCGTCCGACGTGAAGTACTCCATCGACCGCGCGATCGCCCTCAAGGCGGCCAGCGGCGTGGCCGGCCTGCTCTCGACGGTCGACACCGTGGAGACCCAGGGCGACCGCGAGGTCATCTTCCACCTCAACACCGCGGACGCCACCTTCCCGTACAAGCTGTCGACGCCCGTCGCGGGCATCGTCGAGCCCAAGGACTACGAGAAGAACAAGCTGCGCGACGGCCTGGAGGTGGACGGCTCCGGTCCGTACACCATGAAGGGCGACGTCAAGGACGGCGAGCTCGTCGACGCGGTCTTCACCAAGAACCCCAACTACAAGGGGACGCTGAAGCTCAACAACAGCAAGGTGGAGATGCGTTCGTTCGCGGACGCCGACGCGATGGGAGCCGCCCTGGACAAGGGTGACATCGACGTCATGACCCGCACGATGTCCCCGGACCAGATCCGCAAGCTCTCCAACGCCTCCGGCGGCAACATCGACCTCGTCGAGATGCCCGGCCTGGAGATCCGCTACCTGGGCTTCAACACCAACGCCCCGACCGTGAAGAGCAAGGCCGTGCGCCAGGCGATGGCCCAGGTCATCAACCGCAGCGCCCTGGTCTCCAAGGTCTACGGCACCCAGGCCGAGCCGCTGTACTCGCTGGTCGCGGCCACCGTCACCGGCCACTCCAACTCGTTCTTCAACAAGTACGGCGACCCGAGCGTCTCCAAGGCGAAGGCGCTGATGACCCAGGCCGGCATCACCACCCCGGTCAAGCTGACGCTGCACTACACGACCGACCACTACGGTTCGGCCACCAAGAAGGAGTTCGAGGTCCTTCAGCAGCAGCTCAACTCCAGCGGCCTGTTCGACGTGCAGATCGAGGGCGCGCCCTGGAAGACCTTCCGCCCGGCGGAGCAGAAGGGCTCCTACGACGTCTACGGCATGGGCTGGTTCCCCGACTTCCCGGACGCGGACAACTACCTGGCGCCGTTCCTGGACAAGGACAACACCCTCAACACCCCGTACGCGAACAGCAGGATCCGCAACACGCTGATCCCCGAGTCCCGTCGTGAGGCCGACCGGCTCTCGGCCTCCTCCAGCCTGACGGACATTCAGAACATCGTCGCCAACGACGTGCCGCTGCTGCCGCTGTGGCAGGGCAAGCAGTACGTCGCCGCCCGCGACGACATCACCGGCACCGCCTACGCCATGAACTCCTCGGCCACCCTGCAGCTGTGGGAGCTCGGCCGCGGTGTGAGCGGCTGACACCGGCCGGACCCGCGCACCGACGAGGGCGCCCCCTCCCGGACTTCCGGGAGGGGGCGCCCTCGTTACCGCTCGCCCGCCTACTGGGCGCCGGGGCGCACCAGGCCGCTCTCGTAGGCGTACACCGCGGCCTGCACCCGGTCGCGCAGACCGAGCTTGGTCAGCACGTGCCCGACGTGCGTCTTGACGGTCGTCTCGCTCACGAACAGGTCGGCGGCGATCTCCGCGTTGGACAGACCGCGCGCCACCAGCTTCAGCACCTCCACCTCGCGCTCGGTGAGCGTGTGCAGGGTGTCCGGCACCGGCTCGTCACCGGAGGGCAGATGCGTGGCGTACTTGTCGAGCAGGCGGCGCGTGATGCTCGGCGCCAGCATCGCCTCGCCGGCCGCGACCACCCGGATCGCCTGCACCAGTTCGTTGGCGGGCGCGTCCTTGAGCAGGAAGCCGCTCGCCCCGGCGCGCAGCGCCTCCACGACGTACTCGTCCAGGTCGAAGGTGGTCAGCACCAGCACCTTCGCCGGGCCGTCGCGCTCCGGGCCGGTGATCTGGCGGGTCGCCTCCACGCCGTCCATCCGCGGCATGCGGATGTCCATCAGCACCACGTCGGGCTGCAGGGCGCGCACCTGGTCCAGGGCCTGCAGACCGTCTCCGGCCTCGCCCACGACCGCGATGTCCTGCTCCGCCTCCAGGATCATCCGGAACCCGGTGCGCAGCAGTGGCTGGTCGTCGACCAGTAGGACGCGGATGGCCACGTGAGTCTCCTTCGCTAGTCCGGCCCCATTCTGCCCTGCACCCCTCATGTGGCCCGTGTCAGGGGCAGTGGGTAGGGCGGGGGAGTGCCGCCGAACTCCGGGCAGTGCGCCCGGTGGTCGCACCAGCCGCACAGCTTCGTGGGGCGCGGCCGCCAGTCACCGGTCTCGGTGGCCAGCCGGATCGCCTCCCACAGCGCCAGCAACTTGCGCTCCACCCGCTCCAGATCGGCCAGGACCGGGTCGTACGTCAGCACGTCGCCGCTGCCGAGGTAGACCAGCTGGAGCCGGCGCGGCACGACCTTCTTCAGCCGCCAGACGACCAGGGCGTAGAACTTCATCTGGAACAGGGCGCCCTCGGCGTACTCGGGCCGGGGGGCCTTGCCCGTCTTGTAGTCGACGATGCGCACCTCGCCCGTGGGCGCCACGTCCACCCGGTCGATGATCCCGCGCAGCCGCAGCCCCGAGTCCAGCTCGGCCTCCACGAACAGCTCCCGCTCGGCGGGCTCCAGCCGGGTCGGGTCCTCCAGCGTGAACCACCGCTCGACCAGCCGCTCCGCCTCCGTGAGCCAGCGCGCGAGCCGCTCGCCGTCCGCGTCGTCGGCGAACAGCTCCAGCAGCTCGGGCCTGCTCTCGCGCAGCCGGTCCCACTGGCCGGGGATCAGCGCCTTGGCGCGGGGCGCGGTCCGCTCGGCGGCCGGGGCGTCGAAGAGTCGCTCCAGCACCGCGTGCACCAGCGTGCCGCGCGTCGCCGCCTCGCTCGGCTTCTCCGGCAGCCGGTCGATCACCCGGAACCGGTAGAGCAACGGACACTGCATGAAGTCCCCGGCCCGGGACGGCGAGAGCGAGGCCGGGCTCTTGGCGACAGCGACGAGGGTCTCGGACGTGGCGTCCGCCCCGGCCGGGGGGACACCTTCGGGCACGGTCGGGGCAGCGGGGGCCTTCGGGACCTCTGGTGCTTTCGGGGCCGCCGGGGCAGCCGGGGCCTCGGGGGCCGCCGGGGCATCCGGTGTGCCGGGGGCGGTGGCCGCCTCACGGCCGGTGGTCGCCTCGTGACCGCTGGTCGCGGGGGGGAGGTCGGTCGACTCGGGGCCGGTGGCCGCCCCGGGGAGGTCGGTCGACTCGGACGCGGTGGCCGGCTCCGCTGTGGCGGTCATCGTCGGTGCGGCCTCCGTCGCGCCCGCCGCCGGCGGCGCCTCGGCCTCCGACGCGGGGGCCGGGGGCGGTGGCCGGTCCTCCGCCGGGGCCGAGGTTCGCTCCGGCGTACGCTCCCGTACGCCCTCGTCGCGGGGCGCCGCCTCGCCCTCCGTGCTCGTCTCCATGCCACAGACCTTACGGCTGGCCACCGACAGTGAGCCGGCCGCGGTCATGAACCGCACGAAGAGGGGAAAACACGGGGGGTGCCGGGCGGAACCGTCCGCCCCGGCCGCATACCATCGACCCGAGACCTTCCGGCCGCCAGGCGCGGGAGACGTGCTTCGAACGAGGGGACACCGTGGACGTGAGCGGCGGGAGCGGGCAGCCGCGGTCCGGCAGCGACGAGTCGGCCGAGCGCCCCACGGGCCCGACGGCCCCGGCCGCCGGCTCCGCGCGCCCCGGCGCCGACCCGGCGGGCCCCGCGGACCCGGGCGGCCCCGCGGACCCGGGCGGCCCCGCGGAGCCCGGCGCCGGCACCGCGGGCGCGGAACGGCCCACGGCGCCGGCGGAGACCCCCGCCGAACCGCCGCAGGAACGCTCCGCCGCCGCGCCCCCGAAGGAGCCCGCCGCCCGGCAGGACACCCACCCCGACCGCGACCACGCGCATACCGCCGGCCCGCACGGCCCGGGCTCGCACACCCCCGAGCACGCCCCTCCCGGCGACCCCGACACCCACCCCGACCGCGCCCACGCGCACGCGGGCCCCGGTCAGGCGGACCCCGGTCGGGCCGGGCCGCCGCGCAGGCGGCGGGAGCCCGGGGGCGGGCTGCTCATGGGCCGCCCCTTCGGCGTGCCGGTGTACGTGGCGCCCAGCTGGTTCCTGGTGGCCGCCCTGATCACCTGGGTGTTCGGCGGCCAGCTCGACCGCGTGCTGCCCGAGCTCGGCGCCGCCCGCTACCTCGTGGCCCTCTTCTTCGCGGTCGCCTTCTACGGCTCCGTACTCGTCCACGAGCTCGCCCACACCATCGCCGCGATCCGCTTCAAGCTCCCGGTGCGCCGCATCCAGCTCCAGTTCTTCGGCGGGGTCTCCGAGATCGAGAAGGAGGCCGAGACACCGGGACGCGAGTTCGTGCTGGCCTTCGTCGGCCCACTGCTCTCGCTGGTTCTGGCCGGCGTCTTCTACCTGGCGCTGCTGCCGGTGCAGAGAGGCACGGTGCCCGGCGTCCTGCTCGCCGGGCTGATGATCTCCAACCTCATCGTCGCCGTCTTCAACCTGCTGCCCGGGCTGCCCCTGGACGGCGGCCGGATGCTCCGCGCGGTGGTCTGGAAGATCACCGGCAAGCCGATGAGCGGCACCGTGGCCGCCGCCTGGGTCGGCCGTGCCCTCGCCGTCTCCGTGCTCATCGGGCTGCCGCTGCTCACCCAGTCCGGCACCCTCGGCTCCACGGCCGAGGACAGCGTCGGCATGGACACCGTCACCGACGCCCTGCTCGCCGCGATCCTCGCCGCGATCATCTGGACCGGAGCCGGCAACAGCCTGCGCATGGCCCGCCTGCGCGAGCACCTGCCCGAGCTGCGCGCCCGCACGCTCACCCGGCGTGCCGTGCCCGTGGAGACCGGTACCTCCCTCGCCGAGGCCCTGCGCCGCGCCAACGAGGCCGGGGCCCGTGCGCTGGTCGTCGTGGACGGCCACGGGGAGCCCCTCTCCCTGGTCCGCGAGTCCGCCATCGTCGGCGTACCCGAACACCGCCGCCCCTGGGTGCAGGCCGGCGAGCTCGCCCAGGAGCTCACCGACGGCATGCGGGTGTCCGCCGAGCTGGCCGGCGAGGACCTCCTCGACGTCCTGCGCGCCACCCCGGCCACCGAGTACCTGGTGGTCGAGGACACCGGCGAGATCTACGGAGTCCTCTCCGCAGCGGACGTGGAACGAGCCTTCGTCAAGGCCATGGCCCGCCCTTCAGCGGCAACCCCCCGCTGACACCGCCCACCGGCCCCTGGACGGGACCCCGCCGACGGCCTGCCGGCTGTCCCGTGTCCGTGGTGGTGCGAGGTGGTCAGGGGGCCTTCGGGGGACCGGTAGGCTGGTCACATGTCCGAACCGACCGGTGCCGCCCGCCGTCGCGGGCCCTTCAAGGTCGGGGACCAGGTACAGCTGACCGACCCCAAGGGCCGCCACTACACGTTCACGCTCGAAGCCGGGAAGAACTTCCACACCCACAAGGGCTCCTTCCCGCACGACGAACTGATCGGCGCACCCGAGGGCAGCGTTGTCCGCACCACCGGCAACGTCGCCTACCTCGCGCTGCGTCCCCTGCTCCCCGACTACGTCCTGTCCATGCCCCGCGGGGCAGCCGTCGTCTACCCGAAGGACGCGGGGCAGATCCTCGCCTTCGCCGACATCTTCCCCGGCGCCCGCGTCGTGGAGGCCGGCGTCGGCTCCGGCTCGCTCAGCAGCTTCCTGCTGCGGGCCATCGGCGACCAGGGCATGCTGCACAGCTACGAGCGCCGCGCCGACTTCGCCGAGATCGCCCAGGCGAACGTCGAGCGCTACTTCGGCGGCCCGCACCCCGCCTGGCAGCTCACCGTCGGCGACCTCCAGGACAACCTGTCCGACACGGACGTCGACCGCGTCATCCTCGACATGCTCGCCCCCTGGGAGTGCCTGGAGGCCGTCTCCAAGGCGCTCGTCCCCGGCGGCATCCTGTGCTGCTACGTCGCCACCACCACCCAGCTCGCGCGGACCGTGGAGTCCATCCGCGAGATCGGCTGCTTCAACGAGCCGACCTCCTGGGAGACGATGATCCGCAACTGGCACATCGAGGGCCTGGCCGTCCGTCCCGACCACCGCATGATCGGGCACACCGGCTTCCTGCTCACCGCCCGCCGCCTCGCGGACGGCGTCGAGCCGCCCATGCGCCGCCGCCGCCCCGCCAAGGGCGCCTACGGCGAGGACTACGAGGGCCCCAACGCCGACGGAGGCGCTGGCCGCTGACGCGGCCCACGCGGCCCCAACGAACGTGCGCCGTGGCGCAGTTCCCGCACCACTCCGGGAACTGCGCCACGGCGCCCTCGCATTGACCCCGCACCAGGCGGCGAGAGCACGGCCCGCGCGGACGCCGGCGCGAACCCGCGCGGGTACCCACCCCACCGTTCCCCCGCACTGTGACGTGTGGCACGATGCTGGCCACCCCACCGGCACAGCCCTCACGGGAGACACTCCTAGTGCAGCACTCCGCCGTCCCGGAACTGGCACACACGCACGCCCGGCCCATCCACTGGGTGGCCACCGCGGCCGCCGTGGCCGGTGTGATCGCACTCTCCCCGCTGCTCCAGCCCGGCTCGGCCACCGCCGCCCAGCCGGCGGGCGGCCCGGCGAAGAAGCCCGCCCCGGCCGCCGCCGCACCCCCCAGTACCACCGGCGTGACGTTTCCCCTGCAGTGCGGCCCGCTCAAGCCCGTCGTCGTGAAGAAGGCCTCCGGGGACCTCGACGGCGACGGCCGCCCCGAGACCGTCGCGGTGGTGCACTGCGACGGCTCCATGGGCACCCCGCCCGACGGCGTCTACGTCCTCACCCAGGCCGCGGGCGCCACGGCCCCGCGCGTGGTCGCCACCCTCGTCGCGCCCAAGGACCGGTACACCGTCACGGACTTCGCGGTGCGCGACGGCGCGGTCACCGCCACCCTGCTCGGCTACTCCTCGTCCGACGTGCCCAATTGCTGCCCCGACCTCAAGGAGGGCGTGAAGTGGCAGTGGCGCAACGGCGCGTTCGTCCGCTCCACCCCCGGCCAGGCGCGCGGCGTGTGACGACACGCCCCCGCGCACCCCACCTCGTTCACCCCGCCTCTTCGGGGCTCATCGGGCGCATGGCCGACGGCCTGTGAGAAATCAGACAGCGGTCACCAGCAGCACGCGTACGGTCACGACGCGTCAGGTCCGTACACCTCGACCTTGTCCGAGACGCGGCGCACATGGATGCACTCGCCCGGGCACTCCTTCGCCGAGTCGGCCACGTCCGTGAGAAGCGGCAGCGGCACGGGCGTTGTGGCCCCCCTGGCCTGCAACAGCTCGTCGTCCGCACCCTTCACGTAGGCCAGGCCGTCGATGTCCAGCTCGAACACCTCCGGCGCGTACTGCGCGCAGATGCCGTCGCCGGTGCACAGGTCCTGGTCGATCCAGACCTCCAGTGCCTCGTCACCGTCCGAGGTCCGCTGCTGCACGTTCATCTCTCCTGCCGTGTACGTCGAGCCGTGCGGGGAATCAGGCCAGCTCTGACGGGTGTTGAACGTCTCGACCCTACCTCCGACGGCTTTCCAATCATGTTCGGTGGGTATTCCCCTGGCGTGAGGGAGAGCGCAAGGGTGAAGATCGGACACACCCCGACAGACTTTGTGATCTAGGGGTTTCAATCGACACCCGCCCAGGTAGGGTCTGGAAGCGTCCAGCTCCCCTTGGAGGAGGTGAGGACCGTGGCAGCCCACGACGACGACATGAACCGCGGCATCCGCCCGGGACGAGGGTCCGAGGACCCGGCCGGGCAGATCGCCTACCTTGAGCAGGAGATCGCCGTCCTGCGACGCAAGCTCGCCGACTCTCCGCGACACACGAGGATTCTCGAGGAGCGGATCGTCGAGCTGCAGACCAACCTGGCCGGCGTGTCCGCGCAGAACGAGCGGCTGGCGAACACGCTCCGCGAGGCGCGTGACCAGATCGTGGCCCTCAAGGAGGAGGTCGACCGGCTCGCCCAGCCGCCGGCCGGCTTCGGCGTCTTCCTGCAGGCCAACGAGGACGGCACGGCGGACATCTTCACCGGCGGCCGAAAGCTGAGGGTGAACGTCAGCCCGAGCGTCGAGCTCGACGACCTCAGGCGTGGCCAGGAAGTGATGCTCAACGAAGCGCTCAACGTGGTCGAGGCCATGGAGTTCGAGCGCGTCGGCGACATCGTCACCCTCAAGGAGATCCTCGAGGACGGCGAGCGCGCCCTGGTGCTCGGGCACACCGACGAGGAGCGGGTGGTGCGGCTCGCCGAGCCGCTGCTCGACGTGACCATCCGCCCCGGCGACGCCCTCCTGCTGGAGCCCCGTTCCGGGTACGTCTACGAGGTCGTGCCCAAGAGCGAGGTCGAGGAACTCGTCCTCGAAGAGGTCCCCGACATCGGCTACGAGCAGATCGGCGGCCTCGGCAACCAGATCGAGGCCATCCGCGACGCGGTCGAGCTGCCGTACCTCTACCCGGACCTGTTCAAGGAGCACGAACTGCGTCCGCCGAAGGGCGTCCTGCTCTACGGTCCCCCCGGATGCGGCAAGACGCTCATCGCCAAGGCGGTCGCCAACTCTCTGGCGAAGAAGGTCGCCGAGGTGACCGGGCAGGCCGCCGGCAAGAGCTTCTTCCTCAACATCAAGGGCCCCGAGCTGCTGAACAAGTACGTCGGCGAGACCGAGCGGCAGATCCGCCTGGTCTTCCAGCGGGCCCGGGAGAAGGCCAGCGAGGGCACCCCGGTCATCGTCTTCTTCGACGAGATGGAGTCCCTCTTCCGCACCCGCGGCTCCGGCGTCAGCTCGGACGTGGAGAACACCATCGTCCCGCAGCTGCTCGCCGAGATCGACGGCGTGGAGGGCCTGCAGAACGTGGTCGTGATCGGCGCCTCCAACCGTGAGGACATGATCGACCCCGCCATCCTGCGGCCCGGCCGGCTGGACGTGAAGATCAAGATCGAGCGTCCGGACGCCGAGGCGGCCAAGGACATCTTCGGCAAGTACCTCACCGAGCGGCTCCCGCTGCACGGCGACGACCTCGCCGAGCACGGCGGCGACAAGGACTCGACGGTCCAGGGCATGATCCAGACCGCCGTCGAGCACATGTACGCCGAATCCGAGGAGAACCGCTTCCTGGAGGTCACCTACGCCAACGGCGACAAGGAAGTCCTGTACTTCAAGGACTTCAACTCCGGCGCCATGATCGAGAACATCGTGGGCCGCGCCAAGAAGATGGCGATCAAGGACTTCCTCGAGAAGAACCAGAAGGGCCTCCGCGTCTCCCACCTGCTCCAGGCCTGCGTGGACGAGTTCAAGGAGAACGAGGACCTGCCCAACACCACCAACCCGGACGACTGGGCCCGGATCTCCGGAAAGAAGGGCGAGCGGATCGTCTACATCCGCACCCTCATCACCGGAAAGCAGGGCGCGGACACCGGACGCTCCATCGACACGGTGGCGAACACCGGTCAGTACCTGTAAAGCGGGGCGGCTGCGGGTGCCCTCGGCGGGTACCCGCAGCCGGCTGTTTTCCGGGGCCACCGCATGGAGCAGGCAATGACGCAAATGATCTCCCCACCAGCGCAAAGGCGTTCTAGGCTCTTTCGTACCGCCGGATCGCGCAGTGCGGGGACGGGCACCGCACAGGCATCTGAGTCCCAGCGGTACTTGAGCGGCGCCCACGACCGAGGCCGCCGCCGGGCAAGGAGGGCCGCATGACCGTACGGCGAGTAATGGGCATCGAGACCGAGTACGGGATCTCCGTCCCCGGCCACCCCAACGCCAATGCCATGCTCACCTCGTCCCAGATCGTCAACGCCTACGCGGCGGCGATGCACCGGGCCCGCCGGGCCCGCTGGGACTTCGAGGAGGAGAACCCGCTCCGGGACGCCCGAGGCTTCGACCTCGCCCGCGAGGCCGCCGACTCCAGCCAGCTCACCGACGAGGACATCGGCCTGGCCAACGTCATCCTCACCAATGGCGCACGGCTCTACGTCGACCACGCCCACCCCGAGTACAGCGCCCCCGAGGTCACCAATCCCCGCGACGCCGTCCTGTGGGACAAGGCCGGCGAACGGATCATGGCCGAGGCCGCCGAACGGGCCGCCCAGCTGCCCGGCGCCCAGCCGATCCACCTCTACAAGAACAACACCGACAACAAGGGCGCCAGCTACGGCACGCACGAGAACTACCTGATGAAGCGGGAGACCGCCTTCTCGGACATCGTGCGCCACCTCACGCCCTTCTTCGTCTCCCGCCAGGTCTTCGCCGGCGCCGGCCGCGTCGGCATCGGCCAGGACGGCCACGAGCACGGCTTCCAGCTCAGCCAGCGCGCCGACTACTTCGAGGTCGAGGTCGGGCTGGAGACGACCCTGAAGCGCCCCATCATCAACACCCGCGACGAGCCGCACGCCGACGCGGAGAAGTACCGCCGGCTGCACGTGATCATCGGGGACGCCAACCTCTCCGAGATCTCCACCTATCTCAAGCTGGGCACCACCGCCCTGGTCCTGTCCATGATCGAGGACGGCTTCATCGCCGTCGACCTGGCCGTCGACCAGCCGGTGCGCACCCTCCACCAGGTCTCGCACGACCCCACGCTCAAGCGCCTGGTCACGCTGCGCAGCGGCCGCACACTCACCGCGGTGCAGCTCCAGATGGAGTACTTCGAGCTGTCGCGCAAGTACGTCGAGGAGCGCTTCGGGGCCGACGCCGACGAGCAGACCAAGGACGTCCTGGCCCGCTGGGAGGACACCCTCAACCGCCTGGAGAACGACCCGATGAGCCTGGCCGGCGAGCTGGACTGGGTCGCCAAGCGCGAGCTCATGGACGGCTACCGGCGCCGTGACGGCCTGGACTGGGACGCGGCCCGGTTGCACCTGGTCGACCTGCAGTACTCCGACGTGCGCCCCGACAAGGGCCTCTACAACCGCCTGGCGGCCCGTGGGCGGATGAAGCGCCTCCTGGACGAGTCCGAGGTCGACACGGCCCGCACGAAGCCGCCGGAGGACACCCGCGCCTACTTCCGCGGCCGCTGCCTGGAGCAGTACGCCGACGACGTGGCCGCGGCCTCCTGGGACTCGGTGATCTTCGACCTGCCGGGCCGTGACTCCCTCCAGCGGGTCCCAACCCTGGAACCGCTTCGCGGAACGCGTAATCACGTCAAGGAGCTCCTGGACCGCTGCCGTACGGCCGAGGACCTGGTCAGGGTCCTGTCCGGCGGCTGACCGGGTACCCGGGACGAGCAGGCCGGACGGGGTGAA
>NZ_BMVJ01000012.1:13799-27423 GCF_014650655.1 Streptomyces anandii JCM 4720
ATCCCGGCGTCCGGGAATCATCGAGGTGGGCCTCGTACGTTGGAGAAACTGCGGGGCCGATGTCGGACCCGGCTTGTAGGGTCTGATCATCACCGATCGACCGATCGGCCGTAATGCCGACCATGTCGGGCGAACTGAGCGGGGTGAGGGTTATGGCAACGAAGGACACCGGCGGCGGACAGCAGAAGGCCACGCGGTCCTCCGAGGAGGTCGAGGAGCAGGCCCAGGACGCACAGGCCTCGGACGACCTCAAGGAACGCCACGAGAAGCTGAGCGACGACGTGGACGACGTCCTGGACGAGATCGACGACGTCCTGGAGTCCAACGCCGAGGACTTCGTGCGCTCCTTCGTGCAAAAGGGCGGCGAGTAACGCCCGGCGTCCGTCCCGGCGCGGGCCCGCGGCGAGCGGGTCGGCGCCGGGACGGATGACCGGCGCCGGTACGGGTATGGTCCGTGCACGGATTTGATGATCGGCTCGGCCGCTCCCGGCGGGGCCGCAGCCTTACGTGGAAGGAATCGCGTGGAACCCAACCCTCGTAGCACCGGGCGTCTGCCGGCTGCCTTCCTGACGCCCGGGTCCTCCTCCTTCATGGACTTCCTCTCCGAGCACCAGCCGGAGCTGCTGCCCGGCAAGCGCCAGCTGCCGCCGGTCCAGGGCGTGATCGAGGCGCCGCACGGGACGACCATCGTGGCCGTCACGTTCCCGGGGGGCGTCGTGCTGGCCGGCGACCGGCGGGCCACCATGGGGAACGTCATCGCGCAGCGGGACATCGAGAAGGTGTTCCCGGCGGACGAGTACTCGGCCGTGGGAATCGCCGGCACCGCGGGCCTCGCGGTGGAGATGGTCAAGCTGTTCCAGCTGGAGCTGGAGCACTTCGAGAAGGTCGAGGGGGCGCAGCTCTCGCTCGAGGGCAAGGCGAACCGGCTGTCGACCATGATCCGTTCCAACCTGGGCATGGCCATGCAGGGCCTGGCCGTGGTGCCCCTCTTCGCGGGTTACGACCTGGACCGCGACAAGGGCCGCATCTTCTCCTACGACGTGACGGGCGGCCGCTCCGAGGAGCACGGCTACGCGGCGACGGGCTCCGGCTCGATCTTCGCGCGCGGCGCCATGAAGAAGCTCTTCCGCGAGGACCTGTCCGAGGCCGAGGCCACCACGCTGGTGGTCCAGGCGCTGTACGACGCGGCAGACGACGACTCGGCGACCGGCGGTCCCGATGTCGCCCGCCGGATCTATCCGATCGTCACCGTGATCACCGAGGACGGCTTCCGCCGGCTCACCGAGGACGAGTCCTCCGAGATCGCCCGGTCGGTGCTCCAGCGGCGCCTGGAGCAGCCGGACGGCCCGCGGGCCGCGCTGCTGTAGCGGCGGATGGTCCCGGTTGAGGGTGATCCAGTGACTTCCACAGAAAGGGATGGATGACCGGTGTCGACGCCGTTCTATGTCTCACCCCAGCAGGCGATGGCCGACCGGGCGGAGTACGCCCGCAAGGGCATCGCCCGCGGCCGCAGCCTGGTCGTGCTGCAGTACGCCGACGGAATCGTCTTCGTCGGTGAGAATCCGTCCCGCGCGCTGCACAAGTTCAGCGAGATCTACGACCGGATCGGCTTCGCGGCGGCCGGCAAGTACAACGAGTACGAGAACCTGCGCATCGGCGGCGTCCGCTACGCCGACCTGCGCGGTTACACCTACGACCGCGACGACGTGACCGCCCGCGGCCTGGCCAACGTCTACGCCCAGACGCTGGGCACGATCTTCTCCAGCGCGGCCGAGAAGCCGTACGAGGTGGAGCTGGTGGTCGCCGAGGTGGGGGAGACCCCGGAGGGCGACCAGATCTACCGGCTGCCGCACGACGGCTCGATCGTGGACGAGCACGGCTCGGTCGCGGTCGGCGGCAACGCCGAGCAGATCAGCGGCTATCTCGACCAGCGGCACCGCGACGGCATGTCGCTGGCCGAGGCGCTCAAGCTCGCCGTGCAGGCCCTGTCCCGGGACACCAACGGCAGCGAGCGGGAGATCCCCGCCGAGCGGCTGGAGGTGGCGGTCCTGGACCGTACGCGCCCGCAGCAGCGCAAGTTCCGCCGCATCGTCGGCCGTCAGCTCGCCCGTCTGCTGGATGCGGACGGCGCGGCGGCGGCGTCGGACGCGGGCGCTGAGGCCGACGGCTCCGAGGAGGAGTAGCGGCCCCGCCCCCTCGTCGTCACGCGTGGTGCCCCGGCCGGACTCACCGGCCGGGGCACCACGCGTCTCAGGAGGCCCTGGGCGGCCCCGTGGAGCCGCGTACGACGAGTTCCACCGGGATGTCCCCGCCCTCGGGCGTGCGGCCGTCCAGGACCGCCAGCAGGGCCCGCATGCCGCGCTCGCCGAACAGCTCGGCGTCCAGCCGGACCGTGGTCAGCTCCGGGTCGATGGCCGTGGCCAGGGCCAGGTCGTCCAGGCCGGTGACGGACATGTCGTCGGGCACCCGCAGACCGAGCCGGCGCAGCGCCTTGTAGGCGCCGGCGGCCAGTTTGTCGTCGTCGCAGACCAGCGCGGTGGGACGCGGGCCGGCCGCGGCGAGCGCGGCCTCGGTGGCGGCGCGGGCGTCCTCGATGGAGATGGGGGCCCGCACGGTGCGGACCGAGCCGCCGGGTGCCGCGCCCACGCGCGCGGCGAGCTCGCGGGCCCGTACCTCGAAGGTCCAGGAGGGCACGTCCGCCGCCAGGTGCAGGAAGCGCCGGTGCCCGAGCCCGAGCAGGTGCCCGGCGACCTGGCGCACCCCGTCCGCGATGTCCAGGTTCACCGTGGCGGCGCCGAGGCTGCCCTCGGGGTCGCTGTCGAGCATGACCAGGGGCAGCGCCTCGCCGCGGATCGCGGTCAGCGCGTCGGCCGCCATGGAGGACGCGATGACGCCGTCGAGGGCGGCCTGGGCCGAGGCGAAGGGGTTCCTGGCGGGGCCGACGCCCTCGGGGGAGGGGTACAGGACGACGCCGAAGCCGTGCTCGGCGGCCACCCGCGCGGCCCCCGTGTAGACACCGGCGAAGAACTCGGTGGTCAGCGCGGGGACGACGAGGAGGACCGTACGGGTGTGGCCGAGGCGCAGATTGCGGGCGGCCAGGTTGGGCCGGTAGCCGAGTTCCGAAGCGGCTCGCCGTACCCGCTCCGCGGTCGCCTCTGCCACCCGGCCGCGCCACTTGTCGCCGAGGACGAGCGAGACGGCGGCCTGGGACACCCCGGCGGCCCGGGCGACGTCACGGCTCGTGGGGCGCGTGCTGGCTGGTGCCACCGTACGGCTGCTCCTCCTGCTCGGGCCGGCCACCGGCCGGCTGCTGAGTCCGGCCCGGTCGTCCGCCTGGACTGCTGAACAGCGCACATGGTACGTATGACAGAGCACGTTATACGTAACACCTGGAACCCGGGGCCGGACCGGCGCCCCGGGCGGGCCGAGGCCGACGGAGGCTGTGGCGATGGCCGCGGGATTCGCGGGATACCTGGAGATCCTCCGGGCGCGGCACGCCACCCGGCTGCTGACAGGCACCCTCGTGGGGCGGTTGCCGAACGCCACGGCGGCCATCGCGATCGTGCTGTTCGTCCGCGCGGAGGGCGGCACGTACAGCCTCGCGGGGGCCCTGGCGGCGGTGTACGGCGTGGCCAACGCGGTGGGCCAGCCCGTGCTCGGCCGGCTCGTGGACCTGTACGGCCAGCCCCGGATCCAGCTGCCCGCCGCGCTCGCCGCGGCCCTGGCGATGACCGTGTTCGCCCTGACCGGCACCGAGCCGCGCGCCCTGGCCTGCGCCGCCGTGGCGGCCGCGGGACTGTTCACACCGCCCCTGGAGGGCGGCCTGCGCGCCCTGTGGCCCGGCGTGCTGAGCCGGGAGGAGCAGGTGCACACGGCGTACGCGATGGACGCGGTCGCCCAGGAAGTCATGTTCACCGCCGGGCCGTTGCTCGTCACCCTGTGCGTGTCGCTGTGGTCCGCGCGCACCGCGCTGGTGGTGCTCAACGTCATCGGCGTCCTGGGCGCGCTCTCCGTGGTCAGCTCGCCGCCCTCACGCGCCTGGCGGTCGGCGCCGCGCGAGGCGCACTGGCTCGGCGCGCTGCGCTCGCCCGGGCTGCTGGCCCTGCTCGGCGCGTTCCTCTTCGTCGGCATCGCGCTGGGCTCCATCACCGTGGCCGCCGTGCCCTACGCGGACGGTCACGGCGGCGACGCGGTGTACGGCTGGCTGATGGCGGCGCTGGGCCTCGGCGCGCTCGCCGGCGGGACCGGTTACGGGGCCCGGCAGTGGGCGGGACCGCCCGAGCGGCGACTGCGGGTGCTGGTGGCCCTTCTGGCGGTGTGTTACCTGCCGCTGATGCTGATGCCGGGCGCGGTGGCCATGGTGGCGCTGACGATGCTGTCCGGGGTGTTCCTGGCGCCCAGCATCGCCTGCGCGTTCATCATCGTGGACCGGCACGCGCCGGCCGGGACGGTGACGGAGGCGTTCTCCTGGCTGGTGACCACCTTCACCGTCGGCGCGTCGGCCGGAACGGGCGTGGCGGGCCCCGTGGTCCAGGCGGGCGGCGCGCTGTGGGGCTTCGCGGTGCCCGGCGCCGCGGGGGCCGTCTCGGCGCTGGTGCTGCTGGCCACCGGAAGGGTCCTCGCAGCTCCCGCCGGGCGGGCGGTCGTTGCGGCTTCATCGGAAAATGATCCAAATCGTGCTGCCGAACCCCGTTTCAGCTCGGGGGATCGGGCGTAATGTTCACTCATGGACCGCCGCATTTTCGGGCTGGAGAACGAGTACGGCGTCACGTGCACGTTCAGGGGACAGCGCCGCCTGTCGCCTGACGAGGTGGCGCGGTACCTCTTCCGCCGTGTCGTGTCATGGGGCCGCAGCAGCAATGTCTTTCTGCGAAACGGCGCCCGGCTCTATCTCGACGTGGGGTCACATCCGGAATACGCGACACCCGAATGTGACAATGTGATCGAACTGGTCACCCACGACAAGGCCGGCGAGCGCATTCTCGAAGGACTCCTGGTAGACGCGGAACGACGCCTGCACGAGGAGGGAATCGCGGGCGACGTCTACCTCTTCAAGAACAACACGGACTCGGCGGGCAACTCCTACGGCTGCCACGAGAACTATCTGGTGGCACGGCACGGGGAGTTCTCGCGGCTCGCGGACATCCTCATCCCCTTCCTGGTCACCAGGCAGCTGCTGTGCGGGGCGGGCAAGGTCCTGCAGACCCCCCGCGGGGCGGTGTACTGCGTGAGCCAGCGGGCCGAGCACATCTGGGAGGGCGTCTCCTCCGCGACGACCCGCTCCCGGCCCATCATCAACACCCGCGACGAGCCGCACGCGGACGCGGAACGCTACCGCCGGCTGCACGTCATCGTGGGCGACTCCAACATGTCCGAGACCACGATGCTGCTCAAGGTCGGCGCGACCGACCTGGTGCTGCGCATGATCGAGGCCGGCACCGTCATGCGCGACCTCACCCTGGAGAACCCGATCCGGGCGATCCGCGAGGTCAGCCACGACATCACGGGCCGCCGCAAGGTGCGCCTGGCCAGCGGCCGCGAGGCCTCGGCCCTCGAGGTGCAGCGGGAGTACTACGAGAAGGCCGTGGACTTCTGCGAGCGCCGAGGCATCCGCACCGGCACCGTCGAGCAGGTGCTGGAGCTGTGGGGCCGCACGCTGGACGCGATCGAGAGCGAGGACCTCGACCGCATCGGCACCGAGATCGACTGGGTGATGAAGTACAAGCTCATCGAGCGCTACCGGGCCAAGCACAACATGACGATGTCGCACCCCCGGGTCGCCCAGATAGACCTCGCCTACCACGACATCCACCGCCGTCGTGGCCTGTACTACCTGCTGGAGAAAAAGGGCCAAGCCGCCCGGATCTGCAACGACTTGAAGATCTTCGAGGGCAAGTCGGTTCCGCCGCAGACCACTCGGGCGAGGCTGCGCGGCGACTTCATCCGGCGGGCCCAGGAGCAGCGCCGGGACTTCACCGTCGACTGGGTGCACCTGAAGCTCAACGACCAGGCACAGCGCACCGTGTTGTGCAAGGACCCGTTCCGTTCGGTGGACGACAGGGTGGAGAAGCTGATCGCGGGAATGTGAGACACGCTCCGGCGGAATTGCCCGCCGGGACGCAACACGGGCGCCGTACGTTTCCCGTACGGCGCCCTTGTCACGCCGTAGAGTTGCGCGCACGCCATCAACAAGATCGACCGATTACGAGGCCCCCACCGTGCGTCGACGCTCACTCCTTCTTTCCGTCCCCGCGGGACTGATCACGCTGGCCGCCTGCGGCAATGACAAGGCCGATTCCAGCAAGCCCAGCGACAGCGCGTCGCCGTCCGCGTCGGCCACCTCCGCCCCGCCGCCGCCGAAGATCGTCTCCGGGCCCCTGCCGGCGATCACCGCGGGCACCAAGTTCGGTGAGAAGCCGACCGTGGCCAAGGGCAGCGGCGAGCCGTCCAAGGACCTCGCCGTCAGGACGGTCATCGCCGGCGGCGGCCGCACGGTCGCGGAGAACGACTTCATCCAGGCCAACTACCTGGGCCAGATCTGGAACACCGCGAAGGTCTTCGACAACTCCTACGACCGCAAGTCGCCCCTGCTCATCCAGCTCTCCCAGGGCAGCATCATCGACGGCTGGCGCTACGGCCTGACCGGCAAGAAGCTGGGCAGCCGCGTCGAGATGGCCGTCCCCCCGACGTGGGGCTACGGCCCGCAGGGCAGCGCGCAGGCGGGCATCAAGGGCACCGACACCCTGGTCTTCGTGATCGACCTGATCGACAGCTTCAACACCAAGAGCTCCGCCCACGGCAAGGCGGTCGCGCAGAAGGACGCCGGCCTGCCGACGGTGGGCACCAACACCGACGGCCAGGCTCCCGAGGTCAAGGTCCCCAAGACGGCCGCGCCGAAGAAGCTCGTGTCGAACTACGTCCTGGAGGGCGACGGCGCCGAGGTCAAGGCCTCGCAGACCGTGCTGTGCCAGTTCGTGGGCGTGGTGTGGGAGAGCGGCAAGACGTTCGAGTCGACGTACCGGCAGGGCCGGCTCAGCCAGTTCGCGCTGCCGCAGATGGAGCAGGTCGTCAAGGGGCTGGCCCAGGGCGTCGCCGGCAAGAAGACGGGCAGCCGCGTGCTGATCGTCGTGCCGCCGAACCTGGCCTACGGCGACAACCCGCCGCCGAACAGCGACATCAAGAAGGGCTCCACCCTCGTCTTCGCGGTGGACATCCTGGCCGCGATGTGACCGCGACGCCGTGCGCGGCGGGCGCGCCCGCACAGGCTCGTGCGGGCGGCCGTGCGGTGGTGATGAAAGACTGTGCGCGTTGCCTTGTCGTAGATGAGCAGGAGCGAAAGACGTGAACATCGAGAAGCCCGAGATCGACTTCCCGGGCGGCGAGCCCCCGGCCGACCTCGAGATCAAGGACATCTGGGAGGGCGACGGTCCGGAGGCCAAGGCGGGCGACACCGTCTCCGTCCACTACGTCGGAGTGGCCTTCTCCACCGGCGAGGAGTTCGACGCGTCCTGGAACCGCGGCACGCCGCTCCGCTTCCAGCTGGGCGTCGGCCAGGTCATCCCCGGCTGGGACCGGGGTGTGCAGGGCATGAAGGTCGGCGGCCGCCGCCAGCTGATCATCCCCGCCCACCTCGCCTACGGCGACCGTGGCGCCGGCGGCCGCATCAAGCCCGGCGAGACGCTGATCTTCGTCTGCGACCTGGTAGCGGTCTGACCACCGGTCCGACCACCCCCACCCCCGTGCCGGGCCCCCACAACCGGGCCCGGCACCCTGACCACGGCGGGCCGTGAGCCGCCGGGCCGGTCGCCCGCGGCCACGGTGACGGCCGCGGCCCGGTCACCGACGTGGACCGGCAGAGGCGGCCCGTCGCGGCGGTCCGCCGCCTTCGGGCCGGTCCTGGCGGCGCACCGGATCGCGGTCCGGCCGAACGTGGCCGGGTCGCACCGGCCCGCGCGGCTCCGACCACGGCCGCCGGCTTTTGTCGCCGCGGTCCGATCGTGGCCGCGCATGCTGGGGGCCGCCGTCGTGGCCGGGCGCGGCGCGCTGATCGCCGCGAGCCGCCCGTGCTCGACGCGGACAGGCCGCGGTCGTGGCCCGGTCGGCGACGTGGGCCCGCCGCGTCGGGCCGGTCGTGGCGGCGCACTCGGGCGCCGGCCCGGCCGGCCGCGGTCGGGCCCCTCCGGTGGCCCACTCCGTCGCCGCGGCCCGAGCGTGGCCACGGCCGGTCGCGCGGTGGCCGTCGCCCTTGACCGCCGCGGCCCGAGCGTGGCCGTCGGAAGCGTGATCGCCGCGACCCGGTCGCGGCCACCGCCCGCGTCGGCCCGGTCGTGGTCGGTCGATGTGATCGGTGGTGTCCGGGTGTGGCTGGCGGGGGATCGGCGGGAGGCGGGTCGAGGCTGGGATTGACCGGCTGGGGGGCCTGGCCGTCCGGGCGTGGGCTCTCGGCTTTTGTCTGTGCACTTCGGGGCGGTACGGTCATCGGTCGTAAGCACCATAGGGAAGGTGACGGGCGTCGATGGCCATTGCCAAGGCCGAGCGGCTGATGAACCTGGCGCTGTGTCTGCTCGGGACGCGGCGGCCGCTCAGCAAGCGCGAGCTGCGTGAGTCCATCGAGGCCTACCTCGAGGCGGGCACCGACGACTCCTTCAACCGCATGTTCGAGCGGGACAAGGACGACCTGCGCGAGCTCGGCCTGGTCATCGAGACGGTCGAGGGCCTGGACGGCGAGGTCGGCTACCTCGCCCGCCGCGACAGCAACCGCCTGCCGCCCATCACCCTGGACGCCGAGGAGGCCGCCGCGCTCGGGCTGGCCGCCAAGGTCTGGCAGCAGGCCCGCCTCGCCGGAGCGGCCAGCGGCGCCCTGCAGAAGCTGCGCGCGGCCGGGCTGCCCGAGGACGTCGACCCCTACGAGGCGCACGGCGCCCTGGAGCCGCGCATCCCGGTCCACGAGGCCGCCTTCGAGCCGCTGATGCTGGCCTGCCGCGACCGCCGCCCGGTCGTCTTCGACTACCGCAAGGCCAACGCGGCCCAGCCCGGAACCCGGCACGTCGAGCCGTGGGCCCTGGAGTGCTGGCGCGGTCACTGGTACCTGGCCGGCTTCGACCGCGACCGTGGCGCCGAGCGCGTCTTCCGGCTGTCCCGGATCACCGGCAGGGTGCGCAGCCGCGGCACGGGCTTCACCGTCCCGGTGCCCGACGTGGTCACCGTGCGCGAGACCGTCGCGAGCTGGGCGGGTGAGAGCGCCGACCGCTCCGCGCTGATCCGGCTGCGCGCCGGCGCGGGCTACCCGCTGCGGGCGAGGGCCACCGCCGTACGGGAACTCGGCGACGGCTGGGACGAGTTGGAGATCCCGTACGGGCACGGGCTGGACGCCTGGCTGGTGGAGTTCGGCCCGGACGTGGTGGTCCTGGAGCCGGCCGAGTTGCGGGCGGACGTCGTGGACCGGCTGCGTGCCGTGGCCAAGGGCTGAGGGGGAGCGAGCGACACAGTGGCAGGCAAACCGGTCAGGCCCGTGAACGCCATCGACCAGACCCGGCGGATGCTCTCCCTGGTGACGTATCTGCGGGAGCGCCCCGGCGCCCGGGTCGAGGACGTCGCGCGCGCCTTCGGCATCACCGAGGACGAACTGGTCTCCGACCTCGACGTGCTGCCCATGTGCGGCACCAGCTTCCGCGGCGGGGACCTGCTGGACATCGACACCGACGGCGAGCGCATCTGGTGGCACAACCCCGCCGCGCTCGGCGCCGACGCCGCCGAGCCGCTGCGGCTGGCCGCCGACGAGGCGACCGCCCTTCTGGTGGCCGCCCGTGCCGTGGCCACCCTGCCGGGCCTGCGCGAGGGCGACCGGCAGGCGCTGCTGCGGGCGACCGCCAAGGTGGAGGCCGCGGCCGGGGAGGCCGCCGGGGCCAGCTCCCGGCTGTCGGTGACCTTCGAGTCCGAGGGCGGCGTCTTCGCCGACGTGGACCGGGCGATCTCCGAGCGCCGTCGCCTGTGGATCCGCTACTACTCGCCCGCCCGCGACGAGGTCACCGAGCGCGAGATCGACCCCATCCGCCTGGTCAGCGTCGGACACACCTACGTCGAGGCCTGGTGCCGCCGCTCCGAGGCGCGCCGCACCTTCCGGCTCGACCGGGTCGCCGAGATCAAGATCCTCGACGAGCCGTCCGCGCCGCCCGAGATCGAGCTGCGGGACCTGTCGCAGGCGCTGGTGCAGCCCGCCGCGGAGGACCCGGAAGTCGTCGTCGAGGTCGGTCCCGGCGGCCGCTGGGTCGCCGAGTACTACCCGCACGACAGCGCCGATGAGCTTCCCGACGGCGGTCTGCGTATTACCCTGCGCACCCCTGATCCGGCGTCCCTGCGGCGCCTGGCACTGCGCCTGGGCCGGGACGGCAGGATCGTCGCCCCGCGCGAGCTGGCCGACAGCGCCCGCCGGGCCGCCCGCGACGCCCTGGCGGCGTACGAAACCGGGTACGAGGCCGACGCGGCGTACGGCACCGGTCACGCCGGCGCCGGGGTGCCGGCCGGGGCCGACCCGGCGAAGGGGCCGTACGACAGGCAGGAGCAGGAGCTTTGAGCGACTCGGCGACGAGCGGTGTGCGGGGGATCTCGGTGGCGGCCGCCTTCGCCGGGATGAGAAGCGTGGCCCCGGTGGTGTTCAGGGCCGGGTGCCCCGACTGCCGCGGCCGCTTCGAGCTCGCCGCGGGCGCGCTGCGCCTGGCCATCGGCGCCAGCAGCCGGACCACGTTCTACTCCTTCACCTGCCCCGAGTGCGGCGCCGCGGTGCGCAAGCCCGCCGGGGAGCGCGTGGTCGAACTGCTCACCGGCGGTGGGGTCCGCACGCTGCGGCTGCACTCCACCGTCTAGGCTGCTGCGCATGTTCTGGCCGATGTTCGCGGTAGCCGCGGGGTTCGTGGGTCTCGCCGTCCTCGGGGTGCTCGCCGTGCGGGTGTTCCTGGAGGCGCAGCGGCTCGGAAGGCAGGTCACGGAGTCGGCGCGCCGCATCAGCAGGGCCGCCGACGACCTGGAGCGGGCGACGGTGAGCGCGGCCCGGTCCGCGGACTCGCTGTGAGGGCCGGCGCCCGACGTGTGAGTCCGGTGAGACGGCCGGTTTGCGCCGCTTCGCCCTGTCATGCTGTGGCTTCCGACAGGTACGCTGCTGGTCGCGGACCGGAGAACGAGGCCCGGCCGCGGACGGGAGTACGCACGGGGATTGCCTCGCGTTCACCCCTGAGCGTTACGATCGCTGCCATGGCGATTGATCGGACATGTGTCCGGCCGGTCGGACAGCATCCCACCCAGCCGCCTCGGTGAGAAGGTAAAGACTTATGTTCGGAAGGCTCGGAGCTCCCGAGATCATTCTCATCCTCGTCGTCATCGTCCTGCTGTTCGGCGCGAAGAAGCTTCCGGACATGGCGCGCTCGCTCGGCAAGTCCGCCCGCATCCTCAAGAGCGAGGCCAAGGCGATGAAGGAGGAGGGCAACACCGCCTCCGCCCCGGCCCCCACGGGCAACGAGCAGCCTCCCGCGCAGCGCACCATCAAGGCCGCCCCGGGCGACGTGACGAGCTCGCGCCCGGTCAACGAGCCGACGGACACCACCCAGCGCTGACGCACGGCCGGAGCGCTCCGGCCGTGCCGCACGAGATGAGGACGTGGGTTGCTCAAGCCTGCCCGCAAGAAGGAGAAGGACCCCGAGGGGCGGATGCCCCTCGCGGACCATCTTCGTGAGCTCCGCAACCGGCTCGCGAAGGCACTGCTGGCCATCGTCCTGGTGACGGTCGTCGCCGCCTTCTTCTACAACGACATCATCAACTTCCTCACCAAGCCGATCCTCGACTCGGTCGGCTGCGCGAAGAGCTTCGAGGAGCTGACGAACTCGACCGCGCGGTCCCAGCAGTGCGCGCGGATCACGATCAACGGCCTGCTCGCGCCGTTCACCCTGGCCCTCCAGGTCTCCCTGATGGCCGGTGTCGTCTTCGCCTCGCCGGTCTGGCTGTACCAGCTGTGGGCCTTCGTCGCGCCCGGCCTGCACCGGCACGAGAAGAAGTACGCCTACGCGTTCGTCGCCACCGGCGTCCCGCTCTTCCTCGGCGGCGGCTACTTCGCGTACAAGGTGCTGCCCACCACCGCCAAGGTGCTGATCGGCTTCACCCCGCGCGGCGTGGACAACCTGCTGCCGCTGGACGACCTGCTCCAGCTCGTGACGCGCATGGTGATCGTCTTCGGGCTCTCCTTCGAGCTGCCGCTGCTGCTGGTCATGCTCAACCTCACCGGGATCCTCACCGGCCGGCGCATGCTCGGCTGGTGGCGCGCCATGATCCTCGGCATCACGATCTTCGCGGCCGTGGCCACGCCCAGCACCGACCCGCCCACCATGCTGGCCCTCGCGGTCCCGATCTGGGTGCTGTACTTCGGCGCGGTCCTCTTCTCGCTTCTCAACGACCGCCGCAAGCGCCGCCGCGAGGAGGCCGGGCCCGGCGACGACGAGGCGTCCGAACTCGACCTCACGCCCGAGGACATCGGCGAGATCGAGTCCGTCAACGCCGGCCGCACCCTGCCCGAGCAGTCCGGCACCGACCGGGTCAACGGCTACGACGACGTGACCTGAGCCGCCCGGCTCCGCACGGCGCAGGAACGAAGAGCCGGCCGCCCCGCACCCGGCGTGCGGGCGGCCGCCTCCCTGCTCAGGAGGCTGTGCCCGGGGCTGATCCGGATAATGATCGTCCTGTTGTCAGTGCGGCCCGGTACGCTCGAAAGCACGATGACACAGGACCTCTCACCGGCCGAGCGGTACGCGGCAGCGCGCAGGCGAGCTGCCGAGCAGGCCACCGCGCTCGCGGGCTTCAGCGAGATGTACGACTTCGGCCTCGACCCCTTCCAGATCGAGGCCTGCCGGGCGCTCGAGGCCGGCAAGGGCGTGCTGGTCGCCGCGCCCACCGGCTCCGGGAAGACGATCGTCGGCGAGTTCGCCGTCCACCTCGCCCTCCAGCAGGGCAAGAAGTGCTTCTACACGACCCCCATCAAGGCGCTGTCGAACCAGAAGTACTCCGACCTGTGCCGGCGCTACGGCAGCGGCAAGGTCGGCCTGCTCACCGGCGACAACAGCCTGAACTCCGACGCCCCGGTGGTCGTGATGACCACCGAGGTGCTGCGCAACATGCTCTACGCCGGCTCCCAGACCCTCCTCGGCCTGGGATACGTGGTGATGGACGAGGTGCACTACCTCTCGGACCGCTTCCGCGGCGCGGTCTGGGAGGAAGTGATCATCCACCTGCCCGAGTCGGTGACACTGGTGTCGCTGTCGGCGACCGTCTCCAACGCCGAGGAGTTCGGTGACTGGCTCGACACGGTCCGCGGCGACACCGAGGTCATCGTCTCCGAGCACCGGCCCGTGCCGCTGTTCCAGCACGTGCTGGCCGGCCGGCGGATGTACGACATGTTCGAGGAGGGCGAGGGCCACCGCAAGGCGGTCAACCCCGACCTGGTGCGCATGGCCCGCATGGAGGCCAGCAGGCCGTCGTACGCGGACCGCAGGCGCGGCCGCGCCATGCGCGAGGCCGACCGCGAGCGCGAGCGCAGACAGCGCTCCCGGATCTGGACCCCGAGCCGCCCCGAGGTCATCGAGCG
>NZ_BMVJ01000012.1:27446-42845 GCF_014650655.1 Streptomyces anandii JCM 4720
GCTCGACGCGGAGGGCCTGCTGCCCGCGATCACCTTCATCTTCAGCCGCGCCGCGTGCGAGGCCGCCGTCCAGCAGTGCCTGTACGCGGGCCTGAGGCTCAACGACGAGGAGGCGCGCGAACAGGTCCGCGCCCTGGTCGAGGAGCGCACCGCCGCCATCCCGCCCGAGGACCTGCACGTCCTCGGGTACTACGAGTGGCTGGAGGGCCTGGAGCGCGGCATCGCCGCCCACCACGCGGGCATGCTGCCGACCTTCAAGGAGGTCGTCGAGGAGCTGTTCGTGCGCGGGCTGGTCAAGGCGGTGTTCGCCACCGAGACCCTCGCGCTCGGCATCAACATGCCCGCCCGCTCGGTGGTCCTGGAGAAGCTCGTCAAGTGGAACGGCGAGCAGCACGCCGACATCACCCCCGGCGAGTACACGCAGCTCACCGGCCGGGCCGGCCGCCGCGGCATCGACGTCGAGGGCCACGCGGTGGTGCTGTGGCAGCGGGGGATGAACCCCGAGCAGGTGGCGGGCCTGGCCGGCACGCGCACCTATCCGCTGCGCTCCAGCTTCAAGCCGTCGTACAACATGGCGGTCAACCTGGTCGAGCAGTTCGGCCGGCACCGCTCGCGCGAGCTGCTGGAGACGTCCTTCGCGCAGTTCCAGGCCGACAAGTCGGTGGTCGGCATCTCCCGCCAGGTGCAGCGCAACGAGGAGGGCCTGGCGGGCTACAAGGAGTCGATGACCTGCCACCTCGGCGACTTCTCCGAGTACGCGCGGCTGCGCCGGGAGCTGAAGGACCGCGAGACCGAGCTGGCCCGCCAGGGCGCCGTCCAACGGCGGGCCGAGGCGGCCGTCGCCCTGGAGCGGCTCAAGCCCGGCGACATCATCCACGTGCCCACCGGCAAGTACGCGGGCCTGGCCCTGGTCCTCGACCCGGGCCTGCCCGCCGGCCGGTCCAACGGCCACCGTGGCTTCGAGCACCACGACGGTCCGCGCCCCCTGGTGCTGACCGCCGAGCGGCAGGTCAAGCGGCTGGCGGCGATCGACTTCCCGGTGCCCGTCGAGCCGCTGGAGCGGATGCGGATCCCCAAGTCCTTCAACGCCCGCTCCCCGCAGTCCCGCAGGGACCTGGCGTCCGCGCTGCGCACCAAGGCCGGGCACATCCCGCCCGAGCGGCACCGCAAGCGGCGTTCCCAGGCGGCCGACGACCGGGAGATCGCCCGGCTGCGCGCCGCCCTGCGCGCCCACCCCTGCCACGGCTGCAACGACCGTGAGGACCACGCCCGCTGGGCCGAGCGCTACCACCGGCTGCTGCGCGACACCAAGCAGCTGGAGCACCGCATCGAGGGCCGTACGAACACCATCGCGCGGACCTTCGACCGGATCGTCGCGCTGCTCACCGAGCTCGACTACCTGCGCGGCAACGAGGTGACCGAGCACGGCAAGCGCCTCGCCCGGCTCTACGGCGAACTGGACCTGCTGGCCAGCGAGTGCCTGCGCGAGCGGGTCTGGGAAGGCCTCGCCCCGGCCGAACTGGCCGCCTGCGTCTCGGCGTTGGTCTATGAGGCGCGGGTCGGCGACGACGCCATGGCGCCCAAGCTGCCCTCGGGCGGGGCGAAGGCCGCGCTCGGCGAGATGGTGCGGATCTGGGGCCGGCTGGACGCGCTGGAGGAGGAGTTCCGCATCAGCCAGACCGAGGGCGTCGGCCAGCGCGAGCCCGACCTGGGCTTCGCCTGGGCGGCTTACATGTGGGCGTCCGGCAAGGGCCTGGACGAGGTGCTGCGCGAGGCGGAGATGCCGGCCGGCGACTTCGTGCGGTGGTGCAAGCAGGTGATCGACGTCCTCGGGCAGATCGCGGCCGCCGCCCCCGGCGAGGGTTCCACGGTCGCCAGGAACGCGCGCAAGGCCGTGGACGGCCTGCTGCGCGGAGTGGTCGCCTATTCGTCCGTCGGCTGACGACACCCGGCGTCCCGCCGGAGGAACCGGAAGAGCCGGAAGAGCCGGAAGAACCTGAAGAAGCGGTCCCCCGTCCTGTGCCAAGGGCGGGGGGCCGCTTCGTGGTTACGGGCACGGGCGATGTGGAATCCCTCGATCACCCGTCACGGTGAGTTGTCTTCGTACACCCGTACGTCATGACGCTCCGCGTTCGAACGACGTCACGGTGTGTAAACGACCCGAGCGTACTCCTCGGCCGGGGGCGGTTTCAGGTGCTTGCCGAATATGACATGGCGATGATCCGGTCGGACTAAGCTCGCCCGCGGCGCACCGAGTTGAGCGAATTCGTGCGCTTGTTCCCAAAGGTCGGGAAACTCCTGTCAGTTCCCTGACGTACCCCCCGCAAGCTGCCCCCAACCCCCAGCCGATTCGTTGAGAAGGCCTACATGGTGAGTGTTCAATCGCCTCCCGGCGGCCGTGAACTTCCCTACGCGCGCGTGCTGTTGCTGCCCGCCATAGTCATGGCGGCGGTCACCGGAGCCGCCGTCGCCCTGGTGGCGGACCCGGCCCGCCTCGCCGTCGGCTGCTGCGGCGCCGTCGCCACCCTGCTCGTACTCGCCACGGCCGCCGAGGCCGCGCGCCGCGGTCGTGTCATCCGCGCCGACCGGGCCGAACACGCCCGTCACAGCCAGTATCTGGAGCGGCGCCTGGCCGCCCACGACGCCGACGTCGCCCGCCTCGGAAACGAGATCATCCCCACCGCTGTCCGGCACCTGCGGTTCAACAACACGCCGCAGGAGACGATGCGCGACATCGTCGACGCCGACCCGGTCTGGCGCCGCATCCCGGAGTCCCAGCGCGCGGTGCTGTGGACGATCCTGAACATCGTCGACACCGAGGAGAACCTGCGCGACTCCACGCAGCGCTCCTTCGTCAGCCTCGCCCGGCGCGTCCAGGCGATCGTGCACCAGCAGGCCAAGGAACTGCGGGAGATGGAGGAGGACCACGGCCGCAGCCCCGAGGTCTTCGACGACCTGCTGCGCATCGACCACGGCACCGCACTGATCGGCCGCCTCGCCGACTCCATCTCCGTCATCGGCGGCGGCCGCCCCGGCCGCCAGTGGCCCAACCCCGTCACCCTCTACAGCGTGCTGCGCGGCGCCATGTCGCGGATCCTGGAGTACCGCCGCATCGAGCTGCACTCCATCGCCAAGGTCAACATCAAGGGCACCGACGTCGAGCCCGTCATCCACGCCGCGGCCGAACTCCTCGACAACGCCACCCGCTACTCCCCGCCCCAGACCAAGGTGCACGTCACCGCCATCGAGGTGCAGAGCGGCGTCGCCATCGAGATCGAGGACGGCGGTGTGAGCCTCAACGAGGAGACCCGCGCCCGGCTGGAGAGGACGCTCGAGGCCGCCAAGGCCGGCGTCGACCTCCAGGAGCTCGGCGAGAGCCCCCGCCTGGGCCTCGCGGTCGTCGGCCGCCTGTGCACCAAGTACGACATGCAGATCTCCCTGCGCGCCTCCGCCTACGGCGGCGTCCGCGCCGTACTGGTGGTGCCCAGCAAGATGATGACCACCGAACCGGCGCCCGGACTCGCGCACGGCATCGGCGCCACCTCCATCCCGCGGCCCGGCGAGGACGCCGTCGAGGGACCCAAGCGCGCCCCCAAGCGCCGCCGCCCCACCAGCCCCCGCATCCCCGCCTCGGTGCCCATGGAGGACGACGTCCCCGAGGTCACCGAGTGGACGGAGAACGGGCTGCCGCAGCGCCGCAGCCGAGTCAAGATCCCGCTCCACCAGCGGATCGCCGAGCAGGTCGCCGCCGAGCGGGCCGAGAAGGAGGGCCGCTCGGTGTGGCCCACGCCCGAGCCCGAGCCGGCGCCCGCCGAGAAGGAACCCGAACCCGGCCTGTGGGTCGAGGCCTTCTGGGACGGACTGAAGAAGGACAACCCGGGTTCCGACCCCACCGCGTTCACACAGGACCCGACCGCTTTCACCCACCTGATCGAGAAGCCGGCCCGTGCCGAGGCCGACGACGAGGGGGACCTCAAGTGATCCAGCAGCGAGCCAACTTCGACTGGATGCTCAAGGAGCTCAACGACGGCGTACCGGGCATCGAGATGATCGTGGTGCTCTCGTCCGACGGGCTGCGCATCGCCCGCTACGGCGGCGACCCCGACGCCGCCGACCGGGTCGCCGCGGCCTGCGCCGGACTGCAGAGCCTGGCCAGTGCCGTCGCCGTGGAGATCCCCGACAGCGACGGCCGGATGAAGCTGGTCATCATCGAGATCAACGGCGGCTACTTCTACCTCATGTCCGCCGGCGCCAACGCCTACCTCGCGGTGCTCGCCGACATCCGCACCGAGCCCGGTCTCATGAGCGCCCGCATGCGCGACCTCGTGGTCCGCATCGGCGCCCATCTGACCAGTCCGCCCCGGCGGAACGGGCAGACCGTATGACTCCTCCGCGACGCACCAGGCGCTACCCCCGGCACGAACCGACGCCGCCCCCCAAGCCCGCCAAGGAGGGCGAGGAGAAGAACCCCGAGCGGCTGTACGTGGTCGCCGGCGCGGCGGAGGACGGCGCTCGCGCCGCCCTCGACCTGGTGACCCTGATCGTGGCGCGCGCCGAGGCGCCGCCCTCGGCCACGCCGGAGCAGACGGCGGTGCTGCGGCTGTGCACCGCCCCGCTGTCGGTGGCCGAGCTGTCGGCCTACCTCAATCTGCCGTTCAGCGCGATGACGGTCCTGATCACCGAGCTGCTCACGGCCGAACTGGTGCAGGCGCGCGCCCCGATCGTCCGCCAGGCGGTACCCGACCGTTCCCTTCTCGAAGCGGTGATGCATGGACTTCAACGGCTCTGACACCATCCCCGGCCCGCGCACCGAGGACCACCTGCCGCACACGGCCCAGGCCGCGGCGAAGATCGTGATCGTCGGCGGGTTCGGGGTCGGCAAGACCACGATGGTCGGCTCGGTCAGCGAGATCAGGCCGCTGACCACCGAGGAGACCATGACCCAGGCCGGCATCGGGGTCGACGACAACTACGGCTCCGAGTCCAAGACGGCCACCACCGTGGCGATGGACTTCGGCCGCATCAGCATCACCGACCAGCTGGTGCTCTACCTCTTCGGCACCCCCGGCCAGCAGCGCTTCTGGTTCCTGTGGAACGGGCTGTTCGAGGGCGCGCTGGGCGCGGTCGTGCTGGTCGACACCCGCCGGCTGGAGGTCAGCTTCGACGTCATAGGGCGCCTGGAGGAGCGCGGGGTGCCCTTCGTCGTGGCCGTCAACTCCTTCCCGGACGCGCCCCGTTACCCCATCCCTCAGCTGCGCACGGCGCTCGATCTGACCGAGGACATCCCGATGGTCGAGTGCGACGTACGACGCCGGGCCTCCAGCCGGGACGTACTGCTGACCCTGATGCGCTTCCTGCACTCCCTGACCATGACCGGCTCGCGCACCTGACCGCCTCTTCCCTGCTTCTTCCCGTCCCGAAAGCGACCGCTGTGACGCCTGAACCCCACTACCCGACCGGTCCGGACGACCTCGCCCCCGACCCGCCCCCCGGCTGCCCCGCGCACGGTGTCGGACCCGGCGGGCTGCACCGGCTCCACGAGGCACGGGACCTCAAAGCGCTCTACGCCCGGCTGCGCGAGAGTTACGGCCCGGTGGCCCCGGTACTGCTCCACGACGACGTGCCGATGTGGGTGGTGCTCGGCCACGCCGAGAACCTGCACATGGTGCGCACGCCCTCGCACTTCACCCGGGACAGCCGGATCTGGACCCCGCTGGCCGAGGGCATGGTCAAGCCCGACCACCCGCTGATGCCGCACATCGCCTGGCAGCCGATCTGCTCCCACGCGGAGGGCGACGAGCACAAGCGGCTGCGCGGCGCGGTCACCGCGGCGATGGCGACCATCGACCACCGCGGACTGCGCCGCCACATCGGCCGGGCCACCCAGCGGCTGGTCAACCGGTTCTGCGAAACGGGCCGCGCCGAACTCGTCGACCAGTTCTCCGAGCATCTGCCGATGGCGGTGATGTGCCAGGTCCTGGGCATGCCCGAGGAGTACGACGACCGGATCGTGCACGCGGCCCGGGACATGCTCAAGGGCACCGAGACCGCGATCGCCAGCAACGAGTACATCATGGGCTGCCTGCGGCGCCTGGCCGCCCGCCGCCGGACGCAGCCCGAGGACGACTTCGCCAGCCACCTCGTCAACGACCCGGCCGGGCTCACCGACGACGAGGTCGGCCAGCACCTGCGGGTGGTGCTGATCGCCGCCTACGAGGCGACCGCGAACCTGCTCGCCAACACGATCCGCCGGGTGCTCACCGAACCCGGCTTCCGCGCCCAGCTCAACGGCGGCCAGATGACGGTGCCCGAGGCGGTCGAGCAGTCCCTGTGGGACGAGCCGCCCTTCAGCACGGTCCTCGGTTACTTCGCCAAGGAGGAGACCGAGCTCGGCGGGCAGCGCATCCGCAAGGGCGACGGGCTGCTGTTCGGCATCGCGCCCGGCAACGTCGACCCCCGGGTGCGCCCCGACCCCACGGCCGACATGCAGGGCAACCGGTCCCACCTCGCCTTCGGCGGCGGTCCGCACGAGTGCCCCGGCCAGGACATCGGCCGCGCCATCGCCGACGTGGGCGTCGACGCGCTGCTCATGCGGCTGCCGGACATCCAGCTCGACTGCGACGAGGAGGAGCTGCGCTGGAAGGAGTCGATCGCCTCGCAGCACCTGGTGGAGCTGCCGGTGCGCTTCACCCCGCGCCCGCAGCAGTCCGAGACGGCCAAGCCCAGCCACACCCCGGTGGAGATTCCCGAACCGCGGATCGACTGGGACATCAGCGACATGCCCGCCCGCCCGGCGGACGTCGACGACGACCCGCCCGCGCCCGAGTGGCGGACCGGCCCCGTACCGCCCGCCGGTCAGGAGGACGCGGCGGTACGTCCGCTCGGCCGCTGGCAGCGCTTCCTGCGCTGGTGGCGCGGCTACTGACCGTCCCAGCCGGCCGGTGAGGACCAGGCCGCGAGGTCCCGCCCGCTGCGGAAACGGTGCTCGGTGCCGGTGATCGGGTCGGTGAACTCCAGTGTCCGCGCGAGCAGTTGGAGCGGGCGCCGGAAGTCGCCGGCCGGCGCCGGGCCGGTCACCACCGGATACAGCGGGTCCCCGAGAATGGGCACGCCCAGCGCGTTCATGTGCACCCGCAGCTGGTGCGTCTGCCCGGTCGCGGGCACCAGCCGGTAGCGGGCGAGCCCGTCCGCGCGGTGCTCGACGGCCCGGACGAGGGTGACCGCGTTGGGCTCGCCCGGCACCTCGCGGGCGGTCAGCACCCCGCGCTCCTTGACGATGCGGCTGCGCACGGTGCGCGGCGCGTCGAGCGCGGGGTCGTGGGGCGCGACGGCCTCGTACTCCTTGCGCACCCGCCGGTCGCGGAACAGCGTCTGGTACGCGCCGCGCTCCTCGGGCCGCACGGTGAACAGCACCAGTCCGGCGGTGAGCCGGTCCAGGCGGTGCGCGGCGGTGAGCTCCGGCAGGCCGAGCTCGCGGCGCAGCCGCGCCAGCGCCGTCTCGGCCACGTGCGCCCCGCGCGGGGTGGTGGCGAGGAAGTGCGGCTTGTCCACGACGACGAGGTGCTCGTCGCGGTGGACCACCTCCAGCGGGAACGGCACCGGCACCTCGTCCGGCAGCTCCCGGTGGAACCACACGAACAGGCCCGGCTCGTACGGCGCCCCGGCCGCGACCGCCCGCCCGTCGGCCCCGACGATCCGTCCCGCCGCCAGCATCGCCTCGACGACCCCCGGGCCCGCTCCCGACAGCCGCTCCACCAGATGCTCGCCCACGGTGGCCCACGGCCCCGCCGCGGGCAGCCGCACGCGCACCGCGTCCACCCCGCGCCGCTGCGGCAGGGGGGAGGGCGGCGCCCCTGACCTTCGCCTCATTCCAGGAACCCTACGGCGGACTCGACAAGCGACCCGGAACGCGATACATCGTGAGTATTGACGCCGCTTCCGGGGTCGCGATATGTTCGGCTACGGATATTCGGTAGCGAGGGTGTAGCAGAAGCGGGGTGGTCCTCATGTCGATGAAGCGGCGCAAGCTGAGCAATCCGCTGGCGCTCGCCGTCATGGCGACCCTCCGGCAGAAGCCGATGCACCCCTACGAGATCGCCCAGACCCTGCGCCGCCAGGGCAAGGACGCGAGCACGAAGATCAACTACGGCTCGCTCTACACCGTCGTGCAGAACCTCGAGAAGCACGGCTTCGTGACGGTCACCGAGGTCGAACGCCAGGGCAACCGGCCCGAGCGCACGATCTACGGCCTCACCGACGCCGGGCGCGAGGAGATGGTCCAGTGGATGTCGGACCTCGTGGCCGTCCCGGCCAAGGAGTTCCCCATCTTCGAGACGGCGCTCTCCCTCCTCGGCGTCCTGCACCCCGACGACGTCGTACGTCTCCTGCGGGAGCGGCTCGGCGCGCTGGAGGTGCAGGCGGCGAGCGCACGCGGGGGACTGGAGAAGCTCTACGAGAGTCTGCCGCGGCTCTTCCTGATCGAGAACGAGTACCAGCTGCACATGATCGAGGCCCAGGCCCGCTGGGTGCGCGGCTTCCTCAAGGAGCTCCAGGAGGGCTCGCTCCCCGGCATCGAGCAGTGGCGGCGCTTCCACGAGACGGGAGAGGTCCCGCACGACTTCGAGGACGGGGAGGCGCCCGGCACCGAGACCTGAACCGGCGAACGACCCCGGCGGCGCTGTTGCAGCAGCACCGCCGGGGTCTCGAACCCCGAGCCGAATCCACCGTGAGGCTTCCTCCGGGCGATCGAGGTGCGGCACACCCAGGATAGCCCGGCGCTCCTCACGTGGATCTTCCGTCGGCCACCGGCCGATCCATCACCACAGGAGCACCGCATGAGCGGCACCCGTGCGCCCGCCGTCGAGGCGCGGCAGCTGATCAAGACCTACCCGGGCGGCGTCACCGCCCTGAACGGCATGGACCTCACCGTCGAGCCCGGCACCGTCCTCGGACTGCTCGGCCCGAACGGCGCCGGCAAGTCCACCACCGTCAAGATGCTCACCACCCTGGCCCGCCCCGACTCCGGCTCGGCGAGCGTGGCCGGCCACGACGTGCTGCGCCACCCCGACCGGGTGCGCCGCGCCATCGGCGTGGTCGCGCAGAACTCGGGCGCCGACCCGGTCGCCACCGGCCGGGAGAACCTCCGGCTCCAGGGCCGGCTGCACGGCCTCAGGGGCGCCGCGCTCGACCGGCGCGCCGACGAACTGCTGGAGCGCTTCTCCCTCACCGACGCGGCCAGGCGCCCGGTCAAGGGCTACTCCGGCGGAATGCGGCGGCGCCTGGACGTGGCGCTCGGCCTGGTGCACCGGCCCGAGGTGCTCTTCCTCGACGAGCCCTCCACCGGTCTCGACCCCGAGGCCCGCACCGCGATGTGGGACGAGATCGGCCACCTGGCCGGCGAGGAGGGCCTGACCATCCTGCTCACCACGCACTATCTGGAGGAGGCCGACCGGCTCGCCGAGCGCGTCGCCATCGTCGACCGCGGCCGGATCGTCGTAGAGGGCACTCCCGACGCCCTCAAGGGCGAACTGCGCGGCGACGCCGTCCACTTGGAGTTGCGGGAGCCGCTCGGCGAAGGCGGCCGCACCCTGATCGCCGGGGCGCTCGGCGCGCTGCCCGGGGTGCACGAGGCGCTGGTCGACGGGCGCCGGGTCAGCGTCCGTGCCGACGACGGGGCCGCCGCGGTGCCCGCGCTGCTCGCCGCGCTGGAGCGTGCGGGACTGACCGTCGCGGCGGCGACCGTGGCCCGCCCCTCCCTCGACGACGTCTACCTGCGCTATGCCGGACGCCGTTACGCCGACGCCGAGGCCGCCGGGGCCCATGCCGCGCACGACGACGCGGATGCCCCCGCCGGCCCCGGCGCCGACCCCCGCACCGACTCCGTCTCCCTCACCGGAGGTGCCCGATGAGCACCGCGATCGCCCAGACCTGGTACATGACCCAGCGGCAGCTCATGGTGTTCGCGCGTCAGCCCGCGTACGCGGTCATCACGCTGATCCAGCCGGTGATCTGGCTGTTCCTGTTCGGCAGCCTCTTCCGCGAGGTAGTCGGGCTCGGCGGCTTCGGGACCACGTCCTACCTGGACTACCTGGTGCCGGGCGTGGTGGTGATGAGCGCGCTCAGCTCCAACATGTGGGCCGGGATGGGCACGCTGGAGGAGATCCAGCGCGGCACCCTGGACCGCTTCCTGACCACCCCGGTCGGCCGGGCCGCCCTGATGAACGGCAACGTCGTCCACAACGGCCTGGTCACCGCCCTGCAGTCGGTCGTCATCGTGCTGCTCGGTCTGCTCGGCGGTGCGGACTACCCGGGCGGGACCGGGGGCGTCGCGGTCCTGGTGGTCGCCTCGGTGCTGCTGGGCACGGTGTTCGGGGCGCTGTCCAACGCGCTGGGGATGCTGGTGCGCGAGCGGGAGTCGATCATCGGGATCAACACCTTCCTGCTGCTTCCGCTCACCTTCCTGTCCTCCGCCTTCATGGCGCCGGCCCGGATGCCCGGCTGGATGCGGCACATCGCCGACTTCAACCCGCTCAACTGGGCGATGCTGGCGGGCCGTTCGGCCATGTCCGCGAACCCCGACTGGGGCGTCGTGGCGAGCCGCGGCGGCGCGCTGCTGGGCCTGGCCCTGATCGGCGTGTGGCTCTCGATCCGGGCCCTGAGGTCCTACCAGCGCTCGATCTGACCGGACACGGAACGGCGGCCCCCTCTCCGGGAGCCGCCGTTCCGGCTCGGTCTTCTCCGGAGCCGTCGTCCGGGTTCACGCCGCCGGGGCCGCGCCCTCCTGCTCGGCCTCGATACGGGCGTTCCACTCGCGCTTGGAGGCCTGCCAGCCGTCCTCGTTGTGACCGAGGCGCCAGTAGCCGGAGATCGACAGGTGCTCGCGCGGGACGCCGTGCTCGACGCGCAGCAGATGGCGCAGCTGCTTCACGAACCCGGCCTCGCCGTGCACGAACGCGTGGACCCGGCCCTCGGGGAACTCCAGTGCCCGTACCGCCTCCACCAGCGCCTCGCCGACCGGCCGGTCCCCGCGGTGCAGCCAGACCACCTCCACGTCGGAGTCGATCTTCTGCTCCTCCTCCGGGCCGGACACCTCGACGAAGGCGTGGGCCCTCGCACCCTCGGGCAGCTCCTCCAGGGAGCGGGCGATGGCGGGCAGGGCGCTCTCGTCACCGGCGAACAGATGCCAGTCGGCGCTCGCGTCGGGGGCGTAGGCGCCGCCGGGTCCCATGAAGCGCACGGTCTCGCCGGGCCGCGCCAGCAGCGACCAGGGGCCGGCCAGGCCCTCGTCCCCGTGGACGACGAAGTCCAGGGTCAGCTCCCGGTGTTCGGGGTCCCAGGCGCGCACGGTGTACGTGCGGGTCACGGGCCACTGCTCGCGCGGGAACTCCGCCCGGACGCGGTCCATGTCGAAGGGCTCCGGATACGTGGCGCCGCCGGACGGGAACAGCAGCTTCACGTAGTGGTCCGTGCACGTGCCGGCCGAGAAACCGGCCAGTCCTTCGCCGCCGAGCACCACGCGCTGCATGTGCGGGGTCAGCCGTTCGGTACGGACGACCTGCGCGGTGTGGGTCCTCCGCGGCTTGCGCGCCGGACGTTCTGCCATGACGGCCTCCCAGTTCCCCATGCTTAGGCTTGCCTAAGTTAGCATCTTCCCCCAGTGAACACCTCTTTCATGAGGACTTCTTGAACACGGGCCCGCCCCGGCCGTCACCCGCCGAGCGTGGTGAGCAGCCGCTGGAGGGAACCGCCCAGTCCCCAGCGGCCGGCCAGCCGCTCCAGCCCGGCCGGATCGCGCGGCGCGCGCGGCAGCGCGGTGTCGACGTCCGGCAGCGGCACGTCGGCCGCCACCCGCACCACCTTCGGCGCCACCGAGAGATACGGCCGCGCCTCCTGCAGCCGCTTCCGCTGCGAGGGCGTGAGCTTGGCACGAGGGTCGTCGACCGCCGCCAGGATCCCGGCCAGGTCGCCGAACTCGGCGAGCAGCCGGGCCGCCGTCTTCTCCCCGATGCCGGGCACGCCCGGCAGTCCGTCGCTCGGGTCGCCGCGCAGCAGCGCCAGATCCGCGTACCCCCTGCCGTCGACGCCATACTTCTCGCGCAGCAGCGCCTCGTCGGTGGTCTGCAGGGTGCCGACGCCCTTGAGCGGATACAGCACGCGCACGCCCCGCGCGTCGTCCACCAACTGGTACAGGTCACGGTCGCCGGTGACGATGTCGACCGGGCCCTTCGCGCGCGCGGTGAAGGTGCCGATCACGTCGTCCGCCTCGTACTCCGCCACGCCCACGCGCGCGATGCCGACCGCGTCCAGCACCGCCTCGATCACCGGGACCTGAGGGGAGAGGGTGTCCGGCACCTCCTCCTCGTCCGGCCCCGCCGGGTGCTCCTCGGCGACGCGGTGCGCCTTGTAGGACGGGATCAGCTCCACCCGCCACGCCGGGCGCCAGTCCGCGTCCATGCAGGCCACCAGGTGGTCGGGCCGATGGTCCTTGACCAGGCGGTCGATGAAGTCGAGCAGCCCGCGCACGGCGTTCACCGGCGTGCCGTCCGGGGCCCTGACCGAGTCCGGGACGCCGAAGTAGGCGCGGAAGTACAGGGAGGCGGTGTCGAGGAGCATCAGTCGTCCGGTCACGCCCCGCATCATGCCGCACACCACTGACAGTCACCGGCGTGCGACAGGCGCCGGTCGTGTGGCGGGCCCCCCGTGCGCGCAACAGGTTGCGGTATGCGCTCACGCAGTGAGGTGGCCCACTTTTGTGTTTGGCCTCGGGGCGCTTGGGCAGGTGCGGCCTCGGAACGAAAGTGATTGCGTTATTCAACTGTTAGCGGCCTTTCGTGTCCGTGCCCCCGGCCCCGAGACGAGAGGTTCGCGTGTCATCCAGGCTTGAGACAGAGCACCTGTACAAGGTGTTCGGCAGACGACCGGACGCGGCGGTGGAAAGACTCCGGCAGGGAGCCGACCGCGAGGAACTGCGCGCCGACGGGACCACCGCCGCGGTGATCGACGCCTCCTTCACCGTCGAGCCCGGCCAGATCTTCGTGGTCATGGGCCTGTCCGGCTCCGGCAAGTCCACCCTGCTGCGCATGCTCAACGGACTGCTGGAACCCACCGCCGGCCATGTGCGCTTCGACGGCCAGGACCTCACCGCGCTCACCGGCAGGGAGCTGCGCGAGGTCCGCTCCAGGAAGATCAGCATGGTCTTCCAGCACTTCGCGCTGTTCCCGCACCGCAGCGTCCGCCAGAACGCCGCCTACGGCCTGGAAGTGCAGGGCGTGCCCCGCGCCGAGCGCGAACGCCGCGCCGACGAGGCGCTCGCCCTGTGCGGCCTGGCCGGCTGGGAGAAGTCCTGGCCCGACGAGCTCTCCGGCGGCATGCAGCAGCGCGTCGGCCTGGCCCGCGCGCTCGCCACCGACGCCGACCTGCTGCTGATGGACGAGTCCTTCAGCGCCCTGGACCCCCTGATCCGCCGTGACATGCAGGACCAGCTGCTCCAGCTGCAGAAGACCCTGAAGAAGACGATCGTCTTCATCACCCACGACCTGAACGAGGCCATGCGCCTGGGCGACCGCATCGCCGTCATGCGCGACGGCCGCATCGTCCAGATCGGCGGCGCCGAGGAGATCCTGCTGCGCCCCGCCGACGACTACGTCGCCTCCTTCACCCAGGACGTCGACCGCTCCCGGGTGCTGACCGCGCAGGCGGTCATGGACCGCGAGGTGCGCGGCGACGAGGCCGACTGCGGCTGCGAGACGGCCCGCGAGGACACCCCGTTCACCGAACTGTGCGCGATCAGCGCACGCGTGCCCCACCCCGTCGCCGTACGCGACGCTCGCGGCGCGCTCGTCGGCGTCGTACCCCGGCAGCGCCTGGTCGGCTTCCTCGGCGACGAGCAGGCCACGCCCGTGAGCTGCGACGCGCCGCGGGACAAGGGCGGCGAGAAGGCGGTGGCCCGTGCCTAGGATTCCGCTCGGCGACTGGGTCAACTCGGCGGTCGACTGGCTGCTCGGGCACATGGCCTGGCTCTTCGACTTCCTCAAGCTGGTGTTCACCGGCACCTACGACGGCATCAACGCCGTGCTCCAGGCCCCCGAGCCGCTGCTGCTCGCCGGCATCTTCGCCGTGCTCGCCTTCTGGCTGCGCGGCACCCTCGCCGGTGTCCTCACCTTCGTGGGCTTCGCCTTCATCGACTCCCTCGAACTGTGGGACGACGCGATGATCACCCTCGCGCTCGTCCTGGTCGCCACGCTCATCGCGCTGGTGATCTCGGTGCCGGTCGGCATCTGGGCGGCCCGCTCCGACCGGGTCAGCGCGCTGGTCCGGCCGGTCCTGGACTTCATGCAGACGCTGCCCGCGATGATCTACCTCATCCCGGCGATCCTGTTCTTCGGCACGGGCGCCTCCGCGGGCATCGTCGCCACCCTGATCTTCGCCCTCGCGCCCGGCGTGCGCATGACCGAGCTGGGCATCCGCCAGGTCGACAAGGAACTGGTGGAGGCGGCCGAGGCGTTCGGCACCACGCCCCGCAACACGCTGCTGCGGGTCCAGCTGCCGCTGGCGCTGCCCACCGTCATGGCCGGCGTCAACCAGGTGATCATGCTCGGCCTGTCCATGGCCGCGATCGCCGGCATGGTCGGCACCGGCGGCCTCGGCGGCGACGTCAACGAGGCGATCGGCCAGCTCAACGTGGGCCTCGGCTCGGAGTCCGGCATCGCCATCGTGATCCTCGCGATCTACCTCGACCGCATGACCAGCGCGCTGGGCACCCAGGTCTCGCCGCTCGGCCGGCGCGCGGCCGCCCGGCTCCGGGCCTCGGGCGGCCTGCGGATCTGGTCCTACCGGCCGCAGCCGCAGATCGCCGTCGTCGGCATGGTGATCCTCGCGCTCGTCGCCGGCGGCATGGGCGTCTTCGGCGGCTCGGGCCCCGCGGCCACCGCCGACGACCAGGGCGCCGGCAAGGACGTCGGCAAGGGCAAGAAGATCTCCATCGGCTACATCCCCTGGGACGAGGGCGTCGCCTCCACCTTCCTGTGGAAGGAGATCCTCGAACAGCGTGGCTTCCAGGTGGACGCCCGCCAGTTCGACGCCGGCCCGCTCTACACCTCGCTCGCCCAGGGCAGCGTCGACTTCGAGACCGACTCCTGGCTGCCGACGACCCACGCCCAGTACTGGAAGAAGTACGGCAGCCGGCTCGACGACCTCGGCTCCTGGTACGGCCCCACCTCCCTGGAGCTGAGCGTGCCCTCGTACGTGAAGGGCGTCGACTCGCTCGACGACCTCAAGGGCAAGGCCTCCCTCTTCGGCGGCAGGATCACCGGCATCGAGTCCAGCGCCGGGGAGATGGGCCTGCTCAAGAGCAAGGTCCTCAAGGACTACGGCCTGGACAAGGAGTACAAGGTCGTCGAC
>NZ_BMVJ01000012.1:42870-45672 GCF_014650655.1 Streptomyces anandii JCM 4720
AGCTCCACGCCCGCGATGCTGGCCGAGCTCAAGCGCGCCTACAGCAAGAAGGAACCGGTCGTCGTCACGCTCTGGTCGCCGCACTGGGCGTACAACGACTACGACCTGAAGAAGCTCAAGGACCCCAAGGGCGCCTGGGGCAAGGGCGACGGCGTGCACACCCTGGCCCGCAAGGGCTTCGCCGGGGACAACCCGGTCGTCGCCAAGTGGCTGAAGGACTTCAAGCTGGACGAGAAGCAGCTCACCAGCCTGGAGGCCGAGATCAACAAGGCGGGCAAGGGCCGTCAGCAGGACGCGGTGCGCACCTGGCTGAAGGCCAACCCCGGCGTCGTCGACAAGCTGGCCCCGGTGCCGGGCGGCTCCACCGCCGCGCCGGCCGAGGCCAAGCGCACGCTGAACGTCGCCTGGTTCCCCTGGGACGAGGACATCGCGGTCACCCGGCTGTGGAAGAACGTCCTGGAGCGGCGCGGCTACAAGCTCAACCTCAAGCAGATGGACGTCGGCCCCGTCTACACCGGCCTCGCCGGCGGCGACATCGACCTCAACTTCGACGCCTGGCTGCCTTACGCCCAGAAGAACTACTGGGACAAGAGCAAGGACAAGCTCCGCGACCTCGGCACCTGGTACCAGCCGACCTCCCTGGAGATCGCCGTACCGTCGTACGTCAAGGACGTGAAGTCGCTGGCGGACCTCAAGGGCAAGGCCTCCACGTTCGGCGGGCGGATCATCGGCATCGAGCCCGGCACCGGCGAGATGAACCTGCTCAAGACCAAGGTCCTGCCCGGCTACGGCCTGGACAAGGAGTACAAGGTCGTCGACGGCTCCACCCCGGCGATGCTGGCCGAGCTCAAGCGGGCGTACGCGCAGAAGAAGCCGGTCGCGGTCGTCCTGTGGTCGCCGCACTGGGCGTACAGCCGCTACGACCTCACCAAGCTGAAGGACGACAAGAAGCTCTTCGGCGAGGGCAACACCATCCGCACCGTCTCCAGCGAGAAGTTCCCCGAGCAGTACCCGCAGCTCACCCGGTGGATCAAGAACTTCCGGATGAGCGAGGACGAGCTCGGCAGCCTGGAGAGCGAGATCAACGCGCGCGGCCAGGGACACGAGGACGAGGCCGTGGCCGCCTGGCTGAAGCAGCACCCGGACGTGGCGGACCGCATGACGGGGAAGTAGCCGCCCAACCGTCGCGGCCGGCACGGCCGCGAGGCGACCACCGCGCCGCACACCGCCCGAGGGGCGGGCCCGGCCCACGCTTCCTGACCGCGTGGTGCCGGGCCCGCCCCTCGGGCCGCACCACGGACGGATTCCGGCCAACCACGGAGAGCGATGCCCATGCCCGGGCATCGGCGCCTCCGGTACGGTGACCGTGCCGTCGCCCGGGGTGACCGGGTGCCGGCCCCGCACCCGGCCGTGGGCGGGAGTGCCGGCGCCCTCCCGGCCCGCACGAGTGAGCCCGCGCCGCCCCCGGCGGCCCGCTGATCCACTGGCGCGAAGCATCGGGTCGGCACCACACGATCCTTACGGGTATGTGACGGCCGCATGAAACGGTTTGCCGAACATGCGTAGGGTGCAGAGAACTCATCAGGGACAGTGCGCCCGCATCCGGGCCCACGCACAGCGCGGCGACGAGCGAAGGAGGGAGCCGGAGCGATGGGCGACAACAAAGAACAGCCCCTTCGAGTGGGCGCGGCCGTACGGCGGCGGCGCCGCGCGCTGGAGCTCACCCTCGCCGTCGTGGCCGAGCGCAGCGGCCTGTCGGTTCCCTTCCTGAGCCAGGTCGAGAACGACCGGGCCCGCCCCAGCAGAAGCTCCCTGGAGAAGGTCGCCGACGCGCTGCGCACCACCGCGGTGGAGCTGCTCGCCGCGGCCGATCCGGCGTGCAGTGTCGACGTGGTCCGCGCCGAGATCGCCGAGCCGGAGCCGGAGCCGGAGCCGGGTACGGCACCGCAGCCGGAACCGGAGCCCCGGGTCCGTTCCCTCGTGCGCGGCCACCACCAGTTGCACGCCTCGGAGTTCACCGGGGACCACGACGCCGGCCGCGAGTTCCAGCACCGCAACGACGAGCTGATGTACGTCGCCGACGGCGCGGTGGAGATGGAGGCGGAGGGCCGCGCCTACCGGCTGGCGCGCGGCGACACCATGTACCTGACCGGCGGGGTGCGCCACCGCTGGCGGGCCACCGTCCCGGACACGCGCGTGATCGTCGTCGCGGTGGCCGAGCACATCGAGGCGGTGCAGGACCGGTCGCGCTGATGCGGGTCGTCTCCCTGGTGCCCTCGCTCACCGAGGCCGTCGCGGTGACGCTGCCCGGTGTGCTGGCCGGAGCCACGGACTGGTGCAGCCATCCGGTGGACCTGGACGTGCCCCGGATCGGCGGCACCAAGAACCCGAGGACCGAGCGGATCGCCGCGCTCGCCCCCGACCTGGTGATCGCCAACGAGGAGGAGAACCGCCCTGCCGACCTGGACGCCCTGCGCGCGGCCGGCCTGGAGGTGCTGGTGACCGAGGTGCGCGACGTGCCGGGGGCGTTCGCGGAACTGGCGCGGGTGCTGGCGGCCTGCGGCGCTGCGGCCCGGCCGCGCTGGCTGGACGAGGCCGAGGCCGCCTGGTCCGCGCCGGGGCCCGTGGACGCGCGCCGCCTCACCGCCGTGGTGCCCGTCTGGCGGCGGCCCTGGATGGTGCTGGGCCGGGACACCTTCGCGGGCGACGTCCTCGCCCGGCTCGGCGTGGACCACCTGTACGCGCGCCACGCCGAGCGCTACCCGCGTGTCCCGGTGGAGGAGCTGCGGGCGGCCGCACCGG
>NZ_BMVJ01000012.1:45694-56629 GCF_014650655.1 Streptomyces anandii JCM 4720
ACCTGGTCGTCCTGCCCGACGAGCCCTACCGGTTCACCGCCGACGACGGACCGGAGGCCTTCGGCGGTCTGCCGTGCGCCCTGGTCGGCGGACGGCACCTGACGTGGTACGGCCCGTCGCTCGCCGAGGCGCCGCGGGTACTGGGCGAGGCGCTGCGCGCAGCGCTCAGCTGACCGGCCCGCGCCCGGCGCGCACCACCGCCCGCGGCCCGGACGGCGAACAGGGGTCTGCTTCCGTCGGGGCATAAGCTTGGTTTATGTCTTTGCCCCTGGTCCTAGGGCTGCGACCAGGCGTTTTCCAGGCCCGTGATACCTCAGTGATACTGATCATGCACTCTTCAGGCGCTCTGACCAGGGTTTTTACCCTTGAGGACCCTGAGATTCGGCCTGTCGGCAGCGGCATCACCGTTGGCCGGCGAGGCCTGCCGTCGAAGGGCCGCAACCTGCTTCGCGGCGGCTGCCTGGGAGCCCGGGATCACGTGGGCGTACGTGGTCAGCATCATCGCCACCGTGTGGCCCGCGCGCTCCGCGACGACCTTGACCGGCACGCCCGCGGTGAGCCAGATGGTGACCATCGTGTGCCGGAGGCCGTGCAGCGTGAGGCGGGGGAGCGCGTCCTCCCCGAGAGTCTTCCGGCACCGGGCCACGGCGCGGTCGAACGCGGCGCTGACGGTCTTGGGGGTGAGCCGCTGGCCGTTCTCGTTCCCGAAGATGGGCGCGGTGTCCCGGACGAGCCCGAGGTGCACGCCGCCCCGCTTGGCCCGCCACGCCTTGAGAACCGCCACCGTCTCGTCGTCCAGGTCGACGGTGCGGGACTTGCGGGTCTTCGTCGGCCCGAGAACGGGCTTTCCGCCTGGCCCAGGGCGAGCGTTGCGGTAGACGCTGATGACGTCTCCCTTGACGTCCCGCCAGTCGAGCGCGAGGAGCTCCCCGCGGCGCATGCCGGTCGTGGCCGCCACGTACCAGAGGGCCACGTGCTCTTGGTCGTGCTCCGCTGCCCAGGTAAGGAAGGCGTCGAGCTGCTGCGATGACCACGCCTGGGGCGTGGAGGCCTCCTGACCGTCGAGACGCGGCGGCGTGGCCCTGGCGGCGGGGTTCTTGCTGAGAAGCGGCGGCTCGGCCTCCACGGCGGCCCTGAGAGACATGCTCAGCACCGCGGCGGCCAGACGGACCGAGCGCGGCGCGAGCGGCGTCCCTCTGGTGCTCCCGCTCTCCTCCAGCTCGCGGTAGAGGGCGTTGATGCGCGTGGACGAGAGCTTGGCCAGCTTCACGTCCCCGATGCGGGGCTTGAGCGTGACCCGGATCATCTGGCCGTACGACTGCCGCGTGCCGGGGGAGGTGCGAAGGCCGGCCAGCCACGTGTCCAGCCACTCGCCGACGGTGACCCTGCCGGGGTCCGCGTACATGCCGTCGTCGCTCTTCTTGAGGGCCTCGCGCATGTCCTTCGCGGCCTCCGGACGGGTCTTGAAGCCCCGCCGGACGACGGGCTTGCGCTCGTTGCCAACCTGGATCGTGGCCTTCCAGTAGTAGCGCTTCTCGCCGTTGCGGAGGCGGTACTCGTACACGCCACCCTCTCCTGGACTGCGACGCGGCTTCTTTGACGTGCTCATGACATTCTCCGTTCCGTTGTTGACGGGGACTCTCGTTTTCCCGGGTTTTCCCGATCGGGGGACGGCTACGTTGCGTTGCCCCCTGGCCCTAATTTTACCGCAACATGTGTAGTAAGTGAACACGGAGAGTCACAATTCCCTGGTCAGAGGCTGGACGAGTTGCTCACTCATAGTTACAATAGGATCATGGACACGACAACGGACACGCGTCGCGGGCGACTGCTGACGTGGTTGGAGAACGGCACCGCGAGGGAGATCCGCGAGAAGGCCGGCCTCAGCCCCGCGAAGCTCGCCGAGCGAGTCGGCGGCATCTCTCGGGTGACGCTGTACCGGTGCGAGAAGGAGCGTCACCTGCCTCGCAACCGTGACGCGGCGGTCAGGTACTACGAGGTGTTGGCGCAGCTCCGAGACGAGCAGGAAGGCGCGGAGCGGTGAACGCCGCCGCTCGCCTCCGCGGTCGGTGGTTCGCGACCGTGGCGGAGACGGCGGAGGTGCTCCACGTCGACCCGCGAACGGTGCGCCGAGCGATCGACGCGGGCACGATCCCGTCGACCAGGGTGGGACAGCAGCTCCGAGTGCCCGTCGCGTGGCTGGAGGAGCGGGCGATGCTCACGGAATCTCCACCAGGAGGCCCGCCCTCACTCGTGCACAATGATGACCAGGAACAGGAAGCCGCCCCAGACGGGGCGGCTTTCCGCGTTTTGAGCGGCGATGACAGCGCCGCTCTCAACTGACCGACGGCGGGAGACGACGTCAACCATGCCTGATTTTACCCAGTTTGAGGACGCGGTGACCGCGCTCACGGCCCTCGACGATGCCGAGCTGTCCGTGGGCACCCTGCGAGTCCTCCTGGACCAGCTTGGCGAGGTTCTGGGGCTGGCGGAGGCCGGCCAGTGACCCCCGGGGCTCACGTCGGGCTCGACACGGTCGCCCGGTACTGCTCAAAGGTCGGCCTCGGGTCCGTCGCGGCCTGCCGAGACTGGCTCTCGACGGAGTTCAGGGCGAAGGGGCGCGTCATGGTCAACGGCCGTTCCCTCGCGGGCTACAGGGCGCTGAACGGGACCTGGTGGTGCCGGACGAACCGCGTCGCGGTCGTCTTCGGCCTGTCGCGGGATGAAGTGAGCGCCCTGAGGCGGCTGGCGGAGGTGCGGCGGGCTCCCAAGTTCCCGCCGACCACGAAGAAGCTCAAGCGCGGTGACTGCCTGGCCTGCGAGGGGCCGTGCAGGCAGCGAGTACTGATCGAGATGGACGCCGATCTGTCCTGGGACGGCCGGCCAAGCGCCGCTCTCGTGGCGGAGCTGGAGCACCATCGCATGGCGTCGCGGGCGGTGACGATCCGCGTGAACCCGTCCCGAAGTTGATAAGCAGTGATCATCACTTGAAGTGTACGAGGTCATGACAAGTTGGTAAAATGATCTCAGGAGGTAGGAAATGCCCACCATCGCCGCAGAAGACCGCAAGACCGTCATCACGGGAGTGCCGATGACCCCGAACATGGACCTGACGATTCGTCGTCTTGCCGCCGAACGGCGCCTCACCCGCGCCGCCTTCATGCGTCAGGTGATCGAGGACGCGGTCAAGCAGTTGACGACCGCGACCGCTGCCTGACCCACCTACAGACCCCGCGCCCCTCACCGTGGCGCGAAAGGCAATACCGCAACACCCAGGAACGAACGGAGCCCCCGTAGCCGGTGACCAGCCGGTTGCGGGGGCTCGTTCGTCTCAATCCTGGTTCGCCTGGCGGGACATCACCCCGCCTCGACCACGACCCGTACGGCGCGACTGCCACCCCGCGCCACACGAGGTTCAGCACCTCATCGAATGGAGTCAATCGTGACTCTCAGTAGTCATTCTACCGCGTCTCAGGGGCACTTGAACACCCAGAGCCGCGAGAGCGCCCGCGCAGACACCTCACCGCCGGCCAACTGGAACCCCAAGTGGTCTCACATTCCCGTCAGTCGGAAGACGGAGAGTCGCAACCGTCAGGCGCTGGTCAAGCTCCCGGAGCGCGCCCCCAAGGACAAGGTCAAGTACGCCAAGCTGTACTGGTCCGGCAAGGTCCACGCCACCTGGGAGGACCTGTTCGGAGAGCTCCAGCGCGGTCACGACGTCGGCATCCTGTCCGGGCAGTCCGGGTTGGTCTTCGTCGACTGCGACGTCCGCGAGACGGACGCCACCTTCGAGGGCGAGGGCAACGAGCGCACGCTCAAGCCGGGTGAGACGGTGCACGGCCTTGACGACCTCGCACGCGTGGCGGAGGAGCTTGGCCACGAGGTGCCAGCGACGTACACGGTGCGAACCCCGAGCGGCGGCACTCACCTCTACTTCCGGCAGAGCTCGGCGTTTCCGGTGTCCATGAAGCACCACCGCCAGCACTGGACCGTGGACGTCATCGCAGGCAAGAACCTCTGGGTGGCGGCCCCACCCACGCCCGGTTACGAGGTCACCGATGACCGTGAGGCGGCCGTTCTCCCGGACTGGCTGGCCCAGTTCATACGTGAGCTGAACCGTCGTCTCCTGCCTGTCGGTGGCCGCCGACACCAGGAGCTGCTGGACCTTGCTCGGGAGGCGCGGGAGGCGGTGAAGGTCGGCGACGAGGGCTCCCTGCTCGACCGCTGGGTCAACCGCGAGCTGGCGGTGGTCCGGCACGCCGACGAGATCAAGCGCGGCTGGAACCTCGCGATCTTCCAGTGCGCCTGCAACTTGTTCGAGTACGGCTACACCTACGAGCCGGTGGAGAGGGCCATCCTCGACGCCGCCCGCCCCACCGATGATCGCGAGGCCGCGAAGGCCATTTACACCATCCACTCCGCTTGGGACCGCAAGAAGGGCGGCTACACGCTGTGACCGAGACGACGAACCCCCTCGCCACCGCGCCGAGGCTGCCACAGGTTCCCGCGAGTGAGGCTGACGCCGCGGTGGCGCTCGCCCACGAACGCCTCAAGGACCGGTTCGTGCACACCACCACGCTCGGCTGGCTGATGGACAACGGGCAGCGCTGGGAGTCGGTCCCGGACAAGACCACGCGGGAGGCCGCGCGCCTCTGGGTGGGGGAGAAGATCACCCTTGCACTGACCATCGCAGCCCAGGCTCAGCGGGATGACGACCGCGACACCGCCCAGCAGGCAACGAGTGTGGCCGCCTCGTGGCGGCGCTACGAGACCGCCGCCAAGCTCAGCAGCGTCGTCTCCCTGGCGAGTGCGATCGAGGGCGTGGCCGGCCAGGCGTCAGACTTCGACTCGCACCCCGACCTGCTGAACACCCCGAGCGGCGTGGTCGACCTCCGCACTGGTGAGCTGCGGCCGTACGAGCCTCGCTACAAGTTCACGAAGCTGACCGGCGTGGCGTACAAGCCGGGTGCCACACACCACGACTGGACCGTCGCCCTCCAGGCGATCCCGAAGGACACCCTGCCGTACATGCAGCTCCGGTTCGGCCAGGCGCTCACCGGCTACCACGTCAACGACGACACGGTCATGTTCGGCACCGGTGGCGGCTCTAACGGAAAGTCGACCCTCTTCACCGGCATGCAGAGGGCGCTCGGGGACTATGCGGTCATCGCCAACGACGCGCTGATCGGCGCGGAGGCGGACAAGCAGCACCCCACGGAGATCGTGGACCTTCTCGGCGCGCGTCTGGTGGTGATTGAGGAGCTGCCGGAGGGCAAGCACCTCAGCATTCGGTCGATCAAGAACCTCACTCAGAGCCAGCTCAAGGGCCGACGGATGCACAAGGACTGGCTGACCTTCGACGCCAGCCACTCCCTGTTCGTGAACGCGAACTACCTGCCGATGGTGGCGGAGACGGACCACGGCACGTGGCGGCGCCTGCTGCGCCTGCACTGGCCTTACACGTTCCGGAAGCCCCACGAGTATGACGCTCTCCCGGAGCCCAGGGTGACCGACCGGCGCGGCGAGATCGGCCTCCGCGACCGGATCAAGCTCGGTGAGAACGGCGTGTGGGAGGCGATCCTCGCGTGGATGGTGGAGGGCGCCGTGCGCTGGTACCAGGGCGACGAGAAGCGGGAACCTCGAACCCTCGGCGAGCCCAGCGAGCGCGTCCTCAAGGACAGCGAGACGTGGCAGGAGCGGTCCAACCCTCTCGTGGCGTTCTGCCGGGAGCACCTGGTGCCGGACCCAGGGCGGCACGTGCACGCAGACGCCATCTCGTTCACGCTCAACGCGTTCATCGAGGGCCGCGGACAGCGCGCTTGGTCCACACCAGTCGTCAACGAGCGGTTCGCCGCGTACTGGGCCGCCCAGGGCGTGGATGTCGAGAAGAAGAAGGTCAAGAAGTCCGCGAAGTTGTCCACTCGGGTTGACGCGATGGACCTGCCCGCCAGCTACCAAGGGTGGCACGGGCTGCGCTGGCGGACTGAGGCGGACGAGACCGTGGAGCTCGCGGAGGCAACTGGCGAGATAGCCCCGTTTGAGCACTCGTGAGAAAAGGTTCCAGTGGTTCCAACCTCTAGGTTTTCTCTCTCGCGAAGAGTGATTAGAGGAATTTCCCAAAAGGTTGGAACCACTGGAACCTGAGCGGCGGCCGTCATCTTTGTCCACAGCGAGAAGGCCGTCGTGGCCGGAGCCGTCTCACCCTGTGAGGGTGAGACGGCTCTTCGCTGTGTAGGCCGGCCAGCGCCTCAACGCCCTTGCTGCGCCTGGTCACCGGCTGACCGTGCAGGATGTCCGCATGGGAGAGCAGTGGGGGACAGTCGTGGCCGCCGTCATCGCGGCGGTTGCCGCGCTGGTCGGGGTACTGGCCGGCGTGGTCGTGGGGCGTCGGCAGGTCACCGACCAGGCCGCCGTGGAGCACGGGCAGTGGCTGCGAGGGCAGCGCCAGGAGGCTTACGTGGCGCTTCTGGAGGCGTGGGACACCGGCGTGAAGCGGTTCAACGAGAGGGTCCAGAACTGGGAGGGCGAGCACTACCACGCGGAGACCTTCGAGGGCGACGGGTGGGAGGAGAGCGAGAAGTCGATCTACATCGAGACCCACGAGATCGCCGAGACGGTGCAGCGAGCGATCGAGCGCGTGGAGTTGCTGGGCCCGAAGAGCGTGGATGACGCCTCCGCTCACCTCGCAGACGCGCTGGGTGTACTGAGAGACGCCGTCCGCTCGAAGGCGGGTAGCGAGGAGTGGCCCGACTGGGAGGCGTACGGCGAGGCCAGAGAGAAGGCGGACATGGCGCGCCGCGGCTTTCTGACGGCCTCCCGGGAGACGGTGCGCGCGGCCCCGCGGCCGTAGGTCACGGATGTCGCCACAACGCCCGTGCTGCGCCCTGGCCTCAGCCGTGCAAGGAACCGTCGCTCTGACGGTCAGCGCTCGACCGCCCCGCTCGCCGCCGGCCTCGCTGGAACGGGACGCTGCGCCCTGGCCCTGGCTACCTGCCCTCGCAGGCCAGGTGACCCGCTCGCCTCGTCCCGCGCCGACCCTGGGGTAACAGGCACGGGCCAGGCAAGAGGGGGCGAGAGGGGCACGAGGCTGGTTGATCTCTTTGGTATACCAAGCCACTACGCGCGCAAGGCTTTCACCGCTCTCGCGCGCTCTCAGGGGTCTCCCTCCCCTCGACCCGCCCCCTCATCCGCTCTCGCGTCTCAGTCGTGCACGCCCCGTCAGATGAGGGCCACCACCGCGGCGATGGCGGCCACGCCCGCGAACCCCGCCCCGACGAGGGCGATGCGGTCGGTGGTCGACAGCCGTGACCACGGCGAGCCCCATGGGACCAGCCCAGGCGGGTTGAGCACGGGCTTGAGGTTCTTCCGCTCCAGCCACTCGCTGATCCCCACCGCTACGGTGATGAGTGCGACGAGGATGAACATGGTCAGCAGAACTCCGAAGTTCCCCTTATGAGCCTTATGAGTCTCATGAGCCTGACCGACCGCGACACCTGTCATAACCGTCAGGGCGAGATACATGATCGTGGATTTGAAGCGGATAACGGCCCGTGAGGGACGTCCACCCAGTTCTTCGAGAATCTCACCCAGCCGGTGCATCTGGCCGTGGGTCCAGATCGGGTCAACCGAACGCACCGTCACCGTCACGACGCCGTCCTTGAACTCAACGCCGACGTACCTGGCCGGGCCCTCGTCTCGTTCGAGGGTGAGGTTGTCCCACGGTGTCCGCCCGGACACTGGGGGCAGCGCCGCCCGGACGGCTATGAGGTCGTCGAGCGTGTCCTCCTGGAGCTGGGCACTGCCCACGGTGCACTTGACCGACACCGTTCCGGCGGGCGCGCCGTCACCGACCACCAGGAGCAGCTTGTCCAGCTCGGTCCGCCCGACGCGGGTGTGGTGGTACGTGGCGGTGCGTGCGATCACCGGGGGTGCGGCCATGGCAGGAGTATGCCGAGCTGATGGTCCGATCGCGTCCAGATGCCCACCCGAGGGGGTAACAGGTGACGGATTTGTTACCAGTAAGCGGCGCGTGAGGGCGAGTTGGGCGGCGCCGGACCTGAGGGCGCTCGTGGCACACCTTCACGTCGGTTCCCCTGACGCGGATCGTTCGGCGGCGCTGTTCGATGGACAACCCCGGCACGGCTCGCCACAGTTGACGGCCATGGGGGAGCTCGTTTTCGGGATCATCGGCGCCGTGGTCGGCGTCGTGGGACTGGCGTTGACGTACGCCGGACTTCGGCACCAGCGGCAGCAGGCGCGTGAGCTGGAGGAGCGAGAGACGCAGCTGCGCGTCCGTGAGATGGAGATGGAGCAGCGGGAGGCGGCCCTCCACGCATCGATGCTAATCGTGAAGGTGGGCAGGCGGCCGTCGACTCTCGACCCGTCAGTTGCCCTCTGGCGGCTCACCGTCACGAACGCGAGCACGCAGCCCTTCACCGGGGTGTCGCTGGCTTACGCGGAGCAGGCGCTCTCGCCACCGACGCTCAACGGGCTTTTGAGCCCCGGTGCGTCCGTGACGGACTCGCTGCCGGTCAACGGCGAGGAGCCGAACCCCTTCCTGTGCGTGGCCGAGTTCACCGACGTCGCCGGGCGGCTCTGGCGCCGTCTGGCGACGGGCGACCTGCACCGTGGGCGCCGCCAGGCGGACGGCGAGGTCACCTGGGACCAGCGTCACGCGCTTTACGTTCACGCAGCCTTGCTTCAGGGCACGGTCACGGCCGCGGGTGTAGGCCCCATGCCCACCGCGCCGCTGGGGGAGACGCCGCCGCGAGGCGCGAGCACTCGGACCGCGGTTGCGGTGACGATTGCCGTTGTGATCTGCGTTGTGGTCGTGACCTGGTACACAGGCACTCACCACTGAGGGGCGGCGCATCCCAGGTCCTCAACTCCCGCTACGCTCCCGCTCCATGGGAACACCGTGGTCCTCCATCATCGCCGGGACGACGGCCGTCTTCAGCGCCGTCGCGACGGGTGGCGCGTGGCTGGCCGCGCGCCGGGCCAACGCCACCGCGGACGCGGTCGCCCGCATCGAGCGGGAGCGCTGGCACGCCGACCTCACGCCGCAGTTCAACGTCACGATTGAGCGGAGCGACGGGGACCGCGCCACGCTCAGCGTGCACCTGGCCGGCCCGCTGCCCCTGGGCTACCTGGACGAGGTCCGCGTGGAGGTCAGGCAGAGCGACGACATGGACTACACCCCCACGCTTCCGGGCGGCGCCGCGCCGGAGCAGGTGGCCGCACACGTGTGGGGGCCGTACCGGTTCGTGCCCCACGTGAACGGCGCCGACGCGAACGGGCAGGTGATGCCGGGGTTCCAGCTGCGCGTGGGTGCCGGCCAGCCTCGCGCCTTGGAGCGCACGCGGGCGCCTCTCTGGTGGGAGGGCAACGACCGCGAGGCCCGCTGGCGGGACAAGTGGCTGAACAAGCCGATGCGCCTGGTCCTCACCTGCCGCCGGGACGGCTTCGACCCGTGGGTGGTGCCGTACGAGGTGGACGTGCCGCAGGCGCCGCGGGTGCGGACCCTGTAGGTGGGCGGCCAGCTCGCCCGCGGCGGGCGCTGGGATCTCGGTGTCGACCTTGGTGCCCTGGCCAGGCGATGGGTGACGGTGCCCTCGGTGACGCTCTCGCGCTTGCTCCCCTCCACCTGAACGCACGAGTGGGGCCCGCCCCCTGGACGAGCCCCACCACTGGTTACCGCTTCCGAACTACCGTGACTGAAGCCACCAGATCAGGTAGCCGACCGCGAAGCCCCCGACACCCGTTCCTGCGCCGTAGGCGACGCCGAGGGTGAACCGCCTGCTCAGTTGCTTGCCGCGGCGGACGAACCGGTTCCGCCACGGCGGCCGGCCAGCGGGGGAGCCTCCGGACGCGGGGTCGGGAGACCCCGACGAGCCGAGAGGCATTGGACTACCATTCACGTTGGTGCTCCGATCGTTCGCGAGACGTGCAGGTGCATCACAGGGGAGCCCCTCCCGGCGTGTAGGCCTAGGAAACCTGCCGGGCTCGGGGCTCCTCCTGCTTGCCACGAGTCTACGGAAGGTGCGACGGTGGCGGGACGCTCCACGGGTCCCGGAGCGGGGCAACGGACGACTCGATTGGCGAGTTGACGGTCCGTCAGGTACTCAACCTGATGGACCCACTAACAACTTGAGCGATCCCTGAAACGCCAACAACTCGCGATGTGAGCTGCGTCACAAATGGCGTTCCGTGACGGTCTCGTGACCAACCTCGGGGCGGATGATCGGCTTCCGTCTTGCGGAGGGTGCGGGTCGTGTTGAGGTCAGGTCAGGTGCCACCTTCACCCGGCCACCCAGTGCCATCATCCGCTTCGCGGTTTCGCCCGTCACCGTCGTGACCACCTCATATCAGACATCACTCTCTTGTGGTACAGACTGGCCTACTTGGGTAAGATTGACTTGTCATGAACGCGACGATCCGGAGGTGTCGGTGGCCAACTCCAGGGGCTCCACGGGGAGCGGCCTCGTGCGCCTGACGACGTATGTGCCGGTCGAGGTCCGCGACCAGGTCGACGCCTGGGCGGCCAGTGAGAAGCGCACGCGGGCCAACGCCGCGCGCCGCCTCCTGGAGAACTGGCTGAGCGCCCACCCCGCTCCTGGTGTGGCCCCTCGCCGCGCCCTCAACTTCGCCGCTGCCCTCGGCCCGACGGGCCTTGTCGACGAGGAGCCCACGCCGTGACCTCCGACCTCACCCACGGCGTCACCGCCGTCGCGCTTGTCTTCCGCCTCCCCGCCACCGGGGAAACGGTCGTCGTCAACCCCGGCCAAGTCCGCGACGCGGCGGCCACCTACCAGCCGGAGCGAGCCGACGCCCCCGCCACGCTGACGCTCACCGTTCAGCTGCGGCCCCACGGCAGCCCGCTCGTTCACGGCCAGGTGGCCAGCTTCACCACGTGGCCCGGGGACGCGGTCGCCACGG
>NZ_BMVJ01000012.1:56651-62885 GCF_014650655.1 Streptomyces anandii JCM 4720
GCGTCACCGCCCTCGACGTCCAGGAGGCGGCGAACCTGCTCGACGCCTGGCGCTCCCTCGCGGTTGCCGACCTGGACCCTGAGGAGGCCAGCCGTGCCTAGGGGAAAGCCGGTTCCACGCCCCGTCACGATCTACGCCCTCACCGACCCCGAGACGGGCCGGCCGCGCTACGTCGGCCACACCACGCGCCTGGCCGACCGCGTCGGCAGCCACTGGTGCACACGCGGCAAGAACCCGCAGCCGGTGTCCGTGTGGCTCGGCTCGCTGAGCGACCCGCCGCCGTACGCCGTGCTGGAGGCGGACGTGCCGTTTGAGGAGCGGTACGAGGCCGAGGCCTTCTGGACCATCCTGCTGCGCCAGCGCGGCGAGAAGCTGCTCAACCTCTGCGTCGGCGCCCAGATCAGCCCGGAGCACGCCCGGAAGTCGAACGCGGCGCGCCGTCAGCACCTCGCCGCCAAGCGGCTGCGGCTGAGGGGTCTTCACCCCGTCGAGGAGGTCACGCCGTGAGCGACGACGTCATCCGGACCCACTTCAAGTGCGGCCTCAAGGTCTACTGCTTCCCGGTGAACGCGGCGCGCTCCACGGTCACCTGGCGGTACGTCAACCTGGACGCCGTCGCGCTGCCGGAGCCGGTGGGGGACGTGGACCTCACCGAGGACGACGAGGCGGTCATCGGGGTCACCGGGACGGGCGTCTACCAGACGCACCAGTGCCCGGCCCGCGTGGTGCGCTGCCGCCGCTGCGGGGACCCGATCATCAAGGTGACCCGCCGCTACGACGGCTCCCGTTGGCGCTTCACGCTCCTCGACGCCATCCCCGACCCGAACGGGAGGGTCACGCTCGACGAGAACGGCCACGCCACCACGGACCTGGCCGCCTACCCCGACGGCGAGCGGTACCGCCTTCACCACGACGCGCCCGCGCCACGGCAGCCGCGGCGTCCCACCGCGCCGGGGCTCACGCGTCACGCCCCGCCTGGCCTGAGGCCCAGCTCCGTCACTCAGGTCTCCCGCGGGGACCGGGAGTCGACGTGACCGCGGCGGCCGGCCTCTGGGTCTGCGCGGAGTGCGGCGAGCCGTGCCGGGACGACGCGGCCCTCGCCATGCACGAGTACCTCCGCCACGGCGTCTTCCCCGAGGGCTCCGAGCGGCACGGCGAGCCCGACCAGACGCGGGTCTGCCGCAAGTGCCGCGAGGAACACGGTGCCGACAAGCTCGCCGTCTCGGTCCACCGCCAGTTCAGGCACCCCAGGCAGCCACGGTCGAAGCCGCGCCCTGACGACCTCACGGTGCCGTACGTGCCGCCCATGCGCTTCGGCGGCCACCGCAGCCGCCATGACACCCCACCTTCACCCGGAGTCTCCGATGACTGACCTCACGCCGCCCGTCCAGCCCCCGCCGACGGTCGTCACCCCGCTTCCGCCGTCAGTCACCGCGGACCCCCGCCGTGCCGAGGGTCTCGACCACGTCCCTCGCCAGGTCCTCGCCGGGTCGACCGGTCTCACGGTGGAGACGCGCGCCGACGAGGCCGTGGCGCTGGGCCTGCTCCTGTCGGCGGCCGGCCGCGGTGACCAGGCCGCGCAGACGACGCTGGCGACGCTCGGTGTCGTGCCGCGCTTCTGGCGGGAGTTGCGGGCACGAGTGCCCCTCTCGCCGCACGGAACGGGCAGCCCGGTAAATACCCCTGGCTCTGTCGGTCCGCAGCCGCTCGCGGTCACTCGCCCCCGTTCTCGGGTCAGCTTGGGCCAGCCGCCCGCGGGAGCGACCGCGTGAGCGCCCCCTCGCCCTGGCCGGCCACCCCCACCCCGATTCCGCTCGTCTGCCCGGAGAACGGCCCATGCCCCTGCCATCCCTGACCCTGGTCGGCACCTTCACCGACGCCACCGGCAAGCCCGCCAACGGCCAGCTCACGCTTCAGCCGGACGCGGAGCTCGTCGACACCGCCACTCAGACGGTCCTCCCGCAGGTTCCCGTGGTCGTCACGGTGAGCAACGGCGCCTTCAGCGCCAACCTGCTGCCCTGCGACGCCGCGGGGGTCACCCCGACCGGCTGGGCGTACCAGGCGACGGAGGACTTCCCGTACCGCGTCGACACCCGCACCGGCCGGGCAAGCAGCACCTACTACATCCAGCCCACGGGCATGGGCACCGTCAACCTGGCGAGCCTGCCCCGCCAGGCGGTCGCGCCCACGGTCCTGACGTACGGGGCGCTCACCGGCAACAACACCTGGACCGGCACGAACGTCTTCCAGGGCGAGGTGACCGTCCCGACCCCGGTCAACCCGACCGACCCCGCCACGAAGGCGTACGCGGACGGCACCTTCGTCCCCCTGGCCGGGGGCACGATGACGGGGAACCTCGTCATCGACGTCACGCCAGGTGCCCCCACCACGAGCTCCCTTACGGACTACTCGCTCTTCCTGGAGTCGGACTACACCGGCGGTGAGAACACCTTCGACTCCACGGGGCGGCTCAACCTCCAGTCGTTCCAGCGGGCGCAGCAGACCAACCCCAGCGGCTCGTACGCCAGCTACGGCGAGGTGCTGCGCATCTTCTCGCGCCGCTGGGACTCCAAGCAGATGGTCGCCTGGTACGGGCCCACGTCCTACGACGTGAACGGTGACCCGGCCACGCCGGACACCGCCTGGTTCTGGATGGGCGCCCACTACGAGGCGAACGACCACGCGTCGGTGCACGGCCACTGGTCGGTGGAGGTGCCGGACACCGCGAAGAACCTTCAGACCCGCTTTGAGTTCCGGATCTGGGACCCCACGACCGGCGTCTTCGGCATGGACCGCACCATCGCCAAGTTCAACGCGGCGGACGTCGTGGTGGCTCAGGACAACGGCGCCATGTACATGGCCGCCGCCGCGGGCACCGCCAAGAACCTGTACTTCACGGATGACGTGCTGGTCGTGAGCGGCGGCACTGCCACCGGCAAGCGCTGGGGCCTGCAGGCGGACGGCACCGCCGAGTCCGGCTCCAACGTCGGCACCGACTTCCGCGTCAACCGGTACAGCGACACCGGCGTCTTCGTCGACACCCCGGTCTTCGTGAAGCGGTCCACCGGCGCCGTCGGGATCGGCAACATCACGGCGCCCGCCGCGCGCCTGGACGTCACCGAGGCCGGGTCTCGCCACACCGTTGAGGCGTTGCAGACCACGACGAGCACGATCAGCTTCGCCGCCTACGCGTCGACCATCGGCGCCACCGCCAACCGCTACTTCGACGGTCGGATCTCGGGTGACTCCAGTGGTCGCCTGGTCATCTTCGGCGACGGCAAGCACGAGTGGGGTGACGGCGGCGCGGGTGGCCGCGACACCAACCTGTACTGCAGTGCCGCCAACACCCTGGCGACCGACGACCTGTTCACCAGCGTCGGCGTGGCATCCACCACGAGCGGCGCCACCGCCGCGGGCACGTTCAGCACCTCCGCCGACGGCACCGCCTCCCTCGGCGTCCTGGTCGTGAACCCGTCCTCAACCAGCAAGCGCGCACTGGACATCCGCCTCGCGGCCGACTCCGTTTCCCGTCTGCGAGCCGACATGAGCCAGGGTGGCGGTGCCGGAACTCTGACGTTCGGCGACGGGACGACGTCGGACGTGTCGCTGTACCGAACCTCGACCACGACGCTGCGCACCACTGGGTCTTTCACGATCGACCTCGACCTTCGGTCCACCCGCAACGCGCAGTTCGGCAGCAACTCGCTTGGCGTGGGCGGCGGTACGGGCGTCGTCGGCATCACCAACGCAGCAGTCTCACCGACGTCGAACCCAACCGGCGGCGGCGTCCTGTATGCGGAGGCGGGCGCGCTGAAGTGGCGCGGCAGCTCCGGAACCGTCACCACGATCGCAGCAGCCTAGGAGAACCATGAAGCAGTCTTTGCGCGCCACCCCCGATGAGGTCCTCACCGTCATACGGGAGCTGTTCCCGGCGCAGTACGACCGGGCCGTGGCGGAGCTGATGATCCGCAAGCAGCAGGTGCGGATTCAGGAGCTGGAGGACCAGCTCGCTCACGGCCACTCGCATTCCCACTCTCACGGTGAGGGCGCGCCGTCAACTTCGCCGGGCGCGCCAGCGGACGAGCCAACGGCGTCACCGGAATCGATGCGGTCGCCAACATCGGTCTGACGGCTGCCACGCTCCGGTACGCGCAGAACGGCACCAGTCAGACGTCACTGCCCGCGTCCATCGCCCCGACGAGCAACCGCGTTCGGCGGTCCGTGGGTGGCGGTTGGCTGACGGCCGTCTCGTTACGAACCATAACCAGTCGTAGGCCCAGGGCAGTTGCCTTACCGTCATAGACATGGACGACACGCTTTCCGTGGAGAACCTCCTCGCCGGGGCGAGGCGGTTCGCTCATCTCGCCATGGCCGCTCACGATCGGTCCGATCACGAACTGTTCGCACTGCACGGCGGTGTGGCTGTCGAGCGGCTCGCCAAGGCGGCCCTGGCGGCCAAGAACCCCGCTCTGCTGCTGGAGATGAGGGGCAAGGTCGACGCCCTCTTCCATCTCACCGGGGTCAAGCCGAGCGAGAGCCGAGTGCACACGGTTGGGGCTGGCGAGGCCATCGCGCGCCTGCGCAAGCTCGACGTCCTGCCGAGCGACGACGGGCTCGACGACCTCATTGAGCTGCGAAACGGTGTCGCTCACTCCACGCAGGGCGACGAGGGACGAGAACTGTTGCCCGCGTTGGTTCGGACGATTGAGGCTCTGCTGACCGACCTCGGGAAGGACGTTAGCGCGTTCTGGGAGCGGTGGACGGAGACCATCCGCCTTGCCCTCGACGAGGCGCGCACTGAGCTGGAGCGGGACGTGCGGATGCGCATTCAGAAGGCGCGAAATGTCTTTCAGGACCGCTTCGAGGGCCTGCCGGACGACGCCGTGAGGAAGTTCCAGGACACCCAGCGCAACTCGTTCGCCATGGCGCTGATGGGGGAGGCGGACCATCTCATAGTTGAGGATGTCGCGACGTGCCCAGCGTGTGACGGTCGTGCGAAGGTGATCATGCAGGGGTGGGACGCTGCGAGCAACTCCAAGAACTTCGTGGTTAATGGGTTTCGCTGTCCGATGTGCCACCTGACTCTAACTGGGGCCGAAGAGTTCACTGCGGCGGGGCTGGACCTGGGGACCGTCAACAACGACGTCGTGTCTGAGCTCATGAGGATGCTCACCGATCGGTCCGTTGCCTCGAAGGCGCAGGAAGTTCGTCTCGGGGAGACGCGGCCAGGGTGAGGTGATAGTTGAATGCTTCGCCAGCTTGATCGTCAGCTGTCCCCGTTGTTCCAGTCGTCCCCGAGGACCCAGCGCAGCGCCGAGAGCTCGCCCAGCAGGTACGCGGAGTGCCACGCTTCCTGCTCATCGCCGGGGATGATGAACCCTGGCTCGTCGGCGTACATCGCCTCCACGCTCCGCATGGCGTCCTTGATCGTCTTCTCGGTCTCTTGGTCCAGTGGCGGCCGTCGCCCGATCTCAATGTTGTGGAAGAGGACTTCCTTGCGGTAGTACCACAGCTTGGTCGTGCGGTACTCCTCGGCGGCGAGGATCTCCGCCTCGGTGCGGGGCCGGGAGTCGACGTAGCGAGACACGAAGTCGGGAACACCCTCCAGCAGCTTCTTGAGCTGCGGCCGCTCCCAGTACTTCACCCGGAACGGAGGGCGGTTGTTGAGCTCGTACGTCTTCAGGTAGTCCTTGCACGGGTTGGACAGAAAGCTGCTGGCGATGACCAGGGCGACGTGAGCCCGCTCCGCGCCTGCCCACGTCAGGAGCCCGCTGATCTTGTCCGGCGGGACGCCCTTCGTGTACTTCTTGCAGTCCACAAACCAGCGCTCCACGTGCACCGCGCTGTCAACCTCCGTCACGTGCCGCTCGGCCACGATGTCCCGGCCGCTGTCCGACGGGCTCGCGTTCAGGCCGGTGCCCTTGCGCCAGTCGACGTTGACGAACCCGAGCTCTTTCATGAGCTCGAAGCAGAACTCCTCAAACTCGGTGTCGGTCATGTCGTCGTACGGCATCGCCTCGTCACTCACCACGTCGCCAGCGTAGCGATCAGCACCGACAACGCAGCCCTCTCAACCGTCAACGGCGACCGAGAGCACGGGAAGTGACAAGGCGGGACCCGCCCCACTCTGTCGAAGCGGGACGGGGCCAGGATGCGAGGAGTGGTCAGGCCTGGGCCGCCGTGACGCAGTTGGCGCACGGCTTCCACCTCGGCGGCACCTCACCGTCCAGCGGG
>NZ_BMVJ01000012.1:62914-68802 GCF_014650655.1 Streptomyces anandii JCM 4720
AAGGTCAGCAGCGGGCCCCCGCGGTAACCCCGGTGGAACCACTCGCATTCGGTGTTGGCGTGGTAGAAGTCGCTCGTCTCCGTGGTGATGAACTCAGGGTCGAACTCCCAGGTGCCGGGGCGCATGTAGCGGCCGTACTGCTCGCGTACGCCGGCGCGGATGCTGCCGTCCAGGTCGCCCCGGCGCGTGCGGATGTCCACGCCGCACGCCTCCGCGAACTCGTAGACGTTGAAGTTCGGGTCGTGGTAGCCGAGGACCTGCGCGGTCACCCACATCACGTTGGTGCGAACGGCGTCCGTCTCCTGGTCGTTGAGAACACGGTCGCCAGCGCGGGTGTCGCTGTCACGGTTGTGGCCCGCGCGGTCGCGCCGATAGGGCGCGTCGGACCAGTGGTGATTGCTGATCTCGCGGGCGAAGTCGCGCGCGATCTTACTGAGAGCCATGCTGTCCGCCGATCGGACGAAGTAGACGCCATCCCCCGACGGGCGGCGCCACTGCCTCTGCGGGGCAGTCATGTCACCGTACGCCCCGATATCGACCAGTACAAGGTTCGATTCACTCGCAGCTGCGGCGTGACTCTGAGTGACGCGTCATGGCGACGACGTTTTACGCGATTTTTCCGCTTCCCGTTTGAGGTCACCGATGAGGCCACCACGTGACTCGCTCACGAGTGAGTGGCGTCTTGATGCCTATCAACGCGCTGGTCAGAGGCTGGATCACCTGTACGAGTGGATCACCTGAACTTAAAATCGAACACATGTGCGACGAAAAGCGCTCGGTCCACTCTCGGCTCACGGCGGAGCTGTGGACCGACATAGCCCATGAGGCGGCGCGGCGAGGCCGTCTCTCCGTGGCGCAGACCATGATCGACCTCGCCACCGAACGCCTCACGCAGATCCACAAGAGCGAGTCCACGGCGGAGCCAGCGACTCAACTCACCTTGTCTGCGAGCGAGGTGAAGCACGGATGAAACTCCGTTGCCCCCGCGGCTGCCCCGGCGACCGCGAGACCAAGCGACTGCGCCAGTGCCCGAAGTGCGGCACGAAGCGACAGCCGAAGACGAAGAAGTCCAACCCCGTCGCAACCGACTCCTGGCTTCCACTGGCGGTGCCGGTGCGAGTCCCCGAACCGCTGGCGGTGCCGGCGTACGAGCCGCGACGAGCAGCAACCCCCGCCCCCGAACGACCCCGCCGCTAGACGGTGAGAGGGGACTCAGTGAGCAGCAGGAAGACAGGAGTCGTGGCCAAGCGCCAGCGACTCCTCACGAAGGCACTCAAGAAGGCTCTGCACGAGTGCGTCAACGGCTGCGGCCGTGGCAAGGCTGGCAATCGGTACTGCACCGACTGCGGCACCGCGCTTCCCATCTTCGACGGCGCGGCCAAGAGCGCGTCCGCTCCCGCGTTCCTCGCCAAGAGTGAGACGCCGACCGACCCGCTGTGCTTCGACTGGGGCGACAGCACGGACCCCGCTGAGCGCGAGCGAGCGTGGCATGAGGAGTACAACCGCCTCATCTCCAAGCCCGCCGTCAAGTCGGCGTCGGCTCCCGACGAACCGTCCTTCTGGGACCCGAACAGTTCCGACCCTCAGCTCAGTCTGTCCGCCATCCATGACCTGTCAGACGCCCGCTACCACAGCGATCCGGCCGTCCGTGAAGCGACGTGGAACGCGCTCAACAACCGCAGCACGAAGGGACGGTGACCGGCCATGATCGGACTCGTCACTCAGCAGGCCCGGGAGGCCCTGGAGAAGGCCCGAAAGGACCGCGAGCAGCCACGCGACGAGGCGGCTGAGGAAACCCCCACCGGCACCGAGAACCCTGGTCTCGCGCCCGCTCACGCCATCGCCGAGGGCGCCCAGCGCGTACAGGACGAGGAGCGCGAGGAGCGCAAGCGTCTCGGCCTTCACACTCGCAAGGGCATGCTGGCCACCGGCCCGCAGACCGCGCAGGTCATCCAGGGCGGCGGGCCCGTCACGCAGGCGCTGGCCGGCCACGTCTACGCCGCGCAGCATCACGCGGTCATGCCGCATCACCTGACGAGCCTCCAGACCACCGAGGCGCCTGCCCCCGCCGGCCCGACGTTCGCGCCCGGCACCGCGACCGCCCAGCAGCAGAATCACCGCGCCCCGACCCACGCCTTCCCGCAGGCTCACGCCCCGGGTCAGGTTCCGCTCCACACCGCGCCGATCAACACCGGAGGCCAGCGATGAGCGACGAGACGATCATCAAGCAGGTGATGGACGCGTTCGCCACCGAGATGCTGGGTGCCACGGACGGCGTCGACGACGAGATCAAGCAGAAGATCAGTCAGGCCCTGAACACCCGGGAGGTCACCGACGTCGTCGGTCCCCTGGATGCGCCGGAACGCGCTTCAGCTTCAGCTCATGGCCGCTGAGCTCCTGGACCGGGCGGATCAGCTGGAGTTCGAGGCTCAGCTACGAGCGGCGGCGAAGGCGACCGATGGGCCAGCGGATGAGGCTCGCATTGAGGAGGTCCGACTCGCAGAGGCCGTAACGGGAGCCATCGACGCGGAGCGAAAGGCGGAGGACGCGGCCCGCGACGCCGTTGAGAACCACCGCCAGGCCGTCGAGGCGGAGCGGCAGGGTCACGACCTGTCGGCCGTTGAGCAGACCCGTCTCGGCCTCACCGTCGACGCGGCGGCCAAGGTCATGGCGCGTCTCACGGCCAGGGCCGAGGGCGCCAGGGCTCACCGCGAGGCGACGGAGCGGCAGCTCGTCGCCGTCCGCCAGCTGGTGAGTGAGCGGACGGCTTCGGAGGAGACGGCCTACGCCCTGGCGAAGAACCCGCCGAAGGCTCCCACCTCCGCCTTCACCGGGTTCCTCGATGGCTTCCGCCGCCTGATGTTGGGTCAGAGCATGAGCAAGGAGGCACTGGCCGCAACGGCCGGCCTCGTTCAGGACGCGGCCAAGCGGACGGGACTCGCTCGCCACCTCCAGGCTCAGGCCGTCGAGCAGCGTGACAAGGAGCTCGCCAACCTCCGATTCGAGCGGAACATGCCCAAGGCCGGCCACTCGCTCCGCCCGAGCAACCCCACCTCTCCCGTCTTCGCGGTGAGGCCACGCAGCTGATGAGACGTCCGTGGGACGGAGGCCCCATTCACCTCCGCCCCGCGGATCGCGTGGATTGCGGCCACGCAGCCGTTCCCGTCCCGTTTCCGTCGCGGGACGGGAACGGCGCCACCCCTTCGGGAGACCACGATGACCACCCCCACGACACACCGAGACCGCTTGGCCGGCCACCTGGCCGAGGTCGAGAACTGGATCCTGGGCGCCAGGTTCGACGTCCAGGATTTTGAGAAGCAGATCGCTGAGGCGGAGCGGACCCTTCCCAACGCCACCAACCAGTGTGAGGCCGCCACCGCGAGCGGGCGCGCCGTCCTGGGCGACGGGCTCGACTCCGTGGCCTTCCGCAGCGACATTGACCGGCAGGTCGCCACCTGCGAGGCGGTGATGCGGATACGCATCGCCAAGACCAACCTCGAGGCCGCTCGGCACGCTGTCGACGTTCTCAAGGCGAAGCAGGCGAACGCCAGGACCACCCTGCTTCAGGCGCAGGCGCTCAAGAAGCGCATCCAACTGGTGATGGAGGCTGACGAGTTGCCCTCCGCCGTAGACGAGCTCGAAGCGCTGATGGAGAACTGATGGTGGACTTCAACCCCACGGCGTCGGCGGCTGAGAACGGCCTCCCCGGCAACCTCAACGCCACGAACCATGCCAGGCAGCTGAACCAGTTCCTTGGCACTCCCGCGACCAACGTGATCTATCCCGGCATTGAGATCGTCACGGCCGATCCGGTCTACTCGTCCTGGACCAGCGACAGCACGCCGTACGAGTACACCCAGCCGTTCACGATGCCGGTCGGTCACACCACCGTGGGGCGGGTGACGATCCCCGTCCGGCCGGTCGGTGACGGTGCCGACCTGTTCGTGGCGCTGTATCCCGACGACGGCAGTGGCAACCCGAACACCAGCATCCCGCTGGCCTCAACGCTGGTGCCAGCCTCCTGGATCGGCACTCTCGCCGGTAAGACAACGGTGAACACTGGGGGCTCGAACGCGACCGCCCTCTTCAACAACCTCCAGAACGACAACTTCACCCTGGTGCCCTGGAGCACGCCCCTCGTCACCAGCAGCAGCGAGCTGGACACGGCGGCGACCGCCCCGAGCGGCAACTACATCATCCTCGCGGGCGGCAGTGACGGGTTCGGCAACGGCATCACCGACGTCGTCCTCGTCTACTACGACGGCGACGTGCCCACGGCGACGCCCGCCACGCGTCTTCCCGTCGGTCTCTACCACGCGGCCCTGGCGGCAACCGACAGCACGGTCACGATCATCGGCGGCTCCACGTTGGTTGGCTCTGGCTTCGTCTCCACCACGTACTCGGCCTCGTGGGACCCGAACACCGGCACCCTCGGCGCGTGGAGCCAGCAAGCGTCGCTTCCCGTCGCCCTCAGGGAGTCGAGCGCCTGGGGTCACACCAACAGCGCGGGCACCGAGGTGATCTACGTGGCTGGTGGTGCCACGAACACCGGCCTGACCGCGGTGAACACCGTCTACTACACGCCGGTCTCGAACGGGCAGCTCACCGGCTGGGTGACCGCCACGCCACTGCCCACCGCGGTCTTCTGGCCCGTCCTGTTCGCGGTCGACGACTGGCTGTTCTGCGCGGGTGGCCTCGTGAGTGGGGGCGCGTCTGCCACCAACGCGTCGTTCTACGCCAAGATCAACGCCGACGGCAGCATCGGCGCCTGGTTCCCTACGCCCAACAGCCTGCGACAGGCCGTGGGCAGCTTCAGCGCGTACGCCACGACGGACAACGGCGTCGTCGTGGCCGGCGGTCTCACCAGCCAGGCGAGCCCGACGTTCGCCAACGGCATCCAGACGCTGACCGTCTTCGAGGATGGCCCCGGTGAGTGGCAGATCAGCTCAGACACCGGTGGTGGGTTCGACCTGGCGACTCTCGTCGTCGCGACGGAAGAGACGAGCGACTACATCCTCTTCCTGCTCGGCAACCTCGGCGGCACGGAGTCGTACGTCACGATTCCGGAGTACAACGTGCCCACGATGTCGGTGCCGCTCTACGCCGCCGGGCTCACCGCTGGCAACACCTACCACGTGTTCATGCGGCAGACGAACCAGCTCGGTGCTGGCCACGATCCAGAAAACTACCTGGAGTTCCTCAAGGGCTCGGCCAGCCTGCCAAGCCCCTTCAAGTACCGCTCTCGCTACAGCACCGGTGTCTGGACCGCCGACACGTTCTCCCTCAACGTCAGCGTCTACGACAACACCCCCGCCGGTGATCTCCCCCTTCACACTTGGCGGGACCCGAACAGCTCCAACCTTGCGGCGGCAGCCTCCACGTTCGTCTACGACTGGCGGGGTCGGTTCCTCAGCTACCTGGAGGCCACCCTCTTCCCGAACGACGCGCAGAACTCGAACCCGACGTTCGTCAGCGGAACCTCCCCGTGGACGGCGGTCAACTGCACCCTCACGCAGTCCAACGCGCAGACGCACGGCGGGTTCACGGAGTCGGGGCTGATCACGCCGAACGGCACGTCGGCCACCGTCTACGCCGAGTCGGAGCTCATTCTCGTCACCCCTGAGCACTGGTACCAGGCGCAGGGCTGGCTGTACTCGCCGACGGGGTGGGCGAACGCGTCACTCAGCGTCAACTGGTTCGACTCCACGCAGGCGTACCTCTCCACGTCCAGCCACACCGTCTCGTTGACGGCGGCCACCTGGACGCAGCAGGTCAACAACTTCCAGGCACCGGACGGGGCGGCGTACGCGGCGCTGGTGCCCACGGAGGGCGGGACGCCCGCTGCCGCCAACACGCTGTTCCTCTCAAACCTCACCCTGACCAACGCC
>NZ_BMVJ01000012.1:68823-83020 GCF_014650655.1 Streptomyces anandii JCM 4720
GACCCGTCCGCGCTCGCGAGCGTCGCGGTGGTGAACTACAACGATGTCAACGGCGGCCCGGCGGGCGTCACGCAGCTCAACTGACGGCCAGCCAAGCCTGCTCGTCCCCCTCTCAGGCCCGCTCTCGGCGGGCCTGACTGGTTTCGCAGGGGCGGCGGTCCGCAGCCCCTCGCGGTCACTCAGCCCCAACGACAGGCCAAAGGCCGGCCAGCGTCGTGTCTGGCCGGCCAACGGCGCTCTGTCCGGGGTGAGGTCAAGGGAACTTGGGGTCGGGGAAGCCCCAGTCCATTGCCATGGTGACCAGCGCCTCTCGCACGGCTTCGTCCCAGTGCGGCGGGTTCACCAGGCTGCGCAACACCGTCTCGCCGCCCTGCCTGATGAACCGTCCGCCGACCCTCTCACCCAGCGAGCCCAGCGACACGAGCTCCTCCAGGTTGACGGGAGTCGCGTCACCGTAGTCGTCGACCGTGTCCCGTGCCGCGACGTGGATCTCCGTCAGTGGGGCTGGCATCGCCTTGACGCCGACCGTCGCCTCAGCAACGTGCGGCAGGAGCGTGTTCGCCACCATCGGCACGCTGTCGTAGAAGACCTGGAGGAAGAGGTCCAGGCCCAGGGGGACACCCTCGGGCAGCCAGAACGCGGTGTCGAACAGGACCTCAAGCTCGGAGGCCGGCTCGCCGCCGCCAAGGGCGACCGTACAGGTCATCTCCGCGCCAGGGCGCGAGGGAGCGGAGCCATCAGTGCCAGCGGTGGACATCCGGAGCCGCAGCCGTCGGCTCGTGGCGTCTAGGAGCCGCCACGGCGTGGTGACGATCTGTCCGCCGCCCACGAGGGCGAGCCCCAACTGGCTCAGCAACGGGTGTGCGCGCGTGCCCTGCAAGGCCCCGGTGACCGTCCCCGCCAGCCCGCTCGGGAAGCGCGTCCGCTCCTCCCCCTCCCAGAGGCGCATGACGCTCGCCGCACGCAGGACGACGTCCGGGTCGTTGGGCTGAGCGAGGAACGGGGACTCGTGAACGTTTAGGCCACGGCGAACCGACGACGGCCGGGGCTCAGGCTGTGAGTTCGGGTCGTCCAGCAGCATCCGCATCATCTGCCGGTTCGCCTTCTCGTTGCGGGCGTCCAGCCGCACGAAGATCGAGCCGTTGAGGACGATCGGACGCGGGACGGTTGCCCGGTCAATGCGGACCACCAGGACGACCTTGTCACCCTGCTCGTTGCAGGGCACCTCGATCACCTCGGGTGACCATGGCGGGGCGAAGCCCATGCCCATCTGGTTGACCAGCTTTTCCTTCTCGCCGAGAGGCACGCCCCTGATCTCGGAGGGAACGCCCTTCTCTCCCTCGTCGACGCCTACGAAGAGCAGGCCGCCGTAGGTGTTCGCGAGCGCCGCGACCGCCTCGATCGGCTTGTCACCGGCGCGCTTGTACTCGACCGTGAGGCCTTCCCGGATCTTCAGGTTGATGAAGTCCTGGACGAGGTCCAAGGTGACCTCAGTGGGAGGCACATGAAACAGCGGATGCATCCACAGAGCATCGCAGTCCCAGATGCCTCAAGACACCCGGTTTAACCGACAACATCCCCGAACGCCTTCAGACAAAGGCTGTTAACTGGGCTGGCCCTACGTCCGACGCTTGGCCGGCCTAACCCAGGGGCAGCCCACGAGCGGGGTTGAGTGTCCGCGAGAGGTTGCGGCCGGCCGCGCCTGGGTTTCCCGTTCCGGAAGCTCTCGGCGTGCCTCAAGCGGGCCGAGGCGGGCCCGCCATAACGGGAATCTCGGCTCGCCGCTCACGTGACAGTCGACTCGTCAGATCACGTTGGACGGTTACGCAGAGTCAGGATTCGATTAGCCGCATGAACGACCAACCAGTTGGTGAGACGGCCAAGCCGAGCTCAAGTGCCACGCGCGCCACCTCAGTCGCCACCTCATGGCGAGACCCCGCGGTGCGTCAGCGTCGGCTGGAGGGAATGCGGGAACGCCGACACCTCATCCAGGAGGGCAAGGCCCGGTGCTTCGTCTGTGGGCGTGGACCGGAGAATGACGACGCAGCCTGACGAGCGGTTGAGCTTGCCAGGGGCGCAACAGGGAGGGGAACTGCATCTCATGAACACCTGGACCAGGATGACCAGACGGGGCAAGGCGGCAGCCGTAAGCGCCGTCGCGGGAGTGGCGCTGCTCGGTTTCAGCGCTTACGTCGACCTGTCCACTCCGGAGCCGCCGTCATGCGCCAAGCCTGAGAACCAGAACGGCATGGGAACCACGGCACTGAGTGACTGCCTGACCCAGGTCGGCAACTGGTGCCAGAAGAACTACCCCGATGACTCACTCTGCCAGAACAGGGTGTACGGGTACGCGCCCGGCAAGCCGGGCGACAGCGACTGAGGCGAGCGCAGCCGCAACCGGGGCACCTAGAGAACGGCCTCCGCGAAGGCGCAAGGCGTGGAGGCCGGTTCACGCAAACTGTGGTGCCATCCGAACATCCCCAGTATGTCATGATCACATCAAATGAGAAGGGCGACAACCCATGAACCGGCAGCCCACGACCCAGCAACTTCAAGTTCTCACCGCGAGGGGAACCGACGGCACGATCACGTTCGACGGCCAGACCGTCACCATCCGCCGTCGCGGGCTCCTCGCTCGCATGGTTCACGGCGCGGGAGACGTCACCTGCCCGTCGCCAGCCTCACAGCCGTCCGGTACAAGTCCCGCGGCCTCTCACGTGGCAAGCTGACGCTTCTCACCGTTGGATCGATAGTCGGCCCCGACGGCAGAAACTTCAGGTTCACCAGGGATCCGATGAGCGTGGAGTTCAACCGTCACGGCCGAGACTTCAAGGTCATACGGGACGCCCTCAACCACAGTCAGCTGGCGCTCGCGCGGGCGAGCTGGCAGCCGGGTGTCGTGAGGTGACCAGCCCTGACGACCTGAAGCTGCGGCTGCTCGCCCGCGAGGTCATGGAGATGCGGCTCGGTCTTGCCCCGTCCGCCGCGCTCAGCGTCACACGGGCAGCCGTCAGGCGCTTGGACGAGGACGCTCGCGCTGGCCGGCCACTGGTCGCGCTCAAGGCCGCCGTGCTGGACGAGGTGTGGCGACGGCAGGCCGTGTGCGCGGTGGAGGTCGCCGCCACCCTCCAACCCAGCGACGGCATGGCTGAGTTCACCGCCAGGCTGCGGCCCGCGTACGAGCGGGTGGTGGGCTATGCCCCGCCCGCAGACAAGATGCCCGGCCTGGTTCACCGCCTCGTCCGAGACGGCATTCTCGCCGTGGCACCGGACCAGGGTCGCTGGAACGTCGCACCGCTGGCACGGAAGGCCGCCACGGAACTGGCAGAGGCTGCCAAGCCTGCCAAGATCACGTTGCCAGGGAAACCGCGGGCCTCAGGGGCTGCGAGACGGGCTCTCGTTGAGGCCGACCTGCTGGCCTACCCCGAGGACACCGTCGCTGCCCGTGCCAGGCGCCTCGGCCCGCGGCTGGGACTGAAAGACCGCGCCGCCAGGGGGCAGATCAGCGTCATCACCCGTGACCTGCGGGCCGCCGCGTAAGTAGCGTTGCTGAACCGTTCGTCTGTGATGTTCCGGACCGCTCCGTTGCTTACCAGGTGTCAGCCACAATGCCGCTGTCAGCGCAACGAACGGGCGCCCCGAGGAGCAGTAGTGGCAAGAGACCGCAGCGGCCGGAAAAACAGAATCGCCTACAACCAGCAGGTCGCTGGCTGGGATACCAGCCAGATCGTTGGCGCGGCAGTGTTCTTTGGGCTCTTCGCGGGAGGACTGGCCGGCCCGACGCACAACTACTCGTGGGCGGTGTTTGCCGTGCTGCTTACGGCTGGATGGGCGTGGGATGCCCGTGTACACAACCGTGTGGTGTTTGCGTGGAACCGTCGGGTCGCGGCGGACAGCGCCGTCGGCATCAGTGGCGCCCCGACCCCCGCGTACTGCCGGGATGCCAAGTTCAGTGACGGGACGGTCCTCGGCCTAGCGGTACCCATACACACGGGCGGCTTCCACTTCTTCGCGGAGAGCGGCAGTTCCAACCAGTTCCCGCCAGTGGAGATCGTCAAGATCAACCGGAGCTTGCCGTACCACAGGATCGAGATCACCACGACGAGCACGGTTTGGCCGACGATCGTGGTAGAGCCGCAGAACTGGAACATCAAGGCGTGGGAGCTTCTCAAGGACCGGGAGACCTACCAGGCGGACCAGTAGGACCGCCGCAAGAGCGGCTTCGAAGAGGTGCAGACACGGAACTGGCCGGCCTTCCACGGGGAAGGCCGGCCAGTCGTCATTTCCGCCGCTACGCCTCCGGGCCCACCAGGCACCGGTACGTCTTGGCGGTGTCGGCGTCGACGAGCGTGCCCTCAATGCTCTTGAGGGCGGTGAGCGGCACGGCCACGTCCATGCCGGTGACGTAGACGGTGCGGTTGTGACTGGTGTCGGCGTACCAGGACTTGGCGTAGGTCTTGCCCGCCGTGGTGGTCGCCGTCAGCTCGACGGTGCCAGGGCGGGAGGCGAACACCGCCCACCCCGCCTTGCCGCCAGCCGCCCGGTAGCGGATGACGCAGTTGGACGGCCCGTCGCCCTGGTGGTCGAGGTGCGGCAGGTCGCTGGGCTGAGCGGTGGGCTTGGCCGCCGCGCGGGTGGCGGACGGTGACGGTGACGCGTGACGGGGCTCGTGCTGGGCGGCGCTGGGTGTCCCATCGTCGCCCGGGTGTGAGCTGGTCGCCTTGTAGATGACGCTGGCCACGCAAAAGGCCACCACGCAGGCGATGGTGGCCTTCCTCCGGTTGAGGTTCACGCTGCCGGGCTCCCCTCGGGGCTGCTGCTGGCGGCAGCTGGGGCGGACGCGCCGCCTCGCGCCAGGCGCCAGGCGCGGTGGAGCCACCGTGCCTCGTCACAGGTGCTGTTCGCCCAGCCGTCCGCGTCGGTGGTGCGGCAGGTCCGGCACCTCAGGCCGTGGTCGATGAGACTGCGGTACGCGGCCAGGGCGGGATCGTCGCTGGGCGTGTCGTCGTGGATGATGACCCGCTGCATGTGGCCGGGACCGGACCCGGCGTCCTGCCACTGCCACTCAATGCGTGCTCCCACCGTTCTCACCCCCGCCGAGGTTCTCGTAGTGGTCACAGAGGGCGTTCACGGAGCGGGCGAGGCGCTGGGCGTGCGCGACCTGGGCGGGCAAGGCGTGGCCAGGTTCCAGGTTGAGCCGCATGCGGGCCTCGCCGACGCAGGCCAGGGCGCAGGCGCGCGGCACGTCATCCCTGGGCAGGGCCCCGGCAGCCATCTCCACCTCCGGCACGGCCAGCATGACGTGGCCGCGCAGCTGAAGGGTGAGCGTCTCCAGCTCCTCGACCGTGGGAAGCTCGGCGTCGTCGGCGAGCAGACGCCGCGCGCAGGCGCGCATGGTCTCGACGTCGAGCGGGCGGTGGTCCCGCCCTTGGGTGGGCGGTGGTTGGCTGGTAGAAGTTGCCATGTTGCAGCTCCTCGGTAGCTGTGGCCACGCCCCCGGAGGTCTAGTCCACCTCGCGGGGGTCCTTCCTTAGAACTGCTGAGGCTAGAACTCCGGGTCAGCCAAAGCCAGGAATGTGCAGAAGTGTGCAAGGCCCTCTATCAGGCTGGAAGTTGACGACGCATCGAGGGTTGACCGGGCTCACACGACGGGGAGACTAGGACGCACACAACTGCACACCCAGAGCAGGGGAGACCACCGTGCCGCTACGCTTCATCGGCATCGACCCGACCACCGGCCAGGACAAGAGTCCGACCGTGTTCGTCGACGAGAAGACCAACGACATCGTGATCCAGGGCTACAAGCCGGGCGGGGAGACCGAGGCGGAGGTCGCCGCGTTCGAGGTGCCCGGCCACGCCGTCGGCATCCCCGACGACGAGGCGGTCATCCGCATCCCCGCCCGCATGGCGCCGTTTCTGAGGGAGGCCTGTGATGCCGTCGAGCGAGCCGACGTTCGCTGAGCTCCTCGCGGGCTGCGAACGGGGCGCCGTTCACCTGGAGATGCGCGACAGCTACGCGGTGGACGAGGAGGCCGCCGACCTCGACGAGTGGCGGCGCACCGGGCGGCGCGACGCCGACCCCACCTCCGCCTACTGGGCGCCGTGGGTTCAGCTCATCGCCGGGGCGGTCGCGCGCGGCGTGGTCGTCCGCCGGGTTCGCGTCGTCTCCGAGCCGGTGAGCGAGTACATCCGCTACGAGCACGCTGCCACCGGCGTCAACGTCGCCGCGGGGGAGCGGGTACGGTGGCTGCCCCGTCGCCGCGCGTCCGACCTCGCGTTGCCCGGCAACGACTTCTGGCTGATCGACGACCGCCTGATCCGCTGGCACCACTTCAGCGGGGACGGGGTGTGGGCCGGCCAGGAGTTCTCGGAGGACCCGGCGGCGGTCAAGCTGTGCGCGGACGCCTTCGAGGGAGCCTGGGCCCGCGCCACGCCGCACGACCAGTACAGGCTCCGGTAAGAGCAGTCCCGCCAGGCAAGGAACCCATGTCCGTCTCCCCGTCCTCCTCCGCCCAGGCCGCGCGTGAGGCCGTCGCCCGGCGCCTGCGTGACCTCCGGAAGGAGGCGGGGCTGACGGTGAAGGAGCTGGCTGCCGCGTGCGGCTGGCACCACGCCAAGACCTCTCGGGTGGAGAACGCCCTCACCGCGCCGTCCGCCCGGGACATCCGCGCCTGGTGTGAGGCGACCGGGGCGGCCGGCCAGGCCCAGGACCTGATCACCCTCTCGCTCAACGCCGAGTCGATGTACCGGGAGTGGCGGCACCAGGTCCGCAACGGCCTGCGGCACCTCCAGGACAGCGCGGCGGCGTTCTACCGCGAGACGGAGCTCTTCCGGCTGTACTCGTCCACGGTGGTGCCGGGCCTCCTCCAGACCGAGGGGTACGCGGCGGCCGTCCTGCGGACCGCCGCGCGGTTCCGCGACCTCCCGGAGGACGACAGCCTCGACGCGGCGCGGGCCAGGGTGGAGCGGTCCCGCGTGGTCCACGAGCCGGGGCACCGGTTCGTCGTCGTGCTGGAGGAGCACGTGCTCCGCTGCCAGATGGCCGACGAGGACGCGATGGCGGCCCAGCTTGGCTACCTCCTCACCGCCGGGGCGCTCCCGTCGGTGTCGCTGGGGGTCATCCCGATGGCGACCAGGGAGCGCACTCAGTGGCCGGAGGAGTCGTTCCACGTCTACGACGACAAGCTCGCGTCGGTGGAGCTGGTCTCGGCGGAGGTGAAGGTGACGCAGCCGTCGGAGGTCGCGCTGTACGTCAAGACGTTCGAGCTGCTGCGCTCCATGGCGGTGTACGGGGCGGAGGCGCGGGAGCTGGTTCTCCGGGCGATCGAGGCGCTGCGGTAGGCGAAAGGTGTGGACACGCTTACGTGCGCGGGAAACTCCGAGAGAGATATGTGAGAGGAGCGCATCACCTCAGGCGTGGTGATACAAGCTGATCACGAATTAGGTCTTCCAAGATCTGGATTGTGATTTTCTGGTGGTGTCCTGGCACCACGGCGCCCTATAAGCGAGAGGTCAGGGCCATCGCCACGCTCACGATCTCCACGCTCACTCGCCTCACCATCTCGCTCATCGCTGCCTCACCACGCTCGTCTCGCCCGACCACGATCAGCGCGTGAAGTCGTGAGCTTCAGCTCCTCCTCGCCTCGCTCTCGTCTCACTATCACTGCGTGTGTGAGTGCGTGCCCAGGGCGGGCGCCCCGCCTGTGAGCTGCGCACTCCCAGGGTGGCTGGCCACAGCCGCGGTGCACGTCTCTCAGCGCAACGAGAAGCGGCGTGACGCGCTGTTCCGCGTCACGCCGCTCTGGGGGTGGCTGTTACTTCTTGGTGCGCTTCGCTGCGATCTTGTCCCGCACTCGGTAGACGAGCTCGTTGGTGTTCTCGGTGCGGCGACGCTGGAACGTCAGCTTGGTCTCCCGGTCGAAGCAGTAGCGACGAGCCTGCTTGAAGATGAGCTCAACCCTCTCAGGGCTGCTGAGGGTCACGATCTGCCAGGCGTTCTTGTCCTTCTGCCACGCCTCGAACGCGTTCTCCACGAAGGTGGCGACCTCCTGGGGGACGGTGCTGGTGCCCGCCTCATACCGCTGCGGGGTGAGAAGCGCGCTGAGGTCGTCCGCGACCGGCGCGGCGGGCGTCTCGGTGGCGGCGGGAGCGGGCTTGGAGGCCTTGGCGGCGGTGGTCTTGGAGGCTGCGGTCTGCGCCATCGTCTCTTCCTCTTCCTGTTCCGGGGCGGTCACCGCTTGGTGACTGCCTGTAGTCAAATATTACGGTGAGTAGTCACGAGAGTCCACACCAACTGCCGCTTCGTTTACGGGAGTTGAGGCGAATCCGCAGGTCCAGGCCGTGATACCGGGCGTGATACCCGACGTGGCGGGCCGGCCGTTCTCCAGGTGGACCCGGGAGACCGCTCGCCGCTGCGTAGCCCCTGGTAGGGAGGGGCCTGGATGCCTCGGCTGGTACCTGCCTGCCAGGCAGAGGCATAAGCTGGGTTTATGGCCGAGCGGTCGCCTTGACGGGCAGAGCGACGGGAAGCGCGACGGCCGGAGCGAGGGACCAGGAGGGCCGCCGGAATGGACGGGAGCGGGGCGGGCCGGCCGCCCGCGGCCTCGCTGGCCCACCGGGTGCCGGATCTGGGTGCGCTGGAACTGCTGCTGGCGGTGGCGCGGCTGGGCAGCCTGGGCGGGGCGGCGCGTGAGCTCGGCATCACACAGCCCGCGGCGAGCAGCCGGATCCGTTCCATGGAGCGGCAGTTGGGCGTGGCGCTCGTGGACCGTTCGCCGCGCGGTTCGCGGCTGACGGACGCCGGCGCGCTGGTGACCGACTGGGCGCGGCGGGTGGTGGAGGCGGCCGAGGCCTTCGACGCGGGCGCGCAGGCGCTGCGGGACCGGCGGGACTCGCGGCTGCGGGTCGCGGCCAGCATGACGATCGCGGAGTACCTGCTGCCGGGGTGGCTGATCGCGCTGCGCTCCCGGCGCCCGGACACGGCGGTGTCGCTGCTCGCCGGGAACTCCGCCGTGGTGGCGGAGCGGCTGCTGGCGGGGGAGGCGGACCTCGGCTTCGTGGAGGGGCTTTCGGTGCCGTCCGGTCTGGACTCCGTGGTGATCGCCCACGACCGGCTGATCCTGGTGACCGCACCGGGTCACCCGTGGGCCCGCCGCCGGCGCCCGATGTCCGCGCGGGAGCTGGCCTCGACCCCGCTCATCCTGCGCGAGACCGGTTCGGGCACCCGTCAGGTCCTCGACGTGGCGCTGGGCGGCCTGGCGCGCCCGCTGATCGAGCTGTCCTCGACCACCGCGGTGAAGGCCGCCGCGGTGAGCGGGGCGGGCCCGGCCGTGCTGAGCGAACTCGCGGTCGGCGAGGAACTGTCCCTGCGCCGTCTGGTGACCGTCCCGGTGGACGGCGTGGCCCTGCGCCGCGATCTGAGAGCGGTCTGGCCCACCGGCCACCGACCCACGGGCCCGGCCCGCGAACTGCTGTCCCTCACCCGCGCGTAGCGTCCACGCCGGCGGCCTCCACCAGCGCCCGCATCACCCGCGGGTCCTCGCCCATCTCCGGATGCCACTGCACGCCCAGCGCCCAGCCCTTCGCCGGTGGCAGCTCGACCGCCTCGATCGTGCCGTCCGCCGCGTGGGCCGACACGACCAGGTGCGCGCCGAGCCGGTCCACGGCCTGGTGGTGATAGGTGGGCACGGTCGTCTCCTCGGGGACGGCGGCCGCGTACCGCGTGCCCGGGACGGGTTTGACCGCGTGCCCGCCGAAGACGCCGGTCACCTCGGCGTGCCCGTCGAGGTGCTGCACCAGGGTGCCGCCGAGGGCCACGTTCAGCAGCTGCATGCCCCGGCAGATGCCGAGCAGCGGGACGCGCGCGGCGAGGGCCGCCTCGATCAGCGCCAGCTCCCAGGCATCCCGCGCGGGGGAGGGCGGCCCGGTGCGCGGGCCGGGCTCGGCGCCGTAGCGGACCGGCTCGACGTCCGGGCCGCCCGCGATCACCAGCCCGTCCAGCCGCGCCACCGCGCCCGCGGCCCGCTCCGGCTCGTCCGGCGGCAGCATCGCGGCCAGCCCGCCCGCCCGCTGCACCAGCCGCGGGTAGCCGGCCGGCAGCAGCGCCGCCTCCAGCTCCCACACGCCCCAGCGCGCCCCGGCCTCCAGATACGTACTGACGCCGATCAGCGGTCGTACGGTCATACGGTCCTCCCCGCCCGCAATGGTGCGGTCGACTACCTTTGCCCGATCACCTTGGGCGACCGCCGGCCCCGGCGGCAAGCCCCCTCAGGCCAGAAAGCCCCGCAGCAGCGCCGCCGTCCCCGCGCAGTGCTCCCGCATCGCCTCCCGCGCGCCCTCCGCGTCCCCCGTGAGCACCGCCTCCACCAGCGCGCCGTGCTGCCGCTGGGAGTGCTCCAGGTTGCGCACCAGCAGCGGGATGCAGTCGAGCAGGCCGTTCACCGTGGCCCGTACCCCCGCGTACTGCGCGGCCAGCGTGGGCGAGCCGCTCAGCTCGGCGAGCGTGAGGTGCAGCATCGTGTCCACGCGCCGGTACTCCGCCGGGGGCGCGTCGCGCGTGCGGTCCAGCGCCGCGCGCAGCCGCGCCGCCTGCCCTGCCGTCAGCCCGTGCGCGGCGCACAGACCCGCCGCGCCCACCTCCAGCACCTCCCGGAAGCGCAGGACGTCCTCGACGTCCACCCCGGCGATCCGCCGCCGCAGCTCGTCCTCGCCGCCCGCGTCCGCGCGCGGCAGCACGAACGTGCCCCCGTAGCGCCCCCGCCGCGCCTGAACGAGCCCCTGGTCCTGGAGCACCCTGAGCACCTCGCGCAGCGTCACCCTGCTGATCCCCAGCCGCTGAGCGAGCTCGCGCTCGGACGGCAGCCGCCCGCCGCCCGGCACCAGGCCGAGCCGCACCACCTGGAGGATCTGCTCCAGCGCCTCCTCGAAGCCGTTGCCCGCCCGCACCGGCCGCAGCACCGGAGCGAGGCGGTCGGCCGGCCCGTCCGGTTCGGTGCCCTGCGCCATCCGGCCGCGCCCCCTTCCCAGGCAATGGTCATCACCCATACCTTATGGCCACCGCGTCATGGCCGCGACGGCCGTGACGGCCGGACGGCTTTGGCGCAGCAGGCCGAAGGAGGCCCTCCCGTGGCAGACCGCACACCCCCGCTCGGCGTAGAGGAACTGCACGCGCTCGTCGCGAGCGGCGAGATCGACACGGTCGTCCTCGCCTTCCCCGACATGCAGGGCCGCCTCCAGGGCAAGCGGTTCGCCGCCCGCTTCTTCCTCGACGAGGTCCTCCACCACGGCACCGAGGGCTGCAACTACCTCCTCGCCGTCGACACCGAGATGAACACCGTCGACGGCTACGCCATGTCCTCCTGGGACCGCGGCTACGGCGACTTCGCCATGCACCCCGACCTCGCCACCCTGCGCCGCGTCCCCTGGAACGCGGGCACCGCGCTGGCCGTCGCCGACCTCGCCTGGCACGACGGCACCCCGGTCGCCGCCGCGCCGCGCCAGATCCTGCGCCGTCAGCTGGAGCGCCTCGCCGAGCACGGTCTCACCGCCCGGGTCGGCACCGAGCTGGAGTTCATCGTCTTCAAGGACACCTACGAGCAGGCCTGGGACGCCGGCTACCGCGGGCTCACCCCGGCCAACCAGTACAACGTCGACTACTCGATCCTCGGCACCGGCCGCATCGAGCCCCTGCTGCGGCGGCTGCGCAACGACATGGCCGGCGCCGGGCTCACCGTCGAGTCCGCCAAGGGCGAGTGCAACCCCGGCCAGCACGAGATCGCCTTCCGCTACGACGAGGCCCTCGTCACCTGCGACCAGCACGCCGTCTACAAGACCGGCGCCAAGGAGATCGCCGCCCAGGAAGGCGTCTCGATCACCTTCATGGCCAAGTACAACGAACGCGAGGGCAACTCCTGCCACATCCACCTCTCGCTCGCCGACGCCGACGGCCACAGCGTCATGGCCGGCGCACCCGGCGACCCGCACGGCATGTCCGAGGTCATGCGCCACTTCCTCGCCGGACAACTGGCGGCGCTGCGGGAGTTCGCCCTGCTCTACGCGCCCGGCATCAACTCCTACAAGCGCTTCCAGCCCGGCTCCTTCGCCCCCACCGCCGTCGCCTGGGGCCACGACAACCGCACCTGCGCCCTCCGCGTCGTCGGCCACGGCCACTCCCTGCGCTTCGAGAACCGGCTGCCCGGCGGCGACGTCAACCCGCACCTCGCGGTGGCCGGACTCGTCGCCGCCGGCCTGCACGGCGTCGAGCACAAGCTCCCGCTGCCCGAGCCCTGCCCGGGCAACGCCTACGCCGCCGACTACGAGCACGTCCCGGCCACCCTCCGAGAGGCCGCCGACCTGTGGGAGAACAGCGCGATCGCCGAGGCCGCCTTCGGCGACGAGGTCGTCGCGCACTACCGCAACATGGCGCGCGTCGAACTGGACGCCTACGACGCCGCGATCACCGACTGGGAGCTGCGCCGCTCCTTCGAACGCATGTGAGGGCCTCCTTGACCGACCAGCACCAGCACGACCAGCAACAGCACGAACAGCTCCTCCAGGTGATCAACCCCGCCACCGAGGAGGTCGTCGCCACCGTCCCCGCCGCCGACGCCCACGACATCGACCGGGCGGTCGCCCGCGCCGCGGCCGCACAGCGGTCCTGGGCGGCCGCCGCGCCCGCGGACCGCGCCCGCCTGCTGCGCCGCTTCGCCGACGTCGTCGACACCCACGCCGAGGAACTGGCCCTGCTGGAGGTCCGCGAGGCCGGCCATCCGATCGGCAACGCCCGCTGGGAGGCAGGCAACGCCCGGGACCTGCTGCTCTACGCGGCCGGCGGCGCCGAGCGCCTGCTGGGCCGGCAGATCCCCGTGCCCGGCGGCTGGGACGTCACCTTCCAGGAACCCCTGGGCGTGGTCGGCGTGATCGCCCCCTGGAACTTCCCCATGCCCATCGCCGCCTGGGGCTCCTTCCCGGCGCTCGCCGCGGGCAACGCCGTCGTCCTCAAGCCCGCCGAGACCACCCCGCTGACCGCGCTGCGGCTCGCCGCACTCGCCCTCGACGCCGGCCTGCCCGAGCACCTCTTCCAAGTGCTGCCCGGCCACGGCCACATCGCCGGACGCGCCCTGGTGGACCACCCGGACGTCGCCAAGATCGTGTTCACCGGATCCACCCGCACCGGCCGCGAGGTCATGGAGCGCTGCGCCCGGCACGTCAAGCCGGTCACCCTCGAACTCGGCGGCAAGAGCCCGAACATCGTCTTCGCCGACGCCGAACTCACCGCCGCCCTGGACCCGTTCTCCTTCCTGGACAACTCCGGCCAGGACTGCTGCGCCCGCACCCGCGTCCTCGTCCATGAGTCCGTGTACGAGGAGGCGCGCGCGTTCCTCGCCGACGCGCTCGCCGCCGTCGTCGTGGGCGACCCGGCCGACGAGAAGACGCGTATGGGCCCGCTGATCTCCCGCCGGCAGCTCGAACGCGTACGGTCATGCGTCCCCGAGGACGCCCCCGCACTGCGCGGCAGCGCCCCCGACGGGCCCGGCTTCTGGTTCCCGCCGACCGTCCTGACCGGCGAGCGGCCCGACTCGGCGGCGGCCCGCGAGGAGATCTTCGGACCGGTCGCCGTACTGCTGCCGTTCACCGACGAGGAGGACGCGATCCGCCTCGCCAACGACACCCCGTACGGACTCGCCGGGTCGCTGTGGACCCGGGACCTCGGCCGTGCCCTGCGCGTCTCACGGGCCGTCCGGGCCGGCAACCTGTCGGTCAACTCCCATGCGAGCGTCCGCTACTGGACCCCGTTCGGCGGGTTCAAACAGTCCGGGCTCGGTCGTGAGCTCGGCCCGGACGCGCTGACCGCCTTCACCGAGACCAAGAACGTCTTCATCAGCACGGAGGGCCCCGCACAGTGACCGAGGACATCATCTGCCGCCGGCTGGCCGGCCGTACCGCCGTCGTCACCGGAGCCGGCAGCGGCATCGGACTGGCCTCCGCCCGCCGCCTCGCCTCCGAGGGCGCACACGTGGTGTGCGCCGACGTCGACGAGGAACGCGGCAAGGCGGCCGCCGAGGAGACCGGCGGCCTCTTCGTGCTCACCGACGTCACCGACCCCGAGCAGGTCGAGGCCCTCTTCGCGACGGCCCACGACACCTACGGCAGCGTCGACGTCGCCTTCAACAACGCGGGCATCTCGCCGCCCGACGAC
>NZ_BMVJ01000012.1:83046-100372 GCF_014650655.1 Streptomyces anandii JCM 4720
GACTCCATCCTGGAGACCGGCCTGGAGGCGTGGAAGCGCGTCCAGGAGGTCAACCTCACCTCCGTCTACCTGTGCTGCAAGGCCGCCATCCCCTACATGCGCCGCCAGGGCAGGGGCTCCATCATCAACACCGCGTCCTTCGTGGCCCGCATGGGCGCGGCCACCTCGCAGATCTCCTACACCGCGTCCAAGGGCGGCGTGCTCGCCATGTCCCGCGAGCTGGGCGTGCAGTTCGCGCGGGAGGGCATCCGCGTGAACGCGCTGTGCCCGGGGCCGGTCAACACCCCGCTGCTGCGGGAGCTGTTCGCCAAGGACCCCGAGCGGGCCGCGCGCCGCCTGGTGCACATCCCGCTCGGGCGGTTCGCCGAGGCCGACGAGATCGCCGCCGCCGTCGCCTTCCTCGCCAGCGACGACTCCTCCTTCGTCAACGCCACCGACTTCCTGGTGGACGGCGGCATCTCGGGGGCGTACGTGACACCGCTGTAGCGACCCCCGGGGTCCTAGAGGAAGGTGTGGCCCTCGCCGCGGTACGTCGGGACAGTGGCCGTCACACGGTCCCCCTCGACCAGGTGCAGCGCGTCGAACCGCTCGCACAGCTCGCCGGCCTTCGCGTGCCGGAACCACACCTTGTCGCCGATCAGCAGATCGTCGGCCGGCGAGCCGAGCAGCGGGGTCTGCACCTCGCCGGGGCCCTCCTGGGGGTCGTAGCGCAGCCCCTCGGGCAGGTACGGCACCGGCAGCCGGTCCTGGCCGGCCGCGCCGGAGGCCGGGTAGCCGCCGCCGAGGACGGTCACCACCCCGACACCGGGCCGCCGCACCACCGGCACGGCGAACAGGGCGGCCGGACGGCCCCGGAACGACGTGTAGTTGTCGAACAGCCGCGGGACGTACAGCCCCGAGCCCGCAGCGATCTCCGTCACGGCGTCCTCCGCGGCCGTGTGCTGGACGCTGCCCGTGCCGCCGCCGTTGACGAACTCCAGGTCCGGCGCCACCGCACGGACCGCCCGCACCACGGCCGCGCGGCGCTCGGCCAGTTCCTTGCGCGCGGCCGCCTGCATCAGCCGGATCGCCCGCGAGCGCAGCGGCCGACCGGCCACCGCGTCGCCCACGCCCGCGACATGGCCCTCGTACGCCATGATCCCCACCAGCCGGAACCCCGGCCGCCGGGCCACGGTACGGGCCATCTCGGCGACCTGGGCGGGGGAGTGCAGCGGCGAGCGGCGCGCGCCGACCCGCACCCGGCCGCCCAGCAGTTTCAGCGAGGTGTCCAACTCCAGGCAGACGCGCACCACTTCACGGCCGCCGCCGCGCGAGGCGTCGATCAGGTCGAGCTGCGCCGGGTCGTCGGCCATGACGGTCACGGCGGCGGCGAGCTTGGGGTCGGCGGCGAGTTCGGCGAAGGCGGCGCGGTCGGCGGACGGGTACGCGAGGAGCACGTCGTCGAATCCGGAGCGGGCCAGCCACAGCGACTCGGCCATGGTGAACGACATGATCCCCGCGAAGCCGTCCCGGGCGAGGACGCGTTCCAGCAGGGCGCGGCAGCGTACGGACTTGCTGGCGACCCGGACCGGCTTGCCGCCGGCCCGGCGGACGAGGTCGTCGGCGTTGGCGTCGAAGGCGTCCAGATCGACGATCGCGACGGGGGCGTCGAGATGCGCGGTGGCCCGGTCGTAACGGGCCCGGTCGGCGGCGAGCGCGGTCATGGACGAAGCCTGCCAGACGCGATTACCGCAGGGTAGGGGGACGTTCCGGGCAGATGCCCCGCCCTCGCGGACCAGTTCCCTCAGGGGCCCGGGCAACCCGTAGAGTGACGCGCACGGACCGCGCGACGAACGGCGGAACGATTCCGGCCGCGTCGTTGAGCCGGGATGGCAGTTCGCTCGTACGGGTATGCGTGCCCGGTGACGAGCAGTCCGCGCCGGGCGGGGCAACGAGGACGGCCGCCCACGGGAAACGGCCCGGGCACGAGGAAACGGGGGGTGCATGAGCACGGAAGCGCGCCACGCCCCCGTCCCACCCCGGCCCCCACACCCCCCGCACAACCCCCACCATTCCCCGGCCAGGCCCGGGGGACCTGCGTCGCCCGATGACACGAACAGTGCCGGCGGTGCCGGCGGTGCCGGTGGTGCCGGTGGTCCGGGCGGTGCCGGTGCGGCGAACGGCACCGGTGAGCGCCCGGGCGCGGCCGCGCCCTCCGCCCCGCTGCGCGGGCCGGGCCGCCACGACTTCCGCCGTACGGGCCTCTCGACCTCGACCACGCCGCCGGCACATGGCACCACGGCCCCACCACCCCCGGCCTCGGCCCGCTTCCCGGACAGCCCGCCACCCCCGGCCCCGGCCCCGGCCCGCTTCCCGGACAGCCCACCGCCGCGCGGCACCACCGGCTCCGGCACATCCGGCCGGAACACCGACCCGGGCGTGGGCAACACCGGGCGGGACGGCGGTGGTGGCGCGGGTGGGACCGGGCAGCACACCGCGTCCCACGCCGGGCCCGGCACCGTGCCGCCGCGCCCTGCGGCCGGAAGGCCGGCACCGCCGACCCACAGTCCGGACGTGCCGTCCGAGGCGTCCTCGGTCCCTCGGCCCTTCGTGCCGTCCGGGGCGGCCGAGGCGCCGGGGGCCGGGGAGAGCACCGCGCGGTTGCGGGTCGTTCCCGGGCGGGGAACGCCGCCGCGGCCGGTGGAGGGATCCTTGTCGCCGGACCCGGCGTTCTCCTGGAGCGCGCCCTTGGGCACGTTCGGCGGCGGCGTACGGCCCGTCGTGGCACTGGGCGAACCCGAGGGGTACGACGAGCACGGGCGGGCCCGGCCCCTGGGCGGGCGGCTGCGCACCCGCACCGCCGTCGCCGTGGCCTGCGTGGTACTCGGCGCGGGCCTCATCGGCGGTGCCGTGACCGGCAGTTGGCTCACCGGCGGCGAAGGGAGCCCCGGCGCACCCGGTGGCTTCGCGGCCGCGAGCACCCTCTGGCACAGCGTCCCCGTCGACCAGCTCTTCCCGCCCACCGTCCAGGGCACCGGCGCCGGCCCCGGCGGAGCCGACCGCACCTGGACGCGCATCGCCGTCGCACCCGACAGCGGCTGCGCGGGCGCCTTCGACCCGCTGCTGCGCAAGGCGCTCGCCCCCGTGGGCTGCGCCCGCCTGCTGCGCGCCACCTACACCGACGCCACCCAGAGCTACGTCACCACCGTCGGCCTGCTCTTCACCAAGGCCGACGCACCCGCCATGAGCGCCCTCGCCGCCCGCTTCAAGAGCGAGGGCCTGGACAAGCGCACCGACCTCATGCCGCGCCCCTACGCCGCCAAGGGCACCGTCGCCGCCGCCTTCGGCGACCGACAGCGCGCCTCCTGGGCCATCCACGTACTGGCCGAGGCCCCCGTGATCGTCTACGCCGTCTCCGGCTGGGCCGACGGCCGCACCGTGGACACCCCGCAGCCCGCCGCCGACGCCCTGCGCGCGGGCGCCACCACGGCCGCCGCCCAGGCGGGCCTGGGCAACGAGGCCCAGGGCCTCGCCGACCGCATCGAACGCGGCCTGCGCAGGAACAACGCCGGTACGGCCACGGAGAAGCCCTCGTGAGCACCGTACGGAAGACCACGCCCGTCACCCGGAGGACCGGCGCGCTGAGCCTGCTGCTGGCCACCTCGCTCGCCCTGGTCCCCGCCACCACCGCACACGCGGACGGCATACGCGCCCAGCAGTGGGCCCTGGACGCCCTGCACACCCAGGAGGCCTGGCGGACCACCAAGGGCAAGGGAGTCACCGTCGCCGTACTGGACACCGGGGTCGAGGCCGACCACCCCGACCTGTCCGGCAACGTCCTGCCCGCCAAGGACATGATCGGCTTCGGCGCACGGCCCGGCGACCGGAACTGGGCCCGCCACGGCACCGCCATGGCCGGCATCATCGCCGGTCACGGCCATGGCGCCGGGGACTCCGACGGAGTCATGGGCATCGCCCCGGAGGCGAGGATCCTGCCCGTGCGGGTGATCCTGGAGGACGGCGACCCGGCCCGCGCCCGCGCCCGCACCACCCGCGGCAACGCCCTCGCCGACGGCATCCGCTGGGCCGCCGACCACGGCGCCGACGTCATCAACCTCTCCCTCGGCGACGACTCCGCCTCCGCGCACCCCGAACCCACGGAGGACGAGGCCGTCCAGTACGCCCTGCGCAAGGGCGTGGTCGTCGTCGCCTCGGCCGGCAACGGCGGCGAGAAGGGCGACCACATCTCCTACCCCGCCGCCTACCCGGGTGTGATCGCCGCGACCGCCGTCGACCGCTACGGCACCCGCGCCGCGTTCTCCACCCGCCGCTGGTACGCCACGATCAGCGCGCCCGGCGTCGACGTCGTCATCGCCGACCCCGACCACAAGTACTACGAGGGCTGGGGCACGAGCGCGGCCTCCGCCTTCGTCTCCGGAGTGGTCGCCCTGGTCAAGTCGGCCCACCCGGGACTGACCCCGGCGCAGGTCAAGAAGCTCCTGGAGGACACCGCCCGCAACGCACCCGTCGACGGCCACGACGACTCCCGCGGCTTCGGCTTCGTCGACCCGGTGGCCGCCATACGCGCGGCGGCCCGCCTCCAGCCGCGGAACCTGCGTCCGGCGGCGTACGGCGACAAGTACTTCGGCCCGGGCCCCGACGCCGCCGAGCCGGGCGACGGCCCCGCCGACTGGGCGGGCCCCCTCGCGGGCGGCGCCGGCGGCGTACTGCTGGTCGCCGCGATCGTCCTGTGGCGCGGCCGCCGCGAACGCGACGACGAGGCAGGCGCCGGGGCCGCCTTCCGGCCGTGGACGAGGTGAGACGGCCGCGATAGCGCGGTCGTCCCGTCGCGCGGAAAGAGGTCGTCCCGTCGCACCGGACGCGGTCAGCCCGCCCTGCCGATGGCCGACACCGCCGCCCGCGCCGCCGCCTCCACCAGCGCGACGCCCTTCTCCTTTGTGGCGCTGCCGTTGGAGAGCGCGGCCACCAAGTAACCGGTGCCGCCGGACGTCACGCGACCGATGCTGTTCACGTCCCACAGACCGGTCGTGCCGCGGGCCAGCCAGCCGTTCTTCAGCGCCCACGCCGAGCCGTCGGCGGCGGCCGACACGCCCCAGTCCTGACCCTCGGCGATCCGTCCCATCAGGCCCTGCACATACGCCCGTGAGGCCGCGCTCAGCTCACTCGGCCCGCTCGGCCCGCTCGACCCGTGCGACCCCGAGCCGTAGCCGAAGACCTGCCGCAGCAGGGTGAGTTGGTCGGCCGCCGTGGTCTGCGTCAGCCCCCACAGAGTGCCCTCGCCACCCGTGGTGTCCGTCAGCCCGAGACGCCGGTTCGCCGCGTCCAGGCCACCGGCCCGCCCGATGGCCCGCCACAGGGCGGAGGCCGAGTCGTTGTCGCTGTTCTCGATCATCGCGGTGGCGTACGTCTGCTCCTGGGCGGTCAGCCACCGCCCCGCGTCCTGCGCCTGCAGCAGCAGCGCCGCCAGGATGTCGACCTTCACGATGCTCGCCGTGTCGAACGCGCCGGTGCCGTACACCGCGCTGTGCCCCGAGCCCAGGTCGAGCACCGCCACCGAGACGGCGGCGCCCTCGGCCACCGTCACCGACCGCATCGCGGCGGCCGGCAGCGCCGTACGGTCCGCGGCCGTCTCCGTCCCCGTCACCGCCTCCACCGATCCCTTCCGCTGTTCTCCGCCAACGACGCCGACGCCGACGGTGATGCCGACGACGATACGGCGGTGGCCGGCCCGCCGGAGCGGGCCCGGATCCTCAGGGGGCCCTGAGGAGACCTTGAGGGAGCCGCCCCGGATAGGGTCGGGCACCGTGGCGAACATGAACATTCCCGACCCCGGCTACTCCGACGACGACGGCTCCGCCGACCCCCGGCTGAGCGCCGCGCTCGCCGCCTGGGCCGAGGACCGCACCGCCCTGGGACCGGTGCTGGAGGCCCTCGAGGGCGCCCGGCTGCTCGTGCCCGTCGTGGCCGTGCTCGGCGAGGTCGAGGAGGACGAGAACCGGCTGCGCCGCGAGAAGACCAGCGAGATGGCCGTGCCCACCCTGAAGGCCGGCGGCCGCACGGCCCTGCCCGCCTTCACCTCCACCGACTCGCTCGCCCGCTGGGACCCGGGGGCCCGCCCCGTCGCCGTACCCCTGCACCAGGCGCTGCGGGCCGCCGCGCACGAGAAGGCGGACACCGTGGTGCTGGACGTGGCCGGACCGGTGCCGTTCGAGCTGTCCGGAGCGGCCCTGCTCGCGCTCGCCGAGGGCCGCACCAGCACCGACCCGCTCGCCGACCCGGCCGTGCGCGAGGCCGTGCGCGAGGCGGTGGCCGCCGAACCGGCCGTGCTGCGCGCCCACCTCGGGCCGGGGCAGGCCGACGGCACCCTCGCCCTGGTCCTGGACCCGTCCGCCGCCATGGCCCCGGCCGAGGCCGCCCGCGCCGTCGCCGGGCGCCTGGCGGCCAGCGACACACTGAGGGCCCGCCTGGTGCGCGGCCTCGACCTGGCACTGCTGCCGGCCGGGGCGACGCCGCCGGGCGAGCCCTTGTACGTGAAGGAGTGACGGGGGGACGCGGGAAGGAGTGACGGGGCGGGGGCCCGCGCCGGTCAGCCGTAGATCGGGCCGGTGTACTTCTCGCCGGGGCCCTGGCCCGGCTCGTCCGGCACGACCGACGCCTCGCGGAAGGCGAGCTGCAGCGACTTCAGCCCGTCGCGCAGCGGCGCGGCGTGGAAGGAGCTGATTTCGGTCGCGCTCGCGTCCAGCAGGCCGGCGAGCGCGGTCACCAGCTTGCGGGCCTCGTCCAGGTCCTTGTACTTGTCGCCCTCCTCCGTCAGGCCGAGCTTCACGGCGGCGGCGCTCATCAGGTTGACGGCGACCGTCACGATCACCTCGACGGCGGGGACCTCGGCGATGTCGCGGGCCATCGCGTCGAAGTCGGGGCTCTCAGGAGGGGTCTCACTCATGCCCACACGATATGCCGTGCTCCGGTACGGCCTGCGATTGGTCGTTGTCAAGCGATCCTGCTAACCTGGTGGACGACCGGCCGGACACCCCCTGGTGCTCGGCCCACAAGTGGAGGCTCCGAACTCCCACCCGACCGCCCTTCAGGACGGCGGGTCAACCCCGGTCAGACGGCAGCCGTCGCCCCGAGCGAGGAAGCCGTCCGAAAGTGCGCCCCGTGGCATCGCGGCGGTCGCTCCGGTAGTGCGAGGAGCCCGCGTGTGATCGTCCGGGGCATTTTTTCTGCTTCGGCGCGGTCAGGTCAGTCTTGCAAAGACGTACGCGGCTGTCCGCCAGGCGGCCGCATGGTGCTACCGAGGAGGATCCATCAGCGCCGAGCCCCGCATCAACGACCGGATTCGCGTTCCCGAGGTGCGACTTGTCGGTCCCAGTGGCGAGCAGGTCGGCATCGTGCCGCTCGCGAAGGCACTGGAGCTTGCGCAGGAGTACGACCTGGACCTGGTCGAGGTCGCGGCGAACGCCCGTCCGCCCGTGTGCAAGCTCATGGACTACGGGAAGTTCAAGTACGAGTCGGCCATGAAGGCCCGTGAGGCGCGCAAGAACCAGGCGCACACGGTCATCAAGGAGATGAAGCTCCGGCCGAAGATCGACCCGCACGACTACGACACCAAGAAGGGTCACGTCGTCCGGTTCCTCAAGCAGGGCGACAAGGTCAAGATCACGATCATGTTCCGTGGTCGCGAGCAGTCCCGGCCCGAGCTGGGCTACCGGCTGCTGCAGCGGCTCGCGGAGGACGTCCAGGACCTCGGTTTCGTGGAGTCGAACCCGAAGCAGGACGGCCGCAACATGATCATGGTTCTCGGTCCGCACAAGAAGAAGACCGAGGCGATGGCCGAGGCCCGCCAGGCGCAGGAGGCCCGCAAGGCGTCCGCGAAGGCCAACCCCGGTCGCTCGCAGAACCCTGCCGATGCCGACGCCGAGGTAGACGCCGACACCGAGGCCCCGGCCGAGGCGTGATCCCGGGGACACCCGTCCCACCCGATACAAGAGCGACGCTCCACCGTGCCCGGTTCTCGCGACCGGGCACCGGAGCGCCACCCACGAGGAGAGAACGGCGCTATGCCGAAGAACAAGTCGCACAGCGGTGCCAGCAAGCGCTTCAAGGTCACCGGCTCCGGCAAGGTGCTCCGTGAGCGCGCCGGCAAGCGCCACCTGCTCGAGCACAAGTCGTCCCGTCTGACGCGTCGCCTGACCGGCAACGCCGAGATGGCCCCGGGCGACGCCAAGAAGATCAAGAAGCTTCTCGGCAAGTGACGCGGCGGCGCCCGGTCGGCCCCCGACCGCCGCGCGCCGTACGCCAGGACCGGGACCCAATCGTTTCCGGGCCGTGTGAGGACACCCACGGCCCCGCTACAAGGAGTTAACAAGTGGCACGCGTCAAGCGGGCAGTCAACGCCCACAAGAAGCGCCGGGCGATCCTCGAGCAGGCCTCCGGCTACCGCGGTCAGCGTTCGCGCCTGTACCGCAAGGCCAAGGAGCAGGTCACCCACTCGCTGGTCTACAACTACAACGACCGCAAGAAGCGCAAGGGTGACTTCCGCCAGCTGTGGATCCAGCGCATCAACGCCGCTGCCCGCGCCAACGGCATCACCTACAACCGCTTCATCCAGGGCCTGAAGGCCGCCAACGTCGAGGTGGACCGCAAGATCCTCGCCGAGCTGGCCGTCAACGACGCGAACGCGTTCGCCGCGCTCGTCGAGGTCGCCCAGAAGGCTCTGCCGAGCGACGTCAACGCGCCCAAGGCCGCGTGACACCGCGCCCGGCCTGAGCCGACGTGACGATACGGACCCGCGGGTTTCTGCCTGCGGGTCCGTTGCGTTGAACTGGTAACCGAAGGTGAATTGGATGCCCCCTGTGACCCCGGAGCTGATCTCTCCCCGTTCCGCTCGCGTCCTGGCCGCCCGGCGGCTGGCCAGGCGGAACTTCCGGGGCAAGGAACGGCTCTTCCTCGCCGAGGGCCCCCAGGCGGTGCGGGAGGCGGCCGCGCACCGGGCCGCCGGCGGCGACGCCACCCTCGTGGAACTGTTCGCCACGCCCGAGGCCGCCGAGCGGTACGCCGACATCGTGGGCGAGGCGCGCACCGCCGGCGCGCGCGTGCACCTCGCCCCCGAGGACGTCGTAGCCGACATCTCCACCACCGTCACCCCGCAGGGCCTGGTCGGCGTCTGCCGGTTCCTCGACACCCCCTTCGAGGAGATCCTCGGCGCCCGTCCCCGCCTCGTCGCCGTCCTCGCCCACGTCCGCGACCCCGGCAACGCCGGCACCGTCCTGCGCTGCGCCGACGCCGCCGGCGCCGACGCGGTCGTCCTCACCGACGCCTCCGTCGACCTCTACAACCCCAAGGCCGTACGGGCCTCGGTGGGCTCCCTGTTCCACCTGCCCGTCGCCGTCGGCGTCCCCGTCGAGCAGGCGGTCGCCGGGCTCAGGGACGCCGGGGTCCGCCTCCTCGCCGCCGACGGCGCGGGCGAGCAGGACCTCGACGACGAGCTCGACAAGGGCACCATGGGCGGTCCCACCGCCTGGGTGTTCGGCAACGAGGCCTGGGGCCTGCCCGAGGAGACCCGGGCCCTCGCCGACGCCGTCGTACGCGTGCCGATCCACGGAAAGGCCGAGAGCCTGAACCTCGCCACCGCCGCCGCCGTATGTCTCTACGCGTCGGCCCGTGCACAGCGCGCCCCCGGAGGGTGCCGCTCCGTCACCGCGAACTAGTAGGGTGACCAGCTCGGGGGCCCTCTGCGTCGGAAGAGGTGGGGTACGGGGATGGGTGTCGGCACCAGCAGCGCACCGGCGGCACGGGACGCGCACCGCCCGCCCGCGCCCCGGCAGGAGGGCCCCGACGAGCCCGGACCCCACCCCGACGACCTGCCCGACGGGCTGGTGATCGCCGACGAGCACGGCCGGGTCGTCTGCTTCAACGCCGCCGCCGCCCGCATCACCGCCGTCCCCGCCGCCGACGCCCTCGGCCGGCCCCTGGAGCAGGCACTGCCCCTGGAGGACCTGGAGGGCCGGCGCTGGTGGCAGCTCACCGACCCCTACGGCGGTCTCGCCATCCGCGCCGGCCAGCCCGAGCGCAACCTGCTGCTGCCCGGCGGCCGCGAGGTCCTGGTGACCGCCAAGTACGTCCGCGACCGCCCCACCGGACCCGTCCGCCGTGTCGTCGTCTGCCTGCGGGACACCGAGGCCCGCCGCCGCACCGAGCGCAGCCACGCCGAGCTGATCGCCACCGTCGCCCACGAACTGCGCTCCCCGCTCACCTCCGTCAAGGGCTTCACCGCCACCCTGCTCGCCAAGTGGGAGCGGTTCACCGACGACCAGAAGCGGCTGATGCTGGAGACCGTCGACGCCGACGCCGACCGGGTCACCCGGCTCATCGCCGAACTGCTCGACATCTCCCGCATCGACTCCGGCCGCCTCGAGGTGCGCCGCCAGCTCGTCGACATAGGAGCCGCGGTCGGCCGGCACATCCAGGCCTACGTCGCCGCCGGCCAGCCCGCCGACCGCTTCCTGCTGCGCATCGAACAGCCGCTGCCCTCCCTGTGGGCCGACCCGGACAAGATCGACCAGGTGCTGAGCAACCTCATCGAAAATGCCGTGCGGCACGGCGAGGGAACCGTCACCATTGACGTCACGCCCTCGGCGTCGCCCCGCGACGGGGAGGACGCCGGCACGTCGGTCACGGTGAGCGACGAGGGGCCCGGCATCCCGGAGGAGTCCATGAACCGCGTCTTCACCCGCTTCTGGCGGGGCAGCAAGCGCGGCGGCACCGGCCTCGGGCTCTACATCGTCAAGGGCATCGTCGAGGCCCACGGCGGCACCATCACGGTCGGACGCGCCGTCGGCGGCGGCGCCCGGTTCCGATTTACCCTGCCCGTGGGCACCCCGGCACATCTGCTCTAGTGTGCCGGCCGGCACCGGCTCCGGGACCCACGGGCGCATCCGCTTTGCCCAGCCCCGTTAGACTCGGCCCTTGGCACCTTTGTGTCCCACCACTGGAGACGGAAACGTCCACGAGTCGGTGATGGGGACTGTCAGCCTGGGGGCACCTCCCAGCGTCAGCTGGGGGACAATCGGAAGCACGGGAAGAGATGTCGGCACCCAATAAGTCGTACGACCCTGTCGAGGTCGAGGCGTTGAAACCGGAACAGATCGAGCGCATGCGGGACGAGGCGCTCGCCGCCTTCGCCGCCGCGGACTCCCTCGACGCGCTCCACGAGGCCAAGGTCGCCCACACCGGCCCCGCCTCCCCGCTGGCCCTCGCCAACCGCGAGATCGGCGCCCTGCCCCCGCACGCCAAGGCCGACGCCGGCAAGCGCGTCGGCATGGCCCGCGGCGCGGTGAACAAGGCGCTCGCCGCCCGCCAGAGCGAGCTGGAGGCCGAGCGGGACGCCCGCGTGCTGGTCGAGGAGGCGGTGGACGTCACGCTGCCCTACGACCGTGTACCGGCCGGCGCCCGGCACCCGCTGACCACCATGATGGAGCGGGTCGCGGACGTCTTCGTCTCCATGGGCTACGAGATCGCCGAAGGCCCCGAGGCCGAGGCCGAGTGGTTCAACTTCGACGCGCTCAACATCGCGCCCGACCACCCCGCCCGCACCATGCAGGACACCTTCTTCGTCGAGGGCGGCAAGGGCGAGGACAGCGGCGTCGTGCTGCGCACCCACACCTCGCCGGTGCAGATCCGCTCCCTGCTCGACCGCGAGCCCCCGGTCTACGTAGTCTGCCCCGGCCGCGTCTACCGCACCGACGAGCTGGACGCCACCCACACCCCGGTCTTCCACCAGATCGAGCTGCTCGCCGTCGACGAGGGCCTGACCATGGCGGACCTCAAGGGCACCCTGGACCACATGGTCCAGTCGCTCTTCGGCGCCGACATGAAGACCCGGCTGCGCCCCAACTACTTCCCCTTCACCGAGCCGTCCGCCGAGATGGACATGCTCTGCTACGTCTGCAAGGGCACCTCCGTCGGCGACCCCGACCGGCCCTGCCGCACCTGCTCGTCCGAGGGCTGGATCGAGCTCGGCGGCTGCGGCATGGTCAACCCCCGGGTGCTCACCGCCTGCGGCGTCGACCCGGAGAAGTACAGCGGATTCGCCTTCGGGTTCGGCATCGAACGGATGCTGATGTTCCGCCACAACGTCGAAGACATGCGAGACATGGTCGAGGGTGACGTCCGGTTCACCCGGCCGTTCGGGATGGAGATCTGATGCGGGTCCCGCTTTCTTGGCTGCGGGAGTACGTCGACCTGCCGGCGACGGAGACCGGGCGCGACGTCCAGGCCAAGCTCATTTCGGCCGGCCTCGAGGTCGAGACCGTCGAGCAGCTCGGCGCCGACCTCAAGGGGCCGCTCGTCGTCGGCCAGGTGCTGACCATCGAGGAACTGGAGGGCTTCAAGAAGCCGATCCGGTTCTGCACCGTCGACGTCGGGCAGGCCAACGGCACCGGCGAGCCGCAGGAGATCGTCTGCGGCGCCCGCAACTTCGCCGTCGGCGACAAGGTCGTCGTGGTCCTGCCGGGCGCCGTGCTGCCCGGCGGCTTCGCGATCGCCGCCCGCAAGACCTACGGCAAGACCTCCCACGGCATGATCTGCTCCAGCGACGAGCTGGGCATGGGCGACGACGGCAGCCACGGCATCATCGTGCTGCCGCCCGAGCACGAGGTCGGCACCGACGCCATCGAGCTGCTCCAGCTCGTCGACGAGGTCCTCGACATCGCCGTCACCCCGGACCGCGGCTACTGCCTCTCCCTGCGCGGAGTGGCCCGCGAGGCCGCCATCGCCTACGGCCGCCCGCTGCTCGACCCGGCCCTGCTGGACGTGCCGGCGCCCAACGCCTTCGGGCACCCGGTGCAGATCGCCGACCCGTTCGGCTGCGACCGCTTCACCGCCCGCACGGTGACCGGGCTCGACCCCGAGGCACGCTCCCCGATCTGGCTCCAGCGCCGCCTGCAGAAGGCCGGCATGCGCCCGATCTCGCTCGCCGTGGACATCACCAACTACGTGATGCTCGAGCTCGGACAGCCGCTGCACGCCTACGACCGCTCCCGGATCGAGGGCGCCATCGGCGTGCGCCGGGCCGAGCGCGGCGAGAAGCTCACCACCCTCGACGGCGCCACCCGCACGCTGTCCACCGATGACCTGGTCATCACCGACGACCGCGGCCCCATCGGCCTCGCGGGCGTCATGGGCGGCGCCCACACCGAGATCGACGACACCGAGGGCACCACCACCGAGGTCGTCATCGAGGCCGCCCACTTCGACCCGGTCTCCATCGCGCGCACCGCCCGCCGGCACAAGCTGTCCTCCGAGGCCTCCCGCCGCTTCGAGCGCGGGGTCGACCCGCAGGCCGCCTCCGCCGCCGCCCAGCGCACCGTCGACCTGCTGGTCCTGCTCGCCGGCGGCACCGCCGACGCCGGGGTCACCGAGGTCGTCGCGCCCTCCGCGCCGCGCACCATCACCATCCCCGCCGACCACCCCGACAAGGTCGCGGGCGTCACCTACGGCCGCGAGACCGTCGTACGGCGACTGCAGCAGATCGGCTGCGACGTCTACGGGCAGGACGAGCTGATCGTCACCGTGCCGTCCTGGCGGCCCGACCTGACCGACCCGAACGACCTGGCCGAAGAGGTCATCCGCCTGGAGGGCTACGAGAACCTGCCCTCCACGCTGCCCCGGCCGCTGCCCGGGCACGGCCTGACCGACCGGCAGCGCCTGCACCGCCGAGTCGGCCGCGCACTGGCCGGCGCCGGGTACGTCGAGGCGCTGAACTACCCGTTCATCGGCGAGGCCGTCCTCGACCAGCTCGGCCTGGACGCCGACGACCCGCGCCGCACGGTCGCCACCCTCGTCAACCCGATCTCCGACGAGGAGCCCGCGCTGCGTACGACGCTGCTGCCGGGCCTGCTCGGCGCGCTGCGCCGCAACGACGGACGTGGCAGCCACGACCTGGCGCTGTTCGAGACCGGCCTGGTCTTCCGGCCCACCGGTCAGGAGGAGATCCCGGCCCGGCTGCCCGCCGACCGCCGGCCCACCGGCGAGGAGCTGGCCGCCCTCGACGCCGCGCTGCCGCATCAGCCCCGCCGGGTCGCCGTCGTCCTCGCCGGCGCCCGCGAGCAGGCCGGCTGGTGGGGCAAGGGCCGCCCGTCCGACTGGGCCGACGCCGTCGAGGCGGCCCGCCTGGTGGCCCGCGAGGCCGGCGTCGAGCCGACCGTGCGCGCCGACCAGCACGCCCCGTGGCATCCCGGCCGGTGCGCCGCGCTGTACGCCGAGGTGGACGGGGTGGAGACCCTCGTCGGGCACGCGGGCGAACTGCACCCGCGCGTGGTCAAGGCGATGCACCTGCCCGAGCGCACCTGCGCGATGGAGGTCGACCTCGACCTGCTCCAGCAGGCCGGCGAGGCCCTGGTGCGGGCGCCGCGGATCTCCACGTTCCCGGTCGCCACGCAGGACGTCGCCCTCGTCGTCGACAAGCCGGTCCCGGCCGCCGAGGTCGAGGCCGCGCTGCGCGAGGGCGCCGGTGAACTCCTGGAGTCCATCCGCCTGTTCGACGTCTACGAGAACGCCGAGCAGCTCGGTGACGGCCGCAAGTCGCTGGCGTACGCGCTGCGCTTCCGCGCCGCCGACCGCACGCTGACGGTCGACGAGGCCACCGCCGCCCGCGAGGCCGCGGTCGCCCTCGCCGCCGAGCGGACGGGCGCGGTACTGCGGGGCTGAGAGCGGCACACCAGGGGCGGGCCCGGGCGCACCGGACCCGCCCCTCCCGTGTGACCTGCATAAATGCGCCCCCGACCGCTCTCACTCGTTCGAGTGAGAGCAGCCAGTGATGCCACCCCGGGCCCACCCCCGCCCGACAGAATCGGACCGGCCTTAAGGGCCTGTCCGGCGGATCATGCCGCAGACGCGGGGTCCGGCACGCCCATCCGCGGCGTTGTCGTCGGTTGCCGGCGCTCCGCGTCGGCGCCCTCCTCCGCCTTGCGCCTGAACGCACCAGACCCCGCTCACGCGGGTGACCGGGTGCCGGCGCTTCCTGCGACCTGATCCGCCGGACAGGCCCAGGGCCGGTCCGCGCTGTCAGCGCCTCTTGGGGGGCCAAGGTCATGATCCGCATCAGGGCTGGGTCCGCGCGCAGGATGCGGTCGGGCGCCGTGTTCCTGGCCGTGGGCACCGGTCTCTTCCTCAGGGCCCGCCGGACACTCCTGCGCGAGCTGCGGCAGGCGCGCGCGGTGGCGGGGGCCGCGCAGAGCGTGCTGCTGCGGCCGCTCCCGGCGAGCGTCGCCGGGTTCGGCCTCGCGGCGGCCCAGCTCTCCGCCGACCCGGGCGCGGCCGTCGGCGGCGACCTGTACGAGGTGATGGCCACCGAGCACGGCGTGCGCGTGGTCATGGGCGACGTCCGGGGGCACGGCCTGGCCGCCCTCGGAACCGTGGCCGCCGTACTCGGCAGCTTCCGCGAGGCCGCCCACGACGAGGCCGAACTCGCGGGCGTGCTGCGCCGGCTGGACCGTGCGCTCGCCCGCCACCTGCGCGGCAGGGAACCCGGCCACCCGGTCGCCGAGGACTTCGTCACCGTGCTGCTCCTGCAGATCACCGACGACGGCGCGCTGCACGCGCTGAACTGCGGTCACCCATGGCCGTACATACTGAACACACGCGGCGCCGAACACCTGCTGTCCACCGATGTGCTGCCCCCGCTGGGCCCGTTCCCGCTGCCGGCGGACCTGACGGCCGTGCCCGGCGGCCGCCTGCGGCCCGGCGAGTCGCTGGTCCTCTACACGGACGGAGTGGCCGACGCCCGGGACGCCGACGGCAGCTTCTTCCCCCTGCCGGCGGTCCTGTCCGAGTCCACCCGGGACGGCCCCGTCTCCCCCCAGACGATCCTGCGCACGGTGTTCACCCGCCTCCTCCACCACACCGGGGCCCGCCCCCGGGACGACGCGGCGATCCTGGTCCTGGCCAACCCGGGCCACTGCTCGGCCCGGCCCACCTCGAGAAGGGGCGCGGGGAACTGCGCGACAAGCCCCCGCCCGCCCGTGGACGGCTGACAACCGCGAGCCCCACCCCACTGGCCGGCCGGAAAGACCGGCGGACGCCGCCCGCTCCGCCACGGAGTGTCGGGCAGGCGGCGGAACGGACGGCGCGGAAGCGGGCCGCCGCACTGTACGAGGGGGAGCCGGCGGCCCGGCCGGCCTCTGACGAGGCAGTTCAGTCAACCGGTTGCGAACTCTCCGCAACAGCGCGCACACCGTGCGAATTCGCGTACTCCGTTCACACCCCGTGTGAACCGCGCGGCACTACGCTGTGCCGCACTCAGCCACCGGGGGCCCGACATGCAGCCCAACACCCTGCTCGACGCGATCCTCGACGAGGCCGGGATCTCCCACGCGGGCCTCGCCGCGCACGTCAACCAGGCCGGCCGGGCGCGCGGACTCGCGCTCCGGTACGAACACACCGCCGTGGCCCGCTGGCTGAAGGGCCAGCGGCCGCGCGGCCAGGTGCCCGACCTGATCTGCGAGGTGCTCGCCACCCGCCTGCACCGGCCGGTCACCCTCGACGACATCGGCCTGGGCGTGCCCGGCGAGCCCTCCGCTCCGCACGGCACCACCCTGTCCGGCTTCGTCGAGCGCGCCACCGCCCTGTGGCGCTCCGACGAGCAGCAGCGCCCGCACATCCTGGGCGCCCCCGCGGTGACCGGCACGCCCGCCGTGATGCCCGTGTGGGAGTGGGAGAACCCGCCCGAGGACGTGGACGTCTCCCGCGGCGGCCGGCACCGGGTCACGACCGCCGACATCGAGATGCTGCGCGCGGCCCGCACCCACTACGAGCAGATGTACCGCAAGGCCGGCGGCATCGCGACCCGCAGCCGCGTCGTCGGCTTCCTCAACGCCGAGGCCGCGCCGCTGCTGCGGGGCAGCTACACCGACGCCACCGGCCGCCAACTGCACCGCGCCACCGGCGGACTCGTCGCCATCGCCGGCATCTGCGCCTACGACTCCGACGCGCACGGCCTCGCCCAGCGCTACTTCCACCAGGCGCTCAGGCTGGCAAAGGCCAGCGGGGACCGGGGACTTGGGGCGTACGTGATAGCGCTGCTGGTCAACCAGTCGCTGTTCATGCGGGAGTACCGGCAGGCCGTCGCCTTCGCCGAGGCCGCGCTGCGCGCCGCCGGCAAGCACATCACCCCCGCGCTCGCCTCCGACCTGTACGCGATGCAGGCCAAGGCGTACGCCCACCTCGGCGACGGCACGAGCGCGCTGTCCTGCATCCGCCGCGCCGAGCAGGCCGCCGAACGCATCCGGCGCGGATACGAGCCCGACGAGACCGGCTATGTCCAGCC
>NZ_BMVJ01000012.1:100401-104285 GCF_014650655.1 Streptomyces anandii JCM 4720
CGGCCTGGTCAACGTACAGGTGGCGGAGGCGCTGCTCAGCCTGGGCGACCTCGTGGCCGCCGAGGAGCACGCGACGGCGGCCGTGGACAACCCGGCGCACGACCGCGGCCGGGTGCACCGCCTGGCCATGCTGAGCACCATCGAACTGCGCCAGGGCAACGCCGACCGCGCGGTGGTGACGGCCGTGCAGATGGCGGAGCAGGCCCGGGGCATGGAGTCCCAGCGGCTGCGCGACCGGTTGCGCGCGGTGCGCGAGCACCTGGTGCGCAGCGGCTGCGCGGGCACCGCGGAGGCGGCCGAACTCATCGACGGGGCGCTGCGCGTGCCACTGTGACCCCGCGGCGCCCGCGAGCGGCCGGGAGTGCGCCTGCTGCCGGGCCGCCACGGCTGCGATATTGCCACTGACCCGACGGAAGGTGGCAGAACCGTGCAGTGGACGAAGCAGAACGAACAAACTGTGTACGCAAACCGCTGGTTCACCGTCAATCTCGCGGATGTCGCGCTGCCCGACGGCCGGCATCTCGACCACTTCCTCATACGGCTGCGGCCCGTCGCCGTGGCCACGGTGGTCAACGAGGCCAACGAGGTCCTGCTGCTGTGGCGGCACCGCTTCATCACCGACAGCTGGGGCTGGGAACTGGCCGCGGGCGTCGTCGAGGAGGGCGAGGACATCGCCCGCGCGGCGGCCCGGGAACTGGAGGAGGAGACCGGCTGGCGGCCGGGACCGCTGCACCACCTCATGACCGTGGAGCCGTCCAACGGCCTGACCGACGCCCGGCACCACGTCTACTGGTCGGACGGGGCCGAGTACACCGGCCACCCGGTGGACGACTTCGAGTCGGACCGTCGCGAGTGGGTCTCCCTCAAGCTCGTGCCCGACATGATCGCGCGCGGCGAGGTGCCCGCGGCCAACATGGCGGCCGCGCTGCTGCTCCTGCGCCACCTCAGGCTCGGCTGACCGGAGCCCGGCACCGGGGCACTCGCGCCGCGCGTCCGGTGCCGGGCGCCCGCCTCAGGCGTAGGTGTAGAAGCCCGAGCCGCTCTTGCGGCCCAGCCGGCCCGCGTCGACCATGCGCTGGAGCAGCGGGGGAGCGGCGTACAGCGGCTCCTTGTACTCCTCGTACATGCTCTGCGCCACCGAGGCGACCGTGTCCAGGCCGATCAGGTCGGACAGCTTCAGCGGGCCCATCGGGTGGGCGCAGCCCAGCTCCATTCCGTTGTCGATGTCCTCGCGGCTGGCGATGCCCGACTCGAACATCCGGATCGCCGACAGCAGGTACGGGATCAGCAGCGCGTTGACGACGAAGCCCGAGCGGTCCTGGGCGCGGATGGCGTGCTTGCCGAGCACCTTCTCGGTGAACAGCTGCGCGCGGCTCAGCGTGCCCTCGGAGGTGGTGAGCGCCGGGATCAGCTCGACCAGCTTCTGCACCGGGGCCGGGTTGAAGAAGTGCACGCCGATCACCTGGTCGGGGCGGGCGGTGGCGACCGCCAGCTTCACCAGCGGGATCGAGGAGGTGTTGGAGGCGAGGATCGCGTCCGGCCGGGTCACCACCTGGTCCAGGACCTGGAAGATCTCGGTCTTGACCTGCTCGTTCTCCACCACGGCCTCGATCACCAGGTCGCGGTCGGCGAACTCGCCGAGGTCGGTGGTGAAGCTCAGTTGCGCCTGCGTCGCCTCCCGCTCCTCCTCGGAGATCTTGCCGCGCTCGGCCGCCTTGGCCAGGGAGTTGAACAGCCGGGTACGGCCGATCTCCAGGGCCTCGCCGGTGGTCTCGGCGACCCTCACGTCCAGGCCGGCGCGGGCGCACACCTCGGCGATGCCCGCACCCATCTGGCCGCAGCCCACCACTCCGACGCGTTCGATGTCGGTCACATCGTCCCTTTCGCTGATGTACGGCGTGTGGCAGGCGGCCCTTGGTCGTGGTGCCTGCTCCGTTCGTGCACGTTACCCCTGTCGCGCCGATGATCGATCGTCCGGGTCGTGCATGCTGGGCGCGGCGACGATCCGTGACGGCGCGGATCCACGGCGTATCGGGGGTGCCCGGATGGGACCGGTCTCACGGCGCGCGTTCACGGTGGCTTCGCTGTCGGCGCTGGCCACTGCGCGCGGCGCGGCGGCTTCGGGCACAGGCGCCGGCCGGCCGCGCGGGACCGCCGCCGAGATGCGCGGCATGTGGCTCGCGACCGTGGCCAACCGCGACTGGCCCTCGCGCACCGGCCTGAGCGCGTCACGGCAGCGCGGGGAACTGACCGCGCTCCTCGACGCGGCCGTGCGCCGCCGGCTCAACACGGTGATGTTCCAGGTCCGCCCGACCGCCGACGCGCTGTGGCCCTCGCCGTACGAGCCCTGGTCGCAGTGGCTGACCGGCACCCAGGGCCGCGACCCGGGCTGGGACCCGCTGGCGTTCGCCGTCGAGGAGGCGCACGCCCGCGGTCTCGCCCTGCACGCCTGGTTCAACCCCTACCGCGTCGCCCTGCACGCCGACCCCTCCCGGCTCGCCGCCGCCCACCCCGCCCGCCGGCATCCCGACTGGGTCGTGCGCTACGGCGGGAAGCTGTACTACAACCCGGGGCTGCCCGAGGTCCGGGCGTTCGTGCAGCGGGCGATGCTCGACGCGGTGGAGAAGTACCCGCTCGACGGCGTCCACTTCGACGACTACTTCTATCCCTACCCGGAGGCCGGCCAGACCTTCGACGACCGCGCGGCCTACGAGCGCCACGGGGGCGGCTTCCCGAGCCGGGCCGCCTGGCGGCGGGACAACGTCGACCGGCTGGTGCGCGAGACGGCCGCCGGGATCCAGCGGCTGCGCCCCGGCGCCCAGTTCGGCATCAGCCCCTTCGGGGTGTGGCGCAACGCCTCGACCGACTCGCGCGGTTCGGACACCCGGGCGGGCGTCCAGACGTACGACGACCTGTACGCGGACACCCGCACGTGGGTGCGCGAGGGCTGGATCGACTACGTCGTGCCGCAGCTGTACTGGGCCATCGGCCACGGCGCCGTCGACTACGCGACCCTGGTGTCCTGGTGGTCCGGGGTGGCCCGGTCCAGCAGGACCAGGCTGTACGTCGGGGAGGCGCTCTACAAGGAGGGCGACGCGTCCGAGGGCGCGGCCTGGCGCGACGCCAAGGAGCTGACCCGGCACCTCACCCTGGCCGCGAAGCACCCTCAGGTGCGCGGGCACGTCTTCTTCGCCGCGAAGGAGGTCGCGGCGGATCCGGCGGGAGCGATGGCGCGGGTGGTGGCCGGCCACTACCCGCAGCCGGCCGAACCCCCGCGCCGGTCCCCGTGACCTGAGAGGACCTGGAGCCTAGTGGTGTTCCATTTCCTTGGGACGCATGTCCTGGTGCCGGACCTGGCAGTCGGGGCCCGGTGACATCACGGCCTCGTGCCCGTCCGGGAATCGGACCCGGTAGGGCGGTGCGCCCTCCGTGCCCATCACTTCGACGACTTCGGTGACCTGGTCGTGCTGACCGACCACCCTGCCGTGCTGGACGAGCTTGTCACCCACGGATGCGTGCATCTGCAGGGCCTCCTCACGATGTGCGGGAGCAGCGGTCCTCGGCTTACGAGTCTACGGCGCGCGGCGCGGCGCGCCGCCGTTCGCGGGGCGCCGGTTCAGCCACGCGCCCGCTGGGTGACGGCGATGCAGACGAGCACGGCGACGGCCGTCAGCGGGGCGGCCGGCGTGAGGTGCTCACCGAGCAGCAGCACCGACCACACCAGTGTGAGCAGCGGCTGGGCCAGCTGCAACTGGCTGGCCTTGGGGATGCCGACGGCGGCCATGCCCCGGTACCAGACCACCAGCCCCAGGAACTGGGAGCCCGCCGCGACCCACAGCAGACCGGCCACGCCGTGCAGGCCGAGGTGCACGGGCTCGTACGCC
>NZ_BMVJ01000012.1:104311-108635 GCF_014650655.1 Streptomyces anandii JCM 4720
AGCGCCAGCGCCGCGGCGGGCACCCCGATCGGCAGGCACAGCACCAGCGCCCAGCCGATCACCTGCCAGCCGGGCATGAGCCGCGCCAGCCGCCCGCCCTCGGTGTACCCGGCGGCGCACACCAGCAGGGCGCCGAAGAGGTAGGCGTCCGCGGAGGTCAGGGCGCCGCCGCTCTGCTGGACGGTGAAGGCGGCCACGGCGGCCGCACCCACCAGCGCCGCCGCCCAGAAGGTCCGCGAGGGCCGGGCCCCGACGCGCAGCGCGGACAGCAGAGCGGTGGTGAGCGGCAGCAGGCCGACGACCACGGCGGCGTGCGCGGTGGTGGAGGTCTCCAGGGCGAGCGTGGTCAGCAGCGGGAAACCCACGACCACTCCCGCGGCGACTACCGCGAGGGCGGGCCAGTGGCGGCGGGCGGGGGGCGCTACGCGCAGCGCGAGCAGACAGGCGCCCGCGACGAGAGCCGCGAGCACGCTGCGCACGGCCACCAGTGTCCAGGGCCCGAAGCTCTCCAGACCCCAGGCGGTGGCCGGGAAGGTGAGGGAGAAGGCGACGACTCCGAGCCCGGCCTGGAGGAGACCGGCGCCGGTGCCGACGCCCCCGGCGTGCGCCTCGGACACCGCGGGCGGGATGGTGGCGACCGCTATCCGGTCCGGTGCGATAGCGCTACTCTTTGCTCTCATGCAACAGCGTAGCAGCGTGGATGAGCTCGCCCAAGAGCTGCGACAGGAGCTCGACCGCTACTCACCGGGTGGAAAGCTCCCGTCCAGCCGGGCCCTGGTCGAGCGGCACCGGGTCAGTCCGGTGACCGTCTCGCGGGCGCTCGCGCAGCTCGTGGCCGAGGGGCTGGTGGTCACCCGCCCCGGCGCCGGAGCGTTCCGCGCCGAGCCGGCCGCGCCGGCGGCCGCCGCGGCGGGCGACACCTCCTGGCAGGAGGTCGCCCTGAGCGCGGACGGCGCCGCCGACCTCGTGCCGCGCACGGTGGACGCCTCCGGGGTCACCGTCTCGCTCGCCGCGCCGCCGCCCGGCGTGATCGAGTTCAACGGCGGCTATCTGCACCCCTCGCTCCAGCCCGAGCGGGCCATGGCCGCCGCGCTCTCCCGTGCCGGCCGCCGCCCTGGTGCCTGGGGGCGGCCCCCGCTGGAGGGCCTGCCGGAACTGCGCGAGTGGTTCGCGCGCAGCATCGGCGGCCCCGGCGGCTCCGTCACCGCGGCCGAGGTGCTGATCGGTGCGGGCGGCCAGTCCGCGCTGACCACCGCCCTGCGGGCACTCGCCCCGCCCGGCGCTCCCGTACTGGTCGAGTCGCCCACGTATCCCGGCATGCTGGCCATCGCCCGCTCCTGCGGGCTGCATCCCGTGCCCGTGCCCGTCGACGCCGACGGGGTGAAGCCAAAGCTGCTGGCCGACGCCTTCCGGGCCAGCGGTGCCCGCGTGTTCGTCTGCCAGCCCCTGTTTCAGAACCCCACCGGCGCCGTGCTCGCCCCCGCCCGCCGCGCCCAGGTGCTGCGGACCGCCCGTGAGGCCGGCGCCTTCGTCGTCGAGGACGACTTCGTACGGCGGCTGGTCCACGAGGACGCCGGGCCGCTGCCGCCCCCGCTGGCCGCCGACGACCCGGACGGGGTGGTGGTGCACGTCTGCTCGCTGACCAAGGCCACCTCGCCCAGCTTCCGGGTGAGCGCGCTGGCCGCCCGCGGCCCGGTGCTCGAACGGCTGCGCGCGATCCAGGTGGTGGACAGCTTCTTCGTGCCCAGGCCGCTGCAGGAGGCGGCCCTCGAACTCGTCGGCTCGCCAGCCTGGCCGCGCCATCTGCGGGCGGTCTCCGCCGAGTTGAGAGCCCGCCGGGAGGCCATGACCGGCGCGCTGCGCCTGAACCTGCCCCGGCTCGCCCTCCCGCACATCCCCTCCGGCGGCTACCACCTGTGGCTGCGGCTGCCCGACGGCACCGACGAGACCGCCCTGACCGCCGCGGCCCTGCGCGCCGGCGTGGCCATCACCCCGGGCCGCCCCTACTTCAGCGCCGAACCCCCGGCCGCCCACGCCCGCCTGAGCTTCGCCGCGGTCGGCGGCACGGCCGAGATCGCCGAGGGTGTGCGCCGGCTGGGCGCCGCGTGTACGGAGGTCCTGTGAGGCGGAGGGGGACGGAGCCGTGCGGTCTCGACGGCGGACGCGGTGATTCCGGATGTGTTGTCCCGGGTTCCGCCACTTGTCCCGCTCCTTGGCCCTCGCCTTGAAGTAAGTTTTCGTACACCCTCGGTAACCCACAGGTAACACCCCTTGACCTGCCCACTTGAGCGGCTCACGATCGCCGCATGGCACTTCGGGTCACATTCGTCGCCGCCGCACGCAGCTCCCCGCTGCTCGCCGAGCGCTTCGACGACGACCGGCCACTGGACCAGGCGGGCTGGGACGAGGTGCAGCACATCGCCCCCGGCCTGCTGCCGCTGGCCGCCGCCGACCTGCGCTACTGCTCCCCGACCCCCCGCAGCCGCGCCACCGGTGACGCCCTCGGCTACGCGCCCCTCGTCCAGCTCGCCCTGCGCGACTGCGACATGGGCCGCTGGCGCGGGCTCACCCTCGGCGAGGCGATGGCCCGCGAGCCGCAAGCCGTGGACGCCTGGCTCGCCGACCCGCGCGGCACCCCGCACGGCGGCGAGTCGCTGCTGACCTTCATCTCCCGGGTCGGCGGCTGGCTCGACACCCGGCCCCTGGAGGACGGCTGCCGCGTCGTCGCCGTCGCCGAGCCCTCGGTGATCCGCGCCGCCCTCGTCTACGCGCTCAAGGCGCCCCCGTCGACGTACTGGAACATCGACGTGCGCCCCCTGTCCGCCATCACCGTCGCCGGACGCGGCGGCCGCTGGAACCTCTGCCTGGACGGCATTCCGGCTCAGGCGTCCCGCTCGTAGTCCGTCGTCAGCACGAGGTCCTTCGCCGGGCCGCCAACCCGCCACACCGTGCGCCAGTGGTCCGCGTCCCGCACGGTGAACTCACCCCGGTACAGGTCCGCGGCGCAGGGGTGGCCGGCGCTGTGCCGGCCCGAGCGCAGGTCCAGGTCGTGGAAGGGGCGCCCGTCCGCGAACCGCACGTCCGCCGTCCCGGGCGCGGCGCCGGGCAGGAACCGCAGCGTCCGGTGGGCGGGCCGGGCCACGCCCCGCCAGACGAAGGTGCCCGACTCCAGGTGCAGCAGCCCGCCGCCGTCCAGCGCCTCGAAGGCCGTGGTGCCGGTGAACCGGCCGTCCTCGCCGCTCGCCAGATCCCGCACCGAACGGCGCACCCGCCAGCTCCCGGCCAGATACGCCAGTACGTCCGCAACCGGCCAGACCTCGCCGCCCATCGCCGTCCGCACACTCCGTTCCTCGCCGCCGCCCGACACCGCCCATCCTGCCACCGCGCGCCCCGGTGAGCGTGCGTACGGAATTCATTAACCCCCGGATCATTTCCGGGACGACTTCTGTTTCCTTTTCCGCAACGGGAATTGAGCCGGTCCCCGGGTAATCCGAATTCGTGCCATATTTTTCCGCCGGGCGGACAACCATCCGGAAAGGCCGCCCGTCTGAATGGACGCACCGACGAATTGCCTGGGGGAAAGCCGTAAATGGACCGTTCCACGCCGCGAGGGAACCCCGCGCGGGCCGCCGCCCTCCTCGCGGCGGCGCTCACCGCCATCGCGTTCTGCGCCGCCGACGCCGTCGCCCGCAGCTTCCCCTTCGGACCCCGCACCCGCAGCGTGAACGACCTCGGCAACCAGTACGTCCCCTTCCACGCGCACCTGTGGGACCTGCTGCACGGACGGGCCGACGGCGGACTCCTCGTCAACTGGCAGTCCGGCTTCGGATCCAGCTTCCTGCCCGACCTCGGCACCTACCTCGGCAGCCCGTTCGCCCTGCTGGTCGGGGTGTTCCCGCGCGACGAGATCGACCTCGCGGTGTACGTGGTCACCCTGCTGAAGACGGTGTGCGCCGGCGCCGCCATGGCCTGGCTGCTGCCGGCCCTGCGCCCCGGCCGCTGGTGGGCGGCCGGACTGCTCGGCGCCTCCTACGCGCTGTGCGGCTGGAGCGTGGCGGACGCCGCGTACAACCCGATGTGGCTCGACGGGCTCGTCGCCCTGCCGCTGCTGTGCCTGGCCGGCGAGTGGGCGCTGACCGGACGGCGGCGCTTCCTCGGCGTACTGGTCGTGACGGCCGCCTGGGTCGCCAACTTCTACACCGCCTACATGGCCACGCTCGGCGCCGCCCTGGTCCTGCTGCTGCGGCTGTGGCTCGCCGGGCTGCCGCGCCGGCGGGCGCTCGCGGTGGCCGGGCGGGCGGCGGTGACGGCGGCGCTCGGGGTG
>NZ_BMVJ01000012.1:108663-114633 GCF_014650655.1 Streptomyces anandii JCM 4720
GGCCTGGCCGCGCCGCTGGTCGCGGTCGTCTACTTCGGCACGAAGCACGCCTCGCCCCTGCCGGAGCGGGCGTTCGTGCCGGTTTCCGGGCAGGACATGCTCGCGCGGCTGCTGCCGGCCACGTACGGCTTCGGCACGCCCTCCCTCTTCGTCGGCACCACGACCCTGCTGCTCGCCCTCGCCCTGCCCTTCCACCGGGCCGTGCCCCGGCGGGTGCGCGCCGGGTGGACCCTGCTGGTGATCGCGGTGGCCCTGTCGATGCAGTGGGACCCGACCCACCTGGTCTGGCACGCCTTCACCGCGCCCAACGGCAGCGCGTACCGACAGGCGTTCGTCCTCTGCGCCCTGCTGGTGATCGCCGCCTGGCACACCCTCTCCTACGGCCCGCCCGGCCGGCGCGCACTGGGCGCGGCGGGGGCGCTGCTCGGCCTGACCGCCGCCGTGGCGAGCGGCAGCGACCTGGTGCGGCCCTTCGTCTGGCCGGTCCTGTTGTGCGCGGCCGCGGGCGCGCTGGGCGGACTGCTCCTGCTCGGCCGGGTCGTCCAACCTGCCCGACGCGCGGACAACACGGGCACAACCGGCACCCCCCGCACCACCCGCCTCGCCGCATTGGCCGTGGTGCTGCTCGTCGCCACCCAGTCCACCGAGGCCGTCGCGACCTCGGCGGTGGCCACGCGGACGCGGCTCGCGCACATGGACGACTACGCGCCCTGGGGCGCCCGGCAGCAGCGGCAGGCCGAGGCGATCGCCCGGGCGGACGGCTGGCCGCGTTACCGCACCGATCCCGGCCGGGAGCAGACCGTGGGCAACGACCCGCTGCTGGTGGGCGGCCAGGGGGCCCAGTACTACAGCAGCCTCACCTCCGACGTCCTCAGCCGTATGCTCACCGCCCTCGGCGGCGGCTGGACCTCGCGCGGCCGGAACCTGCAGAGCCTGGACAGCGCGGTCACCGACGCGGTGTTCTCCGTGGGGGCCCGCGTCCACTCACCACCCGACCCGCACCAGAACTGGTTCCCGCAGGACGGCAGCGGGGTGACGGTGTCCCGGCAGGACGTCCCGCCCCTGGTCACCGTGCGGCCCGCGCGGGACGCGCGGAACGGGCGTGCCGGCGTCCGCGCCTTCGGCCCGTCCCCCTACCGCAACCAGGAACTCCTGCTCGGCGCCCGCGTCTACACCGTGCCCCGACTCACCGTGCGCACCGCCGCCGGCCGCCACCCGGAGCGCGGCCCCGACGACCGGCCGGGCCTGCTCATCGGCGCCCTGGGCGCGGGCTCCGTACACCGGCCGGAGATCAGCGCCCGCTGCCCGGCCGGCAGCGAGGTCTACCTGTGGGCGCCGCACTTCTCCGGCACCGCCCGCCTCACCGACGCCCCGGCCGGCAACGGCGGCACCGCCCGAAACAGCGCCACCGCCCGCAACGGCGCCCCGGCCCGAAGTGACGCCCCGGCTCCGACCGGGCGGTTCCGGGCCGACCACCCCGTCACCAAGATCGCCCCGATGCAGCCGCTCGGCACCGTCCCGGCCTCCGGCCGGCTGCGCATCGAGCTGTCCCCGAACCGGGCGGGCACCGTCCCGGACGGCGCCGTCGGCTGCCTGGACACCGCCCGCCTGCGCACCGCCGTGCGGCGCCTGGAGACCACCGGCGCCACCGAGGTGACCGTCTCCGACGGAACCCTCCGGGCCCGCGTCCCCGCGGGCAGCACGGGCACCGCCGTGATCGCGGCACCCCGGATCGCCGGCTGGCGCTGCGCGGCCGGCGACGCGCCCGAGAGGCCCGCGAGCCAGTACTACGGCCTGATCGCCGTACCCCTCGACGGCACCGCCACCAGCCTGACCTGCACCTTCCACCCGCCAGGTCTGCGGCTGGGCACCGCGGTCGGGGCCGCGTCCCTGCTGGCCCTGGCGGTGCTCGCCGTCCTCACCGCCGTACGCCGGCGACGGACGGCAGGGCCCGGCCCGCACCCGCCCGCCGGCCCGGCACCCGCAGCCGCCCCCGCACCACGACCGACCACCCGCCCCCACGAGACCGCCACGGGCGGCACCGCCCGCACTCCTTAGACCGTGCCCCGGGGAGAACCATGCTCATCTCGATCGTCGCCCCCTGCTACAACGAGGAAGACGTCCTCGCCCGCTTCCACGAGCAGGTGCAGAAGGCCGCCGACGAACTCCTGCCGCTCGGCCACGACATGGAGTTCGTGTACGTCGACGACGGCAGCCGCGACCGCACGCTCGCCGTCATGCGGCAACTGGCCGACCGCGACCCGCGCGTGCGGTACGTCTCCTTCAGCCGCAACTTCGGCAAGGAGGCCGCGCTGCTCGCCGGTCTGCGCCACGCCACCGGGGACTCGGTCGTCGTGATGGACGCCGATCTCCAGCACCCGCCCGAACTGATCCGCCGCATGGTCGAGTTGCGCCTCCAGGGCCACGACCAGGTCATCGCCCGGCGCAGCCGCACCGGCGACCCCGTCACCCGCACCCTCACCGCGCGCCTGTACTACCGGCTGGTCAACCGCCTCGTCGACGTGGAACTCATGGACGGCGTGGGCGACTTCAGGCTGCTGTCCCGGCGGGTCGTGGACGCGGTGCTGAGCCTGACCGAGTACAACCGCTTCTCCAAGGGTCTGTTCGCCTGGGTCGGATTCCCCGCCACCACCTTCGAGTACGAGAACGCCGAGCGCGCCGAGGGTCGCAGCTCGTGGACCCTGAAGTCCCTGCTCAACTACGGGATCGACGGGCTGCTGTCGTTCAACAACCGGCCGCTGCGCGCCGCCCTCCATCTCGGCATGGCGCTGCTGACCTGCGCCGGCCTCTACACCGCGTGGATCGTGGGCGCCGCGCTCGTCAACGGCGTCCAGACGCCCGGCTATGTCACCATCATCACGGCGGTCACGGCTCTCGCGGGGGTGCAGATGGTGATGCTCGGCGTCATCGGCGAGTACACCGGCCGGATCTACTACGAGGTGAAGGGGCGCCCGCACTTCCTGGTGAAGGCGACCAACGTGGAACGGACGAAGGACCTCATCCCCTGATGCGCACCCTGATGACGCGGCCGATGGCGAGGCAGATCCTCACCTTCGCCGTGGTCGGCGCCGTCAACACGGCCGTTTACTACGGTCTTTACCTGCTGTTCCTGACGCGGCTGCCGTATCTCGGCGCGCACGTCCTCGCATTCGCGCTCAGCATGGTCGGATCGTTCTTCCTGAACGCGCGCTTCACCTACCGCACGCGCCCGACCTGGCGGAAATTCCTGCTGTTCCCGCTGACCAACGCCACCAATTTCCTCGTCACCACGACGGGTGTGTACGTGATCGTGGACGTCCTGCACGCCGGAAGCCGCCTCGCGCCCCTGCTGGCCTCGGCGGCCGCCATCCCGGTGACCTTCGTCGTCTCCCGCATGATCATGCTGCCCAAGGTGGACACCGCATAGGATTGCATAAACGTGCAGCGATACGTATAGTCATGCCATCAAGGAGGAGGGTTCATGGCTGTACGTGTGGCGGTCGCCGGAGCGAGTGGGTACGCGGGCGGAGAAGCGCTGCGTCTGCTGCTGGCGCACCCCGAGGCCGAGATCGGCGCCCTGACCGGGAACTCCAACGCCGGCCAGCGGCTCGGCGCGCTCCAGCCGCACCTGCTGCCCCTGGCCGGCCGGGTGCTCTCCGAGACCACGCCCGAGGTCCTCGCCGGACACGACGTCGTCCTCCTCGCCCTGCCCCACGGCCAGTCCGCCGCCGTGGCGGAACGGCTCGGCCCCGACGTCCTCGTCATCGACATGGGCGCCGACTTCCGGCTGAAGGACCCGGCCGACTGGGAGCGCTTCTACGGCTCCCCGCACGCCGGCACCTGGCCCTACGGCCTCCCCGAACTTCCGGGTGCCCGCGCCGCGCTGGAGGGGTCCAAGCGCATCGCGGTACCCGGTTGCTATCCCACCGCCGCCTCCCTCGCCCTCGCCCCGGCGTACGCCGCCTCCCTCACCGAGAACGAGGCGGTGATCGTCGCCGCCTCCGGCACCTCCGGCGCGGGCAAGGCCCTCAAGCCGCACCTGCTCGGCTCCGAGGTCATGGGCTCCATGTCCCCCTACGGCGTCGGCGGCGGCCACCGGCACACCCCGGAGATGATCCAGAACCTGAGCGCGGCCGCGGGGGAGCCGGTCACCGTCTCCTTCACGCCCACCCTCGCCCCGATGCCCCGCGGCATCCTCGCCACCTGCAGCGCGAAGGCACGGCCCGGGGTCACCGCCGAAGCGGTGCGCGCCGCCTACGAGAAGGCCTACGCCGACGAGCCCTTCGTCCACCTCCTGCCCGAGGGGCAGTGGCCCGCCACCGCCTCCGTGTACGGCTCCAACGCCGTCCAGATCCAGGTGGCGTACGACCCCGCCGCACACCGCGTGATCGCGGTCAGCGCCATCGACAACCTGACCAAGGGCACCGCGGGCGGTGCCGTGCAGAGCATGAACATCGCCCTCGGTCTCGACGAGACCACCGGGCTCACCACGATCGGAGTCGCACCGTGAGCGTCACGGCAGCCAAGGGATTCCAGGCGGCGGGCATCGCCGCCGGGATCAAGGAGAACGGCAACCCGGACCTGGCCCTCGTGGTCAACACCGGGCCCCGCCGCGCCGCCGCCGGCGTCTTCACCTCCAACCGCGTCAAGGCCGCCCCCGTGCAGTGGTCCGAGCAGGTCCTCAAGACCGGCCGGCTCTCCGCGGTGGTCCTCAACTCCGGCGGCGCCAACGCCTGCACCGGCCCCAAGGGGTTCCAGGACACCCACGCCACCGCCGAGAAGGCCGCCGAGGTGCTCGGCGTCGGCCCCGTCGAGGTCGCCGTCTGCTCCACCGGCCTGATCGGCGTGCTGCTGCCGATGGACAAACTCCTGCCGGGGGTGGAGACGGCCGCCGCGCAGCTGTCCGAGCACGGCGGCGAGAAGGCCGCCATCGCCATCAAGACCACCGACACCGTCCACAAGACCTCCGTGGTCACCAAGGACGGCTGGACGGTGGGCGGCATGGCCAAGGGCGCCGGCATGCTCGCTCCGGGCCTGGCCACCATGCTCGTCGTCCTCACCACCGACGCCGACCTCGAGGCCGCCGTGCTCGACAAGGCGCTGCGCGCCGTCACCCGGGTCACCTTCGACCGCGTCGACTCCGACGGCTGCATGTCCACCAACGACACCGTGCTGCTGCTCGCCTCCGGCGCCTCCGAGGTCACCCCGGAGTACGAGGAGTTCGCGGAGGCCGTACGCGCCGTGTGCGACGACCTCGGCCAGCAGCTCATCCGCGACGCCGAGGGCGCCGCCAAGGACATCAAGGTCGAGGTGGTGGGCGCCGCGACCGAGGACGACGCCGTGGAGGTGGGCCGCTCCATCGCCCGCAACAACCTCCTCAAGTGCGCCATCCACGGCGAGGACCCCAACTGGGGCCGCGTGCTCTCCGCCATCGGCACCACGAAGGCCGCCTTCGAACCCGACCGGCTGAACGTCGCCATCAACGGCGTGTGGGTGTGCAAGGACGGCGGCGTGGGCGAGGACCGCGCGCTGGTCGACATGCGCTACCGCGAGGTCCACATCGTCGCCGACCTCGCGGCCGGCGAGGAGACCGCCACCATCTGGACCAACGACCTCACCGCCGACTACGTCCACGAGAACAGCGCCTACTCCTCATGAGCAACGGAACCACGCGCAAGCACACCGCACTGCCCAAGGCGCGCATCCTCATCGAGGCGCTGCCCTGGCTGACCCGGCACCACGGGAAGACGGTCGTCATCAAGTTCGGCGGCAACGCCATGGTCGACGACGAGCTCAAGGCCGCCTTCGCCCAGGACGTCGTCTTCCTGCGCCACGCCGGCCTCAAGCCGGTCGTCGTGCACGGCGGCGGACCGCAGATCAGCGCCGCCCTCGACCGCGCCGGCATCGTCAGCGAGTTCAAGGCCGGCCTGCGCGTCACCACCGAGGACGCCATGGACGTCGTACGGATGG
>NZ_BMVJ01000012.1:114665-118038 GCF_014650655.1 Streptomyces anandii JCM 4720
TGCTGGCCGGTCAGGTGCAGCGGGAGCTGGTCGGGCTGCTCAACCAGCACGGCCCGCTCGCCGTCGGCCTCACCGGCGAGGACGCGCACACCATCACCGCCACCCGGCACACCCCCGAGATCGACGGAGAGCTAGTCGACATCGGGCGGGTCGGCGAGATCACCGAGATCGACACCGGCGCGATCGAGGCGCTGCTCGCGGACGGCCGCATCCCGGTCGTCTCCTCGATCGCCCGATCCCAGGACGACGGACATGTCTACAACGTCAATGCTGATACGGCGGCTGCGGCACTCGCTGCGGCACTGGGCGCCGAGACCCTCATGGTCCTCACCGACGTCGAGGGCCTCTACGAGGACTGGCCGGACTCCGACGAGGTGATCAGCCGGCTGACCGCTGCCCAGCTGGAGAAACTGCTGCCGGAGCTGAGCTCGGGCATGGTGCCGAAAATGGAGGGCTGCCTGCACGCCGTGCGGGGCGGCGTGAGCACCGCGCGCGTCATCGACGGCCGCGTCCAGCACTCCATCCTGCTGGAGATCTTCACCGACGAGGGCATCGGCACGATGGTCGTGCCGGACGAGGAGGGGGACGCCGTATGACCGCCAACCAGGAGCTGACCCAGCGGTGGCAGGGCGCGCTCATGAACAACTACGGCACCCCGCGGCTGCCCCTGGTGCGCGGCGAGGGCGCCCGGCTGTGGGACGCCGACGGCAAGGAGTACCTCGACTTCGTCGGCGGCATCGCCGTCAACGCGCTCGGCCACGCCCACCCGGCGGTCGTCGAGGCCGTGACCCGGCAGATCGCCTCCCTCGGGCACGTCTCCAACCTCTTCGTCGCCGAGCCGCCCGTCGCGCTCGCCGAACGCCTCCTGCAGCTCTTCGGCCGCGACGGCAAGGTGTTCTTCTGCAACTCCGGCGCCGAGGCCAACGAGGGCGCCTTCAAGATCGGCCGGCTCACCGGACGGACCCATATGGTCGCCACCGAGGGCGGCTTCCACGGCCGGACCATGGGCGCCCTCGCCCTCACCGGCCAGCCCGGCAAGCAGGAGCCCTTCCTGCCGCTGCCCGGCGAGGTCACCCACGTTCCCTACGGCGACGCGCAGGCACTGGCCGCCGCGGTCACCGACGAGACGGCCCTGGTGATCATTGAGCCGATCCAGGGCGAGAACGGGGTCGTGGTGCCGCCGCCCGGCTACCTCAAGGCGGCCCGCGCGATCACCGCGGCCACCGGCTCGCTGCTGGTCCTCGACGAGGTGCAGACCGGCGTCGGCCGCACCGGGCACTGGTTCGAGTACCAGGCCCACGAGGGCGTCCTGCCCGACGTGGTCACGCTCGCCAAGGGCCTCGGCGGCGGGCTGCCGCTCGGCGCCACCGTCGCCTTCGGGCGGGCCGCCGACCTGCTGCGGCCCGGTCAGCACGGCACGACCTTCGGCGGCAACCCGGTGGCCTGTGCCGCCGGACTCGCCGTCCTCGACACCATCGCGGACGAGGGACTTCTGGACAACGTCAAGCGGCAGAGCGAGCGGCTGCGCGACGGAATCGAGTCCTCGGGCCACGCACTGGTCGCCCAGGTCCGGGGCGCGGGCCTGCTGCTGGGTATCGTGCTCACCGAGCCGCTCGCTCCCCAGGTGCAGCAGGCGGCTCAGGAGGCCGGCTTCCTGGTGAACGCCCCCGCCCCCGACGTCGTACGGCTGATGCCGGCGCTGAACCTCGGCGACGACGCGGTGGACGCGTTCCTCCGGGCGCTTCCCGGCATCCTGGACGTGGCCCACGGGGACCGAGAGGGACGAGCCGGAGAATGAGACGACGATGAGCCAGGCGCAGGACCACGGGCACACCGAAGCCGGGCCCGCCGTACCGCAGACCCGTACCGCACGCCATCGCCGGATCGTGGACATCCTCAACCGGCAACCGGTGCGCTCCCAGAGCCAGTTGGCCAAGCTCCTCGCCGACGACGGGCTGAGCGTCACCCAGGCGACGCTGTCCCGGGACCTCGACGAGCTGAACGCGGTCAAGATCCGCAACACCGACGGCGACCTCATCTACGCGGTGCCCAGCGAGGGCGGTTTCCGCACCCCGCGCGCCCCGCTGGGGGAGTCCGTCAAGGAGGAGCGGATGCGGCGGCTGTCGCAGGAGCTGCTCATCTCCGCGGAGGCCTCGGCCAACCTGGTGGTCCTGCGCACCCCGCCGGGCGCGGCGCAGTTCCTCGCCTCGGCGATCGACCAGGCCGAACTGCACGACATCCTCGGCACGATCGCCGGCGACGACACCCTGCTGCTGATCAGCCGCGATCCGAGCGGCGGACAGGCCCTGGCGGACCACCTCCTGCGCCTGGCCCAGAACGGCCACTGACAACACGAGGAGGGGGCACACCGTTCACCGGTGTGCCCCTCTTTCGTACGTGTGCGGGCTCAGCCCAGCCGGGCGGCCAGTCCGTCGGTGCAGCGCACCTCGTCGCCCGCCGTGATCAGCAGGGCCTCCACGTCCGGCAGCGACTCAAGCCACGCGAGGCCCTGCCGGGAGCCCATCGCGAACGCGGCCGTGGCCCAGCAGTCCGCCCAGGTCAGCCGGGGCGCGACCACCGTCACCGCGACCAGGTCGGTCACCGCCGAGCGGCCCGTGCCCGGGTCCACGATGTGCGCGCCTCGCTCGGCCGTGCCCGAGGTGGCCACCGCCAGCTCCGCGGCCCCGGCCGAGGAGATCACCGCCGCCAGCCCGCCCGGACGCAGCGGATCGGACACGCCGACCCGCCAGGGCCGCTGCGGCTCCGGCGCACCGAGCAACTGGACGTCCCCGCCGCCGTTCACGCTGACCCCGCTCACCCCGGCCGCCCGGATCCGCCGGGCCGCGCGCTCGGCCGCCCAGCCCTTGACGATCCCGGTCGGATCGAGGGCTCCCCGGTAGCGCAGGCTGAACCAGCCGTCGCTGGCCCCTTCCGCCTCGGCGCCCAGTGCGAGCACCTCGGCGACCTCCGGATCGCACTCCCCGACGGTCAGCTCACCGCGCGCCAGCCGGGAGACCTGGCTGTCCTCGCGGTAGGTGCTGAACACCTCGTCGGCCCGGTGCAGTTCGGCGACCGCCTCGCGCAGCGCCGCCCGGACCGCCTCGGGTTCCCCGCCGCGGACGTCGAAGGAGAAGACCGTCCCCATGACCTCCTCCGCGTGACGCACCGCGGCGGGAGCGTTCGCCGGTTCGGCCACGGCCTCAGCCACCGGCCTGGTCCAGCGCCGACTGCAGCGACTGCTTGTAGCCGTCGCTGGTGTAGGTGGCCCCGGACACCGAGTCGATCTTCGCGCTGCCGGCGGCCACCGCCTCCTGGTTGAGCCTGGGCACGGCCAGCGCGGTCTTCTGGTCGCTGATGCCGCCCTTGGGCGCCT
>NZ_BMVJ01000012.1:118069-118413 GCF_014650655.1 Streptomyces anandii JCM 4720
GGCCTCTGCCTTGGTGACCTTCCCGCCGCTGACGGTGATCCGGACCTGGACCGGTCCGTACTGCGTCTCGGCGACCTTCCCGGTGACGGTACGGGCCTGGGCAGCGCCGGAGCCGGAGCCGGACGACGAGGACCCGCCCGCCGAACCGCCCGCCGAACCGCCCTTCGCGTCGCCCGACTTGACCTTGTCCAGCGCCGACTGCAGCGACTTCGTGTAGCCGCCGCTGGTGTAGGTGGCCCCGGACACCGCGTCGATCTTCGCGCTCTGGGCGGCCACCGCCTCCTGGTTGAGCCTGGGCACGGCCAGCGCGGTCTTCTGGTCGCTGATGCCGCCCTTGGGCGCCT
>NZ_BMVJ01000012.1:118450-126453 GCF_014650655.1 Streptomyces anandii JCM 4720
CGCCTCCGCCTTGACGATCTTCCCGTCGCTGACGGTCAGCCGCACCTGCACATTGCCGTACTGCGTGGCGGCCACGTCACCGGTGACCGTCCCCGTGCCCGTCTTCTGCGCGCCGCTGCCGCCCTGCGGCGCCTCCTGGGCCGCCGCCGTCTGCTGCGGCGCCGCACCGGCCGCCGAGGCGGCGGCGGGATCCGAGGCCGGCTTCAGCGTCAGCAGCAGCACGATCCCGGACACGGTCGCGGCGCCGGCCAGCACCGCGCGCCGGATGGGGTGGCTCTTCCTCATCGCTTGCGATCTCCTGAAGTCCCGTCGCTCACATCTCGAACGACTCGTGATGGATACGGCGGGCGGGGACCCCCGCGCCGCGCAGTGCCTCGTACACCGACTGCGCGAAACCGGGCGGGCCGCACATGAAGACGTCGTGGCGGTCGATGTCGGCGATCTTCCGCCGCAGCGACTCGGCCGAGATGTCGGGCCGTTCGCCGTCCGGGCTGTTCACCGCGTACATCAGGCGTGCGCCGCGCTCGTCGGCGATCTTCGCCAGCTCGTCCCACAGGGCCAGGTCCTGGGTGCTGTTGGCCCGGTAGAGCAGGGTGATGTCGCCCGCGGCGCCGGGCAGCGTCTCGAACAGCGCCCGCATCGGGGTGATCCCGACTCCGCCGGCCACCAGCAGCACCTTGCCGCGGCTGCGCCGGGCGGCGGTCAGCGCGCCGTAGGGGCCCTCCGCCCACACCCGCGTGCCCGGCTCCAGCTCGCGCAGCCGGGCGCTGTGGTCGCCGATCGCCTTGACCGTGATGCGCAGCAGACCGGGGCGGGGCGCCGCCGACAGGGAGTACGGGTGGGAGCTGAAGCGCATGCCCGGCGCCAGGAACCGCCAGCGGAAGAACTGCCCGGCCTCCGCGCCCATCCGGTGCAGCTTCCGGCCGCCGATCAGCACCGACACGATGCCCGGCGTCTCCTCGATGACCGCCTCGACCCGCATCCGGTGCTTGAGGTTCAGCCGGATCGGCGTGATGATCCGGTACCACAGCACCAGCGCCGTCACCGCGCCGTACAGCCCGTACCAGAAGGTCTTCGCCAGCGGCTCGACCGCGAAGTCGTTGCCGGTGGTGATCTGGTGCCAGAAGGTCAGGAAGACCGCCGCGTACGTGAACAGGTGCACGTGGTACCAGGCGTCGTACGGCATCAGGCGGCGCACCGGGCCGATCGAGACCAGCCCGATCACCACCAGCAGTCCGGTGCCGATGGCCGCCTTGCCCATGTCGGGCAGCTGGTTGATGGAGTCGATCGTCTGCTGGACGATGTCGCCGAGCGACTTGCCCGCCTGGAGCGCGTAGCCCCACATGATGAGGAACACATGGGCGAGGACCAGGCAGAGCGTGTAGCGGCCGCTCATCGCGTGCCAGCGGGCCACCCGGTCGGAGCCGACCCGGCGCTCCAGGGCCGGCACGCGCGCCATCTGGAGCACGACCAGCGCCATGAGGTAGCCGGCGAGCAGGCCGGTGATCCGGCCCGCGTTGAGGATTCTGCCGTTGGTGTCGGCGATGGAGGGGGTGTTCATCCACCACAGCCAGATCACGGCCGCCGCGCCCGCCCATACGGCGAGCAGCAGCGGGACGGCGGGCGAGCGGCGCGGCCGGATCCGGCGCATCGTCTGGCGCCGGGCGGCACGTCCTCCTGCGAGCGTGGTGGTCACGGTTCCTCCGTGGCGATTTGAACCTTGGCCCACAGATACGTGGCGGATGCGCCCCGTGTTCAGAGCCCGGCCGAGTCCAGCGCGGACTGAAGCGACTGCTTGTACCCGTCGCTTGTGTAGGTGGCCCCGGACACCGAGTCGATCCGAGCACTCTGCGCGGCCAGCGCCTCCCGCCGCAACTGCGGGATGGCGTAGCTGCTGATCTCCTGGTCCCTGGGGTTGTCGGTGGGGTAGGAGACCGCGGTGACGTCGGTGATCCGCCCGCTCTTGAGCGTGATGCGCACCTGGACCGGGCCCCAACGGGTCTGCACCGTCTCGCCGGTGACCGTCCTGGTGCCGGAGGTGCTCCCGCCGGACGACGAACCGGACGACGAACCGCTGGACGACGACCCGCCGGAGCCCGCGGACGAGTTCGAACCGCTCGACGCGGCCGGGGCGGGCGCGGCGGCGATCTCCGGCGGAGTGTGCGGCTTGAGCGACAGCAGCATCACCAGTCCCGAGACGGTGGCGGCGCTCGCCAGCACCACCCGGCGCAGCGGGCTCCTCTTCTTCAACGCGTGCACGAATGCCTCACAGTTCTGGGCTCAGAGTTCGAACGACTCGTGGTGGACCCGCCGGTCGGGCACCCCGGCGGCGCGCAGCACCTCGTACAGGTCCTGGGCGAAGGCGTGCGGACCGCAGATGTAGACGTCGTGCCCGGACAGGTCGGACACGGCCGAGCGCAGCGACTCGACGGTGAAGCGCGGCCGCTCGCCGTGCGGGCCGTTCAGCGCGTACAGCACCCGCGCCCCGCGCCAGCGCGCGATCGCCTCCAGCTCCCCGCCCAGGGCGAGATCCTCCGCCGTGCGCGCCCGGTACAGCAGGGTGACCTGCCCGGGCAGCGTCTCGAACAGCGCCCGCAGCGGGGTGATGCCGACGCCGGCCGCGATCAGCAGCGACTTGTGCGAGGTGCGCCGGTCGGCGGTCATCGAGCCGTACGGCCCCTCCGCCCACACCCTTGTGCCGGGCCGCAGCAGCGGCACCGCCGCGCTGTGGTCGCCGAGCGCCTTCACGGTGATGCGCAGCAGGTCCGGGCGGGGCGGCGCGGACAGGGAGTACGGCGTGGAGGTCCAGCCCATGCCCTCGGCGAGGAACCGCCAGCGGAAGAACTGCCCCGGCTGCGCGCCCAGTTCGTCCAGCCGGTGCCCCCGCACCACGACCGAGTACACCCCGGGCGCCTCCTTGTGCACCGAGTCGACCCGCATCCGGTGCCGCAGGTTTAGCCGCACCGGGGCGAGGATCCGGAACCACAGCACCAGGGCCGCCACCCCCAGGTACAGCACGTACCAGGCTGCCGTGGCCGCGGTGTGGCCGTTGAACTCGTTGCCCAGCGCCAGTTGGTGCCCGAAGGCCAGGAACACGGCCGCGTAGGTGAGCAGATGGACGTAGTACCAGAACTCGTGACTGGTGCGGCGGCGCACCGCCCGCGCGGAGGTGACGCCCACCGCCAGCAGGATCACCGTGCCGGCCGTCCCCTTCAGCATCTCCGGGTAGTCGAGGACCACCGTCACCGCCTCGTGCACGATCGAGGCCCGGTCCTGCGCCGCGTACCCGGCCAGGATCAGCACGATGTGCGCGACCAGCAGGCACACCGTGTACCGGCCGGCCATCGCGTGCCAGCGTGCCACCCGGTCCGAGCCGATCCGCCGCTCCAGCACCGGTACCCGGGCCATCAGGCCGACCAGCACCGCGCAGGAGTAGCCGCACAGCAGCCCGGCGATCCGCCCGGCGCCGGTGAGCCAGCCCGCCGCGCCCACGACCGAGGACGTGTCGTACCACCACAGGCCGACCACGGCGGCGGCCCCGGCCCACAGCAGCGCCAGCACGGCGCCCGCGGGGGAGCGCCGGGGGGCCACCGGTACGGGCGGGGCCGCGGCCCGCCGCTCGTACACCGTCGTCATGTGTTCGCGTCCTTTCGCCGGTCCGGGACGACTGCCCGGACCGCCACTGTGCGGGGCGAACCTCTGAGGGCGCTCTGAAACCGGGGGTCCGGCGCGCACCCCACAGACAACTCAGAGCGGACACTCACACGGCTCTCACCCGGGGGCACGCACGGTGCGCGGACGGTGACCCGGCGCCCCGGCGCGAGAGGCGACTCACAGAAAACTCAGAGGGACGGCCGTCGCGGACCGGCCATGCGCCGGGGGATGCTGGAAAGGCCATGAACACACCCCGCCCCGCCCTCGCCCGCCCCGACGGCACGCCCGTCCGCGTCCTCGTCGTCGACGACGACCCGGACCTCGCCGAGGTGCTCTCCGGCGCCCTGCGCTACCAGGGCTGGCAGGTCCGCACCGCCGGCGACGGCGCCACGGCGGTCGCCGAGGCCCGCGAGCTCCAGCCCGACGCCGTCGTCCTGGACGTGATGCTCCCGGACACCGACGGCTTCGCCGTGCTGCGCGAGCTGCACGCCGTGCAGCCGGACGTCTGCGTGCTCTTCCTCACCGCCCGGGACGCGGTGGAGGACCGCATCGCGGGCATCACGGCGGGCGGCGACGACTACGTGACCAAGCCGTTCAGCCTGGAGGAGGTCGTCGCCCGGCTGCGCGGGCTGCTGCGCCGCGCGGGGATGGCCCGCCAGCCGGCCGACGGGCCACGGGTCACCGTCGGCGACCTGGTCATGGACGAGGACGCCCGCGAGGTCACCCGGGGCGGCGAGCTGATCGAGCTGTCCCCGACCGAGTTCGAGCTGCTGCGCTTCCTGATGCACAACCCGCGCCGCGTGCTCAGCAAGGCGCAGATACTCGACCGGGTGTGGTCCTACGATTTCGGCGGCCAGGCCCATGTCGTGGAGCTCTACATCTCCTACCTGCGCAAGAAGGTCGACGCGGGCCGCGAGCCGATGATCCACACGGTCCGCGGGGCCGGGTACGTGCTGAAACCGGCGGTCCGGTGAGCACGTCCGGTGCGCTCGGCGCCGTACTCGCGTGGCCGGGGCGCCTGCTCGCCCGGCTGCCGCGTCCGCGCACCCTGCGGGCCCGGCTCACCGCGGGCCTTGTCGTGCTGCTCGCCGTCAGCTGCGCCGCCGTCGGCGTGGCCGCCGTGGTGGAGCTCGACGGCTTCCTCACCAGCCGTGTCGACCAGCAGTTGCGGGACGTCGGCGCGCGGTTCCCGGCCAGCCTCGAGCACGGCACGCTGCCCCGCGACGACCATGACGGCGACGAGCACGGCGACACCCGCCGCCAGGCCTCCGGCACCCTCGGCGTGCGCCTGCTGAACGGCAAGGTCACCAACGCGGCCGTGGTCCCCGGCGCCGACGCCGACTACTCCACCGACCTGACCGTCCGGCTGACCGGCCACGACAAGGCCGAACTGGCCCGGGTGCCGGCCGACGGCAGGCCCCGCACCGTCGAGCTGTCGGCCCTGCACGGCTACCGGGTCGTGGCCTCCCACGGTCTGGACGGCGACGTGCTCATCACGGGCGTGCCGCTGGAACCGGTGGAGGCCACCGTGCACCGGCTCGAGCTGGTCGCGGTCGTCGTCTTCGGCATGGCGCTCGCCATCACCGGCGTGGCCGGCGCCCTGTGGGTGCGGTGGTCGCTGAGGCCGCTGAGCCGGGTCGCGGCCACCGCCACCCGGGTCAGTGAGCTGCGGCTGGCCAGTGGCGAGGTGGCGCTGCCGCCCCGCGCGCCCGGGTCCGACCCGCGCAGCGAGGTGGGCCGGCTCGCCGCCGCATTCAACCGCATGCTCCACCACGTCGAGGACGCGCTGACCAAGCGGCACGCCAGTGAGGAGCGGCTGCGCAGCTTCGCCGCCGACGCCAGTCACGAGCTGCGCACTCCGGTCGCCTCGGTGCGCGGCCACGCCGAACTCGCGCTGCTGCATCCGGGGCCGGTGCCGCCCGAGATCACCCGCGCCCTGGAGCGCATAGCCGCCGAGTCCGCCCGGATGGGCGAGATGGTCGACGAGATGCTGCTCCTGGCCCGCCTGGACGCCGGCCGCCCGCTGGAGCGGCGCCCGGTGGACCTGACCCGGCTGGTCCTGGACGCGGTGACCGACGCCCGGGCCGCGGGCCCCGGACACCGCTGGACGATGGAGCTGCCCGAGGAGCCGGTGACGGTCACCGGGGACGCGCACCGCCTGCAGCAGGTGCTGGCCAACCTGCTGGCCAACGCCCGGCTGCACACGCCCGAGGGCACCAAGGTGACGGTGTCGCTGGAGACCGAGCGTGCGGGCGGGGGCGAGCGTGCGGGCGGCACGGCGGTGCTCAAGGTCCAGGACGACGGGCCCGGCGTCCCCGCCGAGGTCCAGCCGGGCGTCTTCGAGCGCTTCACCCGGGCCGACCGCCGCCGCACCGGCCCGTCCGGCGGCGCGGGAGCGGGTCTGGGCCTGTCGATCGTGGCGGCCGTGACCGAGGCGCACGGCGGCGGGGTGACGCTGGAGAGCCGCCCGGGCGCCACGACGTTCACCGTCCGGCTGCCGGAGCGCGGCGAGTAGCGGCCGGGCGGCGGGTCAGGCGGCCCCGGGGGCCCGGACGGCCGGGGACGGCGGCAGCGGGAGCGGCAGCCCCGGCAGCCCGTCCAGGCTGGTGGCCACGTGGTCCTTCTTGGCGAAGTACTCGCCCAGCGAGGCGTCGTCCTCGCGCGCGAAGCGCTTGCCGTGCAGGTCGCGGTCCTCCTCGTACGCCATGAAGGGCACCGCGTAGCCGCAGGTGTCCCGGATCAGCTCGGCGCGCACGACGACGATCGCGCGCAGCCCGTGCGAGCCGGCGTCGATGCCGGGGAAGCGGGCGAGGAGTCCGGTAAAGCGCGGGTCGTCCCGGAAGACCGGCTCGCCCCTGCCGTGCACGCGCACGATGTTGGGCGGCCCCTGGAAGGCGCACCACATGAGGGTGATCCGGCCGTTCTCGCGCAGGTGGGCGATGGTCTCGGCGTTGGAACCGGCGAAGTCCAGGTAGGCCACGGTGTGCTCGTCGAGCACCGCGAAGGAGCCCTTGAGGCCCTTGGGGGAGAGGTTGACCGTGCCGTCGCCGGACAGGGGAGCGGTCGCGGTGAAGAAGAGGGGCTGCTGCTCGATGAACGTGCGGAGCCTGCCGTCTATGCGCTCATACGTCTTTCCCATGCCCGGCGATTATCGGCGCGGTTCTTTCGGCTGTCTAACGAATTGCGCGGCCCGTGTCCTCGCGTCTCGCGGCCCGCTCGCCGTGGCCGCCCCGGCCGGCGCTTGCTTCGGGGCGGCCACGGCTGCCTGTCACCTCACCGCGTTCACTTGGTGAGCGTGCAGGCGGCCAGCGCGTCCAGTCCCTGCGGTTCGGTCCCCTTGCGGCCGATGGCGATGGCGATGCGGTCGATGGTCGACTTCCGCTTGTCGGCCAGCGGGCCGAGGATGGCGTTCTGGACGAAGTTGGGGCCGCCCTGGCCGACGGTGTTCCGCAGGCGGGTGTTGGCCTCCTGGATCTGGGTGCCGAGGAGGCCGAGGTTGCGGTCGACCTCGGCCTGCGCGGAGGCGGGGACCGCGGGGAGCTGGGACTTCACGTCGGGGCAGCTGATCGTGCCGGGGTCCGCGAGCGTCCGGGCGCTCTGCGCGCCGCCGCCCTTGGACGGCTCGCCGGCGAGGGCGGAGCCGGCGATGACCGCTCCGGACAGCACCACCGCTGCGGCGCCGCCGATGAACGCGACGCGACGCCTGTTGTACTTCGCAAGAGCCCTGGACATGCGGATGCCTCACTCGGGTCGGGGGTGTCGTGGCCGTGCCGTGTGCTTGGGGCGTGGGGGTGGACGCGGCGCCTGCGTCCGGCGAGAGATACGAGAAAGCGGTTGCGGCCGTTCAAGGAGTTCCGAAACCTCCCTTCGAAACCCGCCCCGCACGCCCCCCTCCGCCCACCAGGCGCCCCCACGGGAGATTGACGAATCATGCGGAGTTCTGCATACTCATGCATGTCAGCGAATGCACTGTGAGGAGAAACCCGTGACCGAGCGCGTCGTACTCGCCTACTCGGGCGGTCTGGACACCTCCGTCGCCATCGGCTGGATCGCCGAGGAGACGGGCGCCGAGGTCATCGCCGTTGCGGTCGACGTCGGCCAGGGCGGCGAGGACCTGGACGTCATCCGCAAGCGCGCGCTCGCCTGCGGTGCCGTCGAGGCCGAGGTCGCCGACGCCAAGGACGAGTTCGCCGAGGGGTACTGCCTCCCGGCGATCAAGGCCAACGCCCTCTACATGGACCGCTACCCGCTGGTCTCCGCCCTGTCCCGGCCGACGATCGTCAAGCACCTCGTCGCCGCCGCCAAGAAGCACGGCGCCACCACGGTCGCCCACGGCTGCACCGGCAAGG
>NZ_BMVJ01000012.1:126483-128828 GCF_014650655.1 Streptomyces anandii JCM 4720
GCAACGACCAGGTCCGCTTCGAGGCCGGCATCGTCGCCCTCGCCCCCGACCTCAAGTGCATCGCGCCGGTCCGCGACTACGCGATGACCCGGGACAAGGCCATCGCGTTCTGCGAGGACAAGAACCTCCCGATCGCCACCACCAAGAAGTCCCCGTACTCCATCGACCAGAACGTCTTCGGACGCGCCGTCGAGACCGGCTTCCTCGAGGACATCTGGAACGCCCCGATCGAGGACATCTACGAGTACACCCAGAACCCGGCCGTGCAGCGCGAGCCCGACGAGGTGGTCATCACCTTCAAGGCGGGCGTCCCGGTCGCCGTCGACGGCAAGCCCGTCACCGTGCTCCAGGCGATCCAGCAGCTCAACGAGCGCGCCGGCGCCCAGGGCATCGGCCGGATCGACATGGTCGAGGACCGCCTCGTCGGCATCAAGTCCCGCGAGGTGTACGAAGCTCCCGGCGCGATCGCCCTGATCACCGCCCACCAGGAGCTGGAGAACGTCACCGTCGAGCGCGAACTCGCCCGCTACAAGCGGCAGGTCGAGCAGCGCTGGGGCGAACTGGTCTACGACGGCCAGTGGTTCTCCCCGCTCAAGCGCGCCCTGGACGGCTTCATCGACGAGGCCAGCCAGCACGTCTCCGGCGACATCCGGTTGACCCTGCACGGCGGCCGCGCGGTCGTCACCGGCCGGCGCTCGGAGTCGTCGCTGTACGACTTCAACCTCGCGACGTACGACACGGGCGACACGTTCGACCAGGCGGCGGCGAAGGGGTTCATCGACATCTACAGTCTGTCGGCGAAGATTGCCGCGAAGCGGGATCTGGCCTGACGCGTCAGGCCCTTGCCGTGGGAGGGGAACTGCGGGCCCGTGGTGGCTGATCGCGCAGTTCCCCGCGCCCCTTTCAGGGGCGCCTTACATCACCTTTCTCTAGGAGCGCAGGTCAGTGAGCAGCAACAGCGGTGACGTACGGCTCTGGGGCGGCCGTTTCGCCGACGGTCCCGCCGAGGCCCTGGCGAAGCTGTCCGCGTCCGTCCACTTCGACTGGCGGCTCGCGCCCTACGACATCGCGGGCTCCCGCGCCCACGCGCGCGTGCTGCGGAAGGCGGGACTGCTCACCGAGGACGAGCTGACCCGCATGCTGGACGGACTCGACCGCCTCGAGGCGGACGTGGCCTCCGGTGACTTCACCGGCACGATCGCCGACGAGGACGTGCACACCGCCCTGGAGCGTGGCCTGCTGGAGCGCCTCGGTCCCGACCTCGGCGGCAAGCTGCGCGCCGGCCGCTCCCGCAACGACCAGGTCGCCACCCTCTTCCGCATGTACCTGCGCGATCACGCCCGGATCATCGGCGGACTGATCGCCGAGCTCCAGGACGCGCTGATCGGCCTCGCCGAGGCTCACCCGGACGTGGCCATGCCCGGCCGCACCCACCTCCAGCACGCCCAGCCGGTCCTGTTCGCCCACCACGTCCTCGCCCACGTCCAGTCGCTGTCCCGGGACGCGGAGCGGCTGCGCCAGTGGGACGAGCGGACCGCCGTATCGCCGTACGGCTCGGGCGCCCTCGCGGGCTCCTCCCTCGGCCTGGACCCGGAGGCGGTGGCGAAGGACCTCGGCTTCGAGCACGGCAGCGCCGCCAACTCCATCGACGGCACCGCGTCCCGGGACTTCGTCGCCGAGTTCGCCTTCATCACCGCGATGATCGGAGTTAACCTCTCCCGGATCGCCGAGGAGGTCATCATCTGGAACACGAAGGAGTTCTCCTTCGTGACCCTGCACGACGCCTTCTCCACCGGTTCGTCGATCATGCCGCAGAAGAAGAACCCGGACATCGCGGAGCTGGCCCGGGGCAAGTCCGGCCGGCTGATCGGCAACCTCACCGGGCTGATGGCGACCCTCAAGGCCCTGCCCCTCGCCTACAACCGGGACCTCCAGGAGGACAAGGAGCCCGTCTTCGACTCCTGCGACCAGCTGGAGATCCTGCTCCCCGCCTTCACCGGCATGATGGCCACCCTCATCGTGCACCGCGAGCGCATGGAGGAACTCGCCCCGGCCGGCTTCTCTCTCGCCACCGACATCGCCGAGTGGCTGGTCCGGCAGGGCGTGCCCTTCCGGGTGGCGCACGAGGTCGCCGGAGAGTGCGTGAAGGCCGCCGAGTCCGAGGGCAAGGAGCTCGACGAGCTGACCGACGAGCAGTTCGCGAAGATCTCCCCCCACCTCACCCCCGAGGTGCGCACCGTCCTCAACGTGCCCGGCGCCCTCGCCTCCCGCAACGGCAGAGGCGGCACAGCCCCGAGCGCGGTGGCGATCCAGCTGGCGGAAGTCAAGGCGGACGTAGCGGCGCA
>NZ_BMVJ01000012.1:128854-137790 GCF_014650655.1 Streptomyces anandii JCM 4720
GCACGAGTGGGCGACGGTGAAGAACCGCTAGGGCAGCATCCCCAGGGGCGCGGGGCTGTGTCACCATGCGGCTCCGCCGCGTGGGCGCGCCCAGCCACACCGCGCCCGCACCCGAGAAGACGCGCCCGCGCCCGCACCCGCACCCGCGAAACAACAGGACGCACCGAGCCCGTGGGCGAACCCGGAACACCACCACGGGCTACGTTGGTCGGGACGCCGAACCGGACCCGACCGACGGAGCCCGCGATGCCCTTCGCCCGACTGGCAACAGCGACCACCCCCACCTGCCACATCGGCCTCGGCCTCGCCGCCATCGGCCGCCCCGGCTACATCAACCTCGGCCGGGACGACGACCTCGGAGCGGACCGCAGTGTCGAAGCGCTGCGCACCCGTACCCACCAACTGCTGGACGCCGCCTACGCGCAGGGCGTCCGCTACTTCGACGTCGCCCGCTCCTACGGCCGCTCGGAGGAGTTCCTGGCCGGCTGGCTCGCCGCCCGCCCCGACGCGGACGACGTCGTCGTGGGCAGCAAGTGGGGCTACACCTACACCGCGAACTGGACCACCGACGCCGAGCGGCACGAGGTCAAGGACCACAGCCTGGCCACCTACGAGCGCCAGCGCGCCGAGAGCGCCGGACTCCTCGGCGACCGCCTCGACCTGTACCAGATCCACTCGGTGACCCCGGACAGCCCGGCCCTCACCGACAAGGAGCTGCACGCGCGGCTCGCCGAGGCCGCCGCCCAGGGCCTCACCATCGGCTTCTCCACCAGCGGCCCCGCCCAGGCCGACGCCATCAGGGCCGCCCTCGCCGTGACCGTCGACGGCGAGCCCCTCTTCCGTACCGTCCAGTCGACGTACAACGTGCTGGAGACCTCCGCCGGGCCCGCGCTCGCCGAGGCGCACGACGCGGGGCTGACGGTGATCGTCAAGGAGGGCATGGCCAACGGCCGGCTCGCCGGGGCGCAGGCGCCGGAGGCACTGCGGTCCGTGGCCGGTGAGACCGGTCTCGGCTGTGACGCGGTCGCCCTCGCCCTGATCCTGTGCCGCCCGTGGGCGGGTGTGGTCCTCTCCGGCGCGGCCACGCTCGGCCAGCTCGCCTCCAACCTGCACGCCCCGGCCGTCGACCTCGACGAGGACCAGCTCGCCCGTCTCGACGCCCTGGCCGAGGACCCGCACGCCTACTGGGACCGGCGCGGGCAGCTCCCCTGGCACTGAGCCGGCGGCACGCGACCGTCCCGGCGGCACGCGGCTGAAGACGTCCGACCCTCACCGTGAGACACGTACGCCCAGTGTGAGACATTGACGTCTCACATGGGGTACTGTTGTCTCATGGCCGTCGACCGTGAACACGTGCTGCGCAGCGCAGCCGACCTCCTCACCCGCAGATCCACCGCCACCATGGACGAGGTCGCCAAGGCGGCCGGGATCAGCCGGGCCACCCTGCACCGCCACTTCGCGGGGCGGGACGCGCTCGTGCGCGCGCTGGAGTCCCTGGGCATCGAGGAGTGCGAGGCGGCGGTGGACGCGGCACGGCTCGACGACGGGCCCGCGGGCGAGGCCGTCCGCAGACTCGTGCGGGAGATCCAGCCCGCCGCAGGTCTGCTCGCCTTCCTCTACGGCGAGAGCCAGCTGTGGGAGGGCGAACCGCAGAACGACGGCTGGGCGCGGCTCGACGCCCGCATCGGCGCGGTGTTCCAACGCGGCCACCAGAGCGGTGAGTTCCGCGTCGAACTCACCCCGGCCTGGCTCACCGAGGCGCTCTACGGACTGATCGCCTCCGGCGCCTGGGCCGTGCAGGACGGCCGGGTGGCCGCCCGGGACTTCCCCACCATGGTCGCCGAGTTGCTGCTCGGCGGCGCGACTCGAAGAGAGGAATCATGACCAGCACCCTGCAGCCGGCGCCCGTGACGGAGGCGGTGAGGCGCCGAGGCCGCTGGCTCGCGCTCGCCGTGCTCGTCCTGGCCGTGCTGCTGGTGGCCGTCGACGCGACCGTGCTCGGTCTCGCCACGCCCTTCATCAGCGAGGACCTGAGGCCCTCGGGCACCCAGCTGCTGTGGATCGGCGACGTCTACTCGTTCGTCATCGCCGGCCTGCTCGTCTCCATGGGCAGCCTCGGCGACCGCATCGGCCGCAAGCGGATCCTGCTGGGCGGCGCCACGGCGTTCGGTGCCGTCTCCGTGCTCAACGCCTACGCGACGACACCGGAGCTGATGATCCTCGCCCGGGCGCTGCTCGGTGTCGCGGGCGCCACCCTGATGCCCGCCACCCTCGCCCTGATCCGCAACATCTTCCACGACCCGCGCGAGCGCAGCCTCGCCGTCGGCATCTGGGGCGCCACCGCCTCCGCCGGCACCGCCGTGGGTCCCATAGCCGGCGGATTCCTGCTGGAGCACTTCTGGTGGGGCTCGGTCTTCCTCATCAACCTGCCCGTGATGGCCGTGCTGGTCCTCGTCGGCGCCCGGCTGCTGCCCGAGTCCCGCAACCCGGACCCGGGTCCCTGGGACCTGGCGAGCGTCGTGCTGTCCCTGACCGGCGTGGTCGGCGTCGTCTACGCCGTGAAGGAGGCCGCCGCGCACGGCCCCACCTGGACGGCACTGGCCACCGGCCTGCTCGGCGCGGCCGCGCTGTACGGGTTCGTCCACCGCCAGCTGACGCTGCCCAGGCCGCTGCTGGACGTCCGGCTGTTCCGCAACCGGGGCTTCGGCGGGGCGGTCCTCGCCGACCTGCTCACCGTGCTCGGCATGTCCGGGCTGGTGTTCTTCCTGTCGCAGTACCTGCAACTCGTACAGGGCAGGCGGCCCCTCGAGGCTGGCCTGGCCGAACTCCCGGCGGCCGTGGGCGCGGTCGCGGCCGGGCTGGTGGCGGGCAGGGCGGCCCGGCGCTTCTCGGTACGGGCCGTGGTCTCCGGCGGGCTCGCCGGGGTGGGCCTCGCCCTGGCCGCGCTCACCACGCTCAGCGCCTCCACCGGCTACCCGCTGCTGGGCGCGGCCCTGCTGGTGGTCGGCGTGGGGGCCGGCTTCTCCTTCACGGTGACCGCCGACGTGATCCTCTCCAGCGTGCCCAAGGACCAGGCGGGCGCAGCCTCGGCGGTCTCCGAGACGGCGTACGAACTCGGCGCGGCCCTCGGCATCGCGCTGCTCGGCTCGATCGTGACCGGCGTCTACCGCGGCTTCGCGGGCCCGCCCGGCACCCCGTCCGCCGCCCGGGAGTCACTGGGCGGCGCGGTGGAGACGGCGGCGGGCCTGCCGCCGCACACGGCGGACACCCTCCTGGCCGCGGCCCGGGGTGCCTTCGTCCACGGCCTCCACCTGGCCTCCGGCGCGGGAGCGGCAGTACTCCTGGCCACAGCGGCAGCAGCCTGGCTCCTGCTGAAAAACCAGCACCTGGAGGAAACGGCCTGAAGGAGGGCGCCCCGAACGAGGCGCCCTCCTTCAGGGGCGCGGGGAACTGCGCGCTCAGCCCGAAAGCTCCCGCACCCGGCGAATTCCAGGCACCCCTACGGCGCGACCCCGCCCAGCCGCCGGAGGCTCACGCCGCCTTGGCCTTGGTGGCGTACATGTCCACGTACTCCTGCCCGGACAGCCGCATCACCTCGGCCATCACCGAGTCGGTCACCGCCCGCAGCACATACCGGTCCCGGTCCATGCCCTCGTACCGCGAGAACTCCATCGGCTCGCCGAAGCGGACGGTGACCCGGCCCGGCCGGGGCAGCCCCGCACCCCCGGGCTGCAGCTTGTCCGTGCCGATCATGGCGAACGGCACCACCGGGGCGCCGGTCATCAGGGTGAGCCGGGCGATGCCGGTGCGGCCCCGGTACAGGCGGCCGTCGGGGGAGCGGGTGCCCTCCGGGTAGATGCCGAAGATCTTGTTCTCCTCCAGCACCCGGCGCCCGGTCATCAGGGCCGCCACCCCGCCGCGGCCGCCGTCCCGGTCCACCGGGATCATGCCGACGCCGGTGAAGAACCAGGCCATCAGCCGGCCCTTGAAGCCCTTGCCGGTGACGTACTCGTCCTTGCCGATGAAGAAGACCTGACGGTCGCAGACCAGCGGCAGGATCATCGAGTCGATGAACGTCAGGTGGTTGCCGGCCAGGATGACGGGGCCGTCGCCGGGGATGCGCTCCGCACCCTCCACCCGTGGGCGGAACATCAGGCGCATGATCGGTCCGAGCACTGCCTTGATGAGCGCGAAGCGGGACAACGGGCCCTCCGGTGTCAAGGGATTCGGTATGAGTCTGTGCAGGTGAGGACGATACTCGCGGCCCGGGGCCGATTGCACATCGGGCTCACCACCTCTTACGTACTGTTGACGTACGTTTACCTGCGCGAAGGGCCCGTCGCACCCCGGCAACCGGCACGCAACGGTGTGACGCACCTCGCGCTGTCGCCCTCTGTGTCCGGGTTTCCCGCCCCGCGCCCGTCATGCGCCCGCCCTGCCGACGGGGTGTCACCACTCGCGTCCCGTAGGCCATCCGGCGTCACCCGCGTGTTCGGCACGCGGTCTCCCGGCCGTCATCCCCGCGCACCTACGATCGGGCGCGCACGGACGACACGAGAGCAGGAGGCGCTCATGGGGACGCAGGAGTCGGACGAGCAAGGACGCGGGACCGGGCGGGCCGCCGGACGGATCACCGGCCGGGTCACCGGACGCCGGGCGCTGCTCGGCGCGGCCGCCCTCGGCGCGGGCGGGGCCGTCCTCGGACTGCCGGGCACGGCGGGCGCCGCGCAGAGCGGCCCGGCGCGGGACGGGGAGGCGCTCGGCGAGGCGGCCGGACGTGGCGGCGCGGGCCCGATCGGCCGCCTGCCGAAGCCCGCGATCATCGGGCACCGGGGCGCCGCCGGCTACCGGCCGGAGCACACCTTCGGCTCCTACGAACTGGCCCTGGACCTCGGCGCCGACATCGTCGAGGCCGGCGACCTGGTGCCCACCAGGGACGGCCACCTCGTGTGCCGGCACGAGCCCGAGATCGGCGGCACCACCGACGTCGCCGACCACCCGGAGTTCGCCGGCCGCAGAACCACCAAGACCGTCGACGGGGTCCCCACCACCGGATGGTTCACCGAGGACTTCACCCTCGCCGAGCTCAAGCGCCTGCGCGCCGTCGAGCGCATCCCGGCCAACCGCCCGCACAACACCCTCTACAACGGGCGCTGGGAGATCCCCACCTTCGAAGAGGTCCTGAAGTGGCAGGACGAGCAGACCCGCAGGCGCGGCCGGCAGGTGATCGTCTATCCCGAGACCAAGCACCCGACGTACTTCCGCGCGCTCGGGCTCGGCCTGGAGGAACGCGTCGCGAAGCTGCTGCGCCGGCACGGCAAGGACCGCCGGAACTCGCCGGTGATCCTGCAGTCCTTCGAGCCGACCAGCATCCAGCGGCTGAACAGGCTGGTGGGCAACCCGCTCGTCGTGCTGCTGTCGGGCGCCGACACCCGCCCCTACGACTTCGTGGCCACCGGCGACCCGCGCACGGTCGCCGACCTCATCACGCCCGAGGGTTTGAAGGAGATCGCCTCCTACGCCCAGGGCATCGGCCCGACCGTGGACCTGGTCATCCCCAAGGACAAGGACGGCAACCTCACCGAGCCCAGCAGCCTGGTCGGCGACGCCCACGCGGCGGGCCTGATCCTGCACCCGTACACGGTCCGCAACGAAAACCCCTTCCTGCCGCCGAAGTTCCGCAAGGGCACGGCCGCCGACGCCTACGGCGACGTGTTCGCCGTGTTCCAGGCGTACTTCGCCACCGGCATCGACGGCGTCTTCACGGACAACGCGGACACCGGGGTGCTCGCCCGCGAGGACTTCCTGCGCCGCTGAACCGTCAAGCACCCGTCCGCGCGCTCCCGCTTCGGGGTGAACCACCGGCCGCTCCGGCAACCCCCGCCGGGGCGGCCGCGTCGTGACGCATATGACGCACGACCTGCTCACCGCCCTGCGCCCCCTGCTGGCCGCCGAGGCCAGGGCCGAGGCACATGCCTGTGGAACCGAACCGGGGGACCTGGAACAGGCGGTCTGGCTGCGGCTGCTGGAGCTGCTGCGGGCGGACAGCCCACCACACGATCCGCAGGGCTGGCTGCGCAAGGCCGTCCGCTCCGAGGCCCGCCGCACCCGCCGCACCGCCGGCCTCGAACGCCCCTACGCCCTCGAACCCGCCGACGACCACGAACGCGGCCCCGAACACCTCGTCCTCACCGCCGCCCGCCACCGCGCCCTGCGCGACGCGGTGCGGCGGCTGCCCGGCCGCTGCCCCCGGCTGCTGGAGGCGCTGTTGTCGCCGAGGGATCTCACCTACCGGGAGATCGCGGGGGAGTTGGGTATCTCACAGGGCAGTCTCGGCCCGGAACGTTCCCGATGCCTGAGTTGTCTGCGACGACTGCTCGCACCGGAGGTTGCGGCCCACGAAGCGCGGGGATAGGAGTGAGGGACGACAGGTGATCAGGTGAGCGGGAGGCGTGCGCACATGGGCATGAGCGTGACCATCTCTGCGGCGACCGAGCAGGACGCGGAGCAGATCTTCAGGTTGCAGTACCTGTGCTTCCAGAGCGAGGCCGCGCTGTACGGCAACTACCGCATCGACCCCCTCGTCCAGAGCCTGGACTCCGTCCGCCGGGAAGTCGCCGAGGACTGCGTGTTCGTCGCCCGGCTCGGCGAGGAGGTCGTCGGCTCGGTCCGCGGCCACCTCGGCGAGGACGGCGCCGCCTCCATCGGCAAGCTCTGCGTGCACCCCCGCCTCCAGGGCCACGGCATCGGCGCGCGCCTGCTGCGCGCCGCCGAGTCCGCGCTCGCCGGGGAGCGCGGCGCCACCAGGTTCCGCCTGCACACCGGCCACCGCAGCGAGGGCAACCTGCGTCTGTACCGGCGCGTGGGCTACGAGGCGGTCGGCACCTCCCAGGGCGCCGACGGCGTACCGATGATCGTGCTGGAGAAGCCGGCGGGGACGTACGCGGCTACGGCGTGACGGTCCGGGCCCTGCGCAGCCAGTACATCGCGGACAGCGGCAGCAGCACCGGGATGAAGACGTAGCCCATGCCGTAGTCCGACCACACGGTCGCGTCCGGGAACGCGGACGGCTCGATCAGTGTCCACGTGCCCACGATCAGCACACCCGTGAGCTCGGCGGCGCAGCACACCAGCGCCGCCCTGCGGGCCCTCTCCCCGCCGCGCACCAGCGTGTACGTGATGAAGCCGTAGACCACGCCGGCCACCGCCGAGAGGGAGTAGGCGAGCGGGGCCCGGTCGAACTCGGTCGCGATCTGGTAGACGGAGCGCGACACCGCGCCGACGACCATCACGCCGTAGAACCAGACGAGCAGCATTCCCGGCCCGCCGATGAGCCGCGTCCTCGCGGGCTTCTGCTGCGTGGTGGCCATCTCACCCTCCCCAGATGTCATAGAGCCGCACCTCGAGCACGGCCAGCACCACACCGCCGGCCGCCACCGTCACCGAACCCCAGCGGGTGCGCTCGGCCAGCGACATGAAGGCGGCCGCCGGGACGCACGCGAAGGCGCCCAGCAGATACGCCACGAAGATCGTCGTGCCCTGGTCCGGCTTCTCGCCCCGCGCCAGCGCCACGATCCCGATCACCAGCTGGACCAGGGCCAGCAGCGAGACCACGGCCATCCCGATGAAGTGCCAGTCCTTCGTCGGCTGGTCACGGTAGGCCGCCCAGCCGCACCAGACGGCGAGCAGCAGCGCGGCGACGCCGGTCACCAGCGTCAGGGCATCAAGCATGCAGTGACCTTATTACGCCCGAAACACCCCGCCCCGCCCGGCCCCGGCGGCAGTCGCGGCGGGCGGGCGACGCGTGGCGTCGGCCACAGCCGGGCGGGGTCGGGCCCGGTGCCGGGCGGGTAGGTGTCCATGGGTGTCCAGTATGCGGACAGCGATGTCCGGTCAGGACCGTCGGTCTGGTTTACTGCTCGCATGACCACGACGAGCGACCGCATCCTTGCGACCGAGGCGACCATGACGCCCGGTGCTCGTTGTATGTGTCGAATGTGCGCCTTCTAGAGGGCCCCCGCACCACCTGAGCCTCGCGCCCCGAAGCGAGACGCCGTGGCACCTCGCGTGCGCCGGCGTATGCCGCACGCGACCGACCGCCACGCCTTTCGGCGCACATGTTCCCCCGGTTCCCTCGCCCCCGGCGAGAGCCGTGTCGCGTCCCTGAACGAACGTCCCCCTGCCCGGGCACACCCACGCCCGCGCACTCGACAGTGACGGAAACCCACGTGATCACCACATCGGGCCTGACCAAGGTCTACCGCTCGCGCGGCCGCGAGGTCACCGCCCTCGACGGCGTCGACCTGCACGTACGCGAAGGCGAGGTGTACGGCGTCATCGGCCAGTCCGGCGCCGGCAAGTCCTCGCTCATCCGCTGCGTCAACCTGCTGGAGCGCCCCACCGCCGGCACCGTGACCGTCGACGGCCAGGACCTCACCGCCCTCGCGGGCCGTGGTCCCCGCGCCGGCAAGGAGCTGCGGCGGGCGCGCAGCCGGATCGGCATGGTCTTCCAGCACTTCAACCTGCTCTCCTCGCGCACCGTCCAGGACAACGTCGAGTTGCCCCTGGAGATCCTCGGCAAGTCGGGGAAGGAACGTTCCCGCAAGGCGCTGGAACTGCTCGACCTCGTCGGCCTCGCCGACAAGGCGGCCGCCTACCCCGCCCAGCTCTCCGGCGGCCAGAAGCAGCGCGTCGGCATCGCCCGCGCCCTGGCCGGCGACCCCAAGGTGCTGCTCTCCGACGAGGCCACCAGCGCCCTCGATCCGGAGACCACCCGCTCCATCCTCCAGCTGCTGCGCGACCTGAACCGGCAGCTCGGCCTCACCGTTCTGCTCATCACGCACGAGATGGACGTGGTGAAGTCGGTCTGCGACTCCGCCGCCCTCATGGAGCGGGGCCGGATCGTCGAGTCCGGCACGGTCGGCGAACTGCTCGCC
>NZ_BMVJ01000012.1:137811-143886 GCF_014650655.1 Streptomyces anandii JCM 4720
ACCCCCGGCTCCCAACTGGCGGCCGCGCTCTTCCCGGTCGGCGGCCGGGCCACCGGCGAGGACCGCACGGTCGTCGACGTCACCTTCCACGGCGAGAGCACCACCCAGCCCGTCGTCTCCCAGCTGGCCCGCACCTACAACATCGACATATCGATCCTCGGAGCCGCCATCGACACCGTCGGCGGCCTCCAGATCGGCCGCATGCGCATCGAACTGCCGGGCCGCTACGAGGAGAACGTCGTGCCCATCGGCTTCCTGCGCGAACAGGGCCTGCGGATCGACGTCGTGAGCCAGGAGAACCTGCTGGTGAAGGAAGGTGCCAAGTGAGCTGGTCCGAGATGCGGCCGCTGCTGTCCCAGGCGTGTTGGGACACCCTCTACATGGTCGGCTGGTCCACCCTGATCGCCGTGGCCGGCGGACTCCCGCTCGGCATCCTGCTGGTCCTCACCGACCGGGGCGGCCTGCTGCAGAACCTGCTCGCCAACAAGGTCCTCGGGCAGATCGTGAACATCGCCCGCTCGATGCCGTTCATCATCCTCATGGTCGCCCTGATGACCTTCACCCGCTGGGTCACCGGCACCACCATCGGCCGCGAGGCCGCCATCGTGCCGCTGGCCATCGGCGCCATCCCCTTCTTCGCGCGCCTGGTGGAGACCGCCGTGCGCGAGGTGGACGGCGGACTCGTCGAGGCCGTGCAGGCGATGGGGGGCAACACCTGGACCATCGTGCGCAAGGTCCTCGTGCCCGAGTCGCTGCCCTCGCTGATCTCCAGCACCACCACCACGGTCGTCGCGCTCATCGGCTACACCGCGATGGCCGGCACGGTCGGCGCCGGCGGACTCGGTGACATCGCCATCCGCTACGGCTACCAGCGCTTCGAGACCCAGCTGATGTGGATCACCGTGGCGATCCTCGCCGTGGTCATCTCCCTCATCCAGTTCGCCGGCGACCTCGCGGCCCGCTCCCTGCACCGGCGCGGCGGCCGCTCCGGCCCAGCCCCCAGGCTGCGCCTGCTGAAGGCGAAGCGACCCGCGCCGGCCGACGTGAGCCGGGCCGCCTGAGTCCGGCCGTCCCCGGCCTCCCCCGCACCCCGCGGCCCCCGTCGCCCCTGACCGGCATCACCCCAAGACCCCCCGTCCACCCACGACGGGTCGCACCACCGAGGAAAGGCACTTTTCGTGCGTAACACCGCCAAGATCACCACCGCTGTCCTGGCCGCCGGAGCCCTCACCTTCGGGCTCTCCGCCTGCGGCTCCGGCTCCTCCGGCAGCGGCAAGGCCGACGCCGACGCCACGCTGACGGTCGCCGCCACCCCCACCCCCCAGGGCGAGATCCTCACCTACGTGAAGGACAACCTGGCCAAGAAGGCCGGACTCAAGCTGGAGGTCAAGGAGTTCACCGACTACGTGACCCCCAACACCGCCGTCCAGCAGGGCCAGGTCGACGCCAACTACTTCCAGCACAAGCCGTACCTCGACGACTTCAACAAGAAGAACGGCACCGACATCGTCCCCGTGCCCGGCGGCACCGTGCACCTGGAGCCGCTCGGCGTCTACTCCCGCGGCGTCAAGAAGCTCGCGGACCTCAAGCAGGGCGCCTCCGTCGCGCTGCCCAACGACACCACCAACGAGGCCCGCGCCCTCAAGCTGCTCGAGGCGAACGGCGTCATCAAGCTGAAGTCCGGCGCCGGATACGACGCGACCCCCAAGGACGTCACCTCCAACCCCAAGAACCTGAAGTTCAAGGAGCTGGAGGCGGCCCAGCTCCCGCGCTCCCTCGGTGACGTCGACGCCGCGGTGATCAACGGCAACTACGCCCTGGAGGCCAAGCTCAGCCCCGCCAAGGACGCCATCGCCGCCGAGGCCGCGAAGGACAACCCTTACGCCAACTTCCTCGCCGTGAAGAAGGGCAACGAGAACGACCCGCGCGTGAAGAAGCTCGCCAAGCTGCTCACCTCGCCCGAGGTCAAGAAGTTCATCGAGGACAAGTACGACGGCGCGGTCGTCCCGGCGTTCTGATCCGCCCGCCGCGGCCGCGTTCCGGCACGCACGGGGTCCGCACCGCCACTCGGTGTGGACCCCGTGGTGCGGTTCAGTGCTCTCATGCTGCATGCTGGGCAGTTCAGCCAGGCACCGAAGGTTCACCGAAGGTTACGGAGCGGCGCATGACGAGCACCTTCCCCAACGTCTCCATCAGCACGGAGCGGTTGGTCCTGCGCCCCCTGGAGGAGTCGGACATCGAGGCCTTCGCCGAGATGATGAACGACGAGCTGGTCACCGCCTGGACCTCCGTGCCCCAGCCCTACACCGAGGCCCACGCCCGCGACTGGATCACCGAACTCGCCCCCGCCGAACGCGCCGAGGGCCGCGGCATCGTCTTCGCCGTCGACGAGTTCCTCACCCAGCGCCTGGTCGGCACCGTCCACCTGCGCAGGACCGACTGGCGGGTGCGCTCCACCGAGATGGCCTACGTCATCGCCCCCTGGGCCCGCGGCGAGGGCTACGCCAGCGAGGCCGCCCTCGCCACCGCCCACTGGGTCTTCGACGACCGGAGGTTCGAGCGCCTGGAGCTGCGCACCGCCGCCGACAACACCGCCTCCCAGCAGGTCGCCCAGAAGATCGGCTGCATCAGCGAGGGAGTCCTGCGCGGCGCCTGGATAGCCCGCAGCAGAAACGAGCGCGGCGAGTGGGCCGACGTACGCACCGACCTCATCGTCTGGAGCCTGCTCCCCGAGGACCTGGAAGACCTGGAGGACATGGGCGAGCAGCGCTCCGGCGCCGGCGGCTTCACCTCGTACGCCGACTGGAACTGAAGGAATCCCGGGCGACGCGACCGGGCCGGGCGCATTGACCTCCCGCCGGACCGGGTACCCTCACGGGGCCCGCGCGGGCCGTCCAGGACGACCTGCGAGAACGCTCCCGCTCAACCCCCTGGAGACTGACGACGATGGCCGACCGGGTCACGGTGATCGGCTGGGACGGCTCGCCGCTGACCGACGCGGCGCGCGGCGCGCTCGGCGCCGCCACCCTCGTGGCCGGTGCCGCCCACCACCTGGCGCTGCCCGGGGTGCCCCCGGCAGCCGAGCGCATCCGCCTCGGCAGCGTCGCCCTCGCCGCCCGCCGGATCGCCGCCCACCGCGGCACCGCAGTGGTCTTCGCCGACGGCGACCCCGCCTTCTTCGGAGTCGTACGGACCCTGCGCGCACCCGAGTTCGGCCTCGAGGTCGAGGTCGTCCCCGCCGTCTCCTCCGTCGCCGCCGCCTTCGCCCGCGCCGGAATGCCCTGGGACGACGCCCAAGTGGTCGTCGCACACAAGCGCACCCTGCGACGCGCGGTGAATGTATGCCGAGCCCACACCAAGGTGGCCGTACTGACCGCCCCCGGTGCCGGGCCCGCCGAACTCGGCCTGCTGCTGGAGGGCGTGCACCGCACCTTCGTCATCTGTGAGGAACTCGGCACCGAGCGCGAACAGGTCACCGTCGTCACCTCCGACAAGGCCGCCGACCACAGCTGGCGCGACCCCAACGTCGTCATCGTCATCGGCGGCCCGGCCGGCGCGGGCGAGGGCGGCGGCTGGATCGCGGGCCGCGACCCGGCCGCCGGGCCGCGCGGCTGGACCCAGCCCGCCCAGGCCTACGGCGGCGCCCTCGGCGAGGGAGAAACGGATCTGCTGCGCGCCGCCCAACTCGCCCGTCTCGGACCGCGCGTCGGAGACCTCGTGTGGGACATCGGCTGTGGCAGCGGCGCCTTCGCCACCGAGGCCGCCCGCGGCGGCGCCGCCGTCATCGCCGTCGACCGCGACCGGGAGGCCTGCGCCCGCACCGAGTCGGCCGCCCGCCACTTCGGCGTCCAGCTCCAAGTGGTGCACGGCAGCGCCCCGCACATCCTGGAGAACCTGCCCGAACCGGACGTCGTCCGGATCGGCGGCGGGGGAGCGGCCGTGGTCTCCGCGGTCGCCGACCGCCGCCCCCAGCGCATCGTCGCCCACGCCGCCACCCGGGACGCCGCCGAACTCGTCGGCCGCGACCTCACCGAGCACGGATACCAGGTCGAGTGCGCCCTGCTGCAGTCCGTCGAACTCGACACCCGGGCCTGGACGGAGACCGAGCGGAGCGTCGCGTTCCTGCTCAGCGGGGTCCTTCCCGACCGCGCCCCGTGATCGGATCGTCGTACCGCGCGCGATAGGGTGGCCGATCGTCATACCGCTTCGGGTGATCCGGAACTTCGTTCGTCAATATCCGGAAAACCCACCCGTTTTGGGACGGGTGTGGTACGGCAGAACCGTCAGGACGCGCAACGTGGCGCAGTCCACAGCGGACCGTGGCGGATCACGCTGTCGCGGTGGCGCGACGACCGGGACAATGCCACTCAATGGCTTTGTCGCCTTTTACGGGCGGTCGTTCGTGCCGCTGGGCGCGGACGCTCGTTCTTCACAGCGGGGCGGTCGGTGCGCCGTTCCGGGTGAGCTGGATGCAGAAGCACTAAACCGATGGGCGAGGGGTACGCATGACCGACACCGGCCAGGTCCCGGGCGAGGGACTGCCGGAGAGCGCAGGCATGGTGGAGCAGCCGGGCGTCCCCCCGCACGGCGCGTACACCTACCTCTCCGAGTCTCCCGCCGAGGACGAAGACCTGCTGCTGCCGGGCTCCCAGGGCGCGTGGGGCAACGAAGTGCCCCCGCCCGCCCCGGAGCCGGTCGTCGAGGCCGTCCACCAGCAGGGAGCGCACGAGGCGTCCGGACGTGACAGCGGCTCCGTCGACCTCGGCGGCGTTCTGCACCACGACCCCGCGCACACGCCGCCGCCCGGACCCGGCGCCCCGGTGCCCCCGCGCCGGCCGCTGCACCTCGGCCCGCCGATCCCCGACGCCTCCGCCAGCCCGGTCCGCTCCCTCGCCGACCGCGGCCCCGCGGGCGCGCCGGTCAGGCAGCCCGGACCGCCCACGGCCGGCCCCGAGTACCTCGACGTCCCGCAGCGCGAGATGGCGCCCCAGGGCGCCGCGCCGTGGGGCGCGCAGGCTGCGGCGCCCGCGCCGCAGGCTCCCGTGGTGGCCCAGGTGAGCGCGGAGGCCGCGGCCGCGGAAACGGTTGTTCCGGGTGCCGAGGCCGGTGACGCGGCCCAGGCCGCCATGGCGCGGCTCGCGGCCCAGGCCGGCGCGGCGGCTCCGGCTGCCCACCCCCTTCCCGGGGGGCAGGCGCCCGGGAGCGGGGAGGCCGTCGCCCCGCAGGCGGGCGATCCCGCCGCGGACGCGGCCGGGGCGCCACAGACGCCGGACGCCGTGGGTACGGTCGGGACGGTCGGCCCCGAGGGTACGCAGGCGGCCGCGGTCCAGGTCACGGAGACCGGGGAGGCTCCGGAAGCCGTTGGAGTCCTGGGGGCCGATGGAGTGCCGGAGTCCGGTGGAGTACCGGCGGCCGTACAAGCCCCGGAAGCGGGACCCGCCCCCGGCGCCGAGCAGGCTGCCGGGTCGGGGCAGGTCGATGGGGCCGGCCGGGTCGGCGGCGCCGAGGAGGCCGGTGACGCTGAGCAGGCTGCTGGGGTGCAGCAGCTCGCCGGGGCTCAGCAGGTCGGCGGGGCTGTGGAGGTGCCGCAGGACGTGGCGGCCGATGCTTTGCACGCGGCGGAGGCTCAGGTTGCCGCTGAGGGCCTTCAGGTCGCCGGGGCCGAGCAGGTCAGCGGTGCCGAGCAGGCTGCTGGGGTGCAGCAGGTTGCCGAGGCCGAGCAGGTCGGCGGGGCTGTGGAGGCGCCGCACGGCGCGGCGGCCGATGCTTTGCACGCGGCGGAGGCTCAGGTTGCCGCTGAGGGCCTTCAGGTCGCCGGGGCCGAGCAAGTGAGCGGTGCCGAGCAGGTCGCCGGGGCCCAGCAGGTCGTCGAAGCTCAGCAGGCCGACGGGGCTGTGGAGGCGCCGCAGGACGCGGCGGCCGAGACCCTGCACGCGGCGGAGGCTCAGGTTGCCGCTGAGGGCCTTCAGGTCGCCGGGGCCGAGCAGGTCAGCGGTGTCGAGCAGGTCGCCGGGGCCCAGCAGGTCGTCGAAGCTCAGCAGGCCGACGGGGCTGTGGAGGCGCCGCAGGACGCGG
>NZ_BMVJ01000012.1:143937-148317 GCF_014650655.1 Streptomyces anandii JCM 4720
CCGGCCGAGGCCCAGCGTGCCGCCGAGGGTCCGCAGGTCGCCGGGGCCGAGCAGGTCGGCGGCGCGGACCAGGTCGCCGGGGCCGAGCAGGTCAGCGGTGCCGAGCAGGTCGCCGGGGCCCAGCAAGTAGCCGAGGCTCAGCAGGTCGGTGGAACTGTCGAGGCGCCGCACGGCGCGGGTGCGCCCGGTGGGCCCGGTGTGGTCCGTGAGGGAGTGGACTCCGGTGCCCCGGCACCGGCGGACGGTACCGCCACCCCGCCCGTCGGCTTCGCCGTGCCCGGCGAGGTGCAGGGGCCGCAGGTCGGGCTGGCGCCGGACGAGGCATCGGCAGCGCACATTCACTTCGTGGACGCCGTCGCCCACGATCCGAACACTCCGGAGTCGCGGCCCGCGCTCCTGGTCGACGCCGCTGCGGCCCAGGCGGCGCAGGCCGCCCAGGCCGCCGGGGCGACGGCTCCCGCCGACTCCGCGACCGCTCAACCCGCCGAGCCGCGGCCCCAGTCGGACGGCTCACCGGCCGGCCCCGAGGCGACGGAAGGCACCGCGCCCGGGACTCCGGACGAACAGCGCCCCGAGGCCGCCGTACCGGCGGGTGTCCCGGCGCAGCCCGGGCCGGACCAGCCGCTGGGACAGTTCGTCCCGGTCGACGGCTCCGTACCCACCCCGCCGCACCTCGCGCCCACCCCGCCGCACCCGATCGTGCTCCCGGCGGACCGGGCCGAGCCCGTCGACGGGGCTCCCCAGGAGCCGGTCGTCACCGTCCCGGGCCCCCGCGACGGCGAGCCCGTGCCCGCCGCACCCGACGTCGCCGAGGAACCGGCGCCCCTGGCCGCCCAGCAGGCGGACGACCTGGACACCCACGTCGCCGACCACCAGGGGCCGCAACAGCAGCACAACCCGCAGCACACGCAGGGCCGGCAAGAGGGCCAGGAAGAGAGCACGGCCGCAGTGGCAGAAGTACGGCAGTCCACCGGCCCGGCCGCGCCCGGATACGAGGAGGCCGAGCGCGAGGCCGTGCTCAAGGTGATGCGCGAGCGCCGCGACATCCGCAACGGCTTCCGCAGCGACCCGATCCCGCACGATGTGCTGCTCCGCGTCCTGGAGGCCGCCCACACCGCGCCCTCCGTCGGCCACTCCCAGCCCTGGGACTTCGTCGTCATCCGCTCCGCCGACACCCGGCGCGCGATGCACGAACTGGCGATGCGTCAGCGCGACGCATACGCCAAGTCGCTGCCCAAGGGCCGTGCGAAGCAGTTCAAGGAACTGAAGATCGAGGCCATCCTCGACACCCCGGTGAACATCGTCGTCACCGCCGACCCCACCCGCGGCGGCCGGCACACCCTGGGCCGCCACACCCAGCCGCAGATGGCGCCGTACTCCGCCGCCCTGGCCGTGGAGAACCTGTGGCTCGCGGCCCGCGCCGAGGGCCTCGGCGTCGGCTGGGTCAGCTTCTTCGACGAGCGCGAGATGGTCCGCGCCCTCGGCCTGCCCGAGCACCTGGAGGTCATCGCCTACCTGTGCGTCGGATACGTCGACGAGTTCCCGGACGAGCCCGAGCTGATGCAGGCCGGCTGGTCCAAGCGCCGCCCGCTGTCGTGGGTCGTGCACGAGGAGACGTACGGCCGTCGCGCGCTGCCCGGCGAGGACCCGCACGACCTGCTCGCCGAGACCGTCGCCCAGATCCGCCCGCTGGACGCCAAGGCGCTCGGCGAGGCCTGGGAGCGGCAGAAGCGCATGACCAAGCCGGCCGGCGCGCTCGGCATGCTGGAGATCATCTCCGCGCAGCTGTCCGGCCTGTCCCGGCAGTGCCCGCCGCCCATCCCCGAGCCCGCGGCCGTCGCGATCTTCGCCGGTGACCACGGTGTGCACGCCCAGGGCGTCACCCCCTGGCCGCAGGAGGTCACCGCGCAGATGGTGGCCAACTTCCTCGGCGGGGGAGCGGTCTGCAACGCCTTCGCCGGCCAGGTGGGCGCCGAGGTGTGCGTCGTCGACGTCGGCGTCGCCGCCGACCTCCCGGCCACCCCGGGCCTGCTGCCGCGCAAGATCCGCGCGGGCACCTCCGACATGACCACCGGCCCCGCGATGACCCGCGAGGAGGCCAAGAAGGCCATCGAGGTGGGCATCGAGACCGCCCGCGACCTGGTGGCCGCCGGCAACAAGGCGCTGCTCACCGGTGAGATGGGCATCGCGAACACCACCGCGTCCGCCGCCCTCATCTCCGTGTTCACCGGCGCCGACCCGGCCGAGGTGACCGGCCGCGGCACGGGCATCAACGACGAGACGCTGGCGCGCAAGACCGAGGTGGTCCGCCGCGCCATCGAGGTCCACCAGCCGGATCCGGCCGACCCCATCGGCGTCCTCGCCGCGATCGGCGGCTTCGAGCACGCGGCGATGGTCGGCCTCCTCCTCGGCGGCGCCTCCCTGCGTACGCCGGTGATCCTGGACGGGGTCAGCGCGGGCGCCGCCGCCCTGGTGGCCCGCGCGATCGCCCCCGAGGTGCTCGCGGCCTGCATCGCCGGTCACCGCAGCGCCGAGCCGGGACACGTCGCCGCGCTCAACAAGCTCGGCCTGCGCCCCCTGGTCGACCTCGACCTGCGCCTGGGCGAGGGCACCGGCGCGCTGCTCGCGCTGCCGCTGGTGCAGAGCACGGCGAGAGCGATGCACGAGGTGGCGACGTTCGACTCGGCGGGGGTCACCGAGAAGTAGGGCCGTACGCCGGGTCGTGCGTCCGGGGTCGGCGGGTTCGCGCTCCTGCGCGCCCCCCGGCCCCGCCGTACCCTGAACCCACATCTAAGATCCGCACGTCAGGGCCGCTCCAGAGCCGTAGCGCCCATCCGTACCGACCGGACCACCGGCACCGACCGGACCATCCGCGCCGCCCAGACTTCCGGGCCGCCGGACCACCGCACCGCCGGATCACCGGACCAACCGGGCCGCCGGACCGTCAGCCCGCCCGGACGAGGAGTCGCACCTTCATGGCCGAACACCCCGCCTACCCCGTAGGCCTCCGCCTCACCGGCCGCCGCGTGGTCGTCCTCGGCGGCGGCCAGGTCGCCCAGCGGCGTCTCCCGGCGCTCATCGCCGCGGGCGCGGACGTCGTCCTCGTCTCGCCCGAGGCGACACCCTCCGTGGAGGCCATGGCGGACGCGGGCGAGATCGCCTGGCAGCGGCGGCCGTACGAGGACGGTGACCTGGCCGAGGCCTGGTACGCCCTGATCGCCACCAGCGACCACGACGCGAACACCCGCGCCTCGGCCGAGGCGGAGCGCCACCGCGTGTGGTGCGTGCGCTCCGACGACGCCGACGCGGCGACCGCCTGGACACCGGCCACCGGGCACAGCGAGGGCGTCACCGTCGCCGTGCTCACCACCAGCGCGCGCGGCCGGGACCCCCGCCACACCGCCGCCATCCGCGACGCGGTCGTCGAGGGCCTGCGCGACGGCACGCTCGTCGCCCCTCACCACCGCACCCGCACCGCGGGCGTCGCCCTGGTCGGCGGCGGCCCCGGCGACCCCGACCTGATCACCGTGCGCGGCCGCCGGCTCCTCGCCGAGGCCGATGTCGTCATCGCCGACCGGCTCGGCCCCCGCGACCTGCTGGCCGAACTCCCGCCGCACGTCGAGGTGATCGACGCGGCGAAGATCCCGTACGGCCGTTACATGGCGCAGGAGGCCATCAACAACGCGCTCGTCGAGCACGCCAAGCAGGGCAAGGCGGTGGTCCGGCTCAAGGGCGGCGACCCGTACGTCTTCGGCCGCGGCATGGAGGAACTCAAGGCGCTCGCCGAGGCGGGCATCCCGTGCACGGTGGTGCCGGGCATCTCCAGCTCCATCTCCGTGCCGGGCGCGGCCGGCATCCCGGTCACCCACCGGGGAGTCGCCCATGAGTTCACCGTGGTCAGCGGCCATGTGGCGCCCGACGACGAGCGGTCCCTGGTCGACTGGGCGAGCCTGGCCAAACTCACCGGCACGCTGGTCGTCCTCATGGGCGTGGACAAGATCGGCAAGATCGCCGAGACGCTCGTCGCCCACGGCAGGTCGCCGGACACCCCGGTCGCGCTGGTCCAGGAGGGCACGACGGCCGCGCAGCGCCGCGTCGACGCGACCCTCGCCACGGTGGCCGAGACGGTGCGGGCCGAGGAGGTCAAGCCGCCGGCCGTCATCGTCATCGGCGAGGTGGTCCGGGTGGGACCGGCGACCCCGCCTCCCGCGTAACCGCGGGTAACATGACGCGTTCCGAGCCGTTGGCACCGCAGACTGGACAAGGCAGTATCACCCTGTGGCCGATCTCATCACCGTTGAGGACCCCGACGACCCGCGCCTGCGCGACTACACGGGCCTGACCGACGTCGAGTTGCGCCGCAAGCGCGAACCCGCCGAG
>NZ_BMVJ01000012.1:148349-162525 GCF_014650655.1 Streptomyces anandii JCM 4720
GGCCTGTTCATCGCCGAGGGCGAGAAGGTCATCCGCCGGGCCAAGGACGCCGGGTACGAGATGCGCTCGATGCTGCTGTCCGCGAAGTGGGTCGACGTCATGCGCGACGTCATCGACGAACTCCCGGCCCCGGTATACGCGGTCAGCCCCGAACTCGCCGAACAGGTCACCGGCTACCACGTGCACCGGGGCGCGCTCGCCTCGATGCAGCGCAAGCCGCTGCCCACGGCGGGCGAACTGCTGCGCACCGCACGCCGGGTCGCCGTCATGGAGTCCGTGAACGACCACACCAACATCGGCGCGATCTTCCGCTCGGCGGCCGCGCTCGGCATGGACGCCGTCCTGCTCTCGCCGGACTGCGCCGACCCGCTCTACCGCCGCAGCGTGAAGGTCTCCATGGGCGCGGTGTTCTCCGTGCCGTACGCCCGTCTCGGCACCTGGCCCAAGGGGCTGGACTCGGTCCGCGAGGCCGGCTTCACCCTGCTCGCCCTCACCCCGGACGAGAAGGCGGCCTCCCTGGACGAGGCCGCCCCCCACCGGATGGACAGGGTCGCCCTCATGCTCGGCGCCGAGGGCGAAGGCCTGTCCACCCAGGCCCTGGTGGCCGCCGACGAGTGGGTCCGCATCCCCATGTCCCACGGCGTCGACTCCCTCAACGTGGGCGCGGCGGCAGCGGTGGCCTTCTACGCGGTGGCGACGGGCCGCCCCAACCCGTAACACGCCCCGGCCGGCCGGCCCCGCGCGCCGCGACGGGCCTCGGCACCGCCCTTCGCCCCGCCCGGCCCCGCGCGCCGTGACGGGCCTCGGCGCGTGCCGCTACGCCGCCGGAACTCGGCCGCAGGGCCCGGTGCGATGGGGGCTGGCGCGGGCGGGCGTGCGGCCCCGTGCCGGTCGCCGGCGTGCGCCGCCGGCCGGTTCGACGCCGCTCGCGACGCGAACGCGGAGACGGCCGGCCCGAAGGTACGGTCGCACGGCCCAGCGGGCCGACGGGGAGCCGGGCCCTGCGCCTCGCGCTACCGCGCTGTGCGCGGCGCCGTCGCGCCGGAACCGCCGCCCGTGGCGGACCGGATCTCCGTGCCGGAACCGTCCGCCGTGTCCGTCGGCCCCGGGCCGACATCGCTCGCCGCGCCCGTCTGCCCCGGGGCGTGCTCCTGGGCGACGCGTACGCCGTCCTCGTCGGGCAGGCCCCGGGAAGGGCCCTGGCAGCCCTGGGCCGCCGCGATGCCGAGGGCGACCAGGAGGGTCACCACCACGAACACGAACAGACGCTGACGCAGCAGCCGGGGATTGGCCGGGCGCAGGCCCGTGGAGGTGCCGCGCCGGTCCGGCCGCCCGCCGCGCGGCACGGGCCGGCCGCCGCCCGTGCGGGAACCGGTCCGGGACGTCGGCGTCGGCCGGGAACCCCCGGTACGGGACGGTGTGCCGGCGCCGCGGCCCCGGGACCCGCCGCCCCGCGGCCCGGGCATGCCGGGGGAGGAGCCCTGCGGCCGCCGGGGCGCCCGCTGCTGCTCGGACCGTCCGGAGCGCGGCCCGTCGAGGTGGGCGGCGCGCTGCTGCTCGGGATACGTGTCGACGAGCCGCCCGGTCGGACGGTCCGCCTCGGCCGCGCGCGGCGCGGGCGGCCGCGCGTCGCCGAGACCCTGCGCCTCCCGCGCGGCGATCTCCTTCAGCCGCAGCGACAACTGCAGCGTGCTCGGCCGCTCCTCGGGGTCCTTGGCCAGACAGGCCCGCACCAGCGGGCCCAGCGCGTCCGGCACGCCGTGCAGATGGGGCTCCTCGTGCACCACCCGGTACAGCATCACCTCGGAGCTGCCGTGCCCGAACGGCGAGTCCGCCGTCGAGGCGTACGCCAGCGTCGCGCCCAGCGAGAACACGTCGGTGGCCGGCGTGACCACCGCCCCCCGCACCTGTTCGGGGGCGAGGAACCCGGGGGAGCCGACCGCCGTGCCGACGTGCGTGAGCGTGGACGCGCCGGTGGCCCACGCGATGCCGAAGTCGATGATCCGCGGCCCCTTGGGGGACAGCAGGATGTTCGAGGGCTTCAGATCCCGGTGCACGACCCCGGCCTCGTGCACGGCCACCAGCCCCTCGGACAGCGCGGCCCCGATCGCGGCCACCTCCGCCGCGCTCAGCGCACCCTCGTCGGCCACCTTGTCGTGCAGGGACGGCCCGGGCACGTACTGCGTGGCGAACCAGGGGCGGTCCGCCTCCAGGTCCGCGGCCACCAGCCGCGCCGTGCACCCGCCCCGGATCCGCCGCGCCGCGGAGACCTCGCGGGCGAACCGCGACCGGAACTCCTGGTCCTCGGCCAGATCCGGCCGGATGACCTTCAGGGCGACCCGCTGGCCCTTGCGGTCGGATCCGAGGTAGACCACGCCCATTCCGCCCGCGCCGAGCCGTCGGTGAAGCCTGAACGAGCCGACGACACGCGGGTCCTCGCGCCTCAGGCGCATCATCGCCATGTTCATCCCCGCTGCCCGGTCCCTGTGACGAGCCACAGCTTACGTTTCCGGGGCCGTTCGCGCGCAGAGGCCGCGCCCTCTCCACCCGATCGATTGTCGGTACGGGACACCACAATTGAAGGTCGGTCAGGAACCGGGACCGGCCAGCAGGCGCACACCCTTCTTGATCCCAACCGCCGGTGACACAAAGGACGTTGATCAGCCCGGGCCCGATCTTGCGCGCACCGTCCGGCGCGCGTGACGCGGTGCGCGCGGACAGCGTGCGGCGGTGGGCGGAGCGGTGCGCCGGACCGTGAGAAAGGTGCGCCGGAGCGGAGTGGAAGTGAGCGAAGTCACCACCGCGGGGACGGAAAGCCGGGCACACCGGACGCCCCCTCCGGGAAGACCCCGAGAGCCGGATCCCCGTCTCCACCCAGGGGAGTAGTCCCCAGGTCACGGCTCATCCTCCGGGAGGCCCGCCAATCGGTACGAGGGCATGACGACCGGCGCCCCCCGCGCGCCTAGATTTGAGGTCAAGCGGCGGGTGCAGCACTCGTCCCCCGAGGTCAGACACCCGCCGCTGCCAACGACAACCGAGACGGTCAGGAGAGGGACCATGGCCCACACGGCACCGCGGACGCTGCTCCGCACGCAGGGACGCTTCGCACGCCCCCGCCGTACGGGCCGCCGCCACCCACTGGTGGCGACGGTGATGGCCCTTCCCCTGGCGGCCCTGCTCCTGCTGGTCTTCGACGGCTGGAACACAGTGGCCACACAGGCGTCGTCCGTGGGCGTGATGCTGGGGCGCTGAGCGGCGACCCCAGGCCCGGAAGAGCGGTCCGGGCGGGGACATCCACCCATGAAACCCCGTGGGGACGGGGGTGCGGCGGACGGCAGGATGCCGGCGCAGCTGGGGAGCTGCGCCGGCATTGTCCTTCCCGGGGGCGTCCGGGCCCGGCTCACGTAGGCTCGCCGTCGCCGCCGTACCCCAGGAGTTCCCGTGACCGCCGACGCCCTGTTGCCCGAGCTGGCCGCACAGGCCGCCGGGGCGGCCCACCGCGCCGCGGACCGCTGCCCCTGCACGGCCGCCGTCCTCGCCGACCGGCCCGACGCCGCCGTCGTACGCCACGCGGGCGTCGTCGCCAAGGCCCACGCCCCCGGCACCGACCCGGCCGCCCTGGCGCTCCGCCTGACCACGGCCGCCGCCCTCCCCGGCATCTTCCTGCCCCCGCTCACTCCGGCCGCCGTACCTCTCGCCACCCCGATCCCCGTCCCCCGCGGCACCCCCGCCCGCCGAACTGCCCCTGCGATCGCCCCGGACCGCCACCACCGCGACTGCCGGCACCCCGAGCAGTCCGAGCAGCCCGAGCACCCCGAGCACCCCGAGCACCGCCCCACCCCCCATCCCCGCCTCATGACCCTCTGGCCCCACGGCACCCCCGTCGACCCCGAGGACCCCGACGCCGCCCCCTGGGAAGCCGCAGCCGCGCTCCTGGCCCGTCTGCACCGCGGCCCCGTACCGCCGGCCCTGCCGCCCATGCGCGGCCCCGCGAAGGCCGCCCTGGCCGTGGCCCGGCTCCGCGCCACCGCGCCCGGCCGCTCCGCCGCCCGTCCCGTCGAGCGCGCCTGGGCCACGCTGCCCGCCTGGGCGCGTGACGAGGCGCCCATGCCCGGCGGGGGTGCCCTCTGCCACGGCGACCTGCACCTCGGCCAGCTCGTCCGGCACCCGGCGCCGGGCGGCCCCTGGCTGCTCATCGACGTCGACGACCTCGGCGTCGGCGTACCGGCCTGGGACCTGGCCCGGCCCGCCGCCTGGTACGCCTGCGGGCTGCTGCCGCCCGAGGAGTGGACCCGCTTCCTCACCGCCTACCGCGCGGCCGGCGGCCCCGCCGTCCCGGCGGAGGGCGACCCATGGCCGGCCCTGGACGTCCCGGCCCGCGCCCTCACCGTGCAGACCGCCGCGCTGGCGATCGTCAGGGCGACCCGGGACGGCCGCCCGCTGGACGAGATCGAACTGGCCGTCGTGGACGCCTGCGACCGAATGAGCGGCCTCCCGCCGGAGTTGGACGACGGCCTGGCGAAGTAGGGTGCAACCGACCGGAGCCGGACAGAGTCTGTCCTGGCGAGAACCGAAGCAGGACCGACCGGCGAGGAGTTGAGCCGACCATGCAGTGTCCGAAGTGCCACGCGCCGATGCACACCTACAACCGCAACGGCGTCCAGATCGAGCAGTGCAGCGGCTGCCGCGGCATCTTCCTGGACTACGGCGAGCTCGAGGCGCTGACCCGCCTGGAGTCCCAGTGGTCCCAGCCCGCGCCGCCGCCCGCCCCACAGGCCTACCCGGCCCCGCCCGCCCCCGCCTGGGGAGCCCCGCACGGCGGCCACCACGGCGGCGGGCACGGTCACTACGGCCACCACCGCCACAAGAGCTTCGGGCACATGCTCTTCTCGTCCTGACGCCCGGGACGACGAAGCCCCGGCCGTGGGAAACGGCCGGGGCTTCGGTGCGTGTGGACGATACTGGGATTGAACCAGTGACCTCTTCCGTGTCAGGGAAGCGCTCTCCCGCTGAGCTAATCGTCCTCGGGACCACGACCACTCCGGGGAGCCGGTCATGGACACTGCGTGCGCGATACTGGGATTGAACCAGTGACCTCTTCCGTGTCAGGGAAGCGCTCTCCCGCTGAGCTAATCGCGCGGGTGGAAGCCCTGGGGCTTCAGTGGACGATACTGGGATTGAACCAGTGACCTCTTCCGTGTCAGGGAAGCGCTCTCCCGCTGAGCTAATCGTCCTTGGAGGTGGAGACGGGATTTGAACCCGTGTAGACGGCTTTGCAGGCCGTTGCCTCGCCTCTCGGCCACTCCACCAGGAGTGCGGGGACCCGTGGATCCCCTCTTCCTTCGAGCGGACGACGAGGCTCGAACTCGCGACCTCAACCTTGGCAAGGTTGCGCTCTACCAACTGAGCTACGTCCGCCTGTCGTTTCGGTGCGCTTGCGCGTCCCGGCGACGTGTTGAACTCTAGCGGATTCCCGGGCCAGTACAAAAACGCGTTTGTGCAGCGTGCTGCGGTGCGTCCGCCGGAGCGCCTGGTCAGGTGCCGGGAGGGACACGCCCGGACCGCCGGCAGGGCGCCCGCCATAGACTCGGCCATGTGCTCCACCTGCCTCCTCTCGCCCGCTTCGGCGACCGCCTCGCCACCGGTCTGGCCGACGTCACCAGCGATCCCGCGGCCCTGGACTCCACCGGCTTCTGGGCCGTCGCGGCCGACTACGAGGGCCGGCTGACCTGCGCCCGCTTCCGGGACGTGAGGGAGGTCCCGGTGCCCGCCGTCGTCCCCGGCCGGTGGCGCGGTCCGGGCGCCGGCGACTGGACGTCCTCCATGGACCGCGCCGCGTACACGTCCGGTGTGCGCCGTATCCACGACCGCATAGCGGCCGGCGAGGTCTACCAGGTCAACCTCTGCCGCGTGCTCTCGGCCCCGCTGGCGCCCGACGCCGACGTGGACGCCCTGACCTCCGTGCTGGCCCGCGGCAACCCGGCGCCGTACGCCGGAACGATTCGGCTGCCGGAGCACGGCGTGGAGATAGCCACCGCATCCCCCGAGCTGTTCCTGCGCCGCCGCGGACGCGTCGTCGAGTCCGGCCCGATCAAGGGCACCGCCCGCACCGAGGCGGAACTGCTGCCCAAGGACCACGCCGAGAACGTGATGATCGTGGACCTGGTCCGCAACGACATCGGGCGCGTGTGCACCACCGGCAGCGTCACCGTGCCCGAACTGTGCGCCCTCGAGAAGCACCCGGGCCTGGTCCACCTCGTTTCCACGGTCCGGGGCGAGCTGCTCCCGGACGCCGGCTGGCCCGAGCTCCTCGACGCCGCCTTCCCGGCCGGCTCGATCACCGGCGCGCCCAAGTCGAGTGCCCTGAGGATCATCGACGCCCTGGAGACCGCGCCCCGCGGCCCCTACTGCGGCGGCATCGGCTGGGTCGACGCCGACCGGGGCACGGCCGAGCTGGCCGTCGGCATCCGCACGTTCTGGATCGACCGCGCCCCGGACGGCGCGGCCGTGCTGCGCTTCGGCGCGGGCGCCGGCATCACCTGGGACTCCGACCCCGAAGGCGAGTGGCGGGAGACCGAGCTGAAGGCGGCCCGCCTGCTCGCGGTAGCGTCGGGGACGTACGAGGAGACTGGAGAGGGACTGTAGACGTGAAGATCTGGCTCGACGGCGGGCTGCGGGACATCGAGTCCGCCCGTGTCTCCGTCCTGGACCACGGCCTGACCGTGGGCGACGGCATCTTCGAGACCGTGAAGGCGGCCGGCGGCAAGCCGTTCGCGCTCACCCGCCACCTGAACCGGCTGACCCGCTCCGCGCGCGGCCTCGGCCTGCCCGACCCCGACCACGACGAGGTCCGCCGCGCCTGCGCCGCCGTCCTCGAGGCCAACCCGATGCCGCTCGGCCGGCTGCGCATCACCTACACCGGCGGCCACGGCCCCCTCGGCTCCGACCGCGGCGACCAGGGCCCGACCCTGGTGGTCGCCCTCGGCGCCACCACCCGCCGCCCCGACTCCACCGCCGTCGTCACCGTCCCCTGGACGCGCAACGAACGCGGCGCCCTCACCGGCCTGAAGACCACCTCGTACGCCGAGAACGTCGTCGCCCTCGCCCGCGCCCACGAACACGGGGCGTCCGAGGCACTGTTCGCCAACACGGTCGGACAGCTCTGCGAGGGCACCGGCTCCAACGTCTTCGTCGTCCTCGACGGCGAGATCCACACCCCGCCACTCGCCTCCGGGTGCCTGGCGGGCATCACCCGCGAACTCGCCGTGGAGTGGACCGGCGCCAGGGAGACCGACCTGCCGCTGGACGTCCTGGAACGGGCCGACGAGGTCTTCCTCACCTCCACCCTGCGCGACATCCAGGCCGTGCACCGCGTCGACGGCCGCGAACCGGCGGGCGCGCCGGGCCCGGTGACCGCCAAGGCGATGCGGATCTTCGACGAGCGGGCCGGGGACGACCTGGACCCCTGATCCGCGGCGGGCGGGAGGTCTACGGGCACGGGACCACGGCAGGCCGCGGAAATCCGGCTGACTCGGCGGGCCTTCGGGGGTAGAACTCCCCTGATGACCACGACCCTGCGGCCGCTCGAGCCGCTTCAGCAGCATCCCGACGGCACCCGTTCGCGCCGCTACCAGGTGTGCGTCAACAGCCGCCCCGTCGGCGCCGTGCACCTCGCGACGCACCCCGTCTTCGGGCCGGCGGTCGCCCGGCTGCTCGATCTGCGCATCGAGGAGCCGGACCGCCGCCGCGGCCGGGGCACGGTGGCCGCGCTCGCCGCCGAGGAGGTGGCGCGCGACTGGGGCTGCAAGCGCATCGAGACCTCCGTGCCCGCCGACGCCGAGGCCGCCGTACGGCTCGTCACCGCGCTCGGCTACGTCCAGCGCAACCGCGGCATGGAGAAGCAGCTCGGCCCGGGCGCCCCCGAACTGCCCCCCGGCACCCGGGGCAGAGCGCTCACCGACGCCGAGTACGGGCCCTGGCTCGAACAGGGCAAGGCCGGCTACGCCCAGAGCTGGATCGACCGCGGCGTGCCCCCGGAGCAGGCCTGGGCCAAGTCCGAGGACGACCACGCCAGGCTGCTCCCGCGGGGACCGGCGACCCCGGGCATGCTGCTCAGCGTCCTCGAGCACGAGGGCACCCCGGTCGGGACCCTGTGGCTCGCGGTCGCCGACGACAAGGCCTTCGTCTACGACGTCGAGGCCGACGCGCGCTTCCGCGGCCGGGGCCACGGCCGCTCCCTGATGCTGCTGGCCGAGCGGCAGGCGCTCGCGGCGGGCAGACAGGTCCTCGGCCTGAACGTCTTCGCCGGCAACACCCCGGCGGAACGCCTCTACGCCTCCCTCGGCTACGAGCCGGTCCTGTACGCCATGTACAAGGAACTGCTCTAGCCGGAAAGCCGGAAAGCCGGAAAGAGTGCCCCGGCTCCCGCGGAGGCGAGTGCCCCGGCTCCCGCCGGAGGCGAGTGCCCCGGCCCCTTCAGCCCTGCTCGGCCAGCAGCCGGTCCACGATCTGCTCGACCCGCTCGCGCAGGCCCTCCTGGCTCTTGCCGCCGTCCAGGCGCTCACCGCCGACGACGTAGGTCGGCGTGCCCGTCACGCCGATCGCCTTGCCCTCGGCCTGGTCGGCGTCCACGATCAGAATGTGCCGGCCGTCGATCAGCGCGGTGTCGAACTCCTCGGCGTCCAGGCCCAGTTCACCGGCCACGGAGACCAGCAGCGACTCGCCCCCGCGGTCCAGCTCCGCCACCCGGCCGAGCACCGCCTCGACGTACGGCCACAGCTTCCCCTGCTCGGCGGCCTCCTCGGCGGCCTGCGCGGCGGCGAAGGCGTGCTTGTGCTTCTCCAGCGGGAAGTGCCGCAGGCGCAGCTCCAGCCGGTCGCCGTAGCGCTCGCGCAGGGCGCGCAGGTCGTCCAGCGCGGTGCGGCAGTCGGGGCACTGCAGTTCGCACCACACGTCGAGAACGGCCGGGATGAGGGCGGGGGAGGGGTCGCTCATGGGCCCAGTCTCCCAGGCCGGGCGCGGGCGCACCCAACCGGGATCAAGGCCGCGGGGGGCCCGCGCGGGAGGCGACCCCGAGACGACCCCGAGATGTCCCGGACGCCGACCCCGATATCGGCCCGGAGATCGGCCGGCGGCATGGCCTCACGGGGTGGCGGCGGTGCAGGATGGAAGGGACGAACCACCCGACCCGGTGAGCCCTGCCTGGAGGACCGGATGATTGCCGAGACCGTCTGCTCCGCCGTCTCCGCGGCCGGCCTGGGCATCGCCGCGGTCACCGCGTACCGCAGGCGCTTCCTCTCCGCCGCCCGCATCGCCGCCTACTCCCTGGTGCCCGTCGCCCTGGTGATGACCGGCGTCGTCGGCTGGCTGGCCGACACCGCCTTCAGCCCGACCGCCTGGGCCGGCTTCGGTCTGCTCGGCTGCGCCTGGGTGCTCTTCGCCACGACCCGCGCGGTGGAGCGGCGCCGCGGCGGCACCCGCAAGGAGCGCAGAGCCGCCGCCCGCGGGACGGAGCAGAGCGGCGGCGCGGTGGCCCCGGCCGCCTCGGCGCCCTCCCTGCCCCAGGCGGGACCGCCCGCGACCCGTCCCTCCGGCCGCGCGGCCGCCGCGCCCCGCTCCGACGACGACTTCAGCGACATCGAGGCCATCCTCAAGAAGCACGGCATATGAGCCCCGCGGCATGAACCCCGCGTGACGACGGGGAGGACACGGAGCGTCCACCCGGAAACGACACAGGGTGTCCGCGGCGCGGCCGGAACCGTTCAGGTACGGCCCGAAGCGAAACGAAGATCACGGGATCCGGCGAACTCCCGCATAATCCTGGCGTGTTGATCGCCCAGGGGGTGTCCGCTGCGTCATCATCACCGCGAGATGGTGGACACGACACAGAGCGAGGCCGCGCCGCAGCAGGACGAGCCGCGCGGGTGCCTCTTCGCCCTATCCCAGCCGCCGCTGATGATCTTCCTTGCGGTGATCGGGTGTCTGCTGCTCATGGCTGCGTTGCACGACCTGCTGTTGCTGTGAGCCATAACCGTGGGTCCTCGGCGTCACCCGCCGGGGGCCGACGACACGCCGTCCACGGCCCGGGCGTCAGCCGGTGGCCTCCTTGCGGCGCGCGCGGTACGCGGCCACGTGCAGCCGGTTGCCGCACGTCCGGCTGTCGCAGTACCGCCGCGAGCGGTTGCGGGAGAGGTCGACGAAGGCGCGCCGGCAGTCCGGCGCCTCGCAGCGCCGCAGCCGCTCCTGCTCCCCGGCCACCACGAAGAAGGCCAGCGCCATCCCGCAGTCGGCGGCCAGGTGGTCGGCGACCGAGGCGCCGGGGGCGAAGTAGTGCACGTGCCAGTCGTAGCCGTCGTGGTCCGTCAGCCGGGGAGTGGTGCCCGCCGCGGCGACGAGCTCGTTGATCATCCCCGCGGCCGTGCGGGCGTCGGGGGCCGCGAAGATCCCTGCGAACCGGCCGCGGATCCTGCGCACCGCCGAGAGGTCGAAGTCCGACAGCGTTCCGACATCACTGATCTTGTGGGTCCGTACGAACTCCGTGAGCGCGGCGACTCCGGGCAGCCCGTCGGGCGCCGTGTCGTCCTCCGGTGCGGTGTTCACCAGATCCACCACGGTCTCCAACGCGCACCGGGTGTCGTGGGTGATCAGCACGTTTCGCTCCCTGCCCTGGGGATCGGGCACACGCCCGCCGATGCAGGCCGATGGTAGTGGGTCCGCCGCCGCCCGAGCAGTGCCCGGAGCCGGACGGGCCACCGGTCCGGCCACATCGGGCCCCCCGGTCCGGTGCGCGAGGCTGACCGTCAACCGCCGGTCACCCTGTGCGACGGCCCGGTACGCACACCGGCACCGACCCGTGGCGGGCCGGTGCCGGTGCATCCCGTATGCGGTTGTCCTGGCCCGAGCCGTCTCCCCGAGTGGACGGCAACGGGCAGCTCGATGGGCCGCGAGGGCCGGCCGTCAACTTTCCGCGAGGATGTGCGAGAGCTCCTGATCCAGATCGAAGTGCCGGTGCTCCGTGCCGGGCGGCACGGCGGCGTCGGTCCGCTTCAGGAAGGATTCCAGGGCCCGCGCCGGGGCCTCGAGCAGAGCCTCGCCCTCCGGAGAGCTCAGGGCGATGCACACGACGCCCTGGCCATGACTGCGCGACGGCCAGACTCGGACGTCGCCGGTTCCGGTGGGACGGTGAAGCCCCTCGGCGAGGAGGTCGCGGGCGAACACCCACTCGACGGTCTCCTCGGCTCCGGTGTGGAAGGTGGCGTGCACGGCGTAGGGGTCGGCCGTGTCGTACCGCAGGCCTGCGGGGACAGGCAGGGAGGACTCGCTCGACACAACGAGGCGCAGGTGCAGCTCGCAGCTGACCGTGGTGTTCATAAGCGCCAGGGCCTTTCGCTCAGTGTGCGCTCGGGGATTCGCACGTCGGCGAAATCGACATGCCACCTACGGTGCCGTTGTAAACCCCTCTGAGTGTTTTGCATGGCTTTACGTAACTCTTCCGGCCGAGAACCTGTTCGCTCGGTACGTCCATTACGGTGACTTGTTTCTCTCCGGTAGTGTCGAGGACATGAATACGGGGAGTGACGATCCGGGCGGTGGTGCCATGGTGTCGGACAGGGCGAAGGGCCGGACGGGGACCGGCCGCGCCGGCCGGGCCGACGGGACCGAGGAGGCCGGGACGGCCGGGGACGCCGAGGAGGCGCCGCGGCGGCAGGGCCTCGGCTCCCGCGCGCCCGAATTCGTCCGGTCACGCCCCGTGCTGCACCTCAGCTGGCAGGTCGGGGTCTTCGTCGTCGGGCTCGCGGTCGTCGGCGCCGGCGTCGTCATGCTCCCGCTGCCCGGACCTGGCTGGGTGGTGATCTTCGGCGGCATGGCGATCTGGGCGACCGAGTTCGTCTGGGCCCAGCTCGTGCTGCGCTGGACCAAGCGCAAGGTCACCGAGGCGGCCCAGCGGGCCCTCGATCCCAAGGTGCGCCGCCGCAACATCGCCCTGACGGTGATCGGCCTGGTGATCGTCGGGGTCCTGCTGGGGTTCTACGTGTCGAGGTTCGGCTTCACCATGCCGTGGAACATCCCCGATCAGTGAGCGCGCGCCGCCGATCGTCCGGGGCCGGTGGGGTCCGGTCCCGGGCATCCGCTGACATGCGGTAATGTTCTTCCTGCGCCCGGGCGATTAGCTCAGTGGGAGAGCGCTTCGTTCACACCGAAGAGGTCACTGGTTCGAACCCAGTATCGCCCACCCGGACCGGCGGCCCGTCTGCGATCACGCGGACGGGCCGCCGTCGTATAACCACCGGACGGTGACCTTCCGTTACTCGTGACGACGTGTGAAGAGGCGCGCGGACCGATCCGGCGAAGAGCGTCTTTCGGTCCGCGGCGCTTTCCAGGAGTACTTCCCCGTACCGGCCCAGGCGGAAATCCCCGGCGTTTTCCAAAACGCCGTCACATTCCTTTGCCCGTAAGCGAGGAGAGGCTGATCCGCAATCACATACGGGCTGGTGGGGAAGCGCCGCCGCACGGGCGGCGGCGCTCGCGCCCAGTGTGGTCCGCGTCACGTCGCACGGCATGAGTACGCGTACTCAGATGCCCGGGGAGCGCGGCGGACGCGGGCAGACTGAGGGCCATGGACTGGACCCACTACCGCTTCCGCAGTCTGTGGTCCCTGCCCGCGCCGCCGGCCGCCGTGTACGGGGCGCTCGCGCGCCTGGAGGACTATCCGCGGTGGTGGCCACAGATCCGGGAGGTACGCGAGGTGCGGCGCTCCGGCGAGGTGACCGGCGTCGTCCGGATCCGCTCCGTACTGCCGTACGACATCACCGTCACCGCGCGCGAGGTGCGCCGGGACCGGGCGGCCGGCGTCCTCAAGGTCGCGATGACCGGCGACCTCGACGGCTGGGCGCGCTGGACCCTCACCGCGCACGGCGCCGGCACCCTCGCCCGCTACGACCAGGCGGTCCGGGTGAACAAACCCCTGCTCAGGCACTTCGCCGTGCCGGGCCGACCCGTCTTCCGGCTGAACCACCGGCTGATGATGCGCGCCGGACGGCGGGGCCTGGCGGCCCACCTGGAAGCGGTTTGAAGGAAGGCCGCCGACACCTGTATTGTTCAGTGCGTTCCCGGGCGATTAGCTCAGTGGGAGAGCGCTTCGTTCACACCGAAGAGGTCACTGGTTCGAACCCAGTATCGCCCACCGGGAAGGCCGGTCCGCACAGGCGGACCGGCCTTTTGCATGGTCGCGCGCGTGGTCACGCGGCCGCCGCCGGCAGCTCCGGGCGCAGCGGCCACGACGGGTCCACGGTCTCCTCCGCCCCGCTGCGCGCGAACCACGCCTGCAGGCCGCGCGCCTGCGCCGCGTGCCAGCCCGTCTGCAGGGTGTGCAGTTCGGCCGGAGACAGCCGGTCCAGACGGGTCGCGAAACGGCGGCCGAGCGCACGCACCACCTCCAGCGCGGCCAGCGCGTCCGCCGCCGCGTCGTGCGCGTCCTGGAGCACCACCTCGTAGTGCGCGCACAGGTCGGTGAGCGTGCGCCGGCCCTTGCGGTAGCGGTCCAGATGCTTGTCCAGCACCCGCGGATCGAGCACGCACAGCGGCGACGACTCGAACCAGCGGTCCAGCGACGACGCCCGGTGCCGGCGCAACTCCCGGTCCAGCAGCGTCAGATCGAACGGCGCGTTCATCACCACCAGCGGCCGGCCCAGTGCCGCCTGCTCCGCCAGCTCCTCGGCTATCTCGTACATCACCGGGGCCGGCCAGCGCCCGTTGCGCTGCAGATGGTCCTCGGTCAGCCCGTGCACCGCCGTCGCCGCCTCCGGCACCGGCACGCCCGGGTTCACCAGCCAGCGGGCCATCCGCGGCCGGGAGCCCGGAGCGTCCTGGACGACGACGGCGGCCGACACGATCCGGTCGGTCTCCACGTCGACGCCCGTGGTCTCCGTGTCGAAGGCGGCCAGCGGCCCCTCGTACCAGCAGCACGTCATGTCGACCACAACTCCTCGCTCACCCACGGCAGCTGACGCACCGTCTTCTGCCCGTTTGGTGATACCCGGGCTGTTTGCGCCGTACGCCGGAAGGACACAACAGGAATACGGGTCTTTGCAGTTCACAGGCCCATGACGGGGACTCACCCGGCAATTCCTCCGGCGTGGAAGGCTGTTGGTCATGGCGATAGCGCAGCCCGAGCGGG
>NZ_BMVJ01000012.1:162750-203609 GCF_014650655.1 Streptomyces anandii JCM 4720
CACCGTCGACGACGAGGTGACCATCAAGGTGCAGCTGAAGTGCACCTACCAGGTCCCGCCCAACCCCCCGGGCCGCTTCTTCTCCTTCACCCTCGACAACGACCACCTGGCCAAGCTCGCCCGCACCCCCGTCTCGGTGCACAAGATCCTGGTCGTGATGATCGTGCCCCGCTCCCAGGACCAGTGGCTGCGCGCCGGGCACGACCGGCTCGACCTCAGGCACTGCTGCTACTGGGTCAACCTCGCCGGCCACCCCATCACCGGCCGGCACCGCACCACCGTGCGGATCCCCACCTCGCGCATCTTCGACGACCGGGCCCTGTGCGAGATCATGACGCGGGTCGGGACGGGAGGCAGACCGTGACGCACCGCCCCCTCGACGAGCCCCTGCGGCCGGTGCGGCCGCACCCGGTGGAGCCCTCCTGGAACCGGCCCCGGCCCGCCCAGGTGGACCCCGCCGTGCTCGCGGCGCTGCTGCACCGGCACGGCTGGCAGCGGCGCGGCGGCGCCGGCGGACGCTACGGCCGCTGGACCCCGCCCGGACCGGGCGGCGCCGGGACCAGCCTGCTGGTGCCCGTCAGCCGCGCCTTCCCCGACAGCGACGACCTGCTCGGCGAGGCGCTCGACGCGCTCGCCCGCAGCGGCACCCCCTCCGCGCGGGAGGTGCTGCTCGCGCTCTGCCTGCCCAGCGACGAGATCCGCTGGTGGCGGGACGTGCCGGGCGGACCGGCCGACGCCGCTCCCTGGACCGTCGAGGAACGGCTGCGCTCCGCCGCCCGGCAGACCCTCCTCGCCGCCGCGCTCGCCACCCGCGCGCGGGCCGGCTACCACGGCGCCCGCCACCGCCGCTCGGCCACCGCCCGCCTGGAGGACGTCCTCGTCGGCTCCGCGACCGACGGCCGCCGGCTGACCGCCTTCGTGCCGGTCGACCCGGGCCGGCCGCTCGCCGTGCGGCTCCACCAGGCCGTCTACGCCGTGCGCGAGGCCATCGACTACCAGCGGGCCACCGGCGCCATGGACGCCTTCGACGGCGCCGTGCGCGCGGGCGCGAGCCGCGAGCTCACCGAGGCCCTCGTCACCCTCGTACGCGGCACCGAGGGGGCCCGCATCGCGGTCGAGTGGGCGCCCGCCGCCGGCGTGCCCGAGGACTGCGCGGCCGCCGCCGAGGCCGTCGAGTTCACCCCCGGCGACCTGCCCGTGCTGCGCGAGGCGGGCGCCCGCTATCTGCGGGCCGAGCCCTCGGTGCCGGTGCGGATCACCGGCACCGTGGTGCGGATGCGCAGGTCCCAGCCGCGCGGCGAGGGCACCGTACGGCTGCGGGTGATGGCCGGCGTCGAGGTGCCCTACGTCCGCGTCACCCTCGACGAGGAGGACTACCGCGCCGCCGGGCACGCCCACCTCCTGGGACTGCCCGTGCGGGTGCTCGGGCGGCTGGAGAGCCGGGGCGGCTTCCGCCGGCTCACGGACGCCTGCGGGGTCGTACCCGTGCCGGTGGACGACGAGGAGCGGGACCGGCTGATGAAGTCCGTCCAGGAGAGCGGCCGGGACACGGACTTCCTCGAGGATGCGTGCGGCGCCGGGGACGAAGGGGCGCCGGACGCCGGGGACGAGGGGGCGCCGGGCGCCGGGGAGCGCGGCTGATCGGACCGGTGAGGGTGACCGGCAAAGGCCGGGGCGTGCGACCGGGCGCGGACCGAGGGTGACCGTTTCGCGGTGGACGGCCCCGGCTCGGTACGATCCCAGTCATGCGCGCGCTCCCGGTATGGCGCCGCATCCCACCTGCAGTCAGGAGAGACCGGTGTCAGACGTCCGTGTGATCATCCAACGCGATTCCGAGCGGGAAGAGCGCACGGTGACGACGGGCACCACGGCCGCCGACCTCTTCGCCGGCGAGCGCTCGGTCGTCGCCGCCCGCGTCGGCGGCGAGCTCAAGGACCTCGCCCACGAGGTCAAGGACGGCGAGACCGTCGAAGCCGTCGAGATTTCCTCCGAGGACGGACTCAACATCCTGCGCCACTCCACCGCGCACGTCATGGCGCAGGCCGTGCAGGAGATCTTCCCCGAGGCCAAGCTCGGCATCGGCCCGCCCGTCAAGGACGGCTTCTACTACGACTTCGACGTGGCCCGGCCCTTCACGCCCGAGGACCTCAAGGCCATCGAGAAGAAGATGCAGGAGATCCAGAAGCGCGGCCAGCGCTTCTCCCGCCGGGTCGTCACCGACGAGGCCGCCCGCGAGGAACTCGCCGGCGAGCCGTACAAGCTGGAGCTGATCGGCCTCAAGGGCTCCGCCTCCAGCGAGGACGGCGCGGACGTCGAGGTCGGCGCCGGCGAGCTGACGATCTACGACAACCTCGACGCCAAGACCGGCGAGTTGTGCTGGAAGGACCTCTGCCGCGGTCCCCACCTGCCCTCCACCCGGCTCATCCCGGCGTTCAAGCTGATGCGCAACGCGGCCGCCTACTGGCGCGGCAGCGAGAAGAACCCCATGCTCCAGCGCATCTACGGCACCGCCTGGCCGTCCAAGGACGAGCTGAAGGCGTACCTGGACTTCCTCGCCGAGGCGGAGAAGCGCGACCACCGCAAGCTGGGCAACGAGCTCGACCTGTTCTCCATCCCCGAGCAGATCGGCTCCGGCCTGGCCGTCTTCCACCCCAAGGGCGGCGTCGTCCGCCGCGTGATGGAGGACTACTCGCGCCGCCGCCACGAGGAGGAGGGCTACGAGTTCGTCTACACCCCGCACGCCACCAAGGGGAAGCTCTTCGAGACCTCGGGCCACCTGGACTGGTACGCCGAGGGCATGTACCCGCCCATGCAGCTCGACGAGGGCGTGGACTACTACCTCAAGCCTATGAACTGCCCGATGCACAACCTGATCTTCGACGCGCGCGGCCGCTCCTACCGCGAACTGCCGCTGCGCCTCTTCGAGTTCGGGACCGTGTACCGGTACGAGAAGTCGGGCGTCGTGCACGGCCTGACCCGCGCCCGCGGCTTCACCCAGGACGACGCGCACATCTACTGCACCCGCGAGCAGATGGCGGACGAGCTCGACAAGACGCTCACCTTCGTCCTCAACCTGCTGCGCGACTACGGCCTGACCGACTTCTACCTCGAGCTGTCCACCAAGGACCCGGAGAAGTTCGTCGGCTCCGACGAGGTGTGGGAGGAGGCCACCGAGACCCTGCGCCAGGTCGCCGAGAAGCAGGGCCTGCCGCTGGTCCCCGACCCGGGCGGCGCCGCCTTCTACGGCCCGAAGATCTCCGTCCAGACCAAGGACGCCATCGGCCGCACCTGGCAGATGTCCACCGTCCAGCTCGACTTCAACCTCCCGGAGCGCTTCGACCTGGAGTACACCGCGGCCGACGGCTCCAAGCAGCGCCCGGTCATGATCCACCGCGCGCTGTTCGGCTCCATCGAGCGGTTCTTCGCCGTGCTGCTCGAGCACTACGCGGGCGCCTTCCCGGCGTGGCTGGCCCCGGTGCAGGCCGTCGGCATCCCGGTGGGCGACGCGCACGTGGAGTACCTGCGGAAGTTCGCCGCGGACGCGAAGAAGAAGGGCCTGCGTGTCGAGGTCGACTCCTCCTCGGACCGTATGCAGAAGAAGATCCGGACCGCGCAGAAGCAGAAGGTCCCCTTCATGATCATCGTCGGCGACGACGACATGAACGCGGGCACGGTGTCCTTCCGCCACCGCGACGGCTCCCAGGAGAACGGCATTCCGCGGGACGAGGCCATCGCCAAGCTCGTGGACGTGGTGGAGCGCCGCGCGCAGGTGTGACCCGGTCCCGCCGGCGCGGGGTGTCCGGCCCCCGAGGGCAGCCTCGGGGGCCTTTCCCGGTCAGCCGCCGGGACGCCATATGCTGGCACGCATGACGAGTGAGCCGGAGCAGCAGATCGGAGTGGGGACGCAGGACGCGTTCCAGCGTCTGTGGACGCCCCACCGGATGGCCTACATCCAGGGCGAGAACAAGCCGACCGGCCCCGGCGCCGGCGACGGCTGCCCCTTCTGCTCCATCCCGGCCAAGTCCGACGAGGACGGCCTGATCGTCAGGCGCGGCGAGCAGGTGTACGCGGTGCTCAACCTCTACCCGTACAACGGCGGCCATCTGATGACCGTGCCCTACCGGCACGTCGCCGACTACACCGACCTCACGGCCGCGGAGACCGCCGAGCTGGGGGAGCTGACCAAGCAGGCGATGCGGGCCCTGCGCACCGCCTCCGGCGCCCAGGGCTTCAACATCGGCATGAACCAGGGCTCGGTCGCGGGCGCAGGCATCGCCGCCCACCTCCACCAGCACATCGTGCCCCGCTGGGGCGGCGACACCAACTTCATGCCGGTGGTCGGCCACACGCGCGTACTGCCCCAACTCCTCGCCGACACCCGCAAGATGCTCGCGGAGGCCTGGCCCACGGCGTGACAACCAGCCCGTCCGGCCTTCGAGGACGATGCCGTTCAGGCCGACGGGGGCCCGGGGGCGGAGCCCCCGGAGAGCGGTGGGCAGCCCGCCGTACCCCTCCCCGCACCCGCCGGAGGCGCTACGCGTCGTAGACGTCGGCCTTCCTCGGCGACGCCTCCTGGATCGCGCCGCTGAGGACCGACGAGCGGGAGCCGAACTTCTCCACGTCCACGCCGTTCTCCCGGAGCACCTTCAACGCCGCCGCGTGCACCACCCGCAGCACGGGAGTGGCGGCGCGCAGCGCGTCGTCGGCCATGAAGCGATGGCGCCAGGGCTGGTCGGCCCAGGCATGCCGAAGGCCGAACGGCTCGGGCAGGGTGAGGCTGCCCCCGAGCCAGTTCAGTACGGGCGGGTAGGCGGTGAGCGGGGCGCGGGCGGCCAGCCGTACGACCTCGTCGGCGTCGACCAGGGGGAGTTTCACCTTGCGGGTCTCCCAGAAGCGGAAGGCCTTCTGCACCTCCTTCTCCTTGGCCGCCGGCTTCTCGTTGAACAGGGAGTTGACCGGGCCCAGGGCGTGTCCGGTGACCTCGATGCGCAGGGTGTCGTGCAGCACCGTCACCGTGATCAGCATGGTGATCACCAGGTGCCCGTCCCACAGCGTCCACTGCACGCCCAGGTAGTGCCGGTCGCCGCCGCCGAACTGCTGCTTGTTGCAGATGTCCTGTATGGCGTGCGTCCTGACGGTGTACGCCTCCACGTCGGTGCCGCTGGGCCGGGAGACCTCCTTGGCGTTCTCCCCGATGGGCGTGACGATCCAGTGCGTGATGGACGGCTTGGGGAAACCGCCGGTGTTGATCGGGGTGCGCTCCAGCATCCCGAGGCCGCCCTGGATCGCGGTGATCACGTCCCAGCTGCGGAAGGGGTGGAAGTCCTTGCCCGGCTCGGCGGAGACCAGCTCCTCGGCCAGCTGCCAGCTGCCCCACCGGGTGCCCATGCCGAGTATGCCCTTGGGCCCGGCGTAGAAGACCGAGTTGGAGCGCTGTTCGGCGCTGAGCCGGGCGAGCTCCTTGCGCACCTGCTCGGCCGCGTCACCGGGGCTCCCCGGCACCGCCTCGGGGATCTTGGCGCCCACGCCACCGCCGGTCAGCAGGCCCTCCCAGCGCTCCCGCAAGTCGCGCGCGGTGCGCTCGCAGATCTGCTTGGCCCAGAACCAGCCGACGACCGGCATGACCACCGTCGCACGCGCATACCACGCCCAGAAGCCGTGGAAGGGCATCTTGATCAGGAACAGCACGGCGAGCGCGCCCATCGCGACCAGCAGCACCGTGCCGAGAGCGCTCGCGCGCTTGTCCTCGCGCCTGCTGACATTGGTGCGCAGCATGAACACCAGCAGCCACACCAGGAAGCCGGGCAGGAACAGCACCCCGCACAGCACGGTGACCGCCGTGAGCCAGTTGTCCCGCTCGCGGCGGATGCGGTGGGCGGCCAGGCAGTGCTCCACCACCACCTGGGGCTCCAGGCCGAAGGACTGGATGAGGGGCAGGCGCCCGGCGCCGAGCATCCGGTCGATCACCGCGCGGGAGAACGCCTCGCCCAGCCGCGGGCGGAAGATCTTCCCCCAGGGGCGGGGCAGGCTGACCTTCGACTGGTGCCACTCGTTGTCCGCGGCGAGGATCTTGGTCACCTCGTCGTCCCGGTACGCGGCCGCGGCCAGCGCGTAGGTGGCCGCCGTCTGTCCCGCCGTGCCCGACAGGGGCACCTGCGCCCCGGGACTGAAATCGAATCCGTCCGTCACTGCCGCCCCCACTGCCGCCGCGTCTGCACCTGCGGCCTTCCCGACTTCCCTGCCCCGCACACCTGTTGATCAGGTCATCAGCGTATCCGTACCCACCGGCGCCGGAGGGCGGACGGCCGAAGCCGCCCGCCCGTGCGAAGTGAAGCGTTCCGGGCCCGCGCGGCCGCCGGGTTGTGCGCCGGGCGCGCCAAGAGCCCGGCCGCACAACCTCGTTGACCCCTGTTGGCTACGACTCCTCGCTCTCCTGCTTCCGCAGCCGTTCGGCCACCTGCGGCGGCATCGGCTCGTGGCGGACGTAGCGGCGGTCGAAGCGGGCGGTGCCGTGCGACAGGGACCGCAGGTCGACCGCGTACCGGCCGATCTCGATCTCCGGCACCTCGGCCCGTACGAGCGTGCGCCCGCCGCTGACCTGCTCGGTGCCCTGCACCCGGCCGCGCCGCCCGGACAGATCGCTCATCACGGCGCCCACGTACTCGTCGCCCACCAGCACGTTCACCTCGGCCACCGGTTCCAGCAGGTGGATCCTCGCGTCGGCCGCGGCCTCGCGCAGGGCGAGCGCGCCCGCTGTCTGGAAGGCCGCGTCGGAGGAGTCCACCGAGTGCGCCTTGCCGTCCAGCAGCGTGATCCGCACGTCGATCAGCGGATGGCCGGCGGCGACCCCCTTCGCGGCCTGCGCGCGCACGCCCTTCTCGACGGACGGGATGAACTGCCGGGGCACGGCCCCGCCGACCACCTTGTCGACGAACTCGATGCCCGAGCCGCCCGGCAGCGGCTCCACCTCGATCTCGCAGATCGCGTACTGTCCGTGCCCGCCGGACTGCTTCACGTGCCGGCCGCGTCCCGCCGCACGGTTCGCGAACGTCTCCCGCAGGGAGACCTTGTGCGGTACGACGTCGACCTGGACGCCGTAGCGGCTGCGCAGCCGCTCCAGGGCCACGTCCGCGTGGGCCTCGCCCAGGCACCACAGCACCACCTGGTGGGTGTCCTGGTTCTGCTCCAGCCGCATCGTGGGGTCCTCGGCGACCAGCCGGGACAGGCCCTGGGACAGCTTGTCCTCGTCCGCCTTGCTGTGCGCCTGGATGGCCACCGGCAGCAGCGGGTCGGGCATCTGCCAGGGCTCCATCAGCAGCGGGTCGTCCTTCGCGGACAGCGTGTCGCCGGTCTCCGCGCGGCTCAGCTTGGCCACGCACACCAGGTCCCCGGCGACCGCGTGCGTCACCGGGCGCTGCTGTTTGCCGAACGGCGTGGACAGCGCGCCGATCCGCTCGTCCACGTCGTGGTCCTCGTGCCCGCGGTCGGCAAGGCCGTGCCCGGAGACGTGCACCGTCTCGTCGGGGCGCAGGGTGCCGGAGAAGACGCGGACCAGGGAGATCCGGCCGACGTAGGGGTCGGAGGAGGTCTTGACGACCTCGGCGACCAGCGGGCCGTCCGTGTCACAGGCCTTGAGCTCGCGCGGCTCGCCGTCGATGGTGGCGACCCCGGGCAGGGGATGCTCGAACGGGGTCGGGAAGCCGCCGGTGATCAGCTCCAGCAACTCCACCGTGCCGAGGCCCTGCCGGGCGCCCTCGGCCGCGGGGGCGGCGGCCAGGACGGGAAAGAAGACCCCCCGCGCGACGGCCCGCTCCAGGTCCTGGATCAGCGTGGTGACGTCGACCTGCTCACCGCCGAGATAGCGGTCCATGAGGGTCTCGTCCTCGCTCTCGGAGATGATCCCCTCGATGAGCCGGTTGCGGGCCTCTTCCAGGTCCGGCAGCTGGTCCTCGCCCGGCTCGGACTCCTTGCGCTCGCCGGTGGAGTAGTCGAACAGCCTGCGCGTGAGCAGACCGGTCAGGCCGGTCACGGGCGCGTGCCCGTCCGGTCCCTGGGGGCCGTGCAGGGGAAGGTACAGCGGCAGCACCGCGTCGGGGTCGTCCGCGCCGAAGGCCTCGGCGCACACCCGCGTCATCTCCTCGAAGTCCGCGCGGGCGGCCTCCAGGTGCGTGATCACGATCGCGCGCGGCATGCCGACCGCCGCGCACTCCTCCCACACCATGCGGGTCGAGCCGTCCACGCCGTCCGAGGCCGAGACGACGAAAAGGGCCGCGTCCGCCGCTCGCAGACCGGCCCTGAGCTCCCCGACGAAGTCGGCGTAGCCGGGGGTGTCCAGAAGGTTGATCTTGATGCCGTCCCATTCGACCGGCACCAGGGAGAGCTGCACCGAGCGTTGCTGCCGGTGCTCGATCTCGTCGTAGTCCGAGACGCTGCCGCCGTCCTCGACACGGCCCGCCCGGTTCACGGCCCCCGCGGTCAGCGCGAGAGCCTCCACCAAGGTCGTCTTGCCCGATCCGGAGTGGCCGACCAGCACCACATTCCGTACGGACGCGGGATGGTCGGCCGCCACTGCCCTGCCGGCGGCCCCGGGGTGTGTATGCGCCTTGTCGCCCATGATCCTGCCTCCCGTTGACGGTGAGGTCACTGTGGGCGCGGACACGCGGCACCGCGTGCACTGGCGGCTCCTGCGACGCCCGCGGTCCTTCGAGCTTTCCACTCCCGTCACCGCCCGTCCATACGAACAACCCGATCCCACCGCACCGCACGCTCACACCCCGCCCCGGGGATCCTGCGGTGGCGCCCGGGCGTCCGGGCGTCCGGGCGTTCTGGCGTCCGGGCGTTCTGGCGTTCTGGCGTGGGTCGGTGGATTTCGGCAGGGCCCCGCCCTTGGCCCTCGGGTGCCTTGGCCGCCGCCGTGCCGCCCTGTCCGGCGGGTACTGGCCCTGGCCGCCGGCCCGGGCGCCTCGTGCTTCGGCCTGGCACCGGTCCGCCGCTTCACGCCGGGCGCGTCGCGCGTCGGTGCCGGCCCGGCGGCCAGTCGCCCGGCACTCGCCGCGTGGGGGCCTCCGGTTCCGGCATCACGGCTTGCGGCACCGCGGCCCTCAGCCGCCGGCCCCGGGCGCCCCCGCAGCCAGTCCGGGCGCCCCCGCCGCCGAGTGCGGGGATCCTGGGCCCCCGGCTCTCCCCGCCCCGAGCGTGCCGGGGGTGGGCTGTGGGTGCCCGGGAGTCGTGGGTGGGGGTGCGTGGCTACGATGGGCCAGCCGGTGGCCAGCAGGGGCGTCCGGCGACACCGACCCTCGGGAAGGCCATGCTGAACAAGTACGCGCGTGCATTCTTCACGCGTGTCCTCACACCGTTCGCCGCGTTTCTCATCCGCCGGGGCGTTTCGCCCGACACGGTGACGCTCCTCGGCACGGCCGGAGTGGTCGCGGGCGCGCTGGTCTTCTACCCCAGGGGCGAGTTCTTCTGGGGCACGGTCGTCATCACGCTGTTCGTGTTCTCCGACCTCGTCGACGGCAACATGGCCCGCCAGCTGGGCCGTTCCAGCCGCTGGGGCGCCTTCCTGGACTCCACCCTCGACCGGGTCGCCGACGGCGCGATCTTCGGCGGCTTCGCCCTGTGGTACGCGGGCAGCGGAAACGACAACGTGCTGTGCGCGGTCTCCATCTTCTGCCTGGCCAGCGGCCAGGTCGTGTCGTACACCAAGGCGCGCGGCGAGTCGATCGGCCTGCCGGTCGCCGTCAACGGGCTCGTCGAGCGCGCCGAGCGCCTCGTGATCTCCCTGGTCGCGGCCGGCTTCGCGGGCCTGCACAAGTTCGGCGTCCCCGGCATCCAGTACCTGCTCCCCGTCGCCCTGTGGATCGTGGCCGCGGGCAGCCTGGTCACGCTGATCCAGCGCGTGGTCACCGTCCGCCGCGAGTCGGAGGAGGCGGAGGCCGCGGCCGCCCGCCAGGAGACGCGGGGGAGCGAGGCCGCGAAATGAGCGCCCGGGAGCGCCTCACCGACGCCCTGTACGGCCTCGGCTGGAGCACCGTGAAGAAACTCCCCGAGCCGGCCGCCGTGCGCCTGGGCCGCACCGTCGCCGACCTCGCGTGGAAGCGGCGCGGCAAGGGCGTGCTGCGCCTGGAGGGCAACTACGCGCGCGTGGTGCCCGACGCCGGCCCCGAGCGCCTCGCGGAACTCTCCCGCGCGGGCATGCGGTCGTACCTGCGCTACTGGATGGAGTCCTTCCGGCTGCCCGCCTGGAGCCCCGAGCGCGTCCGCACCGGCTTCGACCCCAAGGACCTGCACCACCTCACCGACGGTCTCGCCTCCGGCCGTGGCGTCGTCCTCGCGCTGCCCCACCTCGCCAACTGGGACCTGGCCGGCGCCTGGGTCACCACCGCGCTCGGCACCCCCTTCACCACCGTCGCCGAGCGACTGAAGCCCGAGACGCTCTACGACCGCTTCGTCGCCTACCGCGAGGGCCTCGGCATGGAGGTTCTGCCGCACAGCGGCGGCTCCGCCTTCGGCACCCTGGCCCGCCGGCTGCGCGACGGCGGCCTGGTATGCCTGGTCGCCGACCGCGACCTGTCCGCCTCCGGCGTCGAGGTGAAGTTCTTCGGCGAGAGCGCGAGGATGCCCGCCGGACCCGCCCTCCTCGCCCAGCAGACGGGCGCCCTGCTGCTGCCCGTCACCCTCTGGTACGACGACTCGCCCGTCATGCGCGGACGCGTCCACCCGCCGATCGAGGTACCCGGGTCAGGTACCCGGGCCGAAAAGACGTCCTCCATGACACAGGCGCTGGCCGACGCCTTCGCCACCGGCATCGCCGAACACCCGGAGGACTGGCACATGCTGCAGCGCTTGTGGCTCGCGGATCTCGAACCGCGCGCCGCGGACGGGGAGCGCCCGTGAGGATCGGCATCGTCTGCCCCTACTCCTGGGACGTCCCGGGCGGCGTCCAGTTCCACATCCGCGACCTCGCGGAGTACTTCATCGGACTGGGCCACGAGGTGTCCGTCCTCGCCCCCGCCGACGACGACACCCCCCTGCCGCGGTACGTCGTCTCGGCCGGCCGCGCGGTCCCGGTCCCGTACAACGGCTCGGTGGCCCGCCTCAACTTCGGCTTCCTGTCCGCGGCCCGCGTGCGGCGCTGGCTGCACGAGGGCCGCTTCGACGTCATCCACATCCACGAGCCGACCTCGCCGTCGCTGGGCCTGCTGACCTGCTGGGCGGCCCAGGGCCCGATCGTGGCGACCTTCCACACCTCCAACCCGCGCTCGCGCGCGATGATCGCCGCGTACTCCATCCTCCAGGCCGCCCTGGAGAAGATCAGCGCCCGGATCGCCGTGAGCGAGTACGCCCGGCGCACCCTGGTCGAGCACTTGGGCGGCGACGCGGTGGTCATCCCCAACGGCGTCGACGTCGACTTCTTCGCCGGGGCCGAGCCCAGGCCCGAGTGGCAGGGCGACACGATCGGCTTCATAGGGCGCATCGACGAGCCCCGCAAGGGCCTGCCCGTGCTGATGCGCGCGCTGCCGAAGATTCTCGCCTCCCGCCCGGGCGCCCGCCTGCTGGTCGCGGGCCGCGGTGACGAGAAGGAGGCGGTCCAGTCGCTGCCCAGGGAGCTGCGCTCGCGCGTGGAGTTCCTCGGCATGGTCAGCGACGAGGACAAGGCCCGCTTCCTGCGCAGCATCGACCTCTACGTGGCCCCCAACACCGGCGGCGAGAGCTTCGGCATCATCCTCGTCGAGGCCATGTCCGCCGGCGCCCCCGTGCTCGCCTCCGACCTGGACGCCTTCGCCCAGGTCCTGGACCAGGGCAAGGCGGGCGAGCTGTTCGCCAACGAGGACGCGGACGCCCTCGCCGACGCGGCGGTACGCCTCCTGGCCGACCCCGAGCGCCGGGCCGAGCTGCGCGACCGCGGCAGCGCCCACGTCCGCCGCTTCGACTGGTCCACGGTCGGCGCGGACATCCTGTCCGTCTACGAGACGGTCACCGCGGGCGCCGCCGCCGTGGCGACGGACGACCGCACCTCGACCCTCAGGGCCCGCCTGGGCCTGACCCGCGACTGAGGCAGGACCCCCGCCCCCGGGCAGCTCCGCCCGGGGGCGGGCGCCTTGTACGGTCCCGATAGCCTGCCGACCGTGACCGCAACCCTGATCTGGATCCTCGTCGCGCTGGTCGCCGTCGGCCTCTACCTGAGCTGGACGGCGGGGCGGCTGGACCGGCTGCACGCCCGTATCGACGCCGCGCGCGCCGCCCTCGACGCGCAGCTGCTGCGCCGCGCCTCCGTCGCGCAGGAGCTGGCCACCTCCGGCGTCCTCGACCCCGCCGCCTCCATCGTGCTCTACGAGGCCGCCCACGCCGCCCGGCAGGCCGAGGAGGACCAGCGGGAGGTCGCGGAGAGCGAGCTGAGCCAGGCGCTGCGGGCGGTCTTCGCCGAGACCCCGCAGGTGGAGGCGGTCCGCGAGGCCCCCGGCGGCGAGGAGGCGGCGCGCGAGCTCACCGAGGCGGTGCGCAGGGTGCCGATGGCCCGCCGCTTCCACAACGACGCCGTGGGCGCCGCCCGCAGGCTCCGCGAACACCGCAAGGTCCGCTGGTTCCGCCTGGCCGGCCATGCCCCCTTCCCGATGGCCTTCGAGATGGACGACGAACCGCCGACGGCGCTGGTGGAACGGGCCGCCTAGCCCGCCACCACCCGTTCATCCGGCCAAAAGGATCCACCGGCTCGCCATTGGCCCTTGCCGTGGACTGGTCCACTCGCGTTTCCTCGGGGTTGCGTCAAACCCCTCTTTTCCACCGATGTGAGGTCACCCGTGTCCACCACGATTTCCGACTCCGCCCAGACTCCCGAGACCGGTACCGCCCGCGTCAAGCGCGGCATGGCCGAGCAGCTCAAGGGCGGCGTGATCATGGACGTCGTCACGCCGGAGCAGGCGAAGATCGCCGAGGACGCGGGCGCCGTCGCCGTCATGGCCCTGGAGCGGGTCCCGGCCGACATCCGCAAGGACGGCGGCGTGGCCCGCATGTCCGACCCGGACATGATCGAGGGCATCATCGACGCCGTCTCCATCCCGGTCATGGCCAAGTCCCGTATCGGCCACTTCGTCGAGGCCCAGGTCCTGCAGTCCCTCGGTGTGGACTACATCGACGAGTCCGAGGTCCTCACCCCGGCCGACGAGGTCAACCACTCCGACAAGTGGGCGTTCACCACGCCCTTCGTCTGCGGCGCCACCAACCTCGGCGAGGCCCTGCGCCGCATCGCCGAGGGCGCGGCCATGATCCGCTCCAAGGGCGAGGCCGGCACCGGCAACGTCGTCGAGGCCGTCCGCCACCTGCGCCAGATCAAGAACGAGATCGCCCGCCTGCGCGGCTACGACAACAACGAGCTGTACGCCGCCGCCAAGGAGCTGCGCGCCCCCTACGAGCTGGTCAAGGAGGTCGCCGAGCTCGGCAAGCTCCCGGTGGTGCTGTTCTCCGCCGGCGGTGTGGCCACCCCGGCCGACGCCGCCCTGATGCGCCAGCTCGGCGCCGAGGGCGTCTTCGTCGGCTCCGGCATCTTCAAGTCCGGCGACCCGGCCAAGCGCGCCGCCGCCATCGTGAAGGCCACCACCTTCTACGACGACCCGAAGATCATCGCGGACGCCTCCCGCAACCTGGGCGAGGCCATGGTCGGCATCAACTGCGACACCCTCCCCGAGACCGAGCGCTACGCCAACCGCGGCTGGTAATCACCTCCATGTCCAACGAAGTCCCTGTCATCGGCGTCCTGGCCCTCCAGGGCGACGTACGGGAGCACCTCATCGCCCTGGCCGCGGCCGACGCCGTGGCCAGGCCGGTGCGGCGCCCCGAAGAGCTCGCCGAGGTCGACGGCCTGGTCCTCCCCGGCGGCGAGTCCACCACCATCTCCAAGCTGGCCGTCCTCTTCGGAGTGATGGACCCCCTGCGCGCGCGCGTGCGCGAGGGCATGCCCGTCTACGGCACCTGCGCGGGCATGATCATGCTGGCCGACAAGATCCTCGACCCGCGCTCGGGCCAGGAGACCATCGGCGGCATCGACATGATCGTGCGCCGCAACGCCTTCGGACGCCAGAACGAGTCCTTCGAGGCCGCGGTCGACGTCAAGGGTGTGGAGGGCGATCCTGTTGAGGGCGTCTTCATCCGCGCCCCCTGGGTCGAGTCCGTCGGCGCCGGGGCCGAGGTGCTCGCCGAGCACGACGGCCACATCGTCGCGGTCCGCCAGGGCAACGCGCTGGCCACGTCGTTCCACCCGGAACTGACCGGCGACCACCGCGTGCACCGGCTGTTCGCCGACATGGTGCGCGCCAAGAGGGCACCCGAGTCCTTGTAGGATCTCTGGAGTTCGTACAGAGACGGGTTACGCGAAGGAGACAGGCAGATGTCCGGCCACTCTAAATGGGCCACGACGAAGCACAAGAAGGCCGTCATCGATGCCAAGCGCGGCAAGCTCTTCGCGAAGCTGATCAAGAACATCGAGGTCGCGGCCCGGATGGGCGGGGTCGACCTCGAGGGCAACCCGACGCTCTACGACGCCGTCCAGAAGGCCAAGAAGCAGTCGGTGCCCAACAAGAACATCGACTCCGCGATCAAGCGCGGCGGCGGTCTCGAGGCCGGCGGCGCCGACTACGAGACGATCATGTACGAGGGCTACGGCCCGAACGGCGTCGCGGTGCTCATCGAGTGCCTCACCGACAACCGCAACCGCGCCGCCTCCGAGGTGCGCGTCGCCATGACCCGCAACGGCGGCTCCATGGCCGACCCGGGCTCGGTGTCGTACCTGTTCAACCGCAAGGGCGTCGTGATCGTCCCCAAGGGCGGGCTGACCGAGGACGACGTCCTGGCCGCCGTCCTGGACGCCGGCGCGGAGGAGGTCAACGACCTCGGTGAGTCCTTCGAAGTCATCAGCGAGGCCACCGACCTGGTCGCGGTCCGCACCGCCCTCCAGGACGCCGGCATCGACTACGACTCCGCCGACGCCAACTTCGTCCCCACCATGCAGGTCGAGCTGGACGAGGAGGGCGCCAAGAAGATCTTCAAGCTGATCGACGCCCTCGAGGACAGCGACGACGTGCAGAACGTCTTCGCCAACTTCGACGTCAGCGACGAGGTCATGGAGAAGGTCGACGCCTGAACAAGCCGAATGGCCCGCCGGAAACTCCTCGGCGGGCCATTCGTCGTCTCGGCGGCGTGGATCAGCCGTCGATCTCCTTGATCGAGCCGGTGTGCTTCAGGTGGCCCTTGCCGTCGGCCGGAACGGTCGCGGCCTTCATGTACTCGACCTTGCCGTCCTTCCACCAGATGTTGATCGTCGACGTGGTCTTGCAGATGTTGTGGAAGTACACGGTCGTGGTCGAAATGCCGTCACCGTAGGAGTAGTTGAAGCAACCGCTGCGGCCCTTCGTCAGGCCGGACGAAGCCGTGGCGGCCTGCGCGGGAGTCGCGATGGCGACACCGGCCAGCAGCATGGAAGCGGTCACGGCGATCTTCGCCATGGAGCGCATGGGTTCCCCGATTCTCTTGTCATCATGGACGCCTGTTCGGCGTCGGCCGAACGGTGGTCTCTCGTACGGCCGTTCGAGAACTTACAAGTGATCAAGTGGGAGAGGCAATCGCGAATCCCTCGTGCATACCGGGCATCCAGCCACCTTTCCGGCCATCCTCACCTGGTACGTTTTGATCCTTTGCCTGTACTTGATCAACTGGGCCGGGGACGCGCTGTCGGTGCCGCCGAATAACCTGGCACGGCAGCGAGCCCGAAAGGCTCGAGTCGACACAGAGGGAGGGGGTGGCGGAGCGAGATGCGCGTACTCGGTGTGGACCCAGGGCTCACGCGATGCGGCGTCGGCGTGGTCGAGGGCGTCCCGGGCCGGCCGCTGACCATGCTCGGAGTGGGTGTCGTCCGCACGCCCGCGGACGCCGACCTCGGCCACCGCCTCCTCGCCGTCGAGCAGGGCGTCGAGCAGTGGCTGGACGAGCACCGGCCGGAGTTCGTCGCCGTCGAGCGCGTCTTCAGCCAGCACAACGTGCGCACCGTCATGGGCACCGCCCAGGCCAGTGCCGTCGCGATGCTGTGCGCCGCCCGGCGCGGCATCCCCGTCGCGCTGCACACCCCCAGTGAGGTCAAGGCCGCCGTCACCGGCAGCGGCCGCGCCGACAAGGCCCAGGTCGGGGCCATGGTCACCCGCCTGCTCCGGCTCGCCGCACCGCCGAAGCCGGCCGACGCCGCCGACGCTCTGGCGCTCGCCATCTGCCACATCTGGCGCGCCCCCGCCCAGAACCGGCTCCAGCAGGCGGTCGCCCGCCACACAGTCAACCCAACGAAAGGCCGTACGGCATGATCGCCTTCGTCAGCGGCACGGTCGCCGCACTGGCCCCCGACGCGGCCGTCGTCGAGGTCGGCGGTGTCGGCATGGCCGTCCAGTGCACGCCCGACACGCTCTCGGCGCTCCGCATCGGGCAGCCCGCAAGGCTGCACACCTCCCTCGTCGTCCGCGAGGACTCCCTCACCCTGTACGGCTTCGCCGACGACGACGAACGCCAGACCTTCGAACTGCTCCAGACGGCGAGCGGCGTCGGTCCCCGCCTGGCCCAGGCCATGCTGGCCGTGCACACCCCGGACGCACTGCGCCGCGCCGTCGCCACCGGCGACGAGAAGGCCCTCACCGCCGTGCCCGGCATCGGCAAGAAGGGCGCCCAGAAGCTGCTGCTGGAGCTGAAGGACCGCCTCGGCGAGCCCCTCGGCGCCCCGGTCGTGGGCGCGCCCGTCAGCCAGGGGTGGCGGGACCAGCTGCACGCGGCCCTCATCGGACTCGGCTACGCCACCCGGGAGGCCGACGAGGCCGTCGCCGCCGTCACCCCGCAGGCCGAGGCCGCGGGCGGCGCCCCGGAAGTGGGCCGGCTGCTCAAGGCTGCCCTGCAGACCCTGAACCGCGCCCGCTGACCCCACGACGATCGAGGCACACTCCATGAACTGGGACGACACGACCGACAGCCCCGCCCCCGAGCGGCTCGTCGGTGCGTCCGCCGACGGTGAGGACCAGGCCGTCGAGGCCGCCCTGCGCCCCAAGGACCTGGGCGAGTTCATCGGCCAGGAGAAGGTCCGCGAACAGCTCGACCTCGTGCTGCGCGCCGCACGCGCCCGCGGCGCCACCGCCGACCACGTGCTGCTCTCCGGCGCCCCCGGCCTCGGCAAGACCACGCTTTCCATGATCATCGCCGCCGAGATGGGCGCCCCCATCCGCATCACGTCGGGCCCCGCCATCCAGCACGCCGGCGACCTCGCCGCCATCCTCTCCTCCCTCCAGGAGGGAGAGGTCCTCTTCCTCGACGAGATCCACCGCATGTCCCGGCCCGCCGAGGAGATGCTCTACATGGCGATGGAGGACTTCCGCGTCGACGTGATCGTCGGCAAGGGCCCCGGTGCCACCGCCATCCCCCTCGAGCTGCCCCCCTTCACACTGGTCGGCGCCACCACCCGCGCGGGCCTGCTGCCGCCCCCGCTGCGCGACCGCTTCGGCTTCACCGCCCACATGGAGTTCTACGAGCCCGCCGAGCTGGAGCGGGTCGTGCACCGCTCGGCGCACCTGCTCGACGTGGAGATCGACACCGACGGCGCCGCCGAGATCGCCGGCCGCTCCCGCGGCACGCCCCGCATCGCCAACCGCCTGCTGCGCCGCGTCCGTGACTACGCGCAGGTCAAGGCGGACGGGATCGTCACCCGCGAGATCGCCGCGGCCGCCCTCGCCGTCTACGAGGTGGACGCGCGCGGCCTCGACCGGCTCGACCGGGCCGTCCTCCAGGCGCTGCTGAAGCTGTTCGGCGGCGGCCCGGTGGGCCTGTCCACCCTCGCGGTCGCGGTGGGGGAGGAGCGCGAGACGGTGGAAGAGGTCGCCGAGCCCTTCCTCGTACGCGAGGGCCTGCTCGCCCGCACCCCGCGCGGGCGCGTGGCGACCCCGGCGGCCTGGGCGCACCTCGGCCTCACCCCGCCCCGCTCGGCCTCCGCGGGAAACGGACAACAAGATCTGTTCGGGGGATGAGACGAACGGCATTGGCCCCGGGAGGAACCCAGGTGCCATGCTGAGCGTTGTTCCATGCGCGCGGACTCGCTTAGACTCCGCCGATGCCGCCTTAGTGGGCAGCACACATACCCCCAACCATCAGGCCGCTCACTTCGCGGTCGTGTGAAGGAAGTACCGACCCGTGAGTCTCGTGACCCTCCTCCCGTTCATCGTGCTCATCGGGGCCATGTTCCTGATGACCCGGTCGGCCAAGCGCAAGCAGCAGCAGGCCGCCCAAATGCGGAACCAGATGCAGCCCGGCAGCGGAGTCCGCACCATCGGGGGCATGTACGCCACGGTCAAGGAGGTCAGTGACGAGACGGTCCTCCTCGACGCCGGCCCGGGCGTCGAGCTGCTGTTCGCCAAGAACGCGATCGCGACCGTCCTGTCCGACGACGAGTACAACCGCATCGTCCACGGCATCGAGCACGACCTGAAGTCCGACACCGACATCGTCCCGGACGACGCCTCCTCCCTCACCGAGACCGACGAGGCCGACGGATCCGCCGCTGCCGCCGCCTCCGACGACAAGATCGACCTCGGCAAGAAGGACGCCGCCGAGGAGGGCGCCGGCGCGGCCGAGGCCGCCGAGCCCACCGAGGCCAAGGCGCAGGACGAGCCGAAGAAGACCGAGGGCGACTCCGGCACGAAGTAGTCACGCTCCGGTGGTGTGCGCGCGGCACGATCCCGCCCCGGGCACCACCGGGCGCGCTTGTTTCCTGCACGGAACAGCCCGACACCATGTCACGGCCGACCGCGCCCACCGGCGTGGAGCGGCCCGAGAGGGAGTACGAGAAGGTGGCAGCACCTAAGAGGGGCCGGAGCGCGAGTGCCCAGAGCAAGCCGGGGCGCTCGCTGGCCCTCATCCTGATCGCCATCGTGGCGCTCACCGGCGGAATGTTCGCCTCGGGACACACCACTCCCCGTCTCGGTATCGACCTCGCCGGTGGAACCAGCATCACGCTGACGGCGGTCAACCAGCCGGGGCAGCCCAACGCGATCAACAAGGCCAACATGGACACCGCGGTCGACATCATGAACCGCCGTGTCAATGGTCTGGGCGTGTCGGAGACGGAGGTCCAGACCCAGGGCGATCGCAACATCATCGTCAACATCCCGCGCGGCACGAACTCCAAGGAGGCGCAGCAGCAGGTCGGCACGACCGCCAAGCTGTACTTCCGCCCGGTCCTGCAGCAAGAGGTCTCCGGCGCCTCCGGTCGGAGCCCGTCGCCGGGCGCGTCCCCCAGCGGCAGCTCCTCGACGAAGCCGAGCGCCAGCCCCGCCTCCGGCTCCACCCCGAAGGCGAAGGCGTCCTCGTCGGCCACACAGTCCCCCAAGGCGACGCCGACCTCTCAGGGCCGTGCCGTCACCGACGCCCTGAAGGCCGGCTCCACCCCCTCGCCGAGCGCGTCCGCCTCCTCGAGCGCCAAGCCGTCGGCCACTCCCTCACCCGGGGCGAGCAGCGCCGCCGCCGACCTTCAGGCCCGCTACGCCGCCCTCGACTGCAGCAAGCCCGCCGAGCAGGCCGGCGCCGGGAAGGACGCCAAGCCCGGTGAGCCCACCGTCGCCTGCGGCCAGGACGGCAAGGTCTGGAGCAAGTTCCTGCTCGGACCGGTCGCGGTCGACGGCCAGGAGGTGAAGAAGGCGCAGGCCGCCTTCGACACCCAGGGCGCCAGCGGCTGGCAGGTCCAGATGACCTTCAACTCCAAGGGCTCGAGCAAGTTCGCCGACATCACCGGTCAGCTGGCCCAGAAGACCACCCCGCAGAACGAGTTCGCGATCGTCCTCGACGACCAGGTGGTCTCCCACCCGTACGTGCAGACGGCCATCACCGGCGGCAACGCGGAGATCTCCGGCCGCTTCACCCAGCAGGAGGCGCAGAGCCTCGCCAACATGCTGTCGTACGGAGCGCTCCCGCTGACCTTCAAGGAGTCGAGCGTCACCACCGTGACCGCGGCGCTCGGTGGCGAGCAGCTCCAGGCGGGCCTCATCGCGGGCGCGATCGGCCTGGCCCTGGTGATCATCTACCTCGTGCTGTACTACCGCGGTCTGTCGCTCGTCGCCGTCGCGTCCCTGTCGGTCTCCGCGGTCCTCACCTACGTGATCATGGCTCTGCTCGGCCCGACCATCCACTTCGCGCTGAACCTGCCGGCCGTCTGCGGCGCCATCGTCGCCATCGGCATCACCGCCGACTCGTTCATCGTCTACTTCGAACGCATCCGGGACGAGATCCGTGAGGGCCGCACGCTGCGTCCCGCGGTCGAGCGGGCCTGGCCGCGTGCCCGGCGCACCATCCTGGTCTCGGACTTCGTGTCGTTCCTGGCCGCCGCCGTCCTGTTCATCGTGACCGTCGGCAAGGTCCAGGGCTTCGCGTTCACGCTCGGCCTGACCACCCTGCTGGACGTGGTCGTCGTCTTCCTGTTCACCAAGCCGCTCATGACGATCCTCGCCCGCCGCAAGTTCTTCGCGAACGGCCACAAGTGGTCCGGGCTCGACCCGAAGAGCCTGGGTGCCAAGCCGCCGCTGCGCCGCATCCGCCGTCCCGCCGGTCCGACCGCCGGCCCTGTCGACCCGAAGGAGGCCTGAGCAATGTCGAAACTCGGCAACCTCGGCGCTCGACTGCACCGCGGCGAGATCAGCTACGACTTCGTCGGCAAGCGCAAGATCTGGTACGGCATCTCCATCCTGATCACCATCACGGCCATCGTCGGCCTGGCGGTGCGCGGCCTGAACATGGGCATCGAGTTCCAGGGCGGAGCGGTCTTCACCACCCCGAAGACCACCGTCTCGGTGGCCCAGGCCGAGCAGTACGCCGCGCAGGCCTCCGGTCACGAGGCCGTGGTGCAGAAGCTCGGCACGGGTGCGCTGCGCATCCAGATCGCCGGGATCGAGACCGGCAAGTCCGACGCGATCAAGGACACGCTCGCCAAGGACCTCAACGTCAACTCCGAGCAGATCAACGCCGACCTGGTCGGCCCGAGCTGGGGTCAGCAGATCGCCGACAAGGCCTGGGAGGGCCTCGGCATCTTCATGGTCCTCGTCGTGATCTACCTGGCGATCGCCTTCGAGTGGCGTATGGCCGTGGCCGCGCTGGTCGCCCTGATCCACGACATCACCATCACCACGGGCATCTACGCCCTGGTCGGCTTCGAGGTCACCCCCGGCACGGTCATCGGTCTGCTGACGATCCTCGGTTACTCGCTCTACGACACGGTCGTCGTCTTCGACAGCCTCAAGGAGCAGACGAAGGACATCACCAAGCAGACCCGGTTCACCTACAGCGACATCGCCAACCAGTCGATCAACGGCACACTGGTGCGCTCCATCAACACCACCGTGGTCGCCCTGCTGCCGGTCGCGGGCCTGCTGTTCATCGGAGGCGGCTTCCTCGGGGCCGGCACGCTGAACGACATCTCGCTGTCGCTGTTCGTCGGCCTCGCGGCCGGTGCGTACTCCTCGATCTTCATCGCCACCCCGCTCGTCGCCGACCTCAAGGAGCGCGAGCCGCAGATGAAGGCCCTGCGCAAGCGCGTCCTGGCCAAGCGGGCACAGGCCGGCGCCCAGGGCGAGCCGGTGCCGGCGGCCGGCGCGGGCGCGGCGTACGACGACGAGACCGCGGACGCGGCTCCCGCCGTGGTCGGTCCGCGCGGCCAGGCCGCGTCCCGCGGCCGCGGCCGCGGCCGTCCCTCCGGGAAGCGCCGATGACCGCGATGACCGATGTGCAGGAGCTGCTGCTCAGCCGCATCCGTGACGTGGCGGACTACCCGGAGCCGGGCGTGATGTTCAAGGACATCACCCCGCTGCTGGCCGATCCCGTGGCGTTCACCGCGCTCACCGGCGCGCTCGCGGACATCGCCGAGCGCACCGGCGCGACCAAGGTCGTCGGCCTGGAGGCCCGCGGATTCATCCTGGGCTCCCCGGTCGCCGTCCGCGCGGGCCTGGGCTTCATCCCGGTCCGCAAGGCCGGCAAGCTCCCCGGAGCCACCCTGCGCCAGGCCTACGACCTGGAGTACGGCTCGGCCGAGATCGAGGTGCACGCCGAGGACCTGACCGGCGGCGACCGCGTGCTGGTCGTCGACGACGTGCTCGCCACCGGCGGCACCGCCGAGGCCTCCGTCCAGCTGATCCGCCGGGCGGGAGCCGAGGTCGCGGGACTGGCCGTCCTCATGGAGCTGGGCTTCCTGGGCGGCCGCGGCCGCCTGGAGCCCACCCTGGGCGAGGCCCCGCTGGAGGCCCTGCTCCGCATCTGAGGACCGCCCGGACGCCACCGTGCGCCACACGACGTCACGCGGCATCACGCACCGCCACCGAGACGGGCCCGGAGGAATCCGGCGCCCGTCTGCGGTGTTTCCCCGGTGAACAGCCCTCACATCGGGCTGGAGGCGATCCTGGAGCCCGGGATCGCTACCATGGGATCTCCGGAGCCTGACCGGGGGACCCGGATCGTGCACGAGGAGCCCTCTTGCCAGACGAGGCCCAGCCACTGACCGCCGCCAAGCCCGAGTCCGCCTCGGCGTCCGCGGCGAAGCCCGCGCCGAACGTGTCGCACGCGAAGAACGACGCCCGCGGCTCGGTCGAGCACGCCCAGTCCGCGCCCGTCGAGAAGAGCGCCGAGGCCTCGCGTCCCAAACCGGCCGCGCCCGTCCGCCCCGCCGCCGGACAGAGCGCGCGCTCCGGCTCCTCCAACCGCGTCCGCGCCCGCCTCGCCCGCCTCGGCGTCCAGCGTGCCAACCCCTACAACCCGGTCCTGGAACCGCTGCTGCGGATAGTGCGCAGCAACGACCCGAAGATCGAGAACTCCACGCTCCGCCAGATCGAGAAGGCCTACCAGGTCGCCGAGCGCTGGCACCGCGGCCAGAAGCGCAAGAGCGGCGACCCGTACATCACGCACCCCCTCGCCGTCACCACCATCCTCGCCGAGCTGGGCATGGACCCGGCCACGCTGATGGCCGGCCTGCTGCACGACACCGTCGAGGACACCGAGTACGGCCTGGACCAGCTGCGCCGCGACTTCGGCGACACCGTCGCCCTGCTCGTCGACGGCGTCACCAAGCTGGACAAGGTCAAGTTCGGCGAGGCCGCGCAGGCCGAGACCGTGCGCAAGATGGTCGTGGCGATGGCCAAGGACCCGCGCGTGCTGGTCATCAAGCTCGCCGACCGCCTGCACAACATGCGCACCATGCGCTACCTCAAGCGCGAGAAGCAGGAGAAGAAGGCGCGCGAGACCCTGGAGATCTACGCGCCGCTCGCCCACCGCCTGGGCATGAACACCATCAAGTGGGAACTGGAGGACCTCGCCTTCGCGATCCTCTACCCCAAGATGTACGACGAGATCGTCCGCCTCGTCGCCGAGCGCGCCCCCAAGCGCGACGAGTACCTCGCCATCGTCACCGACGAGGTCCAGGCCGACCTGCGCGCCGCCCGCATCAAGGCCACGGTCACCGGCCGCCCGAAGCACTACTACAGCGTCTACCAGAAGATGATCGTCCGCGGCCGCGACTTCGCGGAGATCTACGACCTGGTGGGCATCCGCGTCCTCGTCGACACGGTCCGCGACTGCTACGCCGCCCTCGGCACCGTGCACGCGAGATGGAACCCGGTCCCCGGCCGGTTCAAGGACTACATCGCGATGCCCAAGTTCAACATGTACCAGTCGCTGCACACCACGGTCATCGGGCCCAACGGCAAGCCGGTCGAGCTGCAGATCCGCACCTTCGACATGCACCGCCGCGCCGAGTACGGCATCGCCGCGCACTGGAAGTACAAGCAGGAGGCCGTCGCCGGCGCCTCCAAGGTCCGCACCGACGCGCCCAAGTCGTCCGCCAAGGACAAGGACGCCATCAACGACATGGCGTGGCTCAGGCAGTTGCTGGACTGGCAGAAGGAGACCGAGGACCCCGGCGAGTTCCTGGAGTCGCTGCGCTTCGACCTCTCCCGCAACGAGGTCTTCGTCTTCACCCCCAAGGGCGACGTCATAGCGCTGCCGGCCGGTGCCACCCCCGTCGACTTCGCCTACGCGGTGCACACCGAGGTAGGCCACCGCACCATAGGAGCCCGCGTCAACGGCCGCCTCGTACCGCTGGAGTCCACCCTGGACAACGGCGACCTGGTGGAGGTCTTCACCTCCAAGGCGACCGGCGCCGGGCCCTCCCGCGACTGGCTCGGCTTCGTCAAGTCGCCCCGTGCCCGCAACAAGATCCGCGCCTGGTTCTCCAAGGAGCGGCGGGACGAGGCGATCGAGCAGGGCAAGGACGCCATCGTCCGCGCCATGCGCAAGCAGAACCTGCCGATCCAGCGCATCCTCACCGGTGACTCGCTGGTCACCCTCGCGCACGAGATGCGCTACTCGGACATCTCCGCGCTGTACGCGGCGATCGGCGAGGGCCATGTCTCCGCGCAGAACATCGTGCAGAAGCTCGTCCAGGCGCTCGGCGGCGAGGAGGCGGCCACCGAGGAGATCGACGAGAGCGTGCCGCCCTCGCGCGGACGCGGCCGCAAGCGCCGCTCCAGCGCCGACCCGGGCGTCGTCGTCAAGGGCGTCGACGACGTGTGGGTCAAGCTGGCCCGCTGCTGTACGCCGGTGCCCGGCGACCCGATCATCGGATTCGTCACCCGCGGTAGCGGAGTATCGGTTCACCGCAGCGACTGCGTCAACGTGGAGTCACTGTCCCGCGAACCCGAGCGCATCCTGGACGTCGAGTGGGCGCCCACCCAGTCCTCGGTGTTCCTGGTGGCCATCCAGGTGGAGGCCCTGGACCGCTCCCGGCTGCTGTCGGACGTCACGCGCGTGCTGTCCGACCAGCACGTCAACATCCTGTCCGCGGCCGTCCAGACCTCCCGCGACCGCGTCGCCACCTCCCGCTTCACCTTCGAGATGGGCGACCCCAAGCACCTGGGACACGTCCTGAAGGCCGTACGCGGCGTGGAGGGCGTCTACGACGTCTACCGGGTCACCTCGGCACGCAGCAGGGCGTAGAGGCGCACAGCGGGGCGCGAGAGCCCCGCTGGAGACGGCTGAGGGCTCCCGTACCCCATCGGTACGGGAGCCCTCAGCCGTCTCAGCACCCGGGGGCCGGGCGGCGACAGCTTCAGCCGCCGAACTCCTGCAGACCCTTCAGCGCCTGGTCCAGAAGCGCCTGGCGGCCGTCCAGCTCCTGCTGGAGCTTGTCCGCCTTGGCGCTGTTGCCCTGCGCCCGCGCCTGCTCGATCTGGCCCCGGAGCTTGTCCACGGCCGCCTGCAGCTGACCGGTCAGGCCCTCGGCACGCGCGCGTGCCTCCGGGTTGGTGCGCCGCCACTCGGCCTCCTCGGCCTCCTGGATGGCGCGCTCGACCGTGTGCATCCGGCCCTCGACGCGGGGACGCGCGTCGCGCGGCACATGGCCGATGGCCTCCCAGCGCTCGTTGATCGAGCGGAAGGCGGCCCGGGCGGCCTTCAGGTCGGCGATCGGCAGGAGCTTCTCGGCCTCCTCGGCCAGCTCCTCCTTCAGCTTCAGGTTCTCCGACTGCTCGGCGTCCCGCTCGGCGAAGACCGAGCTGCGGGCGGCGAAGAACACGTCCTGGGCGCCGCGGAAGCGGTTCCACAGGTCGTCCTCGTGCTCGCGCTGGGCGCGGCCCGCGGCCTTCCACTCCGCCATCAGCTCGCGGTAACGGGCCGCCGTCGGGCCCCAGTCCGTCGAGTCCGACAGCGCCTCGGCCTCGGCGACCAGCCGCTCCTTGGTCCTGCGGGCCTCCTCGCGCTGCGCGTCCAGTTGCGCGAAGTGCGCCTTGCGCCGCTTGGAGAACGCCGACCGCGCGTGCGAGAAGCGGTGCCACAGCTCGTCGTCGGACTTGCGGTCCAGCCGCGGCAGCCCCTTCCAGGTGTCCACCAGCGCGCGCAGCCGCTCACCGGCCGCCCGCCACTGGTCGGACTGCGCGAGCTGCTCCGCCTCGGTGACCAGGGCCTCCTTGGAGTGCCGCGCCTCGTCCGCCTGCCGGGCGCGCTGCGCCTTGCGCTCCTCGCGCCGCGACTCCACGGTCTCGACCAGCTTGTCCAGGCGGGTGCGCAGCGCGTCCAGGTCGCCGACCGCATGGTGCGCGTCCACCTGCTCCCGCAGGTGGTCGATGGCCGCCTGGGCGTCCTTCGCGGACAGATCGGTGGTCCGTACTCGCTTCTCGAGGAGGCCGATCTCGACAACCAGGCCCTCGTACTTGCGCTCGAAGTAGGCCAGCGCCTCCTCGGGGGAGCCCGCCTGCCAGGAACCGACGACCTGCTCGCCGTCGGCCGTACGCACGTACACGGTCCCCGTCTCGTCGACGCGGCCCCACGGGTCGCTGCTCACAGCGCCTCCTCCACATGATGCCTGCGAGGGCGCTCGAAGCTCCCCCGGGCATCGTCCACAGTTTCGTCACGGCCAACATAGGCGACCGGCGGGTTGCCTGTCCGCATCCCGCGCGACCGAAATTTCGCAGTTGACGCTCAGGATTTGGCGACCGTCGCCTTGTTGATCACGACCGTCGCGTTGGGGGCTCCGTCGCCGCCGCCGGTGTTCTCGCCCGCGGCGGCGATCTTCTTCAGTACCTTCATCCCGGACTCGGAAATCGTACCGAACGGGCTGTAGTTGGGCGGCAGCGGACTGTTCTGGTACACCAGGAAGAACTGGCTTCCGCCCGTGTGCTTCTGCCCGGTGTTCGCCATCGCCACCGTGCCGGCCGGATAGACGTTGTCCTTGAGGCTCTTGTCCTTGAGGTTCTCGTCCGGGAGCGTGTAGCCGGGACCGCCGCTGCCGGTGCCCGTCGGGTCGCCGCACTGCAGCACGTAGATGCCGTTCGTGGTGAGCCGGTGGCACTTGGTGTGGTCGAAGAAGCCCTGCGCGGCAAGGAAGTTGAAGCTGTTCACCGTGTGCGGCGCGGCCGACGTCTTCAGCGCCACGTCTATGTCGCCGCACGTCGTCGCGAGCTTCATCGTGTACTTCGCCGACGCGTCGATCGTCATCGCCGGCTCCTTCTTCCAGCTCAGCTTCTTCACCGGGCCCGCGGCCGGCTTCGCGCACGGGTCCGGCGCCTTGCTGGGCGCGGAGGCGCTCGGGGTGACCTGCGCGCTCGCGTTCGACTTGTCGTCCTTGTCGTTCTTCAGCACCCCGGTCGTGTACAGCGCGACGCTGCCGATGACGACCACGCCGAGCACCGACGCGATCACGGAGTTGCGCATCCGCGCCTTGCGCCGTGCGCTGGTGCGCCGCTGCTGCTGCCGCAAGAACTTCTCCCGGGCGAGCTGACGCCGCCGCTGCTCCTGGCTGACCACCGGGTTCTCTCCTCATGCGTCTTGGGTGCCGACCGGTACACATGCGTCGTGCGAGCCGACCGTCTGCGTGTGCCCCGTACCGTATATGGGTTCGCTGAGGATCCGGCAGCGCCGGTAGGCTCTGACCGCGGCCGCGGCCGCCCGTATCGACACAAACGAAGGACGATCGTGCTCATTGCCGGGTTCCCCGCCGGGGCCTGGGGGACGAACTGCTACCTCGTCGCCCCGGCCGCCGGTGAGGAGTGCGTGATCATCGACCCCGGCCACCAGGCCGCCGACGGCGTCGCGGAGGCGGTCCGCAAGCACCGGCTCAAGCCCGTCGCCGTCGTCCTCACCCACGGCCACATCGACCACGTGGCCTCGGTCGTCCCGGTGTGCGGCGCGCACGACGTACCGGCCTGGATCCACCCGGCCGACCGGTACATGATGAGCGACCCCGGCAAGGCCCTCGGCCTCTCCGTCGGTACGCCGCTGATGGGGGACCTGACCGTGGGGGAGCCGGACGACGTCAGGGAACTGGCCGACGGTGCCCGGCTGGAACTGGCCGGCCTGGAATTCTCAGTCGCGCACGCGCCCGGCCATACCAAGGGGTCGGTGACGTTCCGGATGCCCGAGGCCGCGGACATCCCGCCGGTCCTCTTCTCCGGGGATCTGCTCTTCGCCGGCTCCATCGGACGCACCGACCTGCCCGGCGGTGACATGGCCGAGATGCTCGACTCGCTGGCCCGCGTGTGCCTGCCGCTCGACGACTCGACCGTGGTGCTGTCCGGCCACGGCCCCCAGACGACCATCGGCCGGGAGCGCGCCACCAACCCCTATCTGCGGCAGGTGGCGGCCGGCCCGGGAGCGGACGCGGACGCCGCTCCCCGACGAGGAATGTGACGAGACACTTCGTGAGCACCTTCAAGGCCCCCAAGGGCACGTACGACCTGATCCCGCCGGACTCCGCGACGTACCTGGCGGTGCGCGAGGCGATCGCCGCCCCGCTGCGCAACTCCGGCTACGGCTACATCGAGACGCCCGGCTTCGAGAACGTCGAGCTGTTCGCCCGCGGCGTCGGCGAGTCCACCGACATCGTGACCAAGGAGATGTACGCCTTCGAGACCAAGGGCGGCGACCGCCTCGCCCTGCGCCCCGAGGGCACCGCCTCCGTGCTGCGCGCCGCCCTGGAGGCCGGCCTGCACAAGGCCGGCAACCTCCCGGTCAAGCTCTGGTACTCGGGCTCGTACTACCGCTACGAGCGCCCGCAGAAGGGCCGTTACCGCCACTTCTCCCAGGTCGGCGCCGAGGCGATCGGCGCGGAGGACCCGGCGCTCGACGCCGAGCTGATCATCCTCGCCGACCAGGCGTACCGCTCCCTGGGCCTGCGCAATTTCCGCATCCTGCTCAACAGCCTGGGCGACAAGGAGTGCCGCCCGGTCTACCGGGCCGCGCTCCAGGACTTCCTGCGCGGACTGGACCTGGACGAGGACACCCTGCGCCGGGCGGAGATCAACCCCCTGCGCGTGCTCGACGACAAACGTCCCGACGTGCAGAAGCAGCTCACCGAGGCCCCGCTCCTGCGCGACTACCTGTGCGACGCCTGCAAGGCGTACCACGAGGAGGTCCGCGAGCTGATCACGGCCGCCGGCGTCTCCTTCGAGGACGACCCCAAGCTGGTCCGCGGCCTGGACTACTACACGCGCACCACCTTCGAGTTCGTCCACGACGGCCTGGGTTCGCAGTCCGCGGTGGGCGGCGGCGGCCGCTACGACGGCCTGTCCGAGATGATCGGCGGCCCGGCCCTGCCCTCGGTGGGCTGGGCGCTGGGCGTGGACCGTACGGTCCTGGCGCTGGAGGCGGAGGGCGTCGAACTGCGCCTGCCCGCGACCACCAGCGTGTTCGCCGTGCCGCTCGGCGAGGAGGCCCGGCGCCTGCTCTTCGCCAAGGTCACCGAGTTGCGCAAGGTGGGCATCGCGGCCGACTTCTCCTACGGGCACAGGGGGCTGAAGGGCGCCATGAAGAACGCCAACCGCAGCGGCGCCCGCTTCACCCTCGTCGCCGGTGAGCGAGACCTCGCCGAGGGCGTCGTCCAGCTCAAGGACATGGAGTCCGGCGAGCAGACGGCGATCGGCGTGGACGAGATCGTGGCGGAACTGGAGTCACGGCTCGGCTGACGGCCCGGCCGGGCGTCAACTCCGCGCCCGCCGCTTCACGCGGCCGAATGATTCCGAAGTGCGACCGGCACGCACGCGTGCCGGTCGCCGGGGAAGCGGACCCCCGGTGCGGACCTTGTCCGGAACCGAACGCCAGGGCTCGCGCACGCGTATCCCCTTATGTTCACCGAACGGTGAAGACACGTACGCGTGCGGCACAATGGCCATGCCCGAAGAAGGTCCGACTCACAAGTGACGGAATCGGCGTGATGAGCAAGACGACAGTCAAGGACGTCTCCACGGAGCCCGAACCCGAGCGCGCGGTCCGCGGCCCGCGCACGGTGGGCGGCAGCCGCGCCTTCGCCCTGATGCTGGTGATCACCGGCGCGGCCGGACTGCTCGCCGCCTGGGTCATCACCCTCGACAAGCAGAAGATCATGGAGGGCAAGCTCAGCGGCAAGACGTTCACGCCGAGCTGCAGCCTCAACCCGATCGTCTCCTGCGGCAGCGTCATGGAGAGCAAGCAGGCCGCCGCCTTCGGCTTCCCCAACCCCTGGCTCGGCCTCGTCTGCTACGGCATCGTCATCTGCGTCGGCATGAGCCTGCTCGCCCGTGCCACCTTCCCGCGCTGGTACTGGCTGACCTTCAACTTCGGCACGCTCTTCGGCGTCTGCTTCGTCACCTGGCTGCAGTTCCAGTCCCTGTACCGGATCAACGCCCTGTGCCTGTGGTGCTCCCTGGCCTGGGTCGCCACCATCACCATGTTCTGGTACGTGACGTCCTTCAACCTCCGCAACGACTTCCTGCCCGCCCCGCGTCCGGTGAAGAACTTCCTCACCGAGTTCACCTGGGTCCTGCCGGTCACGCACTGCGGTGTCATCGCCATGCTCATCCTGACCCGCTGGGGCAGCAGCCTCTGGGCCTGAGCCCGGGCCGGCCCCGGCCCCGGCCCGGTTGTCAGTGGCGTGCCATAGGGTTTCAGCGTGGAACCCGACCTGTTCACCGCCGCCGCCGAGGAACGCCAGGAGAAGGACCCGGCCGCCAGCCCCCTGGCCGTCCGGATGCGCCCGCGCACCCTGGACGAGGTGGTGGGCCAACAGCACCTGCTCAAGCCCGGCTCGCCCCTGCGCCGGCTGGTCGGCGAAGGCGCGGACCAGAGGGGCGGGGCCGAAGGCCCCTCCGGCAAGGGTGGTGGTGGGAGACGGGTGGGACCGGCGGGACCCTCGTCGGTGATCCTCTGGGGCCCGCCCGGCACCGGCAAGACCACCCTGGCCTACGTCGTCTCGAAGGCCACCGACAAGCGCTTCGTGGAGCTCTCGGCGATCACCGCGGGCGTCAAGGAGGTCCGCGCGGTCATCGACGGCGCCCGCCGCGCCTCCGGGGGGTACGGCAGGGAGACCGTCCTCTTCCTCGACGAGATCCACCGCTTCAGCAAGGCCCAGCAGGACTCCCTGCTCCCCGCGGTCGAGAACCGCTGGGTGACCCTGATCGCCGCCACCACCGAGAACCCGTACTTCTCGGTCATCTCCCCGCTGCTGTCCCGCTCCCTGCTGCTCACCCTGGAACCCCTCACCGACGACGACGTCCGCGGCCTGCTCCGCCGCGCCCTCGCCGACGAGCGCGGCCTCAAGGGCACGGTCGCCCTCCCCGAGGACACCGAGGACCACCTGCTGCGCATCGCCGGCGGCGACGCCCGCCGCGCCCTGACCGCGCTCGAGGCCGCCGCCGGGGCCGCCCTCGACAAGGGCGAGAGCGAGATCGGCCTCACCACCCTGGAGGAGACCGTCGACCGGGCCGCGGTGAAGTACGACCGCGACGGCGACCAGCACTACGACGTCGCCAGCGCCCTGATCAAGTCCATCCGCGGCTCCGACGTCGACGCGGCCCTGCACTACCTGGCCCGGATGATCGAGGCCGGGGAGGACCCCCGCTTCATCGCCCGCCGCCTGATGATCTCCGCCAGCGAGGACATCGGGCTCGCCGACCCGAACGCGCTGCCCATGGCCGTGGCCGCAGCCCAGGCGGTCGCCATGATCGGCTTCCCCGAGGCCGCGCTCACCCTGTCCCACGCCACCATCGCGCTCGCCCTCGCCCCCAAGTCCAACTCCGCGACCACCGCGATCGGCGCCGCCCTGGACGACGTGCGCAAGGGACTGGCCGGACCCGTGCCGCCCCACCTGCGGGACGGGCACTACAAGGGCGCCGCCAAGCTCGGCCACGCCCAGGGCTACGTCTACCCGCACGACCTGCCCGAGGGCATCGCCGCCCAGCAGTACGCACCGGACGCCCTCAAGGACCGCGAGTACTACACCCCCGGCCGGCACGGCGCCGAGGCGCGGTACGCGGACGCGGTGGAGTGGACCCGGGGACGGCTCGGTCGTAAGCGGTAGTGAGCACCCTGTAGACTTCCCGGAGCGCTGAGTCCCGTGTCCGGCTTCGGCCGGCGCGTCAGAGCGGGACAACCAGCCGGATCCCAGCCCCCCGGGGCCGGAATCCAGGAGCGTCGCGCACCGTCGATTCGGTGTCGCGGGCAGCCCACCACCACCCGGAGCTCCGGGACCGGCAGGTGGGCCACTCGCGTGCTGCACGTATGTGCCCAGACCAGGGGAGCGGCTGCCCGGCAGGTCCCACGCGGACCCGGCGGGATTCCCCGGCTGCGGATGCGACCTCCCTGAACACTGACGAGCCGGAAAACTAGGAAAAGGAAAACAGTGGCGAACCAGTCCCGCCCCAAGGTGAAGAAGTCGCGTGCCCTCGGCATCGCGCTGACCCCGAAGGCCGTCAAGTACTTCGAGGCCCGTCCCTACCCGCCGGGCGAGCACGGCCGCGGCCGCAAGCAGAACTCGGACTACAAGGTCCGTCTGCTCGAGAAGCAGCGTCTGCGCGCGCAGTACGACGTGTCCGAGCGCCAGCTCGTCCGCGCCTACGAGCGTGCCTCCAAGGTCCAGGGCAAGACCGGTGAGGCCCTGATCATCGAGCTCGAGCGCCGTCTCGACGCGCTGGTCCTGCGTTCGGGCATCGCCCGCACGATCTACCAGGCCCGCCAGATGGTCGTCCACGGCCACATCCAGGTCAACGGCCAGAAGGTCGACAAGCCGTCCTTCCGCGTGCGCCCCGACGACGTCGTCCAGGTCCGCGACCGCTCCAAGGACAAGACGCTCTTCCACATCGCCCGTGAGGGCGGCTTCGCCCCCGAGGGCGAGACCCCGCGCTACCTCCAGGTGAACCTCAAGGCCCTGGCGTTCCGCCTGGACCGCGAGCCGAACCGCAAGGAGATCCCGGTGATCTGCGACGAGCAGCTCGTCGTCGAGTACTACGCCCGCTGATCACCGGCAGGCCGTAGCACCACCGCACGTGAGCCCGCCGTCTCCCCGCCCGCGAGGGCGGGCGAGCCGGCGGGCTCACGCATCTGCGCGGGCCCCCGCCCCGCCGGGGACGGTAATCCGGTACGGAGCCCCACCCGCGGCGCGATAGGCTCGGTGCACTGATTCTTTTGGTTCCGATGTTCACTGCATGTTCAGGGAGCGGGTGCGCACAGTGTCCGGTGGAGAGGTGGCCGGGATCCTGGTGGCCGTCTTCTGGGCGATCCTGGTCTCCTTCCTCGCCGTCGCGCTGGCGAGGCTGGCCCAGACGCTCAGGGCGACCACCAAACTCGTCGCGGACGTGACCGACCAGGCGGTTCCGCTGCTGGCCGACGCCTCGCAGGCGGTGCGCTCCGCGCAGACCCAGATCGACCGCGTCGACGCGATCGCCTCCGACGTCCAGGAGGTCACGTCCAACGCCTCCGCGCTGTCGACCACCGTCGCCTCCACCTTCGGCGGTCCCCTGGTCAAGGTCGCGGCCTTCGGCTACGGCGTCCGCCGTGCGCTCGGCGGCCGCAAGGGCCAGGACGTGCCCGCCAGGACCTCCGGGCGTAACGTGATCGTGGGCCGCACCGTCCCGGCCGCCCGGCGGGGGAAGCGGAACAACCGGGAGAAGTAAGGACTAGCCATGTTCCGCCGTACGTTCTGGTTCGGCACCGGTGTCGCCGCCGGCGTCTGGGCCACCACCAAGGTCAACCGCAAGCTCAGGCAGCTGACCCCCGAGTCCCTCGCCGCGACCGCGGCCAGCAAGGCGCTCGAGACCGGCCACCGCATCAAGGACCGTGCGGTCGGCTTCGCGCTCGACGTCCGCGACAACATGGCCCAGCGGGAGGCCGAACTCGGCGACGCCCTCGGCATCAACGCCCCCGTCGACCCCGAACTCCCCGCGCCACGGCGGCACGCCGCCATCGAGAACCGCAACAGCCCGAAGTACGCCGGGAATCCCACGGACCCGTCGTACTCGTACAACCGGAATGAGGACCACTGATGGAGTCGGCCGAGATCCGCCGCCGCTGGCTGAGCTTCTTCGAGGAGCGCGGGCACACCGTCGTCCCTTCGGCGTCGCTCATCGCGGACGACCCGACTCTGCTCCTCGTCCCGGCCGGCATGGTGCCCTTCAAGCCCTACTTCCTGGGCGAGGTCAAGCCGCCCTTCCCGCGCGCCACCAGCGTGCAGAAGTGCGTGCGCACCCCGGACATCGAAGAGGTCGGCAAGACCACCCGGCACGGCACCTTCTTCCAGATGTGCGGCAACTTCTCCTTCGGCGACTACTTCAAGGAAGGCGCCATCAAGCTCGCCTGGGAGCTGCTCACCACCCCCCAGGACAAGGGCGGTTACGGCCTGGAGCCGGAGAAGCTCTGGATCACCGTCTACCAGGACGACGACGAGGCCGAGCAGATCTGGCGCGACGCCGTGGGCGTCCCCGCCGAACGCATCCAGCGCCTGGGCATGAAGGACAACTTCTGGTCCATGGGCGTGCCCGGCCCCTGCGGCCCCTGCTCCGAGATCAACTACGACCGCGGCCCCGAGTTCGGCGCCGAGGGCGGCCCCGCCGTCAACGACGAGCGGTACGTGGAGATCTGGAACCTCGTCTTCATGCAGTACGAGCGCGGCGAGGGCACCGGCAAGGACAACTTCGAGATCCTCGGCGACCTGCCGAGCAAGAACATCGACACCGGCCTCGGCCTCGAGCGGCTCGCCATGATTCTGCAGGGCGTGCAGAACATGTACGAGATCGACACCTCCATGGCCGTCATCAGGAAGGCCACCGAACTGACGGGCGTGGCCTACGGCGACGCCCACGGCTCGGACGTGTCCCTGCGCGTGGTCACCGACCACATGCGCACCGCCACCATGCTCATCGGCGACGGCGTCACCCCGGGCAACGAGGGCCGCGGCTACGTGCTGCGCCGCATCATGCGCCGCGCCATCCGCAACATGCGCCTGCTCGGCGCCACCGGCCCGGTGGTCAAGGACCTCATCGACGTCGTCATCGGCATGATGGGCCAGCAGTACCCGGAGCTGGTCACCGACCGCGAGCGCATCGAGAAGGTCGCCCTCGCCGAGGAGAACGCCTTCCTGAAGACCCTCAAGGCCGGCACCAACATCCTCGACACCGCCGTCACCGAGACCAAGCAGGCCGGCGGCACCGTCCTCCCCGGCGACAAGGCCTTCCTGCTCCACGACACCTGGGGCTTCCCGATCGACCTCACCCTGGAGATGGCCGCCGAACAGGGCCTCGCCGTGGACGAGGAGGGCTTCCGCCGCCTGATGAAGGAGCAGCGGGAGCGCGCCAAGGCCGACGCCCAGGCCAAGAAGACCGGCCACGCCGACCTCGGCGCCTACCGTGAGATCGCCGACACCGCCGGCGAGACCGACTTCATCGGGTACACCGACACCGAGGGCGAGTCCACCATCGTCGGCATCCTCGTCGACGGCGTCTCCTCCCCGGCCGCCACCGAGGGCGACGAGGTCGAGGTCGTCCTGGACCGCACCCCCTTCTACGCCGAGGGCGGCGGCCAGATCGGCGACACCGGCCGCATCAGGGCCGACTCCGGCGCCGTCATCGAGATCCGCGACTGCCAGAAGCCGGTGCCCGGCGTCTACGTCCACAAGGGCGTCGTCCAGGTCGGCGAGGTGACGGTGGGGGCCAAGGCCCACGCCGCCATCGACAACCGCCGCCGCAAGGCCATCGCCCGCGCCCACTCGGCCACGCACCTGACCCACCAGGCCCTGCGCGACGCCCTCGGCCCCACGGCCGCCCAGGCCGGCTCGGAGAACCAGCCCGGCCGCTTCCGCTTCGACTTCGGCTCCCCGTCCGCCGTCCCGACGGCCGTGATGACCGACGTCGAGCAGAAGATCAACGAGGTGCTCGCCCGCGACCTCGACGTCCGCGCCGAGGTCATGGGCATCGACGACGCCCGGAAGCAGGGCGCCATCGCCGAGTTCGGCGAGAAGTACGGCGAGCGGGTCCGCGTCGTGACCATCGGCGACTTCTCCAAGGAGCTGTGCGGCGGCACCCATGTGCACAACACCGCCCAGCTGGGCCTGGTGAAGCTGCTCGGCGAGTCCTCCATCGGCTCGGGTGTGCGCCGTATCGAGGCCCTGGTCGGCGTCGACGCCTACAACTTCCTCGCCCGCGAGCACACGGTCGTCAACCAGCTCACCGAGCTGCTCAAGGGCCGCGCCGAGGAGCTGCCGGAGAAGGTCTCCGCCATGCTCGGCAAGCTCAAGGACGCCGAGAAGGAGATCGAGAAGTTCCGCGCCGAGAAGGTGCTCCAGGCCGCCGCCGGTCTCGCCGAGTCCGCCAAGGACGTACGTGGCGTCGCCGTCGTCACCGGCCAGGTCCCGGACGGCACCACGGCGGACGACCTGCGCAAGCTGGTCCTCGACGTGCGCGGCCGCATCCAGGGCGGCCGGGCCGCCGTCGTGGCCCTCTTCACGGTGACGGGCGGCAAGCCGCTCACGGTCATCGCCACCAACGAGGCCGCCCGCGAGCGCGGACTCAAGGCCGGTGACCTGGTCCGCACCGCCGCCAAGACCCTCGGCGGCGGCGGTGGCGGCAAGCCGGACGTCGCCCAGGGCGGCGGCCAGAACCCGGCCGCGGTCGGCGAGGCCGTGGACGCCGTCGAGCGTCTCGTGGCGGAAACGGCCAAGTGAGCCCGGCGATGAGAAGGGGACGCCGGCTCGCGGTCGACGTGGGGGACGCCCGGATCGGGGTCGCCTCCTGCGACCCCGACGGGATCCTCGCCACGCCCGTGGAGACGGTTCCCGGCCGGGACGTCCCGGCGGCCCACCGCCGCCTCAGGCAGCTCGTCGAGGAGTACGAGCCCATCGAGGTGGTCGTCGGACTCCCTCGCTCGCTCAAGGGCGGCGAGGGGCCGGCCGCCGTCAAGGTCCGCGCGTTCGCCGGTGAGCTGGCCAAGGGGATCGCCCCGGTGCCGGTCCGCCTGGTGGACGAGCGGATGACCACGGTCACGGCCAGTCAGGGGCTGCGCGCCTCCGGGGTGCGGTCCAAGAAGGGACGCTCCGTCATCGACCAGGCCGCCGCCGTCATCATTCTGCAGCAGGCCCTGGAATCCGAACGGGTGTCAGGCAAAGCACCCGGCGAGGGCGTCGAAGTGGTCATCTGATCGCGATACGGTAACGTTCCGCGCGATGCGGCGGTGTTCGAACAGCCGCCGCACAGCAAGAGGCGGAACGGAAGGCGGGCCGGTAGCCGTGCGACCGCCGCCTCGCGGCTCTAGGGGATCGATGACTGAGTATGGCCGGGGCCCAGGCTCCGAACCGTGGCATCCGGAGGACCCGTTGTACGGGGACGGCGGATGGGGAGGACAGCAGGCCCACGCGGGTCCGCAGTCCCCCTACGGCGGCCGGTCGCAGCACCATCCGCAGCAGCCGCAGTACGGCGAGTGGGGCCAGCAGCAGCCGGAGCACCAGGGCGCGCAGCCGCACTACGGCGAGCAGGGCCACCAGCAGTCCCCGCACCACGACCAGCACACGCACCAGCAGGGCCATCCGCAGCAGTACGACCAGCAGGTACACCAGCAGGGTCATCAGCACGGCCAGCAGCAGTACGACCAGCAGTACGCGGGCCATCTCCAGCAGCAGCACTACCAGCAGGGCGGCTGGGACGGCACCGGAGCGCAGCCGCAGGTCCCCTACACCGGCGACCCGGCCGACCCGTACGGCCAGCAGGGCGCCGGGTACGGCGCCCAGCAGCCCGACTTCTACGGCACTCCCGAGGCCTATCCGCCGCCGGAGCCGCCGGGCCGCCGCAAGGCCGAACCCGAGCAGCGCCCCGACTGGGACCCCGAGCCCGGCGACGGCGAGGAGGAGCACGCCTTCTTCGCGGGCGGCGACGACGAGGACGACGACGACCCGGGCGCCGACGAGCCGGACGGGGGCCGCGGGCGCGGCGACCGCAAGGGGCGGGGCGGCAAGGGCAAGAGCGGGAAGACCGGCAAGAAGCGCCGCAACGGCTGCGCCTGCCTGGTCGTGGTCATGGTCTTCGGCGGCGGCCTGGCCGGCGTCGGCTACTACGGCTACCAGTTCTACCAAAATCGTTTCGGCACCGCCCCGGACTTCGCGGGCAACGGAATCGACCAGACCGTGACCGTGGAGATTCCCAAGGGTGCGGGCGGTTACGACATCGGCCGTGCGCTGAAAGCGGCCGGTGTGGTGAAGAGCGTGGACGCCTTCGTCGCCGCGCAGTCGCAGAATCCGAACGGCAAGCAGATCCAGGCGGGCGCCTATCTGCTGAAGAAGCAGATGTCGGCCGCGAGTGCCGTGGCGCTGATGCTCGACCCCAAGAGCCAGAGCAATGTGCTGGTCAAACCGGGCGAGCGCAACGCGCAGGTCTACGCGGCGATCGACAAACAACTCGACCTCGCGAACGGCACCACGAAGAAACTCGCAGCCAAGCAGTACAAGTCCCTCGGCCTGCCGAGCTGGGCGAACAGCAACAGCAGGATCCTCGATCCGCTGGAGGGCTTCCTCTGGCCGGGCACCTATCCCGCGGCCAAGGGCATGAAGCCCGACACGGTGCTCAAGCAGATGGTCACCCAGGCCACCCAGGCCTACGGCCGCTACAACCTCGCCGCCAAGGCCAAGGACTTCAACCTCGCCGATCCGCTGCAACTGGTCACGGTGGCGAGCCTGGTGCAGGCCGAGGGCAAGACGCACGACGACTTCCGCAAGATGGCGGAGGTGGTCTACAACCGGCTCAAGCCCACCAACACCGAGACCAACCAGCTGCTTCAGTTCGACTCGACCTTCAACTACCTGAAGGGCGAGAGCAAGATCCACATCAGCGAAAAAGAGATCAACAGCAACAAGAGCCCGTACAACACGTACACCAACAAGGGCCTGCCGCCCGGACCGATCGGAAACCCGGGGGAGGACGCGCTGAAGGCGGCGCTGAACCCGACCGACGAGGGCTGGATCTACTTCGTGGCGACCGACGGTATGAACAAGACCGAATTCGCCAAGACCTACGCCGAATTCCAGAAGCTCAAGGACAAGTTCAATGCCAGCTCGGGCAACTGACGCCCGCCGCGCCGCCGTACTGGGATCGCCCATCGCCCACTCCCTCTCCCCGGTGCTGCACCGCGCCGCCTACGAGGAGCTGGGGCTCACCGAGTGGTCGTACGACCGGTTCGAGGTCGACGAGGCGGGCCTGCCCAAATTCCTCGACGGGCTCGGCCCCGAGTGGGCGGGACTGTCGCTGACGATGCCGCTCAAGCGCGCCGTCATGCCGCTGGTCGACGAGGTCAGCGAGGCGGCCGCCTCCGTCGAGGCGGTCAACACGGTCGTGTTCACCGAGGACGGCAGACGGCTCGCCGACAACACCGACGTGCCCGGCATGGTCGCCGCACTGCGCGAGCACGGCATCGAGCAGGTCGAGAGGGCGGCGATCCTCGGCGCGGGCGCGACCGCCTCCTCCGCGCTCGCCGCCCTCGCCCGCGTCTGCTCCGGCGAGGTCGTCGCCTACGTCCGCAGCGACGCCCGCGCCGCCGAGATGCGCCGCTGGGGCGAGCGGCTGGACGTCGAGGTCCGTACCGCCGACTGGTCGCGGGCCGAAGAGGCCCTCACCGCCCCACTGGTCGTCGCCACCACCCCCGCCGGCACCACGGACGCGCTCGCCGCCGCCGTGCCCGAGCGCCCCGCCACCCTCTTCGACGTGCTCTACGACCCCTGGCCCACGGCACTCGCGGCCCGCTGGTCCATGGCCGGCGGCGCCGTCGTCAGCGGTCTCGACCTCCTGGTGCACCAGGCGGTCCTCCAGGTCGAGCGGATGACCGGACGCGCCCCGGCCCCGCTCGACGCCATGCGCAAGGCGGGGGAGCGCGCCCTCGCCGCCCGCTCCCGGGACTGACCGGCCGCCCGCCGCCGCGTCCGCCTGATGGACCGGCGGCCGGACAACGCGGCCGGACGTGGGAGGATCGGAGGTGGCGGGCCGGGGTCGCGCACCCGGCGGTGCCGTCACCACGCGCGAGGGCGCGCGTACGCAGGGCAGGACCGGGCGCGAGCACTGAGGAGCATCGTTGAGCAGGTTGCGTTGGCTGACCGCGGGGGAGTCCCACGGACCCGCACTTGTCGCGACGCTGGAGGGCCTTCCCGCCGGCGTGCCGATCACCACGGAGATGGTGGCGGACCACCTCGCACGGCGGCGCCTGGGCTACGGGCGCGGCGCCCGCATGAAGTTCGAGCGCGACGAGGTCACCTTCCTCGGCGGTGTCCGGCACGGCCTCACCCTCGGCTCCCCGGTGGCGATCATGGTGGGCAACACCGAGTGGCCCAAGTGGGAGCAGGTCATGGCGGCCGACCCGGTCGACCCGGCGGAGCTCGCCGAACTGGCCCGCAACGCGCCGCTGACCCGGCCCCGCCCGGGCCACGCGGACCTCGCGGGCATGCAGAAGTACGGCTTCGACGAGGCCCGGCCGATCCTCGAGCGGGCCTCCGCGCGGGAGACGGCGGCGCGGGTGGCGCTGGGCGCGGTGGCGCGGTCGTACCTGAAGGAGACGGCCGGCATCGAGATCGTCAGCCATGTCGTCGAGCTGTGCTCGGTGAAGGCTCCGCAGGGTGTGTACCCCACGCCCGCGGACGTGGCGAAGCTGGACGAGGACCCGCTGCGCTGCCTGGACGCGGACGCGTCGAAGGCGATGGTCGCGGAGGTCGACCAGGCGCACAAGGACGGGGACACCCTGGGCGGCGTGGTGGAGGTACTGGCGTACGGGGTGCCCGTGGGCCTGGGCTCCCACGTGCACTGGGACCGCAAGCTGGACGCCCGGCTGGCCGGGGCGCTCATGGGCATCCAGGCGATCAAGGGCGTGGAGGTCGGCGACGGCTTCGAGCTGGCCCGGGTGCCCGGGTCGAAGGCGCACGACGAGATCGTGAGCACGCCCGAGGGCATCCGGCGTACGTCGGGCCGCGCCGGCGGCACCGAGGGCGGGCTGTCCACCGGCGAGCTGCTGCGGGTGCGGGCGGCGATGAAGCCGATCGCGACCGTGCCGCGCGC
>NZ_BMVJ01000012.1:203633-223961 GCF_014650655.1 Streptomyces anandii JCM 4720
GCTGCGGACCGTGGACGTGGCCACGGGCGAGGCCGCCCAGGCGCACCACCAGCGTTCCGACGTCTCGGCCGTGCCGGCCGCGGGCATCGTCGCCGAGGCGATGGTGGCGCTGGTCCTCGCGGACGCGGTGGCGGAGAAGTTCGGCGGCGACAGCGTGACCGAGACCCGCCGCAACGTCCGGTCCTACCTCGACAGCCTGGCGATCCGGTGAGCAGCGGCCCCGCTGTCGTCCTGGTCGGCCCGATGGGCGTGGGCAAGTCCACGGTCGGGCTGCTGCTGGCCGAGCGGCTGGGCGCCGGCTACCGGGACACCGACGACGACATCGTGGCCGCCGAGGGCCGGTCCATCGCCGACATCTTCGTCGAGGAGGGCGAGCCCGCCTTCCGCGCGATCGAGAAGCGGGCGGTGCGGCGGGCCCTCGCCGAGCACGACGGCGTACTCGCCCTCGGCGGCGGCGCCATCCTCGACGAGGACACCCGGGCCCTGCTCGGCCCGCTGCCCGTGGTGTACCTCTCCATGGACGTCGAGGAGGCCGTCAGGCGCACCGGCCTGAACGTGGCGCGTCCCCTGCTCGCGATCAACCCGCGCAAGCAGTGGCGCGAGCTGATGGAGGCCCGCCGGCACCTGTACGAGGAGGTCGCCACCGCGGTGGTGGCCACCGACGGCCGCGGCCCCGAAGAGGTCGCCGGGGCCGTCCTGGACGCACTGGAGTTGAAGGAAGCATGAGCGAGGCAGTGACGCGGATCCACGTCGGCGGGACCGCGGGCAGCGAGCCCTACGACGTCCTGATCGGCCGTCAGCTCCTCGGTGAACTCGCCGGGTTGATCGGCGAGAAGGCCAAGCGGGTCGCGGTCGTCCACCCCGAGGCCCTCGCCGAGACCGGTGACGCGCTCCGCGCCGACCTGGCCGGACAGGGCTACGAGGCCATCGCCGTCCAGGTGCCCAACGCGGAGGAGGCCAAGACCGCCGAGGTCGCCGCGTACTGCTGGAAGGCGCTCGGCCAGTCCGGCTTCACCCGCACCGACGTCATCGTCGGCGTGGGCGGCGGCGCCACCACGGACCTCGCCGGGTTCGTGGCGGCGACCTGGCTGCGCGGGGTGCGGTGGATCGCCGTGCCGACCACGGTGCTCGCCATGGTCGACGCCGCGGTCGGCGGCAAGACCGGCATCAACACCGCCGAGGGCAAGAACCTCGTCGGCGCCTTCCACCCGCCCGCGGGCGTGCTGTGCGACCTGGCGGCGCTGGACTCCCTCCCGGTCAACGACTACGTCTCCGGACTGGCCGAGGTCATCAAGGCCGGCTTCATCGCCGACCCGGTGATCCTCGACCTGATCGAGTCCGACCCCGAGGCCGCGCGCACCCCGGCCGGCCCGCACACCGCCGAGCTCATCGAGCGCTCCATCAGGGTCAAGGCCGAGGTCGTCTCCGCCGACCTGAAGGAGTCGGGCCCGAGGGAGATGCTCAACTACGGCCACACGCTGGGCCACGCCATCGAGAAGAACGAGCGGTACAAGTGGCGGCACGGCGCGGCGGTGGCCGTGGGTATGCACTTCGCCGCCGAACTGGGCCGTCTGGCGGGCCGGTTGGACGACGCCACGGCCGACCGCCACCGTACGGTCCTGGAGGCCGTGGGCCTGCCCCTGCACTATCGGTACGACCAGTGGCCGAAGCTCCTGGAGACCATGAAGGTCGACAAGAAGTCCCGCGGCGACCTGCTGAGGTTCATCGTGCTGGACGGGCTCGCCAAGCCCACCGTGCTGGAGGGTCCCGACCCGGCCGTGCTGCTGGCCGCGTACGGCGAGGTCGGGCAGTAGGCCCCACCTCGCGCCGTCCGCCGGATTCGCCCCGCGCCCGCGGGCACTTCGCGGCGCCCCCGGCCGTTCACCATGCGGCGGCCGGGGACGGTACCGTTCGGTAGGGAGCGGGGTCGGGCCCCGCTGCCAGCGCCCAACCGCCGCGGCCGACCGGCCGGGACAGACGAGACGGAGTGGCACCGGATGCAGCACGCAGTGGGTTCTCCGCTGCCACCGCCCCACCCCCCGGGGCAGGGACCAAACCCCAACCCCCCGCCCAGCCCCTTGCCCCCGGGCCCACCCCGGCCGGGCCCCCACACCGACCCGCAGCAGCCGGGTCCGCAGGGCCACGGCTCGCAGTACCCGGGCGTCCACCAGGGCGCCGCCCCCGTACCTCCGCCGCCCGGGCAGGCGCCGGTGCCTCCCGTGCCCATCGCCGGGCAAGGGCCCGTGCCTCCCGTGCCCGGTGTCGGGCAGGCGCCCGTGCCTCCCGTGCCCGGTGTTGTCGGCGGGCAGGGGCCCGGGGCTTCGGGGCGTGGGCAGTCTGTGCCAGTGCCGCCTGGGCACGGGCCCGCGGGGCCCGTCCACGGGCACCCGGGTGTGCCGCCCGCGCCGCGGGCTCCGGTGCCGGCGACCGACGTCACCGGGCACGTCCGGCTGCCTCCGGGCGGCCCGGTCGCCATGCCGAGCCCGCCGCCGGCGCACTCCGTGCCCGACCCGACCACCACCACCCTCGCCGTCCTGCTGATCGGACCGGCCGGCGCCGGCAAGACGAGCGTGGCCAAGTACTGGGCCGGCCACCGCCGGGTCCCCACCGCGCACATCAGCCTCGACGACGTCCGCGAATGGGTCCGCTCCGGTTTCGCCGACCCCCAGTCGGGCTGGAACGACAACTCCGAGGCGCAGTACCGCCTCGCCCGCCGCACCTGCGGCTTCGCCGCGCGGAACTTCCTCGCCAACGGCATCTCCTGCATCCTCGACGACGCCGTCTTCCCCGACCGCCCGGTCGTCGGCCTCGGCGGCTGGAAGCGCCACGTCGGCCCCGGCCTGCTCCCGGTCGTCCTCCTGCCCGGCCTGGACGTCGTCCTGGAGCGCAACGCCCGGCGCAGCGGCAACCGCCGCCTCACCGACGAGGAGGTCGCCCGTATCCACGGCCGCATGGCCGGCTGGTACGGCTCGGGCCTGCCGATCATCGACAACTCCCAGCTCGACATCCCCCGGACGGCCCAGCTCCTGGACGACGTACTGGCGCGTGCCCTCACCAGCCCCCCGGCGTGGTGACCCGACCGTTGCCCAGCCTCACCCTCTGAATACGGACGTATCACCCACCGCCCACTCGGACCTCCTCAACCGGCCAAAACCGGGCGGAAATCGTACGCTCGCTTCATGTCAGAGGTGTACGCGGCCCGCCGGACCCGGCTAAGGGAGCGCTGCAACGCGGGCGGCAGCGCGGCGGCGCTGGTGACTCGCCCCGCCAATGTGCGGTACCTCGCGGGCGCTGCCCCGCACGGTGCCGTCCTGCTCCTCGGAAAGCACGAGGACCTGCTGGTGTGCCAGAGCCCACCGGACGACCGGCCCTACGAGGGGCGTCCCGACGAGGCGGTGAGGGTCCAGGTGCTTCCCCAGCCGGGCGGCGACCCGGCCGTCGCCGCCGCCGGGCTCGCCCAGACCCAGGGCGCCGACTCGCTCGCCATCGAGGAGCACCATCTCACCGTGGCCCGCCACCGTGCCCTGGCCTCGGTCGCGCCCAGACTCCGCCTCGCCGACCTCGGCAGCGCGGTCGAACAGCTCAGGGTGGTCAAGGACGAGGAGGAGATCTCCTGCCTGAGAATCGGCGCCGAGATCGCCGACCAGGCCCTGGGCGAACTCCTGGAGTCCATCCTCGTCGGCCGCACCGAGCGCCATCTCGCCCTGGAACTGGAGCGGCGCCTGGTCGACCACGGCGCCGACGGCCCCGCCTTCCCCACCTCCGTGGCCACCGGCCCCAACTCGGGCCGGCGCGGCCACCGCCCCACCGACCGCCGGGTCGAGGAGGGTGACTTCCTCTCGGTGTGCCTGGGCGCCGCCTACCGCGGCTACCGCTGCGAGATCGGCCGCACCTTCGTCATCGGCACCTCTCCCGCGGACTGGCAGATCCAGCTGTACGACCTGGTCTTCGCAGCCCAGCGGGCCGGCCGCGAGGCGCTGGCCCCGGGCGCGGCCTACCGGGACGTGGACCGCGCCGCACGGCAGGTGCTGGACTCCGCCGGGTACGCCGAGGGGCTGCAGTCCCTCACCGGGCACGGCGTGGGACTCGAAATCGACGAGGACCCGCAGTTGGCCCCCGCGGCCATGGGTAAACTGGACGCTTGCGTGCCGGTCACCGTCGAACCGGGGGTCCACCTCCCGGGCCGGGGCGGTGTCCGGATCGATGACACGCTCGTCGTACGCCCCGAGGCGGACGGCGGACCCGAGCTACTCACCATCACGACCAAGGAGCTGCTCGCGTTGTAGGCGCGTGCCCCGGGGTCGTCCACGTAAGTCCAGGAGATTGAAGCAACCGTGGCTTCCACGAACGACCTCAAGAACGGCATGGTGCTCAAGCTCGAAGGCGGCCAGCTCTGGTCCGTCGTCGAGTTCCAGCACGTCAAGCCCGGCAAGGGCCCGGCCTTCGTGCGCACCAAGCTCAAGAACGTGCTCTCCGGCAAGGTCGTCGACAAGACCTTCAACGCCGGCGTCAAGGTCGAAACGGCCACCGTCGACAAGCGCGACATGCAGTTCTCCTACATGGACGGCGAGTACTTCGTCTTCATGGACATGGAGACCTACGACCAGCTGCACATCGACCGCAAGGCCGTCGGCGACGCCGCCAACTTCCTGGTCGAGGGCTTCACCGCCACCGTCGCGCAGCACGAGGGCGAGGTGCTCTTCGTGGAGCTCCCGGCCGCCGTCGAGCTGACCATCGCCGAGACCGAGCCGGGCCTCCAGGGCGACCGCTCCACCGGCGGCACCAAGCCCGCCACGCTGGAGACCGGTCACCAGATCCAGGTCCCCCTCTTCATCACCACCGGTGAGAAGATCAAGGTCGACACCCGCACGAGCGACTACCTCGGCCGGGTGAACAGCTAACCGTGGCCGCCCGCAACACGGCTCGCAAGCGTGCCTTCCAGATCCTCTTCGAGGGCGACCAGCGCGGCGCCGACGTCCTGACCGTCCTAGCGGACTGGATCCGGCTCTCCCGGTCCGACACCCGGCAGCCGCCGGTCAGCGAGTACACGATGCAGCTGGTCGAGGGATACGCCGAGCACGCGACCCGCATCGACGAGCTGATCGCCCAGTACGCCGTCGGCTGGACCCTGGACCGCATGCCGGTCGTCGACCGCAACATCCTGCGGCTCGGCGCCTACGAGCTCATCTGGGTGGACGAGACCCCGGACGCCGTAGTGCTGGACGAGATGGTCCAGCTGGCGAAGGAGTTCTCCACGGACGAGTCGCCCTCGTTCGTCAACGGCCTGCTCGGCCGGCTCAAGGACCTCAAGCCCTCGCTGCGCCGCGACGCGAGCAACGACGCGTGAGAACAGCCGGACGGACACATGCCGAGGGGCCCGCAGCGCAGCCGCTGCGGGCCCCTCGGCATTGCCGCGGTCCCCTCGGCCCGCCGAGGGCCGTGAGGGCCGCTGGGGGCCGCGAAGGCCTGTCAGGAAGGCCCTCGGACGGCCGCCGGGGTGGCCGGAACCGTGAAGTTCCGGCCACCCCGGCGGCACGTTTCTGCTGAGGTGGGCGAGGCCCGAGAGGCTCAGGCCTCCTCGTGGGACGCCACCGCGCGGCGCGCGTCCGCGTCCAGTACGCCCCAGCTGATCAGCTGCTCGGTGAGGACGGAGGGCGACTGGTCGTAGATGACCGCGAGGGTGCGCAGGTCGTCCTGGCGGATCGAGAGCACCTTGCCGTTGTAGTCACCGCGCTGGGACTGGATCGTCGCGGCGTAGCGCTGCAGCGGGCCCGCCTTCTCGGCCGGCACGGTGGCCAGCCGCTCCAGGTCCAGGACCAGCTTCGGCGGCGGCTCGGCGGCACCGCCCGGGGTGGTGCCGGGCAGCAGCTCCTGCACGGGGACCCCGTAGAAATCCGCCAGTTCGGCGAGGCGCTGCACGGTCACGGCGCGGTCGCCGCGCTCGTAGGAACCGACCACGACCGCTTTCCACCGGCCCTGGCTCTTCTCCTCGACACCGTGGAGGGAAAGGCCCTGCTGGGTGCGGATCGCCCGGAGCTTGGCCCCGAGCTGTTTGGCGTATTCGCTGGACATATAGCTCCCCGGCACTGTGTCGACGCGGGCTGAGCCGCGCGGCTGGTAACTCACTGTGAGGTTACGCAGCGTTACTCTGCCGCGTCAAGCCGAATGGTCCGCACCGCTTCTTCCCGGCCGGTTGCCGAAGGTTGCGCCAAGGGGGTGATCGGGGCGGTCCCCGGCACCTGCTACCGTGGATGGCGCAATTCCGACGTCCTTTAAGGTCCGTCCCGTGAGGCGGAGAAGGAGGTCCGTTTCGTATGGACACGCAGAACCCGCAGGCATCCGATGCGCGGCCCGTTCTCGAGGGCCCCGACATCGCGCGGGCGCTGACCCGCATCGCCCACGAGATCGTCGAGCGCGCCAAGGGCGCCGACGACGTGGTGCTCCTCGGCATTCCGACCCGTGGCGTCTTCCTCGCCCAGCGGCTCGCCGCCAAGCTCGAGCAGATCACCGAGCGCAAGATCCCCCGGGGCTCGCTCGACATCACCATGTACCGCGACGACCTGCGCATGCACCCGCCGCGTGCGCTGGCCCGCACCGAGATCCCCGGTGACGGCATCGACGGCAAGCTGGTCGTCCTCGTCGACGACGTGCTCTTCTCCGGCCGCACCATCCGCGCCGCCCTCGACGCCCTGAACGACATCGGGCGCCCCCGAGCGGTGCAGCTCGCCGTCCTCGTGGACCGCGGTCACCGCGAACTGCCCATCCGCGCCGACTACGTCGGCAAGAACCTCCCCACGTCGCTGCGGGAGGCGGTCAAGGTCCAGCTCGCCGAGGAGGACGGCCGCGACACCGTGCTGCTCGGCGTCAAGCCGGCCGCCCCGGGCGAGCGGCAGCCGTAGCCCACGCGCGCGTACCTCCCGCCGTAGGTCCCGCGCGTGTGCCGTCACGCGCCCTGTGCCCGAATTCTCCTGAATGAACTGCCTTACGGAGCCTGACAGATGCAGCGTCATCTCATCTCGGCCGCCGACCTCTCCCGCGACGACGCCGTCCTGATCCTCGACACCGCCGAGGAGATGGCCCGGGTCGCCGACCGGCCGATCAAGAAGCTGCCGACCCTGCGCGGCCGCACCGTCGTCAACCTCTTCTTCGAGGACTCCACCCGGACCCGGATCTCCTTCGAGGCCGCCGAGAAGCGGCTGTCCGCGGACGTCATCAACTTCACCGCCAAGGGTTCGAGCGTGTCCAAGGGCGAGTCCCTGAAGGACACCGCCCAGACCCTGGAGGCCATGGGCGTCGACGCCGTGGTCATCCGGCACGGCGCCTCCGGCGCCCCCTACCGGCTGGCCAACTCCGGCTGGATCGACGCCGCCGTCATCAACGCCGGTGACGGCACCCACCAGCACCCCACCCAGGCCCTGCTCGACGCCTTCACCATGCGCCGCCGGCTGACCGGCCGGGACGCGGGCCTCGGCCAGGACCTGTCCGGCAGGCGCGTCACCATCGTCGGCGACGTGCTGCACAGCCGGGTCGCCCGCTCCAACGTCGACCTGCTGCACACCCTCGGCGCCGACGTCACCCTGGTCGCCCCGCCCACCCTGCTGCCGGTCGGCGTCGGGTCCTGGCCCTGCGAGGTCTCCTACGACCTCGACGCCACGCTGCCCAAGTCGGACGCGGTGATGATGCTCCGCGTCCAGCGCGAGCGGATGAACGCCGCCTTCTTCCCCACCGAGCGCGAGTACTCCCGCCGCTACGGCCTCGACGGCGACCGCATGGCGCGGATGCCCGAGCACGCCATCGTGATGCACCCCGGCCCCATGGTCCGGGGCATGGAGATCACCGCCGAGGTCGCCGACTCGCCCCGCTGCACCGTCGTCGAGCAGGTCGCCAACGGCGTCTCCATCCGGATGGCCGTGCTGTACCTGCTGCTCGGCGGCAACGAGCCCGCCGTCACCCACGCCCGCACCACCGAGGAGAAGTAAGAAACATGAGCAAGATCCTGATCCGCGGTGCCAAGGTGCTCGGCGGCGCGCCGCAGGACGTGCTGATCGACGGCGAGATCGTCGCGGAGGTGGGCGATGGGCTGAACGCCGAGGGCGCCGAGGTCGTCGAGGCGGCCGGCAAGGTGCTCCTGCCGGGCCTGGTCGACCTGCACACCCACCTGCGCGAGCCCGGCCGCGAGGACTCCGAGACCGTCCTCACCGGCACCCGCGCGGCCGCCTCCGGCGGCTACACCGCCGTGTTCGCCATGGCCAACACCTTCCCCGTGGCCGACACCGCCGGCGTGGTCGAGCAGGTCTGGCGGCTGGGCAAGGAACACGGCTACTGCGACGTGCAGCCCATCGGCGCCGTCACCGTGGGCCTGGAGGGCAGGAAGCTCGCCGAACTCGGGGCCATGCACGAGTCCGCCGCAGGGGTCACCGTCTTCTCCGACGACGGCAAGTGCGTCGACGACGCGGTGATCATGCGCCGGGCGCTGGAGTACGTGAAGGCCTTCGGCGGGGTCGTCGCGCAGCACGCGCAGGAGCCCCGCCTGACCGAGGGCGCCCAGATGAACGAGGGCGTCGTCTCCGCCGAGCTGGGCCTGGGTGGCTGGCCGGCCGTCGCGGAGGAGTCCGTCATCGCCCGTGACGTGCTGCTCGCCGAGCACGTCGGCTCCCGCGTCCACATCTGCCACCTGTCGACCGCCGGGTCCGTCGAGATCGTCCGCTGGGCCAAGTCCCGCGGCATCGACGTCACCGCCGAAGTCACCCCGCACCACCTGCTCCTGACCGACGAGATGGTGCGCACCTACAACCCGGTCTACAAGGTCAACCCGCCGCTGCGCACCGAGCGGGACGTGCGCGCCCTGCGCGAGGCGCTCGCCGACGGCACCATCGACATCGTCGCCACCGACCACGCCCCGCACCCGCACGAGGACAAGGACTGCGAGTGGGCCGCGGCCGCCATGGGCATGGTCGGCCTGGAGACCGCGCTGTCGGTGGTCCAGGAGACCATGGTCGACACCGGCCTGCTGGACTGGGCGGGCGTCGCCGACCGCATGTCCTTCGCCCCGGCCCGGATCGGGCGCGCCACCGGCCACGGACGCCCCGTCTCGGCAGGTGAGCCCGCCAACCTCACCCTGGTCGACACGGAATACCGTGGGCAGGTGGACCCCGCGGGCTTCGCCTCGCGCAGCCGCAACACCCCGTACGAGGGACGCGAGCTGCCGGGCCGTGTCACCCACACGTGGCTCCGGGGCAAGGCCACGCTCGTCGACGGGAAGCTCACGTGACATCTGCAACTTGGCTCGCGACCGGACTGGCGAAGGGGCTCGCCGCCGAGGAGAAGTCGGCCACGGTCACCGACTGGTCCGGGCGCATCGGCTGGCTCGTCGGCCTGGCCCTCTTCGTCGCCCTCGTCTACTGGCTGATGCGGGAGGGCTGGAAGTGGCGGGCCACCCTCCAGGGCGACCTGCCCGAGCTGCCCCAGTCGCCGGACGACCCCGGCCCGGCGAAACTGACGACGACCGGCCGCTACCACGGCTCCACGACCGCCGGCCAGTGGCTGGACCGCATCGTGGCGCACGGCCTGGGCACCCGCAGCCGGGCGGAGCTCACCCTGACGGACGCCGGACTGGACGTCGTACGCCCCGGAGCCGCGGACTTCTTCGTCCCCGCGGACCGACTGCGCGGCGCGCGGCTCGACAAGGGCATCGCCGGCAAGGTCCTCACCGAGGGCGGCCTGCTGGTGGTGACCTGGGAGCACGGCGGCAGGCTGCTCGACTCGGGGTTCCGCTCCGACCGGGCCGCCGAGCACACCGAGTGGGTCGAGGCCATCAACTCCATGACCGCAACGAAGCACGGAACGACCACCACGGAAGGCGTCGAACGATGACCACCTCCACCAGGGGAACCACCCGAAAGGTTCCCGCCGTACTCGTCCTGGAGGACGGCCGGGTCTTCCGCGGCCGCGCCTACGGGGCCGTGGGGGAGACGTTCGGCGAGGCCGTGTTCTCCACCGGCATGACCGGCTACCAGGAGACCCTCACCGACCCCTCGTACCACCGCCAGGTCGTCGTCATGACGGCCCCGCACGTCGGCAACACCGGCGTCAACGACGAGGACCCCGAGTCCGGGCGCATCTGGGTCTCCGGCTACGTCGTGCGCGACCCCGCGCGGGTGCCGTCCAACTGGCGCTCGCGGCGCTCCCTGGACGACGAGCTCGCCGCGCAGGGCGTCGTCGGCATCAGCGGCATCGACACTCGCGCCCTCACCCGCCACCTGCGCGAGCGCGGCGCCATGCGCGTCGGCATCTTCAGCGGCGACGCCGTCAAGGACGACGCCACCCTCCTCGCGCGCGTGCAGGAGGCCCCCGGGATGCTCGGCGCCGACCTGTCCGCCGAGGTCGCCACCAAGGACGCCTACGTCGTCCCCGCGGTCGGCGGGAAGAAGTACACCGTCGCCGCCGTCGACCTCGGCATCAAGGGCATGACACCGCACCGCATGGCCGAGCGGGGCATCGAGGTGCACGTCCTCCCGGCCACCGCCACGGTCGAGGACGTCTACGCGGTCCAGCCCGACGGCGTGTTCTTCTCCAACGGTCCGGGCGACCCGGCCACCGCCGACCACCCGGTCTCCGTGATGCGGGGCGTCCTGGAGCGCGGTACGCCGCTGTTCGGCATCTGCTTCGGCAACCAGATCCTCGGCCGCGCGCTCGGCTTCGGCACCTACAAGCTGAAGTACGGCCACCGCGGCATCAACCAGCCGGTCCAGGACCGTACGACCGGCAAGGTCGAGGTCACCGCGCACAACCACGGATTCGCCGTGGACGCCCCGACCGACCGGGTCTCCGACACCCCCTTCGGCCGTGTCGAGGTCTCCCATGTCTGTCTCAATGACAACGTGGTGGAGGGTCTCGCCCTGCTCGACAAGCCGGCCTTCAGCGTCCAGTACCACCCCGAAGCGGCAGCGGGCCCGCACGACGCCGCCTACCTGTTCGACCGCTTTGTCTCCCTGATGGAGGGCCAGCGTGCCTAAGCGCACCGATATCCAGTCCGTCCTGGTCATCGGCTCCGGCCCGATCGTCATCGGCCAGGCCGCCGAGTTCGACTACTCCGGCACCCAGGCGTGCCGCGTCCTGAAGTCCGAGGGTCTGCGTGTGATCCTCGTGAACTCCAACCCGGCGACGATCATGACCGACCCGGAGATCGCCGACGCCACCTACGTCGAGCCGATCACCCCGGACTTCGTGGAGAAGATCATCGCCAAGGAGCGGCCCGACGCCCTGCTGCCCACACTGGGCGGCCAGACGGCCCTCAACACCGCCATCTCGCTGCACGAGAACGGCGTCCTCGACAAGTACGGCGTCGAGCTGATCGGCGCCAACGTCGAGGCCATCCACAAGGGCGAGGACCGCGACCAGTTCAAGCTGGTCGTCGAGGAGGTCCGCAAGAAGACCGGCCACGGCGAGTCCGCCCGCTCGGTCATCTGCCACACCATGGACGACGTCCTCGCCGGCGTCGAGGAGCTCGGCGGCTACCCGGTCGTCGTCCGCCCCTCCTTCACCATGGGCGGCGCCGGCTCCGGCTTCGCCCACGACGAGGACGAGCTGCGCCGCATCGCCGGCACCGGCCTCACGCTCTCCCCGACCACCGAGGTCCTCCTGGAGGAGTCCATCCTCGGCTGGAAGGAGTACGAGCTGGAGCTGATGCGCGACAAGAACGACAACGTCGTGGTCGTCTGCTCCATCGAGAACTTCGACCCGATGGGCGTGCACACCGGCGACTCCATCACCGTCGCCCCGGCGATGACGCTCACCGACCGCGAGTACCAGGTGCTGCGCGACATGGGCATCGCCATCATCCGCGAGGTCGGCGTCGACACCGGCGGCTGCAACATCCAGTTCGCGGTCAACCCCGTGGACGGCCGGGTCATCGTCATCGAGATGAACCCGCGCGTGTCGCGCTCCTCGGCCCTGGCGTCCAAGGCGACCGGCTTCCCCATCGCCAAGATCGCCGCCAAGCTCGCCGTCGGCTACACCCTCGACGAGATCCCCAACGACATCACCCGGGAGACCCCGGCCTCCTTCGAGCCGACCCTGGACTACGTCGTCGTCAAGGCGCCCCGGTTCGCCTTCGAGAAGTTCCCGCAGGCCGACTCCACGCTGACCACCACCATGAAGTCGGTCGGCGAGGCCATGGCCATCGGCCGCAACTTCACCGAGGCCTTCCAGAAGGCGCTGCGCTCGCTGGAGAAGAAGGGCAGCCAGTTCACCTTCGTCGGCGAGCCCGGCGACAAGGACGAGCTGCTGCGCGAGGCCGTACGGCCCACCGACGGCCGGATCAACACCGTCATGGAGGCCATCCGCGCGGGCGCGACGCCGGAGGAGGTCTTCGAGTACACGAAGATCGACCCCTGGTTCGTCGACCAGCTGTTCCTCATCAAGGAGATCGCCGACGAACTGGCCGACGCCACCGAGCTGACCGCCGGCCTGCTCGCCGAGGCCAAGCGGCACGGCTTCTCCGACCAGCAGATCGCCGGGATCCGCGGACTGCGCGAGGACGTGGTCCGCGAGGTGCGCCACGCCCTCGGCATCCGCCCGGTCTACAAGACGGTCGACACCTGCGCCGCCGAGTTCGCCGCCAGGACGCCGTACTTCTACTCCTCCTACGACGAGGAGACCGAGGTCGCCCCGCGCGAGAAGCCCGCGGTGATCATCCTGGGCTCCGGCCCCAACCGCATCGGCCAGGGCATCGAGTTCGACTACTCCTGCGTCCACGCCTCCTTCGCGCTGTCCGACGCCGGGTACGAGACCGTGATGGTCAACTGCAACCCGGAGACCGTCTCCACCGACTACGACACCTCCGACCGGCTGTACTTCGAGCCGCTCACCCTGGAGGACGTCCTGGAGATCGTCCACGCCGAGCGGCAGGCGGGCCCCGTCGCCGGTGTCGTGGTCCAGCTCGGCGGCCAGACCCCGCTGGGCCTCTCGCAGGCGCTCAAGGACAACGGCGTGCCGATCGTCGGCACCTCGCCCGAGGCCATCCACGCGGCCGAGGACCGGGGCGCCTTCGGCCAGGTCCTCGCCGAGGCCAGCCTCCCCGCCCCCAAGCACGGCACCGCCACCACCTTCGCCCAGGCCAAGACCATCGCCGACGAGATCGGCTACCCGGTCCTGGTGCGGCCCTCCTACGTCCTGGGCGGCCGCGGCATGGAGATCGTGTACGACGAGGCGCGCCTGGAGTCGTACATCGCCGAGTCGACCGAGATCAGCCCCTCCCGGCCGGTCCTCGTCGACCGGTTCCTCGACGACGCCATAGAGATCGACGTCGACGCGCTCTACGACGGCGAGGAGCTGTACCTGGGCGGCGTCATGGAGCACATCGAGGAGGCCGGCATCCACTCCGGCGACTCGGCGTGCGCCCTCCCGCCGATCACGCTCGGCGGCTTCGACATCAAGCGGCTGCGCGCCTCCACCGAGGCCATCGCGCGCGGCGTCGGGGTGCGCGGTCTGATCAACATCCAGTTCGCGCTGGCCGGCGACATCCTCTACGTCCTGGAGGCCAACCCGCGCGCCTCCCGCACCGTCCCCTTCACCTCGAAGGCGACCGCGGTGCCGCTGGCCAAGGCCGCCGCCCGGATCTCGCTGGGCGCGACCATCGCCGAACTGCGCGAGGAGGGCCTGCTGCCGAAGAACGGCGACGGCGGCACCATGCCGCTGGACGCGCCGATCTCCGTCAAGGAGGCCGTCATGCCGTGGTCCCGCTTCCGGGACATCCACGGCCGCGGCGTCGACACCGTGCTCGGCCCGGAGATGCGCTCCACCGGCGAGGTCATGGGCATCGACTCCGTCTTCGGCACCGCCTACGCCAAGTCGCAGGCGGGCGCCTACGGCCCGCTGCCCACCAAGGGCCGCGCCTTCATCTCGGTCGCCAACCGGGACAAGCGCTCGATGATCTTCCCGGCCCGTGAGCTGGTCGCCCACGGCTTCGAACTGCTCGCCACCTCCGGCACCGCCGAGGTGCTCAAGCGCAACGGCATCAACGCCACCATCGTGCGCAAGCAGTCCGAGGGCGCCGGCCCCAACGGCGAGAAGACCATCGTCCAGCTCATCCACGACGGCGAGGTCGACCTCATCGTCAACACCCCGTACGGCACCGGCGGCCGCCTCGACGGCTACGACATCCGTACGGCGGCCGTGGCGCGCTCGGTGCCCTGCCTGACGACGGTCCAGGCGCTCGCCGCGGCCGTCCAGGGCATCGACGCCCTCAACCACGGCGACGTGGGCGTGCGTTCGCTCCAGGAACACGCACGGTTCCTGACCGCGGCCCGCGACTAGCAGCCCCGAGGGGGACACCGGAAACGGTGTCCCCCTCCTCATGAGGGCTGAAGAGGACTGAAGAGGACTGAAGAGGACCCAAGAGATGTACAAGCTGTTCTTCCGTCTGGTCTTCCGGCGGATGGACCCGGAACGCGCCCACCACCTCGCCTTCCGCTGGATCCGTCTGGCCGTGCGCGTCCCCGTGCTGCGCACATTCCTCGCGGCCGCGCTCGCCCCCCGGTACAAGGAGCTGCGCACCGAGGCCCTCGGGCTGCGCATGCACGGCCCCTTCGGACTGGCGGCCGGCTTCGACAAGAACGCGGTCGCCATCGACGGCATGTCCATGCTGGGCTTCGACCACGTGGAAATCGGCACCGTCACCGGCGAAGCGCAGCCCGGCAACCCCAAAAAGAGGCTGTTCCGCCTCGTCGCGGACCGCGCGCTCATCAACCGCATGGGCTTCAACAACGACGGTTCGCTCGCCGTGGCCGCCCGCCTGGCCTCCCGCACACCCGTCTTCAGGACGGTCGTGGGCGTCAACATCGGCAAGACCAAGGTCGTTCCCGAGGAGGAGGCCGCCGGCGACTACGTGAAGTCCGCCGAGCGCCTCGCGCCCCACGCCGACTACCTCGTCGTCAACGTCTCCTCGCCCAACACCCCCGGCCTGCGCAACCTCCAGGCCACCGAGGCGCTGCGCCCCCTGCTGAGCGGCGTGCGCGAGGCCGCGGACCGGGCCGTGCCGGGGCGCCGGGTGCCGCTGCTGGTCAAGATCGCGCCCGACCTCGCCGACGAGGACGTCGACGCGGTCGCCGACCTCGCCGTGGAGCTCGGTCTGGACGGCATCATCGCCACGAACACCACCATCGCGCGCGAGGGACTCGGTCTGAAGTCCGAACCTTCGCTGGTCAAGGAGACCGGCGGGCTGTCCGGCGCGCCCCTGAAGGCCCGCTCCCTGGAGGTGCTGCGCCGCCTCTACGCGCGCGTGGGCGACCGCATCACCCTGGTCGGCGTCGGCGGCATCGAGGACGCCGAGGACGCCTGGCAGCGCATCCTGGCCGGCGCCACCCTGATCCAGGGCTACAGCGCCTTCATCTACCAGGGCCCCTTCTGGGCCCGCACGATCCACAAGGGACTCGCCGCCCGCCTGCGCACAAGCCCGTACGCCACCCTCGCCGACGCGGTCGGCGCCGACGTGAGGAAGCCCGCATGAGCCCCCTGGAGCCCTTCGGCGCCCGCCTGCGCCGTGCCATGGACGAGCGGGGCCCGCTGTGCGTCGGCATCGACCCGCACGCGTCCCTGCTCGCCGAGTGGGGCCTGAACGACGACGTGGCCGGCCTCGAGCGGTTCAGCCGCACGGTGGTCGAGGCCGTGGCCGGCCGGGTCGCCGTCCTCAAGCCGCAGAGCGCCTTCTACGAGCGTTTCGGCTCCCGTGGCCTCGCCGTCCTGGAGAAGTCGGTGGAGGAGGCCCGCGCGGCCGGCGCCCTGGTCGTCATGGACGCCAAGCGCGGCGACATCGGCTCGACCATGGCCGCCTACGCCGAGTCCTTCCTGCGCAAGGACGCCCCGCTGTTCTCGGACGCCCTGACCGTCTCGCCCTACCTCGGCTACGGCTCGCTGAGGCCCGCCGTCGACCTGGCCCGGGAGAGCGGCGCCGGCCTGTTCGTGCTGGCGCTGACCTCCAACCCCGAGGGAGGCGAGGTCCAGCACGCCGTCCGCGCCGACGGGCGGGACGTCGGCGCGACGATGCTCGCGCACCTGGCCGAGGAGAACGCGGGGGCGCGGCCGCTGGGCTCCTTCGGCGCGGTGGTGGGCGCCACGCTCGGCGACCTCTCGTCGTACGACCTGGCGGTCAACGGGCCGCTGCTCGCGCCCGGCATCGGCGCCCAGGGGGCGACCGCGGCCGATCTTCCTCGGGTTTTCGGTGCGGCGGTGCGCAATGTCGTCCCGAACGTCAGCCGGGGAGTGCTGCGTCACGGTCCCGATCCGGTCGCGCTGCGTGACGCCGCGGAGCGGTTCGCCGAGGAAATCCGGGCCGCGGTGGACTCGGCGTGAGCCCTCGGTGAGCGGTCCGGGGCGGCCTTGAGTCTGGATACATCCTCAAATCCAGGGCACTATGTCCTAAATGTCCGTCCTGAGCGAGGCTGACCAGGACTTTTCCTCTGTTCTCGCTGACTCTGGCGTCCCTGACCGCTAGTCTCCGTCGAGTGGGGCCACCTCCCACGCCCTCGAGGCAGTGGGGGAGAGGCGGGCAAGCGTGTTGCTCGTGGCTCCCCAGGTGTGGGGCGACTAGGTTCCTCACCGGTCCGTATCCGACAGTTCGACATCCGAGGTGACGTAGGCGTGGCTCTTCCGCCCCTTACCCCTGAACAGCGCGCAGCCGCGCTCGAAAAGGCCGCCGCGGCTCGCCGGGAGCGGGCCGAGGTCAAGAATCGACTCAAGCACTCCGGCGCCTCCCTGCACGAGGTCATCAAGCAGGGCCAGGAAAACGACGTCATCGGCAAGATGAAGGTGTCCGCCCTTCTTGAGTCCCTGCCGGGCGTGGGCAAGGTCCGCGCCAAGCAGATCATGGAGCGACTCGGCATCTCCGAGAGCCGCCGTGTGCGCGGCCTCGGTTCCAACCAGATCGCGTCCCTGGAGCGCGAGTTCGGCAGCACCGGCTCCTGAGTCCTGGATGCCCGGGGACAGGAGTCCCGGGCAGTCCGGGATTGCTGGAATAATCGCCGCATGGCTGCAACACCCCGGGGGACGACCCCCGTACCCCCGGACGCTCGTCCGCGGCTGACCGTGCTCTCCGGCCCCTCCGGGGTCGGCAAGAGCACGGTCGTCGCTCATATGCGCAAGGAACACCCCGAGGTCTGGCTCTCGGTGTCGGCGACGACCCGCAAGCCCCGCCCCGGTGAGCAGCACGGCGTTCACTACTTCTTCGTCACCGACGACGAGATGGACAAGCTGATCGCCAACGGGGAGCTGCTGGAGTGGGCCGAGTTCGCCGGCAACCGGTACGGCACCCCGCGCACCGCCGTGCTGGAGCACCTGGAGGCAGGGGTCCCGGTCCTGCTGGAGATCGACCTCCAGGGCGCCCGGCAGGTCCGCGAGTCCATGCCCGAGGGCCGGCTGGTCTTCCTGGCCCCGCCGTCCTGGGAGGAGCTGGTGCGCAGGCTCACGGGCCGCGGGACCGAGCCGCCCGAGGTGATCGAGCGCCGGCTGCAGGCCGCGAAGGTCGAGCTGGCGGCCGAGCCCGAGTTCGACGAGACCCTGGTCAACACCTCCGTCGAGGACGTGGCGCGCGAGCTGCTAGCCTTGATGGACGTCGTGTGATCGTGACGGTCACCGTGACGATCGTCGCAGCGACTGATTCTTTCCCATCCATCGGAAGGTAGAGCGTGTCCTCTTCCATCTCCGCGCCCGAGGGCATCATCAACCCGCCGATCGACGAGCTCCTCGAGGCAACCGACTCGAAGTACAGCCTCGTGATCTACGCGGCCAAGCGCGCCCGCCAGATCAACGCGTACTACTCGCAGCTCGGCGAGGGCCTCCTCGAGTACGTCGGTCCTCTCGTCGACACCCACGTCCACGAGAAGCCGCTCTCCATCGCCCTGCGCGAGATCAACGCGGGTCTGCTGACCTCCGAGGCCGTCGAGGGCCCGGGTCAGTAAGTCATATCTGCAGATCGCAGTAGGTTTTTCCACAGGCCCGGCGGCGCGACTGTCGGGCCTGTGGTGTGTAGTGGACCCATACGCCGCCGAGCCAGGCGTGCGGGTGTCGACAGCGGGGAGGCCCGGTGAGCAAGCCCAAGGTCGTTCTGGGAGTCAGTGGCGGCATCGCCGCGTACAAGGCGTGCGAGCTGCTGCGCCGGCTCTCGGAGTCCGGTCATGACGTGCGCGTGGTGCCCACCGCGTCCGCGCTGCACTTCGTCGGCGCCGCCACCTGGTCCGCCCTGTCCGGCAACCCCGTCTCCACCGAGGTCTGGGACGACGTCCACGAGGTCCCGCACGTCCGCATCGGCCAGCACGCCGACCTCGTGGTCGTGGCGCCCGCCACCGCCGACATGCTGGCCAAGGCCGCCCATGGCCTCGCCGACGACCTGCTGACCAACACCCTGCTCACCGCCCGCTGCCCGGTGGTCTTCGCGCCCGCCATGCACACCGAGATGTGGGAGCACCCCGCCACCCAGGAGAACGTGGCGACGCTGCGCCGCCGCGGCGCCGTGGTGATCGAACCGGCGGTGGGCCGCCTGACCGGCGTCGACACCGGCAAGGGCCGGCTGCCCGACCCGGCGGAGATCTTCGAGGTCTGCCGGCGCGTCCTCGCCCGGGGCGCGACCGAGCCGGACCTCGCCGGGCGGCATGTCGTCGTCAGCGCCGGCGGCACCCGCGAGCCCCTGGACCCCGTCCGCTTCCTCGGCAACCGCTCCTCCGGCAAGCAGGGCTACGCCCTCGCGCGCACCGCCGCGGCCCGGGGCGCCCGGGTCACGCTGGTCGCCGCGAACACCGCGCTGGCGGACCCGGCGGGCGTGGACGTTGTCCGCGTGGGGACGGCCGTGCAGCTGCGCGAGGCGGTGCTCAAGGCCGCCGCCGACGCCGACGCGGTGGTCATGGCCGCCGCCGTGGCCGACTTCCGCCCCGCCGCCTATGCCACCGGGAAGATCAAGAAGAAGGACGACCAGGAGCCCGAGCCGATCGTCCTGGTGCGCAATCCGGACGTTCTCGCGGAGATATCGGCCGACCGGGCGCGGTCCGGACAGGTGATCGTGGGCTTCGCCGCCGAGACCGACGACGTCCTCGCCAACGGCCGGGCCAAGCTCGCGCGCAAGGGCTGCGACCTCCTCGTGGTCAACGAGGTCGGGGAGCGCAAGACCTTCGGCGCGGAGGAGAACGAGGCCGTGGTCCTGGGCGCCGACGGCAGCGAAACCCCCGTACCGCACGGGCCGAAGGAGGCCCTGGCGGAGACCGTGTGGGACCTGGTGAGCGCCCGGCTCGGCTGACCGTCCCCGCCGTCCCACGGCCACCTCCCGCCCCGCACTCGGCGCGTGGCGCCTCTGGCCAAGGCCGCCGGGCATTGGGCAGAATGCCCGTGCCGCAGGTCACAGGGCTCCCGAGAGGCGAGACAGGTGGGCCGGTGGCCGAGCGCGACCGATAAACTGTTCTCGGACGACCCGGGCGCAGCCCCCGTGGCGTCCGCCCATGATCAGCCAGCAGCCGCTGCAACCCCAGGGAGCGTTGTGTCCCGTCGCCTGTTCACTTCGGAGTCCGTGACCGAAGGTCACCCCGACAAGATCGCTGATCAGATCAGCGACACCATTCTCGACGCGCTTCTGCGGGAGGACCCGACCTCCCGGGTCGCCGTGGAGACGCTGATCACCACCGGTCTGGTGCACGTGGCCGGCGAGGTCACCACCAAGACCTACGCGGACATCGCCACCCTGGTCCGCAACAAGATCCTCGAGATCGGCTACGACTCCTCGAAGAAGGGCTTCGACGGCGCCTCCTGCGGTGTGTCCGTCTCCATCGGCGCGCAGTCCCCGGACATCGCGCAGGGCGTGGACACCGCGTACGAGTCCCGGGTCGAGGGCGACGAAGACGAACTGGACCGGCAGGGCGCCGGCGACCAGGGCCTGATGTTCGGCTACGCCTCGGACGAGACGCCGACGCTGATGCCGCTGCCGGTCTTCCTGGCGCACCGCCTGTCCAAGCGCCTGTCGGACGTGCGCAAGAACGGCACCATCCCCTACCTGCGCCCCGACGGAAAGACCCAGGTCACCATCGAGTACGACGGCGACAAGGCGGTCCGCCTGGACACCGTGGTCGTCTCCTCGCAGCACGCCAGCGACATCGACCTCGAGTCGCTCCTGGCGCCCGACATCCGCGAGTTCGTGGTGGAGCCGGAGCTGAAGGCGCTCCTGGAGGACGGCATCAAGCTGGACACCGAGGGCTACCGCCTGCTGGTCAACCCGACCGGGCGGTTCGAGATCGGCGGCCCGATGGGCGACGCCGGCCTGACCGGCCGCAAGATCATCATCGACACCTACGG
>NZ_BMVJ01000013.1:0-3461 GCF_014650655.1 Streptomyces anandii JCM 4720
AGGGCCCGCTCGCGCTCGACCAGCAGCCGCAGCGGCTCGGAGGCGGTGACCAGTTCGCGCAGCGGATGGCGGGCCAGCACCGCGTCCACCTCCGGCGTCAGCGCCGCCGCCAGCCGGGTCATCACCGGCAGCGTGTCGTCCTGCACCACCCGCACCGCGTCGAGCACGGTCCGCCGCCCCGGCCCCTCGGGCACCCCGGCGGCCGCCCGGGCCAGCAGCTCCGCGCCCTCCTCCAGCACCAGCCCCGCGTCGATGCCGGCCGGCACCTTGATCCCGGCGGCGTGCCGCCAGGTGGCGACCGGATCGCTCCAGGCTTCCACGTGGTACGTCCAGTGCCCGGGCGCGCCCGGCGTGACCTCCGCGCCCCAGCGGTCCGAGCCGGGGGCCAGCTCCCGCATCGGCGTCCAGGGACCCGGCCGCCCCTCCGGATCACGCAGGACGACGGCCGCGGCCACCGCGTCGTGGCCCTCCCGGAACACGGTGGCGGTGACCTCGAACGTCTCGCCCACGACCGCCTTGGCCGGGCGCCGGCCGCACTCCACCGCCGGGCGCACGTCCCGGACCGGGATGCGGCCGACGGGACGGGTCGGACTCTGGGCCGGACGCGGGGTCGGACTCATGGGTGTCACCTCCAGTGTGCTCGAGGCCGGGCTCGCGCCCGGCCGGGAAGGGGGTCCTGCTCGGCGGCGGGGCTACCGGCCGGCGGGGGAGCGCCGCTCCGCCGCGCGTCCCGGGGACTTGGGCCGGCCCCTGCGGGCCACGGCGGCCACGTGCGGCCGGGCGGCGTTCTGCTCCCGCAGGTAGGTGACCAGCGTGGTCCGCAGATAGCGTTCGGCGGCGTCCGCGGCCTCCCGCGCACACCGCTTGCCCATCAGCACACACAGCGTGTAGCCCGAGTCCTCGAAGGTGGCCCGCACCCGGCGGTCGTCGGGCGATGCGAGCATCGCGCGTTCCCAGGCCCGGTAGCGCCGCAGATGCCGTGCGACTTCGGTTTTGGCGGGTAGCAGCATGGCGCCGTTCACCTTTCGATGAGCGCTCGAAGGGCACGTCTCCCGACAGTCGGGGCGGTCACCGCGCACGCGTGGCACGGGTCCCGTTCACGGCGCTCGAGACCTTCACTCATGGTGCACGTTCAACGACTCACCGTCCTGTTGGATCTTCAACCAGCCGGCCGACGGCCCGTCACCCCCGTCCTGGTGCCGGTTCCCGCCCGCCACCTGCTCGTGTTGCACGAATGGCGTAGTGCGCTCAGTGTGGGATCTGACTCAGAGGCAACAGGTGCTCACGCTTCGTACTCGGGGGCTGAGCCCACAAGGGCCCATGGCAGCGGCAGCGCGAGCCACGCCGGTGAGGAGCCAACGACAATGAAGACCGCAGTGCCCTGCTACTACCACCTCGACGTGGAAGTCAGCCCGGAACGGGTCGGACAGGTCAGGCGCATCCTGGCCGCTCACCTTCGGTTCTGGGACCTGGAGGACCTCGTCGAACCCGTGTGCGGCGGTGCCGAGATGCTGCTGAAGGCCATCGACGAGCACGCCAGGGACAAGCACACCTCCATCGAGATGTGGTGGACCGGCCAGCACCTCATCACCGCGGTCGGGGAGAACAACCACGACCTGCGCCCCGACCAGGACCTGCGCAGCTGTCTGGCGCGCATCGCCGCGACGAGCGACGGCTGGGGCTGCTGCGCCTCGGAGACCGGCAGCAAGGTCATCTGGTTCTCGCAGCGGGCCCGCGCCGGGGTGCGCGTCCCGCTGGTGCCGAAGGCGCCCTCCCCGACCCTGCGCGAGGGCCTGAAGACGCCGCGCGCCGTGCCGGTCACCGCGCTCGCCTCACCGCTGAGCGCCCCCGAGGCCGTCCTGGAGGACGCCCGGTGACGGCGCGCAGGCACCGCAAGGGAGTACCCGCCCCCACCCCGCCGGTGTGGAGCGGGTACCCCTATCCGCTGGGCGCCGCCTACGACGGGCAGGGCACCAACTTCGCCCTGTTCAGCGAGGTGGCCGAACACGTCGAACTCGTCCTGGTGGACGACGGCGGCGCCCACCGCACCGTCCCGCTGACCGAGGCCGACGGCTTCGTGTGGCACGGCTATCTGCCCGGCGTCGGACCGGGACAGCGCTACGGCTACCGGGTGCACGGACCCTGGCACCCGGCCGCCGGCCACCGCTGCAACCCCAGGAAGCTGCTCCTCGATCCGTATGCCACGGCGGTGGACGGACGGATCCACGACCACCCCTCGCTCTACGAGCGGGCCCCGCACGGCCCCGACCCGGCCGACAGCGCCGGGCACACCATGCTCGGCGTGGTCACCGACCCGTCCTTCGACTGGGGTGAGGACCGCCCGCCCCGCCGCGCCTACTCCGACACGGTCATCTACGAGGCCCACGTACGCGGCCTGACCCGCACCCACCCCGGCGTGCCGCCCGAACTGCGCGGCACCTACGCAGGGTTGGGTCACCCAGCGGTCCTGGAGCACCTGACCTCGCTGGGCGTGACGGCGGTCGAGCTGATGCCCGTGCACCAGTTCGTGCACGACGGCGTGCTCCAGGGCCGGGGACTGTCCAACTACTGGGGCTACAACACCATCGGCTTCTTCGCGCCGCACAACGACTACGCCGCCCACGGCACGCGCGGCGGGCAGGTCGCCGAGTTCAAGTCGATGGTCAAGGCGCTGCACGCGGCCGGGCTCGAGGTGATCCTCGACGTGGTCTACAACCACACCGCCGAGGGCAACCAGAAGGGCCCCACCCTGTCCTTCCGGGGCATCGACAACGCCTCGTACTACCGCCTGGTCGACGGCGACTGGGCGCACTACTACGACACCACCGGCACCGGCAACAGCCTGCTGATGCGCCACCCCTACGTGCTGCAGCTGATCATGGACTCGCTGCGGTACTGGGTCACCGAGATGCACGTGGACGGCTTCCGCTTCGACCTCGCGGCCACGCTGGCCCGGCAGTTCCACGAGGTGGACCGGCTCTCGGCGTTCTTCGACCTGATCCAGCAGGACCCGGTGATCAGCCGCGTGAAGCTCATCGCCGAGCCGTGGGACGTCGGCGAGGGCGGCTACCAGGTGGGCAACTTCCCGCCGCTGTGGTCGGAGTGGAACGGCATGTACCGGGACGCCGTACGGGACTTCTGGCGCGGCGAGGAGCACACGCTGGGCGAGTTCGCCTCCCGGCTGACGGGATCGTCCGATCTGTACGCCCACAACCGGCGCCGGCCGCGGGCCAGCGTCAACTTCGTGACCGCGCACGACGGTTTCACTCTGCGGGACCTCGTGTCGTACAACGACAAGCACAACGAGGCCAACGGGGAGGGCAACGGGGACGGCGAGAGCGACAACCGCTCCTGGAACTGCGGTGCGGAGGGCGAGACCCGCGACCCCTCGGTCCTCGAACTGCGGGCCCGCCAGCAGCGCAACTTCCTCGCCACGCTGCTGCTGTCCCAGGGCATCCCGA
>NZ_BMVJ01000013.1:3490-5954 GCF_014650655.1 Streptomyces anandii JCM 4720
TGCTCTGCCACGGCGACGAGCTGGGCCGCACCCAGGGCGGCAACAACAACGCCTACTGCCAGGACAACGAGGTCTCCTGGGTCGACTGGCGCCTGACCGACGAGCAGCGCGCGCTGGCCGACTTCACTCGCTACGTCATCGGCCTGCGCGCCGCCCACCCCGTGCTGCGCCGCCGCCGCTTCTTCCAGGGCGAGACCGCGACCCGTGACGACCAGCCGCTGCCCGACCTGGTGTGGCTGCGGCCGGACGGCCGCGAGATGACCGACGACGACTGGCGGCGCTCGGACGCGCACTCCGTCATGGTCTTCCTCAACGGGGACGCCATCGCCGAGCCCGACCGGCAGGGCCGCCCCGTGACGGACGACTCGTTCCTCCTCCTCCTCAACGGCTACTGGGAACCGGTCGACTTCCGCCTGCCCGGCCCCGCCTACGGCGACCGCTGGACCACCCTCATCGACACCGCCGAACCCCAGGGCCCGCCGGACGAATCGGAACACAAACCCGGCACCGCCCTGAGAGCCGAGCCCCGAAGCCTGACCCTCCTCTCCCGCCCCCCACACACCTGAGGCACGCGGAGGGGCCCCCGGCGAGGGCCGGGGCGCCGCACGGCGGGGGTGCGCGGAGGGCCGCGCGGAGGTGAGGGCGGCGGCCGCCGCGCAGCGGCCTGCCGGCATCCGACCCGCCGATGGCGCCGGCGTGCGGGGCGCGCGGCCGCCGGGCTCGGCCGGGGGCTCGGGCTGTCTGTCGGCGCGCCGCGTACCGCCCGCAAGGGCCGACGCAGACGCTGGGCAGCGGGCGGGTGGGGTCTGTCGGCGTCCGGCCGGCTGGTGGGGTGAGCGTGCGCGGTGCGCGGCCGCCAGGCGGCGTCGGGCTCGGCCGGGGCTCCGGCTGTCCGTCGGCGCGCGGTACAGCCCGCAGGGGCCCCGCCGAGCGGGTCCCGCGCCCGACGCCCGGCGACGCCACGGGCCCCCGCACGGGCTCACACCCAGCAGAGGTGGCAACGGTCAGGGACGCGCACCACCGCCCCGCGTGCGGACTCGGCTGGACCTCCGGCCGGGAACAGCGCCACCGTGCGCGGCGGGCCGGGGTGGTCAGCGTTCCTGGCGGGAGGTCACGGTGAATTGCGCGCCGTCAGGATCGCGAAGGATCGCTTCGGTGGCGGACTCGCGCAGGACGCTGCCGCCGTAGGCCTCGGCGGCGCGGGCGCAGGCGGCCACGTCGGCGACCCGGAAGTGGATCTGCCAGTGCGGGCGGATCGTCGGGTCGGGCGCCGCCTCCAGCGCGCCGGACTCGATGCGGGCCACGACCTCGCCGTGGCTGCGGAGCACCACCTCGTTGGCCTCGTAGCGCACCTCGCAGCACCCGGGCAGCTCCGAGGCCCAGTCCAGGACCTCGCCGTAGAAGATCGCGGCGTCGAAGGCGTCGCGCGTGTGCAGCCGGATGAACGCCGGCGCGGCCTTGCGCCACGTCTCCCAGTCGGTGAAGAGGTCTCCCTCCCAGATGCCGAAGGTCGCGCCGTCCCGGTCGGCCAGCAGGGCGGCCCGGCCGGGCGGGAACGAGATCGGCCCGACCGCGGCCGTACCGCCGCGCTCCTGCACCCGCGAGACCGCCTGGTCGGCGCTGTGCACCGCGAAGTACGGCGTCCAGGCGACCGCCATCTGCCACATGGACGCCACCGCCGCGATCCCGGCGACCGGCGCCCCGTCCGCCAGCGCGATCCGGAAGCGGTCGCCGAGCTTGGCCGAACGCCACTCCCAGCCCAGCACGGCCCGGTAGAACTCCTCCGTGGCCTCCAGATCGCGGCTGGTCAGGCTCACCCAGCAGGGCGCGCCGCACACCGAGTGCGTCGAGACGACGTCGGTCGTACGGCAGGAGGGCATCGGGTCGTCGTTCATGGCACGTCCTGGTCTAGTCGACCGGCCGGCCACCGGTCTCAGACCAGTGTCGGGCCGGAACCCCCGAGGGCGCCTGTCGAGTACCCCGCGGCCGCCGCCGAAACGGCACCGCCGCCCGCCGCGATCCGCACGGAGTTCCGGGAGGCCGTCGGCCGCTCACGCGCCGGTTCCGGTCCATGAGGCGCCGCCGGAGTGAGCCCTCTCCGGCGGCGCGGGCACCGCCCGCGGGGTCGTACGGGCCGGCGCCGCTGCGGGTGCCGTCGGCCGGGCTCCGGCGGCCGGGTCGCCTCAGCCGGTCTCCGCCAGCAGTTCCTCCCGCAACTGCGCGAAGCAGCCGCTCAGCAGGCGGGAGACGTGCATCTGGGAGATCCCCAGCTGCTGGGCGATGCGGCTCTGCGTCATGCCGCCGAAGAACCGCAGGTAGAGGATGGTGCGCTCACGCTCGGGCAGCGCCTCCAGACACGGCCGTACGGCCACGCGGTCCACCACCAGGTCGTAGCGAGGGTCCGCCTCGCCCAGCCCGTCGCCGAGCGCGTACCCCTCCGTCCCCGGCACCTCCGCCTCCAGCG
>NZ_BMVJ01000013.1:5979-10543 GCF_014650655.1 Streptomyces anandii JCM 4720
ACAGCGCCGCGAAGCAGTCCAGGGCCTCCATGCCGGTGCGTACGTCGCTCACGCTCAGGTCGGCGTACTCCGCGATCTCCGCCACGGTCGGCGCCCGCCCGGGAGTGGTCTGCGCCAGCTCCTTCGCGGCGCGCCGCACCCGGTTGCGCAGGTCCTGGACCCGGCGCGGGACGTGCAGCGTCCACATGTGGTCGCGGAAGTGCCGCTTGATCTCACCGGTGACCGTCGGCACGGCGTACGCCTCGAACGCGTAGCCGCGTGCCGGATCGTAGTGGTCGACGGCCTTGACCAGACCGAGCGCGGCCACCTGGTACAGGTCCTCCAGGGCCTCGCCGCGGCCGCGGAACCGGACCGCGATCCGCTCCGCCATGGGCAGCCAGACCTGGACCAGCTCGTCGCGCAGCGCCTTGCGCTCGGGCCCGTCGGGCAGGCCCGCGAGCCGTTCGAAGGCCTCGGCGGTGTCGGGCGCGTCGTCGTGGGGGTGCGGCTTGGTTCTGCCGGTGGTACGCATGCGCTGCGCCTCCCTCAGCAGGTGCTGGATGGACGGACACCACGGGAGGCGCGCGGCTCGGCCCGCGATGAGGAAGACGGGTCCGGCGCGCGGGCTCCCCAGGACGTGCCTCCGGTCCGAAGCACTGAAAAGCGGATTCCCGAAGTCGGCGATAGTCGGCGATTCCAAAAGATTCCGATAACGCGGTGAGCAATGCGGAGGCGGTATGCGTCCGCACGAATCTCAATTGTCGACCGAACTCCGAAGAGCTGCCACCGCAGTAATGCTGCGCATTTCAATGACTCGCCGAATGCCCTTGTTTTCGGGGCCGATCGGCGCCCGAATGCGGTCCGGACCCCGCGGCTTGACCGTCCCTTGGGGCCATTACCTCTGCTACAGAGGTAATCTCGGCGCGTGGACACACGCACGGGCACGGACGACGGTCACCGGGAGGGCTTTCCCGAGGAGCTGGCCGACGCGCTCGTCGGCGTCCAGCGGCTGATCCGGCGTCGGCTGCGCGCCGGGCTCACCGTGGCGCGGCTGCGCGGTGCCGAGGTCGAGCTGCTGCGGCTGGTCGAGGCCCGTCCGGGCATCGGCGTCTCGGAGGCGGCCAAGGAGCTGCACCTGGCGGACAACTCCGTCTCGACGCTGGTCAACCGGCTGGTCCGGGACGGACAGCTGGTCCGCGAGACCGACCCCGCCGACCGCCGGGCCGCCCGCCTGCTGCTGACCGGCGCGGCCGAGAGCCGTCTGCGGGACTGGCGGGAGCGGCGCGCCGCCCTCGTCCACCACCAGGTGGACCGGCTCGACGAGGCGGACCGCGAGGCGCTGCGCGCGGCGCTGCCCGCCCTGCGCCGCCTGGCCGAGAACCTGCGCGAGGAGGCCGACCGACCATGACCCGGAACAGCACCGGAAGCCCCGGCGGCGAGGCCCCCGGCCCCGTCGTCGACGCCGTCACCTGCTCGGACCTGGCGTACTCCTTCGGCGGGACCCGGGCCGTCGACGGCCTGGAGCTGGCCGTGCGGCCCGGTGAGGTGTTCGGGCTGCTCGGACCGAACGGCGCCGGCAAGACCACCGCGATCCGCTGCATCACCACCCTCCTGCCGGTCCCCGCCGGCATGGTCCGCGTCTTCGGCCACGACGCCGCCGGCGACCGCATGGCGGTGCGCCGCCTGCTGGGCTACGTCCCCCAGCAGCTGTCCGCCGACGCCGCGCTCACCGGCCGCGAGAACGTGACCCTGTTCGCCCGCGTCTTCGACGTGCCGCGCCGCGAACGCGCCGCCCGCGTGGCCCAGGCCCTGGCCGCCGTAGGCCTCACCGATGCCGCCGACCGGCCGGCGAACACGTACTCGGGAGGCATGGTGCGGCGCCTGGAGCTGGCCCAGGCGCTGGTCAGCGCCCCCCGCCTGCTGATCCTCGACGAGCCGACCATCGGTCTGGACCCGATCGCCCGTACGGGGGTGTGGGAGCACATCAACGCGGTCCGCGCCGCCACCGGGATGACCGTGCTGGTCACCACGCACTACATGGACGAGGCCGACCGGTACTGCGACCGGGTGGGACTCATGCACCGGGGCCGCATCCGCGCCCTCGGCACCCCGGCCGAACTGCGGCGCGGGCTCGGCGAGCGCCGCCGCGCGGAGGGCGGGGCGGCCACGGACGCGCCGCCCACGCTGGAGGACGTCTTCCGCGACGTGGCGGGCAGCGGCCTCGACGACACCTCAGGAGACTTCCGCGATGTCCGAAGCACCCGCCGCACCGCCCACCGCGTCGGCTGACCCCGGCCCGGACGGCGGCATCGGCCTCCTCGTACGCCCGCCGTTGCCCCGCGCGGGATGGCGGCTGCTGCCCGCGCGGGTCGTCGCCATGTGCGCGGTGGAACTGCAGAAGCTCCGCCACGACCGCACCGAGCTCTACACCCGGGCCGTCCAGCCCGCCCTCTGGCTGCTGATCTTCGGCCAGACCTTCACCCGCATCCGGGCGATCCCCACCGGCGGCATCCCGTACATCGACTTCATGGCGCCCGGCATCATCGCCCAGTCCGCGATGTTCATCGCCATCTTCTACGGCATCCAGATCATCTGGGAGCGCGACGCCGGCGTACTGAACAAGCTGCTGGTCACGCCGACCCCGCGCTCGGCCCTGGTCACCGGCAAGGCGTTCGCGGCCGGGGTGAAGTCGCTGATCCAGGCGCTCGTCGTCATCGTGATCGCCGCACTGCTGGGCGTCGCGCTGACGTGGAACCCACTGCGGCTGCTCGGCGTGGCCGCGGCCGTGATCCTCGGCTCGGCGTTCTTCTCCTGCCTTTCGATGACCATCGCCGGGATCGTGCTCAGCCGCGACCGCCTCATGGGCATCGGACAGGCGATCACCATGCCCCTGTTCTTCGGCTCCAACGCCCTGTACCCGGTGGCCGTCATGCCCGGCTGGCTGCAGGCCGTCAGCCGGGCCAACCCGCTCAGCTACCAGGTCGACGCCCTGCGCGGACTACTCCTGGGCACTCCCGCGCACCTCGCCGCCGACTTCGCCGTCCTCGTCGTGGCCGGCGCCCTCGGGATCGCCGCCGCCTCCCGGCTGCTCGGCCGGCTGGCCCGCTGACGGCGGCCGCCGGGGCCGCCGGGGCGAAACCGGCCGTCCGGTCCGCCCGCCGGGCGCGCACGGACGTGATGTGCGGCACGCCCGCGGCGATCGCCGTGACGGCCCGTCGCGGGATTTCTCCAGCGCACGGCTTGATCACCGATCAAAGGGGGCGAATTCCCTGGCCACGGCGCATTACGCGCATTTGACAGTGTGCTCGGCGCACAGATAGGAAGCAGCTCTTGGAAGTCGAGAGGTGCACCGTGTACGAGCCCAACGTGGTCGGGGACTGGCAGGAGTACGACGAGCATGCCGGTCTGCGGGTCCGCGTCCATCGTCTGGAGCAGGCCGAGCCGCCGCGCGGACGCGACGACGCCGCCGAGGGGCTGACGTACTTCCGGCTGCGGGTCACCGTCGAGAACCGCGGCACCCGGCACTTCGGCATCCATCTCGAGGACGGCCAGATCGACGTGCGGATCGGCCCCGACGGGGAGGGCGCCTTCGTCGACTGGCGCAACTCGCAGTTCGTCGAGGGCTTCGACGTCCACCCGCTGCGCCGGGTCACCGCCGTGCTGTACGCCGCCGGACCCGAGGCCGCCCTGTCGCAGATCGACGTCCAGGTGCAGCTGCGCGTCGACGACGAGTGGTGCGACCGCCGGCTGTGGACCGGCGGCATCGGCGCGCACGAGGACGCCGTCGGGGCGGGCGCCCCCTGCCCGGGCGCCCCGGGCGGCCTGGCCCACCAGATCAGCAACTACCTACGAGACCAGGCCGAACAGGGCCCCACAAACTAACTGACCACCCGCACCGCGGAGCGCCCCCGGCGACGGACTGCGGTACGACGCACCCCTGACCGGACGCGCCACGACGCACCCTAGACCGGGCGCGCCACGGCGCACCGCGGGCCGGCCGGGCGCGGCACAGCCCACCACCGGCCCGGCGCGCTACGAAGAACCGCCGGACGGCCGTGCGCGCCGCCTCAGTGTGGGATGCCGTCGATGATTTCGCGGGCGCCCTGGCGCAGCAGGGACACGGCCACCGAGGTGCCGAGCGTGGCCGCGTCCAGACGGCCGGCCCACTCGTGGGCGTTCAGCCGGGTCTTGCCGTCGGGGGTGAAGACGCAGGCCCGCAGGGAGAGTTCGCCGCCGCGGTCCACGCGCGCGTATCCCGCGATCGGGCTGTTGCAGTGGCCCTGCAGCACGTGCAGGAACATGCGTTCCGCGGTGGCCTCGCGGTAGGTGTCGCGGTCGCCGAGCGCGGAGACGGCCTCGATCAGCTCGGTGTCGCCCTCGCGGCACTGCAGGGCGAGGATGCCCGCGCCGATCGGCGGCATCATCGTCTCCGGGGACAGCACCTCACTGATCATGTCCTGCCGTCCGATGCGCTCCAGGCCGGAGACCGCGAGCAGCAGCGCGTCGGCCTCGCCGGCGGCGAGCTTCTCCAGCCTCCGGTTGGCGTTGCCGCGGAAGGGCACGCACCGCAGGTGCGGGTGGGTCG
>NZ_BMVJ01000013.1:10568-18306 GCF_014650655.1 Streptomyces anandii JCM 4720
CGGCCAGCTGGGCGACCCGGCGTACCGCCGACGTGCCGATCCTGGTGCCGGCCGGAAGCCGGTCCAGGGTGAGCCCGTCGGGGTGAACGAGGGCGTCCCGGACGTCGTCACGCTTCAGGAACGCGGCGAACGTCGTCCCCGCCGGCAGCGGCCGGTCGGCGGGCACGTCCTTCAGGCAGTGCACCGCGAGATCCGCCTCGCCGGCCAGCAGCGCGGCGTCCACCTCCTTCGTGAACGCCCCCTTGCCCTCGACCTTCGACAGGTCGCCGAGCCACTTGTCACCGGTGGTCCGCACCGGTACGACCTCGGTGCGCACCCCTGGGTGCGCGGCAGCCAACTCGGCGCGTACGCGCGCCACTTGGGCGAGCGCCATGGGCGAGTCACGGGAGACGACACGGATCAGCTCGGGCACGGACATGCGGGACACGATAGACCTTGGCCACCCCCCTGCGTGACCGACCACGACACGCACCGCTCGCGACCCCCGCGTCCCGCGGATTCAGGCGCCCGGGCCGCGGCCGAGGGGGCCCTCCGGCAGGTCCGCCGCCGCGTCCTCGGGGGCGAGGTCCGGGCGGAGGCGGAGCCAGGAGGGCTGGCGCAGCATCCCGGCCCGGGTGCGGACGCTGTAGCGGACCTCCCCGACCAGCCGGGGCAGCACCCAGCGCGCCCCGCGCGCCGCCGGTACGGGATCGAAGGGGCACACGTCGCTGGCCAGGGCCGCCAGCAGCCCGGCCAGCTCCTCCCGCTCCGCCTCGCTCCAGCCGGTGCCCACGCTGCCCACGTACCGCAGCCGGCCGCCCGCCCGCTGGCCCACCAGCACCGCGCCCGGCAGCCCGGTCAGCCGGCCCTTGCCGGGCAGCCAGCCGCCCACCAGGACGTCCTCGCTCGCCATGTTGCGGATCTTGATCCAGGCGCGGGACCGCACCCCCGGCTCGTAGACCGAGTCCAGCCGCTTGCAGACCAGGCCCTCCATACGGTGCTCACGGGTGGCCGCCAGCGCCTCGGCGCCGTGCCCGACGATGGCCCCGGGAGTCGACCAGTACGGCCCCGAGAGGCCCAGCTCCGCCAGCCGCTCGCGGCGCCCGGCGTAGGGCATCCGGACCAGCCGGCGCGTCCCGAGGTACATCAGGTCGAACAGCACCAGGTGGACCGGCACTTGGGCGGCCCGGCGCGCCGCGCGGTCCGGGGCGTGGGCCAGGCCCATGCGGCCCTGCAGCAGCTGGAAGTCGGCACGGCCCTCCTCGTCCAGGGCCAGCACCTCGCCGTCCAGGATCGCGGGCGTGCCGCCCAGGGCCCGGCCGAGGGGCCGCAGTTCGGGGTAGGCGGCGGTGATGTCCTCCCCGGAGCGCGCCCGCAGCAGCAGGCCGCCGGCGCCGTCCAGGTAGGCGACCGCACGCTGGCCGTCCTGCTTGGTCTCGTACGCCCAGCGCGCGTCCTGCGCGGCGGGCGGCAGGGTGCCGGGCGTGGCGAGCATGGGCGCGATGAGCGGGAGGGTCACGGCTGGAATGTCGACGTACCGACTTCTCGTCAAGCCTCCTCGCGGGCGGTTTCCCCGGAACGGGTGGCCCTCTCGGCCGCGACCACATACTTACCGTCCAGTAGGATCGCGCGGCAGATCACCCACGAGGAGGAACCGTGCCCCGGTCCGAACGCTCGTCCCTGCTGCTCGCCGGTCTGCTGGCCACCGCGGGAGCCGCGCACTTCGCCGCGCCCCGCCAGTTCGACGGGATCGTCCCGCGCGCCCTGCCGGGCGGCCGCCGCGCCTGGACCTACGCCAGCGGCGCCGCCGAACTCGCGCTGGCCGCGGGCGTGGCCCTGCCGAGGACCCGCAGGGCGGCCGCCCTCGCGACGGCCGCCTTCTTCGTCGGCGTCTTCCCGGCGAACGTCAAGATGGCCGTGGACTGGCGCCGCCGCCCCGCCCCGCAGCGCGCGGTGGCGTTCGGGCGGCTGCCCCTCCAGGTACCCCTGGTGCTGTGGGCGCGGGGCGTGGCCAAGAGTGCGGACAGCAGGGCATGAGCGCCCCCGTGAAGGCGGGCGACACCGTCGAGGACTTCGCCCTGCCCGACGAGACGGGCACCGTGCGCACCCTGACCGGACTGCTCGCCGGCGGGCCGGTGGTGCTGTTCTTCTACCCGGCCGCCCTCACCCCCGGCTGCACGGCCGAGGCCTGCCACTTCCGGGACCTCGCCGCCGAGTTCGCGGCCGTGGGCGCCCGGCCGGTCGGCATCAGCGGGGACCCGGTGGAGCGACAGCGGGAGTTCACCGGGCGGCACGGGCTCGGCATGCCGCTGCTGTCCGACGCCGACGGCGCCGTACGGGAACGCTTCGGTGTGCTGCGCGGCTTCTCACTGGCACCCACCAAGCGGGCCACCTTCGTGCTCGCCGAGGACCGTACGGTACTGGAGGTCGTCCGCAGCGAACTGCGCATGAACACCCACGCCGACCGGGCCCTCGCCGCGCTGCGCGCCCACAGGGCCCACCGCGGCTGAGACGCCCCGGTCCTCTCACTCCTCCCCGCCCTCGGCCGCAACCTGGGCCAGGGTGCGGCCGGTGCGCACGGAGCGGGCCCGGCGCGGATCGGGGGTGCTGTGCCCGCCGGCCGGGCCGCCGCCGGCCTTGCGCACGAGCAGCCACGCCTCCTCCTCCCCGCCGTCCCGCCCGCCCCGGAAGCGGGTGAGCGCGTACTCGCCGCGCAGCTTGGAGCCGCGCAGCCGGAAGGTGGCGTGCCCGTGCTCCAGCGACTCGGCGAAGCCGACGGGCCGCCCCCTGCGGTCGTGACTCAGCGGCTCGTACGTACCGCGGTCCCAGACGATCACCGTGCCGCCGCCGTACTCGCCCTTCGGGATCACGCCCTCGAAGTCCTCGTACTCCAGCGGATGGTCCTCGGTGGGCACGGCGAGCCGCTTGTCGTGCGGGTCGCCGGAGGGCCCCTTCGGCACCGACCAGGACTTCAGCACGTCGCCCACCTGGAGCCGGAAGTCGAAGTGCATCCGCCGCGCGTCGTGGATCTGCACCACGAACCGGGGCTCCGGCCCGGGCGTCTCCCGCCGCCCCGACGGCTCGCGCGTGCGCCCGAAGTCCCGCTTGCGCCGGTACTCCCGCAACCGCTCGTCCCCGGCCACGCGAACCACCTTCCTCACGTCCCGCGCGTCACTGGCGACCCCCGGGTACCCAGGCCCGGTCAGAACTCCTCGTGGGTCTCCGGGTCGCCGCCGAGGCGCTGCGGGGGATCGAGGGCGAGGGTCTCGAGCTGGGCCGGGGCGAGCTCGAAGCCGAGGACGTCCAGGTTCTCGCGCTGCCTGGCCGGGTCGGAGGACTTCGGGACCGGGACCGCGCCGAGCTGGGTGTGCCAGCGCAGGACCGCCTGGGCGGGGGTCACCCCGAGGGCCCCGGCCACCCCCAGGACCGCGGGGTCCGCCAGCAGGCGCGAGCCGCGGCCCAGCGGACTCCAGCTCTCGGTGCGGATGCCCTTGTCCGCGTGGAAGGCGCGCAGCTCCCGCTGCGGGAACAGGGGGTGCATCTCGACCTGGTTCACCGCGGGCAGCACCCCGGTCTCCTTCTCGAGACGCTCGATGTGCTCGCGGGTGAAGTTGGAGACGCCGATCGAGCGCACCAGCCCGTCCTCACGGAGCTTGATCATGGCCTTCCAGGACTCCACGTACTTTCCGACCCGGGGCAGCGGCCAGTGGATGAGGTACAGGTCCACCCGGTCCAGGCCGAGCCGCCGCCGGGACTCCTCGAACGAGGCGAGGGTCTCCTCGTACCCGTGGTGCCGGCCCGGGAGCTTCGTCGTCACCACGATCTCCTCGCGCGGGACGCCGGAGCCGGCGATCGCGCGGCCCACGCCCGTCTCGTTGCGGTAGTTGACCGCCGTGTCGATCAGGCGGTAGCCGACGCCGAGGGCGTCGCGCACGGCGCGTTCGGCTTCGGTGTCGTCCATCGGCCAGGTGCCCAGGCCGATCGCGGGGAGCGGTGTGCCGTCGTTCAGGGTGTGCGCCGGGATGCCGATCACGGTGTGCCTTCCCGTTGACTGTGCCGTACGGCCAGTATCCCGACGCCTCGCCCCGGGCGTCGAACGCTGTCACGATCTTCTGGAGCGGACCGGTCACCGAGATGCGGGAGGCGCGCATGACGACGGACACGCGAGCGGCGGACACCGGGCGGACCGGCGGGATCGGGGTGCACCCGGTCGCCGGGCACATCGGGGCCGAGATCACCGGGGTGGACCTCGCCGCCGGGCCGGACGACGCCCAGATCGCCGCGATCCGCGCTGCGGTGCTGCGCTGGAAGGTGGTGTTCTTCCGCGGACAGCGGCTGGACCACGCGGGCCATGTGGCGTTCGCCCGCCGCTTCGGGGAACCGGTGGTCCTGCGGCGGCGCGGCGGCGCCTCGCCCGCGGACGTGCCCGAGATCGAGACCACCGCGGACCGACTCGAACTCGGCGGGCGGTTCGGCATGGACCACGAGGAGTGGCTGAACCGGCGCCGGCACACGTTGCTGCGCGGCTGGCACTGCGACCACGGCGCGCGCGTCGACCCGCCCGCCGCGACGATCCTGCGCGCCGAGACCGTCCCGCCCTACGGCGGTGACACCACCTGGTCCAACCTGGCCGCCGCCTACGCCGGCCTCTCCGCCCCGGTGCGCGCCTTCGCCGACGGCCTGCGCGCCGAGCACCGGCTCGGCGTCGGCTACCGGATGCGCCCCGGCGACGACGCCTACGTCCGTCACCTGATGGAGCATCAGATCGCCACCGTGCACCCGCTCGTGCGCGTGCACCCCGTGACGGGGGAGCGGCTGCTGTTCGTCAACGGCTACTACGTCGAGCAGATCGAGGGCCTCTCGCGCGCGGAGAGCGCGGCCGTCCTGGACATGCTGCTGGAGCAGGCGGTCCGGCCGGAGTACACCGTCCGCTTCCGCTGGGAGCCGGGCAGCGTGGCCTTCTGGGACAACCGGGCCGTCATCCACCTGGCCCCCAGCGACAACGCCCACCTCGGCCACCCGCGCGTCATGCACCGGGTGATGCTCGCCGGCGAGGTCCCGGTGGGCGTGGACGGCCGCCCCTCCCAGCCCGTCACGGGCAGCGAACCGGGCCGCTGGTGACACCGGCCGCCCCTCCCCGGAGGGCCTCGCGCGACGGTCCTTCGGCCCCGGTCCCGCCCGCACCGGTCACACCAGCGGGACGGTCACCTCGTCCTCGACGGGTGGGTCGAGTTCCTGGGCGAGGTTGCCGGTGGCCGCGAAGCAGCGCAGGCGGATCGCCTCCGCAGTGACGTCCAGGCGCAGGAAGGATTTGAAGAAGGGCGGGCTGTAGGTGGCCGAACTCGGCGAGAACAACCGGGTGTAGATCTTCCGCACGGGCAGCCGGAGGCGGGCCCGGCGGTCCGTGCGGCGGCCGGCCCCCAGCAGGCTCGCGACCAGCCGGACCCGCCGGGTGACCCGCACGGGCGCGCCCGGGCTCCGCACCGGCGGCACCCCGATCCGTTCGGCGACCACGGCCATCGCCTCCGCCTCGGTGAGCGTGAAGAAGCGGCGCAGCCGCAGCCGGCGGCCGTAGAGGCGGCTGTAGAAGGCGAGGGAGTCGCCGCGCAGTGGATAGCAGCGGAAGCCGGTCTCCTCGACGCCGCCCACGGACACGCGCGGGATGGTGTGCGTGGCGTGCATGAACGCGCCGCCGCCCCCGGAGACGACGTACTGGATCGTGCGGCCGCCCACCTCCACCGGGTAGCGCTGGTAGTTGTGGATGTCGCCGCCGATCGCCGCCACGTAGTGGTGCGCCGGGTCGCGGACGATGTCGTCGACGGTGCCGCCGCCCTCGATCGGGCAGGGGTGGTGCTCGCCGTCCACGTACAGCGGGGAACCGGTGAGGAGGATCTTGGGCCGGGGCCCCCGCGACACCTCCCGCAGCCAGGCGCCCTGTTCGGCGTCGATCGTGCCCAGCAGACCGGTGTCGATGCCGACGATCCGCACGGGCCCGGCGTCGATCGCCCAGTACGGCCCCGGCTGGACGGCCCGCTGACCGGGCGCCGAGCGCAACTCCCGTGCTTCGGCCAGGCGTTGCTCGTCGGCCGGTCGCGGCCGGTGCCACAGCAGGGCCCGCCACCAGTCGCGGCCGAGCGGCCGGGGCCTGGGCTCCGGCGGCAACGGCGGGGCGTCCCCGCAGAAGACCCGCATGAAGCCGCCCAGATCCTCGTACCAGTCGTGGTTGCCGGGTATCGCGTACAGCGGCGCCGGATAATCGCGGTACGGGCGGAAGAACTTGGTGCCGTAGTCGTCGGCCCTGCCGACCGGGTAGATCACGTCACTGGCGATCACACCGAAGGAAGTCCCCTGACTCACCCTCAGGAAGCCGGGCACGACGGCGTACTGCGACTCGTCGCCCTCGCCGGTGTCCCCGATCACCATGAAGGAGAACCGGTCCGCCTCCTCGCGCCGGATCACCTTGTCGGCGGGTGCGCCGGCCGCCGCCCGCTGGGCCACCCAGCGGGCCCGGGTGCGGCCCGTCGGATCGCCGAACCAGGACGCGACCACGCCGTTGCGCGCCGCCCACAGGGTCCGGGGATCCAGCCAGGACAGCTTCTTGACCCGGCCGGGCAGCAGTTTGCGGTACGTGCCGGGTTCGGAGGCGCTCCAGCCGGCGCCTTCGACGGTATCGCGCGAGGAGTCAGACACGCCGTGCACCGTAACAACGATCATCCTGCTCACACGAGTTGGGTCCGGTGACGCGTGCCGCCGCCACCGGACCCGTGGGAGACCGTCCGCCGTCTAGTTCAGGGGATCGAGGGTGAGGTAGCCCTGCAGCGGGGCGCCGTCGTGGACCAGGGACTCGTGATTGCCCACGTCGTCGAAGGCGAACGCGTACGCCCTGGAGTCGGCCATCCGCTCGTGGATGATCCGCGCGTAGTGGTTGGTCACCGGGTCCTGGTAGAAGCCGGAGGCCGAGGTGTCCGGCTGGTCGGGGTTCACCAGCAGGGTGGAGCGGTTGAATCCGGCGCACAGCGTGCGTGAAATGGGCCCGCGCACCTGGTCGTTGGGGGCGTCCAGCAGTTTGTGGCAGCCGAAGACGCTGTCCGCGTCCGGCTTCTGGAAGCTGGTGACCACGGCGCCGGAGGAGTTGGTGAAGTTCATGACGCTGCCCGAGACCCGCCCGTAGTACTTGGTGCCCGGCCGGTCGGCGAAGGGTGTGACCGTGAGGGTGGTCGAGGCGTACTTCTGCCACACCCGGTTGATGTAGTCGTCGAGCACGCCGCCCGGCAGGGCGCCGGTCTCCAGACCGTGCCCGGGGGACAGCGCGCGCAGCACGGTGCCGTCCGACCGGGTCTGGATCAGGCCGCCCCAGCCGCCGGACTGGGCCCGCAGCGCACCGAACACGCCGTTGTAGCCGCCGGACTTGAGATGGCCGGTGCTCACCGTGCTCCCGTCGGCGCGCTGGACGCCCACCGCATAGGGCACGGAGAACATGTCCACCTGGGTGCTGTTGATCCACAGGCCCGAGTCGTCGTACGTGAACTCCGACCAGTTGAACAGGATGTTGCGGTTGGGGTCGCTCGGGTTCTGCACGGCGGGCTGGACCAGACCGCCGGTGGTCAGCTTGAACACGAGCTTCTGCCCGTAGGAGAAGTAGATCCGGCCGGAGAACTTCGGGATCCGGATGGTCGTGGACTGCCCGGCGGCCGGCCCCGGGATCGAGGCGTCCGGGGCGGGCGTGGGCGGGTTGCCGCCGGCCGGCCAGGGGTGGAAG
>NZ_BMVJ01000013.1:18328-21296 GCF_014650655.1 Streptomyces anandii JCM 4720
GCGCCGCCGGCGTCCGCCCAGCCCTGCTGACCGGTCGTCAGCGAGGTGCCGAGGTCGTAGAGGTAGACGGGCTGGCCGAGGCCCGAGTTGTTGGTGATCTTCAGTGGGACCGTGTCCGGCGTCGCGGCCTCGGCCGGCGCCGGGGCGCCGAGTCCGAGCAGCGCGCCGACGAGGGCCGCGGCTCCCGTCGTCGCCAGAACCTTGAGTCTTGCGAGCACGCTCCACCTCCGGTGGGGTCGGGGTACGGGTCGGGGTTGGTCCGTACCTGAAGTGAGAGCGCTCTCAGAGTCGCGCCGGGGCGCGTCCATGTCAATGAAGGCGACCGAGGTCAGAAGGTGCGGCGGAGCAGGTCGAGCAGCACCGACCAGTGGCGCTCGTCGGCCTCGCGGTCGTACGCGTCCGTGTCGGCCTGGGTGAACCCGTGCCGCGCACCGGGGTAGACCTCGCAGCGGTGGCGTACGCCCGCCGCCGAGAGAGCGGTTTCCAGGCGCTCGATCTGCTCGGGCGGCAGCGACGGGTCCTGGTCGGCGTGGCCGAAGTACAGCTCTCCCTCGACCTGCCCGGCGACCAGGTGGGGGCTGTCCGGGGCGTCGGTGGCCAGCCGCCCGCCGTGGAACCCGGCGGCCGCCGCGACCCGGTCCGGGTACGCGCCGGCGGCCAGCAGCGACAGCCGGGCGCCCATGCAGTACCCGGTGACCGCCACCGGCCCCTCGGCGACCAGGGGGTGGCCGGCCAGGAAGTCCAGGTACGCGCCCGCGTCGCGCCGTGCGAGGGCGGGTGTGTGGGACTGGATGAGCGGGGCGACCCGCGCGAAGACGTCCGGCCGCTCGGACAGGTCGATGAACTCGGGGAGTTCCACTACGGGTGCGCGCCCGTGCCGGTAGAAGACGTTGGGCACCAGCACCGTGTGGCCGGCCGCCGCGATCCGGTCGGCCATCGACCTCAGGTGCGGGCGCAGACCGAAGGCGTCCTGGTACAGGAGGACGCCCGGGTGGGCGGCGCCGTCGGAGGGACTGGCCAGATACGCGTCGGCGGTGCCGTCCCCGGTCGGGATCTCAACGGCCTCTCCCTGTACGGCGGTCATGGGGCGCTGCCTCTCTGCTCGTCGCCGGCGAGGGCCTCACCGGCCGCTGCGGGTGTCTTCCGCCCGACGGGGCCGGGGGCCATGGGGCGGGGCGGCCGGGCGGGGCGGGTGGATCATGGCCATGGTGGCACGCGCGGCCGAGTTCTCCTCCTCGCCCCGGGCCCAAGGCCCCGGGACCCGGGCGGCGTCCCGCCCCGCGCCCGCCTCGCACGAGGCGGAACTCACGGGGACGGGTGGGCCTGGTCGGAGCCGGGGAGCGGGCTGAGCTTGGTCGGAACGGCGGGGCGGCCTGGGTCTGATCGGTACCGCGGGGCGACCCGGGCCAGATCGCTACGGGCGGGGTGGTCCGGGCCTCACCGCGACTGCGGGCCGCTCGCACGGACACGGCCCGCGAGCCCCGGCCGGGGCCGGGTCGCGCTCCCGGTCTTGGCCCGGGCCCGGCCGGGCCCGGGGCAGACCGGCGGGCCCGGCCGACGTCGGCACCGCGCCCGTCCGGGCGGAGACGGCCACGGCCGGCGCGAGCACGGCCACAGCGGGTGTGCCCGTGCCGCGCGTCTCATGGCCACCGCAGGGCGATCCCCCCTTCACCGGAACCGCCGGGCGGCCCGGCCTTCACGGCAACCGCGGGGATGACGCCTCGTCGTAACCGGGGCGCGGCCCGCGCGTCACCGCGCCGAACTCGCCCTGAACGCCGAGACCTCGAGGACGACCGGTCTCCTCGGGCGGGCCCCCGCGCATTGCCGCACCCCCGGAGCGGTCGGGCCTCGTCGGAATCGAGGGGCCGCCCGCTTCTCGGGAACCGCGGGCCACCGGGGCCTCACCGCGGGGTCGGCCGCCGCTACTCGAAGCGGGAGGTGTCGCCCGCTCCCCGGCGCACGATCTCGGCCTCGCCGCCGGAGAAGTCGATCACCGTGGTCGGCTCGGTGCCGCAGTCGCCGGAGTCGACCACCGCGTCCACCACGTGGTCGAGCCGGTCCTTGATCTCCCAGCCCTGCGTCATCGGCTCCTCCTCGTCGGGCAGCAGCAGCGTGCTCGACAGCAGCGGCTCGCCGAGCTCCGAGAGCAGGGCCTGGGTGACGACGTGGTCCGGGATGCGCACCCCCACCGTCTTCTTCTTGGGATGCTGCAGCATGCGCGGCACCTCCCGGGTCGCCGGGAGGATGAAGGTGTAACTGCCGGGCGTGGACGCCTTGATGGCGCGGAAGACGTCGTTGTCGACCCGGACGAACTGGCCGAGCTGCGCGAAGTCCTGGCACACCAGGGTGAAATGGTGCCGGTCGTCCAGGTGCCGGATCGAGCGGATCCGCTGCACGCCCTCCCGGCTGCCGAGCCCGCAGCCGAGGGCGTAGCAGGAGTCGGTCGGATACGCGATCAGCGCCCCCTCGCGCACGCTGTCCGCGATCTGCCGGACCGCGCGCGGCTGGGGGTTGTCGGGGTGCACGTCGAAGTACTTCGCCATTCACCGAGCTTATGCCGTACGGCACCGCTCCCCGGCCACCGGCGGGGCGGCCGGCGAACTTCGTGGCGTACTCCGCCCATCCCGGGGAAGCAGAGCTGTGTACCGCTCGGGTGCTGTCCCCCCGGCCCCGGGCGCCGCGGCTTCGCCGGCCGTCACCTCCCCCCGTGCACCGCCGGCGAAGCCGCCTTCTCCGCGCCGGGACCGGCATGCGCGACGCGTCCGGCCCCGGGCGGCCGGCGCACCCCCTGGTAACGTCCCGGGCGAAGAACACCGAGGTCAACGCGACGGACTGGGAGAGGGCCGACATGGCCGACCGGGAGGACCGGGACGCCGGGGCACAGCGGAGCGGGAGCAGCGGGGCCGCCTGGGCGGAGGAACTCCTCGACCAGTTGCGGCCCGCGGGGCGCGATGTGCGCAAGGTCGTC
>NZ_BMVJ01000013.1:21318-24021 GCF_014650655.1 Streptomyces anandii JCM 4720
GCGTGGCTCGCAGAGTCCGTGGGAGGCACGGCCTGCCTCCTCGACGGCGACGGAGCCCTCCTCGCCGGCGAGCCGGTCGCCCTCGACGAGAAACTGGTCGCGGACGTCCTGGCAGGCCGCCTGGCGTCGGCGGCGCTGCAGGACCGTGAACGGCATCTGCGCGTGGTGCGCGTCGGCGCCCCGCCCCCGTCCGCCGCCGGTGTGCTGGCCGTCGCCGGCCCCACCCCCTTCGACCGGCAGGGCGCCGAACTGTTCAGCAGTACCGCCGCCGTTGTCGAACTGCTGCTGCGGGCCCACGAGACGGCCAGTGCCGGACGCCGGCTGGAACGGGCGACCGCCGCGCTGCGGCTGGCGGTCCTGCAACTGCTCATGGTGGAGGACACCGTCTCGGCCCGCCGGGTGGCCGCGGGGCTGTGGCCCGGCCTCCTGGACGCGGACACCGCCCGTGTGTACGTCGTGGAGGGGCGTCGCGACGCACGCGACCGGCTGGCCGCCGACTGCCTGGACGCGACCGGAGGGCGGGCCCTGGTGGTGCTGTGCCCCGCCGACGACGAGCATGTGATCGTCGTCGCCCCCGGACAGGGCGGCGGGAGCGGCGGGGACGGCGGCCGGGGCGCCGGAGACGCACTGCGCGCGCTCGTCGCCGCGCGCCCCGGCACGTACCTCGGCGGCAGCGCCCGGCACGGGCTCGCCCGTACGGCGACGGGGTACGCCCAGGCGGTGAGCGCGCTGGCGGTGGCCCGGTTCAGCCCGCACGGCGCGGCGATGTACGCCGAACGCACCCGTCCCGAGCGGCTGATGGACCCCGAGGCCCTGCGCGCCTGGTCGGCCCGGCTGCTGCGGCCGCTGGACGCGCTGGCGCACCACACACGCGCCGAACTCCTCGCCACGACCCGGCTGGGCCTGGAGTTCACCGCCGTCGCCGCGGCCCGCATCCTCGGAGTGAGCCGCAACACGGTCCGCGCCCGGATGGAGCGAGCCGGGGAACTCCTCGGCACGGACCTCACCCATCTCCCCGCCCGGGCCGCCGTCCACCTCGCCCTGAACACCCAGGCATCCCTGGACCCGGTCCCCGAAGGGTCCGCGGGCGACGGCGTCGTACGGTTCGCCGATCTGCTCGCCGGGACGGCGGTGCGGGCGTGGGCTCACGAACTGCTCGGGCGGTTGACGGCCGACGGGCGGGATCTGCGGGGCACGTTGCGCGCCTGGATCGCCGCCGGGGGCAACGCCGAGCGTGCCGCGCACCTGCTCGGGATGCACGCACAGACCGTGCGCGAGCACGTGCGCGGCGCGGAGCCCGTCCTCGAACGCCGGCTGCTCACCACGGGCAGCGACCAGTACGAGGTCGTCCTGGCGCACCTGGCGGTGGGCGACCTGGAGCCGCCCGCCCTCGGCGGCGAATCCCGGCCGGGATGAACGAGGACGTACCGGACGCACCTGTGCACGCATGAGCCCGGAACGCGGCCGAAAGAGCACCGGCGCGGTACCCGGCGCCCGGGCATGGCGCGTAGCTTCGACGGGCCGCGGGGCAGCCGCGCCCCTGGACGAGGGACCGCGGGGCAGCCGGCGCCCCGTACGCGGAGGTGGGACCGGAACGGGGGACCGGTCCGGCCTCCGCCCACCGGTCACGGAGATCCACGTCACGTGCCGGACGGACGTACGCCGCTTCCTGTGAGGAACGCCACCGCACCCCGGACTCCCGAGCCTCGCGCGGCAGTTGGGGCGTCACGCGGCCATCGTGACCGGCCGGGCGGAACGACTGTCCCGTGGCGTCTGTGAGGATGGGCAGCCGCTGTGCCGGACCACGTCTCAACGCCGAGCCGCCCCTGGCGGCACAGCACGGCAAGCCGTCCGGTCCTCCCACACGAGCGTTCCTCCGTGCCTTCTCACTCCACCTCCCCCGCCGCGCCCGCGCGCCCGCACGCCGCGGGACCGCGCCGCGTGATCCTTCCCTCGCCCCGGCGACCGCGCCCCGCCAGGGCCACGGCCGAGGACCGCGCCCCGTGGCGCGCCCTGCGCCACCCCGGCATGCGCTGGTGGTCGGCGGCCAATCTGGTGTCCAACGCGGGCACCTGGATGCAGCTGACCGCGCAGAACCTCCTGGTCCTCCACCTCACCGGCTCCGCCGCGGCGACCGGTCTGTCGCTGTCCGCGCAGGCCGCGCCAGGGCTGTTGCTGGGGCTGGCCGGCGGCGCCGCCGTCGACGCCTGGCCGCGCCGGATCACCGCCTCGGTGAGCCAGGCGCTGCTCGCGCTGGTCGGCTTCGTGACCGCCGCCCTCGTGGTCACCGACCGGCTGTCCGTCCCGGTCCTGATGGTGCTCGCCGCCGTCACCGGCCTGATCGCCACCGTCGACGCGCCCGCCTGCGCCCTGCTCGGCAACGACCTCGTACCGCCGAAGGACGTGCCCTCGTCCATCGCGCTGGGCTCGGTGGTCAGCGGAGCGGGCCGTGTGGGCGGCACCGCGCTGGCCGGTGTGGTGATCGGCTGCTGGGGCCCGGGAGCGGCGTACGCGGTGAACGGGCTGTCCTTCCTCGCCGTCGCCGCGGTCATCCCCTTCCTGCGCCCCCACCCCGCCGCCGAACCGCAGACCGGGCCCGCCGTCCGGCCGAGCCCGTCGGCCGCCCCGTCCCGGTGCGGCACAGGCGCCCGGGAGGGCCTGGCCTTCTTCCTGCGCCGCCCCCGCCTCGTCGCGCTGGCCGGC
>NZ_BMVJ01000013.1:24052-28857 GCF_014650655.1 Streptomyces anandii JCM 4720
ATCACCGCGATCAGCGGCATCTTCGGCCGGAACTACGCCCTCACCCTCGCCGTACTGGTCACCGGCCCGCTGGGCGGCGCGGCCGGCGCCTTCGGCACGGTGTCGACCGTGCTGGCGGTGGGCGGCGTGGCCGGCGCGGTCCTGGCCGGACGCCTGCGCAGTCCCTCCGTGCGGCTCGTCGGCGCCCTGGCCGTGGCCGGCGCGCTGCTGCAGATCGGCGCCGGGCTCTCCCCGAGCCTGTGGGTCCTGATGGTGCTCGTCGCCCCCATGGCGGTCGTGGAGTCGGTCTCCGACACCGCGGGCACGACCGTCCTGCAGACCGACCCGCCGCCGCACATGCGCGGCCGGGTCCTCGGGGTCTGGCGCAGCGCGAGCACCGGCTGGAGCCTGGTCGGCCCTCCGCTGCTCGGCCTGCTGATGCAGACCGCGGGCGCCCGGGGCGCCCTGGTGATCGGCGGCGTGGTCATCGCCGGCGCCATCGGCACGGGCACCCTGCTGCGGGCCCGCCGCACACCGCTCGGCGAGCCCCCCACCCCGAGCCGCATCGCCTACACCTCCCTGCCGTCCACCGTCACATCACCCGGCGCGACCGTCCGCACCGCCCCGGTGCCGCCCCGCACCGTCGCCTGCACCACCCCCGACCACGGCGAACTCTGCGCGGCGGGCTGCACTGCGGCGGCCTGATCGCGGGTCGCCCGCGCGGGGGCCGTCGACGCGTCAGGGGAGCGACGGCAGCACCGTGAGCGTTCCGTTGGCCAGGCGCAGGGCCGATTCCAGGGCCGCGGGCCGGTGCAGGGAGCCGGTGCCGTCGGGCGGTACCAGCCACTCCAGGGAGCGCGTGGGCCGGTACGGCGGCGGTACGGCGACCCAGGAGCCCCTGCTCGCGTGCCGTACCCCCGCCCCGATCCAGCCGCCCCCGGGATCGGGCGGCAGGAAGAAGCCGACCCGGTGCGCGGCCGTGTCCACCAGCGTCGGCCCGGGAACCGGCAGCGCGGGCTGCCACAGCATCTCCAGCGCCAGCAGGCCCAGCCGGTCCGGCACGCTGAGCACGTCCCAGAAGCGGCCGGCGGCCAGCAGCGCGACGCCGTCGCCCTCGTCCCACGCCCGCTTGCACGCCCGCGGATCGGGCGCGGCGGCGGCGAGCCATTCCACGCCGTGCACGCCCCTGGCACTGGTCATGTTCCGCTCCGGGAGGTCGTCCGTCGGCCACGGCCACGCATGCTCGTAGATATTTCTACGGGACGGAAGGGGTGGCGCGACCTGGCGTTTCGGTCCCGGACGTTCGAGCTCCGGTGCCGCGTTCGAGGGCCCGCCCCGGTTGATCCCCACCAGCCCTCCGCGCTCGAATCAGTTGCCGTGACGATTGATTCTTGCGCTCAGTGCTTGTCATGGCGACTTTTTCGCTCGTACGATCCCGGTATTCCACCGCCGCCGACCACCGGGACCCCTCATGGACCGCACCCGCCTGCACCACCTGCTCGCCCGCGAGAGCGCCGAGGCCGAGCGGCGCAACCCGCGTTCGAAGGCCGCGTACGACCGTGCCGAGCACCTGTTCGGCCGGGTGCCGATGACGTGGATGAACAAGACCGCCGGCGCCTTCCCCCGCTACCTGGACTCCGCCCGGGGCGCCCGCGTCACCGACGTCGACGGACACGAGTACATCGACTTCTGCCTGGGCGACACCGGCGCCATGGCGGGCCACTCGCCGGAGGTCGTCGCCGACGCGGTACGGCGCCGGTACGCCGAACTGGGCGGCGCCACCGCCATGCTGCCCACCGAGGACGCCGAGTGGGTCGGCGCCGAGCTCACCCGCCGCTTCGGACTGGCCCGCTGGAGCTTCTCGCTGACCGCGACCGACGCCAACCGCTGGGCGATCCGGCTCGCCCGCGCGGTCACCGGCCGCCCGAAGATCCTCGTGAACAGCTACTGCTACCACGGCAGCGTCGACGAGTCGCTCATCGTCGTCGGCCCGGACGGCCGCGGCACCGCCCGCGAGGGCAATGTGGGGGCGCCCTGCGACGTCACCCTGACCAGCCGCGTCGCGGAGTTCAACGACCTGGCCCAGCTCGAGCGCGAACTCGCCCACGGCGACGTCGCCGCCGTGCTCATGGAACCGGCGCTCACCAACATCGGCATCGTCCTGCCCGAGCCCGGCTACCTGGACGGCGTGCGCGAGCTGACCCGGCGGTACGGCACGCTGCTGATCAACGACGAGACCCACACCTTCTCCGCCGGCCCCGGCGGCTGCACCGCGGCCTGGGACCTGGAGCCCGACCTGCTCACCATCGGCAAGGCGATCGGCGGAGGCATCCCGGCCGGCGCCTACGGCCTGTCCGCCGAACTCGCCGACCGGCTGCTCGGCCGCGCCGACCTGGACCTGGTGGACATGGGCGGCGTCGGCGGCACCCTGGCGGGCAACGCGCTCTCCGTCGCCGCCACGCGCGCGACCCTGGAGCACGTGCTCACCGACGACGCGTTCGCCCGGATGGCGAAGCTGTGCGAGCGCTTCGAGGCCGGGGTGCGCGCGGGCATCGAGGCCCACGGGCTGCCCTGGTCGGTCGCCCGGCTCGGCGCGCGCACCGAGTACCGCTTCACCGACCCCGCCCCGCGCACCGGCACCGAGTCGGCGGCCGCCGCGGACGCCGAGCTCGAGGACTTCCTCCACCTCTACCTGGCCAACCGGGGCATCCTGCTCACCCCGTTCCACAACATGGCCCTGATGTGCCCCGACACCACCGAGGCGGACGTCGACAGCCACACCGAGCTCTTCGCCGCCGCCCTGACCGAGCTGGCCGGCTGACACCGGCCGACCGGCGGATCGCCCCCGCCACTACGCTGGGGCGATCCGGCCGGAGAGGGGAAGCTACGCACGTGGACGACATCGACCGGGCCATCCTGCGCGAGCTGCAGACCGACGGGCGGATCGCGTACGCGGATCTCGGGCCCCGGGTGGGGCTGTCGGCGTCGGCCGCCCGGCAGCGGCTACAGCGGCTGCTGGACTCCAAGGCCGTCCAGGTGGTCGGCGTCACCGACCCGATGGCCATGGGCGGTCAGGCCATGGCGCTGCTCGGCATCGCCGTGGACGGCGACGCCCGCGCGGTCGCCGACGAACTGGCCGGGCGGGCCGAGGTCGTCTACTCGGTCCTCACCTCAGGCGGCTTCGACCTGTTCGCCGAGGTCGTCACCCCCGGCCCGCGGGACCTGCTGGACTTCGTCAACGACGTGGTGCGCCCGATCGAGGGCGTGCGCCAGGTCCAGTCGTTCCCCTACTTCGGCATCCACACCCACCGGTTCCTCTGGGACGTCGGCTGACGCCCCTCCCGGAGCGCCGACGGGCCGCGGTCCGGGCTCCGGACGGCCGCCGTCAGGGGCCGGGCGCCGCGCCGTCCGGCCCGGCGGGTGCCAGGACCAGCATGGTCACGTCGTCCCGGACCGTGCCGCAGTGCGCCAGGAGGTCGGCCAGCACGTGGTCCGCGAGGACTCCCGGATCGATGTCGGCGAGCCGGGGCAGCCGGTCGAGCAGGGGGTAGAAGGCGCCGCTCCTGTCCCTGGCCTCGGTGACGCCGTCGGAGGCCAGGAACAGCACGTCGCCCGGGCGCAGCAGCAGGGTGTGCCCCTCCTGTTCCGGCACGGACTCGGCGAGCCCCAGGCCGAGCGGCGTCCAGGGCACCACCTCGACCTCCGTGGCCTTGCCGTCCCGCAGCAGCACCGGCGCCGGATGACCGCAGGTCACCACCCGCACCGACCGCGCGTCGCCGGCGAACTCCAGCAGCACCGCGGTGGCGAACAGCTCCGCGTGCCGCACCTCCGCCGAGTCCACCACCAGCCTGCGGTCCAGCGCGCCCGCGACGGCCGTCAGGTCCGGGCGGTCGAGCACCGCCTCGCGGAAGCTGCCGAGCAGCGCGGCGACCGTGGACACCGCCGCCAGTCCGTGCCCCTGCACGTCGCCCATCACCGCCCGTACCCCGTGCGGGCCGCGGCGCACGTCGAAGAAGTCCCCGCCGACCAGGGTCCCGCGCTGCGCGGCCCGGTACAGACCCGCGCACCGCACCGGGCCCACCAGCTCGGGGACCGGCGGCACGACGGCCCGCTGCGCCGCCTCCGCGATCGTGCGCTCGAGGCTCAGCTGCCGGTCGCGTCGGCTGCGTACGAAGGACAGGAACACGCTCAGGACGGAGACGAAGACGATCGTCTCCAGGTCGGTGTTGCCCGGGTGGTTCAGCTGGAAGAGCGGCACGCTCAGCAGGGTGACCACCGCGCAGCCGAGCAGCGCGGTGGCCAGCGGCCCGTACGACAGCACGGCCAGCGGCGGGATGGCGCCCAGCAGGAACCCGATGTCGAGCGGGTTGGGGCTGAGCAGCGTGGCCACGCACACCCCGACCACCAGCACGGGCGGCAGGACGCGCACCCAGCGCGGCGGCGGTGCGCCCCGCAGCCAGCTGCGCCGGGAGGGGTCCCGGCGCGAGCGTGGGGCAGGAGGCTTCGGCACACCACCACGCTGCTACGCCACACGTCGTCCCGCACGCCGGAGCCGTCGCCGAACGGCTGGAACGGCTGGGAGGGGTCGGACCGCTAGAACGGCGTGAGGGTCAGCCGGATCCCGGTCGGGGCGGTGTCCTGGATGTAGGAGGCGAAGTCCGCCACGTCGTCGAAGGCGAACCCGTACGCCCGCCCGTCCTCGGTCGCCGCGTGCATGGCCTTGGCGTAGTGGTTGGTGATCGAGGCGCCGTAGAAGGACGCGGCGTCGGTCACCGGCTGGGCGGCCGGGGACAGCAGGGTCGAGCGGTTGAAGCCGGCGCCCAGCA
>NZ_BMVJ01000013.1:28884-43154 GCF_014650655.1 Streptomyces anandii JCM 4720
CCGCGGCGACCGGGCCCGTCCTGCCGTCGTTCGGCGCGGCCAGCGCGCCGTCGCAGAACAGCACGTCCCGGGTGGAGGGCTTGTCGAAGGAGACCGAGGCCGGTCCGTCGAAGGTGAGCCTGCCGCCGCGCACCCGGCCGGTGAAGGCGCCCGCGTTGGTGGTGACCTTCAGGTCCTTGCCGGTGTAGGCGCTCCACACCTGGTCGATGTACGGGGCGAAGTAGTCCTTGGCGAACAGCCCGGCGTCCAGGCCGTGGCCGGGCGCGATGATCCGCGTGTCGCCGACGACCAGCCTGGCGAACTCCTCGGCCTTCCGGACGGCGGCGAACGCGGCGGCCCGCCCGCCGGTGCGCACCGTGCCGGTCGTCTGGTCCTTGGCGCCGGTCAGACGGATGCTCATCGGCACGCTGAACATGTCGACCATGGTGGTGTTGCAGAACATGCCCGAGGAGTTGTACGTGAACTCCGCGCAGTCGTGGAGCACCGCGAAACTCGGGTCGGAGGACACCCAGCCCGCCGGGTACTGCAGGGCCGCGTTGCCGTTGCCGTCGGTGACGGCCTTGAACTTCAGTTTCTGGCCGAGGGAGACGTAGATCCGGCCCGACATCTGCGGCAGGGACAGACGGGTCTCCCCGCTCCCGGCGAGGGATATGGCGTAGTCGGTGAAGCCGTCGGCGCCGTTGTCCGACAGGGCGATCGGCGCGAGGCCGCCGTCCGGGGTGACCCGCACCTGCCGGCCGTCCTGGTTGCCCACGATGTACACGTGGACGGAGGCGTTGCCGAAGGAGCCGCTGTTGTTGACGATCGTCAGCGGCAGCGCGCCCGCGGCCGCCTTGGTCCGCTGGGTGGTGCCGGCGAGGGCGTGCGGGGCGATGGCGGCGACGGCCGGTGCGGCGACCGCCGCGCCACCGAGAGCGACGAGGAACTTCCTGCGGCCGAGGGCGCGCTGGTGACGGGGTGTCATGTGGGGGGAGTCTCCTTGGTGCTCGGGCGTGCGGGACACGCGGGGCTTGCTGGCGGCAGGCGGTGGTCGAGCACGCGTGAGAGCGCTCTCTCCGCCGGGCCGGGCCCGATCGTACGCATCTCAACGACCCGGGCCAACCGGTACGCTCCGCGCCCAAGCCCCGTTGACCTGCGGTTACTTGGGAATCCGGGGGAGTGGGGCCGACGCTTAACCCGTTCTTAAGGGCCGTTTAAGGGGTCGGCAAAGCCCGCTCGTCCCGTCAGGTTTGCGTTCGCCCGATGTGTGCATCCGATAAGGACAACCGACATTCGTTGAACGAGACATCAGTCGAACCATGGAGGAAACGTGGGCATCATCGCCTGGATCCTGATCGGTCTGCTGGCCGGCGCCATCGCCAAGCTGCTTCTCCCGGGCAAGGACCCGGGCGGCATCATCATCACCATGCTGATCGGCATAGTCGGCGGTCTGCTCGGCGGCTGGCTCGGCAAGGTCATCTTCGGCGTCGACTCGATCGACGGCTTCTTCGACCTGTCCACCTGGATCGCCGCGATCGTCGGCTCGCTGATCCTGCTCGTGCTGTACCGGGCCGTCACCGGCGGCCGGAGTTCCCACCGCCACGCCTGAGTGTCATGACCATGCCCTGGCGGTCCCGGCCTCGTGCCGGGCCCCGGAAGGCCGACCGCTCGTGGCCGGGCCGCATCCGCCGGCCCGGCCACGAGCATGTCCGGGGCGTTCTCACGGCGTTTCCGGGCACGTGCCCACCGCATGCTCGGGGCGGGGGAGTGCGGCCAGGGCGCGGTGAAGCCGCCGAGGCGCGCTCAGTCGGCGTGGCGCGTCAGCAGGGCCTCCGCCGCGGCGAGTATCTCCGTGACCCGCAGGCCGAACCCGGCGTCGCAGGGGTGCGGACGCCCGGTGCGCGCGGCGGCGACCAGCGCGTCCACCGCCCGCCCGAACGCGGGCACCGCGCCCTCGGCCGCGTCCGGGAGGACGCTCACCCCCGCCTCGCCGCGCAGTTCCACCGTGGCGCCGGCCGCCGCGGGCGGCGCCGTCAGGCTCAGGGTCAGGGTGCTCGACGCGCCGCCGACGTGGTCGAGGACCACGTGCACGGTGTCACCGGGCCCGTGAGCGGCGGCCGTCACCCGCCGTACGTCCCCGAGGACCGGCAGCAGCACCGAGAGCGCGTGCGGACCGACGTCCCACAGGGCGCCCTTCTCGCGCCTCCACGGGGAGGCCGCGAACGGGCTTTCGCCCGTGAACACCGCGCCGAGCCACTGCGCCCGCGCGGTGAACCAGTCGTCCCGGCCCGCCTGTTCGGCGATCCAGGTCTGCGGCTCGGGCTGGAAACGGGTGGTGAAGAAGACCACCGAGGCCACCTGTGCCTCCCGGGCGGCCTCCGCCACGGCGCGGCCCTCGGCCACGGTCGCCGCCAGCGGCTTGTCGAGCAGCAGATGGCGCCCGGCCCGCGCGGCACGTACCGCGAGACCGGCCTGGACGTGCGGGGGAAGAGCGATGGCGACCGCGTCCACGTCCGCCAGCAGCGCGTCCACGTCGTCGTAGGCGAGGCAGCCGTGGCGCTCGGCCAGTTCCTTGGCGGCGGCCGTACGGCGTCCCCATACGCCGGTGAAGTCCACCTCCGCGTGCCCACTCAGGGCGGGAGCGTGAACCATCTGTGCCCACGGGCCGGTTCCGAGCAGTCCGATGCGCATGCCGCCGCCTCTCCGCTGTGCCGAACACACGGTCACGGCCCGGTCCCCGGGACCGGGCCGTGACCGAGCGTGTCACACAAACCGCGGCGGCGGGCGGGAAGGCCACCGGGAGCCCGCACTTCAGGCGGCCCGGCGCTCCTGACCGGCGTCCCCGCAGTCCGCCTCGGCCTCTCCGGCATCCATGGGGTCCCGGGAGTCCCCCGAGTTCCCGGAGTCCCCGAGGTCCTCGCCGTCCCCGGCGCCGCGGCGGCCGCCCGGGATCAGGCGCAGGTGCCTGCGCTGCCCGGCGTGGCGGCCCCGCAGCGGCGCGGGGTCGAGTATCCGGTCCTCTATCCGGTCCATGACCAGCAGCAGCACCGAGACCAGTGGCAACAATGAAACAGCGACAAAGAGCACGACGCCCCCTCGGCCGACACGGGGAACGAGTGCTCCGAACCGCCGCTCCGATGGGTCGCGTCCGGTGAAGAAACTGTGACGATCGAGGGGTGAGTGCGGTGGTCGCGTGCTGTCGTCCGTCCGTGGACCGGTTCGGGCAAACACGGGTTCCCTAGGATGTACTCTCAGTGAAACCGGCCCAGTTGGCGCGGTGGAATCGGCGAATCTGGGGGAACGATGCCTACGGAGAACCAGCTGTCCACGAAGATCGACGAGAACGTGCCGACGGCCGCCCGGATGTACGACCACTACCTCGGCGGCAAGGACAACTACGCGGCGGACCGCGCCGCCTGCGAGGAGCTCGACAAGGTCGTCCCCAGCACCCGCCGGCTCGCCCTGAACAACCGCCGGTTCCTGCAGCGGGCGGTCAGGACGCTCGCCGAGGAGTACGGCATCCGGCAGTTCCTCGACCACGGCTCAGGCCTGCCCACCCAGGACAACGTCCACCAGGTCGCCCAGCGCATCGACCCCAAGACCCATGTGGTCTACGTGGACAACGACCCCATGGTGCTCGTCCACGGCCGTGCCCTGCTCCAGCAGGACGAGCGCACCACCGTGATCCACGCCGACCTGCGGCAGACCGACGAGATCTTCTCCCACCCCGAGACCGAGCGCCTGATCGACTTCTCGCAGCCGGTGGCCGTGCTGTTCAACTCGGTCTTCCACTGCATCCCGGACAGCGAGACCGACGGCCCGATGGCGGTGGTCCGGCGGGTGCGCGAGCGGCTCGCGCCCGGCAGCGTCATGCTCATGTGCCAGCTGGTCAGTGAGGACCCCGAAGTTCGCACCTTCGTCACCGACTTCATGGATCAGGCGACCCAGGGCCACTGGGGCCGGGTGCGCGAGCAGAAGGACGTGGCGGAGTGGTTCGAGGGACTGGAGATCCTCGAACCGGGTCTGGTGGAGGTGTCCACCTGGCGTCCCGACACCGAGGTGGCGCCCCGTCAGCTCACCAACGAGTGGATCGAGTTCGGCGGCCTGGGCGTGATCCGCTAGTCGGTCCGAGCGGGTTGGACCCCGCCCGGTGTTCGTGCCCGGGCGGGGCGTCCGGCCGGCTCAGGGCGTCGAGTACCGGTCCTCCATCGTCTTGCGCAGCAGCGCCAGGGACTCCTGGGGCGTCAGCGCCTCGTCGGCCAGCCGGTCCAGCGCGATCCGGTACTCCTCGGTCTCGTCGCGGTCCTCGAGGAAGTTGGCGCTCCTGATGTGCTCGAGGTAGACGACGTCGGGCAGATCCAGGCCGCCGAAGCGCAGATACGTGATCGGTATGGCGGGCGCGGAGGCGTTGGTGACGTCCAGCGGGATGATCTGCACGGTCACATTGGGGCGCTGGGTCATCTCCACGAGGTGGGCCAGCTGCTCGCGCATGACCTCACGGCTGCCCAGCACCCGCAGCAGCACCGACTCGTCGATGACCGCCCACAGCTGCGGCGGGTCCTGACGCCGCACCAACTCGGCGCGCCTCATGCGCAGTTCGACGCGCCGCTGCACTTCGCCCGCGGACGCGGTGGGCAGGCCCCGCTCGACGACCGCGCGGGTGTAGGCGGCGGTCTGCAGCAGGCCGGGGACGTACTGGATCTCGAAGGTGCGGATCGCGGCGGCCGCCTCCTGGAGGCCCACCAGCCGGTCGAACCACTCGGGCATCAGCCGCTTGTCGTAACGCTGCCACCAGCCGGGCTCGCCGGCCCGCCGCAGCAGCCTGAGCAGCACCGAGGACTCGTACTCCTCGGTGCCGTACAGCTGGAGCAGGGCGCGGACGTCGCCCTCGGCCGGGGGCCGTCGGCCCTTGCCCGACTCCATGCGCGAGAGCTTGGCGGCACTGAACCCGAGTTCGCGTGCCGCCTGCTCCTGGGACATCCCGGCGTCCTCGCGGAAACCCGCCAGTTGGACTCCGACCAGCATCTTCAGCAGCGTCGGGGCCGGTTCGGACCGGTCCAGATAGGGTTCGAGGCGGGAGATGCGATGCGGCTCGGCGGACATCCTGGCTCCCAGTGGACGGGCAGACTTGAGGGTTACACTATCGCACCGTCCGGCTGCGGAGCGCATCCGCCGGGAAGTCGGCAGCTTCCTTCCGCTTCACCGCGAACGGCCGCTTCACAGCAGATGGTCGAACTCGCCGTCCTTCGCGCCGGCCACGAACGCGGCCACCTCCGCCGGGGTGTAGACCAGGGCGGGCCCGTCGGGGTCACGGGAGTTGCGCACCGCGATGCCTCCACCAGTGAGGGCGGCGACCTCCACGCAATTGCCCTCGGCGTTGCTGTGCCGGCTCTTGATCCAGCGGGCGTCGAGAGAGCTCGCCCGCACTCCGTTCTGCACTGGTGGCACCGCAGTCTCCTTGCTGTTCACGTTCCGTACGTACGAGGGCCGGGCCCTCAAACGGGGGCCGACCGCGCAGGGTCGGAACCCTCGCAGCTCCCGCGCACTTTCACGAGAAATTTCGCGTGCAATTGCACGAGGACGCTGTCAGCGTGGATAATAGCCGCGGCGTCAACCCCTCGGTGGGCGCCGTCCGGTGACGTTGCATCAGGGAGATGCCGTGCCCTCACCTGCCAGCCCAGAGCCCGGAGCGGCGCACACGGCCGCGGTCACCGCGGTCGCACCGTGGCCGGACCGGGCCCCAGTGCCCGACGGCTCGGCGTGGGAGGTCCGGCTGCCCGCGGCCGCGACCACGTCCTGCCGGGAGCCGGACGTGATCACCGGGGCGCTCCCCGCCGTGATGCTGCGCGTCGAGTGCGACCGGGAAGGCTTCGGCCGGGCCCGGGAGTTCACCCACCGAACGCTGCGCGACTGGGCGCTCGGACACCGCGGTGACGACGCGGCCGTCGTCGTCACCGAGCTGGCGGCCAACGCCGCCACGCATGCGGTGCCGTTCGCCCCGGCGGGCGAGGCGGAGGTGTGGCTCGGCATCGCCCTCGACGCGGGGCACCTGGTGCTCACCGTCTCCGACCCCTGCGACAGCGGCCCCGTGCTCGCGTCCGCCTGCGGACCCGGACTGCTGGAGCACGGGCGCGGCCTCGCCATCGTCGACGCCCTCGCGGAGGAGTGGGGCTGGAACCCGAGACCTCCGGCGGGCAAGACCGTCTGGGCGAAGCTGTCCGCCCGCCCTCCCCACTGAACCGCCGTCCCCCCATAAGACCGCCGCGGAAAGGCCCGACGCCATGCGCACCGCACAGACGGAGCAGCCGAGCACCCAGCGCACCGACCGCGCGACCACCTCCACCGGCACGGCCACGACCGCGCCCCTCACGGCACTGGGACAGGTGCCCTGGGGCGACATCAGGGACTCCACCGGCTCCGCGGCCGCCATCCCCCGGCTGCTCGAGCGGGTGGCCCGGGGCGACGCCGAGGCCGCGCGGGCCGCGCTCGACGAGCTGCGCACCCGCATCTGCCAGTACGGCTTCGTGGTCGAACAGGCGACCGCCGCCACGGTCCCGTTCCTGTGGGAGCTGGCCCAGCTGCCGCACGTGACCTGCCGGCCGCAGATCATCCAGCTGCTCAAGAGCATCGCCGACGCCCGGCAGTGGGAGGACGTCGCCGCCGTGTACCCCAAGGTCCTCAACCACCGTGAGAACCCGGTGGTCTGGGAGCGGCGGGCCCGGCAGGCCGTGCGCGCCCGGCGCGGCGCCCTGCGCACCCTGCTGGCCGAGCAGGACCGCGACATCGCCCGGGCCACCACCGAACTCGCCACCGCCCTCGGCGCCTGACCTTCCCGGCGCCCGGCCGGCGGCCCGAAGCCCGACCGGCCCCGCAGCCGCCGAAACCGTTCTCCCGTCCTGACCGGATCTCAGCCGGACCCGCTCACGGAAGGACTTCTCGTCGCGACCCGGGGACGGCCGGAGACCGTCCGTTCACGGTCGCCGGGGACGCTTCGTTCTCCTGTGCCCATCCTGCGCGCCGGGTCCCCAATCTTGGCCGAAGAGCCCCAAAGCACCTATATTGCGGATGCCTCTGCCGGGTCGCGCGGCGCCCTGTCGCCGCGGACGGGAGCCGCCCGGACGTGCGGGCCGAGTATGCAGCGGAGGACCCGGTGACCGATATCCGACCAGGCGGGCGCGGCAGTGAACTGGCGTGAGCGCGGGGCGTGCCGTGCCGAGGACCCCGAGCTGTTCTTCCCCCTCGGGGAGAGCGGCCTGTCACTGCGCCAGATAGGAGAGGCCCGCGCGGTGTGCCGCAGGTGCCCCGTGCTGCTGGAGTGCAGGGCGTTCGCCCTGCGCAACAGCGAGTACGACGGGGTCTGGGGCGGCATGACCGCGGGGGAGCGCCGTGCCGTGGCGCGCGGGAGATCCGAGGACCGCGGCCGGTGGGAGCCGGCGGGCCCCTGAAGCGGATCAGCGACTGATCCGCCCGTAAAACGACTGAATTTCGTCAATCGTGTGCCGCGAGGCGGCCTGCATGCATGGCACGGCGTGCCTGGGGCATACGCAGCAAGAAATCGAGAGAGGGGCGCTCCGTGCTGGTTCCGGACCCGAAGGTCGTCAGGACGTTGCTGACTCGGTACGCATCGCTGAAGATCGCTCAGGCGGAGAGGGAGCGGGCCGAGACGGCTCGGGAACTGGAGGACGTCAGTTACACCCTGTGCGTCATGATGGGCACCGTCGGGATCCACGAGGCGATCGCCAGGGCCGATGCCCTGCTGCTCGCCTCCGGGCGTGCGGCGGACGTCACGACGGACACCGAGGGGGAGAGCGGTCTGTCGCTGGCCGTCTGAACGACCGTCCCTCCCGGTCCGCCCGGCGGCGGGGCGGGGCGCGGGCCCCTTGGTGGCACCGGGTGCCGGAATCATGGAAGCGACGTCAAGGCGCCACCGTACGCCTGCCCTTGACGGACTCCTCCTCCGGTGCGCAGGGGCGGGCCAGCCACTCCGCGATGGTCCGGGCGATCGGCTGTCCCGTCTCGACCTCCACGAACCCGAACTGGCCCGACTGGTTGCACTCCAGGAACCACCACGTCCCGTCCGCGTCCTCGGCGAAGTCGAAGGCACCGTAGGACAGTTGGGCCTCGCGCAGATAGGCCCGCACGGCCTCGGCGGTGCGCGGCGGGACCTCGGCGGGCAGCCACGGGGTGGCCGACGAGGCGAACCGGACGTCCACTTCCCCGGGATCCGCGTCCGCGGGAGTCTCCTTGCGCGCGGCCAGCATCGTCTCGCCGACGACCGTCAGCCTGATGTCCGCGCGCTTGGCGACCCGGCGCTGCAGCAGCGTCGGACCGTAGGCGACCGCGCCGAAGTCCGTGTCGGGCGCCACCCTGCTGGTCGGCACCGCCCGCGGCGGCTCCTGCGGATGCGCGCCCGAGACCGGCTTGACCACCAGGTCCGGGAACCGCTCGGCGAACGCCCGGGCGGCCTGCGGGAAGGTGGTGATGAGGGTGGCCGGCACCGGCAGGCCGCTGCGCTGGGCGAGCCGGAGCTGCCACGGCTTGTGCCGCGCGCGCTGTGCGGCGTCGGGATGGTTCATCCAGCGCGCTCCGCTGCCGCGCAGCATGCCGTAGAGGGCCTGCCCGGCCTCCTGGGTCAGCCACGCCGAGGGCTGGGCGGCCCGCGACGCGGGCGCGCCGGGGCGGCGCACCCACACCGAGCGCAGCCCGTTCACGCTCACCAGCCGCCCCCCGGCGGACAGATGGCCGCGGAAGGAGCCGTGCACGTACTCCCCCGAGAGTGCCACCCCCGCGGTCAGGTCGGCCGGGTCGAGCCGGACCACCGGCACCGAGGAGGCGTTCAGGTGCACCACCACCATGTCCGCCGTCACGTCCTCCTCGCCGGTGAGGATCAGTACGGTCATCGTCGCGGGCCGTGATCAGTCGTCGAAGTGGGTCTTGGAGCCCGCGGTGGAGGTCGTGGTGCCCAGTTCCCTCAGGAGCGCCTGGTCGGACGCGGCGATCCGGCCGTCGAAGAGCACGTTCAACTGCAGTCCGGAGTCGTAGACGTACGGCGTCACGGCCTCTGTCTCCACTGCCGGCCGTGCGTAGTTGAGCGCGAACGGTTGCATCGTCTCTCCCCATTCGGTGCAGCCGCGATCAAGCGGTGGTCATCTTGCGGTGTCGCTTGGCCCGCTGACTTTGTTTCGGGTTCCCGAGACTTATACGAATCGAACGGGTGAATGGTTTCCTTACGGAGCGTAGTCACCGGCGTCCGTCTGCCCGCCATGCCCGGATCCTCCCGGTCGGCGGCCCGGCGTCAACTGCCGGTCGCCGGCGGCCCCGTGGAGCACGCGCAGCGCGAGCAGCAGGACGCCGATGTCGTCGAGGTAGACCGGGTCCGGCAACAGGTCGACGGGCAGCAGGAAATAGGCGACCGCACCCCAGAACACCCAGCGTGGGCCGGTCGGAAGCCCCGCCCGGCGCAGGTCCCGGCGGGCGCGCACCAGCCGTACGAGAACGCCCGCGGCCACCGCGAGCAGCAGGGCCGCGACGACTGCGGCGACGATCAGCACCTTGGTGCCGGAGTCCACGATTCCCGTCCTTTCCCGGTGACATGTGTGACATGCGCAACAGATGGGTTTCAAGCGACAGATGTTCGAAAAATGTACCTCTGTGTGACCAAGGCACTGCGTGCGGGAGCGCCCACCCCTGTCGGATTCCCCGTCACCCCGCCGGCTCACCCGGGTGGCGCGGCGTTCGCGGGGACCTTAGTAATGGTCAGGGTAAAAGGCGTGTCGCGCTTCGGGGGCGCAGGAGCGGCCGCACCCCTGCCATGGAGCCCAGATGACCACCCGCTCTTCACCACCCCAGTCGGACCAGTCCGTCATCGCCTTCACCGAGGAGATCCACTGGGCGGGTCCGCCCGGCGGGCTCGTGGGCGGCGGCGAGGGCGACCTCGGCGACGGTGACGCGGTGCGCGGCCTGGTGAGGGCCGCTGTCGGCGACCGCTCCCTGGAGGAGGTCGTCCGGCTCGTCACCCTGCTTCAGGACTCGCCGGACTACCCGGGCGCCGCGGGACACGTGCTGCGCGCGGTGGCGGTCGACCGCCCCGTGGAGGACGTGGCCCGCCTGGTCGCCGAGCTGACCAGGCCGCCGCGCGCCGCCGACAGCGCCGACGACACGATCCGCACCGCGGTCGCCAGCCGCTGCGTGGAGGACGTGTCCCGGCTGGTGGCGCTGCTGCACCGGGCGCCGCAGCAGCCGCACTGCGGCCGTGAGGCGGTCCGCGCGGCCGCGGCCGGCCGGCCCGTCGAGGAACTCGTCGAGCTGATCGGCCGCCTGACCCGGGACGTGTACCACCGTCCCCCGCACCGGGGCACCGGAGACGGACCGTTGGCGATCGTGCCGGGACTCGAGGCGCCGTCGCTCATCCCTGATTCGACCCCCACCGCCCCGTTCCAGGACGCCGAGCGGATCGTACGGGCCGCGAGTACCGAGCCGGCCGTGCGGCCGCTCTTCTGGCCCAGCTGGCTCGCCGCCGCGGCCCTGGTGGTCTGCGGCGCCGCCTACTTCCCCCTGCGGCGGGACGGCGCCTCCCTGGTCGTCTACGTGCTCACCCTGGCCGTCTCCGCGCTGTGCGGCGCCCTGGCCCTGCTCCTGGCGCTGCGCGCCGGGGTCGTGGTGCTGGTCGCGGGCGCGGTGGTGCCCGCCCTGCTGGCGGGGATCGGCTACTTCGAGGGCAGGTTCGCCTCCGCGGAGCTGAACCGCTCCCTGGCGATCACGGTGGCCCCGCCGTGGAGCGCGGGTCTCACCGCCGCCTGCGCCAGTCTGGCCTGTCTGGCCGCCCTCTCCCTGCTGCTCATGGTGCAGGTCGCCGAACGGCACCCGCCCCCGCGGCCCATGGAACCCACCGCGCCGGCGGACTGAACGGCGGGCGCGCTCAACCCGCCAGCGCGCTCAGCACCTTGTCCGGCGTCAGGGGCGGTTCGCGGAAGCGGACGCCGGTGGCGTGATGGACGGCGTTGCCGACGGCGGCCGCGCTGCCGACGATGCCGATCTCCCCGATCCCCTTGCTGCCCATGGGGTTGAGGTGGGTGTCGGCCTCCTCGATCCAGTGCGCCTCGATCTCGGGCACGTCGGCGTTCACCGGCACGTGGTACGACGCCAGGTCCGACTCCGCGAAGTCGCCGAACGCCGCGTCCATCGTGCTGCCCTCGGTCAGCGCCATGCCGAGCCCCATGGTCATGCCGCCGACGAACTGGGAGCGCGCGGTACGGGCGTTGAGGATGCGGCCGGCCGCGAAGACGCCGAGCATCCTGCGCACGCGGACCTCCCCGGTGACCGTGTCCACGGCGACCTCGGCGAAGTGCGCCCCGAAGGCGTGGCGCGCGTAGGAGCTCTCCGCGTCGGCCTGGCCCGCGGTGTCCGCGCGGGCGCTCAGCCCGGTGCCGGGCGGCGGCCCGGCGTGGTCGGCGAGCCGTGCCGCCAGCCGTACGCACGCCTCGTGCACGGCCCAGCCCCAGGAGGCGGTGCCCGAGGAACCGCCCGCCAGCGGGGCCGAGGGCAGGTCGCTGCTGCCCACCTCGGTCCGCACCCGCTCCAGCGCCACCCCGAGGGAGTCCGCCGCGACCTGGGCCAGCACGGTACGGGCCCCGGTGCCGATGTCGGTGGCGTTGATCCGCACCACGAAGGAGCCGTCGGGCAGCGCCCGCGCCTCGGCGGTGGACGGAGCGACCTGCACGGGATAGGTGGCCGCGGCCACGCCCGTGCCGATCAGCAGCGGACCCTCGGCGCGGGACCGGGGCCGCGGATCGCGCTCCGCCCACCCGAAGCGCCGGGCGCCCTCCCTCAGGCACTCGACGAGATGGCGGCTGCTGAACGGCTTGCCGGTGTCCGGCTCGCGGGCGGGCTCGTTGCGGACCCGCAGCTCCACAGGGTCCATGCCGAGCCCGGTCGCCAGCTCGTCCACGGCCGACTCCAGCGCGTACATACCGGGCGCCTCGCCGGGCGCCCGCATCCAGGACGGCGTCGGCACGTCGAGGCGGACGACCCGGTGGGCCGTACGGCTGTGCGGCGCGGCGTACATGACGCGCGCGGGGACCGCGGCCGGCTCGACGAACTCCTTGACGCGCGAGGTGTGCGTGGTGACCTCGTGGGTCAGCGAGGTCAGGCGGCCGTCGGCCGTCGCGCCCAGCCGGATCCGGTGCAGCGTGGGCGCCCGGTGCCCGACGACGGCCGGCAGGAAGCGCCGGGGCAGGGCGACGGTCACCGGACGGCCGGTGTGCAGCGAGGCCATCGTGGCGAGCACCACGTCGGGGCGCGGGGTGCCCTTGGAGCCGAAGCCCCCGCCCACGTGGTCCGCGACCACGGTGATCCGGTCCCCGGGCAGCCCGAACAGCGCGGCCAGCGTGTCGCGCACGGTGGTGCCGCCCTGGCTGGAGGTGTGGACGGTGAGCCGCTTCCGTCCCCGGTCCCAGTGCGCGGTACTGGTGTGCGGCTCCATGGGGTGGTTGTGCAGCGGCGGCACCTCGTACGCCACGTCGACGCGGACCTCGGCGGAGCCGAAGGCGCTCGCCGGGTGGCCGTGTTCCCGCACGGCCGGCTGGCCGCTGCCTGTGTCCTCGGGCTCGTAGGCCCGCGGATGGTCCGCCGTGAGGATCACGTCGTGGGCCTCCTCGGCGTACTCGACGCGGACCGCCGCCGCCCCCGCCCGGGCCGCCTCGAGCGTCTCGGCCACCACCAGCGCCACGAACCATCCCCGGTGCGGCACGTCAGGGTCCTGGAGCACGGCGAGGGTCGCGTCCTCGGGGTCGGCGAGCCGGGGGGCGTTCTCGTGGGTGAGCACCGCGAGCACGCCGGGCACCGCGAGGGCGGCCGAGGCGTCCACGGCCGTCACCCGGCCGCGCGCGACGGCGGCGGGTACGGGCCGGGCATGGGCGCGGCCCGGCATCGGGTGCTCGGCCGCGTAACGGGCGGCTCCGGTCACCTTCAGGCGGCCTTCCCGGCGCTCGGCGGGAGCGCCCAGTGAGGTGCCCGGAGAGGTACCGGTGGGGGCCATGGGGTCCTCCTGTGACGGTCGGCGTGCCGCTTCGGCTCGGTTCGGTCCGGCTGCCGGCCGGCTCACCCGGTGCCGGCCCGTGCCAGCCGGGTCAGCACGTCCACGGCGAGGGCGCGGGCGAGCGGCACCTTGTAGGCGTTGTCCCGCAGCGGCCGGGCCGCGGCGAGCTCGGCGTCGACGGCGCGTGCGAACGCCTCCGTCGTGGCGGGGCCGCCCAGCAGCGCCTCCTCGGCCCGCACCGCGCGCCAGGGCCGGTGCGCCAGGGCCCCGAAGGCGAGGCCCGCCTGCGCGACGGCGCCGTCCGACACCCGCAGCACCGCCGCCACGGACGCCAGCGCGAACGCGTACGAGGCCCGGTCGCGGGCCTTGCGGTAGGCCGAGGGCACCCCTCCCGTGGCCGCGGGCAGCACCACGCCGGTGATCAGCTCGCCGGCCCGGATCACCGTCTCCCGCTCCGGGTGGTTCCCGGGCAGTCGGTGGAACTCCGCCACCGGCACGTCGCGGGCGCCCTCGTCGCCGTAGAGCTCCACGCGCGCGTCCAGCGCGGCCAGGGCCACGGCCATGTCCGAGGGGTGGGTGGCGATGCACTGCTCGGACCAGCCCAGCACCGCGTGGTCGCGGTGCACCCCGTCGCGGGCGCCGCAGCCGGTGCCGGGCTCGCGCTTGTTGCAGGGCTTGGACAGGTCCTGGAAGTAGGGGCAGCGGGTGCGCTGCAGCAGGTTGCCGCCCGTGGTCGCCGCGTTGCGCAACTGCCCGGAGGCGCCCGCGAGCAGCGCCTGGGACAGCGCGGGGTAGCGGTCGCGGACCAGGGGATGCGCCGCCAGGTCGCTGTTGCGGACCGTGGCGCCGACCCGCAGCGAGCCGTCGGGCAGCTCCTCCACCCGGTCCAGGGGCAGCCGGGAGACGTCCACGAGCGCGTCCGGCCGCTCCACGCCCAGCTTCATCAGGTCGACGAGGTTGGTGCCGCCGCCGAGGTAGCGCGCGCCGGGCCGCGCCGCGAACGCCTCCGCCGCCTCCTCGACGCTCGTGGCCCGTACGTATCCGAAGGACCTCATCGGATCACGCCCTCGGCCCGTCCGGCCGCGTCCTCAACGGCCTCGACGATGCGTGGGTAGGCGCCGCACCGGCACAGGTTGCCGCTGAGGCGCTCGCGGATCTCCGCCCGGTCCAGCCGGACCGGGCGGCCGGACGGCACCTCGGGGCCGGTGACGTGGGAGGGGTGGCCGGCCGCGGCCTCGGCCAGGGCGCCGGCCGC
>NZ_BMVJ01000013.1:43178-49032 GCF_014650655.1 Streptomyces anandii JCM 4720
GGAGCAGATCTGGCCGGGTGTGCAGTAGCCGCACTGGAAGGCGTCGCGGTCGAGGAAGGCCCGCTGCAGCGGGTGCAGTTCCTCGCCGTCGCCCGCGAGGCCCTCGATCGTGGTGATCTCGCTGCCGTCCAGGGAGACCGCGAGCAGCAGGCAGCTGTTCATCCGGCGTCCGTCCACGAGCAAGGTGCAGGCTCCGCACTGTCCGTGGTCGCAGCCCTTCTTGGACCCGGTGAGGTCCAGGTCCTCGCGCAGGACGTCCAGAAGGACGCGCCGGTGGTCCACCAGGAGGGTGTGGGGCTTGCCGTTGACCCGGAGGGTCGTCGTGGACCGGTGCCCGGGGGGCGGCGCGGGGCCCTCGCCGCTCGGGGCGGCGCCGTCCGCCGTGCCGCTCGTGCCGTCGTGAATGTCCCTGCCCATGACGTGGATGACCTTCCCAACGCGCCGTGGTGCCGTGCACATCCGCGTATCCAGGCTGCGGCGGCTGACACGTCCGGGCCGGGCGGGACGGCTCGGCCCCGCGGCTCAGCCGTTCCCGGAGCGGTCGGCGGCATCACCAGCGGCGGCCACCTCCGGCCTCGTCGTGGGCCGGCCCGTCGTGCGCCGGCTGCTCGTGGGCCGGCCCGTCGTGCGCCGGTCCCCAGTGCGCCGGCCCGTCGTGCGCCGGTCCCCAGTGCGCCGGCTCGTCGTACGCCGGTCCCTAGTGCGCCGGCCCGTCGTACGCCGGTCCCCAGTGCGCTGGCTCGTCGTACGTCGGTCCCTAGTGCGCCGACTCGTCGGCCACCGGCGGGCCCGTCGTGTCGCCGCCCTGCCCCTCGGGGGCGGCTGCGCCCTCGGCCTGGGGCGCGGTGCCCGGCCGCAGGGACAGTGCCGTGCCCAGCCGTCCCAGACCGCGGGTCAGTTGCTGGAGCGGCGATCCCGTGGCGGGGCGCGCCGGCTTCCTCGAGGGCGGGATCCGGCCGGCCCCCGCCTCCTGGTACGCGGCCAGGGCCTCGTGGGCGCGCTCGGCCGCCTCGCGGTAGAGGTCGCGGGACTTCGTCATGGCGTCGAGGGCCTCGGAGTACATGGTCACGAGCTCGCGCGCCCGCGCCAGCTCCTCCTCCATGGTCCGCAGGTGCCACTGCTCCCGCAGCGCGGTCAGCGCCTCGCCCGCCCCGGGCGGCAGCGGCCGCGGCAGCGCGGCGAAACGCGTGATGGCGTCCAGGAGTTCGGCCGGCTCACTGCCGTCCAGGAACACGCTGCGCACGGAGAACTCCCGCGCGTCGTGGCCTTCCGGCGGCGGGCTGCCCGGCAGGACCACCGCGCCGCCGCGCGGCACCCGGGTGCCGAAGTCGTCCAGCACCCAGTTGACGGCCCGCAGCCGGTGCGGCGCCGCGCGGTGTTCCACGACCCGGTGCCGCAACCCCTCCGGCAGCAGGCGCACCAGGGCCGGGCGGCCGCGCTCCTCGGGGGTCATGGCCTCGTGGACGACGACATGGACCGCCCATGTGTCCCGCACCGCGTGCCGCAGCACGCGCCGCAGGTCCTTGTCGTCGTCCGGCAGGTGGCGTGCATCCCCGAGGGGGAGCCCGGTGACGGCCTCGCGGTCCCAGCCCGCGTCGGGTTCCGGCGGCCAGAACATGGTGGCGGGGGAGGGCCAGCCCGATTCCCAGGGCCGGTCGGCCTCCGCGAGCAGCACCCACTGGCGGCCCTCGCCGGGCGCGTCGGGAGGGGACAGGGCGAGCCGGGCGCGCACGGTCACCTCGTCCGGTACCACCCAGCGGGCCTCGAAGACATGACCCTGCGCCGGGTCGGCGTCGTCGGGCTCCACGTGGCTGTGGATGACCTCGGCGGCCTGGAGTTCGGCGAGGCGGCGCCGTACGGCGTCCTCGGCACCCGGCCCGGCATGGCGGCCGCGGGCCGGCCACACCGTGGGCGGGATCGTGGTGCGGGAGGCGGGAGAGTTCGACATGGGCCAATCTGCGGGCGGGGTCGGCGGGCGGTTCCCAGTATCGCCAACGCCGATCATGATCGGTGGCGCGGGGGCCCGTGTCGGCCGGTCCGCGAGACGCCACGCGGCCTGCTCGTGCCGGCGCGCGGGTGGCCTTGCCGGAGGTGGGCGCAACGAGCGGCGCCGGCCCGCCGTCCCCGGTCGGTCAACCGGTGGCCCACCCGGTGAGCCCTGCGGCCGAGGAGCCGGCTTGACGCGACTCCCGGCGGGCGCCGGGTGTCACGGCCGTTCCTCGTCCTCGCCGGGACCGGGTCCGGCGCCCGCGACGGTGTCCGGGTAGCCGGCCTCCTCGCTGCCGTCGTCGGCGCCCGGCCGGACACCGCTGCGGGCGCCGGGCTGTCCTCCGCTGGTCGTGCCGTAGCCGCCGGGGACGCCGGGCGTGCTGTCCGCGTCGGCCTGCTCACGGCTGATGTGCCGGGTGGCGCGTACATTGGCGTGCCGCTCCGGATACGGGTAGTCGAAGGGACGGGAGGCGGCGCGCTCCTCCTCCCTCCGCTCCACTTCGCTCTGCCCGGCCGGGGCACGCCGCCCACGGCCGCGCCGGTCGTCGGGGGAACCGGGGGTGTCGCTGTGAGGAGTCATGGCCGCCGGGTACCCCCCGGGCTCGCCGGCCATGTGACCGTACGGCCGCTCAGCAGCCTTCCTCCATGCGCCGCTGGTCCTGCTCGTCCCAGGTGCTGGTGTCCCGCGGTTCCACATAGGGCTCGCTGTCCGCCGGGTGGCCGCCGTCGATCACCCGCTGCCGCGCCATCTCGGCGTCGAACTCCAGGCCGAGCAGAATGGCCAGATTCGTCACCCACAGCCACACGAGGAAGACGATGACGCCGGCCAGGGTGCCGTACGTCTTGTTGTACGAGCCGAAGTTCGCCACGTAGAACGCGAAGCCCGCCGAGGCGGCCAGCCAGATCAGCAGGGCCAGCACACTGCCGGGAGTGATCCAGCGGAAGCCGCGCACCTTGGCGTTGGGCGTGGCCCAGTACAGCAGCGCGATCATCATCGTGACCAGGACGACGAGCACCGGCCACTTCGCGATGGACCACGCGGTCAGACCCGCGTCGCCCATGCCGAGCGCGGTGCCGGCCTGCCGGGCCAGGGAGCCGGTGAAGACGACGATCAGGGAGCTGGCGACGGCCAGCAGCATCAGGCTCACGGTCAGCAACAGCCGCAGTGGCAGCACCTTCCACACCGGGCGCCCCTCGGGGACGTCGTAGACCGCGTTGGCGGCGCGGATGAACGCGGCGACGTAACCGGACGCCGACCACACCGCGCCCAGCAGTCCCACGACGGCCAGCAGGGAGCCGACGCCGGCGTGGTTCTGCAGCTGCTGCACCGCGTTGGTGATGATGTCGCGCGCGGAGCCGGGGGCGAGCTTGCGCAGGTTGTCCAGGACCTGCTGGGTGGCCGACTGGCCGGCGACGCCCAGCAGGGAGACCAGGACCAGCAGCGCCGGGAAGAGCGACAGCACCCCGTAGTACGTCAGCGCGGCGGCGCGGTCGGTGAGCTCGTCGTCCTGGAACTCCTTGAGGACCCTGCGGAACACCGCCAGCCAGGACCGTCCGGGCAGGTCGGTGGGCGAGTCGGGGGCCTCCGCCTCCGCCGACGCGTCCGGGCCGACGGACTCGGGCTCCGCGTCCCGCCCAGGCTGCCGCCCGGGTTGCCGCTCCTCGCCACGCGCGGGCGCTCGTCCCTCGTCCCCGGGGCGGGCCGGGGCGTCCTTGCCGCTGGAATGATCCCGGTGACCGGGAAGGTGCAGACGGTTCATGCTGTCCGGGTGTCCCGGCCGGCGGCAAACACGCCTGGGGGGACGCGGCCGGGCGTACGGACGAGGGCGAGCGGGCGCCATGCGAGGGCCGGACGGGCCGGACGGGCCGGAGGGGGCGCACGGGACGCGTCCGGCGCACGGGACGCGTCCGGCGCACACGGCGTGTGCGGCGCGCGCTCGTAGCCGCCCCCGCACACCCGTGTCCCCGCCCCGGCGGTCGCTTCCACAATGGTCGCCGGACGGGGCCCGCCCTCCATCCGCATAGGGGCGTGTCCCGTCCGGCCCCGGCACGACGGCGCGGTGGCGTGGTGGCGCGGTCGTCCTCAGGGCGTGAGGACCACCTTCTCGCAGCCTTCCGCCTTGTTCTTGAAGAGGTCGTAGCCGCGCGGCGCCTCGGACAGGGGCAGGCGGTGGGTGATCACCCGGGTGGGGTCGATCCTGCGCTGCTCGATCAGGCGGAGCAGTTGCTTCATGTACCGGTGCACATGGCACTGCCCGGCCCGCAGCGTCAGCGACCTGTTCATCCAGGCGCCCGCCGGGAACTTGTCGAGCAGCCCGCCGTAGACGCCGACGACCGACACGGTGCCGCCGCTGCGGCAGGACGTGATGGCCTGGCGCAGCGCGTGCGGCCGGCCGGTCTCGGAGCGCACCGCCTGCTTGGCCCTGTCGTAGAGCCGGACGTGCGTGGCGCCGTGGGTGGCCTCCAGGCCGACCGCGTCGACGCACTTGTCCGGGCCCCGGCCGCCGGTCAGCTCCAGCAGCGCCGAGCGCACGTCGATCTCCTCGAAGTCGATCGTCGTGTACCCCTCGGCGGCCGCCATGTCGAGCCGGTACGTCTCCTTGTCGATGGCGATGACCCGTTCGGCACCGAGCACCCGGGCGCTGTCCATCGCGAACTGGCCCACGGGGCCGGCGCCCCACACGGCGACCACGTCGCCCTCCTGGATGTCGCACATCTCGGCGCCCATGTAGCCGGTCGGCAGGATGTCGGACAGGAACAGCACCTGCTCGTCGGTGAGGTCCGACTCGATCTTCAGGGCGTTGACGTCGGCGAGCACGACGCGCGCGTACTGCGCCTGCCCGCCGGCGAAGCCGCCGGTGAGGTGGGAGTAGCCGTAGATGCCGGCCGTGGGGTGTCCGAAGAACTTCTCCGCCACGCCGGCGTTGGGGTTGGTGTTCTCGCAGCAGGAGTACAGCTCGGCCCGGCAGGAGGCGCAGGCGCCGCAGGCGATCGGGAAGGGCACGACGACCCGGTCGCCGGGGCGCAGCTTGCCGTCCGTCATGCCGGGTCCGGTCTCCACCACCTCGCCCATGAACTCGTGGCCGAGGACGTCGCCGTCCTGCATGGTGGGGACGTAGCCGTCGAGCAGGTGCAGGTCGGAGCCGCAGATCGCGGTGGAGGTGACCCGCACGATCGCGTCGCGGCTGTTGAGGAGGGCGGGCTCGGGTACGTCCCGCACCTCGACGGAGTTCGGTCCGGCCCAGCAGTTCGCCTTCACGAGCGGACCTCCCTCAGCTCGTCCTCGGTCAGGGGCTGCGCCGGGTGCTGCGGGAACTCCGCCCGGGCCCGCTTGCCGCCGGGGGCGCCCTCGGAGCGGATCACCTCGCCGGCCTCGGCGATCTGCTTGAAGCGCCTGAGGTCGTCGTCCAGCTGCTGGTGCGGCTCCTCGCCGAAGTGGCGGGCGACCGCCTTGCCGAGCGGGCCGGCGGGCAACGAGTAGCGCAGCCTCACCTGCACCTCGGTGCCGTGGCCGCCGGGGGCCGGGTGGAAGCGGACCTCGCCCGAGTTGCCCACGTCGGCGCCCTTCGCCGAGCGCCAGGCGATGAGCTGGCCGGGCACGTCCTGGGTGGTCTCGGCGTCCCACTCGACCGTCCGGCCGAAGGGCGCGCTCGCCGTCCAGTGGCTGGTGCGCGGGCCGGTGATCCGGACCTCCTCCAGATGGGCCATGAACTCCGGGAGCCGCTCCAGGCCGCTCCACAGTTCGTAGGTCTCGTCCGGCGGCTTGGCGACGGTCGTGGTGGCGGTGAGTTCCACGGGCGTACGCCAGCGGGTCCTGGTCACGGCCGCGTACACGTCCGCCGCGGTGACGGCGGCGGTGCCCGCG
>NZ_BMVJ01000013.1:49053-83991 GCF_014650655.1 Streptomyces anandii JCM 4720
GTGGCGGCGGCGGTCCGGGCGACGCCGCGGCCGTCGTGCCGGTGCAGGGCCGTGGCCAGCAGGGCGAGGTCGACGAGGTCGCCGCCGACCCTGCTCCACAGCCAGGCCGGATGCGGACGGCCCAGCAGACCGGCCGCAGCCGTCAGCTCGCGGACGCCGACCGCGACGGTGGCCATGCGCTGGCGGGGCCCGTCCGCGAGACCCAGCTGCCGGACGAACCCGCCGGGGCTGGCCACCTGGGGCACGCCCAGCAGGGCGCTGGCCAGACCGAGGCCGCGGACCAGCGGATCGTGGCGCAGGGCCGTGGGGGCACTGGTGTCTGTCGTCATCGCCTGCTCCCGCGTGAAGTCGTCAGGGGGGCGCATCCGTCCGCCGGTGCGGTGCACAGCGGTCGAGAAAGGTGCACGGCGGTCATCACGGACAACAAGCCCGGGGTTTCCGCCCCACCCCACTCCCAAACGACTCCCGACCACCCGGCGGCAGACGACGGGGCCCGGACCTCGGGCCCGGGCGCCGGTGTGCAGGTGCAGGTGCAGGTGCGGGTGCCGGCCGTCAGGCCGGGGTGCCGCTTTCCCGGAGCATGTCCTCGCGCTCGACGATCTTCACGCGTTCGCGGCCCTGCGGCTCGCCCAGCGCCTTCTCGGCGGCGTCCAGGCGGTACCAGCCCTCCCAGGTGGTCCAGCGGACGCCGTGCCCGGCGAGGAAGGCCTCGACGGCCTCCGGCTCGGGCGAGGCCGGGGTGTGCAGACGCCCGTTCGCATGGTCGTCCAGCAGATTGGCGACCGTCTCGTTGGCGTCGCCCTTGGTGTGGCCGATGAGGCCCACCGGACCGCGCCGGATCCAGCCGGTGACGTACGTGGACTGCACGTGCTCCCCGGTCTCGCCGATGACGCGGCCGCCCTCGTCCGGGACCGTTCCCGACTCCAGGTCCCAGGGCAGCTTGGGCAGCCGGTCGGAGAGGTAGCCCACGGCGCGGTAGACGGCCGTGACGTCCCAGTCCTTGAACTCGCCGGTGCCCTTGACGTTGCCCGTGCCGTCGAGCGCGGTGCGCTCGGTGCGCAGGCCGACGACCCTGCCGTCCTCGCCGAGGACCTCGGTGGGCGACTCGAAGAAGTGCAGGAACAGCTTGTGCGGCCGGTCACCGGCGTCGCGGATCGCCCAGTTCTCCAGGGTCTTGGCGACCATGTCGGCCTGCTTGTTCCCGCGCCGGGTCTCGATCGAGCCCTCGTCGTAGTCGATGTCCTCGGGGTCGACGATCACCTCGATGTTCGGCGAGTGGTCCAGCTCGCGCAGCTCCATGGGGCTGAACTTCGCCTGCGCCGGGCCGCGCCGGCCGAAGACGTGGATCTCCCGCGCCCGGTTGGCCTTCAGGCCCTCGTGGACGTTCGGCGGGATCTCGGTGGGCAGCAGTTCGTCGGCCGTCTTGGCCAGGATACGGGCCACGTCGAGGGCGACGTTGCCGACGCCGAGCACGGCGACCTTCTCGGCCTGAAGCGGCCAGGTGCGCGGCACGTCCGGGTGGCCGTCGTACCAGGAGACGAAGTCGGCGGCGCCGTAGGAGCCGTCGAGATCGATGCCGGGTATGGGCAACGAGCGGTCGGCGGTGGCGCCCGTGGAGAAGATCACGGCGTCGTAGAACGCGCGCAGATCGTCCAGGCTGATGTCGCAGGGGTAGTCGACGTTGCCGAACAGCCGGATCTGCGGCTTGTCGAGCACCTGGTGCAGGGCCGTCACGATGCCCTTGATCCGGGGGTGGTCGGGGGCGACACCGTAGCGGATCAGGCCGAACGGGGCCGGCATCCGCTCGAAGAGGTCGACGGACACGCCCGGCCCGGCGGCCGCGTCGGACTTGAGCAGGGCGTCGGCGGCGTAGATCCCGGCGGGGCCGGCTCCCACGATGGCTACCCGCAGGGGGCGGGGCATGGTCAGGTTCCCTTCGAGCGGCGATGAACGACTCGACGGAAACCCTAAGCTAAGGCAAGCCTAAGTCGGTACGGGGGTCCGGTCTATGGGGTCATAAGGCAGGCTTATGAGAAGTCAAAGCAAGCCTGGGGGCTGGGGGGCGTCCCGGAGGGCGGACAAAGAGGGGGCCGGGCGCCGCCCACCTCCCCAGGACGGCGGCGTCCGGCCCCAGCCCGTGGTGCCGCGGCGCGAGCTCAGTGCGTGGTCAGCATGCCCTGGCGCAGCCGGGTCAGCAGCCGGTTGAGCAGCCGGGAGACATGCATCTGCGAGATGCCGAGGCGCTCACCGATCTGTGCCTGGGTGAGCTCCTCCACGAACCGCATGTGGATGATCTGCCGGTCCCGGTCGTCGAGCTGGGCCAGCAGCGGCGCGAGGCTGTGCATGTCCTCCACGAGCTCCATGCTCATGTCCTCGGCGCCGATGAAGTCGGCCAGCACGCTCTCGCCGTCCTCGCTGGCGCTCACGGCGGCGTCCAGGGAGGCGGAGGTGTAGCCGTTGGAGGCCACCATCGCGTCGACGACCTCCTGCTCGGGGAGGTTCATCAGCTCCGCGAGCTCCTTGGTCGTGGGCTTGCGGCCCAGCCGGCTGCCGAGCTCCTCGGTCGCCTTGGCCAGCTCGACCCGGGCCTCCTGGAGCCGGCGCGGCACGTGCACCGCCCAGGACGTGTCGCGGAAGAAGCGCTTGATCTCGCCGACGATGTACGGCACCGCGAAGGAGGTGAACTCCACCTCGCGGGCGAGCTCGAACCGGTCGATCGCCTTGATCAGCCCGATCATGCCGACCTGGACGATGTCCTCCATCTCCTGCGGGCCCCGGCTGCGGAAGCGGCCGGCCGCGTAGCGGACCAGGGACATGTTCATCTCGATCAGCGTGTTGCGGGCGTAACTGTATTCGGGCGTGCCCTCCTCCAGCCTGGACAGCCGGTCGAAGAACAGCCGGGACAGGGCCCGCGCGTCGGTCGGCGCGACCTGGGAGGGCTCGGCCACCTCCGGCAGCTCCGTCCGAGCCCGAGTCGCCTGCGCCTGCGTGGTCGCCGCCATCGTGGGGTCCTCCCTCTCGCCTCTCGGCCGATGCCATGTATCCGCATACGGTGCCGCCCCTTGATCAAGGGCGGTGCCCGAGCGTGTACCCCCGTTCCCAAACCTCACACCCCATTGTTTCGCGTCCGGCGCACATCCGCTCACCGAAGCGGCCCCGCACCCCCTACACGCTGGGGGCGGCCTCACCGTGCGCCGGCACACGCAGCCGGGCGCCCTGGCGCAGCAGCTCCTGCTGGACCAGGGCGTACGGCACCTCCCGCGGCACACGGCCGGTGCGGGCGGCGAGCGCCGCGCACACCCCCGCGGCCTGGCCGGTGGCCATCGCGATCGGCATGACCCGGTACGAGGAGTGCGCCACGTGGGAACCGGAGATGCAGCGGCCGGACACCAGCAGCCGCTCGGTCCCGCGCGGCAGCAGGCAGCGCAGCGGGATGTCGTAGAAGCGGCCCCGGGGGACGCGACGGATGACGGTACCGCTGCCCTCCGGGTTGTGGATGTCGATCGGGTACGCGCCGTGCGCGACCACGTCCGGGAAGGGACGGGCGTCGAGGATGTCGTAGCCGGTCAGCCGGTAGTCGCCCATCACCCTGCGGGTCTCGCGCACCCCGATCTGGGTGCCGCTCTGCACCGCGTATGCCTCCGCGAAGCCCGGCACGCGCGAGCGCAGGAACCGGTCGATCTGGGCCAGCTGGCGGCGGGCCGTCCACTCGGCCCGGCTCAGGTCCCACACGTCGATGCCGAGCGCGCCGGTGACCCGGGTGCTGTTGACGGCCAGCTCACGGGGGTGCGGGGTGCCGAAGAACAGGATGTCCTCGCGCGGCAGGCGCAGCTCGCCCGCGGCGGTGGCCTCCTGGACCAGGTCCCACAGCCCGTGCACACCACGCCACTGGTCGGGGTGGGCCCGCACGTACTCGGCGAACCGCGGCCGCGCGAAGTCGGCCACCCGGAACATCAGCGTCATCGGCTGCACCAGCCCGTCCTCGGGGCGGCCCACCTCGCAGGGCGCCCCGCACGCCGCGGCGACGTCCCCGTCCCCGGTGCCGTCCACCACGACGCCGGCGTCGATCACCACGGGCCCCGACTTGGTCTCCAGGACCACCCGCCAGCCGTCCTCCAGGGGCAGCGCGGACGAGGCGAAGGAGTGGAACAGCATGCGCACCCCGGCCTCGTCCATCATGTCCAGCAGGACGAGTTTGAAGATCTCCGGGTCGAAGGGCACGGTGTACCCGGTCTCCAGGGACGGCGGTACGCAGCCGCCGCGCTCGGTGAGCCGCTCCAGCAGCCGCCACAGGAAGCCGGCCACGACCGGCTCGCCCTCGCCGTGGTCGCTGGGCAGCAGCCGGTCCCCGGCGCCGTCCGAGTCGAACACCGCCTGCTTGTGCTCGTTGTGGAAGGACATCAGCGGCATCACCAGCGCCACAGTGGCGTTGCCGCCGAGGAAGGCGTACCGCTCCACGAGGATCACGTCGGCCCCGGCGTCGGCGGCGGCGTGCGCGGCGGCGGTCCCGGCCGGGCCGCCCCCGATCACCAGGACGTCCGTGCGGCCGGCGTGGCGGGCGGTGCGCGGCGGCAGCGTGACGGTGCGCGGCTGCTCGGGAGGGCGCAGGACGGGCATCACGCCTCCCGACCGGCGCTCCGGCCGGCCACCGCACCGTCGTCCTCGGGCCGCCGGTCCAGCAGACGCAGCCCGGGACCACCGATCCCGGCGCCGATCCCACCCTCCGTGTCGGAACCACCGGCCGCGCCGGCAGCCGTTCCGCCCGCCTTGTCCATCTCGTCGAGCAGTGCGCCGCACCGTGCGCAGGTCTCCGCGGCCAGCTTCCGCAGGGCCCGCACGCGTGTGTTCAGGTCCGCCCGGCGCTGCGGGAACTCGTCCCACAGCCGGTCGACCTCGGCCAGCAGCAGCCCCACCTGCTCACGGGCCACGCCCACCAGCGCGGGCGCCCCCAGGCGGCGGGCGAAGTCGAAGACCTTGCCGGCGTACGGCAGCGGCAGCACGGGCAGCCCGGACACGGCCGCGAAGATGAGGAAGTGCAGCCGCATGCCGACCACCAGGTCCAGGTGGCTCATCAGGCCCAGCACCTGTCCGGGCGTGTAGGCGCTGTGCAGGATCCGGCCGCGGTCCGGCGCGGTCATCCGGGACAGCACGGCGTGCGCGTGGCGGACGTCGTGCCGTTCCATCGGCATGAACACCACGTGCGCGTCCAGGCGGCGCACCAGGAAGTCGGCGACGTCGGCGAGCAGGGCGTGGTAGTCGCCCTCGTCGAGTTTCTCCGCCGCCCGTCCGGGCTCGCGCACCGACATCCCCACCAGCCGCGCGTCGGCCGGGACGCCCTCCTGGCGCATCATCTCCGCCGTGAACGGCTCCGGCGGCAGCAGCAGCGCGGGGTCGGCGGTCACCACCAGGTCCCGCTCGACCCCCACCTCCTCCAGCACCAGCCGCGACTCCTCGTCGCGCACCACCACCTCGTCCATGTCCGCCAGGACGGTGCGCACGGCCTCCCGGTCGTCGTTCTCGTGCAGCGGGCCCGCGCCGACCGCGTAGGCGAACGTGCGCACGCCCCTGGACTGGGCCGCGCGGACCAGTTTCAGGTAGCGGCGCGCCTCGCCGTCGTAGAGGATGCCGCCTCCGCCGAGCACCAGCAGGTCCAGTCCGGACAGCACGTCGGTGACCGGGCGCTGCGGTACGCCCTCCCAGCCGACCACCTCGTCCGCCATCGGCTGGTGGGTGCGGGTGTGTTCGGCGTCGCGGCTGAAGACGACCAGCGCGGCTTCCGGCCGGTGCGAGCGCAGACAGCCGAGGACGCACTGGAGGATGGCTTCGTCACCGATGTTGAAGCCGCCGTAGGAGCCCAGCAGGCCGATGCGCGGCCGCCCCGGACGGGACGGCCGAGGCTCTGAGGTGGTCATCCGGAACTCCCGTTCCGTGGAGTGGGGGTGGCTGCGGAAGCGGTTCCGCGAGACGTGCGGGCCGAGTTGCCTCCACCCCACGAGGAAAACACCTCTCCCGCCGTCCGGCCCGCCGGGCCGGGTGAGCGGGTCAGCCGACGGTGGGGCGGTCGGCGTGCGGGACCAGGCGGGCGTGCTCGCCGCGCGGGCAGTGGACCAGCCGGTCCCGCAGCCCCAGGTCGCCCGCCGCGGTGAGGAAGTCCTCCAGCGGGGAGCGGAAGACGGTGTAGTCGTCGTAGTGCACCGGCAGCACCCGGGGGTAACCGAGGCGGCGGGCGAGATCGGCGCCCTGCGCGCCGTCCATGGTGACGACCAGACCGCCGGGCAGCTCGGTGCCGCCCAGGTGCAGCACGGCGAGGTCGGCGTGCGGGAACCGGCGGGCGATCTCCTCGAGGCCGTCGTACACGAGCGTGTCGCCCGAGACGTACAGCCGCAGCCGTACCTCCCCGTCCCGGGGGCCGAACTCCAGCATGCTGCCCATCACGGGCGGCAGCAGCCGGCCGAGCACGGGATTGAGGGAGTGGCGTCCGGGCAGGGCGGTCACGCGCACCTGCGTGGCGCCCTGCCGGAACGTGCAGCTCTCCCAGGTGTGCAGCCCGCCGGCCCGGTCGAAGCCCTGCCAGGTGCGCAGGCGGCGGGCGGCGTGCGTGGTGGTGACCACCGGCACCGAGCGGTCCAGGTGCCGGGAGGCCCGGTGGTCCCAGTGATCGCCGTGCAGATGGGACAGGACCACGACGTCTAGCGGCGGGAGGTCCGTCACGTCGAGGGCCGGCTCGGTGAGCCGGCGGCTGGTCAGCCCGTAGCCCAGGTGGGCGCGCTCGCCCCGGTGCAGGAAGTTGGGATCGGTGAGCAGGGTCAGGTCGCCGTACCGCAGAAGGACCGTCGCGGTGCCGATGAAGTGCAGGTCGAGGGTGTCGTCGTCGAAGGCAGCCATGGCCGTCCTTGCCCGACGGGACGCGGCCCGTCTGTCGACTGGGGGGAGGTGGGCCGTCCGGAGGTGCCGACCGGCCCGGACTCTCCCGGAGTACCCGTGGCGCGGCCGCGCATACGCCTCACGCGGACGCCAGGGCGACCTCGGCGGTGATCTGCTTGCCGCCGGGCCGGGCGGTGGCGGTCAGGGCCCGGCTGCAGGCGTGCACGAGGTACAGGCCGTGACCGCCGACGCGGGTCCCGTCCCGCTCGTGCATCCGGGGGAAGGAGGGCGAGGTGTCCCAGACCGTGATGCCCAGCCGCGCGTTGTCGGCGGACAGCTCCAGGAGCAGGCCGCACGGGCCCGGCGCGTGGCGCAGGGCGTTGGTGACCAGTTCGCTGACGACGAGCTGGGCGTCCTGTTCGGCGCGCTTGGTGATGTGGGTGCGGGCGGTTCTGGCGGCGTGGGTGAGGAAGGCGTGCACCGCTCGTCGCGCGTCGGCGGTACGAGCGGCACCTGTGACCCAGGTGGCGCCGTAGCGCAGCGCGGCGGCCGGGCGGTTCCGCTCCCGTTCATCCGGTGCCTTCTGCCCAAGCTGGATGATCATAGGGGTACCGTCGTGTGCTGCTGCTGGTTACGGATCGTGCTTTCTGCCGTCGCTACGGCTACCCGGCGTTCGCGGTATGAAGCCGATGGGGTGTGCGAGAACTTCGCACTTTCCCACGGACGGCCTCCCGGGAACGGGGTTGCGCCACGGGCCGCGGGGAACGCGGCACATCTGCGTGCGGCGCGGGCTCGCGTGCGGTGTGGTTCCTGCGCGGGCCGCGGGAACGGGGTACTTGTGCGCGCCGCGCGCGCCCGAACGCGGCGCGAGAGGCGCGTGCCGGGGCGTGACCGGCGGGCACGCACCCCGGCGGCTACCCGGGAGGAGCCTTCGTGGACACGGATGCGCGGGCGGACGCGGGCGCCGCCCGTCCGGACCGGACGCCCGACCCACGGCGCTGGAAGGCGCTCTGGGTCACCCTGGCGACCGGATTCATGAGCCTGCTCGACGTGACCATCGTCGCGGTGGCGCTGCCGTCGATGCAGCGGGACCTCGGCGCCTCGCCCTCCGCCGTCCAGTGGGTGGTCTCCGGTTACGCGCTGACCTTCGCGCTCGTCCTCGTGCCGGCCGGCCGCCTCGGCGACGCGATGGGCCGCCGGCGGATCTTCCTGTGCGCGCTGGCCGGCTTCGTGCTGTGCAGCGCCGGGGCCGGCGCCGCGCCCACGGTGACCTGGCTCGTGGTGGCCCGCCTCGCGCAGGGCGCCTGCGCGGGCTGCCTCGCCCCGCAGAACTCCGCGCTGATCCAGCAGATGTTCCGCGGGGCCGAACGGGGCCGCGCCTTCGGCCTGTTCGGCGCCACGGTGGGCGTCTCCAGCGCGGTGGGCCCGGTCGCCGGCGGCCTGATCCTCGCCCTCGCCCACGGCGCCCAGGGCTGGCGCTGGATCTTCTACGTCAACGTGCCCGTCGGCGCGGCCGCGCTCCTGCTCGGCGTACGGCTGCTGCCGCGCCTGGCGCCCGGCCGCCGTGAACCGCTCGACCTGCCGGGCGTGGCTCTGCTGGGCGCCGGGGTGCTGAGCCTGATGCTGCCGCTGGTGTTCGCGGGCACCGGGGGCGTACGCCGGATGTGGTGGCTGTTCCCGGTGGGTGCGGCCCTGCTCGCCTGCTTCGCCCGCTGGGAGAAGCGCGTCGCCGACCGCGACCGCCGGCCTCTGCTCGACCCGCGGCTGCTGACCTGCACCCGCGGGTACGCCGCCGGGGCGTCGCTGGGTGCGCTGTACTTCGTGGGCTTCAGCGGCGTATGGCTCGTGTTCGCGCTGTTCTTCCAGGACGGGCTCGGGTACACGCCGCTGCGGTCCGGGCTCGCGGTGACGCCCTTCGCGATCGGCTCGGCGGCCGCCGCGGTGGTGGCCGGGCGGCTGGTGGAGCGGCTGGGGCGGGTGCTGACGGTGTGCGGGCTGGTGACCGTCGTGGTCGCGCTCGGCGCCACCGCGCTGATCCTGCGGTCGGCGCCCCCGGACGTCGTGGCCTGGCTCGCCGCGCCCGCGCTGTTCGTGGGCGGGCTGGGCAGCGGGTGCGTGATCTCCCCGAACGTCACGATGACGCTGCGCGACGTGCCGGTGCGCATGGCCGGGGCCGCGGGCGGCGCCCTGCAGACGGGCCAGCGGCTCGGCGGCGCGGTGGGCACGGCGGCCCTGCCCGGCTTCTTCTACATGGTGCTCGCCGGGACCGGCAGGAATTACCGCACCGCCGTGGCCCTGGCGGTCGCGAGCGCCCTGGTGGCCCTCCTCGCCTCCCTCGCGGTGGCCCTGCACGACTGGCACCACCACCGCCCCGACCCCCCGGACCGCCCCAGCCGCCACTCTCCCCGGCACCGGGCCCCGGCACCCCGGAGCTGACGCCCTGCCGGCGGACGCCGCTCACCCTGCCTCCCGGGCAACCGGGGCCGGGGGGCCGGGGCGTCACTCGTCGTTGTCGCGCCAGCGGCCGCCCGCGGGTGCGGTCTCGAACCGGGTCGCGGCCGTTGCGTTGTCGCTGAGGTCGTTGTCGGAGACGCGGCCGCTGGACCAGCGGCCCTCGTCGGTGATGCGCAGGGCGTGGGTCTGCGTCCGCACGCTCTGGTCGTCGCCGATGCGGTTGCCGTGCATCTGCGGGCGGCTCACCGCGGCGGCCACGGTCAGTCCCGCGCGCAGGTCCGGGGTGCCGGGCAGCCGGTACGCCGAGCCCGCCCCGGGCACTCCGTCCGCCCAGGCGGAGTCCGCGCCCGGCCGGGCCGGGGCCAGCGCGAGCTCGGTGGAGGTGTTGAAGGCCACCATGGCGGTCCGCCCGCCGACCGACACCTTCTTGCCGCGGTGCCCGTCCGCCGGCCAGTCGGCCTTCTCGTCCACCACGGAGAACGCCGAGTACCGCACCCCCTCGCCGCCGCCCGCGACCGCCCCGGCGATCCGGCGGCCGTTGTCGCGGATCCGGTTGTCCAGGACCGCCGCGTCCCGCATGGCCGCGTCCACCCGGACGCCGTCCAGGGCGTTGTCCCGGATGTCGTTGGCCTCCAGCACGATGTCCGCGGCCGGCCGCTCGTCCCCGCCCGCGAGGTTGTGCTCCCAGTACCCGTACCGCCCGTTGTTGCTGATCCGGTTGCCGCGGAAGGCGTACGGCCCCGGGGTGTTGCCCAGCCCGATCCCGTCCCGCAGATTGCCGTCGATCACGCACCCCGTGACGATGCCGCCCCGGCCGCCGGTGCCCGAGGTGCCCTGGGAGGACACGTCGAACCCGGCCTCGTGGTTGCCCAGCATCGTGCAGGAGCTGACCAGCAGCCCGTCCGCGCCCCAGTCGGAGATGCCGAAGCGGTTGTCCTCGGCGTGGCAGGCGGTGATCCGGATGCCGCGCGGCCGCGGCCACTCCTCGTTCTGCAGCTCCACGAAGACGCCGTTGGTCCCGTTGCCGGTGGCGGTGCACGCGGTGACCGTCAGCCGCTCGACACGGCCCCAGCCGCCGACTCCTATCCCGACGCCCGCGCCGCCCATCTGCTCACCGCTGTCCTGCCGCCCGCACCGCTGAGCCAGCACCCCCTCCACCACCGTGTCCTGGAGGAAGTCGCAGCCGAAACCGGTGGCCGCCGTGTCGTGGACGTACAGGTCGCTGAACCGCCCGCGCAGCACGTACTGGAGCCCCAGCCCCTTCGCCAGCGGGTCGTACTCCTCGGTCGTCACGCCCGCGCCGTCGATCTCGAAGTGCGCGAAGGTGACGTCCGCCAGGTGGTTGTCCGGCCCCGCGTCGTGCTGGGCCGCGGTGAACCAGGCCAGCGGCACCGGCCTGGTCCGGGCGCCCGGGTTGCGCAGCACGAAGCAGGTGGCGCCGCGGCCCGCCCCGATCAGCGAGACACCGCTGCGCCAGACGGTGGGCACGTCCTGGATCACGTACCGCCCGGCGGGCACGCGGATGACGCGCGGGCGCCCGTCCGCCGTGCGGGCCGCGCCCATCGTGTCCACCAGGCGCTGGAGGGCCGGCTGGTCGTTGGTGATGCCGTCACCGGTCAGACCGTGCTCGCGCGCGTCGGCGGTCAGGGGGACAGTCATGGCGAGGCTCCTTCCGGCCGCCCGGTCCGCGGCTGCCCGCCCCGGGTACCCAGCCGGGCGTCCGGAACAGCGAGCGGCCCGGGCCGGGTTTGGCGGCCCCTCGGCCGGTCACCCGAAGTGGTGACACGGACGTCGAACACGGCTTGGAGTGAGTGACAGTGGCTGGTGACCAGAAGGCCAAGGCCAAGAAGGAACAGATGAAGGGCAAGGCCAAGGAGACGGTCGGCCGCGCGGTGGGCAACGAGAGGATGACGGCCGAGGGCCAGGCCGAGAAGTCCAAGGGCGACGCCCGCCAGGCCAAGGAGAAGACGAAGGACACCCTCAAGCCCTGAGTGCCGCTTCCGGGCGGCTCGCGAAACGGGCCCCCGCTCGACCTCGTCGAGCGGGGGCCCGTCGCCGTGCCCGGCCGCCGCGGGCGCCGGCGGGGCGGCCCGCGGGGCCCGTGGAGCGGCGCCGGCGGAGCACCCTCAGCCGGGAAGCTTGGCCTTGATGCCGCCCACCGCGGCCGCCGGACCGGCGGTGGCGCGCACCGTACGCCGTACCAGTCCGGCGTCCCGCTGCAGACCGCGGGCCGTGTGCCGGCTACGCCACAGCAGCGACGGCGCACCGCCGGTGTCGTCCGCGGCGATCAGCAGACCGCCCAGCATGGAGAGGTTCTTCAGGAAGTGGATGCGCTGCTGGGCGCGGGTCGCGTCGTCGCCGGCGTCCCAGTAGCGATGGCCGGCCAGCGTGGTCGGCACCAGGGTCGCGGCGAGGGCCAGCGCCGACAGCCGGGGCAGCCGCCCGAGGCCCAGCAGTACCCCGGCGGCGACCTGGACACCGCCGCTCAGCCGCACGACCTGCTCGGTGCGCTCGGGCAGCAGCGGCACGCGCTCCCTGATGGGGTTCACGACGGGTTCGGCCAGCGGGGTGACGTCCTTGGGGCTGCGGACGGAGCTCATGCCTCCGGCCACGAACATGGAGGCGAGCAGGGGGCGGCCCACCACGCGCAGCAGACTCATGGTCCTCTCCAGGGGTGTCGGGGATGCGGCCCGCTCCGGGTTCCCCCGGCGGGGCCCGGACATTCGGGGCGCGGATCGGCCGGAATCCGGCGCAACCTTCTGCCCGTTTCGGGACAGTGACAATTCTTCCGGGACATTCCGGAACCGCGCCCGGCGGGCCACTCTCTTACCTCCCGTCAACGGCCGGACGAAGGGCCCGGCCGCGTTCGACAGGGGGAAGCCCACATGTCCATACGTCTTCGCGGCCGCCGCGGCCTGATCACCGCCTCGGCCGTCACCGCGCTCCTTTCCCTGGCCGCGGTGACCCCGGCACTGGCCGGCACCGGCACCTCCGCCGGAACCGCCCACGCCGCCGGCGTCACCGCACCCCAGGGCGACCCGCGCAACGTCACCCAGCGGGTCGCCGACTTCTACGGGGCCTACATCGACGCCGTCTGGGACGGCGAGGACCCGGCGGCCGGCGCCCAGCTCAAGGCGCTGCGCGGCTTCTACCTCTCGGCCGCGGCACGCAAGAAGGTCGCCGCCTACGAGGCCAAGGAGCACGCGGACGGCATCCTCTTCGCCCAGAACGTGCCGGTGAAGTGGAAGGTCGTCTACACCGGTTCCGGCGCGGGCCACGCCACCAGCAGGGTCACGCTCACCTGGGGCGACGGCGCCCACGCCCAGGTGACGGGGATCGACGTGCTGTCCGACCTCCGCACCCGCAAGATCACCGACCTGCGCCCGTCCGACTGACGGCGGACCGGGGTCCGACGGCAGACCTGGGCCGACGGCCGCGGCCTCCGGACGCCGTCCCCGGTCCGATCCCCAGCCTCGGTCCCGGTCCGGTCCCGGCTCCGGACCCCGGTCTGGGCCCCGGTCCCCGGTCCGCGACCCTGGCTCGGGCCTCGGTCCCGGTCCTGGTCCCGGTCCCAGGTCCGCACCTTGGCTCGGGCCTCGGTCCCGGTCCTGGTCCTGGTCCTGGTCCCCGGTCCGCACCTTGGCTCGGGCCCCGGTCCCGGTCCTGGCCCCGGTCCCCGGTCCGCGACCCTGGCTCGGGCCTCGGGCCTCGGTCCCGGTCCTGGTCCCGGTCCCGGCCTTGGCTCCGGTCCCGCCCCCGGCCCGGGCCTCGGCGTCGGCCCGGGCTCCGGTCCCCGGCCTCGGTCCCGGCTGGCGCCGGCCCCCGGCCTCGGTCCCGGCTGGCGCCGGCCCCCGGGCCCAGCCCCGGTCCCGGGCGCGGGTGGGCCGGTTCCCCCCGGTCGCACGGGGCACTCGGCCGGCATGGACGCCCATCGACGCCCGCCCGCCGACCACACGCTGTCCCTGATCGCCGGCGGCTACGCCTGGCTTCCGCAGCGCATACGACAAAGTCCCGACCGCACGGTCCCGTTGCGCGTCATGGGCCGCCCGGCCCTCGCCCTGAGCGGACCCGAGGCCGTGCGGTTCTTCTACGACGAGCACAACGTCCACCGGCACGGCGCGATCCCCGAGCCCGTCACGGGCACCCTTTTCGGACACGGCGCCGTGCACACCCTCGACGGGCGGACCCACCGGCAGCGCAAGGAACTGTTCCTGCCGCTGCTGGAGCCCGACCGTATCGCCGGCGTCGTCGGACACGTCACCGCCGCGTGGGACGAGGCCGTGCCCGAGTGGGCGGCACGCCCCCGCGTCGTGCTCTTCGACGAGGCCGCCGCGGTGCTCACCCGCGGTGTCTGCCGCTGGGCCGGCGTCCCCCTGGAGGACACGGAGGCCCGCAGCGTCGCCGCCGACCTCGTCGCCATGGTCGACGGCTTCGCCACCCTCGGCCCGCGCCACTGGCGCGCGCGCCGCGCGCGGGCACGTCAGGAGGCGCGCGCGGCCCGCCTGGTCGAGGACGTACGCTCCGGCCGCGGTCCTGCCGCCGGCCGTCCCGACTCCCTGCTCGCGCGGGTCGCCGCGCACCCGGACGCGGACGGCGGCCGGCTGCCGGTGCGTACGGCCGCGGTGGAACTGCTCAACGTCGTCCGCCCCACGGTCGCGGTCGGCTGGTTCGTCACCTTCGCCGCGCACGCCCTGCACCGGTGGCCCGCTCACCGCGAACGGCTGCGCGACGGCGACCCGGCCTACGCCGCCGCGTTCGCCCACGAGGTGCGCAGGTTCTACCCCTTCGCGCCGTTCCTCGGCGGCCGGGCGGCCCGGGACCTGACCTGGCGCGGGCACGAAGTCCCGGCCGGCGGCACGGTCCTCCTCGACGTGTTCGGGCAGAACCACGACCAGGAGCTGTGGGCAGACCCGTACACCTTCCGCCCGCGGCGCTTCCTGGAGCGGCCGCCGCAGCGCGACGAACTGATCCCGCAGGGCGGCTCCGACCCGCGGACGGGTCACCGGTGCCCGGGCGAGGGCGTCACCGTGGGCCTGCTGGAGTCGCTGGCGGTGCGCCTGGCCCGGCTGGAGTACGAAGTCCCCGCCCAGGACCTGCGGATCTCCCTGCGCAGGATCCCGGCGCGGGTGCGCAGCGGCTTCGCCGTCACCGCGGTGCACGAGACCGGGCAGTGGCCCGCGGCGGCCGGGTCGCGGGCCGGAGCCGGCGCGGGCTCCTGAGACGGGAACCGGCCCGGCGGCCGTCCCGGATGGGCCGTTCGGGCGGTTGCGCGAGCCCGGCGGTGTGTCCCGGCGCGCGGTGGGAACCCGGCGCGCGGTCCACCGCTACGACCACCATCGAACAACAAGGAGTGCTGCCATGGGACACGGCGGAGACGTCATCCACGAACTCACCACCGACCACCGCGAGGTGGAGGAGATCTTCGCGCAGATCGAGGCCCTCCCGACCGGCGACAAGAGGCGCAAGGACCTCGCGGACCAGGCGACCATCGAGCTGGTGCGCCACTCCATCGCCGAGGAGATGCACCTGTACCCGGCGGTGCGGCGCCACCTGCCCGACGGCGACGCGATCGCCGACCGGGAGATCCAGGACCACTCGGAGGCCGAGCGGACGATGAAGGACCTGGAGGGCTGCGAGGCCGACGACCCGCAGTTCGACCAGCTGATGGGCCGTCTGATGCGGGAGATCCGCGAGCACGTCACCGACGAGGAGCAGAACCTGTTCCCGCGGTTGCGGCAGGCCGCGAGCCCGGAGGACTTGGAGAAGCTCGGCGAGAAGGTCCGCTCGGCGAAGAAGACCGCACCGACGCGCCCGCACCCCTCCGCCCCGGACACCCCGCCCGCGAACAAGCTCCTCGCCCCCGGCGCGGGCATGGTCGACCGGATCCGGGACGCCCTGTCCGGCCGCGGCAAGACCGACTGAGGCCCGCTTCCGGTACCGGCAGCGCGCCGGCGGGGCCGTCCGCGGGGCCGTCGGGACCATCGTGGTCCGACGGCCCCGCGCCCGTGTCCGGGCGCCGGCACGGGAGTTCACGGAGGGTGACCGGCGGCCGTGCGGCACGCCGGCGCAGCCGTTACCTTCGTCGGTGGCGCCCCGAGGCGCCCACACCGGCGCCGGCGGCGTCCGCGAAGGCGCGTGCCCGCGCCCGCGGCGACCTTGCGGCGCACCTCGCGGGAGCCGGTCGCGCGCCGAAACGCGCGTACGGCCGTGGGGGGGGGGACCGGGCCACGTCCAGGGAGACCGAGTGAACCCACACCGGGCACAGCAGGACACCGCGCCGCGGGAGACCGCGGCGCACGACGGCCGCGGCCGGGAACGGGAGGGACTCGGCCGCAGGCGGTTCCTCGGCCTGTGTGCCGGGGCGGCCGGGCTGGGCGCGGCGACGGCCTGTGAACGCACCACCGCGGTCCACCCGCCGAGCGCCGTCGACGGCCGGCTGCCCGAGGCCGAACGGGGCCGTCCGGGCACCCGCGACTGGCGGCTCGGCTCGGCCGGCCCCGTGGACGCGGTGGCCGGTTACACCGACCGGGTGAGCATCACCCCGGGCGAGGAGTGCGGCCTGCACGTGTCGACCACGGCGTCCTCCTTCCGCGTCTCCGCCTTCCGCGTCGGCTGGTACGGCGGGACGTACGCCCGGCTGGTGTGGCGCTCGGAGCGGGTGCCGGGGCGCACCGGCCCGGCCGGCCGTACGCTGCCGGCCACCCGCACCGTGCGCGCGGACTGGCCGCGCACCCTCTCCTTCGGCACGGAGGGCTGGCCCGAGGGCGCGTACCTGATACGCCTCGACGCGGACAACGGCCACCAGCGCTACGTCCCGCTCATCGTGCGCTCCACCCGCGGGACGGGCCGTACCGTGCTGATGCACGCCCCGGCCACCTGGCAGGCGTACAACAAGTGGGGTGGCCACAGCCTCTACGAGGGCCCCTCCGGCGGGTACGCGGACCGCTCCCTCGCGGTCAGCTTCGACCGGCCCTACGACGGCAGCGGCGCCGAGAAGTTCCTGGTGTACGAGTGGGCCGCCGTGGTCCTGGCCGAGCGGCTCGGCATACCGCTCGCCTACACCACGGGCACCGACGTGCACCGCGATCCCGGTGTGCTGCACGGAGCGGCCGCGGTCGTCTGCCTCGGCCACGACGAGTACTGGACGCCGGAGCAGCGCCAACGCGTCACCGAGGCCCGCGACGCCGGCACCAACGTGGCCTTCCTCGGCGCCAACACCTGCTTCCGCCGGGTACGCCTGGAGGCGGGCGAGGCCGGCGCCGACCGCACGGTGGTCTGCTACAAGTCCGCCTACCGCAGCGACCCCTGCTACCCCTCGCGCCCCGCCCTGGTCACCACCGACTTCCGGCAGGAACCGGCCGCCGACCCCGAGTCCTCGCTCACCGGAGTGCTCTACGAGGGCTACCCGGTCGACGCCCCGTACGTCGTCCACGCGGCCGACCACTGGGTCTACGAGGGCACGGGGGTCCGCCCGGGCGAGAGCTTCGACCACCTGGTGGGCGTCGAGTACGACCGGGTCACCCCCGGCGCGCCCGCGCCCGGCGCGCTGGAGATCACCGCACACTCGCCGGTGGTGTGCGCGGGCAGGCGCAGCCACAGCGACTCGGCGTACTACACCGTGCCCAGCGGGGCGGGTGTCTTCGCCACCGGGACGATGCGGTGGGTGGAGGCGCTGCTGGCCGGAACCGGCGAACTCGGCCGCGACCACTCCATGGACGCCCGCACCCGCGCCTTCACCGCCCGCACCACCGAGAACCTGCTGTGCGCCTTCTCCGCCGGCCCCGCCGCCCGCCACCGGCCGGCTCCCCGCCCCAACGCGCAGGAGGTCTACCGGACGGTGTGAGGCCCCGTCAGGCGGCCAGCGCCTCCTCGAGGGTGGGGTAGCAGGGTATGAGCGTGTCCACGCCGACCAGTTGGAGCACCCGGAGCACCGCGTGCCGGGGAGCGGCCAGGCGCAGTCGCGGTCCGCCCGCCTCCTCGGACAGATGGGCCGTGATGAGGGCGTTGATGCCGCTGGAGTCCATGAAGGTCAGGCCGCCGAGGTCCACCACCAGGCCCGGCGCGGTCTCCGGGCAGGACAGCAGCGCCTCGCGCAGCCGCGCGCTGCCGTCGAGGTCGACCTCGCCGGTGAGCGTCAGGACACAGGTGCCGTCGTCGGCCGTGGTACGGGTGATCAGCAGCCGTTCGGGCACCGCCGCTCCCTCGGTCTCTGCCACACTTCCCTCGCTTCATGTGAAGGTCTGGCCAGGGCCAGTGGGTCGATGGGCATGATGTTAGGGGTTGGTGAAGCCCGGATGGGACTCCTGTGGCGTGGGCGACCCGCACGCCCCGCGGGGAGCGTCCGGGGCCCCGGGGCGAACTCAGCCTTCGCGCGGCCCCGTTGCCGCGGCTGCCGGGGGTACGGCCGCCTCGCGGGAGGCGGACCACGGGCCGCCGGTGAGGCCGACCGGATTGCCGGAGGGGATCAGCCCGGCCTCCAGCACCCGCCGGGCCGGCGGCTCGAGGAGAGCGGCGAGGCGGGCGGCGCGGTCGGCGCCGAGTGCGCGCCAGGGCTGCTCGGCGGCCGCGTCGGTCCGCGCCTCCACCTCGGCCCGAACGGCCGCTCCGGCCGGGGTCGGGGCGCCGTCCTCACCGAGCCAGCCGCGCTCGCGCAGGTCGGCCTCGGCGGCCCGCCACGCCGACAGGTCCCACTTGCGGGTCTCCCGCTGGAACGTCCCGTCGGACTCGCCCGCGGCGCTCTTCAGCACCATCGCGGCGACCGGCCCGATGCCGTGCGCGACCAGGGCCGCCACGTGCCCGTCGCCGCGCAGTTCGCGCAGGGTGGTCAGGGCCTGCCAGAGCCGGACGTGCGGCCGGGCGGGGCGCTCCAGGGCCTGGTTCGCGGCGCCGAGCACCCGGCCCGCCGTGTCGGCCGACGCGGCCGCCTCCCAGGCGAGGTCGGCGGCCTCGGTCATGTGCGTCCCGGTCACCGCCCCGGGCCCGAACAGGCGGGTCATGGCGGCGTCCATCGCCTGCCACCGGGCCTCCAGGACGTCCCCCGGACCCGCGTACGACCAGGCGTCGGGCAGGGCCCGGGCGACCCGGTCGGGGTGGAAGACGTAGAAGGAACTGGTCACGACCGGCGCGGCGACCGGGCCGAGCGGGGCGGCGCGCAGCGCGAAGTAGCCCATCCAGAAGCCGCGCAGACCGAGCCCGTCCGCGGCCCGGTGCGCCTCGGGCGCGAAGTAGACCAGGTCGTGCACCGGCTCGTACCGCTCCCACAACACCCTCGCCATGCCGTCAGCCACGCGTCCCCCCCCACCTTTCCGGGACACCGCTCGCGGCGCTGCGGCGGTGGTCATGAGCAGCATGGATCATGACGGCTGTCATAGCAAGGGCCACCGACCGGGGAGCGGCCGCGACGGCTGTCGCCGGGGCGGGGAGAGGGGGCGGTGAGGGGTGGGCGTGGGACCGGTGTGCGGCGGAGACTGGGGGGTGTGAGCCGTGGGTCGGAGTCGGTCGGGCGTCGGGCCGTGTTGCTGGGTGCGGCCGGGGTGCTGCTCGGCGCGGCGGGCGGGTGCGCCGGCGGTTCCTCCGCGGATCCGCGCACCGCGGCGAGCCGCACCGGTCCCGCGCGCGCCGCTACGGCCTCCGCCGCCCCCTCCTCCACCCCGTCCCCGTCGGGCCTGCCCCGCACCACGCCCTGGCGGCCCTCCTCCGGCGAGGTCCGGCCCGAGGTCAAGCGGCGGGCCGTCGCACTGGTCGAGGCGATCGGCGCCTGGCCGAGCGGACGGGGCGGCCCCTCCGCCGCCCGCCAGGAGGTCACGGCCCTCGGGCTGCCGCCCGCGCTCGTCGCGCAGGCCGGTCCGCTGCTGCCGTCCGCCGACGAAGCGGTGCTCCAGGTGGTGGACGCCCAGTACGGAGGGATCCTCGCCGACTCGGCGAGCGTGCTCGTGGTGTGCCGGCAGTGGACACGGCGCGGCGGCACGGTCCGGGCGGGCGGTACGACCGTCGACGTACGCCTGGCCCGCGCCGCGGGCGGATGGACGGTGACCGCCCTGCACCCCGCCCGGCCCGGCGCCCCGGCCGCCACACTGCCGTCCCTCGCCCACCGGGTGCTGGCCGAGCCCCGCGTCCAGCTGCCCCCGGCGGCGGACGCCGACGTGCGCAGCGGCCGGATCCACGACAGCGTGCTCAAGGCGATGCTCGACCTCGCAGGCGCCCACCGCATGTATGTCAGCGTGGTCCGCTCGGGGCACCCCCTCTACGTGTTCGGCACCAGCCGGCCCAGCGACCATCCGAAAGGACGGGCCTTCGACGTGTGGCGGATCGACGGCCACGCGGTCGTGGACCCCGCCACGCCCCGCTCACTCGTCGAGGGCTTCATGCGGGAAGCGGCGGCGGCCGGTTCCTACAACGTGGGCGGCCCGCTGCTGATCACGGGCGGCGGGACCGCCGGCCGGTTCTTCAGCGACGCCACCCACCACGACCACGTGCACATCGGCTTCACCACGTGAGGGCCTCGAAACCCCGGACGCCGGTCAGGCCAGCGCCACGACGAGAGCCGCCACCACGGTGAGGGCCGCCACGGGCACCATGACCAGCCGCGTCCGCCACGCCCAGGCGAGGGGGCCCGCGCCCGGGAACCGGAGACGGCCCCGCCCCCGCCCGTTGCCCTGCCCGGCGGCGCCGTGACCGGGGTCGAGCAGGGAGCGGCACCAGGGACAGTCGTCGTCCTCCCACGCCGCCGTGCCGTGCGCGACGGCCCACCCCGGCGCCGGATGCGCCCAGGCCCACCACCGTGTCCCCGCCGTCACCGGTCCGTGCGGGAGCGGCACCCGGGACGGTCCGTGCGGGAGCGGCACCCGGGACGGTCCGCGCGGCGGGGACACGCGCTCCCGGACCGCTGCGGCGACCTCCTCGGCCGGCCTCACGGGACCGGGATCCCGCGGGGCACGGGCACGGCGGGCACTGAGCCGGGCGCCGCCGAGGTCCACCGGTCCGGGGCGGACCCGGAACCCCACGGCCGCAGCAGCACGACGGCGGAGTCGAGGCCGGCGGGACCGGGCGGCGGCGGAGCGGAGGCGGCGTCCGCGACGGGCACCCACCGCATCCCGGAGGGTCGCGCGGCGGGCTGGGTGGGGGGCCGCTCCGCCGGCAGGTGGCTGGCCCCGTGCGGCACGGCCCGAGAAGTGCTGTCCATGCCGGACCAAACGGCGTTCGCACCCCGTCCGTACGCGTCCGGCCCCGCCCGCTCACCGCATCAGGTGAGGACACCCCTCGAACGGAGGTGTCCGCTCATGCGACAAGCAGCCCGCACGGCCCGGCGGCGGCTCAGTTCTTCCCCGGCGTCAACTCGGCCAGCAGCAGCGTCCGGTCGTCGGCGCCGTCCGTGGCGGCCGAGTCCTCGAGCAGCCGGCGGCACAGCTCCGGCAGGCCGTCCGGGCGGGCGAGGTCCGGACCCGATTCCGCGCCCGTGTCGAGGGCGCCCGCGAGCCGGGTGATGCCCTCGTCGATGTCGCTGGTGCGGGACTCGACCAGCCCGTCGCTGTAGAGCAGCAGCAGGGTGGGTTCTGACAGGTGCAGCACGGTCGGCTCGTAGCGGCCCGTGCCGAGCCCGAGGGGGAGCCCGGCGGAGGCGAGGTCCACCCGCACCGCCGGGCCGCCCGGGTCGCGGACCAGCGGCGGCGGGTGCCCGGCGCCCACGAAGGTGCAGGTGCGCAGGTCCGCGTCCCACTCCGCGTACATGCAGGTGGCGAAGGAGGCACCGGGGGTGTCGCCGGCCACCGTGTCCAGCCGGTCCATCAGCTCGGCGGGGCCGAGGTCGAGCGCCGCCAGCGTACGGACCGCCGTGCGCAGCTGGATCATCGCGACGGCCGACTCCGGGCCGTGCCCCATGGCGTCACCGACGATCATCGCCAGCCGGCGTCCGGGCCGGGGCAGCACGTCGTACCAGTCCCCGCCGATGACGTTGTCCTGACCGGCCGGCCGGTAGCCGTGCGCGACCCGGCAGCTCTCGAAGGTCTGCCCGGTGTCGGGCAGCAGGCTGCGGCGGATGGCCAGCGCGGTGCGCCGCTCCCGCTCGTAGCGCCGGGCGTTGTCCAGGGCCACGCAGGCCCGCGCCCCGAGCGACTCCACGGCCACCGCCTCGCCGTGCGTGAACGGCTCCTTGCCCGCGCCGCGCGTGCAGGCGATGAACCCGACCGCCGTGCCGCGCAGCCGCAGCGGGACGATGAGGAACGAGGCGCTGTGCAGCAGGGCGGTCACGCCCGCGTCGTCGGGGCCGGTCCTGCGCAGCCGCTCGAAGGTGTGCCCGTCCACGCCGTCGAGCAACTGCGTCCGCCCGGTGGCCACGGCGCGCGCGTACGGCGTCCCGCGCGGGAACACCACCACCTCGCCGACCGGCAGCAGGCGGTCCCACTCCTCCGTGGCGTCCGACCCTATGCGCAGTGCCAGCCGGCGCGCCTCGATCTGCGGCGGGTCGGCCGCCCTGCCCGGCTGCTCCTGGACCAGCCAGCGCTGCAGCAGATACACCGAGGCCGCGTCGCAGAAGCCCGGGGCCAGCGCGTGCACGACGTGCCGGCCGGTCAGGTGCAGATCCAGCTCCGAGCCGATGGCGTCCGCGGCGGGGGAGAAGTACGACCGGCGGCGGTGCGGTGCTGCGGGGGCGGGGTCGCCGGGCTGACTGCGTTCTGTGTTCCGCAGGGTCGTGGCCTTCCGGGTGGGGCCGGTAGCGGCGGGCTGGGGCGGGCCGTCCGGGCCGGCGGGGTCGGCGGGCCGGGCCTGGCCGGTCGGGCGGTACGTGGTCGTATGCCACGGGCAACTATATGATGCACAGTCAAGGTCACCGGACAATAGGGGAGTTGGACATGCCTGACGGGGACGGTCCGCCGCGGGGCGTGGATCCGGGCAAGGCCAGTGTGGCCCGGATGTACGACGCCATGCTGGGCGGCGAGCACAACTTCGCCATCGACCGGGAGGCGGTGGCCGCCTTCACCGCGATCGACCCCCAGGTGCGCACCCTGGCCCGCGCCAACCGCGCCTTCCTCGGCCGCGCGGTGCGCTTCCTCGTGGACGCGGGCGTACGCCAGTTCATCGACCTCGGGTCCGGCATCCCCACCCAGGGCAACGTGCACGAGGTGGCCCAGGCCGCCAGCCCCGGCGCCAGGGTGGTGTACGTGGACAACGACCCCGTGGCCGTCGCGCACAGCGAGGCGCTGCTCGCCGACAACCCGGACGCCCGGATCGTGGCCGGCGACATCCGCAAGCCCGCCGAGATACTGTCCTCGCCGCGGGTGCGCGCGCTCATCGACTTCGAGCAGCCGGTCGCCGTGCTGATGATCACCATCCTGCACTTCGTCTCGCCGGAGGAGGATCCGGCCGGCATCGTCGCGGCCTTCCGGGACGCGCTGCCCGCGGGGAGCTGGCTGGCGCTGACCCACGCCACGGACGAGGACCGCCCGGACACGGCCGCCGCCGTGGGCCAGCTGTACCGGGACCGGGCCACCTCGCCCGTCACCGCCCGTTCCCACGACGAGATCGAGTCGCTCTTCGACGGCTTCGAACTCACCGAACCCGGCCTGGTCTACGTCCCGTTGTGGCGCCCGGACCGCCCGGAGGACGTCCCCGAGAACCCTTCCCAGTACTGGGTGTACGCCGGGGTGGGCCGCAAGAGCGGCTGACGCGCGCCGCGCCCGTGTCCGGGTGGATGAGGACACGGGCGCGGCGGACGCCGGCGGACTCAGGCCGGCCGTACGGCGCTGTGGATCGCCTGGGGGCCGGCGAAAAAGACCGACTCCTCGCGGATCGGCGCCCCCGGGCCGGGGGCGTGGACCATGGCGCTGTTTCCGCCGTAGATCCCTACGTGACTGGCGTCGGCGTAGAAGAAGACCAGGTCTCCGGGGCGCAGGTCGGACAGCTCGACCGGGGTGCCGGAGCCCGTCTGCTGCGACGCGCTGCGCGGCAGCTCCACCCCGGCGACCCGCCACGCGGCCTGGGCGAGACTGGAGCAGTCGTAGGACTCCGGTCCGGTGGCTCCCCACACGCAGGGCTTGCCCAACTGCGCGCGGGCGAACTCCAGGGCCTTGGCGGCCTTGCGCTCGTAGGCCGAGGCGGCCGTCTCGGGAACGGGGGTGAACCCGGTGAACCCGCTGAGCATGGGATCGGCGAAGGGCTGCGACGGGGTGACGGGCGCGGCGGCGTCCAGCACCGACGCCGTGCCGGACGGCGGGGTTGCTTCGTAGGCCGGCGGTACGACGGGGGCCGGGGGCGTCTCGTAGGCCGGGGGCGCGCTCGCCGTGGGGAGCGGGAGCGCGGCGAACGACTCGGTGGCGGCCGGCTGAGCGACAGGTTCGTAGGGGGGAGCGGGCCAGGACGCGTCGGCGACACCCCCGGTCTGCCGCACCGAGGCCCAGGACTCCGGCCCGGAGGCCTGCGCCCCGGCTCCCGGGAAGGACGGCTGCGCCTGGGTGGCGAAGGTCTGCCGGCCCCCGAAGGTCTGCTGGGCCTCCGCCGCCGCGAACCCCCGCTCCTGCGCCTGGCCCGCGTAGGTCTGCTGGGCCCCGGCCGCGAAGGCCGGCTGCGGGCTCTGCCGTGCGGTCTGGCGGGACAGCAGTTCGCGGGCCTGGTTCAGTTTGGCGCGCAGTTGGTCCTTGGACGCCCGTGACGCGGCCAGTCGGCGCCCGGCGGACGACGCGGGCGCGCCCGCGACGGACCCCTGCCGCGCATCCGTCGCGGCCGGCGGCGTCACCGCCGGAGCGGCGGGCACCGCGAACTGCCCGGTGGATGCCGGGAACTGACCGCTAGGTGCCGCGTACTGTCCGACGGACTCCGCGTACTGTCCGACGGACTCCGCGTACTGCCCGGTGGACTCCGCGAACGGTCCGGCGGACGCGACGAACTCCCCGGTGAGCGCCGGGAATTGCCCCGTGTACGTCAGGTCCTGTCCCACCGGCGTCAGGGCCGGCCCGGCGGGCGTCGCCGCCTCGGGTGCGGCGGGCAGTACCGGAAGCGGGCCGGTGGCCACCGCGGTGGCCTCGGGCCCCGCCGTCAACTCCGCGATCGGGCCGACGGTGTTCGTCGCCCCCGAGGTCAGCTCCGGTACGGGCCCCGGGGCCGCCGAGGCCGAGGGACCGGCGGTGAGCTCCAGCCGGGACGGCGCGCCGAGTTCCCGGCCGCCCGGACCACCCGGACCACCGGGTCCGCCAGGATCGAGGCCCGGCTCGGGACGCCTCCGCAGCGTCACTCCACGGGAGTTGGCCGGACGCGGCCGGCGGTCCGGCGGGAGGGCGGCCGGCACCGAGGGTCCGAACTGGCCGCGGGCCATGTCGAACCACTCCTTGGCCACGCTGTCCAGCACCGGGTCGGACCGCCTCGGCGCACGGCCGGAGACCGAGTCGGACCGGGGGCGGCCACCCCTGCTCATCGCGCGGGTGGCGTTGTAGGTGCCCGAGTCGGTCTCGGCCCGGTCGTAGAGACTGCTGATCCGTCGTTCAACCTCGGGCGAGGGTCGTTCCGGCGTCAACGAAGACGCACTCCTTCCGTAACCCGCCTACCGAGTCAGCTGTCGGGTTCGGGCGGAGGTGCTCCGGAAGGTGTGCCCTACGGCCTTGCCCCGGAGGGCGGTCGGCCGATTCACCCCAATGTCGGTTGGGTCCCCGGCTCCGGATCGCCGTGCGGCGCGCCGGACTCGGCGGAGGCAGCGCGATCCGACGTGAGTCGCCGGAGGCAATCGTGCGGCCTGGGCGTCAACTTAGCGAACGTGTGTGCCTCGTGTGAAGGTTGAAGGGCGGAATGTCCGATACGTTTTCGTGACCTTTCCGTGGCCGGACCGGGTCACGCGCCCGTCACCAGCCCGTCAGAAGCAGATGGTTGATCAGCAGCGCGAGCACGGCCTGGCCGGCCAGCCACGCCCGGGGCCGGGTCAGCAGGGCGCCCGCGGGGAGCAGCCACATGGCGAAGGGCAGCCAGATGCGTTCCGTCTCCGCCTTGCTCATTCCGGACACGTCGGCGACGAGCAGCGCGAGCAGGGCGCACAGCACGAGCAGACCGAGGCGCGCCTCGGCGGTCGCCGGATCCCCGGCCGTCCCCGGGTCGCGGGCGAGCACCCGGGTGCGGCGGCCGGCCAGTGCCGTGGCGGCCCGGGGCAGTGCGGCCGCCGTGGCGGGGCCGGTGATCAGGACCGTGCAGGCCAGGTTGGCCCACACCCAGTAGCCGTAGGGCCGGATGCCGCCCACGCCCTGGTAGTAGCGCCGTACCAGCAGCCGGTAGGCCTCCCACCAGTCGAACCCCGCGAGGGTGAACAGCAGCGGGACGACGGCCAGCCCGCCGACGAAGAGCGGCAGCCCGCGCAGCAGCGCGCCGGGCGCCACGCGCGCCAGCAGCACCACACCGGCCCCGATCAGCGCGAACAGGGTGAGCCCGTACGACAGATAGCAGGTCAGCCCGAACAGCAGCCCCGACCCGAACGCGGCCGCCGCCCGCGTGGCCGTACGGCCACGGCCCGCCACCGCAGACGCGAGCAGCGCCACCGACCAGGCGGCCACGGCCGCGAACCAGCCGTCCGCGGACGCCCCCACCCACACCGCCGCCGGCGCCACCACCAGGAACGGCGCCGCCCGGCGCGCCAGGCACTCCCCGGCGAGCGCGCGCACCGCCACCAGCACCGCCACGCACGCCGTCGTACCGGACGTCACGCACCACGCGCCGGCCCAGCCCCCGCCGCTCAGCCCCACGCGGTCCAGCAGGACGAAGGTGAGCGTCGCCGCCGGGGGGTGACCGGCGATGTGGGCGGGCCAGGGGGCGGGGGAGCCCTCCACGATGTGATGGGTGAAGTCCCGCAGGGTGGCCGGGATGTCGTGGAAGCGGCCGATCACGCTGAGGTACTCGTTGCCGGTGGTGAGGCGGGTGGCCACGCCCCGTCGCCAGCCGTCGACCAGCGCCAGCGACCACGTCCACGCCAGGGAGGCGGCCCAGGCGCCGGCGAGCAGCCACCGCCACGGCAGCCGCCCGGCGAGCGCGGGCCCGTACGCCACGACGGCGGCCGCCACCAGCACGGCCGCCGGAGTGCCCGGCCCCACGTGCGGATCCCAGGCGGCGAACAGCGGGGGCCAGGCGACGAACAGGGTGTGGTGGACGTCCTGGATGCGGCGGCCGGCGAGGACGGCGACGAGGACGAGCAGGGCGGCGGCCGCGGCGGCGGACAGCTCGCGCAGGAGAGGGCGGGTCACACCGGAGAACCTAGGTCGGCGGGCGGCCGCCGAGGGCCCGCACGGCCCGGACGTCAGCGTTTCGTCATCGGTTGCGGACCCCTTCATGGGCCTGCCCCGGCCTACGGTCGGGACATGAGCGATCAACGGCTCCCCACCTCACCCGGCTTCTGGCGCAGCCCCCTGCGCGGCCCCTGGTTCACCTCGGTGCTGGGGCTGGTCCTGCTCGCCGGGATCACCGTGCTGTTCGTGACCGGCCTGGTGTCGTACGCCGCCTACAACCCGGGCCTGTCCCCGGTGAACGACCAGACGCCCGGCAAGGGCCTCCTCGGGTTCTACCTCTTCACCTGGCCCACCCGGCCGTACTGGCTGTACCGGCTCACCCAGGGCGTCCACGTCACGCTCGGGATCGCCCTGATCCCCGTGCTGCTGGCCAAGCTGTGGTCGGTCGTGCCCCGGCTGTTCGCGCTGCCGCCGGCCCGCTCGCTCGCCCACGCGCTGGAGCGGATCTCGCTGCTCCTGCTGGTCGGCGGCGGCCTGTTCGAGTTCACCACGGGTGTGCTCAACGTCCAACTGGACTACGTCTTCCCCGGCTCGTTCTACCCGCTGCACTTCTACGGCGCCTGGGTCTTCTTCGCCGCCTTCCTCGCCCACGCCGCCCTGAAGACACCGGCGGCACTGCGCAACGTGCGCGGCCTGCGCGAGAGGCCGCGTGCGGAAGGCGACTTGCGCTCCCCGCGGCCCGATCCGCCCACCGTGTCGCGGCGCGGGGCGCTCTGGCTGGTCGGCGGCGGGTCGCTGCTGCTGCTCGGCACCACGGCCGGGCGCGACTTCGACGGGCCCCTGCGGCGCACCGCCCTGCTCGCCCCGCACGGCGGCGCCGAACCGGGCGGCGGACCCGGCGGGTTCCAGATCAACAAGACCGCCGCCTACGCGGGCATCGACCCGGCCGAGACCGGTGACGAGGCCTGGCGGCTCGTCGTCACCGGCCGCACCGGCACCGTCCGGCTCTCCCGTGCCGACCTGCTGCGCATGCCCCTGTACAGCGCGGCGCTGCCCATCGCGTGCGTGGAGGGCTGGTCGACGTCCGACCAGTGGTGGCGGGGGGTCCGGCTGCGCGACCTCGCCGCCCTGGTCGGGTACGACGACGCGCCCGACGTCCTCGTGGAGTCGCTGCAGCGCCACGGCGCCTTCCGGCGGGCCGCGCTGCGTGCCAACCAGGTGCGCGACCCGCTGTCCCTGCTCGCCCTGTACGTCAACGGCGAGGAACTGACCCCGGACCACGGCCACCCGGCCCGCGTGATCGTGCCCGCGGCGCCCGGCGTGCTCAACACCAAGTGGGTGGCCCGGCTGACCTTCGGAGAGCTGCGATGACCTTTTGGCCGCCCCGCACGCCTCGTGTCCCGGTCGGCAGCCCCCTGCGACTGCTGCTGCTCACCTGCTCGTTCGCGCTCGCCGGCTACGCGGGCCTGCGGCTCCTCGCGGGCGACTGGCTCGCGGTGGCGCTGTGGGTGGCGGGGGCCGCGCTGCTGCACGACCTGGTGCTGCTGCCGCTGTACGCGGCGGCCGACCGCGCCCTCGTACGGGCCTTCGCCGCGGCCGGCCGCCGGGAGTGGGTGATGTACGTCCGGGTCCCGGCGGCCCTGTCGGGGCTGCTGCTCCTGGTGTGGTTCCCGCTGATCGCCGGGAGCGCGGCCCGGCGCTACCGGCTCGCCACCGCCCTTCCGGCGGACGGCTTCCTCACCCGCTGGCTGCTGATCACCGCCGTGCTCTTCGGCGGTTCGGCGCTGGTGTTCGTCCTGCGGCTGCGCAGGGCGACGAAGCACCGGCCGTCCGCCGACCACTGACCGGCGCCGCGCCAGCCCGCCCGGCCGGCGTGGCGCAACAGCGCCCCGGTGCCGACCCTCGCCCACGGGAACGGGCTGCCCGCCCCGCCGCCGGCTCCGTGCACGACCTGGACGTGGACGCGCTCGTCCACGTCCACCGGCGCCGTCTCGGCGATCAGCAGACCGCCCGGGCGCAGCAGGCGGGCGAGCCGGCGCAGCAGGGCGCGCGGATCGCCGCCGATGCCCACATTGCCGTCCATGAGCAGCGCCGTGTCCCAACGTCCCTCGTCGGGCAGCGGTTCGAAGACCGAGCGGCGCAGCGCCGGGCCGCCGAGGCGGAGGGTGTGACCGACCGCGGCCTCGCTGACGTCGATGCCGAGGACGGGCCGGCCCCGGGCGGCGAGCGCCGCGACCAGCCGGCCCGGCCCGCACCCCACGTCGAGTACGGCGCCCTCGCAGCGGTCGAGCACCTCCAGGTCCACCGGGTCCGGTTCCGCGCACCACCGCTCGACCTCCAGCGGCAGCAGCCATCCGTCGGCGCGCCGCAGGAAGAGCGGGCCGCGGCCGGCGCGCAGGGCGGCGGCGTAGGGCTCGTCGGCGGCCCAGGCGGGTGCGGCGGGCGGTGGTCCCGCCGGCCGGCGGGGCGCGATCTCGTGTGCGGTGCTCATCGGCCGGCGACCGCCCGGGTGCGGGCGAGGCACGCCGCGAAGCGGCCGTGCGGGGCGAGGGCGGCGACTGCCTCGGCGTCCTCGGCGGTGTCGACGTCGCGCAGCGGCGGCAGGTCGCGCACCCGCAGCCCGGCGGCCACAAGCCGCTCGCGCTGCGCGGCTCCCGTGCCGGCCGTCGACATCGGCACCCCGCGCAGCAGGGCGGGATCGGGCGCGGCCAGCCCGAGGGCCCAGAAGCCGCCGTCCTCGGCCGGTCCCAACAGCGCGTCGCAGTCGCCGAATCCGGCGCTCAGCAGCTCGGGCGTCACCTGCGGGGTGTCCATCCCGATGAGCAGCGCGGGGCCCCGGCAGCCCGCGAAGGCCGCGGCCAGGCGCTCGTCCAGCCCGCCCGCGCACTGCGGTACGACGTCGAAGCCGGGCGGCAGCCAGCAACCCGGTGAGCCGTCCAGGACCAGTACGCGCCGGGCGGCCGGGGCGGCGGCGACGGCGCGCAGGGTGTCCGTCAATGCCGCCTCGGCGAGCGCGGCCGCCTCACGCGGGCTGAACGGCGGGGTCAGCCGGGTCTTCACCCGGCCCGGCCGGGGCTCCTTGGCGATGACGAGCAGCGTGGTCACCGGGGGATTCCTCTCGTCGCGGCGGGGGCTGCCGGCAGGCGCGGCTCCGCGCCGGGTGAGGCGGCGGCCGAGGGGAGCGGCCCAGAGGGCGGCGGCTCGGCGAGGACGCGGCTCATGTCCCGTACGGCCTGCCAGGTGCCGCGCCAGGTGCCGGTCACCTTCGAGGCGCCGGTGCGCGGCAGGTACGGCACGTCGTGCTCGGTGACGCGCCAGCCGGCGTCGGCGGCCCGCACCACCATCTGGAGCGGGTAGCCGCTGCGCCGGTCGGTGAGACCGAGGGCGAGCAGCGGGGCGCGCCGGGCGGCGCGCAGCGGTCCGAGGTCGCGCAGGCGCAGCCCGGTGCGGCGGCGCAGGAGCCGGGCCAGCACGAGGTTGCCCGCCCGGGCGTGGGCCGGCCAGACGCCCCGGCGCTCGGGCCGCCGCCGGCCGAGCACCAGGTCGGCGCCGCCGGAGCGCACCTCGGCGACGAAGGGCGGCAGCAGCGCCGGGTCGAGGGAGCCGTCGCAGTCGCAGAAGCACACGACGTCGGCTCTCGCCGCGGCGAGACCGGCGTGGCAGGCGGCGCCGAATCCGCGGCGCGGCTCGTGCACGACGGTGGCACCGTAGGCGCGCGCGATCCCGGCCGAGCCGTCGGTGGAACCGTTGTCCACCACCAGGGCCCGCCAGCCCTCCGGGATGCGGGAGAGCACCCAGGGCAGGGCGCCGGCCTCGTTCAGACAGGGAAGCACCACGTCGACGTCGGGTGGTGTGGGAGAGGTCGTCACGGCTCTCACCCTACGAACGCAAAAGGGGTGTATCGGACCTCGGCTCCTTACGAAACGCGGACGTCGGGCGCCGGCCGCCCGACAGGGGCGGCACGGACGCGGGCGCGGTGCCAGGCTGGACGCATGCAGCAGCCGTACGAGCCCCCCGGGGCGCAACCCGCCGAGCGGAAGCCGGCCGGGGCCGCCCGCGTCCTGGTCGTGGACGACGACCCGACCGTCGCCGAAGTCGTCTCCGGCTACCTCGACCGCGCCGGCCACGTCGTCGACCGGGCCGGCGACGGGCCGACGGCGCTCGCGCGGGCCGCCGCCCACCGGCCGGACCTCGTGGTCCTCGACCTGATGCTGCCGGGCATGGACGGCCTGGAGGTGTGCCGCCGGATCCGCGGCCGTGGGCCGGTGCCGGTCATCATGCTGACCGCCCGCGGGGACGAGGACGACCGCATCCTGGGCCTGGAGGTCGGCGCCGACGACTACGTCACCAAACCCTTCAGCCCCCGCGAACTCGTCCTGCGGGTCGAGTCGGTGCTGCGCCGCACCAGGCCCGCCAACGCCACCGAGCCGGGTGCCGGAGAGGGTTCCCCGGCCGCGCGGCCGCTCGCCGCCGCCGGTCTCGTCGTCGATCCGGCCGCCCGCCGCGCCACCAAGCACGGCGCCCCGCTCGCGCTGACCCTGCGCGAGTTCGACCTCCTCGCCTTCTTCCTGCGCCACCCCGGCCGCGCGTTCAGCCGCGAGGACCTGATGCGCGAGGTGTGGGGCTGGGACTTCGGCGACCTGTCCACGGTCACCGTCCACGTCCGGCGGCTGCGCGGCAAGGTCGAGGACGACCCGGCCCGCCCCCGCCTGATCCAGACCGTCTGGGGCGTCGGATACCGCTTCGACCCCTCTGACCGGCAAGGGAGTTGAGCGTGCGCGACACCCTGCTCATCGCCCTGTACGCCTTCCTCGGCGCCGCCGCGACCGGGCTGGCCGGGGCCGCGGTGCTGCGGCTGATCCGGCGGCGTTCGCTCACCGCGTCGCTCACCGTGGTGGCGGCGGTGGCGGTGTGCGCGATGCTGGCGGGCACGCTGGCCGTGGCCCAGGCGATGTTCCTGTCCGCGCACGACCTGTCCGTGGTGACCACGGTGGTGGCCATGGCCGCGGTGGTCTCGCTGGCCACCGCGCTGCTGCTGGGCCGCTGGGTGGTGGCGCGCAGCCGGGAACTGGCCCGCGCCGCACGCTCGTTCGGCGACGGCGGGGACTTCGCCGCGCCCGACGGGCCGGCCACCGCCGAACTGGAGGCGCTCAGCCGGGAGTTGGCCGCGACCAGCGCCCGGCTGGCCGAGTCCCGGGAGCGCGAGCGGGCGCTGGAGTCCTCCCGCCGTGAACTCGTCGCCTGGATCTCGCACGACCTGCGCACGCCGCTCGCCGGACTGCGCGCCATGTCGGAGGCCCTGGAGGACGGGGTGGCCGCCGACCCGGACCGCTACCTCAAGCAGATCCGCACCGAGGTCGAGCGCCTCAACGACATGGTGGGCGACCTGTTCGAACTCTCCCGCATCCACGCCGGCAGCCTCGCCCTGACCCGCTCGCGCATCTCGCTGTACGACCTGGTCGGCGACGCCCTCGCGGGCGCGGACCCGCTGGCCAGGGAACTGGGCGTGCGCCTGGTGGGGGACGGGGTGGAGCCGGTGCCGGTCGAGGTGGACGGCAAGGAGATGAGCCGGGTGCTCGGCAACCTCCTGGTCAACGCGATCCGCCGCACGCCCGCCGACGGCACGGTCGCCGTCGCCGCCCGGCGCTCGCCCGAGGGCGTCGTGCTCTCCGTCAGCGACGGCTGCGGCGGCATCCCCGAGGAGGACCTGCCGCGCGTCTTCGACACCGGCTGGCGCGGCACCCACGCCCGCACACCCCCGGCCGGCGCCGGCCTGGGGCTCGCCATCGTCCGCGGCATCGTGGAGGCCCACCACGGCCAGGCCGCCGTGCGGAACATCCCCGGCGGCTGCCGCTTCGAGGTCCGCCTCCCGGCAGCGGGCAGCTGAACGCACGCTACGCGTCGGCGGCTGTTCGCGGTTCCGCGTGGGCGAATTCCCGGATGCCCTCTTCGAAGGAGACGCGGGGGGTCCAGCCCAGTTCGGCGCGCAGGCGGCCGGAGTCCGCCGTGATGTGACGTACGTCGCCCAGGCGGTACTCGCCGGCGACGACGGGCTCGGGGCCGCCGTGGGCGGCGGCCAGGGACCGTGCCATCTCGCCGACCGTGTGCGGCTCGCCGCTGCCGGTGTTGTAGACCGTGAGCACGCCCGGCGCCGCGTCCGCCGCCAGCGCCGTCACGTTGGCCGCGGCCACGTCCCGCACATGGACGAAGTCCCGCCGCTGGCCACCGTCCTCGAACACGCGCGGGGCCTCGCCGCGGGCCAGGGCCGAGCGGAAGAAGGAGGCCACGCCCGCGTACGGGGTGTCGCGGGGCATCCTGGGTCCGTACACGTTGTGGTAGCGCAGCGACACCGCCGAGCCGCCCGCCGACCTGGCCCACGCGGCCGCCAGGTGCTCCTGGGCGAGCTTGGTGGTGGCGTACACGTTGCGGGGGTCGGCCGGCGCGTCCTCGCCGACCAGCCCGGGCAGCAGTGCCCGGCCGCACCGCGGGCACACGGGCTCGAACCGGCCCGCGTCCAGGTCGGACACCGCCCGCGGCCCCGGCCTCACCACCCCGTGCACCGCGCACTCGTAGCGCCCCTCCCCGTACACGACCATCGACCCGGCCAGTACCAGGCGGCGCACGCCCGCCTCCGCCATGCCGGCGAGCAGCACGGCCGTGCCGAGGTCGTTGCGCGAGACGTACTCCGCCGCGTCGGCGACGCCGTCGCCCAGGCCCACCATCGCGGCCTGGTGGCACACGGCGTCCACCCCGCGCAGCGCGCGGCGGACCGCCTCCGGGTTCCGTACGTCCCCGCCGGCCGGCCCCCGCACGTCGAGGACCACGGGTTCGTGCCCGTCTCCCGCCAGCGCCTCGACGACATGGGACCCGATGAACCCGGCACCGCCGGTGACCAGTACGCGCATGCGGCCACGCTAGGCCCGCCGCACCGCCGTGCCCACGGGTGGCGCCGCCACGTCACCACTCCGTAAGACCGCACGCGGTGGGCGTGGCACCCTGGCCCCATGTGCGGACGCTATGTCTCCACCCGCGGCCCGGAAGACCTGGCCCGGCGGTTCGAGGTGACCGAGTGGCACGCGGCGGACGGGCCGGCCCCCAGCTGGAACGTCGCCCCGACCGACGAGGTGTGGGCGGTGCTCGAACGCGCCCCGCGCGGCCGGGACGGCGACGGCGAGGCGGCCGGCGTACGCAGAGAGCTGCTGCCGCTGCGCTGGGGGCTGGTCCCGTCCTGGGCCAAGGACGCCAAGGTGGGCGCGCGGATGATCAACGCCCGGGTGGAGACCGTGCACGAGAAGCCGGCCTTCCGCACCGCCTTCGTCCGTCGCCGTTGCCTGCTGCCCGCCGACGGCTTCTACGAGTGGCGGCAGATCAAGGCCCGAGACACCGGCAGGACGCGCAAGCAGCCGTACTTCATCCACCCCGAGGACGGCGGGATGATGGCGCTCGCCGGGCTCTACGAGTACTGGCGCGACCCCGCCGTCGAGCGCGACGACGATCCCGCCGCCTGGCTCATGACCTGCACCGTCATCACCACCGAGGCCACCGACGCGGCCGGGCGCGTGCACCCGCGGATGCCGCTGGCGATCGGCCCCGGACACTACGGCGACTGGCTCGACCCGGCCCGGCGGGACGCCGAGGGGCTGCGGGAGCTGCTGACCCCGCCGGCGGGCGGCCGCCTCGACGTGCGCCCCGTCTCCCCGGCCGTCAACAATGTCCGCAACAACGGCCCGGAACTGCTGGCACCGGCGCCCCCGGCCGCGTGACCCGGCTACACCCGCGAGTCCCCGCCCCCGTCCCCGTCCGCCCCGCTCTCCGAGTCGAGCCGTCGCAGCAGGGCGAGGAGCTGTGCGCGGTCACCGGCGGACAGCGGGGCGAAGCAGTCGGCGAGCACCTGGTCGGCGACCTTGTGCCCGGCGGCCAGCACGCGCTCGCCCTCCGCCGTGAGGTGGTGCTCGATCCTCCGGCCGTGCCCCGGGCGGCGCTCCACCAGGTGCTGGGCCGTCAGACGGCCCACCAGCGTGCCGAAGGCCTGCTCGCTCTGGAAGGTGGCCGCCGCGAGCTCGCGGGCCGAGGCCCCCGGCGTACGCGCGACGGCGCGCAGCGCGTCCCACTGGGCGAGTGTCGTACCGACGCCGGACAGGGCGCTGTCCAGCGCCCGGTGCTGGCGGTACTGGGCGAGCTTGACCGCCCGTCCGAGAGTCTGCAGGTCAGCATGCATGACCGCAGTGTACCGCGCGACTAAGGTAGCTTAAATAAAGATGTTTAGTTACTGTGTCGGTCATGACCACCGCAGACACGGCGAACGTGTACCCCGACCTGCCCCTGACCCTCTCCGAGTCCGGCTCCGGCCGGCCGGTGCTGATCCTGCACGGCGGCGGAGGCCCGGCCACGGTCGCCGGTCTCGCCGCACACCTGTCCCGCACCGCGCACA
>NZ_BMVJ01000013.1:84021-89532 GCF_014650655.1 Streptomyces anandii JCM 4720
CCCTCACCCCCGTGCACCCCGGCTGGGACGGCGCGCCCCGCCCCGGCTGGCTCACCGGCGTCGACGACCTCGCCCTGGCCTATCTGCACCTCCTTGCCGACCGGGGCCTTGACGACGTCCTGGTCGTCGGTTCCTCGCTCGGCGGCTGGATCGCCGCCGAGATGGCCGTGCGCGACAGCGCCGGACTCATCACCGGACTGGTGCTGATCGACGCGGTCGGCGTGCACGTGCCGGGAGAGGCGCCGACCGACGTCTTCACCCTCGACCCACGCGGCCTGGCCGAGCACTCCTGGCACGACCCGGACGCCCACCTCGCCGACCCGGCGGGCCTCTCCGACACCCAACTCGCCGCCCGTCGGGCCAACATGGCCACCATGCGCCTCCTGGCCGGCGACCCCTACATGCACGACCCCAAGCTCCTGCGCCGCCTCGGGCGCGTCCGCACCCCCGCCCTGCTGGTGTGGGGCGCGAGCGACCGTGTCGTCACACCCGCCTACGGGGCGGCCTACGCCGCCGCCTTCGGCGACGGCAGGATCGAGGTCGTCGCCGAGGCGGGGCACCTGCCGCACATCGAGCGGCCGGATGCCACGTTCGCCCTGATCGACGCCCACCTGCGCCGCACGAGGGGCGCTGCGACGGTCGCCGCGGCGGCCGGTGCGGCGCCTCGTGCGACCGCCGGCACGGCCACCCGTACGACGGCCTGACCCGGCCGCCGGGCTTTTGGGCCGTGCCGGAAGGGGCACGCGGTGGGGATACGACCCCCGAGCCGAGGAGCGGTGTCAGCGATGGCCGAGTACGAACGTTCACGCACCATGCCGGCCCAGCCCGAGCAGGTCTTCGACCAGGCCGCCAACGTCTCCCAGCTCGACGCGTGGCTGCCGGACGCCCTGCACGTGCGGGCGCAGGAGCCGCCCGCCGTCACGGTTCACGAGGACCGCACCGACGAGGACACCTCGGCCCTGATGCGCGCCGAGCGCGACCAGATGCGCATCGAATGGGGCACCCGCGAGCAGGGCGGCTACGCGGGCTGGCTCCAGGTCGCCGGGATCGGCAGCGGCGCCAGCGAGGTGACCGTCCACCTCTCCTTCTTCGAGGACAGCCACGACCCCGGCGAGCGGGCCGCCGGCGACGCCCTCGACGGCAGCCTGCGGCGGCTGGAGGAGCAGGTGCGGCTGCGGGTGGACAACGCGGCCGGCTGACCGTGACGCGGCCGGCCGGTCGACGGCCGGCCGGTCAGGCGACCCGGTCCGGCACCCGGCCGGTGACGCGCTCGCGGTACTCGTCCGGGTAGCGCTCGGTGAACTTGACCGCCCAGATCAGCAGCACGACCGGCACCACCCAGTTCAGCCAGTCGCTCGCGGTGGGCGCGCGCACCGCGAGCCAGGTGGAGACGGCCATCACCGCGAACACCGCGCCCCACACCGAGGTCAGCACGACGTTGATGTGCCGGAAGACGGGCGAGTGCCAGTACTCGCGCGGGGTGACCTGGCGGGCGTACTGCGCGGTGAACGGGTCGAAGAGGAGGGAGGCGAAGGCGACGACGGCCACCGCCGCGTTGGAGATCACCTGGGCGTAGGTCTCCAGCCAGATGAGCTGGTGCCGGTCCAGCGCGAGCGCGAGGACGGTGATGACGGCGAAGAACACGATGGCCGTCAGGTCGAGGATGTAGAGCCTGCCCCGGGCGATGTCCCTCGCGGACAGGCCCACGGCGGCGATGAGCGCCGCCAGCGCGGCGTACTCCCACGTGCTGGGACTGGCCACGACCCCGAAGACGATCCACGGGACGAAGGAGTAGAAGACACTGGCGCCGCCGGCCGGGGGGCGCGCCGGGGCCTCGGTCGCCACCTGCTGCTGTTTCATGACACCGTCCCATCCGGCCGTGAACACGCCACGGTGTGCGGTCCGCTGACGGGACCGCACATCGTGGCTTCAGTGAGCTGGATCAGTTTCAGCGACCGCCACCGTGGCCGCCACCGCCGTGGTCACCGCCACCGCCGTGGTCACCACCGCCGTGGTCACCGCCGCGGCCGTAGTCGCCGTGGTCGCCGTGGTCGCCGTGGTCGCCGCCGCGGCCGTAGTCGCCGTGGTCGCCGTGGCCGTAGTCGCCGCGGTGGTCACCGTTGTCGTCGCAGTTGTCCCACCAGTCGCCGTTGTGGCGGTTGTGGTCGGAGCAGTCGCGGCTGAAGCTGTAGTGGTTGTTGGAGTAGTGGCTCGAGTCGTGAGCCGAAGCGGTCCCCGCTGCGCCGATCGCCGCGCCACCGGCCAGCAGAACGCCGGTTGCCGACACCGCGAAGAGGCGCTTAACGCGCTGTGCTCGCATGGGTATACCTTTCTTTCCCATCGTCTCGCGCGAAGAACGGCGCGAGAGTGATGGCCGCGGCCGCCAGGTGAGATGTGCGGCGCGGTCTCAGGCGTCGCCGCTGAATGTGAGAAGCACGTCTCGGTCCCGACACCGCCGGCCGCCCGCGTCGCATTCCGCGGGCGAGCGCTGCGGCAACGGGCCCCCGTTGTGGAGACCTCGCCGGACGGGGCGTGCCCCGGTTGCGGCTCTCACTGGTAGACGCTAGTCGCCGCTTCGCGGGTCGGCATCTCGAGCGGGCGCCCCGGGCAACACCGGGTTATAAGCGGGCATAACGGGCGGATTGCCGGGCAGACGCACAGACGCACAAGGGGGTGCGTCACATGTCCACGGGAACACTTCTAGCGATCATCATCCCCATCGTCGTCGTACTCGCCCTGATCGCCGTGGCGGCCTCGCTGCTGACCCGGCGCCGTCGCCTCCGTGGCCGCTTCGGCCCGGAGTACGACCGGACGGTGGAGGGCGCCGACAGCCGCCGGGCCGGTGAGCGTGAGCTCAGGGCCCGCGAGAAGCGGCACGACGCCCTGGACATCAAGCCGCTGCCCGTGGGTGCGCGCGAGCGCTACACGCAGGAGTGGAGCAGTGTCCAGCAGGAGTTCGTCGACCGGCCCGAGGACGCGGTGCACGACGCCGACCGGCTGGTCACCTCGCTGATGCACGAGCGCGGCTACCCGACCGAGGGCTTCGAGCAGCAGGCCGAGGACCTCTCGGTCCGGCACGGCCGGACCCTCGAGCACTACCGGGCCGCCCACGAGGTCGAGACGCTCAGCACCCGCAGCAGGGCCACGACCGAGCAGCTCAGGGGCGCGATGGTGCACTACCGCGCGCTCTTCGACGAACTGCTCTCCGACGGAGGCCGCGCCCAGCACGCACCCTCCTGACCGCGCCCGCCACCGTCCCGACCGCCGGCCGCCCAAGGGGCCGGCCGGCAGGGAGGAAGCCATGCACAGCAACGAGGAACCGACCCGCGCGGGCGGCGCCCTGTCCACCGAGGACCTGGCCCAGCCACCCGGCGCCCCGGCACAGAGCGGCGTACGGCAGGAGACCACCGGGCCCCCGGCACCCGTCTACCCGGGAGAGAGCACGGGGGAGGCGACCGCCCCGCAGCCGACCCCGGACGGCGCCACCGGCGCGGACACCGCCGGCCCGGCAGCCGCCCCCCGAACCGCGGACACCGCCGGCCCGGCAGGCACCTCCGGAACGGCCGCCACCACCGGTGCCCCGGGAGACACCCACACCCAGGATGCCGCCGAGGAAGGGGCGGCCCCCGCACTGCTGACCGCCGACGAGGAACAGAGCTTCCGCGACCGCTGGCAGGAGATCCAGGGCCGCTTCGTGGACGACCCCCGCGAGGCCGTGCACTCCGCCGACGGCCTGGTCGCCGACGTCATGCGGACGCTGGCCACGACCTTCGCCCGGCACAAGCAGGACCTCGAGGGCCAGTGGAGCCAGGGGGAGCGGGTGGACACGGAGGACCTGCGCAGGGCGCTGCGCCGCTACCGCTCGTTCTTCAACCGGCTGCTCAGCACCTGAGCGCCGGCCGCTTCCCGGACGTATCGCCGGGCGCCGCACGGGTAGACGGTGCGGCGCCCGGCGTGTCGTGCACCGGGTGGAGGGTGCTGAGAGACGATGGGGCGTGCCTCGACGGCCAGGGGGCCGCGGGGCCGGGCTCGGGACGGAGGGGCTGCGGTGGACCAGCGGGTCACGGGGCAGTGGGCGGGGCAGGAGGCCGACCGGCGGCGGCTGGTCCCCCGCACCGACGCCGTACTGCGCGACCCCCGCCTGGTGGACGCGTCGGCGCGGCTCGGCCCCGGGCCGGTCAGGGACGCCGTACGGCGGGCGCAACAGCGGGCACGCGAGGGAGCCGTCGCGCCGGAGGATGTTGCCGACACCGCCGTCGCACTGCTGCCACGCACGGCCGGCGGGCTGCGCCCGGTGATCAACGCCACCGGAGTGCTGCTGCACACCAACCTGGGCCGGGCGCCCCTGTCGGCGGCGGCCCGGCAGGCCGTGCAGGAGGCCGCGGGTCCCACCGACGTCGAGCTGGACCTCGAGACGGGGGTACGGGCCCGCCGCGGCCGTTCCGCGCTCGGCGCGCTGCGCGACCGGGTGCCCTCGGCCGGCGCGGCGCACGTCGTCAACAACGGCGCCGCCGCCCTGGTGCTCGCCGCGACCGCGCTGGCCGCCGGCCGGGAGATCGTCATCAGCCGGGGCGAGATGGTCGAGATCGGGGACGGCTTCCGGCTGCCGGACCTGCTGGTCTCCACCGGCGCCCGGCTCCGCGAGGTCGGGACGACCAACCGCACGAGCACCGCCGACTACGCCGACGCGATCGGCCCGCAGACGGCGTTCGTGCTGAAGGTGCACCCCTCCAACTTCCGCATCACCGGCTTCACCCGGGCCGCCGAGGTCGGGGAGCTGTCCGGGCTGGGCGTGCCCGTGGTCGTCGACATCGGCTCCGGGCTGCTCGCCCCGCATCCGCTGCTGCCCGGAGAGCCTGACGCCGACAGCCAGTTGAGGTCCGGGGCGGCGCTGGTGACCGCGAGCGGGGACAAGCTGCTCGGCGGCCCCCAGTGCGGACTCCTCCTCGGCGAGGAGGGTCTCGTACGGACGCTGGCCCGGCACCCGCTGGCCCGCGCCCTGCGCGTGGACAAGCTGACCCTGGCCGCCCTGGAAGCCACCCTCACCGGCCCGGACACACCGACCGCCGAGGCCCTCGCCGCCGACCCGGCCGAGCTCACCCGCCGGGCCGCCCGGCTCGCCGCCGCCCTGAGCGACGCCGGAGCCGACGTACGGGCCGTGCCCTCGGCGGCCACGGTGGGCGGCGGCGGCGCGCCCGGCGTGACCCTGCCCAGCGCCGCACTGTCCCTGCCCGAGCACTACGCCGCCCGGCTGCGCACCGGCCCCGTGCCCGTGGTGGGGCGCCTGGAGTCGGGACGGTGCCTGCTGGACCTGCGGTCGGTGCCGGCCGGCGACGACGAACGGCTGGCCGCGGCCGTGCGGTCGGCCGCGGAAGGATAGGGGGGCGCGATGCGGGTGCTGGCCACCGCCGGCCACGTCGACCACGGCAAGTCCGCCCTGGTACGGGCCCTGACCGGGATGGAACCCGACCGCTACGAGGAGGAGCGCCGCCGCGGACTGACACTCGACCT
>NZ_BMVJ01000013.1:89565-97485 GCF_014650655.1 Streptomyces anandii JCM 4720
CGGCTTTGTGTGGACCGCCCTCGACGGCGCCGGCGGCGAACCGCTCGCCTTCGTCGACGTGCCCGGGCACGAGCGGTTCGTGTCCACCATGCTGGCCGGCGTGGGACCGGTGCCCGCCGTGCTGTTCGTGGTGGCCGCGGACCAGGGCTGGCAGCCCCAGTCGCAGGAGCACCTGGAGATCCTCGACGCCCTCGGCGTACGGCACGCCGTGCTCGCGGTGACCCGCAGCGACCTCGCCGACCCCGAGCCGGTGCGCGCCGAGGCCGCCGATCGCCTGGCCCGCACCTCGCTCGGCGCCGTGCCGTCCGTCGCGGTGAGCTCGGTGACCGGCGCGGGCCTCGACGAACTGCGGACCGAGCTGGCCCGGCTGGCCCGCGCGCTGCCCGAGCCGCCCGCCGACGCGGACGTACGGCTGTGGCTGGACCGCGCGTTCACCGTGCGCGGCCACGGCACCGTGGTGACCGGCACGCTCGGCGCGGGCACCCTGCGCACCGGCGACCGGCTGGTGACCGGCGACGGGCGGACCGCGCTGCGGGTACGGGGGCTGCAGTCCCTGAACCGGGAGCGGACCGCCGTCAGCGGGGTGGCCCGCGTGGCGGTCAACGTCCACGGCCACCAGGACGGCGCCCTCGGCCGCGGCCAGGTGCTGCTCACCCCCGGCCGCTGGCTCCTCACCGACCTCGTGGACGCCCGCGTCACCGGCGAGCCGGCCGCCGACCTGCCCCGCACGGTCACCCTGCACATCGGCACCGCCGCCGTGCCCGTGACCGTAAGGCCGCTGGGCGAGGACACCGCCCGGCTGACCCTGCGCCGTCCCCTGCCCCTGCGCATCGGCGACCGGGCGGTGCTGCGCGAGCCGGGCGGCGGCCGCAGGCCCTGCGCGGTGACCGTCCTGGACGTCCGCCCGCCACGGCTGGCGCGGCGCGGCGCCGCACGCGCCAGGGCCGGGGAACTGGCGGACATGACCGGCCGACCGGACGGCGCGGCCGAGCTGCGGCGGCGCGGACTGATCCGCCGCGCCGACCTGCTCGCCATGGGCGTGGCGCCGCCCGCCGAGCCCGTCGCCGGGGACTGGCTCGCCGACGAGCAGTACTGGGCGAGGCTGCGCGAGCGCCTGGCCGACGAGGTCGAACGGTACGCCGGGGAGCACCCCATGGAACCGGGCCTGCCCACCGAGGCGGCCCGGCGTCTGCTGCGGCTGCCCGACCGGGCGCTGGTCGACGCGCTCGCCGGGAGCCCGGGCGGCCCCCGCCTGGAGCACCGCAACGGCCGCCTGCACGGCCCCGGCAGTGCCCGCCCCACCCTGCCGCCGCGCCTGCGGGCGGCCGTCGACGCCGTCCGCCACGACCTGGAACGGGCGCCGTTCCGCGCCCCGGACGCCGATCGCCTCGCCGGGCTCGGCCTGGACCGCAAGGCCCTCGCCGCGGCCGTCGCGGCGGGCGCGCTGCTGCGCATCACCGACGGCATCGTGCTGCTTCCGGGAGCGGAGGAGCGGGCCGCCGTACTGCTGGGCGAACTGCCGCAGCCGTTCACGCTCAGCGAGGCGCGCAAGGCCCTCGACACCACCCGCAGGGTCGCCGTGCCGCTGCTGGAGTTTCTCGACGGACGCGGCCGCACCGAGCGGGTGGACGACCAGCGCAGACGCTGCCGGCCCGGCACGGCGGGCGACGGAGGCGGACGGGAATCGAACCCGCCTGCCCGAGATCCTCGGACACCTCGGTTTTGAAGACCGGGAGGGCCACCAGGCACCCACACGCCTCCACCGCCCGCCAGGCTACCGGAAGGCCCCGCCCGAACCGGCGACCCCCCACGCCGGACCGCGGCTTCTCCCACCGTCACCGACCCGGAGACCCGACATGACCACCACGCGCGAAACCCCCGTACGGCTCACGCAGTTCGCCCATGGCGGCGGCTGTGCCTGCAAGATCCCGCCCGGCGAGCTGGAGGACGTGCTCGGCGGACTGTCGGCGGCGCTGCCCGCCCCCGGCGGGGCGCCGCTCCTCGTGGGGCTCGCCACCGGCGACGACGCGGCCGTCGTCGCGCTGCCCGCGCCGCACGGCGCCCCCGCGCAGGCGGTGGTCTCCACCGCCGACTTCTTCACCCCCGTCGTCGACGACGCCTACGACTGGGGGCGCATCGCCGCCGCCAACGCCCTCTCCGACGTGTACGCGATGGGCGGCCGCCCGCTCCTCGCCGTCAACCTGCTGGCCTGGCCGCGTGACGTGCTGCCGTTCGAGCTGGCCCGCGAGGTGCTGCGCGGCGGTCTGGAGGTCGCCGCCGAGGCCGGCTGTCACGTGGGCGGCGGGCACAGCGTGGACGATCCGGAACCCAAGTACGGGATGGCCGTCACCGGTCTCGCGGACCCGGCACGGCTGCTGCGCAACGACGCCGGCCGCCCCGGACTGCCCCTGTCGCTGACCAAACCGCTCGGACTCGGCGTGCTGAACAACCGTCACAAGGCGACCGGCGAGCGGTTCGAGCAGGCGGTGGCCACCATGGCCGCGCTCAACCGGGACGCGTCCGCCGCCGCCCTCGCCGCCGGCGCGTCCTGCGCGACCGACGTCACGGGCTTCGGCCTCCTCGGCCATCTGCACAAACTGGCGCGGGCGTCGGACGTGACCGCGGTCGTCGACACCGCCGCCGTGCCGTATCTCGACGGCGCCCGTGAGGCGGTCCGCGACGGGTACGTCAGCGGCGGCACCCGGCGCAACCTCGAATGGGTCGCGCCGCACACGGACTTCGGCGGCGCCGACACCGACACGCGCCTGCTGCTCGCCGACGCCCAGACCTCCGGCGGCCTGCTGGTCGCGGGCGAGATCCCGGGCGCCCCGGTGATCGGCGAACTCGTCCCGCGCGGGCCGCACTCGGTCGTGCTGCGGTGAGACCAGCGGGACGAAATACCGGGGAAGGCACCCCGGTCCTACGTCCCGTCAGGGCTCGGTCCCCGTGTGCTCGTCGATGCCCGCCCGCGCCCGGTAGGAGCGGACCAGTTCCACCGAGGCCGGGCCCCGCGGCCGGCGGCCCGGACGGATGTCGACGGCGAACGCCTTGGCCTCCTGGATGTGGGTGTTCGGGTCGAGCGAGAGATGCAGCAGCTCGTTCGCCGCGTCGCCCGTGGTGTAGCCGTTGGGCCCCCAGTGGTAGGGCAGGCCCACCTGGTGCAGGGGACGGCCGTGCACGGTCAGCGGCGCCATCCGGTCGGTGACCAGCACCCGTGCCTCGATCACACCCCGCGCGCTGACGATCGTCGCCCACCCGGTGTGCTCCAGGCCCCGCTCGGCGGCCAGTTCGGGCGACACCTCGCAGAAGAACTCCGGCTGCAGCTCGGCCAGATACGGCTGCCAGCGCGTCATGCCGCCCGCCGTGTGGTGCTCGGTCAGCCGGTAGGTGGTGGCCACGTACGGGAACACCTCGGCGCCCGGGTCGCCGGGGCTGGGCTGGTAGCGGTTGTCCGGATGCGGCGGCATCAACTGCCGTACCGGATTGCGCTGTTGCTTGTAGAGCAGGTTCGGGAAGGGCGAGTCCTGCGGCTCGTAGTGGGTCGGCAGCGGCCCGTCCGTGAGACCCGCGGGCACGTACAGCCAGGCCTTGCCGTCGGCCTGCATCACGAACGCGTCGGTGCCCGACAGCGCCTCCGCGCCCGTCGCGCCCGGCGGCGGCCGGTGGTGGGGCGACTTGTCCTTGGAGAAGTCGGCGATGTCGTGGCCCGTCCACTCGGCCTCGTCCTCGTCCCACCACACCAGCGCCTTGCGCTCGCTCCACGGCTTGCCGTCCGGGTCCGCCGAGGCCCGGTTGTAGAGGATGCGGCGGTTGGCCGGCCAGGCCCAGCCCCACTCGTTCGCCACCCAGTTCTGCTCCTTGCCCGGCTTGCGGCGGGCGGCCTGGTTGACGCCGTCGGTGTAGACACCGCAGTAGATCCAGCAGCCGCACGCGGTGGAGCCGTCGGGGTTGAGCTGCTCGTAGGAGGTCAGCGGACGGCCCTCGGCGTCATAGCCGTTGATCTCCGCCAGCACCGTCTCCGCCTCGGGCTCGGCGATCTCGCCCTTCGTCGGGTAGTCCCACGTCAGATCCAGCAGCGGCCGGTCCATGGGGTCGGTCGAACCGGCGAGCTTCTGCCGGATGATCCGCCCCAGGTGGAAGGTGAACCACAGGTCGCTGCGCGCCTCGCCCGGCGGTTCGACGGCCTGGTGGTGCCACTGCAGCAGCCGCTGGGTGTTGGTGAAGCTGCCGTCCTTCTCGGTGTGCGCGGCGGCCGGCAGGAAGAACACCTCGGTGCCGATGTCCTCGGTGCGCAGCTCACCGGTCTCGATCTCCGGGCCGTCCTTCCACCAGGTGGCCGACTCGATCAGCGAGAAGTCCCGCACGACCAGCCAGTCCAGCTTCGCCATGCCCAGCCGCTGCAGCTTGGCGTTGGCCGAGCCCACGGCGGGGTTCTCGCCGTACAGGAAGTAGCCCTTGCAGGTGCCCTCCAGCTGGGCCATCACCGTCTCGTAGGTGGAGTGCGAGCCGGTCAGCCGCGGCAGGTAGTCGAAGCAGAAGTCGTTGTCCGGGGTGGCCGCCTCGCCCCAGTAGGCCTTCAGCAGGCTCACCAGGTACGAGCGCATGTCGCCCCAGAAGCCCTTGCTCGCCGCCTCGGCGTGCACGAAGGCGTCCAGGTCCTCCTGCTTGTGCGCGTGCGGCATCGGGATGTACCCGGGCAGCAGGTTGAACAGGGTGGGGATGTCCGTGGACCCCTGGATGGAGGCGTGCCCGCGCAGCGCGAGGATGCCGCCGCCCGGCCGGCCGATGTTGCCCAGCAGGCTCTGCAGCACGGCCGCGCCGCGGATGTACTGCACGCCGACCGTGTGCTGGGTCCAGCCGACCGCGTAGGCGAACGCGGTGGTCCGCTCGCGCCCGGAGTTCTCCGTGACCAGCTCGCACACCTGCCGGAACAGCTCCGGCGGCACCCCGCAGATCCGCTCGACCATCTCCGGTGTGTAGCGCGCGTAGTGCCGCTTGAGCACCTGGAACACGCACCGCGGGTGGGTCATGCTCTCGTCGCGCTCGGGCTCGCCCTCGCCTATGTCGGCGCCGCCCGAGCCGTGGGCCTCGCCGCGCCCCGCCGCGGTCACCGCGCTGCTGTCGCCGGTGCGCTTGTCGTACTCCTCGTCGCGCTGCCCGGATGCCGCCTGCACCTCCATGCCCTCGTACTGCCAGCTGGTGTTGTCGTAGCTGCGGCTGTCCGTGTCGAGCCCGGAGAACACGCCGTCGAGGTCCTCGGTGTCCCGGAAGTCCTCGCCGAGCACGACCGGCCCGTTGGTGTAGGCCACCACGTAGTCACGGAAGTACTTGTCGTTGCTCAGGACGTAGTTGATGATCCCGCCGAGGAAGGCGATGTCCGAACCCGCGCGCAGCGGCACGTGCACGTCGGCCAGGGCGCTGGTCCGGGTGAACCGCGGGTCGACGTGGATCACCTTCGCGCCGCGGGCCTTGGCCTCCATCACCCACTGGAACCCGACCGGATGGCACTCGGCCATGTTCGAGCCCTGGATGACGATGCAGTCGGAGTTCTGCAGGTCCTGCTGGAAGGTGGTCGCGCCGCCGCGGCCGAACGAGGTTCCCAGACTGGGAACGGTGGAGGAGTGTCAAACACGCGCCTGGTTCTCGATCTGGATCGCGCCCATGGCGGTGAAGAGCTTCTTGATCAGGTAGTTCTCCTCGTTGTCCAGCGTCGCCCCGCCGAGGCTGGCGATGCCGAGGGTGCGCCGCGTGCGGGTGCCGTCCACCTCCCACTGCCAGCCGTCGCGGCGGGACTTGATCACCCGGTCGGCGATCATGTCCATCGCCGTGTCGAGATCGAGGCGCTCCCACTCGGTGCCGTGCGGCCTGCGGTACAGCACGTGGTGCCCGCGGGCGCTTCCGGTGGTGAGCTGGAGACTGGCGGCGCCCTTGGGGCACAGCCGCCCGCGGGAGATGGGGGAGTCGGGGTCGCCCTCGATCTGGGTGACCTGCTCGTCCTGGACGTAGACGTTCTGTCCGCAGCCCACGGCGCAGTACGGGCAGACCGACTTCACCACCCGGTCGGCGGAGGCCACCCGGGGAGTGAGCCGTGCGGTCGGCCCGCTCTTGGCGGCGGCCCCGCGGCCCAGGGGGTCGGTCCCCCTGAGCTGGCGGTAGACCGGCCAGGAGTCGATCCACGTGCGTACGCCCATGTCTCACAGCCCTTTGCTCGTCTGAAGCCCTCGGTGCTCCGGCCCGTCCGGTCCGCTACTCCCGCGGCCCCTCCGGTTCCGGTCCCTGCCGCTCCGGTACGTCGCTCCCGCTCTCGTCCTCGGTGCCCTTGCGGTCGGCGGGCCGTCCGCCGGCCTTGTCCCGCGCCCGGTCCATCAGCGCGGCCGCGGTGCCGGCCGCGGCCACCACGGCGGGCGGGTGCTGCGGCCCGTGCGGGTGGGGCCGGGTCGGTCCGGTCCTCCAGGCCCGCACGACCTTGGAGCCCAGCCGCTCGCGGTCCTCCCGCGGAAGATTCTCCCGCAGCCGGGCGAACACGGCATCCTCGAACGCCACGTGCTTGCGCAACTGCGACTCCAGTCGCTCCACCAGTTCGTCGAACTCCTCGCTGTCGGGCGAGGCGCCCTGGAGCGCGGCCAGGGTGTCCGCGCCCTCACGCTCCTGCTCCAGCGCCTCGTCGGCCAGCCGGTCGCCCTCGTCGAGCGCCTCGCGCACGGTGGGCCACAGGTACCGCTGCTCGGAGGGTTCGTGGCCCGCCAGGGCCTCCGCGATCAGGTCGACGATCGACTCGCGCCGTGACCGCTGGGCGGGCGAACCGCCCTTCTTCAGGCCCGGCAGGGCCTTGAGCTGCTTGAGGAGCGCGTTGACGCGGTCGTGGTCCCGGGTCAGCACGGAGGTGAGCTCGTGCACGTCACCGGGCGCCCGGTCGCCCTCGGGACGGGCGTCGCGGACCTCGGCCGCCCGCCGCATCGGCCCGTCCCCGGCGGCGCGCCCCTCGAGCCAGCGCGGCACGACGTCCTTGCCGGTGGGGTTGTCGGCCGGCGGGTTCGCCAGGTGCTGGGTGGACTCCTGGGGCATGCCGGGGCGGTGCTGCTCGGAGGTCGTAAGGGTGTCACCGCCGTCGGCGGGCAGTCCCGTGGCGATCAGGAAGGCCTGTCCCGCGGGCACCCCCAGCCGGCGCCCGGCCTCCGCGTAGTCGAGACCGTCCGCGAGCAGACCCTGCACCTGGGTACGGCTGGGCATACGCGTCGCCTCCTTCCGGTCCGGCTGCTGCGAAGTACCCCTGTCGTCCCGGGCGAAACAGAAGCCTCCCGCGCCGGAGGTGTGAGGGTGCGACACCGGGGGACTCCCGGCTGCGGTACGGCGGTGTGTCTGCTCGCGGACCGTCCGTGATGACCGTAATGTCCGGGTGGCCGCGGTGCGGCGGGGCGCGATGGGAGTGGTCGTATGTGTGTCCGGGGCAGCCGCACGGCCCGGGGAGGGGTGACTCGGTGACCCAGCGCCACATCTTCGGCAGTGTGTTCGCCCTGGAGTCCGCGATCGCGGGGTTCGTCTTCCTCGTCGTCCTCGCCCTGCTCGGCTACGCCCTCCTGCGCCGGCGCGCCGCGCGCGGCACGCCGGTCACGGGACAGCCGGAGCGACCCGTACTGGAGAAGTACTACGTAGGCGTCCTGGTCGCGTTCGCGGTCTTCCTCGTCACCTGGACCGCCTGGCAGAACCACAACGAGCACCGGCCGCCCCGGACCACGCCGGTGACGGTCGACGTCACCGGCTTCCAGTGGTGCTGGAAGTTCTCCTACCCGCAGTCACCCGTCAAGCGCAGCGTCACCGGCACCTGCCGGGGCAAGGACCTGCCCACGCTGGTCGTGCCGGCCGGCCGCCCGGTGCGGCTGCGGCTGACCGCCAAGGACGTGATCCACTCGCTGTGGATCC
>NZ_BMVJ01000013.1:97506-100686 GCF_014650655.1 Streptomyces anandii JCM 4720
CGGACCTGCGCTACAAGATGGACGCCTTCCCCGACCACGTGAACACCTTCACCCTCACCCTCGACCACGAGGGCCGCTGGCGCGGCCGGTGCGCGGAGTTCTGCGGCGAGCGGCACTACGCGATGGACTTCTGGATCAAGGCGGTCCCGCCCGACGAGTACGACCGGTTCCTGCACGGGCAGCCGCTCGCCGGGCCGGCGGCATGACGGTCGCACCGCCCGCGGACAAGGAGGGCACCGGCGGCCGGCCCGTCGCGCCGAGCGGCTGGCTGGGCTGGGCGGCCTCCACCGACCACAAGCGCATCGGCCTGCTCACCGTTGCCACCTCGCTGGTGCTGCTGCTGCTCATGGGCGTCCTCGCCCTGTTGATGCGCGGTCAGCTGGCCCAGCCCGACGGGCACTTCCTCGACCCCCTCACCTACAACCAGGTCTTCACCATCCACGGCTCCGGCATGATCTACATGGTCATGACCCCGTTCGCCATCGGCATGGGCGTCTACCTGGTGCCCCTCCAGATCGGCGCCCCCGGCATCGCCGCCCCCCGCCTGACCCTGCTGGGGTACTGGCTCTACGTGCTCGGCGCGGTGATGATGCTCTCCGGCTTCGCCACCCCGAACGGCGCCCACGCCGACGGCTGGTTCTCCTACCCGCCGATGGCCGACAAGGAGCACTCGCCCAGCATCGGCTCGGACCTGTGGATCGGCGGCGTCATGCTGGCCACCACCGGGGTCATCATCATGGGCTGGGCCGTGCTGTGGACGGTGCTGCGCCGGCGCGCCCGCGGCATGACCATGCTGCGCCTGCCCGTCTTCTGCTGGTCGATGATCGCCACCTGCCTGATGGTGATCGGCGCCTTCCCCGCCCTGCTCGCCGCGCTCACCCTGCTCGCCGTGGGCCGCGCCGACGCCTCGGTCTTCGCCTCCAACGTGTGGAACATCGGCTACCAGCACCTGTTCTGGTTCTACGGCCACCCCGTGGTGTACGTGATGTTCTTCCCGTTCCTGGCCGCGGTGGCCGAGGTGCTCGCCGTCTTCTCCGGCCGCCGCTTCTTCGGCTACAAGGGCACCGCCCTGTCACTGCTGGTGTTCGCCGCCATCTCGATGAGCGTGTGGGGCCACCACATGTTCGCCACCGGCCAGGCCACCAACGACTACTACTCCCTGACCTCGATCACCCTGCTCGTGCCCGCCGGCGTGGAGTACTTCGGCATGGTGGGCACCGTCCTCGGCGGCCGGCTGCGCTTCCCCGTGCCGATGCTGTTCGCCCTGGCCTTCATCCCGCAGTTCCTGATCGGCGGGCTCACCGGCATCATGATCGGCACACCCGTGATCGACTACCACGTCACCGACAGCTACTTCATCGTGGCCCACCTGCACTACGTGCTGTTCGCGGGCAGCGCCTTCGGCCTCTTCGCCGCCGTCTACTACTGGTTCCCGAAGGTGACCGGGGTGATGCTCGGCGAGCGGCTGGGCCGGCTGCACTTCTGGCTGCTGGTCATCGGCACCAACCTGACCTTCCTGCCCATGTTCGCCCTCGGCTACCTGGGCATGCCGCGCAGGGTGGCGACGTACGCGACGTTCGACGGCTTCGCCTGGCTCAACCTGCTCGCGAGCGTCGGCGCGGGCGTCCTCGCCCTCGCCATGACCGCGTTCACGGTCAACGTGCTGTGGACGCTGCGCAAGGCCTCACTCGGCCGGTGCGAGCCGGCGGGGGACAACCCGTGGGACGCGCACACCCTGGAGTGGGCCACGACCTCGCCGCCGCCCCGCCTGAACTTCGTCCCCGGCCGGACCGTCCCGCCCGTCACCAGCTTCGCCCCGCTGCTCGACCTCGGACAGCGCGAGGGCGGGACGCCGGCCGCGAAGGAGGCGAGTGGCCCGTGAACCGGGACGGACTCAAGCGGCAACTGCCGTACGTCGTGGTCGCGGGCTGGGGCGCGCTCAACGGCGTACTGCTCGCGGTGCTCGGCATCTACGGCGAGAGCTCCCTGGTCTTCTGGCTGTGGGGCGGCGTCGTCGTCCTGCTCGAACTGGCCGCGCTCGCCGTGCTGGCGTCCTCGCGCTCCGGCCCCGACCAGCAGGTCCGCTACCGGGTGCCCTACCGCGGAGCCGCCGCCGTGCCGCCCGCCGCGTTCGGCTGCGCTCTGGTCGCGCTGGCCTTCGTCTACGGCCTGTGGCTGCTGGCCCTCGCCGTGCCGCTGCTCGCCGTCGCGATCGCCATGGCGGTGCACGGCACCGCGGCCGAGGAGGACTGAGGGGCGTGCGGATGGACCACTCGGCGCACATGTCCTCGACGCCGTCCTCCGTCATCGCGATGGGGCTGTCGGGTTTCGTCCTCGCCGCGGTGGTCCCCGCCGTGGTGCGGCTGACCCGGAACTCGCCGCTGTGGCAGCGGGTCAGCGTGCCCGCGGGTGTCGCGCTGCCCCTGCTGGTGCTCGCGCACGCCTGGGCCGTGCTCGGCGAACTCCTGCGGTTCGGGACGCCGGGCGGCGCGCTGCTGACCGAGCCCGTGCTGGCGGCCGTCGCCGTGCTCTTCTGGCTCCCCGTCGCCGCCCGCACCCGGCACCGGCTGAGCGATCCCGGCCGCTGCCTGTACCTGTTCCTGGCCGCGCCCCTGCTCGACCTGCCCGCCGTCGGCGTCGTCGCCGCCGGACACCCGGCCGAGGGCATCGCCATGATCGTGGGAATGCTGCCGGTCGGCCTCGCCGCGGCCGCGGTCACCTGGACCTGGGTGAACCGCGAGGAGCGGCAGGCCGTGCACGACCTCACCCTGACGACAGGCGGTGAACCCCGTGTCCCCTGACCCCAGTCCGGACGTCCTCGTCTTCGACGTCAACGAGACCATCACCGACATGGGCGCACTCGGCGCCCGCCTGACGGACGTGGGCCTGTCCGCGGGACTGCTGCCGGCCTGGTTCGCGGGCGTGCTGCGCGACGGCATCGCCCTGACCCTGGCCGGCGGCCGCGCGGCCTTCGCGGAGGTGGCCGCCGACGGACTGCGCGCCCTGCTCGCCCGCGAGCGGCCCGGACAGGACACCGGGCCCGCGGTGCGGCACGTCCTGGCCGCCCTGCCGGAGCTGCCCGTGCACCCGGACGTGCCCGACGGCGTACGGGCGCTGCACGCGACCGGAGTGCGCCTGCTGACCCTGACCAACGGCTCGGCGGACACCACCCGCGCGGTC
>NZ_BMVJ01000013.1:100709-114617 GCF_014650655.1 Streptomyces anandii JCM 4720
CTGGACCGCGCGGGGCTCGCGGACCTCTTCGAGGCGCACCTCGACGTCGAGGGCGCGGGCGGCCGCTGGAAACCGCACCCCGCCGCCTACGCGCACGCCCTGCGGACGGCCGGTGTGCCGGCCGGTTCCGCGATGCTCGTCGCCGTGCACCCGTGGGACGTCGACGGCGCGGCCCGCGCGGGCCTGCGCACCGCGTGGCTGCGCCGCGAGCCGGTCCCGTACCCCTCGGCGCTCCACCCGGCCGACGTCGAGGCGGAGACCCTGACGGACGTCGCGCACCGCCTCACCCCGCGGACGGGCCGGCCGGGGAGCTGACCGGGAGTCAGCCGGTGCGCGCCTCCAGGCGTTCCCGCTGGGGCACGACCGTGTACTTGGGGTCCTCGGCCGAGTCCACCCCGGCGTGGAAGATGCCGAACCGGAGCGCGGCGGAGCCCGACATCAGGGCCACCCCGGCGGCCACGGCCAGACCCCGGTCACGGCGCCGGCCGGTCAGCGCCGCCAGCGCGGCGCCGCCCGCCGTGAGCACCTCGGCGGCCCGCAGCAGCTTGTGCGGCCTGCCCTGCTCGAACGGCTCCGCGAGCATGCCCATCCGGCGCTTCATCACCTGGAACAGGACCGTCTCCAGCGCCGCGCCCAGCACCGCCATGCGCCGCGCCGGACCCGCCTGCGCCGCCGGCACGCCCGCCAGGGCGAGCCCGGCCGCCGCACTGGCCCCGGACCCGGCGAAGACGAACGGCAGTTCCCGGTAGCCCTCGTGCCAGGACGGCACCGCCGTGTCGGAGAGCAGCACGGCGGTGTAGGTGGCGACCGCCGGGCCGAGTGCGGCGGCGGCCGCGGTGGCGCCCGCGCCCACGAGCCGGTAGCGGCCCGCGACGTCCGAGGCAGCCGCGGCCATCGTCAGCGGGGCGTACCCGGCCAGCAGCCAGGAGCCCATGTTCATCGGCGAGGTCGGCTTGAACACCCGCAGCATGTTGATGAAGCGGGCCGGCCGCCCCAGGTCGTGCACGAGCGCGGCCAGCGACGCGGTGATGGCGCCCGCCGCGCCCAGCTTCGCCACCCGCGCCAGGTCCGGCCGCCCGGTGGCGTGCGCGCCGGCCGCCAGCAGCGAGGAGGCCCCGGCCAGCCCGCCGAGGTAGAGGTAGCCCGCGATGTCGAGGGGCTCCCAGGTCGGCTTGTTGAGCACCGGCTTGCCGTAGTACGAGGAGAACTGGGCGTCCGGGACCATCGGCTGCTCGCCGCGGCCGCGTCGCCGCCGGCGCCGCCCGGCCCGCGCCCCCGTCGACGCGTCGCGCCCCGGCCGCGCCCCCTGCACACCCTCGCGGGTGACGTCCGATCCGCTCATCGCGGCCTCCTGACGAAACTGGCCACGCCGAGCGCGGCGAGCGAGACGGCGGCCATCGCCGCGTGCTTCCACATCGCGGGCAGGTCGCGGGTGGTGACCTGCGGGTCCGGCGGCAGCCCGTACACCTCCGGCTCGTCGAGGAGCAGGAAGAACGCGCCGTCGCCGCCGACCCCGTCCTCGGGGCTCTCGCCGTACAGCCGGGCGTCGGCGACCCCGGCCGCGTGCAGCTGGGCCACCCGGGCGGCGGCCCGCTCCCGCAGCTCCTCCAGCGGACCGAACTGGATGGAGTCGGTCGGGCACGCCTTGGCGCAGGCCGGCTCCATGCCGACGCCGAGACGGTCGTAGCACAGCGTGCACTTCCAGACCCGGCCGTCCTCCTTGCGCTGGTCGATCACCCCGTACGGACAGGCGGGCACGCAGTAGCCGCACCCGTTGCACACGTCCTCCTGGACCACCACCGTGCCGAACTCGGTGCGGAACAGCGCGCCCGTGGGACACACGTCGAGGCAGGCGGCGTGCGTGCAGTGCTTGCACACGTCGGAGGCCATCAGCCAGCGCAGCTCGGTGCGCCCGTCGGGCGACACCGGGGAGATCTCCCCGGCCGGGGCGCCCGCGGGCGCCGCCTCGGGGGAGGGCACGGTGGCGCCGGGGCCGGGGAAGGAGGGCGAGGTGCCGAGGGCGCGGGCGGCCTCGAACACGTCGAAGCCCTCGTGGCCGACCCCCGGTTCCTGGCCGCCCAGCGGCTTGCGCTGCTCGATGAAGGCGACGTGCCGCCAGGTGTCCGCGCCGAGTCCCTGCGTGTTGTCGTACGACATGCCGGTGAGCTCCAGGCCGTCCTCCGGCACCGAGTTCCACTCCTTGCACGCCACTTCGCAGGCCTTGCAGCCGATGCACACCGAGGTGTCGGTGAAGAAGCCCATGCGGGGCGGGACGTCGGTGTACCCGGCGGCCCCCGCCACATTGGGCTGCGGCCCGTACAGCAGGTTCCCGGACGGGGGCGGCGGGTCGCCGCCGCTCTCGTGCACCCCGGTGGGGTTGGCCTCGGTCATGCTGGTCCTCCTCGCTCAGCCTCGCTCAGCTCTCACCGCTGTCCTCCGCCTGTGCCGGACCGGCGCGGGCCACCTCGATCCGCTCCCGCTGCCACTCGGTGGTCGGCAGTTCCACGCGCTTGGCGAAGTACCAGCGGCTCAGCGCGTTGCGGACGCGGTGCCGGTGCCAGAACCGCCATGCCTCCGTGCCGTGCACACGGGGGCGCGGCTCGTCGCGGACGAGGATGCGGTAGGCCTCCTCCGCGGACAGCAGGGTGCGTTCCCGCACGTACCCGCCGCCGTCGGCGCGTCGCACCTTCGCGGTGTTCCGGCCCTCCAGCAGCCGTCGGCGGTCGGCCGCCTGCAGACCCAGGCAGGCCCGCTTGGTCGTGTGGTAGACCACGAACGGCACCACGAACAGCGCCGCCCGCAGGGTGTACGTCAGCAGTTCGAACGGCACGTGGAACACGTACGACAGCACGTCCTGGCCGCCCGCCAGCAGCAGCACGGCGTAGGCCGAGAGGGCCGCGACACCGAGCGCGGTGCGCGTGGGCTGGTTGCGCGGCCGGTCGCACAGGTGCTGTTCGGGCGCGGGACCGGTCACCCAGCGCTCGAAGAACGGATAGGCGTACAGAATCAGGAACAGGGCCGTGGGCAGGACCACGCCCGGCAGGAACACGTCCCACACGAAGGTGTGCCCCGCCACGTTCGTCTCGGCCGCCGGCATCAGCCGCAGCGCGCCCTCCAGGAAGCCTACGTACCAGTCGGGCTGCGCGTCGATGGACACCTGGTCGGCGCGGTACGGGCCGAAGTCCCAGACCGGGTTGATCTGCATCAGCGCGCTCATGAGCGCCAGTACGCCCGTCAGGACGAAGAACAGGCCCACCGACTTGGTCGTGTACTGCGGGACGAGCGGTTTGCCGATCACGTTCTGGTTGGTGTGGCTGGGCTTCGCCCACTGCGTGTGCTTGTGGTAGACGACGAAGGCCAGGTGCACGCCGACGAGGGCGAGCAGCAGCCCCGGCAGGATCAGGATGTGGAAGACGTACAGGCGCGGAATGATCTCGTGCCCGGGGAACTGGCCGCCGAAGACGAAGAACTGGAAGTAGGTGCCCACCACCGGGATGGACAGCATGATGCCCTGCGCCGTGCGCAGCCCCGTTCCGGAGAGCAGGTCGTCGGGGAGCGAGTAGCCGCAGAAGCCCTCCAGCAGCGCCAGTCCGAACAGGGTCACGCCGATGGTCCAGTTGACCTCGCGCGGCCGCCGGAAGGCGCCGGTGAGGAAGATCCGCATCAGGTGCACGCCGATCGCCGCGATGAACACCAGCGCGGCCCAGTGGTGCATCTGACGCAGCAGCAGACCGCCGCGGATGTCGAAGGAGATGTGCAGCACGGACGCGAACGCCTCCGACGCCGGCACCCCGCGCAGCGGCGCGTAGGAGCCGGTGTAGGGCCGCTCGGTCATGTCCGGGTGGAAGAAGAAGCTCAGGAAGGTGCCCGTCAGCACCAGGACGAGCAGGCTGTAGAGGGCGATCTCGCCGAGCAGGAACGACCAGTGGTCCGGGAACGCCTTGCGCAGGAACTTCTTGCCCGCCAGACCCAGCGGAAGCCGCTTGTCGAGTGCGCTCGCCACCCGCTCACCCCGGGACGGCGGGTCGTGCGAAGCGCGTCTGCGAGATCCCGCCACGCCGTACCGCCCTTCTCCCGCCGCGCCGGCCGCCGCACCCCAGGTGCTCCTCTTCGAGCCTGGCACGGGTGCCCGGACCGCGCTCGCCCGAAACCGCCCCCCGAGGGGGTCCGGACCCCGGCCCGGCGGGGCCCGGAGCCCGTCACATGAAGTTGCGGGTGTGCAGCGCCGAGAGGGCGGCGGCCTCGTCGTCGGGGAAGCCCAGCCGGGACAGCCGGTGCCGACGGCCCTCGTCCATCTCGGCCTGGAGGCGTTGCACAGCCCGCCAGCCACGGGCGATCGCGGCCGGCTCCCAGGAACCGGCGGCCAGCAGGACCAGCGCGTCGAACACGTCCCGGTTCAGGCCCGCGGTGTCGGCGAGGACGTCGTGCCGCCGCTCCACGGCGGCCCGCAGCCGGCCGCGCAGCCGGGGATCGACCCCGGCGCGATGCTCCAGATGGCCCACTCCGAAGGCGACGTGCCGGGCTTCGTCCTGCCGCACCAGACGGCTGATCCGGCGCGTGACCGGGTCCGGCGCGTGCCGGTCGAGGAAGGTGAGGAGGTTGAGGAAGCTGCCCTCACCGAGCACCGACAGCAGGAAGGAGGCGATGGAGAAGTCCGGCTCGGTCAGCAGGGTCGCCAGCGACGCCCGGCCGCCCGCCGACGACGTGCCCATCGTGCCGCCGCGCAGCAGCGCCCGCCGGGTGAAGACCTCGACGTGCCGGGCCTCGTCGGCGGCCTGCACGGCGAGCAGCTGCAGCACCTCACGGAAGTGCGGGTGCACCTGGACCAGCAGCCTCCCCGGCACCACCAGGGCCGCCTGCTCGTTCTCCACCAGATACGTCATGACCTGCACGACCGCCGACTCCACCTCCCCGTGCAGCTCGAACGGCGTGTCCCACGGGATCGCGGTCGCCGGGTCCCACTGGGCCGCGGCCGCCTGGCGGTACAGCCGCGGCGCGAGCTCCGTCCACGCCGTGTCGCGGTCGGCGACGGTGAAGGGCAGCTCGGGGCCGCCCGCCTCCACCAGCGCCCCGCGCGCCGCGAGCCCCCAGTGCAGCGGCGCCCGCTCGGACACCTGGCCCGGCAGGGCGCTCCCGGCCCGCTCCGAGCCGCGCAGCCGGTCGGTCTCCCCGGCGCCGCGCACCACGTGGGCCCGCACGGGCGCGTCGGCGGCCGGCGCGGGCGCGACGGTGTGGCCCTCGCGGCGGCACCAGGCGGTGAGGTGCGCGGCCAACGCCGGGTCGGTGCCCGCCACGGCCACGCGCGCACCGACCGGCACCCGGCGCAGCGCCCGTCGCAGCAGCAGGTGCGCGCCCTGGTCGAAGCCGAGATGCGCGAGGTCGACTCGTGGGACCGGGGCCCCGTCGGGGCACGGTCCGCCGGGCGGCTCCGTGAGGGGGCCGGTGGACGGGCTGGTGGACGGGTCGGCGGGTGAGCCGGTGGACGGGCCGGTGGACGCGTCGGCACCGGTCACGGACGGTAGTCGGCGGCCGTGACGCGCCCGTCGGCGTCGTAGAAGCCCGTCTCCTCCACCGCCGCCGCCAGAGCCCCGTATCCGCTGTCCCGGCCCGGGAGCCACTGGGTGAGGCCCTCCAGGTCCATGAGGTGACGCACCTCCGGATCGGCGGCGGACATGGACAGCAGCAGGGCCGTGAGGCGTTCGCCGAGTTCCGGGTCGAGCGACGGGCCCGCCGCGAGCACGCAGTGGTCGTAGGGGGCGGTACGGGTCAGCAGGCGGGTGGTGCCCGGCGGCAGGGTGCCCTCCTGGCCGAACAGCAGATGGTTGCCGTCGATCATGCAGGCCGCCGCCACCTCCCCGGCCATCAGGGCGCGGGCCGCGTCCCGCTCACCGCCGATGTGGTCGCCGTGCAGCCCCACCCCGGTGTCGTGGCGCCGCACCTCGAAATCCGTGCCGGGTTCCAGCCCGAGCCCGCGCAGATGGTGCAGCGGCAGCAGGGTGGCCTGCGGCGAGTCGACCGCGCCCACGGCTACGGCCTCCCCCTTCAGGTCGGCGGCGGCACGGATCGCCCCGTCCTGCCGGACGACCACCACCGAGCTCAGGTCCCGGTCGGTGTCCCGCATGACCAGCGGCCGCACCCGCACGCCCGCCGCCCGCGCCAGCCGCCCGGTGCGCAGCCAGGCCAGCGGGGAGTGCCAGGCCGTGTCGATCCGGCCGGCCACGAGGTCCTCGGCCTGCCGCTCGTAGTGGGCGTAGAGCACGAAGTCGAGCGGCAGATCCTGGCGGCGCAGCCAGGCCCGGAACCCGGACCAGATGGTGACCACCTTCGGGTCGTAGGCGACCGCGCCCAGGACGACGCCGCTCATGAGGCCTCCTCGAACAGCGGCAGGCCGAGCGCGGCCCGCCCGCAGAAGTCGTGCAGCGCCTCGGTCGTCGGGGCCATCACCCGGGCCGCGAGCGCGTCCCGGAACCGCCGCTCCACACCGAGGTCCCGGCGGAAGGCCGACCCGCCGCACAGCCGCATCGCGCCGTCCGCCACCTCGGCCGCCGTCTCCGCGGCCAGCGCCTTGACCTGGAGGACCCGCAACCGGGCCTCGGGACGCGACGCCTCGAGCGCGGTCAGCGTGTCGTCCAGGAACGACCGTACGGCGTCCGCGCGCAGCCGCAGCCTGGCGAACTCCTGGCGCGGCAGCGGCTGTTGGGCGAGAGTGCGGTCCAGGTGCTCCAGGCGGGAGCCACCCAGATGCGACGCGGCCAGATCCAGCAGGGCCTCGGTCACCCCGAGCGAGAAGGCCGCGCTCAGCACGAGGAAGCAGGGCAGCACCAGGCCGAGGGCCGTGTCCAGGCCCTCCCCGTCCGCGCCCAGCATCGCATTCGCGGGGACCGAGACGGCTTTGCCGGTGACGGGGCTCGAGGCGTTGCCGCGGAGGCCGAAGCCGTCGTAGTCGCCGCGCACGTGCAGACCCGCGCTGTCCGCGGGCACCAGCCACAGCGTCATCACGCCGTCCGCGGCCACCGGCCTGCTGGACCACACATAGCTGTCGGCCTCACCGGCGGACGTGATCCACGACTTCTCCGCGTCCAGGCACACCGTGCCGTCCTGCTCCCGGACCGCCGTGCCGGCGGGCGCCCAGAAGTGGCTGCGCGAGCCCTTCTCGGAGAAGGCGAGGGTGCTCAGATGGCGGCCCTCGACGATCGCCCGGCGCACCTCGCCCGGCCCGTGACGGTCGATCACCGTCGCGGCCGCGTAGTGCATCAGCACCACCATGGCCGTGGAACCGCACACCCCGGCCAGCCGTTCGACGACCCCGGCCGCCTGCCGCAGACTCCCGCCCGGGCCGCCGTGCTCCGGCGCGCCGAGCAGCCCGAGCACGCCGGCTCCGGCCAGCGCCCGCACGCCGTCCCGGGGGAACCGTCCGGTGCGGTCGACCTCGTCGGCGAGCGGTCCGACGGTCTCGCGCAGCACCGCTTCGAAACGCTCGCCCGCCGCGGGCGGCGGGACCTCGGTGGATGCGGTCATGGCAGGGCGCACCTCGTCACTGGATCGGGGGGTCCGGTTACACGCGGTGCAGCCAATCAGTCGCGCCGCGATGTCCGAGGGAGCGCGCGCCGTGCGGGCCAAAAGAGTGATGATCGGCCCGAGGGCGCCGGATCCGGCCCGACGGCCATGCGGGTGGTCCGGCGCAGGGCGCGGTTTCGGGACCGTACGGCAGGAAACTCCCGCAGACGCCCCGAACGACCCGGGAGAACGACCGAGAAGCAGGAGCAGCCGATGACCGTGACCGCGGAAATGCTCGACGCCCACCCCGGCGATCTCGGCGCGGCGGAGCGCCGGGCGCTGGCCGAGTGCATCGACCGGTGCCTGGACTGCGTCCAGGCCTGCACGGCCTGCGCCGACGCCTGCCTGGCCGAGGACATGGTCACCGAGCTGCGCAGATGCATCCGTACGGATCTCGACTGCGCCGACATCTGCGACGCCACCGCCCGCATCCTGTCCCGGCACACCGGCTACGGAGCCGACGTGACCCGGGACGTGCTGGCGGCCTGCGCCGCAGCCTGCGCCGCGTGTGCCGCCGAGTGCGACCGGCACGCCGGGACGCACGAGCACTGCGCGGTGTGCGCCGAGGCCTGCCGCCGCTGCGAGCGCGCCTGCCGGGACCTGCTCACCAAGCTGGGCTGACGGTCCTGGCCACGGTGCCGGGACTGAACGCCGTGCCCACCGTGCTCGCCGTGATGGGCCCCGAAGGACCGGCTCAGGGCCACAGGTCCTGGTGCAGATGCTCGTTGTGCCAGGCGATGGCGCGCCGGATCTCCGGCTCGTGCAGCCCGGTGCGGCAGCCGAGCTGGGTGAGGGTGAGCACCGCGGTGCCCGAGGTCAGGGCGCGGTCGATCTTCGCGGCCCAGAGTTCCTCCTGCACGAAGGGGCGGCCGCGGTAGCGGTCCCGTACGACGGCGAAGTGCTCCTCGCAGCAGGCGGTGATGAGCCGCAGCCCGTCGAACCACTCGTTGGTGCGGTGGACCGAGGAGGAGTCGGGGACGTAGCCGCACACCGCCTCCTCCCGGGGGAAGGTCACCGCGCACAGGTCGCACAGCTCCAGCGGCAGCGGCTCGACGGGCCGCGCGCGCCTGGCGTGCGTGGAGCGAGTGGAGCGCCCGGTGTGCCTCACGCGCCCTGGGTTGTCGTCACGCTTCCTGCGCTTCCACATCGAGGCCTCCCGGAGCGTGCGGCGGTCGGGACTTAGGAGTTGCCGTGCCGGGCCCCGCCGAAACGCGCCCGGACCCTCAACCGCCCAGGTGACGCTGGACCCAGTCGGCGGCGGCCCGGCGGAAGGTGCGGCGGTTGTCCGCGCGGCGGAAGTAGTGGCCCTCGTCCCGCAGCACCAGCATGGCCGCCTCCACCCCGCGCTCCCGGGCCGCCCGCACGAACTGCTCCGACTCGCCCGGCGGCACGTTGGTGTCGTGCTCGCCGTGCACGGCCAGCACGGGCACGCGCAACTCGTCGATCCGGCTCATCGGAGAGAGCTCGCGCAGCAGTTCCCGGTCGCGCTCCGGGTGCCCGTACTTGTGTGCGGCCGACTGCGCGATCCAGGGCTCGGTGCCCGCGAAGAACGTCGCGAAGTCCGACATGCCGCAGACCGCGACGCCGGTGCGGAACAGGTCCGGGTGCCAGACGAGGCTCGCCAGGGTCAGGTAGCCGCCGTAGGAGTGGCCCATCACGGCCAGCCTGCGCGGGTCGGCCAGGCCCTGGAGGACCGCGTGGGCCACGCAGTCCGCCACGTCGTCGATGGCGGCGAACCGGCCCCGGCCCAGGTCGGCGTCGACGAAGGAACGGCCGTACCCGGAGGAGCCGCGCACATCCGGGGCGAACACGTCCAGCCCCCGGCCGAGCAACTCGTGGAACAGCGGCTCGAACACCGGCCGCTCCTGTTCCTCGGGGCCGCCGTGCAGGTGGACGACACAGGGCGCGGGCGCCCCCGGGGAGCGGCCCGGCGCACGGTAGTACCAGCCGCCGAGGGCGAGTCCGTCGCGGGCGGTGGGACGCAGCGGCACCGGGCGCACCGGAGGGTGGCTGCCGGGCGCCACGTCCTCGTCGCGCGAGGACCAGGGGGTGCGCAGTGCGGCGCCCTGGGGGAGCCACCACACGCCGGGGCGGCGTTGCGACCCGGACAGCGCCACCACCGGCGCGTCGGCGTCCGCGGTGGCGGCCACCCTGGTCACCACCTCGTGCGGCAACGGCACGGCACGGGAGGCGACGACGGCGGGGCCGGCGGAGTTCAGGGTGGGGGATTCCGGGGCGGTCGGCTCGGGGTCGGCGGGGGCTGTGGCGGTGGGCTCCGGGGTGGATGGGGCCGGGACGGTGGGTTCCGGGGTGGATGGGGCCGGGACGCTGGGTTCCGCGGCCGCGGGCGGCCGGGCGTTGGTCTCCGGGCGGGCGGCGGACGAGTCGGCGGGGTGCGGCGCGGCGGGGGCCCTCGCGGCCCGTCCGGCCGGAAGGAGGGTCGCCACCTCCAGTTCGCTGACCCCGCGCATGTTCCAGGCCAGCACCGCGGCGCGGCCGTTGTGGTCCATGGCCAGCAACTCCAGCCCGGCGCCCGCGCGCCGGGCGGCCACCGACTGCCCGTACCGGGCTCCGCGCGGACCGAGGCGGACGGCGTACAGCGCCGCGAACTCCCGTCCGTGGTCGCTGCGCAGCCACAGGGTACGGCCGTCCGGGGAGAAGCCGCCGATCCACGGGTCGCCGTCCGCGACCGGCATCGAGCAGGTCACCCGCTGGTCGCGCAGCCGCACCACGAGCGCCTCACGGCGTCCTCGCGGTCCCCGGCGCAGCAGCGCCAGCCGGCCGTCCCGGCTCAGGTCGCACACGCGCAGGGTGGCGGCCTCCCGCTCGCTCGCCAGCAGCACGGGGGCGGCCGAGCCGTCGGGGTCGACGAGGTACGCCGACAGAGTCCTGGGCGAGGGCTCGGCGCCGCCCGTGGTGCGGGAGCCGCCGGTGACCGGGCCGGGGGCGGGCGGAACCGCCCGGAGCGGTACGCCCAGCAGGGTCGCGCGCCCGTCCCGGTGGGTCCACCCCTCCGGGTGAGGCGCGAAGGCCCCGGCGGGCGAGGCGGCGGAGCCGGCGAACGGCGGGCCGCCGTCGTCGGTACGGCCGCCCACGGCCCCGGGCTCCGTGGCGGCCGGCGGCTGCGGGACGGCCGTCACGGGGGCCTCGGCGACGGTCACGGCCAGGCCCGTACCGTCGCGCGTCCAGCAGCCGAGGTGCGCGGAACTGCCCGGCTCGCCGCCCGCCAGGATCCGGCGGCCGGTGCCGTCGGGCCGCACGCACAGCACCCGCGTGTGCTCCCCGCCGCCCGGTGCGGTGGTGTAAGCGATCCAGCGGCCGTCCGGGGACCAGGCGACCTCGGTGACCGGATGGGGCTCGGAGTCCAGCAGGTGGACCGTGGCGCCGTCGACCGGCCCCGCCCACAGCTGGGGTACGCCGGCCCGGTCGCAGATGAAGGCGGCGTTGCGGCCGCCGGGATCGGCCGAGGGGTACCAGCAGCCGTGGGAGGTGATCAGCCGGGGCACCGCCTCCAGGGGGACGGCGGTGTCCGGCAGCCACACCGGCTCCGGCGCCGGCTGCGCGGTCACCGGGCCCTCGCCGCCGGGGAGTTCCGTGGCCCGTATCCCGCGCACCCGGTCCACGGCGCCCCGCCCCGGCAACGGCCGAACCCGCCCCGCCAGGTCCTCCGCCCGGCCCGCCGCGCCCGGCGCGGCCGCCGCCGCGAGGGCACCGGCCGCACCGTCCGAGGGCGGACCGTACGCCGGGCGCGCGAAGCCCTGAAGCCCGGCTGCGCCGGTCACGCCGGTCACACCGAACCCGCGCCCGCCGCCGTCGTCCTCGGCCGCAGCGACTCCGGGCGTGCCGCCGGGGTTGGCCGGGGCGGGGCCGGTGACATCGGCGGCGTCCGCCGGGGCGGGGCCGGGGGCTCCGGCAGAGTCTGCCGAAGCCGCGCCGGCTACTGCCATCGTGTCCGTGGGGGAGGTGCCGGCACGGGTTCCGACGGGCCCTTGAGCGGGCCCGTCGGAACCGTCCCGGGGCACACACGCCCCCGTCCCGACCGCGCTCGGGCCGGCCGTGCCCGCGCCGGCAGCGCCCATGCCGGCCGTACTCCGGTCGGCTGTGGCCGTTTCCGCCCGGGTGGGCGCGGTGCCGTCCTCGGGCCGGGCCCGCCGGGCCCGGCCCGTGCCGGCCCGGGGCGCATCCCCGGGCCCGGGACGGGGCTCGCGGGTCGCGCCCGTGTCGTCGGACGTGCGGTCGCCGGTCAGGTGATCTCGTGCGTCTGCAGCCATGTCTCCAGCAATGCAACCTGCCACAAGGCGTTCGCCCCACGCTTGGTGCGGTGCGCGTCGGGCGCCGCCAGCAGCTCGTCGACGTAGGTGCGGCGGAAGATGCCGCGGGCCCGGGCCTCCGGGGCGGACAGGGCCTCGCGGACCCGTTGCAGCACCGGCCCGGCCATGTGCTTGATCGCAGGGACGGGGAAGTAGCCCTTGGGCCGGTCCACGACCTCGCGCGGCAGCACCTTGCGGCCCGCCGCCTTCAGTACGCCCTTGCCGCCGTCCGCGAGCTTGAGCTCCGGAGGGCACGCGGCGGCCAGCTCGACCAGCTGGTGGTCGAGGAAGGGCACCCGGGCCTCCAGACCCCAGTCCATCGTCATGTTGTCGACCCGCTTGACCGGGTCGTCGATCATCATCACGTGCGTGTCGAGCCGCAGGTCCGCGTCGAGCGCCGTCTCGGCGCCCGGCACCGCCATGTGATCGCGCACGAAGTCGCCGGAGACGTCCCGCGCGGGCAGCACGTCGGGCTCCAGCATGCGAGCCAGGTCGGCGTGCGGGCGGTCGAAGTACGTCTCCGCGTACGCGTCGGCGGCCTGCGGCCGGGGCACGCGGGCCATGTCCGGGTACCAGTGGTAGCCCGCGAACACCTCGTCCGCGCCCTGGCCGCTCTGCACCACCTTGACCTCCTTGGCCACCTGCTCCGACAGCAGGTGGAAGGCGACCACGTCGTGGCTGATCATCGGCTCGCTCATGGCCTCCACGGCCCCGTCCAGCGCCCGCGAGACCCGGTCGGAGGGCACGAGCAGTTGGTGGTGCTCGGTGCCGAAGTGCCGCGCCACCAGATCCGAGTAGTGGAACTCGTCGCCCTCCTCACCGCCCTCCGACTCGAAGCCCACGCTGAAGGTGGCGAGGTCGCTCTGCCCCTCGTCGGCCAGCAGCGCGACGATGAGGCTGGAGTCCAGGCCGCCCGACAGCAGCACGCCCACCGGCACGTCGGCCACCATCCGCCGCCGCACCGCCGTGCGCAGGGCGTCCAGCACCGCGTCCGTCCAGTCCTCCGCCGACAGACCGGCGTACTCGGGCCGCCGGGTGTACTCCGGCTGCCAGTAGCGGTGGTCGTGGTGCGTGCCGTCCGGATCGACCACCCGCACGGTGGCCGGCGGGAGCTTGCGCACGCCGTTGAGGACGGTGCGGGGCGCGGGCACCGTGGCGTGCCAGCTGAGGTAGTGGTGCAGTGCCACCGGGTCGATGGAGGTGTCCACGCCGCCGGCCGCCAGCAGCGCGGGCAGCGAGGAGGCGAACCGGAGCCGGCCGGGGGTCTCGGCGAGGTACAGCGGCTTGATGCCGAGCCGGTCGCGGGCCAGTACCACCCGCCCGGTGTCCTGCTCGACGATGACGAAGGCGAACATGCCGTGGAAGCGCTCGACACATGCGGTGCCCCACTCCCGGTACGCCGCGAGCACCACCTCCGTGTCGGAGTGGGAGAAGAAACGGTGACCGAGACCGGTCAACTCACGTTGCAGCTCACGGTAGTTGTAGACGCAACCGTTGAAGACGCCGGCCAGTCGCGCCCGGGGGTCCGCCATCGGCTGCGCGCCGCTCTCCGACAGATCGATGATCTTCAGCCGGCGGTGGCCCAGGGCGACGCAGCCCTGTGACCACAGCCCGCGGCCGTCCGGCCCCCGGGGCGCCAGCCGGTCGGTCATGCGCTCCACGGCGGCCAGGTCCGGCAGCCGGCCGTCGAAGCGGACCTCGCCGCTCAGCCCGCACATCAGGCGGACCTCCCTTCCCCGGGGACCGGTGCACCGGGCGGCAGTCCGCGGCCGGGGGCGCCGGTCACGAGCCCGGAGGCACATGTGGTGGCGGGCGTGGTGGCGGCCGGGCCGGCGGTCGTGGGGACCGTGGCTGTGGAGGTGTCGGTGACGTGGGACATGGGGTGTCGGCTCCTGGGTTGGAATCGGATGCCCGGCCCTTGGCGGCCGGACCGGCCGGCGCGGCTCAGGCGCCGGTGCCCTCGACCAGTGAACGCGCGCGGTGACGGGCGCCCGCGGCCCGTGCGCGTCCAGCGGTGCTCGGGGCGGGCGCGCCGCGGGTC
>NZ_BMVJ01000013.1:114640-134740 GCF_014650655.1 Streptomyces anandii JCM 4720
TCGGCGGCCATCAGGGCGATGCTGCTGAGCAGGTCCTCGCTCTCGGCGGCCCGGCGCAGGCGGTGCGCCGCGCTGCCCTCGGCCAGGGCCCGGTCCAGCAGTTCGTGGACGGTCTCCCAGTCGTCGGACGCCTCCAGCGCCGGCCGCAGCCGGGCCGCCATGCCCAGCAGCGCCACCCGCGCGGGGACGGCACGGCGGGTGACGGGATCGACCAGGGGACCTTCGAGGCCGGAGCGGGCGGCCCGCCAGGACGCGGCGCGCAGCCACTCGTGGTGGCCGCCGCAGGACGGGCCCTCCCCGCGCGCCAGTCGGGCGCACGCGTCGCGGACCAGGGCCCGGAACAGCCCGGCGACCAGCACGACCGTCTCCACCCGGGGGCAGGCGTCACAGATCCGCAGCTCCAGCGTCCGCTGGTGCGCGCTGGGCCGTACGTCGTAGTAGACCATCCCGCTGTCGCTGATGACCCCGGAGCGGATCAGCTCCTCCATGGCGGCGTCGTAGGCGTCGGCCCCCGAGTAGCAGCCCGCCGGGCCCGCGGTGGGCCAGCGCTGCCACAGCATGGTCCGCCAGCTCGCGTACCCGGTGTCCGCGCCCAGCCAGAACGGCGAACTGGCGGACAGCGCGAGCAGCGGCGGCAGCCAGGGCGACACCAGGCACATGGCCCGTACGGCGGTGTCCCGGTCGGGCACGTCGACATGCACCTGCGCGCTGCAGATGAGCTGTTCGTCGGCGACCCTTCGGTACTCGTCGACCATGTGCCGGTAGCGTGGCTCCGCGGTGACGTCCCGGGAACTCACCCGGGCCAGCGGCACGGTGCCCGCGGCGACGACCGCGAGGCCCAGCGAGGAGGCGGCCGCGTTCAGCCGCCGCCGCGCCCCGGCCAGATCCGTGTGGAGGCCGTCGAGGGTGCTGTGCACCCCGCTGTTGCTCTCCACGACCGACTGCTGCAGCTCGGTGGTGAACCCGGGTCTGCCGAGCCGGTCGAGCACGGCGCGGGCGCGCGGCACCAGCCGGCCGCTCTCCACGTCCAGCACGTGGAACTCTTCCTCTGCCCCTATGCGCAACGTCACGTCTTCCCCTTGCCGTTTCGGTCACCCGGGCGCCGCGTTCGGGCTTCCGCGGGGAAACCGCGCAGCTCCGGGGACGTCCGAGTTCCCGTTCGGCGAGTGCGCAAGCATCACGCCCGCACCCGACGGCACAGCGTCCCGTCCGGTCGCGGGGTGTGCCCCGCGGCAGGACGTGTGAGGCGCGGGAGAGGGCGGGGGCCGGGAAGTGAGGCCGTGGGGAGGCGGCCCCGGTGTCAGCCGACGGCCTCCTCGTCCGCCGCGGGCGCCGCGGCGGGGGACGGGGCGGGAGCCCCGGCGGGGGCCGCGGGCGACGACTGGGCCGCAGCCTCGCCGCCCTCGACGGCGGTGTAGAAGACGGAGCTGCCCTGCTTGCTGCGCTGGGCCTGGTTGCGGGCGACCAGTCCTTCGAGCGTGGTGCGCACGACCGTGTTCTGGATCTTGCGGTCGGGGTGCTCCTGCCCGAGCGCGGTCGTGACCTCCGCGGCGGAGCGCGGCTCGGTCTGCGCGGACAGGTGCGCGCGCACCAGCTCCACGAGCGTGGGCTGCCCGGCCCGGCTCCCGCCCGCCCCGGCGGCCTTGCCGGCCTTGGCCTTGGCCGTGGTCTTGGCCGTGGTCTTCGCGGCCTTCGGAGTCTTGGCCCCGGCCTTGGGCGCTGAGGAGGCAGTGGTGTCGGCAGCGGCCTTGGTTGCGGTTTCGGCTGCGGTCCTGGCCGCGGTCTTGTCGGCGGTCTTCGCCGCGGTCCTGCCCGTGCCCTTGCCGGTCGCCCTGGTGGCGGCCCTGGCCGCGGGCTTGGCCGTCGCCGTCGACCCGCTCGCGGCCCGCTTCGTGGCCCGGCCGGCCCTCGGCGCGGCGGCGGACTTCCTCGCGGAGCCCTTCCCGCGCGGCGCGGGCACCGAGGCCGGCGCGGACGAGGGAGGCGCGGGTGCCGCGGGCGCGGTGGACGGCGTGGCGATGCCCAGCGCCTGCTGCATGTTGACCAGCAGCGCGTGGTCGCGTTGCAGCGCGGCCAACTGCTCCTGGAGGGCGGTGATCTCGACGCCGATACGTTCCTGTTCCTTGACGTTGGACTCGAGGTCACCGGTCACCTGGGCGATGTACTGGGAGGTGAGTTCGGTGGAGGGCGTGGTGTTCGTGCCGTCGGACATGGGGCGACCTTTCGTGGGTGCCGTGGTGCACAGATAGTACGGATGAGCGCTGCCCGTTGTTCCGCAGTCAGGAGACGCAGATGACCGTTGACCGGGGCAAGTACCCGGATCTCGTCACTCCTTGGGAGGACGAGACATGGCGCAGCGATGCCCTGACATGGCTCGAGGCCGCACTCGCCGGGCACGGCCTGCGCCCGGCCGGGGCGCATGCGGTGCGGCTGCGGCCGTGGTCCGTACTGGTCAGGGTGTCCGTCGAGGGTGGCAACACCGTGTGGTTCAAGGCCAATCCACCCGCGAGCGCCTTCGAGGGCCCGCTGACCGCCGCCCTCGCGCAGTGGGTTCCGGCGAGCGTACTGCGGCCCCTCGCCGTCGACGCCGGACGCGGCTGGTCGCTGCTGCCCGACGGAGGGGACGTGTTCCGCGACGTTCTCGACTCCGGGAATGCGGACGTACGTTCCTGGGAGGAGGCGTTGCGCCAGTACGCGGCCCTGCAGTACGCCGTCGCACCGCACGTGCGGGACATGGAACTGCTGGGTGTGCCGAGCGCCCGTACCGGTGACCTGCCCGCCCTCTTCGACCAACTCCTCACCCGCTGCCGGGACTTCGCGCCGGACGAGCGGCGCCGGCTGGAAGGGCTGCGGCCGCGTCTCGCGCGCTGGTGCGCCGCACTCGCGGACGCCGGTGTCCCGGACTCCCTCGACCACGCGGACCTCCACGAGGGTCAGTTGTTCCACTCGGGCCCGGGCCGCTTCACCTTCTTCGACTGGGGGGACGCGGCCGTCTCGCATCCCTTCTGCAGTCTCGTCGTCCCGGCCCGGCGCGCGGTGGACCGATTCGGCCCGGAGGCGCTGCCCCGGTTGCGCGACGCGTATCTGGAGCCGTGGACGGGCGGCGGCCGCACGGCGGCCGAACTGAGGCGAGCTGCCGGCCTGGCCTGGCGCCTTGCCGCACTCAGCCGGGCGACCGCGTGGGGCCGGGTCTTTCCCCCCTCCGCGTCGGGCACCGCGGGAGTGGGTCCGGCGGAGACCGCGCGCATGCTGCTGGAGCTTCTCACCGAGCCGCCGTCGTGAACGCCTGCCGTGCGGTCCGGCGGCTGCTGTTGTCCACAAGGCCTTGGAAATTCTGTCCAATGCCTTAGACTGATCGTACAGATCGATCGACTGGGGGGAGGGTGAAGTGGCGAGGAGTGAAGCCGATGTGGTGCTGGGGGCGCTGACACCGGTCGTCGACGGGATCGCCGCGACGCTGGGGTCGCTGTGCGAAGTGGTCCTGCACGACTTCCGCCGTCCGGAGAACTCCGTAGTGGCCCTCGCGGGGACGGTCACCGGGCGCAGCGTCGGCGGGTCGATGAGCGAGATCGGCATGGGCCTGCTCGCCCGGGGCGACGAGGCGGCGGACGAGCTGAACTACACCACCCGCACCCGGGACGGCACGCTCGTGAAGTCCTCGACCATGCTGCTGCGCGACTCCACGGGCTCGGTCTTCGGCGCCCTGTGCGTCAACCTCGACATCACCGCCGTGGACCAGGCGCACGCGCTGCTCGGTGAACTCGCCGGCGCCACCGGCACCACGGCGGTGCCCACGACCACCTTCGGCGACGACATCGGCTCGGTGGTCGACGCGATCGTCGACACCCACCAGCTGCGCTCGCACAAACAGTGGTCCCAACTCACCCGGCCCGAACGCCTGGAGCTGTTCCGCAGCCTCGACGAGCGCGGGGTGTTCGCGGTCCGCGGCTCCGCCCAGCAGATCGCACGGCGGCTCGGCATCTCCCGGGCCTCCGCCTACAACTACCTGGCCGGCGCGCGTACGGCGAGCGCCACACCGCCACAGGCCACCGGCACCGCACCCGACACCACCGACCAGGATGGAGCACCGGCATGACAGACACCCCGCCCGTCACCCTGGAGGACGTCCGCGACGCCGCGGAACGCATCAAGGGCGCCGCCCACCGCACGCCCGTGCTGCGCTCACGCACCCTGGACGCCCTGGTCGGGGCGGAGGTCTTCGTCAAATGCGAGAACTTCCAGCGCATAGGTGCCTTCAAGTTCCGCGGCGCGTACAACGCCGCGTCGCGGCTCTCCCCCGAGCAGCTCGCCAAGGGCATCGCCGCCTACTCCTCCGGCAACCACGCCCAGGCCGTGGCGCTCGCCGCCCGGGAGCTCGGCACCAGCGCGGTCATCCTCATGCCGGAGGACACCCCGCGCTCCAAGCGCGAGGCGACGGCGGGGTACGGAGCGGAGGTCGTCACCTACGACCGCTACACCGGCGACCGCGTCGCCATCGGTGAGGCGCTCGCCGCCGAACGCGGCCTCGCGCTGATACCGCCCTATGAGCATCCGCACGTGATCGCCGGGCAGGGCACGGCCGCGCTCGAACTGATCGAGGAGGCCGGCGACCTCGACGCCCTGGTCGTCCCGGTCGGGGGTGGCGGCCTGATCGCGGGCAGCGCCACCGCCGGCAAGGGCCTGCTGCCGGGGCTCCGGGTGGTCGGCGTCGAGCCCGAGCAGGGCGACGACACCAAGCGGTCCCTGGAGGCCGGGCGGCGCGTCGCCGTGCCCGTGCCGCGCACCATCGCGGACGGCCAGGCCGCCGACATACCGGGAGAGCTCACGTTCTCGGTGAACCGGCGCCTGGTCGACGGCATCGCCCTGGTGGACGACGACCAGATCCGCGAGGCGATGCGTTTCGCCTTCGAGCGCCTGAAGATCGTGATCGAGCCCAGCGGCGCGAGTGCCCTGGCCGCGCTCCTGGCCCACCGCGTGGACCGGGTGCCGCCGAGGGTCGGTGTCATCCTGTCCGGCGGCAACATCGACACCGAGCGGTTCACGGACATCCTGCGGGGCTGACCGGGCCGGGCCGGCCGGCGCGGATCAGCTCCACAACGGCAGTGTCACCACGCGGTCGTAGCCGGCCGGGCGGGCGCCGGTGAAGGTCAGGGTGAGTTGCGTGAACTGCCGCACCTGGGGGCGCTTCTTCCACGGCTCCGGGTGCGCGAGCCGCACGACGACCGGATAGGAGTGGAACTTTCCGGCCGCACAGTAGGGCTTGCAGTCGTTGACGAGGTTCACGCCCCTGGCCACGGCCGTCCGGCCGTCCCAGCGCTGCCAGTGCAGCGAGGCCAGGCGGCTGTTGCCGTCGCCGCAGGCGAGGATGAACGCGTCGGGCCGCGCGTGCGGCTGGAACGCGCAGTCGACGAGCACCGGCTGCCGGGGCTGTGGCTGTGCGTCGGCCCCGTGCGCGGCCGACGGTGAGGTCGCCGGCGCCGCGGAGGCCGTTCCCAGACCCGCGGTGAGCAGTGCTGCGGCACAGAGCGTGACCGCCGTCCTCACGGTGTGTTTGCGCATGTCCGCTCCCGGTCGACGACGCCTGCACTTCGTATCGACGTATCGACGCTACGACCGTGCCGGGCGATGCACCACTCGAACGGAGCAGGGCGCACTCAGCCGAGGCCGCGCCGGGGGGCGTCGGCCGGGCGGGGGAACACGGCGGAGGCCGCGCGCGGAGGCTCGTCGCCGTCCGTTGCGAGCTGGCAGGTGTCGCACAGCTCGTGGTCGCCGTCTCGGGTGATGACGGTGCCCCAGCCCAGGCAGTGCTCGCAGTCGCGGGCAAGGCCCATGTCGGGGTGGGGAGGCGGGGTGGGGCTCGGGTGGGCTCCGTACGCCATGCGGGGGCGGCTCCTCGAAGTCGCAGTAGGGATGCATCTAATTTTGTCTGATTTTTCTAAGATGTCCAGAAGTTCCTCGACGTGGCGGTAGCCACACGCAGCGCGAGCACGCCGGGAGCCGCGCCGCCAGGGCCTTTCCTCCGGATCAGGCCGCTCCGAGTCGCTCGCCTCCCGGCCGGCCCGAGCCCCGCTACCGGCGGCAAGATCCGGAAGGGAGGCCCTAAGGGCGGATCCCGTCCACGGCCACCTGGAGATGGCGCGGTCCGCGCAGCACCGCGTTCCGCCGGTACGGCGGCGGGTCCTCGACCAGCCGGGGGTTCTCCAGCCGCCGGGCCAGCTCGGCGAGCGCGAGCTGCGCCTCCAGCCGGGCCAGCGGGGCGCCGAAGCAGCTGTGGATGCCGCTGCCGAAGCCGAGGTGCTGGATGTCCTCGCGGTCCGGGTCGAACCGGTCGGGGTCCTTGAAGCGCTCCGGGTCCCGGTTGCCCGCGCCCAGCACGAGCCAGATGCGCGAGCCCTTCGGGATCGTCACGCCCCGCAGCTCGATGTCCGCGATGCAGGTGCGCTGCGGCACCAGCTGCACCGGCGGCTCGTAACGCAGCAGTTCCTCCACGATGCCGACGCTCAGACCGGGGTCCTCGCGCAGCCGCTGGAGCACCTCCGGGTGGCGCAGCAGGGTGAGCATGCCGTTGGTGATGAGGTTGACCGTCGTCTCGTGGCCGGCGATCAGCAGCAGCACCGCCGTGCTGAGCACCTCCATCATGGACATGGTGCCGTCGGCTCCGTGACTGGACGCCAGGTCGGACAGCATGTCGTCGCGGGGCTCCTTGGTGCGCTGCTCGACCAGCCCGGCCAGGTACATGCCCAGCTGCATGCGCGCCTCCTGCGCGGCCCGCTGGAACTCCGCGTCGGCGTTCTTGCGCGTGTCCGGGTCGAGCGCGGCCACCAGCGGGTCGACCCAGCCGCGGAACCGCGGCTCGTCCTCGCGCGGCACCCCGAGCAGCCGGCAGATCACGGTCACCGGGAACGGATAGGCGAACTGGTCGACGATGTCGATCTGCTGGGTCCCGCCGAGGCCGTCGATGAGTTCGGAGACGATCTGGGCGAGTTCCTCGCGCATGGAGTCGATCCGGTGCGGCCGGTGCGGGGGCCCGAAGGAGCTGTTGGCGATCCGCCGCAGCCGGTCGTGCTCGGGCGGGTCGAGCCGGATGAAGCTCGGCGGCAGCCCCGTGGCCTCCGGGCCCGAGAGCTCGTCGTCGCCCGCGGCGGTCAGGTTGGCGGAGTCGGAGCTGACCCGGGGGTCGTGGAGCAGGCCCAGGATGTCGTAGTACGAGCTGACGACGTACGGCCCGCCCTCCTCCTCGTGGAGCACCGGCGTCCTGCGGAGCTCCGCGTACAGCGGATACGGGTCGGCGCGGTTGGCGTAGTCGGTGATCCGGCTCAGCAGCGAGGGTTGGGTCATGAGTGGTCCTTGGGGCGTGTGGCGTGGAGGTCCGGGGCGGGGGCGGCCGGTCAGTGCCGGCCCGGGGTGAACACCAGGCGCCGGTCGGCGGGGGAGTAGCCGCTGAGGATCACGGTGGGGCCGTGCGTCGGCAGCGACGGGTCGGGGAAGTCGGCCGGGACCGGCTTGCGTCCCTCGGGCCTGCGGTCCACCGTCGGGTACTCGACCGGGAACGGCGCGCCGAGCTCGATCTGCCGCTGGTAGAACTCCAGCCACCGCGTGTTGTCGAAACTGACCGCGGCGATCACGCGGCCCTGGTGGCCGTACACGCCGACGAACCTGCGCTCGGCGAGCGAGCCCTGGGTGATCATGATCTCGTCGCCCATGGAGGGCACCCCGACCGACTTGATGTTCACCCCGAACTGCGAGGACCAGAAGGCGGGAACCCACAGGTGCGGCCGCCGGTCCGCGCCCGCGCTGATCATGTTGTGCGCCGCCACCTCGGCCTGCGCCACGGCATTGCCCCAGTGCTCAAGGGAGAGGAACTGGTAGCCGAACAGAGCGTGCGGGGAGCGCGCCACGTCCCCGGCGACGTAGACGTCGTCCGTGACGATCCCGCGGAAGTCGAAGGCGCGGCAGCCGGCGTCGCAGGCGATGCCGCGCGGCCCCGCGCCCAGCCCCGAGCCCTCCAGCCAGTCGGTGTTGCGGGTCGCGCCCAGCGAGACGATCACGACGTCCGTCTCGACCACGCCGCCGTCGGACAGATGGGCGGCCCGCACCCGGCCCGACGAGTCCCCCTCCAGCCCGGTGACCATCACGCCCGTGCGCAGGTCCACCCCGTTCTCACGGTGCATGTCGGCCGCCACCGCGCCCACCACCCCGCCGAGCGCGCCCACGAGCGGCGCGTCCGCGCGCTCCGCCACGGTGACCGCGATGCCCCGCTCCCGGCAGGCCGAGGCGATCTCCGACCCGGTGAACCCCGCGCCGATGACGAACACCCGGCGCGGCGAGGCGTTGAGCCGCCGGTGCAGGCGTACCCCGTCGTCCCGGGTGCGCAGCACGAAAACCCCGTCGAGCTGGGCCTCGTCCTCCTTCGGCCACGGCCGGGCGCGCACCCCGGTCGCGATCAGCAGCCGGTCGTAGGGCACCTCGTCGCCGTCGGCGAGCCGCACCCGCTTGGCCGCGAGGTCGAGCCCGGTCGCGGCCACGCCCAGGCGCCAGGTCGCGTCGATCTCCCGGCGCCGGGGCAGCTCCGTGCGCTCCGGGGACGCCTTGCCGAGCAGCACCGCCTTGGACAGCGGCGGACGGTCGTACGGCTCGTAGGGCTCGTCGCCGATCAGGGTGAGGGAGCCGGTGAAGCCCTCGGCGCGCAGCGTCTCGGCGGCCCTCAGACCCGCGAGCGAGGCGCCCACGATCACGATGCGGCCCTCCCGCCTGAGCCACTCGTGGAACTCCTCAGCGGGCATCGGACGCCTCCTGCCCGGCCCCCGCGGGCGCATCCCGCAGGCCGTCCGCCGTGATCGCGCGCACCGGGCAGGCCGCGACGGCACGCGTCACCCGCTCCCGGTGCTCCTTCTCCGGCCGCGGGTCGTAGACGAGCGACTCCTCGCCGTGCATCGTGAACACGTCCGGCGCGAGGAACGCGCACTGCGCGTATCCCTGGCACTTGTTGAGATCGACGACAAGCCTCATCGGCGTCCCGCCCTTTCCGGCGGTCAGGTCCTCGGCGGCGACCCGCTCGGCGGGCCGCCTCGGACGGCGGTCATCTGCCCCACGCCAGGATCGTCAGTGCGGGCGGCCCCCCGCTCGCCGGAGCCCTCCGATGGAGTGACACGCGGCCGCGTGGAGCGACCCGCGGCCGCGCCCGCCGCGCGGGTCAGGACGCCGCCGCCGTGCCCGCCCGGCGACCGCTCACCACGAGGATGTACGCGCTGAGGACCAGCGACCACCCCGGGAAGACCAGCTCCGCCCAGGGCACGTTCGACGCCACGAACAGCAGCGTGAGCGCGCACAGGAAGCCGAACAGGGTCAGCCACCGCGGCAGGACCCCCAGCCGGTGCCCGATCACCGACAGGGAGCAGACGAAGACCGCCGCCATCCGCATGCCGTACCCGATCATCAGCATGTACGCGAAGTGCCGGCCGAAGTCCCAGGTCTCCTGGGGCGGGGCGGCGCCGGCCGGACGGGTGGTGGCCAGCACCGCCGCGGCCGCCGCGGCCGCGCCGAACATCGAGGCCACGAACACCAGCCCGCTGCCCAGCAGCACGGTCGCCAGGAACTTGTCCTCCGCCGCCCCCACATGGGCGCGCACCACACCGATGAACCACAGGAAGAAGATCCCGGCGAAGGGCACCAGCGCGAGCGCCGCCAGCACCGCGCTGCGCCGCGCGGAGTCGGTGAAGCCCTCGGAGGTGACCCCGCCCGCGCCCTGCGGGATGCCGAGCCGGATCAGGACGATCGTCGCCGCGAGCAGCAGCGCGAACAGGACCCCCGCGAGCCCGGCCGCCCGCGGGGTCTCCAGCGCCCGCTGCGCCGGCCCGCTCCTCACGTCCGCCATCGAGCGGCCGCCTTCCTGGAACGGTTACTTACGGTAACCAATGACGGTCATCATGCCGGACTCCGAGTGGTACTGGTTGTGGCAGTGCAGCATCCACAGGCCCGGATTGTCGGCGTAGAAGTCCACCACCAGCTTGCGGTGCGGCAGCACGATGGCCGTGTCCTTGCGGGTTCCGACGTCGTTGATGCCGGTCAGCGCGAACGTGTGCCCGTGCAGGTGCAGGGGGTGCCACATGTCGGTGGCGTTGATGAGGGTGAGCCGGACCCTCTCGTCCTGGCGGACCGGGTGGCGGTGCGCGGGGGAGTAGGGCTGGTGGTCGAACATCCAGTCGTAGTTCTTCATGCTCCCGGTCAGCCGGATCCGGATCTCCCGGTCGGGGTCGCGGTCGGAGTAGGCCACCGACTCGGCCGGCACCATGCGCCGCGCGGGCACGACCCGCCCGTCGAGCTCGTCGGGGTGGACCGACGGCGAGGGCAGGCCTCTGCCCTTGTCGGTGCGCAGCACCGCGAGCGCCCGGGCGTTCTTCCCCTCGGCCAGCGCGACCAGCGGGAACGTCCCGTCCTTGGCGGTGACGATGACGTCGTAGCGCTCGGCCATGCCGATCAGCAGCGCGTCCGTGCGCTTGTGCTCGACCGGATAGCCGTCCGTGTGCGTCACCGTCATCTCATGTCCGCCCAGCGCCACCCGGAAGGCGGTGTCGGCGCCGGCGTTGATGAAGCGGATCCGGACACGGTCACCTGGGCGGGCCCGGAACACCTGGGCGGCCCTGGGCAGGCGGCCGTTGACGAGGTAGTACGGGTACGCCACATTGCCGCCCATGCCGTCCAGCATGCGGCTGTGGGAGCCGTGCAGGACGCGGGAGGGGCCGCTCCCCTTCTGGCCCGGCGCCCCCTCCCGGCCCTCGCCGGCGTCATGGCCGCCGGACTTCCCGTGCCCGTGCTTGCCGCCGCCCTCCCGCTCCTCGTGCCCGGACCTGCCGTGCCCGGACGTCTTGCCCATGTCCATGCCCATCGGGGCCTTGCCGTGGTGCAGTTGGCCGAGCACGCCGTCCGGGGTGGAGCCGTCCACCCCGTCCACCCAGTCGTCCAGGACGACCACCCACTCCTTGTCGTACGACAGGCGCTCCTTGGGGTCGTCCACGATCAGCGGCGCGTACAGACCGCGGTCGAGCTGCAGGCCCGAGTGCGAGTGCAGCAGGTAGGTGCCCGGGTGGGACACCGCGAAGCGGTAGGTGAAGTCCTCGCCGGGCTTGATGCCCTCCTGGGTCAGGTCCGGCACGCCGTCCATGTCGCAGCGCAGGCGCACACCGTGCGAGTGCAGGGTCGTCGCCACCGGCAGCCGGTTGGCGAGCGTGAGGTCGAGGATGTCGCCCGTGGTCACCCGGACGGCGCTGCCCGGCGCATGGCCGTCGTACGCCCACGACCTGATGGTCCGTCCGCCCAGGTCGAGCGAGGTCTCGGCGGCGGTGAACCGGTACTTGCGCACCGGCCCCGACCCGCGTGCGCGCTCGGCGGCCAGCACCTCGGGGTCGGACGGGTTCACATACCCCTTGGGCCCTTCGGGGACGAAGCGGCGGTGACCGAAGTCGCCGGAGCCCGGCGCGGACCCCGAGCCCCGGGACGCCCCGGCGTGCGGCCCGGAGCCTGCGGGGGAGCCGGACCCGGAGCAGGCGCCGAGGAGTCCCGAGCCGGCCGCCATGATCGAGGCACTGAGCAAGGTTCGCCGCGTATGTGTATGCATGACTGAATAACACACGTTTTCCGACCATATGTGGAGAACCGGAGCGGCGCGTCCGGTGATCCGGGCGACCAATTTTCCCGGCCCCCGGCACACCGGCCCCGCCCTCCCGCACGCCCGGACGCCTGACGGCCTGCCAAAAGACATGAGGTTGCTGTGAATTCCCGGGGCCTTTGAACATCCGTGAGCCCCGTTCCGTATGGGACCGGGGGATTGCCATGCCCGGCCGGACCGACCAGACCGTCTAGGAGTAGTTCCGTGAGACGCAACACGCGCAGACGACCCACAGGCCCGCGGCGCGCCACGTTCGCCGCGGTCGCGCTGATGCTGGGGGGTGGCGGGCTGATGGTGGCCAACGTCTACGCCTCGGCCACCGAAGGCACCTGGAACGGGCAGGCGGTGGAGAAGTCGGCTCCGGGCTCGGGCGCGGCCGGGACGATCGACTGCCCCGACGTCGGTACGCGGCTCACGTCCGTGCCGGAGGAGGCCAAGTCGACCGTGGACGAGCAACTCGCCGTCCTCGACCAGCAGATCGCCAAGGCCTACCAGCAGTTGCAGAACTCGGCCCAGGGCGGGCAGTCCGGCGGTGACGGCTCCGTCGAGGACACGATCATGAAGCCGCTGAAGGAGCAGCGGGCGGCGACGATCGGGCGCATCGCGGACGCCATAGATCGCGCCGGGCACCGCCCCGAGGGGCTCGACGCACTCGCCGAGTGCAGCCTGCGCCCGGCGCAGGACCAGGGTCAGGACGGCCAGAACGGCCAGGGGCAGAACCAGAACGGGCAGGACCAGGGGAGCCAGGGCGGCGGGCAGGACCAGACCGGCCAGGGTCAGAACGGCCAGGGTCAGAACGGCCAGGGCCAGGGCCAGAACCAGCAGGGCGGCGGACAGCAGCAGGGCAACGGCGGCCAGGCGGGCAACGGCCCCGTGGCCGCGGACTACGTGGACATCACCACCGTCCAGCCGAACGCCGGCACGCCCCAGCCGCAGGCGGACGCCTCGCGCGGCAGCTTCACCTCCAGCTGCGGGGTCAACGCCAACGGGCTGCGCAACTCCGACAACGTCATCGTCGCGCCCGGCGTCACCAACGGCGCCCACCACTTCCACGACTACGTCGGCAACCAGTCCAACACCGCCTTCGCGAGCGACGACGACCTGGCGGCCGGCGACACCAGCTGCGCGGACAAGGGCGACAAGTCGACGTACTACTGGCCCGTGATCCGGCTGCAGGACGGTAGCCGGGAGCGGGACGCCGACTCGCCGGGCGGCGGCACCGAGGGCAACGCGGGCCGCATCGTCACGCCCAAGCAGGTGACCATCACCTTCGAGGGCAGCCCCCAGGGCAAGGTCACCGCCATGCCGCGCTTCCTGCGGATCATCACCGGTGACGCCAAGGCGTTCGTCAACGGCCCCGCCAACGCCAACGCCTCCTGGAGCTGCACCGGCTTCGAGGACCGGCAGCTGAAGGACAAGTACCCGCTGTGCCCGAAGGGCAGTGACGTGGTGCGCACCTTCCGCTTCCAGAGCTGCTGGGACGGCCGGAACATCGACAGTGCCAACCATCGCACCCACGTGGCGTTCGCCGACGCGCAGGGCGCGTGCCCGGCCGGCTTCGAGGCGATCCCGCAGCTGGTGCAGCGCATCGTCTACGACGTCGCCGCGCCGAGCCTGAACGACGGAGGCCGGACGACCCCGCTGTTCGCGGTCGACTCCTTCCCCGAGCAGCTGCACAAGCCGGTCACGGACCACGGTGACTTCATCAACGTCTTCGACGACGGCCTGATGCGCCAGGTGGTGGACTGCATCAACAGCGGCCGCACCTGCGGCGCGGGCGGCGACCAGGGTGGCTCCGGTGGCGGTCAGGGCGCCAACGGCGGCTCGGGTGGCGACCAGGGCGGCAACGGTGGCGACCAGGGTGCCAACGGCGGCCAGGGCGGCAACGGTGGCCAGGGCGGCTCCGGTGGCGACCAGGGCGGCAACGGCAACCAGGGCGGTGGCTCCGGCGACCAGGGAGGCTCCGGCGGGCAGCAGCCCCCGCAGCAGACGGAGGAGCCGACCGCGGGCACGACCGACGCCCCGGCCACCCAGCCGCCCGCGAACGGCGGCGACGCCACAGCTCCGACCGTCGAGCCGAAGTCAGCCGGCTCCCACTCCTCCCACAAGGGCTCCAAGGCGAGCGCGACCCCGACCGCCACGGCCGCGGCGGTCGGCGGCGAGGTCGGCACGCCCACGCAGACGCCGGCGCCCGCCGGGAACGGTCAGTCCGCCGGCTCGCAGACCGAGCCGCAGACCGCGGGAGGCAGCCTCGCCGAGACCGGCGCCCAGTTGTGGCCGGCGGCCGCGGGCGCGGTGCTCGTGATCGCGGGCTTCCTGCTGCTGCGCAGGATCCGGCGCGGCGCGATGTGATCAAGGGCCGCCCTTGAGGGACGGCACGGACGGCGGCAGGACGAGAAAGCGGCGGCGGAACCGGCACTGATGGCCGGTTCCGCCGCCGCTTTCCCGTCACTTGGGGTGGGCAAGCCCCCTTCGCGCGTTGTTGTAGACGCGCAGCAGGTGCTTGGCCACCGGGCACGGAACGGTGTCCGCGTAACACTGACGGCACGTCTGCATGTGGTGCTGGTAGTCGGTCTGCGCCTGGCGCAGGGCATCGTCCTGGGACGACATGGGGACCTCGCACGGGGGTGATGGGAACCACGAGGAGCCGCCCCACATGGTTGTGGGGGGCATCCAATGCCAGAGTTGATCATGTTACTGGCGGTAGTGGAAAGTCCCGTTCCGACCACACAGGGCGACAGCCCGGCGCGGCCGGGGACGACCGGCCGGACGCCGAACCGCCTCATGTCTCCCGGCGTTTCGGCCGGTCGGCGTAGGCCCACCAGCGGCCCTCGTGCCGGTTCACCGCGATGGGCCGGCCGAAGCACCCGGTCAGCCAGTGGCCGGTCAGCACCTCCTCGACCGGACCGTGCGTCAGCGTCCTGCCCTCCCGCAGCAGCAGGGCGTGACCCACCGCCGGGGACAGCTCCTCGAGATGGTGGGTGACCGTCACGGTGGCCAGCCGCGGGCGCCCCTCGGCGAGCCGGTGCAGGGCGTCGACGAGATCCTCGCGGGAGGGCAGGTCCAGCGCGTTGAACGGCTCGTCCAGGAGCAGCAGGGCGGGCTCGGCCATCAGCGCCCTGGCGATGAGGATCCGCGCCCGCTGACCGCCCGAGCAGACGCCGTACGGCCGGTCCGCCAGCTCCTTGATCTCCAGCTCCGCCAGCAGCGCCTCGGCCCGCCCGCGCACCTCGTCGTCGTAGGACCGCCACAGCGGCTGCACGGTGCCCGTGTGGCCGGTGAGCACGACCGTGCGGCAGTCGAGGTCCTGCGGCACCCGCTGTGCGGTGGTGACGTGTCCGATACGGGTGCGCAGTTCCCGTACGTCGACCCGGCCGAGCCGGCTGCCCAGCACCTCGACGGTGCCGGTGGTCGGATGCATGAGGGCGCCGAGCAGCCGCAGCAGCGTCGTCTTGCCCGCGCCGTTGGCGCCGAGCAGCGCCCAGTGCTCGCCCGCACGGACCGTCCAGTCGATGCCGTCGAGGACGACCTGCCCGGTCGTGCAGCGCCGGACGCCGACCTCCCGCAGCGCCACGACGGTCGTGTCCGCCCTCTCCTCGGTCATCGTCGGGCTCCCCTCGCCGCGTGTCCCCGTTGCCTCAGCGGTGGCGGAGCCGACGTTAGATGCATCCGGCACGCGTTCGCCTGGCCGTCCGGTCCGCGGACAGGAGGGCCGGGTCAGACCCCGCCCGGGGGCGGGCCGGTTCAGGCTCGCGCGGAAGGGCGGAAGCAGGCGGTGACGGTCTTGCCGCGCGGGCAGGGGCGGGCCTCCCACGCGTCGGCCAGGGCGTCCACGAGGAGCATGCCCCGGCCGCCGACGCGTTCGGCGCTCGGCTCCCGGGGCGCGGGGACCTCGGGCGAGGAGTCGTGCACGGAGATGTGGAGGCAGCGGTTGTCCCAGGTCATCACCAGCTGCGCGGTGCTGTGCGCGTGGGTGTGGGCGTTGGTGACCAGTTCGGAGACGGTCAGCAGCACGGCGTCCACCGTCTGCGGGGCGTCGGCGGTCCAGCCCAGTGTCCTCAGGTGCTCGCGCGCCCAGTCGCGTGCCGCCTTCACCTCGGTGTTCAACGGCAGTGAGCGTGCCCAGCCCACCGCCCTCAGCGATGTCTCGTCCACCGTGCGCCCCTTCTGGTCCCGTTTCTCCCGATGTCCGGGATGGCGGATACCCCCGAGCGGGGTGGTGACGCGTCCCGGGGGAAGACGGTGCCGGTGTGACGCAGCTGACATGGAGTCGGGGGGCGTGCATGGCGTGAACGGGGGTAGGGGCAGCCTGTGAACGAGGTGGTGAAGACGGTTGCGACGGACGGTGTCCTTCTCGGCGGTGCCGGAAGTTCCTTGGACGCCGAGGTGATGCGGGCGGCGGCGGCCCTTGACGGGGACGGCACCTGCATAGCCGAGGCCCGCCGTCTCGCGGCTGCCTTTCTGACGCGGGTGCGGGCCGAGGGCGGGCTGCCCGTCTCGGACCGGGCGACGGACCTGACCCAGCTGGTGGTCAGCGAACTGGTCACCAACGCCCGCAAGTACGCCTCGGGTCCCATCCTCATGGACTTGCGCGTCGTCGGCGACGCGGTCGAGGTCGCGGTCTGGGACAGCGACCCGGTGCTGCCGGTGGCGCGGGCCGCCGATCCCGGCCGGGTGGGCCAGCACGGACTGGAGATCGTGATGGCCGTGGTGCAGGGGTTCGAGGTGCGCAGGGAGCCGGTGGGCAAGCGGGTCATCGCCCGTGTAGCCCTGCTCGACACCGCGGACGGCGGGATGCCGCGACAGGAGCGGTGACGTTCCGGGGCGGACCGCCTCACGGCCGTCGGCGGACCACCTCACGGCCGTGTGTCAGGCGCCGAGTTCCGCCTTGTCGCCCATGATCACCACCGGGTGCTGCCGGGGGTCCAGGTTCCGCAGCAGATAACGCATCGCCGTCTCCGACATGCTCACGCAGGCCGAGGTGCCGCTGCCGTGGTCCATGTGCAGCCAGATGCCGCCGCCCTTGGACTGGCCCCGGGGCCGCGTGGGGTCGTTGGGCGCGGTGCCCTTCACGCGGTTGTAGTCGATCGCGATGACGTAGTCGAAGTCGTGCCAGTACGCCTTGTTCCAGTAGTGCGGCGCCTGGAACGCCGCCGACTTGGTGTACGGCAGCTTCGCCCCCGGGTCGTCGAGCACACCGCCCGCGTCGCTCAGCGTGAACATCCCCACGGGGCTGTGCTGGTCGCCCTCGTGATGGTCGGTGGTCCAGCCCTTGCGGCCGTTGTGCGCCGGCCACGAGCGCGCGCGGTCCCAGGTGGAGCCGTGCTTGGTGAAGAACTCGACGGTCGAGTCCGGGGAGTGGGGCCCGTCCCCGTAGACCGCGACGACCTGTCGGGTGCCGGCCGGCAGGCGCTGCCACAGCCGGTCGCCGATGCCAGGTATCCGCTGCAGATCCGTCGACGGCCGCGGCGCGTCGTCCGTACGGCTGCCGCCGCTCCCGGCGGCGCCCGAGTGGCCCGAATTCCCGCAGGACGTCAGGGACATCACCATCGCGCCGCACGCCGCCGCCATGGCCGCCGCCCGTATCGCACCGCTCTTCCGCATGGCTTCCATGATTGCATCGCGGCCGCGGTGCCCAGGCCCCGTCCCCCGGCGCGCCGTTGTCGCCTTTGTCACCCGAATGGCCGTCCGTGGCTGCGTGGCGCGGGCCGGGCCGGTGTCTCCTGGAGTGAGAGAGGCGTCCATCAAGGGAGCCGATCATGTATGAGATGTGTGCAGGAGTCGAGAAGCACGGCGGAGCCCTGGTGTGGCACGTGATGGCCAAGAACACGGCCGTCACTCTGTGCGGCACACGGCTGGACCGTCAGGTCGACGGGGTGAACGCCCAGCGGGCTGGTCACTGTTCCACCTGCATGGCCCTGTTCGGGAAGCTGATGACGGCACCACCGGTCGTCAGCGCCCCGGCCGCCACGGACCACTGACGGTCCCGGCGGTAGGGCCGGCTCATCAAGAAGGCCTGCGCGTCCGGTCGTCGAGCGTGATCACGACCGCGACGGGCAGGCCTTCGGGCGTGCAGGCGCCGCCCGGCGTGCCGGCGCCGATCCGCCGCCCGCAGTCGCAGCGCCGGGACTCCGACAGGAGTCTCAGCGCCGGTGACCGGAGTCGAAGCGTCCGCGACCGACCGGAGTCTCAGCGGCGGTTCGCGGACGGGAGTCTCAGCGTGGGTCCGCCGCCCGGCCGCGCAGTCCGAGGGCCGCGGTGAGCGCTCCCGCCCGGCACAGCACGGCGGTGGTCAGCGCCGCGGTGTGCAGCCCGCCGGGGAAGGCGTTGCCGCTGCCCTCGACGACGGCTTCCCGCGGCCGTACGGGCATGGCGTCCGAGGCCGGGGGCCGGGGCGACGCCCATGGCGACGGCGTCCCTGGCGCCCTCGAGCCGCCGGGACAGCGGCCGAAGTGAGCGCGGAGCCGAGGGTCGAGCCGACGCGGCCGAAGAAGTTGAGCGCGGTGATCACGGTGCCCACGGTCAGGGCCGGGCTGCGGAACAGCCGCATCGGGGACCACCAGCAGCGTGCCCGCCGCCATCGGCAGCAGGCCCGGGATGTCGAACTTCTCGCCCCGCGCGGCCTCGTTGCGGCTCTGCGGCAGCACCAGCCCACTGAAGACGAGCGCGGCCGGGCCGATCGGGGCGTTGATGCGGAAGGCCGGCTGCCGGTCGACGTGCTCGACGAGCAGTCCGCCAAGACAGGTAGGTCAAAAGAGGTAAGTGCCTCGCGGCCGGGGCCGGTGTGACCACCGGGCCGGGAGGGGGCGCCGTAGGTCAACGGTTTGACCATGTTTTGGCAACGTGGCCCCATTTCGCATTGTGGTGCGGGTCGCTGGGTAACACTGAGCGGCGGAGGGGGGACGAGTGCGGCGGCCCGGTGCCGGCGCGCCATCCCGAAGTGTCGCGCGGGCCTTGGGGAAGGCGGCGCGCGGGGGACCAGCGGAGGGATGCATGACGCAGTCGCTTCCGGGACAACGCCCTGCCCGCCAGGGGGAGTCGGGCGAGAGCAACGGATTACCGGTCGTGGTGGCCGGCGCCGGACCCTACGGGCTCTCGGTGGCCGCGCACCTACGCGCTCAGGGGGTGCCCGTACGGATCTTCGGGGAGGTCCTCGGCAGCTGGCGGCACGCCATGGCGACCGGGATGTTCCTCAAGTCGACGCCGGACGCCACCGACCTGTCCGCGCCGGAGCCGGGCGGCCGGCTGGCGGACTTCCTCCGGGTGCACGGCGAGCCGGAGCTGACCGAGCTGACCCCGATCCCGTGCGACGTGTTCGTCCGCTACGGGCAGTGGTTCCAGAAGCGCTACGTCGGCGAGGTGGAGGCCGCGCGCGTGGTGGCCGTCGACCGGGCGGGGGGAAGCGGCCCCGACTTCACCGTGCGGCTGGACGACGGGCAGGAGTTCGCCGCCCGAGCCGTCGTCGTGGCCACCGGCCTGAACGGGCTCGCCCACATACCCGCGGTGCTGCGTGCCCTGGCCCCGGAGGGTCCGGGCCCCGGCGCCCTGGTGTCCCACACCAGCCACCACACCGACCTGTCCCGCTATGCCGGGCGGCGGGTCGCCGTGGTCGGCGGCGGCCAGTCCGCGCTGGAGAGCGCCGCGCTGCTGCACGAGGCAGGCGCCGAGGCGCTGGTGCTGGTCCGTGAGCGGAAGGTGCTGTGGGGTACCACGCCGGTCCTCAGCAGGCCCTGGGCGCACAGGATCGCCCGGCCCGCCTCGCCGCTCGGCACCGGCTGGATCCTGGCCGCCGTGTGCCGGGCCCCCGGCGGGGTGCGGCGCCTGCCGGCGGCGGCCCGGCTGCTGCTGTTCCGGCGTGCCCTCGGGCCCTCGGGCGGCTGGTGGCTGCGGGACCGGGTGGAGGGCGTGGTGCGGGTCGGCACCTCGCGCCGGGTCGTCGGGGCCGAGGTGACGTGCGGCGGGACCGCCGTCCGGCTGGAGGTGGCCGGACCGCGCGGAACGGTACGGGCCCTGGACGTCGATCACGTCCTGGCCGCCACGGGCTACCGCCTCGACCTCGACGCCGTCCCCTTCCTCTCGCCCTCGGTCCGCCGCGCCCTGAAGTACGTCCCCGGCTCCAAGGCGCCTCACCTGAACGCGTCCCTGGAGTCGTCGGTGCCGGGCCTGTACTTCACCGGGTCGCTGGCGGCCCCGATGTTCGGCCCGATGATGCGCTTCGTGGCGGGCACGGAGTACGCCGCGACCCGCATCACCGAGGACACCGTCCGCCGGAGGGCACCGCGCTGAACAGCGGCGGCCACCACGGGGCGGTGCCCGGGGGAGTCGCGGGTGAGGCCGCGCCCGTGCGCCGGGGCGGCCCGCTCGTTTGGGCCGCCCCGGCCGTTGACGCCGGCCCCGCGACGCCAGGCGGTGTGCGACGTCAAGCCGTGTGCCGC
>NZ_BMVJ01000013.1:134763-138228 GCF_014650655.1 Streptomyces anandii JCM 4720
ATCAGGCCGTGTGCAACGTCAGGCCGTAGCGGCCCAGGATCTCGTTGACCGGCTGGAACCAGGTCTCGCCGCCGCTGGAGCAGTTGCCCCAGCCGCCGGAGGTGACGCCCTGTGCCTGGTCGCCGCTGATGAACGAGCCGCCCGAGTCGCCGGGCTCGGCGCACACGCTGGTCTTGGTCAGCTGGTGCACGGCGCCCTGGCTGTAGTTGACCGTCTCGTCGCGCGCGAGCACCGTGCCGCAGTGCCAGTGAGTCGTCGAGCCCGAGCGGCAGACCGAGGCGCCCACGGGAGCCTCGGCCGAACCGCGCACGAGCTGGTCCGGGACGGTGCCCCAGCCGAGGACCACCGGCACCGTCCACCAGCCGCTGCCCACGCTGACCCAGGCGTAGTCGTTGTCGGGGAACGACGACCCCTGGAACGTGCCGATGTAGGAGTGGTCCCAGCCGCTCACGCCCGCTCCGGGCTGCCCGCAGTGCCCGGCGGTGACGAAGCCGCCGTACACCGAGAAGCCGATGGAGCAGCGGACGTTGCCGGTGTAGTACGGGTCGCCGCCGACCGTGCCGGCCGCGTAGGTGCGTGCCGCCGCGGCGACCTGGTGGACGGCGACGGGGCCGGCCGCGCGGGCGCGGGAGAGGAAGCGCTCGACATCGTTGTCGGAGCGCCGGTCGCGGACCACGTCGACGACCACCGCGCCGGCCGCCGGGTCGACGTGCCAGCCGCTCACGCCCTGGGGCGCGGACAGGCGGTCCAGACGGGACTTGGCCGCGTCGAGCTGCCGGGCGCTGTGTGCCACGGTGCGGACCAGGGCGCCGGTGGCCCGGACGGCGCGTACGGCCGAGGCGGAGGCGTCGCGGGTGACGGCCACGGTGAGCCGTTGCGTCCGCGCGTCGAACCACGAACCGCCGTTCGCGGCGCCGGCGGCCTCGCGGGCCTTCGGCTCCTGCGCGGCGGCGGCGCGCTCGGCGGCGAGCCGGGCCCTCGCCCGCAGTGCGGTGAGTCCCAGGTCGCGCCGCATCGCCCGCAGCAGGCCGGGGGACAGGGAGGCGTCTTCGGCTCGGGAGGCGGAGGCCGCGGGGGCGCCGGCCGGGGAGGAGGCCGACGCCCAGGCCGGTGCGGTTCCGGCCGCGGTGCCAGCGCCGAACAGTACGAGTGCGGCCACGAGCGCGCGGTGAAGTCGCCCGCGTCTCACAACATTGCGTCTCACGGAAGGTGCCCTTCGTCGTTCCAGCAAGGTGGGGGTGGAACAACCGCAGCCTGAGAGCGCTCTCATCGGGTTGCCGAGAGCTTAGCGAGACGGGGTTTTCAGGTCCATGCCAATGACGCGCTTTTCTCGTGGCGGGCTCTGCCGAGGCGGGCTCTTCGGTGGCGCGCTCTGCGGAGATGCGCCCTTCCGGTCATCGCCCTTCCGGTCGGCGCGCGAGGTCGGCCTGTACCGAGTCGGCCCGTACCAGCCGGAACGCGGCGGCCGGATCCACGGCCCGGGTCACCGCCCGGCCCACCACGATGTGCGAGGCGCCCGCTGCCAGGGCCGCGCCCGGTGTCGAGGGGTGGGCGTGCTCGCCCGGCGACTGCCCCGGCAGTGCCACTCCCGGCGCGACGATCAGGGCGCCTCCGCCCAGCTCGTGCCGCAGTTCCGTGACGTCCCGCGGTGACGCGACCACCCCGTGGCAGCCCGCCGCCCCGGCCAGCCGCGCCAGCCGCAGCGCCTGGTCCCGCGCCGGGCGGCCGACGCCGACGTCGGCGAGGTCCGCGTCGGTCATGCTCGTGACCACGGTCAGGGCGAGGACGCGCAGCCGGGGGAAGTCGCGTGCCGCTTCGACGGCGGCCCTCATGATGCCCGTACCGCCCATGCCGTGCACCGTCACCATGGACACCCCCAGCGCGCCCGCCGCACGCACCGCCGCGGCGACCGAGGTGGGGATCTCGAAGAGCTTGAGGTCGAGGAAGACCCGCTTGCCCCGGGCGACCAGTTCGCCGACGAAGTCCGGGCCCACGGCCGTCAGCAGTTCCAGGCCGACCTTGTAGGAACGGCACTCGTCCCCGAGCCGCTCGACGATGCCGGCGGCGGTGGGACGGTTGTCACAATCCAGGGCGACGATGATCGGTTCGAAGTGGTCCACGACAACATTGTCAGGCCCCTACGGCGGCGGTCCGCAGCCGGTCCCCGGTGTCGTCGCGGCCGGCCCCGCGGCGAAGGATCACGGGCCGCGGTCGTGACGGCGGGGGATCCGTGATGCTAGAAAGGCCGAATGGCCGACCTTTTTGCCCGCCTTCGCCGGATATCTTGGCGTGCGTCGGCGGGAAAGAGCCTGCGGAGCGTCGCCGGACAGGTGTTCGTGCTGCAGGTGGCGCTGGTGGTGCTGCTGGTGGCCTTCGCGGTACTCGCCCTCCTGCTGCAGTCCCAGCGCGACACCGACTCCGAGGCGAAGCGCCGCTCCGTGGCCGTCGCCCAGACCTTCGCGCACTCCCCGGGGCTGCTCGCCGCCCTGCACACCCCCCACCCGACCAAGGTGCTCCAGCCGCTGACCGAGGCGGGGCGCAGGTCGGCGGGGGTCGACTTCATCGTCGTCATGGACACCCACGGCATCCGCTACACCCATCCGATGCCCGACCGGATCGGCAAGCGCTTCGTCGGCACCATCGGGCCGTCGCTGGCCGGCGGGGTCTACACCGAGAGCGTGCACGGGCCCCTCGGCCAGGAAGTGCAGGCCACCGTCCCCGTCGAGAATCCGGACGGCCACGTCGTGGCCCTCGTCTCCGCCGGACTCAAGGTCAAGAACGTCACCAACCAGGTCGACCGGCAGATCCCCATCATCCTGACCGCCGGGGCCGCCGCGCTCGGCGGGGCCACCGCCGTCACCGCGCTGGTCGGCAGGCGCCTGCGCCGCCAGACCCACAGCCTCGCCCCGGACGAGATGACCAGGATGTACGACCACCACGACGCGGTGCTGCACTCCGTGCGCGAGGGCGTCCTCATCGTCGCCGGCGACGGCCGGCTGCTGCTCGCCAACGACGAGGCGCGAAGGCTCCTGGACCTGCCGCCCGACGCCGAGGGACGGCACGTCACCGAGCTGCCCGCCCTCGAGCCCGAGACGGTCACCCTGCTCGGCTCCGGACGCGAGGCCACCGACGAGGTCCACCTCGCCGGACCCCGCCTCCTCGCCGTCAACCAGCGGCCCACCGACCGCGACGGCGGCCCCAAGGGCACCGTCGTCACCCTGCGCGACTCCACCGAACTCCAGGCCGTCTCCGGCCGCGCCGAGACCGCCCGCGAACGTCTCAAACTGCTCTACGACGCCGGCCTCGGCATCGGCACCACCCTCGACGTCACCCGCACCGCCGACGAACTCGCGCAGGTCGCCGTCCCCCGCTTCGCCGACTTCGTCACCGTCGACCTCGCCGACCCCGTGCTGCACGGCGAGGAACCCGCGGCCACCGCCACCGGGGTGCGCCGCGTCGCCGTGT
>NZ_BMVJ01000013.1:138258-186259 GCF_014650655.1 Streptomyces anandii JCM 4720
GCGGAGTGCGCGACGACCACCCGCTCTACGAGAAGGGCCGGCTGATCGACTTCCTGCCCTCCACCCCCCAGGCCCGCGGCTACGGCACCGGACGCTCCGAACTCGTCACCGACCTCTCCAGCGCCACCGGCTGGCACGCCCAGGACCCCGAACGCGCCGGACGGATCGTGGACTACGGCATCCACTCCCTCATCTCCGCCCCGATCAAGGCCCGTGGAGCGGTCCTCGGCGTCGCCAACTTCTGGCGCACCAAGGAACACGGCCCCTTCGACGAGGAGGAGCTGTCGCTGGCCGAGGAACTGGTCGCCCGGGCCGCGGTCAGCATCGACAACGCCCGCCGGTACGCCCGCGAGCACGCCACGGCCGTCACCCTGCAGCGCAGCCTGCTCCCGCGCGCCCTGCCCGAGCAGGGCGCCCTCGAGGTCGGCTACCGGTACCTGCCCGCCCAGTCCGGCGTCAGCGGGGACTGGTTCGACGTGATTCCGCTGCCCGGCGGCCGGGTCGCCCTGGTCGTCGGGGACGTCGTGGGTCACGGTCTGCACGCCGCCGCCACCATGGGCCGGCTGCGCACCGCGGTGCACAACTTCTCCACCCTCGACCTGCCGCCCGACGAACTGCTCAGCCACCTCGACGACCTGGTCGGCCGCATCGACCAGGACGAGGCCTGCACCGAGGTCGCCGCGGCCATCGTCGGCGCCACCTGCCTGTACGCGATCTACGACCCCGTGACCCGCCGCTGCGTCATGGCCCGCGCCGGGCACCTCGCCCCCGCCCTGGTCAGCCCCGACGGCGACGTCGCCTTCCCTGACCTGCCCTTCGGGCCGCCGCTCGGCCTCGGCGGGATGCCCTTCCGCTCGGCCGAGCTGGACATCCCCGAGGGCACCCAGCTCGTGCTCTACACCGACGGGCTCATCGAGGACCGCGACCGCGACCTCGACGAGGGCATGGAACTGCTGCGCCAGTCGCTCGCCGGCCATCCCGACCGGCCGCCCGAGCAGAGCTGCCAGGCCGTGCTGGACACGCTGCTGCCCGCGCGCCCCAAGGACGACGTGGCCCTGCTGATCGCCCGCACCCGGCCGCTGCCGCCCGACCGCATCGCCGACTGGGACGTGCCCTCCGACCCGGCGGCCGTCGCCCGGATGCGCGACGCCGCGTGCCGCAAGCTCGACGAGTGGGACCTGTCCGAGCTGTCCTTCAGCCTGGAACTGGTGCTCAGCGAACTCGTCACCAACGCCATCCGCTACGGCTCCGAGCCGATCCACGTCCGCCTCATCCTCGACCGCACCCTGATCTGCGAGGTGGCCGACGGCAGCAGCACCTCCCCCCACCTGCGCTACGCCGCCACCACCGAGGAGGGCGGCCGCGGCCTGTTCCTCGTGGCGCAGATGACCGAACGCTGGGGCACCCGCTACACCCCCACCGGCAAGGTCATCTGGGCGGAGCTGCCCCTGTCGGAGTGCTCCGGGGAGAAGGCCCTGACCCTGGCCCTCGCCGACGCGGACCTCGATCTCGACCTCGGCCTGTAGCGCCCGCGTCGCCTCAGCGCCGGGCCACTCTCACGCTCGGCCGGAGCATCCAGCCGCGCAGCGCCTCCTGCAGCACGTCGAGGTCGAGCCGGCCCGGATGTCGAACGCTGTGCCCGGCCAGGTCGGCACGAACAGGACGCCCTCGCACCGTCCGGACAGCCGCCGGATCGAGCGTCCACTCGACGAGCGGGCCGGGCCGGACCTCGCGGCGCTGGATGTCGGTCATGCGCAAGGACGGTCACCGTATGGACAACCGGTCGTAGGTGCGGAAGGTGTACGAGGCGTCGTAGCTCAGCAGGTTCCCGGCCGGTGCGGGCAGGCCGAGCCGCCGGTTCAGCGGGCCCGTCAGGGGGCCGCAGTCCTTGGCGGCGGGCGCGGTGAAGACGTCGTCGTAGGCGGAGAACTCGATGACGGGCGGGTCGGTGGAGATCCAGCGGGAGGGGCCCGAGCGTTTCAGCGCGAAGTCGACCGGGGTGTCCGACCCGACCAGGCAAGTGCGCGGCAGCAGGGGGTTCAGCAGCCGGAAGCGCAGGCTGAACCGGCCGGTGTAGAAGTCGGACCGGCCGCCGTACTCCGGCAGCAGGGCCAGCGCGAGGGGTCCCCTGCCGGCCGGCGCCCGGCCGGTGAGACCGCCCGGAACCGCGGTCGGTGTGGTGTGCATCGCGCCCCACACCTGCCCGGCGGTGCCGTCGGGGAGCGTGCCCTCGGCGTGGGTCATGGTGATCGGCGCGAGCGTGACCGTGACGGCCCCCATGGTCAACCGCGGGGCGGCGGTGTGCACTTCGCATCTCCAGCGGGCCGGGTCGGCTCCGGCGGGCAGGGTTGGGCAGTCCTCGAAACCGGCCGGGAGGCCGCCGGCGGACGCGCTCCCCGCGGAGGCGTCCCGCGCCGAGGCGGCCGGGACTCCCACCAGCCCTGCCAGGACGGCGCCTCCGGCGAGGGCGAGGGCCGTGCGGCGGGCGAGGCGGGCGAGGGAGGAACGGGACGGGCTGGTGCTGGTGTTCGGCATGGGACCAGACTGCCGAACGGCACGGGGACGTCACCATCGGTGACGTCCCCGGCTCGACCCCGAGCGGACCCTGACGCGGTGTCAGGGTCCGTCCCGCAGGCGCTACTCGAAGGCCGCCGGTACGCTCCCCGCGGCGCGCGGCAATGTCAGCACGGCGAGGAAGCCGAGGACCGCGACCGCGGCGAAGAAGCAGAAGCCCCAGGGTTGGCCGATGCCGGCGGTGACCAGGGCGCCGGTGATGGACGGTCCGACGATGGAGCCGATCCGGCCGATGCCCGAGGCCGGCCCGAGCGCGGTACCGCGCACGGAGGCGGGGTAGTAGTGCGTCACGTAGGCGTAGACCAGCACCTGGGCCGAGAAGACGAACACGCCGGTGAAGAAGACCACGATGTCGGCATGAGGTCGCTGTGCATCTTCACGCTCAGGCACGCCGGCATCAGCACCGAGACGCCGAACCAGCCGAGCGTGGTGCCCTTGATGCCTCTGCGGTCGGCGACGAAGCCGCCGAGCACCAGTCAGGCGACGCCGCCGACGTTGAGGATGTGCCGTAGACCAGGAGCAGTCCCACGAAGGAGGCGACCCGGACGCCGATGCCCGCGCGCAGGTAGGCCGGCTCGAGCAGTCGGGTGAACGCGACCCGGCGGACCTCGGGGGCCTGCTGCCGTTCGACACCGAGCCGATCGAAGTGGCGCTCTACGCCCGGCACGAGTCCTCGCGCAGTCCCTCCCAGCGCCGGCTGGTGCGGTTCATGACCGAGGTCCTGGGCGAGCGGGTGAGCCCCGCCCAGCTCCCGCCTACGCCGATCGGGTGCATTGAGCGCGCCGTTGCTCCATACCGGCTAAGCGAGCCGTCACTCCGGGTGCGTCAGGCGCAAGGATGGTGCCGAGCCCTGCGGGACACCGCGTGGAACTCACGTACCCATCTCTTGAGAGAAAGCGTGTGACGGGCCGCATGACAGACGTTCAGCACATCACTCGGGAGACCGCCGCCCCCCGGCGACCGCTGCGACCCGGCGCCGTGGTGGTGAACTGGGTGACGACCACCGACCACAAGAAGATCGGTTCGCTCTACCTGACCACCTCCTTCGCCTTCTTCCTCTTCGGCGGCATCCTGGCGCTGGTGATGCGGGCGGAGCTGGCCCGTCCGGGTCTGCAGATCGTGTCCACCGAGCAGTACAACCAGGCGTTCACGATGCACGGCACGGTCATGCTGCTGATGTTCGCCACCCCGCTGTTCGCCGGCTTCACCAACTGGATCATGCCGCTGCAGATCGGCGCCCCGGACGTGGCCTTCCCGCGGCTCAACATGCTGGCCTACTGGCTGTACCTGTTCGGCTCGCTGATCGCGGTGGCCGGCTTCCTCACCCCCCAGGGAGCGGCCGACTTCGGCTGGTTCGCCTACACCCCGCTGTCCGATGCGGAGCACTCGCCGGGGCTCGGTCCCAGCCTGTGGATCATGGGCCTGGCCTTCTCGGGATTCGGTACGATCCTCGGCTCGGTCAACTTCATCACCACGATCATCACCATGCGCGCACCGGGCATGACCATGTTCCGCATGCCGATCTTCACCTGGAACGTGCTGCTCACCAGCGTGCTGGCGATCATGGTCTTCCCGGTGCTGGCCGCCGCGCTGTTCGCGTTGCAGGTGGACCGCATGTGGGGCGCCCACATCTACGACGCCGCGAACGGCGGTCCGCTGCTGTGGCAGCACCTGTTCTGGTTCTTCGGCCATCCCGAGGTCTACATCATCGCGCTGCCTTTCTTCGGGATCATCACCGAGATCATCCCGGTCTTCGCGCGCAAGCCGGTCTTCGGCTACATGGGCCTGGTCGGCGCCACCATCTCCATTGCGGGGCTCTCCGCGACGGTGTGGGCGCACCACATGTTCGTCACCGGCGGGGTGCTGCTGCCGTTCTTCTCCTTCATGACGTTCCTGATCGCGGTGCCGACCGGGGTGAAGTTCTTCAACTGGATCGGCACGATGTGGAAGGGCTCGCTGTCCTTCGAGACACCGATGCTGTGGGCGGCGGGCTTTCTCGTCACTTTCCTCTTCGGCGGCCTGACCGGAGTCATCCTGGCCTCGCCGCCGCTGGACTTCCATGTCTCCGACAGCTACTTCGTGGTGGCCCACTTCCACTACGTCGTCTTCGGCACGGTCGTCTTCGCGATGTTCGCGGGCTTCCACTTCTGGTGGCCCAAGTGGACCGGAAAGATGCTGGACGAGCGGCTGGGCAAGATCACGTTCTGGACCCTCTTCGTGGGCTTCCACACCACGTTCCTGGTCCAGCACTGGCTGGGCGCCGAGGGCATGCCCCGGCGGTACGCCGACTACCTCGCCGCGGACGGCTTCACGACCCTCAACATGGTCTCCACCATCGGCTCCTTCCTGCTGGGCCTGTCGATGCTGCCCTTCCTCTACAACGTCTGGAAGACCGCCAAGTACGGACCCAAGGTGGAGACCGACGACCCCTGGGGCTACGGCCGCTCGCTGGAGTGGGCGACCTCCTGCCCGCCGCCGCGGCACAACTACGTGACCCTGCCCATGATCCGCAGCGAGTCCCCGGCGTTCGACATGCACCATCCGGAGGTCTCGCTGACGGACAAGCGGGAGAACCTGGGCCTGCCGGGATGACGGGCGCGGCGGGGCACCGCGACGGCAGGCCCGCCGGGGCCGCGGACGTGGTCAACCAGGTCGAGGGCTACCTGCTGTGGCAGGCCCGCGTCGCCGAGGCCGAGGAGCGGGCCCGGGCCTTCACCGAGCCGATGGAGTGGCTGACCGGCGCGCAGCGCGAGGAGATCGAGGAGCACTACACGCGCGACTGCCTGCTGCGGGCGCGGTCCGACCTGCAGCGGGTCGCCGACCGGTGCCGGGCGCTGCGCGGCGAGTACGAGGAGCGGTACCGCAGGCTGCGCGCACGCTGCTTCGCCTGCGTCCTGGCCGCCCTGGCCCTCCTGGCCGCCACCGCCGTCGCCACCCTGGCCGTCGCCTCCACCCGGCTCTGACCGCCGGGCAGCCGTCGGCTGTCGGCTGTCGCTGGGACGGTCCTGTGACATTCGGAGGACATCGCTGTGAAGCGGTGGGGTCAGGCTTATTGGAAACGGACATACCGAACCTTTCGGGTCATCCGTTCCGCTGCTTCCGAGGGTGCGAGCAGACACGACCGGGCCGATCTCGCCGGAGGAGAAACCCATGAGCCTGACTCTCACCCTCGCCACGCCGTCCACCGACACCGAGGCCCCCGCGCTGGCCCCGCGCGAGCGCGAGACGCTGCGGCACATCGCCGCCGGCCGCACCTACGTGCAGACGGCCCGGCACATGGGCCTGTCCCGCCACACGGTCGACGAGTACCTGCGCCGCATCCGCGCCAAGTTCAACATCACCAGCACGGCGGAGCTGACCCGGGTCGCCATCGCCCTGGGCCTGTGATCAGGCCCGGCGGGCCGCCGCCTGGACCACCCCGTAGGTCGCCAGACCGTACAGCACATGCGGCACCGCGTCAGACGCCCAGTCCTGCGCCGACCACTGCCTGGGGTCGCTGACACCCATCCGCGCCATGGGCAGGTCCGTGGCCGCCATGGCCAGGGCGCCGGTGACCACACCGCCCGGCAACCACGGCATCCGGAAGCCGGCGCGGTGCAGCACGGACACCGCGACGCCGATGCCGCAGCCGACCGCGATCCCCGACAGCGCCCCGAGCCCGGAGAGCCGGTTCTCGCGCTTCTCACCGGAACCGGGCACCGGATGACCGGCGGCCTTGGTCATCTTGTCCACGGCCTCGGCCGGAGTCCCGCTCGACGGCCTGCCGCGCAGCGCCATGTCGGCGTAGGTGGCGGCGTTCAGTACGGCGGTCCCCGCGGCGCCTGCCACGCCACCGCGTACGAGGGTCTGGATCATGCCGGGACGGGTTCCCGCGGGCGCCCGCCCGAATCACCGGCGCCCCCCAAGGTCACCCTCCGTTTCCGGCACCCGCCCACGGGTACGCGGCACCCATGTCGGGCACGCCCTCCGCCGGCGCGGACAGAACCGGGGACCGGTCCGGCAGGGAGACGGCGACGGTCGTGGTCCGGCCGTACGCCAACCCCCTGCCGCTGGGCTTCTTCTCCTTCGGCATCGGCATGGCCCTGCTGGCCGGCATCGGATTCGGAGCGGTCGACGGCGGGCAGGTGCGCGCGGCGGGCGTCCTGCTGGCGGTGTTCGTCTTCCCGCTGGAGTTCCTGGCCGCGGTGATGGCGTTCCTGACCCGCGACACCGGCGCGGCGGCCGCGCTCGGGCTGTTCGCCACCTCCTGGGCCGCCCTCGGGGCCCTGCACATCGTCAGCCCCGCGCGGCAAACCAGCGTCGCCGTGGGCATCTACCTCGCCGCGTTCGCCCTGATGCTCGTGCCCATCGCGGCCACGGCGTTCCTGGGCAAGCGCCTGCTCGGGCTCGTCCTGACGGTGTCCATCGTGCGAGCCGCGTTCGCGGCGGCGTACCAGCTCGGCGCGCCGGGGGCGCTGGAGACGGCCGACGCGGCGGCCGCGCTGCTACTGGTGGCGCTGGCCCTCTACGCCGGTACGGCCTTCCTCGTGGAGGACCTGCGCCGGCGCACCGTGCTGCCTCTGCTGCGGCGCGGTGACGCCAGGCAGGCCGTCGAGGACGACCTCGGCGGGCAGGGCGACGTGCTCCCCCGGGAACCGGGCGTCCGCCGGCAGCTGTGACCGTGCGCGGGCGGAAGCCGTTGGTCCGGGCGGTGTCACCGGGGCGGCTCGTCCTGGCCGCGGTCCATGGAGTCCATCTCGTCCCTGAGCCGTTGCTGAGCGGTGTCGACCTGGCCGCTGTACTTGTCCTGCGTGCGCTGGTCGACGTAGTCCCCGCCCTTGTCGATGCCCTTGCCGGCCTGCTCCTCGTGGCCCTTCAGCAGCCCCTTGATCTTGTCCATCATGCTCATCGCGTACTCCTTCGCGCGTTGTCCTCCCCCTCAGAATCACCGACCCCCCTGCGGCCTGCATCCGCAACGGCGCGGCGGCGGAGCGCAGGTCACGGCGCGGGCGCGGGCCAGTCGCGCAGCAGGGCGTCGAGGGCGTCGACGATCCGGACCCAGCTCGTCCCCGGGTCGGGGGCGCTGTGGCTGAAGCCGCCCGCCAGCTCCAGGCTGACGTAGCCGTGGAAGACGCTGCCCAGCAGCCGGACCGCGTGGGTCTGGTCCGGCTCGGCGAGGTCGTAACCGCGCAGGATCGCCCGGATCATCAGGGCCTGCCGCACCCCCGCGCTGGCCGCCGCGGTCTCCGGGTCGAGCCTGAACCGGGCCGCGGCGTAACGGCCGGGGTGCTCACGGGCGTAGTCGCGGTAGACGTCCGCGAAGGCGGCCAGGGCGTCCTTGCCGGCCCGGCCGGCCAGCGCGTCGGCGGCCCGGTCGGCGAGTTCCTCCAGGGCCAGCAGGGCGATCCTGGTCTTCAGATCCTGGGAGCTCTTGAGATGCGAGTACAGGCTCGCGACCTTCACGTCGAAGCGGCGGGCGAGCGCGGAGACGGTCACCTGGTCGAAGCCGACCTCGTCGGCGAGCTCCGCGCCCGCCCGTGTCAGACGCTCCACCGACAGCCCTGCGCGCGGCATGCCTCTCCCTCCCCTTCCGGTGCACCGATTATGTGGATGCCTAAACCCCTTAGGCAAATGCCACGCCGGCTCACCGCCCCCGGCCACGGGCGCCGCTACGGGCTCCCGTTCCCGGCGCGGGCCATGAAACCGGCCAGCGCCGAACGCGAGGGCACGGACAGCTTGCGGTAGACCGAGGACAGGTGGGTCTCGACGGTGCGGCGGCTGAGGTGGAGCCGGGCCGCGATGTCCTGGTTGCTCAGGCCCTGCGCCACCAGCCCCGCCACCTCCCGCTCCCGGACCGTCAGTTCGGCCAGCTCGGCCGGCACCCTCGGGCCCTCGGCCGATGCCTCCGGCCGGATCAGCTCCGCCAGGTCCACCAGCAGCCGGGCGCCGCCGTCCACGGCGAGCCGGTGCGCGCGGTGCCACATCGCGGCGGCCCGCGGACCCTGCCCGGCCCGCCGGGTCAGCGGCGCGGCCCGCAGCAGGGAGTACGCCTCCCACAGGGTCTGTCCGCAACGGGCGTACTCCTCGGCGGCCGACTCCAGCAGACGTACGGCGCGTGCCGTGTCGCCGCGGTGCTCGGCGAGCGCGGCCTGCGCCCGCAGGGCCGCGGCGCGCTGGCCCCGCAGGCCCAGCCGACCCGCCTCGCGCGTGGCCTGCGCGACCCAGCGCGCGGCCCGGTCGGGCTCGCCGGCGGCGAGGGCCGCGCTCGCCAGGGTGTCCAACTGCCCTGGGCGGATGGACGGTTGAAGCAGCGGCAGATCGGGGCCGCCGCCGGCGGTCGTGATGGCCTCCTGCGCGCGGTGCGGATCACCGTCCACGAAGGCGGCGTGCCCGAGCATGCACCAGGCCAGCGCCGACCACCAGCCCCGGCTCCCGCTCGCCGCCGCGACGGCCTCCTCGCCGGTGGCGAGCGCGCCGCCGTCCCCGAAGGGCCGCGCGAGCAGCAGTACCACCGTCTTGATGGCCAGCGTGAACGCCAGCAGGTCGCTGCTGCCCGCGGCCCGTGCGATGGACTCCGCCTCCTCGGCCGCCTCCAGCGCCGAAGGCAGCCGGCAGGTGTTGAGGTGCACGAAGGCCCGGCTGGTCAGCAGGTGCGGCAGCACATGCAGCTGTCCGGCGCGGCGGGCGATGTCCAGTCCCCGCGTGATGTGCCGTTCGGCGTCGGCGTAGCGCTCCAGCAGCACCTCCGCCCAGGCCAGCCACACCAGCGACTCGCACAGGTCCGTCAGCCCCGGGTCGGTCAGCGCGTCCGTGAGGCCGCGGGCCGCGTCGGCGAAGCGTTCGGCCGCCGCGATCTCGCCCTCGTACGCCTCGCCGAGCGCCGACAGCGCCAGCGCCGCCGCCTCGCCGGTGGCGTCGTCGTCGCGGCGCGCCACGTCGAGCGCCTCCGCCACCTCGGCCCGCACCTGCGGATACGACCCGGTCAGCAGCGCGGACATGCCGAGCGCGAGCCGCAGGGAGACCGCCTGGCCCGGCGGCGGCCCCGGCAGGCGCGACAGCTCCCGGCGCAGCAGCGCGGTGGCCTCGGGGCAGTGGCCGAGGTGCCGTTCCATCACCGCGCACTGCGCGATGGCTTCCGTGCGCAGATCGGGATGGTCCTTGCCCGCCCACTCGATCAGCGTGTGCAGCAGGTCCCTGCTCTCGCGCAGGTTGCCGCCGACGCCCAGCGCACGCGCCCTGGCCAGCAGCAGTTCGCCGCGCCGCCGGGCGTGGCCCGGGGTGTCCGGCATACGGGTGAGGACGACGTCCAGCAGATGGGCGGCGATGGCCGGTGCGGTGGGCAGGAACCGCGCGGCGGCCTCGCTCAGTACGGCCGCGGCCTGCGGGTCCCAGCCGGTCAGCGACCGTTCGACGTGGTGGGCACGCTCGGTGACCGGGGCGCCGGCGCGGGCCAGTTCCCGCGCGGCGATGCGGTGGACCTCGGCGCGGCGCCGCGGGGAGGTGTTCTCGTAGACCAGGGCCCGCACGAGGGGGTGGCGCAGCGTCCAGCGGCCGCCCGGCCCGGGGCGCAGCAGGTCCTGTCCGGTCAGGGCGCCGGTGTGTTCCTCGACCTCGTGCGCGGCGACCTCGGCCGTCGCGCCCAGCATCGCGGTCGTGGCGTGGTCGCCCAGCGCCGCCACCGCCTCCACGATGCGCCGCTGCGGTCCGGTGAGCGCGGTGAGCTCCTCCAGCAGCAGCGCGGCGAGCCCACCGGGCACTCCGATGGCGTCCGTCGCCTCCTCCTGGGCGGTGATGGTGCGCAAGGGGGCGCCGGCCCGGTAGGCGTGCACCAGCGAGAGCAGATACAGCGGGTTGCCCTCGCTGGCGGCGTAGAGCCGGTGCGCGTCCTCCTCGGGGAGGTCGCCGGCCAGCACCCGTACGGACTCCTGCTCGGGCAGCGGTTCCAGGGTGAGGTGCAGCACCGCGCCGCTGTCGGCGCCGCGGGCGAGCGCGGCCGTCAGCGAGGTCGGGGTCTGCCGGGCCCGCCGGGCCACCAGCAGCAGGACGCGGCCGCGCGCCGGGTGCCGGACCAGGTGGTCCACGAGTTCACGGGAGGCGGGGTCCGCCCAGTGCAGGTCGTCCAGGGCGAGGACCAGCCCCGCCTCGCCCAGACGACCGAGACGGGCGCCGATCGCGCGGTGCAGCCCGAAACGGGCGGCGGTCGCGGCGACGGTCCCCGGCCCGTCGCCGGACGGGTGCAGCACACCGTTCAGGACCGCGCCCGCGTCGGGCACGGCTCCGCCCGGCGCGCAGGCGTCCGCCGACGGACCCCGGTCCGGAGCGGCGTCGGCGAGCGCGTCGGTGAACGCCTGGAAGGGCACCTGCTGTTCGTACTGCGTGGCCCGTCCCCGCAGCACCGTGAGCCCGGCCCGCCGGGCCCGCGCGCACACCTCGGCGAGCAACCGGCTCTTGCCGATGCCCGGTTCACCGGCGATGTCGACCACCGCGGGCACACCCGGCTCGCCCAGGGCGGCCAACACGGCGTCCAGCCGCGCCAGTTCCGCCGATCTGCCCACCAGTTCCGCCACGCTCACGTCCCCCACCCGCAAACCCGCCCGCCCGGTCGATCTCCGTCCCCGCCGCCCGCCCACCGAGGGCCGGCCGCCGACACGCCGGTGCCCACGGGTCGTTGGACCCGCGGCGGCCGGGGCGCGGGCACGCGTCGGCGCGTGCCGGGACTACGTATTTTCCCCGATGTCCGAGGCCACCGGTTAAGGCAGCATCGTCCCCCGCGCCCGCAGGAAGGCAGGACACCCGTATGACGACACGACCACCGGACGAAGCGCCGCTCACCGGTGCGCAGGACGACGGGGACGCGCCCTGGGTGTCGGTCAGGCCCGACAGCAGAACCGTCAAGAGCCCGCTGATCGCCGCCGCTCCGCTCATCGCGATCGGCGCGCTGCGCATGGGCCTGATGATGGACCGGGGACGCGGCACCTCCGAGGGGTCGGGGACGACGGGGTTCGTGGTGGGGCTGCTGGCCGTGGCCTTCCCGCTGGTGCTCGTCGGGGTGCTGACGGCACTGCGCTGGGCGAACGCCGGGATCCTGCTGGAGGACGGCGTGCTGACCGTGCGCGACCGCTGGAACCGCAAGGTCCTGCACGCCCCGGTGTCCGAGCTGACCGGCGTGCACACGCTGCGCGCCCCGGTCGACGGCCCGCACGGCGGCCGCGTCGTGCTCACCTCGCGCACGCGGCGGCCGGTGCTGGTCGACCCCCGGCAGTGGAACCCGGAGGCCCTCGCGCGGCTGTGGCGGGAGCTGGCCCTGCCCGCCGAGGACCACGGCTTCGTCACCTGGCCCGTACTGAGGCAGCGGTTCCCGGGCATCCGGCCGCCGTGGCGCCACGTCCACGTGGTGCAGTTCGGGCTGCTCGCCGCCGTGGTGACCATCGGCTACATCGCGCTGGTCGTGAACCTGCCCTTCTTCCTGTGAGCCCCGGGGGGCAGGTCCTAGTAGCCGCCGCCCGAGGAGTGCGTGGCGGACGGGGTCACCGACGAGGTCCCGCCCGCGCCGCCGACGGTGATGTCGGTCCTCATGCCGAGCTCCCTGTGCTGGTCCACCGGGCAGAACAGGTGGTACGTGCCGTCCTTGAGCACCACCCGGACCTGCCCCGACTGACCCGGTCGCAGGCCCTGCGGCAGACGTACGTCGCTGCCCTGGCCCTGGATCTCCAGCGAGTGGAGGGTGTGCCCGTCGTTGGTGGCCACGAACGTGTAGTCACCGGCCTTGAACGTTTTCGCGGACAGGTCCAGCTTGTACTCCGTCATCCGCACCGTCACCGTCGTGGCCCTCGCCCCGCCGCCCGCCGGCGCGGGCGAGGTGACCGACCCCGCGCCGCCCTGGCTCCCCGAGCCGCCCGACCCGCCCGACCCGCCCGAGCCGTACGACCCCGAACTCCCGCAGGCCGCGAGCAGGGCGGCCAGCATCACCGCGCCCGCCGCGCCCGCTCCCGCCGCCCATCCGCTCCGGCTGAGCCGTCGTCCCGCCATGGCCGCGCCTCCTCACCACCGACGTGCCCGGCCGCGCCGGGACGTCCCGCCGTGGATCCGCCACCAACCGATACGGCTCGGAGCCGCCGATGGATTGCCCCGGCCCCCGGTCCCCGGCCCCCGGCCCCCGGTCCCCGTTCCCCGGACAGCCGGGCCCGGGCACCCGTGCGGCGGTAGCCTGCTCAGGAGGCAGCCATGGCCGACGACGTACGCATCCGGCTCCTCGGCGGTTTCCACGTGGCGGTCGGGGACCGCCCTGTCGCCGCCGGGGCGTGGCGGCTGCGCAAGGCGCGCAGCCTGCTGAAACTGCTGTGCCTGGCACCGGGCCACCGGATGCACCGCGAGCGGCTCTACGACCTGCTGTGGCCCGACCTGGACCCGGTGGCCGCGGCCAACAACCTCCACCAGGTGCTCCACGCCGCCCGGCGCGCGCTGACGGCCACCGGGGCGGCCGGGGACGTCGTCGTCCTGCGCGACGACCTGGTCCTGCTCGCCCCGGACGGCGGTGTGCGCATCGACGTGGACGAACTCGACGAGGCGGTCCGGCGCACCCGCCGCGACGGCGCCGCCTCCGACTACCGCGCCGCACTCGCCCTGGCCGAACCGGGACTGCTGCCCGAGGACACCTACGAGCCCTGGGTGCGCGAGGCGGCCGTGGCCCTGGAGTCGCGGCGGACCGCGCTCAGGCTCGGGCTCGCAGAGACGCTGCGGGGCGAGCGGCGGACGGCCGAGGCGATCGACGTGCTCGGCGAACTCGTCACCCAGGACCCCCTGCACGAGCCGGGCCACCGGGCGCTGATGCGGGCCCTGGCCGACACCGGGCGCCGCCGGGAGGCGCTGGCCGTCTACGAGCGGCTGCGCGACGCCCTGCGCGGCGACACCGGCGCGGATCCCGACCCGCGGACGCGCCGCCTGTACCGAACGCTCCTCACCGACTCGGTCGAGCCCCGGGGAGACGGGACGCCACAGGACGAAACCTCCGTGCGGCAGGGCGAACCACGGCGGCGCTCCGGCCACGCGCGGCACAACCTGCCCGTGCCGGCGACCGCGCTGATCGGCCGGGAGCGCGAGACGGCCGAGGTGGAGAGCCTGCTGCTGCGCAGCAGACTGCTGACCCTCACCGGCGCGGGCGGCTGCGGCAAGACCCGGCTCGCGCTCGCCGTGGCCGCCCGGCGCGTCGACGCCCACCGCGACGGCGTGTGGTTCGTGGACCTGGCCGCGCTCACCGAACCCCGGCTGGTGCCGGACGCGGTCGCCGCCGCCCTCGGCCTCCAGCTCGCCCCGGCGCAGGAGAGCCGGGACGCGCTCGTGGGGCAGCTGGCGAGCCGGGAGCTGCTGCTGGTGCTGGACAACTGCGAGCACCTGGTCGACGCGTGCGCCGCCCTCGCCGCCGCGCTGCTGGCCCGCTGTCCCGGCGTGGTCGTGCTCGCCACCGGCCGGGAGCCGCTGCGCAGCTACGGCGAGCGCACCTTCCGGGTGCCGTCCCTGGCCCTGCCGGACCCGGACCGGCTGCCCGCCCTGGACGAGCTGGGCCGGTTCGCCTCCGTACGGCTCTTCGTGGAGCGCGCCGCCGACGCCGCGCCCCGCTTCCGGCTCACCGAGGACAACGCGCCCGCCGTCGCGCAGATCTGCTTCCGCCTCGACGGCATGCCGCTCGCCCTGGAACTCGCCGCCGCCCGCACCCCCGTCCTCTCCCCGCGCCAGATCGCCGAACGGCTCGACGACGCGCTCGCCCTGCTCCGGCGGGGCAGCAGGCACGGCGCCACCCGGCAGGAGACGCTGCTGGCCACCCTGGAGTGGAGCCACCGGCTGCTCGACGGGGAGGAACGGCGTCTGCTGCGCCGCCTCGCCGTCTTCACCGGCGGCTTCTCGCTGACGGCGGCCGAGGAGGTGTGCGCCGAGCCCGCCGCCCGGGCCCCGGTGCTGGACCTTCTCGGCCGGCTCGCCGACAAGTCCCTGGTGTGGGTGGAGAGCCCCGAGCCGCCGCACGACGAAGCCCGCTACCGGCTCCTCGAACCCGTCCGGCAGTACGCGGCGGAACGGCTGCGCGCCGCCGGGGAGGGCGAGGCCACCGAGGCCCGGCACCGGCGCTTCTACCTCGAGCTGGCCGAGGCCTGGGACCGCGAGCCGCCCACCGGCACCGGCCGCGCCACCTCCCTGCAACTCGAGGCCGACTACGGCAACCTGCGCGCGGCCCTGCGGTCGTGTCTGCGCCGCGACCCGGACAGCGCGCTGCGCCTGGCGGCCGCGCTGCGCTGGTTCTGGGCCGAACGCGGGCGGCTCGCCGAGGGCTGCCGCTGGCTCGACGACGCCCTGGCCGCCGCCCCGGAGCCGACCCCCCAGCGCGCGACCGCGCTGATGGGCCGTGGCGTGCTCGCGATCCGTCTCGGTGACGCCTCACCGCTGGAGGACGTCGGCGCGCAGATCGTCGCCGTGCACGAGCGGCGGGCCGACCCCGCCGGTCTGGCGTACGGCTGCTACCAGCAGGCCGTGCTGCGCTGGATGGGCGGAACCTGGGACGACTCCCGCACCGCGCTGGACCGGGCCCGCACGCTCGCCCGCGAGGCCGGCGAGCCCTCGGTGCTCGCCGCCGTCGCCTACCACGAGGGCGTGCGGGCCATCTGCCGGGGCGAGGGCGCCGCGGCCAGGGAGGCCTGCACGCAGAGCCTGCGGCTGCTCGACCGGGTGCGGGAGGGCACCAGTCCCTTCTTCCCGGTCATGACCCCCGGGTACGCCGTCGAAGAGGACCCGGAGGGGCGGATCTCACTGTTCTTCGAGGAGACCGTGCTGGTGGGCCGCACGGTCGGTGCGGCCCGGGCGCGCGGCTACGTCCTGGTCAACCTCGCCTGGGCGGCCCGCCTCGAGGGCGACACGGGCGCCGCGACGGTGGCCGCCGAGCGCGGCGCCGACTGCTTCCGCGCGCTCGCCGACCCGTACGGGGAGTCCCTGGCTCTCAACACCCTGGGCAACATCTGCAGGACCCGGGGCGAGTACGGTCCGGCGCGCGAACACCTCGAGGCCGCCCTCGCGATCAGGCGCCGGCTCGGCGACCGCCGGGAGGAGGGCATCACCCTCGGCTGTCTCGGCCTGCTCCGCCTGGCGGCCGGGGACACCGAGGGCGCGCGGGCCGTCGTCACCGAGGCCCGCGCGGGCTTCGAGGAGACCGACGACGTGCCGGGCACCGTCAACTGCCTGCTCCACCTGGGGCTGATCGCCCGCGCGGACGGGGACCGCACCGCGGCCCGCGCCCTGCTGACCCGGGTCCGGCGGCTGGAGCACATCGCCGGATCGGTGTGCGCCTCCGGGTGGGTGGCGCTGATGCTGGCCCGGCTGGCCGAGGAGGACGGCGACCAGGAGGCCGCCGGCGCCTCGGCGGGACGGGCGGCGGAACTCTTCGCGCGCCTCGGCGACGTCCGCGGACCCCGGGCGCTGGCGCGGCTCACCCGGGCCGGGGAGCCGCGGAGCCGGGGACCGGGTGAGTGCAAAGACGGATGAGGACCAATGCTGAGTGAGTGCTAAGAGAGCGTGCCTACGGTCGTGGACGTCCACTCGTGGATGCCGCCCGGCGGACACCGCGCCCGGCCCGGCACCCGCACACGCCCACCCCATCAAGGAGCCGACCATGTCGATCGACACGGCGAAGGGCGTCCTGGGAGACGCCACCGTAGCCGAGCTGGAAACGGGCCTGCGCGGCACCGTCGTCCGCCCCGGCGACCCCGCCTACGACCAGGCCCGCGCGGTCTGGAACGCGGCCCACGACAAACATCCCGCCCTCGTCGTGCGCTGCGCCGGGACCGCGGACGTGATCCGCGCCGTGGAGTTCGCCCGCAGCCAGGACCTGCTCGTCGCGGTCCGCGGCGGCGCCCACAGCATCGCCGGGTTCTCCACCTGCGAGGGCGGCATCGTGATCGACCTGTCGGCCATGAAGGGCGCCGTCGTCGATCCCGTACGGCGCAGGGTCGTCGCCCAGGCCGGGATGACCTGGGGCGACCTCGACCACGAGACGCAGGCCTTCGGCCTCGCCGTGACCGGCGGGCTGGTCTCCTCGACCGGGGTCTCCGGATTCACCCTCGGCGGCGGAGTGGGCTGGCTGCTGCGCCGGCACGGCCTGGCCTCCGACAACCTGACCGCGGCCGAGGTCGTCACCGCCGACGGCCGCGTGGTGCGCGCCGACGCGCGGGAGAACCCCGAGCTGTACTGGGCGCTGCGGGGCGGCGGCGGGAACTTCGGCGTGGTGACGTCGCTGGAGTTCCAGCTGCACCCCGTCGGCCCCCAGGTGCTGGCCGGCCTGATCTTCTACCCCGCCGACCAGGCCCGGCAGGTGATCACCGGCTGGCGCGAGCTGACCGGCGGCATGCCCGACGAGCTGACCACCCTGATCAACCTCACCACCGCGCCCCCGCTGCCCTTCCTGCCGGAAGAGGTCCACGGCACCCGGATCGTGGCGCTCGCCGGCATGTACGCGGGCGCCCCCGAGGACGGCGAGGCGGCCGTGGCCCCCCTGCGCACCCTGGGCACGCCCGTCGCCGACCTCATGGGCCCCATGCCCTACCTCGGCATGCAGTCGCTGCTGGACCCGCTGTGGACGGCCGGCGCCCACAACTACTTCACCTCCGCGTTCATCGAGCCCTCCGACGACGCCGTCGACGCCGTACTGCGCCACCACGCGATGTCTCCGACACCCTTCAGCGAGCTGCATCTGCACCAGCTGGGCGGCGCCTTCGCGCGGGTGCCCGCCGACGCCACCGCCTTCAGCCAGCGTGACGCGGGCGTGCTGTGCAACGTCATCGCGCGCTCCGCCGACGGGACGGGCTTCGACGCGCACGTGGCGTGGGCCCGCGCGGCCCGCCAGGAGATCGCCGGGCACGGCAGGGGCACCATGTACGTCAACTTCACCGGCGACGCGGCCGAGGACAGGGTCCGCGCCTCCTACCCGGACGCGGTCCACGAACGGCTGGTGCGGGTCAAGGACGCCTACGACCCCACCAACATGTTCCGCCTCAATCAGAACATCCGCCCGTCCGGCGCCAGTTGACGTCGGATCACTCCCGTGTCACCGGCCGGGTTTGCCGCGGACGCGAGGGGCAAGGCGGTCTGCATGAGTGAACCGAACGGCAGCACCCATCAGAACCCCGAGTCCGGGCGGACGGCCGCGGCGAAGGCCCGGCGCACCGCCGGCAAGGCGACCGCGCCGGCCTCACGGGCCGCCACGGGCGCCGCCGCCAAGGTGGACGAGGCGGCCTCGACGGCCGCCTCGGGCGCCACAAGCGCCGCCGGCACGGCCAGTGGCCTCGCCCACGGCGCGGCCAAGGGCGTGGAGGCCGGCCGTCAGGCGGTCGTGACGGCCTCCGGCCAGGTCGCGGCCACCGCCAGGACGGCGGCCGCCACGGCGAAGACGGCCTGGGCGGCCCTGGCGCGGCGCAAGCTCGTCGCGGCCGGCCTGGGCGGCGGCATCGCCGCGATCGGCGCCGCGTCGTACACGGCTGGCCGCCGGGCGGGCCGCAGCGCGCAGGGTCCGCTGACCCGCCTCACCGGCGGCCGGATCTGACCCACCGATCGGCCGGCCCGACCGACGCCATGACGGCGCGTGTCGGGCCGGCCGAATCGCGTGGTGGCCCGCCGAACGCGCGCGGTGGACACCAGGGCGGCGGTCGCCGGCGGTGCACCATCAGCGCCCCGCGAACCCGAACGGCCGACACGGGGAGGCGGTCCGCGGCCGCCGGGCCTAGATTGAGCTGTGCGGGCGACGACGGCTGGACGGACGACGATGACACCGCAGGTGGATCACGCCGCACTGTTCGCGGCGACTCCCAGTCCCTACCTGGTCCTCGGCCCCGACCTGGTGATCGTGGACGTCAACGACGCCTACCTGGCGGTGACCCGGCGGACGCACGAGGAGCTGGTCGGCCTGCATGTCTTCGAGGCGTTCCCCGACAACCCCGCCGACCCCGACGCCGACGGCGTGCGCAATCTCGGCACCTCCCTGCGCCGCGTGATCGCCACGGGCCGCCCGGACACCATGGCCCTCCAGAGGTACGACATCCCCGTCCCCGGCACTCCGGGCGCCTTCGAGGAGCGGTGGTGGTCCCCCGTCAACACCCCCGTCCTCGGCAACGACGGGCAGGTGGCCTGGATCATCCACCGGGTGGAGGACGTCACCGCGTACATCAAGGCCCATCGCGCCGCCCGCCCCGGCGCCCCGACAGGCCCCCGCCTGGAGACCGCGCAGACCCTCGAGGCCGAGCTGTACTCGCGCGCCCGTGAGCTGCAGCGGCTGAACGAGGAGCTGCGCGGCGCCCACGCCCGCGAACGGGAGGTCGCCGTCACCCTCCAGGAGGCCATGCTGTACGCCCCCGACCTCGCCCACCACCCGCACGACCTCGCCGTGCGCTACCTGCCCGCCACCGGCTCGCTGAACGTCTGCGGCGACTGGTACGACGTCGTCGACCTGCCCCCGGACCGGCTGGCACTGGCCGTCGGCGACGTCATCGGCCACGGTCTGCGGGCCGCCGCCGTCATGGGCATGCTGCGCAGCGCGCTGTCCGCCGCGATCCGCGCCCTGGAGCGGCCCGCGCAGGCGCTGGAGGTCCTCGGCCTGTACGCGCGCTCGGTGGAGGGGGCGCTCGCCACCACCGTGGTCAAGGCGATGGTCGACACCCGCAGCTGTCTGATCACCTACAGCAGCGCCGGACACCTGCCGCCCGTGCTCACCCACACCGACGGCACCTTCGAGCTGCTGGACGCGGCCACCGATCCACCGCTGGGCGCGCGTCCGCAGCACGTACCCCGGCCCCAGGCCAGCATCCACTACAAGCGGGGCGACACCTTGCTCCTTTACACCGACGGCCTCATCGAGCGCCGCGGCGAGGACATCGACGCGGGCCTGGAGAGGCTGACCCGGGCCGCGACGGACTGCGCCCGCCTCGGTACCGAGCAGATCGCCGACACCCTGCTGGCCCGCCTCGGCGTCGCCGGCGGCGGCCGCGACGACATCGCCCTCATCGTGGCCCGGCTCTGACGAGGCGTCATGAACGGGGCGAGCGAGCGAGGTTCAGCGGACCGGGAAGCCGAAGGAGTACCCCTGCTGCTTCAGCCAGGGCAGGACCTCGCGCAGCGCTGCCACGGTCTGGGAGCGGTCGCCGCCCGCGTCGTGGAAGAGGATCGTCGGCCCGCCCGCGACCTCGCGGTGCACGGTCGCGACGATCGCCGCGGTGCCGGGGCGCTCGAAGTCCTTGGAGTCCACGTTCCAGCCCAGCGGCCGCATCCCGTGCGAGGCCGCGAGCGTGCGGCTGTACGGCGTGAAGGCGCCGCCCGGAGCGCGGTAGTACTGCGGCTTCACCCCGCCCGACGCCCGGGTGATCATGCCCTCGGCGTCCAGGATCTGCTGCGACTGGTAGGCCTCGGACTTCTTGTCCATGGTGGTGTCGTGGGACACCGTGTGGTCGCACAGCCGGTGCCCGGCCGCCACGACCGCCTTCACCAGGTCCGGGTGCGCCTGGGCCTGGGTGCCCACCATGCAGAACGTGGCCTTCACCCCGTTGTCCGCGAGCACCCGCAGCACCTGGGGCGTCCAGACCGGGTCCGGGCCGTCGTCGATGGTGATGTTCACGCCGTGCGGGCCGCGGTCGGAGGCGTGCGCGATCGTCACGGGCACCCGCGCCGCCGGCTCGCCGCCCCCGGCGGCGCCCGCCGCGGACGGGGACGCCGAGACACTGCCCCGCGCCGCGTGCCCGGCGGACGGATCGGCCTGCGCGGTCCACACCGAAGTGGCGGCGGCCACCGCCGTCACTCCGACCGCCGCCGCGAGCACCCGCCCGTGCCACCCTCGTCCGCCGTGCCGCACCATGTCCGCCCCGATTCCTGCGCTGTTCCTGGGTCCGTGCACTCGTCAGGACGGGGAAAAGCCCGCGCCGGATCCCTCCGTTACAGATCACGGACAATTCCAGGGGGAGTTGGCGACAGCGCGGCCCGGCGGCGGCGCCGGAGGGCGCGTCGCGGCGCCCGGCGCACGCGCGGCCCGCACCGGCGCGAGTGGCCCGGCTCACATGGCGTGACACGGGTGTCGCCGACACCATGGTCCTCGTCACCGGCAGGCCGAAGGGATCCAGGATGTTCCGCAAGGTACTGGTCGCCAACCGCGGCGAGATCGCGATCCGCGCATTCCGCGCGGGGTACGAACTCGGTGCGCGCACCGTGGCCGTGTTCCCCCACGAGGACCGCAACTCGCTGCACCGGCTCAAGGCCGACGAGGCCTACGAGATCGGCAGGCCGGGGCATCCCGTGCGCGCCTACCTGTCCGTGGAGGAGATCGTGCGCGCCGCCCGCCGCGCGGGAGCGGACGCCGTCTACCCGGGCTACGGCTTCCTGTCGGAGAACCCCGAACTGGCGCGCGCCTGCGCCGAGGCGGGCATCACCTTCGTCGGGCCCGACGCCGACACGCTCGAACTCACCGGCAACAAGGCCCGCGCGGTGGCGGCCGCCCGGGCCGCCGGAGTGCCCGTGCTCGGCTCCTCCGCCCCGTCCACCGACGTCGACGAACTGGTCCGGGCCGCCGAGGGCGTCGGCTTCCCCGTGTTCGTCAAGGCGGTCGCCGGCGGCGGCGGACGCGGCATGCGCCGGGTCGAGGACCCCGCCGCGCTGCGCGAGTCCATCGAGGCGGCCTCGCGCGAGGCGGCCTCCGCGTTCGGCGACCCCACCGTCTTCCTGGAGAAGGCCGTCGTCGAGCCCCGCCACATCGAGGTGCAGATCCTCGCCGACGGGGAGGGCAACGTCATCCACCTCTTCGAGCGGGACTGCTCCCTCCAGCGCCGCCACCAGAAGGTCATCGAACTCGCCCCCGCGCCCAACCTCGACCCGGAACTGCGCGAGCGGATCTGCGCCGACGCCGTGCGCTTCGCCCGCGAGATCGGCTACCGCAACGCCGGCACGGTGGAGTTCCTGCTCGACCGCGACGGCAACCACGTCTTCATCGAGATGAACCCGCGCATCCAGGTCGAGCACACGGTCACCGAGGAGGTCACCGACGTCGACCTGGTGCAGTCACAGCTGCGCATCGCCGCCGGCGAGACCCTCGCCGACCTCGGGCTCTCCCAGGACACCGTCCGCCTGCGCGGGGCCGCGCTGCAGTGCCGCATCACCACCGAGGACCCCGCCAACGGCTTCCGCCCCGACACCGGCCGCATCAGTGCCTACCGCTCACCGGGCGGCTCGGGCATCCGCCTCGACGGCGGAACCACCCATGCCGGCACCGAGATCAGCGCCCACTTCGACTCCATGCTGGTCAAACTGACCTGCCGGGGCCGGGACTTCAAGGCCGCGGTCGGCCGCGCCCGGCGCGCGGTGGCCGAGTTCCGCATCCGCGGCGTCGCCACCAACATCCCCTTCCTCCAGGCCGTGCTCGACGACCCCGACTTCCAGGCCGGGCGCGTCACCACCTCGTTCATCGAGCAGCGGCCCCACCTGCTGACCGCCCGCTCCTCCGCCGACCGCGGCACCAAGCTGCTCACCTACCTCGCCGACGTCACCGTCAACAAGCCGCACGGCGAACGACCCGAACTCATCGACCCGGTCACCAAGCTGCCGCCGCTGCCCGCCGGCGAGCCGCCCGCCGGATCCCGGCAGAAGCTCGTCGAGCTCGGGCCGGAGGGCTTCGCCCGCCAACTCCGCGAGTCGCCCACCATCGGCGTCACCGACACCACCTTCCGCGACGCCCACCAGTCGCTCCTCGCCACCCGGGTGCGCACCAAGGACCTGCTGGCCGTGGCCCCCACGGTGGCACGCACCCTGCCGCAGTTGCTGTCCCTGGAGTGCTGGGGCGGCGCCACCTACGACGTCGCCCTGCGCTTCCTCGCCGAGGACCCCTGGGAACGGCTGGCCGCGCTGCGCGAGGCGGTGCCCAACATCTGCCTGCAGATGCTGCTGCGCGGCCGCAACACCGTGGGCTACACGCCGTACCCGACCGAGGTCACCGACGCCTTCGTGCAGGAGGCCGCGGCCACCGGAATCGACATCTTCCGCATCTTCGACGCGCTCAACGACGTCGGTCAGATGCGCCCCGCCATCGAGGCCGTACGCGAGACCGGCACGGCCGTCGCCGAGGTCGCCCTGTGCTACACCGCCGACCTCAGCGACCCCTCCGAGCGCCTCTACACCCTCGACTACTACCTGCGGCTGGCGGAGCGGATCGTCGACGCGGGCGCCCATGTGCTCGCCGTCAAGGACATGGCCGGACTGCTGCGCGCCCCGGCCGCGGCCAAGCTGGTCTCCGCGCTGCGCCGCGAGTTCGACCTGCCCGTCCACCTCCACACCCACGACACCGCGGGCGGCCAGCTCGCCACCTACCTCGCCGCGATCCAGGCCGGCGCCGACGCGGTGGACGGCGCCGTCGCCTCCATGGCCGGCACCACCTCCCAGCCGTCGCTGTCGGCGATCGTCGCCGCCACCGACCACTCCGACCGCCCCACCGGCCTGGACCTCCAGGCGGTCGGCGACCTGGAACCGTACTGGGAGAGCGTCCGCAAGATCTACGCCCCCTTCGAGGCCGGCCTCGCCTCGCCCACCGGCCGCGTCTACCACCACGAGATCCCCGGCGGCCAGCTCTCCAACCTGCGCACCCAGGCCGTCGCGCTCGGCCTCGGCGACCGGTTCGAGGAGATCGAGGCGATGTACGCGGCCGCGGACCGCATCCTGGGCCGGCTGGTCAAGGTCACCCCGTCCTCCAAGGTGGTCGGCGACCTGGCCCTGCACCTGGTGGGCGCAGGCGTCGCACCCGAGGACTTCGAGGCCACCCCGGACCGCTTCGACATCCCCGACTCCGTCATCGGCTTCCTTCGCGGCGAACTGGGCACCCCGCCCGGCGGCTGGCCCGAGCCGTTCCGCACCAAGGCGCTCAAGGGCCGCTCGGAGGCCAAGCCCGTCACGGAACTCACCGCAGAGGACCGCGACGGCCTGGAGAAGTCCCGGCGCGCCACCCTCAACCGGCTGCTGTTCCCCGGCCCGACCCGCGACTTCGACACGCACCGCCAGTCCTTCGGCGACACCAGCGTGCTGGACAGCAAGGACTTCTTCTACGGGCTCCGTCCCGCCAAGGAGTACGCCGTCGACCTCGAGCCCGGTGTGCGCCTGCTCATCGAGCTCCAGGCCGTCGGCGAGGCCGACGAGCGCGGCATGCGCACCGTGATGGCCACCCTGAACGGCCAGCTGCGCCCCATCCAGGTGCGCGACGCGGCGGCGGCCTCCGACATCCCCGTCACCGAGAAGGCCGACCGGACCAATCCGGGCCATGTGGCGGCCCCGTTCGCCGGCGTGGTCACCCTCGCGGTCGCCGAGGGCGACGAGGTGGACGCCGGCGCGACGGTCGCCACCATCGAGGCGATGAAGATGGAGGCCGCCATCACCGCGCCGAAGGCCGGCCGGGCCGGCCGGCTCGCCATCAACCGCATCCAGCAGGTGGAGGGCGGCGACCTCCTCGTCGAGATCGTCTGAGAACGCCGTCCCGCAGGCGGCCCGGGGTCCGTTGTCAGTGGTGGCTGCGACCCTGGGCCGCATGGATGAGCTGGAGTTCATGCGGGGGCGGGTGTACGGCGCCGACCACGAGGAGGCCGGCCCCCGGCCCGGCCGCACCTACGCGCAACTGGTCGGCGGCCCCCTGGACGGGCTGCTGCTGGACGTGACCGACCGGGCCGGGGCCGCCTTGGCCGAGCAGGTGGCCCTTCCGACGGAACTCGGCCGCTACGGCCCGGGCGGCCGCGCCTGCTACGCGCCACGGCCCCGGGACACCCGCCGCTGGGACTGGCGCGGCGACACGCCCTGACCTGACCCGACGCCCCGGCACGCCCCGACACGCCCTGTCACGTCCGCCCGGCCGCGTCGCGGCCCGTGGACCCGCCGTCCCGCCGCCCCGTGCGACGCGTCCAAACTTTGACCGCTCGCTTTCTTGAATCCTTCGTGTTTACGGGGATAGGTTCGGCGCCATGACCGCGTCCCAGAGACCGAACCCCGCCGAGGAGCTGCGTGGTGCCGGCCTGCGGGTGACGGCCGCCCGTGTCGCGCTGCTGGAGACCGTCCGGGGCGGTGACCACCTCGGTGTCGAGGCGATCGCCGCCGGCGTGCGCGACCGCGTCGGCCACATATCCCTGCAGGCCGTCTACGAGGCGCTGCACGCGCTCACCGCGGCGGGACTCGTGCGCCGTATCGAACCGGCCGGGAGCCCGGCCCGGTTCGAGGGACGGGTGGGGGACAACCACCACCACGTCGTGTGCCGGTCCTGCGGCGCCGTCGCCGACGTCGACTGCGAGGTCGGCGAGGCGCCCTGCCTGACGGCCTCCGACGACCACGGGTTCTCCATCGACGAGGCCGAGGTCATCTACTGGGGCCTGTGCCCCGACTGCTCCACCGCCCCCAGCACAGCACCGTGATCCGCGCAGTTCGGAAGGATTTCCATGTCTGAGAACCACGATGCAATCGTCACCGATCCCAAGACGGACGAAGCAGGTGGCTGCCCGGTCGCGCACGGGCGTGCCCCCCACCCGACGCAGGGTGGCGGAAACCGTCAGTGGTGGCCGGAGCGGCTCAACCTGAAGATCCTTGCCAAGAATCCCGCCGTGGCCAACCCCTTCGGCGAGGAGTTCGACTACGCCGAGGCCTTCAACAGCCTCGACCTGCCGGCCGTCAAGCGGGACATCGCCGAGGTGCTGACCACCTCCCAGGACTGGTGGCCCGCCGACTTCGGCAACTACGGCCCGCTCATCGTCCGTATGGCCTGGCACAGCGCGGGCACCTACCGCATCAGCGACGGCCGCGGCGGCGCCGGCGCCGGCCAGCAGCGCTTCGCCCCGCTCAACAGCTGGCCGGACAACGCCAACCTCGACAAGGCCCGCCGTCTGCTGTGGCCGGTCAAGAAGAAGTACGGCCGCAACCTGTCGTGGGCCGACCTCCTCATCCTCGCCGGCAACGTCGCCCTGGAGTCGATGGGCTTCAAGACCTTCGGCTACGCCGGCGGCCGCGAGGACGTGTGGGAGGCGGAGGAGGACGTCTACTGGGGTCCCGAGACCACCTGGCTCGGCGACGAGCGCTACACCGGCGACCGCGAGCTGGAGAACCCGCTCGGCGCCGTGCAGATGGGCCTCATCTACGTCAACCCCGAGGGCCCGAACGGCAACCCGGACCCGATCGCGGCGGCCCGCGACATCCGCGAGACCTTCCGCCGCATGGCGATGAACGACGAGGAGACCGTCGCCCTGATCGCCGGCGGCCACACCTTCGGCAAGACCCACGGCGCCGGCCCCGCCGACAGCGTCGGCCCCGACCCCGAGGCCGCCGGCCTGGAGGAGATGGGCCTGGGCTGGCGGAGCACCCACGGCACCGGCAAGGGCGGCGACACCATCACCAGCGGTCTCGAGGTGACCTGGACCAACACCCCGACCACCTGGGACAACAGCTTCTTCGAGATCCTCTTCGGCTACGAGTGGGAGCTGTTCAAGAGCCCCGCCGGCGCACACCAGTGGCGGCCGAAGGACGGCGCGGGCGCGGGCACCGTGCCCGACGCCCACGACCCGTCCAAGAGCCACGCGCCGTCGATGCTGACGACCGACCTGTCGCTGCGCTTCGACCCGGTCTACGAGCCGATCTCGCGCCGCTTCCTGGAGAACCCCGAGGAGTTCGCGGACGCCTTCGCCCGCGCCTGGTTCAAGCTGACCCACCGCGACATGGGCCCGGCCGCCCGCTACCTCGGCCCGGAGGTCCCCACCGAGACGCTGCTGTGGCAGGACCCGCTGCCCGAGCGGACGTACGAGCTCATCGACGCGGCCGACGTCAGCGATCTCAAGAGCCGCATCCTCGACTCGGACCTGTCGGTGTCCCAGCTGGTGTCCACCGCGTGGGCGTCGGCCTCCACCTTCCGCGGCAGCGACAAGCGCGGCGGCGCCAACGGCGCCCGCATCCGCCTGGAGCCGCAGCGCGACTGGGAGGCCAACGACCCCGACCGGCTCGCGACGGTGCTGCGCACGCTGGAGGGCATCCAGCAGTCCTTCAACTCCGGCCGGTCGGACGGCAAGCAGGTCTCGCTGGCCGACCTGATCGTGCTGGCGGGCGGCGTCGGCGTCGAGCGCGCCGCCAAGGAGGCCGGCTACGAGGTCCAGGTGCCCTTCACCCCGGGCCGCGTGGACGCCGCGCAGGAACAGACGGACACCGAGTCGTTCGCCGCGCTCGAGCCGACCGCCGACGGCTTCCGCAACTACCAGGGCAAGGGCAACCGTCTGCCGGCGGAGTACCTGCTGCTCGACCGGGCGAACCTGCTCACCCTGAGCGCCCCCGAGATGACCGTCCTGGTCGGCGGCCTGCGCGTGCTGGGCGCCAACCACCAGCAGTCGCAGCTCGGCGTGTTCACCACGACCCCCGGCTCCCTCACGAACGACTTCTTCGTCAACCTGCTCGACCTGGGCACGGAGTGGAAGCCGACATCCGAGGACGCCAACACCTTCGAGGGCCGTGACGCCGCCACCGGCGAGGTCAAGTGGGCCGGCACCCGCGCCGACCTGGTCTTCGGCTCCAACTCCGAACTGCGCGCGCTCGCGGAGGTCTACGCGAGCGACGACGCGAAGGAGAAGTTCGTGCACGACTTCGTCGCGGCGTGGACCAAGGTGATGGACCTGGACCGGTTCGACCTCGTCTGACCGGCGCGGCCCGCACCACGGCGTCCGGGCCGGCTCCCACCGGGGGCCGGCCCGGACGGCCGCCGTGCAACCATCGTGCACCTCCCGCGGTCTGATGGGACATGAGCCGACGACGGGCGGGCAGGAGGCTGACGTACGCGGCCGTGGCGTGCGGGGTGGCCCTGGTGGCGGCGGGCGCGGGCGCCACCGCGTTCAGGACCGGCCACCCGTCCACGCCGCCTGCCTCCGCGCGGGCCGTGCTCCAGCTCCGCTCCGCGCTCAACGTCTTCTACCTGCCGCGCTACAGCGCGCCCGCCGGGGCGCCCCTGGCCCCCGAGTACCACGTCGTGCTGCGGGCCCCGCAGCGGACCGTGAGGAAGGCCGACATCTCCTTCGACCTGTCCGCCTTCAAGGGGAAGGCGGACATCTACGGCGTGCACAAGGGCTACGGCTGCGTCCGCTCCGGCTTCCAGGTGAACTGCGCGCTGGGCGACATCAAGGGCGGGGAGGGCGCCGACTTCCTGCCGTTCTACGTCAAGCCGAAGCCGGACACCGCCCCCGGGCCGGCCGGAACGGTCACCATGACCGTGCGTGGCGCCAACGCGCCCACGATCCGCCACACCACTCAAGTGATCGTCGGCTCGCCCTACCTGACATCCCGTCAGGGCTACCGGAGACTCACCGGGATACGACCCGGCGGCCCGGTGAGCATCACGCCGGCCTTCGGCAACAAGGGCGACACCGGTGTGACGGGCGGCGTCACGCTGATGCTGAACACCACCGAGGCGACTCTCCCCCTGCGCTACCGCAACTGCCGCTACGACAAGGCGGTCGGGGCCACCAGGGCACAGTGCGACCTGCCCGGCCCGCTGCCGGCGGGCGCGGCCTTCGAGACCGTCGGCCCGGTCACCGCCGTGGCCGACCGCACGGCGAAATCCGGCATCCTCGGTTACAGCCTCCGGCGCACCGTGGACCTCGACCACCTCTCCCGGCTGCCCGCATCGGCGCCGCGCGGCACCGGAGAGCCGCTGCGGCTGCGGCCCGTGGACGGCGGCGCGTTCACCGGCATCCTCGCGCGGCGCAGCGAATCGGCCGGGGCGAGCGTGGAGTTCGACTCCACCCGCAAGTACGACGTGGAGGCCGTGGGCTTCACGATCGAGGGCAGGGTGGGCCAGGTGGTCGACACCCAGGTGCCGTATCCGCGCGGCTACGGCTGGGGCGCCGCCGGCGGGTACGACAACCTGTGGGTGACCCTCCCCGAGGGGGTCAGCCTGGTCGAGGTGGCCCCGGAGAGCCACTCCGGCGACTTCCTCTACTGCCGTGAGGGGCCGAGGAAGGACGGGCCGGTCGCCTGCCCCGGCCCGGAGGCCGGGGGCACCCTGATCCGCGTACGCATCGACCGGCGCGTGGAGGGAGCGCGCGGCAGTGTCACGGCGCCCTCGGACCGGTCCGCCGACCCGGACCAGAGCAACAACACCGCCCCGGTCGCCGTGCGCTGCCTGCCGTGATCGGCAGGTCGTCGGTGGTCAACTCCCCTCCGTCACCAGCTTGCTGAGCGCGATGTTCAGCTCGAGGACGTTCACCCGGGGCTCGCCCATGAAGCCGAGCGTGCGGCCCTCGGTGTGCTTCTCGACGAGCCACGCCACCTCCGGGACGGGCAGCCCGTTCTCCGCCGCGACCCGGTGCACCTGGATGCGCGCGTACTGAGGCGATATGTCGGGGTCGAGGCCCGAGCCGGAGGAGGTGACCGCGTCGGCGGGGACGTCCGAGGGCGCCACGGTGTACCCCGGCACGGAGTTGTCCTTCACCACCGCCTTTCTGGCGTCCTCGACCTGCTGGATCAGTTCCGCGCTGTCGGCGGACAGGTTGGTGGCTCCGGACACGAGCAGCCTGTACCGGGTGTTGACGCTGTTCGTGCCGAGCCCGTCGGCCGGACGCCCCTGGAACCACTTCAGGTCGGCCTCGGGGGCCCGCCGGCCCTTCTTGAGCGGCAGGTCGTAGGACTGCCCGATCAGGGAGGAGCCGACGACCCTGCCGTCCGCCACGGTCTCGGAGCCGTTCGCCCGGCCGGGGAACAGGCCCTGGGCGACGCCGGTGACGGCCAGCGGGTAGACGACGCCGGTCACCAATGTCAGCACGAGCAGGGCGCGCAGGCCCGCCGCCAGCAGACGGCCCGTGTTCGTCAGGGAGTTGTTCATCGTGATCAGCACGCTTTCGGATCAGTGCAGCCCGGGGACGAGGGAGAGGAGCATGTCGATGAGCTTGATGCCGGCGAAGGGGGCGACCAGGCCGCCGAGGCCGTAGACGGTCAGGTTGCGGCGCAGCATCCGGTCGGCGCTCACCGGCTTGTACCGCACACCCCTCAGCGACAGCGGCACCAGCGCGACGATGATCAGCGCGTTGAAGACGACGGCCGACAGGATCGCGGTGTCCGGCGAGGACAGGTGCATGATGTTCAGCTTGTCCAGGCCCGGGTACACCGCCGCGAACAGCGCCGGGATGATCGCGAAGTACTTGGCGACGTCGTTGGCGATGGAGAACGTCGTCAACGCGCCCCGAGTGATGAGGAGTTGCTTGCCGATCTCGACGATCTCGATCAGCTTGGTCGGGTCGGAGTCGAGGTCGACCATGTTGCCGGCCTCCTTCGCGGCCGACGTGCCGGTGTTCATCGCCACCCCCACGTCCGCCTGCGCCAGCGCGGGCGCGTCGTTGGTGCCGTCCCCGGTCATCGCGACCAGCCTGCCGCCCGCCTGCTCCCGCTTGATCAGGGCCATCTTGTCCTCGGGCGTGGCCTCGGCGAGGAAGTCGTCGACGCCGGCCTCCTCGGCGATCGCCTTCGCGGTCAGCGGGTTGTCACCCGTGATCATGACCGTCCTGATGCCCATGCGGCGCAGCTCCTCGAACCGCTCGCGCATGCCGTCCTTGACCACGTCCTTGAGGTGGACGACGCCGAGCACCCGGGCGCCGCGCGTGTCCTCGACCGCGACCAGCAGCGGGGTGCCGCCGGCCGCCGAGATCCGCTCCACGACGCCTGCCGCGTCCGCGGCGACCGTGCCGCCCAGCTCCTCGACCCAGGCGACGACCGCTGCGGCCGCGCCCTTGCGGATCCGGCGCCCGCCGGCGTCCACGCCGGACATGCGGGTCCGCGCGGTGAAGGCCACCCACTCGGCTCCCGCGAGCTCCCCCTGGTGGCGCTCGCGCAGGCCGTACCGCTCCTTGGCCAGTACGACCACGGAGCGGCCCTCGGGGGTCTCGTCGGCGAGCGAGGACAGCTGGGCGGCGTCGGCGACCTCGGCCTCGGTGGTGCCGCGCACCGGGACGAACTCGGCGGCCCGGCGGTTGCCGAGGGTGATGGTGCCCGTCTTGTCCAGCAGCAGCGTGGAGACGTCGCCGGCGGCCTCCACCGCCCGTCCCGACATCGCCAGCACGTTGCGCTGTACCAGACGGTCCATACCGGCGATGCCGATCGCGGACAGCAGCGCGCCGATCGTGGTGGGGATCAGACAGACCAGCAGGGCCACCAGCACCACCATGGTCAGGTGGGTGCCCGCGTAAGTGGCGAACGGCGGCAGTGTGGCGCAGGCCAGCAGGAAGGCGATCGTCAGCGAGGCCAGCAGGATGTTGAGCGCGATCTCGTTGGGGGTCTTCTGGCGCGCGGCGCCCTCCACCAGGCCGATCATCCGGTCGATGAACGTCTCGCCGGGCTTGGTCGTGATCCTTATGACGATGCGGTCGGAGAGCACCTTGGTGCCCCCGGTGACCGCCGAACGGTCGCCGCCCGACTCGCGGATTACCGGCGCCGACTCGCCGGTGATGGCGGACTCGTCCACCGACGCCACGCCCTCGACGACGTCGCCGTCGCCGGGGACGATGTCGCCGGCCTCGCAGACCACCAGGTCCCCGACGCGCAGTTCGGTGCCCGGCACCCGCTCCTCGCGCCCACCCGCGAGCCGCCGGGCGACGGTGCCGGTCCTGGCCCGGCGCAGGGTGTCCGCCTGGGCCTTGCCCCGGCCCTCGGCGACCGCCTCCGCGAGGTTGGCGAAGACGACGGTCAGCCACAGCCAGGCGCTGATCGCCCAGCCGAACCGGTCGCCCGGGTCCGTCAGCGCGAACACCGTGGTCAGCGCCGAGCCGATCCACACCACGAACATCACGGGCGACTTCACCATCACCCGCGGGTCCAGCTTGCGGAAGGCGTCGGGCAGCGACCGCAGGAGCTGCCGCGCGTCGAAGAGGCCCGCGCCGACCCGCTTGTGGGCGGACCCGTGGCCGGTGGGCACGTCACTGTGCGGTGCCCGGGTGGGAGTGGCAGTGGACATCGAGTCCTCGTGTTCGCGTGTACGGACGGTCATGAGGCCAGCCCCTCGGCCAGCGGTCCCAGCGCCAGTGCCGGGAAGTAGGTCAGCCCGGTGATGATCAGGATCGCGCCCACGAGCAGGCTCGTGAACAGCGGCTTCTCGGTGCGCAGGGTGCCCGCGGTGACCGGGACCGGCTGCTGCCGGGCCAGCGAGCCGGCCAGCGCCAGGACGAACACCATCGGCAGGAAGCGGCCGAGGAGCATCGCAAGGCCGGTGGTGGTGTTGAACCAGTCGGTGTCGGCGTTCAGTCCGGCGAAGGCCGAACCGTTGTTGTTCGCCGCCGAGGTGAAGGCGTACAGCACCTCGGAGAAGCCGTGCGGGCCGGAGTTGAGCATCGAGTGCGGCGGGGTCGGCAGCGCCATGGACAGGGCGGAGAAGACCAGCACCAGCGCCGGGGTGACGAGGATGTAGCAGGCGGCGAGCTTGATCTCCCGCGCGCCGATCTTCTTGCCCAGGTACTCGGGCGTGCGGCCGACCATCAGGCCCGCGATGAACACCGCGATCACCGCCATGATCAGCATGCCGTACAGACCCGAGCCGGTGCCGCCGGGGGCGATCTCGCCCAGCATCATGCCGAGCATCGCGATGCCGCCGCCGAAGCCGGTGAAGGAGGAGTGGAAGGAGTCCACCGCGCCGGTGGAGGTAAGCGTGGTGGTCACCGCGAAGATGGCGGAGGCGCCGACGCCGAAGCGGGCCTCCTTGCCCTCCATCGCCCCGCCCGCGATCCGCAACGCGCCCTCGTGGTGGGCGAATTCGGTCCACATCATGAGGGCCGTGAAGCCGAGCCAGATGGTGACCGTCGTGGCGAGGATCGCGTACCCCTGCCGCACGCTGCCGACCATCACGCCGAAGGCGCGGGTCAGCGAGAACGGGATGACCAGGATCAGGAAGATCTCGAAGAGGTTGGTGAACGGGGTGGGGTTCTCGAAGGGATGGGCGCTGTTGGCGTTGAAGTAGCCGCCGCCGTTGGTGCCCAGCTCCTTGATGGCCTCCTGCGAGGCGACGGCGCCGCCGTTCCACTGCTGGGAGCCGCCCATGAACTGTCCGACCTCGTGGATGCCGGAGAAGTTCTGGATCGCCCCGCACGCCACCAGGACGACCGCGGCGATCGCCGCGCCGGGCACCAGGACACGGACGGTGCCGCGCACCAGGTCGGCCCAGAAGTTGCCCAGTTCACCGGTGCGCGACCGGGCGAAGCCGCGCACCAGGGCCACCGCGACGGCCATGCCCACGGCCGCCGAGACGAAGTTCTGCACCGCGAGCCCGGCGGTCTGCACCACGTGGCCCATGGCCTGCTCGCCGGAGTACGACTGCCAGTCGGTGTTGGTGACGAAGGAGGCGGCTGTGTCGAACGCCTGGGCAGGCTCGATGGAACGGAAACCCAGCGACAGCGGCAGGAAGCCCTGGAGGCGCTGGAGCAGGTACAGGAAGAGCACGCCGGCCGCGGAGAAGGCGAGCAACGCGCGCAGATAGGCGGGCCAGCGCATCTGTGTGTCGGGGTCGGCTCCGATGCCGCGGTAGATCCATCGCTCGACGCGCCAGTGCCGCCGCGCCGAGTACACCCGGGCCAGGTAGGCGCCGAGAGGGACGTGGGCGAGCGCCAGCGCCGCGAGGAGCGCGAGCAACTGGAGCACGCCGGCCAGTACGGGACTCATGGGCGCGGGTCAGAACCTCTCCGGGAAGATCAGGGCGAGGACGAGATAGCCCAGCAGGGCGACGGCCACGACCAGGCCGACGACGTTCTCGGCGGTCACAGCTTCGTCACCCCCTTGGCGACGAGGGCCATCAGCGCGAAGAGGGCGCATGTGGTGAGGACGAAGGCCAGATCGGCCATCGCGAACTCCTGGGGAAGGGCGGAATCCGGCCGTGACCGGATCGGACCCTTAGAGCAAACCCCTGTTCCGGCCCTGTTCCGGCCGCCGTTGACGGCTCTTATACGCCGCTTCCCCGGGCCTTGACGGCACCCTGACGTGCGGGGTCCGCCGGGTCGTCCGTACGGTCGGCGGGGGACGGCGGCGGTGGGTTCATAGCCCAGCGGATGGCCCACGTCAGCGCGTGCCCGGCGGGCCGTACGGCGACGTCCTCGACGAGCGGCACCCGCGGCAGCCACAGCAGGCCGCGCGCCCAGGGGGGAAGGAGCGAGACGGCGTTCGCGGCGAGCACGGCGTAGAAGGGCAGCGCGGGCGGCGGCACCGGCGGCCGGAGCAGCAGGAAGCGCGCGGCGGCCCGGGCCTCGGGGGTGGCGCGCAGCTCGGGCCGGTAGGCGTCCAGGCGCTCGGTCAGGGCCCGGCGGTCGCGCGGCGGATCGGCCACGCCCAGGGCCCCGGCGACCCGCGCGGTGTCGGCGACGTAGGCGTCGTAGCCGTCGGCGTCCAGTCGGTGGGCGCCGTAGCGCTCGTGGGCGCGCAGGAAGCAGTCGGTCTCGCACAGGTGCACCCAGGCGAGCAGGTGCGGATCGGCGGCGTGGTACGCCTCTCCGTCCGCGGTGGTCCCGCTGATCCTTGCGTGGATGCCACGAACACGGTCCACGGCGCGCTGAGCGTCGCCGGCGGTGCCGTAGGTCGTCACGGCCAGGAACGTGCTGGTGCGTTGCAGCCGCCCCCAGGGATCGCCCCGGTAGCCGGAGTGGGCCGCGACGGCCGCCATGGCGAGCGGGTGCAGGGACTGCAGCAGCAGCGCGGCGAGGCCTCCGGTGAACATGGCCGCGTCCGCGTGCACCGTGCGGATGGGGCGCTCGGGGCCGAACCAGCGCGGTCCCGGCGTGCCGTGGATGCGGGCGCGGCGGGCCGGCCCCTCCGGGCCCGCGACCCGGTGGAACAGACTCCTGCCCAGGCGGCCCCGCACATCCGGCAACACGAGCGCCTCCTGTCGTCCGGCCCGGATACCGGGGCTGTGTGCGGTGCGATGTCCGAGGCGGCGTCCGGCGCGGTGTCCGCCGCCGTGTGCGGTGCGGCCGCGTGGTGTCTCAGCCGCGGACGGCCCGCGTCCGCTCGGGGCCGCGTGGGCCCGTGGGCAGCACGGTCCGCGCGTGCGAGTCGTTGATCACGGCGGCCGCGGAGGCGTACCAGGCGACGAGCCCGGTGGCGATGCCGAACCAGCCGCCGACCTCGGTCCAGATGTGCGGCGGCGCCCCGCCCTGGAACTCACCTATGGCCAGCAGGATGTAGGTGATCGTCAGCAGGACGAACACGCCCAGCACGGCGAGGGTGGTGCGCAGCGCGGCCACGCCCATGTACGCGGTGAAGATGCCCCAGCCGAGCAGGTACAGCCCGATGGCGTTGTGCACGTCGCCGGCGGTGGCCACGTGCGTCACGATCCACCAGTAGCTCATCCAGAAGGCGCCGTAGGAGGCGAACGCGGTCGCGCCGAAGGTGTTGCCGCGCCGGAACTCGAACAGCCCCGCGACGAACTGCGCGATCCCGCCGTAGAACGCCGCCAGGCCCAGCACGGGCACGATCGCGCCGGTCTCCTTGAGCAGGTTGGTGTTGATGATGGACAGCAGCAGGGTGGTGAGCGCGAAGCCCGCCAGGCCCAGGGGCGCCGGGTCCGCCTGGGGCGCCGGGCGCACGTCCGCCGTGCGCGCCTCACCGGGTACGGGGCTGCTCTTGTCCTCAGTCATGACCGGAATCCCTTCGACCGAAGGTCAGCCTGTGTCTGTCCGGGTACCCCCGTGCACCGCCGGCAGTCGTCGCCCGGCCGTGGCCGTACGGCAGTTGGGGTGCGGGCTGTGCGCGGGGGCGGACGACGGTCGCGGCCGGCCGAGGGCGGGCCCGTGGATCACCAGTAGTGGCGGTGTCCGGCCACCGCGTGCCCCATGGAGCCGAGGATCCACAGGACGGCGCCGACCACGGCGAGGATGATGCCGATGGTCCACAGGATGGAGATGCCGGTGACGAAACCGACGATGAGCAGGATGACACCGAGGACGATCATGGCCGCCTCCCGTTGCGGTAGTGCTCCTTCCACTGTGCACCCAAACGGGCCGGACAGCGCCCCTGCGTGCATCCGTCCCCGCCGTCCCTCCCCACCCCTTGACGCCTTTGGTTCAGACCTTTAGGTTCACGGGTCAGCTCGTCATCCATACATGCGCACCGCGTTCACTCACGTGAACTCTCCATCGAAGGGTGGCCCCCCCCACATGACCCGTTCCCAGCTGCTCGCGACGGCGACCGTCGCGGGCCTCGCCGGCGCCCTCGCGGTCCTCGGCACCGGCAGCGCCGGCGCTGCCGATCCGAAGGTCGCGCCCGGCGGCAACTTCGACCTGTCGACCTGGCAGCTCCAGGAGCCCGTCGGCTCACCCGGCTCCCCGACCACCATCCCCTCGTCCCGGCTGCAGGGAGCCCACGGCTACCAGGACGCCTACTTCTACACCGACGCCCGCGACGGGGCGATGACCTTCTGGGCCCCCGAGAAGGGCGTCACCACCCCCAACTCGCACTACGCCCGCTCCGAGCTCCGCGAGACCAACCGCGACGGCAGCCCCGCCAACTGGGCGCTCGGCGGCTCGCATCGGCTGAGCGCCACCCTGCGCGTGGTGTCCGTGACGTCCAACGTGTGCGTGGGGCAGATACACCTCGGCACCGGCGGCTCCTCGACCAAGCCGCTCCTGGAGCTCTACTACCACGCGAACGGGGACATCGTCCTCGGCACCGAGAACTCGCCCTCCGGCGGCCAGACCCCGCACCCGGTCGGCCATGTGCCGGTCGGCAAGACGTGGAGCTACACCATCGCGGTCTCCGGCGGCGACACCATCGACCTGACCGTCAACGGCGGCACCACCCACTACTCCATCCCCTCGTCCTTCAAGCAGTACAAGCAGTACTTCAAGGCCGGCTCCTACAACCAGTCCTCCTCGGACAGCACCACCAAGGGAGCCCGGGTCGCGTTCTACGGGCTGAACGTCTCCCACGGCTGACCCGCCGCGCGGGCGCGGCTCACCCCGGACCGCGCTCGCGCAGGGGAGCGGGGCTGCCCAGCCGGCCGGCCAGGAACGGCTCCTGGGCGGCGACCGCGCCCGCGCTCAGCGCCACCGTGGCCGCCACGCACACCACGATCAGCCAGGACAGCAGCACGAACACCGACCCCACGGAGCCGTACTCGGCGAGGGTGCGGTTGAGTGCCCGCGGCATGTAGAGCCGCGCCGTCACCGACAGCGCGGTGAGCACCAGGGCGGTGAGCACGGAGCCCGGCAGCAGGGGCTTCCAGCGCACCAGCCCGCCCAGCAGCAGGTGCTGGGTCCACCACCACAGCAGCGTCTGCGTCACCAGCAGCAGCGGCACGCCGAGCCAGACACCCACTCCGAACCCGTTGTGCAGGGGCCCCTGCACGACCAGGGCCGCGAGCCACAGCAGCAGCCAGGCCAGCCACCGCCAGGGAGCGACCCTGGTGCCCGCGCGCGGGATCTCCCAGGCGCGCTTGCACAGGCGCTGCACGGCCCGGCTGACCGCGGTCGCCGACAGCAGCACCATCAGCCCGCCGACCACTCCGGTGGCCTGCCGCAGGTCGTCGGACACCGGCTGGAGGACCTGCTGGAGCTGCTCGGAGGCCGCCCCGGTCAGCCCGAACACCGATCGCAGTGAGCTGGCCATCTGACGCTGTACGGCCGCGGGCGCGTAGGCGGTGACGACGAACAGCAGCGGAACCGCCGTCAGGAAGCACTGCGCCGCCAGCCGGGTGGCGGAGTCGAAGATGTTCACCGACACCATGCGGTCCGCGAGATGGGTGATCACCGGGAACCGCGTCTCGGCCCGCGCATGGGCGGCCCGCGCGGAGGACACCAGCCGGGAGTACCGCGCGCGCCACCGCGACGCGTCCCCTCCGCTGCTCGGCATGACTGCTCCTTTCCTGCCACCAACAGTGGGGGAGAGGGCGCGTCGCGGCACGCCGGAGCGGCCGGTTCCGCGAAGGATGTGGGCATGGGGATCGTCCTGCCGGTGCTGTTCGCGCTCCTGGCCGCCTTCAGCAACGCCCTCGCCACCGTCCTGCAGCGCCGGGCCGCGCTGACCGTGCCGCAGTCCCGCGGCTTCCGGCCGGGGCTGATCCTCGACCTGCTGCGCCGGCCCGTGTGGCTGGCCGGGATACTCACGGTGATCGCCGCCGGTGTGTGGCAGGCGGTGGCGCTGGCGACCGGACCGCTGTCCCTCGTGCAGCCCCTGTTCGTCCTCGAACTGCCGCTCGCCCTGGTGCTCGCCGCGCTGCTGCGGCGCCACCGGCCCTCGGGCGCGCTGGTGCTGCGGCTCGTCGTGGTCGTCGCGGGACTGGCCATCGCCCTGCTGTCCGCCGCGCCCACCGGCAACCGCACCCACGTGTCCATCGACCGCTGGCTCCCCGTCCTGGCCGCCTGCGCGGGCGCCGTCGTCGTGCTGACCGCGACGGGGCTGCGCCGGCCGCCCGGCAGGTTCCGCGCCGCCGCCCTCGGCTCCGCGACCGCCGTCTGCTTCGCGCTGACGGCCGGCCTGATGAAGACGGCCGTGCACATCCTCACCGACGCCGGCCTCGGGGCGTTCCTCACCTCCTGGCAGACCTACGCCTTCGGGGCGAGCGGGGTGTGCGCCATGCTGCTCCTCGAACACGCCCTCCAGGGAGGCCCGTTGATCGCCTCGCAGCCCGCGCTCACCCTGGGCGACGCCGTGGTGAGCTTCCTGCTCGGCGTGCTCGTCTACGAGGAGCACGTACGCGCCGGCTGGTGGCTGCTGCCTGCGCTCTGCGGCATCGCCCTGGTCGTCGCGGGCGTGCTCGCCCTGGCCCGGCAGGAGACCGAGTCCTGAACCCCCCGTCCTTGCGCCAGGATGGGGGGATGAGTGACGAGACCGAGCAGGTTAACGCTGCCGTCGCGGCGGAGCTGCGGCTCATGGACCCCGCCGTGCGGGCCTCCCGGGAGCGGGCGACGGTCCTGCTGGACCCGGAGTTCGTGGAGGTCGGCGCCTCGGGACGGCGGTGGACGTACGACGAGATGCTCGCCGCGCTGCCGGACCTGGCCGGCGCGACCGGCCGGGGACCGCGCCACGAGCCGTCGCACATGAGCGGAGCGGTGCTGGCGCCCGGGCTGGTGCACCTCACCTACGAGACGGCGCTCGGCGGCCGGCGCGTCCGCCGCAGCTCGCTGTGGCGCAGAAGCGGCGACACGGGGGACTGGCGCATGTACTACCACCAGGCCACCCCGGTCCCGCCCGGCCGGCCGTAGTCCCTGCGCCGCTCCCGGCCCGGGGCCGGTCAGGAGCCTGCGGAACCGGGCCGCGCGGCGGCGGCCGCCCCGATCCCCGGCTCGCGCTCCGCGCGCGGGCCGGGGACCGTCCGCCCGCGCGCGGCGTCCATCTCGCGCCACTCCGGACGCAGCCCGGTCAGGTTCGTGGTGAGGAAGTACGCCACCCCGCCCACCAGCAGCACCGGCACGAGGCCCAGGGAGGCCACCGCAGCCCCGGCGATCAGCCCGCCGAGCGGGATGCCGGCCCAGGCGAGCGAGTCGCCGAGCGCGTTGACCCGGCCCAGCATCCGGCGCGGCACCCGCTCGAAGAGGACCGCGCCCAGCACCGGGTTGAGGAAGCCCCCGCCGAACCCGCCGATCGCGAACACCGTCAGCACCGCCCACATCGGCGCGCCCGCGGCCAGCACCAGGAACCTCGGCGCCCCGGCCAGCAGGAAGCCGGAGAAGAACACCAGCCGGCGCGGCAGCCGGTGCCCGGTCAGCGCGGCGACCAGGCTGCCGCACACCGCGGCGGCCCCCGCGGCGCTGCCCATCAGGCCCAGCGCGGCCGGCCCGTTGCCGGACTCCTTGGCCCACACCGGCATGAGCACCGTGGTGAAGGCGGCGTCCAGCAGATTGGTGACGCCCACCATGACGATCACGGTGAGCAGCAGCGGCTCGCCGCGCAGGAACGTGAACCCCTCGCCGAACCGCCGCCAGTAGCCCACGCCGCCGCCTTCGCCGGCCGCGCTGCCCGCGTCCTCCCGCACCGTCGGCTCCTCGGCCGCGTGTCCCATGCCGCGCGGCAGCGTCAGGCCGATGATCAGCGAACCGAGGGCGAAACAACCCGCGTTGACGACGAGTCCCGGCAGTGGGCCGAGCAGCGCCACCAGGGAGCCGCCGGCCGCCGGACCGACCGTGGAGGCCAGCCGCTCGGTCACGCCCGACAGTCCGGTGGCCCGCTCCAGCGGCACCCGGCCGCGCTCGGCCGCCTCGGGGACCATGACCTCCTTGGCCAGGTCGCCCGGACCGCGCGCCGCGCCGATCAGCGCGACCAGCACCAGCAACAGCGGCAGGGACAGCACATGCAGGGCGTGGCACAGCGGCACCGCGGCGGCCGCCGCCGCGCTGGCCAGATCGGTGGTCCAGGACACGGCCCGCGGCCCGATCCGGTCCACCACCGGCCCGGTGAACGCCTTGACCAGCACATACGGCGTCATCTCGCAGAAGGCCACCAGCCCGGTCTGCGTGGCGCTGCCGGTGGTGACGAGCACGAACCACGGCAGCGCGACGGCGGAGACCCGGGTGCCCGTCAGGGACACGGCCATCGCCGCCAGCACGCCGTACAGCGGCCGCATGGACCGCCCGCCGTCCGCCGCCCGCCCGGGGCGCCCGCCGGAAGGGACGGCCCCCGTCACGGCGTATCCGTCGGTGTGTCCGGCGCGGGCGCGTCCAGTTCGGGCAGGAGATGGCTGATCACGGCGAGTCGTGCCGCGCCCGCGGGCGCCGTCGCCGCCTCCTCCGGCACGTCCCTGCGATAGCGGGCGACCACGTCCCTCAACTCCCGCCGCAGCGCGGCGGCTTCCTCGGGGGTCAGGCGCAGTGCCCAGTCGCTCATGTCGAAGGTGTCACGCCACGCCCGGGGCATGGTCTGCAGTTCGTTCAGGGCCCGCTGGGTGCGCAGGGTGTAGGCGGCGGCGACGGACTGCAGATAGGCCAGCGTGGCCTCGGGCTCCCGCTCGGCCAGTTCGGGGTCGTCGAACTCCGTCGACAGGTGCACCGAACGCCACCAGCGCTCGCGCGCGTTGCCCCGTCCGGTGTCCTCCTCGACGAAGCCGGCCGCGCCGAGCTGGCGCAGATGGTAGCTGGCAGTCCCGGAGTTGACGCCCAGCCGCTCGGCGAGGCGGGTGGCCGTCGAGGGGCCGTACTTGCGCAGCAGTCCGACCAGTTGCACGCGGACGGGGTGGGCCAGGGCGCGCAGGCCCTTGGCGTCCAGCACGACCGCGTCCGTGCCCGGCGCCGGGTCCGCGGTCCGCTCCTCGGGATCAGTCATACCGAGCAGCGTAAACCGCGGAGAGATGTTTGCAAAGGGTTCTTCGCAAAGATTTCTTCGCGAAGAACCCTTTGCAACGTGTGACCGGGGTCCGGGCCCCTGGGGCGGCCGGGTCAGTTCAGCGCCGGCGGCCCCGCCTCCGCGCCCGTGCCCCACGCGGAGGGCTCGGTGCCGAGCGTGAAGGACAGCGAGCGGGCGTGGCGCAGGTCCCCGGTCGTCAGATACGTGCGCCCGTAGGAGGAACCGTCGACGCGGGCCGACTGGACGTAGCGGCGGGTGTCCGAGGTCCCGGGGGCCTTGATCGTGAGCGAGCCGTGCGGGTAGTAGCGCCGGTCGAGGGTGAGGTCGACCCGTTCGAAGACGGGCGTGGACAGGCCCCAGGTGGCGTAGCCGGGCTGGACCGGGAAGACGCCGATCGACGACAGCACGTTCCAGGCGGACATGGTGCCGAGGTCGTCGTTGCCGGTCATGCCGGTCGGGGTGTCGGTGAACAGGGTCAGCGCCGCGTGCACCACGTCGGTGGTCTTCCAGGGCTGCCCGGTCGACAGGTAGGTGTACGGGGCGATGAGGTCGGGCTCGTTCTGCGGGTTGTACTTGTCCGCGTTGTAGTAGTCGTAGGGGCCGTTCACCCACACCTCGCGGGCCGTCTTCGCCGGGTCCTTCACGAGCCGGTCGTAGGCGAAGAAGGAGTCCAGCCGGTCGTTGGCCGCCTGCTTCCCGCCGATCAGGCCGATCACGCCCGGCAGGTCCTGCGGCACCAGCCACTGGTACTGCCAGGACGTTCCCTCGTGGAACCCCTCGCTCCGCGCCGGGTCGGCGGGGCCGGTGAAGGCGCCGGAGGCGTCGCGTGCGCGGAAGAAGCCCGTGGCGGGGTCGAAGATCTTCCGGTAGTTCTGGGCCCGGGCGGCGTAGCGCGCCGCGTCGGCGTCGTGGCCGAGCCCGCGCGCCATCTCGGCGAGCATCGCGTCGGACAGGGCGTACTCGAGCGTCGCGGACGCGCCGTGGTCGTAGTCGGAGTCGCCGGGCTTGGCGTGCGGGCGGCCCTTGACGTACGGGGCGAAACCGCCCGCGATGTACTCCTTGTTGGCCTCGCGGCCCACGGCGGGCGAGCCGGCCGGCGGCACCCCGTCGGCGTTCTTCCTCAGGGCGCGGTAGGCGCGCTCCTCCCAGCCCTTGAGCAGCCCCTGCTGATAGGCGTTGGTCAGGAAGGGGGTGACCGGGTCGCCCGTCATGATGTTCGTCTCGACCGTGCCGTAGCCCCACTTGGGCAGCCAGCCGCTCTCCTCGTCGATCCTGATGACGGAGATGGCCATGTCCCGTGCCTCGCGCGGCGCGAGCAGCGACAGCAACTGGGTCTGGGTGCGGTAGGTGTCCCACAGGGACCAGTTCTGGTAGTACGTGAAGCCCCGGGCCCGGTGCACCTTCTGGTCCCACCCGGTGTAGCGGCCGTCCACGTCGCCGCCGATGTTGGGTGCGAGGAACGACCGGTACAGGGACGAGTAGAAGGTCCGGCGCAGGGTGTCGTCGCCGCCCCGCACCCGGACGTCGTCCAGCCGGTCCTCCCAGGCGCGCTGTGCCGCCGCGCGCACCTTGTCGAAGGAACGCCCGCCCTCCGCGCGGAGGTTGAGGGCCGCGCCACGGGCGTCGACGTACGACAGGGCCGTGGTCGCCTCGACGGTACGGTCCTTGGTGGTGTCGAAGCGGACGTAGGCGCCGTCTCGTCCGGTCCTGGCGCCGCCGGTGACAGTGGAGCCGTCCCAGGTGCCGTAGGCGGTGAACGGGCGGTCGAAGCGGGTGATCGTGTAGACCGTGTAGGGCTTGGTGTCCTGGCAGAAGCCGCTGCCGGTGATCGCGGTGCGCACCGTGCGGTTGTCGAGGATCTCCACCTCGGTCGAGATCGTCCGGTGCAGTGACTGGCCCGCGTTCAGCAGGACGTTGGCCTTGTCGGTGGCGGGGAAGGTGTAGCGCTGCACGCCGGTGCGCGCGGTCGCGGTCAGCTCGGCCTCGATGCCGCTCTTGAGGTCGGCCTTGTAGTAACCGGGGCTCGCCTGCTCGGTGTCGTGGCCGAACTCGGCCGCGTACTTCGCGTAGTCGGTCTCCGTGACGTCACCCGTGGTGGGCAGGACGGGCAGGTCGCCGCCGAGGCCGCAGCCGACGCCGGAGAGATGGACGAGCGAGAAGCCCCGGATGCGGTTCTGGGAGTGGTCGTAGCCGGTGTTGTGGCCGGTGTCGGGGGAGAACTGCACCATCCCGAAGGGCACGGCCGCACCGGGGTAGGTGTTGCCCTCGTTCTCGGTGCCGATGAACGGGTTCACCAGATCGGTGAGTCGGCCGCCACGGACGGCGGCCGCCGGATCCGCGCCGCCGGCGGCCGCCTGTGCCGAGGGTGCGGCCAGGGCGCCGCCGAGAAGCGCGCCCGCCGCCACCACCACGCCCAGGCCGCCACGTATCCGTCGAGTCCATCTCATGGGCGCCAGCCCCTCCCCGAAGCTTGGACAACGTTGTCAAAGAGCGCGCTCATTCTTCGGCCTCTGCGTGTACTCGTCAAGAGTCCGTGCGCGAGGGCCCTCGGTCGCGGTGCGAGGTCGCGGTGTGAGGTCGCGGTGCGAGGTCGTGGCGCGGGTGCTGCAATGGCGGCACGGCCGGCCCGGAGGGGAGATGAGTGAGCATGGGAGGAGCGGTCCAGGGCCCGGCGCCGCCGGCCGCGCCTTCCGCCGGTACGCAGCCCGAGGAGGCCGACCGGCTGCGGGAGTTGCTGAGACAGCCCGCCTACCTGAAGGCGCTGCTGTTCTCCGCGCTCATCGGTATCCCGGTCTCCCTGGCCGCCTTCTTCTTCCTCGCCGGGATCCACGAGCTGGAGCACCTGCTGTGGGCCGAGCTGCCCGCCGGCCTCGGCTGGAACACGCCCCCGTGGTGGTGGCCGCTGCCGCTGCTGCTGTTCGGCGGCCTCGTCGTCGGCGTCGTCGCGCGGTGGCTGCCGGGCGCGGGCGGCCATGTCCCCGCGTCCGGACTGCACGCCCCGGAGGCGACCTCGGCCGCGCTGCCGGGAGTGATCCTCGCCGCGGTCGCGAGCCTTCCCCTCGGGGCGACGCTCGGCCCCGAGGCCCCGCTGATCGCGCTCGGCGGCGGCCTGGCGCTGCTCTTCCGCGACCTGGCCCGGGCGCCGGCGACGCCGCAGGGCTCGGCACTCCTCGGCGCGGCCGGGTCCGCCGCGGCCCTGTCCGCCATCTTCGGCAACCCACTGGTCGGCGCGGTGATCCTGATCGAGGTCGCGGGGGTCGGCGGGCCGCAGCTCTTCGCCGTCATGCTGCCCGCGCTGCTGTCCAGCGGCGTCGGCTCGCTGGTCTTCACCGGGTTCGGCCGCTGGACCGGTCTCGCCACGGGGAACCTGTCGATGAAGCCCGGTGTGCCGTTCCCCCGGCTGGACGCCGGGGACGTGTTCTGGTCCGTGCTGATGGCCGTCGGTATCGCCGTCGTCGTCCACACCGTGCTGTCCGCCGGACGCCTGACCGCGGTGTTCGTCGCGCGTGGACCGGTCCTCCGTACGGCGTTGTGCGCCCTGTGCGCCGGTGTGTGCGCCGCCGTCTACGCCCTCGCCGTCGGCCGGTCGCCCGCGGACGTCGCGTCCTCCGGCCAGGCCACGCTGGCCGGGCTGGCCCAGCAGCCGTACGCCTGGGGCGTGGGCGCCCTGGTCGCCGTGCTGCTGTGCAAGTCGGCGGCCTACGCGCTGTGTCTGGGCAGCCTGCGAGGCGGCCCGGTGTTCCCCTCGCTCTTCCTGGGCGCCGCGGTCGGTGTCCTCATCGCTCCGCTGCCGGGCCTCGGCGTCGTGCCCGGCATGGCGGCGGGCATGGCCGCGTCCTCGGCCGCCGCGCTGCGGCTGCCGGTCAGCAGCGTGCTGCTGGTCGTGCTGCTGCTCGGCAGCGGCGCGATGATCCCCGTCGTGATCCTCGCCGCCGTGGTCGGCTTCGTCACGGTCGAACTCCTGCCGCCCGGCCGCGCGGTGCCCCCGGCCGGCGAAGCGGCCGCGCCCCCGCCGTCCGCCCCACCCGCCGCGGGAGCCGCCCCACCCGCCGCGGGCGCCGGCCGGGCCGGCGGAGGCGGTCCCATGTAGCGGCGACTCCAGTTCGACGTGCCCATGGCATGGCGGCCGTGGTCGCGGGCACCCGGCGTCGCGGGCGCCTGCCCGGCGCCTGCCGTGCGTCCGGCCGGGCGAAGGCGTCAGCCGGGCGGCCGAACCGGGGCCGCTCCGGCGTGCCGCCGCACCGGCGGGGTGATGAGGTGGCGCATGAGGCTTCCGGCCGGAGCCCGGCCGGCCGGTTCACGCAGCGGAGGAGACGGTCATCGTGGGTTCCAGCCAGGACGCACCTCGGGCAGTGGTCCCCGAGCACCTGCTCAAGGGGCAGAAGGCGCTGGTCACCGGCGCGAATTCGGGCATCGGCAAGGCCACCGCGATCGCCCTGGGCAAGGCCGGGGCCGACGTGGTCGTCAACTACGTGGCCGGCCGCGAGGACGCCGAGGCGGTGGTCGAGGAGATCGCCTCCTTCGGCGTACGGGCGGTGGCGCACGAGGCGGACGTGTCCGACGAGGGCCAGGTCGCCGCCATGATGCAGCGCACGGTCCAGGAGTTCGGCACCCTCGACATCCTGGTCGCCAACGCCGGCCTGCAACGGGACGCCCCCTTCACCGAGATGACCCTCGCCCAGTGGCAGAAGGTCCTGGACGTCAACCTCACCGGGCAGTTCCTGTGCGCCCGGGAGGCGGCCAAGGAATTCATGCGCCGCGGCGTCGTGCCCGAGGTCTCCCGCGCCGCCGGCAAGATCATCTGCATGAGTTCGGTGCACCAGGTCATCCCCTGGGCCGGCCACGTCAACTACGCGGCGTCCAAGGGCGGCGTGCAGATGATGATGGAGACGCTGGCCCAGGAACTCGCCCCGAAGAAGATCCGGGTCAACGCGATCGCCCCCGGCGCCATCAGGACCCCCATCAACCGCGACGCCTGGCAGACGCCCGACGCCGAGAAGGACCTCCTGCGGCTGATCCCCTACGAACGTGTCGGCGACCCCGAGGACATCGCCCACGCGGCCGTCGCCCTCGCCTCCGACCTCATGGACTACGTCGTGGGCACCACCCTCTTCGTCGACGGCGGGATGACCCTCTTCCCCGGCTTCGCCACCGGAGGCTGACTTCCCCCCAACCGCGCCGCGCCCGAAGGGGGAACACGCGCCCATGCACCTCGCGGTCCTGCTCCAGGCGGATGTGCCGGCGCAGATGCTGCCGGCCAGATCGCTGATGGCCTTCACCCTCGGCTCGCACATCGTCCTGGTACCCCTGGGCGTGGCGATGCCGCTGATCACGCTCATCATGCACGGCTACGGCCTGCGCCGCGGCGACGCGACCGCGCTGCTGCTCGCCCGGCGCTGGTCGGCGGTCATGGCGGTGCAGTTCGCGATCGGCGTCGTCACCGGCACCGTGCTGTCCTTCGAGTTCGGGCTGCTGTGGCCGGGCATGATGGGCCGCTGGGGAGACGTCTTCGGCATCGGGTTCGGCGTCGAGGCCTGGGCGTTCTTCCTGGAGGCCGTGCTCATCGCGATCTACCTGTACGGCTGGCGCAGACTCCCCGCCCGCGCCCACTTCCTGCTCGCGCTGCCGCTGCCCGCCGCCGCGCTGCTGGGCGCCTTCGGCATCCTCGCCGCCAACTCCTGGATGAACACCCCCCAGGGCTTCACCCTAGACTCCGCCGGCAACCCCGTCGACGTGAACGTCCGGCAGGCGGTCTTCACGCCCATGTTCGGGCCGCAGTACTGGCACTTCGTGGTGGCGATGCTGGTGACCGCCGGGTACGTCGTGGCCGGCGTCTACGCCACCGGCTGGCTGCGCGGCCGGCGCGACCGCTACCACCGGCTCGGCTTCACCGTGCCCTTCACGCTCGCCGCCGTGTTCACCCCGGTGCAGTTCGTGCTCGGCGACTCCATCGCCCGGCAGGTCTTCCACAAGCAGCCGGTGAAGTTCTCGGCGATGGAGATCGTCTGGAAGACCGACACGCACGTGCCCGAATACCTCTTCGGGCGGCTGCACCCGGACGGCACCGTCACGGGTGGCATCCGCATCCCCCAACTCGACTCCATCCTCGCGGGGTTCCGCGCCGACACCAAGGTGACGGGGCTGACCTCCGTGTCCGCGAGCGACCGGCCGACGGCCGCAGAGGCCACCATCGCCCACTGGGCGTTCGACATCATGGTCGGCATCGGCTCCGTGCTGGTGCTGCTCGTCCTGTGGTACGCCCTCGTATGGCTGCGCCACCGCAGGCTGCCCGCCTCACCGTGGTTCTTCCGCTGCGCCGCCCTGGCCGGGCTCGCCTCCGTGGCCGCCGTCGAATGCGGCTGGATCACCACCGAGGTGGGGCGCCAGCCGTGGATCGTCTACTGGAACATGCGCGTCGCCGACGCCGTCACCCCGACCGGCGCGGCCGGGGTGTGGACCATGCTCGCCGTGGTCGTCACGGTGTACGCGGTCGTCTTCGCGTCCTTCCTCGCCGTACTGCTGCACATGCGCGCCCGCTGGCGGCTCGCCGACGAGTCGGGCCGAAGACCGCCCGCCGGACACACACCCGAGACCTACGCGCCCTACGGGCCGCGCCCGGCGGCCGGCGCGGGGCAGCCGCCCGGCCCCGGCGGTGACGGCGCCGGCCCGCCCACCGGGGGCCGCGCGTGATCGCCGGGGTCATCGCCGCGGTGCTGCTGCTCGCCGTCACCGCCTACGCCTGCGCCGGCGGCGCCGACTACGGAGCCGGCTTCTGGGACCTGACCGCGGGCGGGGCCCGGCGCGGCCAACGGCCCCGCGAGCTGATCGACCACGCGATGGCCCCCGTGTGGGAGGTCAACAACGTCTGGCTGATCTTCGTGCTGGTCATCATGTGGACCGGCTTCCCGGTGCTGTTCCAGCGGGTGTTCACCGCCATGTGGCTGCCGCTGGCGCTGGCCGCCGTGGGCATCGTGCTGCGCGGCGCGGGCTTCGCGCTGCGCAAGCCCGTACGGCGACTGGCCGGACGCCGGCTGTACGGCGCGATGTTCGCCGTCTCCTCCCTGCTGACGCCGTTCTTCCTCGGCGCGGCGGCCGGGGGAGTGGCCTCCGGCCGGGCCGCGGCGGGCACCGGGGCGTCGGCGGACGCCTGGGC
>NZ_BMVJ01000013.1:186280-207234 GCF_014650655.1 Streptomyces anandii JCM 4720
CAACCCGACCTCCGTCCTGTTCGGCCTGCTCGCCGTCGCCACCACCGCCCTGCTGGGCGCCGTGTTCCTCGCCGCCGACGCCCGCCGCTACGCGGCGCCCGGCCTCGAGGTCTACTTCCGGAGGCGGGCCCTGGGCGCCCTCGCGGTGGTCGCCGCCCTCGCCCTGATCACGCTGGCCGTCACCCACGGGGACGCACCTCATGTGTGGCACGGACTCACTCACGGCGTGGGCCTGGTCCTCGTAGTCCTGGCAGCGCTCAGCACCCTCGCCACCGCCTGGTCCCTGATCCGCCGGGGCGGCTCCGGCTCCCGCGTCACGGCGGTCGGCGTCGTCGCCTGCGCCGTGCTCGCCTGGGGCATGGCGCAGCGCCCGTACCTCATCCCGACCTCGCTGACCGTCGCCCAGGGGGCGGGCGCGCCCACCGCGCTGCGCTGGCTGGGCCTGGTCACCCTGGTCGCGGTCGTCCTCGTCCTGCCCGCGGTGGTGCTGCTCTACTGGCTGGACACCCATGGCGAGCTGGAGGGCCTGACGGACGCCGACCTGCGGCGCGGGGGCGCGGGTGACGAGGGCTGACCCCCGGAGCGGAGCGCCCTCGCCGTCCGCGTGCCGAGGAGCGCCGGTGCGGTGAGCACGAACGACATCCTGCTCGGCATCGGCCTGATCGTCGCGCTCGCCGTCGGCTCGCAGATCCTCGCGAGCCGGCTTCGGCTGCCGGCCCGGATCCTGCTGCTGCCCGCCGGATTCACCGCCGGGGCCCTCACCGACGTGGTCCACGCCGACCGGCTCGTCGGGGCCGCCTTCTCCCCGCTGGTGTCGCTGTCCGTGGCGCTGATCCTCTACGACGCCGGACTGGGCCTGGACCTGCGCCACCTCAAGGGCGCGGCCCGCAGCGTCGTCGTACGGCTCATCGTGCTCGGCGTGCTGCTGACCTGGGGGACCGTGATGGCCCTCGGACCCGTGCTGCTCGGGGTGCCGGTGGCCGTGGCGAGCATGATCGGCGTCATCCTCGTGGTGTCCGGGCCCACCGTGGTCGGGCCGCTGCTCGAACACGTCGGGCCCTCGGACCGGATCCGGCGGGTGCTGCTGTGGGAGGGGTCCCTGATCGACCCCGTGGGCGGCATCCTCGGGGCCGTCGTCTTCCACTCCCTGGTCGCCGGCGGGCTGCAGACCGGCCACTTCCGGGTCGGCGCCTTCCTCGGCGGCATCGCCGTCGGGCTCGCCGGCGGCGCGGCCGGCACCGCCCTGCTGTGGCTCGCCTTGCGGGTGCTCCGGCTCGGCGAGACGCTCGGCACCCTCGCCCAGCTGGCCACCGTCGTCGTGGTGGCCGCGGGCTGCGACATCCTCTACGACGACACCGGGCTCATCGCCGCCATCGTCACCGGGCTGGCCGTCGCCAATCTGCCCGGCTTCGACATGCCCGCGCGCCGGCCCTTCTTCGAGACGCTGGTCCAGCTCATCATCGGCCTGCTGTTCGTCTCCATCTCCGCGACCGTCACCCCGAGACTCGTCGTCCCCGTGCTGCTGCCCACCCTCGCCCTCGTCGCCGCGCTCGTCCTGGTCACCCGGCCGCTGCTCACCCTGCTGTCCACCGCGAGGACCGAACTCAGGCGCGGCGAAAGGGCGTTCATCGGCTGGATGGCCCCGCGCGGCATCGTCGCCGCGTCCACCGCCACGACGTTCTCCGCATCGCTCGTCGGCGCGGGACTGAGCGGCGCCGACAAGATCCTGCCCGTCACCTTCCTGGTGATCGTCGCCACGGTGGCGCTCTACGCGCTGACCGCGAAACCGGTGGCCGAACGGCTGGGCGTGGCCGGACCCGCCAGGGCCCGCCCCTTCCTCGTCGGCGGCGCCCCCTGGGCCCTGGACCTCGCCCTCTGCCTGCGCGCCGCCGGCCTCGACGTGCTCATGTGGGCGCCCCTCGCGGAGCAGCGGCGGCGGATCGAGGAGGCGGGCATCGAACTCGCCACGGGCGAACTCATGGCCGCCGCCACCGACCCGAGCGCCCGGCTCGAAGGAGTCACCACCGTGCTCCTGCTCACGGACGACGACGACTTCAACGCGCTCGCCCGCGTCGTCCTCGCCGACAGCGTCGACGGCCCCGTCCACCGGATCGGCCCGCCGCCCGGCAGCCAGGGCGTCGTCGCCCCCTACACCGCCGGGGACACCCTGTTCGGACCCGGACTGCCCCGGCACACCGTGGCGGCCCGCCACGAGCGGGGCGCCCGCTTCCGCGCACAGCCCGCTTCCGCCCCGCCGCCACCGGGCCACGACACCGTCCTCGTCGTACGGCGCGACGGCCGCCTCGAGCCCGCGCTCGGAGACCGCCCGCCCACCGCTTCGGACGACGACACCCTCGTACTCCTCGGACCCGCGCCGGACACCTCCTAGCGGCCGTCGAGGGCGCCGTTCAGGGTGATCGCCGCGTCGATCAGCGCCAGATGCGTGAACGCCTGGGGGAAATTGCCCAGTTGACGGCCCGTCGGGTCGATCTCCTCCGAGAACAGGCCCAGGTGGTTGGCGTACCCCATCATCTTCTCGAACACCAGCCGCGCCCGGTCGGCGCGGCCCGCTCGGGCCAGGGCGTCGACGTACATGAACGTGCACAGCGAGAAGGTGCCCTCCGAGCCGCGCAGCCCGTCGGGCGAGGCCTCGGGGTTGTAGCGGTAGACCAGGCTGTCGCTGACCAGTTCCTGCTCCATCGCGTCGAGCGAGGAGGTCCACATCGTGTCCTGCGGGGTGATGAACCCGACCGTCGCCATCCGCAGCAGCGAGGAGTCGAGCACGTCACTGCCGTAGTGCTGCACGAACGCCTGCCGGGTCTCGCTCCAGCCCTTCGCCATGACCTGCTCGTACAGCTCGTCGCGCGCGGACTGCCAGCGGTCGGCGGCCGAGGGCCGGCCGTTGGACTGCGCCAGCCGCAGCGCCCGGTCGAAGGCCACCCACGACATCATCCGTCCGTAGGTGAAGTCCTCGCGGCCGCCGCGGGTCTCCCACAGGCCCTCCTCCGGCTGGTCCCAGTGGTCGGTCAGCCAGTCCAGGTTGGTCAGCAGCGCGTTCCAGCCCCGGTGGCCCAGCTGGAGCCCGTGCCGGTGCGCGAAGTAGATGCTGTCCAGCGCCTCGCCGTAGATGTCCAACTGCAGCTGCGTGGCGGCCCCGTTGCCGATCCGCACCGGCGCGGAACCCGCGTAGCCCTCCCAGTGCGACAGGATCTCCTCGGTCAGGTCCGAGGATCCGTCGACCTTGTACATGATGTTCAGCGGCCCCGAGTCCCCGTCGCTGCCGGCCCGTTCCTTGACCCGGTCGCCGAGCCACTGGATGAACGCCGTGGCCTCCTCGGTGAAACCCAGTCCGAGCAGCGCGTACACGGAGAAGGAGGCGTCGCGTATCCAGGTGAACCGGTAGTCCCAGTTGCGCTCGCCTCCCAGCTGCTCCGGCAGGGCCGCCGTCGGGGCGGCCACCAGGGCGCCGGTCGGGGCGTAGGTCATGAGCTTCAGGGTGATCGCCGACCGCTCCACCGCCTCGCGCCAGCGGCCGGTGTAGCGCGACTGGGCGAGCCACGAGCGCCAGTAGCGGACGCTGTCGTCGAAGATCTCCTCGTACTCGGCCAGCCGGATCTCCCGGGGCGGGCCGTCGGCCGCCCATTCGAGGATCAGCCCGCGCTGCTGGCCCGCCTGGAGCGTCAGCTTGAAGTGGAGGTCGTCCTGGTGGTCCGTGAGGACGTCCAAGAGACGCTCGTCGTCCGGTTCCCGCATGGCGTGGACGGTCAGTTCGGAGCCGTCCTCCGCGGCGAACACCGCTCCGTGCTCGGTGATGTGGAGCCGGTGTCCCTTGCGCCCGTAGTCGAACCTCGGGGCGATGACGATCTCGAACGTCATGCTCCCGCGCACACAGCGGACGATGCGCGCCAGCCGGTGGCGCTCCGTGGCCGTCCTGCCGGTCACCGGCATGAAGTCCAGCACCTCGCCCGCGCCCGCCTCGGTCATGAACCGGGTCACCAGGATCGCGGTGTCGGGAAGGTACAACTGCTTGGTGGCATAGGTCGGGTGGACCGGCCGCACCGTGCAGTGTCCGCCCTTGTCCTTGTCGAGGAGCGAGCCGAACACACTCGGCGAGTCGAACCGGGGCAGGCAGAGCCAGTCGACCGTTCCGTCCGTGGTCACCAGGGCCGCCGTCTGCAGATCGCCCAGCAGGCCGTGGTTCTCGATCAGCGGGTAGTCCTCCATCGGGGCGCCCCTCTCGGTGTGCGGTTCACCCGAATGCCACCCCCCGGATCAGAGTAGGCCGCACTCCCGTCCACGGCGCGTCGAGCCGCCGGCGGCGGTCACCGCGCTACGAGGGGGCCCCACAGGCCAGCAGCACCGCGGCCTCCACCTCGGCGGCGCTGCCGGAGGCGTCGACGGTGACGCCCGGCTCGTCGGCCTCCAGCGGGTCCAGGACGGCGTACTGCGAGTCCAGCAGCGCGGGCGGCATGAAATGCCCCGTGCGGTGGGCGATCCGCCGCGCGGCCACCGCACGGTCCAGCGCCAGGTACACGAACCACACGTCCGCTCCCGAGCGCCGCAACGCGTCCCGGTACGCGCGTCTGAGCGCGGAGCACGACAGGACACCGCCCCGGCCGCGGGCGGCCGTCGCCCGGATCCAGTCCGCGAGCGCGGCCAGCCAGGGCGCGCGGTCGGCGTCGTCCAGCGGATGCCCGGAGGCCATCTTGGCGCGGTTCGCCGCCGGGTGCAGATCGTCGCCCTCCTGGAACGGCACGCCGAGCCGCAGGGCGAGGCGCGCCCCTACGGTGGACTTCCCGCTCACCGAGACACCCATCACGACCACGATCCGCGCACCATGCGTCCTGCCGGTCAACGCGCCTCCCGTCAGCGTTCGTCGAGAGGGTCGTCGTCGCGCAGTCTGCGCCACAGATGGGTGCGGTGCAGCACGTACACGGCGACGGCCAGCACCCCCGCCTGCAGGCCGACGGCGAGGAGCCAGAAGACGGCCCGGCTCTCCAACTCGTCCGTCAGGAAGGAGAAGTTCATTCCGAAGTACCCGGTCAGGAAGGTCAGCGGAAGGAAGATCGTCGAGACGATGGCGAGACGGTTGATCACACCGTTCTGCTCGCCCGAGACGAGCGAGGAGTAGCTGGCGAACGCACGGCGGGTGGCGTCCTGCAGGGACGCGATGTCCGCGAGCACCAGCCGGCCGGCGCCCTGGAACTGGCGGGCGAGCCGCTGGCGCTCCTCGGGGAAGCCGCGGCTCATCATCCGGTGCGTGAAGACCTCGTCCGTCACCTGGAGATAGGGCAGGAGTGCCCGGTGCAGGAAGCCGGCCCTCCGGCGCAGCCGGGTCAGGCGGTAGACCTGCTCGGGCCGTCGCCGCTCGAACATCCGGTCCTCGAGGTCCTCCGTGGTGAGCAGGGCCCGCACGGCGGCCCGGCGGAAGGTCTCCAGCGACTCCTGCATCAGCAGGAACAGCACGGCCGCCGTGTCGGAGAGCCCTTCCCGCGTCAGCCGCGCGGCGAAGCCCTCCAGCGCTTCGAGCGGGCCCCGCCGGACGGTGACGAGATGCCGTTCGGTGACGAAGACGTGGACGTGGGCGACGCGGGCGCCGTCGACCACCGGTACGACGATGCCCATCCTGTCCCCGAGGAAGTCGGCCCGCACCGGCTCGCCCGCCCTGCCGAACCAGGGGAGACCCTCGGTCCTGAGCCCGAGCAGGCGGGCGATCCGCGGCCCGTCGTCCGGTGCCTCGTCCGGCGTGTCCGCTTCCGGGCCGCGCGGGCCCTCCTCCGGCAGCTGGACGTCGACGAGCAGGAAGCCGGACGTGGTGAGACGCTCTCGCGCCTGCGACACGTCAGTACGCGTGACGACACCCTCCGGCATCGACACCACCGATATGATCATCGCCCCTCACGGTAAGGGGCGCCCCTGCCGTCCGCACGCCGGAGCCGCGGCGGCGGCCGTGTCAGTCCGCCGGCGTGCGCAGCTCCGCCCAGACCGTCTTGCCGCGCCGCGCGGGCCGCACGCCCCACCGCTCCGTGAGCTGCGCGGTGATGAACAGGCCGCGGCCGCCCTCGTCGCTGACCAGGGCGCGGCGCAGCTGCGGTGCGGTGCTGCTCTCGTCGGTGACCTCGCAGGTCAGGGCCTGCTCGCGGATGAGGCGGAGCTCGAGGGACCCGGTGCCGTACCGGACGGCGTTGGTGACCAGTTCGCTCACCACGAGCAGGGCCTCGTCCACGAGACCCTCCAGGCCCCACGCGGTCAGCCGGGCGGCGGCCGCCCTGCGCGCCTCGGCGACCGCGCGGGGATGGCTGGAGAGCGTCCACGACGCCGTACGGTCGGCCGGGAGCGTACGCGTCCGGGCGAGCAGCACGATGACGTCCTCCGGCGGCCGCTCGGGAGCCAGGCCGTCCACCACGGCGTCGCAGGCGTCCTCCAGCCGGTCGCGGGCCGCGGCGGCGCGGCGCAGCCCGGCGGGCGGGATGTGCGCCGGGGCGGGACTCGTGCCGTCCGTCAGCAGGGCCGGGTTGTAGAGGACGAGCACGCTGCCCTCGGGCAGGGTGCGCTCGGCGACGCCGTACTCGCCGACGCCCTGGCCCAGCGGCGGGCCCTGCGGCACGTCCAGGATCTCCACCGTGCCGTCGGGGAGTATCAGGGCCGGCGGGGGATGCCCGGCGGAGGCCATGGCGCAGCCGCGCGTCACCGGGTCGTAGACCAGGTAGACGCAGGTCGCCGGCCAGGTCTGGGCGGCCGACTCCTCGGGTCCGGGACCGCGCGGGGCGCGGGCGAACCGGCTGGTGAGGTCGTGGAGGCGGGCGAGGATCTCGTCGGGCGGCAGGTCCAGCTCGGACAGGGCGGTGGCCGCGACGCGCAGCTCGCCCATGGCCGCCGTGGCGTCGACGAGGTGCCCGGTGGTGTCCCCGGCCGCCAGGGCGACGCGCGAGCCCGACAGGGGAATGACGTCGAACCAGCCGCCACCGGCTCCCGCGGGCAGATAGGCGTGCGCGGTGTCCACACCCGGGTGCGTGCGGAACTCCGGGTGGCGCAGATTGCGGTGGACGATACGGGCGACCGAGCGCTCCCGGGTGTAGAGGCGCGCGTTGTCCAGGCACAGCGCGGCGCGGGCGGCCAGCTGCTCGGCCAGCGCCAGGTCGCCGCGGTCGAAGGGGACGGCGCGCAACCACCGATGAAAGCAGGCCACACCCAGCAGCACCCCACGGGCCCGCATGGGCACAGTCATCCTGGACTCCGGCCCGGCCGAAGGCCGCCGCGCGTCCGGGCCGCGGTCCGGACACCGTGCGGGGTCCGCCGTCCCGGCGGTGTCGGGGCCCGGGCTGCTGCCGCCGTGCGCGTCCCGGCGGGGGCCGGGGTCCGTGCCGGGGGCCGGACCGGGGCCCGGGGGCGGGCCGGGTGCGGGGTTCTGGCCGGGGGTCTCGTGCCGGTGGGAGCCCGGGGGCGGGCCGGAGCCCGGGTCTGGGCCGTCGTCCCGGTGCGGGCCGGGGGCGAGGTCCGGGCCGGGAGTCTCCTGTCGGCCGGAGCCCGGACGCCGGCCGGGTGCGGGGTTCTGGCCGGGGGTCTCGTGCCGGTGGGAGCCCGGGGGCGGGCCGGAGCCCGGGTCTGGGCCGTCGTCCCGGTGCGGGCCGGGGGCGAGGTCCGGGCCGGGAGTCTCCTGTCGGCCGGAGCCCGGAGGCGGGCCGGGGGCCGGGGGCGGGACGTCGTTCCGGTCCGCGTCGGGACACCGGTTCGGGCCGGGGGGCGCGTGCAGGTCTGTGGTCAGCTCGGGGGACAGGCTGGGCAGGGCCTTTCCGCCGGCGCAGACGCATACGTGGCGGCCCGCGGCGCCCAGCGGGGCTTGCCGCGGGTGGGCGCCGTCCACCGACCGGGAGGCGGCGCGGCGCAGCGGCAGCTCGCCGGTGACCTCGCCCAGCACGGGCGCCTGTCCGCGCAGCACGGAGTCCAGTACGTGCACGGTCACCGAGTCGGCCAGCTCCGGCACCACCACCTCGCACAGTTCCGCCGCGGTGCGGAACACGTCGAGGGTCGTGCCGACGCACGCCGTGGCCCGGTCCAGCAGCTCCAGCCGCGCCTGCGCCCCGACGCGTTCGGTGATGTCCGTGACCGTGGCGGCCACCCCCTGTGGGGTTCCCTCGCGGTCGTCCAGCCGGAACACGGACACCGACGCCACCCGCTCCTGCGGCGGATCCTGCTCGTTGCGCACCCGGAAGTGCAGGTCGAGCACGGGGCTCCCGGTCTCCAGCACTCCGCGCGCCGCGTCCACCACGGCCGCCGGGTCCTCGGCGTGGAAGGCCTCCAGCACGTCGAGCAGCGGACGCCCGAGCATGCGGTCGACGGGGAACTCCCGGATGTGCCGGGCGGCGGTGTTGACCCGCGTCAGCCGCAGCGCGGTGTCGTACACGTGGAGCCCGCCGGGCGACTGCCCGAACAGCACCCCGGCCACCGCCTCGTCCAGCCCGGACCCGCCCGGTACGGATGCGGGAGGTGGATCGGTCACGAGATGTCCTTGGCGGTGCGTTTTCCCGGAGCGGACACATCGAGCAAATCACCGTGCCGTCCTCACCGCCACCCTGCCCGCGCGCCCGCGGTCCGGGCAGCCCGGGCAGGAGATCAGGGGCGGTTCGCCGAGGCCAGGCGGGCCGACGCGCGGGCGCGGGCCGCCTCCAGCACGCTCAGCAGGACGTGCTTGCTCGAGGCGCGGTCGCGCACGTCGCACAGCACCACGGGAGTCGCCGGATCCAGGTCCAGCGCCGCGCTCACCTGCTCGGGCGTGCAGTCGCGCCGCCCGTGGAAGCAGTTGATGCCGACGGCGAACGGGATGCCGCGCTCCTCGAAGAAGTCGATCGAGGCGAACGAGGCCTGAAGGCGCCGGGTGTCGGCCAGGACGACCGCGCCGAGCGCGCCCATCGCCAGGTCGTCCCACATGAACCAGAAGCGGTCCTGCCCGGGCGTGCCGAACAGGTACAGCACCAGCTCCGGCGCGATGGTGATGCGGCCGAAGTCCATGGCCACGGTCGTCGAGGCCTTGCCCTCCACCCCGGCCAGGTCGTCGACGCCGAGGCTCGCCTCGGTCATGCGCTCCTCGGTCTCCAGCGGGGGAACCTCGCTCACCGAGCCCACCATGGTGGTCTTGCCCACGCCGAAGCCGCCCGCGATGAGGATCTTCAGCGCGGTCGGCATGACCGGCTCGGAGCTCATGAGCGGCTCAGAGCTGACGGATACCATCCATCACCCTTTCGATGAGTTCCACGCTCGGCTGGTCCTCCCGCCCCGGCGGCGACTGGACCAGTATCAGCGAGGCGTCGAGCAGATCTCCGCACAGCACCTTCACCACGCTCACCGGCAGGTCCAGCAGCGCGGCGATCTCGGCGACCGCCAGTGCGCGGTCCCTGCACAGGTGCAGGATGTGTGCCGCCTCCGGTTCCAGGTGACCGGCGCCGGCGAGGTGGGCGGTGCGCGCGACGACCAGTGTGATCAGGGCGAACGCGTGCTGGCTGTGCTGGGTGCGCCCACCGGTGATGGCGTACGGCCGTAAGTAGCGCCCGGTCTCGGGACCGTCGCGCCACCGCTGTTCAGGCATCCTGGAAGGGGCCGCCGGACGGGGACTGCACGCGGGGAGCCGCGGTCAGGTACTGGCCCACCTGTTTGACGAGCGTGCCCATCTCGTACGCCATGATCCCGACGTCCACTCCCTCCGAGGCGATCGCGGCCAGCCGCGCGCCCTTGCCCGCGGCCGTGACGAAGAGGAACGCCTTCTCCATCTGGATGACCGACTGCTGCACCTGCCCGCCGTGGAAGTGCCGTGAGGCGCCGCGCGCCAGGCTGTGCACGCCCGACGCCACCGCGGACAGGTGTTCCGCGTCGTCGCGGAGCATGTCCTTGGACTTGCCGATGAGGAGACCGTCCCCGGACAGCACGATGGCGCAGCGGATCTCCGGGATCCTGTCCACCAGGGCGTCGAGGAGCCAGTCCAGTTGAGGTCCGGTGTGTACCTGCTCAGTCATTGCGTAACTGTCCTCACAGTTCGTCGGCACTACGGCCCGCCGATTCGTCCTGCCGCCCGTGCGCGCCGTGCGGTTCGTCGCCCTGGAACATCCCGGCCCGTTTCAGCCCCTGGTGGATGGCGCTCATCGCCCGGGCGGACGCCTCGGGGGAGAAGACGTCGTCGTCACCCTCGTCCCCGGGGCGGCCATCGGCCTGTGCCTGTGCCGCCTCCCTGCGCAACTGCTGCGCCAGGCTGGCTCCCCGGACCCGCTGGGGCAGGATCTCGGGCGTGGACAGGGCACCGCCGGCGCCCGGCGCGGGCGCGGCGGCACCGGACGCGGGCGCCGGTGCGGGTGCCGCGGGCGGCGGTGCCGCCGGCTGCCGGCGCCGGGGCAGGTCGGGCTGTCCGGCGCCCGACGCCGTGGGACCGGCGGGCGGTGCGGGCGGCCGCGCCGGCGGGCGGGACCGGACCGGGTCCGTGTCCTGGCCGGGCGGCGCCCACGCGGCCGGTTCGGCGGGCGTGGGTACGGGATGTTCCGAAGCGGGGGGCAACAGGCCTGCACCTCCGTACTCGGGGAAACCGCTGGAGTCGGGCAGGGGGGTGTGTGTGACGACCTCGTCGGGTGCCAAGGCCGGTGCGCTCGGAGGGGCCGGCACGGTCCGCCCCACGACGACCGGTGCGTCCATGCCCACCCCGGGGGTGGCACCGCCGTCGCCGGCGACGCCGGGAGTCCTGCCGGCCGACCCGGAAGAGGGCGCGGTGACACCCGCCGGAGTGCCAACCGCCCCCGCCGGGCGGCCCGTTGCGCTGCCCGCCCCCGCGGGAGTGCCGGTACGGCTGCCCAGGGCGCGGTCGCCGGGCTCGTCCGGGGCCGACACCGCACGGCCCGCGGCGACGGCCGCCGACTGGAGCTGGTCGACCACGGGCGAGGAGACGCCCTCCAGCAGTTCGGCGGGAAGCACCACCAGCGCGAGCGTGCCGCCGTAGTCGGACTCGCGCAGGACCACCCGGATGCCGTGGCGTTCGGCGAGCCGGGCCACCACGAAGTGGCCGAGGCGCGGGTCCTCGCCCAGCGCCGTCATGTCGATCCGGGGCGGGTGGGCGAGCAGTTCGTTGGCGCGGTGCAGGTGCTCGGGCTGCATGCCGAGGCCCTGGTCCTCCACATGCACGGCCAGGCCCTTGGCGACCCGGGTCGCGCTGACCGTCACCTGCGTGTGCGGGGGCGAGAACGCGGTGCCGTTCTCGATGAGTTCGGCGAGCAGGTGGGTGACGTCGGCGACGGCCCGCCCCGAGACGGCCACCCTCCGGTCGTCCGGGGTGTTCTTCACCCTGACCCGCGTGTACTGCTCGGTCTCGGCGACCGCGCTGCGCATCACGTCGGTGATGGACACGGGCGGTGTCATACGGCGGCTCGGTGGGGCGCCGCTGAGGATCATCAGGTTCTCCGCGTGCCGCCGCACACGGGTGGCCAGGTGGTCGACCCGGAAGATGTCCTTGAGCAGGTCGGAGTCCTCGTGCTTGCGCTCGAGGTCGTCCAGCAGGGAGATCAGCCGGTGGATCAGGCTCTGCGCGCGGCGGATGAGCTGGGAGACGACCTTCTCGGTGCCCTGCCGGCCCTGCGACTGGCGCAGCGTGGAGTCCGCCGCGATGCGCACCAGCTGGTCGACGGCCGCCGACAGCCGCCCGAACTCGTCGTCGGCCGCGTGTGCCCGGTGGGGCAGCAGCACGGACGGGTCCACATGCTCGCCCCGCTCTATTCGGGCGAGGATCGCGGGCACCTGCTGGGCGGCCAACTGCTCGATCTCCGACTGGAGTCCGGCGAAGCGGCCGAGCGTCGAGCGCCGGGTGCGCAGGGCCAGCAGGGCGGCCCCGGCGAGGGCGGCGAGGGTGGCCGCCGTGCCCAGCAGCGCCGCCAGCATCAGGTTGTCACCGTGGTCCGAGGCGCGGGCGGCCAGCGCGTCCAGGGAGTCGCCGCCCAGTGCCTGGAAGTCGCCGACCACACCGCCGGCGGCCGCCGGCCAGGAGCCCGCGTCCTTGGGCAGGGCGTTGCCCTGTCCCTCGCTCACGGCGTGTTCGAGGGAGCCCACGGTGCTCCACTGCGCTCCGCCGGTGATCTGCGGGTACCGTCCGGCCGCGTCGCCCGGCAGGTCCTCGGCGGTCAGGCCGGACCGGGCGGCCTGCTGGGCGCCGAGGTACTGGCCGAACCGCGCGCGGTCCGCCGCCGACAGCCGATGGGCGGACAGGGCGCCCGCCATCAGGGCGTCCTCCCGCGCGAGCATCTCGGTGCCGCGCACCAGGGCGACCGTGGCCGTGCCCGCGCGCTGCTGCTCGCCGTCGTCGCTGCGCACGGCCTCGGTGAGCAGGTCGATGCCCTGGGAGACGGCGTCGGTGAAGTAGGTGAAGGTGTCACCGGCGGTCAGGGTGCGCGCGTCGATCGCGCTGCGGCGCTGCGTCAGGGCGTCCAGGCTGCCGCCGAGCGTCCGGGCCCGGCGCCGCAGCTCGGCGGTGTCGAGTCCGGACGCGCGGCGGAATCCGGCGACGGCCGCGTCGGTCTTCGTACGGGCCGCCTCGAGGTCGGCGCGGACCGAACTCGCGCGGCCCGCCTGCCACGCCGCGGTGAGGCCGCGCTCGGTCTGCAGCCGCGTCAGCACCTCCTGGAGCGGACCGGCGACCGACGAGACGTGGTCGGCGTCGGTGTGCGACTGGATCTGCTCGTCGACGAGCCCGGCCGCCGTGTATCCCCACAGTGCGCTCAGGCAGACGGCGGGAACGACGAAGGGGACGACGAACGAGGACCGCAGAGATCTGCGAGGGGCGGCGCGGTGACGTGTCCGCCGGTCGCGGGTGCCTGGCATCTGATTCCTCGTACAGCAGCGATACACCGGAGTGATGGGGATGCTCAACGCCCGTCCCCGCGCAGTGACCTGGTGGCTCACCGTGATCGAAGGCCGGTACGAGCTGCACCGTATCAGGATCATCGCGCAGCGTCACTCCGGCCTCCGCGCAACTGGTGCCTTTCTTCACAGGAGTTGGGGCACCGGACACTCCGTGGCCAACTGCTGTCCGGAGTAAGGGACTTGACTGCCGGGACGGTGTCTTCGTTCAGAGCAGGGCGAGCAGCCGTGGTGTGTAGAGAGCGTCGGCTGAGACGATCCCGGCGACCATGTCCAGGTAGATCGCGGTGAGTTCGGGGTCGGACTGCACGGCCCGCAGCAGGGAGAGCCGCTGTTCGTGCGGATCCAGCCGGGCGACGCCGAGCGTGGCCTCGTAGCCGGGGGTGAGGTCCTGGTCCCGCTGCCGGGCGTAGTCCGCGAGGGCCGTATCGAGCCGGGCCGGGTCGCCGCCGAGGAGGCCCGTCACCTTCGCCGCCAGGCTCTCGACCTGCTGGAAGGCGTCACTGATGCCGCGTGCCGTGATGGAGTCCTTGTGGTGCCCCGCGTCGCCCACGAGCACCCAGCCGGGGCCGGTCGCCTGCCGGAAGAAGTTCTGCTGGTCTCCGGTGCCGTGCAGGCGCTCCGCGGGCTCCCGGCCGCGCAGCCGCTCGTACAGGGCGGGCGCGGTGGTGCGTATCTGCTCCTCGTAGGCGCGGCGGGCGTCGGTGCGGACCTCCTCGAAGCGCGCCTGCGGGAAGTAGGCGAGCACCAGCGTCGTGCCGTCGTTGGTGGGCACGGCGGCCACCCAGCCCGCGCGCCGCTCGTAGAGTTCGAGGTCGGCCGGAACGTCCGGCCAGTACGTGTAGTACGCGCAGGTCAGCCGGGGGTCGTGCACGGTGTACGGCGCCGCCGCGAGCCGGGCGACGGTGGAGCGCATGCCGTCCGCGCCGATCACCAGGTGTGCGCGTTCGGTGAAGGTTCCGGACCCGTGGCGCCCCTCGACGCCGGCCACGCGGCCCGTCCCGTCCCGCAGCAGTCCGGTCACCCGGCACCGGTCGCGGAACTCCACGCCCGCCTCGACCGCCGCGTCGGCGAGGATCGGGTCCAGCACCCGGCGGCGCGGGGCGAACCCCGTCCGCTGGCCCTCCACGCCTCGCGCGCACCCCTCGATGCGGATGTCGGCCACCTCGTAGACCGTGCGCCCGAGCGGCGGGCAGTCCGAGGCGCGCACCCGCTCCAGCAGGCCCCACCTGGCGAGCGCGGCGACGCCGGGCTGGTGGACGAGGTGGGTGGACAGGACGTCGGAGCCGTGGGCCGACTTGTCCAGCATCAGCACCCGGTGTCCGGCGCGGGCCAGGAGCAGGGCGGTGGCGGCGCCGGCGCAGCGCGCCCCCACCACGATGGCGTCGTACATGCGAAAGCCTCACAGGGAACGTCGGGGGACAGGTGGCTGTGGGGGGATGCGGTGGGGAGATGCCGTGCGTGGGGAGGCGGGGAGCAGGGGTGACGCCGACGCTCAGCGGGCGGCGCCGAGTTCGGCCAGCACCGCCCGCCGGTCGATCTTGCCGTTGGGGTTCAGCGGCAGCTGCTCCAGCACGGTGATCCGGCGGGGCATCATGTACGACGGCAGCCGCTCGCCCAGCGCCGTGTACAACCCGTCGGCGCCGCAGCCCGATCCGCTCACCGCGGCCTGCAGTTCCGGTTCCCCGTCGGCGGCCGGCACCGTGACGACGATGGCGTCGCGCACCCCGGGCTGCCGCCGCAACGCCGCCTCTATCTCCCCGAGTTCGATCCGGTGCCCGCGGATCTTCACCTGGTGGTCGGTGCGCCCCAGATGGACCAGGTGGCCGCCCCGCACCGCGACCCGGTCGCCCGTCCGGTACCAGTGGCCCTCGGCGGGCGCGCCGTCACCGGCGGGCCGCAGCTCGTCGGTGAGGAAGCGGCCCGCGTTGTCCGCCGCGTCGGCGTACCCGGCGAAGCGCAGCGGCCCCCTGACGCACAGCTCACCGCTGTCGCCCGGCCGGCCGGTGTCGTCGAGCAGGACCAGGTCCAGGACCGGGTAGCCGGTGCCGATCGGCGCCGTGCCGTTCGGGGTGCGCGGCCAGTCGGCGGGGTCGTCGGGGAAGCGGTAGGCGGTGCAGGAGATGGTCAGTTCGGTGGGGCCGTAGAGGACCTCGAGGCGGCTGTCCGCGGCGGCCGCGCGCCACTCGCGAGCGGCGTCGAGGGTGAGCGGTTCGCCGCCGAAGACGCTCCAGCGCAGCGTCGGCATGCTGCCGGGGGCGAGGGTGCCGAGCCGGGACGCGAAGGAGATCAGCGACGGCACCGAGAACCAGTGCGTGAGCCGCAGCTTGTTGACCGTCCTCACCGGGGAGAGCAGTTGGCCGCGCTCGGGCACCACCAGCGTGCCGCCGCCCGCCCAGGCGACGAACAGGTCGTGCACCGACCCGTCGAAGGTGAGCTCGAAGGTCTGCGACAGCCGGGCGCCCGGCCCGATGCCGTACCGGCCCGCGACCTGCTCCAGATAGGCGCAGATGTTGCGGTGCCGGATCGGCACGCCCTTGGGGGTGCCGGTCGAACCGGAGGTGAAGATGAGGTACGCGAGGTCGTCCGGGCCGGGCCGCCGCCAGGACACGTCCGGCACCGGCCCGTCCCCGAGGGCCGCGAGTTCGCCGGGGCCGGCCGCGAGGACGGGCACGCCCAGGCCCTCCCCGGCGCCGGCTCCACCGGCCAGGACCAGGTCCAGGCCGGCCGCGGCGGCGATCTGGGCGGTATGCGACGAGGGATGCTCGGGGTTGAGCGGCACCACGGCCGCGCCCGCCCGCAGCACCGCGAGGTAGCCGGCGTACGCGGTCACCGAGCGCGCCGCGAGCAGCCCGACCCGGCGCGGCGCGCTGCCACCGCCGGCCGCGACCAGGCGTTCGGCGAGCCGTTCGGCGAGGTCGCGCAGCTCGCCGTAGGTCAGGCTCGCCCCGCCGACCTCCAGCGCCGTGACGTCGGGGTGCTCGGCGGCCGAGCGGGCGAACCAGTCGTAGAGCGCGGTCGGTTCGCTCACGGGGCCACCGCCTCCAGGGCCCGGGTCCACTGCCGCAGCTCGCCGACCGTGCGCAGCCGGCCGAACTCCTCCGGGTCGACCTCCGCCTCGCAGCGCTTGACCAGTTCCACCACGATCCGCAGCTTGGCCAGTGAGTCGATGCCGATGTCGGTCAACGTGGAGGCGTCGTCGAAACCGGTGCGCGCGTGCTCCCGCAGGACCCAGGCCGCCAGGTCGCCCCCGTCCTCGCGCGGGTGCTCCTCGCCGGGCCAGTAGCGCCGGATCTGCCACGGGTAGCGGGGCAGCGGCACATGGCGTCCGGGCCCGCCGAACACGGTCTCCCACTCCACGTCCTCACCGCGCCGGTAGCGTTCGGCGACGGCGGTCAGCGGCCGCCCGCCCACCGCCGGGGTCCCGGTGAGGGCCGCGGCCAGCTCCTCGTGGCTGCGGCCTACCACGGCGGTGCGGTACTCGTGGTGGCGGCGCCGGGTGGCCGCGGTGAAGCAGATGTCCCGCGGGGCGTACGACGCTCCGGCCCCGCCGGGACGCAGATAGGCGGCGTAGGAGCGGGCCAGCTCCGCCAGCGCGTCCGGGGTGTGCGCGGAGATCGCCAGGACGTACGGCGCACCGTCCGGTGCGGGATCCGCCGCTCCGGAGCCGAAGCAGGCCTGGCCGAGCACCACATGGGCGTTGAGTGCCGAGGCGCCCTGCCCGCACACCCCGGCGAAGGCGGGCCGCCCCGGTTCGGGCAGCTGCTGGAGCTTGGACGGCACGGTCAGCGGCAGACCGTCCCAGTCGACGTCCGGGTGGGGCGTGTTCAGGTGGAGGCTGGCCGGCACCTCGCCGTGCTCCAGGCACAGCACCGTCTTGATCAGCCCGGCCATGCCGCCGGCGGCCTCGGCGTGACCTATGTTGGTCTTCACCGAGCCGACCAGCAGCGGCCGTTCCGCGGGACGCCCCGCGCCGAGCACCTCGCCGAGCGCGGTCAGCTCCAGCGGGTCGAGCAGGGGCGAGCCGGAGCCGTGCGCCTCGACGTAGTCGACGTCCGCCGGGTCCACCCCGGCGTCCTCGTACGCCCAGCGCAGCACGTCCAACTGGCCCTGGAGCGACGGATTGAGCACCGCCTCGGCGGTGCGCCCGTCGTTGCCGACGGCGCTGCCCCGGATGACGGCGCGGACCCGGTCGCCGTCGGCCAGCGCGTCCGCCAGCCGCTTCAGTACGACGACCCCGACGGCGTCGCTCGGCGCGTAGCCGTCGGCCGTCGCGTCGCCGAACTTGCTGCGCCCGTCGCGGGCCATGCCGCCGGCATGGGTGAGCACCAGGCCCTCGTCGGGGCGCAGCGCGATGCTGACCCCGGCGGCGAGCGCCAGCGGGCTCTCGCCGGAGCGCAGGCTCCGCACGGCCTGGTGCACGGCGACCAGTGAGGAGGAGCAGGCGGTGTCGACGACGACGCTGGGTCCGCGGAAGTCGAAGAAGTGGGACAGCCGGGCGGGCAGCAGCGAGCGGAAGTTGTTCAGCTGCGCCGCCGTGACCGTCTCGGGTCCCTGGCGCAGGGCGAGTTCGAGGAAGTCGGCGCGCGCGTTGCCGACGTACACCGCCGTGCGGCTGCCCGCGAGCCGGTCGGGGCGCTGCCCGGCGTCCTCCAGCGCCTCCCAGGCGGTCATGAGCAACAGGCGCTGCTGCGGGTCGAGTTCGGCGGCCTCCGTGGCGGACATGCCGAAGAACTCCGCGTCGAAGCCGGCGATGTCGCCGACGTAACCGGCCCGGCGTCCGGCTGTCCGGCCCTGCCCGGGCCCGGCCTCGGCGGAGTGCGGGGTGCCGACGTCGTAGCGTTCGCCGGGCGTCTCACCGGTCATGTCCTCGCCGTCGCGCAGCAGGGCCCACAGCTCCTCGGGATCCGTGGCGCCGGGCAGCCGGCAGGCCATGCCGATCACCGCCACCGACCGGTCGTCCGCACCGGACCGCCCGCCTCCGGGCCTGTCGTCGGGCCTGTTCATGAGAGAACTCCGTTTCATACGTCGCCACTGTCCCTGCGTCATGGAGTGGTTCGAGCCCGTCCCGTCCCGCGTCCCGGGCGCACCGGGACCGGGCAGCGCTGGTCACGCGCCGGCGCCGGTGTCCGAGCACGGTGGGACGAGGACGGCTGCCTGAGCCTGCGCTGTTCCGGGTGCCGCAGCGCCCCGTGGCCGGTGCGGGGCCGCACCGCGTCCGCGAGGCATCGTTGCCATCAGGCCACGGGCGGGGCCGGCCGGCCGGTGTCACACGGACACGGCGAAGGGGCCTGGGACTTGGCCTAAAACCCACCTGGGGGAGGGGAGCCGGCGGTCTTGACGATCCCGCTCACCGGGCCCCTGCCGGGGACCGCGCACCCGCCTCACCACCCCAAAACCGAACGCAATTTCGAACACCTACTGTCACGTCGGGCGATTCCGTCAGTGTCGACAACAAGTCCACCGGACGATTGTCGGGTGGAAAATCGTTTCGGTTCGATGGCCGCCAGGAGAATGACGGGAAGTGATCGCTGCAGGTTGAAACATCGCAGATTTTGGACAGACTCTTCGAATGGCCGGGTACGGACCGCGTCGTGGACGCGCGGTGACCGTCGCCGCAGCCCTTACGCCCGCCCAACACCCTCTGTAATCAACGGCGTTGGCGGTGGGGCGGAGGAGACCGGAATGACCTGGAGGGGTGATCCACGCAGCCCCGAATCTCTGCTTTGATCTGACCTCATGGAATCCCTGTCATCCGAACAACACCGTCTCGCCGGCGAGCAGCGGACGCGACGGCTGAGGATTCTCGGCCTTGATGCGGCCGAGGCGGAAGCCACCTTCGACCGGGTCGCCCGGCTCGCGGCCAGTTTCACCCAGTCTCCGTTGGCCATGGTCAACTTCATCAACGACGAGCGGCAGATGTTCCGCGGCATGTACGTGCCCACCTCCTCGCCCGAGGACCCGGTGGACACCGACGGCGGCGGCATACCGTTCGATTTGAGCAACCTGGCCCGCGAGGCGCCCGGCGACTACGGCTTCTGCCCCCACGTGGTCGCCCAGCAGTCCCAACTCGCCCTCGACGACGTCTTCGACTACCCGCGCTTCAAGGGAAACCCCCTCGTCAACGACCTGGGCGTGCGGTCCTACCTCGGCACCCCGCTGCGCGACAACACCGGCCTGGTCCTCGGCACCGTGTGCGTCGCCGACTTCCAGCCCCGCAACTGGGACGCCAAGATCCGGCAGGGCATGCAGGAGCTCACCGAGACCCTGCTGTCCGAATTCAAGCTGCGCGACAGCCTGCTGGCCCAGCAGCAGGAGCTCTTCGCGGTGTTCGACGGGGCGCCCTTCCCCATCATGCTCACCGAGGGCCCCGACCACCTGCTGCGCTACGCCAACGGCAAGCAGGGCCAGGCCTTCGGCATGGTCCCGCAGTTCAGCCCGGCCCGGCACGTACTGCCCGGGCTCGACAAGATCGGCGTCTTCAACGCCATGGACGACGCCCTGCGCATGGGGCGCACCACCACACTGCCCCAGGTGTCGCTCAGGACGTACGACTCCCCGGCGCCCCAGGACTTCAGCTTCCTGTGCACCCCGGTCCGCACCTCGCCCAGCGCACCCTTCAAGGGCGTCCTCACGGTCGCCATGAACACCACCGGCCAGGGCTACGGCGGCGCCGAGTCCCAGGCCTTCGCCGCCAACGTCCAGCAGCGCTTCGAACAACTGGGCGGGGGTGCGCTGTCCGACCGCATGCCGGGACGCTGACCGGATCGCACGGCCCCCGCCCCGGTTCCGGCCCCCGCCCCGCTCGCCGTACGCCCCTTTCCGGCCCGCCCGCCCGTCCGGACCCGGCTCCGGACCCGACCAGGTCCGGAGCCGGAAGCCGGACGGTGCGGGCCGCCGTCCGCCCCCGCATACTGAAGTCGACGACCCCCTGCCAACGGCGGAAATGCGGCGATGCAGCAGGAGCCCTTCGACCAGGTCACCGGCGGCGCGGCCCGGGACGCGGGCGGCTGGCTGGGCGCGCTGCCCGTCGCCGTCGTGGCCACCGGCGCCGACGGCACGATCGTGCGCTGGGACGACACCGCCCAGGATCTCCTCGGCTACCCCTCCCGCGAGGTGCTGGGGCGCCACATCGCCGACCTGCTCCACCCCGACGCGGACCAGAGCCTGGGCCGTTCGCTGTGGGACCTCGCGGTCACCGGTAGCGGTGTGACCGGCACCGTCACCGCCTGGCACCGCGACGGACGCCCGCTGGAGCTGGAGATCTGGGCGGCGCCCGTGCCGACCCGGCGGCGCGGCGGGACCACCGTGCTGGTGTTCGCCGCCGAGGCGCACGCCGCCCGCTCCGTCCGCGGCTCCTCCGCCGTGTGGGACGGGCTCTTCGCCCGCTCACCCGTCGGCATCGCCGTCCTGGACACCCACCTGCGCTTCCTGCGCGTCAACCCCGCCCTGCAGGCCATGAACGGGCTGCCCGAGGCCGCGCACATCGGGCACCGCCTGGTGGAACTCCTGCCCGGCGTGAACGCGGCCGACATGGAGTCGGCGATGCGCCGGGTGCTCTCCACCGGGCAGCCCGTGCTCGACTTCCGGCGCATCGGCCGCACCCCCGCCGACCCCGCCCACGACCGCGTGTGGTCGTGCTCCTACGTCCGGCTGGAGGACCCCGACGGCCGGCCCATCGGTCTGACCGCCTCCCTCATCGACATCACCGACCAGCAGCGCGCCCAGCTCGAGGCCGAGTCCGTCCGCCGCCGCCTCGCCCTGGTCAACGAGGCGAGCGTGAAGATCGGCACCACCCTCGACCTGGAGCGCACCGCGCAGGAACTGGCGAACATCGCCGTGCCCGACCTCGCCGACGTGGTCACCGTGGACGTACTGGAGACGCTCGCGGCGGGTGACGCCCTCGTCGCGGGCCTGATCGGTGGCGCTCACACGCGCCGGCTGGGCAAGGCGCCGCTGACCGGTTCACCCGTCGCCGACGTCCTCGCGCCGCTCGGCCGCACCATGAAGTTCCCGGCCGCCGCCCCCTACACCCAGGCACTCGCCGAGAGCCGGCCCTTCGTCCTCGCACA
>NZ_BMVJ01000013.1:207268-211534 GCF_014650655.1 Streptomyces anandii JCM 4720
CCTGGACGCCGCCTCCGTCGCCCCGGCGGCCCGCCACTCCACCGCGCCGGCCCGGATCCTCTCCGAGGGCGTCCACTCGTTCATGATGGTGCCCCTGCTCGCCCGGGGCACCGTGCTGGGGCTGGCCACCTTCTACCGCAGCCGGCCGCTGGGGCCCTTCACGGACGACGACGTCGCCCTCGCCTGCGAGCTCGCCGCCCGGGCCGCCGTGTGCGTGGACAACGCCCGCCTGTACCACCGCGAGCACGACACCGCGCTCATCCTGCAGCGCAGCATGCTCCCGCAGCACATCGACGCACCGCCCGGCATCGAGGTCGCCCACCGCTACCTGCCCGCGAGCGACGTCACCGAGGTGGGCGGCGACTGGTACGACGTCATCACCCTCCCCGACGGCAAGGCGGCCCTGGCGATGGGCGACGTCATGGGACACGGCACGAGGGCGGCGGCCACCATGGGCAGGCTCTCGGCGAGCGTACGGGCACTGGCCCGGCTCGACCTCCAACCCCAGGAAGTCCTGGCCCAGTTGGAGGCCGCTCTCGACGACCTGTCCGAGTCGATGCTCGCCACCTTCCTCTACCTCGTCATCGACCCTGGCACCGGCCACTGCCGCATCACCCGGGCCGGTCACCCGCCTCCCGCCGCCGTACGTCCCGACGGCACCGTGCAGTTGCTCACCGTGCCGCCCGGGCTCCCCCTGGGGGTGGGCGGCGAGTCCTTCACCACCACCGACCTCCACCTGGAGCGGGGCAGCCTCCTCGTGCTCTACACCGACGGACTCGTCGAGGCCCGAGGCAGTGACATCGACGAGCGCCTCGCCGAGCTGACCCAGGCCCTCGCCCACCCCGTCTCCTCCCTGGAGGCGCTGTGCGACAGCCTCCTCACCCGGCTCGTGCCCGCCGCGGCCGACGACGACATCGCCCTCCTCGCCGTCCGCCTCACCGGCACGGCCACCCGCTGAACCGGCACGGCCACCCGGTGAGCCCCGCTTTCGTGCGGCCTTGCGGCCGAGGCAGGATCACGGCAGGGTGCGGGGCGTGGCCACCTTGCTGATCGTGCACCATACGCCGTCCCCGAACTGCCAGGCGCTGTTCGAGTCCGTCCTCGCCGGCGCCACCGCGCCGGAGATCGAGGGCGTCCACGTGGCGCGGCGCGCGGCGCTGTCGGCGACGGCCTCCGACGTGCTGGGGGCGGACGGCCTCCTGCTGGGTACCCCGGCGAACCTCGGCTACATGTCCGGCGCGCTCAAGCACTTCTTCGACCAGGTCTACTACCCGTGCCTGGACGCCACGCGGGGCCGTCCCTTCGGCTTCTACGTGCACGGCGGAAATGACGTCACCGGCGCCGTCCGGGCCATCGAGTCGATCACGACGGGCCTGGGCTGGAGGCGGGCCGCCCCGCCGGTCACGGTGACCGGGGAGCCGGACAAGGCCGACGTCCAGGCGTGCTGGGAGCTGGGCGCGACGCTCGCCGCCGGCCTCACCGCCTGAACATGTCCCGAGGCACCCTGATGTGACCCGTCCGGGTCGTCGCGGTCACCGGTCCGGGTGACCGGCCGCGCGTTGGCCCCCTCCCTCCCACCCGCGGCGCATGAACTGGGCCCCGAAGCCGTCCGTCACCCCCCGCGGGCCGGATGGTCCCCGCAATTCGGGCGCCCGGCAGGCGTCGGCGCCAGGGAGAGAAGGGATACCGGATGCGCGTACTGCGCGCCCTCATCGGGAGCGCCCTGGCGTCGCTCCTCCTCGTGGTCGGCGTCTCGCCGGCCACGGTCCAGGCGGCCGAACCCCGCGCCGTCCACGCCGCCCCCTGTCCGACCGAGCACCGCAGCCGGGGGACCAGCACCGTACCGCCGGCACTCCAGCGGTACTACATGGACGACTGGCGCCTCGGACCGGCCGAGCTGCCGCGGACCGGCGCCATCGGCGAGATGCTGCGGAACTACCACCGCACGGACGGCACTTCCGCGTACTGGTTCCTCGGCTGCTACTGGCAGATGGATCCCGCCACGAGCAAGTCCGGCTGGTGGTACCCCGACAACAACGGCTTCGTCCTGAAGAACGGCAAGCCCGTGGAACGCCCGCTGACGCTGCGTCAGGGCCAGCTGGTCGACCTCTTCGGCAGCGGTCTCGGCCACTTCCTCGCCCCCGCCGGCACCCCGTACGCCAGGCGTGCGATCCCGCCGAGCAACCTCGACACGTTCGACCGGACCCACCCCTTCAGCTACCACCTCTACCGGATCCTCAAGCCGTTCACCGTCGAGGCGGGGCCGATCCGGCCCTGGTTCGGCCAGCCCGGCCTGGGCCTGCAGTACCTGACGACTCCGTCGATCCCGGACCTCGTCACCTCGAAGTACCTCCAGGAACTGCCGGTGGTCTGACGGCCGGAGGCTGACGCGATGGACCGGGTGGAACTCGTGGAACGGCTGCGGGGCGCCGGCGTACCCGACGCGTGGTACGAGATTGCCGGCGTCCATGACGTCGTCGCGGCACCCGACGCCCACTACTTCCTGCGCCGGGAATCCGACGGAGGCTGGACCGTCGGCCTGCGCGAACGCGCCGTGGACCGGGACGTGCGACGATTCGCCGCCGAGGCCGAGGCGTGCGCGTACCTCCACGCCAGGATCACGCGCACGCCGGACCCGCCGCCCGGCCCCACGCAGTCCCTGGAGGCGCTGCTCGCGGATGCCGAGGAGGCCCGGCAACAGGCCTGGCAGGACTTCGAGGACGCCGGCCCGGCACGCCACGAGCGCGACAACGGCGAGGGGGAAGCAACAAGTTAGGACAGAAACAAGCCTTTGAATAAGCGTTAAGCCACAAATCTTGACGCGTGTCATGGCCGTGCGTAGGTTCCGCAGCGGTCACCCGGCGCTCGAACCCGGCCGCTGTGTCCGTCAGTTGGAACCCCTCTCCATCTGCCGAGGAGCACACGATGCGCGGAAGAAGCGGAAGAAGCGGAAGAAGCGGAACGCGCGAGACGAGCGGATCAATACGTCTCCTGCTCTCGGTCCTGGGCGTACTCGGTCTCGCCCTGGGCCTCGTGGTGGGACTGCCCGGACCGTCCCAGGCCGCCGGATCGCTGCCGTGCGACATCTACGGTGACGCCGGCACCCCCTGCGTCGCCGCGCACAGCACGGTTCGCGCCCTCTTCTCCTCCTACGGCGGCCCTTTGTACCGGGTCACCCGGGCCTCGGACGGCGCGGGTGCCGACATCGGCCCGCTGTCCGCCGGCGGCTACGCGGACGCCGGGCGCCAGGACACCTTCTGCGGCGGCACCACCTGCCGCATCACGAAGATCTACGACCAGACCTCGCGCCACAACGACCTGACCCCGGGACCGGCGGGAACCTCCGGCATGGGAGCGGACCGCGGCGCGGACGCCTCCGAGATCGCCGTCACCGCCGGCGGCCACAAGGTCTACGGCGTGTGGATCTCACCGGGAGTCGGCTACCGCTCCTCCGGGGCGGCCTCCGGGGTGGCCGTCAACGGCCAGGCCGAGGGGGCCTACATGGTGGCCAGCGGCACCCACGTCGGCTCGGCCTGCTGCTTCGACTACGGCAACGCCGAGAGCACACCCGCCGACACCGGCAACGGCCACATGGACGCCGTGAGCATCGCGACCACCTGCTACTTCGCGCCGTGCACCGGTTCGGGACCGTGGGTCGAGGCGGACCTGGAGAACGGCATGTTCCAGGGCGACAACGGCTCCAACCCCGCCAACCGGGGCAACGCCAGCGCCTTCGTGACGGCGGTGCTGAAGAACGACGGGCAGACCACGTACGCGCTCAAGGGCGGCGACGCGCAGGCGGGCGGGCTGACGACCTGGTGGGACGGAGGCCTGCCCACCCGCGGGGGATACCGGCCCATGCACCAGGAGGGCGGCATCATCCTCGGCACCGGCGGCGACAACAGCACCTGGAACATGGGCACGTTCTTCGAGGGCGTGATGGTCTCCGGCTACCCCTCCGACGCCGCCGAGAACGCCGTCCAGGCCAATGTCGTCTCGGTCGGCTACTCCGGCGAGACCGACGTGCCGAACGGACCGCAGGGCACGGTGACCGGCCCCGGCGGCAAGTGTGTGGACGTGGCCGCCGACGACACGGGGGCCAACGGCGCCGCCGTACAGCTGTGGGACTGCCAGTCGTACGCCGAGGACCAGCACTGGACCCACGACCCCGACAACTCCCTCGTCACACTGGGCCGTTGTCTCGACATCAATGGCAACGGCACGGCGAACGGCACGAGGGTGGAGTTGTGGGACTGCGATGGTGTC
>NZ_BMVJ01000014.1:0-19810 GCF_014650655.1 Streptomyces anandii JCM 4720
GGACTCGCCGAGCGGTGCCACGGCGAACGGCACGCGGCTGCAGATCTGGGACTGCAACGGCTCCGCCGCGCAGAAGTTCGCGCTCAACTGACCCGGGGCGGGCGGGGCGTGGGAACGGTCTCGGCCACCGCGCCCCGTCGCCTCACACGTCGTGGCCGGCGGACTCGGTGGCGGGCCCGCCGACGGGCTCCGCGGCGGGCCGCTCCGGCCTGACGAGCGTGTACGACACCGACCGCTCGCTCTTGTGCCGCCTGACGCGGCTCTTGGCGACCAGCGCCTCCAGCGTGTTGCGCACCACCTGGGGCGTCGGCTGGCGGTCGGGGTGTGCGCGCAGCAGTTCCTCGCGCAGTTCCTTGGCCGGGCACGGTTCCTCGTGGGCGGCGAGCAGGTCGGTCAGGAGGTCTCCGAGCAGGGCGGGACGGGGCTTGCCCTTGCGCGCCTTGGCGGCCGTCTTCGGCCGGGTCTTCAAGGTACGCTCGGGACCGGCCGCCGCCGCGGCCCGTACGGCCGGCGCCCGCCGCGTCGGCCGCGTCTGCTCCGGCACATGTGCGGACGGCGGGGCGCCGTCCGCCCCGAAGCGTTCCGCGACGGCCAGGATGTCCTGGAGCAGGGCCTCCTCCTGCTTCAACACCCTGATTCTCTCGGTCAGTTCCTGCTGCCTGCGGCGGTTCTGCTCCAGGTCCGACGCGGCCTGCTCGGCGTAGCGGGACCGGAGTGTGGCGGCTGATTGGCTGGGCACGGCCGTTCACTCCCTCGCAATGGATGACATGGCGCATCGTACTCACGACGGCGTCCCACGTCGGCGGCCGCGATAGGCGGCCGCCTTGACCCGGTTGCCGCACGGGTCCATGCCGCACCAGTGCCGGCGCATGCCCCGCGAGCGGTCGATGTAGACGCGGGTGCACCCGGGAGCGCCGCACTCCTTGAGCAGCGGCGCGTCCGGGCCGCTCAGCAACTCGACCGCCTGCCGGGCCACCGCGGCCAGGGCCTCCCGCGGTGTCGCCTCCGTCCACGGCCCTCGGCGGTGAGCTGGGGGACCGCGGCTGGGCCGCGTGCCGTGGCGTTCAGCAGCTCCAGCGCCCCGGCGTCGTAGTCCGCACCGAGGCGGCGGGCCGTGACCAGCAGGTGTACGGCCTCCCGTACGGCCCTCGCCTCGTCGGCGTCCTCCGGCTCGCACGGCACGAGGGCGTCCACGACTGCCGACTCCAGATACCACGCGTCGACCCGGTCGGGCGTGCCCAGTGTCTCGATCCGCAGGGTGTGCCGGGCGCGCAGGGTCGCCGCGAGGTCCAGCGCCGGGTGCCCGCACACGAAGACATGGTCGAGATGCACGCCACCATGTACGCGTGGGCATGTGTCACCCGTCAAGGCGGTGACGCATGTGACGGGCGTGACGCCCGCAGAGGTGCACGGCGGCCCGCGCCGGCGGGGGCGGGCGTGTGAAAATGGTTGGCGGGTCTGCGCGGAGCAGGCCCGCGAGGAAGGGGCGCGCGATGAGCGGCGACGAGAACAGGGCCCTGCTGGCCGGCGGCTGCTTCTGGGGCATGCAGGAGCTGATCCGCAAGCTCCCGGGCGTCAGGGACACCCGGGTCGGTTACAGCGGCGGCGAGATGTCCCACCCGACGTACCGGCGTCACGACGGCCACGCCGAGTCGATCGAGATCACCTTCGATCCCTCGGTGACCGACTACCGCACCCTCCTGGAGTTCTTCTTCCAGATCCACGACCCGACCACCAAGAACCGCCAGGGCAACGACGTGGGCTCCAGCTACCGGTCCGCGATCTTCTACCTGGACGAGGAGCAGCGGCGCGTCGCCGAGGACACGATCGCCGACGTCGAGGCCTCCGGGCTGTGGCCGGGACCGGTGGTGACCGAGGTCGTGCCCGCGGGTCCCTTCTGGGAGGCCGAGCCGGAGCACCAGGACTACCTCCAGCGCTATCCGGACGGCTACACCTGTCACTTCCCGCGCCCGAACTGGCGGCTGCCGAAGCGCGCGGCGTCCTGACGTCTCTCATCGCGGGCAGCGCCACCGCGGCACCGTGTGTGAGGTCTACGGTGGACGTCCTGTCGTCCGTCGCGGCGACACGATGTCCACAGCGGAAGGCAAGACACGGTGACGACCGTCGCGTATCAGGGTGAACCCGGCTCCAACTCGGCGACCGCCGCCGCCGATCTGTACCCGGGCTGCGGGGAACTGCCCTGCACCGGTTTCGAACAGGCCCTGGACGCCGTGACGCTCGGCAACGCCGACGTCGCGGTGATCCCGGTGGACAACTCCGCGGCGGGCCGCGTCGCGGACGTGCACCATCTGCTGCCCGAGTCGGGCCTGTTCATCGTCGCCGAGTACTTCCTCGCCATCCGCTTCGACCTGATGGGCGTCCCGGGCGCGACCCTCGACGGGCTGGAGTGCGTCCGCAGCCATGTGCACGCGCTCGGGCAGTGCCGGAAGATCCTGCGTGAGGGCGGCTGGCGCACGCTCGTCAGCGACGACACGGCGGGCGCCGCCCGCGAGGTGGCGGAACTCGGCGACCCGCGGCACGCGGCCCTCGCCCCGCCCGCCGCGGCCCGGCGTTACGGCCTGGAGGTCCTGCGGCCCGAGGTCGAGGACGACCCGGACAACACCACCCGCTTCGTGGTGCTCTCCCGCACCGCCGTCGTCCCGCCCAGCACGGGCGAGCCCACGATGACCAGCCTGTTCTTCTGCGTACGCAACATCCCGAGCGCGCTCTACAAGGCCCTCGGCGGATTCGCCAGCAGCTCCGTGAACCTCACCAAGATCGAGAGCTACCAGATGGGCGCGGGCCTCAACCCCAGCCGCTTCTACGTCGAGATCGAGGGCCACCCCGACGAGCCGCACGTGGCCCTCGCCCTCCAGGAACTCCGCTTCTTCTCCTCCGAGGTCCGCATCCTCGGCGTCTACCCCGCCCACCCCCACCGCCTCCGCGAACGCCCGGCCTGAGCAGCGCCCGGCCCCGGCCGCCGCGGCCCTCGTCGCCGTGCGCGGACTCACCGGCATGTCCCGCGCCGGGGCGGAAAGACGAGCCCCTGAACGTCCGGAAGAACCGGGCCGGGAGCGGCTCCCCCCTCCGCTTCCCGGTGGGAGCAGCCGACAGGGAAGGATGCGGGCGGGTGAGGGATCTGCTGAGAGGGTTCCGCAGTTTCATCCTGCGGGGAAACGTCGTCGATCTGGCGGTCGGCATCGTGATCGGCGCGGCCTTCACCGCCGTCGTCAACGGCTTCGTGAAGGCCTTCCTGACCCCGGTCGTGGCGCTGGCCGCGGGGATGACGGGGGACTTCAGCCGGCGGACGTTCAAGGTGGCGGGCACCGTCTTCCCGTACGGGAGCTTCGTGAACGCCGCGATCAGCTTCCTGCTCGTCGCCTGCGCGCTGTACTTCCTGGTGGTCCTGCCGGTCAACAAGCTGCACGAGCGCTTCGCCCCGCATCAGGACGTGCAGGCGGACAAGCGGGACTGCCCGGAGTGCCTCAACCCGGTGCCCGCCGAGGCCCGTCGGTGCGGATACTGCACGAGCGACCTCGAACCGCGCTCCGGTGCCGGCGACGCCGACGAGGCGCGCGTGCGGGTGTGAGCGGGGCGGGTCCGTGACCCCTCCGCCGCCCGCAGCGCCGCGGGTAGTCTCCCCGGCATGATCAGCTCATATGGCGAACTCGACGACACCGCAGTCGCGGTGACCGCGGCCCGGGCCGGCGCGGACGTGGTGCGGGACCTGTACGGCCGGCGCCTCGCCCGTATCGACAAGGGCGGCGGGGACTTCGCCACCACGGCCGACGTCGAGGCGGAGAAGGCCATCCTCGGCATCGTCCGCGCGGCCCGCCCCGAGGACTCCGTGCTGGGCGAGGAGAGCGGACGGCAGGGCTCGGCCGGGGCGATCCGCCAGTGGCTGGTGGATCCCCTGTGCGGCACGCTCAACTACGCCGTGGGCAACATGCTGGTGGCCGTCAACGTGGCCCTGCGCGGCGGCGCGGCGGCCGTCGCCGACCCGTTCACCGGCGAGGTCTTCCGCACCGACGGCACGAAAGCCTGGGTACGGCGGGAGGACGGCGCCGACACGCTCCTGGAGCCCACCCCCGCGACCGGGCTGGTCGACGTGAACCTGGACCCGCCCTTCCCGAACGCCCCCGGCTTCCGGGCCGTCGACCTGCTCGCGCGCCCCGGGTTCGCCGAGCGGTTCCGGCCGCGCGTGGTGTCCACGACGCTGGCGCTGACCTGGGTCGCCGCCGGCAGGCGGGCCGCGTACGTCACCGACGGGGGCGACCTGTCGCACAGCGTGCACTTCGCCGCCGGCATCGCGCTCTGCCGGGCCGCCGGCTGCGTGGTCACCGGGATCGACGGAGCGCCGGTCGGCCAGGGTGGCCGCGGACTCGTCGCGGCCGCCGACGCCGAGACCCACCGGCAGTTGATGTCGCTGATCGGAGGCCCGAACCAGGACTGATCCGGGCCCGCCGGTGGGCGCGGCCGCGTCCGGGGCCCTCACGGGCCCGGGTGGCGGTCGCCCGGTGCCGGACCACACGCCTCGGCGCAGTCGACGTCGGAGTACTCGCCGGGCTCGTAGAGCCCGAGGCCGCCGCCGGTCGTCCGGGGCCGCTGGTCGTCGCGCAACGCCGTCGGCACACCGGTTGTCGTCAGCCAGACGACATCAGGTCGGCGCGAGTCCCTACGAGGTGGCCGCGAGGCCGGTTCGGTGATCCCGGCCCGGGGCACGCGCAGGGGAAGGGACTCGTCCGCTCCCAGGAGGAGGAACACTCACGTGAGCACCTACGTCATCACCATCCCCGGTACGTTCCTGCACGGACTGGACGACGGCAGGCGGGCCGACCTGGCGCGAAGGCTGCGTCCGGGCGATCCCCACCACACCTCGCTCGGCCGCGAGGAGGATCTCGACCTGCTGACCGTGAACGACGACAAGACCTTCAGCATCCGCCTGGAAGTCACGGCCGGCGACCGGGGCACCGCCGAGCGCGAGGCCAAGCGGACGGCCGCGTCGGCGCTGCGCGAGGCGGGCTTCGGCGAGGACGACGCCCCGCTCGGGCCCACCACCGTCACCGGCATCGACAACGCCTCGTGACCGCGTGAACGACGGCCATGACTCGCCCGAGCGGCCGCCCGGCCGCCCCGACCCCGGCCGCATACCCAGTGCGCCCGGCCGCCCCGCCCGTGCCTTCGTGCTCGGCGGCGGGGGAGCGCTCGGCGCCCACGAGGTCGGCATGCTCAAGGCCCTGCTCGAAGCGGGACTGTGCCCGGACCTGGTGGTGGGCACGTCCGTCGGCGCGATCAACGGCGTGATGGTCGCCGCCGATCCCACACCCGCCGCCATCGAGCGCCTGGCCGACCTGTGGTCGGGCCTCGGCCGCGCCGGAGTCTTCTCCGGCTCGCTGCTGGAGCGGCTCGGCACCGCGGTGCGCAGCGGCACCCACCTGCACACGGCGGGACCGCTGCGCGCCCTGCTGGAGACCCACGTCCCCGCCGGACGGCTGGAGGACCTCCCGGTGCCGTTCCAGTGCGTGGCGTCGAGCATCGAGCGCGCCGCCGAGCACTGGTTCACCGAGGGGCCGCTCGCCGACGCCGTCCTCGCCTCCTGCGCGGTGCCCGGACTGCTGCCGCCGGTGCGCGTCGGCGAGGAGCACTTCCTCGACGGCGGCCTGGTCAACAGCATCCCCGTCGGCCGCGCGGTCGACCTCGGGGCCCGTGAGATCTACGTGCTCCAGGTCGGCCGCGTGGAGTCGCCGCTCAGCCCGCCCCGGCTGCCCTGGCAGGTGGCGACGGTGGCGTTCGAGATCGCCCGCCGCCACCGCTTCGCCCGCGACATGGCGGGCCTCCCGCCCGAGGTGACCGTGCACGTCCTGCCCAGCGGGACACCCGCCGGAGAGCCGGGAGGCACGCTGCGGCAACTGCGCTACAAGACGTTCGGCCGGACCGCGGAGCGCATCGAGCGCGCGTACACGGCGTCCTGCCGCTACCTCGACGGGCTGCACGTCGGCGACCCGTCGCGCTGCGGCGGGCCGCGTGCGGACCGGCCGCGCGACGCCCGGCCGCGCGGTGACGGTGGACTCCCCGGCGGCGGCGGGCCGCGCGACGGCGGACACCCCGGTGGCGGCGGGCGGTGAACGCCGGGGGACGGAACGGTGACGGCGGCGCCGCCGGAGCCGCCGCCCGCGCCCTGCTGACCGGCGTACGGCGTCTCGCCACCACCACCGCGGCGCTCTGCCTGGTGCCCGTGACGGCCGCCCTCCTGATCGTGGCCTGCGTGCTCTCGGCCCCGCTCGCGGCCCTGCGCCTGGGCCGCCGACGCCCGGTCAGAATCCTCTCGTTCGCGTTGCTCTACCTCGCCGTCGACCTGTACGGGCTCGCGGCGGCCGGCGCCCTGTGGCTGCGGTACGCGCCCGGCACCCGTGACGCCGCCGCCCGCCGCGCCGCGGCCACCTACGCGCTGCTCGGACGGCTGCTGGGCGCGCTGCGGCGGGCGGCGGAACCGGTGTTCGGGCTCCGGGTGAGGGTGACGCCCGCCGTGCCCCGCGCGGGGACCGGGGCGCCGCCGCTCGTCGTACTGGCCAGGCACGCCGGTCCCGGCGACTCCTTCCTGCTGCTGCACGTGCTGCTGGCCGAGGCCGGCCTGCTCCCGTGCACCGTGCTGAAGCGCACACTGCGCCTCGACCCCTGCCTGGACGTGGTCGTCGGACGGCTGCCGCACTGCTTCCTGCCACCGCGCCGGGGCACGAGCCCGGCACAGGCCGTGGGCCGGCTGGCGGCCGGGCTGACCGGTGGAGACGCGCTGGTGCTCTTCCCCGAGGGCGGCAACTACACCGAGCGCCGGCGCCGCAGGGCCCTGGTGTCGCTGTGGCGGCACGGCAGGAGGCGTACCGCCGTGCGGGCCGCCCGGCTGCGCAACGTCCTGCCGCCGCGCCCGTCCGGAACGCTCGCCGCGCTGACCGCGGCGCCGGACGCCGACGTGGTCTTCGTCGCGCACACCGGGCTCGACGGCATCGACTCGGTGCGCGCGGCCTGGGCCGGCGTCCCGCTCGGCGAGGCGGTCCGCGCGCACTGGTGGCGCGTCCCGGCCGCCGAGGTGCCCGACGGGGACGAGGCCCGCGAACAGTGGCTGCTGGCCCAGTGGCAACGGGTCGACCGGTGGATCACCGCCCACTGAACGGCGCGTGAGCCTGCCGCTCCCGCCGTGAGCGTCCGCAGGCGTGACGGGCGGCGAACCGTGGGCCACACTGCACCCGGGGACCGGGAGGGGGGAGTGGTGGACGGGAACCTCGGGACGACGTTCTGGGCCGGAACCGCCGTGGCCGCGCTGACGCTCGGTGTGCTGGGGCAGTTGACCGCCTACGCGGGTGGGTTCCTGGGCACGTTGCTGCTCGCCGGTGCCACCGGCCTCGCCGGAGTGCTGCCGGTGCACGGGCTCGCCCGGTGGCTGTCGCGTGCCGGTGCCGGTGTCTCCGGGTGGCCGGCCCGGTCGGCCGCCGCCGTGGTCTGGTCGCTGCTCCTGTCCGCCCTGGCCTCCATGGGTGCTGCTCGGCCTGCCCCACGGCTGGGAGACGGCCAGGGCCGGCGAGGACTTCGTTCGGCGTGCCGCGTGGATCGCCGCCGTGCTCGTCCCGGCCGTGCTCGGCGCCCACCTGGCGGTGGGAGCGCGGGACCGGTACCGGCGCGCCCGGGGGCCCGCGGGCCGGCACCGGTGAGGGCGGACGGGCGGCCGGGTCCGGCCGTCAGGAGGCGTCGGTGCGGGTGAACACGTACTCGTCGAGGACGATGCCGATCGCGACCGCCACGGGAATGGCCACCAGGGCGCCGATGATCCCCAGCAGCGCGCCGCCGGCCAGCACGCCGACGACGGTCACGATCGGGTGGACGTCCACGGCGAACCTCATCGCCTTGGGCAGGATCAGGTAGTCCTCGGCGAGGCGGAAGCCGATGTAGAAGCCCGCGGTCGCGATCGCGACGGGCAGGGAGACGACCAGCGCGACCAGGCTGACGACGATGCCCGCGATGGTGGAGCCCACGATGGGAACGAGGTCCAGCAGGGCGACGAAGATGCCGAGCGCGGCCGGGTAGGGCACCCCCAGGCCCAGGCACCAGGCGAACGTGGCGAGACCGGCGATCACGGACGTGGCGATGTTCCCGAGCAGATACCGGCCGGTCTTGCTCAGGATCTCGTCGGTGATCTCCTCGACACGCCCGCGCCTGCTGGCCGCGACGAAGCGGAAGCAGAACTTCTTGATCACCGGGAGACCGGCCATCAGGTAGAGCGTCACGATCATCACGATGACCAGTGAGGTCAGCGTGTCCAGTACGGTCCTGCCCGCGCCGAGCAGGCCCCCCACGATGCCGGTGCCCTTGGACGCGACGGCCTGTTTGGCCTTGGCGACCACGTGGTAGCGGTCCTCCAGCCTGCCCAGCGCGGAGTGGTGGTCGTGCAGCTCCTGCAGCCAGTTGGGGACCGCCTTGACCAGGGCGTTCACCTCCTTGGCGACCGGAGGCTCGATGAGGGCCACGAACCCGGCGAGCAGCAGCAGGGCCGCCAGGAGCACCGCGGCGACGGCCCAGCCGCGCCGCAGCCGGTGCCGGGTCAGCCAGGCCACCACCGGCTCCAGGCCGATGGCGATGAACAGCGCCAGGAGGATGAGCGTCAGCAACTGGCTCACCTGGAGAACGGTGCGCACCACGAGCCAGCCCATCGTGGCGCCGAGCCCCAGCCAGAAGCCGACGCCGAACCAGCCGCCGCCGCGCCCTCCCGGCCCGCGGCGTGTGTGCGCGTCGGGCCCCCGCGGCGCCCGGCCCTCCGCCGGGCCGGGCGCGGGCAGGCCGCCGCCCGGGGGATCGCCGTCGTCGGCGGGTGGCGGCATCGAAGTCATCCGGCTTCCTCATCCAGCGTTAACCCGTGCTCGATTCTCTGCCCGCCCGGCCCGCCTCGCCAGAGCGCGGCCCGGGTGCGCTCCGCAGGCGGCGAATTGGTCCAGTCCAGTGCCTTGACGCCCGTCCGGGTGCTCGGTACGTACTACCCAGAGCTTTGGTATGGACCAATCCGCAGCAGCCGCGCCCGCCGACCGGCGCGCGCCCCCACCGGAGGAAGCAATGCGAAGACCGTCGGCCCTGCTCGCCCTGATCGCCGGAACGCTCCTGATCGTCACCTCGCCACCCGCCGCCGCGGCCACCCCGGGGACGGCCTCGGCCACCGCCTCCCCGACCGCGGCCTTCACCGAGACCTCGGCCTGGGACGCCGGCTACCAGGGCGCCTACACCGTCACCAACGGCGGCGGCGCCACGCTGACCGGCTGGACCGTCGAGTTCGACCTGCCCGCCGGCACGACCGTCGGCTCGTACTGGGACGCGCTGCTCACCCGCGACGGCAGCCACTACACCTTCCGCAACCGTGAGTACAACGGCACCCTCCCGCCCGGCGGGACCGCCACCTTCGGGTGGGTCTCCAGTGGCACCGGCGAGCCCGCGAACTGCCGGCTCGACGGCGCGCCCTGCACGGGCGGCACCGGCGGCGACACCACTGCGCCCGGCGTGCCCCCCGGAGTGACCGTGGGCTCCCCGACCGCCTCTTCCCTGACCGTGCGCTGGAACGCCGCCACCGACGACTCCGGTGCGGTCGCGGGATACGACGTCTCCCGGGACGGAGGCGCGCCCGTGTCCGTCACCGGGACCTCGTACACGGCGACCGGGCTCCGGGCGAACACCGGTTACTCCTTCCGGGTGAGAGCCAGGGACGCCGCCGGCAACACCTCCGCCTACAGCGCGGCGGTCAGCGGCACGACCGCCGCCTCCGGCGGCGGCCCCCAGCCGGGCGGCGGCGTGCGCGCCGCGCCCTACGTCGACATGGGCGCCTGGCCCACGCCGAGCATGCCCGCCATGTCCGCCGCGAGCGGGATCAAGAGCTACACGATGGCGTTCATCACCGCCTCCGGCTGCAAGGCGACGTGGTTCAACGCCTACGACCCGCGGGACGGCTGGGCGAAGGACCAGATCGACGCCGTCCGCGCCGGCGGGGGAGACGTCAAGGTGTCCTTCGGCGGCGCCAGCGGGATCGAACTGGCGCAGGCCTGCGGCTCGGTGGACTCCCTCTTCACCGAGTACGACGCCGTCGTCACCGCGTACGGCCTGAAGTACGCCGACTTCGACATCGAGGGCTCGGCCACCGCCGACCCGGCCTCCGTCGCCCGCCGCTCGCAGGCACTGGCGCGCCTCCAGCAGGCCCATCCGGGGCTGAGGATCTCGCTCACCCTGCCGGTGCTGCCGGAAGGACTGACCGCGGACGGGCTGAACGTGGTCCGCTCGGCGCGGGACGCGGGCGTCGACCTCGACGTCGTGAACGTGATGGCCATGGACTACTACCGGGGCGTCGACTACGGCGACGCGGCGGTGCAGGCCGCGCGGAGCACCTTCGCCCAGCTCCGGTCCCTCTACCCGGGCAGGAGCGACGCCCAGGTGTGGGCCATGGTCGGTGTGACGCCGATGCTCGGCCAGAACGACGACGGCCACGTCTACGACCAGGCCGACGCCCGGCAGCTGGTCGCCTTCGCCCAGGACGAGCACCTCGGGGAACTCGCCTTCTGGGAGTCCACCCGCGACCGCAACGCCTGCACCGGGGCCCTGTACATGTGCACGAACATCCCGCAGTCGCCCTACGAGTTCTCGAAGATCTTCGCGCCCTACACCGGCTGACCGCCGCCGGTGAACGGCCCGCCGGCCGGCCACGGTCCGCCGTGACCGGCCGGCACGTTCGGTCCGGCCGCCGAGGGGTAGATCGTGTCTATGCTCCCGATGCGCCGACCACGACCGTGACGGCGGACTCCCTGATCCCCGCCGGCCTGGCCGTCGTGACGCGCTACCTCGACCTCGCCGGGGTCTTCTCCTGCGCCATGCTGGGCGGCGCCGTGGCCCGCACGGCCGGGCTCGACCTGTTCGGGTTCCTGGTCGTCGGCATCATCTCCGGACTGGGCGGCGGCATGATCCGGGACGTGCTGCTCCAGCACGGCACACCGGTCGCGCTGACCGACTACGCGTACGTCACGACCGCGGTGGCCGGTTCGGTGGTGGTGTTCCTCATCAAGATCAGCGAGGAGTCGTGGAACAGGCTGTTCACCGCGCTCGACGCCGCGGTGATCGGGTTCTGGGCGGTCACCGGCGCCAACAAGACCCTCGCGGTCGGCCTGGGCTGGCTGCCCGCCGTCCTGCTGGGCACGATCACCGCGGTCGGCGGCGGCGCCCTGCGCGACATCATCCTCGGAAGGATCCCCGCGGTGTTCGGCGGGAACGGCCTGTACGCCACCGTCGCCGTCGCGGTCGCCGGGGTCACGGTGATCTGCTCCTACCTGGGCCTGCCCGCGCTCGGCGTCGGCCTCGGCGTCGGCCTCGCGCTGGTCTTCCGTCTGCTGTCCGTGCACTACGGCTGGAACCTGCCCAACGGGCTGGACTGGGAGCCGCAGTCCAAGGTGGCCTCCGCGGTGCGCCGCCGCGTCGGCCCCGCCACCGGCAAGGGGGAGGAAGAGCAGTCCCAACCGCCCGAGGAGTCATCATGACCGACCGTGCCTCCACCGTGTTGTCCGGTCTCGACGGCATCCGCTCCGGCCTGGAGGACCTCTACAAGGACCTGCACAGCCATCCCGAACTCGGCTTCGACGAGCACCGCACCGCGCAGAAGGCCGCGGACGCCCTGCGCGAGTGCGGCTACGACGTCACCGAGGGCATCGGCGGCACCGGCGTCCTCGGCGTCCTGGCAGGCGGCGACGGCCCGGTCGTGATGGCCCGCGCCGACATGGACGCCCTCCCGGTGCGCGAGCGGACCGGCCTGCCCTACGCCTCCACCGTGACCGTCACCGACCGGGACGGCGCCGAGCAGCCGGTCATGCACGCCTGCGGCCACGACGTGCACGTGACCTGCCTGACCGGCTGCGCACGCCTGATGGCCGAGTCCAAGGACGCCTGGCGGGGCACGTTCGTGGCCCTCTTCCAGCCCTCGGAGGAGAACGGCGACGGAGCCGAGGCCATGATCGACGACGGCCTGACATCCCGGTCGCCCACCCCCGACGTGGTGCTCGCCCAGCACGTCCTGCCCTATCCGGCCGGCTACGTCGGCACCCGCCCCGGCTCGTTCCTGTCGGCCGCGGACAGCCTGCGCATCACCGTGCACGGACGCGGGGCGCACGGCTCCATGCCCCAGGCGGCGGTCGACCCGGTGGTGATGGCCGCGATGATCGTCGTACGGCTGCAGACCATCGTCTCCCGGGAACTGGCCGCCACCACGCCCGCCGTGCTCACCGTGGGCAGCATCCACGCCGGCTCGGGCCCCAACGTCATCCCCGACACCGCCGTCATCCAGCTCAACGTGCGCACCTACGACGACGCCTCACGCACCCAGGTCCTGGACGCCATCGAGCGCATCGTCACGGCGGAGTGCGAGGCGTCCCGCGCGCCCGAGGCGCCCGAGATCCAGCGCACCAGCTCCTTCCCGCCCACCGTCAACGACGAGGAACCCACCCGGCGCGTCGCCGGAGCCTTCGCCGCCCACTTCGCGGACGACGCGCACACCATCGACCTCCAGACCGCCAGCGAGGACATGAGCGAGATCCCCAAGGCGTTCGGCGTGCCGTTCACCTACTGGGGCATCGGCGGCATCGACCCCGCCCGCTACGCCGAGGCCGCCCGCAACGGCACCGTGGCCCAGGACGTCCCGGTCAACCACAGCCCCACCTTCGCCCCTGTCCTCCAGCCCACCCTGGACACCGGCGTCAGCGCCCTGACCGTCGCCGCCCTCGCCTGGCTCGGCGCCTGAGCGGTGGCGGACCGCCGGGCGGGCGGCAAGACTGGAGTGACCGGCGCCCATGGCCACACCAGCGAGGAGGCGGGCTCTGTGGTTGAGTCGCAGGCTGTGCTCGCCCCGCCGGCCAAGGCCGCGCTGTTCCTCGTGTGCACCGTCGACCCCGGGGGCGAGGACGCCGTACGCGATCTCCTGCCCGACCTCGCGGGACTGAGGCGTACGGTCGGATTCCGGGCCCCGGACGCGGAGCTCACCTGCGTCGCCGGGATCGGCTCGGCGGCCTGGGACCGGCTCTTCGGCGGGCCGCGCCCGCGCGACCTGCACCCTTTCGTGCCGCTGTCGGGACCCCGCCACCACGCACCGGCCACCCCGGGCGACCTCCTCTTCCATGTGCGGGCCCGCCGCATGGACCTCTGTTTCGAGCTGGCCCAGCTGATCGGCGAACGGCTCCACCGGGCCGTCACCGTGGTGGACGAGGTCCACGGTTTCAAGTCCTTCGACGAGCGCGACCTGCTCGGCTTCGTCGACGGGACCGAGAACCCCGAGGGCCGGCTCGCGGCCGACGCGGTGTTCATCGGCGAGGAGGACCCCGGCTTCACCGGCGGCAGCTACGTCGTCGTCCAGAAGTACCTGCACGACCTGACCGCCTGGAACGCGCTCACCACAGAGCAGCAGGAGCTGGTCATCGGCCGTACGAAGCCGTCCAACGTCGAACTGCCGGACGACGTCCAGCCCGCGGACTCCCACGTCTCCCTCAACACCGTCACCGACGAGGACGGCAACGAGCGCAAGATCGTGCGGGACAACATGCCCTTCGGCCGCATCGGCACACGGGAGTTCGGCACCTACTTCATCGGCTACGCGCGCACGCCGGACGTCGTCGAGCACATGCTGCGGAACATGTTCCTGGGGGACCGCCCGGGTGTGCACGACCGCATCCTCGACTTCTCCACGGCGGTCACCGGCTGCCTCTTCCACGTGCCGAGCGCCGGCTTCCTCGACGATCCGCCCGGCCCGCCCGCAGACACGACGACGGTGGGGGGCTCCCTCGGCATCGGCAGTCTCAAAGGAGCCTGATCACATGTCCACGCCCACCGGCACGACCAACCTGCACCGCGAACTCGCCCCGATCACCCCCGGGGCGTGGACCCAGATCGAGGACGAGGCCCGCCGCACCTTCCGGCGCAACGTCGGCGGCCGGCGGGTCGTGGACGTGACCGGACCCGGGGGACCCATGCTCGCCGCGGTCGGCACCGGCCACCTCACCCCTGTGGAACCGCCCGCGCCGGGCGTCACCTCGCGGCTGCGGCAGGCGCAGCCCCTGGTCGAACTCCGCGTCCCCTTCAAGGTCACCCGCGACGCGGTGGACGACGTGGAACGCGGCGCGCAGGACTCCGACTGGCAGCCGGTCAAGGACGCCGCCCGCGCGATGGCGTACGCCGAGGACCGGGCCGTGTTCGAGGGCTACGCCGCGGCCGGCATCGACGGGCTGCGCGGGCGCACCTCCAACCGGACGTACGAGCTGCCGGAGGAACCGCGCGACTACCCCGACACCGTCAGCCGGGCCCTGACGACCCTGCGGCTGGCCGGGGTCGCGGGCCCCTACGCGCTGCTGCTCGGCGCCGACGCCTACACCGCGGTGAGCGAGACGTCCGACCACGGATACCCCGTCGCAGCGCACCTCGGCCGGCTCCTGGACGAGCCGCCCATCTGGGCCCCCGCGCTCGACGGCGCCTTCCTCCTGTCCACCCGGGGCGGCGACTTCGAGCTGCGGCTCGGCGAGGACATCGCCATCGGCTACACCGCGCACGACGCGCAGGCCATCGAGCTCTACTTCCGCCAGACACTGACGTTCCTCGTCCACACCGACGAGGCCGTCGTCGCGCTCACGTCCTGAAGTCCCCGTCCGGCTCGGGCAGTCGCATCACGAGGCGGGCGGATAGGTCAGCCGTCCGTCCCGCACCCGAGCCTTCTCGTCCAGCACCGCCGGCCTGGTCGACGTCGCCGACATGATGTGCGCGACCTCCGCGCCCGCGACGATCAGCGCGTCGGTGATCAGCCTGCGGTGGCACCGCCAGGGCACCGCCTCGCTGCACATGATCGCCGGGCGTTCACGGCCGGCCAGTTCGAGGAGTTCGCCGAGCCCCGTCGCGAACTCCTCGGTGCCCATGTGGTCGGCGTAGTCACGGAAGGCCTTCACCCGCCACGCGCCGTTCTCGCTCGGCACGCCCGCCGGAGTGTGCCGCCGGCCGCCCAGTTCACGGATCCACCGGTAGCCGATGCCGGGGGGCAGCTCCTCGGTGATCGAACTCCGGTTCCACTGCGGGTACTTCCTCGACGACGGGAAGGAACGCACGTCCACCAGACAGGTGATGTCGTTGGCGCGCAGCATCTCCAGCACCTCGCCGAACTCCCGCGTCGAATGCCCCACCGTGCAGATGCGGTTCGTCATCCCGCCGCCTCACCCGCGGCGGTGGAAGGCCTTGCCCGGCACGAGCACGCGGCCCATCAGTGGCCGCCGCGCACGGGCACGATCGCGACGGGACAGCTCGCGTGGTGCAGCACCGCGTGCGTCACCGTCCCCAGCGGCAGCCCGAGACCGCCCTCGGCCGGATGGCGCGGCAGCACCACCAGACCGGCCTGCTTGGAGGCCTCGACCAGCGCCGAGGCGGGCGAGCCCGTGGCCAGCTCGGTCACCACCCGCACCCGCGGAAAGTCCCGGGCGGGACGGGCGGCGCGGTGCAACAGGGCGGCGTGTTCGTCCCGCTCCTCGTCCACGTCGTCCACCTCGGGCACCACCAGGCCGGCGTGGCGCAGCGGCGTCCAGGCGTGCACCAGCCGCACGGTGGCCCGGCGCGGCTCCGCCTCGGCCAGGCCGAACCGTACGGCCTCCTCGTCGTGGTCGTCCCGTATCCCCACCACGACGTCGTCGTCGGGGGCCCGCCGCGCCTCCCCGCGCACCACGACCACGGGGCGGCCGGCGTGCGCGGCCACCTTCAGACTCACGGAGCCCAGCAGCAGTTCGGCGAAGCCGCCCCGGCCGCGGGTGCCGAGCACGACCACATCGGCGTCCTCGGCCGCCTCCAGGACGGCCTCCTCCGGGCGGCCGTGGACGAGGAGGGTGTCCGTCGCCAGGCCGGGACGCGCGGAGACGACCTTGTCCCTGGCCTCCTGAAGCATGCCGGTCGCGGCCTCGAAGACCTGCTCCGTCAGCCCGGCCCCGGTCTGGTCGTAGCCGATCTCGGGACCCGGGCCCACGGAGTGCACGATCCTCAACTCCATGCCGCGCAGCGCGGCTTCGTCCGCCGCCCACTCGACGGCGAGCCAGGAGTGCGACGAGTCGTCGATGCCCACGAGGACCGTCCCACGGCCGTTGTCGCTCATCGTTCCTCCAGCACACGCGGAAAAGGGCGGTCCGGCAGCAGCCGAGTAGCCCCGGCGGGCGGCCGGGAAACCGCGCCGCCCGTGATCCGCGCGATGCGTGGTACGGCCGTCACGCCGCGTATTTCCGTCGCCGCCCCCCTCGCCGCGACGCTAGGGTGACGGCCGTGACAGGGCAGCGAACCGGCACCGGCGGTCCGGCCGGCACCGTACGGGCCTCGTACGAGGCGTTCGCGAGGGTCGTCGAGGCCCTCGACGACGAGCAGTCGTGGCTCCCGACCGACTGCACCGGCTGGGCCGTACGGGACCTGGTCTTCCACGTCGTCACCGACGCCCAGCGCGCCCTGGTGGCACTGCACACCCCGGCCGGGGCGGCGGCGGACCGCGACGCGGTCACCTACTGGCAGGACTGGGGGCCCGACCCGGTAGGCGCGGCCAACGGGCGGCGCTACTGCCGGGTCGGCGGCAGCATGTTCCTGTACTTCGACCAGCTGAAGGGACTGTTCCTGGAGACGGTGGCGGCCGCGGCCGACGCGGCGACGGCCACCGACCCGGGGCTGCTGGTCGGCACCCAGGGACATGTGCTGACCGCGGGCGACCTGATGACCACCCTGGCCGTCGAGGCGACGATCCACCACCTGGACATGACGGCGCACCTGCCGGACGCGCCCCCGCCCGCGCCGTGCGGGCTGGCCGCGGTGCGCACCACGCTCGACGGCCTGCTCGGCCACCCCGTCCCGGTCGACTGGGACGACACCGGCTACGCGCGCGCCGCCACCGGACGGCGGCCCCTGACGGACTCCGAACGCCGGGCCCTCGGCGCGGACGCCGCCCGCTTCCCGCTGCTGTGCTGACGCGGAGAACGGCGTCACCGTACGGAGGACGGAGGGGAATCACCTTCCCGGCCGTCTCGTTACTACGGGCATGAGCCGTGATTACCCCGCCGAAGTCCTGCGCTACACCGCCTTCTCCGACGATCCCGACGGCGGGAATCCGGCCGGGGTGGTGCTCGACGCCACCGGACTCGCGGACGACGACATGCAGGCGATCGCCGCCGACGTCGGGTACAGCGAGACCGCCTTCCTGCTGCCGTCCGCCGACGGCGGTGCACGGGGGGAGACCGGCCGCACGTTCGACGTCCGCTACTTCAGCCCCAAGGCGGAGGTCACCTTCTGCGGGCACGCCACCATCGCCACCGCCGTGGCCCTCGCCGAGCGCGTCGGCCCCGGCGAACTCGTCTTCCACACCCAGGTGGGCGCCGTCCCCGTCACGGTGACCTCCGCGCCGGACGGCCGCCCGCACGCCACCCTCACCAGCGTCGAACCCCACGTGGAGGACGCACCGGCCGGCGTCGTCCGGGAGGCGCGCGCCGCGCTCGGCTGGGACCCGTCCGAACTGGACGCCGCCCTGCCGCCGAGGATCGCCTACGCGGGCGCCCGCCACCTGGTGCTCGCCGCCGCCACACGCGAGCGCCTGGCCGACCTCGCCTACGACTTCGAGCGCCTCGAAAAGCTCATGCGACAGGAGGACCTGACGACCCTTCAGCTGGTGTGGCGGGAGTCGGCGGACGTCTTCCACGTCCGCGACCCCTTCCCGGTGGGCGGCGTGGTCGAGGACCCCGCCACCGGCGCGGCGGCCGCGGCGTTCGGCGCGTACGCACGGCAGTTGGGACTGGTGCCCGACGACGCGGTCCTCACCCTCCACCAGGGCGCGGACATGGGACGCCCCGGCGTCCTCACGGTCGAACTCCGCGGCGGAGACCCGCGCATTCGCGTGTCGGGAACCGCGGCGCGCATCTGAGACCCGGCGGCCCGATTCCGGTACCCGCCGGTGACACCGCCCGCCCCGGGCGCCGGGCGCGCGCCCCCGGCGACCGTCGCGCGGCGTCGGCCGTCACCCGGATGGCGGGTCCGCCCCACGAGGAGGTGGCCCGGCGTAGCCGTACGAGGCCGAGCGCCCGTCACCGGTGGCCACCGCGGCCCGAGCGGGCGCCCGCAGGGGAGCACCGGATGTTACGCGGAGTGCCACGACATGCGCACACGGTTCACCCGGTGTCTCCTGGGAGGGTTCCCGGCCGCGCGGTGTCCGCCCGTCGTCACCCGGCCGCCAGGCCATCGTGAAGGAGTCGAGTGTCATGACCGAATACCCGGGACAGCAGCCGCCGTCGGGTTCGACGGCCTCGACCGGGCAGGGACCGGCGTCCCGGCCGCCGTCCGAGCCGGAGGGCGAGGGTCCGGAGGGTTACGAGGCGTGGCTCGGCCGCAGCCGTATGGTGCTCACCCCCATAGCCGCCCCGTCGATCCTGGGCCTCTTCGGCTTCGCCTCGTCGACGTTCATGGTGGCCTCCAACCTGGCCGAGTGGTGGGGCGACGCGCTCCTGTCGCCGGTCATCCTCGCGCCCCTGGTCATCTTCTTCGGCGGCCTGGCCCAGCTGGCCGCCGGCATGTGGGCCTACCGGGCGCGCGACGGAGTGGCCACGGCCATGCACGGCACCTGGGGGGCGTTCTGGCTCGCCTGGGGCATGACGCAGCTCATGGTCGCCAACGGCCTGCTGCCGCTGACGACCACGCTCAGCAAGGCGTTCGGCTTCTGGTGGATCGTGCTGGCCGTGACGACCATCTTCGGGGCGCTCGCCTCGCTGGGGAAGAACCTCGGCCTGTTCCTCACGCTCGGCCTGCTCGCCGCCGGTTCGGCGCTCCTCGCGGCCGGGATCCTCGGCGCGGTCCACGGCCTGGTCGTGACCGCCGGCTGGGTGCTGGTCGCCTCCTCGGCCGCCGCCTGGTACACCGCCGGCGCGATGATGCTGGAGCAGTCCTACGGAGGGCGGATCATCCTGCCGCTCGGCCGCTGGAGCCTGCGCGGCAACCTGCCCGGCCACCGGCAGGCCCGCCCCATCGAGTACGCCGCGGGCATGCCGGGAGCCAAGGCCGGCCAGTGACTCAGCCGGCCCGCGTGAGCCCGCCGGCGATCGCGGCGAGCACCGTGTCGCCGAGGCCGCCGGTCTCCCCGCTGCCGAGGCCGGTGGCCGGACCGTCCGTGGCCCAGCAGACGTAGCCGTCCGGACGTATGAGCAGCGCGGCCGCGCCCAGTTCCTCCGCGCAGGTGGCACGTACCAGGTCGACGCGGGGCGGGAGCGGAAGGCCGGCCGGGACCGTGCCGGCCAGATCCAGCAGGACGGCATGGCCCGAGCCGAACAGCGCCGACAGCCGGACGGGTCCGGCCCCGGTGACCAGGCCCGCGTCCGGTACGCGCCGGCCGGTCAGCGGGTGATCGCCGGGCAGGTCGTAGCGCAGTGCGAGCCCGGACATCAGCCCGGCGACGTGACGGTTGGCGTCGGGCAGCCGCAGCAGGTCGGTGAAGATGTCCCGCAGGGCGGCCACGTCCTCGCTCGGGTGCGGGTCCGCCAGCACCCGCTGCGCCGACGTGTGGTGCAGGACCTGCGCCGCGGCCGGATGCCGTTCGGCGTGATAGCTGTCCAGGAGGCCGTCCGGCGCCCGGTCCTGTACGACCGCGGCCAGTTTCCAGCCGAGGTTGAAGGCGTCCTGCATCCCGAGGTTGAGGCCCTGGCCGCCCAGCGGCGGGTGGATGTGGGCGGCGTCGCCCGCGAACAGGACCCGGCCCACGCGGTACCGCTCCAGCTGA
>NZ_BMVJ01000014.1:19836-29931 GCF_014650655.1 Streptomyces anandii JCM 4720
CGAGTGGCGTCGCCGAAGCGGGAGGCGTTGTCCACGGCGCCGAGAGTCGTTCCGGGGCCGTACACCGCACGCAGCGCGTCGGCGATCTCCTCGTCGGGGACGGGTGTGTCGCGGTCGGGGTCCGTCTCGCCGACGCGGCCGAACGTGAACCGGTACCGGTCGCCGCCGAGCGGCACCAGCATGGCCCAGTAGCCGCCCGCGTGGCGGGTCAGGGTGCTCATGTGCCCCGCGCGGGACGGCACCAGCGGGGACACGGCGGACAGGCGGATGTCGGTCAGCACCGCCTGATGCGTCCCCGGCCGGCCCGGGAACGGCAGCCCCAGAAGCTTGCGCACCGCACTGTGCCCGCCGTCGCACGCCACCAGGTGGCCGGCCCGCACGGTCAGGGCGCCGGCCGTCACGGTCACCCCGTCGTCGTCCGGTTCGACCGCGGTGACCGCGGCCCCGCGCAGCACCCGCGCGCCGGCGGCGACCGCCCGCTCCTCGAGCACCTCCTCGATCTCCCACTGCGCGACCGCGATCGGGTCCGGATGCCTGGTCCGCCAGGGCGCGCAGTCCAGCGACACGGGCAGGGCCGCGAAGTGCCCGCCAGCGGAATCCCGCGGCAGCGCCCTGGCCAGCACCGGCTCCAGCAGCCCGCGCGACTGGAGCAGTTCGGCGGTACGGGGCTGGATCCCGCCGCCCTTCACCTGCTCGACGCGCTCGGGCAGCTTCTCCAGTAGCAGCGTCTCGACCCCGGCCAGGGCCAGCTCGTACGCCAGCGTCAGCCCGGTCGGCCCCGCGCCCACGACCACGACCTCGCTCGTGCTCCGCCTCGACTCCGTCACTGCCGTCCACCCTCGTCCGTCGTTCCGAAACATCGCCTCGGAGTAAATGTATACCAGGTGCAGAAATCATCCGGGTGCAGTCGCCTGCTACGGTGGGCGCCGTGGAAGGCAAGCCGGGACTGCGGGAACGCAAGAAGCAGCGGACGTACGCGGCCATCTCGGACGCGGCGATCACGCTGTTCCTCGAACACGGCTTCAACCAGGTCTCCGTGGCGCAGGTGGCCGAGGCGGCCGAGGTGTCCAAGCGCACCCTCTTCGCGTACTTCCCGACCAAGGAAGACCTCGTGGTGCACCGGCTGGCCGACCACGAGACCGAGGCCGCGCGGGTCGTGCGCGCCCGGGCGGCCGGCACCGCCCCGCTGACCGCGCTGCGCGAGCACTTCCTCGACGGGCTGCGCGAGCGGGACCCGATCACCGGCCTCAACGACCACCCACAGGTGCGCAGGCTCCACCGCATGATCCTCGACGCGCCCTCGCTGGTGGCGCGGATGGAGCGGTTCAAGGCCGGGGCCGAGCACGCACTCGCCCGGGCCCTGGAGGAGACGGCCGGCGTCCCGGAACTCACCGCACGGCTCGCCGCCGCCCAGATCGTCGCGGTCCAGTGGGCGCTCGCCCAGGACAACGCCGAACGCCTGGCCCACGGCGAGTCGGCCGACGGGCGCCACGAGGGCGCGGTGGCCGACGCCGAACACGCGTTCGCGCTCCTCGAGTACGGTCTGCGGGGATTCGCCGGTTAGGCGCCCACGGGATGGGAAGCCGGTTGTCGTCAGTGAAGTCCGCGTGCCGCCGTGCGGGCCCGCAGGCCCACGGCCGCAGCTCAGGAGCGGTGCCATGGTGTTCACGTCATGGGAGCAGCGACAGCTCAGGGAGATCGAGGCCCACCTGGTGGCGGACGATCCGCGGTGGGCGGACCAGTTCACGGCCCGGGAACGACCGGCCCGGCCGGTCCGCGAACGGCCGGGCCAGGAGTGGCCGGCCCAGGAACGCCCGGCTCCGCGAAGCCCGGCCCAGGAGCGCCCGGGGAGCCGGCGCCGCATCGCGTGGCTGGCGCGGCCGCTGCTGTTCGTGCTCTGGGTGGTGACGCTCGCGGTCGGATGCGCGCTCAAGTGCGCGCCACTCGTCCTGGCCGGCCTCGTGGTGATGCTGTGGGGCCGGGCGGTGGTGCTCATGGTCCGCTGCTTCAGGAAGAACTGAACGCGGCGGTGAGGAGCCGGGCCAGGACCCGCTCGGCCCGCCTGCGGCCGGGCGTCAGCCGACCGCGCCGCCGGGCCGGCAGCAGGAACGCCACCGCCGCGAGCACGCAGAACAGCACCGAGTACAGGCTCGCCTCGGGGCCGAACTCGCCGCCGGACAGCAGCGCGGGGCCGGACGTCGGGGCGTCCAGCAGCCCGTGGGTCGAGCCGTTGCCGGAGACCTCGGTGCCGAAGCCGCCGGCCGCGGCGAAGTTCCAGCCGAAGTGCAGGCCGATCGGCGCCCACAGGGTGCGGGTGGCGGCGTACGCGGCGGCGGGCATCCACCCCGCCTCCACGGCGATGGCGATCGCGCCCCACAGGCTCGCGTCCGGGTTCGCCAGGTGGTACAGACGGCCGCTACCGGTACCCGACGGTCACGGCCGACCGGATGCCGTGCGCGGGCACGCTGACCCGCAGCACATGCGTGTCCGCGTCCCAGTGCCAGGCGGAGGCCGCCAGACGTGAGCCCTGCGACGCTGACCCGCAGCACATGCGTGTCCGCGTCCCAGTGCCAGGCGGAGGCCGCCAGACGTGAGCCCTGCGCGGTCACCCGGCTCGGCGCCCGCTCCACGCCGAGGAAGGACACCGTCCAGGTGCGCCTGCTCACCTGGCCCGGGAAGGAGCCCTTGGCGGGGCCGATCCTCAACTCGTGTGTTGCGGCGCGCTCTTGGTAGCGGATGCGGGTGGCCGCCGCCCGCCGCGACACCGGGCCGGTGCCGTCGTCCTCGTAGAGGGAGAAGGCGCCGGACGCTCCCGGGGCGACCGTGACCGAGACCGCGTCCAGCGGGCTGCGCGCGTCGCCCGCCACGTCCCCGGACCGTGTGGTGACGATGCCGCCCGCGCGGACGAAGACGGGCATGGTGTCCAGCGTGGTCGTCACGTCGAAGGTGGCTCCGCCGGCGGGTGCGGTGTAGGTACGGCCGGTGAAGTAGTCCGTCCACCGGCCCGGCGGGAACCACACGGACGTGGTGGTGCGGGTGCCGGGCGCGGTGACCGGCGCGACCAGCATGTCGGGACCGTAGAGGTACTCGCTGTCCGCCTTCGTGTAGGCGTTCTCCTCCTCCGGGTACTGCAGGTACAGCGGCCGGACGATCGGGGTCCCGGTCGTGTTGGCCTCGCGGGCGAGGGTGTACGTGTACGGCACCAGGGCCTCGCGCAGCCGCAGGAACTTCTCGGCGGAGTCGCGCCCTTCGGTCCCGTACTGCCAGGGCAGGCGGTCGCTGTGGTTGCTGTGCAGTCGGTCGACGGGCTGGAAGGTGCCGAACTGCACCCAGCGGGCGTAGAGGTCGTCGGGCAGTTTGGTGGTGCGGTGCGTCTGGCCGCCCGAGACGTAGGTCTCGGCTCCGGGGATGCCGTATCCGTCGTTGTGGCCGCCGATGTCGTGACTGACGGCGGCGAGGCCGGTGGCGGCGGACTCGCCCGGTGTGTAGCCGACTTCGGCGCGCAGGGTGCCCCAGTTCGACGTCGTGTCACCGGTGAAGTGCAGCGTGGAGCGCTTGTCGGCCCAGGGGCCGGTGGGCAGGCCCACGCCGCCGCTGTAGCCGCCCGCCTGCAGCGATCCGTAGGCGCGCGACAGCACGAAGCCGCGCTCGCTCGTCTCCGCGGTCAGATCCGCGTACTTCTGGTTGATCCAGGCGTCCGGTGTGACGCCGGCCTGCGAGGAGCGTGAGGCGTCGCAGCACCAGTCCAGCCACCAGAAGTCGTTGCCGGCCCGGTCGAACGGCCGGTGCAGATCGAGGTACGCCTTGAGCTGGTCGGGGTCGCCGAAGTCGAAGGTGTAGCAGTCCGAGCCGGCCCCGGACGCGCAACCGCCCTTGCGCAGCTTGCCCTTGGCGGTCGCCTGCGCGGCGGCGAACCGCGGGTCGGAGCCGAGGACGCTCGGGTGCACGTTCAGGGTGTTGTTCAGGCCCTGGCCGGCCGACCAGTCGAAGAACCCTTTGGGATCGGGGAACTTGGCCGGGTCGAAGTTCCATCCGCTCCAGGTGTTGGGCGACTTGAAGTCGGTGTCGGTGACGAGCACGTCCAGGGGCACGCCGGCGGCGCGGAAGGCGGGCAGGACGGTGTTCTCGTAGTCGCTCGCCGTACGGTCGATGTACTCGGAGTACCAGACGCCGTAGGCCCAGCGGGGCAGCAGCTGAGGCGGTCCGGTGAGGGCGGCGAGGTCGGACAGGCCCTGCCGGTAGTCGTGCCCGAAGCCGAAGAGGTAGCCGTCCTGGTAGGGCCGTCCGGCGTGGTCGGGTCGCGCGGACGCCTTCTCGGTGGCGGGGTCGTAGATCGCGGAGGGTGTGTCGTCGAGCAGGTACCAGCCGTCGCGGTGCAGCAGTCCGGGCGTGGTCCAGGGCGCCGGGTCGCTGTCGCCGTTGAGGCCGTCGAGGCTGCGCCGGTAGCCACCGAGGGCCAGATGCGGCGCGGGGGCCGCCTTTCCGGGGGAACCGAGCGCGAGGGTGTCGACGTTGACGTGGCAGGCGGCCGCGTCCGGACAGGCCAGGGTGACCTCGTCGGTCCCCGCCCTCAGGGCGACCGGGACGGACGCCGACGCCCAGGTGTTCCAGTCGTCCGTGGGCGGCAGGGACAGGGTGGTCTCCGTGCCGCCCTTGGTGGTGACCGTCATGGTGCGCGTCCGGTGCAGGCCGTCGCCCCCGGTGCCGTTGGCGTAGCGCAGCCGCAGCAGATAGGTGCCGTCCGCGGGCACGCCCGTGATCCGGTCCGAGATCGTGGACCCCTGATTGACCTCCGCGGTGAAGCCGGCGCCGGCGTACCCCTTGTGGTCGGTGGCCACGGCCGCGGAGCCCGACAGAAGGGCGTCCTCGGCCTCGCAGCTGGTGCCGAACCGGCAGCCCGGCACCGTGCTCGCGCTCCTGGAGGGGTACACGGCCCCGGGCGTGAGCAGGGCGGCGCTGTCGATGTTGACGTTCCCGGAGTCGGCGGCGGTGCGGTGCAGCCGGAGGGTGTGCGGGCCCGCGTCCAGCGGCAGGGACAGGCGGGCCACGCCCCAGGTGTTCCAGCTGTCGGTCGGGGGAAGAGAGAACGTCCGGTCGGCCCCGCCGTCCACGGCCAGGCTCAGGGTGCGGGTCTCGTGGCGGCCGTCCCCGCCCACCGCGTTGGCGTACCGCACGGCGAACTCGTAGGTGCCGGCCGCCGTGGTGCGCACGTCCGCGGCGAAGGAGCCGTTGTCGACCGCGAAGCCGGCGAGGAAGCCCTTGCCGGTGAACCCGTCGTGGTCCGCGGCGAGTCCGGAGCCGTCGTACGACTGGTCCTCGGCCTCGCACAGCGCGCCCACATCGCACACGTCGTGCCGCCAGGGCGCGGCCAGCACCGGCTGCTGCCCCGCCTTGAGCGCCACCGTCAGGTTGCCGGCGGTGAAGGGCCCGGAGCCGACCCGGTAGCGCAGGGTCATCGCGCTGGTGGTGATGGTCAGGACGCCGTCGCGCACGGAGGAGTCGTAGTGCGTGGGCGTGAAGGAGTCCCGGCCGATCGCGTTGAACGTGGACCGGTTCTCGAACCGCCCGTCCCCGGCGTACTCGGTACGGATCAGGGCCGGCGACAGCACTTCGAACCTGGCGTCGGGCAGCGTCACCACGGAGGCGGCCCGCACGGTGGAGGCGCCCGGCGACTCGCGCGGGGTGGCGGCCGAGGCGGCGTCCGGGGACAGGAGGCCGAGCGTCACCGCCGAGACGGCCAGTAAGCGGCGGGCGACGGAGGTGCGCGGCTTGCGGGGGGATCTCGGGCACGGAGGTCTCACGGAACGCTCCCTACGGCGGCGGGCACTCTGACGAGCACGAACGGACATGCGGCGACGACTTCACGTGCGTACCGGCCCGGGCGCCTACAACGTTGTAGACGCGGTCCTCAGGCATGAGACCACGGCCCCTGCCGCGTGTCCACACCTGTAACAGACATCGTTGTCACGGGAGTTGGCGAGCGGGCATGAGGAACTTCTGAACATCCCGGCGGGATGTGGTGTCCTGCTGGGGACACCTCGTGCGCCCGACGCGCCGCGTCCGCTCCGACCCCCACGTCCAGGGAGCAGCAATGACCACCCCACTCGAAGGCCGCACCGCCGTGGTGACCGGTGCCGGCAAGGGCATCGGACTCGCCGTCGTCACCGCACTGGCACAGGCCGGGGCCACGGTCGTCGCCGGGTCCCGCACCTCCACACCCGAACTGGACACCCTGGTCAAGGAGGGCCGGGTCACCTGGGTCCCGGTCGACCTCGGCGAGCCAGGGGACGCCGAGCGGCTCGTCCAGGAAGCCCGGGGGCGCCTCGACATCCTGGTCAACAACGTGGGCGCCGCGCCCGCCCGGACCGGAGGGTTCCTGTCGGTGACCGACGCCGACTGGCAGCACATCCTCGACCTGAACCTGCTCAGCGCCGTACGGGTCACCCGGGCCGCCCTGCCCCTCATGCTCGAGGCCGGCCGGGGCTCCGTCGTGACGGTCGCCTCCGTCAACGCCACGCTGCCCGACCCGATGGTGATCGACTACAGCGCCGCCAAGGCCGCCCTCGTCGCCTTCTCCAAGGCGCTGTCGAAGGAGGTCGGCCCGAAGGGCATCCGCGTCAACACCGTCAGCCCCGGCCCGGTGCGCACCGACCTGTGGCTGGCCGAGGGCGGCGTCGCGGACACCGTGTCGGCCGCCGCCGGCGTCACCCCCGACGACGTGGTCGCCCAGGTCGCCGGCTCCACCGCCACCGGCCGCTTCTCCACGCCCGAGGAGGTCGCCGGCCTGGTCCTGTTCCTCGCGGGCGACCAGGCGGCCAACATCACCGGCAGCGACATGATCATCGACGGCGGGTTCATCCCGACCTGGTAGCCCTGGAGGACGGACATGACCGAGATGAACGCGATCCGCGCACACCGCCGCGGCGGCCCCGAGCAGCTCGTCCACGAGAAGGCTCCCCGCCCCCGGCCCGGCGCGGGCGAGATCCTCGTGGCCGTACGGGCCGCCTCCGTGACCGCCGGGGAGCTCGGCTGGGACGCCACCTGGACCGACAGCTTCGACGGCTCGGGCCGCGACCGCACCCCCATCATCCCCTCGCACGAGTTCTCCGGAGTGGTGGCCGAGCGCGGCGACGGCGTCACCGGGCCGCGGGAGGGCGAGGAGGTGTACGGCCTGATCCCGTTCACCCGCGACGGCGCCGCGGCCGAGTACGCGACCGTGCCCGCCGACGTGGTGGCGGCCAAACCCGCGTCCCTGAGCCACGACGGGGCCGCGGCCGTGCCGCTCGCCGCGCTGACCGCCTGGCAGGCCCTGGTCGACCACGCCGGGGTGCGTCCCGGCACGCGCGTGCTCGTGCACGGCGGCGCGGGCGGGGTCGGCTCCTTCGTGGTGCAGATCGCCGCCGCGCTGGGCGCCGAGGTCGTGGCCACCGTGGGCCCCGCCGACCTCGGCTTCGTCACCTCGCTGGGGGCCGGCACGGCCGTCGACTACGTCCACGAGCGCTTCGAGGACCGGACCGGCCCCGTCGACGTAGTCGTCGACCTCGTCGGAGGGCGGACGATGGACAGGTCGTGGGACGTCCTCGCACCGGGAGGCGTCCTGGTCGGCATCGCGGCGCCGCCCGACCAGCGGGAGGCCGCGCGCCGCGGCGTCCGCGCCGTCTTCTTCGTCGTCGAGCCCGACCGCGCCGCCCTGGAGTCGATCAGCGAACTGATCGAGGACGGCCGGCTGACCCCCGCGGTCGACCGCGTGCTGCCGCTCGCGCAGGCCGGGGCCGCCTACGAAGCCCTCGAACGCGAGCACCGCCGTGGAAAGATCGTCCTCCACGTCGGCGACTGACCGCGCGCACCGCCGGCCGGCACCGCGCCGGCCACCCGCCGTGAAGTCACGGCGACGGCAGAACGTCGTACGAGGGCGGGAACAGAACGCCGGCCGCTGCGGTTGCGGCGAGGGCCCGTGCGGGCGGACGGTGGCAGCAGACGACCGAGGAGTGGTCCGGACATGGCTCTTGCCGTCATACTCGCGGCCCTCGCAGCGTGCAGCAACGCGCTGGGAACGGTGCTGCAGCGGCGGGCGGCGCTGACGGTGCCGGCGTCGACGTCGCTGCGGCTGGGGCTGATCACCGACCTGCTGCGCACGCCCGTCTGGCTGGCGGGCATCGTCGGGGTCATCATGTCGGCGGTCCTCCAGGCCCTGGCCCTGGCCTTCGGTTCGCTCGCCGTGGTCCAGCCGGTCTTCATCCTGGAGCTGCCGCTGGCCCTGGTGATCGGCGGGGCGGTCTTCCACGTGCACCGGTCCCGCAGATCGTGGACGTCGGTGGCCTGCATCGCCGTCGGCCTCGCCGTGTTCCTGTTCTCCCTCGCGCCCTCCGGGGGTCGTACGTGGGTGCCGGGGCTGTGGTGGGTGCCCACCCTGGTGATCATCGGCGGCATCGAGGCGGCGCTCGTGCTCGCCGCCCTGCGCAGGCCGCTCGGTCGGACGCGGGCGGCCTGCCTGGCCGCGGGAGCGGCGCTGGGCAACGCGCTCACCGCCGCCCTGATGAAGTCCGCCATGGGCATCCTGGGCACCTGGGGAGTCCGGGCGTTCTTCCTGTCGTGGCAGACCTACGCCTTCGCGGCGATCGGCGCCCTGTCGCTCTTCCTGCTGAGCACGGCGATGCAGGCCGGCCCCCTGATCGCCTCCCAGCCGGCCCTGACCCTGACGGACGCCGTGACCGGCGTGGTGCTCGGCGTGCTGATCTACGAGGAGCAGCCGCGCACCGGACCGTGGATCATCGCCGCCGTGCTCGGTTTCGGCCTGCTCACCTACGGCGTCTTCGCGCTGTCCCACACGCGCTGCCTGGCGGAGTGCCTGCACACCGACGAGGAGGCCGCCGACCCGATGGAGCACGCCACGGCGTAGCCGGGCGTGCTCCGGTCGGCTCAGGACTCCCGCACGAAGTACGGTTCGAGGGTCATCCAGCCGTTGCCGCGGGCGCCGTGGCGGGTGCCGTTGTCGGTGCGGGACAGGGTGTACCAGGAGTCGACGTAGTCGGGGTCGTCGGTCCACCAGTCGTTGGGAATGGCGTCGAGGACCGCGTCGACCAGGGGGATGTAGGCCCCGTGGTCGGTGATCGTGAGCAGCGCGGTGGCGATGGCCTTGGCGAGGTCGTGGTAGTTGGTGCTGCCGTCGTCCTCCATCATCACGGCGTCGGCCAGGTCGTACTTGTAGGACGACCAGTTGACCAGGATCTGTCCGGGCCGGTAGACCGTGCCGTCGTTGTCGAGGTACGGCATGTCGACCGGGTCGACGCGCACCTTGCCGTCCTGGCCGAAGCCGGTGACGAGCGTGTAGATCTCCGCGTCCCCCTTGATCCAGGGCTCCTCGTCGTCCGCGAGTTCCACCGCGGTCACGCGGGTGGTCCAGAAGCCGGCCGTGGCCGCCCGGGCGCGCGGAGCACGCGCCGCGCCGTCCCGCGTGGGAGCGGGGGCGGGGGCGGCGGAGGCCAGGCCGTAGTGGCGCAGTTGTGCGTCGAGGACGCCGAGTCCGGCCGCCAGTGCCCTGGAGCCGTCGATGTCGACGACGTAGACGGGCCGGGCGGGCACGTGACGGGCGTCGAGCCGGTGGGCGCGGCCGCGGCTGTCGTAGGCGACGACCGTGGGGGCGTCGTCGTCCACGCCGGCGGCCGCGACCCACGGCGCCGTCCCGGCCCCCAGCGCGCCGCGCATCGAGGCGTCCCCGAGCCGCAGCCGCAGCAGCGGGCCGACGCCGGCGTCCAGGCCCTTGGCGGCCGCGATCCGCTGATCGGCCGCGGCGAGCGCGGACTTGAGGCCGCCGCGCGCCAGCGCGGTGAGGGGCACCTCGCCGGAGGCGAGGACCGCCTCGCGGACGCGTTCGCGCCGGACGGGGTCGGCGAGGGAGAGGGCCAGTGCCCGGGCCGCGTCCTCCTCGGCCGCGGGGACCGCGGAGTCGGCGGTCACGGCGGAGGCGGAGGAGGCGGCGGGGGCTGCCGGGGCGGCCGGCCCGGAGGTGGCGGCGGCCGCCGACGCGGGCAGGGCGCTCACGGCCTGTGTCGACGACAGGGCGAGCAGGGTGGCCGCGACGGCTGTGACGGCGCC
>NZ_BMVJ01000014.1:29957-43577 GCF_014650655.1 Streptomyces anandii JCM 4720
GCGGCGACGGCGATGACGAGGTCTCACGAGTGCGTTCCTCCTGGGAGCGGTGGGGGTGGGGCGCTGTCAGGTGGAGCGGGGAGCCTTCGCACCTTCCGGTGGTGTGGGTCTATGCGAGTAGACTCCGCCCTCAGAATGGCGAGTACATGACAGTCAGGCAAGGGTGGAGGACCGCCGAAATCTCGCCAAGGCCCCGGTCGAGGGCCGAACATGGGCAACGGCGATGAGTTTCTCCCGCTGAGGCGGTCCCTGTTTCACCGACCACACAGGAGGCACGACGTGAACCAGTTGCTGAGGGTCCAGAACTTCTGCGTCTCGAGCGACGGATACGGCGCCGGGGAGAACCAGAGCCTGGAGCGGCCGTTCGGCCACGCCGACCCGGCGGCCCTCGTCGGGTGGGCCGGCGCCACCGCGAGCTGGCCCAATCGCACCGAACCGGGGGGAAGCCGGGGTCTCGACGACTACTTCACCCGGGACTTCTCGCGCAACATCGGCGCCGAGATCATGGGCCGCAACAAGTTCGGCCCCCAGCGGGGGCCCTGGCAGGACTACGAGTGGCGCGGCTGGTGGGGCGACGAGCCCCCGTTCCACACCCCGGTGTTCGTCATGACCCACCACCCGCGCCCCTCGTTCACGCTCTCCGACACCACCTTCCACTTCGTCCAGGGCGACCCGGCCGCGGTGCTCGACCAGGCGCGGACGGCGGCGCGGGGCAAGGACGTCCGGCTCGGCGGCGGAGTCGCCACCGTCCGGCAGTTCCTCGACGCCGGCCTCGTGGACACCCTGCACATCGCGGTGTCGCCGGTGAAACTCGGGGCCGGGGAGCGGCTCTGGGAGTCCCCCGACGAACTGCTCGACCGCTACCACCTCGACGTCGTGCCCAGCTCGAGCGGCGTGACCCACCACCTGTTCTGGCGCAAGTAAAAGAACGTTCGTTCTTGACCGATCGTTCTCGAACCCCGTACGTTCCTGGCCATGGGACGACCACGCGCCTTCGACACGGGCCAGGCGATCACCGCGGCCGCCGCCCTCTTCGCCGCGCACGGCTATGAGGGCACCTCGGTGGACGACCTGGTCACCGCCACGGGCGTCCACCGGGGCAGCCTCTACAAGGTGTTCGGCTCGAAACGGAGCCTGCATCTGACCGTCCTGCGCGACCACCTCGACCACGAGATCCGGCCGGCCGTCGACGCCATCGCCGGTCTCACCGACCCGGCGCAGTCCCTGGCGGCCGCCATCGCCTCCTACGACGACGGTCCGGCCGCCGGACTGCTCCTGCTCGCCGCCGCCGAGCGAGCGCCGCACGACCCGGAGGTCGCCGCGCTGGTGGCGGAGGGTGTCACCGCCCTCGAGGACGCCCTGCGCCCCTCGCACGGCGACGCGGCCCCCCAGCTCGCCTCCACCGTCCTCGGTACCCGGCTGCGCATGCGCGCCCAGCCCCACCGCTCCAAGGAGAACTGACATGGCCCTGATCGACATCGACCGTGAACGCGGCCTGCTGACCGTCGAGTTCCAGGGCCTCGACAAACTCTGGACCTTCAAGAGCCGCCTGGAGATCCCCCTCGCCCATGTGCGCGGTGCCACCCATGACCCCGGAATGGCCCGGGAGTCCAAGGGAATCCGCGTCGGCGGCACCCACTTCCCCGGTGTGATCACCGCCGGCCGCTTCCGCCGTGACGGCGAGCGACTCTTCTGGGACGTGAAGAACCCGGACAAGGCCGTCGTCATAGAACTCGCCGACGCCGAGACCTACGACCGCCTCGTCATCGAGGTCGACGACCCCCGCGCCACCGTCGCCCTCGTCGAACAGGCCGTCTCCCGCCGCTGACACGGCGCCCCGGGGCGGGCGGCACGGCGTGCGGCTACTTGCTCTCCAGTCTGCCCAGCGCCCCGGGGTCCTCCGCCAGTGCGGCGGCCGCCTCCTTCCAGCCGGTGTCGCCGGGGTCCAGGGCGCTGCGCAGGAAGGCGGTGGTGAGCCGCTGGAGCAGGGCGACGCGCCCCGGATGCTCGTCCGTCGTCTCGGCGGCCTCGTACCCCTTGATCCCGCCGAGGGAGTGCTCCGCCCCGAAGAGGGTGAGCAGGCTCTTGTCGCCCGGGCTGTGGAGGTAGGGATCGGTGAACCAGTCCGGTCCACGGGTGGACAGCGCCGACTGGTCGTGGTCCCCGGCCACGACGAGGGCCGGCGCGGTCATCCGGTCGAAGGAGGGCCGCATGAAGGGGAAGTGCTCGGCGGCGAACGGGGTCAGGTCGTCGCCCAGGCCCGTCAGCGCCAGCAGGACGCCCGCCTTGACGCGGGGGTCGGACATGTCCTCGCCCGGTATGCCGTCGGGGCCGAGGACGCGCGCGCCCAGCAGGGTGCTCGCGCTCTGGGCTCCCCAGGAGTGGCCGGCCACCGCGACCCGGTCGTGGTCGAGGCGGCCGGCCAGGCACGGCACGGATGCCGCCAGGGCGCCGAGGCCGTCGAGCACGCGCTTCAAATCCTCGACGCGGTACCGCCAGATTCGCGGCGTACGGGGGTCCTCGGCGGGGATGCCGAGTGTCCGCGAGTCCAGGTGGGTGGGCCGCACGACCGCGAAGCCGTGCGCGGCCCAGAAGTCCGCCAGCGGCGCGTAGTCCCGCATCGACGCGCCGAACCCGTGCGAGAAGACGATGACGGGGAGTCCGTCTCCCGTCGCAGGGGCCGACACCGCGACCTGGAGGTCCTCTCCGCGCCCGGGAGCGGGCAGCACGATCGGGTGCACCGTCGTCACGGTGACGGGTGTATCCGTGTTCTGGTGAGTGGGGGCCGTAGGGGACTCGGGCATGGAAGTGCCTTCCGTTCGGTTCGTCCCGGTTCAGCTTCCTGGCGCGGTCTGCGACAATGAGCGTGAAACGGAACCTCGTTCCGCAATGAACGATACGGAACACTGTTCCGCTTATCAAGCCTCACGGAAGGATCGCCGTGGTGAACGACAGCGGCCAGCAGGCGGCAGGTGCGGCCGGACCCAAGCGCAAGGACGCCCGGCGCAACCAGCAGATCCTGCTGGACGCGGCCGCGTCGGTGTTCGTCGCCTCGGGCGTGGAGGCGCCCGTGCGCGACATCGCGGCCAGGGCCGGCGTCGGGGTGGGCACCATCTACCGCCACTTCCCGACCCGGGCGGACCTGATCGTCGCGGTCTACCGCCACCAGGTCGACGCCTGCGCCGAGGCGGGCCCCGCCCTGCTGGCGAGCCGTGAGTCCCCTTACGAGGCGCTCGCCCAGTGGATCGACCGCTTCGTCGATTTCCTGGTCACCAAGCACGGCCTCGCCGGAGCGCTCCAGTCGGACAACGCCGGATTCGACGGCCTGCACGCCTACTTCCTCGACCGGCTCGTGCCCGTGTGTGGCCAACTGCTCGACGCGGCCGCCGACCGCGGCGAGATCCGCCCCGGCTTCGGGGGCCTGGAGCTGATGCGGGGAGTGGGCAACCTCTGCATCGGCGCGGACAGCGATCCGCGCTACGACGCACGCCGGATGGTCGCGCTGCTCATCGCGGGCCTGCGCCGGACGTGACCGGCGGGCACCCGCCCGCCCCTTCCTCGCCTCCCCCTGACGTGACGGCGCGTGTCACCGCGAACTCACCCTGGAGAGAGGAGTGTTGGACGCTGGTCACGGTGCCCGCCCCGGCGCGCCGAGCGAGGCGATCCCCGGTCGCAGGCGTGCGCGGCCCCCGGCAGGGAACCCACGTCCGGCGGGAGCCTTCCCCGCTCCGGCCGCGTCGTCGTCATGGGAGTGCCGCCATGATCGTAAGAGAGTGTCCCGTCCCCGCCCCCGAGCGTGCCGCCGGCGCACCGCCCGCCGTGTCCGCGCGCCGCCTGCGGCTGATCGTGACCCGCGGCGCGGCCGCCGCCGTCCTGGCCGCGCTGGCCGTGGGCTGCACCAGCGACTCCTCCGGCTCGTCCCGGACGAAGAGCGGCGCCCCGGACGCCGGCGGGACACCCTCGGTGAGCGCCGAGCTGCAGAGCGACTACCTGCGCGTGGTGCACAACGTCCTGCCTTCGGTGGTGCAGATCACCACCTCCGCCGGCCTCGGCTCCGGGATCGTCTACGACGACAAGGGCGACATCGTCACCAACGCCCATGTGGTCGGCAAGGAGCACAGCTTCAGCGTGACCTTCGCCGACCGGCAGCAGCTCCTGCACGCCGGCCTGGTCGGGATCGACCCCGCCGACGACCTGGCCGTGATCCGCCTCGACGACCCGCCGTCCGGTCTGCACCCCGCCGCCTTCGCCGACAGCAGGAAGGTCCAGGTCGGCCAGATCGTCCTCGCCATGGGCAACCCGCTGGGCCTGTCCAGCAGTGTCACCCAGGGCATCGTCTCCGCCGTGGGCCGCACCGTGTCCGAGCCGGCCGGCCAGGGCTCTCCCGGCGCCACCATCCCGAACATGGTGCAGACCTCCGCCGCCATCAATCCCGGCAACAGCGGCGGAGCCCTGGCCGGCCTCTCCAGCGAGGTCATCGGCATCAACACCCTCGCCGCCGTCGACCAGGAGCTGGGCGGCGCCGCACCGGGCATCGGCTTCGCCATCCCCAGCTCCACCGTCACCCGCATCGCCGACCAGCTGGTCAAGAGCGGCAAGGTCACCAACAGCGGCCGCGCCGCCCTCGGGGTCACGGTGCGCACGGTGCTGGGCGCCGACTCCGCCCCGGCCGGGGCGGGCATCGTCTCGGTGACCAAGGGCGGCGCGGCGGACAAGGCCGGGCTGAAGCCCGGGGACATCGTCACCGAGCTGGACGACACGAAGATCACCGACGTGCAGACGCTCACCGAGGCGCTGGCCGCCAAGTCACCGGGCGAGCAGGTGACGATCGGCTACTCCCGCGACGGACGTGCCGCCACCGCCCATGCCGCTCTCGGTACGCTGCAGACTTCCTGACGGGTCGTCAGGCCGCTTGGGTGTCCTGACCACGGCGGCCCGTCGCCGAGGCGAAGCCCAGCCACGTGTGCCGGTTTCCCGCCCAGCACCAGCCGACCTTGGGCGCGTCGCGGCGCGCGCGGCCGTCCCGTCCCGTGCCGTTGCTGATCCAGACGGCCGGAGTACGGGCGTCCAGGGCGCCGTTCGCCTTGCGCAGCCGTGAACCGATGGTCATGAAGCAGTGGTTGCGTTCGAGGACGGCGGGCTGCTGCACGACCCAGTGGATGCCCTCGGTGAGCAGCATCGGGCTGCGGGCCTCGGCGGTGAGGGCGGGCAGTGCTTCGTCGGGGCTCCAGTTGGCCAGGTGGTCGCCGCGGTCGGGTGCGGTGAGGACGTAGAGCGGGCTGTCGGGCAGGGCGATGGAGTCGAGCGGGGCGAAGCGGTCGACGTCGTCCATGTCCGTGACGACGAAGCCCGGTCGGCCGCGGTGGCGCAGCAGCGGAGCGAGCGCGGAGGCTGGGGCGCGGTCGGGGTGAACGGCGAGGAGGGCCCCGTGGCCGTGCGCGGAGGACCCGGCCGCGAAAGCGCGGATCTCGGCGGCCGGCAGCCCAGCGATCTCGTGCACCCCCAACTCGACGAGCCTGTCGGCCTGCTCGGTCAGAGGCGGGAGTGCGGTCGTCGTAGCGGATGTAGCGGATGTAGCGGACGCGGCGGACGCGGCGGACGCGGCGGAACCGGTGTCGGGCACGATGCTCCCTGGGGCGGCGACGTGAAGGGGCGAGGGGGCAACGAAGCGGTCCGCGGCATTGTTCCCGCCGCCGCCGTGGTCGTCGGGGGAGCGCTCACCGCCCGGCGCCGGTCCGGCCGTGGTGCCGGTCCCGTCCGCGCAGCGCCGACGCGGCGAAGAGGGCGGCCACGGCGGAGTCGGCGAGCGCCGCCGTCCGCCAGCGGTCGCTGCGCAGCGCCAGACCGGCCATGCTCGCCGCGTGCAGCGCGTCGGGCACTCCCTGCCAAGTGGCGGGCACGCTGAGGCGGTTGGTCACCAGAGCCTGCGCGAGCTGGCGTGCGCCCAGCAGCCGCACGACGCCCGACGCGGCCCTGGTCCGCGGGGTGTGGGGGCAGCGGCGAAGGACGGTCCCCGGAAAGGCGACGAGTACCGCGCCCCATACGACGCGGACGACGGATGCGCGCATGTTTGTGATCCTTCCTTCTCGCCGGGCGGTGTCGGCCCGGCCGACCGGAGAGCTGCCGTACGACCTGCGGGCGCTGCGGCCCGTGTGAGGCAATCCCGCGCCGGCGGACGGCGTTCCCTCTCCGTGAGTTCGCGTTCAAAGTCCACGGTGACTCCGGCGCCGCGGCGGTCGGATGCAGGGGCGCCTGGTCGGTCGGGCCCTGTACGTACGGTCGACCGGTGCACAGGCCGTGCCCGGCGAAGAGGGGCCGTACGCCGTAGTACTCGTTGATCAGCACCTTCGGGTGCTGCGCCGCGCACAGGCGAACCAGGTCCGCCCAGCGCAGGTCCTTGGCGCCGATGCTCACGATGATCATTGCGGCCCACCAGGTCCTGCAGCGACCGCACGTGCTGGAGGGCGCGGGGAGTGGAGGAGGCCAGCAGGCAGAAGCCGACGGCGTTCAGCGCGCACACCGCGGCCACGCCGGTCACCAGCAGGGTCAGGGTGCGGCGCAGCGGCACGCGGCGGATACCGGTCCACGCGGCCAGGGCCAGGAGGATCAGTCCGGCGGCCACCGCCGTCTCCCACAGCCCGTAGTGGAGCCAGCCCGGCGCGGGAACCACCTCACGCGAGATCCTCTCCTGTCGGCCTGTGCCTCCTGGGTACCCCGGCGCGAACAAATCTAAATAATTGCACTGTGCCATGGTTGGGTCCCCTTCCCTCGGATACGCGTCATGTGGAACGCAAGAAGCGGAAAAGACGGAAAGGAAGAAGGTGGCCGACGTGGCCATGCACACCCGCATCGAAGAACATCCGGACCTTCTCGCCATGCGTGCTCACGCAGCCGAGGTCTCGGCGAAGCCCGCACTGCAGGCCGTCGAGGGACTGACGCTCCTGACCGGCCTCTACCTGGCGATCTCCCCCTGGGTCGTGGGATTCAACGGCAACCCGCTGGCGATCAGCAACCTGGTCACCGGCATCGCCCTCGCGGTCCTCGGCCTCGGTTTCGGATCCGCCTACGAGCGCACGTTCGGCATGGGCTGGGCGGCGGCGGGCATCGGCGCCTGGGCGATCATCGCCCCCTGGGCCGTACAGCACGCGTCGGCCACCACGGGCACGATCGTGAGCAACACCATCACGGGAGCCATCGCGTTCCTGCTCGGGCTGGTGACGAGGGCGATGGCTGCCCGGAGCCGCCGTACCTGACCGCGCGACGGTCCGGACGGCTCACTTCCGGAACAGGCCGCTGGGATCCGGCGCCTGTTCCGGATCCGTGAGCAGCAGGATCTCGTCCCCCGCCGCCAGTCGGGTCGCCCCGGTCACCGGCAGCAGGCCTCCGCCGCGGATGGCGAGGCTGACCCACACGTGTTCCCCGAGGTCCAGGTCGGCGACGGCGCAGCCGTCCGCCTCCGAGCCGGACTCGACCACGACCCGGCGCACCCCCTCGGGGCGGTCACGCAGCCGGACGCCCAGCGCCCACGGTTCCAGTTCGCCGGCCCGCATCGGAATGCGGCACCAGCGGGCGACGGTGGGCACCAGGGCGCCCTGCACCACGACGGAGAACGCCACGACGACGAACACCACGTCGTAGATCCGCTGCGAGTGCGCCAGACGCGCGCTCACCGCGAAACTGCCCAGCAGGATCGGCACCGCCCCCTTCAGCCCGGCGAACGCGAGGAACACCCGCTCCCCGGCCCGCAGGCGCAGCGGCCACAGCAGCGCCGCCATCGCCAGGGGCCGCGCCACCACCACGAGCAGCACGGCCAGGATCATGCCGTCCCCCCACGCGCCCTCGGCGGCGAAGGTCGCCAGCGGGACGCTCAGCCCCAGCAGCGTGAACGCCACGATCTCCGCCAGGCTCGACAGCGCCGCGTGGAACCGCTCGATCTCCCGTTTGTACGGCGCCCGCGCGTCCCCCAGCAGGATCCCGGCGGTGAACACCGCGAGGAAACCGGAACCGTGCGCCACCGTGGCCGCCCCGTAGACGGCGAACGCCCCGGCGAGCGCGCGCAGCGGATACAGGCCCTCGCTGGGCAGCGGCACCTTCTGCATGAACCACTTCAGCGCCCATCCGCCGCCCAGGCCGACGGCCGCCCCTACCGCCATCTGCTCGACGAACGTCAGCGCCACCTGCCCGGCGGCGCCGGCCACCGATCCGCCGGTCGTCGTCAGCAGCGCCGCCATGAGCGCGATGCCGACCGGGTCGTTGGCCCCCGACTCGCCCTCCAGGAGTACGCCGGTCCGGCCGGTGATCTCGCGCCGGCCCAGGACGGAGAAGACCACCGCCGGATCGGTGGGCGCCAGGGCCGTGCCCAGCAGCAGCGCCGCTTGCCAGCCGAACCCGAGGAGACGGGCGGCGAGCGCCAGCAGGGCCGCGGTGGCGAACGTGCCGGCGACGCCGATCCACACCACCGCGCCCGCGTTGGGCCGTAGTTGCCGCCACCCCAGGTTCATGCCGCCGTGGAAGAGGAGCACGACCAGGGCCACGGTCACCACGTTCTGCACGGAGGTGATCGGGAAGCTCTCCAGCCGGGGCGCCAGGTCCGCGGCCACCGCCGCGGCCACCAGGAAGAACGCCGGCGCCGGGATGCGGGTGCGCTCGCTGAGCCGGTTGGACAGCACCGCCACGGTCGCCGCCAGCGCCACCGCCAGCACGGCTCTCCCGAACGACTCCACACCCTCCACCGGCTCGCCCCTTCGTCGCGGACACTCGCGACTCACAGTTCCCCGGGCCGGGCGCCCCGACGCGAGATCGCCGGCCGCCCGGCGCGGGACATCCGCGCCGGGCGCACGATTCAGCTACGGCCGCGAGGCCCGGCCGTGGGTGTGTGACCGGGGCGGGCTCCGCCGTCGGACCCCGGCTCCGTGGCCGGGGCCGGGCGTTGCGGCCGGGTGGATCACCGGCTCGGCCGGGCTCCGTGACCGGGGCCGGCCCTGCGGCCGGGCCGGCTACAGGGTCGCCGCGGGTTCCGGTACGGCGTCGCCGCCGGGCGGGACGGACGCGGCGGCGTCCTCCTCGGCGGAGCGGTGGACGTGGACCCCGATCATGCCGAAGGCGGTCAGCATCCCGGGGGTGACGACGGTTCTCCGGGGCGATGTCCCCGGCGGCACGATGTCGGTGAAGGTGCGGGCCGAGGCCCGGCGACCGTCAGGCGAGGGGCTGCGCGCGGGCGATGAGAAGCGCCACGTCGTCGTAGTCGGCGGGGTGGCGCAGCTGCTCCAGGAGCCGGTCGCACATGTCCTCGGTGGAGTCGTGCGGCGGGGACAGCAGCTCCAGCAGACGCCCGAGGCGTGCGTCGATCGGGTCGTCGCGGGTCTCCACCAGCCCGTCGGTGTAGAGGACCAGCTGATCACCGGGTCCAAGCGGGAGGGTGGTCGACTCGAAGGGCACGCCGCCGACCCCCAGCGGAGTGGCCGTGGGCAGGTCGAGGAGTTCGGGCGGCCGGCCGGGGCGGAGCAGCACCGGCGGCAGGTGGCCGGCGGATGCGACCTCGAGCCGGGCACGGTGCGGGTCGTAGACCCCGTACACGCAGGTGGCGATGTACGGGTCCAGGCCCTGGGTGATGCGGTCCAGGTGGGTGAGGACCTGATCGGGGCCCAGATCGAGGTTGGCGAGGGTGGAGGTGGCCGTGCGCAGGCGGCCCATGGTGGTGGCGGCCGGGATGCCGCTGCCCATGACGTCGCCCACGGTGAGCACGGTGCGGTCGCCCTCCAGGGGGATGACGTCGTACCAGTCGCCGCCCACCTCGCTGAAGGCCTGCGCGGGCCGGTAGCGGGCGGCGACCTCCAGGCCCGGATGCCGGGGCGACAGGCGCGGCAGCAGGCTGCGCTGGAGGGTCTCGGCGGCGCGGCGGATGTGCTGGTGCAGCACGGCGTTGTCGATGCTGAGCGCGGCCACGGCGGCCAGCTCGCAGGCGAGCGCGAGATCGTCCTCGTCGAACGGCACCGGGTTGCGGGCCCGGGCCAGGCCGAGAACGCCGATGACCTGTCCCCGGGCGATGAGCGGGATGGCCATGTCGGTGTGCACGCCGGCCTCGGCGAGCAGGCGGGCGGCGGCGGAGTCGGCGGCGACACGGTCGAGGTCGACGCCGTTGAGGTGGGTGATCAGGAGCGGTCGGTGGGTGCGCAGGCACTGGGCCGCCGGATGGTCGGCGTGGTAGGCGGTGAGGTGCCCGGGCGGGACGAGCGCCTGGGTGGCCCTGGTGGGATAGGCGGTCTTCACCGCCAGGGCGCGGAAGAGGGCCGGGCCCTCCCCGACGTCCGTACGGCCCGTGCGCAGGGCGGAGTCCAGGATGTCCACGGTGACCATGTCGGCCAGGCCGGGCACCAGCACGTCCGCCAGCTCCTGCGCGGTGCGCCCCAGCTCGAGCGTGGTGCCGATGCCGGCCGAGCCGTCCGCGATGAGGCGCAGACGCTGCTGGGCCCGGTCGGCCTTCATCGCCGCCCGGTACCGGTCGGTCACGTCCACGACCACGTTGGCGATGCCCAGCGTGTGCCCGTGGTGGTCCTCCAGCCGGTAGAACGACACGGCCCAGGCGTGGTCGTTCTCCGGGTCGGCGAAGGTGCGGCCCACCACCTGCTCGTCGACCACGGGGACGCCCGTCTCCAGGACCTGCCGCATCGCGCTCTCCGCGGTCGCGAAGCGCGGACCGGTGAGCACCTCGCGGAAGGCACGGCCGACGTGGTCGGACTCGGACACGCCGTGCATCGAGGCCAGGGCGGGGTTGACGACCAGGTAGCGCAGGTCGGTGTCGAGGATGGCCAGCCCGATCGGCGCCTGGGTGACCAGACGCGTGGACAGGGCGAGGTCGCGTTCCACCCGCCGGAGCATGGTGCGGTCGGTGGCCAGCCCCAGGGCGTAGTGATCGCCGATGTTGTCCGTCAGCCGCATGTTGCGGAACTCGACCATGCGGGTGCCGCCGTCCTTGCGCCGCACGGGGAAGGCCCCGGCCCAGTCCCGGCCGGTCTCCATCACCTCGGCGAACAGCCTGATGGCCGCGTCACGGTCCCCGGCGTCCAGCAGCAGCGGCGCCGCGTACTGCCCGACCGCCTCGTCCCCGCTGTAGCCGAACAGCTCCTCGGCCTGCGGGCTCCACATGTCGATCCGGCCGTCGGCCTCGAGGAGCACCGCGGCGACGCCCAGCAGATCCATCAGGCCGGTCGGCTGAGCCGCCTGTTCCACGTCGGTGGGCCTGTGCGTCGGGCTCATCGGGGTCGCTCCTTCCACCAGCCGGCCCGCCGCTTCCCCGAGGCGGTACGGTCCCGCGCCGGCCGCGAGGACGCGCCGCGAGGCGCGGACGGCGTGATGGGCCCGTAGGGACCGGCGCGTATGTCCAGCATGCCCCCACGGGCCGCGTCGCGCGGACCGGCCGGCCTCCCGCCGACCTGCGGATGTCAGCGGAGCGTGTCGCTCGGACGGGTGGCCGTGTAGGCCCGGGCCAGCCAGCTCTGCAGGTGAGGGGCGTGTGCCAGCAGGTTGCGGTACACCCGGACGGCGTGGTGGTGCAGCGCCTCGGCCACCGGCGCCCCGACGGCGTCCCGGCGCCAGATCAGCAGCAGGCGCTGCCACAGCGGATCACCGGCCAGCGGCTTGACCAGCACCCCGTCGATGGGGCGCAGGGTCGGCTGGACCGCGGTCACCCCGAGCCCCATCGCGATCATCGACTGCAGCTGTTCCAGCACGTGGAACTCATGGGTGTTCCCGGGGACGAAACCGGCGGCCTCGCAGGCGTCGTAGAAGGCACCCGGCCACCCCACCCCGTCGTCGGACGTGACGAACCAGGTGTCCCGTGACAGCTCCTCCAGCGGAACCTCCACCCGGTGCGCCAGCGGGTGACCGGCGTGCATGGCCACGAAGATCGGCACGGTGTTGATGGCGCGGTGGGCCAGCGCGGGGGAGTGCCGCACCGGCAGCCCGGGGTAGTCGACGCCCAGCGCCGCGTCGAGCTCCCCGGCCTCCACCAGCCGGACCAGCTCCCCGGTGGCGTACACGCTGCACACGGTGACGGTGAGATCCGGACAGGCGTCGCGCAGATTGCCCAACAGGGCCGGGACCACAGGGGTGTTGGTGACACCCAGCCGGACCGTGCGAGCGCCCGGCGTGGATTCGGGATCGGTGTGCCTCCGTCCGAGGGCGTCGGCGCGGGCCAGCACGTCCCGGGCCTGGCTGACGACCTCCGTACCGTAGGCGGTCAGCTCCACGCCCGTGTTGCTGCGGACGAACAGCCCCTCGCCGAGCAGCCGCTCGATGCGGCGCAACTGCGTGCTCATGGCCGGCTGGGTCAGGCCCAGCGCGGCCGCCGCCCTTCCGACGCTGCCGGAGTCCGCGATCGCGCACAGCACCCGCAGATGACGCAGCTCAAGTTCCACGGCACACCTCATTGTTCGAAGAAGCGGCACCATTATGCGACCGGCGGCGAGAACGGCACCGGACACGGTCACCGCACGCACGGCGACGTTATGGCCCGGCCGTTCGTTTTCTTATGGCCCGGGCCGTTGTCCCGGCCGGTTCGGTCGTGGAAACCTCCACTCGCGCCATCGTCCCGCCGGGACGATCCGCGAAGGAGACGCGCCATGCCCCACACCGAACTCCGCTTCACCGTCGAAGGGACGGCGGCCGCGGTCCGCGACGCGCGCCGCCGCATTTCGTCGGCCGTCTTTTCCTGGGAAGTGCCGATCGACGGCGATCTGCTCTTCCGCCTCGAAGTGGTCGCCTCGGAAATGCTGACCAACGGTCTGCAGCACGCCGGCGGTCCCCTGACGGTCGAATCGCGTGCGGAGCGGGACAGCGGCCTCCTCGTCCTCACGGTCGTCGACGGCGGCCGGGAACGGCCGCGGCCCTGCGTGGCCGGCTGCGACCACGAGAGCGGGCGCGGCATCGTCCTGATCGACGCCTTGAGTCTTTTCCACGGCACGGAATACACCGACTCCGGCAAGCGCTGCTGGGCAGTCCTCCCGCTGTCCGAGCATGCCGCCCCGGACGGGGAGGAAATGCCGGGGAATGCCGCAAAGGACGGCGGGCGGGACGGCGACTCGGCGCGCTGGACGGTCACTGAGGCGGGAGCGCATCTACTGCGGCTGCTCCTTCCGGCATTTCCGGCGACGTGACACCGATTCCATTCTCTCGACACAGGAGATCTGGGTGACCGAGGAGACGGACGAGAACAGGCGGCGAAAAAACGGCCTCTACAGACAAGTGAGCCGGGAACTCGCCGAGAACATGAAAAAGGGCTGGGCCGACGCCGAGCGTCACGCCCTGACGCCCCTCCCGCAGGCCGCGTACACCGCGCGCCGCCGGGCCGAACTCTCCGCCCGCTTTCCGGGCGAGCTGCTGGTGATCCCGGCCGGCGCCCCGAAGGTCCGCGCCAATGACACGGCGTATCCCTTCAGACCCGCTTCGGACTACGTCCACCTGACCGGCGACCAGTCCCCTCACGCCGTACTCGTCATGGAGCCGGGCCAGTACGGCGGACACCGGGCCGTCCTGCACACGCTCCCGCGCTCCGACCGGGCCGACGGTGAGTTCTGGCTCGACCCGCACGGCGAACTCTGGGACGGCCGCCGCGACAGCCTC
>NZ_BMVJ01000014.1:43609-51102 GCF_014650655.1 Streptomyces anandii JCM 4720
ACCGAGAGCGAGCGCCTCCTCGGCCTGCCCTGCCGAGACGTCCGCGCGCTCACCGCACTGCTGGACGCGGCCACCGGCCCGGTACGGCTGCTGCGGGGCCACGACCCGGCCGTCGACGCGGCCCTGGCCGGCAAGGTCATGGCCGGCGCCGACGAGGAGCTCCGTACCGCCCTTTCCGAAATGCGCCTGGTCAAGGACGAGTTCGAGATCGCCGACCTGCGCTTCGCCTGCGAGGCCACCGCCCGCGGCTTCGAGGACGTGGTACGCGTCCTCGGCAGCGCCGCGCCCACCCCGGAGCGCCTCATTGAGGGCACCTTCCGGACGCGCGCCCGCGTCGAGGGCAACGACGTCGGCTACGGCTCGATCTGCGCGGCCGGACCGCACGCGACCACCCTGCACTGGGTCCGCAACGACGGCGAGGCCCGCCCCGGCGACCTCCTGCTGCTCGACGCCGGAGTGGAGACCCGCAACCTCTACACCGCCGACGTGACCCGCACCCTGCCGGTCGACGGCCGCTTCACACCGCTGCAACGCGAGGTCTACGAAGCGGTGTTCGCGGCCCAGGAGGCCGGCATCGCCGCCGTGCGGCCCGGCGCCGGGTACCGCGACTTCCACGAGGCCGCCCAGCGGGTGCTCGCCGAACGCATCGCGGCCTGGGGCCTGTTCGGACGCCGGTCGGCGGCCGAGGCCTTCGAACTCGGGCTCCACCGGCGCTGGACCCTGGCCGGGACCGGCCACATGCTCGGCCTGGACGTGCACGACTGCGCCAGGGCCCGGACCAAGACGTACGTCGACGGCACCCTCGAAGCGGGCATGGTGCTCACCGTCGAGCCGGGCCTGTACTTCCAGCCCGACGATCTGACGGTCCCCGCCGAACTGCGCGGCACCGGCGTCCGGATCGAGGACGACGTCCTGGTCACCGCGGACGGCAACGAGAACCTGTCGGCCGGCCTGCCGCGCCGCGCCGACGAGGTGGAGGACTGGATGGCGCGGCTGCGCGGCTGACGTCCTACGGCTTCCATCGGCATCCACCGCATTGGGGGAAAGACACATGTCACACAGGGATCAGCACGGCCCGCACGATGACGGAGGCGAGGTCCCGGCCGCGGTGGCCGACCCCTTCCGGGGAGGGTGGGCGGACACCCGTACGCGCCTGCCGCCGCTGTCCGGGGCGGCGTGCGCGGCCAAGCGGCGCTCGGCGCTGTCCGAACGCTTCCCCGGCGAACGGATCGTCGTCCCCTCGGGCGGACTGAAGGTCAGGAGCAACGACTTCGACTACACCTTCCGGCCGCACTCCGCGTTCGTCCACCTCACCGCCGAACAGGGGACGCGGGCCGTCCCGGACAGCGTCCTCGTCCTGGAGCCCACCGGGAGCGGCCACTCGGCCACCCTGTTCACCCGGCCCCGCTCACCGCGTGACGGCGGACCCAACGGCGCGGAGTTCCACAGCGACCGCCGCCACGGCGAGTTCTGGACCGGGCGGCGGCGGACCCTCGCCGAGACCGAGCAGGCCCTCGGCGTCGAGGCCGCCGCCCGCGACGGCCTGGAGCGGGCCCTGACGGGAGATGTCCCGACCCGCGTGGTGCGCGGCGAGGACCCGCTCGTCGACGCGCTGGTGCCGCCGTCGCCCGGGGCCGAGGCCGAACTGCTGACGTTCCTGGCGGAGTCGCGGCTGGTCAAGGACGAGTGGGAGATCGACCAACTGCGTGCGGCCGTGGGCGCCACCGTCGCCGGGTTCCACGACGTCGCCGGTGAGTTGCCCCATGCCATGCGCCTCGCGCGCGGCGAGCGCTGGATCGAGGGCACCTTCAACCGGCGTGCCCGGCTGGAGGGGCACGGCCTCGGCTTCGAGACCATCGCGGCGGCCGGGGCGCACGCCTGCGTGCTGCACTGGATGCGCAACGACGGGCCGGTGCGCGAGGGCGATCTGCTCCTGCTGGACGCGGGCGTCGAGGCCGACTCCTTCTACACCGGGGACGTCACCAGGACCCTGCCGGCCGGCGGACGCTTCACCGATGTCCAACGCCGGGTCCACGACCTGGTGTTCGCCGCGCAGTCGGCGGGCATCGCCGCGCTGCGGCCCGGCGCGCGCTACGGCGACTTCCACGCCGCCGCGATGCGGGTGATCGCCGAGGGGCTCGACTCCTGGGGCCTGCGACCGGCCGGCCGCACGACGCGGGACAACGGCCTCGGCCCCGGTCCTGACCTTGCCTCCGGCGCCGACTCAGACCCGGGCTCGGGCTCGGGTTCCTTCTCGGACCCCGACCCGTACCGCCGGTACACCGTGTGCGGTTCGGGGCACATGCTGGGCCTGGACTGCCACGACTGCGCCGGTGCCCGCGGCGGGACCTATATGGACGGTGTCCTGGAGGCCGGGCACGTCCTGACCGTCGAACCCGGCCTGTACTTCCAGCCCGACGATCTGACGGTCCCCGAGGAACTGCGCGGCATCGGCGTCCGCATCGAGGACGACTTCGTGATCACCGCCGACGGGGCCCTGTGCCTGTCCGCGGGCCTGCCGCGCGGCGCCGACGAGACGGAGGCGTGGATGGCGTCCCTGTGAGCACGGCGTAACCAGGTAACGTGACATTGTATAGTGGGAGGTGATCGGACCGAGGGCTCAGGGAGCGGCGATGCCTCATCTCAAACCGCAGGTGATCTCGGTCCAGACGCATCTGCGGGACCAGGTGGCCAACGCGCTGCGCGCCGCGCTCATCGCGGGCGAGCTGCGCCCCGGTGTCGTGTACTCCGCCCCCAGCCTGGCCGCGGAACTCGGTGTCTCGGCGACCCCGGTGCGCGAGGCCATGCTCGACCTCGCCAGGGAGGGCCTGGTCGAAGCGGTCCGCAACAAGGGTTTCCGCATCACCGAGATGACCGACCGGGACCTCGACGAGTTCACCGAGATCCGGACCCTCATCGAGGTGCCCACCGTGGGACGGGTCGCCAGGTCGGCGCGGGCCGAGCAGCTCGAGGCTCTGCGTCCGCTGGCGCGGCAGATCGTGACGGCGGCCGAGGAGCACGACGTGCTCGCGTACCTGGAAGCCGATCACCGCTTCCACCTCGAACTGCTGGCGCTCGCCGGCAACCAGCACCTCGTCGAGGTGGTGGCCGACCTGCGCAAGCGGTCCCGCCTGTACGGGCTGGCCAACCTCGACGAGTCCGGTCGCCTGGTGGCGTCGGCGCAGGAGCACATCGAGCTGCTCGACCTGATCGTCGCCGGCAAGGCGCGTGAGGCGGAGAAGTGCATGCGCCGCCACCTCGCGCACATCCGCACCCTGTGGGCGGACGGCCGGGCCGACGCGAAGGCCGCCGAGCCCGCACTCCGGCTCGGCGACCGGTAGTCACGGCGAGCGGTGACTGCCGCGACCGGTGGCTAACGATCGGTAGTCACGGCGACCGGTGACTGCCGCGACAGGTGGCTAACGATCGGTAGTCACGGCGATCGGTAGTCACGGCGAGCGGTGACTTCCGCGACCAATAGCTCCGGCGGCCGGTAGCTCCGGCGGTCGGCCGGTCGGACCCGGCCCGGCTGCGCGTGATGCCGACGGCTGCCCGCACGCGCCGGTGGCTCGTCCCCCAACAACTCTTCTGTCCCGCAAGGCCGTTCTGATCAGGGCTTCCGCCGCCCTCGCGGCGCCCTCCGCGGCAACTCGCGGCCTCCGATCGGCACGGACGACTTCCGGAACCATGTCACGTGTGCAATGGTACATGGCATAGGTCGTGGCCATGCCAAGCGCCATCACGCAGCGCATGCGGGGCGGAACCGCTCCCCAGCTCCCCAGCGAGAGCGCGGCCCTTCTCCCCGGACGCACGGCCTGCACATCAGCGGATCCCATCGGCCACGCACGGCGTGGTCCAACCCCTCATGGGAGGCGTAAGTGAGAACCACACTCGTCCGGCGAAGTCTGGGCGCGGCGCTCCCCCTGGCCCTGGCGTGGGCCATGGGCGCGGGAATGCTCGCCCAGCCGGCCGCCGCGCGGACCGGCGCCCCGGCGCACACCGCGCACACGACGGCCGGCGCCGCCGAGCACCACGACCCCGCGCCCATGGCGCAGACCGCCGCCACCGACACCGACCACGTCGGCAAGGGACGGCTGAAGGCATCCCAGATACCGCCGCTGGCGGCGAGCAAGGACCCGCTCAAGGAGCCCTACGGCCGCCCGGAGACGCTACCGCTGCGGCCCTCCAAGTCGATGGACGTGGCCGGCCGCGACCAGGCCCGTACCGGCAAGAAGGCCGCCGCGGTCGCCGCGTGCAACGTCGCGGACTTCACCAGCCGCACCGGCAGCGCCCTGGTGCAGCAGATCAAGTCGTCCACGACCGACTGCGTCAACACGCTGTTCAGCCTCACCGGAAGCGACGCCTACAACGCCTTCCGCGAGTCGCAGATGACTGCCGTCGCCTACGCCCTGCGCGACGGCTCTGCGGCCTATCCGGGCAACTCCACCACCGGAATGCCGCAGTTGGTGCTCTATCTGCGCGCCGGCTACTACGTCCAGTACTACAACTCCGGCACGGTGGGCGCCTACGGCTCCGGCCTGAAGACGGCCGTCCGCGCCGGACTCGACGCGTTCTTCGCCAGCGCCCACTCCCGTGACGTCACCGACGCCAACGGCGAGACGCTGGCCGAGGCGGTCACCCTCATCGACAGCTCCGAGGAGAACGCCCGCTACATCTACGTCGTCAAGCGCCTGCTCGCGGACTACAACTCCTCCTGGAACACGTCCTGGTGGATGCTCAACGCGGTCAACAACGTCTACACCGTGACGTTCCGCGGCCACCAGGTGCCCGAGTTCGTCACGGCCGTCCAGTCGGACCCGAGCCTGATCGACGCGCTCTACAACTTCGCCGCCGCCCACACCTCGCTGCTGGGCACGGACCAGTCGTACCTGACCTCCAACGCGGGACGTGAACTGGGCCGGTTCCTCCAGCACTCCACCCTGCAGACCAAGGTCCGCCCGCTGGCCGCCGGACTGCTGAACTCCAGCTCGATCAAGGGCAACACCGCCCCGCTGTGGGTCGGCGTGGCCGAGATGACCGACTACTACGACAAGGCCAACTGCTCCTACTACGGCACCTGCGACCTTCAGCGGCAGCTCGCCGGCTCGGTGCTGACGGTGACGTACCCGTGCAGCTCCAGCATCACCATCAAGGCCCAGCAGATGACCTCCAGTGAGCTGTCGTCCACCTGCGCCAGCCTGCGCAACCAGGACGCCTACTTCCACAGCGTGGTGCACGACAACGGCCCCGTCGCGGGCGACGGCAACACCACCATCGAGGTCGTCGTCTTCGACTCCAGCACCGACTACCAGACCTATGCCGGCGCCATGTACGGCATCGACACCAACAACGGCGGCATGTACCTGGAGGGCGACCCGGCCGCCGCCGGCAACCAGCCCCGCTTCATCGCCTACGAGGCCGAGTGGCTGCGCCCGGCCTTCCAGATCTGGAACCTCAACCACGAGTACACGCACTACCTCGACGGCCGGTTCGACATGTACGGCGACTTCAACGCCGGCGTGACGACCCCGACCGTGTGGTGGATCGAGGGCTTCGCCGAGTACGTCTCCTACTCCTACCGCGGCGTCACCTACAACGAGGCGATGACCGAGGCCGGACGCGGCACGTACGCCCTGAGCACCCTGTTCGACACCACCTACAGCAACGACACCACACGCATCTACCGTTGGGGCTACCTCGCCGTCCGGTACATGCTGGAGAACCACCCCTCCGACATGACCACCGTCCTCGGCTACTACCGCTCCGGCAACTGGAACGCCGCGCGCGCCTACCTCACCGGCACGATCGGCGGCCGCTACGACAGCGACTGGTACACGTGGCTGGCGGGCTGCGCGGCCGGCAGCTGCGGCGGGAGCACCAACCCGCCCGGGAACAACGCCCCCACCGCCGCGTTCACCGCCTCCGTCAGCAACCTGACCGCCACCTTCACCGACCAGTCCACGGACTCCGACGGCACCATCGCGTCGAGGTCCTGGGACTTCGGCGACGGAACCACCTCCACCGCCGCCAACCCCAGCAAGACGTACAACGCGGCGGGCACCTACAGCGTCAAGCTCACCGTCAAGGACGACAAGGGCGCGATCGGCACGGTCACCAAGACCGTCACGGTGGGCTCCGGCGGCGGCACCGGCACCGAGTGCACAGGCGCCGACACCCGGATGCTCGACCAGAACTGCAAGCGCAGCAACCGCTCGGGCGCGGCCGGCGGCAACGACTACCTCTACATCTACCTGCCGTCCGGTGTGTCCCAGCTCAAGATCACCACGTCCGGCGGCAGCGGTGACGCCGACCTGTACTACAGCGGCAGCGGCTGGGCCACCAGTACCAGCTACACGAGCCGTGCGACCGGTGCGGGCAACAGCCACACCCTGACCGTCACCAACCCCCCGTCCGGCTACAACTACATCACCCTCTATGGAGCGCAGAGCTTCTCCGGGGTGACCGTCTCCACCCAGTACTGACCGGCGGCGTATGCCGGCGCGGCCCGGGACCTGGACTGCGAGCAGGTCCCGGGCCGCGCCCTCGACGGTCGGGGCATTCCGGGCGAACGGTGACAGAATTGTGGAAAGTGGAGGTGACCGGTGGGAGGCGTGAGTGGAGCTGGACGCTGTCGTCGACGAGCTGTACGCCCTCGCGCCGGGTGACTTCACGGCCGTACGGGACGAGCGGTCCAAGGAGGCACGGGCCGCGGGGGACCGGGAGCTGGCCGGGCGGATCCGGCGGCTGCGGCGGCCGACGACGGCCGCGTGGGCGAGCAACCTGCTGGTGCGCGAGAGCCCGGACGAGGTGGACGGCCTGCTGCGACTGGGGGAGGCGCTGCGTCAGGCCCACCAGGACCTGGACGGCGAGCAGCTGCGGGAACTGTCGGCGCGGCAGCACCGGCTCACCTTCGCCCTGGCCCGGCAGGCGGAGCGACTGGCGGCGCGGGCCGGGCAGCGCATCGGCGAGGCCGCCCGGCAGGAGATCCAGGACACCCTGCACGCGGTGCTCACCGACCCGGAGGCGGCCGGGGAGTGGGCGAAGGGCCGCCTGACCAAGCCCCTGAACGCACCCGTCGGCTTCCCCGCCGCCACGGACTCGGCCGCCCCCGCCGGGAAACCGGCCCCCGCACGGCGCCGTGCCGCCCGGTCCGCCGGCGAGGTGGGCGAACCGGAGGCCGCGCGGGCCCGCCGCCGCGAACAGCGGGAGCGTCTGGAGCGCGCCGAGCGGCAGGCGGCGGAGGCCGAACAGGAACTCCGCGCCCGCGAGGGTCAGCTGGCCGCCGCCGAGGAGGAGCAGAGCCGGGCGGAGACGGAGCGGCAACAGGCCGAGGAGCGTGTCACCGACCTCTCCCGCCGACTGCGGGAGGCCGAGCAGGAGCAGCAGCAGTCACGTGAGGCCGCCCGGCAGGCAGGCGACCGCGCACGGGACCTGGGCCGCGAGGTGCGTCAGGCCCGGCGCCGGGCCAGGGACGCGGCCGCACAGGTCCGCGA
>NZ_BMVJ01000014.1:51126-79075 GCF_014650655.1 Streptomyces anandii JCM 4720
ACTCAGGGCTTCCGGGCCAGCCCGGCCGCGATGAGCCGCTCCCAGACGGTCAACTCCCGCTCGCCGCCGTTCTTCCACGGGCCGTCGACCTCGTCGGGACGCCACAGGGACGCCGGGACGACGCCGGGCTCGAGGATCTCCAGGCCGTCCAGCAGGGACGCGATCTCCTCGTCCGTACGCCACCGGCCGCGGCCGAAGGTCTCCTGGAGCACCTTCTCCGCCTCCGCCGTCTCCGGGTTGTTGCCGGAGCGGAAGTGGCTGACGAAGAAGTAGCTCCCGGAGGGCACGTGGTCGCGCCAGTAGCGGACGATGCCGGCCGGGTCCTCCTCGTCGTTCACGTGGTGGAGGATGGCGCTGAAGATGACGGCGACGGGCTGGTCGAAGTCGATCAGTTCGACGGTGTCCGGGTGGGTGCGGATCGCTTCGGGGTCGCGCACGTCGGCGGCCAGGACCCGAGTCCGGTCGTTCTCCTCCAGCAGCGCGCGGCCGTGGATCAGCACCTGGGGATCGATGTCGACGTACACCACGCGGGACTCCGGGGCGTGCCGCTGCGCGACCTGGTGGACGTTGTCCGCGGTCGGCAGGCCGCTGCCGAGGTCGATGAACTGCCGTACGCCGGTGGTCGTGGCGATCTCCCCGATCGCCCGGGTCAGGGCCGCGCGGTTGGCGAAGGCGATGGCCACCGAACCCGGGAGGTCGCGTTTGAAGACCTCGCCGATCTCCCGGTCGACGGCGTAGTTGTCCTTGCCGCCGAGCAGGTAGTCGTACACGCGGGCGATGCTGGGCCTGCTGGGGTCGATGGAGGAGCCTTCTTCCGTCATGGTCACCATCTTCCCCCGTCCTGAGGCCCGTTGACCATCACTTTCACCGGATCAGCGACGGCTGGAGACCGCGTAGTACTGCAGATCCTGCACGGCGACCTCGCTCCGCACCGGGAAACGGGTCGTGACGGAGGCGACGGCGGCCCCCGCGCGGCGGACGACGGCCCGGGTGCGGCCGGGGCCGAGCGGCAGGTCCTCGGCGTGCACGCCGACCGGAGCACGATAGGTGTGGTCGCCGGCGCCCACGCGCGCGGAGACCGTGGCGGGGCCGGTCAGGAACGTGAGCAGCTCCACCTGGTCGCGCGGGGGAGCGGTGCCCGGGCGCGGGCGCATCAGCCGGGACTGGAGCGCGCCGGCCCCGGCCGCGGTGAACTGGACGCGCGAGGTGACGTACACGGTGTCGCGGACGATGCGCGGCCACGCCCCGGTCTTGAAGCGGGTGAGGTAGTACGAGGAAATGTCCAGGTAGGCATGGCCGTTGTGCAGCGAGGGCGCGAATTGGGTGCCCTCCGAGTAGTCGTTCCAGGTGGTGAGCTGCACCCAGTCCGCGCCGTCCGAGATCGCGTGGTTCCAGGTCGAGCGCAGCGTCGCGGTGTTTCCGGCCTCGTCGTAGACGCCCTGGTTGGGGCGGGCGTCCTGCACGGACACGGCCTGCATCCACTTCCTGCCCAGCGAGTGGGCGAGCCGGATGTCGCCGGGGACGCCCGTCTGGCGGGTGTAGCTGCGGTTGCCCCAGGAGGAGAAGGCGTAGCTGACGGGCGCGAACCGCTCGGCGTTGGCGCGGAAGTCGAGGAAGACCGGGACGAGCGCGGTGCGGATGCCGTGCTCGCGCAGTCGTGCCACGACCTGGCTCCACCAGGCGGGGTCGTACTGCTCGGCCTTGAACGGCGAGACGACCAGACGCCCGTCGGGCAGCCGGTGGGCGGACGGCGAGGCGGCCATCTCGGCCAACTGGTCGGCCAGGGTGCGCGGATCGGTGTGGAGGGAGGTCATGTCCGGCATCAGTACGATCCGGAAGCCCGGGTCGACCCGGTGCGCGGCGCGCAGCAGCATGTCGACGCGCTGCCGGTTGGGTCCGTTCAGGGACAGGATGTCCACGGTGAAGCCGTCCAGCCCGGCGTCGCGGGCGGTCCTCACCTCCCGCTCCAGATTGGCCAGTCGCCAGTCCCCGGCGGAGGGGGATACGGGCAGCGGCCGGTCGCGCAGCAGCCCGCCGTAGGCGGCGTGCTTGCCCCGTTCGCCCTGTGGCGTCAGGTAGTTGCGGCTGTAGTAGTCGCGCGCGGCGGGCCGGTTGTCCAGGGAGAGCGGGTATGGCGGGAAGTAGTGCGCGAAGACCAGGTGCGGGCCGGCGCGCAGCACGCCTCGGGCCGGCAGGTCGAAGGGGAGCGCCGCGTCGCTCGTGTGCCCGGCGGGGCGCGCCGAGTCCACGCTGTCGAGCGCCAGCCCGGTGCCCGCGATCAGCCCCAGGAGCAGCAGTCCGGCCAGGGCGCCGAACACGGTGCGCCGCCGGCGGCGCGACGGCCTGCGGTGCTCGTGCGCCAGGCGTGCTGCCTGATCCGTCATGGGTGTCCTCCGCGGACGCCGGTGGCTTCCGCTGCGAACTCTAGTGCGCCGACGGTCCGTTGTGCGGCGAAAACGCCACCCGGATGAGCCAAGTGCGCTGCATTGCATGTCATGTACTCGTATGGTGCGCGGGACAACGAAACACGTACACGCGGCCCGCCGCTCCGGGGAAGACCGGCGGGCTCGTCGAGGCAGGGGCCCGGCAGCGGGCCCCGGAGCCGGGGGGTACATGAGAAGATCCAGGCGGCTGAGCGCCGCCCTCGTCCTGTCCACCGCCGCGGGGCTGGGCCTGGTGGTCCCGGCGCAGCCGGCCGCCGCGCTGACCCCGCCCGTCGCCTTCACCGCCGACGACCTGCCGACCTGGCAGACCAACGGCATCGTGTGGGCCCTGGCGGAGGCGCACGGCACCGTCTTCGCGGGCGGCACCTTCTCGCAGGTGCGGCCGCCGGAGGGGAAGAGCGGCACCGCCCAGAACGCGGTGAACTTCGTCGCGCTCGACGCGGCGACCGGTGAACCCACATCCTGCGCACTGTCGTTCACCGTCGGCAGCGGCACCGCCACCGTCCGCGCGCTGGCCGTCTCGCCGGACAAGAAGACGCTGTACGCGGGCGGTTACTTCGGCGCGGTCAACGGCACGCCGGTCAGCAGCCTCGCCGCCATCGACATCGCCACCTGCACGCCCAAGGCAGGCTTCCACCCGGGCGTCTCCGCCACCGTGCGGGCGCTCGCCGTCACCGACGACACCGTCTACCTGGGCGGCGACTTCTCCACCGTGGGCGGCAGCGCGCACGCGCGGTACGCGGCCGTCGACGCCACCAGCGGCGCCGTCAAGGCGTTCCAGGCCGACACCGACGAGCCCGGCCGGGCCGTCGCGGTCACCCCGGACGGCAAGAACGTGATCCTGGGCGGTGACTTCTTCACCGTCAACGGCGCCGACTCGCACGCCCTGGCCGTCGTCGACGCCACCACGGGCGCCAACGTGCGTACCTACCCGGGGTTCATCGAGACCAACTCGGTGGTCAAGTCGATCGACACCGACGCCACCGGCTTCTACACCGGCAACGAGGGCACCGGCGGCGGCGTGTTCGACGGCCGTATCGCCCTGGACCTGTCCACGCTGAACCAGCGCTGGCGCGACACCTGCCTCGGCGCCACCCAGGCGGTCAAGTCCTACGAGGGCGTCCTCTACAGCGCCTCGCACGCCCACGACTGCTCCAGCGTCGGCGAGTTCCCCGACGGGCGCCGCCACCACCTGCTGGCGGAGCCGACCACCGGCACCAGCAAACTGGGCTGGTTCCCGGACACCAACGACGGACTGGGCGAGGGCATCGGCCCGCGTGCCATGGTCGTCTCCCAGACCTCCGGCAACAACTACATGTGGGTCGGCGGCGAGTTCACCACCGTCAACGGCTCTCCCGCGCAGGGCCTGACCCGCTTCGCGGCCTCCCCGGACACCGGCGCGCCGACGGTCCCCTCGGTCGGCGCCGAGTCCGTCAGGCCCACCGAGGCCCACATCCGCTGGCGCGCGAGCCTCGACACCGACGACACCAGGCTGACGTACAAGGTCTACCGCAACGGCGGCTCCACGCCCGTGTACACGGTGGACGGCGACTCCGTCGAATGGTCGCGCCCGCAGCTGTCGTTCACCGACAAGAACGTCACCGCCGGCTCCACCTACGCCTACCGCGTGACGGCCACCGACGGCGCCGGCAACACCTCCGCGCTCTCCTCGACGGCCACGGTGACGGTGCCGGCCTCCGCCCAGAAGTACGCGGCGAAGGTCCTCGACGACGGCGCGAGCCTCTACTGGCGCTACGACGAGTCCACCACCCCCTTCGTCGGCGACACCTCGCCCGGCGACCAGAGCGGCATCCATGTGGGCGGGCCCGCGCTGCGCCAGACCCCGGCCGCCGTGACCGGCCCGTCCACCGCCATCGGCTTCAACGGCAGCGACCAGCTCGTCTACGGCGACCAGCGCACCACCGTGCCGAGCGCGTACTCGATCGAGACCTGGTTCAAGACCACCACCGACCGGGGCGGCAAGCTCGTCGGGTTCGGCAACAACACCACGCGGGCCAGCAGCAACTACGACAAGCACGTCTACATGCGCAACGACGGCCGCCTGGTCTTCGGCGTGTGGACGGGCACCGCCCGCACCATCACCTCGCCCGCCGCCTACAACGACGGCGCCTGGCACCACGTCGTCGCCACCCAGGGCCCCTCCGGGATGGCGCTGTACGTGGACGGCACCCAGGCCGGCACGCTCGCCGAGACGAACAACCAGGCCTACAGCGGCTACTGGCACGTCGGCGGCGACAACCTCAACGGCTGGCCCAGCCAGCCCTCCAGCAGCTACTTCGCCGGGCAGATCGACGAGACCGCCATCTACCCGTCGGCGCTGAGCGCGGCCCAGGCGCAGAGCCACTACGCCCTGGCCTCGGCCCCGGCCGACAGCGTGCAGACCGTCCGGGCGTCGGCCGACACCTACGTCAACGCCGGTGCGAGCGGCACCAATTACGGCACCTCCACCTCACTGGCGGTGCGGGGCAGCTCGGCGTACGAGACGTATCTGCGCTTCGACCTGCCCGCGGCCCCGGCCGGGACGGTGCTCAAGAACGCACGGCTGGCGGTGAAGACCACCACGCTCAGCAGCGCGGGCAGCACGGACGACATCTCCGTGCGGCCGGTCACCGGCAGCTGGACGGAGGCGGGCACCGCCTACACCTCCCGGCCCACGGTGTCCCAGACGGTGCTCGGTACCCTGAGCGGCGCCACCGACGTGTCCACGCTCTACTCGGCCACGCTGGACACCTCGGCGCTCTCCCCGGCCCTCGGCGGCAGCTACGACCTGGCGCTCACCAGCACCGGGACGGACGCGCTGTGGCTGTGGTCCCGTGAGGCGCCCGCCGCGGAGAACACCCCGCAGCTGGTGCTGACCTTCGGGGCGCCCTAGGGCCTCTCGTTTGGATCATGCCGGGCTCGCGGGCCCTGGCACCGCTCCCTGATCCGGCCTGATCCGAACGAAAGACCCTGACCCTCAACGCGTCCCCGTGTGCGGGGCGCCGGACCACGCACCGGCGCCCCGCACACCGCCCGTCCGGGCCCACGCCTTACCGGTGGGCCCGACCTGACCAGGCCCGTTCGGGCCGCAGGAGCCTTCATGCGCACACGTACTCACCGGCCCGCCCGGTCACTTCGGCGGCGCGGCGCCGTCGGCGGCACGCTCGCCCTCGCCGCGCTCCTCGCCCTCGCCGGGTGCGGCTCGAACGGCGGCACCCGGTCCGACGCCAAGCCCACCCACGGCATCTCCGACTCCCAGGCCGCCGCCGTTCCCGATGACCAGGCGAGCCCCGCCGCCGACGGCCCGTCGGCGGGCCCCAAGGCCTCGGATCCGCCCGTCAAGGGACCGGTCCTGCCCGACGCGAAACTCACCCCGGCGACCGGTTCGTTCACCGCCAAGGAGAAGAAGTACCTGCACGGCAGGGTGCCGCAGAACATGGACCCGGCCGCCGTGCTCCAGGCGGGCCAGGAGATCTGCCAGCGTCTGCAGCGCACCGCCGCCCACGACAAGGACGCCGCGACCGGCGCGCTCATCACCGGCGAGATACCGTCAGCCGACGCCGCGGTCACCCAGCTGTGCCCGAGCCTCGAGCCCCTGCTGAACGCGGCCGCGAAGGGCTTCGCCGACGGCACCCGCAAGAACCCGGCACCGGGCACCTACCGGTCCCTGACCAGCGCCGGGACCTGCACCTGGCAGGCGATGGGCGCGGGCGGCAAGGTGCTCGCGTCCGGTCCCGGCCCCGGCGGCGCGAAGAGGGTGACCGCGAAGGTCCCGGCCGGGACCCGCGCGCTGGTCTCGACGGGCTGCTACGCCTGGCTGCCCGAGTAGAAGGGCCCTACTCGGGCCATTCCGGCTTGCGCTTCTCCAGGAAGGAGGCGATGCCCTCGCGGGCCGCCGGGGACTGGGACGAGTCGGCCATGACCTCGCAGGCGATCTCGTAGGCGTCGCCCTCCGGGCGGTCCAGCTGGGCGTAGAGCGCCTGTTTGCCGAGTGCCTTGCTCGCCCGGCTGCCCCGGGTGGCGCGGGCGAGCAGGTCCTCCACGGCAGCGTCGAGCTCCGGGTCGGGCACCGCCCGGTTGACCAGTCCCCAGTCTGCGGCCGTACGGGCGTCGATCACGTCGCCGGTCAGGGCCATCTCCATGAGCCTCTTGCGCCCGACCGAGCGGGCCACCGCGACGGCCGGCGTGTGGCAGAACCAGCCGCCCTTGCCGCCGGGGAGCGCGAACCCCGCGGACTCCGCCGCCACCGCCAGGTCGCAGGACGCGACGAGTTGGCAGCCCGCGGCCACGGCCAGGGCGTGCACCCGGGCGATCACGACCTGCGGCACGGCGTGCACCAACTGCATCACCTCGGTGCACAGCTCCAGCAGCTTGCGCACTTCGTCGGCGTCGGCGGCGAGGACGTCGGCGAAGTCGTGCCCGGTGCTGAAGACCGGGCCGTTGGCCGCCAGCACGATGCCCGTCGCCGGGGAACCCGCCACCTCGGTAAGGGCCTTGTGCAGGTCTTGGAGCATGCCCCAGCTCAGGGCGTTCCTGCGTGCGGGGCGATCAAGGGTGACCCAGGTGTGCTCTCCCCGGGCCTCCATGGTCAGGTGCTCGTACGCGGCCATGACCCAACCCTACGCCGGGCCCGGGCGCCCGGCGCCGGGTTGCCGCGCTGTCCGCCCCCGGCCGATCCTGGGACAGGAGCCGCATCGTGAACGACACCACCTCAACGAACATGCTCGTCGTCGGCGCCGGCCCGTTCGGCCTGTCCGCGGCCGCGCTCGCCCGGGAACAGGGCGTCGACACGGTGACGGTCGGCCGCCCGATGGGCTTCTGGCGCGAGCGCATGCCGGACGGCATGCTCCTGCGCTCGGGCCCCGGCTGGCACCTCGACGCCACCGGCGAACACACCCTGCGGGCCTACCTGCAGGACCGGCACCTGACCCCGGGCGGATCCGAGCCGATCCCCCTCGGCCTCTTCCTGGACTACGCCGACTGGTTCCGCGCCGCCAAAGCGATCGAGGTCAGGGAGGAGCTCGTCACCGGCATCGCCCGGCGTGACGGCGGATTCGAGGCCCTGCTCTCCGGCGGCGGACGGGTGCGCAGCGACGTGGTGCTCGCCGCCCCCGGCGTCGGCTACTTCGCCTCGCTCCCGGACTGGGCGTCCGGGGTGCCGCCCGGCCGCGTGGCCCACAGCAGTGACCTGGTCTCCTTCGACGCCCTCTCCGGACGGCGCGTACTGATCGTGGGAGGCCGGCAGAGCGCGTACGAGTGGGCGGCGCTGATCTGCGAGCACGGCGCGGAACGCGTCGACATCGTGCACCGCCATCCCGTGCCCCGCTTCGCTGCGGTGAGCTGGGACTTCTTCGACGACTACGTGGAGAGCACACTGCGGGTGGAGGGCTGGTGGCGCCGGCTCACCGCCACGGAGCGGGCCGCGGTCGTCGCCCGCTGCCGGCAGGCCGGACGGGCCACGCTGGAACCGTGGCTGCCGGCGCGCCTGGACTCCTCGTCCGTGCACGTCTGGCCGCGCTGCGAGGTGGTGCGTGTGGCAGGGGACGCGGGCCCTGAAGGCCGCCTGGACATCGCCCTGTCGAACGGCGAAACACTGGAAGCCGACAGGATCGTGTTCGCCACCGGTTACGCACCCGACCTCTCACGGGTGCCCTACCTGGCCGGACTCCGGGACCGGATCGCCACCCGCAACGGCTTCCCCGTGCTCGACGAGAGCTTCGGGACGACGGTGCCCGGGCTCCACCTGACCGGCTTCGCCGCCACCCAGGACTTCGGCCCCTTCTTCGGCTTCGTCAAGGCCGCACCGGCCGCCTCGACACTCCTGCTGCGGGGGCTCCGGTCGCGCTGGGAGTGACGGGACCGGCCGGCGGCGATGCACCTCGATTCACGGGAGCCTCGACGGCGGAGCGGATGCGGTGCAGAATGAGCAAGCGCTTAGTCGTGTTGGCCGCGGGCTGGGATCGACGGCATCCCGGGCGGAGAGAGGGACGGCAGAACCATGACGTCGCAAGCGGAGGCCTTCTACGAGCGGGAGGCCGATGACCGGTTCCTGCCCACCGAGTACACCCGGGGCCCCTGGGACGCCGGCTCCCAGCACGCCGGTCCGCCCGCCGCGCTGCTCGCCCTGGCCGTCGAGCAGCGCCGGGGCGCGCGCCCGGACGCGCGGATCGCCCGGCTCACGTACGAGATCGTCCGCCCGGTCCCGATCCGGCCGCTGACCGTGGCCACGCGCGTGCTGCGGTCCGGGCGCACCGTGGAACTCGTGGAAGCCGTGCTCACGCCCGACGACGGGCGTGAGGTGATGAGGGCGACGGCGCTGCTGATGAAGACCGTGCCGGACTCGGTGCCGCAGGTCTCGCCCGGGCTGCGGGTGCCGGGGCCGTCGGAGGCGCCCGTGAGGGAGTTCTTCCCCGTCCCCTGGGAGCAGGGTTACCACACGGCCATGGAAGTCCGCTTCGCCGCCGGTTCGTTCCTCGAACCGGGTCCGGCCGCGGCGTGGATGCGCATGCGGGTCCCCCTGGTCGCGGGTGAGGAGATCGCGCCACTGAGCCGGGTGCTCACGGCCGCCGACTCGGGCAACGGCGTCAGCGCCCAACTCGACTTCCACCGCTACGTCTTCATCAACACCGACCTCACCGTCAGCCTGCACCGCCATCCCGAGGGCGAGTGGGTCTGCCTCGACGCGCGGACGATGGTCGACGGCGCGGGCATCGGCCTGGCCGAGTCCGCCCTGCACGACGAGAAGGGCCCGCTCGGCCGCGGCATCCAGAGCCTGTACGTGGCCCCGCGCGTCTGAGTCGGAGTTGCACTCGTACAGAGCGGCGGTCCCGGTCCACTGCCGCAGGCAGGCCCGCCCGGAGCCGCCCTCGATCTGAGCGCCGGGTCGCCGACGGCAGCGGGGGATGGGCGCCGGATCGTAGGAGGAGCACTGCTTCCCGGGGTCGTAGGAGCACCGCTTCCCCCGGGCGGTGCGCCTCAGGGCTGGACGTTCTCCAGGTCCTCGAGGAGCCCGGCGTGGACCGGCCGCCAGCCGAGGGCGTCGCGGGTGCGGACGCTGGAGGCCGGCTGGTCCGCGGCGAAGATCGGGCCGAACGGGCCGAAGTTCTCCTGCGGCACCCGCTCGACCGGCAGACCCAGCCGCCGGCCGATGACGGCGGCGATGTCCCGCACCGCGTCCCCCTCGTCGGCGACCGCGTGCCAGGACGAACCGGCCGGCGCCGACTCCAGGACCAGACGGAACAGGACCGCCGCGTCGAGCGCGTGGACGGCGGGCCAGCGCTGGGAGCCGTCGCCCGGGTAGCCGGCCACGCCGGTCCGGCGCGCGGTCTCGGTCAGCAGGCCGGCGAATCCGCCCCTGCCCTCGTTGTGGACCGTGCGCGGCATGCGCACGGCCGCGCTGCGCACACCTCGCGAGGCCAGGTCCAGCAGCGCCATGACCGAACGGCCCCGGCCGCCGACCGGTCCGTCCGTCGGCAGCGGATCGGCCTCGGTGGCGGCGCGGCCCGGCACCCAGGGCGTTCCGGAGACCGTGACGATCGGGCGGTCGCTGCCCACGAGTTCCTCGCCCAGCGCGGCCAGAGCGGCGCTCTCCTCGGCCACGCTCCGCGCGAGCGCCTCCGCGCCGCCGTAGTCGCGTCCGAACGCCAGGCTGATCACGCCGTCGCACTGCGCCGCCCCGGAGCGCAGGACGTCGAGGTCCGCCAGATCTCCTCGCAGCACCTTGGCGCCGGCGCCCTCGAGGGTCCGCGCGGAGGCGTCCGAGCGGGCCAGTGCGAGAACGGTGTGGCCGTTGCCGAGCAGTTCGGCGACGACGGCGGAGCCGATGGTGCCGGTACCGCCGGTGATGAAGACGTGCATGAGCTCTCCCTCAAAGTGATGGGACTGTTGTCCCATCACTGACCATACACGGTGATGGGACAACAGTCCCATCACCTATGCTGGTGCCATGGCTAGATGGCAACCAGGGGCGCCCCAACGACTCGTCGTCGCGGCCGTCGACCTGTTCACCGAGCAGGGCTACGACGCGACCACGGTGGCGCAGATCGCCGAGCGCGCGGGCGTCACCAAGAGCACCTTCTTCCGGTACTTCTCCGACAAGCGCGAGCTCCTGGTCGCCGGACAGGAAACGCTCAGCAGGCTGCTCGCCGACGGCATCACCGAGGCGCCGGCGGACGCCAAGCCCCTGGAGGCGGTGGCGGCCGGTCTCGAACGCGCGTCGAGCGCGATGGGCCCCGCGAACCGCGAACTCGGCCCACGCCTGAAGGCGGCCGTGGCGGCCAGCACCGAACTCCAGGAGCGCGACGCCCTCAAGAGCGTCGGTCTCGCGGCCGCCATGACGGCCGCGCTCGTCGCCCGCGGCGTCCCCGACCCGACCGCGCACCTCGCGGGCGAGCTGGGAGTCCTCGCCTTCAAACGGGGCTACGCCCAGTGGTGCGACGGCGAGCGTGACGAAGCGGACGGGCTGGCGCCCTACGTGCTCTCGGCGCTGGAGGACCTGCGCGCCGCGACCGCCTCACTGGGCTGACCGGCAGCGCCTCGCCGCCCCTCGACGTGATCAACCGGACAGGAGTCCTCGTATGAGCAGCCCCAGCGGCGATCTGGGCCAGGAGCACGACCAGGAGCACGACCACGAGCACGGCTACCGGCACCTCCGCGTCGACCGCACGGGCCAGGCCGAGGCGTTCGACAGGATCGGCGGCCGTTACGACGACGCCTTCCCGGACAAGGAGGGGCAGATCGCGGCCACCGAGTGGCTCGTCGCATCACTGCCCGCGGGATCACGCGTCCTGGACCTGGGATGCGGCACCGGAGTGCCCACCGCCCGCCTCCTGTCCCAGGCGGGACTGGAGGTCGTCGGTGTCGACCTGTCGGACGTGATGGTCACGCTGGCCCGCGAGCACGTACCCACGGCGGAGTTCCACCGCGCCGACATCGCCGACCTGCGCCCCGGAGGCCCCCGCGACCTGGGCCGCTTCCAGGGGGTGGCGGCCTTCTTCTCGCTGCTCATGCTGCCCCGCGCGGAGATCCCCCTGGCGCTGCGGACGATCCGTCATCTCCTCGCCCCCGGCGGCCTGTTCGCGCTGTCCATGGTGGAGGCCGATCTGGACGACTTCCCGATCCCGTTCCTGGGCGGGCGCATCCGGGTGTCCGGATACCGGCGCGAGGAGCTGCGGGCGGTGGTCGAGGCGGCGCACTTCGACGTCGTCGGCGAGTCCTCCTGGACATGTGTCCCGGCCGGGGCGGACGTCCCGCCCGAGGAACACCTCTTCCTGCGCTGCAGGAAGCCGGACGCGTAGAGCCTGCCCGGGGCCGGGTCACGCAGGCAGCAGGGGTTCGAGGTCCCGGTCCACGCGCTGCCAGTTCCGGGCCGCCGTCGCCCAGGCGTGGCCGCCGCCCAGGCGCCGGCCGAGCGCCGCCGCCGCGCTCTCCCGCAGCCGCGTGGCCTCCGCCGTACGTCCCAGTGCGCGCAGCGTGACGGCCAGGCCGAGCTCGGCGATCGCGGTGTCGGGGTGGGCCGCGCCCAGGCGGGTGCGCAGGGCGGAGGCGCAGGCACGGGCCGTCCGCTCGGCCTCCTCGAAGCGCTCCAGGTCGCTGAGCGCGTTGGCCAGGGTGACGCTGCCGCACAGTGTGTACGGGTGCGCCTCGCCCAGGTGCTTGCCGAGCGCCCGTACCGCGCGAAGGGACGTCTCCAGCGCGGCCTCCCGCTCCTGCGCCATGCGCAGGCAGACCGCGATGTCGTGGTCGCAGACGGCCGTGTCGGGGTGGTCCGCGCCGCGCGCACGCCCGAAGCGCTCCCGCAGCGCGGTCAGGGCGGTGTGCGCGTCCTGGGGTCCGCCGTCGGCGGCCCTGAGCATGGCCAGATTGACCGCACCGGCCAGCAGGCCGGGGGCGTCCTCGGGGGCCGCGCCGCGGTAGTCCTCCTCGGCGGCCGAGGCGAGCGCGCCGGCGTCGTCCCGCTGGTCCAGCCGGCGCAGGGAGACCGACAGGCTGACGGCCGCGCGCAGCGCGCCGGACGCGTCCTTGCCGCGCAGTTCGTCGAGGGCGGAGCGCAGCACCGGGACCGAGCCGGCGTAGTCTCCCGCTTCGCGCAGGTCACGGGCGTGGCCGAGCGCCGACGCCAGGGTCGAGCGATGCCCCGGCCCGAGCACGTCGCGCCGCCGCTGCCAGGCCGCGAGGCTGCGTTCCCCGGCGGCCGCGTAGTCGCCCGTCAGGCGCAGGCAGTGGGCGAGCGCCTGCGCCGCGGCCAGCGTCCGCGGGTGCTCCTCGCCGAACGCCTCCCGCAGCCCGGCCGACACCTCCCGGGCCAGTCGCAGGGCCTCGTCGAACCGGCCCAGCGCCCGCAGGTCCTCCGCCAGGCCGGCGGCGGTCATCAGGGTGTGCGCATGCCCGGGAGGCAGGAGTTCGCGCTGCTGCCGCAGGGTGTCCGCGTCGAGCTCACGGGCCTCGGCATGGCGGCCCAGTGCCCGCAGCGCCGCCGCCTGGTGACCGCGGAGCAGGAAGACCTGGTGGGAGGGGGATCCGCCGTCCGTCCGGCACCAGCGTTCGTCGAGGCGGCGCCCCAGTTCGAGGGCCTGTTCCGGCATTCCGCACCGCGCGGTGCGGCGCAGCCGCTCGATGAGCACGGCCCGCGTCCCGGCGTCCTCGCACCCGTCGGCCCCGGCGTGATCGAGATGCGGCCACAGCGCCTCGAAGGCGTGGCCGTCGCCTCCGGAACCGTCGCGGCGCGGCGCCGCCGCGCTCAGCAGCCGGTGCGCCTCATGGCGGGCCGGGTCCGTCACGGCGGCGGGAAGCAGGGCCAGGACCAGTTGCCGCACCACGCGGTGGATCCGCAGCGTCTGCCCCACCTGGTCGACCTCCGCGAGACCCAGCCGGCTCAGCTCCTGGACCACGGGGCCCAGCAGCATCGGCTCGTGCAGCGTGCCGTCGAAGGGGCGCAGGATGTGCAGGGCGGTGTCGGAGTGCACCAGTTCCAACGGCACGGGCACCGGCGCGAGATGGCTGCACACCGCCAGCAACCGCAGCGCGGCCGGGGCGCGTTCGCCCAGCGTGGCCAGGGCCGTGGCGGTGCAGGCGGCCACCGGGTCCCACCGGTCCGTCAAGCTGCCGGTCCGCTCGTGCGGTTGCTGCCGCAGAAACTGGTCCGGCGAGGGATTCTGCGCGAGCCACGACGCGGCCTGGGCGACGGCGAGAGGGTTGTCGCGGGTCACCGCCGCGATCCGGTCGGCGTCGTCGACGGCCAGGGCCGGCACCCGTCTGCGCAGCAGCTCGATGCTCTGCTCACGCGGGAAGGAGCCGACCTCCACCGCGTCCATCACCCCGCGCCAGGCCCGGTCCCGGGACGACACCAGCAGGTGCCCGCGCCTGCCGGAGGGCAGCAGCCCGGCCAGCTCACCGGGGCGCCCCGCGTTTTCGTAGACCAGCAGCCAGCGGCCGAACCCCTCGCCGCCGTCCGGCGGTTCGAGGGCCTCCAGCGCGCGGCGGGCCGCGTCCGGTACGCCGCCGGCGGCACGCAGCCCGAGCCGCCGCGCCAGCCGCGCCAGTGACAGCAGCACCGACTCCCGGCTCTCGGCGCGGACCCACCACACCAGGTCGTAGGCGGCCTGGAACCGATGGGCGTACTCCACCGCGAGCTGGGTGCGGCCCGCGGCGTCGAGCCCGTCGGCGGGCAGGACAGCGGCGCGGTGGCGGCTGACGTCGAGGGTGGCGTGCAGCTGGTCGAGCAGCCGGTCGCGGCCCACGAAGAACGGGTTGCGCGGCGGGGCGTCCCAGACGGCCGGCGTCCGTCCCGGAAACCGGGGCCGGGCCGCCTCCAGCGCCCGCCCGGTCGCCTCGCCGGTCAGTCCCACGGCACGCAGGACGGCCGCGGCGGTCCGCGGCTCGTCCAGCTCGGTCAGGTCGACCGGGTCGTGCTCGCCGAACCGCGCGGTGGGATTGACCGGTTCGACCCGCAGGACGATCAGCGCGCGCGGCGCGCCGGGCGCGGTTTCACCGACGCTCTCCCACAACGTGCGCGACTGCGGTGAGCGCAGGAAGGACGAGGACAGCAGGGCCACCGTACGCGGTGCCCGGCCCGCCGCGGCCGGCTCCGCCCCCGCGCCGGGCGCCAGCACCTCGAAGCCGCAGCGCGTGAGCAGCGAGGTGATCCACTCGGCCCACATCCGGTCCTGGGGCGCGTACCACAGCCGCAGCGGGATCGCGGCGGGGGACATCGGCCGGGCGTACGAGGCGAGATGGCGCCGGCGCAGGTCCTCGTCCAGGGACGGGAAATGCCGTACGCGTCCTTCGGTGATCCGGTCCGCGAGCCGCTCGAACGCGGCCAGCAGGCTGCCGGGCAGCTCCGGCCGGTCGCCGAACGTGGCCAGGGTCTCCTCGTAGGCGTACGCGGGCTGGTGCGGCACCTCCATGCCCGCCCAGTAGCCGTCCGGCAGGTCCGGGAAGGAGGCGCGGACGAGTTCCCGCGCGGCGGCCAGGCGGTCGTCCTGGCCGGCGGCGACCCGCATCGCCACCGGCAGCATGCGCAGGGTGCGGGGCTGGACGTCCTGCGCGATGGAGCGGGCCACCGCGGCGGCGCCCTCGATGCTCTGCGAACTCAGCGTGAAGCAGTTGACCAGCACGTCCGGCAGGTCGATGGTGCACAGACCGACCAGATGGCTCACCCCGCAGCGGCTGTCGATGAGCGTGTAGTCGTAGCGGTTCTTCATGTCATGGCGCAGCGCGTCCAGGAAGCGGGCCCCGTCCAGCAGGTCGGTGGTGAACTCCCGCCAGCTGAAGTCCATCAGATGGGTCGCGTACTCCTTGTCCTGCCGCCCGGCGGGCATGTAGTCGAGGGTGCCGCCGCCGGGGAAGGTCCACTCGACCGAGACGGCGTGCCGGCGCACGCGGGCGTGCCGCTGCCTGAGGTCGGCCGGTGAGTCGGTGCTGGTGCGCCAGTCCGCGACGTAGTCGGCGAACAGGTTCAGCACGCCGGTGGTGGCGCCGGAGGTCGCCGCGCCGAGAAAGGGGTGGAAGTAGCGGTGCAGTCCGGGCGCCTCGAAGTCCCAGTCGGAGGCCAGTACGCGGTATCCGTTGGAGGCCAGGATCCAGGCGATGTTCGCCACCGCCATGGTCCGCCCGGTGCCGCCCTTCTGGGAGTAGAAGGTGATGATCTGCCCCTCACGGCCGGCGGTCATCGGCCGCCTCCTCCACTGGCCCCGTAATGCCCGGCACGGGGCCGCGCAGCCTCGGCCGGTGCACGGCGGGGCCCTCCGGCGGATGTACGGGCGCGTACCGTACGAACTGCGCCGCCGCCCACTGGATCAGCGTCGGCAGCACGTCCGCGAACGCGTCCGGTGAGGGCACCCCGCTGGTGGCCACGCGGGACACGCTCCGGCCGCGCTGCAGGGTGCGGGCGAGGGTCTTCTCCAGCGTCTGCTGGAGCTCCGTGCCCGAGGCCGGGTCGTCCGGGTCGGAGCGGTTCCTCGGCACGACCACACTGACCCAGGGCCGCGCGGCCTGGTCCATCCGGGCCAGCAGCTCCCGCTGCTCCGCGTCGGCCAGCGCCCAGCGGTCGAGCAGCACCACCGCGGGGCCGTCCGGCTGTTCGCCGGTCAGGGGCTCGCCGGCGGCCTCGTGCAGCGGTTCGATCGTCGGCAGGTAGTCGAGCCGCCGTACCTCCTCGGCGGCCACCTCGGCGAGCGGCCGGTGGTCGCCGCCCCAGTCGCCGGCCCGGTACGGGTTCCAGTCCACGATCGACGGCCCGTAGCAGTCGGGCGAACGGCCGGGCGGCAGTTCGTGCCGGGTGCTCAGGGCGGCGACGACGATGCGCAGCCGGCGCGAGCCGGTCCTCGGTTCGAACGCGCTGGGAACCTCCTCCAGGTCGAGCGGCCGGCCGGCGGGGGAGGGGCGCCGCTCCGCCGCGGTGACGATGGCCTTGGCCAGCTGGTAGACGGCCCGCTCGTACTCGTTGCGCAGATATCTCAGCTTCATCAGGCCGTACAGACCCTCGGCGGCGTAGTCGTCGCCGAAGGCCCGGTGGTCGGCGTACACGTCCCGCGCGGCGTGCGGAAGGTCCTCGTGGCGCACGGGCACCCAGAGGGCCGGCACGATGGCCGGGGCGGCGGCGCCCTGCTGCAGCAGTGACGCCCGCGAGGCGCGCCGGGAGAATGCGTACCACTCCTTGCCGCACATGTCGCTGCGGAAGTAGCGCGGCGAGTAAAGGGGGACGAACACACGGCAGCTGGCCAGAGCTTCCGCGAGGCGCTCGCTCCAGTGCTCGCCCAGGCGCATCTGACGGGCCATGAAGCCGACCGGCAGTCCGGCCGGGTGGTCCGTCATCGCCATGACGTGGTCGCTGAGGTCCTGGAACAGCCGGTGGACCCACAGATCGGGGTCCATGGCCGCGTCGTAGGACGGTGTGTGGGCGTAGCTCAGGAAGAAGTACGGCCGCCCGCGCGCGTCCGTCCCGTCCGTGTCCTGGCTCACGCGCAGTCCTCCCCACGGCCCCCGCCGTCACCGCTTCCGCGTGGACGCGGCCGGCGCCGGCATGTCGATGGGGTCATAATCCTCCGCACGGGCCGTGATCGTCAGCTCCTTGAACCCGTGAGGCGTGCGGAGCTCACCCCGGGTCGTTCGCGGTCCCCTCGCCGGGGATCGCGCCCAGGCGCATCGAGTCGTCGTACACATTGGTGAAGCGGGGGCGCTTTCTCGGCTGTTCGGAGTGGTCGCCGCGCAGCGAGGTCACGGCCCGCTCCAGATCGGTGATCCGGCTGATCTGCTCGTGCACCAGCAGGGTCAGCTCCTCCAGGATCTCCTCCGGCGACCGCCGCGGCGGACCCTGCTCGGCCCGGTCCGCCGTGAGGTCGATCGCGGCCAGCCCGTCGCGCAGTTGGGGCCACACCATGTCGAACAGGTTCTTCACCCGGGTGTCGTCGGGCGGGCGGTTGGCGGACTCGCGCAGCACCGCGCTGATGGCCTTGACCATCTTCAGCACGTCCGCCGGGTCGTCGGCCTGCGTCGACCAGAACTGACGCAGCGGACTGTTCGCCAGCTCCAGGTCCTTGTGCGTCCCCTCCAGCAGGAACGGCACGACCAGGCCGCGGTGTTCGTCCACCTCCTTCGACAGCGCCCCGGACTCGAAGGTGATCCACGGCGCGTCGATGTTCGCCCGCGTGATGCAGGCGATCCCGAACGAGCTCTGGTCGAGCTGCTCCTTGAGTTCGGTCAGGCCGCGGGCGCCCTTCCTGATGCTCTCCGAGGACACGAACGGCTCGATCTCGTCGCTGAAGTAGGGCAGCCACGAGGCGAGCAACTCGGCGCACTTCTGGGACGCGGGCCCGGACCAGCTCAGGAATATCTTCACGAGGCGCCCCCAAGGTCCGTGATCCGTCGCGAGGATAGTCCCCACAGGGGATCAACTGCCCCTGGAACGGGGCAATCACCCGCCCCGGCGGCTACCCTGGACGCCCTTGGGGGCCCGCCGGCTCTCGTGCGGTGCGGCGACGCGAGTGGCGGCAAGGCGTGGTGGGGAGCTGGCGATGACCGAAGGCCGTGACGGACGGATCGTCACGTTCTACTCGTACAAGGGCGGCACGGGACGCACGATGGCCCTGGCCAACGTCTGCTGGATCCTCGCCGCCAACGGCAAGCGGGTCCTGGCGATGGACTGGGACCTCGAGGCGCCCGGCCTGCACCGGTTCTTCCACCCATTCCTGGACCCGGGGGTGCTCGACGCCACCACCGGTGTCATCGACATGATCGGCGACTACGTCTGGGCGGTCACCGACGGGCGGCGCCACACGGGCCCCTGGCACCTGCCCTACGCCCGGATCCGGCCCCACGCCGTCTCCGTGGAGTGGGACTTCCCGGACGGCGGCTGCCTCGACCTCGTCTCGGCCGGACGGCGCACCAGCACCTACTCCGCCCAGGTCACCACCTTCGACTGGGACAACTTCTACGAGCGGCTCGGCGGCGGGCAGTTCCTGGACGCCATGCGCGCCGACATGAGACGGCACTACGACTACGTCCTCCTCGACAGCCGCACCGGCCTGAGCGACACCGCCGACATCTGCACAGCCCACCTGCCCGACGTGCTCGTGGACTGCTTCACCCTCAGCGACCAGAGCATCGACGGTGCCGCGGCCGTCGCCCGCGAGATCAGCGGGCGCTACGGCGAACGCGGCATCCGTATCCTGCCCGTCCCCATGCGCATCGACGAGGGCGAGAAGGACCGGGCGGACGCGGGACGCGCACTGGCGCGGATGAGGTTCGACGGCCTGCCGGACATCCCGACCTCCCGGGCGAACGCCTACTGGGCCTCTGCGGAGATCCCCTACCGGCCGTACTACGCCTACGAGGAGACACTCGCGACCTTCGGAGACCAGCCCGGGATGCCCGCCTCCCTGCTGAGCGCGTTCGAGCGCCTCACCTCGCTGATCACCGAGGGGGAGGTCACGGCGCTGCCGCCGATGGAGGAGGACGTCCGGCTGCGGTACCGGGACGCGTTCATGCGGAGACGGCCGCATGTGCCGCGTCCGGTGGTGTGCGTCGAGCACGCGCCGGAGGACGAGTCGTGGGCGCAGTGGGCGGTTCTCCTGCTGGTCGCGGAGGGATTCCAGGTGCGGCTGCGGCAGCCGGGCGAGGAGGAAACCGGCGACGCGGCGGTCGGCGAGGCGGAAGCCGGCGAGGCGGTGGTCGGGGCGGGAGCGTGCGAGACGACGGGAAGGGCCGAGGACGCGTACCGCCGCACCCTCGTGCTGCTGTCCTCCGCCTACGTCGGCTCCACGGCGGGGCGCGCGCGGTGGGAGGCCTGGACGTCGGACCAGTCCCGTGACGCCGAGGCGACCGCACGCGACCTGGTCCTGCCGGTGGTCGTCGGCGAGCTCGGCACGCTGGAGCCGCTGCCGTTCCGCAGCGTGGTGAACCTGGTCGGGCTGGACGAGGACGCCGCCGCGCAGCTGCTTGTGCGCGCCCTGATCCGGTCGTGACGCCGTTGCGGCGTCGCCGAGGAGCGGGCGGTGCTCGTGTGAGCCCTGTACGCGCCCCCGGTCGTACGAGAAGACTGCCTTACCGGCGGCCGGGCGGCCCGGAGTCGTACGCCCGCCGCCGTACCCGGTCCCTGAAGGAAGGCAGGTCGGTGGCCGTGCTGTTGCGTCTGCCCACGTCGGTGTCCGAAGCGCGGGAGTGTCTGGCCGAGGGGGCGGTGCCGGTCGGCGGCGCGACCCTCGTGTGGGCCACCTGGCAGCGGGACGGTTTCCCGGAACTGGCCATGTCCCTGCGGGACGTACCGGAGGCCAACGTCGTGGATCGAGGGGCGGTCGGCGGTGCCGTGGTCCTGCACCGGATGGACGACCGGGTCCCGGACGTGCTGCGCCTGGCGGCCGGCACGGTGGGCACCGGCGCCGTGCGGCGGACGGCGACGGTCGGCGGCAACCTCGTCGGCAGCGCGCTGCGCTGTCTGCTGCCCCCGGCGCTCGTCCTCGACGCCCGGGCGACCGTGCTGGAACCCGACGGCGTCCGCGAGACCGACCTGGCCGAGGTGGTGGCCAAGCGCCCCGTCCTGCTGGGCCTGCGCTGGAGCGAGCCGATCGCCTGCGCGTACCGGAAACTGGACGCCGTGGCGGGCGGCCCGCCGCCGCTCGTCGTCACCTCGGCGGTGCACACCGGCGACCGCCTGCGCATCGCAGTCCGCGACGGCTACGAGGTCCTCAGCGCCGACACCACATACACCACCGGCCCCGAGCAGACCCTGACCACCCTGCGCGCCACGACTTTCGCCCAACTGCCCACCGACGCCTGGACCATCGTCCACTCCCAGGTGACGGACCTGCTACGCCGCCCAACCCCCTGACAGCCCTCAGCCCAACCGGTCCAACTCCCCACCGATGGCATCCCGCAGCACATCATGCCGCGGCCCGAGCCTGAACCGCTCGTCACGCCACCGTTCCGGCGAGTACAACCAAACCGGCTTGTGCACCAGTTCGGAGGCTCCCATGCGAAGCGTGGCCACACATGGGCATGCAGGAACGGGTCCGTGTTGCCCAGGATCTCCAGGTTGACCCGCCGGAAATCCGGGTCCAGCCGCCGGCAGGCCCCCTCGACCGCCTCTCCGAGCCGGTCCATGTCGGACAGGAAGGCCAGCCGCTTGGGTCTCGGCAGCTCGGACAGCCGTTGAACACCGGGCTCGTCCACGAGCAACACCGAATAGCCGGGCAGGAACTGCACATCACCGATCACCGCGAAGCCGGAGTCCAGCCGCCGCATCACGGTCGGATTCTCACCTCGCAGAGCCGCGCCGATCCGGTCCGTCCGCCAGTCACCGATCATGAACCGACCTTACCCACAGGGACGCGGCCCGTCGGGTGCTCCTCCGCGAGCGTGACTGAGGCGTCCGACGCCGGGTAGGGCGGTGCCGCCCGCCGGTGGGTGCGGCGGGCGGCACGGGGTGGTCAGCGGTGCCAGTGGCCGCAGTTGTGGCGGTGGCCGTTGTAGCGGTAGTCGTCCCAGTCGGCGTTGCGGCAGTGCTCCCGGCGGGTGTACCGGTAGCGGTCCCAGTCGTTGTCCCGGCAGTGACCGCGGTCGCGCCAGTCGTCGTTGTCCCGGCAGTGGCCGCGGTCGCGCCAGTCGTAGTCGCGGTCGTGGCAGCGCCGGCCCAGGTCGCCGAAGTAGCCGACGGAGTCGTGCTGGAGCCGGTGCGAGGGCATGCCGTGCGCCATCGGGGCGGCGGCCACGGAGGCCGTGAGGGGAGCGGCCGCCGCCTGGGTGGACAGGGGTACCGCGACGGCGCCGGCGGTCAGGATCGCGCCTGCTACCGCTTTGGCAAGGGTCTTCACCTGGTTTTCCTCTCGGACATCGGGGATTTTTCGATTCGTCCCCGGAGTGGGCGTGACGCTATCTCACTTGGCCTGGCTGCCTTTGCCGTTGGGATTTCGCCGATTGCGTACTCCTCGGAGAGTGGGAAGTCAGGGAAACGGCCAGTTCAAGAGCCGTTTTTGAGCTTTCGTTGCGGCCGTCCGGCCAGGGTCGGGCGTACTTTCCCGGTCGGGCGCCCGGACAGGTGAATTGCGGGGCGTGTGTGTGCGGTTGGGCCGTGGTCGGGAATTGAACACGACCGCTTTGATTCCGGGCCCGTAATTGGTACGGGGTTTATGCAGTGGGGTGCTGAGAAAGTGTGTGGTGCCGGACGGGCGGGGCGGTGGGGGAGTGGGCGCGTACTGGACCCGCTTGCTCGGAGTTGCTTTCCGGTCGGTGGTGGGAGTGCTGGGGGGTGTGGTGGGGCCGCGGGCGCTTCCGTCCTCAGGTGTGTTGATCGAAGGATGAACGGTGGGCGTGTCGTTGTGTCCTGCGGAGTCCCGTTCGGCGGATGAAACGGGTGAGCGTTTGTGAACGCCTGTCGGATTTAGGCGGTTTGCGCTGGGTGGGAGTTTTGGGCTAGCGTCCACGCCCTCCGGACGAAACGTTCGGAGTCTCTGGACGGCCGGGCCGGCGTACGGCTGCGCGTTGTCGCACGCGGCCGGCCTGTCCGGGGTCCTGTGCGGCCGGCGCCTGGGTGGACCGGCCGCACGGGGGGCGACGGGCGCCGCCCGGCCGCACCGTGCGGGGCGCGCATCGTGGGTTCTCCCCCTGACTCGCAATGACAAGAAAGGCGTTGCCGATGAACAACGAGCTGCTGGAAGCCGAGCGTGCGGAACTCCTGCCGGGCCGGGAGGCCTTGGGGCGGTTCTCGCTGAACTTTGCCAGGATGACCACCGTGTCGAAGAAGATCGCGCACGTGGACGCCCACAACTCCTCGCTGGCGGCGAACCAGTGCTCGCCGTTCGCCGTTGCCCAGTCCCAGGCGGTGCAGGGCATCAGCGTCCGGCAGTAGCACCGCGCCGGCGGGCTGTTCGGCCCGCGCGGCGAGGCAGGCTCGGGCGGGCCGTGCCGCGGATCGCGGCACGGCCCGCCCATGACGAGGAGGGCAGGCACTGGAGTGGTGGTTGTGGCCGGAGGCGTGGAACGGCGGCTGGCCGCCCTGGAGTTGGCGGCGAACGGTGTCCCCGTGAGGGAGGTGGCCCGGCGGGTCGGCGTGTCGGTGCAGACGGTGTACCGGTGGCGGCGGCTCGGGGTGCAGGGGCGGGCCGGGGACGCGGCTGGTGGCCGAGTCGCCGTGTTGGAGCGGGAGTTGACGCTGTGCCGCCGGGTCATCGAGGAGATGCGGGCGGCGATGCCCCCAAAAGACGGTACGAGGTGATCGCCCGCCTGGCCGCACAGGGCTTTCCGGCCCGCCGGGTGATCGCGCTTCTCGGTGTGTCCGAGTCCGGTTACTACGCCTGGCGTGTGCGCGTGCCCTCCGAGCGCTCGCTGCGCCGGATGTGGCTGACGGGTGTCATCGCGGACATCCACCAGGCGTCGGGAGGCCGTTTCGGGTACCGCAGGGTGCGCCGGGAACTGGTGGAGCAGTACGGCATCAGTGTCAGTGACCGGACCGTACAGCGGCTGATGAACCGGGCCCGCCTGACGGGCAAGGCGGGACGGGAACGCGGGGCGGCAGTCGTCGGGGAAGCGGCCGGGGTGCGCCGGGGCCGCTGGGTCGTCGACGTGCGGGTGCTGCCCGCGGTGGACGGCCGGGTGTACGCGGCCGTCGCCCTGGACGCCGCGTCCGGGCGGCTGCGAGGTTTCGACACCGGGCCCGCGTCCGGCGGCACACTGACCCGCCAGGCGCTGACCTCGGCCCTGGTGCCCGGCGCGGGTTCGCCCCGGGGCGCCGAGAGGGCCGTAGTGGAGGCGGTGTGGGCGCAGGTCGACCGCGCGCTGCCGCACCCACCGGGGCCGCGGCCGCGGGCTCACGCGCGCGTGCTCAAGGCCGAACTCGACGCGGCCTTCGGTCATGTCATCCGGAATCAGTGAGCCGCCCACCGGCGCGCCCACCCGAGCGAACTCGAGGTCGGATCAGTCGATGGACACACCACCACGACCAACTCCGCTGCGGGGTCCGGGCGTTCACCCGGGGGAGGGCGCCGTCGCCTCGGTGCCGCACGCGCACCGCGTGCGCCTGTACGGAGCTCTGGACGCGGTACGGGTACCGCTGGACGTCTGCGACGTGCAGGCGGTCTTCCGTCTGGCCGAACTGGACTGCCTCACCGTGCAGACGGTCATCGACTGGATCAGCGCCGCCCGTCGGCTGGGAGAGCGCGAGTAGGAGCGGGGCCCCTCAGCCGGTGCTGTCGGCGCGCAGCAGGGACTCGACCAGCGCGGCCACGTGCCGGCGGTCGGTGGGGCTGAGCTTGTGGACGCTGGCGATGAGGATCTCCACCTCGGGATCGCTGCTCTCGGGTGCGTCCTCGAGGTACAGATTGACGCCCGCGGCGCGGGCGGCGGCTCGCTGCAGCGGTGCCAGGGGTATGCCGAGGCCTTTGGCCAGGCCCTCCAGGGTGCTCTGCTGGGGCATCTGGGCCAGCCGCGCGGAGGTGGCCAGATGGTGGACCGTGGAGCGGGAGATGCCGCTGCGGCGTGCCGCGTCGCCGTACGACCAGCCGTTCTGGTCCAGCTTGTGCTTGATCATGTCCTGCAGCGTGTTGGGCACCGCCGGTTCTTCCTGTGGAGGGTCAGAGGCCGCCTTTCAGTGAGTTTAACGGCCGTTCCCCCGAGGCGTTCTGCCTCTTTTTCCGGCGTGCGCCCGCCGGCGCCGCGGCCAGGGCCTGCCTTCCGGATCTCGCCGCCGGTCGCGGGGTCCGGCACGCACTCCCTCAAGCTCTTCGAGCAGGGGGACCCCCAGCGGCGTTGTCGTCACTCGCCGACTCCCTCAAGCTTTTGACGAGCAGGGGGGGACCCTCATCGCGTCGACTCCCTCCTCCGCCTTGCGACTGCAGGCACCAGACCCCGCTCGGGTCGGCCGGGAGGCGAGGCAACCCGGAGCCGGCCTGATCCGGAAGAAAGGCCCTGGATGCCGTGGGCGCCGGCCGGTGTGGTCGTCCGGTCTGCGCTGCGCGCGGTGCCCGCTGGTCAGCCGCCGTCCTCCGGGTGGGAGTCGTGGTGGAGCAGGCGGGGTACGTCGTACGCGGTGAGGTGGACGACCACGCCGTCGAGGTGCCCGGTCGCCGTCCGGGCACCCTCGGTGTGGTGGGCCGCCGCGTCCGGCGTCGCGCCGGTCTCGGCCAGCCAGTAGTACCAGTCGTCCAGTGACAGGGCGTGGATGTCGACGCTGACGCTCTCCTGATCGAAGGCGATCCGCGTGACCTCGAGGCGGCCGGCGTGCTCGGCGCGCAGCCGGGCGGCGAGGAGGGCGCCGGGGGACTGCTCCTGTCGTGGACCGGTGGGTGCGGGGGCGGCGGGCTCGGACGCCTCGGCGGTGGCGGAAGCGGCGGACGCGTAGAGCGCGTGCAGCGGGTGGGAGGCGTCGACGGCTGCGGGCGGTGCGCTCCGGTCGCCGGAGGCGGGGGTGTCCTCGGCCCACCCGCTGGAGGGGGCGGCCGGCCGGGGGTGTACGACGCTTGCGCCGGCGCTGATCCAGGTGATGCCCGCGGCGTCGACCGTGGCCCATGACGGGATCGGGGTCTGCGGGGTGCGGAAGGAGCCGTCCTCGGTGGTCCCGCTGTCAGCGGCGTCCCCGGGGTTCCCGGCGTTTCCGGCGTCCCCGGTGTCGAAGGCGCCGCCGGCGAAGGCGCGCCCGGGGTTCCCGGCGTCGAAGGCACTGTCGGCGAAGGTGGGCCCGGACGTGGGGAGTTGCTCCTGGAACAGCCGGCCCGGCTTCGGCTGATGGCCCCTCAGTTCCTCAAGGCTCTGGGCGCCGCCACTCTCCACCAGGCGGCCCTGTGCGGTGAGGTCGGCGATGAAGGCGCGGGCGAGTTCCCGTAGCCGCGCGGTCAGTTCCTGCTCGACGTCTGCGCCGGTGCGGCGGGCGCCCGGGGCGGTCATGCGACCGCTCCCGTATAGGCCTTGCGCAGGGAGTCCAGGGCGCGCCACTGGAGGGTCTTCACGGCGGCGTCGGTGGTGCCCATGGTGCGGGCGGTCTCGTGGACGGTCATCTCGTTGAGGAACCGCAGCCGGATGACGATCTGCTGGCGGGGTGTGATCTCGGACAGGGCGTGGTGGAGGTCGTCGACGGCGAGATGGGACAGCACGGTGTCCTCCGGGTTGTTCACCGGCGGGGCCCACGTGTCCGTGAGCTGCGTGATGTGGTCGACGTAGGTCAGGCGGCGCGTCGCCGCGGTCTTGAAGTGGTCGGCGACCACATGGCGCGCGATGGTGCACAGCCAGGCGCGGATCGAGGTGCCGGTCCAGGTGAACGTGGTGATCTTGGCCCAGGCTTTCATGAACACGTCGGCGGTGAGGTCCTCGGCGACGGCCGGGTTCGATCTCACGCGTTGCCCGATGAGCGTGGCGACGACGTCGTGATGCATGAGGTACAGCTCGGCGAACGCCTCCCCGTCGCCCTGCTGGGCGCGAGTGATGAGGGACGGTTCCTTCTTGGCGGGGCTGTTGGGGACGATGTGTGCCTGCGTGGTCAAAGCCTGCTCCCGGTCGGACGTGGACAAGAACTCTCGGTGGGCTGATGGGAAGAGCAGGGCCGGGTGTCACCCGGTCGTGTGCCGCCGCGGGTGGTGGTGCGGCTGGGGCGCGGGGATGCGCCGCCGGCGGGCCGGGGTGGTGGCCTGGAGGGTGTGCGGGTCGTCGTACACGAGCGCGTCGAGCCGGATACGGTAGGCGTCGCGCAATGTCCACAGGGTGGCCAGGCTCGGCTGTTTCGTGCCGGCCGCGAGCCGGTGGAGCGTGGATTTGCTGATACCGGTGCGCTGTGCCATGTCGGCGACGCTTTCGTCACCGAACTCCCGGGCTTTTACCAGGAGTGTGGCCATGTGGAGGCGAAGCATGGTCGGAAGACCCCCTCAGCGACGTGCAGCCGTGCGGATAACCCACACGCACGCAACATATGCAAGTTGCCAGACATAAGTGACGCAAGGGTATTTTGATTCGCACACAGATACGACATTGACAATGTGGCCTGCGGAAATGCCGATCTAGGGTGTGACCTGCGAAAGTGCACGCGTGCAACAATCGTGCGGGTGCATTGTCGCGCGCTACGCTCCGGGCATGCGGAGCATGGAAGATTCCCCCCACGAACGCCGGACGGCGCGGCAGGCCCAGGCGCGCCGGGTCGGCGCCTATCTGACAGCCGCCGCCACCGCGGCCGGGTACGACGTACGCCGACGGGCCGGCGGACGGGCGCAGTTGGCGGCGGCGACCGGTCTGAGTCTGACGACCATCAGCCGGACCCTGGACGGCAAGACCCTGCCGCTGCCGTCGCAGTTGACCACCTGGGCGACCGTGCTGAACCTCGATCACCGCAGCATGTGGGTGGAAAGCGGCCTGATGCCCGAGCAGCGGGGCCCGCACCTGGCGGGCGAGGGCCGGCCCATCGCCTCGGTGGCCCTCTCGCCCGAGGAGGCCGTGACGGCGTGGGGCATCACCGATCCCATCATCCGCAGGACCCTGACCGGCAGCATCGTCCACGCCATCGAACTCCAGGAGGAGATCGACCGGGCCGCCGAGAACCAGGACGCCGTCGCCCGGGGCTAGGCGGGGCGAACCGCCACCCACCTCCCGTCCCCGGCACCGAAGTTCCGACCTGCCCGGCCGGCAATTCACCGGCCGGCAAACGGGAGTATTCGCGACGTGGGCACCCTCACCGTCTCGGCTGTCGAGCACATGCGCGCCCCGTAGGTGCGTCGCCCGGCACTGGCCGCCCCGCTAAGCTCGGCCCGACCTTCGGCCGAAAAGCAGGAAAGCCCGGGGATATTCTCCTGCCGTGCCAGGACCCGCCGGCGGCGAAAGGCCGCACCGGTGAGAGGGGTGACAGGTGCTCGTCGTAGAAGGAACCTCCGTGACCGCGGTGGCGCGCGGCAGTACCGGTGAGCCGGTGATTCTGCTCCCCGGTGACGCGCACCTGAATCTGTCGCCGGAGACGCTGAACGACGTGCTGAAAGCCGCGGCCGCCGTGTGCAACGCGGCCGAACTCGACGCCGTCGCGAAAGCCGTCACTCAACTGGGCGGCGATTCCGCGGATTTCCATGTCCGGGTCGGCGAGAACGTCCTGGCCGTCCACCGGTTGAACGTCGTCTGACCCCGTCCCGGCCGCCGCTCACCGGGAGTGGGGGAGCTGTTCACGCACCCACGCGGGGTCTGGATTGGTGTGCGCCCGGCCCGCCACCAGGACGGTCGGCACGGTCTCGTTGCCGTCGTTGGCCTCCCTCACCAGTGCCGCTCCGGCGGCGTCGCGCCAGATGTCGACCCAGTGCAGCCGGCGGGCGCCGAGGCCCAGCCGCAGGCGCAGCCGCAGGCAGTAGGCGCAGCCCGGCCGCCAGAAGACGACCGGCCGGCCGTCTTCCGCGCTGCGGCGCCGTGCCTCCTCGGCGGTGATCGACCTGGGGAAGACCGCAGGCGAGTTGACCGCCGCGAAGAGCACGAACAGCGGCAGCAGCACCGCTGCCGTGCCCGGGTCTCCCCGGAGGACCAGTGCGGTGGCGGCGCCCACGCCGCACAGCACGAACAGC
>NZ_BMVJ01000014.1:79110-92738 GCF_014650655.1 Streptomyces anandii JCM 4720
ATCGGCAGCATCCAGACACGCTTCATGACAACGCAGGCTAACCACGGCCGGACGCGCGCCGTGAACGAGGGGGCAAAAGCCCTCGTCCGCGAGCGAAAGTGAACGCTTGTGCGCTTCTGAACGAATGTCGGATATGGATTGTTTGCGTTTTTCCATCCGCTTCGGCTACTGTCCAGGCCCTCCGGACGAATCGTCCGGAGATATTGGACGGCCAGTGGCGGTCGCCCCCACGACCCCCTTGTCCGCCTTGGTGTGGCCGGGCTTCCGCATGGCCCGGCCGCACCGGACGGGCCACCGCCGCCCAATTCCCTTCCGGCGCGACCGCGCGGACATTTCGCTGCTCGCTCATCCGTCAGCCGGACGTCGCCGGCAGGACCATCCGTTATTCCGAGAGCAAAGGAATTGCCCCATGAACATCGACCAGCTCGAGGCTGAGTCCGCGGAACTGCTGCCCGGCCGTGAGGCGCTCGGGAAGTTCTCGTTCAACTTCACCAAGGTCTCCACCGTCACCAAGAAGATCGCGCACGTGGACGCGCACAACGAGTCGGCCGCGCTGAACCAGTGCTCGCCGTACGCGGTCGCGCAGTCCGAGGCCACTCAGGCGATCAGCGTCCAGCAGTAGGACCCGCCGCGGGGCGGGGCCCGGAATCCGCAGACTTCGGGCCCCGCCCCCCGCACACGCCCCATGCCCCCATGACGCGCCCCACGCGCCCACCCCGAAGACGCGCCAGGAGAAGACGACGATGACGGCGCCCGGAGACACCACCTTGGGCCGCACCGCGGCACCCGCCGCCCCGCCCCGCCCCGCAACATCCTTCCCAACCGCCCCTGCTCCGGACTTCGTTGACCTCCCCGCTCCCGCTCGGCTGAGCGAGGGCCTGGAACGGCTCGGCGAGTACCAGGGATCGGGGTTCACCGAGCGCAAGTACCTCGTCCGCCGGGGCGACGGACAGGTCATCCAGCTCTCCCGGCTGCTCTACCTCGTGGTGAGCTCCATCGACGGCGTACGCGATGCCGAGACCATCTCCCATCGCGTCAGCGGCCGTTACGGTGCGGAGGTCACCACCGACGACATCTGCTACCTCATCGAGCGCAAACTCGCCCCGCTCGGCATCACCGCGTCCTGCGGGGACGACCCTCGGCAGCCGGCGACTCCCGCGCCCCGCACGGACCTTCTCCTGGCCCTGCGCGGCCACAAAGTGATCTTCCGTGAGACACATGTGGCCCGCATCGCCGCCGCCCTGGCCTGGCTGCACCACCCGGCCGTGGTGGTCTGCACCCTCGCCGGCATCGCCGCCCTGGACGTCTGGCTCTTCGCCCTGCACGGAGCCATGACCCCCGTCCTGCAGGTGCTCCAGCAGCCGCTGTGGATGCTCATCCTGTTCGCCCTCACCCTTGCCTCCCTCCTCTTCCACGAGTTCGGGCACGCCTCGGCCTGCCGCTACAGCGGCGCCGTGCCCGGGAAGATCGGCTGCGGCATCTTCCTGATCTGGCCGTCCATGTACACCGACGTCACCGACGTGTACCGGATCGGCAGGGCCGGCCGCCTGCGCACCGGACTGGGCGGCGTCTACTTCAACGGCATCTTCATGCTCGCCCTGGCCGCCGGCTACCTGGCCACCGGTCAGCCCTTCTTCCTGGCCGCGGTCTACCTCGCCCACTTCGAGATCCTCGAGCAGCTCATGCCGGCCGTACGCCTGGACGGCTACTACATCCTGGGTGACCTGGCCGGCGTCCCCGACCTCTACGGCAAGGTCAAGCCCATCCTGCTCAGCCTGCTGCCCGGACGAGCGCGCGCCGCCGCCGACGTCGCCGACCTCAAGCGCTCCGCCCGCGTCGTCGTCACGACATGGGTGGTCACCATGATCCCCCTGCTGCTCGCCGAGGCCGCGTACGCCCTGTGGAACCTGCCCCGGCTGCTGGTCACCGCCGCGCGCAGTCTGCGCGACCAATGCGCGGGAACCTACGGGGCGTTCGCCGACGGGCACCTGGCCGCCGGGCTGGTCGCCGTGATCGGCACAATCATGCTGCTGTGCCCGATGGCGGGCGGCGTCTACCTCGCCGGCCGGCTGACCGGCCGGCTGTGGCGCGCGGCCGTCCGCGCCGGCCGGGGACGACCGGGTGTGCGCCTGGCCCTGGCCGGCGCGGCCGCCGCGGGCCTGGCCGTTCTGGTCACCGCGTGGGTGCAGGGTCTGACCCCCCGGCCGCTTCCCGAAGCGGCGCCCGTCACCCCGGCTCTCCAGCCCGGCCACCCCACTCCGAGGCCACCGCACCTGCCTCCCGCCCCGACCTCCTCGGCCAGGGACGGGAACGCCGGCCCCACGCCGACACCCTCCGCACCGAGCCCGGCCGGCGCGAGCGCCCTGCGGCACAGCCCCACGGCGGCCTCGCCCCCGGCCTCACCATCCGTATCCGCCACGAGCTCACCGGCCCCCTCGACGGCCGGCCCCACGCACCCCGGCGCCACCCCGCCCGGCGCCACTCCCACCCCGCGGCCGTCCGCCAGCCGGACGCCTCCGGCCGGCCCGGGCCCCTCCGCCTCCTCCTCCGTCCCGCCGTCCGCGACCGCCTCCGCCTCGCCGACGCCGTCGGCATCCCCCAGCACCAGCGCTTCCTGACCCCGTACACCACTCAACTCCCCGATCCCCACCACCAGGAGAACGAACGCATGCACCATCGCAAGCCGCGCACCGGCAGCACCTCGAGGACGGCCATCGGCCTGGGCATCGCCGCCACGACCACCGCGGTCATGGCGGCGGCCACCGCCCCCACCCAGGCCGCCGCCGGCTCCCGCCTCTCCCGCGACGTCGCCATCGCCGTCGACGGGGCCCACAGCCACGCAGACAGGACTCATGTGCGCCAGTTCGACGAATCCTTCACCGTCCACGAGTACGGCCCGTCCATCGCGGTGACCGCGAACAACCGGGCCACCGCCGTAGCGTCGGGCTGCTCCCTGGACCGCCCCTGCCGCTCGGTCGCGCTCTCCTACCAGATCGTCACCACCGCCGGCCGCGGCGCCCGCCTGATCAACGCCACCAACCTCAGCAGGTCGGTCAACGAACACTGCCCGGCCTGCGAGACGTTCTCCGCCGCCTACCAGTTCGTCGTGGCGACCCCGCGCCGGTTCACCCTCAGCCGCGACGCGCGCGACGAACTGGCCGGCATCAACCGCGAGGTCGACGCCCTGAAGACCTCCGGCTGGCCCATCTCCCGCATCGGCCGCGAGGCCGACGAACTCGCCCGCCGGGTCAAGTCCGTACTCGACCACGAGGCGGCCCGCGCCCCGCGTGCCACGGGAAGCGACCCGCTGGCCGACTTCGCCCCCACGGTGACCATGCACCGCTACGTCCGCTGAACACCGCACGGACGGCCAAGGGGCCGCGCACTCCCAGCGCGGCCCCTCTTCAGCGCGTTCTGTTGTGGTGCGGGCCGCAGCAGAGGCCGGGGCCGTGCCGGTGGCCGCCGAACGGCGGTGTGCTCGTGCTGCCCAGCGGTTCGGCGCACCGTGCGCGCTCGGCGGTGTCGACCATCCGGTCGCTGTCGGAGGCCGCGTTGGCCGCATAGGATCGCCGGCATGGCACTGCGACCTGTCATGGTGAACGTAAAGGCTCTTGAGCCCTCGGCGGTCGGCAGGTTCTGGGCGGAGGCGCTCGGCTGGAGTGCTTACAGCCCCGGTGTGACCACCTACGTCGGACCCGCCGGCGGCCTCGTCTGGCCGGACCCGGTCTTCGTCGGCATCGACGTCGTCCCCGTCCCGGAACCGAGGACATCGGCAAAGAACCGTGTACACCTCGATCTCGCCACCACCTCCGCGGCCCATCAGGCGGAGCTGGTCGCGCGCCTGAAGTCTCTCGGTGCGACGCCCGCCGACGTGGGCCAGGGTGAGGTGCCGTGGACGGTCCTCGCCGACCCCGAGGGCAACGAGTTCTGCGTGCTGGAACCTCGCGAGATCTACCGGGACACCGGGCCGATCGCCGCGGTGGTGGTCGACTGCGCGGATCCGCGGGCCATGGCCCGGTTCTGGGACGAGGCGATGGACTGGACCCTGCACGAGGTGAGCGACGATCAGGCGGTGCTGCGCTCCGCCAAGGGCGCCGGCCCGTATCTCGAATTCCTCCGTACGCCCGACGTGAAGACCGTGCCGGACCGCGTCCATCTCGACCTGCTGCCGTGCCCCGGTGACGACAAGGCAGCGGAGGTGGCCCGGCTGCGGGCCCTCGGCGCCACCGACCTCGACCTCGGCCAGGGCGACGTCCCGTGGACGTGCCTGGCCGACCCGGAGGGCCACGAGTTCTGCGTCCTCGCCCCGTCCTGACGCAGAGCCCTAGCGATACGCGGACGCGTGAGCCCTGTGTGCTCATGGGCCGTGCCCCCGGGTGGCTCGGGCTGCGGCGTATCGGCCGATGGCCCGCAACGCCGTCGGGTGAGTCGGCAGAACGGCGCGAGGCCCGCAAACGGATCCGGCTGCTGGAGCAGGAGAACGAGGTGCTCAGGAGGGCTGCTGCGTATCTGCCGCAGGCGAACCTGCCGGCAAAATGAGGTACCCGCTCGTCCGCGAGCCGGCCGCCGCCCGGGCGGGTTCGCGGGTGGCGGCCCGGCGGCGTTCGGGGCGCCAGGTGGCGACCAGGGCGGCGGCCAGGAGCAGTTCGGCGATGTCGCCGCCGTAGTACATGATCTCGGCGCCTGCCTGGACCTGGGTGATGGGGGTGTGGATGTCGACCCAGAAGCCGCCGTACATCAGCTGGGCGATGACTGCGTGGGCTGCGATGGCGACGCCGAGACAGACCAGCCGGGCGCGCACGGTCGGCCGGGCGGGGGCGGGGTCGGGGCCGGCGATGACGTAGGCGAACAGGCATCCGGACAGCAGGAAGTGTGCGTGCAGCAGCCAGTGGGCCGCCGGAGTGCTCGTGGTCGCGTTGTAGAGGGGGGTGAAGTAGAGGACCGCCAGGCTGCCCGTGGACAGTGCCAGTGCGACCGCTGGATGGGCGAGCAGACGGGCGGGCGGGCTGTGCAGCACGGTGGTCAGCTGCCTGCCCCGGGCTGCGGGCAGGGTCCGCAGCAGCAGGGTGACGGGGGCGGAGAGGACGAGCGCGAGGGGCGCGTACATGCCGATGAGCATGTGCTGGGCCATGTGGCCGCGGAAGTCCTCGTGCGCGAAGGGCGCCACGGGCGGCAGCAGCGCGGCGCCGAGCAGGAGGACGCCGGTCAGGAAGCCGGCCGTACGCCACCGGCTCCAGCCCAGGGCAGGGTTGTGGTGGCGGGCGCGGTGGGCCAGGAGCAGGTAGGTGCCGGCGGCGGCCAGCAGGACGAGCGCGGGCAGCAGCCACTCCAGGACACCGCTGCTCGCGGCGTGCCCGTGCGCGGGCATGTCGTGGTCCATCAGGCTCGCCGCCCCTCACTCCGCCCGGCCGGGGCGCCTGGGTCGAAGGGCTGTCCGCTGCGCTGGAGCAGGTAGCCGCCGATCAGGAGCAGGCCGCCCAGGGCGAGGAATCCGGCGTCCCACCATGCCTGGTAGGGGCCCCCGTGGACGTGGTGGATGCCCAGGATCTGGTGGTCCAGGAGGCCCTCGACCAGGTTGAACAGGCCCCATCCGGCCAGGATCCAGCCCCACAGGACCCGCGAGGTCCACACCGCCCGCCGGTTGTGCGTGACCCGGGAGTACAGGATGGCCAGGCCCGTCAGGACGGCGATCCAGCACACGGCGTGGAAGATGCCGTCCCACACGGTGTTCATCTCCAGCCCGGACACCGTCTTCGGGTTGTAGTACTTCACCCCGATGTGGTCGTGGTTGGTGCTGGTGAGCATGTGGTGCCACTGCAACAACTGGTGGAGCAGGATGCCGTCGACGAAGCCGCCGAGCCCCACCCCGAGCACGATGCCCGGCAACTGGATACTCGTCGGCTGTGCCGTGCCGGCGCGGGCCTCGCCCATTGTGGTGGCCATCGTCTCCGCTCCTGCTGATCGGGGTCTGCTGAAGATGCCTCAGCCGCAGGTTCCCCTTTCGGCCGCACTCAGGCGCATGCATAGCCCGCCATCCGGCCCAGCCGAAGCAGCGTCCTGAGATCACGTCGTGTCCTCGGCGTCCGGGGCGCGCAGGGGCCGCAGCCCGCCGGGCAGGTCAGGGAGCTGGAAGGAGTAGCGGCCCAGCACATTGATGTGATGGCGCACGAACGGCGACAGGCGGGGCGACATCGTCGTCGCCGACCTCGGAGCCGACACCGCAGCTGACTACTGTCGGGCACTGGCCGCGTGCGTGGGGTGGTGCGCGACCTGCGATCTTCCACGCCGACGAGTGGGACGACGTGGAGGATCGAGCTGAACGACGCGACTCGTCCCCAGAAACAGCCTGCTCCGGGTCGGCTGTGCTGCGGGGCCCTCTGCGGTGCGCAGCCGGTCCGAGCACCGCCGCCGCGCGGACATGTCGGGGCCTGGCCGCTCATCTAACCGACTGGTGGCCGGGCTTCGGTGTGTCCGCGCGTTGGAAGGTGCCGTAGAGAAGCCAGAGGGATGGGATGAGGAGGACGGCCCCGCAGGCCAGGGAGATCAGGCAGGCGGAGAGCACGGCCGGTTGGGAGGCTGCCTGGCCGACCGTGAGGCTTCCGACGAGCATGGCCGGGTACTGGGCGGCGCCCCAGGACCACAGGATCGCGGCGACGGCCAGCGCGGCCGCCGCACGGGCCGCGAGGTAGTGGCGCGTGATCAGCAGCCCGAGCCCCGTCACGCCGCTGACCGCGCTGAGCACCACCAAGGGCAGCGCCCGGTGCGTGAGCCCGTGGAACAGTTCGGGAGCGTCGGCATGGAGCACCGCCGTGCCGGCCAGTGCGACGGCGCCGCTCGCGACACCGGTGACGACGGCCCGCCGGGCGAAGCCGCGGGCCAGTTCCGCGTCGCTCTCGCGGGCCGCGTCCGCGCACAGGTAGACAGCGGCCAGATGCGCGCAGGTGAGAACCGCAAGCACACCGCCCAGCATCGAGGTCGGGTTGAGCCAGCTCGTCAGCACGTTCCCTTCGGCCAACCCGGCGGGCACCCGCCCGGACGCCACCCCGCCCGCCACAGCACCCAGGAAGAACGGGGTGACGAGCGAGGACACGGCGAAGCACGCGCCGAACAGCCGCTGCTGCCACAGCTCGGTGCTGGCCTTGCGGAAGGCGAAGGCGGCGCCACGCGCGATGATGCCGAGCGCGGCGAGGGTCAGCGGCACGTACAGGGTGGACATGACGGCTGCGAAGAGCGGTGAGAAGCAGGCCCACAGCATCACGATCACGAAGATGAGCCAGACGTGGTTCGCCTCCCAGATCGGCCCGATGGCGTGTTCGATGACCCGTCGCTGCCGCGCGCCGCGGGCGGCGCCCCCGGCGAGCAGGTCCCAGACCCCGGCGCCGAAGTCGGCGCCCGCGAACAGTGCGTAACAGGTCAGTCCGACCCACATGACGGCCAGGGCGGTATCGATGAGCACAAGACCTCCAAGCGCATGCAGCAAGTGTGGGCGGGGCGCGGGTCAGACCACGGGATAGTCCCGTACGTCCGCCTCCTGGGGCGCGACCGGGATGGCCGTGCCGCGGGCGAGGCGGCGCAGAACGTACACCGTCGCCACGGTCATCGCCGCGTACACCACAAGGACCAGCCACAGGCCGGTCATCAGTCCGGGCGCCGGGTTCACCGCGTCCCGCACACTCATCACCCCGTACACGATCCACGGCTGCCGGCCCAGCTCGGTCACGCTCCAACCGCTCTCCAGCGCCACCACGGACGCCGGACCGGCGAGCGCGACCAGAGCGAGCAGCAGCCGGGTGCCGCGCCGGTCGAGCAGGCCGTCACCGCTGCGCCGGGTAAGCCACCAGGCGAGGAGCAGCCAGACGCCGAGGGCGAGGAGGAAGAAGCCGATGGCGACCATGAGGTCGAAGGCCCAGTGCACCCCGGTGACCGCCGGCCACTGGCTGCGGGGCACCTGGTCGAGTCCCTTGACCACCGTGTCCGACCGGTATCCGACCAGCAGGGACAGCCCGTCGGGCACCCGCAGGCCGTACTCCAGGCCGTCCTTCCCGGCGACTCCGCCGATGGTCAGCGGTACGTGCGAGCCCGTGCGGTAGACACCCTCGATGGCGGCGAGCTTGACGGGCTGGTAGTCGGACAGGAAACGGGCCGCCCAGTCGCCCACCAGGATCTGGAAGGGCGCCGCTACCGCGCCGAGCGCGAAGGGGATGGCGAATCCTGCCCGGTGGTAGGCGTCCCGGCGGCCGCGCAGCATGGCCACCGCGTACACGGAGGCGGTCAGGAACGAGGCCACGATGAAAGCCGCGAGAATCATGTGGACGGTCTGCGGAGGGCTCGCCGGGTTGAACATCGCCGCCCACGGATCGACGTGTACGACCTTGCCGTCGCGCAAGGTGAAGCCACGTGGCTGGTTCATCCAGGCGTTGGCGCACACGACGAAGAACGCCGAGGCTGTGCCGGCGATCACGATCGGGATGCCGGTGAGCAGGTGCCTTCGCGGCGGGAGCCGGTCCCAGGCGTAGAGATAGATGCCGAGGAAGATCGCCTCGATGAAGAACGCGATGCCCTCCAGTGCGAAGGGCAGCCCGATGACCTGCCCGAACCTGCCCATCAACCCGGGCCACAGCAGACCCATCTCGAAGCTGAGGATGGTGCCTGACACCGCACCCACGGCGAACAGCACACCCATCGCGCGTGCCCAGCGTCGCGCGAGCAGCTTCAGCGCGGGGTCGTCACGGCGGACCCCCAGCCACTCCGCGAGAAGGGTGAGGGCCGGCAGCCCGACACCCAGACAGGCGACAATGATGTGCCAGGCCAGGGAAAAACCCATCTGAGCGCGGGCGGCGGACAGGTCCCCCTGGGTGGCGGCCCCCGCTGAAGCCAGAACGCGCCAGGATCCGAGGGCTGCGGTGACAGCAGGCACAAGCACGCTCCCGCATCTTTCGGAAGTCTGTTCGCGCCGCTGGGGAGCGGCGCGCGGTCCAAGCCGATGTAACCCCCCGACGGCACCGGCAAACCAGGCGGAGCGGGGTGCCGGAACCGGATAAATGTGACGGGTCGCCGTTGGCCCGCCGCCGCAGACCCACGGCGCGATCGGCACTCGGTCGGCGCCTGCGCGCTCCGCCTGGGGTTGCTGGCCGGGCGTGAGTCAGGTGAGGGACCCCAGGGCGGCGTCCAGCCGGGCCGTGGCCCTGATCGGCCAGAGCCTCGCGTACGGCGGTGACGGCGGTGACGGCGGTGTCGAAGTCGGTGCCGAGGCGGATGGTGCGGTCGTAGGACGCGGCGCGCTGACTCCGGACGTGGACACCTTCGTCGCCCGGATGCTCGCCGGGCTGGACGACGTGCCCGCCTCCTACGCGCGCATGGGCCCGGCCGACACGGAGGGCCCTACGCCGGTCGACCTCACCCCGCCGGGGCGTGCGGACGCCGAGGAGACCGTCTCCCGGCTGGCCGCGGATGAGTGGGTGGTGGACCTGCGCAGCCGCATGACCTTCGCCGAGGGGCACGTGCTCGGGTCGTTCGACTTCGAGGGCGACGGCAGGCTCGCCACCTGCCTTGGCCTGGCTGATCCCCTCGGGCAAGCCCGCCACCTCGCTCGCCGAGACACCTCAGCAGATCGCCGAAGCGCAGCGGGAGCCGGCACGGGTGGGCATCGGCCGCCCGGCCGCCGCCGCCGGCGAATCGGCCGGCTGGCTCCGTGAGGGCGAGCAGCTCGCCTCCTTCCCCCGCGCCCGCTTCGCCGCCCTCGCCGACGTCCGTGAACGCGGCGACGACGTGGTCGTCCTGGACGTGCGCCGGGACTCGGAGCGTGCGGGCGGCTACATCGACGGGTCCGTCCACATCCCGGTCCACGAGCTGCACGGCCGCATCGGCGAGGTGCCGGGCGGTGTGGTGTGGGTGCACTGCGCCGGCGGGATACGCGCGGCGATCGCCGCCTCCCTGCTCGACGCCGCCGGCCGCCTCCCCTCCACCAGGCCCATCAGCAGACCAGCGACGGCGCCGCCGTCCTGCTGGACGTACGCGAAACACCGCAGTGGAAGGCCGGGCACGCGCCCGGAGCCGGGTTCACGGTCAGTCTGCCCGCCGGGTGACCGGGACGGGTTCCTCCGCTGCCGGACGGCCGCAGGCCCGGCGCTCCCGCACCTGCGCGTGAGCCATCAGACCGAACAGCACGGCGAGCAGCACGGCGGACGAGCCCGCGGTGCCGAGATCCAGGCCGCCCTTGGCGACGGGCTTGGTGAGGAAGTCCCCGGCGGTGGCGCCGAGCGGGCGGGTGAGGACGAACGCGATCCAGAACAGCAGCACGTTCGGCACCGCGGGCACCCTCATCAGCGCGGCGAGGACGGCCAGCAGTCCGGTCACGAGCAGTGCGCCGCCGCCGTAGCCGAGGCCCGAACTGTCGGACAGGAAGTCGCCCATGGACGTGCCCAGGGTGTTCGACACGAGGATCGCCGACCAGAACAGCGCCTCACCGCGGAACGTGACGATGTCGCGGATCTGGAACGTCATCCCGCTCACCTTCCAGACGAGGAAGATCGCCAGGAGGAGCGAGACCAGGATGGCGGCCCCGGCGGGATAGCCGAGACCGAGGCCCTGCGGGCCCCAGCCGAGCGAAGTGGCCCCGCTCGACAGGTACTTGGTACTGGCATCGCGGTTCATGAAGTCGGACATCGTGGTGCCGGCCATGCTCGTCGACAGGATCACGGTCCAGTAGAAGAACGGGTTGTAGCGGCTGGAGCGCAGCTGTACGACCAGCGTCGCCACGAAGATCGCGAACAGCGCGATCGTGGTGAGGAAGTAGCCCAGCTTCAGGGTCTGCGCGAAGAGGTCGCCCGCCGTCTCGCCCAGGGTCGTCGCGGCGATCTTCATGATCCAGAACGCCAGTGTGACCTCGGGCAGCTTCTTCATCACGGACTCGGCCGTGCCCGGGGCGCCCGGCGTGCCCGCCACGTCGAGACCGGTGACGACCTCCGACTTCTCCAAGTCACCTTCTCCTGTCCGGTCGGACGCAAGGGCGCCCGCCTCCGGAGGAATGTGGGACGCACGCCCTGTGGGACGAGCCGGCCGCGAGCGCGGCCGGGATCCCGAGCGTGGCACAAATGCCGCGAAGGCCAACCGAACGCGGGCCGTGCGGCAGGTCAGGCCGCGTGTCGGGCGGCCCGGTCGGGCCCGGTGACGTCCCTGCGCGTCACGGCCAGGTACACGACCAGCGCGAGGATGACGGCCAGGAACAGAGCGCTGGTGATCACGGTGCCCATGCCCATGCTTATGCCCATGCCCATGCCCATGCCCATGCCCAGTCCGCCGTCGCCGGCCGGCTGGGAGAGGGTGGCGGCCGGCAGAGTCGTCACCCGGCGAGGGCCGGCCCCCGACGAGTGAATCCGGTCCCGGGCGGAGTGCCGGCACCGCGTGCGTCTCACGCGGTGTCGTCCGGGGTCGTCGTCTCCGGTCCGGTGTGCAGGACTTCGCGGGCCTGTTCGGCGGCGCGGGTGATGCTCTCGCTGATGAAGTCGAGGAAGCGGGCGATGTTCTCCAGGCGGTGGGCGGCGGGGGTGTGGGGGCCGAGCACGGCGACCCCTTGGCGTGCGGTCTCGACGAGCTGGTCGTTGGCCCGGGCGCTGGCGATGGTCGCCTGGTAGAAGAGTTCGTCGTCGACGATGTAGCGGTCCCGGCGGCGTTCGTCGCGTTCCCTGCGGACCAGGCTCTGGCTCTCCAGGAAGGCGATCGCCTTGGAGATGGACGCCGGGCTGACCTGGAGACGCTCGGCGAGCCGGGACGCGGTGAGGCTGCCCGCGTCGCTGGTGAACAGGCAAGTGAGCACCCGCGCCGGCATCTTCGGCAGGCCGGAGGCCATGAGGACGGTGGTGAGCGTCTCCTCGTACTCGGCCACGGCCTCGGCGTCACGTCCGTGCGGCTGGGCGACCGACCGGGTCCCGGTGGCGGGGGCGGCCCTGCGCCGGTGGGCGCGGCGTTCGGTGGCGCGGTGGGCGAGGTCGGCGCGGTACGCGGTGGGACCGCCGTTGCGCATCACCTCACGCGTGACGGTCGAGGTCGGCCGGCCCAGGCGGCGGGCGATCTCGGCGTAGGTGAGGCTGTCGGCCAGCCCCAGCGCGATCTGCCGGCGTTCCTGCTGGGTGAGTCTGCCTCCCGGCATCGCGTTACTCCTTGGTGGTCTTCCGCGGCGGTTCCCGGTTGGCAGCATAGCGTTCACCGTCCGACCATTGCAATGATCGGGTTGGCGATCGTTGCGTTGCGCGCGAGCTCGTTGCAACAGTTTCCTGGTCGCTAGCTGTGGAAATGCGCAGACAGTGCAACAAGCTTGTTGCCGCTTCATGGAAAGCAACGTAGCGTTTCGAATGTCAGAAACACGAAACGAAGACCGCGAGCACAGGAGAGCACGATGCAGAAGTTCGACACCTCCGCCCCGATCTCCGCCGTCCTGGCCATCCCCGCCGGGCGTGTCCAGTTCATCGCCGCCGACCGCTCGGACGCCACCGTCGAGGTCCGGCCCGCCAACCCCGCCAAGGGCCGCGACGTCAGGACCGCCGAGCAGACCACCGTCGCCTACGCCGACGGAGTGCTGCGCATTGACGCCCCCGAGCCCGGGAACCGCCTCCTCGGCCCGTCCGGTTCCGTGGAGGTCACGGTCCAACTGCCCGCCGGCTCCCGTGTCGAGGCCAGGGCCGAGGGCTGTGAACTCCGCGCGGTCGGCCGTCTCGGCGACGTCGACTTCGAGGGCGCGTACCACCACGTCAAGATCGACGAGGCCGCCGGCGTCCGACTCACCGCGGTCGACGGCGACGTCGAGGTCGGCCGGCTGGGCGGCCCCGCGCGGATCACCACGGCGCGGGGCGACATCCGGATCACCGAGGCCGTGCGCGGCACCGTCGACCTCCGGACCCAGTCCGGCGACATCTCGGTCGGCGCCGCGGCCGGCGTCTCGGCCACCCTCGACGCCGACACCGGCTACGGCCGTATCAGCAACACCCTCAAGAACGACGGCACCGCCGCGCTCGACATCCGTGCCACCACCTCCCGCGGCGACATCACCGCGCGCGGCCTCTGACGGAGCGGAACCGCGCGACCAGCCGCACACCCACACCAACGCGACCAGGGGGAACACATGACGAACAACAGCGCTTCCACGGCCGGTTCGAAGTGGACCGGCATGGTCCCGGTCGACGACACGGCCCTCGCCGTCACCGACACCGGCGGCACCGGCCTCCCGGTGGTCTACCTCAACGGCCAGTTCGCCACGCAGGGTTACTGGCGGCGGGTCATCGCCGAACTCGGGCCCCAGTGGCGGCACATCACCTACGACGAGCGGGCCCGCGGCAAGTCCGAGCGCTCCGCGGACAACTCCTTCGAGGCGGCCGTCCGGGACGTCGACGCGGTCCTCGCCGCCAGGAAGGTGGACCGGGCGCTGGTGGTGGGCTGGTCCTACGGAGCGGTCGTCGCCGCGCACTGGGCCGGCCGGAACCCGGAGCGTGCCGTGGGCGCGGTGCTGGTCGACGGCGCCTTCCCGTACGACTGGCTCGACGACGCCATGGAGGAGCGCATCCGCAGGCTGTTCCGGCGCATGGGCTGGTTCACTCCGCTGCTGCGGCCCACGGGCCTGACCCCGCGGATGACCG
>NZ_BMVJ01000014.1:92760-99142 GCF_014650655.1 Streptomyces anandii JCM 4720
CCGCACAGCAGGCCGAGAGCAACATCGAGCTCGGCAGGCTCTCCCGCCGCAGTGAACTGGGCCCCGTACTGGACGGCATCACCGTCCCGACCCGGTACGTCGTCGCCTCGGGGACGTCCTTCGGCAGCCGGGGCGGCGAGCAGGAGCGGATACGCGCCGGCCTGGACGCCGCGACGGCGCAGAACCCGAACATCGAGATCACCGCGAAGGTCGCGAGCAACCACGGCGCGCTCCTGCGCAAGGACTTCCCGGCCATCGCCGGGGCCGTACGCGAGGTGGCGGCCCTGGACCGCGGGGGACGCTGATCCCGCCGGCCTGGCGGCCACTGGACTGGCGACCGGACGTGCCACACCGGTCGTCAGTCTGCCGCGCGTTGGTCAACTCCCCTGTGCGGGACGGCTGTTGTTCCCTAGACTCGCGCGTATGCCGATAGCGAGCAGGCTTGTCCGGTACCTGACAGGAGTGGTCTCGGCCGTCCTCCTCCTGGCAACCGCGCCGGGAGCGGTCGCGGCACAGCCGGCTGCCCCGGCGGCCACCACCTGGCAGCCGCCCCTCTCCACCCGCGGCCGCTACATCGTCGACGCCGACGGCAGCCGATTCAGGCTGATGTCGGCCAACTGGGACGGCGCACAAGGCTCTTGGACGGGCAGCGGCAGCAGCACCGACCCCGCCAACCAGCACGCCGGACAGAACTCCTACGGCATACCCCTCGGCCTGGACCGGGCGCCCCTGGCCAGGCTCCTCGACGACTTCCACGCCCTGGGCATCAACAGCGTCCGGCTGCCGTTCTCCAACGAGATGATCCACGCGACGTCCCCGGTGCCCGACGCCGCAGTCGCCGCCAACCCCCAACTGCGCGGCAGGACGCCCCTGCAGGTCTACGACGCGGTCGTGGCCGCCCTCACCGGCAGCGGCTTCGCCGTGATCCTCAACAACCACACCAACACCTCCCGCTGGTGCTGCGGCATCGACGGCAACGAGCGCTGGAACAGCAGCCAGTCCGCCGCGCAGTGGGCGGACGACTGGGTGTTCATGGCCCGCCGCTACGCCGCCGACCCCCGCGTGGTCGGAGCGGACCTCTACAACGAAGTGCGCCGTGACGTCTTCGACGACCCCAACTGGGGCCTGGGAGACGGCCACGACTGGTACGCCGCGGCCCGACTCGCCGCCGACCGCATCCTCACCGAGGCCGATCCCAACCTGCTCATCGTCGTCGAAGGCATCAACTGGACCGGCCTGCCCGTCGACGGGCTTCCGCACGGCCGCCCCATGCTCACGCCCGTGCGCACCCTGTCCCACACACTCGTCGCCAACCACAAGCTGGTCTACTCCGCCCACTTCTACGGGTACACCGGGCCGAATCACAGCGGCGCGACCGGCATCGGCGAGACCCACGACGCCCGCTACCAGGACCTCACCCGCGACCAGCTCTTCCAGGCCCTCACCGACGAGGCTTTCTTCGTCGAGCAGGAGAGCGGCGAGCACTTCACCGCACCCGTGTGGATCAGCGAGTTCGGCATCGGGGCGGGCGAGACGGGCACCGCCGCGAGAACGTGGTTCGGCAATGTCACCGACTACTTCGCCGACCACGACGCCGACTTCGCGTACTGGCCGCTGGTGGGCTGGGAAGGCCACGACGACTGGGCCCTGCTGCGCTACGACACGGACGGGCACCGGTACGGCATCCTCGACGGCGGCGACTGGCGCGGCACCGCGTGGAACCACCTGATGACCGCGCCGACCCACCGTGGACCGGTCGCCCCCGTGCCCGTCTGGCGCATGCTCGACACCGACCACGGCGACCATGTGCAGTCGCTGCGGGTACGGGCGGGCGGCGACTGGGACACGGGCGCCTACAAGGCCGCCTGCCCCGACGGTCTGCGGCTGGCGGGCCTCGGGCACACGTCGGGACGCGGACTGTGCACCGACGTCACCACCGGCGACCTGCGCGCCGAGGGCAACGCGCAGGCCGTCGTCACCGACGAGCGCTACGTCCCCGCCGGCGGCGACTGGGCCTCGGGGTACACCAAACTCCAGTGCCCCTCCGGGCAGTACCTCATCGGCTACAGCCACCGCGGCAGCCGGCTGTCGGCCGCCCTGTGCGTCCCGGCCCGCACGCCCCTGGCCGGCGCGGGGCGGACCGTCTGGTTCGACCGCTCCGACAACCGCCCCGCGGGCGCGGGCGGCGGCGACTTCGCCTACGGCGACTACAAGGGCCAGTGCGCCGACGACGAGTACGCGGCCGGAATCGCCTACACCACCCGAGTAGGCAGCCCCCGCGGCCCGGCCGCCCTGCTGTGCCGCCACCTCTCCTGACTGTCCGTCAGGCGAACTCGACCGAAGGCGGCACCTCGACGACGACGAGGTCACAGCCCTTCTCAGACCTTCCTGGGGAAGAAGCGGCCCGCGCTCGGGTGGTCCTGGGCGCCGTCGACGCAGACGTTGGCGCCGTTGATTCCGCCGGCCCCGGGTGACAGCAGGAAGCAGTCCACGTCCGTGACCTCGCGCGGTCGACCATGCGCCCTCGGGGACCAGCCCGATGCCGCCGCTTCCCCCGGTGACGAAGGCCGCCCGCCCCGCGAGTCCCAGATCCACGGCGGCACCCGGTAGCACACGCCCACGCGATCAACCCGCTTGATCGCGGGGCCGAGGAGGGAATTCACCCCACAGACCCGTATCCGAGCTGTTACGTTACGTGAGCGGCACCAACGCCGATCCGAACCGAGGTGTTGCCCGTGGGCGTGTCGTCGACCGAGGACGAGTCCGTGGCCGGGAAGCCCCGGAATCCCCGGAGGCCCCCGAGCGGGGGCAGTCCGGCCGCTTCGGTGGCGCAGATCCTCACCGGCGCGGACACACCGGTCGGAGCGGGCTTCCTCGTGCCCGGCGGGGCGGTGGTCACCTGCGCCCATGTCGTGGCCAACGCCGGCTGCGGCCCCGGTGACGTGCTGACACTGCGCTTCCCGCAGGCCCCCGGAGCTCCCCGGGCCACGGGGACGGTGCTGCCCGGCCCATGGCGCGCCCCCGGGGACGAGGATCTGGCCGTCATCCAGCTCACCGGGACCCCGCCGTCCGTGCCCGAGCTGCTGGTGGGCCTCGCACACGGCGCGGAGGGGCGGCCCGTGTGGTCGTTCGGATTCCCCAGGTCGACGTTCGACAGCGGCCACGAAGGCACGGCGAGGACCGGCGGCCGGCTGCGCGTCGGGGGCGGCGACCACTGGCTGCTCCAACTGCACGAGGCGAACACCGTGGCGCGGGGATTCAGCGGCGCACCCGTCGTCGACACCGCGACCGGCCTGGTGATCGGCATGGTGACATCCCTGCCCGGCGCCGACCGCAACCTGCGGGGTCTCAACATCGCGTACGCGACACCCGGCGAGAGCCTGCGCCAGGCATGGCCCGCGCTGAAACCGAAGGACGTCTGCCCCTACCAGGACTTCCGCGCGTTCACCCGCGAGCACGCGCGATGGTTCCACGGCCGCGACCGGGCCAAGGAGCAGGTGCTGGGCCACCTCGCGAGCCGCCGGCGCGGACTGCTCCTGCAAGGGCCCTCCGGATCCGGCAAGTCCTCCCTGGTGCAGGCGGGAGTGCTGCCCGCGCTGCCGCCGGGCTGGCGGTCGGTCACCGTCCGCGCGGAGGCGAGCCTCACGGCGGCCCTGGAGCGGGCAGGGCTCGCGGACGCCGGACCGGGAGCAGACCGGGGAGCCGGCCCCGCGTCCGGCCCCGCATCCAGCCCCGCATCCAGCCCCGCATCCGGCCCCGCATCCGGCCCCGCATCCGGTCGGAGCGTCCTCGCGGCGGCCGAGAGATTCCTCGCGCACTCCGCCGGCACCGAGCATCTGCTGCTCGTCGTCGACCAGTTCGAGGAGCTGCTCACATCGCCCGCACCGGGACACGGCACGCCCCCGACGGCCGACGAGGAGAAGGCCGTACTGCGTGAGCTCACCGAGGTAGTGGAGTCCTGCGCCCCGGTGACCGTGCTGCTCGTCATGCGCAACGACTTCTATCCCCGGCTGGCCGACCGCGCCCCGCGGCTCCTCGAGGCCGTGAAGCCCGTCGTCGACATGCCACCGACGCTGACCTCCGGCGAACTCCGCGACATCATCACCAAACCCGCCGCAGACGCCCGCCTGCGCTTCGAGGCGGAACTGCCCCAGACGATCCTCACCGAGGTCATGTCCGGCGGCCGCTACGACACGGCTCCCGACGAGGTCCGCGTCACCGTACTGCCGCTGCTGGAAAAGACGTTGACCCTGCTCTGGGAGCACCGCTCCGACAACCTGCTGACGTACGAGGCCTACGACAGGGTCGGACGGTTCGGCGGCAGTCTCGCCCAGTGGCAGGACGGCGTGCTGCGCCAACTGGACGACAGGCAGAAGGCGGTGGCTCAGCGCGTCCTCGCCCTGCTGGTGCGCCACGACCGGACAGGCAAGAGCCTGGACACACGCAGACCGCGCAGTGTCGCGGTGCTGCGCACGCTGGCCTGCGGCCCCGCCGCCGACGAGGCCATGGTCGACCACGTCCTGGCCGTACTGGCCCGGGAACGGATCATCGTCGTACGGTCCTCCGACGAATCCGGCCGGGCGGCATCGCCGGTGGCCGAGCTCGTCCACGACCTGCTCATCGACAAGTGGCCGCAGCTGCGCCGATGGAGCGCGAAATACGCGGAGTTCGACGCCTGGTTGGACCACGTGCTCGAGCGGGCCGAACGCTGGCGCGGAACCAGGAACCCAGGCGACCTCCTGCAGGGAACCGACCTGGCCCTCGGACAGCGCTGGCGCCACGAGTTCGGACTGCCGGCGCCCGCCGGCGAGTTCCTGCGCCGCAGCGAACGCCATCGGCGCCGACGCCGCGTGCAGGCCACGGCAGCCCTGTCGGCCGTGCCCGTGTTCGCCGTCCTCGCGGCCACCGGCGTGATCGACATCGGCATCCCGGGCACCGGCCGGGCTCACGACCCGGCCGCCTCGGCGAGCGCCTACCCCGGCACCGACAGCGGTGCCCGCGCCCTGCTGCTGAAAGCCGGTGCGGGCACCGACGCCGACCTGGTGGAGTCGCTGAAGCCGACCCACGCGGACTACCAGACCGTGTTCCAGCCGGAGTTCGCCGCACGCGCCGAACGCTTCTACCGGACCGCCGCGCCCCTGCCGTCCGGGCCCTGGGCCAAACCCGAGCAGACGATGCTCTGGATGTGGAGCGCCACCACCGACCAGATCCGGGCCGGAACGGGTCCCGCCGTGGACGTGTTCCCCGGCGGCTACGCCCAGCTGAAGGACGCGTTCAGACCCGGACTGACCGTCTACTACTGGAAGTACACCCGGCCCGGCGAGCACTACGGCATGTCATTCGACGGACTCATTCATGTCAACGGCCACTGGGCGCTGTTCCCCAAGCCCTGGCGGGCGTCGGCGTCCTGAGACCGAAGACCGCCATGATCCGTTCCGGAAGTGTGGCTTCCACCATGGCGAACATGTCCATGACCTGGTGAGATCACCGGGTGCTCGGTTTCCTTCTTCGTCTTCTTCCCTTCTGGGTCCGCGAGCCCCTGCTCATCGTGATCGGGTCGGTTCTCGGCGTACGCATCATGTATCTCGCGGTCCGCGATCACGACCAGGTCGCGGCCCTGCTCGGCGTGGTGTTCCTCGTGTTCACCGCGATACGGGTGTACGTGGTCGTACGGGCCCTTCGCGCACGCCGGAATCCCCGGACCCAGCCTCAGCCCGAGGCCCAGACCCGGCCCCACGCTCAGCCGCTCGCGCAGACCCAGACCGCAGACGGAGCAGTTGGGACGCATCCCGGCCCGGTCGCTCCGCAGAAGGAGCCGAATGTGTGGGGGCAGGCCCTGGCGGCCGTGGCCCTGTTCGGGGCGCTCGGGGGTGCGCTCTGGCTGGCCCCGCAGGTGCTTCCGGCGGACGACAGCACGCCGAAGCCGGCCTCGTGCTCGGACGACGAGGACGAGAAGCTGCCCAAGGCCTTCAAGGAGACACCCCAGGCCGTGACCGGCGAGGAGCTGTGCAAGGCGCTCAACCGGCCCGACCTGGCCCGGCTCCTCGGAACGCCCGGAGAGACCGCGACCACGGCCTCGGGCAGCAACAACACCGCCGCCCTGACGGACGGGAAGGTCGCCGAGCCGGAGGCGGAGGTCAGATTCGACACGTACACCGTGAATGTCTCGGCCACCTACAACAAGCTGTCGACGGCCCAGTACGTGAAGCTCATGAAGATCGGGGGCGACAAGAACGTCAAGACGCTGACGGTGCTCGGCCGGCCCGCGGTCTACTCCTCGGACCACACCATGAAGCTGCAGATCAACCTCGGAAGCGGCGGAACCGGCGGACCGGTCGAACAGGGCCCCTTGGCCAGGACCCTGTCGGTCGCCCTGGACGGG
>NZ_BMVJ01000014.1:99163-127766 GCF_014650655.1 Streptomyces anandii JCM 4720
AAGGACAAGGGCGGCTCCTACGACTTCACCGTGTGGAGCGAATCCGGCGCCCTGCCGGACGACAGCGTCCTCCTCCACATCGCCGAGAAGGTCATCCCGGCAATCCCGGAACGAACGGCCCGCTGAGGGCCGCCCGCGCCGCCGCTCGTCAGGACCCGTGCCCACGCTCGGCCCTCATCCCGCGCTGTACACGGCTGCCCTGCCGAACCGCCAGCAGCAGCGCGCAGGCCGGACCGCGGCAGGGCGTCGGCGAGCCGCACCTGCTTCCCGGGGTGCCGGCGATGCCGACGGCGGGGCCGGCACGGGTGCGTGCCGGAGATCCGGTCTAGCCGCACGTCAGGGTCGGCGTCGCCCAGTCTCCGTGGTCGTTTCCGTTGCCGTCGCCGGCGTCCCCGACCTTGAGGTCGACCACCTCGGCTCCGCGCAGGTCGACGTCGATCGGCACCGCGGCCTGTCTGCCCCGGATCACCGGCGTGGTGACCAGGGTCCTGCCGTCGGCGATCACGGAGAACGTCACGCTTCCCGCGCCGCCCGTCTCGTCGTCGACGCCGACGTCCGCCGTGAGCCGGGAGCACTTCCCGGCGAGGTAGAGCTGGACGTCGCTGACCGAGTTGGTGCCGAGGCCCTTGGCATGGGTGACACCGGCGATTCGCAGGGGACGGCCGTCCCCGGACGCCTGCTCGCCGACGCTGGTGTCACGCTCCACCGGGCCCCAGCCGTTGGTGGAGGACAGGAACGGCAGGTCGCTCACGGCACTCCGGCCGGCCGGGGGAGCCGGCGGGATCCCGCCGACGATGCGTTCGTCGCCGGCGGCGGCCTGCCGTCCCCTCTGCGTGTAGTGCACCGTGGTGGTGAGCGCCGAGGCGGAGGGGAGTTCGCCGTCCGGCGGCCGCACCTTCCAGGTGAAGGTGGCCGACGCGCCGGCTCGCAGGTGCTCGAGCGACACGGGACTCGTGGCCGTCGTGCTCCAGCCGTCGGGTGCCGACAGGGAGACCGCCAGCCCAGACGCGGACGGTCCGTCCTTCGGCAGCCGCACCGTCGTCTCGGCCGTGAAGACCCGCGCCGGCTGAGCGGTGTCCGGCACGTTCAAGGAGACGTCCGCGCCGGGGCGCTTGGGCATCGCGTACTTCTCGCGGTCGTAGCGGGGACTGCGGTTCTGCGCGACGCGCAGCGACGAGGCGTGGCTGCCGTAGTCGGTGAGCGCGACCTCGCCGAGTCCGCCGGTGCTGCCGTCCAGGTTCCACACGGCGATGGCGACGCTGTTGCGGCCGTTGGGGTCGAGGATGCCGTTGGGGACCGGGAAGGTGTGCTGCGGACCGAGGTAGTTGACGTAGTTGCCTACCTGCCAGCCGTTCACGAAGATCGTGGCCCGGTACTTGCGCGAGGGGTCGTCGGTGAACGTCAGCCCGAGCGAGGTGTCCTGGCCGTGCGGGAGGTCCAGGGCGACGTCGGTGCGGTACCAGGAGACCCCGGGACGGGTGTCGGCCGTCGGCAGGGAGACCGGCTTCCAGCCGGCGTCCGGGTAGCCCGGCAGGGACCAGCCGGCCCGCTCGCCGTACAGGCCGCCCGTCGACAGCGGGCCGCGCACCGTGTCCTGCGGGTCTTCGCCGCCCCGTACGCCCTGCAGCCGCCAGGTGACGGTGGTCAGCGGCGCCCCGACGAGGGAGGCGCTGGTCAGGCCGCGTGCGGTCTTGTTGCCGTTGGCCGAGTTGTAGTCCTCCTCGTGGCCCATGTTCACGGTGAGCACGGAGATGACGTTGTCCGACCCGGACTTCACCGTTCCGGCCGGGAAGGTGAAGTCGGCGCTGCCCGTGGTGGAGCTGCCCAGGAAGGTGCCGTTCAGCCATGCGGAGAATGCCTGCGCCTTGCCGCCGGAGTCCGAGACCAGGTGGACGCCGGTCTCCTTGCCGGTGGCGCGGAAGCGGCCGCGGTACCAGGTGTTGCCGGTGTGGAAGCCGTAGTCGTCGGCGTAGAGGACCGGCAGCGAGTTGACGCCGGAGACGCTGTTGGTGGTCATCTTGTCGGCCACATGCCAGCTGGAGTCGTCGAAGGCGGGGGCCGCCTCGGGGGACTCCTCGGCGTGCTTCCAGTTCGTCAGGGCCGGCAGGCGGACCGGGGCGGCGACGGGTATCTGCCCGGTGAGGCTGCCCGTCGCGGTGGCGTGGGTGGTCAACGCCCGTCCGTTCCAGGTGACATGGCGGGCCGAGGTGAACACCTCGATGTTCTTGTCGTCGGCGTTGTCCCCGGTGAGTGCCACGGTGCGGCCGCCGTCCCCGCTCGTCGCCGTGCGCAGCAGGTGGGTGCCGCGCACGAGCACCGGGCCGGTCGCCGTGTCCTGGCGCCAGAAGGTCCTGGCCGTGGCCTTGTCGCCGACGAGCAGCAGCAGCGGGCGCTTGCCGTCGCCGCTGATGCTGACGCGGATCAGGCCCTCGTGGGTGTAGTCGAGCCGCAGGTCGCCGGTGGCCGGGTCCCAGGTGGTCGTGACCGGGCCGCCGCTGGAAGTCACCGTGGGCTTGGCGGCGTAGCGCAGGACGGTCTCGCCGTCGCTGCCGGGGTCTCCGTAGAGCACGGCGACATCACGGTCGCCGATGGCCGCGTGGGTCATGATCTCCGACGTGGAGTACTGCAACTGTGCGTCCCCGAGCCGGTAGTTGGCCACGATCACGTGCGAGTCGCGTCCGTCGAGCGTGATCGCGGTGCCCGGCTGCTGGGGTACGACCGGGTAGGTCGCTTCCGTGGCGGCGGAGCCCGTCGGCACGTCGATGGCGTCGACGGCCACGAAGTCGTCCGTGGACGAGGAGCTGTGGCGTCCGGCCACGACGATCCTCAGGGTGTGCGCTCCGGCCGGCAGGCCGGTCTTCTGGAAGATCACCGCCTGGTTCTCGCCGCCGGAGTCGTCGACCGTCGCCACCTTGGCGCCGTCGAGGTAGACGTCCGCGAAACCGTGGTTGTCCGTCTTGGAGCCGATCCAGCGGATCGCGGTGCCGTCGAAGGGGACGGTGAGCGAGTCGCCGGCCTTGTCGGAGAAGGACTCGGTGTGCTTGTAGTCGCCGCCGGTGTAGCTCTGGTCGGCCACGTGCGACCACGAACCGGCGTACTGGAGCGCGGAGTCGGGATCGTCCCAGGTGTAGGTGGTGCCGGCGGACGGCTGGGCGTCGAAGTCCAGCGAGATGTGGGTGCTGTCGGCCGACGTGGAGGTGGAGTCGCCGTGGCGCAGCACGTGGAACTGCGTCCTGGTGTCCGGGTTCATCCGGGCGGTGTCGACGACCGCGGAGTCGTCCGGCGGCGTGGCCCTGATCGCCTCGGTCTTGGTCAGCGGGGCCACGGACTGGGTGAAGTACCCGATCAGCTTGTCCTCGTAGTACTTGGGATCGAGCCGGCGGTTCTCGCGGATCGCGGCCCCGTAGTCGTACGACGTGTAGTTCTGCGGCATGCCCAGCCAGCCCCAGTTGGTGCCGCCGTAGGTCATGTAGAAGCTCTGCGCGGTCGCGCCGACGGCGATGTTCTGCTTGTAGAACACGTCGGCGAACCGGTCGTTGATGAGCTGGGCGCACTTGTCGTAGCCCGGTCCGCCCCACGGGTCGAAGGCGCCGCCCTGGAACTCGGGCGAGTACAGCGGCTTGCCGGCCGGGTGGTCGTAGCTGATGTCGGGGACGCCGTTCCACTTCGAGGGCGTCGAGCAGTTGAAGCCCTGCGGGTAGGAGTCGGGGCCGTCGACGTCCAGGGCCGCCGTACCGGAGTTGAAGGTGCCGTTGTTGTTTCCGGTCAGCGGTACGGTGATGCCGTCGGCGCGGGCCTTGTCCTCCAGGTGCTTCATGTACGAGCGGCCGGCGTCCGAGCCGTTGTAGTACTCGTTCTCGACCTGGTAGGCGATCACCGAACCGGTGCCGTTGGTCAGTTGGTGGCGGGCGACGATCCGGTCGATCCGCGTCAGCCACTCGTCCGCGTACTTGAGGAACCGGGGGTCGTCACTGCGGTTGCGCCCGGCCTCGGTGGTCATCCAGCCGGGCAGGCCGCCGCTGTCGACCTCCGCGTTGATGTACGGAGCCGGGCGCGCGATGACGTAGAGCCCGGCCTCCTCGGCCATGTCGAGCAGCCTGTCGACGTCACGCACCCCGCTGAAGTCGTACACACCCGGCTTCGGCGAGTGGTATCCCCAGTCGAAGTACAGGGACGTGGAGTTGAAGCCGGCGGCCTTCATCTTCTGGAAGATGTCGCGCCACAGGTCCGGGCTCGGCAGCCGGAAGTAGTGGAACTCGCCGGACCACAGGTAGGTGCGCCTGCCGTCGACGAGGAACGAGTAGCCGTCGAGGCTCACCGTGTGCGCCCGCGGGCCGGCGGCGGGAGCCGTCGTACCGCCGGCGCCCCGTGCCGCGGCGGGCGCGGCCGTGCCGGCGACCGCGCCGGTGGTCATTCCCGCGGTCAGGGCGATGGCCGCGGCGGACGAGAGGACCGCCCTCCACCACCGACGGCGGGCGGGTCTCGCGGCTTCTGAACCCATCCGATCACTCCGCACTGCGCCTCCATACCGGCTGAGCAATCAACATCCAACAGACTCGGGCAAGTTCGAACAGTAGGGCCGCGCAAGACACAACACAATGGGGCGGGAGAACACCGCCCTGATGACAGTGACAGTTGCGCCACTCAGAGTGCGGCGCCCGTCTCCTCGGCCAGTGCGTGCGGCAGGCGGGTCCGGAACGCGGTGTCGTGCACGGCGGTGCGGCTCCCGCAGCCGGCGGTGGTACCAGTAACCGCCGCTCGTCAGGGCCCGCGGATCGTCGCCGGCGGCGAGCCACGCCCTGACTCCCGCGCGATCCCGGCCGTCGCCTGCCCGCGCGGCGCCATGGGCCGGGCGGCCATGCCGGGGAGTCGGTTGCTGGGTGCCGCTCACATGTCGGGGGTGGGCCGACCGGTCGTACGGTCCGCTTCGAGCAAGCCGTACGACAGCGGGCCGGGCGCGGCCCGGTGCCGCGTCGGCCGCGAGCAACCGGTGCGGAAGGGATGCCGGTGAGGCGGAACGGTGCGGCGAGGCCGTGCCGCGTCCTCCCGCCTCCCCCTCCCCACCTCTCCGCGGAGTCGCACCCATGCCTCACTCCATCCGGCGCGGTTTCTTCCGGCGCACCGCACTGGCCGCCGCCCTCGGCGCCTTCGCCGCGGCCCTGACCGCCGTCACCCCGCTCGCCCCGTCCACGCCGGCCGCGGCGGCGGCCGGCACCTTGCAGCAGGTGACCGGCTTCGGCTCCAATCCCGGCAACCTGACGATGTACGAGTACGTCCCCGTGGGCCTCCCCGCCAACGCCCCGCTGGTCGTCGCCCTGCACGGGTGCACCCAGTCGGCGAGCGACTACCACGCCCACTCCGGCTGGCAGAAGTTCGCCGACCAGTGGAAGTTCGCCGTGGTCTACCCGCAGACCGGCACGGCCAACAACAGCCTGTCCTGCTTCAGCTGGTTCGACTCGGCCAAGGACACCCGGGGCAAGGGCGAGGCGGCGTCGGTCAAACAGATGGTCGACAGCGCCGTGGCCCGGTACGGCTCCGACCGCGGCCGCGTCTACGTCACCGGCCTGTCCGCCGGTGGCGGCATGGCCGCGGACCTGCTCGCCGACTACCCGGACGTGTTCGCCGGCGGGTCCGTCGACTCCGGCCTCCCCGCGCAGTGCGCCACCACCCAGGCGGCCGCCTCCGGCTGCCAGTACAACGACCAGAGGCTGACCCCGGCGCAGTGGGGCGACAAGGTGCGCGGCTCCTACCCGGGGTACACCGGACCGTGGCCCCGCGTCGCGGTCTGGCAGGGCTCCGCCGACACCACCGTGGCCCCGGTCAACGGCGGCGAGCTGCGCGACCAGTGGACCGACGTGTGGGGCATCGGCCAGACGCCCTCCAGCACCCGCGGCCTGCCCGGCGGCGCCACCGAGAGCGACTACGACGACGGCGGCGGCAGGCCCGCGGTGGCGCTGTTCTCGGTCTCAGGGATGGCGCACGGCCTCGCCGTGGACCCCGGCCCGGGCCCCGACCAGTGCGGCGCCACGGGCACCTACTACCTGGACCACATCTGCTCCAGCTACTACACGGCGAAGTTCTGGGGCCTGGACACCGGCGGCCAGGGTGGCGGCACGGGTTCACTGCCCGCACCGTCCGGCCTGACCGTGACCGGCACCACGGACAACGCGGCCTCCCTGTCGTGGAACCCCGTGAGCGGCGCGGCCTCGTACACCGTCTACCGCGACGGCGCGAAGGCCGGCTCCGCAACCGGCACCACGTACACCGACACCGGCCTCACCGCCGGGACCGCCTACGGCTACACCGTCGCGGCCGTCGACTCCTCCGGCGCCCAGGGAACGCCCTCCGCACAGGTCACGGCGACGACGACCGGAGCCGCGCCCCGGTGCTACACCGACAACAACTACAACCAGGTCCGCGCCGGCCGCGCCCACCAGAGCGGCGGCTACGCCTATGCCAACGGCTCCGACCAGAACCTGGGCCTCTACACCATCGCCATCACCCACACACTGAAGGAGACCTCCCCGGCCTACTACGTCATCGCGGACACCGGCTGCTGAACGCGGCGCACCGGGCCGCCCCGCACCCCGCGCCGGCCCGGTCGCCCGGTGGGCAGGCCCCGAACGAGGCCGCTCTCCCACCCGGCCGGTCAGCCGGCGATGCGTCCGATGCGGACCTTCCACACCTCCGGGCCCTGCTCCAGGTACTGCCACGTGAACTGGTCGGCGTGCTCGGCGGCGAACTGGTAGTACAGCGGCTTCGGGTCGTGGTCGTTGACCAGGACGAAGTGCTCACCGGGGGCGAGCGCGCCGTAGGTGGCGAAGATGAGCTCGTGCCGGCGCGCGGGAATCTCCTCGCGGACGTCCAATTCGGTGCTGGCTGTGGTCATGGTCTTCTCCTGTCTCGGATCAGCCCTGTCTCGGTTCGGCCTGTCTCGGTTCGGCCTGGGCTCGGCTCCGACTTGTTTTTACAATATCACTCGTTAAAAATGGGCCCGGGTGGTGCTCGCCACCTGCGAAGGGAGGCGTCATGACACGCCAGGGCAAGCCGCTCGATGTGGCGGCGATGGCCGCCGGGCCGGTGACCGACGATCTGGTGCTCGACCTGCTGGGCGACGTGATCGACCCCGAGCTGGGCGTGGACATCGTCAACCTCGGACTGGTGTACGGCGTCGACATCGGCGCCGACGCGGTGGTGGTGCGCATGACGCTCACCACCCCCGGTTGCCCGCTGCACGCGTACCTGGACGACGAGGTCAACCGCTGCCTGGCGCAACTGCCCGGCGCGCCCCAGGTGTTGGTGGACCTGGTGTGGGAACCGCAGTGGGAGCCTCGGATGATGACCGACGAGGCCAAGCGGGCGCTCGGGTGGTTCCGGTGACCCGAGCGGCCCAGACGGCCCCGGCGCACCCGGTGCGCCCGCCGGCCCGCCCCTCGGGACGGTCGGTCTGGGCGCCGCCCGTCATGGCACTCGGCGCGGTGTCGCTGCTGGCCGGACTCTGGGCGGGGCTGCTGCGCCTGGGCCTGCGCGTGCCCGCCGGTCACACGGACCTCGCCGAACTGCACGGCGTGCTGATGCCATTGGGGTTCCTCGGCACGCTCATCGCTGTGGAGCGTGCCGTCGCACTGCGGCAGGGGTGGGCATGGCTGGCCCCGGCCGCCTGCGGCACCGGCTCGCTGTGGCTGATCGCCGGGCTGCCGGCCTCCACCGGCCAACTGCTCATCGCTGTCGCCGGGTTCGGGCTGCTGGCGGTCTTCGCCGAACTGCACCGCATCCAGCCCTCCCTGCACAACGCCGTCCAGGCCGCCGGCGCGGCCTGCTGGTGCGTGGCCGGGATGCTCTGGCCGGCCGGCCGGGACCTCGGCGTACTCGTGCCGTGGCTGGCCGGGTTCCTGGTCCTCACCATCGCCGGTGAACGCCTGGAGCTGTCCCGTCTGGTCGCGCTCACCGCGCGCGGCCGCGCGCTCTTCACCGGCACGGTGGCGGTGCTGCTGGCCGGCCTCGGCGGCTCGGTCGCGGCGCCGGCGATCGGTGTACGGGTGGCGGGAGCGGGCCTGCTCCTTCTCGCCTGCTGGCTGGCCGCGTACGACATCGTGCGCCGGACCATCCGGATGCGCGGGGTCACCCGGTACATGGCCGTCGCGCTCGCCACCGGATATGTGTGGCTGGCCGTCGCGGGCCTGCTGTGGTCGGTGTTCGGCCGGCAGACCGACGGCCACGCCTACGACGCCATGCTGCACGCCGTGTTCCTCGGCTTCGTCTTCTCCATGGTCTTCGCGCACGCCCAGGTCATCGTGCCCGCGGTGCTGCGGGTGCGGCTGCCGTACCACCCGGTCGCCTACCTGCCGCTCGGACTGCTGCACGCCTCGCTCGTGCTGCGGCTCGTCGGTGGCGACGCCATGGGCGGCACGGCTGCCTGGCAGGCCGGCGGCGTGGCGAACGAGGTGGCCGTCCTGCTGTTCCTGGCCCTGACCGCGGGCACCGCGATCAGGGCTCGGCGCGGCAAGAACGATCCAGTTGGTGTCAGTTGAAGACCGAGGAGGGCCCGATGGGCATCGAGACAGTGGCCGAGGCGCTGGAGCGCGAGCATCACGAGATCGACGGGGGCATCGAAACGTTCACCGCCGCTCTCACCGGCGTCGCCCCCGACCCGGGGCCGCTCACCCGCGCGGTGGCGGCCCTGCGCCGGCACATCTACCTGGAGGAGGAGTTCCTCTTCCCGCCCCTGCGGGCGGCGGGACTGGTCATGCCCGTGTTCGTGATGGTGCGCGAGCACGGGGAGATGTGGAAGATCCTGGACGCGCTCGACGACGAGCTGCGCGACGGAGCCGTCGGGGCGTCGGTCCCCGGCCTTCTGCATGACCTCCAGGAGCAACTGGAGGCCCACAACCCCAAGGAGGAGCAGATCCTCTACCCGCAGACCGAGCGGGTGCTGAGCCCGGCCGCCAGGAGCGAACTGCGGGAACTGCTCGAGGCGGGGCGCACCCCCGCCGGATGGGTGTGCGAGGCGCTCCGGTCCTGACACCGGCCAGAGAGGCGTACGAGGCCGCCCCGGCGGTCAGTTGGGCCCGATCCGGGCGAGTACCAGCCCGGTCGGGACGCTCACCAGCAGCACGACCACCAGCAGCCGGAAGCCGTACAACTGCCACCGCCGCGACTGCGCGCCGTGCCGGACACCGCCCCGGACCGCGTCGGCCAGCAGCGCCAGGCCGGCCACCAGGACCACCCCGCCCAGGTCCACCAGGGTCAGTACGCCGGTCAGCGTGCCGATCAGTACGGCGGCGTTGCCCAGGTTCCACGTGCCGGCCTGCGCGAGCACGCGACCGCGCGCCGGCGGACGGGGTGCGAGCGCGGCCTGACCCCAGCCGAGGGCGACCTGCGCGACACCGGCCACCAGCACCAGATACGCGGCCGCCCAGGACCCGTGCGTCGACGGCGCCGGGGCCGTGGCGGCGGCGACGAGACCTCCGGCCACCACGCACGCGATCCCGGGCGCGGCGAACGGCGCCATCGCGAACCTGCGATCAGCGTCCATAAAAACAACTCCATCGGCAGAACTGGCGGAACCAGCGGGACTTGTAGACCTTCGGGTCGAACGTCCCTTGCGCGGGACAGCCCGACATAGTTTCTACTATGAGCATTGTGAAAACAAACAGCAGGTGGTTGAGCGGGTTGACTGAGCATGGACCGGAAGCGGTGCCGAGCTACCGGCGCCCGCCGCTGACCGAGGGCGGCTCGTCCCGGCGCCGCCGGCACGCCGTGGCCGCGGGCCTGATCGCCGCCTACCTCGTGGCCGCGGTCTGTGTCGTCGCCGCGCACCGCCTGGTGGCCGTGCCGCAATGGCTCGCGCTGCACCTGCTGGTGCTCGGCGCGGCGAGCAACGCCGTGTTCGTCTACAGCCGGCACTTCGCCCAGGCGCTGCTGCACGCGCGACCGGGATCCGAACGACCTGCCCACGTCCGGCTGTCCGGCTTCAACCTCGGTGCGGTCGCCGTCCTGACCGGCATGTCGACGGGACTTCCGTGGCTGGCCGTGACCGGCGCGGTCCTGGTGGCCGCCGCGGTGATCGCGCACACGGCCGGCCTGGTCGCCATGGCGCGGGCCGCGAGCCTGTCCGGGCGGCTGCGGATCGTGGTGTGGTACTACGTCGTCGCCGGCACCGCGCTCGTCGTCGGCGTGACCCTGGGCGGCCTCCTGGCCGGCGGTACGGCGGCCTCGGCCCGCTGGGAGCGGGCGCTCGTTCTCGCGCATGCCCACCTGAACCTGCTGGGCTGGCTCGGCCTGGTCGTGGTCGGCACCCTGTTCATGCTCTGGCCCGCCGTCCTGCGCACCCGCATGGCCGACACCGCGCCGCGCTGCGCCCGGCAGGTCCTTGCGGTCGTCGTCGCCGGTCTGGCGGTCGCGGTCACCGGCGCGCTCCTGTCCGGGTCGTTCACCTGGGCGCACTGGACGGCCGCGGCCGGCATGGCCGGCTACGCCGCCGGTGTCGTGCACTCACTGCGGCCCGTCGTCGCCGAGATGCGGGCCAAGCCGCCGCGCACGGCCGCCCCCGTGGCGCTCCTGGCCGGCACCGGCTGGCTGCTGAGTGCCCTGGCCGTCGACGTCGTGGGCCTGGCCCTGGGCGGCACGACGGCCGCCGAACTGCTCGGGCGGCTGCTGGTGCCCATGCTGGGCATCGGCGTGATCGCCCAGATCCTGACCGGCGCGCTGACCTTTCTCCTCCCCGTCACGGTCGGCGGCGGACCCGCCGGCAACCGCCGGATGACCGAGGTACTGGAGTACGCCTGGCTGCCCCGCGCCCTCTTCACCAACCTCGGGGTGCTCCTGCTGGCCGTGCCCACCACGGGCGGGCCGCGCGTCCTGGCGTGGACCCTCGTCCTCATCGGGACCGGCTCGTTCCCGGCGCTCGTCGTCGCCTCCCTGCTCGCGGTCCGCCGGCGGGCCACCGCCACCGGAGCCGACACCGCGGGCACCGCCGACACCGCAGGCACCGGCGGAGCGACGGGCCGGCGCGCGCGCCCGGCCGGACGCACCACCCTCGCCCTCGGCTCCGTGATCGCCGTCCTGGCCGTGCTCGCCCTCATCGGCACCGGCACCGGCGTCTGGCCCGGCCACACGAACGACACGACCACCGGAGCGGCCAGTGGTCCGGCCGCGACGGCGAAGTCCGGCGTCCCCGTGGCCGTCACCCTGGACGAGTTCAGCGTCACCCCCTCCACCATCACCGTCGCTCCGGGCACGGACCTGACCCTGACCGTGCACAACGCCGGCGGGATGAACCACAACCTCCTCCTCGACGGCAAGCACGGCACCAGGATGCTGGCCCCCGGCGGACGGCAGACCGTCGACCTGGGCACCGTCACCCACGACGAACAGGCGTGGTGCACGGTCATGGGCCACCGCGCGGCCGGCATGGTCCTCACCGTCCGCACCACGACCTCCACCGCCCCGCCCGCGGCCACCGCGCAGGATCCGTCCGTGCCCGGCATGGACATGAGCGGCGGGCAGTCCTCCCCGGCACCGGCCCGGCGGCCCTACGACGCGACTCTGCGCCCGGTCACCGGTGGCACCGAGCATCACGTGACGCTGCACGTCGAGCAGGCCACCGTCGAGGTCTCCCCGGGAGTACGGCAGCGGGTCTGGACCTACAACGGCACCGTGCCCGGCCCCGTACTGCACGGCAGGGTCGGGGATTTGTTCACCGTGCGCGTGATCAACGACGGAGACATGCCGCACTCCATCGACTTCCACGCGAGCCAGGTCGCACCGGACCGGGCCATGCGGGACATCCCGCCGGGCGGCGAACTGACCTATCAGTTCCGCGCGGACCATGCCGGAGCCTGGCTGTACCACTGCGCCACCGCACCGATGATCCAGCACCTCGCCATGGGCATGTACGGCGCGGTGATCATCGATCCGCCGACCTTGGCCCCGGCCGCCACCTCGCAGGTGCTGGTGCAGTCCGAGTACTACCTCGGCCCGAAGGGCGGTGTGCCCGCCATGTCGAAGCTGCTCGCGGCCGACCCGGACCTGGTCGTGTTCAACGGCTACGCCGACCAGTACCGCCACGCCCCCATCGACGTGCCGGCCGGGAAGCGCGTCCGGCTGTGGCTGGTCGACGCCGGCCCCAACGAGCCGAGCGCCTTCCATGTCGTCGGCGCCCAGTTCGACACGGTGTTCAAGGAAGGCGCCTACCAGCTGAAGCGCGGCGACCCCGCCCACGGCGCGGCCCAGGAACTGGACCTGCAGCCCGGCGAGGGCGGTTTCGTGGAGTTCACCCTTCCCCAGCCCGGCACCTACACCTTCACCACGCACCGCCTCGCAGACGCCGAACGCGGCGCCATGGGCACCCTCGTCGCCAGGTGACCGGGCGCGGTTCGCCGATAGACTGGACGCGGCAGAACCACTCGTACGCGGTGAGCTACGAGCCGTCCACCGGCTCCCGGCCGGGGCGGCCGATCTGGTTCGGAGGGTGCCGTCATGGCCAAGCGGATCACCTACCGGCGGATCTACGAGGAGACCACTCCCGCCGACGGCAAGCGGGTCCTGGTCGACCGGGTCTGGCCGCGCGGCGTGCGCAAGGACGATGCGCATCTGGACGAGTGGCTGCGCGAGGTCGCCCCGTCCAGCGATCTGCGCAAGTGGTACGGCCACGAGCCCAGCCGTTTCACCGAGTTCCGCCGCCGCTACCTGGCCGAACTGCGCGACGCCGGACACCGGCAGGCCGCGCGTCATCTGCGGGACATCGCCGCGCACGACAGGCTCACGCTGCTGACCGCCACCCGGGACGTGGACCACAGCCAGGCCGCCGTGCTGGCCGAATGGCTGGCGAAGAAGGAGTGACCGCCCGCGCGGAGCGTCCTCATCCCTGGTCGCCGCCGGGGGTGTCCTGGTCTTCGCCGGTGGTCTTCACGATGCTGTAGGCGGGGTCGCTCATGACCAGCGCGCCGTCGCCGGCGCGGGTGTGCGCGCGGCCGGTCAGGCGCAGGAGCAGCCCGGCCGCGAGGTCGGGGTGGGCGTCGTGCCACTCCAGGCCGAGGCTGCCGGTGCTGTCGGTGAGGGTGGCCAGCAGGACCCGCCGGTCGCCGCGCTCCTCGTCGGTGAGGCTGTGCAGTCTGCCGTCCACGGTGACCGGGCATCCCGGCCGCACGGCGGCGATGGCGGTGGTGTCCGGTTCGGAGTGCGGGGCGTTGTGCTCGGTCAGGGGCTCGGGAGGCACCCCGGCGAGGCGGTCGCGCAGCCGTTCCAGGCGGCGGGCGAGACGTTCCTCGGGCAGCTCGGGGAATCGCTGCCGGATCCGGGCCTGCACGTCGTAGGGCACGATGGTGGCGACGGCGTGGGGGAGATGGTTGACGGCGTGCGCGATGCGGTCGGCGGTGCGGTCGTGCAGCAGCCGCCCGGACAGGGGCGAGTAGCCGCGCCGCGGCAGCAGTACGGTGACGCCGGTGTTCCCGCCTTCCCCCGCGGCCTCGAGGATGAACTGCGCGGCGGCGTGGACCAGGCGCCGGTCGGGGCAGTCCACGATCTTCAGCGGGGCCGTGATGCCCAGCTCGTCCCAGCGGGCGCGCAGACGCTGGGCGTGGGCGGCGTCCAGCATGAAGTGCACCGCCTCGGCGTCCATCAGGCGCAGGCTGTGCGCGTAGCGCAGGGCTTCGAGGACGGCGAGGTCCACGCCGTTGACGAGGACGTAGACGTGGTGGCGGGAGTAGTTGGTCTGCCTCACCGGGTTGCCGCGCACCTCCTCGAGGATGGCGGCCTCGGCCCGGTATTCGTGGTTGACCCGGATCAGCACCACGACCAGCAGCGGGAAGGCGACGACCACCAGCCAGGCGCCCTCGGTGAACTTGGCGATGGCGAAGATCGCCACGACCAGGGTGGACAGGACGCCCGCCGCGCAGTTGACGGCCAGTCTGTACCGCCAGCCGGGTTCACGGTGGGAGAGGTGGTGCCTGGTCATGCCGTAGCCGGCCATGGCGAACCCGGTGAACACGCCGATGGCGTAGAAGGGGATCAGGGCGTTGACCGTGCCTCCGGTGACCGCGAGCAGCGCCACGGCCAGTACGGCGAGCGTGATGATGCCGTTGGAGAACACCAGGCGGTGACCGCGCTTGGTCAGCTGCCGGGGCAGGAAGCGGTCCTCGGCGACGAAGCTGGCGAGGAACGGGAAGCCGTTGAAGCTGGTGTTGGCGCCGGTGTAGAGGATCAGCGCCGTGGCGGCCTGCACCAGCGCGTACAGGACGTGTCCCGTCGCGCCGTACCCGAAGACCGCGCGGACCTCCTGGGAGAGCACCGAGGGGTATCCGGCGGTGTAGGGGGTGGCGTGGGTGAAGTGCGCCAGCAGCGACACCCCGGCGATCAGGAATCCCAGGACGCAGGCCATGACGGTCAGGACGGTGCGGGCGTTGCGCCCTTCGGGCTTGCGCAGCGCGGAGACGGTGTTGGAGATGGCCTCCACGCCGGTCAGCGAGGACCCGCCGTTGGCGAAGGCCCGCAGCAGCACCAGCACCGTGGCACCCTCCACCAGACCCGAACCCTGGTGCACGGGCACGGTGCCGGGCAGATGGGCCGGGTCGTAGACGGGCAGTCCGACGGTGGCCCACTTGACGATCCCGACGACGATCACCAGGCCCACGAGGGCCGAGAACAGGTAGGTGGGCAGCGCGAACGGGCCTCCGGCCTCCCTGATACCGCGCAGGTTCGCCAGGCACAGCGCCACGACCACCCCGATGGTGATCTCCAGACTGTACGGTCCGAACACGGGGAGCGCGGAGACCACCGCGACCGTGCCCGCCGAGGACTGCACGGCCACGGTCACCACGTAGTCGATCAGCAGCGCGGCCGCGGCGACCTGGGCGGTCTTCGGGCCGAAGTTCTCCCGTGCCACCACGTAGGAGCCGCCGGCCCGGGTGTAGACGGTCACCACCTGCCGGTAGGAGGCGGCGACCAGGGCGAGGATCACCAGGATCGCCCCGGTGATCGGGAGCACCAGGGTGAACGCCGCCGCCCCTGCGTAGGGCAGCAGCGCCAGCAGCACCTCCTCCGGGCCGTACGCCGAGGAGGAGATCGCGTCCGGTGAGAGCACGCCGAGCGCGACCTTCTTCGACAGCCGCTCGCGCCGCAGCTGCTCGGTGATCAGCGGGCGGCCCAGCAGCACCCGCTTGAGCGCATAGCCCGCCGATTCCGGCAGCCCCGGCCGTACCGGGGGCAACCCCGGCCGAACCGGCTCACGAGCACCGACCACGCCTGCCGCCTCACTCCCACGCCGGGGACACTGTCCGGGGCCACCGCTTCCGCCGAGGTGCCCACCCTCGCGGGCGGCCGGCCGTCACCGGGGGACGCGCAGGGCGAGTACGGCGACATCGTCGTCGAACACCTGGCGGCTCCGGCTGATCAACGTGTCGCACAGTTCGTCCAGCGGGGCCGTGGCCAGGCGGGCCGCCTGTCGGGCCAGGTCGTCGAGACCGGTGTCGATGTCCTGGCCCCGGCGCTCGACCAGCCCGTCGGTGAACAGCAGCAGGGTGCTGCCGGGCGGGAGAGGGTGTTCGTGACTGAACCGGGAGACCGACGCGTCGATGCCCACCGGGATGCCGTGCTGCGCGGGCGCCAGGTAGCGCGTGCGGCCGTCCGCGCCGACCAGCAGCGGCGGCAGGTGCCCGGCGTTGCTCCATCGGAACGTGTACGGCCCGCTCACTACGCGGGCGCCCTCTCCACGGGCGGCCTCCCCGCGGCCGCCCTCTCCACGGCCCCGCTCGACACGCCCGAGCACCAGGGTGGCCGTGGGCGGGTCGTCGAACATCGTCAGGGCGCGGTCCAGCCTGGCCATGACCTGGCCGGGCGGCTCGTCCCGGTCGAAGGCGAGCGCCCGCAGCATGTTGCGGATCTGGCCCATGAGCGGTGCGGCCTCCACGTTGTGCCCGGTCACGTCGCCCACCACCACGCAGGTCGCGCCGTCGGGCAGGACCACGGCGTCGTACCAGTCCCCGCCCAGCCTGGGCAGTTCGGAGGCCGGTTCGTAGCGGGCCGCGGCCTCGAGCGGCGCGAGGTCGGGAAGGACGGGCAGCATACGGCGCTGGAAGTTCTCGGCGGCGCGTTTGAGGTGCTCGTACAGGCGGGCGTTCTCCAGGCTGACGCCCGCCGCGCCGGCCAGAGCCGTCAGCAGGCCCTCGTCATCGTCGTCGAAGGCGGTGCCGTCGAACTTGTCGGCGACGTAGAGGTCGCCGTAGACGGTGCCGCGCACCATGAGCGGAACACCCATCAGGGTCTTCATGACCGGATGCCCGGGCGGGAAGCCGGCGCTGCGCGGATGCCCGGCCACGTCCGCCACCCGCAGCGGCGTCCGGTCGTCGACCATCGTGTGCAGCAGGCCGTGGCCCTGCGGCAGGCCCATGGCGGCGCACATGTCCGGGTCGTCGATGCCCACGGTCATCAGGTCGACGACCTCGCCGGTCTCCGAGAGCACCCCCAGTGCCCCGTAGCGCGCGGCGACCAGGTCGGCGGCCGCCTCCACGATCCGACGCAGCACCGTACGGGTGTCCATGTCGGCGCCGACCGCCCCGACCGCGTCCAGCAGGTGCCGCAGCCGGTGCCGGTCCAGCGCGCGCCGCGGCGGCCGCACGGCCAGGCTGTCCCGGACCTGGTCCCGCCCGCGCCTCTGCCACGGGTTGTGCACCACGGAGCTTCCTCCCGGCACCGTCGGACGCCCTCAGCATGTCGCCCTGCCCTGCCACACTACGCGCCCACCCGCCCGGAGGCCGACCGCGGTGGCACACCGTCCCGGTGATCGTCCGTGGCGGCGCCCGGCTCGAGTTTGCCGTCGACGAGCCGGGGGACGCCCAGCGGGCCGGCGGCGCGCAGTTCCCCGGGCAGCAGGGCGTCCGGGAAGGACTGGTAGCAGACCGGCCGGAGCCAGCGGTCCACGGCCAGGGTGCCGACGCTGGTCGTGGCGGGAGCGGACGTCGCGGGCCAGGGGCCGCCGTGCACCATCGCGTGGCAGACCTCGACCCCGGTCGGCCAGCCGCCCCACAGGATGCGCCCCGCCCGCTCCTCCAGCACCGGCAGGAGCCGCGCGGCGGTCGCCAGGTCGGCGCCGGTGCCGTGCAGGGTGGCCGTCAACTGTCCCTCGATGCCCTCCAGCAGGGCGAGCAGCTCCTCGGTCCCGGACCAGCGCACGACGAGCCCGGCGGCGCCGAAGACCTCACCGGCGAGGTCGCCGTGGGCCGCGTAGGCCGCCGCGTCGCATTCGAGGACGACGGGGCCCGGCGCGTACGGGCTCTCGCCGGGTACCCCCCGCGCCACCACGCGGACCCCGTCGACGGCCGCCCACCGGCCCCAGCCCTCGGCGTACGCCCCGGCGGTGCCCGGGGTGAGCATGACCTGTCCCGCCGTACCGGCCACCGCCTCGGCCACGGCCGCGCGGAAGGCGTCGCCCGCCTCGCCCGCAGGGAGCAGCAGGAGGCCCGGGTTCGTGCAGAACTGGCCCGCGCCGCTGGTCAGCGACGCCACGTACGCGGCGGCGAGCGCCGGGGGATCGGCCAGCGCGCCCTCGAGCACGATCACGGGGTTGACCGACGACATCTCCGCGTACACCGGGATGGGCACGGGCCGGGCGTTCGCGGCCTCGACCAGCGCGAGCCCGCCGGCCCTCGAGCCGGTGAACCCCACGGCCGTGATCCGCGGGTCGCGCACCAGCGCCTGGCCGACTTCGGTGCCGCGGCCGACCAGCAGCGAGAAGACACCGGCGGGCATTGCGGTGCGCCCGGCGGCCGCGGTGACGGCCCGGGCCACCAGCTCGCAGGTGCCCGGATGGGCCGGGTGTGCCTTGGCGACGACCGGACAGCCCGCGGCGAGGGCGGACGCGGTGTCCCCGCCGGCGACGGAGAAGGCGAGCGGGAAGTTGCTCGCGCCGAACACGGCGACCGGACCGACCGGGATTCTGCGCAGGCGCAGGTCGGGCCGGGGGAGGGGCCGACGCCCGGGGAGCGCGGAATCGACGCGGACGCCGAGCGCGTCCCCGCCGCGCACCAGGGCGGCGAACATGCGCAACTGTCCGCAGGTGCGCGCGCGTTCACCGGTCAGGCGGGCCCTCGGCAGCCCGGACTCGGCCGACGCGAGTTCGAGGAGGTCCTCGCCGAGCGCCTCGATCTCCTCCGCGCAGGCGTCGAGGAAGGCGGCCCGCCGGTGTGCGGGCAGGGCGCGGAACTCCCGCGCGGCCGCGGCGGCCGACCGGGCCGCCTCCGCGACCTGCTCCGGTGAGGCGTCCCGCAGCCACGGGCCCCGTGTTTCCCCCGTCGCGGCCACGGCACCTCGCCAGGCGGGGCCCTCCCCGGGAACGTCACGGCCGGCCACGATCGAGTTCCCGGTCAGCTCCACATGCTCCATCCGCCTCATCCCTCTCGTCCTTCTCATCGTTGTCGTTGTCTTCCGGCGATCAGGTGTATAGCCTAGGCAATGGCATGTGACATTGCACAGTGCGAGGAGGGGCTGGTGACCCAGAAGGTCGTCGTCGTGGGCGCGGGCGTCGTCGGCGCCGCGTGCGCCTTCCACGCCGCCTCGGCCGGCATGGACGTCACGGTCGTCGACCGCGGGCCCGTGGGCGGCGGGACGACGAGCCGTGGGGAGGGCAATGTCCTGCTCTCCGACAAGGAACCGGGCCCCGAGCTCGACCTGGCCCGGCTGAGCCGCGCCCTGTGGGACGAGGCCGCCGGCGAACTCGGGCCGGACACCCTGGAGTTCGAACCCAAGGGCGGCCTCGTCGTGGCGAGCACGGCCGAAGGCCTCGCGGAGCTGCGCGCCTTCGCCGCCCGGCAGGAGGCGGCCGGTGTCCGCGCCGAGCCGGTCGACCGCGTCCACGATCTCGAACCCCACCTGGCCCCCGGCGTCCCCGGCGGAGTCCTCTACCCGCAGGACGCCCAGGTGCAGCCGGTCCTCGCGGCCGCCGCCCTGCTGCGCGCCGCGGTGCGGCACGGCGCGCGTTTCCGCAACGGTGAGGTCGCCGCCGGGGTGACCGGCCCGGACGGCCGGATCACCGGCGTCCGCACGGCGGCGGGCGGCGTCCTGCCCGCCGACGCCGTCGTCAACGCGGCCGGGACCTGGGGCGGCGAGGTCGGCCGCCGCCTCGGCGCACCGGTCGAGGTGCTGCCGCGCCGCGGCTTCGTCCTCGTGACCGAACCCCTGCCGCCGATGGTCCGGCACAAGGTCTACTCGGCCGACTACGTCGCCAACGTCGCCTCGTCCGACGCGGGCCTGGAGACGTCCTGCGTGGTCGAGGGCACGCGCGGGGGCACCGTCCTCATCGGCGCCAGCCGCGAGCGCGTCGGCTTCGACACGACGATGAACCCCGCGGTGGTCGCCCGGCTCGCCGCGCAGGCGTGCCGGCTGTTCCCCTTCCTGCGCGACGTCCACCTGATCCGCGCCTACCGCGGCTTCCGGCCGTACTGCCCCGACCACCTGCCGGTCGTCGGCCCCGACCCGCGGGTCCCGGGGGTCTTCCACGCGTGCGGCCACGAGGGGGCGGGCATCGGTCTGGCACCGGGGACCGGCGCGCTGGTGACGGCCCACCTCCTCGGCCGTCCCTGGCGCGGCGCCGACCCGGCGGCCCACACCGGTCTCCTGCCGGACCGCTTCCTCACCTCGAAAGGTGCCTCGGAGTGAACGAGTTCATCATCGACGGCCGGCCGGTGCCCTTCGTCGAGGGACAGACCGTCGCCGCGGCCCTCGTGGCCGCCGGCCGGGTCGCCTGGCGCACCACCCGCGTCCGGCACCGCCCGCGGGGCGTCTTCTGCGGCATCGGCGTCTGCTTCGACTGCCTGGTGACGATCGACGGAGCCGGCGGCCGGCGCGCCTGCCTGGTACCGGCACGCCAGGGAATGAACGTCACGACCGGCGAGACCGTCACGACCGGCGAGACCGCCGGGACCACCACGACCGTCACGACCGTCACGACCGACACGACCGAGGAGGGCGACCATGAGTGAGCAGGGTGACCTCATCGTGGTGGGCGCGGGTCCGGCCGGTCTGTCCGCGGCGGCCGCGGCCCTGGCCGGCGGGCTGCGTGTCGTGCTGGTGGACTCCGGCACGACCGTCGGCGGCCAGTACTGGCGGCACCCCCCGGAGCACGCCCGAGCGGCGATCCGCACCGATGACCTGCACCACCGGCTGCGCGAGTACCGCGCCCTCGCCGACGCCCTGTCCGCGGCCCGCACTGCGGGACGGCTCGACCTGCGCACGGCGCACCACGTGTGGTCCGCCGTCCGCGAGGACGGCGGATTCGCGGTCCACGCGGCCGACCGTCGCGAGGCGCCCGCCGAGACCCTGGTGGTGCTGCGCGCGCCGAGGCTCCTCGTGGCGACCGGAGCCTACGACCGTCAACTGCCCTTCCCCGGCTGGGACCTGCCCGGCGTGCTCACCATCGGCGGTCTGCAGGCGCTGCTCAAGGGCGGCGGCGTCACGGCCGGCGGCCGGGTGGCGCTGGGCGGTACCGGCCCGTTCCTGCTGCCGGTGGCCGCCGGTCTGGCGGCCCGAGGGGCCGAGGTGGTCGCGGTGTGCGAGGCGGCGAGCCCCCTCGCATGGCTGCGGCACCCGGGTCCGCTCTTGCGCAACCCGGGCAAGTGGGCCGAAGGCGCCGGGTACGCCCTCGCGCTCGCGCGCCACCGGGTCCGCGTCCGCCCGCGCACGGCGATCGTCCGCGCCGAGGGTGACGACCGGGTGACAGCGGTCCGGATCGCCTCGCTGGCGGCCGACGGCAGCCCGCGCCCGGGCACCGAACGCCGGGTCGAGGTCGACGCCGTCGGCGTCGGCTGGGGGTTCGCGCCCCAACTGGACCTGCTCGTCCCCCTCGGCTGCGAACTCACCGCCGCCGAGGACGGCAACGCGGTCGTCGCCGTGGACGACGGGCAGCGCACCACCGTCCCCGGCCTCTACGCCGCGGGCGAGGTGTGCGGTGTGGGCGGAGCACCGCTGGCGGTGGCCGAGGGCCGCCTCGCCGCCGAGTCGGTACTCGCCGACGCGGGAGCCGCTCCCGTACCGGGCGATCCGGCGGTGCGGGCAGAACGCCTGGCCGCCGCCCGCACCACCGTGGCCAGGCAGCGCGCCTTCGCCCGGGCGATGGCCCTCGCCCACCCCCTCCCCGCGGCCTGGTCCGAGTGGCTGACCGACGAGACCGTGGTGTGCCGCTGCGAGGAGGTGACCGCGGGCGCCGTCCGGGCCGCCTGCGCCGACGGCGGGGCGCCGGACCACCGGCAGGTCAAGCAGCTCACCCGGGCCGGCATGGGCTGGTGCCAGGGGCGGATGTGCGGACCGGCGGTGCACTGCCTCGCTGCCCGCGGCCGGCCCTATGTGCCCGCCGAACGGCTGGTCGCGACGCCCGTCACGCTCGGTGCGCTCGCAGGCCTCGACGAAATGGAAGAGCAGTGAGAATCAGCAGCAACGGACAAGGAGCATCCATGACCGGCACCCGCAAGCCCTGGCACGGCGTCATCGTCGCCACCAGCCTCCCCTTCGACGCCGACCTCGCGGTCGACTTCGGCGCCTACGGCGAGAGCGTCGCCTGGCTCGCCGAGCGGGGGCTGCACGGCGTCGCGCCGAGCGGCTCGCTGGGCGAGTACCAGACCCTGACCACCGAGGAACGCGACCGCGTCGTCGAGACGGCCGTCGCGAACGCCCCCGAGGGCTTCACCGTCATGCCGGGCGTCGGCGCCTACGGCGGAGTGGAGGCCAGGCGCCACGCCCAGTTCGCCAAGGACGCGGGCTGCCACGCCGTCATGTGCCTGCCGCCCAACGCCTACCGCGCCGACGACCGCGCGCTCCTGGAGCACTTCGAGATGGTGGCCTCCGTCGGCCTCCCCGTCACCGCGTACAACAACCCCATCGACACCAAGGTCGACCTGCGCCCGGAGCTGCTGGCCAAGCTGCACGCCGAGGGATTCATCGTGGGCGTCAAGGAGTTCTCCGGCGACGTCCGGCGCTGCTACGAGATCGCCGAACTCGCCCCCGGTCTGGATCTCGTGATCGGCACCGACGACACCGTGCTGGAGGTCGCCCTCGCCGGCGCCAAGGGCTGGGTCGCCGGCTACCCGCAGGTCTTCCCCGAGGCCTGCCTCGCCCTCTACAACGCGTCGGTCGCGGGCGACCTCCACACGGCCCTGCCGCTCTACCGCCAACTGCACCCGGTGCTCAGGTGGGACAGCAGGACGGAGTTCATCCAGGCCATCAAGCTCGGCCAGGAGATGACCGGCCGGCGCGGCGGCGCGTGCCGCCCGCCCCGGCAGCCGCTCACCCCGGAGACGGAGGCCGTGGTGCGCGCCGCCACCCAGGCCCTCATCGACAGCGGGGTGCGCTGACGATGCGCTCGACCGTCTGTTACCACGCCGTCGACTCGCACACGGAGGGGATGCCGACCCGTGTGATCACGGGAGGCGTGGGCGTCCTGCCCGGGGCGACGATGTTCGAGCGTCGGCAGCGCTTCCTCGCCGAACGCGACGACCTGCGCACCCTGCTGGTGTGCGAGCCGCGCGGGCACGCCTCGATGTCCGGGGCGATCCTGCAGCCCCCGACCCGGCCGGATGCCGACTTCGGGGTCCTCTTCATCGAGGTCTCCGGCTGCCTGCCGATGTGCGGGCACGGAACCATCGGCGTCGCGACGGTCCTCGTCGAGACCGGCATGGTCGAGGTCACCGAACCGGAGACCCTGGTCCGGCTCGACACACCCGCCGGGCTCGTCACGGCCCGCGTCCAAGTGCGCGACGGGCACGCCGAATCGGTGACCCTGGAGAACGTCGCCTCGTACTGCCACGCCCTGGACCAGTCCGTCGACGTGCCGGGGTACGGACAGGTGCGCTACGACATCGCCTACGGCGGCAACTTCTACGCCTTCGTACGCCTCGAGGATCTCGGCATCCCCTTCGCGCGGGCCGAGAAGCAGCGGATGCTGGACGCGGGTCTCGCCATCATGGACGCGATCAATACGAAGAACCCGGTCGTCCACCCGGAGAACCCTGCGATCAACGTCTGTCACCACGTCTATCTGGAGGCTCCCGGATCGACGGCGGAGCACTCGCGACACGCCATGGCGATCCATCCGGGCTGGTTCGACCGCTCGCCGTGCGGCACGGGCACCAGCGCCCGGATGGCACAGCTCCACGCCCGCGGCCGGCTGGGGGTCCAACAGGCCTTCGTCAACGAGTCGTTCATCGGCTCACGGTTCACCGGGCGCATCCTCGGCGAGACCACGGTCGGGGACCGGCCGGGCATCCTCCCGTCCGTCACCGGCCGGGCCTGGATCACCGGAACCGCGCAGTACCTGCTCGATCCGACGGACCCCTACCCGGCGGGCTTCACCCTCTGAGAAACCCCCGCACGCCGCACCCGCGGCATACGGGAATGGCCGAAAAGTCACGCCTCCATCACAAGTGGCGACAGGGCTCCCGCCCCGCGGCAGCGGGAGCTATGGTCTGTGCAATGTCACACATTGCAGACGGGTGACCTCGGCATCCGATACGTCGCCGCCCGTCGGCGGCGGACCGGTGTCACACGATGACCCGCTGCCGGTACCGGCCGAATCACTCCACCAGAACCTCCCTGGTGCCCAGCCAACTGTGCAATGTCACACCTTGCAGAACGCGAGATGGAGTAAGGCATGACCCACATTCGTCGCGGCACCACGGCGGTGGCCGCCATCGCCCTCGGGCTCACCCTCACCGCATGCGGTGGCGACCTCACCGACGACGCTTCCGGCGGCGGCAAGAGCTCCGCAACCCTCAGGCTCGGCATGCTCACCCCGCTGACCGGAAGCTCGGCCGCCATCGGCCCGTACATGAAGGACGGCGCCCAGCTCGCCGTCGACGAGATCAACGCCAAGGGCGGTGTCGACGGCCGCAAGCTCTCGCTCACCGTCGAGGACGAGGCCTGCGACCCGAAGACCGCGGCCGCCGGCGCCGCCAAGCTCGTCAGCGCCGGCGTCGACGTCTCCGTCGGCGGCTACTGCTCCTCGGCGACCCTGCCGACGCTGAGCATCTTCGACAAGGCGCACATCCCGATGATCATCCCGGCGGCCAACTCCGCCGACCTGCTGACCCAGCAGCGCCGCAACGTCTTCCTGATCAACGGCACCGGCATCCAACAGGCCGAGACCGCCGCGAAGTTCATCAAGGCCGAGGGCAGCAGGAGCGTCGCCCTCATCGACGACAACACCTCGTACTCGACCGACATCACCAAGCGCACCGGGGACCGGCTGGGACTGCTCGGCGTCAAGGTCGCCGGCCACCAGTCGGTCACCGCGGGGGAGTCGGACTACTCCGGCGCCGTCAACGCCGTCATGGACTCCAAGGCGGACTTCGTCTACTGGACCGGCTACTACCAGGAGGGCGGACTGCTCATCAAGCAGCTCAGGGCCGCCGGCTACCAGGGCCGGATCATGGTCGCGGACGGCTCCGTCGACGGCAAGCTCATCAAGATCGCCGGCCGGAAGAACGCACAGGGCGTGTTCGCGACGATGACCCAGACCCCGCAGACCATCCCCGGCGGGCAGGGGTGGGTCGCCAAGTACAAGGCGAAGTTCGGCTCCGAGCCGGGACCGTACTCCACCCAGGCCTACGACGCGGTACGCGTCGCCGCCGAGGCCGTGCGGAAGGCGGGCTCCACCGACGGCCGGGACGTCACCAAGGCGCTCGAGCAGATCGACGGCTTCAAGCTCTTCTCGGGCCCGCTGAAGTTCACCATCCAGCACACGCTGAGCGTGGGCGGCTTCGACATCCTCGTCGTCAAGGACGACACCTTCGTCCTGAACAAGTGACGCGGGCCGGGGCCGGCCCGCGCCGGCCGGCCCCGGGCCCCGCCACCCCTCACGTACCGGGAACTCGCATGGACCACTTCATCCAACTCGTGTTCAGCGGCCTGTTCGTCGGCTCCTTCTACGCCCTGGTCGCACTCGGCTACTCGATGGTCTACGGCATCATCAAACTCCTCAACTTCGCCCACGGCGACCTCTACATGGTCGGCGCGTTCGCCGGCTTCACCGTGCTCAGCGTCGGCGCCGGCGCGCTCGGCGGCGGACTGCTCGCGCTGATCGCCATCATGCTCGTGGCCATGGCGGCGACCGGCGGCCTCGGCGTGCTCCTGGAGCGGGTGGCCTACCGGCCGCTGCGCGGGGCGCCCCGCCTGTCCGTCCTCATCACCGCCGTCGGCGCGAGCTTCGCACTCGAATACGGCATCGCGGTCGCCTTCGGCCCGAACCCGGAGGTCTACCAGATGGGCGTCAGCGGCGGCACGCTGAACGTCCTGGGCGCGCGGCTTACGTACGCGCAACTGGCCATGACGGCCATCGCGGTCGTGCTCATGATCGCCCTGGACACCCTGGTCCGCAGGACCCGCACGGGCCGCGCCATGCGGGCCATCTCGCAGGACCCCAAAGCCTGCCTGCTCATGGGCGTCAACGTCGACCGGGTCATCTCGCGGACCTTCTTCCTCGGCTCGGCACTGGCCGGAGCGGCCGGCGTCATGGCCGGGGTGTACTACGGGAAGATCGACTTCCTGATGGGCTTCGTCATCGGACTCAAGGCGTTCACCGCGGCGGTCATCGGCGGCATCGGGAACCTGCGCGGAGCCGTGCTCGGCGCGGTCGTGCTCGGCCTGCTGGAGTCCTTCTCGGTCGCCTACATCGGCAGCGAGTGGCGTGACGTCTTCGCGTTCGGCTTCCTCATCCTCTTCCTGACCGTGCGCCCGACCGGGCTGCTCGGCGAGCGTGTCACGGAGCGTGTGTGATGAACGACGAGTCGACCCTGCGCGCCGGCGAGGAGGCCTCGGCCTACGCCGGCGCCGTGGAGGAACGCGGACGCGTGAACGTCGCGCTCGCGGGCCGAGGCGTCGGGACCCCGAAGCCGAACCGCCGCCCGTCCGCGGGCCGGACACTGCCGGGCGTCCTGGCGAGCAGGTGGCTCGGCCCCGGCGTGGCCCTCGCCGCGCTGGCGCTGCCGTACCTGAACTCCAGCACGTACGTCATCCGGATAGCGGTGGACGCGCTCATCTTCGTGATGCTCGCGGTCGGGCTGAACATCGTGGTCGGCTACTGCGGGCTCCTGGACCTCGGCTACGCCGCGTTCTTCGCGATCGGCGCCTACACCTCGGGTCTGCTGTCCACGAGGTACGGCTGGCCGCTGATCGCGACGATCCCCGTGGTCGTGGCCGCCGCGGTGGCCGGCGGACTACTCATCGGCGGTCCGACCCTCCGGCTGCGCAGCGACTACCTGGCGATCGTCACCCTCGGCTTCGGCGAGATCATCCGCATCACGGCGAACAACCTCGACTTCACCGGCGGACCCGACGGCCTGTACGGCATCCCCGGCTTCGGCGACTTCGGCCTGCGCTCCGACATCGCGCTCTACTGGGTCACCGCCGTCGTCGTCTGCCTCGCGGTGCTGTTCGCCGGCCGGCTCGGACGCGGCAGGCTGGGCCGGGCGTGGCGGTTCGTCCGCGAGGACGAGGACGCCGCCGAGGCGATGGGCATCCACACCTACCGGGTGAAGTTCGCGGCCTACATCGCCGGCGCGGTCTTCGGAGGCCTCGCGGGCGTGCTGTTCGCGGCGCATCAGACGGCGATCTCCCCGCCGAGCTTCAACTTCCTGTGGTCGGCGCTCATCCTGATGGCCGTCGTCCTCGGCGGCATGGGCTCCACCCCGGGTGTCGTCGCCGGCGCCCTCGCGATCTCGCTGCTGCCCGAACTGCTGCGCGGCGCGGAGAACTGGCGCTACCTCATCTTCGGCCTGCTGCTGATCGTTGCCATGATCTTCCGCCCGCAGGGACTGCTGCCGGCCCGCGCGGGCGAGGCGAGGCGGCGCGGGCGCCGAGTGCGAGGAGGTGCGTCGTGAGCGAGGTGCTCCTCGACGTGCGGGACATGGCCGTCCAGTTCGGCGGCGTACGCGCCGTCGACGGCCTGACGTTCCGCGTCCACGAGGGCGAGGTCCTGTCGGTCATCGGCCCGAACGGGGCCGGCAAGACGAGTGCCTTCAACTGCATCACCGGCTTCTACAAGCCGTCCGGAGGCACGGTGACGTTCGGCGGCGCCCGCATCACCGGCAGGCGGCCCGCCGTCATCGCGGCGAGCGGGATCGCCCGCACCTTCCAGAACCTGCGCCTCTTCGGCGACCTGACGGTGCTCGACAACGTCCGGGCCGGTATGCACGTACGCATCCGGCAGAACTTCCTCGACGCGATGCTGCACACCCCGCGCTACCGGCGCGGCGAGGACGCGGCCACCGCCGAGGCGCACCGGTGGCTCGACTTCGTCGGCCTGGACCACGACCGCACCGCGCCGATCCGCAACCTGCCCTACGGCGAGCAGCGGCGCGTGGAGATCGCCCGGGCGCTGGCCCGCGAGCCCCGGATGCTCCTGCTCGACGAACCGGCGGCCGGGCTCAACCACGGGGAGAAGGCCCAACTGCTCGCTCTCATGCGCCGCATCGCCGGTCTGGGCATCGCGGTGGTCCTCATCGAGCACGACATGGGCCTGGTGATGGAGGTGTCCGAACGGATCGTCGTCCTGAGCCACGGCAAGGAGATCGCCGACGGCACACCGGCGGCGATCCGGTCCGACCCGGCGGTCATCGAGGCCTACCTCGGCGCCGAGGACGAGGAGGCGCACGCGGAGGCGGAACGGATCGCGGCCGAAGCGGGTCCGGGCGGCACGACGGAGGTGGAATCGTGAACACGGTCCTCGACATCAACGGCCTCGAAGTCGCCTACGGCAAGGTGGAGGCCCTGCGCGGTCTCGATCTCACCGTCGGCGAGAGGGAGATCGTCGCCCTGCTGGGCAACAACGGCGCCGGCAAGTCGACGACCGTGTCGGCGGTCTCCGGCGTGGTGCGGTCCCGGGCCGGGTCCGTCAAGGCGTTCGGAGAGGACATCACGGCTGCGACCCCCTGGTCGATCGTCGAGCGCGGGATCGTGCACGTGCCCGAGGGCAGGCGGATCTTCTCCCGGCTGACCGTCCACGAGAACCTGCAGCTCGGCGGGTACACCGTGCGCGACGGCGCGTCGGTCGACCGGCGCATCGAGCAGGTCTACGACCTGTTCCCGCGCATGGCCGAGCGCCGGGCCCAGCAGGGCGGCACCCTCTCCGGCGGCGAGCAGCAGATGCTCGCGATCGGCCGGGCGATGGTCGCCGGACCCCGGCTGATCATGCTCGACGAACCGTCGATGGGTCTGGCGCCGCTGGTCGTCGCCCAGGTCATGGACGCCATCGTGTCGATCAACCGCGCCGGCACCTCGGTCCTGCTCATCGAGCAGAACGCGCGGGCCGCACTGAAGATCGCCCACCGTGGGTACGTCATCGACTCCGGCCGTGTGACGGTGGCCGGCCCGGCCGCCGGACTGCGCGCCGACCCGCAGGTCGTCGAGGCATACCTGGGAGCGTGAGGCGATGAGAGGCACAGGGCCCGTCGAGACGATCGACTGGCACACCGGCGGCGAGCCCTTCCGCATCGTGCCGGACAGCCCGGCCGAGGTGACCGGCGACGGGCTCACCGTCGCCGAACGGCGGCTCGTCGCGATCGAGAGCGAAGAGGTCCAGTGGGTACGGCGGTTGCTGTCCGGCGAACCACGTGGTCACGCGGAC
>NZ_BMVJ01000014.1:127792-141044 GCF_014650655.1 Streptomyces anandii JCM 4720
ATGTACGGCGGCTTCCTCGTCCCGCCGGACGACGACGGCGCTCACCTGGGCGTCCTGTTCTGGCACAAGGACGGCTTCTCCACGGCCTGCGGTCACGGCACGATCGCCCTCGGCGCGTGGGCCGTCGCCTCGGGCCGGGTGGCCGCCCCCGCCGACGGGGTGACGGACGTCGTGGTCGACGTCCCCTCCGGCCGCGTGACGGCGAGCGTCCGCACCGGCGGCGGCCGCATCGAGGACGTCACGTTCACCAACGTCGCCGCGTACGTCCATGCCCGCGGCGTCGAAGTGGCGACCTCGCTCGGCACGGTCACCGTCGACATCGCCTTCGGCGGCGCGACGTACGCCGTGCTGCCCGCCGCGGCGGCCGGTCTCCGGGTCCGGCCGCGCGACGTCGCACAACTCATCGGCGTGGCGCGGGAGATCCGCGACGAGCTCAACGCCTCGCGCGTCGCCGACCACCCGGCCGACGCCCGGCTGTCCGGGATCTACGGCACGGTCTTCACCGAGGAGGTGAGTCCGCCACGGTCGCGCGCCGACGGCGGCCGGGTGCTGCACCAGCGCAACATCACGGTGTTCGCCGACGGCGCCGTCGACCGCTCCCCGTGCGGCTCGGGCACGTCGGCCAGGGCCGCGCTGCTCGCCGACGCCGGGGAGTTGGGCCCCGGCGACGAGTTGCGGCACGAGTCGGTGGTGGGCTCCGTCTTCCGCGCACGGATCACGCGGGAGACCACGGCCCACGGCAAGCACGCGGTGATCACGGCGGTGACGGGCACGGCCCACGCGGTGGGGACGTGCCGGTTCACCGTCGACCCCCGCGACGCCCTCCTTCCCGGGTTCGTGCTGCGATGAGCGTGGTCCTCGACGCCCGGGACGTCGTCGCGCTCGGCCCGGTCGCCGCCGTGGGCGCGATCCGCGACGCACTGGCCCGGGGACTCGACCCGGACACCGAAGCGCCGCGTGCCGTCCTTCCGCTGGCCCGCGGTCAAGGGCTGCTCATGCCCTCGGAGGCGGGCGGCTGGTACGGAGTGAAGGTCGCCACCGTCGCCCCCGGCAACCCCGCGCGCGGCCTGCCACGCATCGACGCCACCTACCTCCTGCACGACAGCGAGACGCTGACCTGCGCCGCGATCCTCGACGGGGTCGCCCTGACGACCCTGCGCACGCCCGCGGTCGCGGTCGCCGCCTGCCTGAGCCGGCTGCGGGCTCTCGCGGGCTCCTCGCCCGGCGGGCTGCGGCTCGTGGTCTTCGGCGCGGGCCCGCAGGGCGAGGGACACGTACGCACCATCCGGGCGCACGTACCGGTCGCCGAGGTCACCGCCGTCACCCGGCGCGGCGGTGCGCCTCCGGCCTGGGCGGACCGTCATCTGGCGGCCGGCGACCCCGTGCTGGCCGGTCGTGTCCGCGCCGCGGACGTCGTCGTCACGGCGACCTCGGCCCGCGAACCGGTCGTGGAGGGGCGCCTGGTGCGTGACACGGCGGTCGTGCTCGCCGTGGGCTCCCACGAGCCGGCCGCCCGCGAGCTCGACGGCGCGCTCATGGCACGTGCGACGGTCGTCGTCGAGAGCCGCGAGGTCGCGCTCCGCGAGGCCGGTGACGTCGTCCTCGCGGTGAAGGAGGAGGGGCTCGACCCGGACTCGCTGATGACGATGGCCGGACTGCCGCGCTCGGAAGCCACCGTCCCCGCCGACCGTCCCCTGGTCGTCAAGACCACCGGAATGGCCTGGGAGGACCTGGCGGTGGCCGTCGCCGTCTACCGGCAGGGCGGCAGGAAGGTCTGAGCTACGGCGCACGGCCGCGGCCCGGCGTACCGCCGTCGCCCTGGAAGGCCCCGTGGTGACCGATCCCGGCAGGGGGCGTGGTCACCGTCACCGACGTCGAGGCCTGGCCTCTTGAGAGGAGCCCCCGTCGGCCCATGAGGCCGCCGGGGGCTTGGTCCCGTCCGCAAGAGGGCCGCCCTGGTGAGCCGGGGCACGCCGACGCGAGCGGTGCCGGCCTCAGGGGCTGTCGGGGAAATGGCAGGCCGCCTGGCGGGTCGGGGAGCCCACCGTTTCCAGTTCGGGCCGCTGGGTGCGGCAGATGTCCTGGGCCTTCGCGCACCGCGGGTGGAAGGCGCAGCCGCTGGGCGGGGACGCCGGGCTGGGCGGGTCGCCCAGGAGGAGGATGCGTTCGCGGCGGCGCTCGGCGACGGGGTCGGGCAGCGGTACGGCGGACAGCAGCGCCCGGGTGTAGGGGTGGGCCGGTGTCTCGTAGACCTCGCGCTTGCCGCCGATCTCGACGATGCGGCCGAGGTACATCACCGCCACCCGGTCGCAGATCCGTCTGACGACCGACAGGTCGTGGGCGATGAACAGCAGCGCCAGGCCGAGTTCGTCCTGGAGCCGTTCCAGCAGGTTGACGATCTGCGCCTGTACGGAGACGTCGAGCGCGGAGACGGGTTCGTCGGCCACGACCAGCCGGGGTCCGGTGGCCAGTGCGCGGGCGATGCCGATGCGCTGCGCCTGGCCGCCGGAGAACTCGTGTGGATGCCGGTCCAGGTGTTCCTGGCCGAGCCCCACGAGGTCCAGCAACTCGCCCGCCTTCAGGCGTGCGTCCCGCGCGGAGTCACCCTGGACCAGAAGGGGTTCGGAGATGATGCGGGCGACGGTCTGCCGGGGGTTGAGGGAGGCGTACGGGTCCTGGAAGATCATTTGCAGGTGCCGGCGCGTCGGTCTGAGCCGGCGCTGGGGGAGGTGGGTGATGTCCTGGTCGTCGAAGGCGATGGTGCCCGCGGTCGGTTCCAGCAGCCGTACGAGCATCCGGCCGGTGGTGGACTTGCCGCATCCGGACTCGCCGACCAGGCCCAGTGTCTCGCCCGCCGCGAGGTCGAACCCGACCCCGTCCACGGCCCGTACCGGGGCGGCGGGCCGGCCCAGGCGGCGCCGTCCGGGAAATGTCTTGGCCAGGTCACGTACGGACAGCAGGGCGGTGCCCGGGCGTGCCGTGGTGGCCGGGGCGGTCGGCGGGGTCATCGGGTCTCCTCGGCCGTGAGCGGGGCGCCGCTTCCGGACGTACCGGAGGGCAGCAGGGGCAGGTGGCAGGCGACGAGCCGGCCGGTGCCGTGGCCGACCGGCTCGGGCCGCTCGCCGGCGCAGCGGGCGCGGACGCCGGCGTCGGCGCCCGCCGCCCGGGAGCAGCGGGGAGCGAAGGGGCATCCGGGGATCGGGGCGGCGAGCGAGGGCGGGCTGCCCGGGATCGCGCGCAGGGGCGCGTCGTCGGGGTCGTCCAGCCGTGGCAGCGAGTCGAGCAGGCCGCGGGTGTAGGGGTGGGCCGGCTGCCGGAACAGGTCGTCGACCGGGGCCTGTTCGGCGGCTCGTCCGCCGTACATGACGAGCACCTCGTGGGCGACGCGGGCGACCACGCCGAGGTCGTGGGTGATCATCAGAACGCCGAGCCGCCGCTGTTCCTGGAGCCGGGCGATGAGTTCCAGGATCTGGGCCTGCACGGTGACGTCGAGGGCGGTGGTGGGCTCGTCGGCGATGAGCAGGTCCGGCTCGCACGACAACGCCATCGCGATGACCGCCCGTTGGCGCATGCCGCCGGAGAACTGGTGCGGGAACTCCCCGGCCCTGCGGGCGGGTTCGGGGATGCCGACCTCGCCGAGCATGTCCACGGCCTGCCGGTGGGCGGCCCGGCGGCCGGCGCCGAAGTGGCGGCGGTGCGCCTCGGCGATCTGCTCCCCGACCGTGTAGGCCGGGTGCAGCGCGGACAGCGGGTCCTGGAAGACCATGGCCATGCGGCGGCCGCGCACCCTGCTGAGCTGCTGGTCGCTCAGGCCGAGCAGTTCCCGCCCGGCCAGCGCGATCGATCCGCTGACCCGGGCCCGCCGGTGCAGGCCCATGACGGCCAGGGAGGTGACCGACTTGCCGGAGCCGGACTCGCCGACCAGCCCCAGCGTGCGGCCGGCTCCGACGGTGAAGGAGATCCCGTCGACCGCGCGGACGGTTCCGGCGGGGGTGTCGAACTGGACGCGCAGGTCCCGCACGCTCAGCAGGGGTGTGTCGGAAGGGGCGGTGATGGGCGGCACGTTCAGTTCCTCACCCTCGGGTCGACGACCGCGTAGAGCAGGTCGATGACGACGTTGGCCAGCACGATGAAGAAGGCGGCCAGCAGCGTGACCCCGAGCACGACGGGCTGGTCGGAGCGTTGCAGCGCGTCGTAGAAGAGCCGGCCCACCCCGGGGATGCCGAAGATGGACTCGGTGATGACGGCTCCGGCGAGCAGCGCGCCGAGATCCATGCCGAAGATGGTGAGCACCGGCATGAGGGCGGAGCGCAGGCCGTGTTTGACCACCACCACCCGCCGGGGCATTCCCTTCGCGCGGGCGGTGCGGATGAAGGGCTGCGCCATGGCCTCGATCATCGAACTGCGGCTCTGGCGCGCGTACATGGCCGCGTAGAGCAGGGCCAGCGCGGTCCACGGCAGCAGCAGGTTCTCCGCCCATCCCGCCGGGTCGTCGGTGAGCGGTGTGTAGGTGGGGTACGGCAGGAGCCCGCCGATCCGGACGACGCCGTAGAGGAGCATCACGGCGGTGAAGTAGACGGGCAGCGAGGCCGTGGCCACGGCGCCGACCATGAGGGTCCGGTCGAGCAGGCCGCCCTTCTTCAGGGCGGCGGTCACGCCGGCGCCCAGCCCCAGCACCAGCCACATGCAGGCCGCGCCGACGGCGAGCGAGGCGGAGACCGGCAGCCGGTCCATGAGCAGGTCCCACACCGGCAGGGCGTTGTCGTAGGAGTAGCCCAGGCACGGGAAGCCGCAGTGCAGGGCGTGCGGTCCGCTGCCGAGGTCGCGCCCGGCGAAGATGCCCACGAGGTAGTCGCCGAACTGGCGCCACACCGGCTGGTCGAGGCCCATGTAGTGGCGCACCTCGGCCAGCCGCTGCGGGCTGCACGTCTTCCCGCAGGCGGCCGAGGCCGGGTCGGCGGGCAGCAGGTAGAAGATGACGAAGGTGACGGCGCAGATCGCGAGCAGCACACCGGCCACGCCGAGGCATCTGCGCACCAGGTACGCGATCACGGGCGGCCTCCGTGGGGGTCGAGGATGTCGCGCAGGGCGTCGCCGAGCACGGTGAAGGCCAGCACGGCGGTGAAGAGGAAGGCGCTGGGGATGAGGAAGAACATCGGATCCGTGTCGTAGTAGCTGACGGCCTCGGCGATCATCTGGCCCCAGGAGGAGGTGGGCGGGCGCACGCCCACGCCCAGGAAGCTCAGGGCCGCCTCCGTGCTGATCATGCCGGGCACGAGGAGGGTGGTGTACGCGATGACCGGCCCGGAGATGTTGGGCAGGACCTCCCGGGTGAGGATGCGCCACGGGCCGGAGCCGCCGACGCGGGCCGCCTCGACGTACTCGCGGTGGCGCAGGGAGAGGGCCTCGCCGCGCACCACGCGGGCGATGCCGGGCCAGCCGAAGACCCCGATGACGGCGGTCATCAGCAGGACCCGGTTGACGTCCTGGGCCACGGACATCATGGCGATCATGAAGATCAGCGAGGGGAAGGACATGGTCAGGTCCATCACCCGGCTCAGCACGGTGTCGACGCGGCCGCCGAAGTAGCCGGCCGCGAGGCCCGCGGCGGTGCCCACCACGACGACGATGGCGGTGGCGGCGAACGCGATCAGCAGGGAGACCTGTGCTCCGTGCACCACGCGTGCGAACAGGTCGCGGCCGGTGGCCGGTTCGACGCCCAGCCAGTGTTCGGCGCTGATGCCGCCGAGCGGTCCACGGGGCATTCCGCCGAGGTAGGGGTCGATGGCGTGGCTGTCGAACTCGGTGGGCGACCAGCCGCCGAGGCGGCTGAGCAGCGGTGCGGTGAGGGCGGTCAGGACCAGCAGCGCGGCGGCGGCCAGGGCGAGCCTGCTGCCCCGGTCGCGCCACAGTTTGCGCCAGGTCGCCCGCCAGAGGCTCTCGGGCAGCGGCGAGGGGGCGCCGGACCGCGTGGAGGCCGGCGAGACCTGCGGGGTCTGCGGAGTCTGCGGGTTCTGCTTCGGGATGGTGGTCATCGGATGCGTCCCGGGTCGGCGGTTCGTCCTCAGCCCCGGCTCTTCGCCGGGTCCTTCAGGCCGATCACGGCGAAGTCGAACTGCCCCGTCCAGACCGGGTGTCCGAAGGCCCCGGCGATGTTGTCACCGGCCAGCAGCGGTTTGCGCGGCCAGAGCAGGGGCACGGCGGGGGACTTGCGCTGGATGGTCGGGTCGAGGTCGATCCACGCCTGGTTGGCCCGGCCGGCGTCGGACATCGCGGCGATCTCGTCCATCCGCTTCTCCACCGCCTTGTCGCGGAACTGGGAGATGTTGCCCTGGTTGCCCTTCTCCCTGATGGTCCGGCCGTCGAACACGAAGGGCAGGAAGGTGGAGCCGGAGGGGTAGTCGGGGCACCAGCCGCTGATGGCCATGTCGGGCGCGTGCTCGGTGTCGCCGATCGTGTCGTAGTAGACCGACGGGTCCACGGTCTGTATCCGGAGCCGGACGCCGACCCGGGACAGGCTCTGCTGGAGCGCCTCGGCGCGGGTCTTGTCGCCCGTGGACACGGTGATCGTGGCGGCGAAGCCGCTGGGCCTGCCGCCCTCGGCGAGCAGCTTCCTGGCCTTCTCCACGTCGCCCGTGGCCGACCGTCCGTAAATGAAGTCGGCGCGGCGGACGCCGGTCAGGGACGGTGGGAGGTAGCCGGTGGCGATGTCGTTGAGGGCGGGGCCGCCGTTCGCGGTGACCTGCGCCGACTTGTCCACGGCGTACTGCATCGCCTGACGCAGTTTCAGGTTGTCGAAGGGGGCGCGGGAGGTGTTCAGCGCGAGCATGTCCGTGCAGCCTGTCTGCTCGGCGGCCAGCCGCTTCTTGACCTCCGGCCGGGGCAGCACCTTCGCGATGCTGGCGGGGTCCATGTCGGACCACTCGACCGCGGAGGCGTCCGCCCCGGAACTGGCGATGATCCGGTCGTCGATCTGGCCGCGCTTCAGGCCCTGCTGCACCACGATGCGGTCCGGATAGGCCTTGCGCACCTGGTCCGTCGCCGGGTCCCAGTGCGGGTTGCGCACCAGCACCAGCTTCTTGCCCCGCTCGTAGGTGTCGATCCGGTACGGCCCGGAGGAGAAGGGGCGCAGGTCGTACTGGACGCCCTTCTCCCGGGAGGCGGGCACGGGGGAGAAGGTGGGCAGGGTGACCGTGTAGGAGAACTCGGCGACCGGCCTGCGCAGTCGGAAGACGATGGTGCGGTCGTCCGGCGTCCTGATCGAGTCCAGGTGCTTGCCCTGCAGGGGACCGGTGTAGCCCTCGGCGCCGGCCAGGTACCGCTGGGCGTAGTCGGGGCCTCCGGCCAGGTCCGGGGCGAAGGAGCGCTCGACGTTGTACTTGACGTCCTGGGCCCTGATCGGGGTGCCGTCCTCGTACTTCAGCCCCGGCTTCAGCGTGAAGGTCCAGGTGCGGCCGCCGTCGGAGGGTCTTCCGAGGTCGGTGGCGAGGTCGGGGACGATCTCGCTGCCGGCCTTGCCCGGTGCGGACTTGAACGTGGTCAGCGTGCGGTAGAGCAGCCGGGAGCCGAAGTCCATGGTCGGCATGACCCAGTTGCGGGCCGGGTCCAGGTGCGCGAAGTCCTGGTCGGACAGCACGGTGAGGGTGCCGCCCTTCTTCGGGGTGCCGCCGATGACCGTGCCGGTGGAGACACCTGGACGATGCTTCTCCGAGCCGTCGTCGTCCGCGTGTCCTGTGCAGGCGCCCAGCAGGGCGAGGGCGAGCGAGGCGCCCAACGTTGCGGACAGAGCGCGGGTCTGACGGGACATCAGCCACTCCTTCTCGGGACCGGGAGCGCGGTCGGGCTCCGGTGCGGTGTGACCCGTAACATAGTAATGTGAAATTGCACTAACAACCCCCGCGGCGTCTCTTTACCGAGCTGTGTCCCACGGCCCGGCTCTTGTCCGCCGCCGCACGAGGAGCCCCCAAGTCGTGCAGTGCGCGCGGTAATCCGGTTGGCGGCCCGGTGCGACCGCTGCTACGTTTCCGCCAGGCCGTGCTGGAGAAGGAGGAGGTGGTACCCGTGAACGCAGTATCGACATGGGTGCTCCCCTCCGGGGTCACGGTCGGGCGGTAGGTCGTCCGGGAGCGCCGTATCCGAGCACTCCCGAAAGGCACGACCATGCACTTCACTTCTGAGCGGCGTCTCGACGACGGTGTCCTCGAGCGCCGGTTCACCCTCGGCGACATCCCCGGCATCCTGTGGACGCCCGCGTCCGCGTCCGCATCGGAGCCGGCGCCGCTGATCCTGCTCGGCCACCCCGGCGGGCTGGACAAGATGTACCCCCGGCTCGCGGGACGGGCCCGCTGCTCCGCGGCGGACGGCTTCGCCGCGGCCACCATCGAGCTCCCCGGGAGCGGGGACCGGCCCCGTTGAGCCGCGCTCGAACAGGCCCGCGCCGACATGCGCCGGGCCATCGAGGCCGGCCAACCGGTCGGCGACGAGATCGTCGACGCCCTCGTCCTCCCGCTGGTCGAGGAGTCGGTCCCGGAATGGCGGGCCGCCCTGGACGCCCTCCTGTCGCTGCCCGGGATCGGCGGCCCGGTCGGGTACTCGGGCGGAGTGATCTCCATCGGGATCCGGATGGCGGTGGCCGAGCCGCGCATCTCGGCCGCCATCCTGTTCGCCGGGAGCTTCGTACCGCGCGCCGTCCTCGAAGAGGCCCGGCAGGTGACCATCCCGCTCCACGTCCTGCTCCAGTGGGACGACGAGGGCAACGACCGGCAGGCGGCGCTGGACCTGTTCGACGCGTTCGGCTCCAAGGAGAAGACCCTGCAGGCCAACATGGGCGGGCACACCGGCGTCCCGCAGTTCGCCGGAGAGGCCGCAGCGCAGTTCCTCACCCGCCACCTGAAGTAGAACCCGGCCGCCGGGCCACCAGCAGCCGGTGAGCCGCGTGAATCACGGGCCCCTGCCGACTGTCGCGGGGGCCCGTGCTGGTGCTCGCGCCGGCATCCGTGGTCGAGGCCGGCCGGGCACCGGCCAGGGATCCGCAGGGGGTCCAGAGGGCCCCGATGGGGCCGGGTGGTCCCTACCGGCGCCGGACGCGTAGTCGGACGCTGGTGGGGAGAGCCGCCTCGGACTGTCCAGGGCTGCCCCGGGCTGTCTCGGGCTGTCCCCGGGAGGAGGAGACCATGTCACGGACGATCACCGTGGGCGTCGACGACTCGCCCGAGAGCCGGGCCGCGGCCGACTGGGCGGCGCGTGAAGCGCGGCTGCGCCGCCTGCCGCTGAAGGTCGTGCACGTGCGGGAGCCGACGCCCCGGCGCCTGGCCCAGACCCCGCTGCTGGACCTCGAGGGCTATCAGCGCTGGGCGGGGCGGCTGACCCGCGACTTCGCTCAGGACGCCCTGGCACGGCACCCCGGGATCGAGGTGGTCACCGAGCAGCTCACGGGAAACGTGGCCGACGAACTGTGCGCGGCGGCGGGCTCCGCCGAGATGATCGTGCTGGGCTCGCGGGGTCTGAGCGGGCTGCGGGGCTTCATGGTCGGCTCCGTGAGCCAGGGCGTCGTGGCCCGCGCGGAGCGTCCGGTCGTGCTGGTGAGGGCGGGGCAGCAGGCGGCCGGCGCACAGCGGACGGATACGGGGGGCCTGCCGTCCACGGAGACGCCCTCGCGGCCCGTCGTGCTCGGCCTGGACATGGAACACCCGGACGACACGCTGCTGGGGTTCGCCTTCGACGCCGCCGCCTTCCGCAAGGCAGCCCTGCGCGTCGTCCACGCCTGGCCCGACCCGGCGACCTCCTACCACCAGTTCCCCGGCGGCGTCGAAGTTCATGACACGTTCGAGACCGGGCAGGCCGTCCTCCTGGGCAAGGTGCTGCGTCCCTGGCGGCAGAAGTTCCCGGACGTGGAGGTCATCGAGGCGAGCAGGTGCGGAAGCCCTCAGCAGGTCCTCGTCGACAGCGCCGGGGACGCCTCCCTGGTCGTCGTCGGCCGGCGCATCCGCACCGGCGCGTTCACAGGCCACATCGGGCACGTCGCCCACTCCGCCCTGCACCACATCGCCGCCCCCGTCGCGATCGTCGCCCACAACTGACCCTCGGCTGACCCCGGCCGGCCTCCGGCGACCGAGACGTCCGTCAAGGCGCACCGCGCCGCTCACCGCGGACGCCCTCGACGGAGTGGATGAGCGCGAGCGGCTTCCCGAACGCGACCGTGTGGCCCTCCGCCACGAGGATTTCGACCATTCCGGGGGCTTGAGCCCGCACCACGAAGTCCGCGACATCGGTCTCGACGGCCAGCAACTCGTCGTCCTGGTGGACGAGTTCCCCGTCTGCCGCATACCAGCGTGCGACTACCGCCTCCTGGACGTACTCGCTGACCGCGGGCATCGTCACGGTGAAGGAACGGTGGACCCTGATATGCGCGAGGACGGTGCCGATCGGCACGGTCTCATCGGGCCGGACCCTCAGCCCGGTCAATATGCCCGTCGCCGGTGCGGGAAGTTCCGTGTCGACCTTGTCCGTGGACACCTCCAACAGTGGTTCGTCCTCCACGACGGGGTCGCCCTCCTGCTTGAGCCAGCGAATCAGAGTGGCTTCCCGCGTTTCCTGGCCCAGGGCCGGCAAGTGCACGGGGACATAGGGGCCTCGACGCGTCGGAGTCCCGTGCCCGTTCGCGGTGTCGGCTGTTCGCAGTGCCGGTGGGTCGGGCTGGACGTAGCCGAGCACCGAGCGGGCTGACGCGGTTTCACCAGACGCGGCGACGATCTCCGTGAGCGTGCCGGTGGCCGGCGCGGGGAGCACGAGGTCGGCGTTCCGCGCGGCGACCTTCAGCAGGGGCTCGTTGTACGTGACCCGGTCGCCCTTCCTCTTCAGCCAGGTGACGGGAGGCTCCGCCTCGGCCCCGTCACCGAGCGGCGGCAGCCTGACGGCCAGGGGCTCCGGGTCGGCGCGGATGTGCGCCAGGGCCGCCCCCACTCCGAGTAAGTCGTCAAGAGCGGCTGTGCCCGGCAGTATGACGCCGGCCACCGGTGCCGGTACCTCTATGTCGATCTTGTCCGTCGACACCTCGACCAGAGGTTCGTCGTACGCGACATGATCGCCTGGTTCCTTCAGCCAGCGTGTGACGACGGCCTCGGTCACGCTTTCGCCGAGATCCGGCACGGTCACCGCGATCACGCTTGACACGCCGCCGGTTCGTCCGCCCGGGCCGGGCGCGGGGACGGGCAGCAGCACGGCATCCGGCGGCGGTACGGGCAGGCCTTCTCCAGCATTGTCCGACGAATAGTCCAGCCCGTCCGCACTGCTCGGAGAGTTGTCCGCCTCCAGGCCGAGATTGTCCCGGGCCTCGCGCATCAGGCGTGCGCTCTCGGCGTTGATGGAGTGAGCCTTGGCCAGTGCCTCGCTGACATCACGGAGGAAGAACTCGTCCGGATCGGCCAAGTCGGCGTCACGCACCGGCTGGTGGGCCGGCTCCCGGTCCGCGTCCGACGAGGCCGTGCGGTGGTGGTCCAGCCGCTGCTGAAGCCGCTCCGCCCGGCGTTCGGCTTCGTCCCGCACGCGCAGAGCCTCGTCCCGCTCCGCCTCGGCCTGCCGCTTCTCCTCCTCGACCTGCGTCAACTGCGTTTGCGCGGCGTCGAGTTTCGACAGCACACGCTGATGTTCCCGGGCGTCGACACCTGCCTCGCCCGTATAGCCGTCCGCCCGGCGTCGGAGATCCGCCACTTTCAGCTGCAGGTCGTTGAACATCCGCAGGAGGATCATGATCAGCGCGTTGCTCCGGCTCAGTGTCTCATCGGCGCGGCTTTTGGCTTCCCGCGCCCGCAGGAGCTCTTCTTGCGCCTCGATGGTGCGTTGCTGGTTGAGCACCACGTACGACTGGTCGGAGGCGGAGGGCGAGGCGCCGGTCAGCCGTCCGCGCTGGACAGAGGGCGTGCTCCGCTGCTGAGAGCGCCTCCAGAGATCACGTACCAGCTCGAGCCGGGGGCCGGCCACGTGATGGTCGGGTGAGCACACGTCGACCACCGCCTCCGCGAAGGCGAGGTCGAGGTTCTTGCCGCTCAGCCGGGTCGCGGCGGTCGCCCGGCTCGGGATCGCGCCCGAGAAGTGGTCCTCGGTGAACCGGGCCACCAACTGCGCGATGGTGAGGCCGGCCTCCCGCGTCCAGTCGCGAAGGTGCGAAGCCAGGGTTCTGACCTCGTCGCTCGACCCCTGGAAGAACTCGCCGTACGGACGGCCCCTGCCCTGGTTGTCCGGCACGCTCACCCCACCCGATGAAGAACTGAACCACGACGCGCGACGCCGGGTCTGTCTTACTTGTCCAACAGACAAGGAGACAAACTGGATCGAGCCGTCCCACCGGATACATCGTGGATCGCGCCGCGGCTCGCAAGGAAGAGCCGCAGCAGCCTCCGCGCTCTGTGCCGCGGCAGGTTCCCGGCACATCTCAGCGGGGAGGACCCTCATGACTCGCGGCCCGAAGTCCGGCCGGACCGCTCTCGGCGATCTCGTGGCCTTTCTCGGCGTACTGTGCGCAGGCGTCGTCCTGATCTGCGTCGGGCACGTCTCGCCGCAGGCTCTCGCCGGCGTGTGCGTCGCACTGGGAAGCCTGTACGCCGCTTGGGTGCACCGCTCGCGGCAGCAGGGACGATCGGGGAAGGAGGAGGAGTAGTTCAGCGGATGCCGCGGAGGCGAGGACCGTACGGGCCGCTGGACCTCGTTCAGCTCTCCAGACTGGTGATCGCCTCCTGCAGCCACTTCCTCTCCTCGGTTCCCGTGGCGCGGGCGATGCGCAGCATGCCCTGGCGGAACAGGTCCGGTGCCTCCTCGGCCCGTACGGGTTCGTCGTCGCGGTAGAAGAAGCTCGACGGGGTGTCGAGGAACGCCTGGCGGCGGCGCAGCACGGCGGCCTGGTCGGCGGGGTCCGGAAGGTGGCGCAAGAAGGCGAGCAGCGTGAAGAAGCGCTGTCCGTCGGTGATCTCCACGTCCTTGGGGTTCCTCAGGCGGGCCAGCAGATCGCTGCGGCCGGCCTCGGTGAGGGACAGGATGCGGCGGTGTGCGGCACCGCTGCCGGGCTCGGTGCGCTGCTCGATCGAACCCGCCTTCACCAGGCGGGTGATGGCCGGGTAGAGCGCGCCGTCGCTCACCGGACGGATGTGGCCGTGCAGGGCCTGGATGCGGGCCTTCAACTCGTAGCCGTGCAGGGGCTCTTCGTAGAGGAAGCCCAGTATCGACAGCTCCAGCATGCGCCGTCCTCCCGCTCGCGTCC
>NZ_BMVJ01000014.1:141070-164696 GCF_014650655.1 Streptomyces anandii JCM 4720
GTCCGTGCACTTGTTCGCTCGGCACCCTCATGCTATCTCTTTTCGCTGTACCTCGAATCGAGGTATAGCGAAAAGAGGGGGTCTGGTCATGGGGGCAGTGGAACACCGCCGGAAGTTGGTCTCGCTGGCGTATCCGGTCTACTTCGAACTGCTCGCCGGAGTGGCGGCCGGAATCATCAACATGGTCTGGGTCGCCCGGCTCGGCGGGGACGCCGTCGCCGCGGTGGCGGTCGCCACGAACGTCGAGAACCTGCTGCTCGGCGTCATCCTCGTCGCCGGCTCCGGCACGACCGTGCTGGTCGCACGGGCCAGAGGCGCGCGGGATCCCTCGGGTACGCACTCCGCCGTGCGCGGCGGCTGGGCGCTGTGGGCGCTGGTCACTCCCGTCGTCGCCATCGGTGGCTACCTGTTCCGCGAGCAGCTGGCCCGGCTGGTGCTCGGCGGAGACGACGGTCCCGCGCTGTCCCTGGCCACCGGATACTTCTCGATCGCCGTACCGGGCATCGCGGTGTTCTTCGCCACCAACGTCGTCGACGGCATCCTCAAGGGCACCGGCGACACCCGCACCCCCATGAAACTCTCGGTGCTCGCGAACGGACTGATACTCGTCCTGGATCCCCTCCTCATCCTCGGCCTCGGGCTGGGAGTGCGCGGTGCGGCGATCGCCACCGTGCTGGGGCGGACGGCCGCACTCGTCCCGGGGCTTCTCGCTCTCCGCCGCAACGCGATGCTGCGGCAGGCCGCCAGAGCATCATCGGCCGGCATCCGAAGACTCGGCGCCGGCCCCCGAACGCTCGGCGCCGATGCACGCAGGACGGCCGCGACCGGCCTGCCGATGTCAGCCGACTTCCTCATCAGGATGGCCGGCGCACTCGCGCTCGTCGCCGTCGTCGCCCGGATCGGCGTGAGCGAGGTCGCGGCATACGGCATCGCGACCAAGGCGATGTACGTCGCGACCATGGCCTTCTACTCGGTGCGCCAGGCCGCCGCCATCCACACCGCGCATCTGCTCGGCACCGGATGCGACGAGCGGCGGAGCATCGGCCGCCAGGCGCTGCTGCTCGCCGGTGGCCTGGGCCTCGCGGCCGCCGTCGCCCTGCTCGTCGCCGGACCGTGGATCATGCGGGCCTTCGGGGCCGAGGGCGAGGTGGCCGAGGCCGGAGCGCTCTATCTGCGCTGCCTGGGTCCGTATCTGATACTGCTCGCGTGCTTCATCGCGCTGGGCGGTGTGTTCGAGGGCAGCGGCAGCAGTCCGGTTCTGGCCCGGATCACCTCGTGCGGGGTGGCGCTGCAACTGACCCTCGCGCACGGCCTGTCGGGATCAGGCCTGCTGGGCGTCTGCCTGGCCATGGCGCTGTCGATGGCCCTGCAGTGCACGGCCCTGGCCCGGATGTACCGGCACACGGCGAATCCCGACGCGCCGGGCAGCGGCGACAGCCGGCTGAACACCCCGATCGCGGAGCCCGGCGACACGGCGTCCGGCGACCGACTCGCCTCATGAACGCCGGGTGATGGCGGCGAGCCGGCGGTCCACCGGCCCCAGCGTGATCAAGCCGCTGCCCGCGCCCGCGAGTTCACCCGCCGCGGGCAGCAGGCGGGTGTGGAGCCGTTCCAGCACGGCGTGATCGCCGCGTTCGAGGCCGACCGCCGCGCGCTTGCCGGACGCGGCACGGGAGGGTCGGCCCGACCGGCCCACCGATCCCTGTCCAGGCGTACGGGTACCGCCTGCTCCAGCGCGGGTCCAGCGGGCCACCGGCGCCTGCCGGGCGGGGCCGGGCCTGCCGCGTAGGGGATCGGGCCGCGTAGGGGATGGGGTCGCGAAACATGTTCGCTACGAACGTGTTATGCCGCGTAAGCTGCGCCCATGCCCATCAGCCGCCGGGAACGACCCGCCAAGCCCGCCCTCACCCGCGAGGGCATCGTCGACACGGCCCTGCGCCTCATGGACGAGGGGGGGCTGCAGCGCGTCACCATGCGCCGTCTCGCGCTCGCGCTCGACACCGGCCCGGCCTCGCTGTACGTCTACGTCGCCAACACCGCCGAGCTGCACGCGGCGATCCTGGACCGCCTCCTCGGACAGGTCGACCTCGCCCAGGCGGCGGACGAGGGTGGCTGGCGGGAGCGGCTGCACACCGTGCTCGTCAGCTACACCCGGCTCCTCTTCGCCCACCCCGGCCTGGCCCAGTCCGCCCTCGTCACCCGGCCCGCCGGACCGCACTACCTCACTCTGGTGGAGACCCTGCTGGCCCTGCTCGACGAGGGCGGCGTGCCCGCGCCCCAGGCCGCGTGGGGCGTGGACATACTGCTCCAGTCGGCCACGGCGTCCGCGGCCGAGCACTCCTCCCGCGTCGAGGACACCCGCTCGGACGAGGAATGGCGCCGGCTCAACCGGGCCCTGGCCGAGGCCTCCGCCGAGACCTACCCTCGCATCCACGCCCAGGCCGCCGACCTGGTCTCCGGGACCCCCGAGGAGCGCACCCGCTGGGCCATCGACATGCTGGTCAACGGCATCCTCGCCACACCGCGAACCCGGTAGCCCAGCGGCCCGCTCAGCGGTGCCGTGCCGCGACCACCAGCAGGTCGGCGGCCGGGCCGACCAGGGACCGCCCGGCGGGCCACACCGCGCGCAGTGACCGGCGCAGCTCCATGCCCTCGACGTCCACCGGGACGAGCCGCCCGTCGGCGATGTCGGTCCGTACGGCGAGCTCGCTGATCACCGCCGGACCGGTTCCGGCGATCACCGCGCCGCGCACGGCGGTGGCGGAGCCCAGTTCCAGCAGCGGGCGCGATTCCACCGCACCCGCCCGTCGCAGGGCGCACTCCAGGGCGACCCGGGTCCCCGAGCCCCGCTCGCGCACGACCAGGGGAGTGGCCGCCAGTTCCTGAGCCGTCAGCGGTCTGCGCCGCCGGGCCCAGGGGTGGGCCGGCGCGACGACGACGACCAGCCTGTCGGTGGACACCGTCTTGCTGGTCAGACCGCGAGGCACGTGCGGTGATTCGATGAAGCCGATCTCGGCCTCGCCGCCGCGCAGCAGCTCCCGGACGTGCTCGCTGTTCGTCACGTGGAGACCGACGTGCAGGTCGGGATGGGCGCGGCACAGTTCGCCGATCCACGGCGGGGCCAGATACTCCGCCACCGTCATGCTCGCCGCCACCCTCAGCGTGGCGCGCAGTTTGCTGCGCTGGGCCTCCACGCTCGTCATGAGCGCCGCGAGCTCGTCCAGGACGCGCTGCGCGCGGGCGGCCACCACCTGCCCGTCCGCCGTCAGACTGGAACCACGCCGGGTGCGGTCGATGAGCGCCAGGCCGAGCCTGCGTTCCAGGGTCGCCACCCGCTTGCTGGCCGAGGGCTGGGCGATGCCGAGTTCCATCGCGGCTTTGCCGAGGCTGCCGAGCTCACCGACGAGCACCAGCAGCCGCAGCCCTTCGACATCCGGCAGACCACTCATAGCCCAAGGGTATGAACAGCGAGGCCGTGCGGTCAGCACACCCCCTCATTCCCGTCGGCCATGACCTCATCGCCGGCCGAGGGGTACCGGCACGGGACACCGGACGGGGGCGGTTCCGGACCCGGTGTACCATCGGGGCACTTGAAGTAAAAACGCGTGTTCACCGTTGGGTGGGCACGCGCGCGTACGCGGTATCGGACGAGCCGCCACTTCTTCCCCGTGTCGAAGGAGTGCGCAGTGAAAGTCCGCCGTGACGCAGTCGCCGGGAATGCCGGCCTCCCGCCCGAAGCCTTCCCGTCGCCACGCTCCCTGCGCGAAGCGGGGACGGCACTCGCCGGGCTCTCCGCGGTGTTCCTGTTCGAGATGCTCGACAACTCGATCCTCAACGTCGCCCTGCCGGCCATCGGCCGCGAGCTGTCGGCGTCGACGACGGTGCTCCAGTGGGTCACCGGCGTGTACGCCGTCGTGTTCGGCGGGCTGATGCCGGCCCTCGGCGCGCTGGCCGACCGGGTCGGCCGCCGCAGGGTCATGCTGGCAGGGCTGGTGCTGCTGGGCGCGGCGAGCCTGGCGACCTCGTTCGTCACCACGGCGGGGCAACTCATCGCGGTACGCGCGGTGATGGGCGTGGCGGCCGCCATGACGACGCCGGGCTCCCTCGCCCTGGCCTTCCGCCTGTTCGACGAGGACGGGCTCCGCGTGCGCGCCACGACGCTGATCTCGACCGTCGGTCTGGTCGGCCTCGCGGTCGGGCCCACGGCGGGCGGCTTCGTGCTCGCGTTCGCCCCGTGGCAGGTGCTGTTGCTGGTGAACGTGCCGATCGCCGCGCTCGCGTTCGCCGGCATCCGGCGCGGCATCCCCGCCGACAGGGCGGACGAACTGCACCACGATCCGGTCGACGTCGCGGGCGCGCTGCTCGGCACGGCCGCGATCGTTCTCGCGCTGGTCGCGCCGACGCTGTTCGTCGACGCGGGCACCGCGTCGCCGCTTCCCTGGCTGACCGCGGCGGCGGCCGTCGTGACGGCGGTGCTGTTCGTCCTGCGCGAGCGTTCCGCCCGCCATCCGCTGCTCGACCTCCGGCTCATGGCCCGACCACTGGTGTCGAGCGGTCTGGCGTTCAAGGCCGCCGCGGCCCTCGCCACCGCCGGTCTCGGCTACCTCGTGACCCTGCAGCTCCAGTTCGACTGGGGCTGGACGCCCGCCCGGGCTGCCATGGGAATGCTGCCGCAGGTCGTCGTGCTCATCGCCGGCGGCGCTGTCATCGGGCCGCTCGTCACCCGGCTGGGTCTCGACAAGGCCGCCTGGTGCGGCGCCGCGGTCGTCGTGTGCGGGCTCGCCGTCTACGGGCTGCTCGGCCGCCTCGGATACGTGTGGGTCGCCCTCGCGCTCGTACTCGTCGCCGCCGGTATGCGTGTCGTGGGTGTCGTCGCCGGCACCAATGTGATGCGCGGTCTGCCGGCCGACCGCACCGGCATCGCGGCGGCGCTCGTGGACACCGCCGGCGAAGTCACCACCGGAGTCGGCATCGCCGTCGGCGGCACCATCCTCGCGGCGCTCTTCACCGGCGACATCACCGCACCGCACTGGAGCACCCATCAGACCGCGCAGTTCCGCCAGGCGGTCACCTGCGCCGCCCTCGCACTCACCACCCTGGCCGCGCTCCTGGTGGGTTGGGGCGTCGCCCGCGTCCACCGCGCCGAGGAAGACACCCAGCCGCCAAGCCCTTGACGGGCGGGGGTGATGAGTAAGGTCTGGGACAACCCCCTTACACCTCACGTCCGTTGACGAGTGAAGCGGCCCCGTCCCTCGCCGGCGCGTGGACTCCCGCCTGTCCGTAGGTCTCGTTGAGGCCGTGCACGGCGTCGGGGCGGGCGGGCGCGGACAGCAGGCGCAGGGCCGCGTCCACGGGGTCCTCCGAGGTCGCGGGAGTCTCGACGAGGGCCGCCTGTCCGGTCTCGGCGCACCACTGGCGGCAGAGGCGCTCGCGGTCCTGGGTGTAGGCGTCGGGCTCGGGACCGGACAGCAGGCCCACGCGGGCCGCGCCGGCCTCCCGCAGACGGCCGAGGATCGCGGCCATGCCGTGAGGGCGTAGTCGGGCTCGGCCGCGGTCATGGCGGCGCCGGCCGAGAAGGCGGCGTAGTAGGGGCGGTGGGCGCCGGCCCAGGGAACGCCACCCCCTCGGGACGGCCCTGCGCCGGGCGGTGGACGGATCGCCGTCCACCGCCCGACGTACAGTGACGTGGATCACCGCAACGCCGGTGGCGCCGCGGAGAGAACGAGATGTGAGGGACTCAGACATCGAGGTACGCCGCCGCGTGCGCGAGGGGGACCGCGAGACGTTCGGCGAGCTGTACGAGGAGTTCGCCCGCGCCGTGTTCCACCACGCACTGCGGCTGACCGGTGACCGGCCGACGGCCGAGGACGTCATGTCGGAGACGTTCCTCGCCGCGTGGCGCAACCGCGCCCGGGTGCGGGAGGACGGCGGCACCCTGCTGCCATGGCTGCTGGGCATCGCCACCCACAAGGCGGAGAACGCCCGCCGCAGCACCCGGCGACGGCAACTGTTCCTGGCCCGTCAGCCCGAGCCGGACCCAGTCGAGGACTTCGCGCCGCAGGCGGCCGGACGCATCGACGACGTACGGCGCCTGCGTGCCGTCCAGGCCTCCCTGAGCCGGCTGCGGCAGCACGAACGCGAGGTGCTCGCCCTGTGCGTATGGTCCGGCCTGGACTACCAGCAGACCGCCGAGGCCCTGGGCGTCTCGGTCGGCACCGTACGCTCCCGCCTCTCGCGCGCCCGCAAGAAACTGGCCCGGCTCGCCGAGGAGAACCTCGCCCAGGAGAACACGGAACCGCGCACCACCCGCGGAGAGATGACAAGTGCGGCCGCACTCGCGGCCGTGCCCGCGCGGAAGGAGCTCACATGAAGGACACCAAGGCCTCCGCCTCTCCCGAACGGCACGACGATCGCGACGAGATCGCCCGCCTGTTGCCGGCCCCGGCCGGGAGGGACCTTCCGCGTGAACGGCACCTACGTCGCAAGGAACTCCTGATGCGCCAGATCGACCGCGACCGGGCCGCCTCCGCGCACCCGTCCCGCCGGCTGCTGCGGCCCGCACTCCTCGCCCCGGTGACCGCCCTCGCCCTGGGCGGGGTGCTGGCCGGCGGCTTCGCCCTGTCCGGCGGCGACCGCGAGCCCGCCGCCGGCACGGCGTCCGGTACCGCCACCGACATGCAGCCCGCCGCCGCGCTGCTGCGGCAGATCTCCGGCGTCGCCGGAAAGAAGGCCGCGCCGGCCGTCCGCGACGACCAGTTCGTCTACACCCGGGAGAAGATCCGCGAAACCGACATCACCAGCGGCAAGGCCGTCGTCTCCCCGCTGAAGGACTACGAGAAGTGGATCGCGCAGGAGCCCGGACCGCTCAAGAAGCTCGGCCTCATCCGCAGCGACGGCGAGACCTTCCCCCTGAACGCCGAACTCGGTGACACGAACGGCACACCGGCCGGGTTCAGCCGCCCCACCTACCAGTGGCTCAGCTCCCTGCCCACCGACCCCACCCAGCTGCTGGACTACCTGTACGCCAACACCCCGCAGGTGGGCCAACGCGAGCGCGACCAGGCGGTGTTCGAGCAGATCGGCGAACTGCTCGGCGGCGTCATGCCACCGCGTACGGCCGCCGCCCTCTACGAGGCCGCGGCCCGCATCCCCGGCGTCACCAGGACCCCGCAGGCGTGGGACGCCATCGGCAGGCCGGGCATCGGCATCGCCCGCGACGACAAGCGCAACGGCGTCCACACCGAGTGGGTCTTCGACAGGAAGGACCTCTCCTTCCTCGGTTTCCGCAGCTACCTCATCAAGGACGCGCCCTACGGCAAGGCCGGCACGCTGCTGAGCAGTACGGCCCAGATCCGGACGGCCGTGGTGAACAAGCCCGGTGAGGAGCCTCCCGGCACGGCCGGAACACGAGACGACCACAAGGGCTGACCGTCCGGATCGGGTGGCGGAGCCGCCGAACGAGCGTGCGAGGATGAGTGAATGGACGACCGGCAACCCCAACTCGCGCTTCTGGCACGCCGTGTTGGGCGCTCCGCCCGCTGGGCCGTCGTCGCCCTCGTGGCCGCCGGCGCGGCCTGGGCGGCCCGTGCGGTATGGCAGATACGGCTCGCCGCGGCGGGGGTGCCCGCGTCCGGCCCGCCCGACCAGGGCGACGGCCGCCACCGGCCGCTGACCTCGCTCGAGAACGGCTACCACTTCGTCAGCGCACTGGGCGACGCGGCCGTCCTTCTGTGCGCGGCCGCCTTCCTGGCCTGGCTGCTGCGCATCCGGGACACCGCGGCCGCCCTCTCGGGACGCCCGCCCCGCCACGCCTGGCCCTGGGTCTACGCGGGCTGGGTGACACCCGTCGCCAACCTGTGGCTGCCGCGCTCCCTCGTCGTCGACGTCCACCGGGCCCTCGCACCGGGACAGCGTCTCCCGCGCTGCGTGAACTGGTGGTGGGGCCTGTGGCTGGCCGGATCGCTGAGCGCGGTGGGCCTGATGTACACGGGCGGCACCGACTCCGTCATCGAGCGCGCGTACACGGATGTGTGGCAACTGGTGGCGGCCGACGCGATGGTGGTGGGCGCGGCGGCGGCCGCGACGGTGATGGTACGCACCCTCACCGCAGCACAGCAGCCCCGCACGGCCCCCCTGCACCGGCCACGGCTCTCCTTCGACCCTCCGGTGCAGCGGTGACGCGTGACGGTTCGGGCTCGCCTTCGTCCGGCCGTGACCGAGCACGCACTTGAGCCCGGGCCGCATGACGACGGGATCGTCGAAGACGCAGGCGAAACCGCAACCCGCGGCAGCGCTCTCCCCCTTCGCGCCGTGTTGCGGAATGACCTCATTGAGTGATGTCTCTTCGAAAGACCGTGGAGCTGTGGCGGACTGCCATTCCGACGCGCAGGTACAGGTCCAACGCGCCCGTGCCCGAGTGCGTCGCCAGGGTGCAGGCCCGCCGCCCCCGCAGGTGGAAGGCGCGGAACGTGCTGCGCAGCAACAAGCGGGCGATGCCCCGGTTGCGGTGGTCGTCGCGCACGGCGACCTGTTCGATGTACCCCTCGCCGGTGTCCGGCAGGTCGAGCGAGAGCGTGACGCCCACCAGTTGGCCGTCGGCGGACGCCACCACTGACATCGCGGGGGCGAAGGCGGGGCGTTCGACAGTGTGCCGGGCCCACTCCTGGTAGCCCTGACGCCGTTGCTGCCATGCGTCGAAGGCGTCCTGGACGAGTTGATGCGCGTCGTGCTCGTCGCCGGGCCGGAACGGTCGGACCGTGATGCCGGCAGGCGGCTCGGGCACGGCCGGCTCCGCCGGCATGTGGAACTCCAGCAGCCACTCGGTCACCATCGGCTCGTATGCGCGCGAGCGCAGCAGCGCGACAGCGTTCGTGTCGCTGTCGGGAACGTTCTGGACGATCCGCGGGCTGCCCGCCTGCCGGGCCCGGGTCTCGGCCCAGGCCAGCAGCGCACTGCCCAGGCCACGGCCCCGGTGATCGGGATGAACGTCCACTTCGCAGCGCCGATCCACCCACGCCCGTGCGACCACCCGCCCCGCCCGGTCGGTGACCAGCCGGGTGTCCAGTCCGGGAACGAGGCCGGGTCGTGCGAAGTCGGCGCCGATGCGGCCGGCATCGGTGTGCACCCGCCCGAAGAGCTCGCGCTCACAGGCCGCGACCAGGCGATGGACCTCACCGGTGTCATGGGCGGTCATCGGTCGTGCCCGGTATCCCGGCGGCAGCCCGGGCACGAGATCCGGCAGCTCCGTTCCTGACACCACGGCACCGAGGCTACCGTCCTCCGGGTCGGCAGCGGGGTCTTCGCGTGATCGGTCCTTCGGGCGGCGCCGGGGGCCCGCACCTCGTGTTCGGTCCGCAGTCCGGCGGGCTCCTCCCGCTCCTTCGACGCGAACCGCTCACGGAACCGTCCCGCGGGACCACCGCTCGCCGTCACGGCCGTCCACATCGGGCCGAAAAACATGGCCTCCTCCATGCACGCCGCGCATGCCCCCTGCCGTGACCGACATTGGACAGCTGATCCTTCACGGGATTGACTGTTGACGGGTTCACCCGATGCCGCGTGAAGGGGAGCACTTCCATGGTTCAGACGGCCCGCTTCGCACGCTTTCCGCTGGGACACTTTCCGACCGCCCTGGAACCGATGGAACGGCTGACCGCCCACCTGCGCCGGAGCCGTCCCGGGGCACCCAACCTCTGGATCAAGCGCGACGACTGCACCGGGCTGGCTACCGGCGGCAACAAGACCCGCAAGCTAGAGTTCCTGGTGGGGGAGGCGGTCCAGCAGGGCGCCGACGTACTGATCACCCAGGGCGCCACCCAGTCCAACCACGCCCGGCAGACCGCCGCGGCCGCGGCCCGCGCCGGCATGGAGTGCAAGCTGTTCCTGGAGAAGCGCCAGACCCGTGACGAGGAGTACGAGCTCTCCGGGAACGTGCTCCTCGACGAACTGCTCGGGGCGGAGGTCGTCGACCGGGTCCCGGCCGGCACCGACATGCAGGAGGCCATGGAGCTCCTGGCCGACGAGCTGCGCGCCGAGGGGCGGCGGCCGTACGTCATTCCCGGCGGCGGGTCCAACCCGCTGGGCGCGGTCGGGTACGTCCTGTGCGCGCAGGAGCTCGAGGCGGCCCCCGTCCCCGTCGACTGGGTGGTGCACGGCACCGGCAGCACGGGGACGCAGGCGGGCCTGGTCGCGGGGCTGTGCGCGATGAACAGCCCGGCCAGGGTGCTCGGTGTCAGTGTCCGGCAGCCCGAACAGGCCCAGATCGACGCCGTGTTCGGCCTGGCCGAGCGTACGGCGGCCCTCATCGGGGCCGAGGGGACGGTCACCAGGGCGGACGTCCTGGTCGACGACCGCTGGGTCGGCGGCGGGTACGGCGTGCCGACCGACACCATGATCGAGGCGGTACGGTTCGTCGCCTCCACGGAGGGCATCCTGCTCGACCCCGTGTACTCGGGGAAGGGGTTCGCGGGCCTGCTCGGGAACATTGCGGAGGGACGGTTCCGCGAGGACGACAACGTCGTCTTCCTGCACACCGGCGGGAGCGCGGGCCTGTTCGGCTACCGCTCCGCCTTCCAGACGCCGTGAGCGCGCCCCGGAGCGACCATCTGGTGGGCATCCTGGGCGGCATGGGTCCGGCGGCCACCGCCGCCTTCTACGCCAAGCTGGTCGAGCGCACGCCTGTGACCCGCGACCAGGACCACCTGCGCGTGGCGATCTGGGCCGACCCGACCGTCCCGGACCGGGTCGGGCCGGTCCTGGGCACCGGGGGCGCCGACCCCTATCCCGCGATGCTGGCCGGCGCGCGGCAACTGCGTGCGCTCGGTACGACGCTGGCCGTCATGCCGTGCCACACCGCGCACGCCTTCCTGCCGGACCTGGCGAGGGACTCGGGGCTGAGGTTCCTCGACATGGTGGCCGAGACGGTCGGTGAACTCGGGCGGAGGGGCGAGGCGTTCGGCGTTGGCCGTGGCGTGGGGCTGCTCGCCACGCGCGCCACTCTGGCCACCGGTCTCTACCAACGCCGTCTGCACGACGCGCGGTTCGCCGTCGTACTGCCCAAGGAGCCGGCTCAGGTGCAGGTGGACCTCGCGATCAAGAAGGTCAAGCAGGGCGATCCGGTGGCCGCGGGCCGGCACCTCGGCAGGGCCATCGACGCGATGACCGCGAGCGATCCGTCACCGATCGTCCTCGCCTGCACCGAACTCCCGCTGGCGGCGCGGTACTTGCCCGAAGACGCAAAGGCCCCGCTCCTCGACCCCACGGATGTGCTCGCCGACCGGGTCGTCCAGGAGTGCTGGGACTAGGGTGTGAGGAGAAGGCGAGGCGAGAGGGCGCGGGGGTGCCACGGTGACGGACAACGGCTTGGCGTGGATCGGCGAGCACTGGTACAGCGGTGCGATCACCAAGGACGGGATGCGCGCGGACATCAGCCTCACGGCGGTGCGGGGCGTGGACCCGGTGGACTTCGTGGTGCGCCTCGGCGCCGATCGCACCATGGCCGAACGGCCGCCGCTGTTCAAGGACTTCGACAGGCTGAGCGTGGACCCGGGCGACAGCGTGGCGATGTTCGGCCGCGGCGGCGAGTGGACGTACGTCCTGGAGCTCGAGCGGTCCACCTGGCACCTGATCTTTCTCGACCGGCTGGGCCAGGACACTCTGGTGGGTCCGGGCGAGGAACTGGTCTGCCTGGACCGCTTCCTGCACGAGCACCCGTGGGTGTGCTACATCGACGCCGCCGGCGAGTTGAGTTCCGGCGAGCCCGGCGACAGCCTGCTGGAGACCGTGGTCCCGCCGGAGGACCGGCGCGGGGCGTTCGCCGCGCTGGACGGGGCCATGCGCCGGGCCGGGGCGGTGCGGGACACCTTCCCCGGCTGCGACGATCCCGAGGACGAGGACGAGGAACTGGCGAAGCGGCTGTTCGCGGCGGTGGGCGAGCATCTCGGGCTGTCGCTGCCGCGCCGTGAGATCGAACTCGGTCTGCTGCCCGCGGTGCACCTGCCCTCACCGGTGTGAACCGGTAGCGGCGGGGGCGCCGCGCCCTTTCGGCGCGGCGCCCTGTGAGCGGGCCGGTGTTACTGGTTGTTCGCGGTCATGGTGCACTTCACGGTCGTGCCGTCGGCGGAGCACGCCGCGCTCATGTTGGTGTTCAGCCAGTACGGGTCACGGTCCAGCAGTCGCTGTTTCGCGTTGAAGGCCGCGAACGCGGCCATCGAACCGCTGTTGTCGTTCCCGGAGATCGCGGACCGTCCGCAGACCTCCTTCCACGTCGGCACGAGGCCGTCGATGTTGAACAGGTGCACGGTGCCGTCCTGCTTGCTCGCGAGGGTCTGCACACAGGCGTCCCCGCTGCTGACCGGGTTCAGCCCACCCGCCAGCGAGGGCATCCCGCCGCTGTTGTAGGTGGCGTTGAACGCGAACTCGTCGCAGTTCAGCTCCTTGTCCGTCGTGCCGTTGAGGGCGCTGGTGTCGCCGTTGGCCGCCGCCCATCCGGTGGGGCAGATCACCGTCCGGTTGCCGCTGATGTCACCGTCGGGCAGGAAGTACAGGGGCTTGCTGTCGGCCTTGCTGCCGGGATGGTTGGCCAGCTTGTGCTGGATCAGCCAGGCGTGTGACGAGGCCTGCGGGTACTTCGCCGCGTTGAAGGTGTAGGTCGGCACGTAGTTGTGGAACACGCATCCCGTCGTCGGCACCGCGTTGATGATCTTGGTGTTGTCGCAGCGGATCTGGTCGGGGGCTCCGCCCTTCTCCAGGTCGCCGCCCACGACGTCCATGAAGACCGCGGGGGTCGTCTGCACCGTCTGGCCCGGGATCTTCGGGTTGCCCTGGAGCGCGACCGCGACGCCGAGCTTCATCACCTGCGGCTTGGTGGTGCTGGGCCCGGTCAGGTCGGGCCCCCAGACGTAGGAGGCGTCCGCCGTCACGCTGTGGTGGTCGCCGGGCACCCACGCGGCCGCGCCCGTCCAGCCGCTGACGTTCTGCACGCCGCAGTTGCCGGAGGGCTCACAGTCGATCTTCGGGGCGTCCAGCGTGAACGCGGGGATGGTCGCCGGAACGTCCATGTCGGTGACGCTGATCCGCTCGGTGACGTTCCCCGATTTCTGGTCGAGTTGACGCTCGTTGACCACGAGCGCCTTCACGGTGCCGACGGGAGCGTTGTTGAGAGTCGCTTCCCACGACATGGTGAAGGACGAGCACTCCTCGAAGCGCGTGGTCCACAGCCCGGTCCGCGGGTTGGCCGGGTCGCAGCCGCTGACCAGGGACGACAACGCGGCGGCCGTCCCCTGCGAGCTGGTGCGGCGGTGGAGGGTGAAGTTGCGGCCGTCGTAGAGCTCGGCCTTGCCGCACACCTTCACTCCGTCCGAGGAGGTGGTGCAGCGGGTCGGGAACGACCCGGAGGCGGCGGAGCGGTCACGGCTCGGGGCGGCGGTGGTCTTCCACGGCGAGGGCGGCGCCATCGTGTTCGTGTACGGCTGCGCGGACTGGTCCGGGTTCTGCGCCGAGGCATTGGGGGCGGGCAGCGTCAGGTCGACGGGCATCGTGACGCGGAACCGGGCCCAGGGCGACCACGACGTCTCGTACAGGCCGCTGTCCTTGGCGTAGGCGGAGGTGTGGAAGACGTAGTCGACGTTCGGCTTCAGCCGGCCGGCGCCCACGGTCACGGAGGCGGTGGAGCCGGACTTGACGAAGCCGGACACCAGGACGCCGTACTGGTTGTCGCTGATCTTCACCTGAGTCTTGGCGTTCCCCGAGGAGTCGGCCGTCCAGACCTCGAAGGTCAGGTTCGCCGTGCTGCCGTCGGCGTCGGTCACGGTGTTGCTCAGCTTGACCCTGGGCGTGGTGACCTGCCAGACACCGGAGGCGTCCTTCTTGCCCGGCCCGGCCGAGGGGTTCTTGCCCGACACCGGCCGGGAGGCCGCGGCGGTGGCCTCCCTCTCGGGCCCGGCGGCCGGCCGGGACGAGGGTGCGGCGTTCGGATCGAGGTTGCGGTGGAAGCCGCTCCCAGCCTCGGCCGCGGTGGCGGTCGCCACCCCGGCCCCCAGGAGCAGCAGCGCCGCGGCGCCGACGGACATCCGGCGAAGGACGAGCCTTCTTCTCTGCCCTCCGGGTCCCTGGGGCCGGAGCTTGGTCCTTCCTAACTTCTTTCCAGACACGGGTGTTGGTCCTCTCGCGCCGCTCGAGTCCACCGGCAGCGGCTCGTAGACGAATGCGACACGCGTTCGATGCCGCATCACCATTCCTATGCCGTTCTGCGCATGACAAGCGACCGGATAAAACGCGACGAACCAAACAAGGGGGCCAACACGCCTGTGACCCTCCCCATGGTTTGGCCATGGTTGTGCACCGGCCCGTGAAGGTTCCAGGGGGATCGGCCGGGGCGCACCGCGCCTCCGCTGCGCCGGTGCCGCGATCAGCGGGGCGACGGGCCGCTCACCGGCGCAGGCGGGAGCGGGGCGGCGGAGTGGTCGGGTGCACCGTCCGCCGCGAGTTCGGCCGCGCGGCGCCAGACGGCGGCCGCACGGGCGGGCGCCTTGTCGCTCGGGACGCGGTACAGCCGGATCTCCAGCCTCGCCGTCAGCGACGGATCGCCCGCCCGCTGAAGTGTGCCGGCGGCGAGCTCGGCGGCCACCAGCCGTTCCGGCAGCCAGCCGACGCCCATGCCCGCGCGGACCATGGCGGCAAGGGCGGAGGTGAAGTCGCTCTGAACCAGGGGCAGCACATGCAGGTCCTCCTTGTCCCGCCCCGACAGGACACGCTCGGTCACATGTCCGAGAAACGCGGCCTGGCTGTGTGTGACCACGGGCACGGGGGCGGCGGCGGTGCCGGGCAGGCGGAAGGCGGGCCGGCCGTCGGTCACCGCGGTGTACGGCGCGAGGACGTCGTCCGCCAGCACCATCCACTCCGCCTCGGCGACCGGAACGTTCAGGGGAAGAGCGGGATCGGCGTAGGCGAGCAGCAGATCGCAGCCGCCGTGCACCAGAGCGTCGTAGGCGTCGAGCGTGTTGGACGGCAGCAGGACGCACGGTGCGGGGTCCGGATCGCCGCAGCGCGCCCACCACTGGGCGAAGAACGTCGTCGCCAGCGTGTGCGTCACCGCCACCCGTACGGCATCTCTCGGGGTCCGCTGCCGGCCGCCCCGGAGCTCGTCGCGGACGGCGCCGAGCGCCGTCACGGTCTCGATCGCCCCGGCGCGGACCTTCACACCCGCAGGAGTCAGACCCACGGGGTAGGTCGACCGGTCGACCAGAGGCTCACCGAACCAGCTCTCCAGCGCGCGGATCCGGCGGCTGAAGGCGGGCTGACTCACGTGCTGCGCCTCGGCGGCACGCGTGAAACTTCCGTGCTCGACCAACGCCAGGAAGCTCTCCAGCCAGCCGATGTCCACGGCCGGAGTGTAACGAGGGCGCGCGTGCGCGAGGTCATGCCCGGAAGGCATGACCTCCTCGTGATCGCGGGGCTACCGGCCTGATCATGGTGTTGCCGAGAGTTGGTTCATGAGCGATGACATCGACAACAAGGCTTCAGGCCGGCGTGACGTGTCCCCGGGGCGACCCTCCGGTCAGGACGCCACGACGGCCGGCCGGACCCGGCCCGGCCGCCTGACCGGGCGGCTGCCCGGACTGGCGCTCTGCGTGGCCGTCGCCGCGGCGGCGACCGTCGTGGGCACCTGGCTCCCCATCGTCGGCGGCCCCGTCGCGGGCATCGTCACCGGTGTGCTGATCGCCGCGGTGCGCCGCCCGGGCGAGCGGCTCCAGCCGGGCATCACCACCGCCGGTAAGTTCGTCCTGCAACTGGCGGTGGTCGTGCTCGGATGCCAGCTGTCGCTGACCCAGGTCGTCGAGGTCGGCGGCAGTTCGCTGCCCGTGATGGTGGGCTCGCTCGTGGCCTGCCTGACCGCCGCCTGCTTCCTGGGCCGCCGGCTGGGCATCGGACGCGACCTGCGCACCCTCATCGGAGTGGGCACCGGCATCTGCGGCGCCTCCGCGATCGCCGCGGTCACCCCCGTCATCGGAGCGGCGAGCGCCGAGGTCGCCTACGCGGTGTCGACGATCTTCCTGTTCAACATCGCCGCCGTGCTCGTCTTCCCCTTCCTCGGGCATCTGCTGGGGTTGGGCCAGCACGCCTTCGGGCTGTTCGCCGGCACGGCCGTCAACGACATGTCCTCCGTCGTGGCCTCCGCCACCACCTACGGGGACGAGGCGGGCCAGTACGCGGTCGTCGTCAAACTCACCCGCACCCTCCTGATCATCCCCATCTGCCTGGGACTGGCCGCCCTCGCCGACCGCCGCCGCGCCGCCGCACACCTGACCGTCCCGGCCGGCCCCGCGCCCACCGGCCGGGTGAACGTGCTCAAGCTGGTGCCCTGGTTCCTCGTCGGCTTCCTGCTCACCGCCGCGGCCAACACCGCCGGGCTCATCCCGGACCGCGCGCACTCCGGCCTGAGCACGCTCTCCGTCTTCCTCATCACCGTCGCGCTCTCCGCGATCGGCCTGTCGACGGACATGGCCCGTCTGCGCCGCGCCGGCCACCGCCCGCTGCTGCTGGGCGGCTGCCTGTGGGTCGTGGTGTCGGTCACGGGTTTGTGCCTGCAGTACCTCTCCGCGCAGATCTGACCCGAACGGCGGGCCGGGGCCCTCGTACCAGGGCACAGCCCTGCGACGCAGGGCCCCGGCAGACGACCGGGAACCGGCCGCATGGGCCCGCCGGCGGCCGCGGGCGTCCTCCAGGTAGTGCAGTACGGCGGCGACGCGCCTGTCGACCTGCTGGGTCGGCGCGAGGTCCAGCTTGGCGAAGACGCTGCGGATGTGCTTGTGCCCTGCGCATCGCGTCGGAGAACTCCTCGACGCGGCCCACCCGTTCCTTCAGCAGGCAGCCGAGGCCGCAGACGCCCCGGGTGAGCAACTCCGTGGCGAAGGTCTGCTCCACGCAGGCGGACAGTTGGCTGGCGATGTCCGCCATCCGCGCCTACGCCCTGCGTTTCGCACCGCAGTTGGGTGGCGTACCCGCGGACGCGCTCTTATTGCCGAACCGGCAAATCGGCGCGGCCGGGGCCCGGGAGGTGCGCAGGATCGACATGGAGCCATGAACGACCGCCCCTCGTGGAGGAGACACATGTCGCAGCACATCGCGGAACGCGGAGCATCCGGCGGGCCCGGGGAGCGCACCCACCGGCTGGTGCCCTCGCCGGCGGGCCGGATCCACCTCGTCGAGCAGGGGAGCGGGCCGCTGGTGCTGCTCGTGCACGGGTTCCCGGAGTCCTGGTACTCCTGGCGCCACCAACTGCCGGTCCTCGCGGCCGCGGGCTACCGCGCGGTCGCCGTCGACGTCCGTGGCTACGGCCGGTCCTCCAGGCCCGCCGCGACGGACGCGTACCGCATGCTCGAACTGGTCGAGGACAACGTGTCGGTGGTGCACGCCCTGGGCGAGGAGTCGGCGGTGGTCGTCGGCCACGACTGGGGCTCGGCCGTCGCCGCCGACTCCGCGCTGCTCAGGCCCGACGTCTTCCGGGCGGTGGGGCTGCTGAGCGTGCCCTACGCCCCGCGCGGCGGACCCCGCCCCAGCGACGTCTTCTCCCGGACGGGCGGCGACGAGGAGTTCTACGTCTCCTACTTCCAGGAGCCGGGCCGCGCCGAGGCGGAGATCGAGCCCGATGTACGCGGCTGGCTCGCCGGCATCTACGCGGCCCTGTCCGGCGACACCATGCCCGCGCCCGGCGCGCCCGACCCGCACTTCGTCGGCAGGGCCGGGACGCTGCGGGACCGGTTCCCCGCGGACCGGCTGCCGGCATGGCTCGACGAGGCCGAACTCGACTTCTACGCTGGTGAGTTCGAGCGCACCGGCCTGACCGGGGCGCTGAACCGCTACCGGAACATGGACCGCGACTGGGAGGACCTCGCCGCCTACGACGGCGCACCCATCACCCAGCCGTCCCTGTTCATCGGCGGCGCCGCGGACGCCTCCACGACCTGGCTGGCCGACGCGATCGAGGCATATCCGGTCACCCTGCCGGGCCTGGTCTCCTCCCATGTCCTGGACGGCTGCGGCCACTGGATCCAGCAGGAACGCCCCGACGAGGTCAACCGGCTCCTGACCGATTGGCTGGCCGCCCTGCGCGACTGACGGTCCACGGACGACGGGCGCCACCTGTGACACAGCTGTGGCCGGAGGAGTGGCTTCCAGCACGGCCGGCGCTCGGCGTTCTGGGCCCACCGGTCGGCCCCGGCCCGGGCCGGGGCACCGACCGTGCAGTCGGCGTTCCTGGCCTGCTCAGCCCTGGTCCTGGCCAGGCCCACCCACAGGTCGGTCCTCACCCCCGAGCATGGCCGCGGTCAGGACGTTGCCGGCGACGCCCCACCCGCCGTCGGCGACCTCGTCGACGATGACGACGGTGGTGGCACGGGCCCGCTCACCGTAGATCTCCGCGTACAGATCGGTGGTGCGCTCGATGATCTTCTTCTTGTCCTCGGCGGTGACGGTGCCCGCGGGCACCTTGAAGTTGGCGAAAGGCATGGCTGTTCTCTCCTGGATACGGGGTCTTGCAGTGGTTTGCGGGCTCAGAGGCTCGCGTGCGCGGTGAGCAGTTCACCGATGCCGATACGGCGGAAGAACTCGGCGCGGATGCGGTCGTACACGGCGGAGACCACCTCGCTGCCGTCTCGGCTGGGGTCGACATGGGTGCGCAGCGGCCGCTCCCCGTGGGGGAGGGCGACGACGCGGGCGATCTCGCCGGCCACCTCGCCGGCGTCGTGACCGGGCGGGAAGATGTCGCTCAGGGACTGCGCCACGGTGTCCCTGAGGGGACCGTAGGGCTCGTCGTACTCCGCGGCGCGCGCGGTGTCGGCCGGCACGCCGGCGTGGGCGAAGTGGCTGGTGCCGCTCGGGTAGGCGCCGGGGACGACGACGGTGGTCTCGATGCCGAACTTGACCAGCTCGGCGGCGTAGCTCTCGGCGAGCGCGTCCATCGCGGCCTTGGCGGCGAAGTAGGGCGCCAGGAACGGCGGATGACCGCCGCGGGTGGAGGAGGAGCCGACCCATACGAGCAGCCCCCGGCCCTGACGGCGCATGACGGGCAGCACGGCGCGGTTCACCCGCTGCGTGGACAGCACGTTGACGTCGTACACGTCGGCGAGCTGGTCGACGGTGAACGCCTCGGCGGCCCCGAGGACCATGTGGCCGGCGTTGTGCACCACCACGTCGATCCGCCCCTGCTCGGCCGTCACCAGGCCGACGGCGCCGTCGACCGATTCCTGGTCCTGGACGTCCATCTCCACCGCCGACGCCCGCACCCCGCGGTCCCGGCCGAACTCGGCGAGCGCCGCGACCGCGGGTGCGTTGCGGTCCTCGGTGGCGCGCATCCCGGCGTACACGGTGTGGCCGGCGTCGGCCAGGGCCCGCGCGGTGAGGTTTCCGAAGCCGCTGGACGCGCCGGTGACGAGCACAACGGCCGGGTGCGCGGTCACACCATCCCCCCGTTGGCGCGCAGGACCTGCCCGTTGACCCAGTGCCCCGCCGGGCTCGCGAGGAAGGCGACCACCTCGGCGATGTCCTCGGGCGTGCCGAGCCTCTCCAGCGGCGGCACCTTCGCGAGCCGTTCGATCTCCTCCTCCGACTTGCCCTCGAGGAACAGGTCGGTCGCGGTGGGACCGGGCGCCACGGCGTTGACGGTGACGTCCCGGCCGCGCAGCTCCCGGGCGAGGATCAGCGTCATCGCCTCGACGGCCCCCTTGCTCGCCGCGTACGCACCGTAGGCGGGGAACTGCGTACCGACGACGGAGGTCGAGAAGGCGACGAACGAGCCGCCCGGCCGCAGCCTGCGCGCGGCCTGCTGCGCGGTGACGAAGGTGCCGCGGATGTTGGTGCGGTGCACGGCGTCCAGGACGCTCAGGTCGAGGTCGGCGATGGGGGACAGGGCGAGCCGGCCCGCGGAGTTGACGAGGACGTCCACCCCGCCGAACTCCTTCTCGGCCCGGTCGAACAGCGCGGCGACGTCGTGCTCGTCCGCCACGTCGGCCCGTACGGCGATCGCCGGTCCGCCTCCGGCAGTGATCTCGGCCACCGTCTCCTCGGCGGCGGCCGGGTCGTGGGCGTAGTTCACCACGACCGCCAGGCCGTCGTGGGCGAGCTTGCGGGACACCGCGCGGCCGATGCCGCGGGAGCCGCCGGTGACGACGGCGACCCGCCGGGCCGGCGCCGGGGATGTGCTCGGGGTTGTGTTCATGCGTCCACGGTGGACGGTGCCGGCGGGCGGAACCAGGGGATGTCATCCCCTGTGTCCGCGACCCCGCCGAGCCCAGAATGGTGGACATGGGTTCTGCGAGATACACCGAGCTGGGGGCCTTCCTGCGATCGAGGCGCGAGCGCATCCGGCCCGCCGACGTCGGGCTGCCCACCGGGCCCCGCCGCCGGGTGCCGGGACTGCGCCGCGACGAGGTCGCCCAGCTCGCCGGGGCGTCGGTCGACTACTACAACGAGCTGGAGCGCGGCGCCGGCTCCCAGCCGTCCGAGCAGATGATCGCCGCCCTGGCCCGGGCGCTGCGGCTGACCGGTGACGAGCGCGACCACCTCTACCACCTGGCCGGCCGTCCCGTGCCCGCGCAGGGCACAGCCGCCTCCCATGTGCACCCGGGAATGCTCGACCTGCTGCACCGGCTGACGTCGACGCCCGCGCAGGTCATCACCGACCTGCACGTCACCCTCGTGCAGAACCCCCTGGCGCGGGCCCTGCTCGGAGACCAGTCCGCCTTCACCGGACCCCGTGCGAGCTTCGTGTACCGGTGGTTCACCGAGCCCGGGGCGCGGGAGCTGTACCCGGAGGCCGATCACGCGGCCCAGTCCCGTGCCTTCGTCGCCGACCTGCGCGCCGCCGCGGCCCGGCGGGAGGCCAGGGACGCCGAGGCGAGCGCGCTGATCGGCTCGCTGCTCGAGCTCTCGGCCGAGTTCGCCGCGCTGTGGGCCGAGCGGGACGTGGCCTTCCGGCGCAACGACCGCAAACGCCTCAACCACCCGATGCTCGGCCTGATCGAGGTGAACTGCCTCAACCTGTTCAGCGAGGACGGCCGGCAGCGGCTGCTCTGGTTCACCCCGGCGGTCGGCACCGACAGCGCCGGCCTGCTCGACCTGCTCGCGGTCGTCGGAACCCAGGAGATCACCGGGCCGTGACCGGGGGCTGCGTCCGTGCCGGACCCGGCGTCACCTCGCTCCACCCGGGCCGACGGCGCCGAGCCCACGCCCTGCCGGCACTGGGCATCCGGCCCGCCGGGCAGCCACCGGAGACGACCCCCACTGGGCCATTGGCCCAACTTTTCGGCGCATCATTGTCAGCCGGTCTCCGACAACCGCATACTCCTGGCCCATCAGTCCAGTTGTGCGGTGGGGTCGTGCCCCCACGAGGGCAGGGAGAGGGCTATGACGGCATCCGTCACCGAAGTCGGGCAGCAGACCGGCCGGCGCTTGCGTCTGGACGACCGCTATCGCCTCGCGGAAGGCACGGTGCACCTCTCCGGCATCCAGGCCCTGGTCCGCATCCTGCTCGACCGCGCCGCCCACGACCGGCGCGGCGGGCTGCGCACCGCGACCTTCGTCTCCGGGTACGAGGGATCGCCCCTGGCCGGCTACGACCTCGAACTGGCCCGCCGCGAGGGGCTGTTGCGCGAGCACGACATCGTGCACAAGCCCGGCCTGAACGAGGAGCTCGCCGCGACCGCGGTCATGGGCAGCCAGCTGGCGGGCCAGGTGAGCACCTCGCGCCACGACGGCGTCATGGGCATCTGGTACGGCAAGTCACCCGGCCTGGACCGCGCCTGCGACGCCCTGCGCCACGCGAACCTGGTGGGCACCGGCCCCACCGGCGGCGCCGTCGCGCTGGTCGGCGACGACCCGGGCGCGAAGTCGTCCAGCGTGCCGTGCGCGAGCGAGGCGACCCTCGCCGACCTCGCCATGCCGACGCTGTACCCGGCCGACTCCCAGGACGTCCTCGACCTCGGGGTCCACGCGCAGTACCTCTCCCGCTTCAGCGGCCTGTGGACCGGCCTGAAGATCACGACCGCGGTGGCCGACGCGGCGTCCACGGCCCTCGTCGCGCCCGACCGGATCACGGTCACCGACGGCGACGCCGGCCCCAACCCGCACAAGCCGAGCGCGATGCTCCTGGGCGCCAACCTCATGGCCCTGGAGCGCAGCCTGCACGACGTCCGGCTCCCGCGTGCCGTGGAGTACGCCCGGCTGCACGGCCTCAACCGCGTGGTCCTGCGCGGCCCTTCGGACCGCATCGGCATCCTGACGTCCGGCAAGACCTACCTCGACGTGCGCGAGGCCCTGCGCCTCATCGGACTCACCGACGCCGACCTCGCCCGCTACGGCATCCGGATCCTCAAGCTCGGCATGATCTTCCCCCTCGAACGCGAGGCCGTCACCGAGTTCGCCGAGGGGCTGGACCACCTGCTGGTCGTGGAGGAGAAGCGGCCGTTCCTCGAGGCCGCCGTCAAGGAGATCCTCTACGGCCGCCCCGGCGCCCCCGCGGTCCACGGCAAGGAGGGCCCGGACGGGCGCACCCTGTTCAGCCGTTCCGGAGAGCTCGACGCGGACGCCGTCGCCACCGGGCTGTCCAAGGTGCTCGCCCCGCTCGGCGTCGAGGCGGCCCTCGCCTGGCGCCGTCGGCCCAGGCCCCGCGCCGCCCTGTCCCCGCCGCTGCTCAACCGCAGCCCGTACTACTGCTCGGGCTGCCCGCACAACACCTCCACCACCGCGGGCGGCGACTCGCTGGTCGGCGCGGGCATCGGCTGCCACGCGATGGTGCTGTTCATGGACGCCGAACAGGTCGGCACGGTCGTCGGCATGACGCAGATGGGCGGCGAGGGCGCCCAGTGGATCGGCATGGAGCCGTTCGTCGACGAGGACCACTTCGTGCAGAACATCGGCGACGGAACCTTCATGCACTCGGGCAGCCTGGCCGTGCGGGCCGCGGTCGCCGCCGGGGTCAACGTGACCTTCAAGCTCCTCTACAACGGCACGGTCGCCATGACCGGCGGCCAGGACGCCGTCGGCGCGCTGCCGGTCGACCGGCTCGCCGCCACGCTCCTCGACGAGGGCGTCGCCAAGGTGATCATCACGACCGAGGACAGGAAGCGCGTCCCCCGGGCCGGTCTGCCCAGGGCGGTACGGGTACTCGACCGGGCCCGCATCGAGGAGGCGCTGGCCGAGCTGAAGGCCACCCCCGGAGTCACCGTCCTCATCCACGACCAGGAGTGCGCCGCCGAGAAGCGGCGGGCCCGCCGGCGCGGCAGGGCCGAGACCCCGGCCAGGCGCGTCTGGATCAACGAGCGCATCTGCGAGGGCTGCGGCGACTGCGGCCGCAAGTCCAACTGCCTGTCCGTCCACCCCGCTTCGACCGAGTTCGGCCGCAAGACGCGCATCGACCAGTCCTCGTGCAATGTGGACTACTCGTGCCTGGACGGCGACTGCCCGGCGTTCATGACCGTCATCCCGGCCGAGGGTGGCCGAAAGCGCCGCGTACCCGCCCCACTCGCGGCCGGTGACGTCCCCGAGCCGGTCCGCAGGGCAGAGGGCGGCGGCTCCTTCGGCATGCGGATCACCGGCATCGGCGGCACCGGCATCGTCACCGTCTCGCAGG
>NZ_BMVJ01000014.1:164727-166791 GCF_014650655.1 Streptomyces anandii JCM 4720
TGCTGGCGACCGCCGCCGTCATCGACGGCCACCAGGTGCGCGGCCTGGACCAGACCGGCCTCGCCCAGAAGGGCGGCGCGGTCGTCTCCGACCTCAGGATCACCTCGGGCGCCGTCGAACAGGGCGCCAGGATCGCCGGACAGGACTGCGACCTCTACCTCGCCTGCGACCCGCTCGTCGCCACCGACCCCAATTACCTCCGTGTCGCCTCCCCGGACCGCACCGTCGCCGTCATGAGCACGACGGAGATTCCCACCGGGCAGATGGTGGTCCACACCCAGGTCGGCTTCCCGGCCCCCGGCGCCGTACGCAGCGCCGTCGACGGCGCGGTGCGCCAGCTCGTCGCCCTGGACACCGGCGCCCTGGCCACCGAACTCTTCGACGACGAGCAGTACGCCAACATGCTGCTGGTCGGCGCCGCCTACCAGACCGGCCTGCTGCCCATGCCCGCATCGGCCGTCGAGGAGGCCATCACCCTCAACGCGGTCGCCGTCGAACGCAACATCCAGGCCTTCCGCCGAGGCCGCCAGGCCGTCGCCGACCCGGACGCCCTGCGCGCCGCGACGACCGGCCCCGAGCCCCGGGAGGCCGCGAAGACGCCCCCGCCCGCAGGCACCGACGAACTCGTCGCCCGCGTCACCGGCGACACCGGCGGCGAACTGCACCGCCTCCTCACGGTGCGCGTCGCCGACCTCATCGGCTACCAGGACCTGCGCTACGCCAGTGACTACGCCGACTTCGTCGCCACGGTGGCGCGGGCCGAGCGCGCCGCCGCCGGCGAGGACTCGACCGAGCTGACCGAGGCCGTCGCGCGCTACCTGCACAAGCTCATGGCGTACAAGGACGAGTACGAAGTGGCGCGGCTCGCCCTCGACCCGGCCGTCGACGAGGAGATCACGGCGGCCTTCGGCAGCGGAAGCAGGCGCTCCTACCTCTTGCACCCGCCCGTCCTGCGCGCCGCGGGCATGGACAGGAAGATCGCCCTGGGGACCTGGGCCCGCCCGGCCTTCCGGGTGCTGCGGGCGCTGCGGCGCGTGCGGGGGACCCGCCTGGACCTCTTCGGGCTGCATCCCGTACGCCGCCTGGAGCGTGAACTCGTCGACGAGTACCGAGAGTCGGTCGGCGACGCGCTCGCGCTGCTGACGGCGGAGAACCTGCCCGTGGTCCGCCGCCTCGCCGAACTGCCCGACGCCGTCCGCGGATACGAGGACGTGAAGCTGGCCTCCGTGGAGCACTACCGGGCCGAGAAGGCGCGCGTGACCGCCGAACTGCGCGAGAGCACCGCCCTGGTCCCCGCGGAGAGCTGACCGCGACCGCAAGGCCGGCCGGAACCGTTACCGGGTCGGTGGGGGCGGGACGGACACCGGTGCGGGGGATGCGCACGGCAGCCCCCGCCCGCACCCCAACTTCTGCTTATGATTCGACGCGTGTTCGATTCGCGGCACATCAAGACCTTCCACGCGGTGGTCAGCGCCGGCACCTACTCGGGGGCCGCCTCGGCCCTCGGCTACACGCAGCCGGCGGTGACCCAGCAGATGAAGGCCCTCGAACGCGCGGTGGGCAGCCCGCTGTTCGTCCGGGCCGGCCGGCGCATGCGGCTCACCGAGGCCGGTGAGACGCTCGCCCGGCACGCCGAGGCCATCCTCGGCAGCCTGTCCGTGGCCGAGGAACAGGTCACCGCGATCACCAGGCTGCGGGCCGGCCGGGTCAGGGTCTGCGGCTTCCCCAGCGCCAACGCCACCCTCGTACCCGAGGCCCTGGCCCAACTGGCCGCCGGCCACCCCGGGATACGGGTGAGCCTGCTCGACGACGAACCCCCCGATTCTCTCCAGCGCCTCGCGCGCGGCGAATGCGACATCACCCTGGCCTTCACCTACCCCGGGCTCCCGGAGACGCTGCCGGCCGACGTGGTGGAGATCCCGCTCCTGGAGGACCAGCTCACCGTGCTGATGCCGGTCGGCCATCCACAGGCCAGGCGGCGCACGGTACGCCTCGCCGACTTCACCGAGGAACGCTGGATAGCCGGCTGCACCCGCTGCCGCACCCACTTCCTGCACGAGTGCG
>NZ_BMVJ01000014.1:166819-170517 GCF_014650655.1 Streptomyces anandii JCM 4720
CCGAGTTGGGCTTCGCCCCCGACATCGCCTTCGCCACCGACGACGGCCTGGTGATGCAGTCACTGGTCGCCGAGGGGCTGGGCGTGGCCATGGTGCCGGGCCTGGTGCTCTCCTTCCTCCGGCTCGACCGGGTCGCCGGCCGCGCCCTCCAGCCGGCCGCGCGCCGCCGCGTCTCCGCCTACGTACTGCGCGAACACCTCCGGGTCCCGGCCACCGCCCTGGTGGTCGACACGATCAAGGCGGCCGCCGAACGGCGCGTAGGCTGCTGATCCGCCGGTCTCCCGCAGGCGCCCGGCCATAAGCCCACGTTGGGGCATTCCGAAGCAACTGTCGTTGGACGCAAGGGGGTTACCCGCCCGACGCTGCCGTCATGACCTCTTCCACGACCCGCACACGCACCGAGGTGACCCCCCGGCTGGGCCTGCTCGTCCGCGAGGTGGAACACGTCGTCCGGCGCGGCCTGCCCCCCGACCGCACGGCCCACCTGGTCGGCGAACGCCTCGCCCCGCACCTGGGCGCCGGCGACCTGCTGACGGACCATCAGTGCGAGGGCGACCCGGCCCGCTACCGCCAGCACGTCCTGCACGCCGAGGAGGACGGCGGCTTCTCGATCGTCGCCCTGGTGTGGCTGCCGGGACAGCACACCTCCATCCACGACCACGTCTCCTGGTGCGTCACGGGCGTCCACGCGGGCCGCGAACACGAGCGCCGCTTCGAACTGGTTCCCGGCAGCCACACCGCCCGCCTGGTCCGCACCCGCGACGTCGTCAACGAACAGGGCGAGGTGTGCGGTTTCGCGCCGCCCGGCGACATCCACCGGGTCCGGAACGGCGGCCCGGGCAAGGCGATCTCCCTGCACATCTACGGCGCCGACATCACACGCCTCGGCTCCAGCGTCCGGCGCGTCTACCACCAGCCGGTGGACGAGAACTGAGACGGCCGGCCGCGGGAATTGCCGTGCGGAGGACGACGACGCGGGCGGGTGCGGCTCAGCCGTTGTACGGGGCCGCCACGTCCAGGACCCAGGTGACGCCGAAACGGTCGGTGAGCATGCCGTACAGCGGGGCCCACTGCGACGGTGCGAGCGGCTGCACCACCGTCGCGCCCTGCGAGAGCCTCTCCCACAGGGCGCCGATCTCGTCGGTGCCGTCGCCGCGCACGGAGACGACACCGACGTGGTCCGGCGCACGCATCTACGTTCTCGGCATGTCGGCACTCAACGAGATGCGGAACCGGCGGGAGGAGAGGCTGCCCGGTCTGCTCGCCCGGTACGACGTGCCGGGCGCGGCGGTGGCCGGGGACCTGGCGGGAGAGGCGGCACCGACTCCGGCCGTCTGCTCGTGAGCCGGCCGCTGGGCAGCGAGGCGGTCCACGCGGCCTGCGCGGGCCGGTCCCGGCCGGCCGTCGCCGAAGCGGCCAGGGCGGCAGGCGCCGCGGTGGCCCTCGGTATCGGCCCCGACGGCGCCGCCGGATCCAGCTCCGCGTCCTTCCCTTCGCCGGGCCCGCACCAGGATCGGCGGGTCTGAGCCGGCGGACGTGAGGAACTCCGCGAACTTGGCCAACTCGGTCCAGGAGCCTCAACGCCGCCCGTGTGGGCCCAGGTTGAGCAGCACCTCGCCGAGCTGGCCGGGTGTGAGGGCCGGCGTGGGCAGAGGAGGAGCGGCAGCGCCCGTGCGAAGGCCGTCGAGGAGCAGGGCGAGCGGGCGGAGCCAGGCATCCGGGGCGACCGTGGTGAGCGCGGGAACGGCCCTGCCCAGTGCCGCCAGGGTGAGGAGCACGTCCTCGGTGGTGAGGTCCGGGCGGACGGTGCCCTGTTCCTGACCGCGCCGGAGCAGCATGTCGATGGTTTCGCGGTTGTGGGCGTGGATCGCCGTGAGGGAGGTGACGCCTTCCAGGTTCGTGGTCATGAGGTCGTTGGTGCCGCGGTCCGCGGCCAGGCCCGCGAACACCGTTCGCAGATACCGCGTCAGTCCCGCCCACGCGTCCTCGGCCGTCCGTGCCCGCTCGCCCGCCGCCGTGGTCTCCTTGAGCGCGTCCCGGAAGACCTCGTCGACGAGCGCGGCTCGGGTGGGGAAGTGGCGGTAGAGGGTGGCGTTGCCCACGCCCGCCCGCCGGGCGATCTCGTCGAGCGGGGCGTCCAGGCCCTGTTCGGCGAAGACCTCGCGGGCTGTCTCCGTCAGCAGCCTCCGGTTGCGCAGCGCGTCGCGGCGCCGCCTTGCCGGCGGACGGTCGTCCATTGGTGCCTCCCTTTCCCGCCCCGTACCGGGGAGCGTTCCCCGTTACGCATGCTATCGTCGGACGGTGAAACGGGGAGATGTCCCCGCTTTGTGCTCGCGCGGGCGGGGCTGTCCGCGACCGTTCACGGTGGAGGGGGAAGCATGTCCGGCACCGCACTTGTGCTCGGCGGCGGGGGGCCGGTGGGCGGGGCCTGGCTGGCCGGGGTGCTCGCCGGGCTCACCGAGGCCGGGATCGATCTCGCCGGCGCCGGCGTCGTGATCGGCACCTCCGCCGGTGCCGTCTTCGGAAGCCGGCTCCGGTCGGGCGTCCCGGCCTCGGACCTCTACGAGCGTCAGCTCTCCGGAGCGGACGCGGTCCGCCTGCCGGTGACCGCCCGCCAGACGGCGCGCTTCCTCTGGGCGGCTCTCGGCTCCCGTGATCCCCAGCGGTCCGTCGAACGCCTCGCCCGGGCAGCGTTGCACGCCCCGACCGGCCCGGAGTCGGACGTCTTCGACACGGTCGGCGCGCTCCTGGGCGACGTACGCGACTGGCCCGAGCGCGAATTGCGGATCGCGGCGGTCGACGCGCACAGCGGACGGACCGAGGTGTTCGACTCGCACTCAGGAGTGACACTTCTCGAAGCGGTCGCGGCGAGCTGCGCCGTACCCGTCGTATGGCCGCCGGTCACCGTGGCGGGCCGGCGCTGGATGGACGGCGGCAGCCGTTCGACCGCCAACCTCCAGCTCGCACGCGGATACCGCCGGGTATTGGCGGTCGTGCCCGTCCCCCGGGCGGTCGGCCCGCACCCGAGCGCGCCCCAGCAGGCCGCGGAACTGTCCGACGACGGGGCCAGGGTCGTCCTGCTGTCCCCGGACCGCGCCGCGCGGCGCACGATGGGCCGCAACCTGGCGGACGACACACACCGCCCTGCCGCCGCCCGTGCGGGCCACGCCCAGGCAATCGCCCTGGCCCCCTCGGTGGCCGACGCCTGGCAGGGCTGAGGTGCGTGACCGTGTCAGCCGAGGTGCCGGGTGAAGAACCGCAGCGTGCTGTCCAGTTCGAACGCCGGGATCTCCCCGTGCTTGCCGGGGTTGGCGTGCAGCGTCTTCTCGGCCGAGGCCAGGGCGTCGAACAGCGCCAGGCTCTGGGCCCGCGGCACCCGCTCATCGTCCCACTGCACCAGGAACTCCACCGGGACGGTGATCCGCGCGGCCGCCTCGGCCGACGCCGACGCGCCTCCCAGGCCCAGCACCGCCGCGCGGACCCGGGGTTCCTCGGCCACGAACGGAACGCCGAGTCCGCAACCCAACGACACGCCCCAATAGCCCACAGGACCGGCGCCGACGTACTCGACCTCCTGGACCGCGTCCAGGACCGCCCGCCACTCCGGGACGGTCCGGCGGGCCACGAGCGCCTGGAAAGCGGCGATCAGCGGAGCCGGTTCCTCACCGGCCTCCACGCGCGCCTGGTTCTCGGTCGCG
>NZ_BMVJ01000014.1:170545-187645 GCF_014650655.1 Streptomyces anandii JCM 4720
ATCCGGTCGTACCTCTCGTCCATCGGCCGTTCGCCATGGCCGGGCACGTCGACCGCCGCCACCGCGAAACCGCACTCGGTCACGAGGCGGCGCGCGCGGACCACCATGTCGGGTGCCTTCTTGTGCCGGCCGCCGCCGTGTCCCATCAGGATCAGCGGACGGGTACCGGCGGCGCCTTCCGGCGTCCACAACACGCCGGGAATCTCACCGAGGGTGAAGAGCTGTTCGGTCACGCCGTCGGACGACGTCTGCGAGGTGAAGCGCATAGCGTTTCGAGCCTTTCGGGATGCCTTCTGCGGGCACTCCCCAGACCATGCGAGAGAGGGAGTCCCGACCTGTCACAGCGTTGATCGGTCTCACCTCCTCGGTTCGCAGCGATGCACGGCGGCGGCGAACGTATCACAAACTGCTTGACCCGCAACCGAGTTCGCCCACCGCGCGTTCGCCCTCGGTACGTGCTCCGCCGGTACACCCCTCGACAGGAACTCCCTCCCCACCGCGGAATCCGCGTGATTACAGCCCCCGGTGGACGGGTCCGGCAACGCGGCGCAGACGGGGCCGGCGTCCGGCGTCAGTGCGGCCCACCGGATTCACACCTTCGCCCGGCGATCCGTTTGCGCGCCTCCGCGCCGCGGGTACCCAGAGAACCCCGACAGCGCAGGCGCCGCCGGCCACCCCGGAAGCAGGGAGACGGATCACTCATGCCGAGCAGGACAGGGCGAAGGCTTGCCGTGGTGACCGGCGGGACCGCCGGGGTGGGCCGTGCCACCGTGCGCGAGTTCGCCGCCCGCGGCTACGACGTGGCGGTGCTCGCCCGCGGGCAGGCCGGGCTGGACGGCGCGGTCGCCGACGTGGAGGCCGCCGGGGGCAGCGCGCTGGGCATCCCCACCGACGTCGCCGACCACACCGCCGTACGAGCGGCCGCCGAGCGGATCGAGGACGAACTCGGCGAGATCGACGTGTGGGTCAACGCGGCCTTCGCCGGCTCGCTCGCCTTCTTCTGGGACACCTCACCGGAGGAGTACGAGCGCATGACCCAGGTCACCTACCTGGGCCAGGTCAACGGCACCAGGGCCGCCCTCGAGCGCATGCGGCCGCGCGACCGGGGAGTCGTCGTCAACGTCGGCTCGGCCATGGCCTACCGTTCCATCCCCCTGCAGTCCGCCTACTGCGGTGCCAAACACGCCGTCAAGGGCTTCAGCGAGTCGGTGATGACCGAACTGCTCCACGAGCGCAGCGACGTCAAGGTCTGCATGATCCAGCTGCCCGGCCTGAACACCCCGCAGTTCAACTGGAACCTCAGCCGGATGCCGAAGCACCCCATGCCCGTGCCGCCCGTCTTCCAGCCCGAACTGCCCGCCAAGGGCATCGTCTTCCTCGCCGAACACCCCCGCCGCAACATGTGGGTCGGCCTGTCCACCGCCTACACCATCCTCGGTGAACGCCTGGCACCCAAGCTTCTGGACATCTACCTGGCCCGCAAGGGCGTGGGCGGTCAGCAGACCGACAGGGACCTGCCCCGCTGGGAGCCCAACCTCCACCAGCCCGCCGACGCCCGCACCGACCGCGGCGCCCACGGCGTCTTCGACGACCAGGCACACGCCCACGACCCCCTGCTGTGGCTGTCACAGCGACGCCGCGGCCTCATTCCCGCCCTCACCGCGGCCACCGCGCTCGGCGTGGCCGCCGCAGTGGCCCGAAACCGCCGTTGACCGGCCGGCGACGCCCCGCAGCCGGCCGGCGTCGCCCCGCAGCCCCGGGGCATGTCATTAGCGCGCCGAAGCCGTCAGGTTCCTTCCCCGACCGCCGGGTACTCAGCGGGCCATGGGATCTTTGGGTTCGCCGGTGCTGCTGGTGCTGTTCCTCGCCAGCGCGGCCGTCATCTGGGTTGCGGGAATCAAACTGTCGGACAGCACGGACGTGCTCGCCGAGCGGCTCCACCTGGGAAGTGCGCTCGGCGGACTCGTCCTGCTGGCCATAGCGACGAACCTGCCCGAGATCGCCATCACCGCGAGCGCGGCGATGGCCGGCCAACTCGACGTCGCCGTGGGCAACATCCTGGGCGGCATCGCCGTTCAGACCGTCGTCCTCGCGGTCCTGGACGCGGCCGGTGTACGCCCGCGCGCCCCACTCACCCGGCTGGCTGCCAGCCTGCAACTGGTCCTGGAAGGCGCCCTGGTGGTGGTCGTCCTGGCCGTCGTGGTGATGGGCACCCAGCTCTCTCCCGCACTGCGCGCCGCGCGCCTGGCCCCCGCCTCGGTGGCGATCGCCGCGCTGTGGGTCGTAGGACTGATCCTGTTGAACCGGGCCGGGCGGGGCCTGCCGTGGCGGGAGGGCGGCGACGCGCCGGACAGTCAGCCCGAGCCGCGCGGTCACTCCAAGGGGAAGAAGGAGAAGGCGGCCAGTGACAAGGGCGTGACCACCGCCCGGGCCGCCCTCGTGTTCGGTGTGTCCGCGCTGGCCACGCTGGTGGCGGGCGTGGTGATCGAGCGCAGCGGCGAGGAGTTCTTCGCCCGACAGGGACTGAGCGGGGTGCTGTTCGGTGCGACCGTGCTGGCCGCGGCCACCTCGCTGCCTGAGGTGAGTACGGGCCTGACCTCCACCAAGATGGGCGACTACCAGCTCGCCATCAGCGACATCTTCGGCGGCAACGCCTTCCTGCCCGTACTGTTCCTGCTCGCCACCGTGATCTCCGGCAAGCCGGTGCTCCCCGCCGCCCACGACACGGACATCTACCTCACCGCCCTCGGCATCATCCTGACCGTCGTCTACATGGCAGGCCTGATCTTCCGTCCCCGCCGCCGGCACGCCCGCTTGGGCATCGACAGCATCGCCGCGGTCGTCATCTATGTCGTAGGCATCGCCGGCCTGGCTACCATCGCCACCTGAGAAGCCCCGCCTTTGTCTGGAGTCATCGATGACCGTTCGCCGCGTCGTGCCCAACATCCAGTCGCAAGCCGTTCAGGAGAGCCGGGACTTCTACGGCCTGCTCGGCCTCGAAGAGGTCATGAACCACGGCTGGATCGTGACGCTCGCCTCCCCGGCCGGCCCGGCAGCGCAGATCAGCGTCATGACGAACGACAAGACCGCGCCCGTCGTCCCCGACATGAGCATCGAGGTGGACGACGTGGACGCGGCCTACGCGGTCATGCGGGGGAGCGGCGCGGAGATCGTCCACCCCTTGCAGGACGAGGAGTGGGGCGTGCGGCGGTTCTTCGTCCGCGACCCCAGTGGCAGGGTGGTCAACGTGCTGAGCCACCGCTGACGGGCACAGCCACTCACGGGTGCGACGGTTTGTGCCTGCCGAACAGCCAGACGTCGAAGACCTTGGAGAGGTCCTTCCCCGACATCTGCTCGCACAGGGCGATGAACTGACCGGTGTCGGCGTTGGCGTGGCGATGCTGCTTGGTCCAGGTCCTGAGGATCCGGAAGAAGACCTCGTCGCCCACCGCTTCACGGAGCTTGTGGATCACCATGGCGCCACGCCCGTAGACGGGAGGGTCCAGCACCTCCTCCGCACTGGGCGGATCCGCCGGAGGAAAGTCCCAGATGCCGTCGCTCTCGGGATGAGTGCCCCGGTAGTACGACATGAAGGTGGTCCGCGCCGGCTCGTGCCCCTGCTGCTCGTCCCAGAGCCATTCGGCGTAGGTGGCAAGCCCCTCGTTCAGCCAGACGTCCTTCCACTTCTTCGGAGTGACCGAATTGCCGAACCACTGGTGCGCCAGTTCATGCACCATCAGCTTCTCGTCGGGCACCGAGTCGAAGTACGGCTTGGTCTGCGTCTCCAGGGCGTAGCCGAGACCAGGATGGTGATCCAGCACGGCGCCCGTGGACGAGAAGGGGTACGGACCGAAATTCCCGATCGCCCAGTCGGTGACCCGCGGAACCAGCCGGGTCAGCACCTCCGTGTGCTTCGCCTCATCCGGATCCACGGCGATGCAGAAGGGCACACCGCTGCGGGTACGGCCCTTGGTCACCTCGAAATAGCCGACGGAGACGTTGGCGAGGTAGCTCGCCATGGGCTCCTTGCTGCGCCAGTGGCTGGTGAGCCGGTCACCCTCGTCCTTCTGGCCGATCAGCTCTCCGTTGGCGACGACATCGTAGAAATCACCGGATTCGTCCTTCGGAACACTGACCGTGATGTCGTAGGAGGCCTTGTCGGAGGGATGGTGGTTGCCCGGGAACCAGACCATGGAGCCCACCGGCTGGCCCAGGGCCGTCGAGCCGTCGTCCGTCTCGATCCATCCTTCGTCCCCGTCAATCGTGCGGGGCGTACCGTCGTAGGTGACCCGCGCCTGGAAGGACTCGCCCTTCCGGAGGGTTTTCGCCGGCGTGACCGTCAACTCGTTCTTCGCGCGACCGAAGGCGGCGTCGGCACCGTTCACCTTGGTGTTCCGCACCTTCATCCCCGCGAAGTCCAGGTTGAGACTGCGCAGGTTCCGCGTCGCACGCGCGGTGATGACCGCGCTTCCCTGGAGGTGGTTCGTCTCAGGGACGTACTCCAGCTTCAGGTCGTAGTGCGTGACGTCGTAACCGCCATTGCCCAGCGTGGGAAAGAGGCGGTCGCCCACCCCCGCCGCGCCCGGCTGGGCACGGCTCGTGCTCGTGCACCCGCCGGCCGCCACCAGGACGAGCATGGCGACGACACCCGAAACGCAGCACCGCACAGCCGCCGGGGTGATCGCTCCGAGCCCGGTTCCCTCATGTCCCGCTCGCCTGTTCAGACCCATGCCTGTTCAGACGGGCCGCACCCGGCGGCCGTTCCGGCGCACCGCAGGACCCTTGCGCGGTGGCGGTGGCGGTGAACTGGTCTGGCATGGGCGGGACTTGCGTGGTCAGGTCGCGTCGGCGCTCGGCCGCTGTGGGGCGCTGCGGTCATTTAGGCTGGCGCGGTGACTGATGAGCAGGAGCGGGTGCAGCCGTCGGGAGTGTGGGCCACGGCGGTGGGAGTGGCCAGGGTGCGGGCCTTGGAGAGCGAGCGGGAGAACGCACTGTTCCGCGATCTACTGGCACGGGCCTTCGCCGCCGCCGGCGGCCTGTGGCCCTCCTCGCCGCCGCTCCCGGGCGACGAGGCCGCGCGACTCCGCCGGCTGGCCGTGTCGTTCTCCATCGTCATCAGGACCAAGTTCCTCGACGACCTGTTGCTGCGGTCCTCCGCGTCCGGGATCCGGCAGGTCGTGCTGCTCGGCGCCGGCATGGACAGCCGCGCCTACCGGATGGACTGGCCGGAGGGCACCCGGCTGTTCGAGGTCGACACCGCCGCGCCACTGGACTTCAAGGCCTCGGTGCTGCGCCAGGAGGGGGCCGTCGCGCGCTGCGAGCGGATCACCGTCGCGGTGGATCTGCGCGAGGACTGGCCGGGTGCGCTGGCCGCCGCGGGGCACGACCCGGCCGCGCCGACCGTGTGGATCGCCGAAGGACTGCTGATCTATCTGCCCGAGGACGCGGTGGACCTGCTGCTGGCCCGGATCGGCGCGCAGTCGGCCCCGGGCAGCCGGATGGGGCTGACGCTGGGCTCGCGCGGCGTGATCGAGCGCTTCGGCGCGGACGCCGTGCAGGGTTCGGCGGCTTCCATGTGGGTCTCGGAGATGCCCGACGACCCGGTGGGCTGGCTGGCCGGGCACGGCTGGGAGGCCAGTTGCCACACCCTGCGCGAGCGCGCTGCCGCCTACGGCCGCCCGATCAGCACCCCGCCGCGGCGCGAGGAGCGGCCCGGCGGACTGATCTCGGCGGTCCGCCGGTGAAGCGGTCTGCCGGTGGCGGGGTCCGCGGGTAGCGCGGTCCGCAGGTGGCGCGCCTCTCCGTCGCGGCCGCACGGATCAGGCGGTCGAGGCGATCGCCCGGGCGACGGCGGTGATCGCCGGAGCCGGGCGGCCGGGGAGCCGCGCCACGAGGACGCGGCGGATCTCGGGGGGTGCGCCCTCGACGTGCAGCAGGCTCACCCCGGGCGGCAGCACGGGCGAGAGCCGCAAGGGCACGGTCGTCACCCCGAAGCCGCCGGCGACCAGCTGCAGCTTCGTCAGCCAGTCCCGTGCGCGGTGGACGATGCGCGGACGTCCGGGCAGGCCGGGCCAGACGCCGAGCAGGGGCTCGGAGCGGGACGCCGGGGTGGCGACCCACGGGGCGTCGACCAGCTCGTCGACGTGCACCGCGGTGCGGCCGGCGAACTCTCCGGTCGAAGGCGCCGCCACGACCAGTTCGGTGTCCGCGACGGTCTCGGCGTGCAGGCGGGGCGACTCGCCGTCCAGGGGCCGGTGCGGCGGGCGGGAGGTCAGCACGGCGAGGTCGATCGAACCCGCGCGCAGTGCCCGGATCAGGGAGGGCGTGGTCCCCTCGGTGGTGGTGACGGTGATCTGCGGGTCGGTCGCCGCGAGGCGGCTGAGCGAGGGGGGCAGGAGGGCCGCGCCCGCGCTCAGGAACAGTCCCAGCCGCACCAGTTCGGTCCGCGCGGCGGTGCCGGTGAGGTCGCGCTCGGCCGCCGTGAGGCAGTCCAGGATCGTGCGAGCGTGGCGCAGCAGGGTCAGCCCCGCTGGGGTGAGCCGCACTCCGTCGGGGTGCCGTTCGAACAGGGCGGTGCCCGCGCTTCGTTCGAGGGAGGCGGCCTGGCGTGAGACCGCCGACTGGGTGTAGCCGAGCCGGGTGGCCGCCGCGGTGAAGCTGCCGGACTCGGCGATCTGCCGCAGGACCCGCAGGCCTGTGCTGGAGATGTCCATGCGGCTTACGCATACCACGGATGCGGGACCGTCGCTTCCCGCATGCCTGCCGGGCTCCTAGTGTCGGTCGTGACGGACACGGACGAACACGGAGGTCATCGGTGCGGGCAGCGGTTCTGACGAGGTTCGGGGTCCCGCTCACGGTGCGGGAGGTGCCCGACCCCGAGGCCGGCGGTGGCGAGGTGGTGGTCGAGGTGCTCGCCGGCTGTGTGGCCCCGTACGCGGCCGAGGTCTTCAGCGGTGAGCGGAACTACCCCCTGGTCCCTCCCGTGGTGCCCGGGATCGGCGGGGTGGGACGGGTGGTCCACGCGGGCCCGGACGCCACCCGGCTGCGCCCCGGCGACCTGGTGTGGTGCGACTGCACGGTGCGCTCGCGGGACGACGCCCTGACGCCCGACATCACGCTCCAGGGCTGGAGTTCGCGCGGTGAGGGCGGTGCGCGGCTCGCCCGGTATCTGCACGACGGTTCGTTCGCCGAGCTCATGCGGGTCCCGACGGAGAACGTCTTCCCGCTGCCCGCGGCGGCGGGGGAGGACCCGGCCCGCTGGGCCGCGCTCGGCGTGCACGTCATCCCGTACGGCGGTCTGCTGGCCGGCGGGCTCGCGGCGGGTGAGACGCTGCTCGTCAGCGGTGCGACCGGCAACCTCGGCAGCAGTGCGGTCGCGGTCGCGCTCGCCATGGGAGCGGGCCGCGTCGTCGCCCCGGGCCGCAACCGGGCCGCGCTCGACCTCCTGGCCGGCAGGTTCGGCTCGCGGGTGCGCCCGGTCCCGCTGACCGGGGAGGAGGCCGCCGACCGCGCGGCGATGTCCGCGGCGGCCGACGGCCCGGTCGACATGGTGATCGACCTGCTGCCGCCGAACGCACCGAGTTCGGTGGCGCGCACGGCCGCCATGACCGTACGCGAGTACGGCCGCGTCGTTCTCATGGGCGGCGTCGGCATGCTCGGTGGCGACGACCTCGCGCTCCCGTACCCGTGGATCATGCGCAATTCGGTCACCGTGCGCGGCCAGTGGATGTACCCGCGTACGGCGAACGTCGGCATCGTCCGGCTGATCGCCTCGGGCGCCCTGGACCTCGCCCCCGAACGGGTCCGGGTCTTCGGCCTCGACGCCGTCAACGACGCCGTCACGTACGCCGCCTCACACGGCGGCCCGTTCGACCGCACCGTCCTCGCCCCAGCGGCCGGCTGACAAGACCAGGCACGTCGCACCGGGTTGGAGGACCGGCCCGCCCACCGCATAAGGCCACGCTTCGCCCAGGACCGAAACGGAAGGGGAAGCGCGAAGCGCATGACCAGTGCCGCGGGAAAGGGCAACGGCACCCCTGCGATCGTGACGCTGGAGCTGATCGCGCCGCTGCGCAGCACACCGCAACAGGCGGCGCGGATCGTCGGCTTCCCCTCCTTCGCCCCCGCTACGGACGAGCGGGTCATCACCGTCACCATGACGAACAGCACGGCGTTCGTCGTCGGGCCCCGGCTGACCCGGCTCGTCGCCGAGCGCGCTCCGCGCGCAACCCTGCGCGTGCGGACGATCACGGTGCCGACCGAGGCCACCTTCACAGAAGGGGGCGGGGACGTCGTCCTGAACTCCGAGGGACACGCATCGCCGTATCCGCGCGAGCGTCTCTACGACGACCGGTGTGTGGTGGTGGCCGCGCCGGACACCCTGCCGCGGGCCGCCATGCGCACCCTCGCCGGCCTGCGGATCGAGGAGTTCCTCTTTCCCCCGTCCGGACGGCATGCGGCGTCAGCCGGAAGGAGGCCGGTCGGTGGCAGCGGCAGAGGGGGGATGTGAGGGTGGAACGCATCTGACGTCCATCGAGGAGCCGGACATGATCGTCACCATCGTCGGCGCCGGGAACATGGCCCGCGGCATCGGCACCCGGGCATTGGCGGGCGGGCACTCCGTCCGCCTGCACGACCGGACGCGAGCCAAGGCGGAGGAACTGGCCACCGCGCTGAGCCAGGCCGCACCCGAAGCGGACGTCACCGCGGTCGGACCCGATGCGGTGGGCGATTCCGACATCGTCGTGCTCGCCCTGCCCCATCCGGCCGGACACGAGGTCGCCGCCGCGTGGGCCGACGCCCTGGCAGGGAAGACCGTCGTCGACATCTCCAACCCGGTGGACTTCACCACCTTCGACTCGCTCACCGTGCCCCCGGGCACTTCCGCCGCCGAGCAGATCGCGGCCGCCGTACCGGAGAGCCGGGTGGTCAAAGCCTTCAACACCACCTTCGCCGGGCCGCTCACCGAGGGACAGGTGGCCGGCCGGCCGCTCGACGTCTTCATCGCCGGAGACGACGACACGGCGAAGCAGACCGTCTCCGCCCTGGTCTCCTCCGCGGGGCTGCGCCCCTTGGACGTGGGGCCGCTGCGCCGGGCACGCGAGCTGGAAGCGTTCCAGTTCCTGCACATGGCGTCACAGGAACGGCTCGGCCTGAACTGGTCGAGCGCCATCGCGATCCTGCCGTGACGGCCGGGCGGACCGACGCCGCGAGGCCGCCTCGCCCGGGCCCTGTCGCGGTCAGGCCGTTCCGGTCGCGATGGCCCGTTCGGCGGCTTCGCGCAGGATCCGCACGCTCTTGTCCAGGGCGCGCCGCTCCTCGCGCGTCATGGCCGGCTGGTGCGTCTGCTGGACCCCGCCGGCTCCGAGGACGCTGGACAGGGACAGCGTGACCTGGTGATCCGGGGAGTACGCGGCCACGGGCAGCACCGCGCGTTCGTCTCGCAGGACCGCCTCGACCAGACGGGCGGAGACGGCGCCGATGCCGTACTGGCTCGCCCCGGTGCCCTCGATGATGGTGATGTTGGCGTACCGGATGTCGTTCTCGACCTCTTCGCGTACGTCCTCGACCGGCACGCCGTCCTGGATCAGCAGCTCGGTGACGGGGATGCCCCCGACGGCCGCCGAGGACCACAACAGCACTTCGGAAGTGCCGTGTTCGCCCACCACGAGGGCCTGCACGTCACGTGGCCGCACCCGCAGGCGGTCGGCGAGTTGCACCCGGAAGCGGAGACTGTCGATGAGCGTGCCGGTGGAGAACACCCGGTCGTGTCCGGCGAGGTGACGGGTGAGGTCGGCCAGCGGGTCCGGCGGGTCGGTCACCACCATGAGCACCGCCTGCGGCGAGGCCGCGACCACCCGGGGGACGATGTCGGCGAAGACCTTGGCGTTGGTGTCCAGCAGCCGCAGACGCCCCTGGGACTCGGACCGGTCGGTGGCGCCGCCGGCCTTCTCGTTGATGCCCGCGGTGATGACGACGACCGCCGCGTCCGCGAGGTCGCCGTAACCGCCGGAGCGCACGTCGACCGTGGGTGACAGCGGAGCGGCGTAGCGCAGGTCGGCGGCCACCCCGTCGGCGCGGGCCGTGTCGCGGTCGACCAGCACGATCTCCCGGCAGGTTCCCCCGCGTTCCACCAGGGACAGAGCGGTGGCCGACCCGACGGCGCCGACCCCCACGATGGCTACCTTCATGCCTGCTCCTTGGCGGGTTCGACGGCTCCGGGCCCGCTCTGCCGCGCGACCGCGCCGGCTCCGGCGGGTGCCCCCGGGGAACGCCGGCCTCTCCGGGACGCGGTTTCACGCCGCCCACCTCGGGCGCGGGCCGAAGCGGGCACCCGCGGGCACGCCCGTCTGTTCACCGTAAGTCGCGACCCGCGCCCCTGCCACCCACGGCGCCGACGCTGCGCGGCCGCCGGGCGTGGTCCGCGGGCGCTCGCTTTCGGACCCTCCGGGCGGCCTTCCGGCCGCAGGCGTTCCTCGGTGCCGCGTCGCTCACAGGAAGCGGCGGATGGGCGTGACGGCGGCTTCCTTGGCGCGCTGCAGCACCGCCCGCCGCTTCCACCGGTCCAGGTCGATGGCCACGCTGCGCTCCAGGTCGGCTTCGAAGTCACGGTCGAGCGCGGCGGTGAACGTCTCGTCCAGGACCGCCAGCATGACCTCTTCGTCGTGGTCCATGGAGCGGCGGTTGAAATTGGTGGATCCGATGAGGGAGGCCACCGAGTCCACCGTCATGATCTTGGCGTGCATCATCGTCGGCTGGTACTGGCGGATATGCACCCCGGCCTCCAGCAGTCGCGTGTAGTGGTGCTGGCCGGCGAGCTGACAGGCACGCTGGTCGGTGTGCGGCCCGGGGAGCAGGATCTCCACGCGTACGTCCCGGCCGGCCGCGCGGCACAGCAGGTCGACGAAGTAGGCGTCGGGCGCGAAGTAGGCGGTGGCCAGCCGGAAACGCTCCTCGGCGGAGGTGAGCATGACCCGGATGAGGGTCTGCATGTCCTGCCAGCCGATACTGGCGGAGCCGCGCACCACCTGCACGACCGACGAGCCGGTCTGCGGGTGCTCGGTGAAGCGGTCGCGGTCGTCGAAGAGTTCGTCGTGGCACTCGGCCCAGTTCTGCGCGAACGCCGCGGCGACACCGTCCACGGCCGGGCCGCGCACCTGGACGTGGGTGTCACGCCACTCGCCGGGGTGGCGGGCGTCGCCGCACCACTCCTCGGCGATGCCGACGCCGCCGGTGAACGCGGTCAGTTCGTCGACGACGAGGGCCTTGCGGTGGCAGCGGTGGTTCTGCTTGAACGGCGACAGCCAAATGGGTTTGCGGAACCAGGCCACCTGCACCCCGGCACCTTCCATGAGGTCCAGCAGGCTCCGTTCGATCTCCTTGGCCCCGAAGCCGTCGAGCAGCAGACGCACCCGTACCCCCGCGCGGGCGCGGTCGGCGAGCGCGGCCGCGAAGTCGCGGGCGATCTGACCGCGCCAGTAGACGAACGTCATCATGTCGATCGTGTGCCGTGCCGAACGGATCGCGCCGAGCATCGCGGGGAAGATCTCGTCGCCGTTGCGCAGCGGCACCATTTCGTTGCCTTCGGTGGCGGCCACCCCGATCAACCGCTCCAGACGGCGGCGCAGGCGCTGCTTGCGGGCTTCGGCGTCCACCGCGCCGGGCCCGGAGCCACGGGCGGCGGGTGCCGGTATGCCGTCGACGATCACGTGGGTCTCCCGTCGGATCAAGGGAACGAGGCGCTGGGGGCGGCGGAACGAGTCCATGAAGCAGATGCCCTGCGGCCACCGCCTCACTCCCGCGAGCGGCCCCGACGACCACGTACCGCCCGTGGTGTGTCCGTACGCCCGTGGAGGGTCTCGGCGCTGCGGCCCGTGGAGGAGGCCGCGGCCCGTTCCAGGTGCTCGCGGGCCTTGGCGTCGAGGGAGAGTTTCCGCATGGCGTGGTTGCCGTTTCCGCGTCGGGGCCCGTGCGGGCCGGGGTCAGCAGCGGACGCCGATGCGGCGCCAGCGGCGCCCGCTGGTGCCGGGTTCCGCGGGGTGGGCGGCGGTGCGGGTGCGGTAGAGGACGAACGGCCGCCACAGATACCACAGCGGGACGCTCCAGGCGTGCACGACTGGCGCCAGCGCTCCCGGTAGAACTCCTCCGCCGCCCGGCCGCCCTCGCGGAACAGCATGCGCCGGTCGGGTGACTGCGTGCCGGGGAAGAAGTACTGCGCCGTACGCATCAGCCGTTCGGCCGCGGCATCGGCCCGGTCGGTGCTCACACCGTTCGCCTCCTTGGACGCTGCGGTCGCCTGCCTGTGCCCTGCGCACTGCGGTGCCTCGCCCGGCCGGCCGTGGGGGGTGACGGCCACCATGCTGTGCCGACGGCCGCGCCGAACCGGGCAGACACTCCGACCGTCCGTATGCATGGCGGACCCCCCGAGAGCCACAGGAGGCATCCGGTCCCGGCCTGCCCGGCATCCGGACGGAGTACTCCGTCCGGACCGAGGACCACGCGGAGGAGGGCCGGTACGTGATGCGAGCGGAGCCGCCGGGTATCTCTGCCGAAACCCCGTCGGGCGCGCCGGGACGCCACTGCCTCCCGGCGCGCCCGGCGCGTCGGCGAGGCCGGTCCTCCGGCACGGGAAGGGCGTTGAGCGATGAGACAACGCAGTGTGGGCGATCTGATGACGCCCACCGCGGTGAGCGTGCGGCCGGGCACGGCCTTCAAGGAGATCGCGCGCGTCCTCGACGAGTACGACATCACCGCCGTCCCGGTGGTCGACGACCGGGACCGGCCGGTCGGAGTGGTGTCCGAGGCGGACCTGCTGCGCAAGCAGACGTCCGGCGGCACGGGGAACAGCGCCGGGGACCTGATGACCAGCCCCGCCGTGGTCGCCGAGCCCGGCTGGCACGCCGTACGTGCCGCGCGGACCATGGAGCAGCACAAGGTCAAGCGCCTGCCGGTGGTCGACGACGACGGCCGCCTGATCGGCGTGATCAGCCGGAGCGACCTGGTGCGCCTGTTCCTGCGGAGGGACCGCGCCATCCAGGAGGAGATCCTCGAGGACATCATCGTCCGGACGCTCGGCCTGCCGCCCTCCGAACTGACCGTCGAGGTCACCGATGGACGGGTGACGCTCAGCGGCACGGTGGAGCGCAGGAGCCTGATCGCCATCATGGTGCGGCTGTGCGACAGCGTCGACGGCGTGGTCGAAGTCGTCGACCGGCTCGGCTTCGACCGCGACGACACGGCGCATCCCGCCCCCGGACACGGTGGCCCCGGGCCCGGGTCACCCCGGCGCCCACCCGGTGAGGCGTGAGCGCCCTGCGGCACTGCGCCGACGCTCGCCCTGGGCTCCCAACTGCACGCGGAGCGGGGATATTCGCTGGTCGCTGCTTGCCGGTGGTGCTCATACTGCCGCAATGGATCCGGTGACTCTCGAGACCGACCGTCTGGTGCTTCGGGCCTTCACGTCTGCCGACGTGGACGCGGTGTACGAAGCCTGCCAGGACGAGGACATCCAGTTCTATACACCCGTGCCGGTGCCGTACCGGCGTGCGGACGCGGAGAATCTCATCGGCGAGAAGCTGCCCGCCCAGTGGGCCGAGGACAGGGACTACACCTTCGGCGCGTTCCGCAAGGACACCGGCGCCCTGGCCGGCTCGTACTGCCTGACCCGTATCAGCCGCGGCGTCTGGGAGCTCGGTTACTGGGCGGTCAAGGAACAGCGCGGACGCGGGTACTCGGTGGAGGCCGCTCGGGCCCTGTGCGATTGGGGATGGGCGACCCTCGACGTCCACCGCATCGAGTGGTGGGCCATGGCCGGGAACACCGGCTCGCGTGGCGTCGCCGAGAAACTCGGCTTCACCGTCGAAGGGACACTGCGCCATCGCGGCATCGCGAACGACGGCGAACCGCACGACTGGTGGGTGGGCGGACTGCTGAGGCCCTGATGCCCGTGCCGGCCAGTGAACTCGCTCCAGCCCGCCCGCTGTTCAGGGCCGACGGCAACGACCGGGGCGGCGAAAACTCCTGTGCGCCGGCCCGCGCACCTCTGCGATCATCCCTGAATGGCGCACAGTTTCGAATCGCTGGTCATTCGGCACACCCACCGCCTCCCGTCCCCGAAGGGCTCCGCCGGAGACGGGGCTGTCGCCGCGCGGCAGTTCGACGCGGCACTGACATCCGTGGGCTTCAAGCTCTCGGCGGAGCTGCTGCAGCGGCTGTCGGGACTGTCCGAGGCCGCGGTCGTGCACACCGCCAGGCGGACGCTGCGCACCGTGAGCGAGATGGTGGGCGACCACGTCCGGCACAACTCGTACTTCATCGACTTCCCGGCGAACGTGCCGGACACCGAAGAGTTCTGGATGCGGTGCGTGGCCGAAGCGCTCGGCGACGAGGAGTCGCGCGAGAACGTGCTGACGCAGCTGGGGCGTGGGGTGCTGAACCTGCTCAGCCTCCCCGCCTACGGCCGGTACCAGCACACGTACGAGGAAATGCTCGCGGCGCAGGACGAACTGATCGCGTCGGCGGGCGACCGGATCACCGTCCTCCACCTCGGCCGGGACCTGGACGACGAACTCACCGATCTGTACCTGGCCCTGGCCGGCAGCACGACCCCGCTGGGCGAGGACGACCTGCGCGACCTCAAGACCCTCGCCGAGCGGTGCGCACTGGGCCCCCAGCCGGAGGCCATCCCGGTCCGCGAGAACCGGGCGGTCGTCAACGAGGCCCGGCTCGGCGTCGGCGCGGACCTCCTCCTCGACACCGTCACCGATGTGCTGCGGCTGGCCTGCGCGCTGTCGGGCGGCGACGTGACTCTGAAGGAGCCGACCCGGTTCCGGACGCTGCCGCGGCCGCTGCGCCGGGGGCTGCTCGCGGGTCTGGACGCCGTCGTCGCGGCGAACCCCGCGAAGCTCGCCGACGTGCACGCGCACCGGGAGCCCTTCAAGCGGCTCGGGGAGCGCCTGCACCCGCACGAGTACCCGCGCTGGCCGCACGCCGCCGAGGTGTTCGCGGTCGCGCGGGGCGAGAAGGAGGCCCGGACCTTCGAAAGCCGGCTCGAGGAACTGCTCGACGAGTCCGACATCCTCGGTGCGGTGCGGCTGCTGAAGTCCGCTCCCGGCAAGCTGTTCCGCGCCCTGGACCTCCTGCTGCGCATCGCCGCCGGCCAGGAGGAACGGGACGCGGTGGTGGCCGCCGCGGTGGAGGTCGCTCCCCACGTCTCCGGCCGGGTCGTGCTCTCGGTGCGCGAGCACCTCCACAACCGGGCACGTGAGAGCGACGAACCCCGGATCTTCGTCAACCGCCGGGGCCGCGCCTGGGTGACCCCCGACTTCCGGCCGCCCGTACCGGCCGCCGACCGCGATCGACTCATCGCCGCCCTCGACGCCGAGACGCGTCGCCGGCTCCCGGCGCCGGGCCGGCTGCTGCTCGACCCCGATGTCCTCGACGTCGCCCTTCCGCTCAGCGGCCGGGCGACCGCGGCCGGACTGGGCGTACTGCCGCGAGGGTCGGTCTCCGCGGTCGACGGCGAACAGCTGCGCTTCTTCGTGTACTGGAAGCAGACCGAGGACCGCACCGACTACGACCTGTCGGCCCTGCTTCTCCACACCGACTACAGCACCGATTCCTGGCTCTCCTACACGTCCCTCAAGGCCGTGGGCGGCGAGCATTCGGGCGACGTCACCGAGGCGCCCGACGGGGCCTCGGAGTTCATCAACCTGTCCCTGGACCGGGTGCGCAGCACATTCATCGTTCCGCAGGTCAACATCTACGCCGGCGAAGGCTTCGAGGAGGTCGAGGAATCGTTCTTCGGCTTCATGCTGCGCGACGGCGAGCAGAAGGGCCGGCCGTTCGAGCCGCGCACGGTGCGGATGAAGTCGGAGCTGCGCGGGACGGGCCGGGTGGCGCTGCCGCTGGTGTTCCGGCGCGGGGACGACGGCCGGTGGCGCGCGAAGTGGCTGCACGTCTATCTGAAGGGCGTCTCGGCGGCCAACCGGGTCGAGGAGAACCAGCTGTCCGTGTCGAAGGTGGTGCGCGCCCTCGTCGAGCGCGAGCAGTTGACGGTGTGGTACCTCGTCGGCCTGATGTCCGGCGACACCACGGCCGTGGACCTGTGGGACGGCGGCGACCCGGTCCCGGACGAGCCCGTGACGTACATCGGCCTCGAGCGTCCCGAGGGACTGCATCCGGACTCGCGGATCATCACCCTCGAAAATCTGCGCGACTTGATCCCGAGCTGAGTGCTAGCGTTGCCCACGGCGAGGCCATGAAGGGGCTTCCTTCTCAACTCCTTTCCTGAAACGAGTTCCTTCGCTCTCCTCGCCGCCGTCTTCCACGCGAAGGCGCCCACCCCGGCGCCTTCGCGCTCCAAGCTCTCCGGTGAGTTTTCGTCGGTCGTGCGGTCCACCCTTCGACGAAGGGAGCGCACCATGCGCAAGCTCATCATCTGCACGTTCCTGACGCTGGACGGCGTCATGCAGGCGCCGGGCGGTCCGGACGAGGACGTACACAGCGGCTTCGAGCACGGCGGCTGGCAGAAACCGGTGACCGACGAAGCGGTCGGCACGGCCATCGCCGGCTGGTACGAGCCTTCCGACGCGATGCTGCTGGGCCGCAAGACGTACGAGATCTTCGCGTCGTACTGGCCGACCGCCGACCCCGCCAACCCGTTCACGGATCGCATGAACAGCATGCACAAGTACGTGGCGTCCCGGACCCTGACCTCCCTCGAGTGGCGGAACTCCACGCTGCTGGAAGGCGACGTCGCCGACGCCGTACGCGGGCTCAAGGCGTCCGACGGCGGCAACATCAACGTCATCGGCAGCGGCGACCTCGCCCAGACCCTCATGCGGCACGGCCTGGTCGACGAGTACCGGCTGACCATCCACCCGGTGATCATCGGCACCGGCAAGCGGCTGTTCGCCGACGGAGCGATCCCCACGGCACTGGAGCCGGTCAGCGTCTCGACGACGAAGAGCGGCACCGTGGTCGGCATCTACCGTCCCGACGGAAAGCCCGGCTACGACAGTTACTAGGTGTATTGATCACGAGCGTTGTTGACGCTCGCTGGGCTTGATCATGGCGAAGACCTCCGGTGTGGTGGAGCTG
>NZ_BMVJ01000015.1:0-1465 GCF_014650655.1 Streptomyces anandii JCM 4720
TCGGGTCCGCCGTGACGCCGGAGCGGAAGCCGTTGGTGACGTAGCCGAAGGCGATGCCCGACTCCGGGTCGGCGAAGCCGAGGGAGCCGCCGCGTCCGGGGTGGCCGAAGGAGCCGGGGGCCAGCAGCGGGGACGCGGCGCCGTGCAGCATGTAGCCGAGGCCGAACCGGGTGCCGACCACGAGCACGCGGTCCGGCCCGGCGGAGTGCTCCGCACGGGCCAGTTCCGCCGTCGCCGGTGTGAACAGGCGCGCGCCGCCGTCCACTTCGCCGATGAGCGAGGCGTAGAAGCGGGCGAGTCCGTCGGCGGTGGCGATGCCGTTGGAGGCGGGCGGGACGGCCGCGCGGTAGGCAGGGTCGTTCTCGTCGGGCAGCGGGGTGATCGCGCCGAAGGCGCGCCGGGTGAGCGAGTCCGGGTCGGCGTAGGCCTCGGCGACCGCGCGCTTGGGGCGGGTCCTGAGCGTCTTCAGGCCGCCCGCGGGGCTCGGCGCGTCCACGTGCCCGACCCGGCCGACGCGTCCGGTCTCGCTCACCGGCAGCCCGACCCACAGGTCGGCGCCGGCGGGTCCGGCGATCTCTCGCGCGATCCACTCGCCGATCGGCCGGCCCGTGACCCGGCGGACCAGCTCGCCGGTCAGCCAGCTGTAGGTCTGCGCGTGGTAGCCGTGGTCCGTGCCCGGCTCCCAGGACGGCGCCTGCGCGGCGACCGCCTCGGCGCCGAGCACCGGATCGGCGGCCTGCTCCGGGGTGAGCGGCCGGTCGAGCACGGGCACCCCGGCGCGGTGCGTGAGCAGATGGCGTACGAGGGTGTGCTCCTTGCCCGCCGCCTTGTACTCGGGCCAGTACGTCCCGACCGGCGCGTCCAGGTCCAGTTCGCCGCGCTGGTGCAGCAGCAGGATCACTGCCGCGGCGACGCCCTTGGTCGCCGAGCGCACGATCTGCGCGGTGCCCCGCTCCCAGGGCGCCGAGCCGGGTTCGCCGTCGGCGTCCCGCGTGCCCGCCCACAGGTCTGCGACCTTGCGCCCGTGCCGGTAGACGGCCACGGCCGCGCCCCGCTCGCCCCGCGACGCGAAGTTCTCCGCGAACGCCTCCCCGACCGGCTCGAAGCCCTCGGCCACCGAGCCGTGCACGTCCACGCCCACGTCCGCCGTCCTCTCTGCACTGCCTGCGACAGTGGGTGCAACAAGCGCCTGCCGCCTGCGATTCCTGGGTGCGGCTACCCCAGCACAATCGTTACGTCGATGTTGCCGCGGGTGGCGTTGGAGTACGGGCACACCTCGTGGGCCGCGTCCACCAGCTTGGCCGCCACGTCCGCGTCGAGGACCGGCAGGGAGACGCTGAGGGCCACCGCGAGGCCGTAGCCGCGGTGCTTGTTGGGGCCGATGCCGACCTTGGCGGCGACCGTGGAACCGGTCAGGTCGTAGCCCGCGCGGTTGCCGACCAGGATCAGCGCGTTGTGGAAGCAG
>NZ_BMVJ01000015.1:1495-24240 GCF_014650655.1 Streptomyces anandii JCM 4720
GAGCTGAAGCCGGCCGCGAACAGCTGCTCGGGGTTGGTGCCGTTGCCGTCGCCGCCCAGCTCCGGCGGCATCGCGACCCTGAGGTCGACGTGGCCGTCCTGGCTGGTCACATAGCCGTCGCGGCCGCCGTGCGCGGTGGCCTCGGCGACGTACACGATCTTCGTCGGGCGGGTGTCGGCGGCGGTGCCGTCAGTCATGGTCGGCCTTCCCCGGGAAAGGTGCGCGCGAGTACATCGTGCACAAGGTACTGGCCGGTATGTCAGTTGTCCGCACCAGGGGCCGAAAACCAGGGGTAACCGCTCGGGTCGCGGCACGGGACCCGAGTCAGTGGCGGCGCGCGGCCGCCTCGGCCCGTCGGGCCAGGCTCCACAGCTCCTCGCGCAGCCGCGCGACGTCCGGCAGGGCGAGCCCGGTCGACGAGAGCAGCGCGCCGGGCACCCGTGCCGCGCGCTCCCTCAGTTCCTCCCCGCGCCCGGTGCACGCCACCAGCACCGAGCGCTCGTCGCGCGCCGAACGCTCCCGGCGCACGAGCCCCGCCGCCTCCAGGCGCTTCAGCAGCGGCGACACCGTGCCGTAGTCCAGGCGCAGGGCGGCGGCCAGCTCCTTCACGGTCGTCTCACCGCGCTCCCAGAGGACCAGCAGCACCAGGTACTGCGGGTAGGTGATGCCGAGTTCGTCGAGCAGCGGGCGGTACACCGCCGTCACGGCGCGCTGGGCGGCGTACAGCGCGAAGCACAGCTGGTCGTCCAGGAGCAGCGACCCGGCGGCACCCTCGTCCTCTTGATGCGTCACGCGCCCATTGTCACGGACCGGGGGTCGAAGCCGAAGGGCAGCTCCAGCCGGTGGGCGCGCATCAGGGCGTCGTCGCCGAGGAGTTCGCCGGTCGGCCCGTCCGCGGCGATCACCCCGTCGCTCAGGATCAGCGCCCGCGGGCACAGCTCGAGGGCGTACGGCAGGTCGTGCGTGACCATGAGCACGGTCACGTCCAAGGAGCGCAGTACGTCGGCGAGTTCGCGGCGCGAGGCCGGGTCGAGGTTGGACGAGGGCTCGTCCAGGACCAGGATCTCCGGCTCCATCGCCAGCACGGTCGCGACGGCCACCCGGCGGCGCTGGCCGAAGGAGAGGTGGTGCGGCGGGCGGTCGGCGAAGTCCGCCATGCCGACGCGCTCCAGCGCGGTGCGCACCCGCCGCTCGAGCTCCACGCCCTTCAGCCCGGCCGCCGCCGGGCCGAACGCCACGTCCTCCCGCACGGTCGGCATGAACAGCTGGTCGTCCGGGTCCTGGAAGACGATGCCGACCCGCTGCCGGATCTCGGCCATGTGCTTCCTGCCGACCGGCAGCCCGGCCACCGTCACCGTGCCGGCGCCGCCGCTCAGGATGCCGTTGAGATGCAGTACGAGGGTCGTCTTGCCGGCGCCGTTCGGGCCGAGCAGCGCGACCCGTTCGCCGCGCGCGACGGTGAAGTCCACGCCGAACAGGGCCTGGTGGCCGTCGGGGTAGGCGAAGGCGAGGCCGGAGACCTCGAGGGAGGCAGGTGCAGTCGTCACAGGACCCATCCCAGCAGACACACGACGAGGGCGGCACAGGGCAGGGCGAGGGCGTACGACCACTGCGCCCGGGAGGCGGTCACCTCGTCGATCACCGGCATGGAACCGGCATAGCCGCGGCTCACCATGGCCAGGTGGACCCGCTCGCCGCGCTCGTAGGAGCGGATGAACAGCGCGCCCGCGGACTTGGCGAGCACGCCCCAGTGGCGCAGGCCGCGCGCCTCGAAGCCGCGCGACTCACGGGCGATCCGCATGCGCCGCATCTCGTCGGTGATGACGTCGCCGTAGCGGATCATGAAGGAGGCGATCTGCACCAGCAGCGGTGGCAGCCTCAGGCGCTGCAGGCCCAGCAGCAGCTCCCGCAGCTCGGTGGTGGCGGCGAGCAGCACGGAGGCGGCCACGCCGAGGGTGCCCTTGGCGAGCACGTTCCAGGCGCCCCACAGGCCGTCGACGCTCAAGGACAGACCGAGCACATCCACCCGCTCGCCCTCGGCGACGAACGGCATGAGCACCGCGAAGGCCACGAACGGCACCTCGATCAGCAGCCGCCGCAGCACGAACCCCGCGGGCACCCGCGCCGCCGCCGCGACGGCGGCGAGCAGCGCGGCGTAGAGCGCGAACGCCCACGTCGCCTCCCGCGGGGTCGACACCACGACCACCACGAACGCGAACGCGGCGGCCAGCTTGGTGTGCGGCGGCAGCGCGTGCACGGGCGAGTGCCCGTGCCGGTACAGCCGGTGCGCGTGGCCGGCGCCCATCTCAGGCCGCCCCGGCGGTGGAGGACTCGGGGGCGGCCGTACGGCGCCTGCGGACCACGCAGAAGACGGCGCTGCCCGCGACGACGGTCGCGCCGACCCCGATCACACCGGCGAGGCCGCCGGACAGGCGGGCGTCGGAGACGTCCTTGACGCCGTAGTCGGCGAGCGGGGAGCCGGCCGAGGCGTGCCGCTCCTCCTTCTTGTCGATGCCCTGGTCGTGGGCCACCTTCTCCAGACCGTCGGGGCTGGCGGAGGCGTAGAAGCTGACGAAACCGGCCAGCACCAGGGACGCGAGCAGGCCGGTGACCCACAGCTTGCGGTGGGACCGGGCGGCGGCCGGGACGGGGGCGGGTGCGGCGGCTGGGGCGTCGACGAGTTCGCCGCCGACCCGCAGCTTCAGCCGCTGCTCCAGGCCCCGCGCCCCGTACACCAGGTCGGGCCGTACGGCGATGACGGCGCCGACGGTCAGCGCGGTGATCGTGGCCTCGCCGATGCCGATGAGCACATGCACGCCGATCATGGCGGTGGCGACCTTGCCGATCGCCACGTCCGTGGTGCCGCCGGCCGCGTAGATCAGCGTGAAGACGACGGCGGCGGCCGGCACCGAGACCAGGGCGGCCGCGAAGGAGGCGACGGTGACCGAGCGGCGGCGGCGCGGGAGCACCTTCACCAGGCCGCGGAAGACGGCGTAGGCGACGACGGTCGTGACGATCGCCATGTCGGTGATGTTGACGCCCAGCGCGGTCAGGCCGCCGTCGGCGAAGAGGATGCCCTGCATGAGCAGGACGACGCTGACGCACAGGACCCCGGTGAAGGGGCCCACGAGTATCGCGGCGAGCGCGCCGCCGAGCAGGTGGCCGCTGGTCCCGGCCGCGACGGGGAAGTTGAGCATCTGCACCGCGAAGATGAACGCGGCGACCAGCCCGGCCAGCGGCGCGGTCCGCTCGTCGAGCTCGCGGCGCGCGCCGCGCAGGCTCACGGCGAGGGCGCCGGCGGCGACGACTCCGGTGGCGGCCGAGGTGGGGGCGTTGATGAATCCGTCAGGCACATGCACCGTTCGATGATAGTGGCTTGTTGCGAACCACTTGCAAGAGCGAGTGCCTCTTGACTTGGTCCCGGTCGGCCGCACGGGGTTCGAGAGGCGCAATCCGGGAAATATGCGACATTGATGGGAGAGGATGAACAGCTTCCGCACAGGTCACACGGCGTGAGGGGTCGTCCGATGTCGGTAGTCGAACAGTACGCGCGTGCTCACATAGTCACGGACCACGACATCCAGGACGACCGCGACGCGGTGCCCGTCGTGCTGCGTTACGACCCGCGGGACGACCCCCGGCTGGTGCGTATCGTCCTGCCCGGGGCCCACGAGTGGTCCTTCTCCCGCTCCCTGCTCGAACAGGGGCTGCGCGCCCCGGCCGGCACCGGCGAGGTGCGGGTGTGGCCGTGCGGGCGGGTGCAGACGGTCGTCGAGTTCCACTCCCCGCAGGGTGTCGCGGTGGTGCAGTTCGACAGCAGGTCGCTGCTGAGATTCCTCCGCCGCACCTACATGGCGGCGGCGACGGCCACGGCCGTCGCACACCGCTGAGGGCCCGGTCCCCTCCGGGCGTCAGCCGCCCAGCTTCAGCAGGGCCGCCACGATCGGGCCGGCCGTGTCCCCGCCGTGGCCGCCCGCCTGGACGACGCCCGCGGCCGCGAGGTCGCCGCGGTAGGCGGTGAACCAGCCGTTGGGCTTCTTCTGGTTGTCGACCTCCGCCGAGCCCGTCTTCGCGCCGTAGTCCGGGCCGAGACCCGACATGGCCTGGGCCGCGGTGCCGTAGGCGGCGGTGTACCGCATCAGCTCGCGCAGCTGGGAGAGCGTGGAGGCGGACAGGGTGCGCGAGGCGGTGGCCAGCTTGCGGTGGTCGACGGACGGGGACACCAGATAGGGCTGGTGGAAGGTGCCCGACTTGACCGTCGCGGCCACCGAGGCCATGTTCAGCGGGTTCATCCGCACCCCGCCCTGGCCGATGAGCGAGGCCGCCATCTGTGCCGCCGACTGCACGGGCACCGAGCCGTCGAAGGACGGCACGCCGATCGACCAGTTGTCCAGGGACAGCCCGAAGACCTCCTGGGCCTGCCGGGTCAGGTCGGAGTTCCCCAGCTTCTTCGCCTGGCTGATGAAGGCCGTGTTGCAGGAGCGGGCGAAGCTCGCCTTGAAGGTGCCGCCCTTGATCTCGAAGTCGTCGTCGTTGTGGAACTTCCAGCCGCCGTAGGTGAACGTCTTCGGGCACGGATGCTGCTTCTCGGCCGACGCCAGGCCCTTCTCGATCAGCAGCGAGGAGGTGATGACCTTCATCGTGGAGCCCGGGGCGAGCGAGCCCTGGAAGGCGGTGTTGAAGCCGTGGCCGGTGTTGGCCACCGCCAGGATCTCGCCGGTGGACGGGCGCATCACCACCACCGAGGCGCGGTCCTGCTCGGCCACCCGCTTCTCGGCGGCGGCCTGGAGGGTGGGGCTCAGCGTGGTCCTCACCGTGCCCGGGGTGCCCTTGCTCAGCTCGGCGAGCGTCTTGTCGGACAGCTCGGCCTTCTTCGACGCCGCGCCGCGGATCACCCGCAGTTCGACGCCCGCCTTTCCGCCGGCCGTCCTGCCGTACTTCTCGCGCAGCCCGTCCAGCACCGTGCCCAGCGAGGGGTACTTCGCGGCGGTCAGCTCGCCCCCGTCCCGGTCGAGCGCCTTCACCGGCGGGGTGCCGGACTCGCCGGTGACCAGCGTGTCGCCGTCCTTGAGGTCCGGGTGCACCACGGCGGAGTGCCAGTCGACGACCGGCCGGCCGTCGTCGGCACGCCGTACGACGGTCAGCGCGCTGTCGTACGCCAGCGGCTTGGTCAGGCCCTTGTACGACACGGTCGCCTTCACCGAGAAGGGGACCTTCGCGCCGCTCGGCGTGCCCTCGGTGAGGGTGATGTCCTTCAGGTGCGCGTCCTTGGCGTACCCGGTGAGCAGGGTGCCCGCCGCCGCGGAGTCGCTGGTGGCGGACGCGGCCTCGGCGGTCCTGCCCTGCTGCCACGCCGTCAGGAAGCGCTCGGCCGTGGTGCGGACCTCGGCTGCCGACAGGGGTCCGGCCTTGACGCTCTTGGTGCGGGCGGCGGAGGCGTCCTGCGAGCGGCCCTCGGCCGCGGCTCCGCCGCCGTACAGCGCGTACCCGCCGATGCCGGCGCCGCCGACGACCGCGGCGATCACGCCGCCGACCACGAGGGGTCCCGTCCTCCGCCGCTCGGCGACGCGCCTTCTCTTGCCCACTGCCTTCCGTCCTCCGCCAGTTCCCCGGGGCGCCCCCGCTGCCCTCGCAGCCTCACACTCGTCAACGACGGCAACCACCCTAGAGTCCCGTCCCGGGAGAACGCCCTCGGCCACCTGTCCGTAGCCAAGCTGGGACATTCGGACCGTGTCCCTCCGGACCCCGCGGGCCGGTTCAGCCGGCCGCGCGCAGTACGGCCGCCACGATCGGGCCGGCCGCGTCGCCGCCGTGGCCGCCCTCCTGGGTCATGGCGGCGGCCGCCACGTCGTTGCGGTAACCGGTGAACCAGCTGTTGGACTTGGCCTGCCCGTCGACCTCGGCGGAGCCGGTCTTCGCGCCGATGCTGCCGCTCAGCCCGGACATGGCGACGGCCCCGGTGCCCGTGGTGGCGGTGCGGCGCATCATCTGCCGCAGCTGGGCGACCGTGGACGCCGGCAGGCCCTTGGCGCGGGCCAGTTCGCGGTCGTCCAGACCCGGAGGGACGAGCACCGGCTGCCGGAACGCGCCGGTCGTCGCGGTGGCCGTCACCGACGCCATGTTCAGCGGGCTCATCTGGACCTGGCCCTGCCCGATCATGTTGGCCGCGGTGTCCGGTCCGCCGGAGGCGGGGACGGAGCCGTCGAAGGAGGGGATGCCGGTCTTCCAGTTGTCCCGGCCGAGCCCGAAGCGCTCCTGCGCCTCCCTGGTGAGGGAGTCCACCTTGACCGAGTCGGCGTACTTCACGAACGCCGTGTTGCAGGAGCGGGAGAAGCTGTCGGAGAGCGTCGCGTGCTCGTCGGGCTTCATGCCCTCGAGGTTGTGGAAGGTCTGGCTCTGCCACACGGCCTGGTCCGGGCAGGGCGCCGGCCCGGCCGCGGTGGTGATGCCGTTGTCGATGAGGGTGGCGGCGCTGATGATCTTCATGGTGGAGCCGGGTGCGAGCCGGCCGAGGAACGCCGCGTTGAACGCGTCGTTGCGGTGGTTGGCCACGGCCAGGACCTCGCCGGTGGACGCCTTGACGGCCACGACCGAGGACTCGGCGTAGCGCTGCACCGCCTGCTCGGCCGCGGCCTGCGCGCTCGCGCTGAGCGTGGTGCGCAGCTTGCCCGCCCTGCCCTTGGTGAGGGTGATGAGCAGGGTCTCGGCGGCGTTGGTGTCGGTGTGCCGGATGCTCAGCTCGACGGCCGGGGTGCCACCCGCCTTGTCGCCGTACTTGGACCGCAGCTCGTCCAGGATCGGCCCGAGCGAGGGGAACCTGTCCTTGGTCAGCACGGTGCCGTCGCGGTCCACGGCCTCGATCGGCGGGGCCTCGGACTCGCCGGTGACGAGCGTGTCGCCCTTGTGCAGCTCCGGGTGGACCACCGAGGGCTGCCAGTCGACGAGCGGGCGGTGGGTGCTGGCGCCGCGCACGACGCTCAGCTCACTGCGGTAGGCGAGCGGCTCGGACTTCCCACCGTAGGAGACGGTGGCCTTCACCGAGAACGGCACGGTGGTGCCGGTGGCGGCCCCCGGCGTGATCCGTACGCCCGTGATGTGCGCGGCGCCCCCGTAGGCCGTGAGCAACTCGCTCGCCGCCTCGGGGAAGTTGGTGTACGACGCGGCGGTGGCCGCCTGCCCCTTCTCCCAGGCCGCGAAGAACTTCGCCGACGTGTCCTTGACCTCGTCCGCATCCGGCGGCCCGGTCCGCACCGGCTGCGCCCCGCCGACGACCGAGCCGCCGTTCATCGCGGACACGAAGTTGAACGCCCCGTACCCGGCACCGCCCACCAGAGCGGCGAACACCCCGCCGATGACGGCGGCTTTCGCCCCCTTGCGCATACCGCGCTCCCCTCCCCGTGGCCAACCCACGCACTCTAGGTGGCTGGAGGGGCTTGTGTGAGGCCTGTTTTCGGATGTTCTCCGAACAGTGATCAGCCCACTGACTCAAACCCAGGTATCCAGCCACATACGTGAACGCCATTGGTCGATGGGAATGGACGTGCCGGTGTAAAGGGGCCAGAAGTAGATGAAGTTCCAGGCGATGAGGAGGACCAGGACGCCTGTGGCGGTCGCGCCGGCCACGCGGCGGGTGTCGCCGGCGCCGGGTGGGCCGATGATCGCGCCGATCAGCATCGTCACGGCCAGGCAGAGGAAGGGCACGAAGACGACCGCGTAGAAGAAGAAGATCGTGCGCTCCTGGTAGAGGAACCAGGGGAGATAGCCGGCCGCGACGCCGCAGGCGATGGCGCCGGCGCGCCAGTCGCGGCGGAAGAACCAGCGCCACAGCACGTACACCAGCGCCGCACAGGCCGCCCACCACAGCACCGGGGTGCCGATGGCGAGCACCTCGCGGGCGCACTTGCCGCCCGCGTTCGCCGGGCAGCCGTCCGTGCCGGGGGAGGGCGACTCGTAGAAGTACGACACCGGGCGGGCGTCGACGATCCAGCTCCAGGGGTTGGACTGGTAGGTGTGCGGCGAGGACAGGCCCACGTGGAACTCGTACACCTCGTGCTCGTAGTGCCACAGGCTGCGCAGCCAGTCCGGCAGGAACGTCCAGTCGCCGCCCTTGCCGGCGGTGGCCGCCCAGTCGCGGAAGTAGCCTCCGCTGCCGTCGGCGGGGGAGCGGATCCAGCCGATCCAGGAGACCAGGTAGACGGCGATCGCGACCGGGACCGTCGCGAGGAACGTGATGCCGGTGTCGCGCCGCAGGACCGTCGTGTACGGGTGGTGGGCGCCGGCCACCCGGCGGGAGCCGACGTCCCACAGGACGGCCATCACACAGAAGGCGGCCAGGATGTACAGGCCGTTCCACTTGGTGCCGATGGCCAGGCCCAGCATCAGCCCGGCCGCCCAGCGCCAGGGACGCCACCCCAGCCGGGTCGTCTCCGCGGTGTGCGCGTCGGGGCGGACGCGGCCGTCCGCGCCGGCCGGCAGCGCGGCGGCCAGCCGTTCGCGCGCCCGGTCGCGGTCGATCAGCAGACAGCCGAAGGCGGCCAGCACGAAGAACATCAGCACGCCGTCGAGCAGCGAGGTCCGGCTCATCACGAAGTGCAGGCCGTCCAGCGCCATCAGCGTGCCCGCCACACAGCCGAGGAAGGTCGACCGGAACAGACGGCGGCCGATCCGGCACAGCATCAGCACCGACAGGGTGCCGAGCAGCGCGGTCATGAAGCGCCAGCCGAACGGGTTGAACCCGAAGACCAGCTCGCCCAGACCGATCACGTACTTGCCGACCGGCGGGTGCACGACGTACGCCGCCTCGGAGGGCAGCGGGACGTGGCCGCCCGAGTTCAGGATCAGGTTGTTGGCGTTCTTGTCCCAGTTGAGCTCGAAGCCGCGGTGGACGACCGCCCACGCGTCCTTGGCGTAGTACGTCTCGTCGAATATCACCGCCTTCGGGCTGCCCAGGTTCCAGAAGCGCATCACGCCCGCCATCAGGGTGACCAGCAGCGGACCGCCCCAGCCCGACCAGCGGGCGAGGCGGTCGCCGAGCGTGCGCGGGACGCCGAGCGCCGCCCACAGGCGCGCGCTGGGCGCCGTGTACGGCGGCACCAGACGCGTCCGTACGTCGTCTGCGGGCCCCGCCTGCCCCGCCGCGTAGCCGAAACGGCGCAGCCGCTGCTGCCACGACGGCCGCTGGTCGTGCGGGGCCGGTCCATGCCGGGTGTCCGTGGAGGACGCGGTACTGGTCACCGCGCCATCGTAGGGAACGGGGCTGTGTGAGTCCCGTGCATGCCGCATCCGGTGCCGAATGCGTCCGCCCGCACCCGGGCCGGTCCGGGGCTCGGGAGGGCGCCGCCCGGGGCTTGAGAGGATGGGACGCGTGACTGGAACCCTTGTTTTGGCGGGCACCCCCATCGGCGACGTCCAGGACGCGCCGCCCCGGCTCGCCGCGGAGCTGGCCGGCGCCGACGTGGTGGCCGCCGAGGACACGCGGCGGCTGCGCAGGCTGGCGCAGGCCCTGGACGTCACGCCCGGCGGGCGGATCGTGTCCTACTTCGAGGGCAACGAGTCCGCCCGCACCCCGGAACTGGTCGAGGAGCTGCTCGGCGGCGCACGGGTGCTGCTGGTGACGGACGCGGGCATGCCGTCCGTGTCCGACCCGGGCTACCGGCTGGTCGCGGCGGCCGTCGAGAAGGGCGTGCGGGTGACCGCCGTGCCGGGGCCGTCCGCGGTGCTCACCGCGCTCGCGCTGTCCGGGCTGCCGGTGGACCGGTTCTGCTTCGAGGGGTTCCTGCCGCGCAAGGCGGGCGAGCGGCTGACCCGGCTGCGGGAGGTGGCCGCCGAGCGGCGCACGCTGGTCTACTTCGAGGCCCCGCACCGGCTCGACGACACCCTCGCCGCGATGGCCGAGGTCTTCGGCGCGCAGCGGCGGGCCGCCGTGTGCCGCGAGCTGACCAAGACCTACGAGGAGGTACGGCGCGGCGGCCTCGCCGAACTGGCCGACTGGGCCGCCGACGGCGTGCGCGGCGAGATCACGGTCGTGGTCGAGGGCGCCCCCGAGAAGGGCGCCGAGGAGATCGGCGCCGGGGAACTGGTCCGCCGGGTCCGTGTGCGCGAGGAGGCCGGCGAGCGCCGCAAGGAGGCCATCGCCGCGGTCGCGGCGGAGGCCGGCGTCCCCAAACGCGAGGTCTTCGACGCGGTGGTCGCCGCGAAACACGCGGGCTGAGACCCACGGTCCACGCCCGGTGGACACGCGTCGCGGGTGCCGCGCACGCCGGTGTGAGAGGTGACTCACACCCGCTCTGAGCAGGGCGTATCTCTCATGAGCGTGCGCCCCATGAGGGGGTAAACGGCTGGACGGAAAGGCAAAGCGACACCTGCCGTCCGGGGGACCGTTTGGCAAGCAACCGCCAAATCGGCTCCAACACTCGGCAGGCCTGGTGCGTTCGGCCAGGTGAAGTCGTCCACTGGGGGAAAGGGACGCATACCCGTCCCTTCGTCCAGCGGACACGAGGAGCTGGCATGAGCGAGAGCGCAGGGCAGACCGGCCACCGCGGCACGGCCACCGCCGTCGTCAACGAGTCCTACTCCTTCGCCTGCATGCGATGCGGGCACGGATGGGAGCAGGCGTACGAGATAGAGCACCACACCGACGGCGACGGCAACGAGTTCGTGCTGTACGTCGCGGAGGGCAGGGTCGTCCCGTCCCCGCTCACCAGGCCGAGCTGCCACAACTGCGACGGTAACGTCGTGCGGATCATGCGGGCGGGCCAGGTGTCGTCCGTGCAGCACCACCTGCACGAGCACGAGCGCCGGCACCAGCCCCCGGCCGGCCCCGTGGTGTCCCCGGCGTCCGAGTCCCCGTCCGGGGAGGAGGCGGCGGCCCGGAAGCAGGGCGACCACCACTGGCACCTCTCCGACCTCCTGCACCCCTTCCAGCGCAAGGCGGGCTGACCAGGGCCTGTCCGGCCCCGGGCGTGCCCCTTTCGTACGATCGGGGCATGTCCTCCGACAAGAACGCGGCGCCCCCCTCGCCCGAGCCCCTGCGCACCCCGGTCGCCGACTCCCACACCCACCTGGACATGCAGTCCGGCACCGTGGAGGAGGCCCTGGCCAGGGCCGCGTCCGTGGGCGTGACGACGGTCGTCCAGGTCGGCTGCGACGTCAAGGGCTCGCACTGGGCCGCCGAGACGGCCGCCGCGTACGACAACGTCCACGCGGCGGTCGCCCTGCACCCCAACGAGGCTCCGCGCATCGTGCACGGAGACCCCGACGGCTGGTCCCGGCAGGGCGCCCGGGAGCCGGGCGGCGACGCCGGGCTCGACGAGGCCCTCGCCGAGATCGACCGGCTGGCCGCGCTGCCCCAGGTCAAGGGCGTCGGGGAGACGGGACTGGACTACTTCCGCACCGGCCCAGAGGGCAAGGCCGCCCAGGAGCGCTCCTTCCGCGCCCACATCGAGATCGCCAAGCGGCACGACAAGGCCCTGGTCATCCACGACCGCGAGGCCCACGCCGACGTCCTGCGCGTGCTCCGGGAGGAGGGCGCCCCCGAGCGGACGGTGTTCCACTGCTACTCGGGCGACGCCGAGATGGCGCGGATCTGCGCCGGCGCCGGCTACTTCATGTCCTTCGCCGGCAACGTCACCTTCAAGAACGCCCAGAACCTGCGGGACGCCCTCGCCGTCGCCCCGGCGGAGCTGGTGCTGGTCGAGACCGACGCGCCGTTCCTGACGCCGATGCCCCACCGCGGGCGGCCCAACGCGCCGTACCTGATCCCGCTCACGGTGCGTGCCATGGCCGCCGTGCGCGGCGTGGACGAGGACACGCTGGCGGCGGCCATCGCCGCGAACACCGCACGCGCCTTCGGGTACTGACCCCATCGGGCCACCACACTGCGTGGCCGAGTCGTTTTGGAGAGTGACGAGCGCTCCGCTAGGTTCTGGGGGCCCGATCCGGACCCCCGGACTCCTCGGACCCCTGGAGCGTGCCTGCGTGAGCAGATCGCCGTACGAGACGACGTACGACACGGCGTATGACACGGCGTATGAGACGGCGTACGGGACGGCGTACGAGCCGACGCAGCGGGTGACCTACGAGCCGTACGAGCACCCTTGCGAGCCGTACCAGCGCTACGAGTCCTACGAGCCCTACGAGGCTTATGAGGCGTACACCTCCTACGAGGCCTACCACGCCGCCGACACGCTGCCCTACGGCGACACCTACCGCCCCGCTCACGAGCGCCGCGCCGAGCCGGACCCGGTGCTGCCCCGGCAGGCGGGCGGCGGCGGCCGGCGGGGCGCGCGGCGGCGCCGGGCCCGGTACACCGAGCGCCCGGAGACGAGCGTGCGCAGGCTGCTGCCGCAGGCGCTGGTCGTCGCGTTCCTGGCCGGCGGCACCACCGCGTTCGTCGCCAAGGACAAGGCCATCGAGCTCGACGTCGAAGGCCGCTCCCGCACCCTGCACACCTTCGCCGACGACGTCTCCGAGCTGCTGTCCGAGCAGGGCGTGCGGACCGGCGCGCACGACGAGGTGACACCTGGCCCCGGCACCGCGCTGGCCAGCGGCGACGAGGTCGAGGTGCGCTACGGGCGCCCGGTCCGGCTCACCCTCGACGGGCAGCGGCACGAGGTGTGGACGACGGCGCGCACGGTCGAGGGAGCGCTCAGGCAGCTGGGGGTGCGCGCGGAGGGCGCGTACCTCTCGGTCGCGCGCTCCCGGTCCATCGGACGCGCCGGGCTCGCGCTCGACGTGCGCACCGAACGCTCGGTCACGATCATGGCGGACGGCCGGGCCCGCACCATCCGAACCAACGCCGCCACCGTGCGCGAGGCGGTCGAGGAGGCCGGGATCACCCTGCACGGCCAGGACGCCACCTCCGTGCCGCCCGGCAGCTTCCCGCGGGACGGGCAGACCGTGACCGTGCTGAGGATCACCGGGACCCGCGAGGTGCGCGAGGAGCCGATCCCGTTCGCGGTGCGGCGCACCGCCGACCCCACCCTGTTCACGGACACCGAGGTCGTCGACCGGGCCGGGCAGCCGGGAGTGCGCCGGGTCGCCTACTCCCTGCGCACCGTCAACGGCGTCCGGCAGCGGCCGCGGCGGCTGGGCTCGGAGGTGGTGCGCGAGCCGCGCGCCCAGCTCGTCCGGTACGGCACCAAGCCCCACCTGCCGTCGGTGCGGGGCGCTGAGCACCTCGACTGGCAGGGGCTCGCCCAGTGCGAGTCGGGCGGCCGGCCGGGCGCGGTGGACTCCTCGGGCACGTACGGCGGGCTGTACCAGTTCGACACCGGCACCTGGCACAGCCTCGGCGGGTCCGGCCGCCCGCAGGACGCCTCGCCGGAGGAGCAGACGTACCGCGCCAAGAAGCTGTACGTGCGCCGCGGCGCGAGCCCCTGGCCGCACTGCGGGGACCGCCTGCGCTCCTGAGCCCGTCCCCGGCCCCCGTACCCTGGTGCGGTGAGCAGCCCCACCCCCGACGCCCTCCTGGGCCCCGCCGACGTCCGCGAACTCGCGGCGGCCCTCGGCGTGCGGCCCACCAAGCAGCGCGGCCAGAACTTCGTGATCGACGCCAACACCGTCCGCCGCATCGTCCGCACCGCGGGCGTGCGCCCCGAGGACGTGGTCGTCGAGGTCGGCCCGGGGCTCGGCTCCCTCACCCTGGCGCTGCTGGAGGCGGCCGACCGGGTCACCGCGGTCGAGATCGACGACGTGCTGGCCGCCGCGCTGCCCGCGACGATCGCCGCCCGCATGCCCGGCCGCGCCGACCGCTTCGCCCTGGTCCACTCCGACGCCCTGCACGTCACCGAGCTGCCGGGCCCCGCCCCGACCGCGCTGGTGGCCAATCTGCCCTACAACGTGGCGGTCCCGGTGCTGCTGCACATGCTCGACACCTTCCCCGGCATCGAGCGCACCCTCGTGATGGTGCAGTCGGAGGTCGCCGACCGGCTCGCCGCCGCGCCCGGCTCCAAGGTGTACGGCGTGCCGTCCGTCAAGGCGAACTGGTACGCCGAGGTCAAGCGGGCCGGGGCGATCGGCCGCAACGTCTTCTGGCCCGCGCCGAACGTCGACAGCGGGCTGGTGTCCCTGGTCCGGCGGGCGGAGCCGGTCAAGACCACCGCCACCAAGGGCGAGGTCTTCGCCGTCGTCGACGCGGCCTTCGCGCAGCGCCGCAAGACCCTGCGGGCCGCGCTCGCCGGCTGGGCCGGCTCGGCCGCGGCCGCGGAGGCGGCCCTGGTCGCCGCCGGGGTGTCGCCGCAGGCGCGCGGGGAGTCGCTGACCGTCGAGGAGTTCGCGCGCATCGCGGAGCACAAGGAGATCGCGGAGCACCAGGAGATCGCAGAGCACGAGGAGTCCGGCAACCAGTGAGCGCCCCCGCCCCCACCCCCGCCGCAACGCCCACCGCGGTCACCGTCCGCGTCCCGGCCAAGGTCAACGTCCAGCTCGCGGTGGGCGCGGCCCGCCCCGACGGCTTCCACGACCTGGCGAACGTCTTCCTCGCCGTCGGCCTGTACGACGAGGTCACCGTCACCGAGTCCGACGAGCTGCGGATCACCTGCTCGGGCCCGGACGCCGGCCAGGTCCCCCTGGACCGCACCAACCTCGCCGCCCGCGCGGCCCTCGCGCTCGCCGGGCGCCGGGGCATCGACCCGGCGGTCCACATCCACATCGCCAAGGACATCCCCGTGGCCGGCGGCATGGCGGGCGGCAGCGCGGACGGCGCGGGCGCGCTGCTCGCCTGCAACACGCTGTGGCAGGCGGGTGCCTCCCGCGCCGAACTCCTGTCCATCTGCGCCGAGTTGGGCAGTGACGTGCCCTTCAGTCTGGTCGGCGGGGCCGCTCTCGGCACCGGGCGCGGCGAGCAGTTGCGGACGCTGGAGGTCGGCGGGACCTTCCACTGGGTGTTCGCGGTCGCCGACGGCGGGCTGTCGACTCCGGCGGTGTACGGCGAGTTCGACCGGCTCAACGAAGGCGTACGGGTTCCCGAGCCCGCGGCGTCCGCGGCCCTGACGGCCGCGCTGGCCAAGGGCGACGCGGAGGCGCTGGCCGCGGTCCTCTCCAACGACCTCCAGCCGGCCGCCCTCTCCCTGCGCCCGTCCCTCAAGGACACCCTCGAGGCCGGCCGCGCGGCCGGGGCGCTGGCGGGACTGGTCTCGGGATCGGGACCGACGACGGCGTTCCTGGTCCGGGACGGCGACTCGGCCGGGAAGGTGGCCCGGGCCCTGACCGAATCGGGCACCTGCCGCACGGTACGCACCACGGCGGGCCCGGTGCCGGGGGCGACAGTGGTCTGAGGAGGTGCCCGCGTCACCCCACCCGCCTCAGGCCCTACGCTTGAAGGCTGATCGATCCCCCCGGGCAGGAGTGAAATGGCCGTCAACCTGGTCAATGTCGAGAACGTCAGCAAGGTGTACGGCACCCGTGCCCTGCTCGACGGTGTCTCGCTCGGCGTGTCCGAAGGGGACCGGATCGGTGTCGTCGGGCGCAACGGCGACGGCAAGACCACCCTGATCCGGATGCTCGCCAAGCTGGAGGAGGCCGACACCGGCCGCGTCACGCACTCCGGCGGGCTGCGCCTCGGGGTGCTCACCCAGCACGACTCGCTCGACCCCGCCGCCACCGTGCGGCACGAGGTCATCGGGGACCTCGCCGACCACGAGTGGGCCGGCAACGCCAAGATCCGCGACGTGCTCACCGGGCTGTTCGGCGGCCTGGACCTGCCCGGCTTCCCCAAGGGCCTGGACACCGTCATCGGGCCGCTGTCCGGCGGCGAGCGGCGACGGATCGCGCTGGCCAAGCTGCTCATCGACGAGCAGGACCTGATCGTCCTGGACGAGCCGACCAACCACCTCGACGTCGAGGGCATCTCCTGGCTCGCCCGGCACCTGCGCGAGCGGCGCTCGGCGCTGGTGTGCGTCACCCACGACCGGTGGTTCCTCGACCAGGTCTGCACCCGCATGTGGGACGTCCAGCGCGGCGACGTCTTCGAGTACGAGGGCGGCTACTCCGACTACGTCTTCGCCCGCGCCGAGCGCGAGCGCATCGCCGCCACCGAGGAGGCCAAGCGGCAGAACCTGGTCAGGAAGGAGCTGGCCTGGCTGCGGCGCGGCGCCCCCGCCCGCACCTCCAAGCCGCGCTTCCGCGTGGAGGCCGCCAACGAGCTGATCAAGGACGTGCCGCCGCCCCGGGACACCAGCGAGCTGATGAAGTTCGCCTCCTCCCGGCTGGGCAAGACGGTCCTCGACCTGGAGGACGTGTCCGTGCGGGCCGGTGAGAAGGTGCTGCTCAAGCACGTGACCTGGCAGCTCGGTCCCGGCGACCGCGTCGGTCTCGTCGGCGTCAACGGCGCCGGCAAGACCTCCCTGCTGCGGGCCATGGCGGACGCCGTCCGCAGCGAGGGCGAGACCCAGCCCGCGGCCGGCCGGGTCGTCGTGGGCCGCACGGTCAGGCTGGCGTACCTCTCCCAGGAGGTCGCCGAGCTCGACCCCGGCTGGCGGGTCCTGGAGGCCGTGCAGCAGGTGCGCGAGCGCGTCGACCTCGGCAAGGGCCGGGAGATGACCGCCGGTCAGCTCTGCGAGACCTTCGGCTTCAACAAGGAGAAGCAGTGGACGCCGGTCGGCGACCTGTCCGGCGGTGAGCGCCGGCGGCTCCAACTGCTGCGCCTGCTCATGGACGAGCCCAACGTCCTCTTCCTCGACGAGCCCACCAACGACCTCGACATCGAGACCCTCACCCAGCTCGAGGACGTCCTCGACGGCTGGCCCGGCTCGATGATCGTCATCTCCCACGACCGGTTCTTCGTCGAGCGCACCACCGACACGGTGTACGCCCTCCTCGGCGACGGCACCCTGCGGATGCTGCCGCGCGGCATCGACGAGTACCTCGAGCGACGCCGGCGGATGGAGCAGCAGGCGGCCGCCGCCTCCGCCCCGGCGCCCGCGCAGGAGAAGGCGGGCGCCGAGAAGAGCGCGGCCGAGCTGCGCGTGGCGAAGAAGGAACTGCAGAAGATCGAGCGGCAGTTGGACCGGATCTCCGAGAAGGAGTCCCGGCTGCACGGCGAGATCGCCGAGAACGCCACCGACTTCGCGAAGGTCGCCGAACTCGACGCCGAGCTGCGGGACCTGGCCGGCGAGCGCGAGGAACTGGAGCTGCGCTGGCTCGAACTCGCCGAGGACGCCCAGGGCGCGTGACGCCCGGCGCGCGCGCCGTGTGAAGGGGGTGTGAGGGCGCGTAACGGAGGCATCACAGCCCGGTCCTCCCTTGGGAACAGGGGTGGACGCGGGCCGGTGGGCCGTCGGCGGCGGGTGATAGAAAGAGCCGTCCGAGAACCGCTTGAGAACCGTCCGGGGCCGGCTTCGGCACGTCCCCGGATCCGTCACGTGCCTCGGGGCGTGGCTAAAAATCAGTGAACGAGGGGGAGAGGCGCTGATGACTCAGCCGCCCGACCAGCCGCCGCAGGGCGGCTCCGGAGCACCGCAGGACCAGCCTCCGCAGCAGTCGGCACCGCCCCCGCAGCCGCCGGCCCAGGGCGCCTTCGGCGCACCCCAGGGCCCGCCCCCGCAGGGTCCCCCCGCGCCCCCCGCCGGACCGCCCCAGCAGCAGCCCGGCTACGGCTACCCGCAGCAGCCCGGGCCCTACGGCCAGCCCCCGCAGCAGGGCGCCTTCGGGCAGCCAGGCCCCTACGGGACTCCGGCCGCGCCCGGCGCGCCCGCCGCACCCGGACCGTACGGACCGCCGCCCCAGCAGCCCGGCCCCTACGGCCTGCCCCAGCAGCCCGGGCCGTACGGCCAGCCCCCGCAGCCGGGCGCGTATCAGCAGCCCGGATACGGCTATCCGCAGCCGCAGTTCCCGGGCGTGCCCGGGACGCCCGGCACCCCGCCCGGCGGCTCGCGCAACCCGTTCAAGGGCCGGCCGGCCCTCGTCGTCGGCGCCGCCGTGGCCGCGCTGCTCGTCGTCGGCGGCACCGTCTGGGCCGTGACCGGCAGCGGTGGCGACGACGGGAAGAAGAAACCGGTCGCCGGCAAGAGCGGCGGCGCCACCGGCACCGCGTCCCAGGACCCGGTCAACCCCGGTGACGGCAGCGGCGACGGCGGCAAGGACCCGGAGAACCTCAACTCCGGCCGCAAGGCGGGCGAGGCGAAGGTCCTCTGGTACAAGGAGGCTCCGGACGCGCCCGGTTCGGGCGCCGACGCCCCCGGTATGTGGATCACCGGCAAGACGGCGGTGAAGGCCGCGTACAAGCAGGTCTTCGCCTACAACGTCGGCGACGGCAACCCCACTTGGGCGCCGATAACCTTCCCGCAGAAGATCTGCGCGGTGACCCCGCACAAGTCGGCCGACGACAAGGTCGTCGTCGCCTACATGAGCGGCAGCAGCGACCGCGCCAAGTGCAATCAGCTGCAGCAGATCGACCTGGACACCGGCAAGAAGGGCTGGAGCATCCAGGTCCCCGACGGCCAGCTGTTCGACAGCACGCTCACCGTCGAGCTGTCGCTCACCGGCAAGACGCTGATGGTCGGCCGCTCGCAGTCGGGCACGGCGTACGACATCGACAGCGGCAAGCACCTCTTCGACAAGCAGCACTACGGCGCGGCCTGTTACCCGGCGGGCTTCGCGGGCGGCGCCCGGCTGATCGTGGTCTCCTGGTGCGGCGCCGGCGGCCCGAACGAGCACGACGAGGTCCAGGAGCTCGACCCGGCCACGGGCAAGGCCAAGTGGACGAAGAAGATCCCCAAGGGCTGGTCGGTCGAACGCGCCTACTCCCTGGACCCGGTGGTGCTGTACTCCACCGACAAGGACAAGAAGCACTGGAACATCTCGACCCTGAACAACGACGGGTCGATCCGCTCCCAGGTCGACTCCAAGGCGACCTTCAACGCCCAGTGCGGCTTCGCCATCCTCGACCGCGACCTCCAGGGCTGCCAGGCGGTCGCCGCTGACACCGGCACGCTGTACCTGCCCACCCGTTCGGTCACCGGGCCCAACCAGATCGTCGCGATCAGCCTTGCCACCGGCAAGGAGAAGTGGCGGGTGAAGTCCCCGCAGGACACCTCGATGACGCCGGTGAAGGTGGAGGACGGCAGGCTCATCGCGTACGCCGCCCCGTCCTACGACTCCGGCGGCCGGGTCGTCTCCGTGCCGACGACCGGGTCGGGCCACACGCCCACGACGCTCCTGCAGAACCCGCACGGCACCGCCGAGATCGAGAGCGGCTTCTTCTCCAAGGACGTCGACTGGGTCGACGGGCGCTTCTACATCTCCACCACCCGGCTGAACGGCAACGACGACTCGAAGGAGAAGTTGATGCTCGCCTTCGGCAAGTGAGGCCGGCCGGCCGCCGCGCGCGGCCGGTCCCCGCGCGCCGTTCCGATCACCCCACTTCTCCGCAGTCCATGTCCCCGTCCCCCGAGGTGCATCCGTCATGACCCAGCCGCCGCCCCCGCCGCCCAACCAGCCCCCGCAGCAGGGCGGTTTCGGCCCGCCCGAGGACCAGCAGCCCCAGCCCCAGCAGCCGGCCCCGCCCGCGCAGCCCCCGCAGCAGTCCCCGGCGGCAGGCCCGGACCTGACCAAGCCACAGCAGCCCGCGCCCCCGCCGGGCTACGGCTACCCCCAGGCACCCCAGGCACCCCAGGCACCCCAGCCCCCGCAGCCCGCACCGGGCTACGGCTACCCCCAGCAGCCCCAGCCGGCCCAGCCACCCGCCGGCTACGGCTACCCGGGGCAGCAGCCGAACCCGTACGCCCAGCAGCAGCCCTACCCGCAGCAGCAGCCCTACCCCCAGCAGCCCGCCCCCTACGGCGCCCAGCCGGGCTACGGCTATCCGGGGCAGCCGACCGTGCCCATGCAGCCGCAGGCCGGGCAGCCGGGCGGCGGCAAGCAGGGCCGGACCCAGCTGATGATCATCGTCGCGGCCGTCGTGGCGATCGCGCTGATCGTCGGCGGCGGGATCTTCTACGCCAAGTCCTCCGGCGGCGACGGCAGGAAGGACACCGCGAGCTCCAGCGGCGGCGGCACCGGGGGCGGCGGCTCGGACAAGGGCGGCAGCGGCGGCACCACCTCCGGCGGCAAGGAGAAGGTGCCCTCCGACACCGCGTCCAAGGTGCTCTTCCAGGTGCCGATGCCCGCCGTGACCGACACGGTCGCCACACCCGGCTCCTGGCTGACCGCCAAGGCGTACGTCAAGACCGGTGTCGCCGAGGTCGTCGGCTACGACCCGGACAAGGGCACCAAGCTCTGGACGGTCAAGCTGCCCGGCCCGGTGTGCCAGGCCAGCCGGCACACCACCTCCGACGACCGGACGGCGATCGTCTACGAGCCCGCCATGCCGACCAAGGCCAAGCCCTCGCACGGCTGCAGCCAGCTCGCCGCGATCGACCTCGACGCGGGCCGCAAGCTGTGGACGAAGTCGGTCAAGTCCGGTGACCAGCCGATCGGTCTGGACAATGTCACCGTCAGTGGCACCACGGTCGCCGTGGGCAGCACCAGCGGCGGCGCCGCCTTCGACATCGCCGACGGCAAGGCCCTGTGGCTGCCCAAGCCGGACGACACCTGCTACGACGCCGGTTACGGCGGCGGCCCCAAGCTGGTCGCGCTGCGCAAGTGCGGGCAGTACGGCCAGCGTCAGCTGCACGTGCAGACCCTCGACCCGAAGAGCGGGAAGGTGATCTCCGACTACAAGATGTCCGAGGGCATCGAGTACGCGGCGATCGTCTCCACCGACCCGCTGGTCGTGGCGGCCGACGTCGGCGACAGCGCGGGCGACGGCAGCGGCATCTCCGACTTCTTCTCCGTCGACAACAGGACCGGCAAGCTGCGCGCGCACATCTCCGCGCCCGGCGACAAGTACGCGGCCCGCTGCGACGGCATCACCCGGATCGAGTTCTGCACGAGTCTCGCGGTCGGCAACGACCGGCTCTACGTCCCGACCGAGGAGCACGACGGCAGCGGCCAGTACAGCCAGACCAACGAGGTCGTCGCCTTCGACCTGGCCACCGGCCGGCAGACCGGCCAGCGCGCGGACGCCGGCGACGGCTTCCAGATCTATCCGCTGCGCATGGACGGCGGCAACGTGATCGCCTACAAGCGCCCGCCCTTCAACAAGGGCGGCCAGATCGTGAGCATCGACGGCGGCAGCTTCAAGCAGACCAAGTTGCTGGAGAACCCCGACACGGAGGCGGTGCGCGACGCGGAGACCGCGATGTCCCCGGACTACGCCGAGATCCGCTACTCCCAGGGCCACCTGTACATGTCGGCGGTCTTCGCCCACAAGTCGACGTCGTCCTTCGGCAAGGAGTACCTGGCGCTGGCCCTCGGCACGAGCGGCTGATCCCTCACGTTCCGGCCCCGTCCCTGCTCAGGGACGGGGCCGTGCGCGTTGTGCCCATCTCTGCTCGAATGTGATGATTTTCGGCGATCCGGGGCACTTCTCGCCGGTAGGGGCAGCGCGATGTCGAACTTGCGTGTAGCTTCCGGGGGCATGACGGGCGGGTGTGCCGGGGGGCCACCTCCCGTAGGGCTGTTCGTGCGGTTGTCCGATGGCCTGTCCGTCGGATGTGGTGGGCAGCCATAGTGGGCATCCGTTGGGGGGACTGGGGGGTTGCTCGATGGGAGTGCGGCTCATGGTGGTCGACGACCACCGACTGCTCGCGGAGGCGCTGGCCTCGGCGCTGAAGCTGCGGGGCCACCGTGTGCTGGCCGCGGCGGCGCCGGCCGCGGGCGCGGCGGAGCTGGTGATCAGCAGGGCGCCCGAGGTGTGCCTGCTGGGCACGGCGGCGCCGGCCGAGCCGGGCGCGTTCGACCCGGTGGCGCGGATCAAGCGGGAGCGTCCGCAGGTGGCGGTGGTCGTGCTGGGCCCGGTGCCCTCGCCGCGCGGTATCGCGGCGGCCTTCGCGGCGGGCGCCTCCGGTTACGTACGCCATGACGAGCGCATCGAGGGCGTCGAGCGGGCCATCATGAAGGCCCGCGCGGGTGAGGCGGCCGTCGCTCCGCAGTTGCTGCAGGGCGCCTTCAGCGAACTGCTCAACCCGGCCGCGCAGCCCGACGACGAGGGTCAGCGGCTGCTGCAGATGCTGACCCCCCGGGAGGTGGAGGTCCTGGTCAGGGTCGCCGAGGGCGAGGACACCCGGCTGATCGCGGCCGGCATGGGCATCGCCCCGAGCACGGCCCGCACCCATGTCCAGCGGGTCCTGATGAAGCTGGGCGTCGGCTCCCGGCTGGAGGCGGCGGCCCTGGCGGCCCGCACCGGCCTGCTGGACCGCGCGGGCCCGCTGCCCCGGACACCGTCCGGTGACCGGGGCGCCGCGGACCGTGCGCCTGGGCCGCAGTCGTAGGCCCGCCGGGTCTTTCGGATCCCGGCCTTTCGGACCCCGGCCCGGCCGCGCGGGTCACTCGGTCCGCTTCTGCTCCTCCAGCAGCTCCTCCGCCGGCGGCGGGGCCACCGGGCGCAGCTTCATCCACACCAGGAAGAAGATGCCGAGGATCAGCATGCCGATGCCGGTCCACAGGTTGATGTTGACGCCCTGGGCCTTGTCGATGGCGGCCTGGGAGTCGGTGATGCCGGTGATCGTGACGATGATCCCGTACAGCACGAACAGGCCGCCGATGATGCGCCGCAGGTCGAAGATGCGTGCGGCGGTCGCGGACTTCTGCTCCAGCTCGGTGACTTCCCGCTGGACGTCCTGCTCGGAGTATCCGGAGTACTCGTGCTCTGCCATGGTCTCTCAATCCTCCCGCGGTCAGAACGAGAACGGGATGTAGCACAGGGC
>NZ_BMVJ01000015.1:24288-39093 GCF_014650655.1 Streptomyces anandii JCM 4720
CCCCAGCCCAGCAGGGCGGGCTTGCGGTACCAGGCCTCGTCGCCGGGGGCGGGGGGCTCGGCCATGCCGGGGGACCGGGTGCCGTAGACCAGGCCCTGGAGTTCCTCGGCGGGCTTGGGACGGGTGAACAGCGACACCGCGACCATGACGACCCCGCCGGCCACGAAGCCGGCGATCGCGGAGACGAAGTTGGCGCCCTGGTCGGAGGGGATGTCGATGATGCCCTGCTTGTAGATGACGAAGTAGTTGACCATCGCGGCCGTGGTGCCGGCGAGCAGGCCCCAGAAGCCGGACTTCATCGAGGCCCGCTTCCAGAACATGCCGACGATGAAGACCACGAACATCGGCACGTTGAAGAAGGAGAACAGGGTCTGCAGGTAGGCCATGATGTTCGAGAACGACGAGGCCAGGAACGCGGTGCCGACCGAGGCGAGCACGCCGATCGCGGTGATCAGCCGGCCGAAGCGCACGTAGTAGGCGTCCTCGCGGTGCTTCACCACGTACTTGGCCCAGATGTCGGTGGTGAACACGGTGTTGAAGGACGACACGTTGGCCGCCATGCCCGCCATGAACGCGGCGAGCAGACCGGTCACCGCGATGCCGAGCACGCCGTTGGGCAGCAACTCCTGCATCAGGAAGGGAATCGCGTCGTTGTACTGGTAACCGGAGCCGGGAGTGCCGAACTTCGGCACCAGCGCGGCGGCGACCAGGCCCGGGATCATCACCAGGAAGACGATGAAGATCTTCGGGTAGGCGGCGATCAGCGGGGTGCGCTGGGCGGCGGAGAGGTTCTTCGCCGACAGCGCGCGCTGCACCTCGGCGAAGTTGGTGGTCCAGTAGCCGAAGGACAGCACGAAGCCGAGGCCGAGGACGATGGTGAGCCAGTTGGCGCCGAGCGGGTTGGCGTGGCCGATGCCGGTGCCGCCCCAGGCCGTGGTGAAGTCGGCCCCGTGGGTGGCGGTGAGCTTGTGGGTCAGGCCGTCCCAGCCGCCGACCTTCTTCAGGCTGAGCACGACGATCGGGATGAGGGCCGCGAGGATCACGAAGAACTGCAGCACCTCGTTGTAGATCGCGGAGGACAGGCCGCCGAGGGTGATGTAGGCGAGCACGAAGAAGCCGGCGACCACGATGGCGACCCACTGCGGCCAGCCCAGCAGCGCCTCGACGACGATCGCGAGGGCGTAGAGGTTGACACCGGCGATCAGGATGGCCGCGAAGGCGAACAGGATCGAACTCAGCAGATGGGCCGCTCGGTCGAAGCGCAGCAGCAGGAACTCGGGGACCGAGCGCACCTTGGAGCCGTAGTAGAAGGGCATCATCACCAGGCCGAGGAAGACCATGGCCGGGATGGCGCCGATCCAGTACCAGTGCACGGTGTACGCGCCGTACTGGGCGCTGTTGGCGGCCATGCCGAGGATCTCGGTGGCGGCCAGGTTGGCGGAGATGAACGCCAGGCCGGTGATCCAGGCGGGCAGGGACCGGCCGGACAGGAAGAAGTCGAGGCTGGTCTTGACCGACCGGCGGGCGGCGAAGCCGATGCCCAGGACCACGACGAAGTAGATGCCGAGGATCGTGTAGTCGAGCCCGTTCGTGGGGAGCCGTAGGCCCGCCGCCAGCTCCACGGGGCCGTATGTGGGGGTTTGCATGAGAACTCGCTTCGTTGCGCGAACTGGTCCAGCGGGGAACCTACGCCTCCGCGTTCAGTATTTGAACACTTCTGTTGGTCGTCTTTGTTTGATTGTGATGTGAGAAGTTCGAGAGCCGGTGGATGGTGGGTTGTGACGTGTTATGTTTGATTGTGTTGGTGAGTGGTTGGGATCCAGTAGGGAGACCGGCAGTGAAGAAGACCTCGACCCGGCTGGCCGACGGTCGTGAGCTGATCTACTACGACCTGCGTGACGACACCGTGCGCGACGCCGTGGACCGGCGCCCGTTGGAGCCGACCGTCACCAGCTCCACGATCCGCCGGGACGAGCTGCTCGGCGACCGCGTGGCCGTCGCCTCGCACCGCCAGGGCCGCACCTACCATCCGCCGGCGGACGAGTGCCCCCTGTGCCCGTCCCGGGGCGAGCGCCTGAGCGAGATCCCCGACTCCTCGTACGACCTGGTGGTCTTCGAGAACCGCTTCCCCTCGCTCGCCGGCGACTCCGGCCGCTGCGAGGTCGTCTGCTTCACCCCCGACCACGACGCCTCCTTCGCCGGTCTGAGCGAGGAGCAGGCGCGGCTGGTCCTGGACGCGTGGACCGACCGGACGTCGGAGCTGTCTCATCTGCCCTCCGTGGAGCAGGTGTTCTGTTTTGAGAACCGGGGCGCCGAGATCGGCGTGACGCTGGGTCACCCGCACGGCCAGATCTACGCCTACCCCTTCACCACCCCGCGCACCGCGCTGATGCTCCGCTCGCTCGCGGCGCACAAGGAGGCGACCGGCGGGGAGAACCTCTTCGACGCGGTCCTCGCGCGGGAACTCGCGGATGAGCGGGTCGTCCTCGAGTCCGCCCACTGGGCGGCCTTCGTGCCGTACGCGGCGCACTGGCCCTACGAGGTCCACCTATACCCCAAGCGCCGCGTCCCCGACCTGCTCGCCCTCGACGAGGCCGCGCGCACAGAGTTTCCCCAGGTGTATCTGGAACTGTTGAGGCGCTTCGACCGGATCTTCGGCGAGGGTGAACCGCCGACCCCGTACATCGCGGCCTGGCACCAGGCCCCGTTCGGCCCGCTGGCGGACTTCGAGGGCGTCGTACGCGACGACTTCGCGCTCCACCTCGAGCTTTTCACCATCCGCCGCACTTCCGGCAAGCTCAAGTTTCTCGCGGGTTCCGAGTCCGGCATGAGCGTGTTCATCAACGACGTGCCGCCGGAGCGCGCGGCCGAGCGACTGCGAGAGGTAGCGAGTTCATGAGCGGGAAGTACCTGGTGACGGGCGGCGCGGGTTACGTGGGCAGCGTGGTCGCCCGGCACCTGCTCGAGGCCGGCCACGAGGTCGTCGTCCTCGACAACCTCTCCACCGGCTTCGCCGAGGCCGTCCCCGAGGGCGCCGACTTCGTGGAGGGCGACATCCGCGACGCCGCCAAGTGGCTGGACCCCTCCTTCGGCGCCGTTCTGCACTTCGCCGCGTTCTCGCAGGTCGGCGAGTCGGTGGTGAAGCCGGAGAAGTACTGGGAGAACAACGTCGGCGGCACCATGGCGCTGCTCGCCGCGATGCGCGAGTCGCGGGTGCGCACCCTGGTGTTCTCCTCCACGGCCGCCACCTACGGCGAACCGGAGCAGGTGCCCATCGTCGAGACCGCGCCCACCCGGCCCACCAACCCCTACGGAGCCTCCAAGCTCGCCGTCGACCACATGATCGGCGGCGAGGCGGCCGCCCACGGCCTGGGCGCGGTCTCGCTGCGCTACTTCAACGTGGCCGGCGCCTACGGCGCGAGCGGCGAGCGCCACGACCCCGAGTCGCACCTCATCCCGCTGGTCCTCCAGGTCGCGCAGGGCCGCCGGGACGCGATCTCCGTCTACGGCGACGACTACCCCACCCCGGACGGCACCTGCGTACGCGACTACATCCACGTCGCCGACCTGGCCGAGGCGCATCTGCTCGCCCTGGAGGCCGCCCGCCCGGGCGAGCACCTGATCTGCAACCTGGGCAACGGCAGTGGCTTCTCCGTCCGCGAGGTGATCGAGACCGTCCGGCAGGTCACCGGCCACCCCGTCCCCGAGGTCACGGCCCCGCGCCGGGCCGGCGACCCCGCGGTCCTCGTCGCCTCCGCCGAGGCCGCCCGCGACCGGCTCGGCTGGCGGCCCTCCCGCGCGGACCTCGCCGGTATCGTCGCGGACGCCTGGGAGTTCGCGCAGCGCATCGCAAGGGAGAGCTGAGTGGTGGCACAAGAGGTCCGGGACGGCTTCACCGCGCTCTACGGCGCCGGGCCGGACGGAGTGTGGGCGGCGCCCGGCCGCGTCAACCTGATCGGCGAGGATGCCGTTCGCGCTGCCGCACGTCACGGTCGCCGCGCTCGCCCGCCGCACCGACGGCGTGCTGCGGCTGCACTCGGCGGACGTGCCGGGCGGCCCCGTCGAACTGCGCGTGGACGGCCTGGCCCCGGGCTCGGACAAGGCGTGGACCGCCTACCCGGCGGGAGTCGTGTGGGCGCTGCGCGAGGCCGGCCACGCGGTGACCGGCGCCGACGTGCACCTGTCCTCCACGGTCCCCTCGGGCGCCGGGCTGTCCTCCTCCGCCGCCCTGGAGGTCGTCATCGCCTGCGCCCTCAACGACCTCTTCTCACTCGGCCTCAAGGGCCGGCAACTGGCCCGCCTGTGCCAGCGCGCCGAGAACGTCTACGTCGGCGCCCCCACCGGCATCATGGACCAGACGGCCTCCGCCTGCTGCGAAGCCGGGCACGCCCTGTTCCTCGACACCCGCGACCTGTCCCAGCGGCAGATCCCCTTCGACCTCGCGGCCGAGGGCCTGCGCCTGCTGGTCGTCGACACCCGCGTCAAGCACGCCCACAGCGACGGCGAGTACGGCAAGCGCCGCGCCGGCTGCGAGAAGGGCGCGGCCCTCCTGGGCGTGGACGCCCTGCGGGACGTCCCGTACGCCGAACTCGACTCGGCCCTCGCGCGCCTGGGCGACGAGGAGGAGATCCGCCGCCTGGTACGCCACGTGGTCACCGAGAACGAGCGGGTCGAACGCGTGGTGTCCCTGCTCGAGTCGGGCTCCCCCCGCGCCATCGGCCCCGTCCTGACGGAGGGCCACGTCTCCCTGCGGGACGACTTCCGCATCTCCTGCCCCGAACTCGACCTGGCCGTCGACACCGCCAACGCCTCCGGCGCCCTGGGCGCCCGCATGACCGGCGGCGGCTTCGGCGGCTCGGCGATCGTCCTCACCGAACACCCCACCGCCCCCACGATCACCAAGGCCCTGGAGAACGCCTTCACATCCGCGGGCTTCACATCCCCCCGAATCTTCGAGGCGACACCTTCGCCAGGCGCGGGCCGACTGTCCTGAAAGCCCGGCCGAATGCCCGGCGCCGCCCGCTGTGTGGACGTCCGGGTCAGCGCAATGGTTTGAGCAAGGTGTATTCCGTGATTCCCGGGGGGTAGTCCGGGATGGCGCAGACTACTTTGTAGCCGTGGCGGCGGTAGAAGTGGGGGGCCTGGAAGTCCCAGGTTTCCAGGCGGGCGCCGTGGCAGCCGCGTTCGTCGCGGGCCAGGCGTTCGGCGCGGACGAGGAGGCGGGAGCCGAGGCCCGCGCCGCGGTGGCGTTCGTCGACCCAGAGGTACGCCACGTGCAGCCAGGTGGTCCAGGTGTGGCCCACCAGACCGCCCGCGAGGGCGCCGGTCCCGTCCAGCGCCCAGACGTGCAGCGGGAGTTCGCGTTCGGCGGGGGTTCCGCGCAGGGCGGCCAGGACGGGGGACGCCGCCGTGTTCGTGTCGCGGAGGCGGGAGCGGAGCAGATCGCGCCGCTCTTTGTCGACTTCTGCCTCAATACGAAACATGCGGCACACCCTAAACGCGCTCGACGGCCAGTTCTGCGAATTGCCTTCCCCTCCAGGCGCCCGCCCGTACTCTGAGGAACGGTGCCGGTGGGGGCCGGCGCCGTTCAGGGGGCGAGACAGCCGGGTTCGACGCCCGAAGCGGGGGTAGCAGTTCCGCATGGCGGCGGCCGTGCGGTCATGCCGCCGCGGGCGTCGGGCCCGTGCCGGCCGCACTTCTTGGACGATCGGGAATCCCCTGCTCCGCCAGGAGCCTGGGGAAGGGGGTCTTCAGTGGTTCGCATCCGAGTCCTGGTCGTCGACGACCACCGCATCTTCGCCGAGTCGCTCGCCGCCGCCCTGGCCGCCGAGCCCGACGTCGAGGTCCTGGCGGCCGGCTCCGGCCCGGCGGCGCTGCGCTGTCTGGAGCGGGCCGCAGCCGAGGGCCGCCGCTTCGACGTACTGCTCGTCGACGCCGACCTCGGCGGCAACGTCATGGGCGGCCGGGCCGCCGTTCCCGTCCAGGACGGCAACGCGGACGGGCTCGTCGACGGCATCTCCCTGGTCGTCGGGGTGCGCGGCGCCCAGCCGGGCGTGCGGACCGTCGTACTGGCCGAGAAGGACGACCCGCGCCGGGCCGCGCTCGCGCTGCAGGCCGGGGCGTCCGGCTGGGTCGCCAAGGACTGCTCGCTGTCCCGGCTGCTCACCGTCATCCGGGGCGTGCTGCGTGACGAGACCCATCTCCCGCCCGCCCTGCTCACCGGCGTACTGCGCGAACTGACCGCCGCGCGCAAGCACCGCACCGAGAGCGAGCGGCTGGTGGAGTCGCTGACCCCGCGCGAGCGCGAGGTGCTGCGCTGCATGGTCGCGGGCCTCGGCCGCAAGGCCGTCGCCGAGCGGCTGTACCTGTCCCCGCACACCGTCCGCACCCACATGCAGAACGTGCTGGGCAAGCTGGGCGTGCACTCCACCCTCGCCGCGGTCGCCCTCGCCCGCCGGGCCGGGGTCGGCCCGGTCGACCTAACCGGGGATGTTGTCGAACGGGGCGGTCAACTGGCGTAGCAGGCTCGCCAGTTCGGCGCGCTGGGCGGAGGACAGCTCCCCGAGGATGGCGCGCTCCTGGTCGAGCAGTCCCGCCAGGGACCGGTCGGCGCGGTCCTTGCCCTCGTCCGTCAGCCGGACCAGCACACCGCGCCGGTCGCTCGGATCGGGCAGCCGCTCCACCAGGCCCTTCTTGGCCAGCCGGTCGATGCGGTTGGTCATCGTGCCCGAGGTGACCAGGGTCTGGGTCAGCAGCTGTCCGGGCGAGAGCTGGTACGGCGAGCCCGCGCGTCTGAGCGCGGTCAGCACGTCGAACTCCCAGGGCTCCAGGCTGTGCTCGGAGAAGGCAAGCCGGCGTGCGCGGTCGAGGTGCCGGGCCAGCCGGCTCACCCGGCTGAGCACCTCGAGCGGTTCCACGTCGAGGTCCGGGCGCTCCCGGCGCCACGACGCGACCAGTCGATCGACCTCGTCCTCCATGACGATCAGTGTAGTGGTTGTGTCGACGTGAAGTCTCTTGATATCGAGCTTCTTGACGTCAAGCTATCCATTCCGGGAAGGTGGTGACGGAAACGGAGTACGACTTCAAGGAGGCCGCCGTGCCCGAGCACGCCCCCACATGGGACCCCGCCCAGTACCTGCGCCACGCCGGCCACCGCGCCCGCCCCTTCACCGACCTCCTCGCCCGCGTCCCCGAGCCGCCCGCGGACCGGCCCCGCATCGCCGACCTCGGCTGCGGCCCCGGCAACGTCACCGCTCTGCTCGCCGGCCGCTGGCCCACCGCCCGCATCACCGGCTACGACAACTCCACCGAGATGCTCGACAAGGCCGTCGTGGAGCACGCGGGCCCCACCCCGGGCGGCGGCCGTCTGGAGTTCGCCCACGCGGACGCCCGCACCTGGACGCCCGCGGAGCCGCACGACCTGATCGTCAGCAACGCCACCCTCCAGTGGGTACCGGGCCACGCCGGCCGCTTCGCCGACTGGGTGGCCGCCCTCAGGCCCGGCGGGACCTTCGCCTTCCAGGTGCCCGGCAACTTCCTGGCCCCCAGCCACCGCCTGATGCGGGACCTCGCGGGCTCCGCCCGCTTCAGGGACCGCCTCGACGGCGTCCTGCGCCACGAGGACGCCGTCCACGAGCCCGCGGCCTACCTGGAGCGCCTCACCGCGCTCGGCTGCACGGCCGACGTCTGGGAGACGACGTACGTCCATCTGCTGCACGGCGAGGACCCGGTCCTGGACTGGGTGAAGGGCACGGGCCTGCGCCCGGTCCTCACCGCGCTCGCCGACGAGCCGGCGGTCCGGGACGCGTTCCTGGCCGAGTACCGCTCCGCCCTGCGCGCGGCCTACCCGGCGGGCCCGCACGGCACCCCGTTCCCCTTCCGCCGCATCTTCGCGGTGGCCACGAAGGAGGCCTGAGAGATGCTCACCGCCGTCGACCATGTGCAGCTGGCCGCGCCGCCCGGCTCGGAGGACCGCCTGCGGGCGTACTACGCCGGCGTGCTCGGCATGACGGAGATCCCCAAGCCGCCCGTGCTCGCGGCGCGCGGCGGCTGCTGGTTCCAGGCCGGGGCCGTGCAGCTCCACCTCGGCGTCGAGGACGGTTTCCGCCCGGCGAGGAAGGCCCACCCGGGCCTGCGGGTGACCGGCATCGTGGCCTACGCCGCCCGCCTCGCGGAGCGCGGCGCCCAGGTCACCTGGGACGACAACCTCCCGGGGCATCGCCGCTTCTACTCCGAGGACCCGGTGGGCAACCGCCTGGAGTTCCTCGAGCCGACCGGCTGAGAACAATTAACGGAGAGCGGCCGACGGAGAGCGGCCGACGGAGAGCGGCCGACGGAGAGCGGCCGACGGAGAGCGGCCGACGGAGAGCGGCCGGCTGAGTGCCCCGCCGTCAGCTCCTGCGGTGCCCGATCAGCCGCGGCTTCTGCTCCAGGCCGTCAAGACCGTGCCAGGCCAGGTTCACCAGATGGGCGGCCACCTCCGCCTTCTTCGGGCGGCGCACGTCCAGCCACCACTGGCCGGTCAGGGCGACCATGCCGACCAGCGCCTGGGCGTACAGCGGGGCCAGCTTGGGGTCGAAGCCGCGGGACTTGAACTCGCGGCCCAGGATGTCCTCCACCTGGGTGGCGATGTCCGAGATCAGGGACGCGAAGGACCCCGTCGACTGGGGGATGGGGGAGTCGCGGACGAGGATGCGGAAGCCGTCCGTGTACTCCTCGATGTAGTCAAGCAGCGCGAACGCCGCCTGCTCGCACAGCTCGCGCGGGTGACCGGCCGTCAGCGAGCTGGTCACCATGTCCAGCAGCCGCCGCATCTCGCGGTCCACCACCACCGCGTACAGGCCCTCCTTGCCGCCGAAGTGCTCGTACACCACCGGCTTGGACACCCCGGCCTTCGCCGCGATCTCCTCCACCGACGTGCCCTCGAAACCCTTCGCGGCGAACAGGGTGCGACCGATCTCCAGCAGCTGCTGGCGGCGCTCGGCACCGGTCATGCGGGTGCGGCGCGCGCGCCGCGGCTTCTCATTGCTGGGAGTGCTGCTGGAGTCGGTCGCCACGGCGTCAATCATGCCGTCTCGGCCGTCTCCTTCCGGCGCCGGGAGCCGTCTTCGCCCGTGTTCCGGCGGGAATCGATACGCGAGCGTGACGGCCAGCGCACGTCGTACGCCCAGCCGAGCTTCTCGAACCAGCGGATGATCCGTGCGGAGGAGTCCAGCTGGCCGCGCTCCACACCGTGCCGTGCCGAGGTCGGGTCGGCGTGGTGCAGGTTGTGCCAGGACTCGCCGCAGGACAGGATCGCCAGCCACCACACGTTGCCCGATCGGTCCCGCGACTTGAAGGGGCGCTTGCCGACCGCGTGGCAGATCGAGTTGATCGACCACGTCACGTGGTGCAGCAGCGCCACCCGGACGAGCGAACCCCAGAAGAACCCGGTGAACGCCCCCCACCACGACAGCGTGACCAGGCCGCCGATCAGCGCCGGCAGCGCCAGCGACGCCACCGTCCACAGGATGAACTGGCGCGAGACCGCCCGCAGCGCCGGGTCCTTGATCAGATCCGGCGCGTACTTGTCCTGCGGGGTCTGCTCCTCGTCGAACATCCAGCCGACGTGGGCCCACCACAGGCCCTTCATCAGCGCCGGGACCGTCTCGCCGTAGCGCCAGGGGGAGTGCGGGTCACCCTCGTGGTCGGAGAACTTGTGATGCCTGCGGTGGTCGGCGACCCACCGGACCAGCGGGCCCTCGACCGCCATCGACCCGGCGACGGCCAGCGCGATCTTCAGGGGCCGCTTGGCCTTGAACGAACCATGGGTGAAGTGCCGGTGGAAACCGATCGTGATGCCGTGACAGCCGAGGAAGTAGAAGAAGACCAGCAGGCCGAGGTCCAGCCAGCTCACCCCCCACCCCCAGGCCAGCGGCACCGCCGCGAGGAGGGCGAGGAACGGGACGGTGATGAACAGCAGCAGCGTGATCTGCTCGATCGAACGCTTCTGCTCGCCACCCAGCGTGGCCGAGGGCATCGCGGTGTCGGTCGCCTTCGGGGCGTCGTCGATCACATCGGAGCTTGTGGTCATGGGCGTCCCCTGTGGGGTCGAGGGTCTAGGCAGGCGCCGCGGTTCCGGAGACCGATCAGCTCCCTACGGTTCCGTAACCTACGGCGTCGTAAGTATGGCAGTGCGTCGCCGCGCGGCAAGAGCCCGTGGCCTGCGCGCGCCGCCCGACACCTAGACTTGGTGTCGGTCGGACAGCGCGGTCCGCTGAAGAAGATTCCTTCCCGGATGCCCGGCCCGTATGCGGCAACCGCCGCGCGGCACCCGTCCGGGTTCCCTCCCAGACGAGCTTCAACACTGCAAGGAGCCGCACCTGTGAGCAGTGCCGACGACCAGACGACGACCAGCAGCGAGCTGCGTGCCGACATCCGCCGACTGGGGGACCTCCTCGGAGAGACCCTGGTGAGGCAGGAGGGCCCCGAACTCCTCGACCTGGTCGAGAAGGTCCGCCGCCTCACCCGCGAGGACGGTGAGGCCGCCGCCGAACTGCTGCGGGGCACCGAACTGGAGACCGCGGCCAAGCTGGTCCGCGCCTTCTCCACCTACTTCCACCTCGCCAACGTCACCGAGCAGGTCCACCGCGGCCGGGAGCTGCGCGCCCGCCGCGCCGCCGAGGGCGGCCTCATCTCCCGTACCGCCGACAGGCTCAAGGACGCCGACCCCGAGCACCTGCGCCAGACGGTCAGGCACCTCAACGTCCGCCCGGTCTTCACGGCCCACCCCACCGAGGCCGCCCGCCGCTCGGTCCTCAACAAGCTCCGGCGCATCGCCGCGCTGCTGGAGACCCCGGTCATCGAGTCCGACCGCCGCCGCCACGACACACGGCTGGCCGAGAACATCGACCTCGTCTGGCAGACCGACGAGCTGCGCGTCGTACGCCCCGAGCCCGCCGACGAGGCCCGCAACGCCATCTACTACCTCGACGAACTCCACGCCGGCGCCGTCGGCGACGTCCTGGAGGACCTGACCGCCGAGCTCGAGCGGGTCGGCGTGAAGCTGCCCGACGACACCCGGCCGGTCACCTTCGGCACCTGGATCGGCGGCGACCGCGACGGCAACCCGAACGTGACCCCGCAGGTCACCTGGGACGTGCTGATCCTCCAGCACGAGCACGGCATCAACGACGCCCTCGACATGATCGACGAGCTGCGCGGCTTCCTGTCGAACTCCATCCGCTACACCGGCGCCACCGACGAGCTGCTGGCGTCCCTCCAGGCCGACCTCGACAAGCTCCCCGAGATCAGCCCCCGCTACAAGAGGCTCAACGCCGAGGAGCCCTACCGGCTCAAGGCCACCTGCATCCGGCAGAAGCTCGTCAACACCAAGCGGCGCCTGGCCACGGGCACCCCGCACGAGCCGGGCCACGACTACCTCGGCACCGCCGAACTCCTCGCCGACCTGCGCCTCGTGCAGGAGTCCCTGCGCGCCCACCGCGGCGGGCTGTTCGCCGACGGCCGGCTGAACCGCACCATCCGCACCCTGGCCGCCTTCGGCCTCCAGCTGGCCACCATGGACGTCCGCGAGCACGCCGACGCCCACCACCACGCCCTCGGCCAGCTGTTCGACCGGCTCGGCGAGGAGTCCTGGCGCTACGCCGACATGCCCCGTGAGTACCGCGCCAAGCTGCTCGCCAAGGAGCTGAGGTCCAGAAGGCCGCTCGCCCCGACCCCCGCCCCCGTCGACGCGGCCGGCGCCAAGACCCTCGGCGTCTTCGAGACGGTGGGCCGCGCCCTGAACGTCTTCGGGCCCGAGGTCATCGAGTCCTACATCATCTCCATGTGCCAGGGCGCCGACGACGTCTTCGCCGCCACCGTCCTCGCCCGCGAGGCCGGCCTGCTCGACCTGCACGCCGGCTGGGCGAAGATCGGCATCGTGCCGCTGCTGGAGACCACCGAGGAGCTCAAGGCAGCCGACACCATCCTCGAGGACATGCTCTCCGACCCGTCCTACCGGCGGCTCGTCGCCCTGCGCGGCGATGTGCAGGAGGTCATGCTCGGCTACTCCGACTCCTCCAAGTTCGGCGGCATCACCACCAGCCAGTGGGAGATCCACCGCGCCCAGCGCCGACTGCGCGACGTCGCCCACCGCTACGGCGTACGGCTGCGCCTCTTCCACGGCCGCGGCGGCACCGTCGGCCGCGGCGGCGGCCCCACCCACGACGCGATCCTCGCCCAGCCCTGGGGCACCCTGGAGGGCGAGATCAAGGTCACCGAGCAGGGCGAGGTCATCTCCGACAAGTACCTCATCCCGTCCCTGGCCCGGGAGAACCTCGAACTGACCGTCGCGGCCACCCTGCAGGCCTCCGCCCTGCACACCGCGCCCCGCCAGTCCGACGAGGCCCTCGCCCGCTGGGACGCGGCCATGGACGTCGTCTCCGAAGCCGCCCACACCGCCTACCGCAAGCTGGTCGAGGACCCCGACCTGCCGACGTACTTCCTGGCCTCCACGCCGGTCGACCAGCTCGCCGACCTGCACCTGGGCTCGCGGCCCTCCCGCCGCCCCGGCTCGGGCGTCTCGCTCGACGGACTGCGCGCCATCCCCTGGGTGTTCGGCTGGACCCAGTCGCGGCAGATCGTGCCCGGCTGGTTCGGCGTCGGCTCCGGCCTCAAGGCGCTGCGCGAGGCGGGCCTGGACACCGTGCTCGACGAGATGCACCAGCAGTGGCACTTCTTCCGCAACTTCATCTCCAACGTCGAGATGACGCTCGCCAAGACCGACCTGCGCATCGCCCGGCACTACGTCGACACGCTCGTCCCGGACGACCTCAGGCACATCTTCGACACCATCCGCGCCGAGCACGAACTCACCGTCAGCGAGGTCCTGCGCGTCACCGGGGAGAGCGAACTCCTCGACGCCCAGCCGGTGCTGAAGCAGACGTTCGCCATCCGCGACGCCTACCTCGACCCGATCTCCTACCTCCAGGTCACCCTGCTCAAGCGCCAGCGCGACGCGGCGGCCGCCGGCGAGGAGGCCGACCCGCTGCTCTCCCGCGCCCTGCTGCTCACGGTCAACGGCGTGGCGGCCGGCCTGCGCAACACCGGCTGACCGCAGGGAAGAACGGAAGAAGGGTGCCCCCGGCCCCGTAGGAGATCATCGGTCTCCGGCGAGCCGGGGGCATCCCGTTCCCCGTGCCGCAAGGGGGCGCTCAGAGCGCCAGGAACGCGGCCGTCAGCAGGGCGAGTCCCGAGCCCGCCAGCGCCCACGCGGTCCGGCTGCGGCGCAGTCCGCCCGCCACCACCACCGAGGCCAGCAGCAGCGCGCCGCCCAGCGGGGCCCAGGCGTACAGGACCCCGGCGGGGCCCGAGCGCAGCACCTGGTCGGTGCCGGGCTTGACGACGACGCTGTAGGTGCGCCCCTTCTTCACGGCCACCGTGTGCGCGATCACCACCCGGTTGCGGGCCGCGGACCCCGTGGTCACGGGCGTGTACGGGCCCGTGCAGGTGTCCTCGCCGCAGCGCGTGACCTCGACCGTGCCCCGCTCGCGGCCCTTGGTCAGCATCACGTAGGGCGCGGTCTCCCAGGACGCCCACACCCCGGCGACGAGGATGAGCACGGCGACCGTCCCCATCACGGCGACCCGCCCGAACCGGAGCGCGGCGGACGAGGCCTGACGAGGCTGTCCCTTCCGGCGGGAGCGGCGGGCGGCGGCAGCGGCAGGCATGGCCGGGATCATTGGCCATACCCGCACAGCCGGTCAACTCGACGGCGGTCCGGCCGGGCGACAAGTCAGGAGTTGTACGAGCTTTGCGCCCGCTCGAGACCCTCCGCCAGGAGACACTCCACCGAGTCCGCGGCCCGGTCCACGAAGTAGTCCAGCTCCTTGCGCTCGGTGGAGGAGAAGTCCTTCAGCACGAAGTCCGCCACCTGCATACGGCCCGGCGGCCGCCCGATCCCGAAGCGCACCCGGTGGTAGTCCGGGCCCATCGCCTTCGTCATCGACTTCAGCCCGTTGTGGCCGTTGTCGCCGCCGCCCAGCTTCAGCCGCAGCACCCCGTAGTCGATGTCCAGCTCGTCGTGCACCGCCACGATGTTGGCGAGCGGCACCTTGTAGAAGTCGCGCAGCGCGTTCACCGGGCCGCCCGACAGGTTCATGTACGACATCGGCTTGACCAGCACCACCCGCCGGCTGCCCGGTCCCGGCGGGCCGATCCGCCCCTCCACCACCTGGGCCTGGGCCTTGCCCGCCCGCTTGAACCGGCCCCCGATCCGGTCGGCCAGCAGATCCACCACCATGAACCCGACGTTGTGCCGGTTCATGGCGTACTCCGGTCCGGGATTGCCGAGGCCGACGATCAGCCAGGGGGCGTTCGCGGGGGTGCTCACGGCGGTGTCTCCTCGATGTCCTCGATACGCGCCGACCGCCGCCCCCGTGCGCGAACACGGGGACAGCGGCCGGCGAAACCACGTACGGCGGGCGCGGCGATCAGGCCTCGGCGGCCTCTTCGCCCTGGCCCTCCTCGCCCTCCGGGGCCTCCTCGGCCTGGGCGGCCAGGACCTGGAGGACGACCGCGTCCTCGTCGACGGCCAGCGACACGCCGTTCGGCAGGGTGATGTCCTTGGCGTGGACCGAGGCGCCGGCCTCAAGACCCTCGACGGACACGGTGACCTGCTCCGGGATGTGCGTGGCCTCGGCCTCGACCGGCAGCGCGGCCAGGACGTGCTCCAGCAGGTTGCCGCCCGGGGCGAGCTCGCCCTCGGCGTGCACCGGGATCTCGACGGTGACCTTCTCGCCGCGCTTGACCAGCTGGAGGTCGACG
>NZ_BMVJ01000015.1:39115-49702 GCF_014650655.1 Streptomyces anandii JCM 4720
TGCTCCAGGAAGCCCTTCAGCGGGTCGCGCTGCACGGACTTCGGGATCGCCAGCTCGTTGGTCTTGCCGTCGATGTCCAGCGAGATCAGGACGTTCGGCGTGCGCAGCGCCAGCAGCAGGTCGTGGCCCGGCAGGGTCAGGTGCAGCGGGTCGGAACCGTGGCCGTACAGCACACCGGGGACCTTGTTGTCACGGCGGATGCGGCGGGCGGCGCCCTTGCCGAACTCGGTGCGGGTCTCGGCGGTGATCTTCACCTCGGACATGCTCTTCACTCCTCGCAGTAGTAAGGGGACTGGTCACCCGGCCACACGAACGGCCTGCTACGAAGAGCGCGTCGATTACGGACCGCCGTATCCGTCCCCGCAGAGACGGCCACGGCCTCCCTCGCCGAGCAACTGGAGCAGTCTACTCGGCGGGGGAGGCCGAACCCAAAACGATCTACGTGCGCCTACAGCCGGTTCGCCTACTGCTCGTCGAACAGGCTCGTCACCGAGCCGTCCCGGAACACCTCACGCACCGCGGAGGCGATCGTCGGCGCGATCGACAGCACCGTGATCTTGTCCATCTCCAGCTCGCCCGGCGTCGGCAGCGTGTCCGTGAACACGAACTCGCTCACCTTGGAGTTCTTCAGCCGGTCCGCCGCCGGACCCGACAGCACACCGTGCGTCGCCGTCACGATGACGTCCTCCGCGCCGTGCGCGAACAGCGCGTCCGCGGCCGCGCAGATGGTGCCACCGGTGTCGATCATGTCGTCCACCAGGACGCAGATACGTCCCTTCACATCACCGACGACCTCGTGCACCGTGACCTGGTTCGCCACGTCCTTGTCGCGCCGCTTGTGCACGATCGCCAGCGGAGCGCCCAGCCGGTCGCACCAGCGGTCCGCCACCCGCACCCGGCCGGCGTCCGGCGACACCACGGTCAGCTTCGCGCGGTCCACCTTGTTGCCCACGTAGTCCGCGAGCAGCGGCAGCGCGAACAGGTGGTCCACCGGGCCGTCGAAGAAGCCCTGGATCTGGTCGGTGTGCAGATCCACCGCGAGGATCCGGTCCGCACCCGCCGTCTTCATCAGGTCCGCGACCAGACGCGCCGAGATGGGTTCACGGCCCCGGTGCTTCTTGTCCTGCCGCGCGTAACCGTAGAACGGCACGATGACCGTGATGGAGCGGGCCGACGCGCGCTTCAGCGCGTCGATCATGATCAGCTGCTCCATGATCCACTTGTTGATCGGAGCGGTGTGGCTCTGGATCAGGAAGCAGTCCGCGCCACGGGCCGACTCCTGGTAACGGACGTAGATCTCGCCGTTGGCGAAGTCGAAGGCCTTGGTCGGGACGACCCCGACACCCAGCTCGTGGGCGATTTCCTCGGCAAGCTCGGGGTGGGCGCGGCCGGAGAAGAACATCATCTTCTTCTCGCCGGTCGTCTTGATCCCGGTCACAGCACTGTCTCCTCAGAGGGGGTGTTCGCAGCTGGGTGTCGAGATGGCCCCGCCAACCGCGCCGAACCGGGCGCGCGAGGCCGTCTCAGCTGATGGGGTGCGGATGTGCACTTATCACGGTACGCCGTGTCTGACGCACACGTTTCCGGTCAGGCCTCCTCGCCCGGCTCCCGGGACGCCGCCTCGGCCGCCTTCGCCGCGGCGCTCCCCGGACGCTTGCGGGCCACCCAGCCCTCGATATTCCGCTGCTGGCCACGGGCCACGGCCAGCGAACCGGGCGGTACGTCACGCGTGATCACGGACCCGGCGGCGGTGTAGGCGCCGTCCCCGATCGTGACGGGAGCCACAAACATGTTGTCCGAACCCGTACGGCAGTGCGACCCCACCGTGGTGTGGTGCTTGTCCTTGCCGTCGTAGTTCACGAACACGCTCGCGGCGCCGATGTTCGAGTACTCGCCGATCGTCGCGTCCCCCACGTAGGACAGGTGCGGCACCTTCGTGCCCTCGCCGATCCGGGCGTTCTTCGTCTCGACGTACGTACCCACCTTGGACTTCAGTCCGAGGCGCGTGCCGGGCCGCAGATACGCGTACGGGCCCACGGACGCCTCCGGGCCCACCACGGCCCCGTTGGAGACGGTGTTGTCCACCCGCGCCCCGGCTCCGACCCTCGTGTCGGTCAGCCGGCTGTTGGGCCCGACCACGCTGCCCTCGCCGAGATGCGTGGAGCCGTGCAGCTGCGTGCCCGGCAGGACGGTGGCGTCCTGCTCGAAGGTGACGGTCACGTCGACCCAGGTGGTCGCCGGGTCCACGACGGTCACGCCCGCGAGCATGGCGGCGGTCAGCAGCCGGTCGTTGAGGATGCGCCGCGCCTCGGCCAGCTGCACACGGTTGTTGATCCCCGCGATCTCCCGGTGGTCGCCCGCCACGCACGCGCCCACCCGGTGCCCCGCCTCGCGCAGGATCCCGAGCACGTCGGTCAGGTACTCCTCGCCCTGGCTGTTGTCCGTCCGCACCCGGCCCAGCGCGTCCGCGAGCAGCCGGCCGTCGAAGGCGAACACCCCGGAGTTGATCTCCCGGACCGCCCGCTGCTCCTCGGTCGCGTCCTTGTGCTCCACGATCGCCGTCACGGCGCCGCTGGAGGCGTCCCGCACGATCCGCCCGTACCCGGTCGCGTCCGGCACCTCGGCGGTCAGCACGGTGACCGCGTTGCCGTCGTCCTGGTGCGTGGCGGCGAGCTTCCGCAAGGTGTCCCCGGTGAGCAGCGGGGTGTCGCCGCAGACGACGACAACGGTCCCGTCCACGGCGCCGCCGAGCTCCTCGAGACCCATGCGCACCGCGTGCCCGGTGCCCTTCTGCTTCTCCTGCACGGCCGTACGCACCTGGGAGTCGGTCTCCGCCAGGTGCGCGGTCACCTTCTCGCGTGCGTGCCCGACCACGACGACGAGGTTCTCGGGCTTCAACTCGCGTGCGGCGGCGAGCACATGACCGACGAGGGAGCGGCCACAGATCTCGTGCATGACCTTGGGTGTGGCCGACTTCATACGGGTGCCCTCACCCGCTGCGAGAACGACGACGGCTGCCGGGCGAATGGCGCTCACGGGATGCCCTTCGGCTTTTGGGTGGGGTGGACGTCCGCAGGATACCGGGGCGGTTGGTGGGCGAGATGAGAGCGGGTCCTGGCTGTGCAGCCAGGACCCGAACCGTGCAGCTCCGCCAGCTGGATTCGAACCAGCACTACAGGGCTTCAAAGGCCCGCGGGCTACCAGTTACCCCATGGCGGATGGCTGCGTCAGACCTTACCTGAGGATGGAGGTGCCGCGAGCTCCGAGACCGCTGTCACCATGCCGGTCCACCAGCCTTCGATGCGGCGGTACAGCTCCGCTCCCTGAGCCACGCGGATCACCAGGCAGCCTCGGTAGTTCTCTCCTACGTTCTTGCGGATGGTCTTGGGGTTGTGCTTCTTGATGGTGGTCTTCTGGAACGTGGCGACGTCGACTCCGACCACGCCGGCCCAGTAGCGCTCGGCCGCTTCCACGTCGGCGGTGATGTGGATCATCACGCGGAACCGCAGCCGCTCGGACTCGATGTCCAAGAGGCGCAACCAGGCGAGATAGAGCTGGATGACGCCGGGGTCGCTGTTGACGAAGATCGCCGTCTCGCGACGAGCGTAGGACTTGTCCTTCGTGCCCTCTGCCCAGTAGAGAGCGACTCCCGCCATGAACAGGTCTCGATCCGACACTGTTCCGACCTGCCGCATGGCAGCTGCCTTCGTCTGCTGTCGCGCCTGGTCCCGTACGGCCAGTTCGTGCTCCCACCGCTTGCGGGCCGCCAGCTTGGCCTGCTCGCTCGGATCGCGCCGCTCGGGGCGGGGCAGATCCCGTACCCACAGTGAGATCGAGCTCTTCGAGCAGCCCAGCTCGGCCTGGATCTGGTCGTAGGTCCAGCCCTGGAGGCGGAACTCACGTGCCTTGGAGCGGAGGTCGTCCTTGGCGCGTGGGCGCTGGGTCCACTCCGGGGGCGGCTCGCCCTGCAGGAGGCGGTTCAGGATGTCGTTGTTGTCGACGTGCAGCCGGTCGCGGATCTGCCGTCGGCTGAGTCCTGCCCGCCGCAAGGTGATCGCCTGCTCCCGCAGGCCCTGGAAGTCGGCGTACTTGCCGCGCAAATGTGCCATGAGCATACCGTCCGGCCGGAATGGGAGGTTCCGGGGCTGGGTGGGGACGGTTCACCAGTTCGAGCGATCTTGGTGAATTGTGGAGTTGATCGGAAAGGGAGTGTGGTGTGAGGCGGTAGCGGAAACTCGCCGGAAAAGGCGCGGTGGGCGCCCGTAGGCTGGAGGGCATGACCAGTACGGGGGAAGAACACCGGGCGGCCGGGTACGGGCCGTGGTGGTGGGCGCGGTGGCGCAGCGCGGTGCTCGACGGGAGCCTCGCGCTGGTGTCCGCGCTGGAGTGCGCCGCGGAGGGAATCCCCTTCGCACGCGACGCCGGGGTGCCGGTGGCGGTCGGGGTGGTGTTCGGGCTGCTGGCCGGGTCCGTGCTGCTGATCCGGCGGCGGTGGCCGATCGCGGTGGTGCTGGTGGCGATCGCCATCACGCCGGCCCAGATGGGCTTCCTGATGGGCATCGTGGGCCTCTACACACTGGCCGCGTGCGAGCTGCCGAGGCGGATCATCGCCGCGCTGGCCGGGATGTCGCTGTTCGGGACGATGATCGTGACGTTCGTACGGGTGCGGCAGGACATGGCGCGGGGGGACCTGACCCTCGGGGACTGGTTCGTGCCGTTCGCCGCCGTCACGACCTCGCTGGGCCTGACCGCTCCTCCTCTCCTCCTCGGCCTGTACGTGGGGGCCCGGCGGCGGCTGATGGAGTCGCTGCGTGAGCGGGCGGACAGCCTGGAGCGGGAGTTGCAGCTGCTCGCGGAGCGGGCGGAGGAGCGGGCCGAGTGGGCCCGCAACGAGGAGCGGACGCGGATCGCGCGGGAGATGCACGACGTGGTCGCGCACCGGGTGAGCCTGATGGTGGTGCACGCCGCCGCGCTCCAGGCCGTGGCCCGCAAGGACCCGGAGAAGGCGGTGAAGAACGCGGCCCTGGTCGGGGACATGGGGCGGCAGGCGCTGACGGAGCTGCGGGAGATGCTCGGGGTGCTGCGCAGCGGGGAGGAGCGGCCGCCGGTGCCCGCTCCCCGGCAGGCTTCCTCGTCGGGTGCTCCGGGTGCTCCGGCGGCTTCTCCGGTTTCCGCGGTGCCGTTGGCGGCGGTGGGGGCGGCCGCGGCCGCGGCCGCGGCGGCCTCGCGGGCCGCCGAGGGCGAGGGGCCGTCCCTGTCGGAACTGGAGGAGCTGGTCGGGCAGTCGGCGGCGGCCGGGATGGTCGTGAACCTGTCGGTGGAGGGGGAGGCGCGGTCGTACGCCGCCGAGGTCGAGCAGACCGCGTTCCGCGTGGTGCAGGAGGCGCTGACGAACGTCCACAAGCACGCGGCCGGGGCGAAGACGCATGTGCGGCTCGCGCACCGGGTGTCGGAGATCGCGATGCAGGTGGAGAACGAGCCGCCGCCGGAACTGGCGTCCGCGTCGGCGGCGGGGCTGCCGTCCGGCGGAAACGGTCTGCTCGGGATGCGGGAGCGGGTGACCGCGCTGGGCGGTGTGTTCGTGTCGGGGCCGACCGACGCGGGGGGTTTCCGGGTGTCGGCGGTGATTCCGGCGGTGTCCTGACGGCACCGGTGACGGGGGCGTCCCGGCGGGGGGTCCGGCCGGGGGCCGGGGTCAGCCCGTGGTGAGCCGGTGCGGTTCGGCGCCGGCGAGCAGGGCGGACAGGGCCTGGTCGATGTCCGGCCCGAGGTACCAGTCGCCGGTGTGGTCGAGGGCGTAGACGCGGCCCTCGCTGTCGATGGCGAGCAGCGACTCGGTGCCGGTCTCGGTGCCGAGGGGGCACACCTCGGTGCCGAGGGCGCGGCCGAGGTCGCCGAGGGTGCGGGCCATGTGGAGGCCGTGCAGCGGGTCGAGGTGCAGGGCGGCGGGGGCGATCCGGCGGCCGGGCCCGGCGGGATCGATGCGCAGGCCGCCGAACTCGGCCCAGGCCTCGACGGCCGCGGGGAAGACGCAGTGGCGGTGTCCCGCCGGCGAGGTGTGCTCGCGCAGGGTGTCGGCCCAGATCTCGGCCTGCTTTATGTCCCAGCGCCCCGGCTGCCATCCGGCGGCGCGCAGGGCGGCGTCGACGGGTACGGCGAAGCGGGTGGTTGAGGTGCGGTCGGTGTGCATCTGCCCTTCGTTCGTCGAGGCGGCGGTGGTCGTGCGGGGGGTGGGGCCGGGGGAAGCCGGGGCGGGGCGCCGGGATCAGGCGCCGTCGGCCGTGGGGTCGACGACGCGGACGCCGAAGTGGGCGCTGAGCGCGGCGCAGGCGCGGCAGGGCGCGGCGAAGCTGCCGTGCAGCGGGTCGCCGTCCTCGCGGATCCGGCGGGCGGTGAGCTTGGCCTGCTTGAGGGCCTTGCGGGCCTCGCCGTTGGTCATGGGTTTGCGCGCGGCGCGTTTGCTGCGGGCGGCGTCGGCGGCGGCGATGTGCCGGGAGATGAGGATGGTCTCGGCGCAGCGACCGGTGAAGCGGTCGCGCTGGGCGCTGGTGAGCGTGTCGAGGAAGTCCTGCACGAGGGGGTGCAGGGAGGGGGGCTCCTCGCCGCGGGCGGCGGTGCCGGTGAGGGTGGCGCCGCGGACGGAGAGGGCGGCGGCGACGGTGGGGAGTATGCCGTCGCGGCGGTGGCGCAGGGCCGGAGCGTGCGGCGCGTCGGTGCCGCTCCAGCCGATGCGTGGGTCGCCGCCTGTGCCGGTGTGCGGTCCCGTCTGCGTCGCGTTCATGATCGTTTTCCCCTCCCGGGCATCCCCCGAAGGACACAGAGTGCCAAATGCCGTGGCTGGTGCGGAAGCTGGGGCGGCGCGACACGCCCGTGCGGGGCGGTGCGTCACGGCAGGGTGACGGCTGGTCACGGCGGGGGCGGGGGCGGCCCGTGGCGGGCGGGGCCGCGGAACCGGAGGCCCGGTGACCGGTGTCGGCGTACCGCATAGGCTGTCGGCAACCGCGATGCGCGCGGTCGACGCGTTCGGAGAGAAGTAGTCGATACGGGCCTTGGTGTGCGGGGGCGGCGAGCCCTCCCGCCGAGGGCCGTACAGAGTGCCGCAGGGGGCAACCGCCATGACGACAGGTCGGCTCGGGCTCGGGGTTCCACCCGGCCGCCAGGCCGGAGGACAGGCCGCGCCGCCGAACGCGGCCTATGCCGGGCAGGTCGTGCACTTCCCGGATCCGGTAAGGGCCTCCCGTCACCCTCGAGGGGTACGGGTGGACGAGTACGGTTACCCCGATTTCTCGCCCTACGCCCGGGCGGCGGCGCAGATCGCTGAGCCGCCGGAGGGTTTCGGCGTCGACGAGTTGCGGCTGACGGACTACGTGTCGGCGAACGCGGCGCTGGCTGCCTCGGGGCACGAACTGTGGGACACCGTGCCGAGCGTGGCGACCCCGCACGGCTGGACGTGGCACCACGTGGCGGGCGGCCGGCGGCTGGAGCTGGTCCCGGTCGAGGTGAAGGCGCTGCTGCGCCACCACGGCGGGATCGCGACCGCGAACGTCGACCAGACGAAGCGGGGCACGCGGCCGCTGCAGGAGACGCGCCCCGCGCACTTCGGGCTGCCGAAGTCGGGTGTGGCGGTCTCCGAGCAGCAGGTGCAGGGGGTCGAGGAGGACCTCGGGTACCGGCTGCCGGGCGCGTACCGCTCCTTCCTGAAGGCGGCGGGCGGCTGCGCGCCCGTGGGGACCGCGCTGGACGCGGAGCTGGGGCTGCTGATCGACCAGCCCTTCTTCACGGTGCGCGAGGAGGCCGCGGTCAACGACCTGGTGTACGTCAACAAGTGCCTGCGCGACCATCTGACCAAGGACTACCTGGGAGTCGGGTTCGTCCAGGGCGGGCTGCTCGCGGTGAAGGTGAAGGGCGACCGGCTCGGTTCGGTGTGGTTCTGCGCCTACGACGACGTACGGGACGTGGATCCGTCGTGGCCGCAGGCCGAGCGGGTGGAGCGGCTGCTGATGCCGTGCGGCGAGGACTTCGACGCGTTCCTGTCCCGGCTGGCGGGCTCTCCGCCGGAGTTGGAGACGGTGGCGAACCTGATGGTGGACGGCGGGTTCGCGAAGGCCGTCCCGGTCTCGTCCGGCCCGTCGGTGGGGGAGTGAGGTTGCGGCGATGGTGACATTCGCGCAGGCGCAGGAGCGCGCCGAGGAGTGGGTCAACGGGGACGTGCCGGCGTACCAGCACCGTGAGGTGCGGGTACGGGAGTTCGGCCTCGGGTTCGTGGTGTGGGCGGAGGACCGCGAGGGCGGCCCGCGTTCGGAGGGCGGTGCGCAGCGGCTGGTCATCGCCCGCGACAGCGGGGAGGCCACGCTGTGGCCGGCGCTGCCGGTGGGCGAGGTGATCCGCCGGTACGAGGAGGAGTACGGCCGAGCGGACAGCGTCCAGGACGCGGTCCCGGCGCCGCCGGCCCGGGTCGACCTCAACCAGACGTCGTTCTTGCTGAGCCCGCCGGAGTGGCTCCAGGAGGCGGCCGACAAACTGGGCATCCCGGACCGCCGGGGAACGGACGCGGCGCCGGCGGACAGCGCCTCGCTGCCGCAGACGCAGGCGGGGGTCCCGGTGACCGCTGCCACGGACACCCCCGCCTCGGGCGCCGTGCCTGGGGCTGCCGAGCCTACGGCGCCCGCGGGTTCGTCGGCCGGGGCGGCGGGACAGGTTGCGCCTGCCGGGCCCGCGGGCCCGCCCGCCGCGTCTGCGGGGGCGGCGGCCGGTTCGGTGCCGTCTGCCGGTGCCGCCGGCTCGGTTCCGCCCGCCGGTTCTTCGGCCGGTGCCGCCGGTCAGGTTGCTCCCGCCGGGCCCGCGGGTCCGCCTGCCGGGCCTGCCGGTTGGGCGCCGCCCGCCGATTCGCCGGCCGGGGGCGCCGGTTCGGCTGTCGGGCCCGCGGGGCCTGCCGCTGGGCCTGCCGGTGCCGGTTCCGCCGGCTGGGCGCCGCCCGCCGATTCGCCGGCCGGGCCTCCCGCTGCGCCCGGTGTTCCGGTCGGGGCCACGCCGTGGGCCGGTACGGACACCAACGCCGACGGCGGGGAGGACCGTTCGGTGCCGTTGCCCGCGACGGTGTTCGCGCCGCAGCTCGGCGGACCGGACGACTTCGGCGACGACACCCCGCCGCCCGCCGCACCGGACGCCAAGACGGCGCTGATGGCCGGCGGCAGCCAACTCCCGCCCACGGCGATGGCACCCGCTGTCGGCGGCCCCCAGGGCAGCACGCCTCCGCCTCAGCCCCCGGCCGGTCCGTCGTCGTACGGCCGTCCGCAGGGGCCGGGGACCCCCGCCGAGGCCGGGCAGCCCGCCCGGCCGCTCGCGCCCAACGCCGGTGACATCGCGGACGCGGCGACCAGCAAGGCGGCGCCTCCGCCGCGTCGCGGGCGGGGCGGTTCGACCACGCCCCCGCCGCCCGGTGCCCCGGGCGCGCCGGGCGCCCGGCCGGGTGCGGCGCCCGCCGCGCCGGGTGGCGCGGGCGGGTACGTGCCGACCCAGTTGGTGTCGTCGCTCGGCCCCGGCGGCCCCGGCGGTCCGGATGTCCCCGAGGGTCCCGGCGGCCCCGTACCGCCGCACACGCCCGGCGGTGCGCCGCCCGGTGGCGTGCACCACGCGGCCACGATGCTGGCCGACCCGAACGCGATCGGCGGGAACACGCCCCCGCCGCCGGCCGCCCCCGGCGCACCGGGTGCCCCCGGCATGCCCGGTGCGCCCGGAGCCCCCGGTGCGCCCGGAACCTCCGGTGCTCCAGGCGCCCCCGGCGCGCCCGGAATCCCTGGTGCGCCGGGTGCCCCCGGCGTCCCCGGTGCCGGGTCCGGCGGTGTGCATCATGCGGAGACCATGCTGGCCGCGCCCCCGGCCGGTGGGCCGGGCGCGCCGCTGCCGCCGCCGCAGGCCCCGGGTACGCCCCCGGGTCCCCCGCCTGCGCCCGGTGCCATGCCGCCGCCCGTGGGGCAGCAGCCCATGCCTCCGCACGCGGCGCCCCCGGCGATGCCGCCCGGTGCGATGCCGCCGCCCGTGCCCGGGCAGGCCGTGCCCGGGCCGCCGCCTCCGCCGCCCGGGCAGCAGCCCCCGGCCTACGGGTATCCCCAGCAGGCGCAGCCCACGGTCGGCCCCGGCTACCAGGCCGTGCTGCGCTACCGCGCGCAGGACGGCTCCGAGCAGCAGCTGATCCGGCGCTCCGCGCCGGGCACCCCGCACCCGGAGTGGCAGATCTTCCACGAGCTGCGCGCCATGAACGTGCCGCCGGACCAGGTGCTCGAACTGCACACGGAGCTGGAGTCCTGCCAGTTGCCGGGCGCGTACTGCGCGCGGATGATCCGTGAGCAGTGGCCGCAGGCGCGGATCACCTCGATCGCGCCGTACGGCACCGACCACGCGAGCCGGCAGCAGGGCATGCGGCAACTCCTCGCCCATCAGGGCGAGTTGCACCAGGTCGCGGACGGTCCCGCACGTCCGGGCCCGGTGCGCGCGCCGCTGCCGCCGGTGCAGCCCGTGCCGCCGGTCCCGCCGGAGGCGATCGCGCAGGAGCTGGCGGGCGCGTTCGGGCCGGGGATCTTCCGGTTC
>NZ_BMVJ01000015.1:49723-56923 GCF_014650655.1 Streptomyces anandii JCM 4720
GAGCAGGCGGCCGTCTCCCGTCAGGGCGTGCCCCCGGTCGTGGCGCACACCCTGGTGGTGGCCGGCCTGCCCACCGACATGGGCCCGTTCTTCTGGGCGCAGGCCCAGCCGGGCCGCCCGGTGCCGACGCTGGCGGAGCTGGCGGCCGAGCGAGGGGTGCAGCCGGCGCCGGACGCGGGCTCGTACCTGGTGATGGGCAGTGACTTCGGCAAGGCGCTCTGCGTCCAGTACGGCACGGCGAACATCGTGGCGGTGCCGGTGGAGGCGGGGCCGGGCGGTACGGCCGTACCGCCGCAGTTCGTGAACACCGGGCTGCCGGAGTTCGCGCGCTGTCTGGCGCTGCTCGGGCGGATGTGGCGGCTGCGGTTCGGGCTGAACCAGGAGCAGGCGGGCCGCTGGACCGTCGACTTCCAGGCGCAGCTCGCCGCGCTCGACCCGGCGGCGCTCGGTTCGCCGGAGAGCTGGTGGTCGGTGCTGCTGGAGCAGATGTGGGACGGGCTGCTGTGAGCGCCTGAACGCCCCGGACTCGGGCCGGACCTGGTTCATGTGACCAGGTCCGGCCCCTTTTTGTGCACTGCTGATCCGTCACATTCCGAGGTTGATCGCATCATGCGCCCGGAGTGTCGCGTTATGAACATTTCCGCCCAATACCCCAAGATGTGCGCGAAATCATCGTGTCGCGTCCGTTCGGCGGGACCTCGGCGGAGAGGGTTCGGGATGAGCAGCGCATCGAAGTCGCCCCACGGTTTCGCGGCCGTACGGGGACGCGGTTACCGCCCCCGGCAGGTGGACGCGTACGTGCGGGAGCTCTCCGACGACAGGGACGCCGCCTGGGAGCGGGCCGCCCGGCTGACCGTCCTGGCCAGGCACATGGAGGCCGAGCTCGCCCGGGTGCGCGAAACCGTCGCACAACTGGGCGAGCAGACCTACGAGTCGCTCGGCGAGGGCGCCCGGAGGCTGTACGAGCTGGGCCGGCAGGAGGCGCAGGCCGTGCGCGACGGCGCGCGGGCCGAGGCCGAGCGCATGGTCGAGGAGGCCCGCGCGTACGCGGACGAAGTGCTGCGGGCCGCGCGGGAACACGCCGACACCGTACGGACGGAGGCCGACGAACGCGCCCGGCAGCGGCTGCTCGCCGCCCGCGCGGAGGCCGACGAGTTGCGCATCTCGGTGCGGCGCGAGGTGAAGGCGTGCCGCGGTGAGGCGCTGTCCGCGCTGCGTGAGGTGCGGCAGCGGACCTCCGGGATGCTCACCGAGCAGGCCCGCGAGCACGCCGAGCGGCTGGCCGGGGCCGAGCGTGCCGAGGCCGCGCGGGAGGCCGAGGCCGAGGCGGACCTCCAGTCACGGGTCGCGGCGGCCGAGACGGCGCTGACCGAGGCGACGCGGGCGCTCGCCGACGCGGAGGCCTTCGCGCGCCGGGCCCCGGACCAGGGCCGGGCCCGGGCGGCGGAGGTGCTGGCCGACGCCCGGCTGCGCGCGGAGCGGATCTCCCAGGAGACGGAGCGGATGCTGCGGGAGCACGGCGAGTTGTGGGACGACGTGCGCGAGCAGATGGACACGGTGCAGAGCAGCATCACCGCGCTCACCGGCCGCCCCTGGGCGCCGTAGGAAGACCCTTCGGGCGTCGCGCCGGCGCCGTGCTCAACCGCCCCGGCGCACCGCCCCCGCCAGGATCCAGCCCTCCACCGCCTCGTACTGGTGGCGCTGTTCCTCCGCCTTTCGCCGGCCGGAGGCGAGCGTGCCGAGCCAGCCGAAGAGGAAGCCGAGCGGGATGGTGACCAGGCCGGTGGTGGTGAAGGGGAAGTAGTTGAAGTCGGAGTCCGGGAAGGCGGCGATCGGGGAGCCGGAGACGAGGTTGGTGCCCGGCATGAGCAGCAGGACCGCCAGGGTGCCGCCGATCAGCGTGCTGAGCAGGCCGGTCCGGGTGTAGCGGCGCCAGAAGAGGCTGTAGACCAGGGCGGGCGCGATGGCGGAGGCGCCCAGGCAGAAGCTCAGGGTCACCAGCGGCTGGAGGCTACGGTGCTGGACGAGGGTGGCCAGCAGGATGGTGGGGATGCCCACCGCCAGCGCCGACAGCCGGGCCAGCGCCATCTCGCGAGGCGCGGGCATGTCCTGCACCCGGGCGGCGAAGACGTCGTGGGCGAGGGAGTTGGCGCAGGCGAGGATCATCCCGGCGACGGAGGCGAGCAGCGTCAGGAACAGCGCGGTGGTGACCGTGGTGAACAGGAAGGTCTCGCCCGTCGACACGTCCGCGCCGAAGGCCGCCCGCGAGCCCAGCAGATACGCCGTGTTGCCCTGCGGATCGGCCTGCGCGATCACCGACCTCCCGATCAGCGCGGTCGCCCCGAACCCGACCACCGTGACGACCAGCACGAACAGCGCCACGCTGGAGACCGCCCAGGACATCGACCTGCGCACCTGCCGGGCGCTGGAGGCGGTGTACGTGCGCATGGTGACGTGGGGCAGGCAGGCGCCCCCCAGCACCACCGTCAGCTCGGAGGTGATCATGTCGAGGCGGGGGTTGCGGCCGCCGGCGAACTCCAGCCCCGAGTGCAGGAAGGCGGAGCCGACCCCGCTCTGCCGCGCCGCCGCGTCGAACAGCGTCCCCGGGTCCCAGTCGAAGCGGCGCAGGACGAGCAGGGCGACCACCGCGCCGGAGCCGAGCAGCATCACGATCTTCAGGATCTGGATGAGGGCCGTGCCCTTCATCCCGCCGATCGCCGCGTAGCTGATCATCAGCACGCCGAGGCCGATCACACAGCCGGTCTTCAGCGCGTCGCTGGAGAACCCGAGGATGAAGGCCAGCAGCTGTCCGGTGCCGGCCAGTTGCACCAGCATCAGCGGCACCAGCGCCGCGATGGTCACCACGCAGGCCGTGACGCGGACCGCGCGGCCGGGCATCCGCCGGGCGAGCGCGTCACCCATGGTGAACCGGCCCGCGTTGCGCAGGGGTTCGGCGAGCAGGAACATCATCAGCATCAGTGACAGCGCGGTGCTCAGCGCGAGCACGATCCCGTCGTAGCCGCACAGGGCGATCACCCCGCCGGTGCCCAGCACGCTCGCCGCGGAGATGTAGTCGCCCGCGATGGCCAGGCCGTTGCGCATCGGGGACAGGGAGCCGTAGCCGGTGTAGAACTCGTCGAGGTCGTCGCGGTCCGGGCCGGTCATCACGCACAGCAGCAGCGTGATGGTGGCGACGGACGTGAACGCCACCAGGGACATGGTCTGCGCCGACCCGCTGAACTGCGCGGTCATCGTGCCGCCTCCCGCTTGGCGTCGACCTCGGCCTGCTTGCGTATCCGGTCGGCGATGGGGTCGACGCGCCGGCGCGCGGTGTACTCGTACAGGGCCGTCGCCAGCCAGGTGACGGGCAGTTGGACCAGGGCGAGCAGCAGCCCGGTGGGCAGTCCGTCGGCGACCTCGCCGGTCATGAAGGACGGGGCGAAGGCGGACAGGATCAGGAACAGCGTGAAGTAGCCGAGGGCGGTGAGGGTGGCCACGCGCCGCTGCCAGCGGTAGGCGCCGCGCAGGATCCGCAGGTCGCTGTGGTGCCCGAGCGCGGGCCGCCGCGGCGAACGCGGCCCGGCCTCCGGCTCCGGCGGCGCGGGCGGCTGCCAGGGGTAGGTGGCGTACGGCGGCGCCTGGTGCTGGGGGACGGCGTACGGCGGTGACGCCTGGTGCCGGGGAGCGGCGTACTGCGGCGGCGCGGGTGGGGGGTACTGGTACGGCGGGTGTGACGAGAGCGGCTCGTACGACATCCCGGTCTCCTCGAGTGGCGGCTCTGGCAGGGAGGTGGGGAGTGGGGGTGCGAGCCACGCACGCTACTCGGCGCCCCGGGGACGCGCGGCGTTTTGGCCAAACTGAGCGGTCGGTATGCGCTTACTTGTTGTGCGCCCTTGACCCTGACGCGACGGAAGGGTGGAGGGTGAGTGGGCCGGTGGGTGGAGGCAACCCTGAGAAGACATCCACCTGTCGGTGGACAGCCCCTAGGGGTTGCTCCGTACTGAGGCTCGGGGAGGGTTCGTCCCGGCGGAGGACGAGGAGACACCCCCGTCCTCCTTAACCTGGCTTTACGCCGCCGGGGGGCGGTGGACGGAACGACTGGGGTGGGGTTTTCCCCAGCGGAAGACTGCGATGGGCACCAGCGCGCCGCGGGACTTCGCCGACCAGACTCGTCACCGGCAGCGCGTTGCAGGCAGCGCGTGACACACACCGCGCGCGGCAGCGCGCGTGGCTCATCCGCTCATCGACAGTAGGAGACGCACCGTGACATCGGCTGTGACCATTCCCAGGCACGGGGGTACTGGAGGGACTACGGCCGTTGCCGCGCGGGCGCGGCAGGTCGTGAAGGCCTACGGGGCCGGGGAGACCCGGGTCGTCGCCCTCGACCACGTCGACGTGGACATCGCCCGCGGCCAGTTCACCGCGATCATGGGCCCCTCGGGCTCCGGCAAGTCCACCCTGATGCACTGCCTCGCCGGCCTCGACACCGTGACGAGCGGTCAGATACACCTGGACGAGACCGAGATCACCGGCCTGAAGGACAAGAAGCTCACCCAGCTCCGCCGGGACCGGATCGGCTTCATCTTCCAGGCGTTCAACCTGCTCCCGACGCTGAGCGCGCTCGAGAACATCACCCTGCCCATGGACATCGCCGGCCGCAAGCCCGACAAGGCGTGGCTGGACCGGGTCGTGGAGACGGTGGGCCTGGCCGGCCGCCTCAAGCACCGCCCGAACCAGCTCTCCGGCGGCCAGCAGCAGCGCGTCGCCGTGGCCCGGGCGCTGGCCGCCCGACCCGAGATCATCTTCGGTGACGAGCCCACCGGAAACCTCGACTCCCGCGCGGGCGCCGAGGTGCTGGGCTTCCTGCGCCGCTCGGTGGACGAGCTCGGCCAGACCATCGTGATGGTCACCCACGACCCGGTGGCCGCCTCCTACGCGGACCGGGTGCTGTACCTCGCCGACGGCCGGATCGTCGACGAGATGTACAACCCCACCGCCGACCAGGTCCTGGACCGGATGAAGGACTTCGACGCCCGGGGACGTACGTCATGACCGTCCTGAAGACCTCCCTGCGCAACTTCTTCGCGCACAAGGGACGCATGGCGCTGTCCGCCGTGGCGGTCCTGCTGTCGGTGGCCTTCGTGTGCGGCACGCTGGTGTTCACCGACACCATGAACACGACGTTCGACAAGCTGTTCGCGGTGACCGCCTCCGACGTGACGGTCTCCCCGAAGGCCGCCAAGGTGGACGAGACCCCGCAGGGCGGAGTGCCCGAGTCGCTGCCCGCCTCGGCGCTGGCCCGGGCCCGGCAGGCCGAGGGCGTCAAGTCGGCCGAAGGCGGCGTCAGTTCCTCGAACGTCACCGTCGTCAACGACGACAACAAGAACATGGGCTCCTCCACCGGCGCCCCGACCATCGCCGGCAACTGGAGCGACAACGACCTGAAGTCGATGGAGATCACCTCCGGTCACGCCCCGCGCGGGCCGACGGAGATGCTTGTCGACGCCGACACCGCCGACAAGCATCACCTCAAGATCGGTGACGAGCTGCGCACCATCGCGCAGACCGGCGACTTCAAGGCGCGCGTCGTCGGCATCGCCACCTTCAAGGTGACCAACCCCGGCGCGGCCATCGTCTGGTTCGACACGCCCACCGCGCAGCGCGAACTCCTCGGCGCCACCGGCCGGTTCACCCACATCAACGTCACCGCCGCCTCCGGCGTATCGGACGAGCAGCTCAAGCAGAACGTCACGCGGACGCTCGCCGGCACCGGCTCGTACAAGATCCAGACGGCCAAGGAGAACGCCGACGAGAACCGCAAGAGCGTCGGCTCGTTCATGGACGTCATCAAGTACGCCATGCTCGGCTTCGCCGGGATCGCCTTCCTGGTCGGCATCTTCCTGATCATCAACACCTTCAGCATGCTGGTCGCCCAGCGCACCCGCGAGATCGGCCTGATGCGGGCGATCGGCTCCTCCCGCCGCCAGGTCAACCGGTCCGTGCTGGTCGAGGCACTGCTGCTCGGCATCGTCGGCTCGATCCTGGGCATCGGCGCCGGCGTCGGCATCGCGGTCGGCCTGATGAAGCTCATGGGCGCGGCCGGCATGGACCTGTCCACCCGGGACCTCACGGTCAAGGCCACCACTCCCGTCGCCGGCCTGGTGCTCGGTGTGGTCGTGACCGTCCTGGCCGCCTATCTGCCGGCCCGCCGCGCCGGCAAGGTCTCCCCGATGGCCGCCCTGCGCGACGCCGGCACGCCCGCCGACGGCAAGGCCGGCCGGGTGCGCGGTGTGATCGGCCTGGTCCTCACCGCGGCCGGTGTCGCCTCCCTGTTCGCTGCGGCGTCCGCGAAGAAGGCGAGCGACGGCTCGCTGGTCCTCGGCCTCGGCGTGGTGCTCACCCTGATCGGCTTCGTGGTCGTCGGTCCGCTGCTGGCGGGCGGCGTGGTCCGGGTGATCAGTGCGGTGCTGCTGCGCGCCTTCGGCCCGGTGGGCCGCATGGCCGAGCGCAACGCCCTGCGCAACCCCCGGCGCACGGGCGCCACGGGCGCCGCCCTGATGATCGGCCTCGCGCTGGTCGCCTGCCTGTCGGTGGTCGGCTCCTCCATGGTCGCCTCGGCCACCTCCGAGCTCGACAAGTCGGTCGGCGCGGACTTCATCGTCGCGGGCAACCAGCGGGTCGTCCCGCAGGCGGAGCAGGCCATGGAGAAGACCCCGGGCCTCGCGCACGTCACCCGCTACAAGGTGCTCGACGCCACCCTGACCTCGCCGGACGGCAAGGCCGACGACAAGGGCGTCACCGCCGCCGACCCGACGTACGCGGACGACCTGCGCCGTACGACGACGGAGGGCAACCTGAAGGCCGCCTACGGCGACGACGCCATGTCGGTCGGCTCCGACTACGCCAAGAAGCACGGCGTGCACGTCGGCGACACCATCACCGTCGCCTTCAAGGGCGGGAAGACCGCCAGGCTCAAGGTCGCCGCCATCACCAGCGACGACAGCGCCCTCGACAAGGGCGCGCGCTACCTGAGCCTGGCGACCATGGAGAAGTACGTCCCCAAGGACCGCGTTCCGCCGAACCAGATGATGTTCGCCAAGGCCAAGGACGGCCAGGAGAAGCAGGCGTACGCGGCTCTGAAGCGGTCGATGGAGAAGTACCCGCAGTACCAGGTGCGCGACCAGACCGACTACAAGAAGG
>NZ_BMVJ01000015.1:56949-57840 GCF_014650655.1 Streptomyces anandii JCM 4720
AGCTGAAGGACCAGGTCGGCCAGCTGCTCAACATGGTCTACGGCCTGCTCGCGCTGGCGATCATCGTCGCGGTCCTGGGCGTGGTGAACACCCTGGCCCTGTCGGTGGTCGAGCGGACCCGGGAGATCGGCCTGCTGCGCGCGATCGGCCTCTCCCGCCGGCAGTTGCGGCGCATGATCCGCATGGAGTCCGTGGTGATCGCCCTGTTCGGTGCCCTGCTCGGCCTCGGCCTCGGCATGGGCTGGGGCGCGACCGCGCAGAAGCTCCTCGCCCTGGAGGGTCTCAACGTCCTGCAGATCCCGTGGGGCACGATCATCGCCGTCTTCATCGGCTCGGCCTTCGTGGGCCTGTTCGCCGCGCTGATCCCGGCGTTCCGCGCGGGCCGGATGAACGTCCTGAACGCGATCGCCACCGAGTAGCAGGGGCGAGCGGCCACCGCATACGGGGGTTGCGGGGGAAGGGCCCGGGGCGGAGAAGTCGGAGGACTTCCCCGCCCCGGGCGTGTGTCTGCGGCCGCCCGCGCCCACGCCGGTCGCCGGTCCGGCTCGCGGGACGTCGTCCACAGCCCCACCGGCTGTCCGCGCGCCGTCGTAGGCTGGAGGGACCCCCGGCCCGCGGCGCGCGTCGGGCCTGTCGTGTTGCCCGCCTCCTTCACGGAAAGCCCCCTCCATGAGCCTGCACGGTCTGCTCGACGCCGTCGTCAAGGACCCCGCCCTGACGGAAGCCGTCACCGCGGCGGCGGACGGCAACCGCATGCACGTCGACCTCGTCGGCCCTCCCGCCGCCCGCCCCTTCGCGATCGCCGCCCTGGCCCGCGAGGCCGCCCGTCCCGTCCTCGCGGTGACCGCGACCGGCCGCGAGGCCGAGGACCTGGCCGCCGCCCTGCGCTCG
>NZ_BMVJ01000015.1:57869-79876 GCF_014650655.1 Streptomyces anandii JCM 4720
CTGCTGCCGCCCGAGGGCGTCGTGGAGTACCCCTCCTGGGAGACACTGCCGCACGAGCGGCTCAGCCCCCGCAGCGACACCGTGGGCCGCCGCCTCGCCGTGCTGCGCAGACTCGCCCACCCCCGCCCCGACGACCCCGGGACCGGTCCGGTCTCCGTCGTCGTCGCGCCCGTGCGCTCGGTGCTCCAGCCGCAGGTCAAGGGCCTGGGCGACCTGGAGCCCGTGGCGCTGCGGACCGGGCGGAGCGCCGACCTGGGGGACGTCGTCGAGGCCCTCGCCGCCGCCGCGTACTCGCGGGTGGAGCTGGTGGAGAAGCGCGGCGAGTTCGCCGTGCGCGGCGGCATCCTGGACGTCTTCCCGCCCACCGAGGAACACCCCCTGCGCATCGAGTTCTGGGGCGACGACGTCGAGGAGATCCGCTACTTCAAGGTCGCCGACCAGCGCTCCCTGGAGGTCGCCGAGCACGGCCTGTGGGCCCCGCCCTGCCGCGAGCTGCTGCTCACCGAGGACGTGCGCGCGCGTGCCCGCGCCCTGGCCGAGCGCCACCCCGAGCTCGGCGAACTGCTCGGCAAGATCGCCGAGGGCATCGCCGTCGAGGGCATGGAGTCCCTCGCGCCGGTCCTGGTGGACGACATGGAGCTGCTGCTCGACGTGCTGCCCAAGGGCGCGATGGCCGTGGTGTGCGACCCGGAGCGGGTGCGCACCCGCGCGGCCGACCTGGTGGCGACCTCCCAGGAGTTCCTCCAGGCCTCCTGGGCGGCCACCGCCGGCGGTGGCGAGGCGCCCATCGACGTGGGCGCGGCCTCCCTGTGGTCCATCGCGGACGTCCGGGACCGGGCGCGCGAGCTGGACATGATGTGGTGGTCCGTCTCGCCCTTCGCCGCCGACGAGACGGCGTACGAGGGGGACGGCGACACCCTCAAGCTGGGCATGCACGCGCCCGAGACCTACCGGGGCGACACCGCGAAGGCCCTCGCGGACACCAAGGGCTGGCTCGCCGAGGGCTGGCGCGCGGTGTTCGTCACCGAGGGCCACGGCCCGGCCGCCCGCACGGTGGAGGTGCTCGGCGGGGAGGGCATCGCGGCCCGTCTGGACGCCGACCTCGGGGCGCTCTCGCCGTCCGTGGTGCACGTGGCGTGCGGCTGCATCGACCACGGCTTCGTCGACCCCGCCCTGAAGCTGGCCGTGCTCACCGAGACCGACCTGTCAGGCCAGCGCACGGCCACCCGGGACGGCGCGCGGATGCCGGCCCGCCGCCGCAAGACCATCGACCCGCTGACCCTGGAGGCCGGCGACTACATCGTCCACGAGCAGCACGGCGTGGGCCGCTACATCGAGATGGTGCAGCGCACCGTGCAGGGCGCGACCCGCGAGTACCTGGTGGTGGAGTACGCCCCGGCCAAGCGCGGCCAGCCCGGCGACCGCCTCTACATCCCCACCGACCAGCTCGAGCAGATCACCAAGTACGTCGGCGGCGAGGCGCCGACCCTGCACCGGCTCGGCGGGGCGGACTGGACGAAGACCAAGGCGCGCGCGAAGAAGGCGGTCAAGGAGATCGCCGCCGACCTGATCAGGCTGTACTCGGCGCGCATGGCGGCCCCCGGGCACGCCTTCGGCGCCGACACGCCCTGGCAGCGCGAGCTGGAGGACGCCTTCCCCTACGCCGAGACCCCCGACCAGCTGACCACGATCGCCGAGGTCAAGGAGGACATGGAGAAGTCGATCCCGATGGACCGCCTGATCTGCGGCGACGTCGGCTACGGCAAGACGGAGATCGCGGTCCGCGCCGCCTTCAAGGCCGTCCAGGACGGCAAGCAGGTCGCGGTGCTGGTCCCGACGACGCTGCTGGTGCAGCAGCACTTCGGCACGTTCTCCGAGCGGTACGCGCAGTTCCCGGTGAACGTCAGGGCGCTCTCCCGCTTCCAGACCGACACCGAGGCCAAGGCGGTCCTGGAGGGTCTGCGCGACGGCTCGGTGGACGTGGTCATCGGCACCCACCGCCTGTTCTCCTCCGAGACCAAGTTCAAGGACCTCGGCCTGGTCGTCGTCGACGAGGAGCAGCGCTTCGGCGTCGAGCACAAGGAGCAGCTGAAGAAGCTGCGCGCCAACGTGGACGTGCTCACCATGTCCGCGACGCCGATCCCGCGCACCCTGGAGATGGCGGTGACGGGCATCCGCGAGATGTCCACGATCACCACGCCGCCGGAGGAGCGGCACCCGGTGCTGACCTTCGTCGGCCCCTACGAGGAGAAGCAGATCGGCGCGGCGATCCGGCGCGAACTGCTGCGCGAGGGCCAGGTCTTCTACATCCACAACCGGGTGGAGTCCATCGACCGGGCCGCCGCGCGGCTGCGCGAGATCGTCCCCGAGGCGCGGATCGCCACCGCCCACGGGCAGATGTCCGAGCAGGCGCTGGAGCAGGTGGTCGTGGACTTCTGGGAGAAGAAGTCCGACGTGCTGGTCTCCACGACGATCGTGGAGTCGGGCATCGACATCTCCAACGCCAACACCCTGATCGTGGAGCGCGGCGACAACTTCGGCCTGTCCCAGCTGCACCAGCTGCGCGGCCGCGTGGGCCGTGGCCGCGAGCGCGGTTACGCCTACTTCCTCTACCCGCCGGAGAAGCCGCTCACCGAGACGGCCCACGAGCGCCTGGCGACCATCGCCCAGCACACCGAGATGGGCGCGGGCATGTACGTGGCGATGAAGGACCTGGAGATCCGCGGCGCGGGCAACCTGCTCGGCGGCGAGCAGTCCGGGCACATCGCGGGCGTCGGCTTCGACCTGTACGTGCGCATGGTCGGCGAGGCCGTCGCCGACTACCGGCGGCAGCTGGAGACCGGGGAGATCGAGGAGGAGCCGCCGCTCGAGGTCAAGATCGAGCTGCCGGTCGACGCGCACGTCCCGCACGACTACGCGCCCGGCGAGCGGCTGCGGCTGCAGGCCTACCGGTCGATCGCCTCGGCCAACTCCGAGGACGACATCAAGGCCGTACGCGAGGAACTGACCGACCGCTACGGCAAGTTGCCCGAGCCGGTGGAGAACCTGCTGCTGGTGGCCGGGCTGCGCATGCTCGCGCGGGCCTGCGGGGTCGGCGAGATCGTGCTGCAGGGCGCCAACATCCGCTTCGCTCCGGTGGAGTTGCGCGAGTCGCAGGAGCTGCGCCTCAAGCGGCTGTACCCGGGCTCGGTCGTCAAGCCGGCCGTGCACCAGGTCCTCGTCCCGCGCCCCAAGACCGCGAAGGTCGGCGGCAAGCCGCTGGTCGGCCGCGGACTGCTCGGCTGGGTGGGGGAGTTCCTGGCGTCGGTCCTGGGGTCGTAGTCACCGCGCAGACGCCGCGGCGCGCGTGCCCCCCACGCGCCGCCTGAGCCGGACATCTTCCCCGCTACCGTGGGCACCAGCAAGACATGCCCGCGTCAGGGGCGGGCCCGGCGAGCAGGGGAGAAACACACGTGAGGCGTCTGAGGGGCGGGGCGGCCGTAGCCGTAGTGCTGGCGTTCACGGTGGCGGGGTGCAAGGGCGGCGCGATGCCCGCGGACGGCGGACCCTCGGGTTCCGCCGTCCCGACGGCCGGCAACGCCCGGGCCGTGAGCCCGCTCGACAATCCCGACGGCACCAGGCCCGGGCTGGCGCCGATCACCTCCGCCGCTGACAAGGCGAAGGCGCGGTCCGTGATCGGGAAGGTGGCGACCAAGGGACGCGGGCCGAAGACGGGTTACGCGCGCGACGAGTTCGGCTACGCCTGGATGGACTCCGCCCCGGGGAACATCCCGTTCGCCCACAACGGCTGCGACTCGCGCAACGACCTCCTCAAGCGCGACGGCGAGGACGTCCGCTTCCGGTCCGGCTCCAACTGCGTCGTCACCTCCATGACGCTGCACGACCCGTACACCGGCAAGACCATCGAGTGGTCCAAGTCCCACGCCGCGAAGGTGCAGATAGACCACGTCATGCCGCTCTCCTACGACTGGCAGATGGGCGCCTCGCGCTGGGCCAAGGGCAAGCGCGAGGACATAGCCAACGACCCGCTCAACCTGATCCCCGTGGACGGCCCCGCCAACGGCGCCAAGAGCGACTCGGGCCCGGCCACCTGGCTCCCCCCGAACAAGCAGATCCGCTGCTCCTACGCCCTCCGCTTCGCCCAGGTCTCCCTCAAGTACGCCCTCCCCGTGACCCCCGCCGACAAGCAGACGATGCTGCGGCAGTGCGGGGGCTGACGTCAGGCGGTGGCGGGGAAGGCGGCCGCGAAGTGGGGGCCGTCCGTGCGGTGCTGGACCGGGAAGGTGATCTTCAGGGCCTTTTCCTGGCCGGGGACTGTCAGGTGGGTGACGTACTGGAGGCCCAGGAAGGCCTTTTTCGAGCCGGCCGCCGTCACGTACCGCAGCGGCAGGTCCAGGACGAGGGCGCCCGGCTTGCCGCCGCGGTTGCCGTCGAGGAACAGCACGCGGCGGTCGGTCAGGACGACGTACATCGGGCGGGGCGTGACCGTGGCGATCACCGTGCCCGCGCTGAGCGCGCCGACCACCGCGGCGGTGACGGCGCGCCTGCGCACGGAGACCGAGCCGACACCGGCCAGGCTGGTCAGCCGTATCTCCTCCCCCTGGACCAGCAAGGGAGCTGTGGCGTCGAGCAGTTGGCGGGCGCGCCGGGCGTTGAGGGACATGGACTCGGGACTCCTTCGAAGCGGTGGAGCGGGTGAAGCGGGAGGAGTGACCGAGCGGCCCGGGCCGGCGCGACGGCGGGACGTTCCAGGACGCGCGGTCAGCGTCCGTACGGGTAGCCGTACGGGCCCTGTTGCGGTGCCGGCGCCATCGGAGCCGCCCCGTAGGGAACGGCCGGCCTCGGCAGCCGCCGGTCGAACATGGCGAACAGCAGCATCGCCGACGCCGTCAGCAGGCACAGGATGATGACGATGCCGAGGACGGCACTGGAGTCGCCGTCGTCCGGCAGGACGGACAGTCCCGTCACGGTCGCCACCTCGTACACCATGAACGCCGCGAACGCGCCCCAGTCCGACCCCCGGCCGCGGCGGATCGCCACGTACAGGAACGGCACCCACACCAGCAGGCCCAGCGAGAACCAGACCAGGACCGACCAGGCGATCCGCTGGAACCAGCCGGCCTCCAGCCGCTTTTCCATCTCCACCCCCCACACTCGCCCCGCCGCACCGGCGGAGTCGTAGCAGGGGGAAAGATTAAGCCACCGCGCGCCGCGCGGTGAGGGGCGTGTTCGCGTGCGGGGGTTCAGGACGCTTTGCGCAGCGCCCCGAGGAGCCGTTCGGCCAGCTTCCGCGCCGTCGCCGCGCCGTTGTCGTGGCCGTCCGTCGACAGCACGCTGACGACGTCGGTGCCGGACCGGGCCGCGATCAGCGTGGTGCCGTTCTCCCAGGCCGGGTCGGTGAGGGTCAGCGTGTAGGCGCCGTCGCCCAGTCCGGACACGGCACGGCCGGCGACCTTCACCTTGGAGTGGGTCTGGGAGTCCGTGAAGGAGGGACAGGCCTTGGCCGTCGCCTCGACCGCCTTGAGGACGCCGGCCGCCGTCGTGCCCCGGTAGGCGTCGATCTCCTGGGCGATGTCCTCGGAGGTGTTCTTGTTCACGTAGTCGTTCTGCGCGAAGGACACCCCGGTGACGCCGGTGATCGCGATCCAGCTCGTCCCGTCCAGCTTCGAGCAGTCCGGCTCGGCCGCCGGCGCCGTCGACGGGGGCGTGTAGGTGTCGCCGGAGTCCCGGGCCCCGCTGGGGTCGACCGCGAAGCCCGTGCCGAAGAACGAGGCCGGCGCGAGCGCCTTCTTCAACTGGGCGCCCGTGAGCAGACCGGCGTTCGGGTCCTTCGCCGGGGCGGCCGAGGACTTGGTGTCACCGGACTGCCCGGAGGAACCGGAGGAGCCGCAGGCCGCGAGGGCCAGGGGAAGCGCCGCCAGCACGAGAGCACGGGCGGCACGGGACGGGAGGTGCATGTGATTCCTTGGACTGGGCCACTGAGGGGGGCGGCCAGCGGACCATACGGCACACAGCGGGCGCACAGTGCGTGCAGGGAGCAAGTATTGACGGAATTTGCCGCCGCTTGGGCTCATATTGCACACGGCAAGGGTTTGCGATGGGCGCTCCTTGGCCGTCCGCCGGTACCGTGCGATCTCCGTGCGCCGCCTCCTGGCGCACCCGAGTACAGGGGTGGGGATGGCCGAGCACCGGCAGTCGAAGAAGCGCAGGTACCTGACCTGGACCGTGGCCGGCGCCGCGGTGCTCGCGGGCGCCGGGATCGCCGCGCAGACCTCCATGGCGGCCACCACCTGGCCCGCCCAGAAGACCTTCACCGGCCACGCCTTCGACACCTGCGCCGCACCCTCGCTGAACGCCATGAAGGCCTGGCACACCGGCTTCTACGGCGCCGCCGCCGTCTACGTCGGCGGCAAGAACCGCGGCTGCGCCCAGCCCAACCTCACCGCCTCCTGGGTGAAGTCCGTCAGCTCCCTCGGCTACAGGCTCATCCCCATCTACGTCGGCGCCCAGCCGCCCTGCCAGAGCGGCTCCAACCCCGAGAAGCTCACCGCCTCCACCGCCGCCTCCCTCGGCACCAGCGACGCGAGCGACGCGGTCGCCAAGGCCTCCGCGCTCGGCATGAAGGCCGGCAGCCCGGTCTACCTCGACATGGAGCCGTACGACATCACCGACAAGTCGTGCAACGACGCCGTACTGACCTACGTCCGCGCCTTCGACAAGCAGCTGCACGCCAAGACCTACCGGGCCGGCTTCTACGGCTTCACCAGCTCCAGCGCCAAGGCCATCGCCACCGCCACCGACAGGACGGACCTGCCCGGCAACCTCTGGTACGCCCTGTGGGACAAGAATTACACGACCACCACCGACTGGCCCTGGGGATCGGGCCAGTACACCAACCACAGCCGCGGTCACCAGTACATGGTCAACAGCAAGGAGACCCGCAACGGCTACACCATCACCGTCGACCGGGACGCCTGGGACGGCCCGGTCGCGATCACGGGCTGAGCCCGGGGCCCGCGGGCGGGCGCGGCGGTGCCCGAACTCCTGGTGAATCGTTGGTCCAATGGGTTGGCCGGAGCCCGGCCGCTGCCTACCATCGATCATCGCAAGACCTTGTGCGCCCGCCCGTCGCCCGACCACCACCCCTGGTGGAGGCGCTGCGCGCCGCACCTGTCGTTGCAAACTCTCCCGGGAGGTCTCCTTGCACCGCCGCCGTCGCACCGCGCTCGTCCTGTCCGCCGCGATCGCCGCGACGGCCCCGCTCCTGGCCGCCTGCGGAAGCGAGGCACACCCGGGCGCGGCCGCCGTGGTCGGCGGACAGCGGATCACCGTCGCCGAACTGCAGAGCAGGGTGGGCGAGGTGCGCCAGGCGCAGCGGGCCGCGATCCCCGACACCGCGCAGTACGAGCAGGTCGTCGCCAAGACCGGCACGCTCACCCGGGACACCCTGCACCAGATGGTCCTCGACCGGGTCCTCGACCGCGCCGCGCGGGACGCGGGCGTCGGCGTCAGCCGGCGCGAGGTGCAGGAGATGCGGTCGGGCCTGGAGCGGCAGGCGGGCGGCGCGAAGGCGCTGGAGACCGCCTGGCTCCAGCAGTACGGAGTGCCGCCGCGGCGCCTCGACGACAACCTGCGCCTCCAGCTCGAGGCCCAGAAACTCGCGGCGAAACTCGGCACCGACACCAGCCGGCCCGCCTTCTGGAAGGCCCTGTCCACGGCATCAGGCGAGCTGAGGATCGACCTCAACCCGCGCTACGGCAGCTGGGACGTGCAGAAGAGCAGCCGAGTGGAGGCCAGGACGCCGTGGCTGCGGGACGTCTCGACGGCGGCGGCACAGCAGCAGGCGTAAGAGGGCGGATCCCCGCCTGTGGACAACCCGGGCGCTGTCGCCGCCGTGCGTTACGTTCGGAGCGTGAACACCACCAGCGCCCACGCCTCCCGCCCCGAGGTCCCCGTCCCCGGCCGTGTCGTCCTGCTCACCACCAGCCACCGGGTGGCCCCCGGACTGCTGTCGTGGCCGGCCTGGCAGGCGCTGCACTCGGCCGACCTGGTGCTGTGCGCGGACGGGGCCCATCCGCAGCTGCCGTATCTGCGCGAGGCGGGCATAGCCGTCGAGGAGGCGGCGCCGAGCGCGGAGGAAGTCCTGGACGCCTGCGCCGGCGGGCGCACGGTGGTGGTCGTGGCCACCGGCGAGGGCGAGCCCGCCCTGACCGACGGCCTCGCCCGCCTCGCCGGCTCCGGCCGCGTGGCGATGCCCGAGCTGGAGCTGCTGCCCGCCTCCTACGACCTGCCGGGCGCCCGGCTGCTCGACCTCGTCCAGGTCATGGACCGCATCCGCGCCGAGTGCCCGTGGTCGTCCCGGCAGACCCACGAGGGCCTGGCGAAGTACGCCATCGAGGAGGCGTACGAACTGGTGGAGTCGATCGAGGACGGCGACCGGGACGAGCTGCGCGAGGAACTGGGAGACGTGCTGCTCCAGGTCGTCTTCCACGCCCGGATCGCCGAGGAGGACCCCGAGGAGCCCTTCTCCGTGGACGACGTCGCCGGCGGCATCGTCGCCAAGCTGATCCACCGCCACCCGCACGTGTTCGGCGACGAGACCGCCACCACCCCCGAGGAGGTCAAGGAGCACTGGCTGCGCACCAAGGCCGAGGAGAAGCGCCGCGCCTCCGTGACCGACGGCGTCCCCCTCGGCCAGCCCGGACTCGCCCTCGCCGCGAAGCTGGCCTCCCGCGTGCGCACGGCGGGCCTGGACGTCCCCTTCCCCGAGGGGGAGGGCATCGGCTACGAACTGCTGGCCCTGGCCGCCCGTGCCGAGGCCCGGGGCGTCGACCCGGAGGCGGCCCTGAGAGCGGCGGCCCGCACCTACCGGGACGCGATCAGAACCACGGAACGGGCCTGACGAACCGGCGTCGTGCGATGGAGAGGTTCTAGGGTCGGTCACATGCACGACCAGCCTGCGTCCATCCCCGCCCCGACTTCCGACCGCGGTACGCCGCCCGAGCTGTTCACCTGGGAGTTCGCGAGCGACCCCTACCCGGCCTACGCCTGGCTGCGCGAGCACGCCCCGGTGCACCGCACCCGCCTGCCCAGCGGCGTGGAGGCCTGGCTGGTCACGCGCTACGCCGACGCCCGGCAGGCCCTCGCCGACCAGCGGCTCAGCAAGAACCCCGCGCACCACGACGAGCCCGCGCACGCGAAGGGCAGGACGGGCATCCCGGGCGAGCGCAAGGCGGAGCTGATGACCCATCTGCTCAACATCGACCCGCCCGACCACACCCGACTGCGACGGCTGGTGAGCAAGGCGTTCACGCCCCGCCGGGTCGCCGAGTTCGCACCACGCGTGCAGGAGCTGACCGACGGGCTCATCGACGGCTTCGCCGGGCGCGGCACCGCCGACCTGATCCACGAGTTCGCCTTCCCGCTGCCCATTCACGCCATCTGCGACCTGCTCGGCGTCCCGCGCGAGGACCAGGACGACTTCCGGGACTGGGCGGGCATGATGATCCGGCACGGCAAGGGCCCGCGCGGCGGCGTCGCCCGGTCGGTGAAGAAGATGCGCGGCTACCTCGCCGACCTCCTCCACCGCAAGCGCGCGGCCCTGCCCGACGAGCCCGCGCCCGGCGAGGACCTCATCTCGGGCCTGATCCGCGCCTCCGACCACGGCGAGCACCTCACCGAGAACGAGGCCGCGGCCATGGCCTTCATCCTCCTGTTCGCGGGATTCGAGACCACGGTCAATCTCATCGGCAACGGCGCCTACGCCCTGCTCACCCACCCCGGCCAGCGCGAGCGGCTGCAGTCCTCCCTGGCGGCCGGGGAACGCGGCCTGCTGGAGACGGGCGTGGAGGAACTGCTGCGCTACGACGGGCCGGTGGAGCTGGCCACCTGGCGGTTCGCCACGGAGCCGCTCACCATCGGCGGCCGGGACATCTCTCCCGGCGACCCGGTCCTGGTCGTCCTCGCCGCCGCCGACCGGGACCCGGCGCGGTTCCCCGGACCGGACACCCTCGACCTCGCCCGCGCCGACAACCAGCACCTGGGGTACGGGCACGGCATCCACTACTGTCTCGGCGCCCCGCTCGCCCGTCTGGAGGGCCAGACCGCGCTCGCCACCCTCCTCACCCGCCTGCCGGACCTCCGGCTCGACGCCGATCCGGACGAGCTGCGGTGGCGCGGCGGCCTCATCATGCGCGGGCTGCGGACGCTGCCGGTCCGGTTCGCCCCCGGCTGAGCGGGTTCCGGAAGCGGTTTCACGACACCGCGTCTGACGAGCGCAAACATGACACACGTTCAACTATGTGATCTTCACGTGATCTGCGCGGCATTAACTTGTGACAAGTGATCGACAGCCGATACCTTCACGCATCAGCGTGGCGCGGAGTACCTCCGGCCGCGTGGGTCACCGCTGTCGCACGAAAGGTCTCCGCATGCTCTCCGGGAACGGTCGTCACCGTCGCCCCCGTCAGGCTCCGGCCCTCCTCGTCGCCGCCGGCGTGACCGGCTCCGCCATCGCCATCCCGCTGCTGGGCGCCAGTGCCGCGAGCGCGGCCGACGGCACCACGTGGGACAAGGTGGCGGAGTGCGAGACCGGCGGCTCCTGGAGTGCCGACAGCGGCAACGGCTTCTACGGCGGGCTGCAGTTGACCCAGGACGACTGGGAGAAGTACGGCGGCCTCTCCTTCGCGGCCAGCGCCGACCAGGCCAGCCGGTCCCAGCAGATAGCCGTGGCCGAGAAGATACTCGCCGACCGCGGTCCCGGCGCCTGGCCGACCTGCGGTCTGCTCTCCGGGCTCACCAAGGACTCCGGTGCGGCGAACGTCGACACCGGCGTGGCCGACCCGTCTTCCGGTTCGTCCGGCTCCTCCGGCTCGTCCGGAAGCTCCGGGGCGAGCGACCACGGTCTGTCCGACTCCTCCCAGGGTTCCGACGGCTCGACCGGTTCATCCGGTTCATCCGGTTCGTCCGACCCCTCGGCCAAGCCCTCCGACGCGTCCGGCTCGTCCGGTTCATCCGCGAAGCCCGGATCGTCCACCGAGTCTCCCTCGAAGTCCTCGACTCCGGCCCCCACTTCCGGCAAGACGGACCAACCGGCCAAGTCCGGCACGGCTTCCGGCGCCGGTGACTCCGGTACGCCCGCCGCCTCGCCCTCCGTGAGCACGGAACCGGGCGAGTCGGGCAACTACGGCCAGAGTGCCGGTTCTTCGGCCCTCGTGGACACCGGTGCCCTCGGCGGCGGCCGGCACCGCGGCGGCAGTGCCGCCGAGGACCCGGACGCCGACGACGCGGCCGCCTCCTCCGGCCGTCACGCCTCGCGCGGCGGCGAGGACGTCCGCACCCTCGCCGACACCACGTACACCGTCCGCTCCGGTGACTCCCTCGCGTCCATCGCCGACTCCCTTTCCGTCAGCGGCGGATGGCGCGCGCTCTACGCCGCCAACGAAAAGGCCATCGGCGCCGACCCGAACCACATCGTGGCCGGTCAAAGCCTGGATGTCCCGGTCGAAAACGCCCAGAAGTAGCGGGAGTTCACGTCACACTTCGCGCCGAATGTCCCTTTCGGTGAAAGTGTGGGATGAGTCTCAGAAGCCCTGATCGTCTTTGAAATTCGACGGATCGCGTGTCTACGGTCGTGACCGCTCGCCACCGCGAGCCCCGGCGGTCGCAACGCCGAATCCTGCCAGCGGCCGTACGGGAACAGTCGTCGCGTCAAGCGCCGTGGGCAGGAGCGGGGGACCCAAGGTAAGTGCCGCGCCGGGCAGTTCGCCGGAGCGGCTGGGGGTGAAGCCGTGCCTCACGAAGGGGCACGGCCGGGCAACTCAACCGGCCCGAACCCGACAGCTCACCTCGCAGGCGTCGGTGAGGGGATCCATCCATGCTGTTCTCCAGCAAGGGCAAGCACCGCCGTCCGTCCAAGGCCACCCGCGCCATCGCGCTCGCCGGTGTCACCGGCGCCGCCGTCGCCGCCCCGCTGATGGCGGCCGGCAACGCCTCCGCCGCCACCGCCTCCGAGTGGGACGCGGTCGCCCAGTGCGAGTCCGGCGGCAACTGGTCCATCAACACCGGCAACGGCTTCTACGGCGGCCTGCAGTTCACCAACTCCACCTGGGCCGCGTACGGCGGCACGGCCTACGCCTCGCGCGCCGACCTCGCCTCCAAGTCCCAGCAGATAGCCGTGGCCGAGAAGGTCCTCGCGGGCCAGGGCAAGGGCGCCTGGCCGGTCTGCGGCAAGGGCCTGTCCGGCGCCGCCTACACCGGCAGCGCCCCCTCCTCGTCGAGCGGCGGCTCCACGAAGAGCACCACCACGACCCGCTCCACCGAGCAGCAGGCCGCCAACCGCTCCGCGACGCGTCCGGCCCCGAAGAAGACCGTCACCACCCCGACCGGCAAGAAGGTCAAGAAGGGCGACGGCGAGTACAAGGTCGTCACCGGCGACACCCTCAGCTCCATCGCCGCCGCGCACCACGTCAAGGGCGGCTGGGAGAAGCTGTTCCAGCTGAACAAGGACATCGTCGAGGACGCCAACCTCATCTACCCGGGCCAGCAGCTGCACCTGAAGTAACGGCCCGCCCAGCTCCCCGTCCCGGTGCGTGTTCCCCCGTACGCACCGGGACGGGGCTTTTGCGTTCCCGAAGCGGCCCCGCCACCTCCCCCTTTGTTCCGTGAGGGAACAATGTGTACCGTCACCCTGTCCACGGGACGGTCGGTCGGTCGGCCGGCGGCCCGCGGCGGTTAGGCTCTAGTCGCAAGGCACTCCAGCCGCGCACCTCAAGCGTCACATCCCAGAAGGAGATGCTCGTGCCGTCCATCGACGTCGTCGTAGCCCGGGAAATCCTGGACTCCCGAGGCAACCCCACGGTCGAGGTCGAGGTCGGCCTCGACGACGGCAGCACCGGCCGTGCCGCCGTCCCGTCCGGCGCCTCCACGGGCGCCTTCGAGGCCATCGAGCTCCGCGACGGTGACCCGGGCCGCTACCAGGGCAAGGGCGTCGAGAAGGCCGTCCTCGCCGTCATCGAGCAGATCGGCCCGGAGCTGGTCGGCTACGACGCCACCGAGCAGCGCCTGATCGACCAGGCCATGTTCGACCTGGACGCGACCGACAACAAGGGCTCGCTGGGCGCCAACGCCATCCTCGGCGTCTCGCTCGCCGTCGCCCACGCCGCCTCCGAGGCCAGCGACCTCCCCCTCTTCCGCTACCTGGGCGGGCCCAACGCGCACCTGCTGCCGGTGCCGATGATGAACATCCTGAACGGCGGCTCGCACGCCGACTCCAACGTGGACATCCAGGAGTTCATGATCGCCCCGATCGGCGCGGAGTCCTTCTCCGAGGCCCTGCGCTGGGGCGCCGAGGTCTACCACACCCTGAAGAAGGTCCTGAAGAGCAAGGGCCTGGCCACCGGCCTCGGTGACGAGGGCGGCTTCGCCCCGAACCTCGGCTCCAACCGCGAGGCCCTCGACCTCATCCTCGAGGCGGTCAAGGAGGCCGGGTACGCGCCCGGCGAGCAGATCGCCCTCGCGCTCGACGTCGCCGCCTCCGAGTTCTACAAGGACGGCAAGTACCTCTTCGAGGGCAAGGAGCGCTCCGCCGCCGAGATGACGGAGTACTACGAGGAGCTCGTCGCGGCGTACCCGCTCGTCTCCATCGAGGACCCGCTGTTCGAGGACGACTGGGCCGGCTGGAAGGTCATCACCGACAAGCTCGGCGACAAGGTCCAGCTCGTCGGCGACGACCTGTTCGTCACCAACCCCGAGCGCCTGGCCCGCGGCATCGAGGAGGGCACCGCCAACGCCCTGCTGGTGAAGGTGAACCAGATCGGTTCGCTCACCGAGACCCTCGACGCCGTCGAGCTCGCCCAGCGCAACGGCTTCAAGTGCATGATGTCCCACCGCTCCGGCGAGACCGAGGACGTCACCATCGCCGACCTGGCCGTCGCCACCAACTGCGGCCAGATCAAGACCGGCGCCCCGGCCCGCTCCGAGCGCGTGGCCAAGTACAACCAGCTGCTGCGCATCGAGGAGATCCTCGACGACGCCGCGGTCTACGCCGGCCGCTCGGCCTTCCCCCGCTTCAAGGGCTGAACCGCTGAGCCGTTGAGGGTCAAGCCTTAGCCAGTCGTACGTACGTCCCCGTACCGGTCCCGTACCGTGTCCGGGGGCGTACGCGCGTATGCGTGCGACCGGAAGGCGCACGAACGGGAGGCGGGACAATGGCCGTGAAGGACCGGGACCGGTTCTCCACCGCGACCAGGCTGAGGCTGCTCGGGGAGCAGACCGCGGCCCGGGTCTACCGCTCCCAGACCCGGCGGCAGGCCCGCCGCTCCCGTCTCACCGGCCGCGCGGCGCTCCTCGCGCTCGTGTTGTGCTCGATGGTGGTCGCCCTGGCCTACCCGATGCGGCAGTACGTCTCCCAGCGCGCCGAGGTCGCCGACCTGCAGCGGCAGAAGCGGCAGGCGCAGGAGCGGGTCGAGCAGCTGCGCGACCTCAAGGCCCGCTGGCAGGACGACTCCTACGCCGAGCAGCAGATCCGTCAGCGGCTGCACTACGTGCTGCCCGGGGAGACCGGCTACACCGTGGTCGACCCCGGCGCCGCCAAGCAGTCCCGCGCCGAGCAGGGGACGGCCCGCCGCCCTTGGTACACGAACGTCTGGTACGGCGTGGACAAGTCCGACGCCGCCCACCGGTGAACCGACAGAGAGATCTTCGTACAGGCATGCAAACCCCTCCGCCGCCCACCCCGCGCACCGAACCCACCGACGCGGACGTCGAGGCATTCAAGCAGCAGCTCGGGCGGCCGCCGCGCGGACTGCGCGCGATCGCGCACCGGTGCCCCTGCGGGCAGCCGGACGTCGTCGAGACGGCCCCGCGGCTGCCCGACGGCACGCCCTTCCCGACGCTGTACTACCTGACCTGCCCGCGCGCCGCGTCGGCCATCGGCACCCTGGAGGCCGAGGGCGTGATGAAGGAGATGACGGAGCGGCTGGCCACCGACCCCGAGCTCGCCGCGGCATACCGCGCCGCGCACGAGGACTACATCCGGCGCCGGGACGAGATCGAGGAGCTGACCGGCTTCCCGAGCGCGGGCGGCATGCCCGACCGGGTCAAGTGCCTGCACGTGCTGGTCGCCCACTCGCTGGCCGCGGGACCCGGTGTGAACCCGCTGGGCGACGAGGCGATCGCCCTGCTGCCCGAGTGGTGGCGCAAGGGCCCGTGCGTGACGGTGCCGGACGAGTGCGAGAAGGACGAGAACGGCCACAAGGACGAGGAGGGGGGCCGGTGACCCGGGTCGCCGCCGTCGACTGCGGTACGAACTCCATCCGTCTGCTCGTCGCGGACGCGAACCCCGAAACGGGCGAACTGGTCGATCTGGACCGGCGCATGACCATCGTGCGGCTCGGCCAGGACGTCGACCGCACCGGCCGGCTCGCCCCCGAGGCGCTGGCCCGCACCTTCGCGGCCTGCCGCGAGTACGCCGAGGTCATCAAGGAGCACGGCGCCGAGCGGCTGCGCTTCATGGCCACCTCCGCTTCCCGGGACGCCGAGAACCGGGACGAGTTCGTGCGCGGGGTGGTGGAGATCCTGGGCGTCGAGCCCGAGGTCATCACGGGCGACCAGGAGGCGGAGTTCTCCTTCATGGGCGCGACGCGGGAGCTGACGGGGCGTGACGACCTGACCCGGCCGTTCCTCGTGGTGGACATCGGCGGCGGCTCCACGGAGTTCGTGGTGGGCGACGACCATGTGCGCGCCGCGCGCTCGGTGGACGTGGGCTGCGTCCGTATGACGGAGCGTCACCTGGTGCGTGACGGGGTGGTGAGCGACCCGCCCACCGAGGGGCAGATCGCCGCCATACGGGCCGACATCGAGGCCGCGCTCGACCTCGCCGAGGAGACGGTCCCGCTGCGCGAGGCGCACACCCTGGTGGGCCTGGCCGGTTCGGTGACCACCGTGTCGGCGATCGCGCAGGAACTGCCCGAGTACGACTCGGCGGTCATCCACCACTCCCGCGTCTCGCGCGACCGCGTCCGCGAGATCACGGAGGCGCTGCTCCACGCCACACACGCCGAGCGGTCCGCCATCCCGTCCCTGCACCCGGGCCGGGTCGACGTGATCGGTGCGGGCGCCCTGGTGCTGCTGGCGGTCATGGAGCGGATCGGCGCCCGGGAGGTCGTCGTCAGCGAGCACGACATCCTCGACGGGATCGCCTATTACGCGGCCGAGTCACCGTCGTAGGCCACCCGGACGGCATCGCCCGGCTTCGGCCCGACGCCTACAGGTTGCGGTAGAGGTCCCGCCGGTCGCCCACCTTGACGACGGGGATGACGAGTTCACCGTCGTTGATCTGGTAGGCGACCCGGTAGCTTCCAACCCGGAGCCGGTGGAGCCCCGACGGGCCGGTGACGGTGCCCGCGGTGCGGCGGCCACCGGACGTCCCGGCACCGGGACGGTCTCACGCACCTCCTCGGTGACCACGTGCCTGCGCAGCCGTGCCCGACCCGCCTCACGGCGCTCCACACCCACCGTGAGGCCGGTGAGGCCGACGAGACGCGGGCCGGGGCCGCAGGCGCCCTGTAGGCGGTCCAGGAGCGTGGCCCGTCGCCCCGGGCGCGCCCGGGCCGCGCGTCACGGCGGGGGCGTGAGCCCCGTCTCTTCGCGGCCTCGACGCTACTGATCGGTAGCCTCGCTTGAGCGGTTTGGGTAACGTGTGAGCGAGGTTCCGGGCCCTCCCGGTGGCCTGCGACGACACCCCGCCGGAAAACTTCGTGAAGTTCTTCACAAGGATTTCGGCCGAGCCGGGGGATTCAAGGACCCTCGTTGCCCCGTCCGGGGACTCAAGGGCCCTTGACGGGTGCTCGCGAGAGTGCCTTCCGCTTCCCGTCCGGGTGCCGGATGAGGTCCCCCCGGAGGGCCGCCGAGGTGCCAAGTGGCAGCTCACGCGCCCTTGACAACGGTCGCAACCGGACAACGACGCCCATGGACCATCATGACCCCGGTCATGGGGGCCGCGGAGTCTAACACAGGGTCTGTCCGAGCTTGTGAAGGGGCGCACGAGCGACCCCCCTGAGGCAGGTGGATACTCGATCCCATGAGCACCACGGAGCGTCCCAGGATCCTCGTAGTAGGCGGTGGGTACGTAGGCCTGTACGCAGCTCGGCGCATCCTCAAGAAGATGCGCTACGGCGAGGCGACCGTCACGGTCGTCGACCCCCGGTCGTACATGACCTACCAGCCCTTCCTCCCCGAAGCCGCCGCCGGCAGCATCTCCCCGCGTCACGTCGTCGTCCCGCTGCGGCGCGTGCTTCCCAAGGCGGAGGTCCTCACCGGCCGGGTCACCACCATCGACCAGGACCGCAAGGTCGCCACGATCGCGCCGCTCGTCGGCGAGGCGTACGAGCTGCCGTTCGACTACCTGGTCATCGCGATGGGCGCGGTCTCCCGCACCTTCCCGATCCCCGGCCTCGCCGAGCAGGGCATCGGCATGAAGGGCATCGAGGAGTCCATCGGCCTGCGCAACCACGTCCTTGAGCAGCTCGACAAGGCCGACTCCACCACCGACGAGGAGATCCGCCGCAAGGCGCTCACCTTCGTGTTCGTCGGCGGCGGCTTCGCCGGCGCCGAGACCATCGGTGAGGTCGAGGACATGGCCCGGGACGCGGCCAAGTACTACAACAACGTGTCCCGCGAGGACATGCGCTTCATCCTCGTCGACGCCGCCGACAAGATCCTCCCCGAGGTCGGCCCGAAGCTCGGCCAGTACGGCAAGGAGCACCTCGAGGGCCGCGGTGTCGAGGTCTACCTCTCCACCTCGATGGACTCCTGCGTCGACGGCCACGTGGTGCTGAAGAACGGCCTCGAGGTCGACTCCAACACCATCGTCTGGACCGCCGGCGTCAAGCCGAACCCGGCCCTCGCCCGCTTCGGCCTGCCGCTCGGACCGCGCGGCCACGTCGACTGCGAGCCCACCCTCCAGGTCAAGGGCACCGACTACATCTGGGCCGCCGGCGACAACGCCCAGGTGCCCGACCTCGTCGGCCGCAAGGCGGGCAACGAGAACGCCTGGTGCCCGCCGAACGCCCAGCACGCGCTGCGCCAGGCCAAGGCCCTCGGCGACAACGTGGTCTCCGGCATGCGGGGCTTCCCGCAGAAGGAGTACAGCCACGCCAACAAGGGCGCGGTCGCGGGCCTCGGCCTGCACAAGGGCGTCGCGATGATCGTCATGGGCAAGATGAAGATCAAGCTGCGCGGCCGGCTGGCCTGGTACATGCACCGCGGCTACCACGGCCTGGCGATGCCCACCTGGAACCGGAAGATCCGCGTCTTCGCCGACTGGACCCTGGCCATGTTCCTCAAGCGCGAGGTCGTGTCCCTGGGCGCCATGGAGAACCCCCGCGAGGAGTTCTACGAGGCCGCCAAGCCCGCGCCGGTCGCCGCCGCGAGCTCGACCGGTCAGAAGGCCAAGGCCTCCTGACGCCCCGTCGGTGACCGTCCCGCGGGGGACCGTCACGCGGGGAGCATGAGGGAGCGTCCCGAAGGGGCCGCCCGCCATCCGTGGTGCGGGCGGCCCCTTCGGCGTGTCCGGGTCCACGCGCGCGGCCCCGCGGGCCCGGAATACGTGGTCTCTACAAGTGTTTTGCCCAGTCGTAACCCCATTGCGGGACTGCGCGGTGGGCCCGTTGGTGTTTACGTGGTGGATGACATTCCGGCGTTCGTCGTCACGGAGGTGTGCACCATGCCCGACGCCGCGCTGCGGCTCACGAGACTGCTCGAACAGTTGATGGGAACACCGATCCCGGTGCGCCTGCGTGCCTGGGACGGCTCCGAGGCCGGCCCGCCCGGGGCGCCGACGCTCGTCGTGCACAACCGTCGCGCGCTGCGGCGACTGCTGTTCAAGCCGGGCGAACTCGGCCTCGCCCGCGCCTGGGTGGCCGGCGACGTGACCATCGAGGGCGACCTGTACCGCGTCCTCGGACTGCTCTCCGGCCTCATCTGGGAGCGCGGCGAGGACGCCCGCGGCCTCGCCGCGGCGCTGCGCGACCCTGAGGTCCGCGCCGCCGTCCGCGGCCTGGTGAAGCTGGCCGGCCCCCCGCTGCCGCCCGCCCCGCCCCCCGAGGAGGTCCGCCGCCCCGGCCACCTGCACACCCGGCGCAGCGACAAGCGTGCCATCAGCCACCACTACGACGTCGGCAACGACTTCTACGAACTCGTCCTCGGCCCGTCCATGGTGTACTCCTGCGCCTACTGGCCGGCCCCCGAACCCGCCGCCACCCTCGAACAGGCCCAGCACGACAAGCTCGAACTCGTCTGCCGCAAGCTGGACCTGAAGCCCGGTCAGCGCCTGCTCGACGTCGGCTGCGGCTGGGGCTCCATGGCCATCCACGCGGCCCGCGAGCACGGCGTGAGCGTCGTCGGCGTCACCCTCTCCCAGGAGCAGGCCGCCTACGCCCGCAAGCGCGTCGCCGACCAGGGCCTCACCGACAAAGTGGAGATCCGCGTCCAGGACTACCGGGACGTGACCGACGGGCCGTACGACGCCATCTCCTCCATCGGCATGGCCGAACACGTCGGCGCCGCCCGCTACCTGGAGTACACACGGGCCCTGTACGCCCTGCTCAAGCCCGGCGGGCGGCTGCTCAACCACCAGATCGGCCGCCGCCCGCAGGGCGACGAGTCGTCGTACCACGTGGACGAGTTCATCGACGCCTATGTCTTCCCCGACGGCGAACTCGCCCCCATCGGCACCACCGTCACCCAGCTCGAGCGGGCGGGCTTCGAGGTGCGCGACGTGGAGTCCCTGCGCGAGCACTACGCCCTGACCCTGCGCCGCTGGGTCGCCAACCTGGAGGCTGACTGGGCGCGCGCGGTGCGGCTCACCAGCCCCGGCCGGGCCCGCGTCTGGAAGCTCTACATGGCGGCCTCCGCGCTCGCCTTCGAGCGCAACCGCATCGGCGTCAACCAGGTGCTGGCGGTGCGGTCCCCGGAGTCCGGCGACTCCGGGATGCCGCTGCGCGCCCGCACATGGGGAGCGCCGGCCGTACAGCAGTAACGACGAACGGGCCCCGTTCCGCCGCGGATGCTCGCGGCGGAACGGGGCCCGAAGTCGCTCCCGGCTACTCGGACTTGATGGCCTGGAGCATGTTCAGCCGGGCCGCGCGCCGGGCCGGCCACAGCGCCGCGAGCACGCCGACCGTGGCCGCCAGCAGCAGGAACACCGCCATCCGCGCCCAGGGCAGCACCAGTTCGTACGTCGCCATCCTGGTGCCGAGCAGCTCACCGGCCGCCCAGCCGAAGAACACCCCGAGCCCGATCCCGAGCACCCCGCCGAACAGGGAGATCACCAGGGACTCCAGGCGCACCATCCGCTTGATGCCCCGGCGGTCCAGGCCGATCGCGCGGAGCATGCCGATCTCCTGGGAGCGCTCGAACACCGACATCGCCAGCGTGTTGATGACGCCGAGGACCGCGACGATCACCGCCATGGCGAGCAGACCGTAGAGCATGTTCAGCATCAGCGTGAACATCTGCGCGATGCTGTTGGAGATGTCCTTCTTGTCCTGCACCTTGATGGCCGGGTTGGAGCCGAGGGCCTCGGTCAGCCGGTCCTTGGCCGCGCTCGAGGCGCCGCCGGCCGTCTTGACCATGACCTGCATGTCGGCCGGGTCCTTGACGTGGGGGGTGAGGGTGGCGTTGTCGAGCATGATCCCGCGGATCATCTCGTTGCCCTCGTAGACCCCGGCGACGGTCAGGCGCTGCTTGCGGTGGTCCTCGTAGGAGACGGTGAAGGCCGAACCGGCCTTCCAGCCGTGCGACTTGGCGGTCTTGTCGTCCACGACGACCCGGGTGCCGCCGACCGTGAAGGCCCCGTCGTCGACCTTCAGGTCGGTGAGCTTCGCGATCGCCGAGCCGTCGACGCCGGTGAGGTACTCGGTCTCGCCGCCGATCCGGGAGGGCGCGTTGCGCAGCGGGCTGGTGGCGGTGACGCCCTCGGTGGCGGCGAGCTTCCTGCCGACCTCCGGGGAGAGGGAGTTGCCGTTCGCCATCGACACCACGTAGTCCGCGCGGATCGCGGCCGAGGCCATCTTGTCGATCGAGTGCTGCAGGCTGCCCGCCATCACCGTCATGCCGGTGATCAGCGTCAGGCCGATCATCAGAGCGGAGGCCGTGGCCGCCGTACGGCGCGGATTGCGCACCGAGTTCTGGCGGGCCAGCCGGCCTGAGACCCCGAAGGCGCGCAGCAGCGGGGCCGCGGCCGCGATCAGCGGGCGGGACAGGAGCGGGGTCAGGATGAACACGCCGATGATGAGCAGGACCGCGCCCAGACCCATCGGGGCCTGCCCGTCGGAGCCGTTCATCGTGGTGGCCGCCAGGACCACGGCGACACCGGCCGCCGAGAACAGCGCGCCGAACGTGTTGCGCAGCACCAGCGACTTGGTGGTCGCCTTGGCGTGCACGCTGCTCATCGCCGCGACCGGCGGGATCTTGGCGGCCCGGCGGCCGGGCAGCCACGCGGCCAGCATGGTCACGAGGACACCGACCGCCAGGGCGGCGGCGACCGTGCCGGGCGTGATGACCAGCGGCCCGTCGGGCACGGTCGCGCCCAGCGACCCCATGAGGGACCTCAGTCCGGCGCCGATGCCGATGCCCGCGACCAGGCCGGTCACCGCGGCGACCACGCCCACCACGAACGCCTCGATCAGCACGGACCGCGTGACCTGCCGCCGGGAGGCGCCGACCGCGCGCAGCAGCGCCAGCTCCCGGGTGCGCTGGGCGACCAGCATGGTGAAGGTGTTCGCGATGATGAACGTGCCCACGAAGAGCGCGATGCCCGCGAAGACCAGCAGCCCCTGCCGCAGGCCGCTCATCGAGGCGGAGATCATCCGCGCCTGGTCGTCGGCGAGCTTCCGCCCGGTGGTCGTCTCCGTCTTCCCCGCGGGCAGCGCCCGGTCCAGCTGCGCCTTCAGCGCCGCCTGGCTGGTGCCCGCCTTCGCCCGCACGTCGATCTCGTCGTACGTGCC
>NZ_BMVJ01000015.1:79898-83817 GCF_014650655.1 Streptomyces anandii JCM 4720
CGGCTTGCCGAACAGCTTCTGGGCGGTGGCCGTGTCGAACAGGGCGAGGCTGCCGCCGGCGGCGACGTTGCCGTCGTCGGTGGTGAAGACGCCGGTGACCTTGGGGGTCAGCACGGGCCCGTCCACGGAGATGCGCAGGGTGTCGCCGACCTTGTATCCGGCGCGCCGGGCGGTCTCGGAGTCGATGGCGACCTCGCCGCGCCCGTGCGGGGCGGCGCCCTCCTTCAGCGGGTAGCGCGGGTCGTTGGTGCCCCAGTAGTTGCCGCCCTGCGACTGGAAGCCGTCGCCGATCAGCTTGCCGTCCTTGCCGGCGATCGCGGTGAAGCCCTTGACGACACCGGTCGCGGAGGCGGCGCCGGGCACGTGCGCGCTCCTGTCGAGCTCCGCCCGGGTCAGCTCGGGCGTCCTGCCGAGCCGGTCGCCCTTGCTCTCCTGGTACTTGGCCTCCACGGCCACGTCGACCTGGTCGAAGCCCTTGGCCGAACTCTTCTGGTAGGCGTCGGAGATGGTGTTGGTGAAGACCAGGGTCCCCGACACGAAGGCGACGCCGAGCATCACGGCGAGCACGGTCATGAGGAGCCGGGCCTTGTGCGCGAGTACGTTGCGCAAGGCGGTGCGGAACATGGGCGGTCTCAGTCCAGGTCTACGAGGTTGAGGTGGAGGTGGGGGGCGGCACGCCCGGAGGCCGGGAGCCGCGGCGGAGAGGAGGAACGCGCGGAGGCTGCCGGGCGGGGGCGTGCGGGGCCTGCCGGGCCGGAGGGCCTCGGCGGCCCCGGACCGGATCAGCTGGTGCGGCCCTTGGCGTCGAACTGCTTCATGCGGTCCAGGACCGACTCCGCCGTGGGCCCGTACACCTCGTCCACGATCCGGCCGTCGGCGAGGAACACCACGCGGTCCGCGTAGGCCGCGGCCACCGGGTCGTGGGTCACCATCACCACGGTCTGGCCCAGTTCGCGCACGGAGTTGCGCAGGAAGCCGAGCACCTCGGCGCCGGAGCGGGAGTCGAGGTTTCCGGTCGGCTCGTCGCCGAAGACGATGTCCGGCCGGGAGGCCAGCGCACGGGCGACGGCCACGCGCTGCTGCTGGCCGCCGGAGAGCTGGGAGGGCCGGTGGCCCAGCCGGTCGGCGAGCCCCACCATGCGGATCACGGTGTCCAGCCACTGCTTGTCCGGCTTGCGGCCGGCGATGTCCATGGGAAGGGTGATGTTCTCCAGGGCCGTCAGGGTCGGCAGCAGGTTGAACGCCTGGAAGATGAAGCCGATCTTGTCCCGGCGCAGCCTGGTGAGCTGCTTGTCCTTCAGCGAGCCGAGCTCGGTGTCGCCTACGCGGACCGACCCGGAGGAGAAGGTGTCGAGGCCGGCCACGCAGTGCATCAGCGTGGACTTGCCGGAGCCGGACGGTCCCATGATCGCGGTGAACTCGCCCTGCGCGAAGTCGACGGAGACCCGGTCGAGAGCGACCACCTGGGTCTCGCCCTGTCCGTAGATCTTCGACAGATCCGTGGCGCGCGCGGCCACGGCGGTGGTCCGGCCGGCGATGGAAGAGGTGGTCACGGCGTGGGGCTCCTGACGGTACGGAAACGGTGGGACGGTCTGCGGCGGCCCGGGACGGACCGCGGCAGCCTTTTCGAAGACCTGTCCATCGTCTCCGCCGCCCGGGCCGCTGTAGTCAGCCGCTGTTCCGGTTCCGGGGGCCGACTCGGGTCGGACGGCACCGGCCGCCGTCATACCTGGGGATGACGGGCTTCCCTGAGAGTTGCCGGGGCGCGTCCCCTGGAAGGGGGACATCGGGAACAGGTGGAGCCCCCCTGTTCGGACGGTGAAATTCCGTCATTCCGTGCGTGCCGCGGGGCCCGGTCCGCAACGCTGGTGGCGAGTGCCGATGGGCGCCCACAAGGTCTGATGCTCCCTCACATGTCAATAAAACAAGACAACATGAGTACACCCAGCCACTGAACGGGGGATGCATCCCGATAGGCTCGGAACCGCAGTGCGAGCCCACGGCCTGCCCGGATGGTGGAATGCAGACACGGCGAGCTTAAACCTCGCTGCCCCTCGCGGGCGTACCGGTTCAAGTCCGGTTCCGGGCACCACTCAGCCCGCGAAACAGGGCGCCGCCGACGGGCAAGGGGCGCCCTGGACGCGCGGCGTCAGCGTTCGCCGAGGGCGGCGCGAAGCCGGTCGAGGGAGCCGGTCTCCAGCACCGCGTCCGCGAGGGCCCGGCCGCTCCTGGTTGGCCACCGCAGCCAGGTCCTCCGGCACCTTGCGGACTCCCCTCACGCCTCGGCGAGGCGGATCGCCTGGCGGATGCTCTCCAACTCCCGCCTTTTCGTCGGCTGCCGGGCCCGCGGTTCTGGGTCGTGGGCCCGTGTGGGGGCGGTCAGCCCTCGTAGACCGTCAGTACCGCGCCGTCGATTTCGATGCGGCGGCCGGCTCGCATGCCGTTGCGGCGGAGTGTCTGCAGGCATTTGTGGAACAGGACCAGCTCGTCCGCCTCCAGAATGGCGGCGGCGAGGTCCAGGAGCTCGAAGAGGGCCTGGTCGGTGAGCACTTCGGGCAGCTCACCGGACAGCAGGACCACCGCGTCTCCGGCGGGATTGCGGACCACGGCCGTGGTCGGACCGCCATGCACGAACAACACATGTCCCCCCTGGGAGCCCGGGGTCGTGCGGCTCTCGCGCCTCGGGCAGACGAGAGACTAGCGGCGGATCTCAGGGGTTTCGGGGTCGTCCGGATTCTTTTTCCGAGTTGGCGGGAGATCGGCCATCCGGTGTCACCGGACGGTCGCGTCGGTCGCCAGGTCGGTCAACTGTCCGGTCACTCGCCCCTTCGGTGGGTGTACCTCGCGGGACGGGGCGCGCGCCGGGTCACTTCTCGTTCGGGGAGCGGTCCAGGAGGGACTCGACCAGGGCCGCGACATGGCGGCGGTCGTCCGCCGAGAGCTTCTGGACGCTGGCGATCAGCAGGTCCACCTCGGGGTCGGCGGGACGTGCCGTCCCGCCGGCGGAGTCCGCGGAGTCGGCGGCGGGGCCGTAGACGTGGATGCCGCAGGCCTCGGCGGCGGCGCGGCGCACGGTGTCCAACGAGAGCTCCAGGCCCTTGGACAGTCCCTCGAGGGTGGCCGGCTGGGGCATGCGGACCACGCGGTCGGCCGTGGCCAGGTGGTGGACGGTGGAGCGGGGGATGCCGCCGCGGCGCGCCACGTCGCCGTAGGACCAGCCCTTGCGGTCGAGCCGCTCCCGGATCAACTGCTGCAGTGCGTTGGCCACTGGTGGTCACTTCCTGCTCGCCGCCTGGCTGAACCCGCGGGAATTCCCCACGTGGGGCCCGATTCTACGGGCGTCGGCGCCGCGGGCCGAGAGGGGGATCCGCGAACGGGGTTGCGCGCGGGGCTCCGGAGGCCCTAGTGTCCAATCTCGTTGGACAGCACGTCCGACCAAGTTGGACGAAGTCCGGGGGGTACCTGACCGCGTCCGACCGGAAACGCCTATCCCTGAGGGGGAATTGATCATGATGGACGCCCACGAGCTCGAGGCCGAGTCCGCGGAACTGCTGCCGGGCCGCGAGGCCCTCGGTCGCCTGAAGTTCAGCTTCGGCAAGACGGTCAACGTCACCAAGCACGTCGCGAACATCTCGGCCGCCAACCAGTCCGCCGCCCTGAACGACCACTCGGCGTTCTCCGTGGCCGACTCCGGCGCCGGCCAGAGCATCACCGTCACCCAGTAGCACCCGCCCTCGCGCGAACCCTCACCCGAGACACCCGAGACACCGAAAGGACACCCATCATGAGCATGGACATGCACGAGCTGGAGACCGAGTCCGCCGAGCTGCTGCCGGGCCGCGAGGCCCTCGGCCGCCTGAAGTTCAGCTTCGGCAAGACGGTCAACGTCACCAAGCACGTCGCGAACATCTCGGCGCAC
>NZ_BMVJ01000015.1:83842-95532 GCF_014650655.1 Streptomyces anandii JCM 4720
AACGAGTCCGCCGCGCTCAACGACCACTCCTTCGGCTCGGCCGCGGAGTCGCAGGCCGTCCAGAGCATCACCGTCACGCAGTAGCGGCGGCGGCGCCGGCCCGAGGCGGCGCCACGACGCAACGACGACGCCACGGGGGCGGACCGCGCGGGGGGTACGGCGCGGTCCGCCCCCGCCAGGCGAACCCGGGCCCCGGACACCGGCCGGGCCGGGGCCCGGGTTCGCCGGGGGAGCGGGGAGGACGGGGGAGTACGTGGGGGGAGACCACATATGACGGTGCTCGGAGACGGGGCGCCGACGCTGCACGACACGGGCCCGGTTCCCGGGCCGGGCGGCTGGCCGGTGACGTACGAGCAGGTGGCGACGGGCACCCTGCCGATCGTCGAAGCACAGCCGGCGCCGCTCGTCCCGCGGCTGAGTGCGGGACTGCGGCTGCACGGCGAGTACCAGGGGTCGGGCTTCACCGACCCCAAGTACATCGCCCGCCGTGGGGACGGGCAGGTCGTGCAGCTGTCGAGGCTGCTGTATCTCGTCGCGTCGTCGATCGACGGCGAGCGCGACGCCGAGACCATCGCCCACCGTGTCAGCGCGCGGTTCGGGCGGGAGGTCAGCGGCGAGAACATCCGCTTCCTGGTCGAGAAGAAGCTCGAACCGCTCGGCGTGACGGTCCCCGACGGGCAGGAGAGCGAGGAGGTCGACGCCCCGCGCTCCGACCTCCTGCTCGCCCTCAAGGGCCACCGGGTGATCTTCAACGAGCGCCGCACGGCGAAGATCGCCCGGATGTTCGCCTGGCTGCACCGGCCGGCCGTGGTCGCCCTGGTGCTGGCCTCGGCGGTCGTCATGGACGTCTGGCTGTTCGGCTTCTTCGGGGCGATCGAGCCTGTGCTGGAGGTGCTCGACCAGCCCGTCCTCATCCTCCTCGTCTTCGTCCTCACCGTGGCCTCGCTCGTCTTCCACGAGTTCGGCCACGCCTCCGCCTGCAGATACGGCGGCGCCCACCCCGGGTGCATCGGCTGCGGGCTCTTCCTCATCTGGCCCTCGATGTACACCGACGTCACCGACGTCTACCGGATCGGGCGCGGCGGCCGGCTGCGCACCGACCTGGGCGGGGTGTACTTCAACGTCGTCTTCATGCTGGCCATGGCCGGGGCGTACTTCGCCACCGGGGCGCAGTTCTTCCTGGCCGCGGTCTACCTCGGGCACTTCGAGATCCTGGAGCAGCTGATGCCGGCCGTCCGGCTGGACGGCTACTACATCCTCGGCGACCTGGCCGGGGTGCCCGATCTCTACGGCAAGATCAAACCGATCCTGCTGGGGCTGGTGCCGGGCCGCAGGGGCCGGGCCGCCCGCAAGGAGGTCGCCGGACTGAAGAAGTCGGCGCGCACCATCGTCGCCACCTGGGTGCTGACCATGGTGCCGCTGCTGGTCGGCGAGCTCGGCTACGCGCTGTGGAACCTGCCCCGGATCATCGCCACGATGACCCGGTCGCTGACCGAGCAGGTCGTCGGCACCGGCTCGGCGTTCGTGGACGGCCAGATCGTCGAGGGCCTGGTCGGTCTCATCGGCTGCGTCATGCTGCTGTGCCCGATGGCGGGTGTCGTCTATCTGTCCGTGAAGCTGGGCGGGCGGCTCTTCAGGGCCGCCAAGCGGGCCACGGCGGGGCGGCCGGCGCTGCGGGTGGTGGTGTGCGCGCTGGCGCTGGCCGGCCTTACGGGCCTGAGCTACGCGTGGGTGTCGGGGCTGACGCCCCAGCCGCTGCCCAAGAAGCCGCCGATCGCGCCGATCCTGCAGCCCGGGGTCTCCACGCAGGAGCCGCAGCCGCGGCACGCCGCCACGCCGGGCGGACCGTCCCCGGGCGACTCCGCGGACGGAGCGTCCGCCTCACCCTCGGGCACGGCGGGGACCACCGGCACGGCGGGACCGGGCGACGGGCCCTCGGCCAGGGCGTCCGGCAGCGCGTCGGCCTCCCCGGGGGCGTCGGCGGGAGCGTCGGGCAGGCCCAGCGCCTCCCAGAAGCCGGCCCCCACGAGCAAGGGCCCGGCGGGAGAGCAGGGGCAGCCTTCCCAGCCGCCCACCGAGCCGGTGAAGGACCCCACGCCCACCGCGACGGAGCCCGCGTCGCCCACCCCCACGGAAACCGCATCGCCCACCCCGCCCCCCAGCAGCTCACCGAGCACCGTGGCCTCTCCCTGAGAGGCCGGGCGGGGGCAGTCCGGCTCCAGCACGGCGCGGGTTCGCTGGGGCGGTCCCGTTCGGGGGCGGTCTACGTACATCTATCGCTGGAGATTTCCATGAACACTCACCGAAAACCACGCTCAGCCAGCAGTCCCCTCACCCAGCGGGCCGTCCGGCTCGGCCTGTTCGCGGCCGGGGTCGCCGGGGTGGCCACCGCCGTGCCGGCCCAGGCGGCCACCGCCGCGCCGCACGCGGCGATCGCCTCGGACCACGTGTTCTCGCACGCCGACCGCGCCCACCACACCCAGGCCAGGGACTCCTTCACCGTCCGCCAGTTCGGCACGGTGAACGCCGCCGCGGTGCGCAACCAGGCCAACGCGGTCTCGGCCGGCTGCTCGGCCGACGACGACTGCCGTTCGGTGGCGCTGTCCTTCCAGATCGTGACGTTCGCCGGCGAGCGCACCCACCTGAACGCGGTCAACCTGAGCGACGCCGCGAACAAGAGCTGCACGGGCTGTCAGACCCTCGCCGGGGCCTACCAGTTCGTCGTCTCCACGCCCACCCCGTTCGTCTTCGACCGGGGCACCCAGCGGCAGCTCGCCGACATCCACCGCCGGCTGGACGAGCTGAGCCGGTCCTCGCTGCCCGCCGCCGAGCTGAGGTCACGGGTCGACGGGCTGGCCGGCGAGGTCACCGACGTACTGCACGACGCGGTCGCGAAGGCCCCCAAGGGCGACGCGCGGCCCGACGTGACCATGCACCGCCACCTGGACGGCTGGCCGGGCCACTGACCGTGCCGTAGCCGTCCCCCCTGGCCGGCCGCCGGGTCCGCGACCTGATCGCGCGGGCCCGGCGGCCGGCCGCTGCGCGGGGGAGGGAGGCGCGGGGCGCACCATTGACATCGCCGGTGAGGTGAAGAAATCTTCGCTGGACGAACAGAGGCGGGCTCGCGCCGTCCGGCGCCCACCGAGAGGAACGTACTGCGCGCGGCCGGGGCCGGGGAGCGGATGGACCGTGAGGGGCTGCGGCGACCTGTCTGCGCCGCGTCCGGCAGGCCGAGCGGTTCAGCTACGACATGACGACGATGCTGCACCGGGCCCCGGACGCCACGTCCTTCGACGACGGTCTGCAACTGGCCGGGCTCGACCGGATCGCCTCCTCGCGGGCCGCCGGGACCGACCTCGCCGAGGGATACACGGGCTTCCCGATCGGCTGACGCCCGTCCGGGTGGCGCGCGGTGATCTCCGGCCGGTTCCGGACGTGTCGCAGGTTGGTCATGAATGGCACCGGCCGTCGCAGGGAATCACCTGGCCGCGTAGCGTGTTCCGCACCAGGAAGAGGGAAAGATCCTCCGCAGGTACTAGGGTCGATCCTTTGCCTTTCCATTACTCTTGAGCCAAGGCCGCGACGTGCGGCCATGGAGGAGTGAGATGAGGAGCAGAAACCCGGTCTTCTCGCGACGGGGGTTCAGCCGCGACAACGGCTACGCGGGCTTCAACACCGCGCCGCAGGCCGGGGGTCCCGCTGTCGGCACGCAGGGCAATCCGTACGCGCAGGGCAACCCGTACGCCCAGCCGAGCGGCAATCCCTACGCGCAGAACCCTTACGCCCAGCAGGACCTGCAGTACGGCGCGCCGCCCCAGGCCCCGGCCACCACCGGCCGGATGACCATGGACGACGTCGTCCTGCGCACCGCCACCACGCTCGGCACGCTGATCGTCACCGCCGCGCTCGCCTGGGCGCTGCTGCCGGTCGACGACGCCCACATCAGCCGGTCCTACGGCATCGGCGTCGGCGCCGCGCTGATCGGCATGGTGCTGGCCTTCGTGCAGTCCTTCAAGCGCAAGGCCTCGCCCGCGCTGATCGTGACCTACGCGGCGTTCGAGGGCGTGTTCCTCGGCGTCGTCTCCAGCGTCGTCGACAACCGCATCGCGAGCGGCGCGGCCATGCAGGCGGTGATCGGCACCATGGCGGTCTTCGCCGCGGTACTGATCGCGTACAAGGCCGGCTGGATCCGCGTCAACCGCCGCTTCTACGGCTTCGTGATGGCGGCCGCGCTCGGCTTCGTCCTGCTGATGGCGGTGAACCTGCTGTTCGCCGTGTTCGGCGGCGGTGACGGCCTCGGCTTCCGCAGCGGCGGCCTCGGCATCTTCTTCGGCGTCATCGGCATCATCCTCGGCGCCTGCTTCCTCGCCCTGGACTTCAAGCAGGTCGAGGACGGCATCGCCTACGGCGCCCCGCGCGAGGAGGCCTGGCTCGCCGCCTTCGGCCTCACGCTGACGCTGGTGTGGATCTACATGGAGTTCCTGCGCATCATCGCGATCCTCAACCAGAACGACTAGCGCGACCGCGTATCGGCCCTCACCGGCCATGCGCAAGGGCCCCGGGTTCCTCCCGGGGCCCTTCGTCGTCCCGGCGTTGCTCCACGCCCGGAGCCTGCTGCCTAGAGCAGTTTGCGCGCGGCCCTCCTCAGGTCGTACTCGTGGATGATCGCCTTCGCGTGGCCGTAGGCAAGGTTGTGCTCGTGGCGGAGCCAGCTGAGCCGCTCCTCGAAACAGAGGGCGGGGCCTTCTTCGACGGTGCGCAGCCAGTCGGCGACTTCACGACCGGTGCAGTGGGGGATGCGGGCGAGCAGATTGCGATGGGTCTCTTCGGAGAAGACTTGGGACATCGGCGCCTCCGGACGCGTTCGATGAAGCCGGTCCTTCACGTCACCGTGCCTGAGGGTTCGCGTATTGGCAACAGTCCTGCCGCGACGCGTACGCTCGCCGCGTGGCTGACACGACATCTCTGACCCGGGCCGTGGATCACTTCGCCGACCGCCTCAGGGCGGCGCCGCAGAGCCGGCTGCAGCGGGCGGCCGCGGCGGAGGCGCTGGCGCTGGCCAGGGAGTTCGCCCGGCGGGCCCAGCTGCTGGAGACGCCCGGGGCCGAGCCCCGCGAGATGCCGGACGCGGGGATGTTCGCCGCCGCGGACCAGATCACCGTCGCCGGGCACGACCTCGCGCTCGTACTGAAGAGCGAGGAGGAGGTGGAGGAGGCGGTACGGCTGGTGGAGGAGGCGCAGAAGCGGGCGGGGGTGTGAGGCCCCCGGAACCTGCGGCTCTGCGCAGGGCTTCCGGCCTCGCGGCGGCCCGTGCCCGCTACAGCGAGGCGATGACGCGGTCCGCCAGGATGTAGATGTTCTCCTCGCCGCAGGCGAAGGTGAGGGCGTAGGCGCCGGAGACTCCGGAGCCGCCGAGCAGCACCGGGGCCTCGCCGGCGCGCAGCGCTGCGGCCAGGCGCTCCGCGGTCTCGCGGTGGCCCGGGGTCATGCACAGGGTCGTGCCGTCGGCGAAGACGTAGACGTCGAGGGTGCCGAGCGGGCCCGGGCGGACGTCGGCCAGTTCCACTCGGGAGTCGGCCAGTTCCTCCAGCGTGGCGACGGTGCGCTCGTGGTCGCCCACGACCGGGGACGGGTGCGGGGTGAAGTCCGGGTGGGAGGGGTGGCGGCGACGCGCCGCGGCCAGCTCCGGGGACTCGCCGGCGGAGCCGCTCTGCGTGTGGTCCTTGGCGGAGAACTCGTCCGCCTCCGAGCCGGTCTCGGTCACCGGCTCCAGGTGGTCCAGGCCCGCGAAGTCGGCCTGGCGGGGCAGGAACAGCTCGCTGTCGGGCAGCCCCAGCAGGGAGGGCGCGTCGGCGGAGTCGCGGGCCTCCTGGGCGGCCCAGAACGCGCGCGCCTCGGCCAGCTCCCGCTCCCGCTCCTCGGCCAGCGCCTGGACCACGGCCGCGCGTATCTGCTCGGCGTCGGCGTGGCTGCGGGCGGCCGGCAGCAGGGCGCGTGCGGTCGCGGCGTGGTTCTCCGCGAGCTGGGCGTGCAGGGCCGCGACCTGGCGGCGCAGCACCCACAGGGTGCGCAGCACGGCGACGCCCACGGCGCCGGTGGCGGCCGTGGTGAGCAGCAGGGCGATGGGCATGGCGCTCACTGACGTACTCCCGGGTTCAAGGTCGACCCCCGACTTCCTACATCAGCTTGAAGGGCGGACTATCCAGCTGTCAGTGCGTAACGTCACGAAACGGTCAGGAAAGTTGCCCTTGTGCTTCCTGGTGAAACAGTGCTGACCTGCGGAAACCCCCTCGCGGGCGAGGTAGGTCACATCATGGGGGAGATTGGATCACAAAACGGCCCGGAACCCATGGGTTTCCTGGATTCCGGGCCATTCGGTCACGCTGGGTGCTAAGGCGGACACTGACGGTCTTTCAAGTGGCCGCCGTGACGCGGGTTATCAGCCGTGAGGCGGGTGCCCGCTGAGGCGTGGGTTGTCAACTGAGGCGTTCGATGACCATCGCCATGCCCTGGCCGCCGCCGACGCACATCGTCTCCAGGCCGAACTGCTTGTCGTGGAACTGCAGCGAGTTGATCAGCGTGCCGGTGATCCGGGCGCCGGTCATGCCGAAGGGGTGGCCCACGGCGATGGCGCCGCCGTTGACGTTCAGCTTCTCCAGCGGGATGCCCAGGTCGCGGTAGGAGGGGATCACCTGGGCGGCGAACGCCTCGTTGATCTCGACCAGGTCGATGTCGTCGATGGTCAGGCCGGCGCGGCGCAGCGCCTGCTGGGAGGCCTCGACCGGGCCGAGGCCCATGATCTCCGGGGACAGGCCGGAGACGCCCGTGGACACGATGCGGGCGAGCGGGGTCAGGCCGAGCTCGCGGGCCTTGGTGTCGGACATGACGACGACCGCGGCGGCGCCGTCGTTGAGCGGGCAGCAGTTGCCGGCGGTGACCATGCCGTCGGGGCGGAAGACCGGCTTCAGGCCCGCCACGCCCTCCATGGTCACACCCGCGCGCGGACCGTCGTCCTTGCTGACGACCGTGCCGTCCGGCAGGGTCACCGGGGTGATCTCGCGCTCCCAGAAGCCGTTCTTGATGGCCTCCTCGGCGAGGTTCTGCGAGCGGACGCCGAACTCGTCCATGTCCTCGCGGGTGACGCCCTTCCAGCGGGCGAGGTTCTCGGCGGTCTGGCCCATCGCGATGTAGGCGTCGGGGACCAGGCCGTCCTCGCGCGGGTCGTGCCAGGTCGTGCCCTCCTGCTGGGCGACGGCGGCGGTACGGGCCTCGGCCTCGGCGAACAGCGGGTTGTGCGTGTCCGGCAGGCTGTCGGAGTTGCCCTTGGTGAAGCGGGAGACCATCTCGACGCCGGCCGAGATGAACACGTCGCCCTCGCCGGCCTTGATGGCGTGCAGGGCCATGCGGGAGGTCTGCAGCGAGGAGGAGCAGTAGCGGGTGACCGTACAGCCCGGCAGGTGGTCCATGCCCATCTGCACGGCGACGATCCGGCCGAGGTTGTTGCCCTGCTCGCCGCCGGGCAGGCCGCAGCCGAGCATCAGGTCGTCGATGTCCCTCGGGTCGAGTTCGGGGACCTTGGCGAGGGCCGCCTGGATGATCGTGGCGGTGAGGTCGTCCGGGCGGAGGTCCTTCAGGGAGCCCTTGAAGGCGCGGCCGATCGGGGAGCGGGCGGTCGAGACGATGACGGCTTCGGGCATCACGGCTCCAGTGGCGTACGGGTGTGGGTGTGGTGTGGCGGGCTGATTGGAAGTTACCCGTACGTATGGCGTCGGTCACGGGAATCGCGGTGTGATCCTGGCCGCAACTTTCTAAGCGCTTGCTTGGGTCGCGCCGACGGGCTGGTCCGCGCCGGACGGGCTGGTCTCAGCCGGCCTGGGGTTCGTGGTGCGGCGGGGCCGACGCGGGTTCCGGCTCCGGGAGGCGGCGCCGGCGGCGGCGCTTCAGGAGGGCCCATGGGCCGCGGGGGCCCGTGGGGATGGCGGCGGTGACCTCGGTGCCCGCCTCGGAGGCGGCCTCGGCGGCCGCGCGGGCCACGGGCAGGAAGCCCTCGCGGCGCGAGACGTCCGGGCGCTCCTCCTCATCCGGCCACAGGCCCAGCGCCGCGCAGACGGTGGGCAGTACGGCCATCGCGGCCGTGGCGTAGCCCTCGGCGGAGGGGTGGTAGTTGTCCGGGCCGAACAGCTCGCGCGGGTTCGCCGCGAACTCCGGGCCCAGCAGGTCGCCCAGCGACACGGTGCGGCCCCCCTGCTCCACCGCCCCGATCGTCTGCGCGGCCGCCAGCTGCCGCGAGGCCCGCCGGGCCAGCCACCGCAGCGGCTGCTGAACCGGCTCGATGGTGCCGAGGTCGGGACAGGTGCCGACGACCACCTCGGCGCCCGCGGTGCGCAGCCGCCGTACCGCCGCCGACAGATGGCGCACCGAGCGGGTCGGCGGCATCCGGTGGGTGACGTCGTTGGCGCCGACCATGATCACGCAGATGTCGGGGGCCTGGGCCGGATCGGCAAGGACCAGCGCCACCTGGCGGTCCAGGTCGTCGGACTGGGCGCCGGGCAGCGCCACGTTGCGCAGCCGCACCGGGCGCTCGGCCACCGCCGCGAGCCCCGAGGCCAGCAGCGCGCCCGGGGTCTGCCCGGCCCGGTGGACGCCCTGTCCGGCGGCGGTGGAGTCGCCGAGCATGGTCAGGTGCAGCGGGGGTTCGCCGGGGGTCTCGTAGACGTGGCCGTACAGCCCGTTGGCGAGTGGTACGTGGTTGTCGCTGCCGTTGCCCACATGGCGCTTGGCCATCTGCACCTCGGCCAGGAGCAGGCCCGCGGCGGCGGCGCCGGCCAGGCCGAGACCGCCGCCCCCGTACGCGGCGCCGGCCGCGATCCGCCGGGCCACCCTCGCCCTCGACATGCTCGTCATGCCCGCAGCCACCTCCTCGTAGCCGTACATCCACTCCTTGCCCCGTACCGACCGTCGTCCAATCTCGACGGGGAGTGAACGGCCGCCCCGGGCAGGGCCCTGGCCTTAGGCTGGCGGAACCACTACGACCACATCTTTTGCAGCGACCGGAGACAACGGTGCAATTCCACGACTCGATGATCAGCCTCGTCGGCAACACCCCGCTGGTGAAGCTCAACAACGTCAGCAGGGGCATCAAGGCGACCGTCCTGGCCAAGGTCGAGTACTTCAACCCCGGCGGCTCCGTGAAGGACCGCATCGCCCTGCGCATGATCGAGGCGGCCGAGCAGAGCGGCGAACTCAAGCCGGGTGGCACGATCGTCGAGCCGACCAGCGGCAACACCGGCGTCGGCCTCGCCATCGTGGCCCAGCAGAAGGGCTACAAGTGCATCTTCGTCTGCCCGGACAAGGTGTCCACGGACAAGATCAACGTGCTGCGCGCCTACGGGGCGGAGGTCGTGGTGTGCCCGACGGCCGTGGCGCCCGAGCACCCGGACTCCTACTACAACGTCTCCGACCGGCTGGTGCGCGAGACGCCGGGCGCGTGGAAGCCCGACCAGTACTCCAACCCCAACAACCCGCTCTCGCACTATCACTCCACCGGCCCCGAGCTGTGGGAGCAGACCGAGGGCAGGATCACCCACTTCGTGGCGGGCGTGGGCACCGGCGGCACGATCTCCGGCACCGGCCGCTACCTGAAGGACGTCAGCGACGGCCGGGTGCAGGTCGTCGGCGCCGACCCCGAGGGGTCGGTGTACTCCGGCGGCTCCGGACGCCCGTACCTCGTCGAGGGCGTCGGTGAGGACTTCTGGCCGACCGCCTACGACCGCACGGTGGCCGACGAGATCGTCGCCGTCTCCGACAAGGACTCCTTCCAGATGACCCGCCGGCTGGCCAAGGAGGAGGGCCTGCTGGTCGGCGGCTCCTGCGGCATGGCCGTGGTCGCGGCCCTGCGGGTCGCCGAGCGGCTCGGCGAGGACGACGTGGTGGTCGTACTGCTGCCGGACAGCGGGCGCGGCTATCTGTCGAAGATCTTCAACGACGAGTGGATGGCGGACTACGGCTTCCTCGAGGACGAGGGTCCGAGCGCCCGCGTCGGCGACGTGCTCAGCGACAAGGAGGGCGGCTCCATCCCGTCCCTCGTCCACATGCACCCGGACGAGACCGTCGGCCAGGCCATCGAGGTGCTGCGCGAGTACGGCGTCTCGCAGATGCCGATCGTGAAGCCGGGCGCCGGTCACCCGGACGTCATGGCGGCCGAGGTCGTCGGCTCCGTGGTCGAACGCGAGCTGCTGGACGCGCTGTTCACCAAGCGGGCCTCGCTGGAGGACCCGCTGGAGAAGCACATGTCCGCCCCGCTGCCGCAGGTCGGCTCCGGCGAGCCGGTCGCCGACCTGATGTCGGTGCTCGGCGCGGCGGACGCGGCGATCGTGCTGGTGGAGGGCAAGCCGACCGGTGTGGTCAGCCGACAGGACCTGCTGTCCTTCCTGGCCAAGGGCGGCAAGCCGTAGTAGCGGCCGGTGGTCGGCGGGGCCGTCGATCCCGTGGCTTCGCGGAAGTGGTACGAGCGCGTCACGTTCGCGCAGCACCCGCTTAACACGCGCCCGGCAGATTGGCGGTACGGCGCCATGAACCTCCGGAGCGGCTCCCGGACCCCCATGGACGCCACGGACGCGTGAGCCCGGCCCTGACCCGGCCCGCGTCCCTCGCGGGGACCGCCGTCGTCCCGCCCCCCGGTCACGGGGGTGCGGCGGTCCCCGCGCACAGGCCGCCCGGCCCGCCCGGTGCGCCGGGTCCGGTCAGTCCTCCCAGTCGTCGCCGTCCTTGCCGGAGCGGCGCCCCCGGCCGCTGAACAGGCCGGGGTTGGTGCGGGCGGCCTGGACGGCGTTCACGCCGACGATGCCGACCCAGGCGGCGATCAGACCGGGCAGGTGGGCGATGCCGCCGCCGATCGCCGACAGCGGTACGGCCAGCACCAGCGAGACGATGCCGAAGCCGAAGCGCTCGCCCCAGGAGTCGGTGGCCTTGGGCGTGCGGGAGTCGCGGGCCGCCGTCATCTGCTGCTCGGCGAACTGCCGGCGCACCCGGCGCTCCACGGCGCCGTCGATGCGCTGGTCGACCTTCTCCAGGAACGAGTCGACCAGCGCGGACTCGTACTCCTCGCCCAGTTCCCTGCGGGCCTGCAGGGTGGCGTCGAGTTCCTTCTTCAGGTCGGTGTCCCGCGCGTCCATACCGGTCATGCGGACCAGGCTAGGGAGCGGTGGCGGTGGCCGCACTGGGGTTAGCCCCCCAGTCGGGCGGGGGTGGAGCGTAAGGCCGGCCGCCGTCGGCGGGCGGCCGGGGCTGCGGTCCGGCACAGCGCGCCGACGGCGGTGGCCGTCGGACGGGCCCGGGGGTGATGGGCCCTGACGCCTCCTCAGGGGTCTGCGAGGTGCGTCCGTTCACGATTAGCACAGGGATTGTCACGTTCGGTGGTTGTTTGGCGACACTTGGTGCATACCTTGTCGATCCCTTGCCCGGGCTGCATGGGGTCATGCAGAGTTCTAGTTGTCTGAATAGAAACAGGTCGGGGAGTACTCTCCCGGGTCGTCGACGACTTCTGGAGGGGGAGCACGACATGAGCGTGACGGACAGCCCTGCCGCACGGCTGCAGGCGCTCTTCGAGGGGCACCGGCTCACGCCGACCCAGCGGCGCATCGCGCACAGCATGGTGCGGCGCGCCGCCGACGTGCCGTTCCTGTCCAGCG
>NZ_BMVJ01000015.1:95561-108624 GCF_014650655.1 Streptomyces anandii JCM 4720
TCGAACTGGCCGAGCTGGCGGGGGTCAGCCAGCCGTCGGTGACCCGTTTCGCCGTCGCCCTGGGCTTCGACGGCTACCCGGCGCTGCGCCGGCACCTGCGCGAGGTCGCCCCCGCCGAACCGGCGGAGCGCACGACGGCGTACAACGAGTACCAGCAGGCCGTCGAGGCCGAGATCGAGAACCTGCGGCACCTGGCCCAGGCGCTGGCCGACCCGCTGCCGGTGCGGCGGGCGGGGCGGATCCTCGCCGCCTCGCGCCCGCTGCCGGTCCTCGGCCTGCGGGCCGCCGCCTCCCAGGCCTACGGCTTCGCGTACTTCGCCGGCAAGGTCCACCCGGACGTACGGCTGCTCAACGAGGGCGGCACGATGGTCCAGGACCGTATCGACGGCGCCGTACGGGCCGGTGCGTCGGCGCTGCTGTGCTTCGCGCTGCCGCGGCACCCGCGCGAGGTCGTCGACACCCTCGCCTACGCCCGGGACGCGGGCCTGACCGTCGTCACCGTCGCGGACTCGGCCTTCGCGCCGGTGGCGAAGTACTCCGACCTGCTGCTGCCGGCGGCGGTCGGCACCGGGCTCGCCTTCGACACCGCGTGCGCGCCGATGCTGCTCGGGCGGGTGCTGCTGGAGGCCATGTGCGACGACCTGCCCCAGGCGCAGGCCCGGCTGGAGGAGTTCGACGCGACGGCGGCCGCGCGGGGGCTCTTCGTGGAGTAGGCCCGAGCCGGGCCGCGCCCCCGGCGCGCGCTCCCGTCCCGCCAACGCTCTCTCAGACTCGTCTCACCAACGCCCGCTAGCCTCCCGCCCCGACGGCTGTGCGGACCGCGGGACGAGGAGGAGGCGGCAGGTGGCGCGCGGAGGTCAGGGACTGGTTCGGGTGGCGGTGGTCGTACGCGCCGGGGCCGCGCCCATGTGGTGGTTCGGGGTGTTCGCGGCGGGCCTCGGCCTGCTGGTGCCAGGGCCCGCCGGACGCCGTGTCGGAGTGCTGTCGGGGGCCGCGCTGTTCCTGGTGAGCGCGGCGGCCGTGGCGTGCGTACGACGGCGGCGCTACCGGGAACTCGCCCGCGGTACGGCCCGGGCGGGCCGGCACGACGTCCTCCAGGACCGCGCGGTCGGCGTCCGCAACTGGCGGCGGGGACACCGCTGGTGGCTGCTGCTCGCGTTCCTGGCCGCCCTCGGCAGCGCCTTCGCCGTCCCCGCGGCCGGCGGTCTGCTGCTGGCCGGCGCGGGCTGCGGGCTGTGGCTGAAGGCCGCGTGGATCGGGCGGCTGGAACGGGCCGGGGACGCGCTGCTGTGGGTGCGCGTCGACTGGCTGGACCGGCGCGGCGGACGCCCGGCGGGCAAGGCCGTCAGGGCCTACCGCAGCACGGGCATCGCGGCGGGCGACGCGGCCCCGGGCGGGGCGCGCCGCCGCACCACGGCGCTCGTCTGATCCCCGGGTCAGACCTCCAGGTCCTCCTCGATCCTCTTGAGCTGGTGGCGGGCCATCGCCAGGTTGGCGCGCTTGGCGTCCAGCGCGAGGTAGAGGAAGAGGCCGTTGCCGCCGCGGCCGCTGATCAGGCGGATCAGGTGGTACTGATCGTTCAGGGTGATGAGGATGTCCTCGATCTGTCCCTTGAGGCCGAGGTGTTCCATGGTGCGCATCTTCGCCCGTACGACGTCGGTGTTGCCGGCGGCCGCGACGTTCAGGTCGAAGGTCTTGCTGCCGCCCATCGTGCCGAGCGCCATTCCGCTGGTGTAGTCGACCAGGGCGACGCCGGTCGCCCCCTCGATCGAGGCGAGGCATTCCTTCAGGCAGGTCTCGGTGTTGGCCATGGCCGGGTCTCCTTGTTCTCTAACTTTCGGTGGTGGTGGGCGCGCTGGTGCCCGTGGTACGGGGCGCGCGCGGGGTTCTGGTCCGTGGGGCGGCGGCCCTGGCCGCCGGTTTCGCCGTCCTGGCGGTGGGCTTGCCGGTGTCGCGCGCCGTCGCCTCGGCGTCGACGAGCTCGCCGATGCGGACGCCGGCCCGGCGGCCCTCCAGGTGCAGCCGGCCGACGTTGACGCGGTCCTGGGCGAGCAGCGTCAGCACGGCGGTGCGGCCGGCCGCGTAGGTGGCGACGTATCCGTAGACGCCCCGCACGAGCAGTTCGCGCAGGTCGCCCTGGCCGGTGACGTCCGCCATCCGTACGGCGACGCCGAGCGCCGTGGCGGTCAGGGCCGCCACGCTCTCCGGCTCCACGCCCGGTGTGTCGTGGGCCAGGACCAGGCCGTCGACGCTCGCGGCGAGGGCGCCGGTGAGCTGCGGGACGCGGGCCCTCAGCCGGCGCAGTTCGTCCAGGATTTCGGGCTCGGCTGCCATCCGGTGTCTCCTCTCAAAGGGCCTCCAGCGCATCCCTGAGCCTCTTCAGCAGCGTGATGTGGGGGTCGGTGGTGTGGGCGAGGCGGTCGGCGAGGGCGGGCGCCGGCCCGACGGCCTCGGGTTCGGGGGCCCGGCGGGGCGCGATGAGCCCGGCGGCCACCAGACGGCGGACGTCCACCAGCGTGTGGAAGGCCTGCCGTCCCAGCTCCTGGGCCAGCTGGGGCGCGGTGCGGGTGCCGTCGACGAGCTCCAGCAGGGCGTGCTGGCGCGCGGTGAGCCGGGGTGCCGCGGTCGCGTACGTCCGCACCAGGGGTGAGCTGTCCGCCCGGGTGTCGGGCCAGATGCGGTGCAGCAGGCCGCGGCGGCGGACCGTCTCGCGCTCCAGGGCGGAGACCGGGACGGGCAGCACGGAGCCGATCCGGTGGGCGATGCCGTAGCGGAAGCGGCCGGGGGTGCTGCTCGGGGCGAGCGCGAAGTACGCGGCGTCGTAGACCGCGCCCAGGTGGCACAACTGGAGGGCGCCCCGGGCCAGATGGCCGCCGGCCAGCAGCAGGTCGGCGGCGCCCCGCTGGTCGTCGGCGCGGGAGAGGGCGTCCCGCCAGGTCTCGGAGCCCAGGGTGCCGCCGGCGGTCAGCAGCACGTCCAGGCCCGGGGAGAGCGGGCTCTCGGCGTGCACGACACGGCCCTCGTCGAGGTAGAGGGTGCCGCGCTCGCGGACGAGGACGCCGGTGGCCTGCTCGGCGGCGAGCCGGGTCAGCATCGGTGAGACGCCGCCCCAGGCCCGCTCGGCGGCGACCGCCCGGTGCCGCACCGGCAGGCGGGGCGGGGGGGTGTCGACCACGGTCATCCCAGCACCAGCCGCTCCGCCATCTCACCCATGCGTATCCGGGCCAGGGCCAGGTTGCCCTCCGTGCGGGCCAGCCACAGATGAAGGAACACGCTGCTGTCGAAGGAGGTGTCCACGAAGCGCAGCAGGTGGTAGCTGTCACGGTTGCTGACGATGAGGTCCTCGACCGGCGGCCGCTCGCCCTCGGGGTCGTCGGCGGAGGCGAACGCCCCGTGCTCGGCGGCCAGCCGGGCCAGTTCGGCGGCCTCCGCCGCGGTGGTCTCGTGGTCGCCGCCCGGGGACTCGCCCACGGTGCCCAGGGCAAGACCGCTCGTCCAGTCGACCAGCGCGGCGCCTCTGGCACCGGGCAGCCGCATGGCTTCCAGGAGGCACTCGTCGATTCCGGGCACCGTTGTTCCCCTCCCGCCTGGGGTTTCGGCTGAGTGATGCCGACGCTACGCACCGTGTGCGAAAGTCAGGAGGGTTACGGCATTTTCCGGTGGAACATGCGACCGAGGGGCTAGTGTGGGTCAACTGACCCGGGTTTCACACCAGTTGCACCCGGTACTGTCGGCGTGCCTCAAGGGCGCCCGGATGCGCCGAGGGTGGTGAGCGCCCAGGCGTGCGCCCCTCCGGCCTCGGTCACGATCTCCTCGGGCGCCTGCGGCTCGCGCACGGTGGCGAAGGCGACCCCGCCCGAGCCGTCCGGGGCGTAGCCGTAGATCCCCGGCCGGGGCAGGGAGTTGTAGGCGTAGTGATGCGCGAAGTAGTACGCCCCGGTGTCCAGCGCTGCCACATGGTCGCCCGGTTCGAGCAGCGGCAGCGCGCGGGCCTCGGCGAGCAGGTCGCCGGCGAAACACGCGGGCCCGGCGACGTCCTGCACCGCCTCCGGCCCGCTCTTGGGCCGCCCCTTCGCGTCGTACGCGGCCAGCCGCAGCGGCCATGCCCCGGGCGCGTAGACGGTGCGCGTGGCGACCTGCACGCCCGCGTGCGTCACCGCGACCGGCCGACCGCCGGCGCTCTTGGTGTACTCGACCCGTGCCAGCACCGCGCCCTGCTTGGCCAGCAGCGACCGGCCGAACTCCGTGACCAGTCCGTACCGCCCGCCGAACAGCCCCGGCACGACCTCGGCCAGCAGCCGCGCGTACTGCGCGTAGGTCGGCGCCGTCGCCTCCGAGCCGAAGTTCACCGGCAGGCCGCCGCCGATGTCGAGGGTGTCGATCTGTCGCCGCCCGGCCCGCTCGTTGATCTCCTCGGCGAGCGCGTAGGTGCGGGCGACGCCCTGTGCCATCAGGGACAGCGGGATGCCCTGCGAACCGGTGTGGGCGTGCAGCCGGGTCAGCCACGGGCGGTCCAGGCAGGCGCGCACCACCCACTCGCGCGCCCCCTCGTCGCGCAGCGCCACCCCGAACTTGGAGGTGGCCGTCGCCGTCGACAGCGCCTCGATGGAGCCCCCGCCGACCTGCGGGTTCACCCGGATCCCCAGCGGCGACCGGGGGGAGGGCGAGGGCGAGGACCGGACGAGGGCGTCGATGCGGTCGAGTTCCTGGGGATTGTCGGCGTTGACGGCGATGCCCAGCTCCAGCGCCTCGCGCAGCTCGGCCCCGGTCTTGGCGGGCGAGTCGAGCACGGTGGCGGCGGGCGGCACCCCGGCCGCGCGGGCCAGCGCCAGCTCGCCGGGGCTGGCCACCTCGGCGCCGACGCCCTCCTCGTGCAGCAGCCGCAGCACGGGCACGAGCGGCGTGGCCTTCACCGCGAAGGCGTGCAGGACCGGGGTGCCCGGCGCCACCACCGCCTCGAAGGCCTCCCGCAGCGCGGCCGCCGACTCCCGGATGCCCCGCACGTCGAGCAGGCCCACGAGGGGGGTGCCGGGCCCGAGCAGTCCGCGCTCCACCGCGGCCCGCACCGCCTCGTCCCGCAACGCGGCCCGCGCCCGGTCCGCGGGGCCCGTCCCGTCGTCGTGGCGGAGCCCTCCGATGCCGTCGCCGACGCCTTCGCCCATGCCTTCGCCCATGCCGTCGTCCCCGTCCCGTCGATGCCGGCAGCCATGCGTCCAGCCAAACACCCGGGGCGCGCCCGCGCCGTGCGCACCGACGTATTGACTAGTTCTATTCAGCGGGTCAGGATGTGAATAACGCCAGCAACAATCCGCCGGACCCCGCAGCCGGGGCACCCATCCCTCAGGAGGCAGCCCATGTCAGGACCCCGCCCGCCCGTCTCCCGCCACCACCCTCAAACGAGGCCCTTCGGGCCGCCCCCTGGTGGTGTTCGTGCGCCGCGCGGTACGGAACTGAGCGCCCTGGGATGGCAGCAGGAGGCCGCGCTGCGGATGCTCCAGAACAACCTCGACCCCGAGGTCGCCGAGCACCCCGACAAGCTCGTCGTCTACGGCGGCACCGGCAAGGCCGCCCGGGACTGGCGCTCGTTCGACGCCATGGTCCGCACGCTGAGGACCCTCAAGGCGGACGAGACCATGCTCGTTCAGTCCGGGCGTCCGGTCGGTGTCATGCAGACGCACGAGTGGGCCCCGCGCGTGCTGCTGGCCAACTCCAACCTCGTCGGCGACTGGGCCAACTGGGAGGAGTTCCGCCGCCTGGAGGCCCTCGGCCTGACCATGTACGGCCAGATGACCGCCGGCTCCTGGATCTACATCGGCACCCAGGGCATCCTCCAGGGCACCTACGAGACCTTCGCCGCCGTCGCCGCGAAGAAGTTCGGCGGCACCCTCGCCGGGACGATCACCCTGACCGCCGGCCTCGGCGGCATGGGCGGCGCCCAGCCGCTCGCCGTCACCATGAACGACGGCGTGGCGATCTGCATCGACTGCGACCCGCGCGCCATCGACCGCCGCATCGAGCACCGCTACCTCGACGTCCGGGCCGACTCCCTCGACCACGCCCTCCAGCTCGCCACCGAGGCCCGCGACCAGCGCAGGCCCCTGTCCATCGGCGTCCTCGGCAACGCCGCCGAGCTGGTTCCGCAGCTGCTCGCCATGGGCGCGCCCATCGACATCGTCACCGACCAGACCTCGGCCCACGACCCGCTGTCCTACCTCCCGCTCGGCGTGGACTTCGAGGACATGGCCGACGCCGCCGCCAAGGACCCGGCAGGCTTCACCACCCGCGCCCGCGAGTCCATGGCCCGGCACGTGGAGGCCATGGTCGGCTTCCTGGACGCCGGCGCCGAGGTCTTCGACTACGGCAACTCCATCCGTGGCGAGGCCCAACTGGCCGGTTACGACCGGGCGTTCGCCTTCCCCGGCTTCGTCCCCGCCTACATCCGGCCGCTGTTCTGCGAGGGCAAGGGCCCCTTCCGCTGGGCCGCCCTGTCCGGCGAGGCCTCCGACATCGCCAGGACCGACAAGGCGATCCTGGAGCTGTTCCCCGAGAACGAGTCCCTGGCCCGCTGGATCAAGATGGCCGGTGAGCGCGTCCACTTCCAGGGCCTGCCCGCCCGCATCTGCTGGCTCGGCTACGGCGAGCGCGACAAGGCCGGCGAGCGCTTCAACGACATGGTCGCGAGCGGCGAGCTCCAGGCGCCGATCGTCATCGGCCGCGACCACCTCGACTGCGGCTCCGTCGCCTCCCCGTACCGCGAGACCGAGGCCATGCTCGACGGCTCCGACGCGATCGCCGACTGGCCGCTGCTGAACGCCATGGTGAACGTGGCCTCCGGCGCCTCCTGGGTCTCCATCCACCACGGCGGCGGCGTCGGCATGGGCCGGTCCATCCACGCCGGACAGGTCACCGTCGCCGACGGCACCCCGCTGGCCGGGGAGAAGATCCGGCGCGTGCTCACCAACGACCCCGGCATGGGCGTCATCCGGCACGTGGACGCCGGGTACGACATCGCGGAGTCGGTCGCCGGCGAGCGGGGCGTGCGCGTCCCGATGCGCGAGGGTGAGGAGCGTTGAGCTTCCACCGCATGTGGACGGAGCTGCTGCCGGTCGGCCGCAGCTCCGCCTCCGGCGGCTACCGCCGCTTCGCCTGGACGGGCGCGGACGCCGAGTGCCGGGCCTGGTTCCGCGAGCAGGCCGAGTCGCGCGGGCTCGCCTACGAGGCCGACCGCAACGGAAACCAGTGGGCCTGGCTCGGGGACCCGGCCGCCGGCGACGCCGTCGTGACCGGGTCCCACCTGGACTCCGTGCCCGACGGCGGGGCCTTCGACGGACCCCTGGGCGTGGTCTCCTCCTTCGCCGCCCTGGACGAACTGCGCGACAGGGGAGCGCGGTTCACCAAGCCGCTGGCCGTCGTCAACTTCGGCGACGAGGAGGGCGCGCGGTTCGGGCTCGCCTGCGTCGGGTCGCGGCTGACGGCCGGGCACCTCACCGTCGAGCAGGCCCACCGGCTGACCGACGCGGACGGCGTCACCCTGCCGAAGGCCATGGAGGCCGCCGGCTACGACCCGGAGGCCATCGGCCCCGACCCCGAGCGGCTCGCGCGCATCGGCGCCTTCGTGGAACTGCACGTCGAACAGGGCCGCGCCCTGGACCTCACCGGGGACGCGGTGGGCGTGGCCGGCGCCATCTGGCCGCACGGACGCTGGCGGTTCGACTTCCGCGGCGAGGCCAACCACGCCGGCACGACCCGGCTGGTGGACCGCCACGACCCGATGCTGTCGTACGCCGAGACGGTGATCGCCGCCCGCCGCGAGGCCGCACTCGCCGGCGCCGTCGCCACCTTCGGCAAGATCGCCGTGGAGCCCAACGGGGTCAACGCGATCCCGTCCCTGGTGCGCGGCTGGCTCGACTCCCGCGCCGCCGACCAGCCGACCCTGGACACCGTGGTCACCGGCATCGAGAAGGCGGCCCGCGAGTACGCCGCCGCGCACGGCGTGGACCTCGACGTGGTGCGCGAGTCCTTCACCCCTGTCGTCGAGTTCGACCACGCCCTGCGCGACGAGCTCGCCCGCATCCTGGGCAGGGACGGCGGGGACGACCGCGAGATACGGGTACCCGTCCTGGGCACCGGCGCCGGGCACGACGCCGGAATCCTCTCCGGGAGCATTCCGACCGCCATGCTGTTCGTGCGCAACCCCACCGGCGTCTCGCACTCCCCGGCCGAGTTCGCGGCCGAGGACGACTGCGTGGCCGGTGTGCGCGCACTCGCCGACGTACTGGAAGGACTGGCCTGCACGTGACCTCCACCGAGCGGACGCGGACGTACTGGCTGGAGCAGGCCTGGCTCGGCACGCACGTCGAGCCGGGCGTGGCCCTCGACGTGCACGAAGGCCGCATCGTGGCCCTCCGCCCGGGCATGAGCACCCCGCCGCCGGGCGCCGAGCCCCTGCGCGGCCTGACCCTGCCGGGCCTGGCCAACGCCCACAGCCACGCCTTCCACCGGGCCCTGCGCGGCACCGTCCAGGTCGGCTCGGGCACCTTCTGGACCTGGCGCGAGGTCATGTACGCCACCGCCGACCGGCTCACCCCGGAGAACTACCACGCTCTCGCCCGCGCCGTGTACGCGGAGATGGCGCTGGCCGGGATCACGGCCGTGGGCGAGTTCCACTACGTCCACCACGCCCCGGGCGGCACCCCGTACGCCGACCCGAACGCGATGGGCGAGGCCCTGATCGCGGCCGCCGCCGAGGCCGGCATCCGCATCACCCTCCTGGACACCTGCTACCTGTCCGCCGGCTTCGGGCAGCCGCCCGGCACCCACCAGCTGCGCTTCTCCGACGGGAGCGCCGAGGCCTGGGCCGAACGCTGTTCGGTTCTCAAGGAGCGGGACCACGCGCGGATCGGCGCCGCCGTGCACTCGGTGCGGGCCGTGCCCGCGCGGGAGCTGGCGACGGTGGCGCGGTGGGCCGAGGAGCGGCGGGCGCCCCTGCATGTGCACCTGTCCGAGCAGACCGCCGAGAACGACGCCTGCCTCCAGGCCCACGGGTGCACCCCGGCCCGGCTCCTCGCCGACCACGGCGTCCTCGGCCCGCGCACCACCGGCGTGCACAACACCCACCTCACCGAGGACGACATCGCCCTGCTCGGCGGCTCCGGCACCGGCACCTGCATGTGCCCCACCACCGAACGGGACCTGGCCGACGGCATCGGGCCCGCCGTCGCCCTCCAGCGCGCGGGCTCCCCGCTCAGCCTCGGCTCCGACAGCCACGCCGTCGTCGACGTACTCGAAGAGGCCCGCGCGATGGAGCTGAACGAACGGCTGCGCACCCGCACCCGGGGGCACTGGACGGCCGCCGCCCTGCTGCGCGCGGCCACCGTGGACGGCCACGCGGCGCTCGGCTGGAGCGACGCGGGCAGCCTCGCACCCGGCGCGCTCGCCGACTTCACGACGATCGCGCTCGACTCCGTCAGAACCGCGGGGACGCTGCCCAGGCTGGGCGCCGAGACGGCCGTATTCGCGGCGACGGCGGCCGATGTGCGGCACACGGTCGTGGCCGGCCGGCACGTCGTACGCGACGGAGCGCACGCCCTCGTACCCGATGCACCGGAGGCGCTGGCCGCCGCCGTCGAAGCCCTGCGCGGCTGAATCCCACCGTCATCCCGAAGGACACGGACACCGACATCATGAGCAGTGCGAGCAGCGGCACCGGCGCGAGCACCGTCATCGACAACATCGCCACGCTGGTCACCAACGATCCCTCCCTCGGTGACGGATCCCGCCTCGGTCTGGTCCGGGACGCGGCCGTCGTCATCGAGGGCGACCGGGTCGTGTGGACCGGTGATTCAAGGAAAGCACCCGCCACTGACAACCGGGTCGACGCGGGCGGCCGCGCGGTGATCCCGGGCTTCGTCGACTCGCACTCCCACCTGGTCTTCGCGGGCGACCGCACCGAGGAGTTCAACGCCCGCATGTCCGGCCGCGCCTACAGCGCCGGCGGCATCCGCACCACGGTCGCCGCCACCCGCGCCGCCGACGACGCGGAACTGGAGGCCAACCTCACCCGCCACCTCGCCGAGGCGCTGCGCCAGGGCACCACCACCTTCGAGACCAAGTCCGGCTACGGCCTGACCGTCGCCGACGAGTCCCGCGCCCTGCGCATCGCCGCCCGCCACACCGACGAGGTCACCTACCTCGGCGCCCACATCGTCTCCCCCGACTACGCCGGGGACCCCGCGGCCTACGTGGAACTGGTCACCGGCGAGATGCTGGACGCCTGCGCCCCGCACGCCCGCTGGATCGACGTCTTCTGCGAGAAGGGCGCCTTCGACGGCGACCAGGCCCGCGCGATCCTCACCGCGGGCAAGGCCAGGGGCCTGCACCCGCGCATCCACGCCAACCAGCTCTCCCACGGCCCCGGAGTGCAGCTCGCCGTGGAGCTCGACGCGGCCAGCGCCGACCACTGCACCCATCTCACGGACGCGGACGTCGACGCCCTCGCCAACGGCGCCACGGTTGCCACGCTGCTGCCGGGCGCCGAGTTCTCCACTCGCGCCCAGTGGCCGGACGCCCGCCGGCTCCTGGACGCCGGGGTCACCGTGGCCCTGTCCACCGACTGCAACCCGGGCTCGTCGTACACCTCGTCGGTGCCGTTCTGCATCGCGCTCGCCGTGCGGGACATGGGCATGACTCCGGACGAGGCGGTGTGGTCGGCCACCGCGGGCGGAGCCGCCGCCCTGCGCCGCACCGACGTCGGCCGCCTCGCCCCCGGCGCCCGCGCCGACCTCGCCGTCCTCGACGCCCCCAGCCACGTCCACCTCGCCTACCGCCCGGGCGTCCCCCTGGTCACCCAGGTCTGGCGCCGCGGCGTACGCGAGGTCTGACCGCCGCCACGCGCGAACCGCGCCCCCGCCGACGGGCCCGACGGGCCCGTCCGGTCCGTCACGCAGCCCCCGCTCTCCATTGCTGGGCCGTGCCGCCCGTCAGGGGGTCGAAGGACAGGCTGCCGTCCGAGTGCGGGGTGAGGCCCGTCTCGATGGCGATCGCCGGGCGGATCACGCCGTCCGGGTCGACGGTGAAGGTGAGGTTCCGGCCGTTCCTGCCGTCCACGGAGTCGCAGTGCCAGATGCCGACGCCGTTGTCCACGGAGCCGCGGCTGTCCAGGCAGAAGTCGGGATCCGCGGCCGACTGCACGACCCCGCGCGAGGCGTCCACCCGCCAGCGCTGGGTGTCGGCGGAGCCGCAGGGCTCCAGGTCCACGTCCGTGCCGTCGTCGAAGTCGCCCGCGATGTCCAGACAACGGCCCGTGGCCGCGTTCACCACCTGCGCGTAGGAGGCGCCCGGCGGGTACACCGTGGGCGACGGCGTCGGGGTGGGCGTGGGCGTCGGGTGCGCCGTACGGCTCGGGCGCGGCTTGGGGCTGGGCGAGGGCGGCCGCGAGGTCGCCGAGGGGGAGGGCGTCACCGTGGGGCCGGGCACCGTCGCGGTGACCGTCACCTGCGGCGCCGGAGCCGAGGGGGTGGTGACCGCGCCCGCCGAGCGCTGGGACCCCGTGCCGCCGCCCGAGGCGAGCAGGAAGAGCACCAACGGCGCGAGCGCGACTCCGAGCGCCGCCGAGGCCAGTACGTAGCGGCGGGACGGCGGCCAGGCGGCGGTCCGCTGCCAGGCCCCCTTCGCCCTCGAGGAGCCCGGGGCCGCCCCCGCGCCTCCCGCGTCCCCGTCCCCGCTGCCCCTGCCCGGCCTCCCGCCCGGCCCCTCGCGCTGTCCCGCCTCCGCGCCGGCGCCCGCCGGCGGCAGACCGGCGTAGGCCGGGCCGGCCCAGGGCAGCAGGCCCTCGGCGAGCGCGGTGCGGGGCTGGTCGCGCAGGGCGGACTGCTCCTCGAACGCGGCCGTGCAGTGCCCGCAGTACGCCATGTGCGCCTGCAGATCGGTGCTGGTACGGGGGTTGTCGGGCCGTACCGACTCCTCGATCAGGCGGCGGAAGTCGCCGCAGCGGGGGTCGTCGGAGGCGGCGAGGCGGGCCCGCAGACACGCCTGGGCCATGGCCTGGAGCGCCCGCGGTGTCTCGTGGACGACGTCCTGCCGGGTCACCCCGAGGAAGACGGCCGTCCGCTCCTCGGACTCCTGCTCCACGACCCGGTACCAGATCAGCCCCTGGGCTCGCAGCGGCAGCGACTGGAAGGCCGTGAGCAGCGGCGGCACGGGCCCCTCGCCGCCGGCCGTGTTCAGGACGAGCAGCAGCCCGGAGTCCAGGCCGCCGGCCCGGTCGTCGCGCGCCCACGACGCGGCCAGCCGCCCGGTCAGCAGCAGGAGCTGCAGCCGCACCGGGACCCCCTGGTCCACCCCGCGGGCCGTCTCGCGCGCGGCGAGGGTGAACGCCTGCGCCGCGAGCTGCGCCGCGGCCGAGTCGCTCGTCGTGCACCGGCGCGCGTAGGCGAGGACACGGGGGCGGTGGCGGGCCCGCAGTTCCTGCAGCGCCGGATAGACCACCGGGGAGTCGGCGCGCAGCAGCGCGGTCAGCAGCGCGTCGGACGCGTTCGCCTTGGGGTCCGCTCCGCCACCGCCCGTGTCCCCGGTCTCGACGTCGTCGTCGGTCCCGCCGGCCCGAGCCATCCACCCGCCTCCTCGCACCCCCGGCCGGGCTTCCGGTCCTGACGTACCGGCCAGTTCGGTGGGTGACCCTAGTGGTGCGGGCGGAGACGGGAAAGGGGTTTCCGCGGGTAACCGGAGGGCCGTCCGGCGCCGTTCAGGGGCGCGGACGGACACCTCGTGTCACACCCGGTCATTCCTCGAGGGTCAGTCCCCGGCGCAGCCGCACCAGGGTCCGGGAGAGCAGCCGCGAGACGTGCATCTGCGAGATGCCGAGCTCCTCGCCGATCTCCGACTGGGTCATGTTGGCGACGAACCTCAGGGAGAGGATCTGCCGGTCCCGGGCGGGGAGTTCGGCGATCAGCGGCTTCAGCGACTCGATGTACTCGATGCCCTCGAGTCCGTGGTCCTCGTAGCCGATGCGGTCCGCCAGCGCGCCCTCGGAGTCGTCCTCCTCGGGCTGGGCGTCCAGCGAGGA
>NZ_BMVJ01000015.1:108650-111188 GCF_014650655.1 Streptomyces anandii JCM 4720
AGCGGTGTACGCGTTGGAGGCGGCCATGCCCTCCACGACCTCGTCGGCGCTCAGGCCCAGGTGCTCGGCGAGCTCCGCCACCGTCGGGGCGCGGTCCAGCCGCTGGGCCAGCTCGTCGCCGGCCTTGGCGAGGTCCAGCCGCAGCTCCTGAAGCCGGCGCGGGACGCGCACGGACCAGGAGGTGTCGCGGAAGAAGCGCTTGATCTCACCGATGATGGTTGGCATCGCGAAGGTGGGGAACTCCACACCACGCGAGAGTTCGAAGCGGTCGATCGCCTTGATCAGGCCGATCGTGCCGACCTGGATGATGTCCTCCATCGGCTCGCTGCGGGAGCGGAAGCGGGAGGCGGCGAACTTGACCAGGGCGAGGTTGAGTTCGACGAGCGTGTTGCGGACGTACGAGTACTCGTGGGTGCCTTCCTCGAGGGACTCCAGCCGCTCGAAGAGGGTCTTGGACAGTGCCCGGGCGTCGTCCGGGGCCACTTCGTCGTACGGGGGGATGTCCGGGAGTCCGGCCAGGGCGCCGGCCCAGCCCGCCGGGAATGCCGACGTCGCCCTCTGGGTATGCGATGCGTCGAGCCGGGGTGACATGATGTCCTCCATCGTTCTCGGCATATGGCTGCCGAAGCCAGTTCGTGCACTGCGGTGTGCGGCGCCTCCAAAGCCGGCCGTGTCGGGTACGTGTCTCTACTAGCCCTACCCGCTTTCCCAACACCACCGCAAGTGCGTTATGTAGAGGTATGTCCGTTTGTGTGCGGTTGTTCGGGTGTCGGAGTGGTGAGGGAAGGCGTAGTGTTCGAGGGCGTCAGTCAGGCAGCCAAGACCCCGGGAGAGAGAGACGGCATGGACCGCGGGACGGTCGGCAGCGCACAGTCGGGCCGGCTTCTGGTCGAGGTGCGGCAAGAGGGCTCCAGTGCCGTGGTGACGCCGGTGGGTGAGCTCGATCACCACACGGCCGACCTGCTGCGCGAGCCGCTGGAGGAGTGCCTCGACAAGGGGCGGTCGCGGCTCGTGGTGGACTGCTCACGCCTGGAGTTCTGTGACTCCACCGGGCTGAACGTGCTGCTGGGCGCGCGGCTGAAGGCCGAGGCGGCCGGAGGCGGCGTGCACCTCGCCGGGATGCTTCCGGTGGTGGCGCGCGTGTTCGAGATCACAGGGGCGGACGCCGTCTTCAGTGTGCACGACACACTCGAGGACGCCCTGGCCGACGAGACCGGCTGAGCCGACCTCGCGGGCCGACGACGTGTCTCCTCCGTTCCTCCCCGACCGGCACCCGCCGGGCGAGGAGCCCCGTGTGCCGAAAACGGGGGTGTCCCGGCGGATCGGTCGGGCAGGAGACATCCTGTGAACGGATCGGCGGCCGGAACAGGATCCGGACAACGGCCGAACGGCGTGTGTACCGGCGTACGTACCGCGTCTGTGCGCGGTGACGCGTGCGGTGGCAGTGCGTGCTGTGGCATCTGTAATGACATGTGTAGTGATTTCTGAATCGTGAACTGGTGAATCGGTGAGGTGAAGCGCTGATGAGCACCACCCGGCCTTACTCGCCGGGCGACCGCGGCCCGGAGCCCAGCGGCGCTTCCGGGGCGTCCGGGGGGGACACGCCGGGGACAGCGGCGTCCGCCGGGGGCGCGGCGACCGCGCCCGCGGTGTCGTCGGGGGGTCGTCAGGTCCGCAGGCTGAGCTTCGACGGCGAGAGCGGCGTCGTGCCGCTCGCCCGCGACTTCACCCGCCAGGCGCTGTACGCGTGGGGCTGGCTGCCCGCCGCGACCGCGGACCAGCGGGCCGCGGCGGAGGACGTGCTCCTCGTCGTCTCCGAGCTGGTCACCAACGCCTGCCTGCACGCCGAGGGGCCCGAGCAACTGGAGATCACCTGCGACCGCAAGGTGATCCGGCTCGAGGTGTCCGACCGCGGCACCGGCCAGCCCGCACCGCGCACCCCGCACCGCGCGGGGCGTCCCGGCGGCCACGGCATGTTCATCGTCCAGCGCCTGTGCCTGGACTGGGGAGTGGTCCGCATCCCCGGCGTGGCCGGCAAGAAGGTCTGGGCGGAACTCGGCGCACCGGCGTAGGTCCCGGCGAATCGTCCCGCCTCGGGTCACCCACGGTCACCCTTTCACCCGGCCCTTCCCTTCCGCGCTCCGGATCCCCACGGATCCGGAGCGCATCGTGTCTTCCCTCGGCAAGGCCCCGGGCGTACCTTGACGGCCGATCTGATGTGCCGTCAGGAACGAGGTGGACCGTGCCGAACCGGAAACGAACCGCCGCGCTGGTGTCCGCCGCGGCCCTGGCCGGCTCGGCGGTGCTGCTCAGCGCCCCCACGGCGCGGGCCGACGTCGTGGACGTCGACTACCGCTGCCAGACGCCGATCGGTGTCAAGAGCGCCGTCTCGCCCATCGACATCAAGGGCGTGCGCAGCGGCGGCGGCTACCGCATCACCATGTCATGGCAGAAGGGCGTCTCCTCCAGCCCGGTCGAGCTGGGCAAGGGGGCGATGAACCCGAGCGCCACCATCAGGCTCGGCGGCGCGGACGGCGG
>NZ_BMVJ01000015.1:111214-112039 GCF_014650655.1 Streptomyces anandii JCM 4720
CACCCTGTCGGTGACGGGCCCGGCCAACCAGGCCGCCATTCCCGCCAACACTCCCATCAAGATCAACGACTTGAGCGGCACCTACACCCCGCGCAGGACGGGCAAGGTCACCTTCACCGCGGGCACGCTCACCATCAAGGCCCTCGGTACGACGACGACGTGCTCCCCGACCAACAGCCCCGGTCCGTCGCTCACCCTCGACGTCACGGCGGCGGGCGGCTCGGGCGGCTCGGGCGGCTCGGGTGGCTCAGGTGGCCCGGGCGGATCGGGGGCGAACGGATCCGCCGGGAGCGCCCAGAGCGGGACCGGCTCCGGCGGGCAACTGCCGCAGACCGGTCCCGAGGACTCCGTCGTCGCCCTCGGCACGCTCGGCGGCACCGTGCTGCTCGCGGGCGCGGCGGGCTCGCTGTGGCTGACCCGGCGCGGCCGGGCGGCGACCCGCGCCCGCCGCTGACATCCCGACGAGGTACGAACGCCGGAGCCGCCGATGCCGCCCACCGCCCGTGCCCCTCGCCTGTCCCGCGCACGGTGCCTGTCCCGCGCACTGCGCTTGTCCCGCGCGCTGTGCCTGTCCCGCGCACTGCGCTTGTCCCGCGCGCTGTGCCTGTTCCGCGCGCTGTGCCTGTCCTGCCTGCTGATCCTGCCGACCGCCGGACCGGTCACCGCGGCCGTCCGGGCGACCTCGGCCGTCCCGGCCACCGAGGTCACCGGCGCGGCCGCGGTGACCCACGCGACGCCGTCGTCCGGACCCGGCTGGTCCCTGGCGCCGGCGGGCGGCGGCCGCCCGGCCTTCTACGCCGAGGGCGCGCCCGGCACCGTCCTCCA
>NZ_BMVJ01000015.1:112067-127065 GCF_014650655.1 Streptomyces anandii JCM 4720
GGACACGGTCTCGGTCACCAACCGGGGTGCCGGACCGGTCACGGTACGGCTGCGCGGCACCGGCCTGCCGGTCGTCCTGGCCCGCACCGAGGTGCGGGTGCCCGCCCGCACCCGCGCCGACGTGCCGTTCACGATCACCGTCCCGGACACGGTGGCGCCCGGTGACCTCGCCGGGACGATCGGCGCGCGTGACGGCGACGGCCACCGCGCGACCGTACGCATCCGGCTGCGGGCCGCCGGGCCGGCGCTGGCCGCCCTGACCGTCGAGCACGTCGCCGTCCGCGGCGACCGCATCACGTACGAACTGGTCAACCGGGGGACGACGGTCCTCGCCCCGCGCCTGGCCGTGCACGGGGAGGGCGTCCTCGGCACGGTCCTGGACCGGGCCCCGCGCGCCCTGCCCGTCAGGCTGGAGCCGGGCCGCCGTCTGCGGCTGAGCGAGCCGTGGCCCGGCCGGCCCGCGCTGGACGCGGTGGAGGTGCGCCTGACGGTGACCGCACCCGGGGGCGCGCACGACACGGCGGGCACGTCGGCGCGGTTCGTGCCGTGGGGGCCGCTGGCGGCCGGCACCGGTGGGGGCGCGGCACTGGCGGGCGGCGCGCTGTTCACCGTACGACGGCGTGGGCGCCGTGGGCCGGAGGGCGCGGACGTCGGCGAACCACCGTACGCGAGCGCCGAGTTGACGGGAGCGGTGAGGTGAGCGGCGGGCTGCGGACCCCACCGGGTCGCACGGCCGCAGCGGCGCTGTTCGCCGTGCTGTTCGCGCTGTCCGCGCTCTTCCTGCCGCCCCTGGTGGGCACCGCGGCGGCGGCCGGGGGGCCGGGTGTCACGCTGTCCACGTCGCAGGCGGGGACCGGGGGTTCGATCACCGTCACGGGCAGCGGATGGCGGCCGCGCACCCTGCTGATGCTGCTGATCTGCGGGCGGTCGGTGCCGTCCCGGGGCGTCATCGGCGGCACCAACTCCTGCGCCAACGCCGACGGCCGTGCCGTCACCACCGACGCGGGCGGCCGCTTCCGCCGCCGGCTGCCCGTGGCCGAGCCGCCGGTGCCCTGCCCCTGCGTGGTGCACGTGGCGACGGTGACCGGCGCGCGGGCGGAAGCCGACGCGATCTTCCAGGTCGCCGGGCACGCCGTGGAGCCGCTGCCCGCCGAACCGGCCGGCGAGGGACGGCTGTCGGTCCTGAGCGACACGCGACTCGACGGCTCCGGCGGGCTGCTGGCCTGGTTCGGGGCACCGCCCTCCCGCACCCTCGCCTTCACCGTGGGCAACGTCGGACCGGCCACCGTGAAGGACCCCGTCTTCCAGGTCGGCACCTCCCACGGCGTCTTCGCCCCGCAGTGGGACGACCAGCGCTGGCGCGGCACGATCCCGCCCGGCGGCAGGGCACGGGTCACGCTGCCCGTGGAGCTGTCCGCAGGGGCGCACGGCGACTACACCGTCTCCCTCAAGTACGGCGGGCGGGTCCTGGCCGAGCAGCCGTGGGGCGTGGGCCGCCCCTGGGGCGTGACGCTGTTCTGGGTCCTGCTGGGCCTGGTCGTGCCGGGCGCGCTGTTCCGCGCCGGGATGGCCGTGGTGGACCGGGTCCGCCCCCACCGCCTCCACCGCCGGCACCGCCCCCGATTCCGCAGGAGCGAGCCCGGCCCCGGCTCAGGGCCGTACCCCGGCTCAGGGCCGTACCCCGGCTCAAGCCGCGGCCCTCGGCCGCTCGCGGCGTTCGCGGCCCGCCTCACCGCGCTCGCCCGGCGTCCGGCCCGCTTCCGTAACGACGAGCGCGGCGCGCCCACGACTTCGACCCTGCCGTGGTTCACCCCGGACTCCGGTCCGGGCGCGGCCGGCCGGCTCTCCGCACCGCACCACACCACCCCGACGAGCCGCACGGGACCCGAGGGCTTCAGGGATTCCGAGGAATCCAGGGACTCCACGGACCCCGCGGCTCCGACCAGGAAGGGATCCACGTGAGAACGCGAAGGAGAGTCACCCCGGCCTGCCTCGTCCTGGTGCTCGGCGGGGCCGGCGCCCTGCTCGGCCTGGGCGCCGGCACGGCCCAGGCCGCCGAGGTCTCGTACAAGACCGAGTGCATCCCGCCGGCCATCTCCGGTCTGCCGCCGGTGGAGGGCACCACGAAGGCGCAGATCACCGCGCCCGCCGAGGCCAAGGTCGGCGACGAGGTGACGGTCACCTGGAAGTTCGTCCAGGCGGCCGCCAAGAACCCGGACATCCTCGACCTCGGCAAGGACACCGTCAAGCCGACCGGGACCCTCAAGGCGGCCGGCGCGCAGACGGCGTCCGTCGCCATGGAGGGCCCGCGCTCCAACCCGCCCATCCCGAAGAACAGCGACATGAAGCTGTCCGACATGACGGGGAAGCTGAAGCTGACGGCGGCGGGGGAGGTGACGCTGACGCCGGACGCGTACGACGTCAACGTCAACCAGCCGATCTCCACGGACACCAAGTGCTCCCCGAAGGAGGCCGTGCAGCCGGGCGCGACCATCAAGGTGACGGACGGAAGCGGCGGCGGGCCGGGCGGCGGCAGCGGCTCCCCGACCCCGACGCCCACTCCGACCCCCACCCCGTCGCCCACGGTCACATCCCCGTCGCCCACTCCCAGTGGCACGGCCGGGGGCGGTGGCCCCACCGACTTCAAGGGCAAGGAGGTCCAGGTCCCCTACCGGTGCAAGACGCCCATCGGCGACAAGAACGCGACCTCGCCGGTGCAGATCGACGCGAAGAGGAGCGGGGGCGACTTCGCTCTCACCGTGCGGTTCAAGAAGTCCGTGATGAACAGCCCCGCCGACATCCCCGCGGGCTCGGTGAAGCCCTCCATGGAGGTCGTCCTGGGCGGCGCGGACAAGGGCACGGTGCATGTGGCGGGCCCGGCGAACGCGGCCCCCATCAAGTCCGGCGACCCCATCGAGATCCCTGATCTGACGGGCGCCTACAAGCCCGGCGCGAGCGGCCGCTCCACCCTCTCGCCCGGCGTCCTGACCATCGAGGCCCTCGGCACGACCACGACCTGCACCCCCGCGAAGACCGAGGTCTCCCTCACCCTGGACACCACAGGTCAGCCGGGCGGTGCCTCGGGCGGCCAGTCGACCGGCGGCTCCTCGGGCACCTCGTCCGGCGGCACCGCGTCCGGCAGCGGCGGTACGTCGACGGGCGGCGGCCTCGCGCAGACCGGCGCCGACGACCACGGCGCCCTCAAGGCCCTCGGCCTGGTCGCGGGCACCGCGATCCTGCTCGGCGGAGCCGTGTTCACCCTGATGCCGCGCCACCGCAGCCGTTAGGGCCTCTCTTCCGGATCTTGCCGCCGGTCGCGTCGGCCGGGAGGCGAGGAACCTCGGAGCCGGTCCGATCCGGAAGAAAGGCCCTAGCCGGGCGGCGGACGGAACCGGCCGCCGGTCCGGTCACCGGGGCGCGCAGCCCCGGAACGCCGGAGGGCCACCGCATCCGAGGGGATGCGGTGGCCCTCCGTGGAACCCGGCGGGACGAACGACCGTCAGTGCACGTCGCCCATGAGTTCCTTGACCTTCTTGCGGTACATCCACACCGCGACGCCGGCGAGCACCGCGAGGACGGCCTCCAGGGTCACGATGCCCGTCTTGTTGAGGTCGACGCCGGCGATGGAGAGCAGGCCGGTCGTGGCGTCACCGGCGGTGACGGCCAGGAACCAGACGCCCATCATCTGGGAGGCGTACTTGGCGGGCGCCATCTTCGTGGTGACCGACAGACCCACCGGGGAGAGGGTCAGCTCACCGACGGTCTGGACGAAGTAGACCGCCACCAGCCACATCGCGGCCGCCTTGTGACCGCCGTCGGCGATCGCCAGCGGGGCGAGGAAGAGGAAGAAGGACGCGCCGATCAGCACCAGGCCCATCGCGAACTTCACCGCGGTGCTCGGCTCCTTGCCGCGCCGGGCCAGCGCCAGCCACGCCCAGGCGAAGACCGGGGCCAGCGCCATGATCATGACCGGGTTGACCGACTGGTACCAGGAGACCGGGAAGTTCCAGCCGAGGATCGTGTTCTTCGCCGAGGAGTCGGCGAACAGCGACACGGTCGAGCCGCCCTGGTCGTAGATCATCCAGAACACGGCGGCGGCGACGAAGAACCAGATGTACGCCGTCATCTTCGACTGGTCCGCGCGGTTCAGGTCCTTGTCCCGCTTGATCCGGGCGATGACCAGGACCGGGATGATCAGGCCGGCGACGGTGATCGGGACCAGCAGCCAGTTCAGGGTGTAGACGCCGGAGAAGCCGACGATCGCGTAGAAGACGACCGCGACGCCCGCCCACAGGGCGGCCTTCATCAGGGTGGCGCGCTTCTGCTCGGCGGTCAGCGGGGTCGGGACGACGTCCGAGTGCGAGCTCAGGTGGCGGGTGCCGAGCAGGAACTGGGCCAGGCCCAGCGCCATGCCGACCGCGGCGAGCGCGAAGCCGAAGTGCCAGTTGACGTTCTCGCCGACGGTGCCGATGACCAGCGGGGCGGCGAAGGCGCCCAGGTTGATGCCGATGTAGAAGAGCGTGAAGCCGCCGTCACGGCGCGGGTCGTCCGGGCCGTCGTAGAGGTGGCCGACCATCGTGGAGATGTTGGCCTTCAGCAGACCGGAGCCGATCGCCACCAGGCCGAGGCCGGCGAAGAACGTGCCGGCGCTGGGCAGGGCCAGCGTCAGGTGGCCCAGCATGATGACGGTGCCCGCGACGGCGACCGTCTTGCGGGGGCCGAGGACGCGGTCCGCGAACCAGCCGCCCGGCAGGGCGAGCAGGTACACGAGCGAGAGGTACACCGAGTAGATCGCGGTCGCGGTCGCCGCGTTCATGTGCAGGCCGCCCGGTGCCACCAGGTACAGCGGGAGCAGGGCCTTCATGCCGTAGTAGGAGAAGCGCTCCCACATCTCGGTCATGAAGAGGGTGGCCAGGCCGCGGGGGTGGCCGAAGAAGGTCTTCTCGGAGCCGGGGGTGCCCGGTGAGACCGAGTCCTTCGTCAGGCTGGACGCCATGGTCGTTCCTTGCTGGTCGGGACGCGCTGCGGTGAGCGGATGCGCGCCCGGTGGGGGGCGGCCGGCACCGGCGGGACCGCACGTCCACCCCACGCCCAGGGGGAGTCCGCCTCCGGATCACGGAAGCGGCGGACGGCGGTCACCGGGATCCACGCCTTGCGTCCGCGTCGATGCGTGGACGAGGCCCGGCCCTAGGTCATTCCTTTCCAGGCCGGCGGCAGCCGGCCCGCACACAAAGAGGACCCTCGGCGTCGAGTGAGCGCCGAAGGTCCGCTGTGTGCTACAGGCGTTCAACTCACCATACGGCAGGACACTGCCGGATATGGAAGGACTTGAGACACGGATCACAGGAAACGGAGGAACCCCGCGACCGGTTTCGAAGGTGTATTCAAGGATCGCATCCCTGCCCCATTGGTTCGGACCATCGAGGGGGCCGGACGCGGGGAAGGAGTGGTGAAGGTTCGCGTCACCAGGCGGGAAGGTAAGAGCGCCCGCGGTGATCACACCGCAGCACCACCCCAGCAGGCGGCACGGGCGGACTACCATCACCCCATGACCCGTGTACTGCTCGCCGAGGACGACGCGTCCATCTCGGAGCCGCTGGCCCGCGCCCTGCGCAGGGAAGGTTACGAGGTCGAGGTGCGTGAGGACGGACCCACCGCGCTCGACGCCGGAATGCAGGGCGGTGTCGACCTGGTCGTGCTGGATCTCGGCCTGCCCGGCATGGACGGCCTGGAGGTCGCCCGCCGGCTGCGCGCCGACGGTCACACCGTACCCATCCTCATCCTGACCGCGCGCGCCGACGAGGTGGACACCGTCGTCGGTCTGGACGCGGGCGCCGACGACTACGTCACCAAGCCCTTCCGGCTGGCCGAGCTGCTCGCCCGGGTCCGGGCCCTGCTCCGGCGCGGCGCCGCCGAACCGCAGCAGCCGCCCGCCACGCACGGCGTGCGGATCGACGTGGAGTCCCACCGCGCCTGGATGGGCGAGGAGGAACTCCAGCTGACCGCCAAGGAGTTCGACCTGCTGCGGGTTCTGGTGCGGGACGCCGGCCGGGTCGTCACCCGCGACCAGCTGATGCGCGAGGTCTGGGACACCACCTGGTGGTCGTCCACCAAGACCCTCGACATGCACATCTCCTGGCTGCGCAAGAAGCTCGGCGACGACGCGGCCAACCCCCGCTACATCGCGACCGTTCGGGGCGTGGGCTTCCGCTTCGAGAAGAGCTGACCCCGGCCGACCCCGCCGCCGGAGCCTTCGTCAGGTAAGAGGACATGCGCCGCCGTCTGATCCAGTCCACGCTCGCCGTGGTGCTCGTCGTGATCGCCGTCTTCGGCGTCTCCCTGGTGATCGTGGAGACCCGTACGATCAGCAACAGCGCCCAGGAGCGCGTCGACTCCGAGGCGCTGCGGCTGGCCAGCATCGTCGACAGCCGGCTGCTCGGCGCGGAGACGGTGAACGCGGACGTGCTGCGCGACCAGGTGGCCGCCGGCCAGTACGCGGTGATCACCCTGCCCGGGCAGCGGCCCATCGAGGTCGGCGACCAACCGTCCGGCGAGGTCATCCACTCCACCGCCAAGGGTGAGCAGGGCGAGACCGTGCGCATGGAGGAGCCCCGCTCCTCGGTGACCCGCGAGGTCGGCCGCACCCTGCTGATCATCGGGCTGGTCGCGCTGCTCGCGGTGGTGGCCGCGGTGCTGCTCGCCATCCGCCAGGCCAACCGGCTCGCCTCCCCGCTGACCGACCTCGCCGAGACCGCCGAGCGCCTCGGTTCCGGCGACCCGCGCCCCCGCCACAAGCGCTACGGAGTCCCGGAGCTGGACCGCGTCGCCGATGTGCTGGACTCCTCCGCCGAGCGCATCGCGCGGATGCTCACCGCGGAGCGGCGGCTGGCCGCCGACGCCTCCCACCAGTTGCGCACACCGCTGACCGCGCTGTCGATGCGCCTGGAGGAGATCACCCTCACCGACGACCCGGACACCGTGAAGGACGAGGCGAACGTCGCGCTCACCCAGGTCGAGCGGCTGACGGACGTGGTGGAGCGGCTGCTGACGAACTCCCGCGACCCGCGCACCGGCTCCGCCGTCTCCTTCGACCTCGACCAGGTCATCCAGCAGCAGATCGCCGAGTGGCGCCCCGCCTACCGCAGCGCGGGCCGGGCGATCGTCAGCTCCGGCAAGCGGCATCTGCGGGCCGTGGGCACCCCGGGCGCGGTCGCCCAGGTGCTGGCCGCGCTGATCGAGAACTCCCTGATGCACGGCGGCGGCACGGTCGCCCTGCGTACCCGTGTGACCGGCAACCAGGCGGTCGTGGAGGTCACCGACGAGGGCCCCGGAGTCCCCGCCGACCTGGGCGCCCGCATCTTCGAGCGCACGATCAGCGGCCGCAACTCGACCGGAATCGGCCTCGCCGTGGCACGCGACCTCGCGGAGGCCGACGGCGGCCGGCTGGAACTGCTGCAGGCGCAGCCGCCGGTCTTCGGCCTGTTCCTCTCGCGGACCCCGCCGCTGAAGAGGACGCCGGACGAGCTGCCCACGGTCCGCTGACCGCCGGCCCGGCGAGAGCACACGGTCCGCTGACCGCAGCCCGGCGAGCGGGCGGAACGTCAGCGGAAGACCTTGGGGCGGGGCCTGCCCGACTCCGTCGCGAGGATCGACTCCGCGTTCGCCACCGTGTCCCGGGCGGGCAGCGCCCGGAAGACCCAGCTGCGGTAGGACCAGAAGCGGAACAGGGTGGCGATGCCGATGCCGAGGAACTTGAAGACGTTGCTCTGCAGTGGGCTGTCCCAGCCGAAGCCGTACGTCGCCAGGTACAGCACGCCGTTCTCGATCACCAGGCCGACCACGCTGAACAGCAGGAACAGTGTGAGTTCCTTGGTGCGGCCGCTCTTGTCGCGGTCCCGGTAGGTGAAGTAGCGGAAGCCGATGTAGTTGAAGACGATCGACACGACCGTCGCGATGACGCTCGCCCGCACCACTTGCAGCCCGGTCACATGCCGTACCAGGTTGAACACCAGCAGGTTGACGAGGAGCCCCGCACCGCCCACCGCGCCGAACTTGGCGACCTCGCGCCACAGCTGCCCGATACGGCGGCGCAGCGCGCCTCCCGGTGCGGCGGACGCCGCTCGAAGCCCCGAGGAACCCTGTCCCATGGCCGTGCAGGCCCCCGTCCGGTCGGTTTCGTCAACCCCGCCATGCTAACCAGCGAGCGGGGCCCGCGCCCGTGGACCTGCCATGAGCTGGGAAACGGGTCGGAAAGAGTCACGGAAAAGGCTGGAAAGAGACCTTGAAACCATCGGTAAGAACCCGGTCGCGCAGCGTGCGCAAGGCGCGGAATCCGGCCGGGCCGGCGCGGCCGATACCCTAGGAGCGTGACGTTCCCGGTAGTCGGCATGGTCGGCGGGGGGCAGCTCGCTCGTATGACACACGAGGCGGGCATCCCGCTCGGCATCAGATTCAAGCTCCTCAGTGACACCCCCCAGGACTCCGCGGCGCAGGTCGTGAGCGATGTCGTCATCGGCGACTACCGCGACCTGGAGACGCTGCGCGCCTTCGCGCGGGGCTGTGACGTGATCACCTTCGATCACGAGCACGTCCCCACCGAGCACCTGCGGGCCCTGGAGGCGGACGGCATCCCCGTGCGCCCGGGCCCCGACGCGCTCGTGCACGCCCAGGACAAGGGCGTGATGCGTGCGAGGCTCGACGCGCTCGGCGTGCCCTGCCCGCGGCACCGGATCGTGACCGATCCGGCCGACGTGGCGGCCTTCGCGGCGGAGGGGGAGGGCTTCCCGGTCGTCCTCAAGACCGTGCGCGGCGGCTACGACGGCAAGGGCGTGTGGGTCGTCGACTCCGAGGAGGAGGCCGCCGAGCCGTTCCTCGCCGGTGTGCCCGTCCTCGCCGAGGAGAAGGTCGACTTCGTCCGTGAGCTCGCCGCCAACGTCGTGCGCTCCCCGCACGGGCAGGCCGTGGCCTACCCGGTGGTGGAGTCGCGGCAGGTGGGCGGCGTCTGCGACACCGTGATCGCCCCGGCCCCCGGTCTGGACGAGGACCTCGCGCTGCGGGCCGAGCAGATGGCCCTGCGCATCGCCCAGGAGCTCGGCGTGGTCGGCCACCTCGCGGTCGAGCTGTTCCAGACCCGCGACGGACGGGTCCTCGTCAACGAGCTGGCGATGCGCCCGCACAACTCCGGCCACTGGTCGATGGACGGCGCGATCACCTCCCAGTTCGCCAACCACGTGCGCGCCGTCCTGGACCTGCCGCTGGGCGACCCGCGCCCGCGCGCCAGGTGGACGGTCATGGCCAACGTGCTCGGCGGCGACTACCCCGACATGTACTCCGCGTACCTGCACTGCATGGCCCGCGACCCCCAGCTGAAGATCCACATGTACGGCAAGGACGTGAAGCCCGGCCGCAAGGTCGGCCACGTCAACACCTACGGCGACGACCTGGACGACGTGCTGGAGCGCGCCCGTCACGCAGCCGGCTACCTGAGAGGCACCATCACCGAATGAGCCCAGTTGTTGGCATCGTCATGGGGTCGGACTCCGACTGGCCCGTCATGGAGGCCGCCGCGAAGGCGCTCGACGAGTTCGAGATCGCGTACGAGGTCGACGTCGTCTCCGCGCACCGCATGCCGCGCGAGATGATCACCTACGGCGAGCAGGCGGCCGAGCGCGGGCTGAAGGCGATCATCGCGGGCGCGGGCGGCGCCGCCCACCTGCCCGGCATGCTCGCCTCCGTCACCCCGCTGCCGGTCATCGGCGTGCCCGTGCCGCTGAAGTACCTCGATGGCATGGACTCGCTGCTGTCGATCGTGCAGATGCCGGCCGGGGTCCCGGTGGCGACGGTGTCCGTCGGCGGCGCCCGCAACGCCGGACTCCTGGCCGCCCGCATCCTCGCCGCCCACGACGAGGAACTCCTCGGCCGCATGCGCGAGTTCCAGCAGGACCTGAACGACCAGGCCACCGAGAAGGGCAAGCGGCTGCGCGCCAAGGCCGAGGGCGCCGGCGGCTTCGGTTTCGGCACGGGGAAGTGAGCGCGGTGAGCTCCCTCGCGGAGGCACGGGAACTCCTGCGCGACTTCCCCGTCGTCGACGGCCACAACGACCTGCCCTGGGCCCTGCGCGAGCAGGTCCGCTACGACCTGGCGGCGCGCGACATCGCCGGCCCGCAGAACACCCACCTGCACACCGACATCCCGCGCCTGCGCGAGGGCGGCGTCGGCGCGCAGTTCTGGTCGGTGTACGTCCGCGCGGACCTGCCCGACCCGGTGCCGGCGACGCTGGAACAGATCGACTGCGTACGGCAGTTGCTCGACCGGTACCCGGCCGACCTGGCGCCCGCGCTGACCGCCGCCGACATGGAGGCGGCGCGCGCCGAGGGCCGTATCGCCTCCCTGATGGGCGCCGAGGGCGGCCATTCCATCGCCGACTCCCTCGGCACCCTGCGCGGCCTGTACGCGCTCGGCGTGCGCTATATGACGCTCACCCACAACGACAACGTGGCCTGGGCGGACTCGGCGACGGACGAGCCGCGCGTGGGCGGCCTGTCGGCCTTCGGCCGAGAGGTGGTCGCGGAGATGAACCGCCTCGGCATGCTGGTCGACCTGTCCCACGTGGCCGCGACGACCATGCGGGACGCGCTGGACGCCAGCGCCGCGCCGGTGATCTTCTCGCACTCCTCCGCGCGGGCCGTGTGCGACCACCCGCGCAACATCCCGGACGACGTCCTGGAGCGGCTGCCCGCCAACGGCGGCGTGGCGATGGTGACCTTCGTACCGAAGTTCGTCCTCCAGGCCGCCGTCGACTGGACGGCCGCCGCCGACGAGAACATGCGCGCGCACGGCTTCCACCACCTCGACACCACCGCCGAGGCGATGAAGGTCCACCGCGCCTTCGAGGAGCGCAACCCGCGCCCCGTCGCCACCGCCGCCACGGTCGCCGACCACCTCGACCACATGCGCGAGGCCGCGGGCATCGACCACCTCGGCATCGGCGGCGACTACGACGGCACCGCGTTCACCCCCGACGGGCTGAACGACGTCTCCGGCTATCCCAACCTGATCGCCGAACTCCTCCACCGCGGCTGGTCGAGGACCGACCTGGCCAAGCTGACCTGGCAGAACGCGGTACGGGTGCTGGGCGCCGCCGAGGACGTGGCCCGGGACCTGCGGGCCACGCGCGCGCCGTCCAACGCCACGATCGGGCAGCTCGACGGCTGATCCGCGCGGGTGGGGCGGCCGGCACCGGGCGCCGAGCGGACGGTACCCCCGAACGCCCCACCCACCAGGAAGCGCCCCACGCTCCGTGCGACGGTGACCGTACCGCGCTCACGACTGCGTCCACGACGCGGTCCCGACGTACGGAGCACGCCATGGCCGACCTCCAGGACGACCTGCACGCCTCGCCCGGGGTCGACGGCCTGGAGGGCCTCGACGACCTCGGTGAGCTGGTCGAGGACCCCTTCGCGGCCACGCCGTACACCCCCGTCACCGACCCCGGCGCCGCCCCCCTGGAGCGGGCCCGCGCGCTGCTCGCCGCCCACCCCGTCGCCGACGGCTACTGCGGGCTGCCCTGGGCCCTCAGACGCCTGCCCTGGTACGACCTCGAACTGGGCGAGAGCGACCTGGACACCGACGTGCCGCGACTGCGCGAGGGCGGCGTGGGTGCCGTGTTCTGGGCGCTGCACCTGCCCGAGGGGCTGGCCGGCGACCGCGCCGTGGGCGCCACCCTGGAACAGCTCGACCTGGTGCGCACGGTCGTCGCCGCCCACTCCGAGGGGCTGCGCCTGGCGCACACCGCCGGCGAGGTGGCCGACGTGCGCCACCGCGGCCGGGTCGCCGTGCTGCTCGGGCCCGCCGGGGCCGCCGCGCTCGGCGACTGCCTCGGCATCCTGCGCTCCCTGCACGCCCTCGGCCTGCGCGTGCTCACCCTGTCCGGCGCCTCCTGGGCGAGCGAGGCGGGGCTCACCCGCTTCGGCGAGGAGGTGATCCGGGAGATGAACCGGCTGGGCGTGATCGCCGACCTGTCCGGCGCCTCCGAGCAGACCGTGCGCCGCGCCTTCGCCGCCTCCCGTGCGCCCGTGCTGTTCACGCGCTCCGCCGCCCGCGCCCTGCGCCCCCATCCGGCCAACCTGCCCGACGACCTGCTCGCCGGACTCGGCGCCGCCAAGGGCCTGTGCCTGGTGCCGCTGACGGCCGAGCAGACCGGTCCCTCGCTCCGCGACGTCGCCGACCACCTCGACCATGTCCGCGCGCTCGCCGGCCCCGAGTGCGTCGGCCTGTCGGGCACGTACGACGCCGGCACCGCCCACCCGCGCGAACTGCCCGACGCCACCGGCTACCCGCATCTGATCGCCGAACTCCTGCGCCGGGGCTGGCCCGAGTCCGACGTGGCGCTCCTGACCTGGGGCAACGTCCAGCGTGTACTGCGCGGCGCCGACTTCACGGCCCGAGCCGCCCAGCGGCGGCGCGAGCCCTCCACGGCCCGCATCGCCGAACTGGACGGCTGAGCCGCCGCACCCCGATCTCAGCAGGCGCACAGACAGAACGGGTGCCCGGCCGGGTCCGCGTAGACCCGGAAACCGCGCTCGCGGTCCTCGGCGTCCAGCGGCCGTGCGCCGAGCGCGAGGACGCCCTTCCCGGCCGCGTCGAGGTCCTTCACGACGAGGTCCAGGTGGAACTCCTCGTCGAGGTCCTTCACGACGAGGTCCAGGTGGAACTGCTGCGAGTGGTCGGCGGCGGGCCACCGCGGCGGCACGAACCCGGGGGCGGCCTGGAACGCCAGCGCCTGCCCGCCCGGCACCTTCAGGTCCACCCAGTCGCCCTCGCCCTCCACGGTTCCGCCGAGGACCTCGGCGTAGAACCCGGCGAGCGCGCGCGGGTCGGGACAGTCCAGTACGACGACACCCAGCTCGGCGAGAGCCATGACTTCCTCCCAGTGACGGTTGGGGTTACTGGTCACCTGGTTACCCGTAGGAGCTGGCAACCAGTAACGGTTACCTGATGCTCCCCCATAACCGGTAACGACGCAACCGGTCAGGGGAGGTACCGTCACTGGCATGAGTGAGCGATCGCCCGCACCGGGGGGCCTGGCTCTCGTCGAGTCCCTGGTGAACACGCTGGACATCGAGACGGGCGCCGACTCCCTCGACACCGCGGACGGCAGGGCGCGCTTCGGGATCGCCGAGGAGGAAGCGCCGCTCGCCCGCGAACTGCGCGAGTCGCTGCGCGCCACGCTGCTCGCGCACGCCGGCCACCCGCCGCACCGCGAGGTCACCCCCCTCGGCCGGCTGCTGGCGGGCGCCCCGCTGGTGCTGGACGTCGACGAGCGCGACGGCTCGGCCGCCCTCGCCCCCGCCGACGGCGGACCGCTGCTCTCACGCGTCGCCGCCGCGGTCGCCCAGGCGCTCGTCGAGGGCAGCTGGACCCGTCTGAAGGCGTGCGAGGCCGACACCTGCCACTGGGCGTACTACGACCGCAGCCCGGCCGGGCGCGGCCGCTGGTGCTCGATGCGGGTGTGCGGGGCGCGCGCCAAGATGCGCCGCTACCGCGCGAAGGATGCGTGAACTCACAGGAGGTTCACCGGCACACCGGCGCGCCGTGGTGCAGAATGCGTGAAGACGCCGGTTCGGCCGACTGAGCCTCGGCCGAACCGGCGTCATCCGCGAAGAGACCGTGGAAGCGCCGCAGCGCCGAAGCCGGCGCCCTCAGGCGGTCGGGCGCCCCATCGCCCGGTACGTCCACCCGGCCCGCCGCCACAGCTCCGGGTCCAGCGCGTTGCGGCCGTCCAGGATCAGCCGGGAGGCCACCGCCCCGCCCAGCTCGGCCGGGTCCAGCTCCCGGAACTCCCGCCACTCCGTCAGGTGCAGCACCACGTCCGCGCCCCGCACCGCCTCCAGCGCGGAACCGGCGTACCCGAGCGTCGGGAAGACCCGCCGGGCGTTGTCCATGCCCTTGGGGTCGTACACCGTGACCTGGCCGCCCTGCAGATGGATCTGCCCGGCCACGTTGAGGGCGGGCGAGTCGCGCACGTCGTCCGAGTCGGGCTTGAAGGTGGCGCCGAGCACCCCGACCCGCTTGCCCAGGAACGGCCCGCCGCCCAGCGCCTGCCGGGCCAGCTCCACCATCTGCCCGCGCTGGCGCATGTTGATCGAGTCGATCTCGCGCAGGAACGTCAGCGCCTGGTCCGCGCCCAGCTCACCGGCGCGCGCCATGAAGGCACGGATGTCCTTGGGCAGACAGCCGCCGCCGAAGCCGATCCCGGCGCGCAGGAACTTCTTCCCGATCCGGTCGTCGTACCCGATCGCCTCCGCCAGTTTGGCCACGTCGCCGCCCGCGGCCTCGCACACCTCGGCCATGGCGTTGATGAAGGAGATCTTCGTGGCGAGGAAGGAGTTCGCGGAGGTCTTCACCAGCTCCGCGGTCGGGAAGTCGGTGACGACGAAGGGAGAGCCCTCGCCGATCGGTGCCGCGTACACCTCGCGCAGCAGCTTCTCGGCCCGCTCGCTGCGCACGCCGACCACGATCCGGTCGGGGTGCAGGGTGTCCTGGACGGCGAAGCCCTCGCGCAGGAACTCCGGGTTCCAGGCCAGCTCGGCGTCCTCGCCCGCGGGCGCGAGCTCGGCGATCGTCCGGGCCAGCCGGTCGGCCGAGCCAACCGGCACGGTCGACTTGCCGACGACCAGGGCGGGGCCGGCCAGGTGCGGGGCGAGCGAGGTGATCGCGGAGTCGACGTAGGACATGTCGCAGGCGTACTCGCCGTGCTTCTGCGGGGTGTTCACGCAGACGAAGTGGACGTCGCCGAAGGCGCCCACCTCGGCCCAGTCCTGGGTGAAGCGCAGCCGCCCGGTGGAGCCCTCGATCCCGGCCACGTGCCGGCGCAGCAGCTCCTCCAGCCCCGGCTCGTACATCGGGACCTCGCCCCGGCGCAGCATCTCGATCTTCTCGGGCACGACGTCGAGACCGAGCACCTCGAACCCCATCTCGGCCATGGCCGCGGCGTGGG
>NZ_BMVJ01000015.1:127091-135301 GCF_014650655.1 Streptomyces anandii JCM 4720
TCGCGCCGAGATAGCCGGTGCCGATCACGGTGATCTTGAGGCTCATGGGTGCTCCAGGAGGGACGATGGTAATGCGGTGCCGAGCATATCGGGGGCGGCCGCGGGGCCTTCGCCGGGCGATGTCCCCGCTGTCGCCAAGCTCACGTACTCAGGGCCCTGAGCGGGCCACTAAAATTGAGTTACTTAACGGTAATTAGCGTCAGTGCGTCTTCTTTGGAGTGAGAGACCTTGGCCGGATCGGCTGACTTCGACCTGTACCGCCCGTCCGAGGAGCACGACATGCTCCGCGACGCCGTCCGCTCGCTGGCCGAGGCGAAGATCGCGCCGTACGCCGCCGCGGTGGACGAGGAGGCCCGCTTCCCGCAGGAGGCCCTCGACGCCCTGGTCGCCAACGACCTGCACGCCGTGCACGTCCCCGAGAGCTACGGCGGCGCGGGCGCCGACGCCCTCGCCACGGTCATCGTGATCGAGGAGGTGGCCCGCGTCTGCGCGTCCTCCTCGCTGATCCCCGCGGTGAACAAGCTGGGCTCGCTGCCGGTGATCCTCTCCGGTTCCGAGGAGCTGAAGAAGAAGTACATGACCCCGCTCGCCAAGGGCGACGCGATGTTCTCGTACTGCCTCTCCGAGCCGGACGCCGGCTCCGACGCGGCCGGCATGAAGACCAAGGCCGTCCGCGACGGCGACCACTACGTCCTCAACGGCGTCAAGCGCTGGATCACCAACGCGGGCGTCTCCGAGTACTACACCGTGATGGCGGTCACCGACCCCGAGAAGCGCTCCAAGGGCATCTCCGCGTTCGTCGTCGAGAAGTCCGACGAGGGCGTCTCCTTCGGCGCCCCGGAGAAGAAGCTCGGCATCAAGGGCTCGCCCACCCGCGAGGTCTACCTCGACAACGTGCGCATCCCCGCCGACCGCATGATCGGCGCCGAGGGCACCGGCTTCGCCACCGCGATGAAGACCCTCGACCACACCCGCATCACCATCGCCGCCCAGGCACTCGGCATCGCCCAGGGCGCCCTCGACTACGCCAAGGGCTATGTCAAGGAGCGCAAGCAGTTCGGCAAGCCGATCGCCGACTTCCAGGGCATCCAGTTCATGCTGGCCGACATGGCCATGAAGATCGAGGCCGCCCGCCAGCTCACCTACGCGGCCGCCGCCAAGTCCGAGCGCGGCGACAGCGACCTCACCTTCCAGGGTGCCGCCGCCAAGTGCTTCGCCTCCGACGTCGCCATGGAGGTCACCACGGACGCCGTCCAGCTCCTCGGCGGCTACGGCTACACCCGCGACTACCCGGTCGAGCGCATGATGCGCGATGCCAAGATCACCCAGATTTATGAGGGCACGAACCAAGTTCAGCGGATCGTGATGGCAAGGAACCTTCCCTAGCAGGGTTTTTGCAGGTCAGGAGCTGTTTCGAAGGTCCGGCGGGACGCCCCCGGCTTTCTGTCCGTTGTGGCCTGATCAGGGCCGTTCCTGGGCGTCATGCTGGGGAAATCCTGGACAGATGCCGGGCTGAAAATGGCCACTGACCTGCACAAACAACACAGCCCCCGGCGCGACGCCGGGGGCTGTCGTCGTACGCGGATCAGGCGACCTCTGATGCCTCCGTCGGGTCGTCGGCGCCGGGCGTCAACATCGTCGCGATGGCCGCCCGGCCACGCTGCTCGGCCCCTTCGAAGATGTAGTGGTAGTGCTCCCTCAGCACGTCCGTACTGCTGTGGCCCATCCAGTCGGCCACGTCGTTCTCGGGGACTCCGGCGTACAGCAGTCGCGACCCGTAGTAGTGCCGGAGTGAGTGCGCCTTGCAGTACTTCACCTGTCCCTTGCCCAGAGCCTCCATCCAGATCTTCGGGTAGAAGTACGACGCGTAGAGGTAGCCAGTACGCGTCACGTTGGGGAAGAGAAGCCGCTCCGGCCCCCATACGCCGTGGTTCTTGAGGTGCCGCCGTAGCTCGAAGGCGACGTTCGGCGGGAGGGGGACGGTACGCCCTGGCTCACCTTCATCACGAGCCTTGATGTGCCGACGCTGGATCGCGCTGTTCTTCCCCGACTCGGTGTCTCCGTCCTCCGCAATCTGGAAGTCGACGCGGAGCGTCTCGGCCTTGAAGTCGATCTGATCACGGGACACCGCCATGGCCTCACCCAGCCGCAGGCCGCACCCGGCCATGAGCCACAGCATCGCGCGGTATCGCGGAGGAGCGGCATCCAGCATCGCAAGAACTTCCCGCGTCGTGAGCCGCCTTGCGGTGCTCTTCTGCTCCCGGATCTCCTTGGCGCGGCTGCCCGCGCCCTTGACCTTCTTGCACGGGTTCCGGCCGACGATCTCGTTGACGACAGCCCAGTCCATCATCCCGGAGAAGAACGAGAACCGCTGACGCCGTGTGCGGGCGGACAGCTTCCGGTCCTGCTCCATCCACAAGAGCCACTGCTCAACATCAGCGACCTTCAGGGACACGATGGAACGGGCCTTGAAGAACGGCTCAATGGTCGTGTTGAGGATCGACCGGTACTGCTTCTTGGTGCTGTTCTCCAGCTTCCTTTGATTCGTCCACTGCTCCCACACGGCCGTCACGGGTTGCTTGCCCAAGCGGTCGTCCAGGTAGGTCCCGGCGTCGAGTTCCTGTTCCTTGCGCTTGCGCTGGTCATCAGCCCGCTTCTTGGTCTCGAACGTCTTCTGTCGTTGCTTGCCGTCCGGGTCGTACCAGAACGTCGTCCACTTCTTCGGGTCGTCCTTCGACCGCGCGACCCATGCCCTTGCCACTGAAGCGGCCCCCTCCTGCTGCTGCCGACGTACGGGCCCGCCCCGCCGTCGCGCCGGTCACCCCCCGGCGTTTCAAGTTTGAGCACTGACCACCCGGGGTTGTCAACACAGGGTGGAACCCCCTGGGTGTGCTAACTTGAGTGATATGGAAGCGGATGACAGTGGGTTCGAGATCACTCAGCAGCAAGGCGCCTGGGTGGTCCGCATGTGGTGGCCCGTGGGGCCGATCAACGGGGGACCACAACGGATCACCATCGAGCCGGCCGAAGATGCCCCTGCTCGTGAGGTGGCACGGGGCATCTCGACCACTGTCCTGCGCAGGCTCGATGTAGCCGCAGCCCTGGAGTTGGCGAAGCAGGCTCCCGAAGCCCAGCGGACGTTGGAGGAGGTGGCAGGGAAGCTGAACGAGATGGGAGAGGCGGCGGGCCTCGCCCTGGAGGGCGAAGGCGTCTCAGAGCGGTACTTGACCTTGCTTGTAGCCACGTACACCGCCATGGCGGATTTTGGGGCTCCTGCGCCCATTCCATGGCTGGCCCGGCTCATCGGCCGTCGACCTGAGACGGTGAAGGATCACCTGAAGCGAGCCAGAAGAGATGGGTTTCTGACCACAGTTGCCGGTAAGGCAGGGGGAGAGCTGACGCACAAGGCCAAAGCGATACTTGAGGAATCGGCTGAAGCAGGTAGCCAACCCGGCTGAAATCCCTAGTGCTTCGCGCCTGTGGTGATCCGCACGGTATCCTGTACCGACCGCAGAACGGCCCGAACCCCTCGAAGAGAATCCGTTCCGCATACTGCTCTAGCAAACAAAGCCCGCAGCCGGTACCACTTCCGGCGGCTGTGTCCTGGCTTCTGGCGGGCGTCACAATGCGAAACCCCCCGCATCCGAACTGTGGGGGGTTTCTGGCCTCAGGGACACGGCGGCGTCCCATTGGCAGTCATGGAGCCTAATTCACTCCCTCAGAGGCTGGTATCCAGAGGGCGGCTCAGCGGGCCTTGTGCCGGGCACTTTGCGGCCCGGCCGGACCGCCCGCCCGGCGGATCAAGCCCCGGCGTTGCCGCCGGAAGGTCTATCCTCATAGGTGAGTTCCCTTCATCTGATGGTGGTGGGGAGCCAGGCGCCTCGGCCACTTGACCTTTGCGAGAGCGAGAGTGGTCGGGGCGTCATCCCGCGTACTGCGGGTAGTAGGTGAACTTCGGGGCGATTTGCTCGGCGGTCAGGTCCGGCACTGCGACGTTGCCGGTGACCAAAACGTCCTGGTTGCACCAGGGGGCGCCGAGTTCCATGAGTCGACCACCAGGCTCCATTTCCCAATCGGAGTCGGAGAGCTTTACGGCGACGTCACTGCCGCAGATGAACGCGCGGTTCGCCTGGGTAATGATCCACCGGGCGTGTGCCACTTCCCCTTCTCCCGCCCGACAGCACCTCTCTGCCACTCGCCAGAGCAGGTGCCACTCGATTCCGGGGGTCAGGGGACCAACGTAGGCAACCTGTTGGTCATCTACAAGAGTGCTCGCGTAGCCGAAGACGGGTCCGAACATGGAGAAGGCCGTGAAACGGCCCCGCCCCTTCGTTCCTTCGACAGTTGCCATGAAAACTCCCCTTTTGTACCTAGAGTCCCGGATCGTGAGGGCCGGACTCTAGCGGCCGGCACTGACAGCGGCCCTCATCAGCAGCACGGGCCGTCGCCGCAGCACGTCGGTTCGTTGCAGTCGGCCTTGGTGCCCCACAGGGACTCGTCCACCTCGTAGCCGTGGGCGCGGATCTTGACCACGATGTCGACCATCGTGGCCTTGTCCCGGTAGCGGCTCTTCGGGGCGTGGTGGATGAACCGGCCGTACCGCTCGGTGCAGAAGGCGGCGTACTCCTCCGTGTGGAGCATGAAGGTGTGCCAGCCGGGGTCCACGACCTGAGAGGGCGACATGCCCTCACCGGTCTTGCCCATGACGTCGATGAACGCCAGGGCCTCGTTCATGATGCGGTCGGCCATCGACCGCTCGTGCCCGTACTCCTCGGCGCAGAAGTCCACGAGGCGCGCGAACAGCTCGGGCGACACCAGGTCCCTGCCCTGGAGCAGGGAGACGGGCCTTTCAGGTGCCACAGTCATTCGGAAGTCCTCTCTACCTCTGATTTGATGTGCACTTGCTGACCCACCCCAGGCCCCGACCGTGACGTCCCAGGCCGGGGGTGGGTGTTGGACCCCGCTCATCCGTCGGGGGAGGCGGATGAGCGGGAGCTTCTAGGCCGGTTGCTTGTCCCGGCGCCGGTTGTAGTTGCGGACGAAGTTCCGCATGTAGGCGCAACAGCCTTCGCAGGCATGTACGGGGGCCTGCATGCCGTCCGACTCGACCGGACCTATGAAGACGACCATGTCCCAGTGGCGGCCGAGGACGCACCAGCCCCAACTCAACGGCCTGCTAGGTCGGCTCGCCACTACTCCGCCTTCTCCACCAGGGCGTAATCCTTGTAGATCCGCTGGAAGCGCTGGTGCCCAGTCGTAGCGGTATGCTCGGCCATCCAGTCGGCAGGGGGTTCATCGCCCCCGAAAACCAAGGACTCGGCTCCACACTCCTCCTCGTCCCCGGACACGCAGCGGGCCCGCCAGGTCCTCTCTCCGTCGGGGTCTCGGGTAATCTTGTAGTTCACGAAGCGGAGTACGGCTTTGACGCTCACTGGTCCTGGCCCTCGTTCTTCGTCACGTAGACCTTCAGCAGTTCGAAGGTGACAGTCGCCGTATCTCGCATATAGGCGAATGCGTCGTAGGCGGGGGTGGCCGGCGTCGGACGGCTGGACAAGTCGAGGTGCCTGTACGCCCGGCGAAACAGTTCCATCACCTCGTCGTCCTGGTCCGCGCCCAGGTCTACGGCCAACAGCTCTTCCAGGTGCCCGATGCACTCGGCCGTCCTGGCGTCGATGTCCGCTCGGGTCGACCGGGAGAGGTCCATGAGCTGAATCACGGTGACGGTGTCCCTGAACCAGTCAACTTCGAGGTGTTCTCTGGTCGTCTCAGGGTCTCGGATCACGCTGGCCACCACGATTCTCCCCTCGGTGCCGCCTGGGCGGGTTGGGTTCGCTGATGACCGTAGAGCGGCTGGCGCCCAACCCCCAAGGAGATTGCGCCAGTTTGCAGCGGGAAGATTGACGGCATAGAACCCCTGCTCGACGCTTGGAGGGCCGCGCAATCCGGCGCAAGGCAGCGGACAGGAGAGCAGCCATGAAGCTACGGTTCCTTGGTAAGAACTCCCAAGGGGGAGAGTGCCCGACCCTCTACGCCACGGATCGGGACACGTACCTCGTCCAGGGCTGGAAGATCTTCGCGAATGACCTGCTGATGCAGCTCACCATCCGCGAGGGCGAGACGGCTGTGGAGGTGCCCACCGAGCTGTTCGAGCACCTGACGAAGGACGGGCTTCCCTGTGGGGAGTTCAAGCGCCTTGAGGACCCCCTTGTGGTCCTCACTCCTGGAGGTACGTACGTTGTGCAGGGCCAGGAGGTGACCGACACCGAGGCACTGGCACAGATGGAAATCCCGGACTACGAAACCGTGGTCGAGGTCCCCAGGGCCGCGATCACCGCGCTACTGGAGGAACCGCGTGGAGCTGATCTCCAGCGCCGAGCGCAACCAGCTGTTCGATAGCTGTGAGCACGGCGCCTTCCATCTGGAGCTGAGGGACGACTACTCAGTCCCGGTAGAGGACGGCCCCTACGCGAGCTGGCTTCGAGGCGAGCCCTTGGACCACTCGTACATGGAGCCGTGGGCACAGCTCGTAAGGCGTGTCACCGGCGCAGGCAAGACCATGCGTCGGGTGCGAATCGTCACCGAACCGCACACTCCGTACATCCAGTGGGAATACGTCACAGCGCACGTCAACGAGGAGGCCGGCGAGTCCGTCAGGTGGTATCCGCGACACCAGTTGCCCGAGGGGTTGACCTTCCCCGTAGGCGGAAATGACTGGTGGCTGTTCGACGACTCGATCATCGCTGTGGGGCACTTCAACGGCTCAGGAAGGTTCATCGGGAACGAGGTGATCGACACCCCTGCTGTCGTCGCCGAATGCGTCCGCGTGCGGGATCTGCTCTGGGCCTCCGCTATTCCCCACCCCGAGTACAAGCCCTGATCCTTCCGTGAACAACCAAGCACAAGTGACGCGAGAGGCGTTGGGAGCCCGGCTGCGTGGATTCCGCAAGGACGCGGGATTCAGTAGCGGCCGGGCCTTCGCCGCTGCGACCGGTTGGCAGGAGTCCAAGGTCTCTCGCATCGAGAACGGCAAGCAGAACGCTTCCGAGGACGACATCCGTGTCTGGTGCGAGAAGACCGGGCATGAAGCCGCAGTCCAAGACCTCATCGCGACGGTCCGCCACATTGACGAGCTGTGGTTGGAGTGGCGGCGACTGCTCCAGACCGGGGCTGAAGGACGCCAGAAGCAGTCCCTACCGCTCTACAGGAAGACCAAGGTCTTCCGCATCTGGGAACCGAACGTCGTCTGGGGCACGCTCCAGACCGCCGAGTACGCCGGGGCCATCTTCGATGAGGTGGCACGCCTGTACGACACCCCAGGAGACATGGAAGCCGCCGTGGCGAAGCGGCTCGAACGACAGCAGTACCTGTACCAGGGCGATCGGATCTTCAATGTCCTCCTTGGCGAGCAGGCCCTCTACTCGAACCACGGTGGCTCCGGGGTGATGAGAGCCCAGCTCGACCGACTATTGGCCGTTCTGGCGCTTCCTCGGCTCAGCCTGGGCATCGTTCCTCGTTCTGCGCTGCTCAACACGTGGATCGGCCATGGCTTCGTGATGTTTGACGACAAGCGCGTCATGTTGGAGACGTTCTCCGCGGAAATGGTCGTGACTCAGCCACGGGAGATCGACATCTACATGAGGGTCTTCGAGTCTCACAGGCGGGCTGCGGTGTACGGGCAGACCGCCAGGGACCTGATACTGGCCGCAATCCAGCACTTTGACCGGATGGCAACCGACTAGGAGACGATCACCTTGGCAAGCGAACCTAACTGGCGCACCAGCACCTACACCAAGTCCGACAGTTGCGTGGAGGTGGCCGACAACGATTCACAGAGGGTGATGGTGAGGGACACCAAGCGCCGGGAAGGGGCTCACCTGAGTCTCAATCCAGCCTCCTGGAGCCGGTTCATCGAGGCTACGAAGCAGGTCTCTCAGTAGCACTGCATCATCACCTGTGGGATCCGGCCCCCGTGCGGGGAGGGGCCGAGTCACCTCAGCTGCTGGTTGCCACTCGGGCGCCCAGAGCACTCCTCTCAACGAAGCACGCCGGTGTCAAGCTCCCCTGAGCTGGACCGGTTGGACACGTGACCAACGCATGACCAACAGGGGCCGGGGATGGGCAGAAGTGGCCGACCTGTAAAGCACCCAGATTTATGAGGGCACGAACCAAGTTCAGCGCATCGTGATGGCGAGGAACCTTCCCTAGCGGAT
>NZ_BMVJ01000015.1:135328-141227 GCF_014650655.1 Streptomyces anandii JCM 4720
GCCGCGCTGAGAACAGCCACCGCCCCGCACGTACGACGACAGCCCCCGGCGCCACGCCGGGGGCTGTCGTCGTACGTGGAGCGGGTGGTCCATGGGCCGTTCGTCGTGAGGTGCGGGACCTTCGGGGTGGTACCGCGGTCCGTCGGTGGGCGCACGGTGGAGTTGGCGGGGCCCGGCAAGGGAGGGGTGGTTGCGATGGGGTGGAGTCCGGTGAACGCGCTGCGGCCGGTGAGCCGCCGCGGGGCGTGGGGGAAGGCGGCGGCCGTCGGGCTGACGGCTGCCATGGCGGCGGCGGTGGCGGCCCCGCCCGCGCGGGCCGCGGACGCGGCGCCGTACCGGGCGCAGGTGCTCGAGCGCGGCTACGACACGGCGAAGGTGGTCACGCTGACCTTCGACGCCGACTGGAGCGACGCCGGGGTGCCGAGTGTGCTCAACACCCTGAAGGCGAACGGGATCACGGCCGCCTTCTCGCTGACCGGGCGGTTCGTGGAACGCTACCCGGCCGCTACCGGCGCGATCATGGACGCGGGGAGCAAGCTGGTCAACCACAGCTACGACCACCCGTACTTCAGCAAGCTGACGCAGGCTCAGCGGTGGGCGGAGCTGGACAAGGCCGAGGCGGCCTACCGCAGGCTCGGTCACGACTCGGGCGGATGGTTCCGCGCGCCGTACCGGGACGGCTATGCCGACCCGGGGCTCAACCGGGACCTGGCGCTGCGCAAGTACTACGTCAACTGGGACTGGACCTTCGACACCACCGGCTACAAGGGCGTCTCCACCGCGACGATCCTGGCCCGGGTGCGCCAGTACACGGTGCCGGGCGCGATCATCCTGATGCACCCGGGCGAGGGCTCCTCCGACCCGGCGGCGCTGCCGCAGGTGATCTCCACCCTGCGCGGCATGGGCTACGGCTTCACCGACCCGTTCCGGACGGTCACCCACGGAGGGATCGGCGCCAAGTACGCCTCGATGGGCGCACAGCGTTCCGGTCTGGGCGCCGCGCGGACGGTCGAGATGCCGGCCTCCACCACCGGCACCGCGGTGCAGTGGTTCGATCACGGGCGGATCTACTGGAAGAAGGGGCTCCCGGTGCACTGGGTGGCCGGGGGGATCCTGACCAAGTTCCTGTCCCTGGGCGGAGTGACCTCCTTCCTGGGCTTCCCGCTCAGTGACGAGACGGTGGTGACCGGGGGCCGGGCCTCGCAGTTCCAGGGCGGAAACGTGTACTGGTCCAGCGGCACGGGGGCGCACGAGGTGCACGGCGGGATCCTCGCGAAGTACCTGAGCCTCGGCGGCTCGGGCAGCCGTCTCGGGCTCCCGGTGAGCGACGAGTTCGGCATCGCGGCCGGGCGGCGCGGCAACTTCCAGCACGGCGCGATCGAGTGGCACTGGGCCACCCACAGCGCGGTGGTCATCTACTACTGACCGCGCGGAGCGGCCGGCGCCGGCGAACGGCACGCCCCGGGTCATCCGGACGGACGTAGCGGATTCCGTGCTTCCGTCGGATGGCGCGGGGCGGCGGCCGGGCGTACGACGGAAGGGCACGGGACCCGCCCCGGGGTCCCGCCCGCCCACAGGAGGAGCCATGGCCCAGCCCACGATGACCCCGATGAGCAAGGAGATGCAGGACTGCGTCGACGCGTGCATGTCGTGCCACAACATGTGCGAGGAGGCCATGAGCTCCTGCATGCAGATGGGCGGCCAGGCGCAGATGCAGATCATGCGCGCGCTCATGGACTGCTCCGAGACGACCCGCATGTGCGCGGACATGATGATGCGCCGCTCGCCCATGTCGGCCGAGATGTGCGCGATGTGCGCCAAGGCGTGCGACATGTGCGCCGAGGCCTGCATGTCCATGCCCGACGACCAGATGATGATGCGCTGCGCCGAGGCGTGTCGCCGCTGCGCCGAGAGCTGTCGCACGATGGCGGGCGCCCGGATGTGAGTCCGGCGTGCGCGAGGCCGGGGCGCCCGCCCGGGTGCCCCGGCCTTTCGTGCGTGCCCCGGCCTTTCGTGCCGTGGCCGGTCAGTTGCCGGTGACCGTGACCTTGTCGTCGTTCTTCAGCTCGTTGACCAGGGTCTTGACCTTGGCCTTGTCCCAGACCAGGTTGCCGCCGGTGGAGCCGGAGATGGGCATGTTCATCGAGGTGCCGTCGCCGCCGTTGACGCCCTTCATCGCCCAGAACATGGAGGCCAGGTCCCACAGGCCCATGTCCTTGTCGACGGTCAGGGCGTCCAGGCCCGCGCCCATCGTGGGGTAGAGCTTGAAGGGGTTCAGGACGGTGGAGGGGGTGGCCACCTGGTGGGCCAGGGCGGCCAGGAACTTCTGCTGGTTCTTGGTGCGCTGCAGGTCGGAGGCGGCGAAGGCGTGCCGGGTGCGGACGAAGGCCAGCGCCTGCTCGCCGTTCAGCGTCTGCTTGCCGGCCTTGAAGTCGGCGCCGGAGTACTTGTCCTTGAAGGCCTTGTCGATGGTGATGTCGACGCCGCCGACCGCGTCCACGATCTTCGCGAAGCCGCCGAAGCCGATCTCCGCGTAGTGGTCGATGTGCAGCCCGGTGTTGTACTCGATGGTGCGCACCAGCAGCTCGGGGCCGTCCTCCGCGTACGCGGCGTTCAGCTTCACGTGCCGGCCCGTGCCCTGGTAGACCTTGCCGGACGTCGAGCCCTTGTACGTGGGGATCACCACGTCCGAGTCGCGGGGCAGCGAGATCAGTGTGTCGCCGTTGTCGCCGACGTGCAGGATCATCATCGTGTCCGTGCGCTTGCCCTCGGCGGAGCCGGTGTGCAGCTTCTGCTTGTCCGCGGACGACATGCCGGCGCGGCTGTCGGAGCCGACGATCAGGTAGTTCGTGCCCTTGCCGGCCTCGGGCCGGTCGATCACCTTGGACAGGTCGACGTCGCGGTGCAGCTTGGAGTCGGCCCACACATAGGTCGCCACCGAGGTCACCACCAGCACCGTGACCAGCGTGATCGCGGTCCACTTGATGCGGCGGCGCCAGTTCGGCGCGGGGCGGGCGGCGCGGGCGTACCCGTCACCGGGGCCGGCCGGGCCGCCGGCGCCGCCGCCGTAGACCTGACCGGTGTTGTAGCCGCTGTCGTACGCGTCCTGGCCGTGGCCCTCGTCGTAGCCCTGGCCGTTCACGTACGACGGCTGCCGCGGGACTCGCTGCGGCGGCGCGCCGTAGCCACCGCCTTGCCCGGGCGGTGTCGCCGGGCCGCGTCGCACCTGGCGCATCACGCGCGCGCTCTCCGGCTGTGCGCCGGCACTGCCGCGTCCGTACCGGGTGCCGCGGTTGTCGTCGGACCACCCCTCGGGCCAATCATTCATGGGCCCCAGTGTGCAGGCAGCGAGTATGTGCCTTACAAGAGCCGTCGGAAAATAAGGTCAGCGCTGTTGCGAAGCTGACACAAATTCCCCGGATGTCGCCCCGGCATAAGGTGGGGGCCATGACAGACCAGGCCCCCGCCGCGGAATCCGAGGCCCCGGAGATCCCGGGCAAGCCGACCTCGGCCTCCCGGACCACCCTCAGCCACATCATGACCCACAACGACACCAACCTCCTGGGCACGGTGCACGGCGGGGTGATCATGAAACTGGTCGACGACGCGGCGGGTGCCGTGGCCGGCCGGCACAGCGGAGGGCCCGCGGTCACCGCGTCCATGGACGAGATGGCGTTCCTGGAGCCCGTCCGCGTCGGCGACCTGGTCCATGTGAAGGCCCAGGTCAACTGGACCGGCCGCACCTCCATGGAGGTCGGCGTGCGGGTGCTGGCCGAGCGCTGGAACGAGTCCGCGCCGCCCACCCAGGTCGGCTCGGCCTACCTGGTCTTCGCCGCCGTGGACGCCGACGGCAAGCCCCGCCGGGTCCCGCCCGTCCTGCCCGAGACCGAGCGCGACCAGCGCCGCTACCAGGAGGCCCAGATCCGCCGCACCCACCGCCTCGCCCGTCGCCGCGCCATCATGGAACTTCGCGAGAAGCGCGTCGCCGAGGGCCACGAGGACTGATCCCGGGGCCCCGTCTCAGGAGCAGGTCACCTCGTCGCCCCTGACCACCGCGGCGGCCTGCCGTGCGGGGTCCTCGGGCTCGACCTTGTGGACCTCGTGGAAGTCGGCGCCGGCGATGACTCGCAGGGTGGGGCCCTGGCCGGGGGCGGCGCGCAGTTCGCTGCCGGGCAGGGCGGCGGCCAGGGAGCGGGCCGAGCGGTCCCAGCGCGGGTCGTAGACCACGACCGTCCGCTTCACCCCGCGCTCCCTGGAGTCCACGGGCGCCGCCGTCGTGCGGAATCCGGCCGCCGCGAGCGCGCTGTCCACGCGCCTGCCGAGCCCGGCCGTCGAGGTGCCGTTCTCCACCTGGACCCGGATCTGCCGCGGGGGGACCTCCACGGTCGCCGGCCGGTCCGGGCGGCTGTCGGGCTGCTTGGCGGCCGGCTTGCGCACGGCCAGCGGCCGGTCCTCGCGCAGGGTGCCGAAGAGCTCCTCCGCCTTCGCCTCGTCCCACTTCACGGTCGAGCCGAGCCCCTTCACGGCGAAGGCCGGCTGCGCGATCGGGACGGTGGTGAACTCCGAGGAGGAGGGCGAGAAGTTCCGCATGGCCCGCCCGAGGTCCAGCAGCTCGTCGGTGTGGAAGCCCTTGTCCGCCCGCACCGAGCCGAGCACGGCGCGCGTCACGTCCCGGAACCTCATCGGGTTCAGCAGCACCCGCGAGGAGGTCGCCCGCTCGATGAGGGCGGCCAGGAACCGCTGCTGCCGCTTCATCCGGCCGAGGTCGCCGGCCCCGTCCACGTGCCGGGACCGCACGTACTGCAGGGCCTGGCCGCCGGTGAGCCTGTGGTTGCCGGCCGGCAGGTCCAGTCCGGTGTAGCTGTCCTTGAGCGGCTCGGTCGTGCAGACCTGTACGCCGCCGAGGACGTCGACGGTCCGCATGAAGGAGGTGAAGTCCACCTCCAGATAGTGGTCGATCTTCAGATGGGTCATGCTCTCGACCGTGCGCACGGTCAGGTTCGGACCGCCCTCCGCGTACGCCGCGTTCAGCTTGACCGGGTGCGCGGGGCGCTGCCTGCCGGTGGCCGGGTCCACGAGGGCGGGGATCTCGGTGTAGGAGTCCCGCGGCAGGCTGACGATGCTGGCCCGCTCCCGGTCCTGCGACAGGTGCACGATCATCATGGTGTCCGTGCAGTGACAGGGCTGCCCGCCCAGCCGGTACCGCTGCCGCTCCTGCGCGCTGATCCGGTCCCGGCCGTCGGTGCCGACCAGCAGCACGTTCATGCCGTGGCCGGGCCGCGGGCGGTTCTTCATGTCCTTGAAGGGATCGACCCGGGTGATGTCGGCGTCCAGGCTGGAGACCACCGCGTGCCCGATCCCCGCCGAGGCGAGCACCACCACCGACAGCGTGGTCGCCGCCCGCATGGCCCAGCGCGGCCGCCGGCGCGGCACGGGCGCGTACGGCACCCGGTCGGGCCGCTCCGGCCGGTCCGGCCGGTGCGGCCGCTCGGGTGCGACGGCCCGCTGCGGCTCCTGCCGCACATGCGCGGGAGGCCGGGACGGCGTGGTGGACATGCAGGGACACCTCCGCATATGGCGTGGGTGGGCACCGTGAGCACCGTAGGCCCATACGATCTGCAGCCCGGTCAGGCGACCCCCGCCGCGCGCACCGGTGTCCCCCGTTCGCGGTAACGTGAGCACCGATGAACGCCAAGCCCGACGTGCGGCTCCCCGCCGTGTCTGTGATCATGCCTGTCCTCAACGAGGAGCGGCATCTGCGCGGGGCCGTGGAAGCGATCCTCGCGCAGGAGTACGACGGCGAGATGGAGGTCGTGATCGCCCTGGGTCCGTCCACGGACCGTACGGACGAGATCGCCGCCGAGCTCGTCCGCGACGACCCGCGCGTGCACACCGTCCC
>NZ_BMVJ01000015.1:141254-144241 GCF_014650655.1 Streptomyces anandii JCM 4720
CAACCCCACCGGCCGCACCCCCGCCGCGCTGAACGCCGCGATCAAGGCCTCGCGCCATCCGGTCGTGGTCCGCGTCGACGGTCACGGGATGCTGTCGCCGGACTACATCGCCACGGCGGTGCGGCTCCTGGAGGAGACCGGCGCGCAGAACGTCGGCGGGGTCATGCACGCCGAGGGGGAGAACGACTGGGAGCACGCGGTCGCCGCCGCGATGACCTCGAGGATCGGCGTGGGCAACGCCGCCTTCCACACCGGCGGCGCGGCCGGCCCGGCCGAGACGGTGTACCTGGGCGTCTTCCGCCGTGCGGCCCTGGAGCAGCAGGGCGGCTACAACGAGGAGTTCATCCGCGCCCAGGACTGGGAGCTGAACTTCCGCATCCGCGAGGCGGGCGGCCTGATCTGGTTCTCGCCCGAGCTGCGGGTCTCCTACCGGCCCCGCCCGAACGTGAAGGCGCTGGCCAAGCAGTACAAGGACTACGGCCGCTGGCGGCACGTGGTCGCCCGCTACCACGAGGGCTCCATCAACCTGCGCTACCTGGCCCCGCCGGCCGCCGTGTGCGCGATCGCGGCCGGGATCGTGGTGGGCGCGGTGCTGACGCCCTGGGGCCTGGTGGTCCCCGGCGGCTATCTGGCGGCGATCGCGGCCGGGTCGGTGCCGGCGGGCAAGGGCCTGCCGCTGAGAGCGCGGCTGCGGATACCCGTGGCGCTGGCCACCATGCACATGTCGTGGGGCTGGGGCTTCCTGACCAGCCCGAAGTCGCTGGCGAGGAAGGTCATCGCCTCCCGTCGCCCGGCGGTCGTCACCTCGGCCTGAGACCCGCGGCGCGCACCGGTGAACGACGAGGGCCCCTCCCGTCCGGGAGGGGCCCTTCCACGCTCTCGTACGGCGGCCGGCTACCAGCGGTAGGGCGCGTACACGTCCATGCACTGGCTGTCGTCCGCCCCGTTGACGGCGTCGGAGTTCTTCGGGATGTCACCCGCCTTGGGTGCCGCCTGCTTCGGGTACGTGGCGCCGGTGCGCCAGTCCGCGCCCACGACGACCGTGACCCCGGAGACGTCCGTGGAGCGCTCCACCGAACCCGCCGGAATGCCCAGCGCCTTGGCGACCGCCTCCGCGTCGCCCTTCAGCTCGGCGCTCGGGTAGCGCACGACCGTCTGGTCCGCGGACACCGAGCCCGAGGCATCGGCCGACGCCTTGGTGAAACCTCTCTGCACCAGCGACTCGGCGACGGCTGCGGCGCGGTGCGAGACCGGGCCGAGCGTGGCCGTGCGGGTACCGTTCTGCACCGTGACGCCGATCTGGCCGGCCGGCGCGGCCGGGTCGGCGGAGGCGGCCGGCTCGGCCGTGCTCTCCTGCTTGGCGTCCGTGGGCTTGCCGTTGGCGTCGAAGGCCACGTCGTCGCGCAGCATCTGCCAGATCTTCTTGGCGTTCTCGCCGTCCGGCACCACGTGGTCGCGGTTGAGCGGGTCCTCGACGTTGGGCATCGTCGTCATGGTGATGCGGTTGGTCGGGACCGTCTTGAGCTGCATGGCCAGGTCGTAGAGCTTCTTGACCGTGCCGATCTCCTCCGAGACCTGGAGCGACTTGGTGGCCGCCTCGGCCAGGTCCATCAGCCGGCCGGTGTCGGTGAAGACGTTCTGGCCCTTGAGCGTGCGGATCATCGAGTTGAGGTACAGGTGCTGGGCCTTGGCCCGGCCGAGGTCGCTGTAGAAGGCGTGCCGGGTGCGCAGCCACTGCAGCGCCTGCTTGCCCTTGACCTTCGTCGTGCCGGCCTTCAGCTTCAGGCCCGAGCCGCCGGGCACACCGGGCAGCGGGCGGTCCCACACGTTCTGCTTGACGCACACGTCGACGCCGCCGATCGCGTCCGCCATCCTCACCACGCCGGAGAAGTCGATCGTCATCCAGTGGTCGATGTACACACCGGTGAGGTTCTGCCAGGTGGCGAGGGTGCAGCCGGCGCCGCCGCGGGCCAGCGACTCGTTGATGATGGCGTTGGTCGCCGGGTACGCCTTGCCGGTCTTGGGATCCGTGCACTTGGGGATGTCGACCCGGGTGTCGCGCGGGATGCTGACCACGGCGGCGCTCTTGCGGTCGGCGGAGAGGTGGATGAGCATCTCCACGTCGCCGAGCGGCGGGTTGCCGCGGTTGTCCCGGCTGCCGCCGAGCTCGATGTTCGCGTCGGAGTTCCGGCTGTCGGAGCCGATCAGCAGGATGTTCATCGGCGTCTGGCCGGCCGCGTTCGGCTCGGCCTTCTGCGCCTTGGAGTCGCCGCTGCTGCGCTCGCCCTTGCGGATGTTGTCGTTCAGGTGCTGGTAGTACAGGTATCCGGCGCCGGCCGTGCCGAGTATCACCACCGCCAGCACGGTCGCCGACCAGCGCAGCACCCGCCTCTTGGGGCGTCTGCCTCCCGTGCCGCGGCCCCCGTTGCCGCGATCTCCTCCGCCGTCCTGCCGGCCGCCGCCCCCCGGCGCGCTGCCGCCTCGCGGCGTGAGCGACATCGTGTCATCGACCGCAGGCCCCTCCCCGCGCAGACCGCTCTGGGTCAACTCCCCATCCTCCCCACCCTTTAGCCATCGAACAGGCCTGTCATGCGTCCTGTTAGACGCATGACAGGCCCGTCAGGTCACACGGTGCGCTCAACTGGCGCACTGAACCTTGTCCGCCGTGGACTTGTCGACCTCCGGCGCCTTCGACGGAGCCGTCAGCGACACCCCCGCCCCCTTGAAGTCCTTGCCCAGGGTCAGCGTCATCGCCGGCAGCCCCTGGGAGTTGGTGACGCTCTCGCCCGGCTTGAGCGCGGCCCCGGACAGACCCATGACGGCCGCGAGCTTGCGGGCCTGGGCCGCCTGGTCGGGCGCGTACTCGAGCGTGGTCCTGTCGAGTTCCTGGGGCGCGTTGCCCGCGTTCTCCGACTTGAGTACGCCCTCATCATTCTGCAGCCAGGTAAGAGTTTCCTGTGCGCTGCCCGCGGCGGCCCCGCCGTTGA
>NZ_BMVJ01000015.1:144269-156272 GCF_014650655.1 Streptomyces anandii JCM 4720
GGATGCGCACCCGCACCTCGGAGGCCGCGGACTGGGTGCCCTTGAGCCGGGCCGCCTCGGCGTCCTTCTGCTGCTTCTGCTTCTTCTTCACCTCGGTGAAGGAGACGTCGTTCTTGATGGCGTCGAAGACCTGCGGGGCGGTGGTGGGGTTCAGGACGACGGTCGCGTGGACCTTCTCCGCCGGGTTGTCGATCACCGGGGTGGTCAGGAAGGTGATGTTCTTCGTCGGCACCTTCTTCAGCTCCAGGGCCATGTCCTTGAGCGTGCCGACCTTGCCGATGCCGGTGTCGACGGTGAGCGCCTTGGTGGCCGCGTCGGCCAGGTCGTACAGCTTGGCCGGGTTGGTGAGGGTGTCGCCGGAGGACATCTTGCGCATCAGCGAACTGAGGAACTGCTGCTGCACCTTGATGCGGTCGAGGTCGCCCTGGTTGCCGAAGCTGTGCCGGGTCCGCACGAACGCCAGCGCCTGCTCGCCCTCGATCTTGTGCTCGCCGGCGGACAGCTTCAGGTGCGAGTCGGGGTCGTTGACGGCGTGCTTGAGGCACACGTCGACACCGCCCACCGCCGAGGTCAGCGTCTTGACCGCGTTGAAGTCGGCCATCATGAAGTGGTCCGGCGAGATGCCGGTGACCGCCTTGACCGTGCGCATGGTGCAGCCGGGGTCGCGGCCGTCCTGGCCGAGGCTCGTGTTGAAGCGGACGTGGTCCGTGCCCGGGATGACCTTCGTGGAGCCGTCGGGCTGCTTGGTCGGGCAGTCCGGGACGTTCACGATCAGGTCGCGCGGGATGCTCAGCGCGGTCGCGTTCGTACGGTCCTTGGAGACGTGCAGCAGGATGTTGGTGTCCGCGTGGCCCACGCTGCCCTTGTCGCCGTAGCCCTGGTTGCCCTTGCCGGTGCGTTTGTCGGTGCCGATGATCAGTATGTTGAAGGCCTCGTCCTTGCTGAAGCCCTGCTTGGCCGCGCTGCCGACGTCGGTCGTGGTGACGTTGCCCTCGAGGTGCTTGAGCACCAGATAGCCGCCCACGCCCGCGACGACGACGACGAACGCCATGGTGCCGCCGGTCCACAGCAGGACCTTCTTGGCCCGCGACTTCTTCTTCCCCGGCCGGTGCCCGCGCCGTCCCGGCAGCGGCTCCTCCGGCGGCGGCGTGCCGCGCCGGCGGCGCTGACCCGGCACCGCGCCGGGCGGCGCGGCGTCACGGACCTGCTGCCGTCCGGGCGCGCCGGAGCGCCGGCCGGCGGCCGGACCTCCCGCACCGCCCGCGCCCCCGTTTCCGCCGGGGCCGCGCGGGGCGGGTCTGCGCGGACTCGGGACCGCCGACTGCGGAGCGGAAGGAGTCAGTCGCAATTCGTATTCGCCAGTGTTCGGATTGAGCACCCACTGGTCTGCGGGGTCGATGTTGTCCGCCCGCCCACGGCCTTGCGCGTCCACGGTTTACCGAATCCTCCGTCGGGGCCACGCGGCGCCTTCCCCCCACAAGGCGCTCAGGTCTGGTCACTCAGTGCACGACCCCAGGAAGACCTCGCGGCCGCATGCACCGGATCGCTCACACTATCCGCCCGGTTCGGCATCGAGCGACGCCGGTGACAAATTCCACGTCCCTACAACTGGGCAATCCGCCCATTTCCTTGGACAAAAGTTCGCCTTTGGCCGCGGCTTTACCCGCAGAGGTCCTCGGCGGCGGTGTTGCCGTGGAACGTCGGGGTGGGAGAGGGGGCGTGAGCCGGGCTCACGCGCGGTGCGCCGTCGTCGAACGCGGCCCCCAAAACATACCCAGCGTAGCCGGACGGATGCGCAGAAGAATCCCGTTCGGTCATGGAATCCGGCACGGAATGCGAGGCGTTCGGACCCGGGGAAGCCGAATTGGCGTCCGGATTGGAGCCGTTTGCTCCCGAATCCCGCGGAACTTCCCCGGCGACCTCCACCGCCTGGTCGGCGCGCAGCCTGGCGAACAGCTTTTCGGCCTCGGGCTCCACGAGCTGGTCACGATTGGCGTTGTAGACGTACGACTCGCGCGGCACCGTCAGGAACCGCACCCGGTCGGTGGGGATCTCGCGCAGGCCGCGCACGAGTTGGTAGAGGCCGCGCAGACTCGCGAGCGCCGGGTCGGTGGTGAGCGAGGAGGTGGCCGCGTCCAGGACCGGGTACAGCTTGACCGGGTTCAGCAGGACGTCGTCGCTGCGCACCTTGTTCACGAGCGCGCCGAGGAAGCGCTGCTGGCGCTCCATGCGGTCGGTGTCGCTGCCGTTGCCGAGCGACTTGCGCACCCGCACGTAGCCGAGGGCCTGCTCGCCGTTGAGGGTCACCCGGCCCGCGGGCAGCCGCAGTTTGGCGTCCTTGTCCGTGACCGGCCGCTTCAGGCACACCTCGACGCCGTCGACCGCGTCCACCATCTCCTTGAAGCCGCTGAAGTCGACGACGACATGGTGGTCGACCCGGATGTCGGTCAGCTTCTCGACCGTACGGATCAGGCAGGCCGAGCCGCCCATCTCGTAGGCGTAGTTGAACATCGCGAACATGGGCTCGGTGCGGCTTCCGTCCGGTTTGCGGCAGCTCGGCACGTTCACCATCAGGTCGCGGGGCAGGGACACCGCGGTCGCGCTGCGCCGGTCGGCGGCCAGGTGGAGCAGGATCACGGTGTCCGAGCGCTCGGTGCCGTTGTAGTGCCCGTACTGCCCGTTGCCGGAGCCGGAGCGGGTGTCCGAGCCGATCAGCAGGATGTTCTGGGCGCCCTTGACCAGCGCGGTCGGCCGCTCCTTCTCGTAGCGCCTGAGCTCCTCGGCGGCCGCCTCGTCGGCGGTGATGTTGCCGCTGAGCTTCACATAGGCGGCGAGCCCGGCGCCGAGACCGCCCAGCACCAGCACGGTGGCGCCGAGTGCGGCGATCCGCAGCCGCCGGGCGCGCCGCCGCCGTATGAGCCCGTCGCCGGTGGCCGACGCCCCCGCCCCCGGCCCCGTGCTCCCGGCACGGCCCTCGGACGAATCCCCCGGCGTCCCTGCGCTACGGGTCACCTCAGGACCACCCCTCTGCCGTACGAGCCGTGCGCGCCTGCTCCTGTGCTGCTGCTCCTACGACGATGACCCGGGGGAGGCGACGGGGGTGATCGGTGATGAGCCGAACGGGTTAACGGCGGCGGATCCCACCCGGTCGGCGGGCGGTCGAGCTCGCCGGGTCAGCGGGCGGTCGAGTTCGCCGGGTCAGCGGGCGGTCGCCGTGACCCGTTCGCTCTCGATCCGTTTGGCCAGGGCGTCCCCGTCGAGACGGTCCAGGTTCCGGCAGAGCACGACCGAGCCGCCGGCGGCCAGGGGCGCGTAGAGCCCCGCGCTGAGCCCCTCCCAGGTGTCGTACGGCAGCGCCGACAGCAGCCGGGAACCCGGTCCCGTCAGATCCAGCCCCGGCGCGTCGCGCCGCGCCCGCTCCACGACCTCCGCCGCCGTGTACTCCGCCCCGGCCACGATCAGCGCCGGCTCCTCCGGCTCCACCGGAGCGAACGGCGCGAACACGTCGCCCTGGCCGGGCACCTCGACCGCGTAGTCGGCGAAGCCCTCCGGCGGCTGCGGGAACCGTCCGCCGAGCGGCCGCAGCGCCATCGCGATCCGCTCCCCGGAGCAGGCCCGTGCGGCCTCCAGGTTGTCCGGCCCGCTGACCACGACGTCGGCCGCCGCGGGATTCCCGCCCATGTCCGCGACCGTGCCCACCGACGCGCACGCCATCAGCCACACCGCCGTCTGCCAGTGCGCGGGCAGCAGCAGCGCGACCCGGTCGCCCGGTCCGGCGGCGAGGTCGCCCTGGAGGAGGTTGGCGGTCTTGGCCACCCAATTGGCGAAGGTGGCCACGGACAGTTCGACCCGTTCGCCCGTGGCGTCGTCGTAGAAGGTCACCAGGGGGCGTCCTGGGTCCGCGGCGAGCGCGGAACGCAGCAGGTCGGCAGGGGTGCGTTCGGTGGCGTTCACCCGCGCAAGGGTACGCCGCGCGCACCACCGGTTCGGCGGAACCGCAGCAGACGCCCCGTCAGTTCCCCGATGGACAGATATGTATGACTATGTTCAAGATCAGGAGCATGCGTCGATACGGATTCCTTGCGTCCTCGATCGGTGTCACCTGCGCGACCGCGCTCGCCCTCGCGCCGGGCCTGCCGACGGCCTCGGCCGCCGCCCGCGCCCGGACCGGACCGGCGGCGGACAGAGCGGCGTCGGCCGCCGCCTCCGCGGCCGTCCCCGGCAGCACCCGGTCCCTGCCCCTGGCCCCCGTCGCCCGCGACCGCGCGCCCGGTGCCGCCGGCGTGGCCGAACAGGGCCTGTACCGCACCGACGTACGGCACTTCTCGCTGGTCGGCGTCGTCTGGGACAACCCCGACACCCAACTGCACGGCAGCGTCCAGGTCCGCACCCGCTCCGCCGCCACCGGCGCCTGGTCCGGCTGGCAGGACGTCGACACCCACAACGCCGACCACGGCGCCGACCCCGGCACCGCCGAGCGGACCCCGGGCCATCTGCGCGGCGCCACCGCACCGCTGTGGGTGGGCGACTCCGACGGCGTCGACGTGCGCGTCCGCGCGGACACCGGCGACCACGGCCGGGGCACCGCCGACGACCCGCCGGTCCCGCTGCCGTCCGGGCTGCGCCTCGAACTCGTCGACCCGGGCGATCCGGGTGATCCGGGCGATTCCGGCGCAGCTGGTGAGTCCGGTGGCTCCAGTGGGTCCGGTGAATCCGGTGACGGGCTTCAGGCGGACGGCGATGCCGCCCCGGCCGCGGACGCCGCCGCCGACGACCAGTCACGCACCGGCGAGCTCAGCGAGGAGGCCACCGCCGCCTCCGCCGCCAACGCCGACCTCGCCCCGCTCGGCGCCACCGAGATCCCCGCCCTCGACCGCGAGGACACCGAGAACGAACTGCTCGCCCTGCGCGGCGACGAACTGACGGAGCGCCAGCGCGCACAGCCGCACATCGGCCCCCGCCCCCGCATCGTCACCCGCCGCGGCTGGGGCGCGGACGAGTCGCTGCGCGCCCACGGGTTCGTCTACACCAAGAAGGTCAAGGCGGCCTTCGTCCACCACACCGCCTCCGGCAACAACTACCGCTGCTCCCAGGCCCCCTCGGTCATCCGCAGCATCTACCGCTACCACGTCAAGAGCATGGGCTGGCGGGACATCGGCTACAACTTCCTCGTCGACAAGTGCGGCACCATCTACGAGGGCCGGGCCGGCGGCGTCGCGAAGGCCGTGCTGGGCGCCCACACCATGGGCTTCAACAGCAACAGCGTGGGCATCGCCGTGATCGGCACCTACAGCAAGTCCAAGCCCTCCGCGGCCGCCGTCACCGCTGTCGCACGCCTGACCGCGTGGAAGCTCGGTCTCTACGGGATGAATCCGCGCGGAAAGACATATCTGAAGTCCGGCGGTGGCAACCTCTACCAAAAAGGAAAGAACGTACGCCTGAACGTGATCTCCGGCCACCGGGACGGCTTCGCCACCGACTGCCCCGGCAAGCAGCTCTACGGCAAGCTCGGCTCGGCCCGCAAGGCCGCGGCGCGCTACCAGGGCCGCTGACGGACGGAAACCCGCGCGGCACCCACGGCGTCGGAGAGCTGGACAACCGTCTGCATACACTGGCCGGCCGGAGAACAGTTCGGCCGGTCCCGGCAGGAAGCAGAGACGACAGGTGACAGAAGCGATCCTCCTGGTCGGCGGCAAGGGCACCCGGCTGCGCCCCCTGACGGTGCACACCCCCAAGCCGATGGTGCGCGCGGCGGGGGTCCCGTTCCTCACGCACCAGCTGGCGCGGGCGAGAGCCGCGGGCGTCGAGCACATCGTGCTCGCCACGTCCTATCTGGCCGAGGTCTTCGAACCGTACTTCGGCGACGGCTCCTCCCTCGGCCTCCACCTCGAGTACGTGACCGAGGAGGAGCCCCTGGGCACCGGCGGCGCCATCCGCAACGTCGCCTCGCGCCTGCACTCCGGCCCCGACGAGCCGGTCCTGGTCTTCAACGGCGACATCCTGACCGGGCTGGACATCAGGGCGCTGGTGCGCACGCACGAGACGACGGGCGCGGATGTCTCCCTGCACCTGACGAAGGTGACCGACCCCCGGGCGTACGGCCTTGTTCCCACGGACGGGACGGGGCGGGTCCTCGCCTTCCTGGAGAAGCCGCAGACCCCCGAGGAGATCGTCACCGACCAGATCAACGCGGGGGCGTACGTCTTCCGCCGCTCGGTCATCGACACGATCCCGCACGGCCGCCCGGTGTCGGTGGAGCGCGAGACCTTCCCCGGCCTGCTGGCCGCCGGCGCGCATCTGCAGGGCATGGTCGACTCCACCTACTGGCTGGACCTCGGCACCCCGGCCGCCTTCGTCCGCGGCTCGGCGGACCTGGTCATGGGGCGCGCCCCGTCCCCGGCCGTGCCCGGCCGCTGCGGCGACCGCCTGATCCTGCCCACGGCCGTGGTCGCACCCGACGCCAAGCTGACCGGGGGCACCGTGGTGGGCGAGGGCGCCTTCGTCGCCGAGGGTGCGCGGGTCAACGGCAGCACGATCCTGCCCGGCGCGGTCATCGAGCCCGGCGCCGTCATCACCGACTCCCTCATCGGCGCCCGCGCCCGCATCGGCACCCGCTCCGTCCTCACCGGCACGGTCGTCGGCGACGGCGCGGTGGTGGGCGCGGACAACGAACTGCGCGAGGGCGTACGGGTGTGGTGCGACGCCCGGATTCCGGCGGGGGCCGTGCGGTTCTCCTCCGACCAGTAGGCGGTCGGTGGCCGGTGGCCGGTGGCCGGTGGGCGGTGGGCGGGCGTGCCGTTCGGCCGGCCCGCCTCACCGCGGTTCACAACCGTCCGATGTCGCCCTTGGGCATGCGCGGCGCACGCCTCGGCGGGACCCGCCCGCTCAGCAGGATCAGCCGTGCGGCCCGGTGCCGCTGCCCCGCGTACGGCTCGAGCAGCCGCAGCATCTCCGCGTCGTCCGCGCCCCGGTCACCGGCCAGCGCGAACCCCACGATCCCCGGCAGGTGCAGGTCCCCGACCGTCACCTCGTCCGCCGCCCCATGACTGCGCTGCACGGTCTCCGCCGACGTCCACGGCCCGATCCCGGAGACCAGCTCCAGCCGCTCCCGCGCCGCCGCCGGAGGCATCCGCACCGCCTCCTCCAGCCGCGCCGCGACCCGTACCGCGCGCAGGACGGTCGACGCCCGCTTGTAGTCGACGTTGGCCCGGTGCCACTCCCAGGAGGGGATCAGGGCCCAGGTCCGGGGTGCCGGCATGACGCACATCCGCCCGGGCGCCGGTCCCGGCGCGGGCTCCCCGTACTTGCGTACGAGCACCCGCCAGGCCGCGTACGCCTCGGCGGTCGTCACCTTCTGCTCGAGGATCGACGGGACCAGCGACTCCAGCACCAGCCCGGTGCGGGTCAGCCGCAGCCCCGGCCGCCGGTGCCGGGTCAGCGCGAGCAGCCGGTGCCTCGGCTCGAAGGCGGACGGGTCGTCGGCGGCTCCGAGCAGCTCGGGCAGCCGCTCCAGCAGCCACTCGGCCCCCGGGCCCCATGCCTGGCCGCACACCTGCCCGCCGCGCGCGAAGACCCGTAGCGTCCCCGGCCCCAGGGGCGTGCGGCTGGCCCGCCACACCGAGCCGTCGGGCATCGCGCGGAACGTCGGATCGCCCGGCCCGCGCCGCAGCGGACCGAGCACCAGGCCGAGGTCCAGCGGGCCGTCCGGCGTCCAGGTGCGCTCCCGGGCCGGCTTCGCCGCCTGGCGCGGGACGGCATCGACGGGCACCGCGGGTGGAGCGGGCACGGCGACATGCCCACCGCGCACGGTGGTGCGGGTGGGGCGCGGTGCGAAGCGTCCTGCCACGGCGGGGTCCCAGGGGGTCGGTGGGGATGTCGGTGAGGGGGTCGGTCGGAGAGCGAGAGCTCAGGAGAGCCTATGCGGTCGTCCCGCCCGGCACGCCCACCTCACCTCGTCTCACCGGACCTCACCTCACCTCGTCTCACCGCACCTCGGTCTCACCGCACCTCGATGAACGCGTCCGCGTCCCGGTCCGGACGTGGCTTCGGCGGTTCGGCGGGATGGCCGATGGCCACCGCGCCCATGGGGTCCCAGTCGCGCGGCAGCCCGAGCACCTCGCGCACCACGTCACGGCAGAACATCGTCGAGGACACCCACGCCGAGCCGAGCCGCTCACCCGCCAGCGCGACCAGGAAGTTCTGCACCCCGGCGCCGGTGGCGACCACGAACATCTCGCGCTCGGCCGCGTCGCGCCGCTCGTCGCCGTAGGTGTGCGACCCGTCCATGACCAGACAGGGGACCGCCAGGTACGGCGCGTTGCGCAGCACGTCCCCGCGCCGGACGCGCTTGGCGATCGACTCCTCGCTCCTGCCGTCCCGGCGCAGGTCGGCGATCCAGGCGTCGCGCATCGCGTCGAGCAGCCGGGTGCGCGACTCCGGCGACTCGAGGAGGACGAACCGCCAGGGGGTCGTGTGGTGCGGCGCGGGCGCGGTCACCGCGGCGGCGACCGCGCGCCGGACCGAGCCGGGGTCGACGGGCTCGTCGGTGAAGGACCGCACGGTACGCCGTCCGGTCACCGCCTCCCGTACGGCCTCGGAGGTGCCGAGGCGGAACATGTCGTCGCGCGCGTCACGCACCAGGGCCCGCGCGCCGTGCCCGCCGTCCCCGCCGCGTCCGCCGTCCCCGCCGCGCCCGTCCGTGAGGTGCGCCAGTCCGCGCACCACGGCGACGGGCAGCCCGGCGGCCTTGCCCTTGACCAGGTCGCCAGCGGCGGCGAGTTCGTCGGCGGTGGCGACGACGGTCGCGCTGAGCGGGTTGCCGTGCGCGTCGGTGCCGCCGCGCAGGTCGTCGAGGACGCGCAGGCCGGCCGCGCCGATGGCGACGTCGGTGAGGCCCGCGCGCCAGGGGCGTCCGAAGGTGTCGGTCACGAGCACCCCGACGTCCACGCCGAGGGCGTCGCGCAGTCCGTCGCGGATGGCCCGCGCGGAGGCGTCGGGATCCTCGGGCAGCAACAGGACGGTGCCCGCGGGGGTGTTGGAGGCGTCGACCCCGGCGGCCGCCATGACCAGACCCTGCCGGTTCTCCACGATCCGCAGGGGGCCGCGGCGGGCGACCACCCGCACGGTCTCGGCGTCGATCGCGGCCTCCCGGTCGGCTGCCTCGACCAGGCGCCCCTCCGCCTTGGACACGATCTTGGAGGTGACGAGCAGTACGTCCCCGTCGGCCAGTCCGGGTTCCGCGGCGGCGATCAGCTTGGCGAGGTCGTCCCCGGGGGCGACCTCGGGCATCCCGGCCACGGCCCAGACCCGGTAGGCGGGGACCGCCCCGCCGGCCCGGTGGACCGGGGCGCCCGTGGCGGCCTCGTGGGCCGAGGGCTCGGCGTCGCCCCGCGCGGGGTCCGCCGGCGTACCGCTCGTACCGCTCACGCTGTGCGCACCTCCTCGGCCAGCGCCAGCGCCTCGCGCGCCATCTGCGCGGCCGCGTCGACGTCGGTCATCATCAGCGGCACCGCGCGGCAGCGGATCCCGGCCGCCTCGACCCGGTCCACCGCGGCCTCGTCCACGGTGTCCACGAGCCAGCCGTCGAGCAGTCCCGAGCCGTAGTGCTCGGCCACCGCCGCGGCCGTGGACTCCACGCCCACCGCCGCGAGGACCTTGTCGGCCATGCCGCGCACGGGCGCGTCCCCGACGATGGGGGACAGGCCGATCACCGGCACCCCGGCGTCGGCGATCGCCTCCCTCATTCCCGGCACGGCCAGGATGGTGCCGATGGAGACGACGGGGTTGGACGGCGGGAAGAGGATCACGTCCGCCTCGGCGATCGCCTCCAGCACGCCCGGCGCCGGCTTCGCCTGCTCCGCGCCGACCGGCACGACCGCCTCGGCCGGCACCGAGGCCCGCAGCCGCACCCAGTACTCCTGGAAGTGCACCGCCTTGCGCTCGCCGTCGATCCGGACGGCGACATGGGTCTCCACCCGGTCGTCCGTCATGGGGATCAGCCGCACGCCCGGCTTCCACCGGTCGCACAGCGCCTCGGTCACCGCGCTGAGCGGGTAGCCCGCGCCGATCATCTGGGAGCGCACGATGTGCGTGGCGAAGTCCCGGTCGCCGAGTCCGAACCACTCGGGACCGGCGCCGTAGGCCGCGAGTTCCTCCTTGAGGTGGAAGGTCTCCTCGGCCCGGCCCCACCCCTGCTCCTCGTTGATGCCGCCGCCGAGCGTGTACATCACCGTGTCCAGGTCCGGGCAGACCTTCAGCCCGAAGAGGTGGATGTCGTCGCCGGTGTTGCCGATGACCGTGACGTCCGCGTCCGGCACGGCCCGCTTCAGACCGCGCAGGAACCGGGCACCGCCGATGCCGCCTGCCAGAACCACAATCCGCATGGGGCCAAGTCTTGCAGGCCGCTACGACAACGCGGCACACGACGGGGCACGGGGGCCGTCATCACCGCGCGGCCGTCATCACCGCGTGACCGTCGTTACCGCGTTACCGCGTGACCGCCGGCACCGCGCGGCCGCCGGCACGGCGAAGGCCGTCAGCAGCGCGCGGCCGCCCCTGCCGCCGCGTCCGCGTCCGCGTGCGTCGTGTGCGCGGGCGCCGCCGGGTGCATGGGCATCTCGGTCAGGCCGGGGAAGTAGACGTGCAGGCTGACCGCCGGCTCCAGGGTGTCGTTGACGACCCCGTGGACGTATCCCGGCGCGAACACCCGCTGCGCGCCGGGGCCCAGCGCGTGCGTGCCGTGCCCGGTGCGCTCGGTCAGCGTGCCGTCCAGGACGGTCAGCACGCCGGAGGAGCGGCCGTGGTCGTGGGTTCCGCTGCCCTGCCCGGGCACCCAGGACAGCAGCCACACCTCGTATCCCGGACCGGTGCGCAGCCGGTGGTACCAGCGCGTCGTCGCGTCGTAGCGCACCAGGTGCTCCCACTGGGCGCGGTCGGCGGCGACGGAGCGGGCGAGGCCGGCGAACTCGGCCACGGTGACCGGGTGCTCGCGCGGGGCCTGGAGGAGGTGCGGGACTTCGAGGATGTCGCCGGCGATCTGGAGGTCGCTGTCGCTGTTCATGGGGTGGGGTGGTTCCTCAGTGAAGGAGGTCAGAGGGGAACGGGTGCGCCCGGGCCACGAGAACCCGGACGGCGGCTGGAGCGCGCTTGACGCGCGTGGCTCAACAGCCGCAGCAGCGACAGCTACAGCGAGCGCGGGCAGCACCGTGGGACCCGGCGGTGCGGGTCGAGGTGAGTGCCGAGTTCGCGAGCATGCCCACAAGGACAGCGGTTCACACCTCCACTGTCAACTCGACGCCCGGAATGTGGGACATGTTTCACCTCATCCGGTTCATCTCCCAGGTGAAAGGTTTGCTCATGCGGGGACCGGGACACATGGCGCACATGCCGGGCACGCAAGCGCCGTTGCGATCCCGTGATCCGACTGTGATCAGGTTCGCTTCGGCACGCGTGTCGGAACGAGATCGAAGCCCTGGGCGTCCTTCCCGGTACGAGCCCATGGGGGCTCCGCGCGGGATGCGGGATCCCCGGGGGTGGCGGCTGCGTGTCAAGGTTTATGCCGATTTGAACACTTTCCGCATGGCCTTGGTTCCGCAGAGTGAATAAGGGGCCCAATAGCAGATCTCGGCTTGACTCGCCCGGAGCAGCACACTTGTAATTTCACTCGTGTCGTTCAGCCGGAATCGGTAACGGCTACATCACGGGGACGCGAAAGACGGACGAGGGGCGCACATGACCGAGCTGGTGCAGCAACTGCTGGTCGACGACGCGGACGAGGAACTCGGCTGGCAGGAGCGCGCGCTGTGCGCCCAGACCGACCCCGAGTCCTTCTTTCCCGAGAAGGGCGGCTCCACCCGCGAGGCCAAGAAGGTCTGCCTCGCCTGCGAGGTCCGCTCCGAGTGCCTCGAGTACGCCCTCGCCAACGACGAGCGCTTCGGCATCTGGGGCGGTTTGTCCGAACGCGAGCGGCGCCGTCTGAAGAAGGCGGCCGTCTGACCGCGCCCC
>NZ_BMVJ01000015.1:156293-157183 GCF_014650655.1 Streptomyces anandii JCM 4720
GGCGCGCGCATCCCCCCTACGAAAAATTCACGAACGGCCCGTTGCCCGTGGGTTGTCCACAGGCGACGGGCCGCCTTGCTGGCCAGCCGATAGTGTGGTCGCTCGTCCGAGACGCCCCGCTGCCCCCACGGGGCACAGGCGTCCACCGCAGTCCACACCGAACCGGGGCCGTATCTCGATGTCCGTGCACAGCCGTACGGCAGCCCACTACGACGGCGCTGCCGCAGCGCCGTCCGAGCCCGCGCGCGCGGCGGAGTTCGACCCCAACCGCCCGCCCGAGTTCCCGCGCCACGTCGTCACCGCCGTGCTCGTCTCCCACGACGGCGCCCGCTGGCTGCCCGACGCCCTGGCCGGCCTGCTCGGCCAGGAGCGCCCCGTACAGGACGCCGTGGCCGCCGACACCGGCAGCGCGGACCACTCCGCACAGCTGGTCACCGACGCCCTGGGCGCCGACCGCGTGCTGCACCTCGCCCGGCGCACCGGCTTCGGACAGGCCGTCGAGGAGGCCATCCGCAGCGCCCCGCTCCTCACCCCCGACGACCTGCCCTACCTCAAGCGCCCGAGCGGCTGGGACCCCGTCACGCGCACCTGGCGCGACGAGGCCTACGACATGCCCGACCTTCCCTACGGGGAGCCCGTCCAGTGGCTCTGGCTGCTGCACGACGACTGCGCACCCGAACCCGGCGCCCTGGCCGAGCTGTTGCGCGTCGTCGACGGCGAACTCGAACTGGGCCGCGACGACGTGGCGGTCGTCGGCCCCAAGCTCCGCGGCTGGTACGACCGGCGGCAGCTGCTCGAAGTGGGCGTCAGCATCGCCAACTCCGGCCGCCGCTGGACCGGCCTGGACCGCCGCGAACAGGACCAGGGCCAGCACGACCACGTACGGCCCG
>NZ_BMVJ01000015.1:157212-162081 GCF_014650655.1 Streptomyces anandii JCM 4720
TGCTGTCGGTGTCCACCGCCGGAATGCTGATCCGCCGTGATGTCTTCGAGCAGCTCGGCGGGTTCGACCGCAGGCTGCCCCTCATGCGTGACGACGTCGACCTGTGCTGGCGCGCCCACGCCGCCGGCCACCGCGTCCTCGTCGCCCCCGAGGCCGTCGTACGTCACGCGGAAGCGGCCTCCCGCGAGCGACGCGCCGTCGACTGCGCCGGCCGCACCACTGCCTCCCCGCACAAGGTCGACAAGGCCGGCGCCGTCTACACCCTGCTCGTCAACACCCGCACCGCCGCGCTGCCCTGGGTGCTGCTCCGCCTCGTCCTCGGCACCCTCCTGCGCACCGTCGCCTACCTCGTCGGCAAGGTCCCCGGACAGGCCCTGGACGAGATCCGCGGCCTGATGGGCACCCTGCTGCGGCCCGAGCGGATCATCGCCGGACGCGGCAGACGAGGCCGGCCGCAGATCGACAAGGGGGAGCTCAGAGCCCTGTTCCCGCCGCCCGGCGCCACCGTCCGCGCCACCGTGGAACAGGTCGCGAGCAACGTCGTCGGCCGCGCCGACCCCGAGGTCTCCTCGGCCGGCCGGCACGGCGGCGCGGTCGAGTCCGGGCCCGGCGGCGAGGACGCCGACTTCCTGGAGGTCGAGCAGTTCGCCCGGCTCAAGCGCATCGCGCGCAAGCCCGGCCCGGTGCTCTTCCTGGTGCTGCTGCTCGTCTCCCTCGCCGCCTGCCGCGGCCTGCTCGGCGGCGGCGCGCTCGCGGGCGGCGCCCTGCTGCCCGCCCCGGCCGACTCCTCCGAGCTGTGGTCGCGCTACCTCGACGCCTGGCACCCGGTCGGCGCCGGCGGCACGCCCTCCGCACCGCCCTACCTGGCGCTCGTGGCGATGCTCGCCTCTCTGCTGTTCGGCTCCACCGGCCTCGCCGTCACCGTCCTGCTGGTCGGGTCGGTGCCCCTGGCCGGGTTCAGCGCCTACTTCGCCTCCCGCCCGCTCGTCGAGTCCCGGCTGCTGCGCGCCTGGGCGGCCGTCGTCTACGCCTTCCTGCCGGCCACCACCGGCGCCCTGGCCGGCGGCCGCATCGGCACCTCCGTGCTGGCCGTGCTGCTGCCGCTGCTCGCCCGCGCGGGCATCGCGGCCGGCGGCCTCGCCAGGCCCTCCGGCACCCGCGGCAGCTGGCGCGCCACCTGGGCGTACGCCCTGCTGCTGACCATCACCACCGCCTTCACCCCCATCGTGTGGCCCGTGGCCCTCGTCCTCGGCCTCGCGGTGCTGGTCGTGCGGCGCGGGGACATCGTCGCCCACGGACTGCGCTTCCTCGCCCAGCTCGGCACCCCGCTGCTGATGCTGGCGCCCTGGTCGCTGACGCTGCTGCCGTTCGGCTTCTTCCAGCAGGCCGGCCTGGAGTACGGCCCGTCCGCCGCCTCCGCACTGGACCTGCTCGGCGCCGGCCCCGGCGGCCCCGGCACGGTGCACGGCCTCATGCTCATCGGCATCGTCCTGGCCGCCCTCGCCGCCCTGCTGCGCTCCGAGCGCCAGTCCGGCATCCGCGGGGCCTGGGCCGTGGCCCTGGTCGGACTGGTCTTCGCGGCCCTGTCCAACGCCTCCACCTGGGCCGGCCCGGCGACCCTCGTCTACGGCATCGCGCTGCTCACCGCGGCCGTGCTCGGCGCCGACGGGGCACGCGCGCGCGTGGCCGAGCAGAGCTTCGGCTGGCGCCAGCCCGTCGCCGCGCTGATCGCCTTCGCCTCGGCCGCCGGCCCCCTGCTGGCCGTCGCAGGCTGGATGATCCGCGGCGCCGACGGACCGCTGGAGCGCCGCGACCCGGTGCAGGTGCCCGCGTTCGTCGCCGAGGAGAGCAGCACCCGCGACCAGGCCCGCACCCTCGTCCTCGACAGCGACTCCACCGGCCACGTCGGCTATGTGCTCGTGCGCGGCTCCGGCGCCCGCATGGGCGACGCCGAACTGGCCGCGGCCGACGGCGGGAACACCCGGCTCGACAAGGTCGTCGCCAACCTCGTCGCCGGTTCCGGCGCCGACCAGGCGGGCCAGCTCGGCGGCTTCGCCGTGCGCTACGTCCTCGTGCACCAGGGCGCGCCCCGCGAGGTCAGCCGCGTCCTGGACGCGACCCCCGGCCTGTCCCGGCTCAGCCAGCAGAAGGGCAGCGCCCTGTGGCGGGTGGACCAGGAGGTCTCGCGCGCGGCGATCGTCACCGCGCAGGGCTCCGGCACCGGCACGGCCCAGCCCGTGGCCGCCGGACCCGTCGAGATTCACACCACGATCCAGGGCGGCCAGGACGGCCGCGTGCTGCGCCTCGCGGACTCGGCCGCGCCCGGCTGGACGGCCACCCTGGACGGCAAGCCCCTGGAGCGCACCACCGTCGACGGCTGGGCCCAGGGCTTCCGGCTCCCCGCCTCCGGCGGGAAGCTCGACGTCACCTTCGACGACCCGGTCGCCCATACGGCCTGGCTGTGGGCGCAGGGCGCCCTGGCCGTCGTCCTCGTCGTGCTCGCCCTGCCCGGCAGGCGCCGCGACATCGACGACGACCTGCCCGAGGAGCAGCCCCTGCCCGCCCAGGCGGCCGACGGCGAGGGACGACGGGCGCGCAGGCTGCGCGCCCAGGCCGAGGCGGAGGCGGAGCAGGCCCAGGAAGCGGGCCAGGAGCCGGTCCCGGCCGAGCCGGACGCCGTGCCCCCGCCCCCGCAGGAGGTCCCCGCCGTCCCGCACCAGCAGACCTACGACGACTGGGACACCACCGCCTACCAGGGCGCCGGCGGCGAGTACGCCGGTTACGGCGGCGAGCAGTACCAGAACACCCAGCCCCAGCAGTACCCGGCGGGCGCCTACGACCAGAGCTACCAGGCCGATCCGTACCAGAGCGGCCAGGCCGACCCCTACCAGGGCGCCCAGTACGACCCGTACGGGTACGGCGGCCCCACGACCCCGGGTGCCTACGAGCAGCCGTACCCCCAGGGCTACGAGGAGCCGTACGACCCGGCGCAGCACCACCCGCACGGCATCGGCAGTGAGCGCCCCGACGGGAGCCAGCAGTGAACCGCACGACCCTGTCCCTGATCGCCGGCGTGACCGCGCTCGCCGCCGTCACCGGATTCGCCGCGGTGAACGGCCCGGACGCGGCGGGCGCCGGCCCAGTCAAGGCCGCCGCCCAACTGCCCGTGGAGCGCACCACGTTGGTGTGCCCCGCGCCGAGCAGCTCGGACATCGCCGACACCTCGTACACGTCGTTCACGCCCGTGACCAAGGGCGCCGACAGCGCGGGCAAGGCACAACTCCAGGCCGCCACCGAGGAGTCGGGCACGGCCACCGGAAGCACCCCGGGCGCCGGCAAGGGCAAGGGCAAGGGCAAGACGGACGGCGCCAAGAAGAAGGCCCCCAAGCCCGTGCTCGACCCCAAGGCGCCCGGCACCCCCGCCTCCGGCGACACCTCGGGCGCGGACGCGCCCGCGCTGATCGGCACCGCCGAGGGCCGCTTCGCGCCCGGCTGGACGATGCAGGCCACCACCCAGGTCGCCGCGGGCACCGGACGCGGGCTGCTGGGCGTCGACTGCACCGCTCCGGACACCGAGTTCTGGTTCCCCGGCGCGAGCACCGCCGCCGACCGCTCCGACTACGTCCACCTCACCAACCCCGACGACTCCGCGGCCGTCGTCGACATCGAGCTCTACGGCAAGGACGGGGCCGTGAAGTCGACGGTGGGGGAGGGCATCACGGTCGCGCCGCACTCCAGCGAGCCGATCCTGCTCTCCACTCTCGCCGACACGCCGCAGCAGGACCTCACGGTCCACGTCATAGTGCGCAGCGGCCGCGTCGGCGCGGCCGTGCAGGCCCTCGACGACAAGCTCGGCGGGGACTGGCTGGCGGCGTCCACGGACCCGGCGGGCAGCCTCGTGCTGCCGGGCATCCCCAAGGACGCCACCTCCGTGCGCCTGATCGCCTTCACGCCCGCCGACTCCGACGCCGACTTGAAGGTGCGCCTCGCCTCGCCGTCCGGTCTGATCACCCCGGCCGGTCACGAGACCGTGCACATCAAGGGCGGCATGACGACCGCCGTCGACCTCGGCGACGTCACGCGCGGGGAAGCCGGTTCGCTGGTGCTGACGCCGTCGTCCCAGTCGGTGCCCGTGGTCGCGGCCGTGCGGGTCGTCCGGGGCAGGTCCGGCAGCCAGGAGACCGCGTTCATCCCGGCGACCGCCCCCGTCGAGACCCGGGCGACCTCGACCGGCAACAGCGCCAAGGGCGCCACGCTCTCGCTGACCGCCCCCACGGCCACCGCCGAGGTCAGGGTCACCGCGTCGGCGGGCAGCGGAGGCGGCACGGCGGTGTCGAAGACGTACACGATCAAGGCGGGCACCACGCAGGACATCGCCCCGCCGGTCCCGTCCGGCCTGAAGGGCACGTACGCGCTGACGGTCGAGCGGCTCTCGGGCGGCCCGGTCTACGGATCGCGCACCCTGACGGCGACCAAGGAGGGCGTACCCGGCTTCACGGTCCAGAACCTGCCGGACGACCGCGGGACGGTGGCGGTGCCGCAGGCGGACCAGGACCTTTCGATCCTGCAGAGGTGAGCGGGCGGGGCCGGCGACCGCCAGGTGAGCCGGCCCGGTCCGTGCCGCGCGCGGCTCAGTCCTCGCCGTACCGGGGATCCACCGTCTCCGGGGTCAGTCCGAGGAGTTCCGCCACCTGCTCGACCACGATCTCGTGCACCAGGGCGGCGCGCTCGTCGCGTCCCTTGGTGCGGATCTCGACCGGCCGCCGGTAGACGACCACGCGCGCCCGCCGCCCGTCCTGCGCGGGAACCGTCCCGCCGAGCGGCACCGCCTCGTCGTTCCACCCCTGCGCGGGCCCGTCCAGCCGCGGC
>NZ_BMVJ01000015.1:162107-169514 GCF_014650655.1 Streptomyces anandii JCM 4720
ACCTCCAGCACCAGGAAGTCCATGTCGGCCAGTTGCGGCCAGCGCCGCTCCAGCCGCTCCACGGAGTCCTGCACGAGGTCCGCGAACGCCTCGGCGCGGCTCGCGGCGAGCGGTACCTGCGGCGGTGCGATCGGGCCGCGCATGCCCCGGCCGTGGCGGTCGCGACGGCGGGGCCCGGGGCCGGCGGCTCGGGGCGGTACACGGTTGTCCATCACTGGTGAAGGGTAGTCCCCGCCGCCCCCGGGCGCCCGGCCCCGCGCGGCATCGCGGACCCCCTGTCGGACCCTTTCGGGGCGTGCCGGTTGGTGACCATTCCAGCCAAGGTTGGGCTCGATTCCGTATCTCTCCAGGACCGTGGAACTCAAGGCAATTGACGGTGTTTGTACCAAGTCGTGACCGGAGAAAGAGGTGTCCGGAATATCGAACGCCGACGTCTGCCCAGGTCAGCAAGGTGTGTCAGAAGGGACCTGTGGGGCGTTTCACACAACGACACGGGGGAGTGACCTGGTGGAGAGTCGTCGCGGCCCGCTCAAGAGTGCGGTACCGTCCAACGTCGTGAGCCCTGTACGTCGCTGTTCGCGCACCGCTTGCGGCCGTCCCGCCGTAGCGACGCTGACGTACGTCTACGCCGACTCGACCGCCGTCCTCGGCCCGCTCGCCACCTACGCCGAACCCCACTGCTACGACCTGTGCGCCGAGCACTCCGAGCGCCTCACCGCGCCCCGCGGCTGGGAGGTCGTCCGGCTCCTGGACGGCTCGGCTCCCGCCCGCCCCAGCGGCGACGACCTGGAAGCGCTCGCCAACGCCGTGCGCGAGGCGGCCCGCCCGCAGCAGCGCGCGGCCGAGGCCGGTGGCGGCGGCCCGCGCGGGGCGGACCCGATGGAGGTCGCGCGCCGCGGCCATCTCCGCGTGCTGCGTTCCCCGGACAACTGACAAAACCGTTCAGCGCGTTCGGCGCACCGCCGCCCACCTCGGACGACGGCAGTGCCGACGGCCCAGGCACCGTGCACCACGCCACCGTCCGGGACGGGTAGTTTGTCGTCACCGGGGCGTCACCGGCGCCACCGGACAGGACATCCAGGAGGGTTGGCCGTGGCTGCTGATCTGTCGCAGATCGTGAAGGCGTATGACGTGCGCGGGGTCGTCCCGGACCAGTGGGACGAGGCGCTCGCCGAACTCTTCGGCGCGGCCTTCGTCCAGGTGACCGGCGCGAACGCCGTCGTGGTCGGGCACGACATGCGGCCCTCCTCGCCCGGACTGTCCGACGCGTTCGCGCGCGGGGCGGCCGGCCGCGGCGCCGACGTCACCCTGATCGGCCTGTGTTCGACGGACCAGCTGTACTACGCCTCGGGCGCGTTGGGCCTGCCCGGGGCGATGTTCACCGCCTCGCACAACCCCGCGCGGTACAACGGCATCAAGATGTGCCGGGCGGGCGCGGCACCCGTCGGCCAGGACACCGGCCTCTCCCAGATCCGTGAACTGGCCGGGCAGTGGCTCGAGTCGGGAGCCCCGAGCCCCGCGGCCCGGACGGGGACGATCACGCGGCGCGACACGTTGGACGACTACGCGGCACATCTGCGCTCCCTCGTCGACGTGGCCTCCATCCGCCCCCTGAAGGTCGTCGTCGACGCGGGCAACGGCATGGGCGGCCACACCGTCCCCACCGTCTTCTCCGGTCTGCCTCTCGACGTCGTCCCGATGTACTTCGAACTGGACGGCACCTTCCCCAACCACGAGGCGAACCCGCTGGACCCGGCGAACATCGTCGACCTCCAGCGGCGTGTGCGCGAGGAGGGCGCCGACCTCGGCCTCGCCTTCGACGGCGACGCCGACCGCTGCTTCGTCGTCGACGAGCGCGGCGAGCCGGTCCCGCCGTCCGCGATCACCGCCCTGGTCGCCGCCCGCGAGCTGGCCCGGCACGGCGGCGAGGGCGTGATCATCCACAACCTCATCACCTCGTGGACCGTCCCCGAGGTGGTGCGGGAGAACGGCGGCACCCCGGTCCGCACCCGCGTCGGCCACTCCTTCATCAAGGCCGAGATGGCGAGCTCCGGCGCGATCTTCGGCGGCGAGCACTCCGCGCACTACTACTTCAAGGACTTCTGGAACGCCGACACGGGCATGCTGGCCGCCCTGCACGTCCTCGCCGCCCTCGGCGGCCAGCCGGGCCCGCTGTCGGCCCTGGTGGCGCAGTACGACCGCTACGTGGGCTCCGGGGAGATCAACTCCACCGTCGCCGACCAGGCGGCCCGCCTCGACGCGATCAGGTCCGCCTACGCCGCCCGCCCGGACGTCACCCTCGACGAACTCGACGGCCTGACGGTCACCGCCGCCGACTGGTGGTTCAACGTCCGCCCCTCCAACACCGAGCCCCTGCTGCGGCTGAACGCGGAGGCGCGCGACGAGGCCACGATGGCCAAGGTGCGCGACGAGGCCCTGGCGATCATCCGCGGCTGAGGATCCACCACCGAGGATCCACCACTGAGGATCAACCACTGAGGATCAACCACTGAGGGTCCGCCCTTCAACTACCCGGTCGGACAGGTCGGGCGGCCGCCGGACGGTCCCCGCCCGGCCCCGCCACCCGGCCCCCACCGGCGGTACCCTGACCAGGCACGTCCGTACGACCACACACGCGTCCGTCCGCCCCGAAGGGAACCCACATGCCGCTCGAAGCCGGCCTCCTGGAGATCCTCGCCTGCCCGGCCTGCCACGCCCCCCTCAAGGAGCAGGACACCGAGCTGATCTGCACCGGCCAGGACTGCGGCCTGGCCTACCCCGTGCGCGACGGCATCCCCGTCCTGCTCGTCGACGAGGCCCGCCGCCCCGCCTGAGGCCCCTCGACGCCCCGCTCCCACGACGTCCGACCGGAGACCGGACGCGGACGGGGCCGCGGCCCGGCCACACGAGGCGCTGCGCCCCGTACACCCGACGAACCGGCGACCGGAGCCCGATCGGAGGCTGCCGCCCATGCTCGACGAATCGCTGCTCGACGCCCCGGAGGATCTCGCCGAGGCCGACCGCCGCGGACTGCTCCGCGGCGCCGCCGAGGCCGGCGCCCGCGTGCGCACCGCCGCCCGGCACGCCGCCGAGGCGGGCGTGGCCGACCTCAAACCCGACGGCCGCCCGCGTGCCGTACTCATCGCGGGACCCGGCGCGGCCGCCACCCACGCCGCCGACCTGCTCGGCACCCTCGCCGGCGCGGGCAGCCCCGTCACCCGCCTGGCCCCCAGCGGTGTGGCCCCCGCCTCCGGCGCCCTGCGCTGGGAACTGCCCGGCTGGGCCGGCTCCGTCGACCTGCTGCTGATCGCCACCCCCGACGGCGCCGAACCCAGCCTGTCCCTGCTCGCCGAACAGGCCTACCGCCGCGGCTGCACCGTCGTCGCCGTCGCCCCCGCCGGCACCCCGCTCGCCGAGGCCGTCGACGGCGCCCACGGCCTGTTCATCCCCATGGCCACGGCCCCCTACGACGACGACGAACCCCTCGCCGGATCCGCCCCCGGCGTCCTGTGGGCGCTGCTCACCCCGCTGCTCGCCCTCCTGGACCGCGTCGGCCTGCTCGCCGCCCCGCCCGACGCCCTGGAGGCCGTCGCCGACCGGCTGGACCACATCGCCGAACGCTGCGGGCCCGCCATCGTCACCTACAGCAACCCCGCCAAGGCCCTCGCCGCCGAACTCGCCGACGCCCTGCCGGTGATCTGGACCGAGGGTGCCTCGGCCGGTCCCGCGGGCCGCCGGTTCGCCGCCGTGCTCGCGGAACTCGCCGGCACCCCCGCCGTCGTCGCCGAACTGCCCGAAGCCCTCGCCGCGCACAACGCGCTGCTCGCCGGCCCGCTGGCCGCCAGCGCCGACCCCGACGACTTCTTCCGCGACCGCGTGGAGGAGACGCCGGCCCTGCACGCGCGCGTGGTGCTGCTCCGCGACCGTCCGCTCGGCGGCCTCACCGCCGCCCCCGCCGCCCGTGACCTGGCCCTCAGCCACGACACGCCGATCAGTGAGCTGGAACCCGACCCCGGCGGCGAACTGGAGAGCCTCGCCGAACTGATCGCCGTCACGGATTTCACCGCCGTCTACCTGGCGCTCGCCTCCGGCACCTGATCCGCAGCCGATCTGTCTCCAGCCGCGAGAGCGCACCACACCGCAGAAAGTGACGCATGGACCGCCTCGACAACACCATCCGCCCCTATGCCTGGGGCTCCACCACCGCCATCCCGCACCTGCTCGGCGTCGAGCCGAGCGGCGAACCCCAGGCGGAGATGTGGATGGGCGCCCACCCCGGAGCGCCCTCGCGCACCGCACGCGGCACCCTCGCCGAGGTCGTCGAGGCCGACCCGAAGCGGGAACTGGGCCCCGAGGCGGTCGCCCGGTTCGGCCTCCGCCTGCCCTTCCTGCTCAAACTCCTCGCCGCCGGCGCCCCCCTCTCCCTCCAGGTCCACCCCGACCGCCGGCAGGCCGAGGAGGGCTACGCCGACGAGGAGCGCCGCGGCATCCCCGTCGACGACCCCCGGCGCAACTACAAGGACGCCAACCACAAGCCCGAACTGATCTGCGCGCTCACCGAGTTCGACGGCCTGTGCGGCTTCCGCGCCCCCGCCGAGACCGCCCGCCTGCTCGCCGCACTCGACGTGGACTCCATCGAGCCCTACGTCGACCTGCTGCGCGCCCGCCCCGAGGAGGCGGCCCTGCGCGAGGTGTTCACCGCGATCCTCACCGCCGACCGCGAGGAGATCGCCCACACCGTCCACGAGGCCGCGGCCGCCTGCGCCCGGCTCGGCGGCGAGCACGCCCCCTACGCCGAGATCGCCCGCCACTACCCCGGCGACCCCGGCGTCCTCGCGGCCATGCTCCTCAACCACGTCCGCCTCCAGCCCGGCGAGGCACTCTTCCTCGGCGCCGGCATCCCGCACGCCTACCTCGACGGCCTCGGCGTGGAGATCATGGCCAACTCCGACAACGTGCTGCGCTGCGGCCTCACCCCCAAGCACGTCGACGTCCCCGAACTCCTGCGCATCGTCCGCTTCGAGGCGGCCGGCCCCGGAGTGCTGCGCCCCGAGGCCGCCCCGGACGGCGAGGAGGTCTACGACACCCCCATCGACGAGTTCCGCCTGTCCCGCCACGTCCTGCCCGAGGGCACCACCGCCCACGACCTGACCCTCGGTACCCCGCAGATCCTGCTGTGCACGGCCGGCTCGGTGCGGGCGGGCGAGCACGAACTGACGCCCGGGCAGTCGGTGTTCGTGCCGGCGGGGGAGAAGGCGGCGGTGTCCGGAGCCGGCACGGTCTTCCGCGCCACGGTCGTCGTATGACCTGACGCACCGCCGCCGGAGCGGGCTGCAACAATGACCCACCGGCAAAGGACCGGCAAAGACCGGACGGGCCGGCAACTGGGTACGAAGTCGAAGGGACAACGCGAACACATGAGCGCGTCAGGCGGCACCAGGGCGATCGTGGCGGCACTCGGCGCCAACCTCGCGATCGCGGCATCGAAGTTCGTGGCGTTCGCGTTCAGCGGTTCGTCGTCGATGCTCGCCGAGGGCGTGCACTCGATGGCCGACTCCGGCAACCAGTTCCTGCTGCTGATCGGCGGCAAGCGGGCCCAGCGCGAGGCGACCCCGCAACACCCCTTCGGTTACGGCCGCGAGCGCTACATCTACGCCTTCCTCGTCTCCATCGTGCTGTTCTCCGTCGGCGGCATGTTCGCCATCTACGAGGGCTACGAGAAGATCACCCACCCCCACGCCATCGAGCACTGGTACTGGCCGGTCGGCGTCCTCGCCTTCGCGATCGTCGCCGAGGGCTTCTCCTTCCGCACCGCCATCAAGGAGTCCAACCAGCTGCGCGGCACGCTGTCCTGGGCGCAGTTCATCCGCCGGGCCAAGGCGCCCGAGCTGCCGGTCGTCCTCCTGGAGGACTTCGGCGCCCTGATCGGTCTCCTCCTCGCCCTCGGCGGCGTCGGACTCGCCCTGCTCACCGGTGACGGCGTCTGGGACGGCATCGGCACCGTCTGCATCGGTGTCCTGCTGGTCCTCATCGCCCTCGTCCTGGCCGCCGAGACCAAGTCCCTGCTGCTCGGCGAGGCCGCGGGCGCCGACGTGGTCCAGCAGATCGAGAGGGCCACCGTCGACGGCGAGACGGTCACCCGCATCATCCACATGCGCACCCTCCACCTCGGCCCCGAGGAACTGCTGGTCGCCGCCAAGATCGCCGTCCGGCACGACGACACGGCCACCGAGGTCGCCGCCGCCATCGACGCCGCCGAGGCCCGCGTCCGCGCCGCCGTCCCGATCGCCCGCGTCATCTACCTCGAGCCGGACATCTACAGCGAGACGGAGGCCGCCAAGGGCCCGGACCGTGAGGCCACCCCCGGCGGCCCGGCCCCGCACAGCGACTCCCACTGAGCCGCACCGATCCCGGTTTTCCACGGCCCGCCGGGCAGCGCCCGGCCGGCCGGTCAGCGCCGCGCCACGGCTCCCCGTACGCCCCGCGGGACGGCCAAGTGGCCGGAGGCGGACTGGGGGCCGCCCGCTCTCCCGGTGTAGCTTGGGACGGAGCCAGACGTCGCTGCTGATGGCGGTCGGGCGGCCCCACGACGGGCCGGCCGAGGGAGAGAGGGCCTCCGACGGACTGCGCTGCGCGTACGCGGGCATGCCTGTGTCCTCTTTCGGGCACCCCTGTGTCCGCCGCCGCGCAGATCAGCCGTACCCACCTCGACCCGACTCCGAGGAGCAGCCCGCAATGACGACTGTCGAGAACCGACAGGACTTCAAGGTCGCCGACCTTTCCCTGGCCGAGTTCGGCCGCAAGGAGATCAGCCTCGCCGAGCACGAGATGCCCGGCCTGATGGCGATCCGTGAGGAGTACGCCGAGCGTCAGCCGCTGAAGGGCGCCCGGATCACCGGCTCCCTGCACATGACCGTACAGACGGCCGTCCTGATCGAGACCCTGGTCGCGCTGGGCGCCCGGGTCCGCTGGGCGTCCTGCAACATCTTCTCCACCCAGGACCACGCCGCCGCGGCCATCGCCGTCGGCCCGGACGGCACCCCCGAGAACCCCAAGGGCATCCCGGTCTTCGCCTGGAAGGGCGAGACGCTGGAGGAGTACTGGTGGTGCACCGAGCAGGCGCTGACCTGGCCGGACAGCCCCACCGGCGGCCCGAACATGATCCTGGACGACGGCGGTGACGCGACGCTCCTCGTCCACAAGGGCGTCGAGTACGAGAAGGACGGCAAGGTCCCCTCCGTCGACACCGCCGAGTCCGACGAGCACCGCGTCATCCTCCAGCTGCTGACCCGCACCCTGGGCGAGAACCCCCAGAAGTGGACCCAGCTGTCCTCCGAGATCCGTGGGGTGACGGAGGAGACGACGACGGGTGTGCACCGGCTGTACGAGATGCAGCGGGACGGGACT
>NZ_BMVJ01000016.1:0-491 GCF_014650655.1 Streptomyces anandii JCM 4720
GTGATGGGTGGTTGGTCGTTGTTTGAGAACTGCACAGTGGACGCGAGCATCTGTGGCCAAGTTTTTAAGGGCGCACGGTGGATGCCTTGGCACCAGGAACCGATGAAGGACGTGGGAGGCCACGATAGTCCCCGGGGAGTCGTCAACCAGGCTTTGATCCGGGGGTTTCCGAATGGGGAAACCCGGCAGTCGTCATGGGCTGTCACCCGCTGCTGAACACATAGGCAGTGTGGAGGGAACGCGGGGAAGTGAAACATCTCAGTACCCGCAGGAAGAGAAAACAACCGTGATTCCGGGAGTAGTGGCGAGCGAAACCGGATGAGGCCAAACCGTATGTGTGTGAGACCCGGCAGGGGTTGCGCATGCGGGGTTGTGGGATCTCTCTTCTACGGTCTGCCGGCCGTGGGGCGAGTTAGAAACCGTTGATGTAGGCGAAGGACATGCGAAAGGTCCGGCGTAGAGGGTAAGACCCCCGTAGTCGAAATGTCAGC
>NZ_BMVJ01000016.1:517-1888 GCF_014650655.1 Streptomyces anandii JCM 4720
GGCTTGCTTGAGAGACACCCAAGTAGCACGGGGCCCGAGAAATCCCGTGTGAATCTGGCGGGACCACCCGCTAAGCCTAAATATTCCCTGGTGACCGATAGCGGATAGTACCGTGAGGGAATGGTGAAAAGTACCCCGGGAGGGGAGTGAAATAGTACCTGAAACCGTGTGCCTACAAGCCGTGGGAGCGTCGGACATCAGCTTGCTGGTGTCTCGTGACTGCGTGCCTTTTGAAGAATGAGCCTGCGAGTTTGCGGTGTGTTGCGAGGTTAACCCGGGTGGGGTAGCCGTAGCGAAAGCGAGTCCGAACAGGGCGGTTCAGTAGCACGCTCAAGACCCGAAGCGGAGTGATCTAGCCATGGGCAGGTTGAAGCGGAGGTAAGACTTCGTGGAGGACCGAACCCACCAGGGTTGAAAACCTGGGGGATGACCTGTGGTTAGGGGTGAAAGGCCAATCAAACTCCGTGATAGCTGGTTCTCCCCGAAATGCATTTAGGTGCAGCGTCGTGTGTTTCTTGCCGGAGGTAGAGCACTGGATAGGCGATGGGCCCTACCGGGTTACTGACCTTAGCCAAACTCCGAATGCCGGTAAGTGAGAGCGCGGCAGTGAGACTGTGGGGGATAAGCTCCATGGTCGAGAGGGAAACAGCCCAGAGCATCGACTAAGGCCCCTAAGCGTACGCTAAGTGGGAAAGGATGTGGAGTCGCAGAGACAACCAGGAGGTTGGCTTAGAAGCAGCCACCCTTGAAAGAGTGCGTAATAGCTCACTGGTCTAGTGATTCCGCGCCGACAATGTAGCGGGGCTCAAGCGTACCGCCGAAGTCGTGTCATTGCAGCAGAAGCCCCAACGGGTGCTGTGATGGGTAGGGGAGCGTCGTCTGCCGGGTGAAGCGGCACTGGAAGGTAGTCGTGGACGGTTGACGAGTGAGAATGCAGGCATGAGTAGCGATTCACACGTGAGAAACGTGTGCGCCGATTGACTAAGGGTTCCTGGGTCAAGCTGATCTGCCCAGGGTAAGTCGGGACCTAAGGCGAGGCCGACAGGCGTAGTCGATGGATAACCGGTTGATATTCCGGTACCCGCTGTGAAGCGTCAAACATCGAATCCAGTGATGCTAAGCCCGTGAAGCCGCCGGCTGAGTCTTCGGACGAGGTCGGAGTGGTGGAGCCGGTGACCCGAGCTGGTAGTAGGTGAGTGATGGGGTGACGCAGGAAGGTAGTCCATCCCGGGCGGTGGTTGTCCCGGGGTAAGGGTGTAGGACGGTGTGTAGGCAAATCCGCACACCTTGTGTCTGAGACCTGATGCCGAGCCGATTGTGGTGAAGTGGATGATCCTATGCTGTCGAGAAAAGCCTCTAGCGAGTTTCATG
>NZ_BMVJ01000016.1:1898-3346 GCF_014650655.1 Streptomyces anandii JCM 4720
CCCGAGTGGTAGGCAAATCCGCCACTCATGCAGGGTGAGACCTGATGCCGAGCCGATTGTGGTGAAGTGGATGATCCTATGCTGTCGAGAAAAGCCTCTAGCGAGTTTCATGGCGGCCCGTACCCTAAACCGACTCAGGTGGTCAGGTAGAGAATACCGAGGCGTTCGGGTGAACTATGGTTAAGGAACTCGGCAAAATGCCCCCGTAACTTCGGGAGAAGGGGGGCCAGCTCTGGTGAGAGGACTTGCTCCTCGAGCTGGGGGTGGCCGCAGAGACCAGCGAGAAGCGACTGTTTACTAAAAACACAGGTCCGTGCGAAGCCGTAAGGCGATGTATACGGACTGACGCCTGCCCGGTGCTGGAACGTTAAGGGGACCGGTTAGCTCCATTTCGGTGGGGCGAAGCTGAGAACTTAAGCGCCAGTAAACGGCGGTGGTAACTATAACCATCCTAAGGTAGCGAAATTCCTTGTCGGGTAAGTTCCGACCTGCACGAATGGCGTAACGACTTCTCGACTGTCTCAACCATAGGCCCGGTGAAATTGCACTACGAGTAAAGATGCTCGTTTCGCGCAGCAGGACGGAAAGACCCCGGGACCTTTACTACAGTTTGATATTGGTGTTCGGTTCGGCTTGTGTAGGATAGCTGGGAGACTTTGAAACGCGGACGCCAGTTCGCGGTGAGTCGTCGTTGAAATACCAGTCTGGTCGTGCTGGATGTCTAACCTGGGTCCGTGATCCGGATCAGGGACAGTGTCTGATGGGTAGTTTAACTGGGGCGGTTGCCTCCTAAAGGGTAACGGAGGCGCCCAAAGGTTCCCTCAGCCTGGTTGGCAATCAGGTGTTGAGTGTAAGTGCACAAGGGAGCTTGACTGTGAGACCGACGGGTCGAGCAGGGACGAAAGTCGGGACTAGTGATCCGGCGGTGGCTTGTGGAAGCGCCGTCGCTCAACGGATAAAAGGTACCCCGGGGATAACAGGCTGATCTTCCCCAAGAGTCCATATCGACGGGATGGTTTGGCACCTCGATGTCGGCTCGTCGCATCCTGGGGCTGGAGTCGGTCCCAAGGGTTGGGCTGTTCGCCCATTAAAGCGGTACGCGAGCTGGGTTTAGAACGTCGTGAGACAGTTCGGTCCCTATCCGCTGTGCGCGTAGGAGTCTTGAGAAGGGCTGTCCCTAGTACGAGAGGACCGGGACGGACGAACCTCTGGTGTGCCAGTTGTTCTGCCAAGGGCATGGCTGGTTGGCTACGTTCGGGAGGGATAACCGCTGAAAGCATCTAAGCGGGAAGCCTGCTTCGAGATGAGGACTCCCACCCACTTGATGGGGTAAGGCTCCCAGTAGACGACTGGGTTGATAGGCCGGATCTGGAAGCCAGGTAACTGGTGGAGGTGACCGGTACTAATAGGCCGAGGGCTTGTCCTCAGTTGCTCGCGTCCACTGTGTT
>NZ_BMVJ01000016.1:3370-14211 GCF_014650655.1 Streptomyces anandii JCM 4720
AGTTCTGAGGCAACGACCGTTGCCGGCTAGAGCTGAACTCACAACAGAAGAGTGTGCTTGTTCGCTCGAAACCATTAGGGTTTCGGTGGTCATAGCGTGAGGGAAACGCCCGGTTACATTCCGAACCCGGAAGCTAAGCCTTACAGCGCCGATGGTACTGCAGGGGGGACCCTGTGGGAGAGTAGGACACCGCCGAACAATCTTTGGACAGGACCCCTGGTCACCAGCGTTCAGCTGGGACCAGGGGTCCTTTCGTTTTTACAATGCTTGCGGTACCGAAGACAGGAGTCACCGATGTCCACCAACTCTCCCGACGAGCGTCCGGAGCGCGACCAGCGTCGCCGGGACGGTGGCGACCGCGGTGACCGTGGCGGCTACCGCGGCGGCCCTCGGCGCAGCAATGACCGCGGAGGCAGCGACCGCGGAGGCAGTGACCGTGGCGGCTACGGCCGGCGTGACGACCGGCGTGACGACCGCCGTGGTGGCGAGCGGACGGACCGCGGCGAACGCGGTGGCTTCCGGCGTGACGACCGCAGGGACGACCGGCGTGACGACCGCCGTGACGGCGACCGGGGCGGTTACGGCCGCCGCGACGACCGTGACCGTGACCGCGACCGTGGCTACCGCCGCGAGGGTGACCGCCCCACCTACCGCCGCGACGACCGCCGCGATGACAGCAGGGGCGACCGGGGCGACCGGGGCGACCGGGGCGACCGCCGGAGCTTCCGGCGCGACGACGACCGGGGCTACGGCCGGCGCGATGACGACCGGGGCTACGGTCGCCGCGACGACCGGGGCGGGTACCGCCGGGACGACAGGTCCGACCGGCCCGAGCGGGGCGAGCGCGGGGACCGCGGTGGCTACCGTCGCGATGACCGCCCCACCTACCGCCGCGATGACCGCAGGGACGACCGCCGCGACGACCGCCGTGACGGCGACCGGGGCGGGTACGGCCGCCGTGACGACCGTGACCGCGATCGGGACCGCGACAGGGACCGTGGCTTCGACCGTCCCACCTACCGCAGGGACGACCGTCCCACCTACCGCAGGGACGACCGTCGCGACGACCGCCGGGACGACCGCCGCGACAGCGACCGCGGTGACCGTGGTGGCTTCCGCGGCATGGACGACCGCGGTGCCCGCGGCCCCCGCCGTGACGACCGTGGTGGGCGTCCGGGCGGCGGCTACCGGGGCCGTGAAGACCGAGGCCGCGACGACCGTCGTGACGACCGGCGCGGCGGCGGACGCTTCCGCGACGAGCGCGACCGTGACCGGGACCGTGGGCGCGATCGCGACCGCGAGCCCATCAAGCGGCTGCCGATCCCGGAGGACGTCACCGGCGACGAGATCGACAAGGACGTACGCCAAGAGCTGCAGAGCCTGCCCAAGACGCTCGCCGACGACGTGGCCCGGAACCTGGTGATGGTGGCCCGGCTCATCGACGAGGACCCCGAGGGCGCCTACGGTTACTCCAGGGTGGCCCTCCGGCTGGCGTCCCGTGTCGCCGCCGTGCGGGAGGCGGCCGGCTTCGCCGCGTACGCGAACCAGAAGTACGGCGAGGCGCTCGCCGAGTTCCGTGCCGCGCGGCGGATGACGGGCAGCGTGGAGCTGTGGCCGGTCATGGCCGACTGCGAACGCGGACTCGGGCGGCCCGAGAAGGCGCTGGACATGGCCGGGGCGCCGGAGGTGCACAAGCTCGACAAGGCCGGGCAGGTCGAGATGCGGCTCGTCGCGGCCGGTGCCCGGCGGGACATGGGGCAGCTGGACGCGGCCATCGTGACCCTGCAGAGCCCGGAGCTGGCCTCCAACTCCGTCCAGCCCTGGACCGCGCGGCTGCGCTACGCCTACGCCGACGCGCTGCTGGCCGCCGGCCGTGAGCGCGAGGCCCGGGAGTGGTTCGCCAAGGCCGTGGAGGCCGACCGGGACGGCAGCACGGACGCCTCGGACCGCCTCGCGGAGCTGGACGGCGTGGAGTTCACCGACGCGCTCGACGAGAACGACGGGGACGACACGGCCACCGCCGAGGCCAAGGACGCCGCACGCGCGGACGAAGCCGGTGGGGACGACGAGTCCGACACGGCCGGCGAGGCCGGCAAGGACTGAGCCGACGCCCTCGACCGAGGACCGACGACCGGGGATCGAGGGCGGCCACGTACGAGGGCAGGTTCCGTTTCGACGGGCCTGCCCTCGCCCGTTTCACAGGTCCAGTGCGCGCAGCACCAGTCCCGACGCCGGCTTGGGGCCGAACGAGGTCGACTTGCGGGGCATGGTGACCCCCTGGCGGGCCAGCTCGCGCACGACCTCCTCGCGGACCGGGTGGAGCAGGACCGCCGTGCCGCCGTCGCGCTCCGCCTTCTCCACGGTCGCGGCCGTGTCGTGGATGTAGGCGATGTGGGCGGGGGAGTCCTCGGGGATGCGCCACACGTGGTCGAGGAGCGTGGCGTGCAGGACCGTCGCGTCCAGGGTGCGCCAGGCGGCCGGCCGGCCGGCGGGGACCGTACGGGCGAGGAGGGCGGGGTCGGGGCGGTCCACGAGGTGGAAGGCGCCGTCCCCGGCGAGCAGGAAGGCGTTGCCCTCGCAGGCAGCGTCCGCCAGGGTCGCCAGCGCGTCGGCCAGCGGGACCTCCAGGCGCCGTACGCGGAAGTGGCCGTCCAGGGCCGCGAGCGCTTCGGAGACCGGCAGGCCGTGCAGGAGGCGGTGGATGGCGCGCACCCGGAGCGGGTAGCGGGCCGTGTCGACCAGCAGCACCAGTCCGTAGTCCCAGGGGCTGGGCGAGGGATGCTCGGCGCGCAGTGTGCGGTAGGTGGCCCAGCGGTGGTGGCCGTCGGCGATCAGGGCCTGGTGCCGGGCGAGGTCGTCGGCGATCGCGGCCGTCTCGTCTGGGTCGGTGACGGCCCACAGACGGTGGCTGAAGCCGTCCTCGGTGGTCGTGGAGAGGAGCGGCGGCCGTTCGGCGGTGCGTTCGACGATAAGTGTGGTGGTGGCGGCCGATCCGTCGCCGCGGTAGGTGAGCAGCAGCGGTTCGAGGTTGGCGCTGGTGGCGCGCATCAGGTCGGCGCGGTCGGCGACCACGTGCGGCATGACGTCCTCGTGCGGCAGCACCACGCCGTCCGCCGGGTCCGTGACGCGCAGCGCGCCGATCAGGCCGCGCTGGAGCATGCCGTCGCCGTCGCGCTGCTCGTAGACGTACAGGCAGGGCTCGGGGTCGGCGGTCAGTACGCCCTCGGCGAGCCAGCGGCGCAGGGTCTCGGCGGCCTGCTTGTTGCGGGCGCTGGGGGTGCCGGCCTGGGGCAGGATCAGGCGGACGATGTTGTACGGGTCGGCGCACTGGAGGTGGTGCAGGCCGTCGGGGCGTACGACGACGTCGTACGGCGGTGACGTCACGGCGGCCAGGGAGCCGACCCGGTCGGGGTCGTAGCGCAGGCCGCGGAACGGTGTGAGCTCGAGGCCTCGGCGCATGGTTTCCGGCGAGTGACCTGCAGTGTTCATCCCGGCATCGTACGTGTGTCAGTGGCATGGGGGATGATCGGGGGAAAGTCGGTGTCACGAGGAGCGATGCGGAATGAGCCAGGGCGTCAGGACGAGTCCCGAGGGCAGTGGACGGGCCCTGAGCGAGGTGTACGACACGGCCCTGCTCGACCTGGACGGTGTGGTCTACGCGGGCGGGGAGGCGATCGCGCACGCGGTCGGCTCGCTCGCCACCGCCCGGACGGGCGGCATGCGTCTGGCGTACGTCACCAACAACGCCCTGCGCACCCCCGAGGCGGTGGCCGCGCATCTGACGGAGCTGGGGATAAGGGCCGAGGCGTCCGACATCGTGACCTCCGCGCAGGCGGTGGCCCGGCTGATCGCCGACCAGGTGCCCCGGGGCGCCCGGGTGCTGGTGATCGGCGGGGAGGGGCTGCGGGTGGCGCTGCGCGAGCGCGGTCTGGAGCCGGTCGAGTCGGCCGAGGACGAGCCGGTGGCCGTGGTGCAGGGCTACGGAGGGCCCGAGCTGCCGTGGGGACGCTTCGCGGAGGCGTCGTACGCCATCGCTCGCGGGTTGCCGTGGTTCGCCTCCAACACGGATCTGACGATCCCGAGCGCGCGTGGGATCGCGCCGGGCAACGGTGCCGCGGTGGAGGTCGTCCGGATCGCCACGGGCGCGGAGCCGCAGGTGGCGGGCAAGCCGCTGCCGCCGATGCACCGGGAGACGATCCTGCGCACCGGCGCCGAGCGGCCCCTGGTGGTCGGGGACCGGCTGGACACGGACATCGAGGGGGCGTTCAACGGCGGGGTGGACTCGCTGCTGGTCCTGACCGGGGTGACCGATGGCGCGCTGCTGCTGGCCGCCCCGCCGCGGCACCGTCCGACGTACGTCGACGCGGATCTGCGCGGCCTGCTCACCGGGCAGCCGGAAATCACCCGGGAGGGTGAGGGTTTCCGGTGCGGCGGGTGGACGGCGTCGGCGTCGGCGGACGCGGGACGTCTCGAAGTGACCGGTGACGGCGAGGCGCTGGACGGGCTGCGCGCGCTGTGCGCGGCGGCCTGGACGGCGGCCGGTGAGGGCGTGTGCGAGCTGGACGGGGGTAAGGCACTGGCACGACTGGGCCTTTGACGGCCCGTGAGGGCCGGTGGGCGTCGCGTCTTGCGAGGGTAGGCTAACCTAACCTCGTGTTGGTCGACAGTCCTCCCGAAGAGCGCGCGGCGGCCCTCGCCGCGCCACCGGGCCGCGGCGGGACGCGGGCCGCCGGGCTCGTCCTCTCCACCGCGGTCCTTGTCCTCGTCGCGCTCGCGAGCATCGCGATCGGGGCCAAGGAGCTGTCCCTGGCCCAGGTCTGGCACGGCCTGTTCCAGGACTCGGGAACCTACGGCGACGTGGTGGTCGGCGAGCGCCTGTCCCGTACGGTGCTCGGGCTGCTCGCCGGGGCCGCGCTGGGCCTGTCCGGGGCCGTGCTCCAGGCGCTGACCCGCAATCCGCTGGCCGAGCCGGGGATCCTCGGCATCAACGCGGGCGCCTCGGCCGCCGTCGTCACCGCCATCACGTACTTCGGCGTGACCAGCCTGAGCGGCTACGTCTGGTTCGCCTTCCTCGGCGCGGCCGCGGTGGGCGCGCTGGTGTGGTTCCTGGGCGGCAGCCGGGGCGCCACGCCGGTACGGCTCGCGCTCGTCGGCACCGCGATCAGCGCCGCCCTCTACGGCTATCTCCAGGCCGTGATGATCATGGACGACGCGGCGCTGGGCAGGATGCGCTTCTGGACCGTGGGTTCCCTGGCCTCCGCCACCCAGGGGACCGTCGCGCAGGTGCTGCCGTTCCTCGGGGCCGGCACCGTCCTCGCCCTGCTGCTGGCCCGGCCGCTGAACGCGGTGGCCATGGGCGACGACACCGCCCGCGCGCTCGGCGCCGATCTGAACCGCACCCGGGCGCTCGCCATGCTGGCCGCGACCGTGCTGTCGGGGGCCGCGACCGCGGCCTGCGGGCCCATCGCCTTCGTCGGGCTGATGGTCCCGCACGTGGTCCGCTCCTTCACCGGTCCCGACCTGCGCTGGATCCTGCCGTACGCCACCGTCCTGTCGCCCGTGCTGCTGCTCGGCGCGGACGTCGTCGGACGGATCGTCGCCCGGCCCGCCGAGCTCCAGGTCGGCGTGGTCACCGCCGTACTCGGCGGCCCGGTGTTCATCCTGCTCGTACGGCGGCGGAGGACGACCCGGCTGTGACCACCACCCGTACCCGGATGACCACTCGCACCCCGACGACCACCGGTGACCCCGGGTCCGCCGGTACCCCGGCCACCGCCGGCCCGCGCACCGCACGCGCCCTGCGCGGACCGGGCGGCCTGTCCCTCCGCATCGACGTGCGCGCCTGCGTGGTCGTCGCGGCGCTGCTGGCCGCCGCGCTCACCGCCGGTGTGGTGCTGATCGGCACCGGCGACTTCCCCATCCCTGCCTCCGAGGTGCTCAGGACCCTCGTCGGCCGGGGCGACCACGGGCAGGAGTTCATCGTCCGCGAACTGCGGCTGCCCCGCGTCCTCGTCGGCCTCCTGGTCGGCGCCTGCCTGGGCCTGGGCGGTGCGCTGTTCCAGTCCGTCTCCCGCAATCCGCTGGGCAGTCCGGACGTGCTCGGCCTCTCCCAGGGGGCGACGGCCGGCGCGCTGACCGTGATCGTCCTGTTCTCCGGCAGCGCCGGCGCGGTGACCCTCGGCGCGCTCGCCGGCGGCCTGGTGACCGGGCTCGCCATCCATCTGCTCGCCTGGAAGCGGGGCGTGCACGGGTACCGGCTGGTCCTGGTCGGCATCGGCGTGTCCGCCGTCGTCACCGCGGTCAACGGCTACATCATCACCAAGGCCGACTTCGTGGACGCCGCCCGCGCGGTCGTCTGGATGACCGGCTCCCTCAACGGCCGCGACTGGACCCAGGTGTGGCCGCTGCTCGCCCTGTTCGCGGTGCTGCTGCCGCTGGTGCTCGCCAACGCGCGCGGGCTGCGCATGCTGGAGATGGGCGACGACCTCTCCCGCGCCCTCGGGGTGCGCGTCGAGCGTGTACGGCTGCTGATGACGGCCGCCGCCGTGCTGCTCACCTCCGCCGCCACCGCCGCCGCCGGGCCCGTGGCCTTCGTCGCCCTGACCGCGCCGCAGCTGGCCCGGCGCCTCACCCTCCCCCGCTGCCTCAACGGCGCGGGAGGCGCCCCCATGCCCGGCCCGAACCTCGTGCCCTCCCTGTGCATGGGCGCCGCCCTGCTGGTCACCGCCGACTGGGCCTCGCAGCGCGCCTTCGGCGCCGACCAGCTGCCCGTGGGCGTGGTCACCGGCGTCCTCGGCGGGATCCATCTGCTGTGGCTGCTGGTCACCGAGCGCAGGGCGGGCCGGATATGAGCGCCCGCGGTCCCGCGGCGCGCGAACGGCAAGCGAACGACCGAGGGAGCACCGTGAACCGCCTGTCCGCCGACGACGTCACCCTCGCCTACGACCGCCGGGTCATCGCCGAGCGGCTGTCGGTGGAGATACCCGACAACTCCTTCACGGTGATCGTCGGCCCCAACGCCTGCGGCAAGTCCACCCTGCTGCGTGCGCTGTCGCGGATGCTCAAGCCCACCGAGGGCCGGGTGCTGCTCGACGGGCAGGTCATCCAGTCGATGCCCGCCAAGAAGGTCGCCCGCACGCTCGGGCTGCTGCCGCAGTCGTCGATCGCTCCGGACGGGATCACCGTGGGCGACCTGGTCGGGCGCGGCCGCTATCCGCACCAGGGCATCCTGCGGCAGTGGTCGGCCGAGGACGAACGGGTCGTACGGGAGTCCATGGAGCGCACCGGGGTCGACCGGCTCGCCGGGCGCTACGTCGACGAACTGTCCGGCGGGCAGCGCCAGCGGGTCTGGATCGCCATGGCCCTCGCCCAGCGGACCCCGCTGCTGCTGCTCGACGAGCCGACGACGTACCTGGACATCCAGCACCAGATCGACGTCCTGGACCTGTGCGCGGAACTCCACGAGGAGCAGGGGCGCACGCTCGTCGCCGTGCTGCACGACCTCAACCACGCGGCCCGCTACGCCACCCACCTCGTCGCTCTGCGCGACGGGCAGGTCGTCGCCCAGGGCGCGCCGGGCGAGGTGGTCACGGCCGAGCTGGTCGAGGAGGTCTTCGGGCTGCGCTGCCAGGTCATCGAGGACCCCGAGACCGGTACGCCGCTGGTGGTGCCGGCCGCCCGCAAGGCGCGCGGCGGCGGCAGGGAGCGGGCGGAAGGGTCCGCTGGGGCCGGCGCCGCGGGCCCGGTGGACGGTGCGGGCCCGGGGGACCGGGTGGCCGCTACAGAAGCTTCCTGAGCCGGAACAGGTCCAGCAGGCCCGCCTCCAGCTTCACCCGGCCCGAACCCCAGGCAGTGGCGAAGTTCAGCTCGCCGCCGACCAGCGAGAGCAGGTCGTCTCCGGCCATGGCGAGGCGGATCTGCGCCTTCTCGGGCGGCGGGCCCGGCACGGTGTCCCGCACGTCGATCCGGCCGCCGGTCAGGCGGCCGACGAAGGTGACGTCCAGGTCCGTGATATGGCAGCTCACCGAGCGGTCCAGCGCCGCCGCCTCACGCACGTCGCCTTCCGCGTTCGTCATGTTGTCCGAGAGCTTCTCGAGTGCGGTACGGCACTCTTCGATCGTGGCCATCGCGATCGACGGTACCCCAGGGCTTCGCGGTAGCGTCTGGGCATGAGCGACTCTGTGACCGGGACGGGCGCGGACCCGCAGGCCGAGGAAGCGCCCGAGTACGACCCCGCCGCGCCCGCCCCCCTCGGCGTCCCCCGGACCCCCACCGGCGACGCCGACGTCGACGCGGCCCTGGAGCGGCTGGCCGACACCGACCACCTCGCCACCGACGGGCACGTGGAGGTGTACGAGGATGTACACAGGGGGCTGCGCGACGCGCTCACCGCGCTCGACGCCCGCCCGGGGCCCGTGGCACCCCCCGCGCCCTCACCGTCGTACCAACACAGGAGCTGAACCGAACGTGGCAGGAGTCGCACGCCGTCGTCTGGACGCGGAGCTGGTCCGCCGGGGGCTCGCCCGCTCGCGCGAGCACGCCGGCCAGCTGATCGCCGCCGGCCGGGTCACCGTCGGCAAGAACGTCGCGACCAAGCCCGCCACCCAGGTGGAGACCGCCGCCGCCGTCGTGGTCGCCGCCGACGAGAACGATCCCGACTACGTCTCCCGGGGCGGCCACAAGCTCGCCGGCGCGCTGGCCGCGTTCGTGCCGCGCGGGCTCGTCGTCCAGGGACGGCGCGCGCTGGACGCCGGGGCGTCCACCGGCGGCTTCACCGATGTACTGCTGCGCTCCGGCGCCGCCCACGTGGTCGCCGTGGACGTCGGATACGGACAACTCGCCTGGTCCCTGCAGAGCGATGAACGCGTCACCGTCAAGGACCGTACGAACGTACGCGAGTTGACGCTCGAGGCGATCGATGGGGAGCCTGTGGATCTTGTCGTGGGGGATCTGTCGTTCATCCCGCTCGGACTGGTGCTGCCCGCCCTGGTGCGGTGCGCGAAACCGGACGCCGACCTGGTGATGATGGTCAAGCCGCAGTTCGAGGTCGGGAAGGAGCGGCTGGGCAGCGGGGGTGTCGTACGGAGTCCGCAGCTGCGGGCGGAGGCCGTGCGGGGCGTGGCGGACAGGGCGTGGGAGCTGGGGCTCGGGGTGAACGGTGTCACCGCCAGTCCGCTGCCCGGGCCGTCCGGGAACGTCGAGTACTTTCTGTGGCTGCGTGCCGGGGCGCCCGCCCTGGACCCGGCCGATGTTGACCGTGCAGTGGCGGAGGGGCCGCGTTGACACAGGACCGATCTCGAACCGTTTTCCTGCTGGCGCACACCGGGCGGACGGCCGCCGTGCGCAGCGCGGAACTGGTGGTCAAAGGGCTGCTGCGCGCCGGGATCGGGGTGCGCGTACTGGAGGCCGAGGCGGCCGACCTGCCGCTGCCGGGCGAGGTACAGCTGGTCAAGGAGGCCACCCCGCAGTGCCTGGACGGGTGCGAGCTGCTGATCGTGCTCGGCGGTGACGGCACGCTTCTGCGCGGCGCCGAGTTCGCGCGTGCCTCGGGCGTGCCGATGCTCGGGGTGAACCTCGGGCGGGTCGGCTTCCTCGCCGAGGCCGAGCGTGACGACCTGGACAAGGTCGTGGACCGGGTGGTGAACCGGGCCTACGAGGTCGAGGAGCGCATGACCGTCGACGTCGTCGTGCACCGCAACGGCGACATCGTGCACACCGACTGGGCGCTGAACGAGGCGGCCGTGCAGAAGGTCTCCGCCGAGCGGATGCTCGAGGTGGTCCTGGAGATCGACGGGCGGCCGGTGACCGGGTTCGGCTGCGACGGCATCGTGTGCGCCACGCCCACCGGGTCGACCGCGTACGCCTTCTCGGCGGGCGGGCCCGTGGTGTGGCCGGAGGTGGAGGCGCTGCTGATGGTGCCGATCTCGGCGCACGCGCTGTTCGCCAAGCCGCTGGTGACCTCGCCGGACTCGGTGCTCGCCGTCGAGGTGCTGCCGCACGTGCCGCCGGGGGTGCTGTGGTGCGACGGGCGGCGCACCGTCGAGCTGCCGCCCGGCGCGCGGGTCGAGGTGCGGCGGGGCGCGGTGCCGGTCCGGCTCGCCCGGCTGCACCACGCGTCCTTCACGGACCGCCTGGTGGCCAAGTTCGCCCTGCCGGTCTCCGGCTGGCGCGGCGCACCGCACTGACGGGGTGCACTCGGCCGGGTGACGGGGCACCTCGCAATCGGCCGCCCCGACCTCGTAAGGTCGTGTCCGTGTTGGAGGAGATGCGGATACGGTCGCTCGGAGTGATCGACGACGCGGTCGTCGAGCTGTCGCCCGGTTTCACCGCCGTCACGGGTGAGACGGGCGCGGGCAAGACCATGGTGGTCACCAGTCTGGGGCTGCTGCTGGGCGGGCGCGCGGACCCGGCGCTGGTACGGATCGGGGCCGGGAAGGCGGTCGTGGAGGGACGGGTCACCGTCCCCGCGGACGCCTCCGCCGCCGTGCGGGCCGAGGAGGCGGGCGCCGAGCTCGACGACGGGGCGCTGCTGATCAGCCGTACCGTTTCCGCCGAGGGACGCTCGCGGGCGCACCTGGGCGGGCGGAGCGTGCCCGTGGGGCTGCTCGCCGAACTCGCCGACGACCTGGTGGCCGTGCACGGGCAGACCGACCAGCAGGGGCTGCTGAAGCTGTCCCGGCAGCGGCAGGCGCTCGACCGGTACGCGGGCGACGCCGTCGCCGTGCCCCTGGCCAAGTACGCCGAGGCGTACCGTCGGCTGCGGGCCGTCGCCGCCGAGCTCGACGAGATCACCACGCGCGCGCGTGAGCGGGCCCAGGAGGCCGACATGCTGCGCTACGGCC
>NZ_BMVJ01000016.1:14237-41245 GCF_014650655.1 Streptomyces anandii JCM 4720
TCGACGAGATCGCCGGGGTCGAACCGCGCGCAGGGGAGGACACCGAGCTCGCCGAGGAGGCGGAGCGGCTCGGGCACGCCGAGGCCCTGTCGTCCGCCGCGACGGCGGCGCACCGCGCCCTCGCGGGCGATCCGGAGGACCCCGAGGGCATCGACGCGGCCACCCTGGTCGCCGGCGCGCAGCGGGCCCTGGAGGCCGTGCGCTCCCACGACCCGGCGCTCGCCGCGCTCGCCGACCGCATCGGCGAGATCGGCATCCTGCTCGGTGACGTGGCCGGGGAACTGGCCGGGTACGCCGACGACCTGGACGCCGATCCGCTGCGGCTCGCGGCCGTGGAGGAGCGGCGGGCCGCGCTGACCTCCCTCACCCGCAAGTACGGGGAGGACGTGGCCGCCGTACTGGCCTGGGCGGAGCGTTCGGCCGCCCGGCTGACCGAGCTGGACTCCGACGACGAGCGGATCGGCGAGCTGACCGCCGAGCGGGACGCGCTGCGCGCCGAACTGGGCGGGCTCGCCCAGGGGCTGACGGACGCGCGGACGGAGGCCGCGGAGCGGTTCGCCGCCGCCGTCACCGCCGAGCTGGCCTCGCTCGCCATGCCCCACGCGCGCGTGTCGTTCGCCCTGCGCCAGACCGAGGACCCCGAGGGCGTCGAGGTCGGCGGGCGCACGGTGGCCTACGGCCCGGCCGGCGTGGACGAGGTCGAGCTGCTGCTCGCCCCGCACCCCGGAGCGCCGCCCCGGCCGATCGCCAAGGGAGCGTCCGGAGGTGAGCTGTCGCGTGTGATGCTCGCGGTGGAGGTCGTCTTCGCCGGTACGGACCCGGTGCCGACGTATCTGTTCGACGAGGTCGACGCGGGCGTCGGCGGCAAGGCGGCCGTGGAGATCGGGCGGCGCCTGGCCAAGCTCGCCAGGACCGCGCAGGTCGTGGTGGTGACCCACCTGCCGCAGGTCGCCGCGTTCGCCGACCGGCAGCTGCTGGTCGAGAAGACCGACGACGGGTCCGTGACGCGGTCGGGCGTGAAGGTGCTCGAGGGCGAGGACCGGGTCCGGGAGCTGTCGCGGATGCTGGCCGGCCAGGAGGACTCCGAGACGGCTCGCGCCCACGCGGAGGAACTGCTGGCCACGGCACGGGCGGATCTGTAGGAAGACCCGCGGGGACCGGGCGGACCGGGGGAGTGCGTAGGGTGACGGGATGATCTGCCGTGCCGTCACCTCGTTCGCCCTGGCCGCCGGTCTCACCTGGGCCGGGACGGCCGTGCTGCGCGCGAGCGCGCCGGGCGGCCGCGGGCGTTGGGAGCGCACGAACCACGCGGGCCGGGCGGTCGGCCTGTACTCCGGGCCCGCCACCGCGGTGGCGGCCGCGGCCGGCGCCGGGCGTGTGCATCCCGCGGCCGGACTGGTGGTCCTGGCCGCCGGTGCCTGCGGGGCCTACGACGACATCGCGGGGGCGGGCGACCCGCGACGCGGCTTCCGCGCCCACCTCGGTGCGCTCCGGGGCGGAGAAGTCACCAGCGGCGCGGTCAAGTTGTTCGGGATCTCGGCCGCCGCCCTCGCCGCCGGGGCCTTCCTCAAGGAGCGGCCGCTGGACAGGCTGCTCGCCGGTGTCGTCGTCGCCGGAGCCGCCCACGCGGTCAACCTCGTCGACGTACGCCCCGGCCGGGCCGCCGGCGCGGCACTCGCCCTCGCGGCGCCCGGGCTGTTGCGCGGCGGACGGGGAACCGGACTGGCCGCCGTGGTGACGGGAGCCGCCGTGGCCGCGCTGCCCGGCGACCTCGCCGAGCGCACCATGCTCGGCGACACCGGCGCGCACGCCCTGGGCGCGGCCCTCGGAACGGCCGCCGTCGCGTGCAACGGGCGCCCCGGTCTGCTGGCGCACGCCGTCGCCGTGGTGGGCGCGGCCGTGTACGGCGACCGGGTGAGCGAGCTCGCCCGCTCACTGTGAGCCGCCGGACCGCCGTGCCCGGCGCCGCGCGGACCGCCGTGCCCGGCGCCGTACGCGCCCCCGGAGGGTCGCGCGGTCAGGCGCGGGGTGGCGCGTGCGCCGGCTCGATGCGCCGGTTTCACTCGTGTGGGCGATACGGACTGCCGCGGTGCCCTGTCCCCCCTACGGTCGCCGCACCCCGACGGTCCCGGAACACCCGTACGTACTGGCATCCTTGGGGCACCACCCCCGGTGCGCCCGACAGCCCTGACACCCGACAGCCCGAACGCCCGCCGAACCAGGAGTCCCGGCCCACGTGAGCCCCGCGAGCAGCCACGCATCGCACGGTCAGTCGCCGCTGCGCACCGTGCAGGTGCTGGGCGGCGGCAACGCCGGCAGCAGCGCCCATGTGCGGTCCCTGGCTGCGGGGCTGGTCGCCAGGGGCGTGCGGGTCACGGTGTGCGCCCCCGTGGAAGCGGACCGCGCCTACGGATTCACCGGGGCCGGCGCCGCCCACGTCCATGTGCCGCGCAGCAGCGACCCGGTGTCCGTGGCCGCGCTGCGCACCGCGTGCGCCGACGCCGACCTGGTGCACGCGCACGGGCTGCACGCGTCCTTCCGCGCGGTGCTGGCGCTCAGCGGGCGCGAGACGCCTCTCGTGGTCACCTGGCACAACCACTCCCACGCCGAGGGCCCGCGCGGCCATCTGCTGCGCATGCTGGAGCGGCGGGTGGTGAGGGCGGCCGCCGTGGTGCTCGGCACGACCTCCGAACTCGTGGACCGCGCCCGGCACCGGGGCGCCCGGGACGCCCGGCTCGCGGCGGTCGCCGTGCCCCGGCCGCGCTCCGGATACGAGCACCCGGAGCGCCCGCCGTCCAAGGTGCGTGCCGAACTGGGCGCCACCGACCGGCCGTTGCTCATCGCGGTCGCCTCCCTCGACCCGCACCGGGGCCATGAGCTCCTGCTGGACGCCGCCCGCGCGTGGCGGCTGCTCGACCCCCTGCCGCTGCTCGTGATCGCCGGGGAGGGGCCGCTGCGCGGCGCGCTACAGCGGCGGATCGAGGACGAGGAGCTGCCGGTCCGCCTCCTCGGGCGGCGCGACGACGTCGGTGAGCTGCTCGCGGCCGCCGACATGGCTCTGCTGCCGGGCAGTTGGGAGGCGCGCTCGGTGCTTGCGCAGGAGGCCCTGCACGCGCGCGTGCCGCTCGTCGCGGCGCGGACCGGCAGCGTTCCCGAACTCGTCGGGGAGGCCGCCGAACTCGTGCCGACCGGTGACCCGGAGGAGTTCGCCGCCGCCGTCGTACGCCTGCTCGGGGACCCCGGGCGCTGCCAGGCGCTGCGCGAGGAGGGCGCCCGGCAGGCGGCCACCTGGCCGACCGAGGACGAGACGGTCGCCCAGGTGCTCAGCGTCTACGACGAGTTGACCCGGCCGAGGCCGCTCGGCCGGCGCTGAAGGGCCGGACGCCGGACGCCGGACGCCGGGCGGTCAGGGCACGTGCCTGCGGGCGCGCAGGGCGAGGCTCAACGCCAGGACGGTCTGCGGGTCGTCGAGGTCCGTGCCCAGCAACTCCCCGATGCGGGCCAGGCGGTTGTAGAGCGTCTGGCGGTTGAGGTGCAGTTCGCGGGCGGTCTCGGCCTTGCGGCCGGCGTGCGCCAGATACGTCTGCAGGGTGGGCAGCAGCGGAGGCCGGGACCGGTCGTCGTGGTCGAGCAGTGGGCCGAGGGCGCGGTCGACGAAGGCCGCGAGGTCCGGGTGGTCGCGCAGCCGCCACAGCAGCAGGTCGATGTCCAGGCGCCGGGCGTCGTACCAGGACCGTTCCGGCAGTCCGAGCGCCGCCGTCGCGGTCTCCGCCGCGTGCCGCAGTCCCGCCGACGCGGCCGCCCAGCCGCCCGCCACCCCGACGACCACCACGGGCGGCTGCGCCCCCGGCCGCCTCATCCCGGCCCGCTCCACACCGGCCCGCAGCGCCGCCGCGACCCGGTCGGCGACGGCCGCCCGCTCCGTCTCCGCGCGCAGGCCGACCAGCAGCAGGACGCGGCCCTCGACCGGGCGCACGCCCAGCAGCACCGGTACGCCCACCGAGGCCAGCTCCTCGGCCACCGCGCGCGCCAGCACGGCCCAGCCACCGCTCGGGGCGAGGGCGTCGCCCAGGCGCATCACCACCGGCAGCAGCGGGCTGCCGCCCGGCTTGAAGCCGAGCACCCGTGCCTGCGCGGGAGCGTCCTCGGCGCTGATACGGCCCTCGGCGAGGTCGGTGAGGAAGTCGCCGCGACCGCGCGCCGCGAGCTCCTCCTCCTGCCGGGCCTGCATCAGCACCACGGCCAGGATGCCCGCGGCCCGTTCGGCGGCCATGCGGTGCACGGGGGCGAGCGGTGCGCGGACCGGCAGCAGCACCAGCCGGGCGCGCACCGTGCCCGTCCCCGGGCCGCCCCCGGGGACGTCCACCAGGATCGAGCCGGCCGGAGGCGGGGCGTCCTTGTGCTGGCCGCGCAGACCCTCCCAGACCTGCAGCGGGTCGGCGCCCTCGGGGCCGGAGCCGGCCGCGTAGAGGAGCCGGCCGTCCGGGGTCTCCAGGAACACCGGGTTGTCGGCGAAACCGGCCAGGATGCCCAGTACCTGCGGTACGCCGCCCCCTCCGAGCAGCGCCTCCGTGCAGCGCCGGTGGACCTCCTCGGCGCGCTGGAGCAGTGCGTAGTGGCCGTTGACGATCTCGGTGTGGATCTCCTCGGTGACCGTGACGAACGGCACCTCCCGGTGCAGCTGGACCAGCGGGAGGCCGGCGGTGCGGGCGGTCTCGACCAGGGCCGCGGGCAGCCGGGCGAAGCGGGGGCCGAGCTCCACCACCAGGGCCGCGATGCCGCGCTCGGCGAGGGTGCGGACGAAGGCGCGCTGGTCGGCGGGGCGGGTCCCCAGGCCGTAGCCGGTGGTGAGGAGGAGCTCGCCGCCCTTGAGCAGCGAGGCGATGTTGGGGACCTCGCCGGCGTGCACCCAGCGGACGGTGCGGGTGAGCTTGTCGGCGCCGGCGAGGACCTCGGGGAGGCCACTGCGCAGGCCGGGCAGTTCGAGAGCACGCTGCACGGTGATCCCGGCGCCCTCGGAGTCGAGTCTGCGGTCCATGAAACCGGACGCTACCTGCAACTTTCCCCCGAGGGCAGCCTCGGGGCGACACCGGCGCGCGCCGCCGGCCCGCGACGGTCGCCGGCCGCTCGGTGGGGTCAGGCCCGCACATCGGGCCCGCGGACAGGTGAGGACGGCCAGGACCCTGCGGTGGGTCGTGTCCGTCAAAGGCGGGTCCGGCTTGATGAGGATGCTGCCGACGTGCTTGCCGATCGCCGCTTCGGAGACCACCAACCGGAGAAGCACACCGGGGGCGAGCGGGTGGACGTGTGGCACGGCGACGGCACGAGGAAGTCCCTGAGGATCACCGCGGTCATGACCGTCGGCACCGGCGACAACGGCGTCCACGCCACCCGCGCAACGCCTCCGGGGCGCCCCCGCGACGCCCGTCGACCGGGCCGACGTACGCCTCACGGACGGTGCGGACGCGGACGACGTGCCCGCCGGGCTCGACCCGGCGGGCATGTGGGGCGCGCCGCGCCTGCTCGGTGCCGACGTCCGTCGGGATCCCGTGGGCGGCGCTCGCGGCGGCCCTGGGCGCCTGCGCGGTGCCGGCCGCGACCTCGGCGGTCGTTCCGGCCGCCCTCTTGCTGCGCCGCGGGGCGGTGGAGCCGGCGGGCGGCCGGGAGTCGCCTTCCGCCTCCGGCGCGGGCGGCGCCGGAGGCGGGGATCCCGCTGCGGAGTTCAGCCCCCGTAGGCCCCGCTGGCCGTCAGGCGCAGGGCCGTGTCGATCAGGGGGACGTGGCTGAAGGCCTGGGGGAAGTTGCCCACCTGGCGCTGGAGACGGGGGTCCCATTCCTCGGCCAGCAGACCGAGGTCGTTGCGCAGGGACAAAAGCTTCTCGAAGAGCCTGCGGGCCTCGTCGACGCGGCCGATCATCGCCAGGTCGTCCGCCATCCAGAACGAGCAGGCGAGGAAGGCGCCCTCGTCGCCCGGCAGTCCGTCGACGCCCGCGTTGTCGCCCGAGGTGGGGTAGCGCAGGATGAAGCCGTCCGGGGTGGACAGCTCGCGCTGGATCGCCTCGATGGTGCCGATGACCCGCTTGTCGTCCGGCGGCAGGAAGCCCATCTGGGGGATGAGCAGCAAGGACGCGTCCAGCTCGCGGGAGCCGTAGGACTGCGTGAAGGTGTTGCGCTCCTTGTCGTAGCCCTTCTCGCACACGTCCCGGTGGATCTCCTCGCGCAGCTCCTTCCAGCGCTCCAGCGGGCCGTCCACGTCCCCGGACTCCATGAGCTTGATCGTGCGGTCCACCGCGACCCACGCCATGACCTTGGAGTGCACGAAGTGGCGGCGCGGCCCGCGCACCTCCCAGATGCCCTCGTCGGGCTCCTGCCAGTGCTCCTCCAGGTAGCGGATCAGCTTCAGCTGGAGCAGCGAGGCGTAGTCGTTGCGGGCCAGGCCCGTCATGTGGGCCAGGTGCAGGGCCTCGGTGACCTCGCCGTAGACGTCGAGCTGGAGCTGGTGGGCGGCGCCGTTGCCCACCCGGACCGGGGCGGAGTTCTCGTAGCCGGGCAGCCAGTCGAGCTCCGCCTCGCCGAGCTCGCGCTCGCCGGCGATGCCGTACATGATCTGCAGGTTGTCCGGGTCGCCGGCCACCGCGCGCAGCAGCCACTCGCGCCAGGCACGGGCCTCCTCGCGGTAGCCGGTGCGCAGCAGCGAGGACAGGGTGATCGCCGCGTCGCGCAGCCAGGTGTAGCGGTAGTCCCAGTTGCGCACGCCGCCGATGTCCTCGGGCAGGGACGTGGTGGGCGCCGCGACGATGCCGCCGGTGGGGGCGTACGTCAGGGCCTTGAGCGTGATCAGGGAGCGCACGACGGCCTCGCGGTACGGACCGTGGTACGTACAGTGACCGACCCACTCGCGCCAGAACTCCTCCGTCGCCTCCAGCGACTGCTCCGGCTCCGGCAGGGGCGGCGGCTCCTTGTGCGAGGGCTGCCAGGAGATGGTGAACGCGATCCGGTCACCGGGGGCGACGGTGAAGTCCGCGTACGTCGTCAGCGACTTCCCGTAGGTCTCCGCCGATGTGTCGAACCACACGGAGTCGGGGCCGGCGACGGCCACCGTCCGGTTCTCGTGCCGGTGCACCCAGGGGACGACACGGCCGTAGGAGAAGCGCATGCGCAGGGCGGAGCGCATGGGGACCCGGCCCGAGATGCCCTCCACGATGCGGATCAGCTGGGGGGCGCCGTCGCGCGGGGGCATGAAATCGGTCACGCGGACCGTGCCGCGCGGGGTGTCCCACTCGGACTCCAGGATCAGCGAGTCGCCCCGGTAGCTGCGCCGGGCGGCCGTGGGGGGCTCGGCGTCGGCGGCGTGGGCGGGACCCAGGCGCCAGAAGCCGTGTTCCTCGGTGCCCAGCAGACCGGCGAAGATGGCGTGCGAGTCGAAGCGGGGCAGGCACAGCCAGTCCACCGTGCCGTCCCGGCAGACCAGGGCAGCGGTCTGCATGTCTCCGATGAGTGCGTAGTCTTCGATGCGCCCGGCCACGTGCAACTCCAGTCGAACGGCCACGTCACACCCCACGAAGGGGCTGTCGCTAGTGCGGTCAAGGGGTGGTTGTAATGCGTCGTCGAGCGGTGGGGAAGAACCGCCGGCCGGCCGTGCGGCCGAACGACAACCTCTGCTCAACGAACTGACGAGCTCTCGATGTTCCGGTGGTTACGGGCGGGGGGTGGTGCCGTGTTGCCGGCCGGGCTCGGCAGCGAGTGTCCGAGCAGGATACGACGCACGTAGATGATGTGCGTGCCCCTCCGGGCAACGCGTATGCGCCGAACGGGTGAGCCACGGGTGCAGGACCTGTGAGCGGTGCGCGCATGTGTCGGGATGTGTGCGGAGAGTGGCCGGAAGCCATCGGTCCCGGGCGCTGATACCCTGGTAGCCCGTGGACCGGTGGGCTCGAAACCCCCGAACCGCAGCGACGGCGCCTCGGCCGCACCACCCGGGATTCCCGGCGGGCCGGACAGCCGCACCGCACGACAAACCGCGACCACGGGAGCCCCCTCTTGGCCATGCCGCCCGCTGCTTTCCGAAACAGCACCGCCACGACGACCAAGCACATCTTCGTCACCGGGGGCGTCGCCTCCTCGCTCGGCAAGGGCCTGACCGCCTCCAGCCTCGGCATGCTGCTCAAGGCCCGTGGCCTGCGCGTGGTGATGCAGAAGCTCGATCCGTACCTGAACGTCGACCCGGGCACGATGAACCCCTTCCAGCACGGTGAGGTGTTCGTCACCAACGACGGTGCGGAGACCGACCTGGACATCGGACACTACGAGCGCTTCCTCGACCGCGACCTGGACGGCACCGCCAACGTCACTACAGGCCAGGTCTACTCCACGGTGATCGCCAAGGAGCGGCGCGGCGAGTACCTCGGCGACACGGTGCAGGTCATCCCGCACATCACCAACGAGATCAAGCACCGCATCCGCCGGATGGCCACCGACGAGGTGGACGTCGTCATCACCGAGGTCGGCGGCACGGTCGGCGACATCGAGTCCCTGCCGTTCCTGGAGACGGTCCGCCAGGTCCGTCACGAGGTCGGCCGGGACAACGTCTTCGTGGTGCACATCTCCCTCCTTCCCTACATCGGGCCGTCGGGAGAGCTGAAGACGAAGCCGACCCAGCACTCGGTCGCGGCCCTGCGCAACATCGGTATCCAGCCGGACGCGATCGTGCTGCGCTGCGACCGCGAGGTGCCCACCGCGATCAAGCGCAAGATCTCCCTGATGTGCGACGTCGACGAGGCCGCCGTCGTCGCCTGCCCGGACGCCCGCTCGATCTACGACATCCCGAAGGTCGTGCACTCCGAGGGCCTGGACGCCTACGTCGTGCGCAAGCTGGACCTGCCCTTCCGGGACGTGGACTGGACGACCTGGGACGACCTGCTCGACCGTGTCCACAACCCCGACCACGAGATCACCCTCGCCCTGGTCGGCAAGTACATCGACCTGCCCGACGCCTACCTGTCGGTGACCGAGGCGCTGCGCGCGGGCGGCTTCGCCAACAAGGCGCGCGTGAAGATCAAGTGGGTCACCTCCGACGACTGCAAGACCCCGGCCGGCGCCCAGGCCCAGCTCGCGGACGTCGACGGCATCTGCATCCCGGGCGGCTTCGGCGACCGCGGTGTGCTCGGCAAGGTCGGCGCCATCCGCTACGCCCGCGAGAACCGGATCCCGCTGCTCGGCCTGTGCCTGGGCCTGCAGTGCATCGTGATCGAGGCCGCGCGCAGCCTCGCCGACATCTCCGACGCGAACTCCACCGAGTTCGACCCCGCCACCGCCCACCCGGTGATCTCCACCATGGCCGAGCAGCTGGACATCGTGGCCGGCGAGGGCGACATGGGCGGCACCATGCGGCTGGGCATGTACCCGGCCAAGCTGGCCGAGGGCTCCATCGTGCGTGAGGTCTACGACGGCAAGGAGTACGTCGAGGAGCGCCACCGCCACCGCTACGAGGTCAACAACGCCTACCGCGCCGAGCTGGAGAAGAAGGCGGGCATCGTCTTCTCCGGCACCTCGCCCGACGGCAAGCTGGTCGAGTACGTCGAGTACCCGCGCGACGTCCACCCCTACCTGGTCGCCACGCAGGCCCACCCCGAGCTGCGGTCGCGGCCGACCCGCCCGCACCCGCTGTTCGCGGGGCTGGTGAAGGCCGCGGTCGAGCGGAAGAACGCCAACTGACACACCAGTTGTACGGTTGCCGGGGTGCAAACCTTCAAAGGCGGGCACCCCGGTTTCGCGCGGAGCCGGTCACCTCTTGTACGTCCGTGGCACGCCACGCGCGTGACACGTGTGTGTGGAAGGACAGGGCATGACGATCAAGGACACTCCCGAGGAGTGGGAGATCCGGGCGACGGAGACTCCTTTCACCGGGAACAAGACCTCGGTCCGCACCGACGACGTGGTCATGCCCGACGGCTCGGTCGCCCGCCGCGACTACCAGGTGCACCCCGGCTCGGTGGCCGTGCTCGCCCTGGACGAGGAGGACCGGGTCCTGGTCATCCGCCAGTACCGCCACCCCGTGCGGCAGCGGCTGTGGGAGATCCCGGCCGGGCTGCTCGACGTGCCCGGCGAGAACCCGCTGCACGCCGCCCAGCGCGAGCTGTACGAGGAGGCGCACGTCAAGGCCGGGGACTGGCGGGTGCTGACGGACGTCTACACCACCCCCGGCGGCTGCGACGAGGCCGTACGGATCTTCCTCGCCCGGGATCTGTCCGAGGCGGAGGGCGAGCGCTTCGCGGCCGAGCACGAGGAGACGGACCTGGAACTGGCCCGGGTGCCGGCCGGCGAACTGGTCCGGGGCGTGCTCGCCGGCGAGCTGCACAACAACTGCCTGGTGGTCGGCGTCCTGGCGCTGCTCGCCGCCCGGCAGGGCGAGGGCCTGGACGCGCTGCGCCCGGCCCTGGCGCCGTGGCCGGCGCGTCCCTTCGAGTCCTGAACACCCGCCGGCCCCTTCCGGTGTGACCATCGCCTGATCCGATCGGGCGATCTGTCCGCCCTGCTCCCCCCGTAACGGCACCGGGCCTCAACTACGCTCTTCATTGGCCCGGACCGGAGCACCGGCGGGCGTGCGCGTGCGGTGGGACGGGAGTGTGGCCCGTGACGGATCAGGCGGTGGACGCAAGGGGCGAGAACCGGTCGGCCGGCGACCGGTTCCCGGCGGCCGCGGAGAGCCACTTCCTGGGCCGCACACGGGAGTTGAAGGAGCTGCGCGCCGACATCGAGCGGGCCGGACTGGACACCCTCTCCGGCCGCAAGGCGCCCCGCGCGCGTGTGCTCCTCATCGCGGGCCGGCCGGGCTCGGGCCGTACGGCGCTCGCCGGGGAGCTGGTGCGCCGGATCTCCGACCGCTATCCCGACGGCGTGCTGCGCGCCCGGCTCACCGAGCCCGACGGCACCCCCGTGCCCGTCGAACGGGCCGCCCGCGACCTGCTCACCGCCCTCGGCCGGCCGACCCCGCCCGGCGCCGGCGAGGACGACCTGACCTACGCGCTGCGCGCCGCCCTCGCCGGCACCCGGACGCTGCTCCTGCTCGACGACGCGGCCGGCGCCGAGCAGGTCGACGCGCTGCTGCCGGACGACGCCGCCTGCCTGCTCGTCGCGGTCTCCGAGGGCCCCCTCACCGGGATCTGCGACGTCCGGCCCTGCACCCTGGGCGGGCTCGACACCAAGTCCGGGGTGGAGCTGCTCTCCCACCGCATCGACCCGGTACGGATCACCGTCGACCCGCGTGCCGCGGAGAGCCTGGCCGAGGTCTGCCAGGGCCAGCCCGCCGCGCTCACCCTGGCCGCCGGCTGGCTCGCCGCCCGCCCCCAGGCCGCCGTCTCCGACCTCGCCAAACAGCTGCGCGCCGACTCCGAGGAGGGCCCCGCGCTCGGCCGCGTGCTGCGGCTGGTGCACGACGGGCTGCCCGCCCCGGCCGCCCGGATGCTGCGCCTGCTCGCCCTCGCCCCGGCCGGCGACGTCGACGCGCACACCGCCTCCGCGCTCGCCGGCTGCTCACTGGAGAGCGCCGCGGAGCTGCTCGACGACTTCGCCGCCCTCGGGCTGCTGCGGACGGTACCCGGGCCGCTGCCGCGCCACGAGGTCCCCGGCTGCTTGCATCCGCTGCTGACTGCCCTCGCCCGGCGCCACGACCGCCCGGCCGAGCTGCAGCTCGCGCGCGCCCGCATGCTGGAGCGGACCGTGCGGCTGCTCCAGGCCTGCCGGGCGGTCACCGAGACCGACAGCCCCGAGGCCCGCGAGAGACTGCGGCAGCTACCGCAGGGACTGCGCTTCGCCACCCCGCGCGCCGCCGCCGACTGGCTGGCCGCCCGCAGGCCCGCCCTGCTCGCCGCCGCCCGGCTGGCGGTCGCCGACGGGGAGCTGGACACCCTGGCCCGCCGGCTGATGTCCCAGTTGGTGCGGGCCATGGTCGCCCACCTCGGCACCCAGGCCGCCGCCGGCGACCTGTACGGCGTCCACCGGCTCGTCCTGGACGTGGCCGAGCGGCGCAAGCTGCCCCGCGAGAAGGCCGCCGCCCTGCTGAACCTCGCCGACCTCGACGCCCGCACCGGCCGCACCGCCGAGGCGCTGGCCCGCTACCGGGCCGCCCTGGACGCCGGACGCGAGGCGAACGACCCGTACGCGACCGGCCGCGCGATGGAATCCGTAGGCAGCGCCCACCAGGAGCTCGGGGACTACGACCGGGCGGCCGACTGGTTCGGCCGGGCCCTGGCCCAGCGCCTGGCCCGCGGGGAGCGCTCGGACGCGGCCCGGCTGTACGGCCGGATGGCCACCGCGCACACCTACGCGGGCCGCTACGGCGAGGCGCAGCGCAACTGGCGGGCCGCCGTCGCCGCGCACCGCAAGCTGGGCGATGTGGCGGCGCACGCGCGGGCGCTCAGCGAACTGGCGCGCGTCCAGGAGTACGCGGGACGGCCCGAGGAGTGTCTGCGCACCTGCCAGGAGGCCGTCGAGTGGGCCCGCCGCGCCGAGGACGCACGGCTCCAGGCGGCCCTCCAACTGCGGCTCGCCGACACCCTGGAACGGCTGGGCGACCCGGTCGCGGCGCGCCTGCACCGGGGGGCGGCGGAGCGGATGCTCGGGGACGGTACCGGGCCCGAGGGCGGCCCCGACGAGGGCGGAACGGACGGCACATCACCGGAACAAGCCGCTAACGCCTGCGAAATCCGCAGTGCATCTCCTGAAGATTGATGCAATGAAAGGCTAGACAGCGAGAACGCCTTCATTAAACTGGCTCTGCCGCTCGTTCTCCTGCGGTGTCTCCTGGTATGCCCACGCATGCCTGGGTACGTCTTGTATTGCCCCACATTCCCTGAGCCAAGGACCGTGATCGACGTGAAGGTCGGCATCCCCCGCGAGGTCAAGAACAACGAGTTCCGGGTGGCCATCACCCCCGCCGGCGTGCACGAGCTGGTGCGCAACGGCCACCAGGTCGTCGTCGAGCGGAACGCCGGCGTCGGCTCCTCGATCCCGGACGAGGAGTACGTGTCCGCCGGCGCTCAGATCCTCGAGACGGCCGACGAGGTCTGGGCCTCGGCCGACCTGCTGCTGAAGGTCAAGGAGCCGGTCGCCGAGGAGTACCACCGCCTGCGCAAGGACCAGATCCTCTTCACCTACCTGCACCTGGCCGCCTCCAAGGCGTGCACGGACGCCCTGCTGGAGTCCGGCACCACGGCGATCGCCTACGAGACCGTCGAGCTGCCCAGCCGCGCCCTGCCGCTGCTCGCCCCCATGTCCGAGGTCGCGGGCCGGCTGGCCCCGCAGGTCGGCGCCTACCACCTGATGGCCGCCGCCGGCGGCCGCGGTGTGCTGCCCGGCGGCGTCCCCGGCGTGCCCGCCGGCAAGGCCGTCATCATCGGCGGCGGCGTCTCCGGCTGGAACGCCGCGCAGATCGCCATCGGCCTGGGCTTCCACGTCACCCTGCTCGACAAGGACATCAACAAGCTCAAGGAGGCGGACAAGATCTTCGGCACGAAGATCCAGACCGTCGTCTCCAACGCCTTCGAGCTGGAGAAGGCCTGCCTCGAGGCCGACCTCGTGGTCGGCGCCGTGCTCATCCCGGGCGCCAAGGCCCCCAAGCTGGTCACCAACGAGCTGGTGTCGCGGATGAAGGCGGGAAGTGTCCTTGTCGACATCGCGATCGACCAGGGCGGCTGCTTCGAGGACTCCCACCCGACCACGCACGCCGAGCCGACCTTCCGGGTCCACGACTCGGTGTTCTACTGCGTCGCCAACATGCCCGGCGCGGTGCCCAACACCTCCACCTACGCGCTGACCAACGCCACGCTGCCGTACATCGTCGAACTGGCCAACCGTGGCTGGGTGGAGGCGCTGCGCCGCGACGCCGCGCTCGCCAAGGGCCTCAACACCCATGACGGCAAGGTCGTTTACCGCGAGGTCGCCGAGGCGCACGGCCTGGAGCACGTGGAGCTGGAGACCCTGCTCGGCTAAGTCGCCTTTCCGTAAAGGCGATACGTCAACAAGACGCGTCAACCGCGCACGAGCGGCCGGACCTTGCCCGACAAGGTCCGGCCGGATGTGTGTATGGTCACTTCGCCGCACTCGGTCAACTCGCCGCGAAAGCAACCGTTCGACCGATTCACGCACCGGTGAAACCTGCCGTGCGACGGTCGTACGCCCTTGACAGAGGGATGTTTCATTGCCGACACATCGGGCCGGGTCCGGCGGATTGTGTTGCTGCGGACCGCCGACACGCCATAGAGTCGCCAATCGTCGGCATGGTGCCACGCTGACCTGTCTAGAAGTTTCCTGGTCACCAAGGAGGTAAGACGACTTGTGAATGAGTCGACATTTTCTCCCGGGGGTGGTCAACCAGGAATGCCTGCGCGGGGCCAGAGCCCCACGGGGCTCGAGGCTGTCGGCTCCGTTGCTGTGCGCACCTTCGCAGCCCACCAGGGTCACCGGACGTCAGGGGTGACCCAGCCAGCACACCAGAGCATGGATGGCCATCACGTGAACGCCATGGCCGGCGACGGAAGTGGCGCGCCCCACAACCACTTCGCCGACTACGACGAACTGCCCGAGGGGCACTTCTACGACCCCGACGCCGAGTACGAGCCCGACCCCGAGTACGCGGCCACGCTCGCGCCCGACGCGGCCCGCCAGCGCCGTGAGCGCATCGGCCCGACCGGACGTCCGCTGCCGTACTTCCCGATCCCCGGGCCGCTGACCGACCACGGACCCGCGAAGATCATCGCGATGTGCAACCAGAAGGGCGGCGTCGGCAAGACCACGTCGACCATCAACCTGGGTGCCGCGCTCGCGGAGTACGGCCGGCGCGTGCTGCTCGTGGACTTCGACCCGCAGGGCGCGCTGTCGGTGGGTCTCGGCGTCAACCCCATGGAGCTCGACCTCACCGTCTACAACCTGCTCATGGAGCGGGGCATGTCCGCGGACGAGGTCCTGCTGAAGACGGCGGTCCCCAACATGGACCTGCTGCCCAGCAACATCGACCTGTCGGCCGCCGAGGTCCAGCTCGTCTCCGAGGTCGCCCGCGAGTCGACGCTCCAGCGCGCGCTCAAGCCGCTGATGGACGACTACGACTACATCGTGATCGACTGCCAGCCCTCGCTCGGCCTGCTCACCGTCAACGCGCTCACGGCCGCGCACAAGGTGATCGTGCCGCTGGAGTGCGAGTTCTTCGCGCTGCGCGGTGTGGCCCTGCTGACCGAGACCATCGAGAAGGTCCAGGAGCGCCTCAACCCGGAGCTGGAGCTCGACGGGATCCTCGCCACGATGTACGACTCGCGCACCGTGCACAGCCGTGAGGTGCTCGCGCGTGTCGTCGAGGCGTTCGACGACCACGTCTACCACACGGTCATCGGGCGCACGGTCCGCTTCCCGGAGACCACGGTCGCCGGCGAGCCCATCACCACCTACGCCTCCAACTCCGTCGGCGCCGCCGCCTACCGCCAGCTCGCCAGGGAGGTGCTCGCCCGGTGTCACGCCGAGTGAGTCTGCCGGGGGCCGACGAACTGTTCCGTACGACAGGGGGGATGGCGCTCCAGGCGTCCACTCCCCGGCGCCAGGCCAACGGCGAGGCCCGGGTGCCCGCTCCCGCGGGGGAGAGCGACGCGGCGGCGGCCGCGGAGGACGCCCCGCAGTCGGTGCCCGCGCAGGGCGGTGACGGCGAGGGCGCCGAGCACGTCGCGGCCGACGCGGAGCCGGCCGACGCCGGCGAGTCGCGCAGCCGCGGGACGGCGGGCGCGGCGGAGCGGTCAGCGCGGCGCCAGGGGGCGCAGGAAGGTTCTGCCGCCGGAGCGGCCCAAGCCGCCGCCCCGGGCCAGCCGCAGTCGCGCAAGCGCGGACGGGCGGCGGCCCGCCGGCCCAGCGGCCGCGAGCGGCACGACGAGAAGATCACGGTCTACGTCTCCGCCGAGGAGCTCATGGACCTCGAGCACGCCCGCCTGGTGCTGCGCGGCGAGCACGGCCTGGCCGTCGACCGGGGCCGCATCGTCCGCGAGGCGGTCGCCGTGGTCCTCGCCGACCTGGAGACCCGCGGGGACGCCAGCATCCTCGTACGCCGGCTTCGCGGACGGTAGCGGTAGCCTGCGGGGGCCATGACCTCGAACGACTCATCCGCCCCCGGCCCCCGCAGACGCACCCTGGGCCGGGGCCCGGGAGCACCCCCGCCGGCCCCGGGCCCCCAGGCCCCGGCCGCCGTGCCGGTGCCGACTGTGGACCCGGCTCCGGCCGTCGACGTGGCTCCGGCCGTCGACGTGGCGCAGCCGGTGCCGTCGGCTGTCGTGGGGACCGGGCCCGAGGCCGAGGCTCCCGAGGCGTCCACCGCCGAGGCACCGGTCGGCCACGAGACGCCCGGCGCCACCGAGGCGCCCGGGGAGGGCGAGCAGGGCGACGACGGGGTTTTCAAGGTCCGGCTGGCGAACTTCGAGGGGCCGTTCGATCTGCTGCTCCAGCTGATCTCCCGGCACAAGCTGGACGTCACCGAGGTCGCGCTGTCCAAGGTGACCGACGAGTTCATGGCGCACATCCGCGCGATGGGGCCGGACTGGGACCTGGACGAGACGACCGAGTTCCTGGTCGTCGCCGCCACCCTCCTCGACCTCAAGGCGGCCCGCCTGCTGCCCGCCGCCGAGGTGGAGGACGAGGCCGACCTCGCGCTCCTGGAGGCCCGCGACCTGCTGTTCGCCCGGCTGCTCCAGTACCGCGCGTACAAGCAGATCGCCGACATCTTCAACCGGCGGCTGGAGGAGGAGGCGCGGCGCCACCCCCGTACCGTCGGCCTCGAACCGCACCACGCCGAACTGCTCCCCGAGGTCGTCATCAGCATCGGCCCCGAGGGCTTCGCCAGGCTCGCGGTCAAGGCCATGCAGCCCAGACCCAAACCGCAGGTGTACGTCGACCACATCCACGCCCCCCTGGTCAGCGTGCGGGAACAGGCCGGGATCGTGGTCGCCCGGCTCCGGGAACTCGGCGAGGCCAGCTTCCGCGTCCTGGTGTCGGACACCGACGACACCCTCACCGTGGTGGCCCGCTTCCTGGCCCTGCTGGAGCTGTACCGGGAGAAGGCCGTGGCCCTGGACCAGGAGACCGCCCTCGGCGAGCTGCTGGTGCGCTGGACCGGAGGGGACGGCGACGAGACTGTCACGGTGACCGACGAGTTCGACCGGCCGCCCGAGCCGCCCAAGGAGGAGAAGAAGCCGTGAGCGAGGAGACCACCGAGGTCCCGGCCGGTACGCGCACCGTCGCCGGCCTCGACCTCAAGCCCGCCCTGGAGGCGATCCTCATGGTCGTGGACGAGCCCGCGACCGAGGAGCAGCTCGCGAAGATACTCGAGCGGCCCCGCCGGCAGGTCGCGGACGCGCTGCGCGAGCTGGCCGACGAGTACACCGTGCAGCGCCGGGGCTTCGAGCTGCGGCTGATCGCCGGCGGCTGGCGCTTCTACACCCGTCCCGAGTACGCCGCCGCCGTCGAGGGCTTCGTGCTCGACGGCCAGCAGGCCCGGCTCACCCAGGCCGCCCTGGAGACCCTCGCCGTGGTCGCCTACCGCCAGCCGGTCAGCCGCAGCCGCGTCTCGGCCGTCCGCGGGGTCAACTGCGACGGTGTGATGCGCACCCTGCTCCAGCGCGGTCTGGTCGAGGAGGCGGGCGCGGAACCCGAAACAGGTGCGATCCTGTACAGGACGACGAACTACTTCCTGGAGCGGATGGGCCTGCGCGGTCTGGACGAGCTCCCGGAGCTCGCGCCCTTCCTCCCGGAGGCGGAGGCGATCGAGGCCGAGACCCAGGAGGGGGTGCCGTCGTTCGACCCGGACGCGCCCGACGACGATGCGCCGGGCACCCCGGTGGGACCGGGTACCCACGACGTAGACGACCAGACGGAACTTTGATGCGAAGCAGCGGCAGGAACGGCGGACAGGGCGGGCGCGGCAACTACCGCGGTGCCGGCAACAGCAGGGACGACAAGCAGGGGCAGGGCCGGCCCCGCAAGCCCCGCCCCGAGGAGCGCCGCTACGACGTGGGCCCCGACGCCACCAAGGACGGCCCCAAGTCCGGGCGCGGCGGGGCGGCCCGCGGCGGTGCCAAGGGCGGCCCCAAGCAGTCCCGGCAGCAGGGCGGCGCGGACGGCCGCGGCCGTACGGCCCCGGCCCGCTCGCGCGAGTACGAGACGCGGGTCGAGGAGCGCAACCGCGAGCGCTACGCGGGCAAGAAGGACATCAAGCTGCCCAAGACCTTCCCCGGCGCCGAGCAGGAGGGCGAGCGGCTGCAGAAGGTGCTCGCCCGCGCGGGATACGGCTCCCGGCGCGCCTGCGAGGAACTGATCGAGCAGGCGAGGGTCGAGGTCAACGGCGAGATCGTCCTGGAGCAGGGCCGCCGGGTCGACCCGGAGCGGGACGAGGTCAAGGTCGACGGGCTGACCGTGGCCACGCAGTCGTACCAGTTCTTCTCGCTGAACAAGCCCGCGGGCGTGGTCTCCACCATGGAGGACCCCGAGGGGCGCCAGTGCCTCGGCGACTACGTCACCAACCGCGAGACGCGGCTGTTCCACGTGGGCCGGCTCGACACCGAGACCGAGGGCGTGATCCTGCTCACCAACCACGGCGAGCTGGCGCACCGGCTGACCCACCCCAAGTACGGCGTGAAGAAGACCTACCTCGCGCACATCGTCGGCCCGATCCCGCGCGACCTCGGCAAGCGCCTGAAGGACGGCATCCAGCTCGAGGACGGCTACGCCCGCGCGGACCACTTCCGGGTGGTCGAGCAGACCGGCAAGAACTACCTCGTCGAGGTGACCCTGCACGAGGGCCGCAAGCACATCGTCCGCCGCATGCTCGCGGAGGCCGGCTTCCCGGTCGACAAGCTCGTCCGTACGGCCTTCGGCCCGATCACCCTGGGCGACCAGAAGTCGGGCTGGCTGCGCCGCCTGTCCAACACCGAGGTCGGCATGCTGATGCAGGAGGTCGACCTCTAGGAGCCCGGCGACCGCACGGCGGGCGGAGCTTTCGGCGCCCGGCGGGCGGAGGCGTGGCGGACCCGGTAGAGGAAGTCCGCCACGCGCCGGCCGTCGGGCCGCTCGGGCAGCGGGGTGCGGCGGGAGGCCTCCTCGGCCTCGGCTGCCAGACGGGCCATCCGGGACTCGACCTCGGCCCAGGACACCTCGCCCCGCTTCACCGCCAGCAGCCCCTCGCGCTCCGCGCCCACGTCGATGCTCAGCCGGCCGGTGCGCAGCAGGTCGCGGGCGCTGTGCAGCAGCCGCAGCAGGTGCATCGCGTGCTTCCAGCGCGGGGCGCCGTGCGTGCGGACGTCCGCCTCCAGCTTGCGGCGCTGGCCGAGCGCGTACCGGGTGAAGGTCACGTACACCTGGCGGGAGAGGAACGCCTCGCGCAGGGCGAGGAGTTCACGGCCCGTGTCGTCGGCGTACTCCACGAGCGGGGAGTGCAGGCACTCCAGCACGTTCGGATTGCCGCGCAGGGCCAGCTCGCAGAAGCGCTCCAGCTCCCAGCCGAACTGCTCGGGCCCGGGGCCGTCCACGTGCGTGGGCGGCTTGTCGAACCCCCAGAACAGTTCCGTGGGGGCGACGAACACGCCCCGCCGGTCCGTGTCGCTGTCCTCGGTCGCCAGCCCGAAGGCGCGCGAGCCCATGACACAGGCGTAGATGGTGTGGTCGCGTACGAGATCCTCCGGGCGCATGGCCGGGAGCGTACGCGGATCCTCAGGCGAGGCTGATCGAATTTCCCTGCACGGAGATCTGCTCGGCGGGCAGCGGCCGTGTGGCGGGACCGTTGGCGACCGAGCCGTCCGCCACATGGAAGCGGCTGCCGTGGCAGGGGCAGTCGATGGTGCCGTCCGCGACCTTGTCGACCAGGCAGCCCTCATGCGTGCAGACCGCCGAGAAGGCCTTGAACTCGCCCTTCTTCGGCTGGGTGACCACCACCTTGTGCGCCGCGAACACCTTGCCCCCGCCCTCGGGGATGTCACTCGTGCTCGCCAGCGCGTGCGCCGGCGAGGCGGGGGCCGAGGTCGGGGCAGAGACCGGGGCCGAGGGCGTGGGCTTCGCCGAGGGGGAGGTCTTGGTGGAGTTCTCGGTGCCGTTGCCCGTGTTGCCGCACCCCGCCGTCACGAGCGCGGCCGCACCCGTCGCGATCACCGTGCGCCGCGTCGAGCCATGGGTCATGTCGTCACTCCATGTGTGGGGGAGGGGAGAGAACAGGAGGAAGCGTGGCTCCGGGCGGGAGCAGTGGCATCTTCCCACCCAAGAACCTCAAGGCGAAGCAACCACGGAGGAGTGCCGCGAAACTCGCTTTTCGTACCGCGTCTCAGCGGGCGGGCGCGGCGCACCCGCCGTGCGCGCGCTGACTAGGCTGGATGTCCGAGAACCGAGACCGGCCGGCACGGCCGGCACACGTCAGCGAGGAGCAGCACCGTGGCGGTACGAGCGGTCCGGGGGGCCGTCCAGCTGGAGCGGGACGAGGCCGGTCACATGGAGGAGCAGGTCGGCGCCCTGCTCACCGCTGTCATGGAGCGGAACGCCCTGACCGCCGACGACCTCATCAGCATCTGGTTCACGGCCACGCCCGACCTGCACAGCGACTTCCCGGCCGCCGCGGCCCGCAAGCTGGGCATCGTCGACGTGCCGCTGATCTGCGCCCAGGAGCTGGACGTCGAGGGCGCGATGCCCCGCGTGGTCCGTGTCCTCGCGCACATCGAGTCCGACCGGCCGCGCGACGGGATCGCCCACGTCTACCTCGGCGCGGCGGCCGCCCTGCGCAAGGACATCGCCCAGTGAGGACCGCACTCGTCATCGGCACCGGCCTGATCGGCACCTCCGCCGCCCTGGCCCTGGCCCAGCGCGGGGTGACCGTGCACCTGGCCGACCACGACCCCGAGCAGGCCCGTACGGCGGCCGCGCTCGGCGCGGGCACGGACGAGGCACCGGACGGTCCCGTGGACCTGGCCCTCGTGGCCGCCCCGCCGGCCCACGTGGCCGGGGTGCTCGCCGACGCCATGCGGCGGGGCCTGGCCCGGGGCTACCTGGACGTGGCCAGCGTCAAGGGCGGCCCGCGCCGCGAGCTCCAGGCGCTCGGCCTGGACCTGACCGCCTACCTCGGCACCCACCCCATGTCGGGCCGCGAGAAGTCGGGCCCGCTGGCCGCCACCGGCGACCTCTTCGAGGGCCGGCCCTGGGTGCTCACCCCCACCCGGGACACCGACACCGAGGTCCTCAACCTCGCCCTGGAACTGGTCTCGCACTGCCGCGCGGTCCCGGTCGTCATGGACGCCGACGCCCACGACCGCGCCGTCGCGCTGGTCTCCCACATGCCCCACCTGGTCTCCAGCATGGTCGCCGCCCGCCTGGAGCACGCCGAGGAGTCGGCGGTACGGCTGTGCGGGCAGGGCATCCGGGACGTGACCCGGATCGCCGCCTCCGACCCGCGGATGTGGATCGACATCCTGTCCGCCAACCCGGGACCGGTCGCCGACCTGCTCTCCGACGTCGCCGCCGACCTCGACGAGGCGGTACGGGCGCTGCGGGCCCTGCAGTCCTCCGACGAGGACAAGCGCCGCGAGGGCAGCGCCGGCATCGAGGACGTGCTGCGGCGGGGCAACGCCGGGCAGGTGCGGGTGCCGGGCAAGCACGGGTCCGCGCCACGGGCGTACGAGGCCGTCGTCGTCCTCATCGACGACCAGCCCGGCCAGCTGGCCCGCATCTTCGCGGACGCGGGGATGGCCGGGGTCAACATCGAGGACGTACGGATCGAGCACGCGACCGGGCAGCAGGCGGGCCTGGTGCAGCTCATGGTCGAGCCGAAGGCGGCCCCGGTCCTCACGGCCGCCCTGCGCGAGCGGGGCTGGGCGATCCGGCAGTGAGCGGCCGCGCCCCGGGCCGGGCCCTTCGCCGGGCCGTCCGGCAGTAAGAGGGCGCCCGGGATGCCAGTAACCTTGTGCGGGGCGCCCTCGCGTCCCGCACACCCGCCCGCCACCCTTCACCAGGAAGGTGCCCCGCTGTGGAAAACGGCGCCGCCCGGACCGCCCAGCCCGTGATTGTCGCCATCGACGGCCCCTCCGGCACGGGCAAGTCGAGCACGTCGAAGGCCGTCGCCGCGCAGCTCGGCCTGAGCTACCTGGACACCGGCGCCCAGTACCGGGCCATCACCTGGTGGATGGTGAGCAACGGGATCGACCTGGAAGACCCCTCCGCGATCGCCGCCGTGGCCGGCAAGCCCGAGATCGTCTCCGGCACCGACCCCGCCCACCCGACGATCACTGTCGACGGGGTGGACGTGGCCGGCCCGATCCGCACCCAGGAGGTCACCTCCAAGGTCAGCGCGGTCAGCGCCGTACCGGAGGTGCGGTCCCGGATCACCGAGCTGCAGCGCTCGCTGGCCTCCTCCGCCGAGGCCGGCATAGTGGTCGAGGGCCGCGACATCGGCACCACCGTGCTGCCCGACGCCGACCTGAAGATCTTCCTCACCGCCTCCCCGGAGGCCCGCGCCGCCCGGCGCAGCGGTGAGCTGAAGGGCGCGGACGTGCACGCCACCCGGGAGGCCCTGATCAAGCGGGATGCGGCCGACTCGAGCCGCAAGACCTCCCCGCTGGCCAAGGCCGGCGACGCCGTCGAGGTGGACACCACCGAGCTCACGCTCGCGCAGGTCATCGAGTGCGTCGTCACCCTCGTCGAGGAGAAGCGGGCAGCGAAGTGAGCCTTCCGCCGGAGCGCCGCGTGCCGTCGGAGCGGGACCTGCCGTCCGAGCGGAGCGCGGACGTCGGGCGCCGGATCGGCGTGGGCCTGATGTACGGGCTGTGGCGTCCGCGTGTGCTGGGCGCCTGGAAGGTGCCCGCGAGCGGACCCGCGATCTTCGCCGTCAACCACGCGCACAACATCGACGGCCCGATGGTCATGGGCGTGGCGCCCCGGCCGGTGCACTTCCTGATCAAGAAGGAGGCGTTCGTCGGCCCGCTCGGCTCCTTCCTGACCGGTATCGGCCAGCTCCAAGTGGACCGCCACAGCGCCGACCGCACGGCGATCACGCGGGCGCTCGGCGTCCTGGAGCAGGGCGGCGTCCTCGGCATCTTCCCCGAGGGCACCAGGGGCGAGGGCGACTTCGCCTCCCTGCGCGCCGGGCTGTCCTACTTCGCGGTGCGCAGCGGCGCCCCGATCGTCCCGGTGGCCGTGCTGGGAAGTTCCGGGCGTAGCGGACGGTTGATAAAGGGGCTGCCCCCGCTGCGCTCCCGCATCGACGTCGTCTTCGGCGACCCCTTCGACGCGGGCGACGGCTCCGGGCGGCGCACGCGCCGCGCGCTGGACGAGGCGACCGAGCGCATCCAGAAGCAGCTCACCGCCCACCTGGAAAACGCCAGGCGCCTGACCGGGCACTAGGCGACACTTGAGTAGTGGATCACTGCCACCGCGGTGGTCCACCGATCACCACGATGAACTACGAGGTACGGACTTCATGAACGACGACATCCAGCCCGACGGCTCGGCCGAGCACGAGCACGAGCACGGGGCGCTCGGCGACGCCGAGTACGCGGAGTTCATGGAGCTCGCCGCGGAGGAGGGCTTCGACCTCGAGGACGTCGAGGGCGCCATCGAGGCCGCCGGACACGGCCCGCTCCCCGTGCTCGCCGTGGTCGGCCGCCCCAATGTCGGCAAGTCGACTCTGGTGAACCGCATCATCGGCCGCCGCGAGGCGGTCGTCGAGGACAAGCCGGGAGTCACCCGCGACCGCGTCACCTACGAGGCCGAGTGGGCGGGCCGCCGCTTCAAGGTCGTCGACACCGGCGGCTGGGAGCAGGACGTCCTCGGCATCGACGCCTCCGTGGCCGCCCAGGCCGAGTACGCGATCGAGGCCGCCGACGCGGTCGTCTTCGTCGTCGACGCCAAGGTCGGCGCGACCGACACCGACGAGGCGGTCGTCCGCCTGCTGCGCAAGGCCGGCAAGCCCGTGGTGCTGTGCGCCAACAAGGTCGACGGCCCGAGCGGCGAGGCCGACGCCGCGTACCTGTGGTCGCTCGGCCTCGGCGAGCCCCACCCGGTCTCCGCCCTGCACGGCCGCGGCACCGGCGACATGCTCGACCGGGTGCTGGAGGTGCTGCCCGACGCGCCGCGCGAGACGTTCGGCGGGGGCGGCGTCGGCGGCCCGCGCCGCATCGCCCTGATCGGCCGCCCCAACGTCGGCAAGTCCTCGCTGCTGAACAAGGTGGCCGGCGAGGAGCGGGTCGTCGTCGACGAACTCGCGGGCACCACCCGCGACCCGGTCGACGAGCTCATCGAACTCGGTGGCACCACCTGGAAGTTCGTGGACACCGCCGGCATCCGCAAGCGCGTCCACCTCCAGCAGGGCGCCGACTACTACGCCTCGCTGCGGACCGCGGCCGCCGTCGAGAAGGCCGAGGTCGCCGTCGTGCTGATCGACGCCTCCGAGTCCATCTCGGTGCAGGACCAGCGGATCGTCACCATGGCCGTCGAGGCGGGCCGCGCCCTCGTCGTCGCGTACAACAAGTGGGACACTCTCGACGAGGAGCGCCGCTACTACCTCGAGCGTGAGATCGAGACCGAGTTCGGCCAGGTCTCCTGGGCGCCGCGGGTGAACGTCTCGGCGCGCACCGGACGGCACATGGAGAAGCTGGTGCCGGCGATCGAGACCGCGCTGGCGGGCTGGGAGACCCGGGTGCCGACCGGCCGCCTCAACGCCTTCCTCGGCGAACTGGTCTCCGCCCACCCGCACCCGATCCGGGGCGGAAAGCAGCCGCGCATCCTGTTCGGCACTCAGGCCGGCACCAAGCCGCCGCGGTTCGTCCTCTTCGCCTCCGGCTTCATCGAGGCGGGCTACCGGCGCTTCATCGAGCGCCGTCTGCGCGAGGAGTTCGGCTTCGAGGGCACCCCGATCCACATCTCGGTACGGGTGCGCGAGAAGCGCGGCGCGAAGAAGAAGTAGCCCCCTGAACGGCGGCCACGGCCGCATCCGGCGAAAGGGCGGCCCCTGTACGCGGGGGGCCGCCCTTTCCGCGTCGCACCGGCCGTGCATCCAGCCGTGCGCCCGACCGGCGTCGCCCTGGCGTCAGAGGCCGCGGCGGGGAGCCGGGGGCAGGGCAGCCGGGGTGGAGTGGGGGGCGGAGGCCTGGCGGTCGAGGGTGCCGATCCGCTGCCACTGGGACTGTTGCCGGCCGGTGGTGTGGCGGGTGCCGTAGGCGCCCGCGGCGTAGGCGCCGTAGCCGCTCGGGCCCGTACCGCGCGGCAGGTTGCCGAACGCGACGAAGCCCAGGTCCTCCTCGCCGCTGCGGTCACCCGGCAGGGCGCGGTAGGACTTGACGTACTCGGCGTAGAGCGCGTCGTAGATCGGCGTGGCCGAGGGGCCGCCGTGGAGATCCTGGACCGTCCGCGACGCGGGCACCTCCCGGCTCGGGCGGAGCCGGGAGCCGGGAGGCGGGACCGGCTGGTAGGACTGGCGGCGGGGAACTTCGTATGCGTGCACGTATGTCCAAACGACCCCGGGCCGGAAGGGATGCGGCTCAGGTCCCGGCCAGCGGGAGCACCGCAGCGACCAGCTGACCGCCCGCGGCCGCCTTGTCCAGGGCGTCCCGCAGCAGGTCCTCGCGCGGCTGGCGGCCGATGGAGCCGACCGGAGCCGCGAACAGCACCACCTGCTGGTGCTTGTTGGCGGCCGCCCGCCAGCCGTCGGTGACCTGCAGCGGCTGGTGCGCCTGCCACCAGGCCACCGGCCGGCCATTGTGCGTGCCCGGCTGGAGCACGGCGTGCAGCTGGCCCATGGCGAGCAGCACCGACCAGCCGTGCAGCACCGGCGGCACGGCGGTGATCCCGGTCAGCGGCATGAAGCCCTGCTCGATCAGGAGCGGCAGGAAGTCGTCGCCGGTGCCGGTGGTGCCGGGGCGCACGATGGGCGCGGTCGGCTCGACCACCAGCGCCGGATGCAACTCCCCGGAGATCAGGACGAGTCCGCTGGTCACCCCGAGCACGGCCTGCTCGGGTACGGCGTTCTGCAAGGGGGCCTGCCCGCCGGCCGCCTGCCCGGGAGCGGCCTGCTGGGGCACACCGGCCGGGGCGCCCGTGTCGGCGTTGATGGAGCGGACCGCGCCGCGCAGCTGCTCCTCGGTGACCTGGACGACCTGCGAGGGCAGGCAGGTGGAATGGGCGAAGGCGAGGACGGCGGTCTCGTCCCCGACGAACAGGACGGTGCTGGTGCGCTCCTGCGCGGAGTCGCCGGGGGTGCGGCAGGACGTGCAGTCGTAACTGCCCGGGGCGTTGTCTCCGGCGAGCAGCCGGTCGGCTTCTTCGTCGCCGATCTCGGCGCGTACGGCGTCGCTGACGTCGAGCATGCGCGGCACGGGTGGCTCCCTCGGGATGCGGTGCGTGGCGGAACCGGGTGGCTCCCGGCCCATGAACCGGGAGGGCCCCCGGCTCATGAAGAAGACAACGGGCGATCTGTGGCGGGAGTCACGCCCTCCGGCGAACGGGATCGAACCATCCTGCGCAGACGGTCACCTCCGGTGCGGAATCCGGCACTCACCGTCAACTCCCCGGAAATGGAAGCCCTTTGACTCGGTGAAGTGAGTCACAGGAGGTGGGCGTGGCTGGTCGACAAATCAGGAAATCAGCGAATGAAGTGGGTGGCCGGAAAAAGACGATACCCCTGGTAACCGGCAACTGGCCTGCCAGAACGGGGCGTTGGTTGATCCGGGCGCGCCGCGCTCCCTACATTCCTCCGCCGGGTGCACCGAGCACCCGTCCGGGTACGTCCGCCGACGCACCGAGCCAGCACGACCCAGCACCACCCCACCCGGCGGACGGGCCGCGCGCCGACCGCGTCCATGTGCGCGGAACGCGCCGGGCCTTGGGGACCCGGGCTTTCCGAGAGGGATTTACATGTCCGAATGTGCCGATAGGAACGCCGACACCACGCGCGACAACGCCCGCAGGACGCGGGCCACGGCGGCACTCGCCGGGGCGGTCCTGCTCGCCCCGCTGGG
>NZ_BMVJ01000016.1:41272-64065 GCF_014650655.1 Streptomyces anandii JCM 4720
AGTGCTGGCCGCGACCGGCAACGCCCACGCGGCGGACGGCGGCGTGTGGGACCGCATCGCCCAGTGCGAGAGCGGCGGCAACTGGCACATCAACACAGGGAACGGCTACTACGGCGGGCTCCAGTTCGCCGCGAGCACCTGGCGCGCCTATGGCGGCACCGCCTACGCGTCGCGTGCCGACCAGGCCTCCAGGTCCCAGCAGATCGCCGTCGCCACCCGGGTCCAGCAGTCCCAGGGCTGGGGCGCCTGGCCGGTCTGCTCGGCCCGCGCCGGGGCGTCGGGCGGCGCACCCTCGGCCGGCTCGGGGTCCTCCGGGTCCGAGTCGTCGTACGAGTCGAAGTCCACGCACAAGTCGTCGTACGAGTCCAAGTCCACGCACAAGTCCGCGCAGAAGCAGGCCCCCGCGCGGCAGCCGTCGCAGGCGCCCGGCCACGACAGCGGGCACACGGGCCGGCAGAGCTCCCGCGGCGACTACACCGTCCGCGCGGGTGACACGCTCAGCGGCATCGCCGAACGGCACAACACCACCTGGCAGCGGCTCTACGCCCGCAACAGGTCGGTCGTCGGCGGCGACCCCGACCTGATCATGCCCGGCCAGCACCTCGCGCTCTGAGCCGATCACCCGCCCCAGGGACACCAGGCCCCGTCCGGTCCGCCGACCGGACGGGGCCGTCGCGTCGCCGCGTCCCCGGGCTCGCCGGTCCCGCTGCCCGTGCCGCGCGAACTCGCCCGCCTCGCCGCTGAACGCCACGGCGCCGCGGCTCGGTTCGTGGACCACCACCCCGGGGCGGCCGCGCAGCGCGGGCGGCAGCCGCTGCTCGGCCGGCACCACGCACGCGTAGACGCCCGCGAGCAGGCCGTACGTCCGTGCCGCCACCGCCGGTGACATGCCCTGAGCGGGCTCGTCGACGAGCAGCACGCGCGCGCGTGCCGACAGCGCGCGGGGCGGTCGTACGGCCCGAGCCGTTGCGGCCGGGCAGCACGTCCCGCAACTGCCCTACAAGCCCTGGCATCCCCGCCCCGCGTGGCCCCCGCGGGGCGGGAGGCGAGGAGGGGGAAGTGTGCCGGAACCGTGAAATTCCCATGGGGCCGCGCCGCTCCGGCCGCTCGCGCATTCGGAATGCGAGGGCCTCCGCGGCCGCTTCCCGCCGCCTTCCGCCGGGGCTTTCCGGCGGGATTTCACGATGGCCCCGACGGGGTGGCCGCAGGGGTCCGGGAATTGCGTTCGAAAGCCCTCGCAAGGAGGAGTGAACCGTGCGGGAGCATGACGGAGTGCGCTCGGCCGGGGCGTTGGCGTCCTGTGACAGAAGCGTGACAGGAGAGGCGGCGAAGTGCCTGTGAGGTCCAGGTGACCGGCGGTCGGCCGGGCTTCCGCGGGCGGTGGCCGGGGCCTAGCGTGGGCGTATGGCATCCATCCCCACTCCGCCCGCGGAGCCCCAGGACAATCCCGACGGATACGTCGGTCTCGCGGCGGACCGGGCCGAGCGGCTCGCGCGCGAACGCGGGTGGTCCACGGTGCGGTCGCTGCCGCCCGGCGCGATCATCACCATGGAGTACCGGGCGGGGCGGCTGAACTTCGAGGTCGCCGAGGGCCGGGTGATCCGCGCCTGGAAGGGCTGAGCGGGCCGGGAGGCCGGGGATCCCTTCGGGCCGGCCCCGGCTCAGCTGCCCGTCAGCGGGCGGGCGGCCGAGGTGGTGCCGCGCGGGACGCGGTCGGAGTGCGGCACGCGCTCGGAGTGCGGCGGCCGGCGGCTGCCGGCCGGGGTGACCGGGGTGCGCTCCGAGCGGGGCGTGTGCGGACCCGGGGCGAGGTAGACCGGCGTGCGGGCCGTGCGGCCCGCCCCGACCGTCTCGCGGGCGGCCGGGGCCTCTTCCGGCACGGGGGCGCGCGGCTTGAGCACCACGGGAGCCCCGACGGGCACGGCCGGCACGGGCACCGGCACCCGGCTGCCACGGCGGGCGCGCCAGCGGTCGCGCAGGTCGAACAGCGCGGTCTCGGCCCGGGCGATCAGCGGCTCGCACCACGGCAGCGCCAGCAGGATCAGCAGCCCCGCGGCCCAGCCCAGCGTCACGTCGCTGAGCCAGTGGGTGCCCAGGTAGACGGTGGTGAGGCCGACGCCGAGCGAGGTGACCGCGGACAGTGCCGACAGCCATCGGCGCGCTCTCGGAGTGGAGGCCAGATAGGCCAGGATCCCCCAGGTCACCACCGCGTTGGCGGTGTGGCCGCTGGGAAATATATCGCCGCCCAGGCCCATCTCGTTGGAGCCGATGACGGTCGCGTAGTGCGGTCCGAGGCGTCCCATGCCGAGCTTCGCGGCGCCGACCGTGATGTTGAGCAGCAGCAGCGACGCGGCCAGGGTCAGCAGCGGGCGCAGGGTGTGCTGCCGCCAGGAGCGCCAGCCGAGCCAGGCGGCCACCATCACGGCGGTGGGGCCTCGCTGGCCGAGGACCACGTAGTAGTCGAGGAACGCGTGGATCTGCGGCCACTGCTGGTACGGCCGGAAGAACATGACCTGCCAGTCGAGCCGGACCAGCCAGGAGGTGGTCACCACGGCCCAGACGATGGACAGGTAGAACGCCAGGGTCGCCGAGAACAGCACCACGCGGTGCCGGCTCATTCTCGGCACGTCGATGTGCGCCGGTCGTTGCGGCTCACGGTCCAGCCTGGCGAACACCCGGTCCAGGCGGGTGAGGGTTCCTTCGGTACGCACCTAATCGACGTTACAGCGAGTGAGCTCAGTTCCCGGACGAATCACGGGGTTTGTGATGACGATGTGATGTGGGATTGCTCTCAACGGGCCTTTAAATCCCCGGATTCGGCAATCTCCGGGGCCGCCGCCCTGCATTTCCTTTGATCATTCCGGCAAACACTTATATGGCGCTTATGAATACGTTGACCGAACGCTCGGATGGAATTCACCGTGTGCTCATCGGATCAGCTCCCCGATCGGTTCGTTGATCGGTTCGTTGACCGGCTCCCCGGTCAACTCCCCGGTCACGGCGGACCGGAGCCGTTCAGCCAGAACGCCCCGTAGACCGCCGAGGCCACCGCCACGCCGCCCACCACCAGTGCCGACCGGGTCACGCGCGCCCGGGCCAGGGCGAGGGCGAGCGGAAGCAGCAGCGGGAAGGCGGGCAGCAGCAGGCGCGGCTTGGAGCCGAAGTAGCTGGACGCGCACAGCGCGAGCGCGGTGACGACCCCCGAGTACACGAGCAGCACCAGCGGTTGCCGCTGCCGCACCCCGGCGACGTAGAGCCGGATCAGCAGGCCGACGCCGGTGATCAGCGCGAGGCCTGCCAGGGCGGAGGGGAAGGACGTGAGCTTGGCGGCGACGAAGCGGGCGAAGGCGTAGCCGCCGTCGAAGCCGTTGCGCCACCCGGCCTGCACGTCGAGGTAGCCGAGCGGGCCCCCGCCGGTGCGGTGGCCCACCCACAGCACGTAACCGGCCGCGCCGAGCGGCGCGAGCAGCATGCCGACGACGGGGCGGAGGGAGGGGGAGAGGCGTGCCGTGAGCGCGGAGGGGAGACGTGCCATGAGCGCGGGGGCGCGTGTCACGTCGAGTGCGCCGTCCGTACGTGTCGCGCCACCGGTTGCCGCGCCCGCGCTCCGGGTTCGCACGAAGGAGGTGACCGCTCCCGTCCACACCGCCGCGACCACGGCGAGGCCGACCGGCCGGGTCAGCCCCGCGAGCAGGGCCAGGGCGCCCGCGGTCACCCAGCGGCCGGTGAGCACGGCGTACAGCGACCAGGCGGCCAGGGCGGTGAACAGCGACTCGCTGTACGCCATCGACTGCACGATCCCCACCGGCAGCACAGCCCACAGCAGCACCGCGCAGACCCCGGCCCGGGCCCCGTACACATGGTCGGCGACCGCGAAGATCCCCCAGGCCGCGGCGAGCGAGGCGAGCAGGCTCACCACGAAGCCGGCGTCGGCGTACGACGCTCCGGTCACGGCCGCCAGCAGCCGCTCCAGGCCGGGCAGGAGCGGGAAGAAGGCCAGGTCGGAGTGGACGTCGCCGTTCGGGAGCCGTACCTCGTAGCCGTAGCCGCCCGCGGCCACCCTGGCGTACCAGAGGGAGTCCCAGCGGGCGGTCAGCAGGGTGTACGCGCTCTTGTCGCGGGCACCGCTCCACAGCGCCAGCGCCAGCAGGCCGAGGACGCGTACGGACGCGTACCCGAGCAGCGCGGGGGCGGCCCGGCGCAGGGCACCGGGCCGGGCCACTGCCACGGGCGTCGCTAGATCGGTCACGGGCTCGATTATCGACCGGACCCGGAACCGGACCTCCCGCCGGGGCGTGGTGAAGGGGGAGGGCAGTGGCGTACGCCACACGCGTTCCCCGCGGAGTCTGAGAGGTGGACCACGTGCCGCCCGGCCGAATGCGCGTACGCTGACGTGTCACTCGCGTGTTGTCGCGGGGCCGGGGACCACCGCTCCTCTCCGGCCGAGCCGCGGGAAGTCCCCGCCCGCCGGCCCGCCTAACGCGAGGGTTCATCTGGGAGGTACGTACATGTCCGGGACGACCACGGCCGCGTCCACGCCGCGCCGTCGGGCGGCCGGGGCCGGTGCCAATCGCTGGGTCGTCCTGGTCGTGCTCTGCGTCAGCCTGCTGCTGGTCGCGGTGGACGCCACCGTGCTGCACGTGGCGGTGCCCGCCGTCACCGAGGACCTCAGGCCCGGCGCCATCGAACTGCTCTGGATCGTCGACACCTACCCCCTGGTCTGCGCCTCGCTGCTGATCCTCTTCGGCACGCTGGGCGACCGGGTGGGCCGCAGACGGATCCTGCTGCTCGGCTACGCCCTGTTCGGCGTCGCCTCCGCGGTGGCGGCGTTCGCGCACCATCCGCAGACGCTCATCCTCGCCCGGGGCCTGCTCGGCGTCGGCGGTGCGATGATCATGCCGGCCACGCTGTCGATCCTGCGGCAGGTCTTCCCCGACCGGCGCGAGCGGGCGCTCGCGATCGGCGTGTGGAGCGCGGTCGCGGCGGTCGGCGCGGCCGTGGGGCCGCTGCTCGGCGGCTTCCTCCTGGAGCACTTCTGGTGGGGGTCGGTCTTCCTCGTCAACATTCCGCTGATGCTGGTCAGCCTGCCGGTGGGCCGGCTGCTGCTGCCCGAGTCGACCGGTGAGCGGGACGGCCCCTGGGACGTGGTCGGCGCGGTGATGGCGGCGGCCGGGCTGTTCGGCACGGTGCTGGGCGTGAAGCGGCTCGGCGGCGGCGAGCCGGCGCTGAGCGCCCTCACCCTGGGGCCGCTGCTGGTGGGCGCGGTGCTGCTGGTGACCTTCGTACGGCGTCAGCGGCGGCGCACGCATCCGCTGGTGGACCTCGGGATGTTCGCACGGCCGGCGTTCAGTACGTCGGTGGGCTGCATCGTGCTGGCGATGCTGGCGCTGGTCGGCCTGGAGCTGATCGCGGCGCAGTACCTCCAGCTGGTGCTCGGGCTCTCCCCGCTCCAGACGGGCCTGCGGCTGCTGCCGCTGACCTTCGCCGCGATGGCGGCCGGGCTGCTGGGGGCGCGGATGCTGCGGCGGTTCGGGCCGCGCCGGATGGTCTGCGTCGGCTTCTGCGTGACCGCGGCCGCCGTGGTGCTGCTGACGGCGATGGGCGGCGAGGACGACGCGCCGCTGCTGCTGTCCGGCTTCGTGCTGCTCGGCTTCGGCCTGGAGACGACGCTGTTCGGGGCGTACGAGTCGATGCTGAGCGAGGCGCCCCCGGCCCAGGCGGGCGGGGCCGCGGCGATCGGCGAGACCTCCTACCAGCTCGGGGCGGGCATGGGCATCGCCCTCCTCGGCACGGTGATGAACGCCGCCTACGCGCCCGGCCTCGCGGACGTGCCGGGCGTGCCGTCCTCGGCCTCGGCGTCCGCCTCGCACTCGCTGGGCGAGGCCTACGGGGTCGCCGGGCGGCTCGGCGGCGCGGCGGGCGACGCCCTGCGGCACGCGGCCCGGGACTCCTTCGTGCACGGGCTGCATGTGACGCTGCTGGTGAGCGCGGGGCTGCTGCTGCTCGGCGCGGTGATGGCGCTGCGGCTGCCGCGCGTGATGCACTGCGAGGAGGAGACCCCGGTGGAGCTGCCGGCCCAACGCGAGGTCGAGCGAGACCGCGTCTCGGCATGAGCGCCACGCAGGGGCGCACCGCGTGGGCACCGTGCTGGGTGGTGTGGCGGTGGCACCGCGCAGGGTGGCGTGTCGCGTGGGCACCCCGCAGGGGTGCGTGGGGTGGACTCGGCGGGCGTCGCGCCGTAACGTCGGGGCCACGATTTAACTAGCGCTGCTAGTTTCGAGTTGCCGGAGGGTGTCCCATGTCCGCGTCCTCGACGTTGCCCCCGTTCGACCCCGCCGACCCCTTGGGGATCGACGATCTTCTGGACGCCGAGGACCTCGCCGTCCGGGACACCGTGCGCAGCTGGGCGGCCGACCGGGTCCTGCCGCACATCGCCGGGTGGTACGAGAGCGGCGAGCTGCCCGGCATCCGCGAGCTGGCCCGCGAACTGGGCTCCATCGGCGCGCTCGGGATGTCGCTCAGCGGATACGGGTGCGCGGGCGCCAGCGCCGTCCAGTACGGGCTGGCCTGTCTGGAGCTGGAGGCCGCCGACTCCGGCATCCGCTCCCTGGTCTCCGTGCAGGGCTCGCTCGCCATGTACGCCATCCACCGCTTCGGCAGCGAGGAGCAGAAGCAGCGGTGGCTGCCCCGGATGGCGGCCGGCGAGGTGATCGGCTGCTTCGGGCTCACCGAACCCGACCACGGCTCAGACCCCGCCTCCATGCGCACCCACGCCAAGCGCGACGGCGGCGACTGGGTGCTCAACGGCCGCAAGATGTGGATCACCAACGGCTCGGTGGCCGGGGTCGCCGTCGTCTGGGCGCAGACCGAGGACGGCATCCGCGGCTTCGCCGTCCCCACCGACACCCCCGGCTTCTCCGCCCCCGAGATCAAGCACAAGTGGTCGCTGCGCGCCTCCGTCACCAGCGAGCTGGTGCTCGACGACGTACGGCTGCCCGCCGACGCCGTACTCCCCGGGGTCACCGGGCTGCGCGGACCGCTCAGCTGTCTCTCGCACGCCCGCTACGGCATCGTCTGGGGGGCGATGGGCGCGGCCCGCTCCTGCCTGGAGGCCGCCGTGGACTACGCGAAGTCGCGCGAGCAGTTCGGCAGGCCCATCGGGGGCTTCCAGCTCACCCAGGCCAAACTCGCCGACATGGCGGTCGAACTGCACAAGGGGATTCTGCTCGCCCACCATCTGGGGCGGCGCATGGACGCCGGCCGCCTGCGTCCCGAGCAGGTCAGCTTCGGCAAGCTCAACAACGTGCGCGAGGCGATCGAGATCTGCCGCACGGCGCGCACGATCCTCGGCGCGAACGGCATCTCGCTCGAATACCCCGTGATGCGGCACGCGACCAACCTCGAGTCGGTGCTCACCTACGAGGGCACCGTCGAGATGCACCAGCTCGTGCTGGGCAAGGCGCTCACCGGGCTCGACGCCTTCCGGTGAGCCCCCGGGGCGCGGGCCCCGGGCAGGGCAGGGCCGCTCGTACGGCCCTGCCTCAGCTCTGGTTGAAGAACCCGTCCGAGCGGTGCGCCCCCGGGTCGCCGCTCACGATCTCGGTGTCGGCCGGGGACAGCAGGAACACCCGCGTCGACACCCGGTCGATGGAGCCGCGCAGCCCGAAGACCAGCCCGGCCGCGAAGTCCACCACGCGCTTGGCGTCGGCCGGCTCCATGGCCGTCAGGTTCACGATGACGGGCACGCCCTCGCGGAACAGCTCGCCGATCGCGCGGGCGTCCCGGAAGCTGTCCGGCGTGACCGTGCCGATCCGGCGGCCCTTCTCCTCGGCCGTGTCCGTGGCCACCTTCACCCGGGGGTCGGTGACCCAGGCGTCCCCGGACTCGGTCCCCTCGGAGTAGTCGTCGTCGTAGTAGCGCTCGTCATCGTTGTCGTCGACGAGGCCGAGCCACGCACTCGCCTTGCGTACCGATCCCATGGACGCCTCCTCTCACAGCGGTCTCATCTGCTTTCCGCATCCCTATGGTCATCCATGATGCGGACGGCGTGCCAAGTGAATAGACGCCGTGCGGGGGGTTTGTGACGGTACTGGTGCACAGCCGATCCGTCGAGAGCCCGTGTGCCCCAAGGGTCATGTCCTACACGGCTGCTGACTGAGAGTGAAATATGATTGTCCACGGCACATGGGTGATGCACGGTGCGTACGGGTGAACGAAGGGGTCGGTACGATGCGGCCGATCTGCGTCGTACGCATCACGGGGGAACGTCGTGTTCGGAATTGTCAGGCCGTGCCGTCACCGGCTCGGGAAAAATCTCAGCGCCCAGTGGATGGCCCACCTGTGCGGGCTGTGTCTCGCGCTGCGCGGCGACCACGGTCAGCTCGCCCGGATCGCCACCAACTACGACGGGCTCCTCATATCGGTTCTGACGGAGGCCCAGGTCCGGCCGGACGGCGGCCCCGGCTCCGGCGGCGGGCGGCGGCGGACCGCCGGGCCCTGTCCGCTGCGGGGCATGCGCACCGCGTCCGTCGCCGAGGGCGAGGGCGCGCGGCTCGCCGCGGCCGTCTCGCTGGTGCTGGCCTCGGCCAAGACGCGCGACCACATCGACGACCGCGACGGGCTGCTGGGCCGCCGGCCGGTGGCGCTCGCCGCCCGCAGGGTCGCCGACAGCTGGTCGCGCGCGGGCGCCCGCACCGGAGCCGGCGTCGGCTTCGACACCGCAGTACTCCTCGACGCGGTGGACCGGCAGGCCGGAATCGAGGCGCTCGCCGGGCCCGGCACGCCGATCCTCACCGTCACCGAGCCGACCGAGACCGCCACCGCGGCGGCCTTCGCGCACACCGCTCACCTCGCCGGGCGGCCGGGCAACGCCGCTCCCCTCGCCGAGGCAGGGCGCCTCTTCGGCCGGCTCGCGCACCTCCTGGACGCCGTGGAGGACCGCGAGGCCGACGCCGCCTCGGGCGCCTGGAACCCGCTCACGGCGACCGGCACCCCGCTCGCCGAGGCCCGCCGGCTCGCCGACGACGCCGTGCGGGGCGTCCGGCTCGCCCTGAAGGACGTCGAGTTCGAGGACGGCCGCCTCGCCCACCTCCTCCTCGCGCACGAGCTCGGCCGCTCGGTCGACCGCGCCTTCGGCACGGACTCCTGCGGACACGGACACCCGCACGGGAACACCCACGGTCCGGCCGCACCCGAGGCCGGGCCGGGAGCCGCGGTCCAGACCGCGCCCGAGGCCGCCTTCGGGCCGCCGCAGGCTCCGTTCACGCCGCACGACCCCGGTGTCGGGGCGCCGCCGCCCTCCGGGGACCGGCGCGGTTTCTGGGCCGGGTGTGCGGCGGCCCTCGCCGTGTGCTGCACCTGCAAGGTGTGCTGTGCCGACGAGTTCGAGGGCCCGTGGTCGGGCCGCCGACGCCAAGGCGCGTGCGGCAACTGCGACTGCGGCGACTGCGGTGACTGCTGCGATGTCTGCGAGTGCTGCGGGAACTGCTGCAGTTGCGACTGCGGCTGCGACTGTTAGACGAGCTGAGGGCAACTGCGCGAGCTGAGGGGAGGGGCCCGTGTGAAGGCGGGCGCCCGGCGCGGAGAAGGGCGCGGGGCAGCGGGGCGGACCCATGCCCGGGAGCTGCCCGAACGGCCGTCGGCCGGGCCCGGGCCCGCGCTCGTCGTGGTCGGGGCCGGCCCGCGCGGCACCGGCCTGATCGAGCGCATCGCCGCCAACGCACCCGAGCTGTGAGCCGGTTCGGGCATCGACATCCCCGCGGGTACTGGTCACCGGCGTGTGGACCTGGGCGACGGTGAGCCGGCGGCCGGACGGGGCGCGGGGGCCGCTGTACCGGGGTGGCCCGGTCGACCTCGCCGAACTGATCGCCGCCTGGCACCAGGGCGGCGCCGCCGACGGCTTCCGCCTGGTGCCCACCGAGCCGCGCCGCGATCCGGAGCGGCTGGTCCACGCCACCGTGGCGCTGCTCCGGCACCGCGGTCTGTTCCGCGCCTTCCACCCCGGCAGCACCCTGCGGGAGCACCTGGGCCTGGCCCGCCCCGCGGGACGGTACGCCGTCACCGGGGGAGCCGCCTCGTGACCGGCCCGCGGGGCCATCCGGTCGTCGTCCGGACGGGGGATCGGGGCGCGCGGCGCCACTCCCGGGCGGCCGCGGCCCGACTCCGCCGCGCGGACGGCGCCGACAGGGGCGCATCGCGCACGCGGCACCGGGGCGCCCCAGTGCGCTCACACCTCGGTTTGGCCGCCCGGCCGCGCATGGAAGGGTTGATCACATGACGGACGCATCCGGCCAGTGGAAGCAGTGGCACGAGCGCCGCACCGAAACGGTGTCGGCGCCCTACGGCCCGCTCGCGCCGACCGGCACCCACTGGCTCGCGGACTATCCGGACGGTCGAATTCCGGACATCCCCGGGTCCTGGGCGGCCGACGGCGACGCGGTCTTGCTCACCGCGGCCACGTCGGACGGACTGACCGTCGACGGCCGGCCGCTCGACGGCCGGGTGCGGCTGGAGGCGGACACCGGTCCGGTGGAGTCCGCCCGGGTGGCGCTGGGCGGACGCCGGCTGGTCGTGCTGGTCCGCGAAGGGGCGTGGGGCGTGCGCGACTACGACCCCGGTGCCCCCGCGCGCCGGGCGTTCCGCGGCATCGCGGCCACCGCGTACGACCCGGACTGGTCGGTGCCGGGGCGCTTCGCGCCGTACCGGGAGAGCCGTACCGTGCGCGTGCCGAACGCGGACGGACGCAGCCGTGGCCTGGCCCTCGCCGGGGAGCCGGCGGAGCCGGCCTTCGAACTCGGTGGCGAGCGGCGGACGCTGAAGGCGGCACGGCAGCCGGACGGCTCGCTGTGGGCGGTGTTCGCGGACGCCACCAGCGGGGACGGGGGCTTCCGGTTCCGTTTCCCGTACGCCGAGGCCCCCGACGCCGGGGGGCTGACCACGGTGGACTTCAACCGTGCCCCACTGCCGCCGTGCGCGTTCGCCGACGACTTCGTCTGCCCCTTCCCGCCGCCCGGGAACACCTTCGGCCTGGCGATACCGGCCGGGGAGCGCACCCTGCTCTGAGGCGACTTCCCGGCTACTGGCAGAGCGTCAAACCACCCTTATCGCACACAGATCCCTCGGAACGAACGGGCCCGCACGGCCGAAAGGCACCCTTGCGCCGACCGGCCGTTCGGCCGAATACTCCCCCTCAGCGCTTGTCAGGGGCACGGCTTGTCCGGAATCCGGACGCGCGCCCCCTGGCTGCGCCTCACGGGCCCCGACCCCACGCGGGCCCCCGACTTCCTTTGTGGAGGACCGAAAAGTGAGGATCAAGCGCACCACCCCCCGCAGCGGCATCACGAGACGGACCCGGCTGATCGCCGTGGCCACCGGCCTCGTTGCCGCCGCCTCGTTCGCGGTCCCCAGCGCGAACGCGTCCGACACCGGCACCTTCAGCGCCGCCCAGCTCACCAAGGCGAGCGACTCGGTGCTCAAGGCCGACGTCCCGGGCACCGCCTGGGCGGTGGACAGCAGGACCAACCGGGTCGTCGTCACCGTCGACAGCCGGGTCTCCCAGGCGGAGATCGCCCGGATCAAGCAGCAGGCGGGGACCAACTCCGGTGCCCTGACCATCAAGCACACACCGGGCAGGTTCAACAAGCTGATCTCCGGCGGCGACGCCATCTATGCGAGTAGCTGGCGCTGCTCGCTGGGCTTCAACGTCCAGGACTCCAGCGGCAACTACTACTTCCTGACCGCCGGTCACTGCACCGACGGCGCCGGCACCTGGTGGTCGAACTCCTCGCACTCGACCACGCTCGGCACCACCGCCGGCTCCTCCTTCCCCGGCAACGACTACGGCATCGTGCGCTACACCAACAGCTCGGTGACCAAGTCGGGCGCCGTGGGCAGCGTGGACATCAAGAGCGCGGCCACCCCGTCGGTCGGCACCACCGTCTACCGCCGGGGCTCCACCACCGGCATCCACAGCGGCCGCGTCACCGCGCTCAACGCCACGGTCAACTACGGCGGCGGTGACGTCGTCTACGGCCTCATCCAGACCACGGTCTGCGCCGAGCCCGGCGACTCCGGCGGCCCGCTGTACTCCAACAGCGGCATCGCCTACGGCCTGACCTCCGGCGGCAGCGGCGACTGCTCCTCCGGCGGCACGACCTTCTTCCAGCCGGTCACCGAGGCACTGAGCGCCTACGGGGTCCACGTCTACTGACGTCCCGGAGCCCCCGCGCGCGACCGGCGTGCGGGGGCTCTCGCTCGGCTTCCGATGTCTGCCGATGTCTGCCGGTGTCTGCCGGTGTCTCCCGGCGTCGACTTCAGGACAGGGCCGGACCTCACGGACGGTTGACCGGTTGCCCGCACACAGTGTTTGCAGTGCGAACGCGGCCTTGACGACCTCGGACGGTCAAGGCCTAGGGGGCGTACGCCGGTTGACGTACGTGCGTCCAGAACTCGACCTTGTGTGCTCCCCGCGGGCCTGGGAATAGTAGGCGCCGTTCAACCGCCTTCCGGCCCGCGAGGTCCCCACAACCTCCCGGGCCGACCCCCCACAGGAGGAAGCAAGTTGAAGCATCGACGCATACCCCGGCGCCGAGCGGCCGTGGCGGGCGCGGGCATCGCCGCCCTCGTCGCCGCCGGTCTCACCTTCCAGAGTGCGAACGCCAGTGAGCCCGCCAAGCCCCCCACGGCCCGGGTCCTGTCCGCCCCCGCGGCCGGAAAGCTCGCCTCGACCCTGCTGAAGGACCTCGGTGCCGACGCGGCGGGCACGTACTACGACGCGCGGGACAGGAGCCTGGTGGTCAACGTGCTCGACGAGAGCGCGGCCAAGGCGGTCGAGTCGGCCGGGGCCAGGGCGAGAGTCGTGACGAACTCCCTCGCCGAACTCGAGGGCGCCCGCACCACGTTGAAGAAGGACGCGACCATCCCCGGCACCTCGTGGGCGACCGACCCCGTCACCAACAAGGTCGTCGTCACCGCCGACCGGACGGTCTCCAAGGAGGAGTGGGCCAAGCTCTCCGAGGTCGTCGGCGGACTCGGCGCCAAGGCCGAACTCAAGCGCTCCAAGGGACAGTTCAAACCCTTCGTCGCGGGCGGTGACGCCATCACCGGCTCCGGCGGGCGCTGCTCGCTCGGCTTCAACGTGGTCAAGGACGGGCAGCCGTACTTCCTCACCGCCGGACACTGCACCCAGGCCATCTCCACCTGGTCCGACTCCAGCGGCCAGGTGATCGGCGCCAACGCGCAGTCCAGCTTCCCGGGCAACGACTTCGGCCTGGTCAGGTACACCGCGAGCGTGGACCACCCGAGCGCGGTCGACCTCTACGACGGCTCCTCGCAGCCGATCGCCAAGGCGGGCGAGGCGACCGTCGGCGAGCGGGTCACCCGCAGCGGCTCGACCACCCATGTGCACAGCGGCACGGTCACCGGCCTCAACGCCACGGTGAACTACTCCGAGGGCACGGTCAGCGGGCTCATCCAGACCGACGTGTGCGCCGAGCCGGGCGACAGCGGCGGCTCGCTGTTCGACGGCGACACCGCGATCGGCCTCACCTCCGGCGGCAGCGGCGACTGCGCCTCCGGCGGCGAGACCTTCTTCCAGCCGGTCACCGAGGCACTGTCGGCGACCGGGAGTCGGATCGGCTGAGCCCATCCGCCGCTGACGCCACTGAACGACCCCCGAGACCCCCACGGGATCCTCCGGGATCCGCGAAGACCCCGTCCTCGCGCGCGAGCGCACGAGAGGGCGGGGTCTTCGCGTCGGTCAGTCGGCGCGGTCCGGATCGGTGAAGGTGTCGTTCCCGGGCCGGCCGGGGGCGCCGCGAGGGGAGGGCTCATCGGGCCGGCCGCTCGCGCCGTCCCCGGTGGGCTCCGGCTCGTACGACCGCTCCTGCCTCTGTTCCCCTTGCCCCGCTTCCTGTTCCTGTCGCTGCCGTCTCTGCCGCGACCACGCCGCCAGCAGCGTCAGGACCACCCCGGCGACCGCCCAGGCCGCCGGCACCAGCAGTGAGGACGTCAGGGCGTTGCTCCGGAAGTACGCGATCGAGCGGGCCGCCCAGGTACCCGCGCCCGGGGGCAGCGCCGGGCCGATCGTCCGCCAGAACGGCGGCAGCATCGGCAGCGGGAAGGCGCCGCCCGCGCTCGGGTTGCCCGCGATCACCACCAGCAGGATCGCCAGACCGATGCCGACGATGCCGAAGATCCCCTGGAGGGCCAGGGTGGCGGCGCCCACCGCGAAGGTGACCAGCGCCCCGAGCCCCCACAGCTGGAGCACACCGCCCGGCAGCGCGCCGAGCACCGGCCCCACGATGACCGCGCCGCCCAGCCCGCCGACGGCCGCGACCAGCGCCATCGCGCCCAGCCGGATCGCCGCGCGGCGCGGGTTGGCGGCCCGCGCCCCGGCGCTGATGGCGAGGATCGAGGCGCACAGGTATCCGCCGACGCTCCAGCCCACGACCAGATAGAAGGACGACAGTCCGTCGAAGTCTCCGGTGGAGGCCGGGGCCACGTCGACCGTGCGTACCGTCCGTTTCTCGGTGCGCTCCACGGCGGTGAGCAGGTTCTCCAGGGTGGTGGCGAGGACGGTGCCGCCGCCGGAGGCGACCAGCAGGGTGTCGGTGGTGCCGGCCGGGTCGACCAGCAGGGCGCCGTCGATGTCCCGGTGCAGGATCTGCCGGCGGGCCGCCGCCTCCCCGGCCACCTCGCGCGGGTCCAGGGACGAGCCGGGCAGCCGCTCCAGCCGGGCCGTGGTCCGCGCGGCCGCCGCCTGCGGCGCGACCACGCCGATCACGAGCAGCGTGGCCCGCGGGGTGACGGCGTCCCGCACCTCCTCGCGGAAGGGGCTGAGACGCCGGTGGGCGTGGGGGTGTGTCATGCCCTTCACGCTCCGTGGCGGGCACCGTTTGCGCAGGTGGGACACGCCCGAACGGATGTCGTACACATGTTCGGTGATGGGGGTATGGTGGGGAGGAGAGAGTAGGGAACTGATGTTCGAGAGCCCGTCGCGGGCTCACGGCTGCGGGAGGTGCGGGTGCCGGGCTTCACGCATCTGCACACCGTCTCCGGGTTCTCCCTGCGCTATGGCGCCTCGCACCCGGAGCGGCTGGCCGAGCGCGCCGCCGAGCGGGGCATGGACGCCCTCGCGCTCACCGACCGCGACACCCTCGCCGGCACGGTCCGCTTCGCCAAGGCATGCGCGGCCGCCGGGGTGCGCCCGCTGTTCGGCGCGGAACTGGCGGTGGCCGGCCCCGAGCCCGTACGGGAAGGGGCGCCCGGGCGGCGGGGAGCGTCCGCAGGCCGGGAGGGGCGGGCGGAGCGGCGCCGGGCCCCGGTGCGCGGTGGCGCCTTCATCGACGAGTCGACCCCGCGCGTCACCTTCCTCGCCCGGGACGGCGCCCGAGGCTGGGCCGATCTGTGCCGCCTGGTCAGCGCCGCCCACGCGTCCGCCGGGCCCCCGGCCGCGCCCGGGCAGGGAGGATCCTCGTCCGGCACCCCGCTGCTCGACTGGCCCGACAACCACGCCGACGGCCTGACCGTGCTGCTCGGTCCCGGCTCCGACGTCGGCCGGGCGCTGGCCGCCGGCCGCCCCGACCGGGCCGCGCGGCTCCTCGTCCCCTGGCGCGAGGTCTACGGCGACGCCCTGCGCCTGGAGGCCGTCTGGCACGGCCGCAAGGGCACCGGGCCCGGCTCGCTGCGCCTGGCCGCCCGCACCGTGGGCTTCGCCGCCGAGCAGCGGGTGCGGCCCGTGCTCAGCAACGCCGTCCGCTACGCCGACCCCGGCCAGGGCCCGGTCGCGGACATCCTGGACGCCGCCCGCCGGCTGGTCCCCGTGGACGCCGGCCGGGAGCTGGACTCCGGCGAGGCCTGGCTGAAGGACCCGGCCGCCATGCTGCACGCGGCCGAGCGGATCGTCGAGGCCGCGGGCTTCCGGCGCGAGGCCGCCCACCGGCTGCTGGAGCAGACGCGGGCCACGGCCGCCGAGTGCCTGGTCGACCCCGAGGACGACCTCGGCATGGGTACCGTCCACTTCCCCGAGCCGCACCTGGTCGGCGCCGCCCGCCGCACCGCCCAGCGCACGCTCGCCTCCCGGGCGGCCGCGGGCATGGTGCTGCGCGGCTACGCGGGCCGGCGCGACTACTGGGAGCGGATGCACCACGAGCTGGACATCATCGCCCACCACGGCTTCGCTTCCTACTTCCTCACCGTCGCCCAGGTCGTGGACGACGTACGGGGAATGGGCATCCGGGTCGCGGCCCGCGGCTCCGGCGCGGGCTCCCTCGTCAACCACCTCCTCGGCATCGCCCACGCCGACCCGGTCGAGCACGGGCTGCTGATGGAGCGGTTCCTGTCCAAGCGGCGGATGGTCCTGCCCGACATCGACGTCGACGTGGAGTCCGCGCGCCGCCTGGAGGTCTACCGCGCGATCATCGGCCGGTTCGGCACCGAGCGGGTCGCCACGGTCGCCATGCCGGAGACGTACCGCGTGCGGCACGCGATCCGGGACGTGGGCGCGGCCCTGTCCATGGACCCCGCCGAGATCGACCGGGTCGCCAAGTCCTTCCCGCACATCCGCGCCCGTGACGCCCGCGCGGCCCTCGAGGAGTTGCCCGAACTCCGGGCGCTGGCGGGGGAGAAGGAGCGGTACGGCAGGCTCTGGGAGCTGGTCGAGGCGCTGGACGCCCTCCCGCGCGGGGTCGCCATGCACCCGTGCGGGGTGCTGCTCTCCGACGCCTCCCTGCTCTCCCGTACACCGGTCATGCCCACCAGCGGCGAGGGCTTCCCCATGTCCCAGTTCGACAAGGACGACGTGGAGGACCTCGGGCTGCTCAAGCTGGACGTGCTGGGCGTGCGGATGCAGTCGGCGATGGCGCACGCGGTCGCGGAGGTGGAGCGGGCCACGGGGGAGCGGATCGACCTGGACGCGGTGCCCGAGGGCGACCCGGCGACGTACGGGCTGATCCGCTCGGCCGAGACCCTCGGCTGCTTCCAGATCGAGTCGCCGGGCCAGCGGGACCTGGTGGGGCGGCTCCAGCCGGCCACCTTCCACGACCTGGTGGTCGACATCTCGCTCTTCCGGCCCGGGCCGGTCGCCGCCGACATGGTGCGGCCGTTCATCGAGGCCCGGCACGGGCGGGCGCCGGTGCGCTATCCGCATCCGGACCTCGCGGAACCGCTGCGGGAGACGTACGGCGTCGTCGTCTTCCACGAGCAGATCATCCACATCGTGCACCTCATGACCGGCTGCGGACGCGACGAGGCCGACCGGGTGCGGCGCGGGCTGTCCGACCCGGAGTCGCAGGGGCGGATCAAGGTGTGGTTCGCCCAGCACGCGGCGGCGAAGGGATACGACGCGGAAACGATTCGCCGCACCTGGGAGATCGTCGAGGCCTTCGGTTCGTACGGCTTCTGCAAGGCGCACGCGGTGGCCTTCGCGGTGCCGACGTACCAGTCGGCCTGGCTGAAGGCCCATCACCCGGCCGCCTTCTACGCGGGGCTGCTCACGCACGACCCCGGGATGTATCCCAAGCGGCTGCTGCTGGCGGACGCGCGGCGGCGCGGGGTGCCGATCCTGCCGCTGGACGTGAACAGGTCGGGAGTCGCACACCGTATCGAACTGGTGTCTGAATCTAAGGAGTGGGGGCTGCGGTTGGCGCTCTGCGACGTGCACGGGATCAGCGAGGCCGAGGCGGCCCGGATCGCGGACGGACAGCCCTACGCCTCGCTGCTGGACTTCTGGGAGCGGGCCCGGCCGAGCCGGCCCGTCGCCGGACGGCTCGCCCAGGTGGGCGCGCTGGACGCGTTCGGCGCCAACCGCCGCGACCTGCAACTGCACCTGACCGAGCTGCACCGCGGCGCCCGGGGCGCGGGCGGCGGCCAACTGCCCCTGGCCGGCGGCCGGAAGACCGCCGCGGCCGGGCTGCCCGACCTCACCGACGCCGAGCGGCTCAGCGCCGAACTGGGCGTGCTGTCCATGGACGCCTCGCGCAACCTGATGGACGACCACCGGGAGTTCCTGGCCGAGCTGGGCGTGGTCTCCGCGCGCCGGCTGCGCGAGGCGCGGCACGGCGAGACCGTGCTGGTCGCGGGCGCCAAGGCGGCCACCCAGACCCCACCGGTCCGCTCCGGCCGGCGGGTCATCTTCTCCACGCTCGACGACGGCACCGGCCTGGTCGACCTCGCCTTCTTCGACGACTCCCACGACGCCTGCGCGCACACCGTCTTCCACTCCTGGCTGCTGCTGGTGCGCGGAGTGGTGCAGCGGCGCGGTCCGCGGAGCCTCAGCGTGGTCGGCTCCGCCGTCTGGAACCTCGCCGAACTGGCCGAACTGCGTGCCGAGGGCGGCCTGGAGGAGGTCGCGGCCCGGCTGGCCCGGCCGGGCGGACCGCCGGACGGAGGAGCCGCTGGAGGGCCGGACGCAGAAGCGGGAGGCGAACCGGGTGCACGCGCGGGCGGTGGCGGCGAGGGCGCGCGGCGGGCCCGGCTCGCCGGTTCCGACGGCCTGCCCGCCCCGGCCGGCTCGGCGGCGCGGGACCCGATGGAGGACGCCCGCGCCCGCAGCATCCGCATGCCCACCGGCTACGAGATGCACCCATGGGCGGATCTGCGGCCCGCGGGCGAAGGACCCGCGAGCGGAAGGAAGTTGTGGCACCAGAGTCCGGGGAGTGCGGGATGACCATCCTCTGCGTACGTTTCCAGCTGCCGCCGGCGAGCGAGGCGGCCCTGCCGGGGCTGCTCGGGCTCCTGGAGGAGTTCACCCCGGTGGTCGAGGCGCTGCCGCCGGACGGTGCGCTGGCCGATGTGCGCGGCGCCGAACGGTACTTCGGGCGGGACGCGGTCGAGCTGGCGTCGGTGATCCGGGTCCGCGCCCTCGCGCTGCACGGCGTCGACTGCGCGATCGGCGCCGGACCGGGCCCGATGCTGGCCCGCATGGCCCTGCGCGGCGCCCGCGCCGGGCTGACCCGCGCGGTGCCGGGCGACCCGGACGCGATCGCGGAGTTCCTCGCCGGGCTGCCGGTCACCGCCCTGCCCGGCGTCGGCACGGCGACGGCCCGCACCCTGGACGAGTACGGCCTGGACACGCTCGGCCGGGTCGCCGCCGCACCCCTGTCCACGCTCCAGCGCCTGGTCGGCGCGCGGACCGGCCGCGAACTGCACGAGAAGGCGAACGGCGTCGACCGCGGCCGGGTCGTCCCCAACGGCGTCTCCCGGTCCCTGGCCACCGAACGCCCCTTCGACCGCGACGAACTGGACCCCGGCCGCCACCGCGCGGCGCTGCTGTCGGCCGCGGAGGAGCTGGGCGCCCGGCTGCGCGCCGTCGGCAAGGTGTGCCGCACCCTGACCCTCACCGTGCGCTACGCCGACCGGTCCGCCACCACCCGCACCCGCACCCTCGCGGAGCCGACCGCGCACTCGGCCGCGCTCACCGGGGCCGCGTACGCCATGTACGAGGCCCTGGGCCTCCAGCGCGCCCGGGTCCGCGTGCTCGCCCTGCGCGCCGAGGGCCTGGCCCCCGCCGAACAGGCCTCCCACCAGCTCACCTTCGACCCCGTGGACGAGAAGGTCCGCCGTCTGGAGGAGGTCGCCGACCGCGCGCGGGCCAGGTTCGGCCCCCGGGCGGTGATCCCGGGCACGCTGGCCGCCTGACTCAGCAGGCCCATGGCGGGGTGAGCCGGGTGCCGTCCTCCAGGCGGGCCCGAAGCCCCAGGGACGTGGTCACCCAGGAGACGGCGGTGCGGTCCGTGGGATTCTCGACGGTGAACAGCGTGCCGGGACCGACGATCACCGTGTCGCCGGGGGCGATCCGCTCGGTGCGGCCGTCGAGGGTGACCAGCAGCTCGCCCTCGAGCAGGTGGAATATCTCCTCGTGGCTGACGGTGTGGGCGGGCGCCTTCGTGCCCCCGGGGATCTCGCCGCGCCAGGCGGCCAGTTCGCGCGCGCCGGTGCGCGCGGCGGCGTACGAGACGAAGCGGGCGCCGTGCAACTCGTGGGTCACGGCTTCGGACGGGCGGACGACGGGCATGGGTCTCCTCCGACGGATAATGGTCAACCTGCTTGACTACCTTGATTGCTCCAATGGTCAAGCTCCTTGACCAATACGTCAAGGGTGTTTCAATGCCGTCGTGCAGAACTCCGAGGCCATGGCCCTGTCCGCAGCCCTGCTCGCCGTCGCCGGTGAGCTCACTCAGCGCATCCACGACGGGGTCGTGGCGCGGGGGTTCGAGGGGGTCAGGCCCGCGCACGGGTTCGCGTTCGCGCGGCTGGCTCCCGGCGGGGCGACGGTCACCGAGCTCGCCGCGCACCTCGGCGTCACCAAGCAGGCGGCCAGCCAGCTCGTGGACGAGATCGTGCGCAAGGGCTACGCGGAGCGGCGGCCGCACCCCGGTGACGCGCGGGCGCGGCTGGTCGTGCTGACCGAGCGGGGGTGGGACTGCACGCGCGCGGCGGAGGAGGCGGCCGCGGAGGCCGTGCGGGCCTGGGCCGCGGTCACCGGCGAGGCGGAAGTCCGGAAACTGGGGCGGCTGTTGGGGCGTATCGCACCCTATGGGCCTGTGCGGCCCGCCTGGTGATGTTTCGTCAGGTCCACTATCACAGTCCCCGGCCGTCACCGGAAGTTTTTTACTGACCCGTAACTTCACACTTCCACTACTCGCCCGTAACTTGGCGAGTGAACAGCATCCTCGTGATCCGGATCACAGGGCACCGTGCCGTCGCACCTCCCTTGAGCCGCAAGGAGATCACACGATGCTGCCCATCAAGCGCGTCCTCAGACCGCTGGCCGCCCTGCTCCTGGCCGCCGCCGTCGCCACCGTCCCGGCCGCCACCGCCACCGCCTCCGACGCAACGACCAGCGGCTGGAACGACTACAGCTGCAAGCCCTCCGCCGCCCACCCCCGCCCCGTCGTCCTCGTCCACGGCACCCTCGGCAACTCCGTGGACAACTGGCTGTCCCTCGCGCCGTACCTGGAGCACCGCGGGTACTGCGTCTTCTCCCTGGACTACGGCCAGTTGCAGGGCGTCCCGCTGTTCCACGGCCTCGGCCCCATCGACAAGTCGGCCGCGCAGCTGTCCGACTTCGTCGACAAGGTGCTCGCCGCCACCGGAGCCGGCAAGGCCGACCTCGTCGGCCACTCGCAGGGCGGCATGATGCCCCGCTACTACCTGAAGTTCCTCGGCGGGGCCGCCAAGGTGAACGCCCTCGTCGGCCTCGCGCCCGACAACCACGGCGCCACCCTCGGCGGCCTGACCAACCTGCTGCCGTACTTCCCCGGCGCCGAGGACCTCATCTCCGCCGCAACCCCCGGCCTCGCCGACCAGATCCCCGGGTCCGCCTTCCTCACCAAGCTCAACGACGGCGGCGACACCGTGCCCGGGGTGCACTACACGGTCATCGCCACCAAGTACGACGAGGTCGCCACGCCCTGGCGGAGCCAGTACCTCAGCGGCTCCGACGTCCACAACGTGCTGCTGCAGGACCTGTGCCCGCTCGACCTGTCCGAGCACGTGGCGATCGCCCTGCTCGACCGGATCGCCTTCCACGAGGTGGCCAACGCGCTCGACCCGGCCCACGCCACCGCCACCACCTGCGCGTCCGTCTTCAGCTGACGTGCGTTTCGGGGCCTGTCCGGCCTGAGCCGCCGGACAGGCCCCGCGTTCGGGTGCGGCCGCCTCAGCGGCCGTGCCTGCCGCCGGCGCCGTTCGCACGCCGGCGCACCGAGGCGAACAGGGCCGCCGAGCCCAGCGCCAGGGCGGCCGCGCCGCCGACCGCGACGTACGGGGCGCTGCCGTCGCCGCCGGTCTCGGCGAGGCTGCCGGAGGCGCCGTCGGACTTCGGCCGGTCGGCGGCCGGGGCCGCCGCCCCCGTGGAGGCGCCGGCCTGCGGCGTGTGCTCCGTGGTGTGCTGCGACGCCGGGGACGCGGTCGCGCCGGCCGTCGGGTCCGTGGTCGTACGGGCGTCGGCGTCGCCGTGGCCGTGATGCTCGACCGTCGACCGGCCGGCGCCGTCCTCGATCTGACGCTCGGTCGGCGCGGACGCGGCCGGCGCGGGCGAGGAGCCGCCCGGGGTCCCGCCGTTGCCGCTTCCGCCGCCGAACGTCACGTCCGAGCAGGAGTAGAAGGCCTCCGGGCTGTCCGAGCGCTGCCACACCGCGTACAGCAACTGCTTGCCGGAGCGCTCCGGGAGCGTGCCGGAGAACGTGTAGAAGCCGCCCGAGGCGACCGGGTCGACGGCCGTCGCGACCGGGTGCGTCAGATCCAGGTCCGCCCAGGCCGGCGGCTTCGACGGGTCGTACCCCGGCTTGGTGACGTAGACCTTGAAGGTGCCCTTGTGGGGTGCGGTCACGCGGTACTTGAAGGTGTACGAGCCGCTGCTCACCGCGGTCGCGGGCCAGTCCGCGCGGGGCAGGTCCAGGCCCTTGAACTCCTCGTTGCCCGCGCTGCACAGCTTGCCGTCCGGTATGAGCTCCTGGTGCCGGCCGTTCGCGTCGCCGATCCGGATGCCGTTCCAGTCGTAGAGCGCCTGGGTGCCGCCGGCCGCGACCGCCGCCCGGCAGGCCGCCGACCGCGGATTCTCGGGGCCCTCCGCGTAGCACTGGGCGACCCGGCTGACCGGGTCGCCCATGGAGCCGTGCGCGGACGCGGGTGCGGCGGCCAGCGCGGTCAGGGCGAGCGGCGCCAGGCCGAGGGCGGCGAGCGTGACGGCCGTACGGCGTGCGGGCATGGGAGAACTCCTCGGAACGGTCCGCATACGGGGAGAACGGGGAACCGGCGTCGCGGGCGGGAGCCGCGGGCCGAATCCCGTGGGG
>NZ_BMVJ01000016.1:64089-102396 GCF_014650655.1 Streptomyces anandii JCM 4720
TGATCAGAAACTAGCCCCACCGGACCGTGAAATCGCCTGCTGAAGGCGGTTGGGAGGGATCCTTATGCTCGTGTTAAGGACGTGCTGAGGCTGCGCTCAGGCTGCGCTCGCGCACGTGCCGAAGCCGACGGGTCTCATCGCACGACCCGCCCCTGTCATGCGTCCGGCCACCAGGTGCGCGCGATGTCCTTGCGCACTTCGGGGCGTCCGGCGGGACGCTCGTCGGCTTCCTCGCGGACCCGGCGCGCGTCCGTCTTCCTCAGGGGCTTCTGCACAGTCATACGGCGCATGGCTGCCTCCTTCGTGCCTACCGGGTTCCGTGTTCTCACGGAGGTAGACCTTTCGGGCGAGAGTTCCTCATCGGTGCGGGTCTGTCTGTGGCCGCAGTCACGATTCGGTTGTCAGTGGCGGGTGTCACTCTGGGACGCATGAGTGAAGGCATGGCAACGGATGGTGACGGGACCGTGGCGGGTGTCCCGGTCGACTGGGACGCGCAGGCCGCCGTCTTCGACGACGAGCCGGATCACGGGCTGCGCGATCCCGGCGTGCGGGCCGCCTGGGCCGAGCGGCTGCGCGGCTGGCTGCCCGGCCGCCCCGCCGAGATCCTCGACCTCGGCTGCGGCACGGGCAGCCTCTCGCTGCTCGCGGCCGAGCAGGGCCACCGGGTGACCGGCGTCGACCTGTCCCCGGCCATGGTGGAGCGGGCCCGCGCGAAGCTCGCGGGCCGCGACGCGGTGTTCCTGACGGGCGACGCGGCGCACCCCCCGGTGGGCGAGCAGCGCTTCGACGCCGTGCTGGTCCGCCATGTGCTGTGGGCGCTGCCCGACCCCGCCCGCGCGCTGCGGCACTGGCGGGGGCTGCTGAGGCCCGGCGGGCGGCTCGTCCTCGTCGAGGGCGTCTGGGGGAGCGTCACGCCGGTCGGCATACCCGCCGACCGGCTTCTCACTCTTCTCGCACCCCTCGTAAGCCACACACACCTGGACCTCCTGTCGCCCGACCCCCGCCTGTGGGGCCGCAAAGTGGACGACGAGCGATACGCGGTGGTGGCACGCGTGTGAACTCCCGGCGGACCGCGCCGGGTCGGGTCCCGCGCGCGGGTAGGCGGGCCACGTCCGGGTCGGGCGGGGCGGGGGCGGGGCAGGTGTTCAGTTCAGCAGGGGCTCGAAGCCGTCGGCCTTTCGTGCCAGTGTTTCCAGTTCGTCGAGGGCGGAGAGGGCGGCCGCGGCGGCCGGCGGGTCGGTGCGGCTCAGACCGCTCTCGGCGAACTCGTCCTCGTCCAGGCGGCGTACGTCACGGCCGTCGGCGGAGCGCCACAGGTCCAGGTCGAGGTCCTCGACGACGAGCCGCGCTCCGGCGCGCGTCGCGGGACGGGTGACGTCGCAGTACCAGCCCTTGAGCGCGCCCCGCCCGTCGCGGACCTCCTTCACCGAGTACCAGCGGTCGCGCCAGTAGTACTCGGTGAAGACGTCGCCCGGTTCGAAGCGCACGAAGCCGAAGTCGCGTACGCCCTCGCCCGCCCAGGACGCCCGGACCGCGATCCGTGTGCCGTCGTCGGCCAGCAGCTCGGCCGGGTAACGGATCTTCGTACGGCCGCCCTTGACCAGGACGACGTCCACCAGGCCGCCCTCGTCGGCCGGTTCAGCCGAGTTCGCGGACATAGCGCACCTCCGTCGCACAGACCTCGTAACCGAACCACTTGTTGATCGCCAGCATCGGCCCGTTGCCCGTGTCGTTGCCGGTGAACGCCTCCGTGAACCCGGCGGCCCGGGCGCGGTGCAGCGAGTCGTTCTTGGCGAGCTTGGCCAGCCCCCGGCCGCGGAAGGCGCGGGCGGTACCCGTCATGACCGTGCCGTACCGGGTGCCGCCGTCGGTGCGGGCGGCCGAGAAGGCGGCGGGACGGCCGTCGACCAGTGCAACCGAGGTCAGCTCCGGGCTGAACAGCGGATGCCGCCAGGTCTCCTCCAGCCAGGCCTCGTAGTCGCTGAACTCGGTCTCCACGTCGCTCGGTTCGTCCGCCGTCGTCTCCGCGTCCAGCTCGAACAGCGGGCGCGGGTCGGCCGCGAAGTCCGAGCCCCGGCGCAGCTCCACGCCCGGCGGCGGGGAGGCGAGCGGGGGCAGGGCGCCGTCCGCGAGGTCCAGGCGCAGGAAGTGGGCCGAGCGGCTCGCCCGGTAGCCGTGCCGCTCGGCGAAGGCGCGGTTGCCCGGCTCGTCCACCACCCAGGCGAACAGCCGCCTCGCCCCGTGCGCGGCCAGGTGCTCCTCGGCGGCCCGCACCAGCAGCGCGCCCGCGCCGAGCCGCGTGTGGCGCGGGTCCACGTACACGTTGACGTTGCCCTGGCCGGGCACCGGGCTCTCGTGCGTCAGATGCACCTGCGCCGTGCCGATCACCTCGCCGTCCACCACGGCGATCAGCGGACGGTAGTGGGCGTCCGGGTGCATACGGGTGAGGTCGTGGGCCAGGGACTCGGCGGTGACCAGCAGGTAGGGCAGCGCGCGGTGCCGCACGCGGGCGAAACCCTCGAGGTCGGCCCGCGCGTCGGGACGAAGGTCACGGACGATCACAGTCATGGAGGCGCACGCTACGGCGGCGACAGACGTCGCGCCTCCCATTTTCCGCCGGGTGCGCGGCCGGTGCGGGACAATCACCCCGTGACCTTGAAGATCCACATCGAGGAGGGCGCACCGCCCTACGAGCAGGTGCGCGCGCAGATCTCCGAACAGGCGCGGTCGGGCGAGCTTCCGGTGGGCTACCGGCTGCCCACGGTGCGGGGCCTGGCCGAGTCGCTCGGCCTCGCCGCGAACACCGTGGCCAAGGCCTACCGGGCGCTGGAGACGGACGGAGTGATCGAGACGCGCGGCCGCAACGGGACGTTCGTGGCCGCGGCCGGCTCCGCCGCCGAGCGCGAGGCGGCGGCCGCCGCGCAGGCCTACGCCGAGCGGGTGCGCAGGCTCGGCCTGGACGAGGACGCGGCCCTGACCGCCGTACGGAACGCCCTGCGCGCGGCCTACGGCGGCTGACCAGCGACTCACGGGCTCACAGGCTCACAGGTGCTCACAGTGGCGCCGGCAGCCGCCGGGGCGTCCGTGTCACCGTCAGGCCCGCCCTCCGCGCCGCGCCCGCGAACACCATGGCGTCCCGCACGGCCGCCCCCGTCGGGTCGTTGTTGAAGTACGCGAACACGTCCCGGTCGTCCGGAAACGCCGTCGCGATGCGGTCCACCCAGGTCTCCAGGGACCGCCGCCCGTAGTGCGGCCACGCCCGGGCGCGGCCCACGTGGAAGCGGACGTAGCCCCAGCCGGCCGTGCGCCACAGCGGGGTGACCGGGCGGGCGTGCGCGTCCGCCCAGCACAGGGCCGCGCCCCGCGCCTCCAGGACGCCGCGCACCTCGGGCGTCCACCACGACTCGTGGCGCGGCTCGACGGTCACCCGGGTGCCCGCGGGGAACCGGGCGAGGCAGGCGTCCAGCAGCCCCGGATCGGCGCGCAGCGTCGGCGGCAGCTGGAGCAGCACCGGCCCCAGCCGGTCGCCGAGGCCGGCCGCGTGGGTCATCAGGCGGTGCACCGGCTCCTCGGGCTCCTTCAGCCGCTTGATGTGGGTCAGGAAGCGGCTGGCCTTCACGGCGACGGTGAAGTCCGGCGGCACCCGCTCCCGCCAGGCCTCGAAGGTCTCCCGCGCCGGCAGCCGGTAGAAGGCGTTGTTGAGCTCCACCGTGGCGAACGCGGCCGCGTACTCCTCCAGCCACCGCCGCGCGGGACAGCCCTGCGGGTACAGCACGCCCCGCCAGTCCTTGTACTGCCAGCCGGACGTCCCCACGAACAGGGTCATACGCCCATCAAAACACCCACGGCCGCCCGCCACCCGTCGTTACAGGTACAGCCCCGCGTCCGCGCCCTCGCGCGGCTCCGGCAGGGCCGTCGGCGACGTCCCCCGGCGCAGCGCGTACAGCTCGGCCAGGCTCGCGCCCTCGCGGCCCACGCCCTCCTCGGTGCCCAGCCAGCCGACCGCTTCCCGGCGGGTCAGCCGGCCCACCTCGATACGGGCCAGACAGCGGCCGGGGCGGACCACCGCCGGATGCAGCCGCTCCAGGTCCTCGTTGGTCGTCACGCCCACCAGCACGTTGCGCCCCTGGCCGAGCAGGCCGTCCGTCAGGTTGAGCAGCCGCGAGAGCGCCTGGCCCGCCGTGTGCTTGGCCTCGCCGCGGATCAGCTCGTCGCAGTCCTCGAGCAGCAGCAGCCGCCAGCGGCCCCTGCCCGTCGCGTCCTCCTCGCCGATCGCGATGTCCATCAGATAGCCGACGTCGCTGAACAGCCGCTCCGGGTCCAGCACGCAGTCCACCTGGCACCAGTCGCGCCAGGAGCGGGCCAGAGTGCGCAGCGCCGAGGTCTTGCCGGTGCCCGGCGGGCCGTGCAGCAGGAGCAGCCGGCCCGCGATGTCCTCGGGCGTCGTCCTCATCAGGCGGTCCATGGCGTCCGCGACCGGGGCGGTGTAGTTGGCCCGGATCTCGTCCCAGGTGCCCGCCGAGATCTGGCGGGTGGTGCGGTGCGGGCCGCGCCTGGGGGAGACGTACCAGAAGCCCATCGTCACGTTCTCCGGCTGCGGCTCGGGCTCGTCGGCCGCGCCGTCGGTTGCCTGGTCGAGGACCCGCTCGGCCAGGTCGGCGCTGGTCGCGGTGACCGTGACGTCGGCGCCCCGGTTCCAGCGGGAGACCAGGAGTGTCCAGCCCTCGCCCTCGGCGAGGGTCGCGCTGCGGTCGTCGTCCCGGGCCACGCGCAGCACCCGGGCGCCCTCGGGCAGCAGGGTGGCCCCGGAGCGCACGCGGTCGATGTTCACCGCGTGCGAGTAGGGCTGCTCGCCCGTCGCGAAGCGGCCGAGGAACAGCGCGTCGACGACGTCGGACGGCGAGTCGGAGTCGTCTACGCCCAGCCGGACCGGCAGAGCGTCGTACGGGTTCGCGGACATGCCGCCATGATCCGTCACCCGGCCGCCGCGCGCACCCTGTTTCCCGGCCGCGCGTCACGTGTCGGGCGGCGCGTCGGACCACGCCCCCGGTCGGGTGCCGCCGGCTCCGTCGGCCGAGCCTGCCCAAACCCTGTCCGAGGGGTCAATTCCGCCCGTACTGTTGTCCTTGATGGGACGTCATGGGTGGAATCCGGGGGCGGGGCGGTGGCGGCTCACCGCGCTGCTGGGGGCGGGCGCGGCCGTGGTGGCCCTGGTGGTGGCCCTGCTCAACGCGCTGCCCGGCGGCGCGAGCACCGAGGGCACCACACGCGACGGCGGCACGGTGCACGGCACCCCGGCGGCCCCTCGGGACGCCGACGAGCCGTACGTCGGATGGGGCTTCACGCACACCCAGTTCAGCGCCGACGAGGGCAGCGCCGCGGCGACCGGGCGGGTCGAGCGGCTGCTGTCCCAGGGCGGCGGACTGCCCCAGGACCAGGCGATCATGGGCTGGGGCGCCGACAACCCCGAGCCGGTGAAGGGGCGTTACGACTTCGCCGCCCTGGACCGTCGTGTCGACTTCGTCCGCGCCTCCGGCGGCGTCCCGGTGATCACCCTGTGCTGCGCCCCGGACTGGATGAAGGGCGGCCGGGCAGGCGCCGGGAACACCGACTGGAGCCGGCCGGCCCTGGAGACCGCGCCGACGCCCGGCCACTACGCGGACTTCGCCGCGCTCGCCGCGACGGTCGCCAGGCGCTACCCGGACGTACGGCACTTCATCGTCTGGAACGAGTTCAAGGGCTTCTGGAACGACGCCGGGGGCCGCTGGGACTACGAGGGTTACACCGAGCTCTACAACCTGGTCTACCGGGCCCTCAAGCAGGTGAACCCCAAAATCATGGTGGGCGGTCCGTACCTCGTCATGGACAGCGTCGACCCGCGCCGGGGGGACGACGCGGCGGCCGCCCCGAGAGGCCCCTGGGGCGCCATGGACCAGCGGGTGCTGGACGCCTTCTCCTACTGGAACACCCACAAGGCGGGCGCCGACTTCGTGGTCGTCGACGGCTCCAGCTACACCAAGGACGACGAGCTGCTGCCCGACGAGTTCGCGGCCACCGACAAGCTCACGGCCGTCGGCCGCTGGGTACGGCAGCAGACGCACGGCCTGCCGCTGTGGTGGGCCGAGTACTACGTCGAGCCCGCCGACGGCAATGACGACCGCAAGGGCTGGACCGAGCGGCACCGCGTCGCCGTCCAGGCCGCCGGAATGATCGCCATGGTGAAGGGCGGCGCCTCCTCGGGCTTCTACTGGAACCCCGAGGAGGAGAAGGGCGCCGGCTGCCCCGGCTGCCTGTGGACGCCCACCGCCACCGCCGGCGGCGGGCAGGCGCTTCCCATGTACGGCCTGGTGTCCCGCTTCGGCCGGGCCTTCGGACCAGGCGCCGAGTACGAGACGGTCTCCGTCGCCCCGGACGCCGTGCCCGACGTCCGCGTCCTGGCCACCGACCGGACCGTCCTGGTGGTCAACACCCTGGACCGGACGATCAGCGCCGAGGTCGACGGGAAGCGGTTCGAGATGAAGGCGTACGAGGTGAAGTGGCTCCAGCGGTGACGCCCGGGCGGGGCGTCACCGGCAGCGGTGCTCAGCCCCGCCCCATCGTCAGGAACCGCTGCACCAGCGAGGCGAACAGCACCGCCAGCAGCGGCAGCGAGAACCAGAAACCGCCCTGGAGCCACCGCAGTCGCCGCACGCCCGGCCGCATCGCGACCCGGACGGCCTCCCGGGCCGTCAGCAGCACGACCAGCACGAGCGCCGCGAGTCCGCCCACCACCGACCACGGCGTCCACGTCACCTTCGGTCCGATCGGACCCGGCTGCGGACGCGGCACGGCACCCGGGGGCCGCTCGCGCAGCGCGTACATGGTCACGTCGTCGTTGGTCAGCACCTTCCTCAGCTCCGGCCGCCCGTCGAGGTTCCTCACCAGCCGCGACTCCCAGGCCGCCGAGTAGCCCACGTCCATCCTCAGATAGGTGACCTGACCGGCGTTCACCATCAGATACGAGTTCGGGCCCGCGTCCTCGAGCGCCTTGACCAGGCCCGACACCAGCACCGGGTCGGCCGGCGCCAGGGTCGGCACGTAGTCGACGCGCTCCATGTCCTTGGCGCCCCACGGCATGGCCGGAGTGACGTTGGTGACCGGGTCGTTGCTGAGCCACAGCAGCCGCACGGTCGGCCTGTCGTGGGCGTACACGTAGTCCATGGCCGCGACCTCGCCGGGCCGGATCCGCTCGAACGCCTCGTTGCCCCAGCGGGCCACCAGGAAGCCGCCCATAAGCAGCAGCCCCGCCAGGAGCGCGGCGAGCGGCGCGAGGCTCGACCGGTCCTTCTCGCGCTCCCGGGCGGTGACACCGGCCCTCGGGAACAGGGCGAGCCCCGTGAGCAGTCCCGCGCCCGGCAGCGCGAACATGAAGACGCGCAGCGCCATCTCCCCGCCGTAGGACTGCATGCCGAAGCCGAGGAACGGCACGAAGGTCAGCACCAGCAGCGACCGCTCGCGGTACTGGTGCCCGCGCCGCCGCCACCAGCCCCAGCAGGCGGCCGCCATCACCGCCCCCGCCAGCAGCACCCGCGTGTAGAGGACCAGCTTGTGGGTGGAGTCGCCGCCCTGGATCCGGCCCGAGACGGAGGTCGACACATTGCTGCCGACCCCGCCGACCCCGCCGAACAGTTCGTCGAAGTGCCCGGACCAGTACGGCTCTGCCATGAACCCTAGCCAGAACACCACCAGCACGGTGAACAGTACGGGCAGCCCACGCAGTTCGCAGCGGCCGGCGAGGACCAGCGCCGCCAGCACGCCCAGCATCACGAACGGGGTCAGCTGGTGGGCCGGGACACTGGCCGCGAACAGACCGATCACCACCGCCAGCAGTACGGCCCGCTGCCGCCGGTCCGCCGGCTCGACCTCGGCCTCGCCGGGCCGCGCCCTGGTCCACAGCATGCGCGGCGCCCGGAACCAGACGAGCAGGATCGCCACGAAGGCCAGATAGAGCAGGTAGGTGAAGCCCTGAGGGGAGAAGTAGTCCTGCCCCACCCAGCCGCTGAGCACGAAGATCCAGATCCCGGTCCACTTGGCCCGCCAGCCCGCCCGCATCGATCGGGTCAGCAGGAACATCGGTGCCAGGTAGAGCAGTTGGATGGTCAGCGGCCACCAGCGGATGACCTCGGTGAAGTCGCTCAGCCCGCAGGCCCGGGCGGTGAACGCGGCCACCGCGAAGAAGCCGGGCCAGCTCCACCGCGCGTCGAGGTCCGGCACGGCCGAGCCGGTGCGGTCGATGTAGTCGATGAAGCCCAGGTGCTGCCAGGCGGTGGCGAACCGCGGCTCGGTCTCGATCACGGCGGGCAGCGCGTGCAGCGACACCACCGTGGCGAGCAGGGTCACCAGGAGCAGCGCCCGGTGCTCGCGGCGCAGCCACAGCAGCGCGGCGAACACGGTGACCAGCAGCGCGGCCCCGGCCAGCGTCGCGGGCGGCAGTACGGAGACCAGGCCGAGCCCGCCCGTCCGGGCCAGACCGGAGTCGTCCAGCCGCAGCGCGGGCACCCAGTACAGCAGCAACGCGACGGCCAGCAGACCGCCTGGGACGACTCCGGCGTACGCCCGCTCCGGTCCGGCAGCCCGCTCCCCGGAGGTGAGCGGCGCGTCCGGTCCGGCAACCCGCTCCCCTGAGGTGAGCGGCGCGTCCGGTACGGCCGCCCGCTCCTCGGCCGCGAACGGCGCGTCCACCTGCCCCTCGTCCCGCGGTCCGGGCACGGCCACGGCGACGCCCGCGGGCGGGGTGCCGGGGCCCGGCCGTACGTCGGGCCGGCGCTCCACGTGGTCGAAGTCGACGTGGATGCCCAGGGCGAGGGTGTCGGACTCCACCGCCCAGGCGGGCCGCCGGTCCGGGGCGGCGGGGACCTCGCGCGCCCCCAGGTCGGCGAGGTCCCCGTCGGGCGCCGCGTCCTCGGGGACGGCGGAGGCCGGTGCGGCCCGGACGGTCCGGTACAGCCTGGGCGCGGCGATGGCGACGATCACCGCCAGACTCGAGATCTCGGCGACGCCCGCGCCGGTCAGCCCCATGCGGGGCAGGAGCAGCAGCGTCAGTCCGAGCACCAGCACGCACAACAGGCCCTGGAGCCAGGCGAGTCCGGCGGTGCGGCTCTGGGCGCGCAGCACCGCGAAGTACGTCTCCATCACGACCCGCAGCAGCGCGCCGACGGCGAACCAGCGCAGCAGCGGGGTGGCCGCGTGGGCGTAGCCCTCGCCGAAGACGTGCAGGATCCACGGGGCCAGCAGGAACAGAAGGCCGCAGATCGGCACCATGATCCGGGCCATCCGCCTGAGCGCCGCGCGGGTGTTGGCGGCCAGCCGTGCCGGGTCGTGCGAGCCCTCGACGGTGAGCGAGGCGCCCATGTTGATGGCGAGCAGGTTGACGGTGCCGCCGATGGTCGTGGTGATGTAGAAGTAGGCGTTGTCCGCGGAGCTGACCTGCGAGGCGATGATGACCGGCACCAGGTAGACCACCGCGAGCGAGAACAGCGAGCCGGTGTAGTCCCCGGCCAGGAACCGCCCGATCTCCCGCGCGGTGGGCGGACTCGCGTGACCCTCGGTCGCCTTCACGTGCCGGGGCACCAGCCGCCGGAACACCAGCCAGCCGAGCGGCACGACCGAGAAGGCGATCGCCGCGCCCCAGGAGGCGAACACGCCGGTCGTGGGGATCACGGCGGCCAGGCCCACCAGCAGCGCCAGCTTCACCGCGGAGAACACGGTGTTGCCCACCGGCACCCAGGGCGCGCTGCGCAGCCCGGTCAGCACCCCGTCCTGGAGGGTGAGCACGTTCCAGGCCGTCACGATCGCGACGAACCCGAGGCCGTGCAGGAGCCCGTGCAGGAAGCGGTAGGAGGGCCCCCAGGTGTCGAGGGTGAGCAGGAAGACCCCGGCCGCGCACGCCACGATCAGCGAACTGCCCACGTACGTACGGGCGATGAGGCGTCCGGTGGAGCGCCCGGCGACCGGGATGAAGCGGGCCAGGGCGCCGGTGAGCGTGACCGCGGTCAGCCCCGCGAGGAGCTTCATCGCGGCGATCGCGGCCGAGCCCTGGCCGACGGCCGAGTCGGAGTAGTAGCGGGCGGCGACCAGCCAGTAGCCCAGGCCCAGCACCGCGGAGATCCCGGTGTTGAGCATCAGCGCGTAGGCGTTGCGGAACAGCTGGTTGCCGCCCGCGGGGCCGCCCCGGCCGGGCAGCCGCAGGCGCGGCCCGCGTCGCGGCCGTCCGGACGGCTCGGGCTCTCCCGGGTGTTCCGAGACCTCCGTGGTGGTCGTGGTGTCAGACACGGGTACCGATGGCCTTCCCGCGGATCCGGCGTGCTCTGCGGACCAGGGCGTAGCCCTTGGTGAGGGCGCGGTCCCCGGCGAAGTACCGGGCGATCGCGCGGCCCGTCACGAGACGTTCGAACTCCTCGGTGGTGGTGCCGCGGCGCACGGTGAGCCGCCGCAGGGCGTACGGGCCCTGTGCGCGGCGCGCCGGCCCGTTGCCCACGGCGAGCGCCTGCCGGAAGCCGGCCGCCCGAACCCGTGCCCGCACCCGCCGGCTGGAATAGCCGTAGGGGTAGGCGAACGAGGTGGGCGCGGTGCCCAGTTCGGCGGCGACGATCTCCTTGCAGCGGATCAGCTCCGACCACAGCGCGTCGTCGTCGAGCTGGTCGAGCTGCGGGTGGGTGTGGCTGTGCCCGCCGATCTCCACGCCGGCGGCGGCCAGTTCGCGCACCTGGTCCCAGTCGAGCATGGTGTCCAGGCCGCCGCCCATGTCGTGGGCGCCGCGCAGCCAGCCGGTGGAGACGAACAGCGTGGCCGGGAAGCCGTGCCCCTTGAGCACCGGCAGGGCGTGCCGGTGCACGCCCTCGTAGCCGTCGTCGAAGGTGACCAGGACGGGGCGGGGCGGCAGCGGCGCGGAGCCCGGGGAGCGCCAGTGGGCGGCCAGGGCGGCGGTGGTGACCGGGTGGAAGCCCAGGTCGTCGAGGACCGCGAGCTGCTCCGCGAAGGCCTCCGGCGTCACGGACAGGCCGCGGGTGGCCGCGTTGGGCTCGCGGGCGACCGCGTGGTACATGAGCACGGGCACGGACGTGTTCATACGGCTCCCCCTGCCTTGCCGTAGCCGATCTCCACGATCTGGAAGGCCGTGCGGCCGCGGCGGGCCCTGACCGTGCCGACGGCGTAGCCGCCCGCCGCGGTGAGCACCCCGGCGACGATCGCGCCGGCCCGGCCGGCCCCGCCCGGCCGGGCCAGCAGCGCGTCGCGCAGTCCGCGGGCCACCCCGGCGGGCAGCACCCGGGTGGTGTAGCGGCGCTCGGACTCCAGGCCCTTGTCCGCGCCGACGCTGCGCGCCACCAGCGCCTTGGACAGCCCTTCGGCCCAGGTGCGGGTGCGGAAGTAGCGGAAGTGCTCGCGGGCGCCGGGCACCCGGTGGTGGATGACCGCGCGGTCGTCGATCAGCAGGACCGCGTCCGGCCGGGCGCGGGTCAGCCGGATGCACAGCTCGGTCTCCTCGCAGCCCAGCGGCCGCTTGTCGCCGTCGCGTCCGATGCCGGTGGCGAAGCCGCCCGCCGCGTCGAACGCCGTACGCCGGAAGGAGGCGTTGCCGCCGAGCACGTTGCGCACCCGGACCCGGCCCGGCGGCAGGCCACGGTAGCTGCAGCCCACCACCCAGTCGAACTCCTCCGGGAACCAGGCGGGCCGGCGGCCCGAGGCCCAGACCGGCTCGGTCCGGCCGCCCACCGCCATCACGCGCGGGTCCGCGTACCCCTCGGCGAAGCGGCGCAGCCAGTCCCGCTCGGCGACGGCGTCGTCGTCGAGGAAGGCGACGACCTCGCCGCGGGAGGCGGCGATGCCGGTGTTGCGCCCGGCGGACAGCCCGCGCGGGCCCGCGTTGGCGACCACCCGCACCGGGCCGCCGGCCCGCGGGTGGTCCCCGGACTCCTCGTACTCCTTGGTGAGCCGTTCCAGGAGCGCCTGGTTGTGGTCCACGACCAGGAGGGTCTCCAGGGCCGGCCGGGACTGCGCGCGTACCGAGGAGACCGCCGCGAGGATGTCCTCCCAGCGGTCCTCGGTGTAGACGCAGATCACGACGGAGATGCCGGGATCGCTCAAGACGCCTCTCCCGGGAACGAGTCCAGCATGGGGGAGTGGCGCTCCTGGCGGCGCAGTTCACGCCGGTTGGAGCGCTCCTTGAGGATGACCTTCAGCACCCGCATCCCGTCCCGCACGGCGCGCAGATTGCTGGCGCCGTGGATGCGCAGGTACTCGTAGCTGGGTATCTCCTGCACCTTCAGGCCGGCCTTGACCACCCTGATGTTCATGAGCGTCTCGACCTCGAAGCCGGTGCAGTCCAGCTCGATCTTGTCCAGGCAGTGCCGCCAGAACGCGTTGTAGCCGTAGCACAGGTCGGTGTAGCGGGCGCCGAACTTGCGGTTGACCACCGCGCACAGGACCCGGTTGCCGAGCCTGCGGACGAAGGTCATGTCGTCGGTGCCGCCGCCGTTGGCGAAGCGGGAGCCCTTGGCGAAGTCCGCGCCCGAGACGAGTGCGGAGACGTAGCTGACGATCTCGCCGCCGTCGGCCGAGCCGTCCGCGTCGACCATCACGATGATGTCGCCGGTGCAGGCCTCGAAACCGGCGGTCAGCGCGTCGCCCTTGCCCCTGCCCCGCTGCGGTACGACCCGCACCTTCGGCCAGAGCTCACGGGCCACTTCGACCGTCTTGTCGGTGGAATTGCCGTCCACAAGAACGACTTCGTGTATCCAGTCCGGAAGTGTCTTGAAGACGTACGGGAGATTCTCCGCCTCATTCATCGCGGGAATCACCACGCTCACCGGTGGCGCGATGGCCAGGTGAGAGGAGACCGGGCGGTATTTCGGGGCCGTCAACGGATCTTGGCCCGACGGAGGCGGATGGAGAACTGAGCTCACGAGTCTTGGTCCCTCTCGTCCGGCGGACCGCCCGCCCCTGGGCGGCCCGGCTGTGTGTCCGGTTCGAAAGGGGGGTTTCCTCTCACCCGGGGCACGCCGGAACCGATCTCCGGGCATGCCGGGTGAGCTGGCAAAGCATGCCGGACCACCGTGTTCGACGGCGGCCGGTCGCGCGGCACGGCCCGGTCCCCTTCGTGGTCACCGGGCACGGCACCCCCCTACCGCGCCCCGCGCCGGCACGTCCCGGTCCTCGAGCCCTCCCCTGGAACCGTGAGCGGACGGACCGATGCGGGTGAGATGTACGACGGTATTGACGATTGAACCAGTATGGCAAGACCTGGAACGGGGCCTCACGTTTTTGTTGGTTTTGCCGTTACGCAGATTTTGTACCGTCAGTTCAATGTCTCGAACGGATTTTTCCCATCCGTTTGAGAATTCTGTCGGCCGGTTCGAACAGTTCGGGGCGGGACTGCACCGCATTGCGCAGCGCACGGACCGGAGCGCGCCGCGCCCGGTGTCCCACCGCCACCGGATGACGTCTTGTCACCCATCCTTCGCACACGCTCAGTTCGCGTGTTCTGAGGGAGTCCTTGTACTCCTTCTGGCCCCGCCCGAGATCCAGGTACGCGATGCCGTCGGCGGCGGCCGCCTCGGCCATGCGCAGATGCAGGACGAGCCCCGGGGAGTACTTCGCGTACGCCGGGTCGTAGGCCGGGAACCAGCATGCCAGCACCCGCTCGGTGCGCAGTCCGAAGTGGGCGGCGACCGGGCGGCCGTCCGCGTGGAGCACCGACAGGATCCCGGCGAAGTCGTCGGTGCGGGTGTGGAACAGCCGGGTCACCAGGCGGGTGATCCACTCGTGCGCGAAGCGGTCGCTGCGCCCGGTGCGCCGGTACTGCGCCGACTTCCAGTTCATCAGGGTGCGCAGCACCGCCGGGTCGCGTTCGTCGTGGACGTACGTCACAGGGCCCGCGTCCCGGCCCAGTCTGCGGTCCTTGGCGAGGGTGGTGCGGGTGAACTTGGGCGAACGAGCGCGCAGTTCCCGCAGGTAGACGTCGTAGCCCCGGTCGACGTCCATGACCGGGGAGGGGTAGGTGCCGGTGGCCGAGGACGCGAACGGCTGCTGGCCTGCCACCAGATGGTCGTACTCCCACACGGCGAGCCCGCAGGCCCGCAGCAGTTCGTGCGCGTCCCAGGCGAAGCCGGGCCGGTGCACGAGGCCCTGGCAGTCGGAGACGCCGAGCCCGACGGCCCGGCCGACGCCCGCGGCCGATCTCTGGAACGGGAAGAACGCGGCCGGTTCGCCGTCCTCGCGCACCACCGCTATCCGCACCCCGCGTCTGCACCGGCCGACCGCGAGGGTGAACTCGGGGGAGAGGAAAGGGTTCGCCAGTTCCTCCGCCCCGTGCAGATGGGCCTTGGACTGCAGGGCCGTCCAGGCCGCCCGGTCGGCGGCGCTGAGCTCGCCGGGGCGGTACACGCTGATGTCCACGTCACAAGCCCTGTCTTCTCGTCCTGCGGCCGCGCGCTCTTCCCGACGTCACCAACAGGAGAATCAGCAGGCTGAGCGCGGCGACGGCCAGGATTCCGCCGCGCACGGACCACCGGTGCACGGCCAGCATCCCCTGGGCCACCAGCATGTCGAGGGCGACCGCGCCCGCCAGGGAGGCGAGCGCGCGGCCGAAGGGATCCAGCCCGCGCAGGGCCGCCGCGACGGCGCAGGCCGGGGCCGCGAGCAGGAAGAAGAGCGTCAACGGGCCGCGCAGCACGGAGGACGAGCCGGTAAGCGCGAGCAGCGCGCCGGCCGCCGCCGCGGCCGTGGCGGCCCCCGCGAGCAGCGGCGACAGGTCCCTCCCCGGTCCCGTCCGCGGCCGCCCGGTGCCGTCTGTTGAAGCTGTCTTGATGTGGATGGTCTGCATTGGCGACTTTGCCCCCCGAAGCGCCGGATGCCGGACTTCAATGTCGCGCAGCCGCCGGGGGGCCGTCAAGGTGACTGACGGGCCGTCGGAATACCGACCGACCGGTCGGATTCAGTTGAGCACCGAAAAAGTTTTGGCATGGACACTTCCTGTCAACACGCGTAGCTGCTACGACGGTTAAGGCAGAGATCCTGCTAAAGGGAGGTTCCATGAGACGTTCCCGAATTGCCGCATACGTCGGCACCCTCCTCCTGGCCCTCGGTCTCGCCCTCACCGGGGCGGGCACGGCGCAGGCATCCCAACTGGCCGCCACCGGCGGCTATGTGGCCCTCGGCGACTCCTACTCCTCCGGGGTCGGCGCCGGCAGCTACATCAGCTCCAGTGGCAGCTGCGACCGCAGCACGAAGGCGTACCCCTACCTCTGGAACGCCGCCCATTCACCCTCGTCGTTCGCCTTCACGGCGTGCTCGGGCGCCCGAACGGATGATGTTCTGGCGAACCAGCTCGCCCCACTGAACTCCGGCACGTCCCTCGTCTCGATCAGCATCGGCGGCAACGACGCCGGTTTCTCCGACGTCATGACGACCTGTGTGCTCCAGTCCGACAGCACGTGCGTCTCCCGCATCAACACCGCGAAGGCGTACGTCGACTCGACCCTGCCCGGCAAGCTCGACAACCTCTACTCGGTCATCCGCTCCAAGGCGCCCTCCGCCCACGTGGTCGTGCTGGGCTACCCGCGCTTCTACCTGCTCGGCCAGACCTGCCTCGGCCTGTCCGACACCAAGCGCTCCGCCATCAACGGCGCGGCCGACTACATCGACGCCGCCATCGCGAAGGTGGCCGCCAACCACGGCTTCACCTTCGGCGACGTCCGCACCACCTTCTCCGGCCACGAGATCTGCTCCGGCAGCTCCTGGCTGCACAGCGTGAACTGGCTCGACATCGGCGAGTCGTACCACCCGACGGCGGCCGGCCAGTCCGGCGGCTACCTGCCGGTGTTCACCAACGCGGCCTGACCCTCACGGCGAGGGAGAGACCGAGCCCGAAGCGGAGGCCCCGCCCGACGGGGTCTCCGTCACACACGTCACCGAGAACGGCACCGGGTCCGACGTGGTGTGCACCGGGGCACGCACCTCGACACCGACCGCGTTGCGGTACGCACCGCCGCCCGCGCCACCGGAGTACGCCGACACGGTCACCGTGTCCCGCTTCGACTTCCCGCCTCCCGCCGGGAACGACAGCGTCCGCCACCCCGGGTCCGAGAACTCCCCGTTGCTGAGCACCCACCGGTAGGAGACCTCGGCCGGCAGCCGGCCCACCGTGAACGTCGCCGTGAACGACGGGGCCTGCCCGTGCGGAGGCGGGCACGTCCCCGAGTAGTCCGTGTGACTGCCGGTCAGCGACACCGTCACCGACTGCGGTGACGCACTGCTCGACGAACTCGCGCTCGCGGACGCACTCGCGGAGGCACTGCTCCTGGTGCGGTCGCCGCTCGGCGACGGTGAAGGCGTGCCCCGCGTCCCGCTGCTGCTCGCGCTCGTTCCGCCGGACCCCGGACCGTCGTGGTTCAGCAGTGCGTACGTCAGCCCGGCGAGCGCCAGCGCGAGTACGACCACGCCCGCCACCAGGGCGACGGCCGCACGGCGGTCGCGGGCCGGGCGGCCGTCCGCGTCGGCTCCCCCGGCCATGGGCCGGGTGGCGGCCGTCGGGGCCGTGGGACCTGGCAACGGCGGTGTCGGCGGGGCATGTCGGGAGTACGCGGTCGGCGTGGGACGGTAGCCGGCGCCCGGCACCGGGTCGGCACGCGGTGTGCCGCCCGCCCCGACGAGCCGCAGGTCCCGCTCGGCTCGCTCGGCGGACATCCGCTCGGCCGGGTCCTTGCGCAGCAGGCCCTCGATGACCGGGGCGAGCGGACCGGCCCTGCGCGCCGGCGGCAACTCCTCGTCCACGACCGCCCGCAGCGTGCTGAGCGGGGTGTCCTGCCGGAACGGCGAACTGCCCTCCACCGCCGCGTACAGCAGCACGCCCAGCGACCACAGGTCCGACTCCGGACCGGGCGTGCGCCCCAGCGCCCGCTCCGGGGCCAGGAACTCCGGCGAGCCGATGACCTCTCCGGTCATGGTCAGCGCCGAACTGCCCTCGACCGTCGCGATGCCGAAGTCGGTGAGCACCACCCGGCCGTCGTTCTCCAGCAGCACGTTGGCCGGCTTCACGTCCCGGTGCAGCACTCCCACGGCGTGCGCGGCGCGCAGCGCGGACAGCACCTCCGCGCCGATGTGCGCGGCGCGCTGCGGGCTCAGTGGCCCCTCGGTGTCCAGCACGTCGGCCAGCGACAGCCCGCGCACCAGCTCCATGACGATCCAGGGACGGCCCCCGTCCGTGGCCACGTCGTACACGGTGACGACATTGCGGCTGGCGACCCGGGCCGCCGCCCACGCCTCACGCTCCAGCCGGGTGTACATCCGCTCCACCTCGGGGGCCGGCAGGCCCGCCGGGGCGCGCACCTCCTTGACGGCGACCTCGCGGTGCAGCACCTCGTCGCGGGCGCGCCACACGGTCCCCATGCCGCCCTCGCCGAGCGGGGACAGCAGACGGTAGCGGCCGGCGATCACACGCTCACGGCCGGGTTCCTCGGACACCGGCGCCCCCCATCCACGTCCGGGCGATGACTCCACTCCATGTCGTGTCGCCGCGTGATTCCTTCCCAAAAGTAGCTCAGCCCAGCGCCGTTGCCGCCCCCTTGAGCATCAGCGAGGCGCCCAGGGCCAGGACGACGAACGCCGAGCCGAGCGGCGCCGCCTTGCGCACCAGCGCCGCCGCCGGACCGGCCGACCAGCGCGGGCGCCTGTCCAGCAGGCGGTTCATGCCGCTGCCCAGCCGGACCACGGCGAACCCGGCCGCCGTCAGGGTCAGGGCCAGCCCGACCCCGTACGCCACGACGAGCAGCAGCCCGAACCACGCCTGCCCCAGCGCCGCAGCGCCCACCAGCACCACCACCGCCGAGGGACTGGGCACCAGCCCGCCGGCGAACCCGAGGAGCAGCGTGCCCCGGAGGGTGGGGGTGGTGGAGTGCGTGTGGGTGTGACCGCCGTGGGTGTGCTCGACGGGCTGGTCGTGCGGGTGGCCGTGGGGGTGGTCGTGGTCGTGCGGGTGGGTGTGGTCGTGGTGGTTCCCGTCGGTTGCCTGGGTGCGGTCGTGGTCGTCGTCGTGGGCGTGGCTGTGGCTGTGGCTGTGGTCGTGACCGTGCCCGTGGGCATGGGTGTGCCCGTGCGGGTGGGTGCGGTTGCGCCAGGCACGGCGTACGAGGTTGGCGCCCGCGAGTGTCACCAGGACCCCGCTGGCGATGCCCAGCCAGGCGATCACCGAGGGCGCGGCCGCGGAGCCGGCGGTCACCAGCAGGCCGAGGGCGACCACGCCGAGGGTGTGGGTGACCGTCACCGAGGCGGCCAGCGGCAGGACGTCCCGGAGGCGGGCGCGCCCGCCGCGCGCCGCCGCCGTCGCGGCCATGATCGTCTTGCCGTGGCCCGGGGCGAGCGCGTGCATCGCGCCCAGGCCGATGGCGATGAGGAGGGCCAGTGCGGCGAAGCCGGGGGTGAGGTGGTGCCGGGCCACCAGGTTGTCCAGTGCGCGCGTCCAGCGGTCGGCGCCGCGGGGCAGTACCGAGGCGGCGGGCGCGGCGCCCTGGTCGCCGGCGAGGGCGGGCCCGCCGGGCCGCACCCGCAGCGAGGCGGTGGAGGTGTCGGCCGGGGAGGACAGCAACTCCTTGGGATAGCCGGTGAGTTCGTGGGACGTGGACGTCGTCGGCACGTCGGAGGAAATCAGGGTGGTGCGGTCGCCGCGCGCGGTGATCTCCCGCCAGCCGGGCCCGGTGGAGACGCCCGCGCTGTGGAAGCGCACGGCGAGGGACCGCCCCTGGGACGGCTCGGGCAGCGGCGCGGTCAGCCTGCACTCCACGCGCAGGGTGTCGAGCCCGGCCTGACCGGGGCGCAAACGGGCCACGCTGCCGGCCACGGTGAGCGCGACGGCACGTCCCCCGACGGTGACTTCGCCCTCCCGGGCGGCCCGCTCGCAGCGCTGCCGGGCCCACGCGGTCATGCCCAGCCGCTCGATGTCCGGCTTGGCCTGGGTGGCGGGGATCTCGGCGAGGTCCTCGACGTGGAAGTCGCGGAGCGTGCCGGGCGCCGTGACCAGACCGTCGTAGCGGTTGACGGTGAAGTTGCCGAGCGGGTGCGCGCTCACGGCGGCCGTGGGCACGAGCAGCAGCGCGCACACGGCCGCGAGAAGGGCGGCTGTGCGGGCGAAGGGACGGCGAAGGGCAGTGATCGTGCGGCTCACTTGGCGGCCCCCATGGCCTCGAGCGCGCTGCGGGCCTGGCGGGCGCCGAGCGGGGAGAAGCCCGGGTTGAGCTTCAGGGCGGCCGCGAGGTGGGTGCGGGCGTCGCCGGTGTGGCCCGTAGCCCGCTCGATCATGCCGCGGTGGTAGAGGAACAAGGCGTTGCGGTAGCCGGTGGCGGTGGCCTGCCGGGCGTACGGAAGGGCCTCCTGGTCGCGGCCGTTGACGTGCAGCGCCCAGGCGAGGGCGTCCGCGGTGTGCACGGTGTGCCGGCGGGCCCACTCGGCGCGGGCCGCGTGCAGGGCGGACGCCTTGTTGCCGTGTTCGGCCGCGGCGAGGGCGGTGTCGAGGTCGGCGTTGACGCCGTTGGCGCGGGCCAGCGCGACCCAGGCGTCGACGAGGGCGTACTGGTCGCGGGCCCTGGCCTCGTCCCCGGCGGCGCCGCGCGCCTCGTACAGCTCGCCGAGTTCGACGAGCGGGGCGGGCAGCGGGTAGCGGGAGACGACGAGTTCCATGCCCTTGACGGCGGCGGCGGTGTCCCCGCTCGCCGCCTGGGTGCGGGCACGGCCCTCCAGGGCGGGCAGATAGGAGTCGTCGGCGGCCAGGGCGCGCGCGTAGTAGCGCAGGGCCGTCTTGTAGTCGCCCTGGTTCCAGGAGAGCTGGCCGAGCTGGGCGGCGACGTAGGCGATGTCGCCGCGCGAGGTGGCGGTGGACAGGGCCTGCTCCAGGACCCGGTGGGCGGCGGCGACGTCGCCGCGCAGCTCGCGGACGTAGGCGTAGCGCGTGAACACCGGTACGCCGGGGCGGCGGGTGTCGGCGGTGTCGGCGGCCTTGGACGCCTCGTCGTAGCGGCCCAGTTCGACGAGTGCGTCGACACGGGAGGACAGCGCGCGTTCGCTGTAGGGGTTCTGCTTCAGGGCCTGGTCCGCGTAGGTCAGGGCGTCGGCGAAGTCGTGCCGGGCGGCGGCGAGTGCGGCGCGTCCGGCGAGGGCCTGGTCGTTGCCGGGCGCCAGTCGCAGTGACCGCGCGAGGGCCTTCTCGGCCTGCGGGTAGCGTGACGGGTCGCCCTTGGTGCGCGCCTGTTCGACGTAGGCGAGGCCGAGGGTGGCCCAGCCGTCGTGGTCCTTGGGCTGGGCGCGCAGGTGCGCCTGGAGCGAGGCGATGCTCGCGTCGAGGCTGCCCCCGGCGAGCAGTTCCGGTGACACGGCACTGGAGGCGGGGGCGGCGGCCGCCGCGGCGCCCGCGCCGTCCCGGACCGCCCCGACGGCGACCGCGCCGCCGGTCAGCGCCACCGCCAGCAGCAGGGCGCAGGTGGCGAGTTGCCCGGCCCGCCACCGCCGCCCGGCGGCGGCCACCCGCCGCACGGCCACGACCCGCTCGTCCCCGGCGGAGCCATCGCCGTCCGCCTCCGCGCCGTCCGCCTCCGCGCCGTCCGCGTCCGCCTTGGCCGTGTCCGCGCCGTCCGTGTCCGTGTCGGCCGCGTGTGCCCTGGCCGTGTCCGTGTCGGCCGTGTCCGCCTCGGCCTCGGCCGCGTCGGCCGTCTCCGGAGGGGCGTCGTCGGCACCCTCCCGGCCCTCCCGGCCCTCCTGGCCCTCCCGGTCCCTGTCGTCATCGTGGGCCGGTGCGCTGTCGTCGTTCCGCGGGGCCATGCCCTCTCCTGTCGTCACCTGGGTGGTTCGTGTCGCGTGGGGTGGCGCGGCCCGCGCGCCGTGGGGGATGGGTGAGCGCGGGCCGCGCCAGTCGGTGGGGGGCGTGGGTCAGTACGCGCGCTGCATACGGCGGCGCCACCAGGCCAGACCCGTGCCGATCAGCAGGATCCCGGCCGCGCCCGCGGCCGCCGAACCGGCGATCAGCACCGTGTTGTCGGTGCCCGTCGACGCACCGGCCGGCTGCAGCGCGTCGCCCAGCTGGCTGCGTACGTCCGTACCGCTCTTGGTGCCCTTGGCCAGCGGCCCGCGCGAACCCGAGGTCGGCTCGGCGACGTAGGGGAAGTACTTCTCGAACTTCTTGTCGTTCTCGTTCACCGCGTCGCCCAGGTCGTTCTTCGCGCCGACCAGCTCGCCCTCCATCACCTGGAGGGCCTCGTCGACCACGTCGTCGGTGAGCCGGCGGCCGTTGGGGAAGCCCGCGTTGTCACCGTCGAGGACGCCCAGCCGCTTGGGGTGGGCGGCCGGCTTGATGGAGGTGTTCAGGCGCAGCTCCTCCGCCGGGCGGACGTTCGGCGGCTGGTTGAGTCCCTTCACGCCCTTGAGGAACACGTCGACGAGGTCGTTGCGCGGCTCGGCGGGCGCCTTGATCTTGTAGATCTGCTCGATGAGCTTGGGCAGTTCGGGGTTGGTGACGTTCTTCAGGAACTGCGCGTCGTCCCACGGCGCGGACGCGTTGAACTTGTCCTTGTCCTTCTGCGGGTTGACGACCTCGTTGACGAGCGGGTTGCCGAGCCGGGAGACCTGGGTCCAGCCGCCCCGGGCGTTCTTGCGCTGGGTGGTCGACCATATGCCGACGACCGGCTGCTTGGCCGACTCCCGGATCATGTCGTTGGGCACCTGGAGCGCGATGGTGTTGACGTTGTAGCCCTTGAGGGTGTCGTTGCCGACCTCGGAGAGGTTGCCGCCATACAGCAGGTCGAAGACGCGCAGGTCGAGGAAGAAGGGGTCGTCGGCCTGGCCGGCGAACGTCGACGCGCCGCTCGCCGTCTTGTGGATGGCCTGCGAGCGCAGCTTGCCGTAGTCCGGCATGGACGCCTTGCCGACGTTCGACGGGGCCACGGGCACGTTGTCGGCCAGGCGCGTCTTGGACACCAGCTTCTGGTGGCGCAGCTTGACGAGGTCGATGTCGTACGTCTGCGTGACGTTGAGGTTCGGGTCGTCGAGACTCTTCACCGCGCCCGTGTTGTACAGGAAGGTGTTCTTGTTCTTCACGTGCGTCTTGAACGTGTACCGGAAGATCAGCTCGCTCTGCGCGTCGCCGTTGTTGTCGACGTGCAGGTCGTACTGGGCGTCGTCCGCGAACGTGTAGAAGTTCGGTCCGCCGGCCGGCTCCTCGAACGGGATCCAGTTCGCCACGATCGTCGTGGTGTCGGGCTTGTCCGGGCTGACGAAGGCGTACACGTCCGTGTTGTCGTACTGCGGGGTCCCCGAGATCAGCGGGGCCTCCCGGTGGCTGGAGGCGGAGGCCGTGCCGGGCACCAGCGCGGCCGTGCCGGCCGCCGCGAGCCCCCCGGCGGCCAGCGCGCCGCAGACGAGGGAGGCGAGGTACCTGCGCCGCCCCGAACGGTCCCCGAAGAGACTGGAGAAAGGTGTCATGCCGATCCGTCCTCAGTGCCGACTTGCCTGTCGCTCGGGGATTCGGAGAACCGGCGGGGGCGGATTGGTCGGGCCGCGGATTTTTCTTTTTCCCTGCTCCACCCGCGTTTTCGGCCCGCGCATCCGTATTCCGTCGAAGGGGTGCGCCCGGCGGGCGCACCCCGCGTGATGCGAGGGGCGCGGGCGCGCGCCGGCGGAGAGGGGGACACGAGTGGAGGCGGACGAACTTCTGGTGCTCGTGGCAGGGGGCGACCAGAAGGCATTCGAGGAGTTGTACGGGCTGGTGTCCGGGCCCGTGTACGGACTGGTGCGGCGCGTCGTGCGCGACCCCGCGCAGTCCGAGGAGGTGACCCAGGAGGTACTGCTCGAGATGTGGCGCTCCGCCGCCCGCTACGACCCCGGACGCGGCAGCGCCCTGTCCTGGGTGCTCACCGTCGCCCACCGCCGCGCCGTCGACCGGGTGCGCAGCGCCCGCGCGGCCGGCGAACGCGAGCAGCGGGAGGCCGCCCGGGCCGGCTTCCCCGCCTTCGACCACGTCGCCGAGGAGGTCGAGGCGGGCCTGGAGCGCGAGTGGGTGCGGCGCTGCCTGAAGCGCCTCACCACCCTCCAGCGCCAGTCCGTCACCCTCGCCTACTACGACGGCTACACCTACCGTGAGGTGGCCGAGCGGCTGTCGCTGCCGCTGGGCACCGTCAAGACCCGCATGCGCGACGGGCTCACCCGGCTGCGCGAGTGCCTGGGAGGTGTCGCATGAGCCTGCTCGCCCGCCTGTTCGGCCGCGAGGGCCTGCACTCCCTCGCCGCGCCCTACGCCCTGGACGCCCTGGAGCCCGCCGAGCGGGTGCGCTTCGAGAAGCACCTGAGGAACTGCGCGCGCTGCGAGACGGAGGTACGGGTCCTGAGCGAGGACGCGGTCCGGCTGGCCTGCTCGGCCGCCGCCCAGCCGCCCGCCGCGCTGCGCGAACGGGTGCTGGCCGCCGTACGGGCCACTCCGCAGGAGCCCGCGCCGGCGCGGGAGCACACGCCCCAACTGCCCCCGCACGTCTGGGGCACGCAGCCGCCCCCGGCGCGCGTCCGTGCGCCCCGGCAGCGCCCCCTGTTCGTCCCGTTCGCCACCGCGACCGCGGCGGCGGCCCTCGTCGTGGCCGGGCTGTTCGCCGTTCAAGCGGGGCGTACGCAGGACGAGTTGGACGCTCAGCGGGACCGGGCGCGTGAGATCGCCCACGTTCTGTCCGCCTCCGACGCCCGCGCCACCACCGGCCAGGACGCGCGGGGCCGCCGTATCGGAGTGATCGCCTCCGCATCCGAGGGGCGGGCCGTCGTCACCCTGAGCGGATATCCGGCCCCGCCGAGCGGCCGGGTGCGCCAGCTCTGGCTCATGCGCCCCGGCGCACAACCGCACTCCCTCGGGCTCTTCGCGGGTGACACGCCCCTGGTCGCCTCCGGTCTCGCCCGCTCCGCCACGTCACTCGCCGTCACCGTCGAACCCGACGGGGGGTCAGCTCAGCCAACTACGCAGCCAATTGTTCAACTCGCCTTGAAATCGGTCGGATTCGGAGAGTAATCGTCAACACCCTTACGGGGAAGGTGAATCCTGTGACCGCGATACACGAGTGCCCCCACGGGGCGATAGGGTTACTCTGCCCGGGCCGGGTGGACTCGTACGGGTGGGGAGTGACATGGAGCAGATAACAGTGCGCAGCAGGGCCAGGGTCCCTGCGATCACCTGCGGAAGCAGCGCGACCAGCTCGCGCCTCGACCGCCATCTCTCGGTGCTGTCGGGACCGGCCGTCCCGCAGCGGGAGGCGGCCGAGGCGACGTCGCTGATGCGCGAGCTGACCGCGCGTGACGCGCGCGACCGCACGGGCAGGGGCGCACGGGTCGGCCGCGTGTCGCTGTTCGCACCGCTGCGCCGGCTGCGCCGCTCGCTGTTCGGCAGCCGCTGAGCGCTGCCGGCGCGACCCTCCGGCCCCCTCACCGGGCCCGCACTCAGGCCACCACACCGTCCCGGCGCAGCGCTGCGATCTCCTCGTCCGTCATCCCCACGGCACGCAGCAGCGCCCCGGTGTGCTGCCCGAGCGCGGGCACGTCACCCATGCGCGGCTCCGCCCCGCCCGGCAGCGTGATCGGCGGCAGCAGCGCTCTCAGCGGCCCGGCCGGCGTCCCCACCTCCCGCCACCGCTCACGGGCCGCCAGCTGCGGGTGCTCCGCCAGCTCGTGCACGTCCCGCAGCCGTGCGCAGGCGATGCCCGCCTCCGACAGCCGGGCCATGGCCTCGTCCGCGCCCATCCCGCCCAGCGCCTTGCCGACCAGTTCGTCGGTACGGTCCCGGTGCGCGACCCGCGCCGCGTTGGTGGCGAACGCCGGGTCCGTGCCCAACTCAGGCCGTCCGAGCACCTGTTCGGCGAGCCTGCGCCACTCCCGGTCGTTCTGCACCGACAGCAGCACCCGGCCGCCGTCCGCCGTCGGGTAGGCGTCGTAGGGCGCGATCACGGCGTGCGCGAGCCCGGTGCGGGCCGGGGCGGTCCCGCCGTGCATGGCGTGGTGCAGCGGGTGCCCCATCCACTCGGCGAGCGCCTCCAGCATCGACACCTCCACCGGGCCGCCCCGCCCGGTCGTGCCCCGCCGGACCAGGGCCGCGAGCACCCCCGAGAAGGCGTACATGGCCGCCGCGACGTCCGCCGCCGGGATGCCCGCCTTCACCGGCTGCTCCGGCGTCCCGGTCACCGACACCAGCCCCGCCTCGCACTGCACGAGCATGTCGTACGCCCGCTGCCCCGCGTACGGGCCGCCCGCGCCGTACCCGGAGATGTCCACCGCGACCAGCCTCGGGTGCGCCGCGCAGAGCGTGGCCGCGTCCAGGCCGAGGCGGGCCGCCGCGCCCTGGGCGAGGTTCTGCACGAACACGTCCGCCCCGGCGACCAGCCGCCGCACGACGGCCAGCCCGCGCGGGTCCTTGAGGTCGAGCGCGATCGACTCCTTGCCCCGGTTGCACCACACGAAGTGCGAGGCGAGCCCGGCGGCGGCGGTGTCGTAGCCGCGCGCGAAGTCGCCGCCGTCGATCCGCTCGACCTTCACCACCCGGGCCCCGAGATCGGCGAGCTGCCGGGTCGCGAACGGTGCCGAGACGGCCTGCTCGACGGCGACGACGGTGATGCCCTCCAGGGGCAGCGGGAGACCTTCCATGCCCGCGATCATGTCCCGCGACCGCCGCGTTTGTCAGCCCCGGCCGCGCCGCCCCGGCCGGTGTGCGGAGGGCCGGCTCACGGGCTGGGGGGCGGCGAAGCCGGTCGGGGGGTTGTCACTGGTCAGGGCTCGCCGCGGGTGCAGCGGTGGATGGCGAGGGGGGCGGACACCGCGAGGAGGACCGCGCACCAGGCCAGGGAGCCCGCGATCGGGTGGGCCACCGGCCAGGCGGCGCCGGTGGGGACCGGGGCGTTGCCGAAGAGGTCGCGCAGGGCGGTGGTCACCGCGCTGATCGGGTTCCACTCGGCGAGCGTGCGCAGCCACCCGGGCAGGTTGTCCGTGGGGATGTACGCGTTGGACAGCAGCGGCAGCACGAAGGTCGACGCGCCCAGCTGCCCGGCCGCCTCCTCGCTGCGGCTGAGCAGCCCGAGGAGGATCCCGATCCAGGTGCACGCGAACCGGAACAGCAGCAGCAGCCCCACCGCGCCCAGCACCCCTCCGGCCGAGCCCTCCACCCGCCAGCCCACGGCGAGCCCGGTCAGCAGCAGCGGCACCGTACCGATCGCCGTGACCACGAGGTCGGCCACCGCCTGTCCGAACGGCACGGCCGCCCGGCTCACCGGCATGGTGCGGAAGCGGTCCATCACGCCCCGGTGCGAGTCCTGGGCGGCCTGGAACATGCCCGTCATGACGCCCCCGGCCGCGGTCGCCACCAGCAGCCCGGGCACCAGGAACGAGCGGTACTCGCGGCCGGGCGTCGCGAGCGCGCTGCCGAAGACGTAGCCGAAGAACAGCAGCATGTTGATCGGCATGACCTGGGTGAGGACCGCCATCCCCGGGCTGTTGCGGACCCGCCGCAGCTGCCGCGCGACCATCGCCGTGCCGTCGTACACGAACGCGCTCATGCCGCGAGCTCCTCACTGCCACCGGGCTCCGAGGTGAGCCGCAGGAAGACGTCGTCGAGAGTGGGCGGTCTCAGGCTCGCGTCGAGCAGCGGCACGCCCGCCGCGTCGAGTTCGCGCACCAGCCGGGGAAGTGTCAGGGTCGGGTCCGTGGTGACGGCGCCGACGGCGCACCGGTCGTGGTCGAAGACCGGCTCGGCGCCCGTGAGCCGGTCGAGCACCCCGGCCGCCGCCGTCATCGCCTCGGCCCGTGCGACGACCGCCTCGGCGTGCGAGCCGACCAGCGCCTTGAGTTCGGCCGGCGACCCGGTGTGCGCGATACGGCCCCGGTCCACCAGGGCGACCTCGTCGGCGAGTTGGTCGGCCTCCTCCAGGTACTGGGTGGTCAGCACTACGGTGGTGCCCTGCTCCCGCAGCTCCCGCACGGTGTCCCAGACGCCGTTGCGGGCGGCCGGGTCGAGCCCCGTCGTCGGCTCGTCGAGGAACAGCACCCGCGGCCGCCGCAGCAGCCCGGCCGCGAGGTCGAGCCGGCGCCGCATGCCGCCCGAGTAGGTCGCCGCGCGCCGGCCGGCCGCCTCGGTGAGCCCGAACCGCTCCAGCAGCTCCTCCGTCCGCCCCGCCGCGTCCCGCACCCGGAGCAGCCGGGCGAACAGCCGCAGGTTCTGCCGCCCGGTGAGGTCGCCGTCGATCGAGGTCCGCTGCCCGGTGACGCCGATCAGGGCGCGCACGGCCGCCGGCTCGCGGACGAGGTCGTGGCCCGCGACCCGTGCCGAGCCCGCGTCGGGCCGCAGCAGCGTCGTCAGCAGCCGTACGGCGGTGGTCTTGCCCGCCCCGTTGCGCCCCAGGACCGCGCAGACGGTGCCCTCGGCGACCGCCAGGTCCAGCCCTCGGAGGGCGTGAACCTCCCCGAACCGTTTCTCCAGACCTTCACTAAGTACAGCGTACGTAGTCGTCATGACTCGACCATAGCGCACTACGTACGCCGTACGTAACTACGATGGTGGGCGAGGTGATGATCCATGGCTGGCCGAGGGGCCGAACCCGAGGTGATCTGGGCCCGTCCCGAACGGACGGGCCGGGGGCCGAAACCGGCGTACCGGCGCGGCGACATCGCGGCGGCCGCCGTGCGCCTCGCCGACGCCGGTGGCCTGGACGCCGTGTCCATGCGCCACGTGGCAGCCGAGCTCGGCTGCGGCACCATGTCGCTCTACAACTACGTCCCCCGCAAGGAGGACCTGTACGAGCTGATGGTGGACGCCGTCAGCGGCGAGCACGAGCTGTGGGAGCCGACCGGCGACTGGCGGGCCGACATGCTCCACGTGGGCCACCAGACCCGGGCCCTCATGCGCAGGCACCCCTGGCTGCCCCGCCTGATGTCGGGGATCTACGGGTTCAGCCCCAACGCCCTGCGCTACCTCGAGCACTGCCTGGCCTGCCTGGACCCGCTCGAGGTCTCCTACGGCACCAAGATGGAACTCGTCGCCATGCTCAACGCCGTGGTGACCATGTACGTGGCCAACGAACTGGCCGTCGCCGAGCGCACCCGCTCCCTGCCCTGGTCGGAGGAGCAGGAGACCGCCGTCCGGATCGCCTACCTGGGCTCCCAGGTCGCCACCGGCGCCTATCCGCGCCTCGCGGCGTGCTTCACCGAGGGTGCCGGCCCGGTCGACCTGGAGGCGGTCTTCGAGCGGGCCCTCGGGCGGGTGCTGGACGGCTTCACGCCGCGCGGCTGATCCGGCCGCCGGTCCGCCGCGGCCGTCAGATCAGGGCGAACTGGCCCTCCGGGCCCTCCTCGTGGTGGTCCAGCACGGAGGCGGGGCGGCGGGACGCCGCCGGCACCGGGAGGACGCCCGCGGAACGCAGGTCCGCGGGGGCGATCCGGTCCGCGACCGTCAAGCGCTCCAGTCTGGGCCGCAGTTCGGCGAGGAGGGCCAGGACCGCGATCAGCTCCAGGAGCTCCGACGTCCACGCCTGGGGCCAGGTCGCCGGGCGGATCGCCGTCAGCGTGCCCGGCTCGCCCTCCGCCGTGCGGGCCGCGAACCACTGCTCCAGCACCCGTGCGCCGTCCGCCTCGAAGTCCCAGGCCTCGGGCGGCACCGGCGCGACACGGCCCTCGTCGAGGTGCAGGGTCTCCTCGTCCCGGTCGTAGCCCAGGGTCAGCGGCCGGGCCGGCAGGGGCGCGCGCACATAGGGGCGGCGGCCGCCGGGGAGCTTGGGACGGTCGCCGTCGCGGCGCATCAGCCACAGCATGCGGCGGCCCAGCTCCACGCCCTCCGCCCACACCCCCGCGTCGGCAGTCAGCGGGACGGCCGGTCCGTGCGGCCCCGGACGCGCCGAGGCCAGCGCCCAGGCCAGGACGTCGGCCGGCGCGGGAGCGTGTCCGAGGCGGGCGGCGAGGAACTCCGTCAGGCCCGGCGCCAGGTTCGGCTCCTCGCCGCCCGGACGGCGGTACAGGGGGCGGACGCGGCCCGGGCGCGCCAGGGGCAGCAGGGACGTGGCGAGGAGGGCCGGGCCCGCGGTCCCGGCGGGGGTCTCCAGCACGAAGACCTGGTGGGCGTCCGCCACCCGCCACAGCTCCGGCCTGGCCGCGTCGATCAGCCGCTGATCGGGGATCAGCCACTGCTCGTCGAACGGCGCCACCAGGACCCGTACCGGCTCCGGGCAGGGGCCCGAGGCGCGGATCAGCTTCTCCGTTCCGGCCGGCCGTCCCGGCAGCTGGCCGACCGCGGTGTACGGCGTCCGGGAGCGCGTCGGCCCGAACAGCGCCTCGCGGTCGGGCCCCTCGGCCTTCAGCAGCGCCTCCCAACGGGCCTTCAGACAGTCCGCGTCCGGCGCCACCGGCCACGCCCGGCCGAGCCGTGGCGGCGCGACGGACCACGGCATGAGGTCGCCCAGCGGCACAGCGTCGTCGTGCGTCACGCCGGGCATCGTACGACCTGCCACGACGGCCGGTCAGGTGGCGTCGAGCGTGACGGTGAAGGAGAAGCGGTCCCCGCGGTAATGGATGACCGCCACGTCCAGTGGCCGCCCCGCCGTGTCGTAGGTGACGCCCGTGTAGTGCAGGATCGGGCTGAGCAGGGGCACTTGGAGCAGCCGTGCGGTCTCCGGGTCGGCCAGCCGCGCCTCGACGGTGTCGGTGATCCGGCTGATGCCGGCGCCCACCACGTCCCGCAGCACCTTGGTCATCGGCCAGCGCACCAGGTCCTCGGGGGCTATCCGGCCGGCCAGTTCCGGACGGACGTAGTTGCGGGCGTGGTTGGTCGGCTCACCGGTCTTCTCGTCGCTGCGCAGCCGGTGGTACGCGGCCACCTCCTCCAGATCCGGGAAGTGGTCGGCGAGTTCGGCGGGCACGGGCGCCGTGCCGTGGTCCAGCAGCTCGGTCGTCATACCGGACTGCTGGGCCACGATGGCGTCCACCGAGCCCAGCAGCCTTACGGGAGCGCCCCGTCGGACCCCGGGCTCGATGAACGTGCCGCGCCGCCGGTGACGGGAGATCAGCCCCTCGTCCTCCAGCTCCTTCAGCGCCTGCCGCATGGTGAGCACGCTCACCCCGTAGTGCCCGGCCAGTTGCTCCTCGGTGGGCAGCCGCAGTGGGTCCCGCGGGGAGCGGCCGAGGATCGAGGCGCGCAGCGACTGCGACACCTGGTACCACAGCGGCAGCTTGCGGTTCAGGACGATCGAATCCGGGGCGAAGGAGGTCACGGGCCATCCGTACCGGTAGGGAATGATCAGTGCAAGGGGCGGAAGTGGCGCTCGAGGCCCTGCCAGACGTCGTCGTAGCGCTGCTGGAGGTGCTCGGCGCGGGCCGCGTGCGGGGTGAGGGTCAGCGGCCAGCGCGTCTCGAACATGAACGCCAGCCCGTCGTCGACCTTCTGCGGCCGCAGCTCCGCCGCGCTCGCCCGGTCGAACGTCTCCCGGTCCGGACCGTGCGCCGACATCATGTTGTGCAGCGAGCCGCCGCCCGGGACGAAGCCCTCCGCCTTCGCGTCGTAGGCGCCCTCGATCAGGCCCATGTACTCGCTCATCACGTTCCGGTGGAAGTACGGCGGCCGGAAGGTGTCCTCGCCCACCAGCCAGCGCGGCGCGAAGACCACGAAGTCCACGCCGGCCAGGCCCGGGGTGTCGCTCGGCGAGGTCAGCACGGTGAAGATCGACGGGTCCGGGTGGTCGTAGGAGATCGTGCCGATCACATTGAAGCGGCGCAGGTCGTAGACGTACGGGACGTGGTTGCCGTGCCAGGCGACGACGTCGAGGGGGGAGTGGTCGTAGGTGGCGGTCCACAGGTTGCCGCAGAACTTGTTCACCACCTCCACCGGGCCGTCGGTGTCCTCGTAGGCGGCGACCGGGGCCATGAAGTCACGGGCGTTGGCGAGGCCGTTGGCGCCGATGGGGCCGAGGTCGGGCAGCCGGAAGGGGGCGCCGTAGTTCTCGCAGACGTAGCCCCTGGCCGCGTCGTCGAGCAGTTCCACCCGGAAGCGCACCCCGCGCGGGATCAGCGCCACGTGGCCGGGCTCCGCGTGCAGCAGGCCGAACTCCGTCCGCAGCAGCAGCCCGCCGCGCTCGGGGACGATCAGCAGCTCGCCGTCCGCGTCGCTGAAGACGCGCTCCATCGAGGAGTTGGCGTGATACAGGTGCACGGCCATGCCGGTGCGCTGGGTGGCGTCGCCGTTGCCGCCGAGGGTCCACAGGCCGGCCAGGAAGTCGGTGCCGGGCGCGGGCTCGGGCAGCGGGTTCCAGCGCAGGCGGTTGGGGTCGGGCACCGTCTGGTTGAACGGCGCCGTGCGCAGCGGGCCGTTGCCGCGGCGGGTGAACGCCGGGTGGGCGGCCGAGGGGCGGATGCGGTACAGCCACGAGCGGCGGTTGTACGCCCTCGGCTCGGTGAACGCCGAACCGCTCAGCTGCTCCGCGTACAGCCCGAGGGGGGCGCGTTGCGGGGAGTTGCGGCCCTCGGGCAGCGCGCCCGGAACCGCCTCGGAGCTGTGCTCGTTGCCGAAACCGGAGAGGTAGGCCAGTTTCTCGGCGGTCTTGCGTGCGTCCCCGCTCATGATCGCTCCCTTGCAACCTGATTCCTATGGGACACCGTAGGATTGCGTTTTCTCCCGCGCAAGGGGTACTCCGGACCTCCTTCCCGGGGAGGGGCCGGAACCAGACTCCAGGGGGATGAGACCGCCCCGTCCGGCGTTCTACGCTCCCCGGCATGTCGTCGTGGACGCGCGGACCCCTCACGGCGCTCGCCGTCTGTCTCCTGCTGCTCGCCGGTGCGGCGGGCTGCGGCTCGGGCGCTGCGCGAGGGGATGGTGGGGGCGGTTCGGCCGCGCCGGCGGGAAAGCTCCTGGACCACACCGACGAGGCGGGGCGGCGCTACCGCGAGGTGGGCCGCGAGAGCGCGCCCGAGGTCGGGGTCGAGGTGCAGCCGGACGCCGGAGGCGGCTGGGACCTGCGGCTGACCGTGCGCCGCTTCCGCTTCTCGCCGGCCGGCACGGCGGCCCGGGCGGTGGCCGGGCGCGGGCTCGCCCACCTGCTGGTGGACGGCCGCCTCGTCTGCCGTCTGCGCACCCCGGAGTACCACCTCGCCGCCCGCCTCGTCCCGCGCGGCACCCACCACGTCACGGCCCGCCTGTACGCCGACGACGAGACGGTGTGGGCGGTGAAGGGCAGGCCGGTGCAGAGCACGGCCGACGTCACGTCCTCGGAACCCGAGCCGGACCCGAACGGATCCCCCGCCGGGGGTTCGTCGGGCGCCTCATCGGGGCCGTGACGGGCGGGTCTGTCGTATGGCTGAGCTGACTGACATGACCATGCCATTACCGGTCCTTGGGTGGAGTTTGGAAGGGCCATGAATGAGTCGTGACCGGCGCCTTTCCCGGCCCGGGGGTCCGGATCCCGCCCTCGTACGCGAGGGGCGAGCTTCACCCGGCCGACGGGGGACGGCATCATGAGGGCCGTGCCCCACGCGACCCCGCTCCGTCGCGCGCCCGTGCAGCGGCGCAGCGCCGAACGGCTGACCAGGATCCTCGACGCGTGCGCCGACCTCCTCGACGAGGTCGGCTACGACGCGCTGAGCACGCGCGCCGTCGCCGTACGGGCCGGTGTGCCCATCGGCTCCGTGTACCGCTTCTTCGGCAACAAGCGGGCGATGGCCGACGCGCTGGCCCAGCGCAACCTGGAGCGGTACACGGAGCGCGTCGGGAAGCGGCTGCGCGACACGGGGGAGGCGGGCTGGCGCGCGGCGATGGACGCGGTGCTCGACGAGTACCTGGCGATGAAGCGGACCGCGCCCGGCTTCTCCCTGGTCGACTTCGGCAACCAGATCCCGGTCGGCGCGGGGCAGTCCCAGCCCAACCGCCGGGTCGCCGACCGCCTCACCGGCCTGCTCTCGGGCTACCTGCACCGCGAGCCCGACGACGACCTGCGCCGCACCTTCCTGATCGCCGTCGAGACCGCCGACACCCTCATCCAGCTCGCCTTCCGCGTCGACCCGGAGGGCGACGAGAAGATCATCGCCGAGATGCGCGAAATGCTGCGCGCCTACCTGGGCCGCGTGCTCGACTGACGGCGCGGAGCCGGCCCCCGGCCCGGGACATCGCGTCGACGAAGGGCTCCCCTCCATGCATACCGGTCGGTATGCTCTGCGCACGCCGTTGCCGCGAACTTCACCGGGAGGCCCCGTGTCCCGCACCGCCCTGCGAATCTGCCCTCTGTGCGAGGCCACCTGCGGGCTGACGCTCACCATCGACGGAACCCGCGTGACCGGCGCGCGCGGTGACCGCGACGACGTGTTCAGCAAGGGGTTCATCTGCCCGAAGGGCGCCTCCTTCGGCGCCGTGGACGGCGATCCCGACCGGCTGCGCACCCCCCTGGTGCGCCGGGACGGCGAACTGCGCGAGGCCACCTGGGAGGAGGCGTTCGACGCGGTCGCCGCCGGGATACGGCCGGTCGTCGAGCGGTACGGGCCGCACTCCGTCGGCGTCGTCCTCGGCAACCCCAACGTGCACACCGTGGCCGGCGCCCTGTACCCGCCCGTCCTGCTCGCCGCCCTCGGCACCCGCAGCCTCTTCACCGCCTCCACCCTCGACCAGATGCCCAAGCACGTCTCCAGCGGGCTGCTCTACGGCGACGCCAACGCCATCCCCGTACCGGATCTCGACCACACCGACCACTTGCTCCTCATCGGCGCCAACCCCCTGGAGTCCAACGGGAGTCTGTGCACCGCCCCCGACTTCCCCGGCAAGCTCAAGGCGCTCAAGGCCCGCGGCGGCACCCTCACGGTCGTCGACCCGCGCCGCACCCGCACCGCCCGGCTCGCCGACCGGCACATAGCCGTCCGGCCGGGCGCCGACGCCCTGCTCCTCGCGGCCATGGCCCATGTGCTCCTGGAGGAGGACCTCGCCGACCTGAAGGACCTCGCCCCGCACGTCGAGGGTCTGCCCGAACTCCGGGACGCGGTACGCGACTTCGCCCCCGAGGCCGTCGCCGCCGCCTGCGACGTGGACGCCGCCGTGATCCGCACCCTCGCCCGCGAACTCGCCGCCGCTCCCACCGCCGCCGTCTACGGCCGCATAGGCAGCTGCACCGTCCCGCACGGCACCCTGGCCAGCTGGCTGGTGGACGTCCTCAACATCCTCACCGGCAACCTCGACCGCCCCGGCGGCGCCCTCTTCCCGCAGGCCGCCACCGACAGGACCCCCCGCCCGGCCGGACCCGGCCGCGGGTTCGCGCTCGGCCGCTGGCACTCCCGCGTCGCCGGCCACCCCGAGGCCAAGGGCGAGCTGCCGATCTCCGCGCTCGCCGAGGAGATCGACACCGCCACCGACGAGGGCGAGCCGGTCCGGGCCCTGGTCTGCGTGGCCGCCAACCCCGTGCTGTCCGCCCCCGACGGCGACCGGCTCGACAAGGCGCTCGGTTCCCTGGACTTCATGGTGAGCGTCGACCCGTACCTCAACGAGACCTCGCGCCACGCCGATGTCGTGCTGCCCCCGCCCCCGCCCGCGCAGAGCCCGCACCACGACTTCGCGTTCAACACCCTCGCCGTGCGCAACCAGGTCCGCTACACCCGCCCGGCCGTCCCCCTCGAGCCCGGCCGGATGGCCGAGACCGAAATCCTGGCCCGGCTGATCCTCGCCGTCACCGATTGGGGTCTCCCCTGCTCGAGCGAAGACGAGAACTCGGGGAAGCACGGCGCCGATCCGGCGGCCGTGGACGCCATGGTGATCGAGCAGAGCCTCGGCAAGGCGGCGAAGGACCCGCACTCGCCCGTGCACGGCCGCGACCCGCGCGACCTCGCCGCACGGCTCACCGGCGTCGACGGCCCCGAGCGGCGGCTGGACATGATGCTGCGCCTCGGCCCGTACGGCGACGGCTTCGGCGCCCGCCCCGACGGGCTGAGCCTGGAGAAGCTCCTCGCCCACCCGCACGGCATCGACCTCGGACCGCTGCGGCCCCGCCTGCCCCAGCCGCTGCGGACCCGCTCCGGCAGGATCGAGCTGCTGCCCGCGCCGATCGCCGGCGACCTGCCCCGCCTGCGCGCGGCCCGGCAGGCGAGCCCGGCCGCGCTGGTCCTCGTCGGCCGCCGTCACCTGCGCTCCAACAACAGCTGGATGCACAACGTGCCCGCCCTCACCGGCGGTTCCAACCGCTGCACCGTGCACATCCACCCCGACGACGCCGGCCGCCTCGGCATCGCCGACGGCGCCCCGGTGCGCGTCAAGGGCGCCGGCGGCGAGGTGACGGCGCCCGCCGAGGTCACCGCCGACGTGCGCCCCGGAGTGGTGAGCCTGCCGCACGGCTGGGGCCACGACCGCCCCGGCACCCGGCTGGCGCACGCGGCCACCGATCCCGGCGTCAACGTCAACCAGCTCCTCGACGGCAGCCTGCTCGACCCGCTCTCGGGCAACGCGGTGCTCAACGGTGTGCCCGTCGAGCTGGCCCCCGTGGGCTGAGGCGGCGGCTGGGCCGGACGGGGGACATCGGACGGCGTGTCGGCGTGGGTGCCGCTCATCTCCGGGGCGGACGTGAAAGAGAGTCAGGTGAAAGAGCGATTTGTATGAAAATCGTCTGACTCTGAGGAGCGCGCATGCCCACCCTGACACTCCCACGCATCCTCGGCTCCCGCGTCGGTGCCGCCGCCGCTCTCACGGCCCTGACGGCGGCGGGTGCCGCGTGGATGGCGGCGCCCGCCATGGCCGCCCCCGGTGACGACGGCGACATCAAGATCCACCGCGTGGGCGTGCCCTTCGGTGTCTCGAAGGACGACCCGGTGGTCTGCCGGTTCTATCTCGACGGCGTCAACTTCGACAGCCTCACCCGCCTCACCTACATGATCCAGGCCAACCCCCCGCTGCCCAGCACGGCCACCGTGACCGGCACCCTCGTCCTCGCCGGCGGCGCCGGGCACAGTGACCCGATCAGCCTGACCGACGGGCAGTACACGCTCATGTGGACCGTGCCCACCGGCACCCCCAAGGTGAAGATCTTCCGCGTCAACTGCCGCGAGGAGAACGCACGCAACGAGGGCGCCCAGGGGCCCGGCCGGCAGATCGAGGACCAGGGGCGCGGCGAGGACCAGGGGCGAGGCAACGAGGACCCGCGCGGAGGAGCCGCCTCCGGCAAGGACGACCGCGAGGGCCCGCCCAAGGGTGGCGTCCACGCCGGCGGCGGCGGGCTGGCCCGCACGGCCGACGCCTTCTCGCCGCTGACCGGCGCCGCGGCCGTCGGCCTCGTGGTGGTCAGCGGGGTCGTGTACTTCCGGCTGATCCGCCGGCGCCCCCATGGCGCCGCGTAGGCGCCGACGCAGGCCCTGGCACCGGACCCGCGCCTACCGACTCGCCAGGACGGCCGTGCTCGCGGTCGTCCTGGTCACGGCGGGGGTCCGGTGCGGGGGGCACCACGAGCAGACGGCCCCGGCCCACGCCGCGGGCCCGGCCACCCTGGCCCCGTCCGGCTCGGCGGCCTCCCCCCGCCCACCGGGCTCCTCCGGCGGCAGCCGCGCGAGCGCGCGGGAGGGCGACCGGTCCACCCCGTCCGCCGGTAGGGCACCGTCCTCGCCCCCGCCCGCACCCCTGCCCAGGTCCCGCGCCGTCTCCCTGCGCATCCCCTCCCTCGGCATCGACGCCCCCGTCATCGGCGTGGGCCTGGACAAGGACCGCCGGCTGGAGACGCCCCCGGTCGACAAGCCGAAACTCGTCGGCTGGTACACGGGCGGCCCCACGCCCGGCGAGGCCGGCACCGCGGTCGCGGTCGGGCACCGCGACACCACCACCGGCGCCGCCGTCTTCGCCGCGCTCGGCCAGGTCGAACCCGGCCGCCACATCGAGGTCCGGCGCGAGGACGGCCGTACCGCCGTCTACACCGTGGACAAGGTGCGGGTCTTCGACAAGAGCCGCTTCCCCGACAAGGAGGTGTACGGTCCCGTCCACCGGCCCGAACTCCGCGTCATCACCTGCGGCGGCCTCTACACCCGCAGGGCCGGCTACTCCAGCAACGTGGTCGTCTTCGCCCACCTGACGTCGGCGGCCTGAGACCCCGGGCGCTGTCCCTGAATCCGATCGTCCGCTTTCTCACCAGGTGGACTCGTGCGCCCGATCACGACCGGTGTCTTCCCCCGGGCGCGCACATTCCGTTAACTTCCGTGACTCACACGCCCCGTACGACCCGCACGAGGCGTCCGACCGCGGAGCACCAGCGCTCCCGGTGAGTGAGTCCCGGGGGCAGCCCTCATGACACGCGCCATCTCTCTGCACGACGTGAGCAAGACCTACACCAAGGGCGTCCGGGTGGTGGACCGGCTCTCCCTCGACATCGCGCCCGGCGAGTTCCTGGTGCTGCTCGGGCCCTCGGGCTGCGGCAAGTCCACCGTGCTCAGGATGATCGCCGGACTGGAGGAGATCACCGAGGGGCAGTTGCTCCTCGACGGCGAGTACGGCAACGACCTGCCGCCGTCCGGGCGGGACATGGCGATGGTCTTCCAGAACTTCGCGCTCTACCCCAACATGACCAGCCGCGACAACATCGGCTTCCCGCTGCGCATCGAGTCGCCCGGGGCCGACCCGCGCCACCGCGTCGACGCCACCGCCCGGATGCTCGGCATCGAGGACCTCCTCGAACGCTTCCCCAGCCAGCTCTCCGGAGGCGAACGCCAGCGCGTCGCCATGGGCCGTGCCATCGCCCGCCACCCCTCCGCCTTCCTGATGGACGAGCCGCTGTCCAACCTCGACGCCAAGCTCCGCAACCACCTGCGCGCCGAGATCGCCAAGCTGACCCGGGAGCTGGGCGTCACCACGGTCTACGTCACCCACGACCAGGCCGAGGCCATGTCGCTGGGCGACCGGGTCGCGGTCCTGCGCGGCGGGGTGCTCCAGCAGGTCGACACCCCGCGCGCCGTCTACGCGCTGCCCCGCAACGTCTTCGTCGCCGCCTTCATCGGCACCCCCCGCATCAACCTGCTGCGCGGCCTGGTGCGCGCCCCGCTGGACGGGGCCATGACCATCAGCCTCGGCAAGCAGTTCCTGCGGCTGCCCGAACCGCTGTCCCTGGACCACCAGTTGCTCCGCGTCCAGCAGGGCCGCGAGGTGATCGTGGGCCTGCGCTCGGAGGCCGTGCGCATCTCCCCCAGGTTCTCGGCTTCGCTCGAACAGGGGGGACCCCCATCGCCCTCCTTCGCCCGGCCCGGCGAGGTGGCGATCACCGGGCTGGTGGAGCACATGGAGTTCCAGGGGCACGAGGTC
>NZ_BMVJ01000016.1:102425-115023 GCF_014650655.1 Streptomyces anandii JCM 4720
CTGGTCCACTTCGACACCGGCTCCCGCCCCGCCGTCGTACCGGACCTGGAGGCCGCGCGCCCGTCCCGCCGTCCGGTGCGGCGGCGTCGGCGCGAGGGCACCGTCCTGGAGCGCCTGCGCGAGAAGGCGGGCGCCCTGCGTGCGGGACCCGTGGTGGTACTGGACCACCCTGCCGACAGCGGCCCGGACCCGGAAGCGGCCGTGTCCGCCGGCGGTCGTCCGCCCGGCGATCCGGACGGCCGTCTGCCCGGTGATCTGGTCGTGCGGACCACCCCCGACATCCGGCTCCGGCACGGCATGCAGGTGCCGCTCCTGGTCGACCTGGCCCACCTGTTCGTCTTCGACCAGCACGGGGAGCGCATCTGCCCGGCCCCGGACCATCTGCCGGACCTGGAGGAGTGATCCCGGACACCGTGCGGGATGCGTCTGGCGCCGGAAAACTATCGGCGCTAGTTTATGGGGCTGTCGGTAGGTTGTGACGCGCACCGGCACGGCCGCGGAACCGGGCCGGGCGCCACGACGCACCCCCGCCCCGGAGGAGCACCATGAAGGCACACGACGGCATGTACATCGACGGCGCCTGGCGCCCCGCCGCCGGCCGGGACGCCATCGAGGTGGTGAACCCGGCCGACGAGCAGGTCATCGCCACCGTCCCCGCGGGCACCGCCGACGACGTCGACGCGGCCGTGCGCGCCGCCCGCGCCGCCTTCCCCGCGTGGGCCGCCACCCCGCCCGCCGAGCGCGCCGCCCGCCTCGCGGCCCTCCGGGACGTCCTCGTCGCCCGCAAGGACGAGATCGCCGAGACGGTCACCGCCGAGCTGGGCTCCCCGCTGCCGTTCTCGCAGGCGGTCCACGCGGGCGTCCCGATCGCGGTAGCCGGTTCCTACGCCGACCTGGCGGCCACGTACGCCTTCGAGGAGAAGGTCGGCAACTCCACCGTGTTCCACGAGCCGGTCGGCGTGGTCGGCGCGATCACCCCGTGGAACTACCCGCTGCACCAGATCGTCGCCAAGGCCGCCCCCGCGCTGGCCGCCGGCTGCACGATCGTGCTCAAGCCCGCCGAGGACACCCCGCTCACCGCCCAGCTGTTCGCCGAGGCGGTCGACGAGGCGGGGCTCCCGGCCGGGGTGTTCAACCTGGTCACCGGGCTCGGCCCGGTCGCCGGACAGGCCCTCGCCGAGCACCCGGACGTCGACCTCGTCTCCTTCACCGGCTCCACCGCCGTGGGCAAGCGCATCGGCGCCACCGCGGGCGCCGCCGTCAAGAAGGTCGCCCTGGAGCTGGGCGGCAAGTCCGCCAACGTCATCCTGCCGAGCGCCGACCTCGCCAAGGCGGTGAACGTCGGCGTCGCCAACGTCATGTCCAACTCCGGCCAGACGTGCAGCGCGTGGACCCGCATGCTGGTCCACCGCGACCAGTACGACGAGGCGGTGGAGCTCGCCGCCGCGGCCGCCGCCAGGTACGGCGACCGCATCGGCCCGGTGGTCAACGCCAAGCAGCGCTCCCGCGTGCTCGGTTACATCGAGAAGGGCATTGCCGAGGGCGCCCGTCTCGTCGCGGGCGGCCTCGAATCCCCCTACGAGCGCGGCTACTTCGTCAGCCCCACCGTCCTCGCCGACGTCACCCCCGGCATGACCGTCGCCCAGGAGGAGATCTTCGGCCCGGTCCTGTCCGTCCTGCGCTACGACGACGAGGACGACGCCCTGCGCATCGCCAACGGCACGGTCTACGGCCTCGCCGGCGCGGTCTGGGCGGGCGAGGAGGCCGAGGCGGTCGCCTTCGCCCGCCGGATGGAGACCGGCCAGGTCGACATCAACGGTGGCCGGTTCAACCCCCTGGCCCCGTTCGGCGGTTACAAGCAGTCGGGCGTCGGCCGCGAACTCGGCGCGCACGGCCTCACCGAGTACCTCCAGACCAAGTCCCTCCAGTTCTGAGTCCTTTCAGTTCCAGGTCCCTTCAGTTCCAGGTCCCTTCAGATTCAGGTCCTTTCAGCCCGAGCCGACCCAGGAGCCACGCCACCATGGCCGTACGTGCCGCCGTCCTGCCCGCCATCGGCGCCCCGCTGGAGATCACGGAGATCGACCTCCCCGAGCCGGGCCCCGGCCAGGTCCGGGTGCGCCTGGCCGCCGCCGGGGTCTGCCACTCCGACCTGTCGCTCGCCAACGGCACCATGCGCGTGCCGGTACCGGCCGTCCTCGGCCACGAGGGCGCCGGCACCGTGCTCGCCGTCGGCGAAGGCGTCACCCGCGTCGCGCCCGGCGACCGTGTGGTCCTCAACTGGGCGCCGTCCTGCGGCGAGTGCCACGCCTGCTCGCTCGGCGAGGTGTGGCTGTGCGCCAACGCCCTGAACGGCGCCGCCGGCGTCCACGCCACCCGCACCGCCGACGGCGCCGAACTGCACCCCGGTCTCAACGTCGCCGCCTTCGCCGAGGAGACGGTGGTCGCCGCCCCCTGCGTGCTGCCGCTGCCCGACGGCGTGCCGCTCACCGACGCCGCCCTGCTGGGCTGCGCCGTCCTCACCGGACACGGCGCCGTCCACCACTCGGCGCGGGTGCGCGAGGGCGAGAGCGTCGCGGTGTTCGGCGTCGGCGGGGTGGGCCTGGCCACCCTCCAGGCCGCCCGGATCGCGGGCGCGTCGAAGATCGTCGCGGTCGACGTGACCCCGGAGAAGGAGGAACTCGCACGGCGCGCGGGCGCCACCGAATACGTCGTCGCCTCCGCGAACACCCCCCGCGAGATCCGCGCCCTCACCGGCGGGCAGGGCGTCGACGTCTCGGTGGAGTGCGCGGGCCGCGCGGTCAGCATCCGCGCCGCCTGGGAGTCCACCCGCCGGGGCGGCCGCACCACGGTCGTCGGCATCGGTGGCAAGGACGAGCAGGTCACCTTCAACGCCCTGGAGATCTTCCACTGGGGCCGCACCCTGTCCGGCTGCGTCTACGGGAACTGCGACCCGGCCGAGGACCTGCCGGTGCTCGCCGGGCACGTCCGCGCCGGACGCCTGGATCTCGGCGCGCTGGTGACCGAGCACATCGCGCTGGACGGCATCCCGGCCGCCTTCGAGAACATGACGGCGGGCAAGGGCGGCCGGGCGCTGGTGGTGTTCTGAGCACCGGCGCGGGGCGCCCGGGGCGGAGCCGAGGGCCTTACGGCACCCGTTCCGGCCGTGGTCGGCTCGCCGGCGCGGTCCGCTCCCGCCGCCTCGGGCGGGACCTCGACACCGCCACGCCCGCCAGGCACAGCGCCCCGCCGCCCAGCGTCAGCGGCCCCGGCACCTCGCCGAGCGCCAGCCACGACATCAGCACCACCAGCGCGGGCACCGCGTACGTCGTCGCGCCCATCCGGCTCGCGGTCGTCCGCGCCAGGGCGTACGCCCACGTCGTGAACGCCAGCGCGGTCGGGAAGACGCCCAGGTAGACCATGTTCAGCGTGGCCGGCAGCGGCGCCCGGGCCGCCTCGTGGACCAGCTGACCGGCGAACGGCAGACAGGCCACCGCGCCCACCAGACAGCCGTACGTCGTCACCTGCAGCGCGCTCGCCCGGCCCAGCGCCGGCTTCTGCGCCACGACACCGCAGGCGTAGGCGAGGGCCGCGAGCAGGCACAGCACCACTCCGACCAGCGACGAACCGCCCCCGCCCGACATGGACAGCCCCACGGTCACCGCCCCCGCGAAGGACACCGCCATGCCCGCCAGCAGCCGCGGCGGCACGGGATCACCGAGCAGCCGCGCCGAGAGCAGCGCGATCAGCAGCGGGCCCACATTGACCACCAGGGCGGCGGTCCCGGCGTCAACCCGCTGCTCGCCCCAGTTCAGCGCGACCATGTAGAAGCCGAACCACAGCACGCCCGACAGCGCGATCCCGCGCCACGCCGTCCGCGGCGGCAGGCCCTCCCGCCGTACGAGACACAGGGCGCCCAGCGTCACCGCCCCGGCCGCCAGCCGTCCCAGCGCCAGCGCACCGGGTGAGTACGCGCCCCCCGCACTGCGGATCGACACGAAGGCCGAGGCCCAGAGCACCACGGTGACCGCGGCCGCAGCGGCGGCCGGCCGGCCGGGGGAGAACTTCATCATGTCTCCAGACGCTAGGCGGCCCGACGGCACGCGGGCTCGCGGTTTTCGGACGGGGAGGCCGGGGCGGGGATCCGGCTCAGCGCAGGGCGGTCGTGGGGATGCCGAGCAGTTCGGACAGCGCGCGCTCGCCCGCCGGCGTCACCCGCACGGCCCGCTCGGAGCCGACGCGCACGCACCAGCCCGCGTCGAGGGCGTGCCGGCACAGCGCGGCGCCCGCGACGCCCGAGAGGTGGGGCCGGCGTTCGGTCCAGTCGAGGCAGGCGCGGGCGAGCGGCCGGCGGCCGCGCCGGTCCAGGCCGATGCCCAGCGCGCCGAACCACCCCACTCCGGCGTCCGTGAGCGCGAACCCGGTGTCCTGCCGCAGCAGTCCGCGCTCGGTCAGCGCGTCGGTCACCGCGATGCCCAGCCGCCCGGCGAGGTGGTCGTAGCAGGTGCGGCCCCGGGCCATCGCCGAACCGGCGCCCGCCTCCCGCAGCCCTCGCGGCGGCCGGACCGCGCCCGGCGCGACCTGGGCGGCGAGATCCTCCACGAGGTGCGCCACTCGCGCGTCCGCCAGCCGTACGTACCGGTGCCGCCCCTGCCGTTCCTCGGCGAGCAGCCCGCCCGCCACCAGCTTGCCCAGGTGCTCGCTCAGCGTGGACGCGGCGACACCCGCGCGCCGGGCCAGTTCGCCGGCCGTCCAGGCCCGCCCGTCGAGCAGCGCCAGCAGACAGGCCGCCCGTGTCTCGTCGGCGATCAGCCCGGCGAGCGCGGCGAGACCGGGCGCCTGGGGGTCCTTGGAGGTCATGCGACCAGCATGCGGCACGCACGCTTCGGCGCCCGCCGAAGTGTCCCTACGCCTGCTGCCCGGCCCGCTCGTACTGCTGCGCCAGCCCGTCCAGCAGCGCGGTCAGACCCGCCTCGAAGGCCCGCTCGTCGATCTTCTCCTGCTGCTCGGCCAGCAGGTGCGCCTGGCCCAGGTGCGGATAGTCGGCCGGGTCGTAGGCGCTGGCGTCGTCCACGAAACCGCCCGCGAAGGAGCCGAGCGCGGAGCCCATGATGAAGTAGCGCATCAGCGCGCCGATGGAGGTGGCCTGCGCCGGCGGCCAGCCCGCCTCGACCATCGCCCCGTAGACCGCGTCGGCCAGCCGCAGTGCGGCGGGGCGGCGGCCGGGCCCGCGCGCGAGCACCGGGACGATGTTCGGGTGGTCGCGCAGCGCGGCCCGGTAGGACACCGCCCAGTCGTGCAGCGCGGTCCGCCAGTCCCGGCCGTCCTCGAACATCGACAGGTCGACCAGGGCGCTCACCGAGTCCGCGACCGCCTCCAGGATCTCGTCCTTGGTGCGGAAGTGGTTGTACAACGAGGGCCCGCTCACCCCCAGTTCGGCGGCGAGGCGGCGCGTGGAGACGGCCGCCAGGCCCTCCGTGTCCACGAGGTCCCGCGCCGTCTCGACGATGCGGTCGGTGCTCAGCAGGGGCTTGCGCGGTCGGGCCATGGCGCACATAGTAGGGCTGCGGCATTAAACTAGCAGTGCTAATTTAAAGGTGCAGCCTTCAATAGGGGTGATCCGTCATGAATCTCGAACTCAGCGAGGAGCAGACCGCGGTCCGCCGGCTCGCCCGGGACTTCGTCGAGCGCGAGATCGCCCCGAACGTCGTCGCCTGGGACCGCGCCGAGGAGGTCGACCGGTCCGTCGTGAAGAAGCTCGGCGAGGTCGGCTTCCTCGGCCTGACCGTCGACGAGGAGTACGGCGGCTCGGGCGGCGACCACCTCGCGTACTGCCTGGTCACCGAGGAGCTGGGCCGCGGCGACTCCTCCGTGCGCGGCATCGTCTCCGTCTCGCTCGGCCTGGTCGCCAAGACCATCGCCGCCTGGGGCAGCGAGGAGCAGAAGAGGCGCTGGCTGCCCGGCCTGACCTCCGGTGAGTACGTCGGCTGCTTCGGCCTCACCGAGCCCGGCACCGGCTCCGACGCCGGCAACCTCGCCACCCGGGCCGTGCGCGACGGCGACGACTACGTCATCAACGGCACCAAGATGTTCATCACCAACGGCACCTGGGCCGACGTCGTCCTCCTCTTCGCCCGCTCCACCGACGCCCCCGGGCACCAGGGCGTCTCCGCCTTCCTCGTCCCCACCGGCACGCCCGGCCTGACCCGCAGGACCATCCACGGCAAGCTGGGCCTGCGCGGCCAGGCGACCGCCGAGCTGGTCCTGGAGGACGTGCGGGTGCCCGCCTCGGCGATGCTGGCCCCGGAGGGCAAGGGCTTCTCGGTGGCCATGTCCGCGCTGGCCAAGGGGCGGATGTCGGTGGCGGCCGGCTGTGTCGGCATAGCCCAGGCCGCCCTCGACGCGGCGGTGCGCTACGCGGGCGAGCGCGAGCAGTTCGGCAGGACCATCGCCCACCACCAGCTCGTGCAGGAACTGATCAGCGACATCGCCGTCGACGTGGACGCCGCCCGGCTGCTGACCTGGCGGGTCGCCGACCTCGTCGACCGGGGGCAGCCCTTCGCGGTGGAGTCCTCCAAGGCCAAGCTGTTCGCCTCCGAGGCCGCCGTCCGCGCGGCCAACAACGCCCTGCAGGTCTTCGGCGGCTACGGCTACATCGACGAGTACCCGGCGGGCAAGCTGCTGCGCGACGCGCGCGTGATGACCCTGTACGAGGGCACCAGTCAGATCCAGAAGCTGGTGATCGGCCGCGCGCTGACCGGCGTCTCGGCTTTCTGAGTACGTGCCTGAGTATCCCGGCGGATGTGGCGGGGGCCACGTCTGCCGATGATCGGTGCCATGAGTGACACACCGGTCAAGCAGCAGAACACGGCCGCCTTCTACGGCCAGGCCGTCGCCTCCTTCGCCATCGCCATGGTGGCCACCGCGATCGGCATCTTCCGGCTGAGCGCCGACGCCTGGGTGCGGGCGTTCCTCGCGATCGCCGTCCTCTACCTCGTCACCTCGGCCTTCACCCTCGCCAAGGTCGTACGGGACCGCCAGGAGGCCGGGCAGATCGTCAGCCGGGTCGACCAGGCCCGCCTGGAGAAGCTGCTCGCCGAGCACGACCCCTTCGAGAAGCTGTGAGACGAGAAGCTGTGGGACAGTGACGCGATCGCCCCCTCCCGGGCGATCGCGCTAAGCGCCCGCTCACCCATCCCGGTATGGTGTTACTCCTGCCAGTGAATGAGGTGAGCGATGAGTATGGCGGAGGAGACGGCCGGCACCGAGGCGTCGCCGTGGGGTGAGGTCACGCCCGACGCGGCCCGGCGGCTGCTGCTCGCCGCGGTGGAGGCGTTCGCGGAGCGCGGCTACCACGCCACGACGACCCGTGACATCGCGGGCCGCGCCGGTATGAGCCCGGCCGCGCTCTACATCCACTACAAGACCAAGGAAGAGCTGCTCCACCGCATCAGCCGGATCGGCCACGAGAAGGCGCTGGACATCCTGCGGACGGCGGCCCGGGCCGAGGGCAGCCCCACCGAGCGGCTCGCCGAGGCCGTCAGCTCCTTCGTCCGCTGGCACGCCGGCGGGCGCACCACGGCGCGGGTCGTGCAGTACGAACTCGACTCGCTCGGCCCCGAGGCGCGCGCGGAGATCCTGGCGCTGCGCCGGCAGGTCGACGCAGAGGTGCGCGGCATCATCGAGGAGGGCGTGGCGTCGGGGGAGTTCGACGTCCCCGACGTGCGGGGCACGACCCTGGCCGTGCTGTCCCTGTGCATCGACGTGGCCCGCTGGTTCAACGTCGACGGCCCCCGCACCCCCGAGGAGGTCGGCACGCTCTACGCCGGTCTCGTGCTGCGGATGGTGGGCGCGGGGGAGGCGGCCGGGGCCGCTCAGAGGTAGTAGCGGGCCACCGACTCGGCCACGCACACCGGCTTGTCGCCGCCCTCGCGCTCCACGGTGAAGGCGGTGGCGACCTGCACGCCGCCCGGCACCTCCTCCACGGCGGAGATCGCCGCGGTGGCGCGCAGCCGCGAGCCGACCGGCACGGGGGCGGGGAAACGGACCTTGTTGGTGCCGTAGTTGACGCCCATCTTCACGCCCTCGACCCTGATCAGCTGCGGTCCGAACAGGGGCAGCAGCGAGAGGGTCAGATAGCCGTGGGCGATCGTGGTGCCGAAGGGGCCGGCGGCGGCCTTCTCCGGGTCGACGTGGATCCACTGGTGGTCGCCGGTCGCCTCCGCGAACAGGTCGATCCGCTTCTGGTCGATCTCCAGCCAGTCGGTGTACCCCAGCTGCTCGCCCACCGCCGCCTTCAGCTCGTCGGCGGACGCGAAGATCCTCGGCTCTGCCATGTCCCGGGCCTCTCCCATCGCAAGTCAACATCCCTAAGCAACTGCTTAGCATGGTCGCCTGGACGACCTCTGTCAACGGGACACGGCTCGATGACGGCGCGCCTCAGTCCCCTCACGCGTCCGGTTCGCCCCTATGCGCGTCCGGCGTCGGCGTGTTCGCGCGACACGGCCGTCAGCAACTCGGCGTTGGAGCGGGCGCGTCGGCCGTCCGGGACGTGAAGGGTGTCCTCCAGGCCGATGCGGGTGGCTGGTCCCAGGCGCCCCGAGGCGCAGGACCGGACAGGCGGTGGCCTCCGGCCGTGCAGCAGGAGCGGGCGGCCGCGGACGCCGCCGGGCGCCGTCAGAAGGGCGTACGCCGACTGCTCCACCGTCACCGGAGAATCATCCGTCACCTGCGCCACCACCCGCCGCACTCTCGGCCCCAGCGGCGAGGCCGCGAACCGGCTCGCGGCATCCGTGCCGGAGCGCACGGCGGCCTCGGCCTCCAGCCCCAGGTCCAGCAGGACCGCGGTCGGCTCCTCCGCTCCCGGCTCGCCCCGGTCGACGCAGGCGAAGTCGGGCAGCACGGTCCAGTCGCTCATGCGCGCCCGGCGGGCGGCGGGCCGGGCCGGGCTCCGCACGGGCTCTCGTGGTGATCCCGACCGGCACGGTCACCCGTGCCCGTATCGCCTCGAGCGTCGCCGCGATCACACGCGGGGAGAGCTCTCCCGGCCGCAAGGCGTCCTGGGACGGACGTGGACCTCCGTGGCCCCGGCCGCGACGGCCCCGGCGGCGGACTCGGCGAGAGCCGCGGGCGTCAGCGGCACCACCGCGCCGTCGGCGGCCCGCCGGGATCCGTTCAGGCACACCCGCGCGATCGTGAAGCCCCCCGTTCAGAGGGGTGCGGCATCCCCCAGCGCACCCCTCGCCGTTCTCAGGCGGACACCAGCAGTCGCCCCCGCCTGGCGTACGCCAGGGCCTCGGGGGTGAGGACGGGGCGCGGGACCAGGATCCCGCAGTCCACGCAGACCGGACCGGACGAGGGCTCGTGGTCCAGGTCGTACCGCCAGACCAGGCGCTCCCCGCCGCACACCGGGCAGGACGAGCCCGGGTCGCGCTCCAGCGCCGCGATCAGCCGGCGCAGCACCTCCGCCAGCGGCTCACCGGGGTGCACGCGCGGGTCGTCGCACCAGGCGACCCCGAAGCCGCCCCAGGTCAGCCGGTGCCAGTCGTCCACGCTGCCGGGCCTGCGCAGCCCGTCGTGCTTCTCCTTCCTGCGGCGCCTGGCGAACTCGACCTCGTAGTCGAGCCACACCGAACGCGCCTCCTCGAGCTCCTCCAGCGCGGCCACGAGCCGCACCGGATCGGGGGACCTGTCCTCCGGGCCGAACCCGGCCCGGGAGCACAGATGGTCCCAGGTGGCCCTGTGCCCGTAAGGGGCGAAGCGCTCAAGGCACTTGCGCAACGAATAACGCCGCAGCGCCAGATCGCACCGCGGGTCCCGCACCTGTCTCGCCAGACTCCGGAAACCGGCCATCGCCCTGCACCTCCGTCACACCTGCACCTGTACTCCGGTCAGTTCGGTCACTTCGGCGTCGTCGCACGGAGTCGTCGTAACGACGTCGCCGAGTAGACGTATCGACATGCGATTCGGCTCCATCCGTTTTCCGATGCCCCCCATAACGCCTCCCTTGTTGACCTCCACGAGGTGACTCCAAAAAGTGACGCATGTTCATCTTCCAACTCGGGGATACCGGCGGTAACGTCCCGCCCCACCCCCGTCGGGAGGAGCTGCCATGCCACGGCGCACCCCACAGTTCGCGCTCGACAGACTGAGAACTCCCCGCAGATTCCCCGGGTTCCTGAAGACCGCCTCCGTATGCGTCCTCATTGCCGGTCTTTTGACGCCTTTTTCCCGGGCGATGGCCGCCGAGGCGTCCCCTGTGAACGCGGCCGCGGCCGCCAGCGACTACTGCGGCGGCCAGTGTTCGGACATCCTGCCGCCCGGCGAGAACGGCAACGCCACCCTCGCCCAGATCCTCCTCAACCAGGCCTTCGGCACCCAGCCCGGCCACGCCGAGGACCAGCTCGGACCGTACGCCGGACTCCCCACCGGCTACTCCTCGCTGACCGACGCGAAGATCAACAGCTTCTTCGACGACGCCTCCTTCGGGGTCCCCTCCGGCCAGGTCGCGTCCACCGAGAAGCCCGCCGGCCGCGGCGACGTCACCATCGTCCGCGACAAGAAGACCGGTGTGCCGCACATCACCGGCACCACCCGCTACGGCACCGAGTTCGGCGCCGGATACGCCGCCGCCGAGGACCGGCTGTGGCTCATGGACGTCTTCCGGCACGTCGGCCGCGGGCAGCTGACCGCCTTCGCCGGCGGTGCGGCCTCCAACCAGGGCCTGGAGCAGGAGTTCTGGCGCAACGCGCCCTACACCGAGGCCGACCTCCAGGCCCAGATCGACAACGCCGTGGCCCGGGCGGGCGCTCGCGGACAGCAGGCGCTCGCGGACGTCAACGCCTACCTCTCCGGCGTCAACGCCTACATCGACGCCTCCGACTCCGGCCGCTACTTCCCCGGCGAGTACGTCCTGACCGGCCACAAGGACGCCATCACCAACGCCGGCACCATCGAGCACTTCAAGGTCACCGACCTGGTCGCCCTGGCCTCCGTGATCGGCTCGCTGTTCGGCTCCGGCGGGGGCGGCGAGGTCAACAACGCGCTCTCCCTGCTGGCCGCGCAGGCCAAGTACGGCGTGGAGGAGGGCACGAAGGTCTGGGAGTCCTTCCGTGAACGCAACGATCCCGAGGCCGTCCTCACCGTCCACGACGGCCGCGGCTTCCCCTACGCCGCCAAGCCGGACAGCGCCCAGGGCGAGGCCCTGCCCGACGCCGGCTCGGTGACCCAGGAACCCCTGGTCCACGACCGCACCGGCAGCGCGGCGACCGCCGCGGCCAAGGGTGCCTCCACGACCGCCGCGAAGACCTCCCTGTCGTCGGCCAGGCGCGGGATGTCCAACGCCCTGGTGGTCGGCGGCAAGTCCACCGCGAGCGGCCACCCGGTGGCCGTCTTCGGCCCCCAGACCGGCTACTTCGCCCCCCAGCTCCTCATGCTCCAGGAGATCCAGGGCCCGGGCATCAGCGCCCGAGGCGCCTCCTTCGCCGGCCTCAGCATGTACGTCGAACTGGGCCGCGGCCAGGACTACTCCTGGAGCGCCACGACCTCCGGCCAGGACATCATCGACACCTACGCCGTCGAGCTGTGCCAGGACGACTACCACTACCTGTACCACGGCACCTGCACGGCCATGGACAAGGTCGAGCAGACCAACTCCTGGAAGCCCACCGTCGCCGACGGCACCGCGGCCGGCTCCTACACGATGCGCGTGTGGCGCACCAAGTACGGCCCCGTCGAGTACCGCGCCAGCGTCGGTGGCAAGAAGGTCGCCTACACCACCCTGCGCTCGTCGTTCCTGCACGAGGCCGACTCGATCATCGGCTTCCAGATGCTCAACGACCCGGACTTCGTGAAGGGCCCGCAGGACTTCCAGCAGGCCACCCGGCACATCAACTACACGTTCAACTGGTTCTACGCCGACTCGGCGCACATCGCGTACTACAACAGCGGCGACAACCCGGTGCGCGCGAGCGGTGTCGACGCCGAGTTCCCGGTATGGGCGCGGCAGACGTACGAGTGGCGGAACTGGGACCCGGCGACCAACACCGCCGACTACACCCCCGCCTCTGCCCACCCCAACTCCGTCGACCAGGACTACTACGTCTCCTGGAACAACAAGCAGGCGCTCGACTACACGACCGCGTCCTGGGGCGACGGCTCCGTGCACCGCGGAAACCTGCTCGAGGACCGGGTGAAGAAGCTGGTCACGGCCGGCGGGGTCACCCGTGCCTCCCTGACGCAGGCCATGGCCGACGCGGCCCTCGCCGACCTCAGGGCGGAGGACGTGCTGCCCGGCCTGCTGAAGGTGATCAACAGTTCGGCGGTCACCGACCCCACGGCCGCGGCCGCGGTGAGCAAGCTCCAGGCCTGGGTCACGGCGGGCGCGAAGCGCACCGAGACCTCGGCGGGCTCGAAGACGTACGCGAACGCGGACGCCATCCGCATCCTGGACGCCTGGTGGCCGCTGCTGGTGAAGGCCGAGTTCGAACCGGGCCTCGGCAGCGACCTCTACACCGCGATCACCAACAACCTGCCGGTCGACGAGTCGCCGTCCGCCGGGCACGGCCCGACCGGCTCCCACGCGGGCAGCGCCTTCCAGTAC
>NZ_BMVJ01000016.1:115047-138033 GCF_014650655.1 Streptomyces anandii JCM 4720
GGCTGGTGGAGCTATGTCGACAAGGACATCCGGGCGGTGCTCGGTGAGCAGGTGCGCGGTCCGCTCGCGCGGAAGTACTGCGGCGACGGCAGCCTGAGCGCCTGCCGGGACGTCCTGATCAGCACCCTGAAGCAGGCGGCGGGCATGACCGCGGCCCAGGTCTACCCGGGCGACGACCAGTGCTCGGCGGGCGACCAGTGGTGCGCCGACTCGATCGCGCAGCGCGCCCTCGGCGGCATCAAGCACGGGAAGATCAGCTGGCAGAACCGGCCGACCTTCCAGCAGGTGGTCGAGTACACCGGCCACCGCTAGGACGCCCCGGCGGTGACGCGCGGCGGCGGGTCGTGTCAGCGGACGCGGCCCGCCGCCAGCACCACCCGGACCAGTTCGGGGTGCACGATGTCGCTGTGGGCGCCGCTCGGCGGACCGCCGCGTCTGACGACCTCGGCCGCGTCCACGTTGACGCAGCCCGAGACGGGCAGTGGTGCGGCCAGCGCCTCGGCGAGGGTGCACGCGCGCGTGCCGGGCACGGCCTGCACGCCGTTGTGCCCCATCGCGCCCCACCGGTCGCCGAGCAGACGGCCGACGTCGACGCCGAGCACCGACCGGTCGTCGTCCGCCATCCGCGAGGCCAGCGGGTACAGCGTGCCGAGCGCCGAGTCGTAGCGGGAGTAACAGCACACCAGGGGGCCGTCCACGCGGCCCTCCTGGCCCTGGAGCACACCGCCCGCGTGCGGGTCGCCGGGCACCCGGGCCGCGAACGCGTAGTGGGAGAAGGCCCCTTGGAGCAGGGTCACCGACTTCACGGCCCGCACGCCCTCGGGCAGCCCGCGCAGCGCGAACGACACCAGCCGGCCGCCGAAGCTGTGCCCGACCAGATGGACCCGCAGGGCGGGCGCCGTCCGCGCGAGCCGGCCGACCACCGGTCCGAGCCCGCGCTCGCCGACCGTGCCCGCACGGCGCTTCATCGCGTAGTACGTCGCCTGCCGCAGCAGTTCCTTGGCGCCGTCCCACGGGTTGGGCAGGCTGAACGACTCCTGTCCGTCAGGGGTTCGCAGCCGCGCCACGGCCTGGGCGAACTCGCCGCACACCTCCCGCGCGGGCCGCGCGAACATCTCCGGTTCGCCCTCCGGTACCCCTTCCGCCTCGGTGTCCGCCGAGAACAGCGCCTGCGGCCCCGGCGGCACCTCCTCCACCAGCAGCCGCACCAGCCGCCCGAACTCCTCCAGACCGCCCCCGTCCTCACCGCCCGGGCGCTCGTCCAGCAGCCGCGCGATCCGGTCCACGACCGTGGCCCGCCCCGGGAAGGTCTCCAGCAGCGCGTGCCGGGTGTCCTTGTCGAGCACCGGGGTCGGCACCGGTTCGGGGGCGGCGGTGGAGCGCGGGAAGTCGGGGATCGGCTCGTCACAGAACCGCATCGACGGCCACACCACGCCCACGTACCCGATCCGGGCGGCGGGTGCCAGGCGCGGGACGGGCGCGAAGAAGTGGCTGTAGAGCGCGGTCGCGCCCGAGCGGTCGTTGTTCCACCCGTGCGCGAAGACGATCAGGTCGCGCACGCCCCGCGCGGTGACCTGAGCCAGCAGCCGGTCCCGCTCGGGTCCGTCCACGTCGCCGTCCGCGTCGAAGGTCAGCTCCCAGTAGGGAGCCACGCTCACTGCCGGATCCGCCATGACCGACCCCCTCGCCCGCGGTGCGATGTGTCCCGCATCGTCCTGCCAACGGGGGAAGTTGGCCATAGGTCACGGCTCATCCGTAGAGCAGATATTCCTTCCGTACTTTCCGGAACGCGGTCAGTTCCTCCCGCCAGCCGGCCACCACCTCGTCGGCGCCCGCCCCGGCGTCGATCATCGTGCGCACGCGGGTGGAGCCGGTGAGCTTGTCGATCCAGTCGTCGGCGCGCCAGGCGAAGCCGCTCCACACCTGCCGGGCGGTCACCAGCAGCGCGATCCCGGTCCGCACGGGGTCGAAGGCGGCCCGGTCGTGCACATGGAGCTGCACACCGCCGACGGTCTTCCCCTGGAACTTGGAGAAGGTGGGCGCGAAGTAGGCCTCCCTGAAGCGCACGCCCGGCAGCCCGAGCGCGTTCGCCGCGGCCGCCCAGCGCCCGTCGATCCCCTCCGCGCCGAGCAGTTCGAAGGGCCGGGTGGTGCCCCGCCCCTCCGACAGGTTGGTGCCCTCGAACAGACAGGTCCCCGAGTACACCAGGGCGGTGTCGGGGGTGGGCATGTTGGGGCTCGGCGGCACCCAGGGCAGGCCGGAGGCGTCGTAGAACTCCGAGCGCTTCCAGCCGGTCATCAGGACCGTGTCCAGGCGCACCGGTGCGGTCAGGAACTCCCCGTTGAACAGCCGCGCGAGCTCCGCGACCGTCATGCCGTGCGCCTGGGCGATCGGCTGCCGCCCGACGAAGGTGGCGAACTCCTTGTGCAGCACCGGTCCGAGCGCGGCCCGCCCGGTCACCGGGTTGGGCCGGTCCAGCACCACGAACCGCTTGCCGGCCAGGGCGGAGGCCTCCATGCAGTCGTACAGCGTCCAGATGTAGGTGTAGAAGCGGGCGCCCACGTCCTGGATGTCGAAGACGACCGTGTCCACGCCGGAGGCGGTGAAGACGTCGGCGAGCGGCTGCCCGCTCTTGAGGTAGGTGTCGTACACGGGCAGCCCGGTGGCCGGGTCGTCGTAGCGGCCCTCGGAGCCGCCCGCCTGCGCGGTGCCGCGGAAGCCGTGCTCGGGGCCGAAGACGGCGGTCAGGTCCACCCGGCGGTCGGCGTGCATCACGTCCACGATGTGACGCACGTCCCGGGTGACGCCGGTGGGGTTGGTGACGATCCCGACGCGCTGCCCGTCGAGCGCGGCGTAACCCGCGGCGGCCAGTCGCTCGAAGCCGGTGCGCAGGGCGGGGGAGCGCCTCGGCGCGGCCTGGGCGGAGGCGGTGGGTGCGGCGGCGGCCGCGACCGCGGCCGTGGTGGCGAGCAGGCTCCGTCTGGACAGCTTCATGCGGTGACCTCCGTGATCGCGGCGGGTGTCATGCCCACGCACGCTAGCGTGCGAGAGGACGGCACGGAACGAACCGCACGGGCCCGCCGCCACGACCCCTCTTCCGCACCACATACCGACCGGTTAGTCTGACGCCGCAGCACGGGGTCGCGGCCGGGTCGCGGCCGGGCCCCGTCACGCCGGAGCCGAAGGAGACCGATGGTGGAAGCCGTTCAGGGTGCGGGAGTCGTCGTCACCGGGGCCGGGGGTGGCATCGGGGCCGCGCTGGCCCGCCGGTTCGCCGCCGAGGGCGCGAGAGTCGTCGTCAACGACCTCGACGCCGGCCGGGTCCGGGCCGTCGCCGAGGAGATCGGCGGCATCGCGCTCCCCGGCGACGCCTCCACGGTCGTCCCCGCCGCCCGCGAGGCGCTCGGCGGCGCCGTCGACGTCTACTGCGCCAACGCCGGTCTGGGCTCGGGCGGTTCCGAAGCGGCCGGCGAGGACGTCTGGGCACGCGCCTGGGACGTCAACGTCATGGCGCACGTGCGCGCCGCCGAGGCCCTGGTCCCGGCCTGGCTCGAGCGCGGCAGCGGCCGTTTCGTCTCCACCGTGTCCGCCGCCGGGCTGCTCACCATGATCGGCGCCGCCCCCTACAGCGTCACCAAGCACGGCGCCTACGCCTTCGCCGAGTGGCTGTCGCTGACGTACCGCCACCGCGGGATCAAGGTCCACGCGATCTGCCCGCAGGGCGTGCGCACCGACATGCTGGCCGCCACCGGCAGCGCGGGCGACCTGGTCCTCAAGCCCACCGCGATCGAACCGGAGGACGTGGCCGACGCCCTGTTCAAGGGCATGGCCGAGGACCGCTTCCTGATCCTGCCGCACCCGGAGGTGGCCGGCTTCTACCGGGCCCGCGCCACCGACCCCGACCGCTGGCTGACCAGCATGAACCACATCCAGCAGAGGTGGGAGGAGAACCAGTGACCGACTCCCGCCCCGAAGCGGCCCGCCCCGAAGCCGCCCGCCCCGAAGCGTCCCGTTACGCGGCCAAGCCCTGGCTCGCCCTCCTCGACGAGGCCCAGCGCGCCCCCGTCGATCCCGCCGACTCGCTGGTGCACGCCCTGCGCCGCTCGGCCGCCGAGGCGCCCGACCGCGCCTTCCTCGCCTACTTCGACGCCCGTCTGACCCACCGCGAGACCGACGAGCTCAGCGACTCGGTCGCCGGGCACCTCGCCGCGCGCGGCCTGAAGCGCGGCGACCGGGTGGCGGTCATGCTGCAGAACTCCCCGCACTTCGTGCTCGCCGTGCTCGGCGCCTGGAAGGCGGGCGCCGTCGTCGTGCCCGTCAACCCGATGTACAAGTCCGGCGAGGTCGCCCATGTCCTGAAGGACGCCGAGGTTGCGGCGCTGATCTGCTCCGACCGGGCCTGGGAGTCGTATCTGCGAGAGACGGCCGCCGGGTCCCCGGTGCGGATCGTGCTCACCGGCTGCGAGCTGGACTTCCAGACCCGCGACGACACGCGCGTGCTGAGCTTCGAGCGGCTGCCCGGGGCGGCCGACGCCGATGACCTGGTGGCCGTCGCCCGGGCGGGCCACCCGGCGCCGGAGGACCGCGACCCCGAGCCCGGCGACACCGCGCTGATCAGCTACACCTCGGGCACCAGCGGCACCCCCAAGGGCGCCACCAACACCCACGCCAACATCATGTACAACGCCGAGCGGCAGAGCACCGGCCTCGGCCTGCCCGACGCGCCGGTCTACTTCGCGCTGGCGCCGCTGTTCCACATCACCGGCATGGTCTGCCAGTTCGGCGCCTGCCTGAACAGCGCGGGCACACTGGTGCTGGCCTACCGCTTCGAGCCCGGGGTCGTCCTGGAGGCCTTCGCCGAGCACCGGCCGCACTACACCGTCGGACCCTCCACCGCCTTCATGGCGCTGGCCGCACACCCCGCCGTCACCCCCGGCCACTTCTCCTCCTTCACCGTCATCTCCTCCGGCGGCGCCCCGCTGCCGCCCGCGCTGGTGGAGAAGTTCCGCGCCGGCTTCGGGCCGTACATCCGCAACGGCTACGGCCTCACCGAGTGCACCGCCCCCTGCGCCTCCGTGCCGCCCGGCCGCGAGGCCCCCGTCGACCCGGTCTCCGGGACCCTGGCGGTGGGCGTGCCGGGACCCGACACGGTCGTACGGATCGTCGACGACACCGGCGCCGAGGTGCCCTTCGGCGAGCAGGGCGAGATCGTCGTGCGCGGGCCCCAGGTCGTGCCCGGCTACTGGCGGCGCCCCGACGCCACCGCCGAGACCTTCCCCGGCGGCGAACTGCGCACCGGCGACATCGGGTTCATGGACGAGCAGGGCTGGCTCTACGTCGTCGACCGCAAGAAGGACATGATCAACGCCTCCGGCTTCAAGGTGTGGCCGCGCGAGGTCGAGGACGTCCTCTACACCCACCCCGCGGTGCGCGAGGCGGCCGTCGTCGGGGTGCCCGACGGCTACCGCGGGGAGACCGTCAAGGCGTACATCAGCCTGCGCCCGGGCGCCGAGACCGACCCCGGTGCGCTCGCCGAGTACTGCAAGGAGAGACTGGCCGCCTACAAGTACCCGCGCCGGGTCGAGATCCTGCCGGAGCTTCCCAAGACGGCCAGTGGGAAGATCCTGCGGCGGGAACTGCGTTCCCGCACCGACGACCATTAGCAGCAGCGACACAAGCAGCAGCACGGAAAGGCAGGTGGCGACAGTGCCCAGGACGACGGACTCGGACGGGACGCCCGTCCCGCAGCGACTGCTGAACGCCGCCACCCGCCTCTTCGCCGAACAGGGCTACGACCGCACCTCCGTGCAGGAGATCGTCGAGGCGGCCGGCGTCACCAAGGGGGCGCTGTACCACTACTTCGGCTCCAAGGACGACCTCCTGCACGAGGTGTACGCGCGCGTGCTGCGCGTCCAGCAGGAGCGGCTGGACGCCTTCGCAGGCGCCGACGAGCCCATCGAGAAGCGGCTGCGCGGGGCCGCCGCCGACGTCGTCGTCACCACGATCGACAACCTCGACGACGCGATGATCTTCTTCCGCTCCATGCACCACCTCAGCCCGGAGAAGAACAAGCAGGTGCGCGCCGAGCGCCGGCGTTACCACGAACGCTTCCGCGCGCTCATCGAGGAGGGCCAGCGGCAGGGCGTCTTCTCCAGGGCCACCCCGGCCGACCTGGTGGTCGACTACCACTTCGGCTCCGTCCACCACCTGTCCACCTGGTACCGCCCGGACGGCCCGCTCAGCCCCCAGGAGGTCGCCGACCACCTGGCCGACCTGCTGCTGCGCGCACTGCGGCCGTAACGGCTCCCCGGCCCACGGGTAAGGGGCGGTCGCCATGGCGACCGCCCCTTACGTACGTCCCGGTGCGCGCGTCCTGTCACGGACTCACAGGTACTTCTTCAGCTCCCGCCGTGCCAGCGACCGCTGGTGCACCTCGTCCGGGCCGTCCGCGATCATCAGCGTGCGCGCGCCCGCGTACAGCTCGGCCAGCGGGAAGTCCTGGCTGACGCCGCCCGCGCCGTGCAGCTGGATCGCACGGTCGATGATGTCCACCACCGCGCGCGGGGTGGCGATCTTGATGGCCTGGATCTCGGTGTGCGCGCCCCGGTTGCCGACCGTGTCCATCAGCCAGGCCGTCTTCAGCACCAGCAGCCGCAGCTGCTCGACGGTGACCCGGGCGTCCGCGATCCAGTTGTGCACCACGCCCTGCTGGGCCAGCGCCTTGCCGAAGGCCTGCCGGGACACCGCGCGCCGGCACATCAGCTCGATCGCCCGCTCGGCCATGCCGATCAGCCGCATGCAGTGGTGGATACGGCCCGGGCCGAGGCGCGCCTGGGCGATGGCGAAGCCGCCGCCCTCCTCGCCGATCAGGTTGGACACCGGCACGCGCACGTGGTCGAAGACCACCTCGGCGTGACCGCCGTGGTAGTGGTCCTCGTAGCCGAAGACCTGCATCGGCCGGGTGATCGTGACGCCCGGGGTGTCGCGCGGCACCAGCACCATGGACTGCTGGCGGCGGATGTCCGCGCCGTCCGGGTCGGTCTTGCCCATCACGATGAAGACGGTGCAGTCGGGGTGCATCGCCCCGGAGATGTACCACTTGCGGCCGGTGATGACGTACTCGTCGCCGTCCCGCTCGATCAGCGTGGTGATGTTCGTGGCGTCCGAAGAGGCCACCTCCGGCTCGGTCATCGCGAACGCCGAGCGGATCTCACCGGCCAGCAGCGGCTCCAGCCACTGCTTCTTCTGCGCCTCGTCGGCGAACTGCGCCAGCACCTCCATGTTGCCGGTGTCCGGGGCCGCGCAGTTGGTCACGGTGGGCGCGAGCTGCGGGGAGCGGCCGGTGATCTCGGCCAGCGGGGCGTACTGGAGGTTGGTCAGCCCGGCGCCGTACTCCGCGTCGGGCAGGAACAGGTTCCACAGGCCCTGCCTGCGGGCCTCGGCCTTCAGCTCCTCGACCACCGGCGGGTTCTCCCAGGGCGAGGCGAGGCCCGCGCGCTGTTCGTGCGCGGTCCGCTCGGCCGGGTACACGTGCTCGTCCATGAAGGCGAGGAGCTTGGCGCGCAGTTCCTCGGTGCGCGCGTCGAACGCGAAGTCCATGTCGGATCAGCCCTCCTGAAGGCCTTCGTGAAGAGTGGTCAGGCCGTGCTCGATGAAGACGGGGACCAGGTCGCCGATGCGGTCGAAGCCGCGGCCGACGGTCTGGCCGAGCGTGTACCGGTAGTGGATGCCCTCGAGGATCACGGCGAGCTTGAACCAGGCGAACGCCGTGTACCAGGACACGGCCGCCACATCGCGCCCCGACGCGGCGGCGTACCGCTCGATCAGCTCGGCGGGCGAGGGGTGCCCGGGCGCGGCGGCCGTGGTGGAGACGGGGGAGTGGGGCAGGTCGAGCGGCGTGCTGTACATCACCAGCAGACCGAGGTCGGTCAGCGGGTCGCCGAGGGTGGACATCTCCCAGTCCAGGATGGCCCGGATGGAGTCGTCGGCGCCGATCAGCACGTTGTCCAGGCGGTAGTCGCCGTGGACCACGGTGGGCGCGGGGGAGGCGGGCAGTTCGCGCCCGAGGGCGGCGTGCAGCTCGTCGATGCCGGCCAGCTCGCGGTTGCGGGAGGCGTCCAGCTGCTTGCCCCAGCGGCGCAGCTGGCGGTCCAGGAAGCCCTCGGGGCGGCCGAAGCCGGCCAGGCCCACCTCGGCGGGGTCCACCGCGTGCAGCCCGACCAGGGTGTCGGTCAGCGACAGCACCGCGTCGCGGGTGCGCCGCGCGCCCAGCGCGGCGAGCTGGTCCGCCGTGCGGTAGGGGGTGCCCTCGACGAACTCCATGACGTAGAACGGCGCTCCGAGCACCTCCTCGTCCTCGCAGAGCAGGACTGGGGCCGGGACCGGCACGTCGGTCGGGTGCAGGGCGCTGATCACGCGGTGCTCGCGCTTCATGTCGTGCGCGGTGGCGAGCACGTGCCCGAGCGGGGGCCGGCGGACGACCCACTTCGAGACGCCGTCCGAGACCGCGTATGTCAGGTTCGACCGACCGCCCTCGATCAGCCGGCCGGTCAGCGGGCCCTGCGCCAGGCCGGGCCGCTCACGGTCGAGCAGGCCGCGCAGCCGGTCGAGATCCAGTCCGGGCGGGTGGTCGGGGCTCATCGTTGCTCCTACGGGCGGGTGAACGGGACCCGACCATCATGCCGACCAGTCGGTATGTAGTCCAGTGGGTGAACCGGACGTGATCGGGCCCACGATAGCGCCGTCAGACCACCAGCACGGCCGCGCACACGGCCAGCGCCACCGTGCACAGCACGGCCGCGGCGGCCTGCCGCGCGGCGAGCACGGGCGGCACCCGCGCCGGCCCCGGCTCGCTCGCGAGGGCGCGGATGCGGAGGTGGGCGACGCGCAGGAAGCCCAGCCAGAGCACGCAGCACAGCGCGCAGACGACGATCCCCGCCGGGGACGCCCCGCCGTGCAGGCTCGCCCGCACGGCCAGCACGGCGGCCACGGTGCTCGACAGCGTCGTACGCCGCCACGCGAGCCGGGTCCGCTCGGGCTGCAACCCGGGGTCCCGCACGGCGCCCTGCCCGCCGCCCGCGCCGTCGTCCAAGCCGTCGGTCATCCCGCCCACCCCGCGAGCACGACCACCACCATGGCCACCGCGACCACGGCCACGACGATGCTCAGCAGGGCCGGGAAGCGGGAGGCGGGGAGGTCCTCGCCCCGGCGCATCGCCCGCTCGCAGCGCACCCAGTGGTTCACCGCGCGCAGGGAGCACAGCACGCCCGCGGCGAGCAGGGCGAGGGCGAGGCCGATCCGCCAGGTCCAGCCGAGGTCCGGCAGGAACTGGTCCACCGCGAAGCCGCCGCCGATCAGCGCCAGGGCGGTGCGCAGCCACGCCAGGAAGGTGCGCTCGTTCGCCAGCGAGAAGCGGTAGTCGGGCGTGTGCCCCTCCCGCCTGACCTCCTCGGGGGCGAACCAGAGGCGAACGTTCCGCACGAAGTCGATCACCCGAACGACCCTACCCAGCCCGGCCGCCGGCGACCCCGCCCCCTGGCGGTCCCGGCCGCCGGCGGTCCCGTCCACCGGCGGTCCCGTCCACCGGCGGTCCCGGCACCGGCGGTCCCGGCACCGGTGGTCCCGCCCTTGGCGGCGCCGGTCGGCTCACCCCGCCGAGCGGTGGGCCTTCAGGCGCTCGTAGGCCGCGAGGCCGTCCGGTGTCCAGTCCCACTCGGGCAGCCGGCGCTCCACCTCCTCGTCGGTGAGGAAGGCGTGCCAGTCGATCTCCTCGGCCTGCGGACGCACCGGCAGCTCGCAGCGGACCTGGTACACCGCCGACCACCAGGACCGGCCCGCGCCGTCGTCGTAGAGGAACTTGAAGAGGAACTCGGGGCGGGACAGCCCGCTCACCCCCAGTTCCTCCTCGGCCTCGCGCAGCGCCGCGTCGTCGTAGGACTCGCCCGCGCCGACCACGCCGCCCACGAACATGTCGTAGAGCGACGGGTACGCCAGTTTCGTCGCCGTGCGCCGGTGCACGAAGACGCGGCCCTCGGCGTCCCGCACCTCGATGAAGGAGCAGCGGTGACGCAAGCCCTCGGCGTAGGCCGCACGGCGCGGCGACCGGCCGACGACCCGGTCGTGCTCGTCGACGATGTCGAGAATCTCCTCAGCAGCGCTCATGCCGTCCATCCAAGCAGGCGCCACTGGCGGCACCCCCGGCGACCGCCGCGGTCGCCTCAGCGCGGCTGCAGGTCCCGTTCCGGCTCGCGCACCGCCGCACCGCAGGGCATGGCCGGATGGAGCCCGAGCAGGACGATGCCGCCGACGATCGCCGCCAGACCCGCCGCCTCCCACGCCAGGGCGCCGGTGTCGGTGCGCAGCCGGTCACCGAGGAAGCCCACACCGCAGGCGATGCCGGCCAGCGGTTCGGCGGCCGTCAGCGCGGGCAGCGACATGCGCAGCGGAGCCGTCTCGAACGCGCTCTGCACCAGGACCAGCCCACTGGCGCCGATCACCAGCAGCGCGTACGGCTGCCAGCCGGTGAACAGCTCCGTCCAGCCGCCCGCCGAGAACCGCTGCCCGCTCACCCGAGTGAGCGCGTCCTGCACGCCGTACAGCAGCCCTGCGGCCACCGCCAGCAGCACCGGACCCCAGCTCAGCCCGGACCTCTTGGCGTACGTGGTCAGCATCAGCGCGAGGCCCACCATGACCCCGATGATCAGCCAGTGCCGCAGCGGATCGGTCACCGCGCTGCCCGCTCGCGGCTCGCCCGCCAGGATGAACGCGCTCACGCCCCCCGCCAGCAGGGCGAGTCCGACCCACCCCTGGCGGCCCAGCGGCTGCCGGGTCCGTCTGCGCGACAGGGCGAGGGCGAACAGCAGGTTCGTCGCCAGCAGCGGTTCCACGAGCGAGATCTCGCCCCGCCCGAGCGCGACCGCGCCCAGCACCATGCCGGCGATCATCAGTCCGAGGCCGCCCAGCCAGCGGGGCACCTTCATCAGGTCCAGCAGCAGCCGGGGTGAGAGGAAGTCGCTGAGCGGCGCCCGCTGGGCCGCGTCCTGCTGGAGCACGAATCCGAAGCCCAGGCAGCAGGCGGCGCTCACGGCGAGAATCAGAACCAGAACCGACACGCTGCGTACCTCGATCATCCGGCCGGGCCACGGGGTGCGTAATGGCCGACTGTAGCGTCCCAGGGCGCTGTGTGCCGCTGGGAGTACCCGGGATCCGGGCGGTCGACTCCGTCACGACGCCCTGCGGTCAGGGACGATGGCACGGCCGCACCGCCATGGTGGAACGCCCCGCTCCGCTGCGCCATGGCGTACGCCACACCTACACCGCACAGGTGACGCCGCGTCCGTGGGGCCCGCGCGCCGCCCGCCCGCACCATCCGCCGCGTACCACCACAAGTGCCTCTGGAATCCAGGAAGTTGACGCCTGAATCGCTTGACCCGCCCTTGACGTGAAGCAATGGCTGAGGGTTTGCTGTCAGTGATCGGATGATGGCGGGCCGATGACGTGACCCGGCCGATCCGGCCTGACCGACCGACGAGCGAGCCGGGCGAGTGAGCGCACGGGGCAGCGCCGCCCCGGGGCGCGGCGAGCCACGAACACAAGAGCGCGTGAGGAAGACCCGCGGTGCCCCCACCCCCGCCTCCCCTCGGCCGCGGCCGCAGACGCGCGGCCCACACCTTCGACGCCGCTCTCGACGACGACGAACTCGTGGCCGCGCGGGCCGCCTTGGCGCAAGGACGCTGGCAGGCGGTCAGGTCACTGCTGGTCCGCACCGGCGACGACCCCGACCGGCGCGGGCACCGCGTCACGGTCCTCGCCCGGGAACCCCACGCCGCCGCCTGGACCCGCGACTGGCTGCTGGCCGAACCCGAGTCCCCCGACGCCTCCGTACTCCTCGGCGTGTCGCTCGTCGAACGCGCCCTGCGCGGCAAGGAGAAGCCGGACGCCGCCCGTGAGGCCTGCCGGGCGGCGTCCGGCCTCGCGCCCGCCGACCCCACCCCGTGGCTCGGCCTGCTCCTGCTGGAGCGCACCCTGGGCACCGAGGAGGAGGTGGTCCGCCTCTTCGACGAGGTCCGCCACCGCCACCCCGACCACCACCACGCCCACCACCTGATGGTGGCCCGGCTCGCCGAGCGCCGCGCCGCCGCCGGCCCCGACCCGCTGCACGAGGTGTACGACTTCGCCAACTGGGCAGCCGAGCAGGCCCCCGCCGACTCCGCGCTGGCCATCCTGCCCGTGGTGGCGCACGCCGAGCGCTACCGCGCCCTGGCCCTCGCCGGTCACGCCTCCGCCGACCCGTACTCCAGCGGCCACTGGGCCGACCGCAGGGCCCGCCAGGTGATGAAGGCCGCCTTCGACTGGTGGCTGGAGTGGGGCCAGGAGGGCCACCCCCGGCGGCTGGTCGACCTGAACTACCTCGCCCACGCCAAGTACTGCGAGGGTCGCGGCGCCGAGGCCGCCGCCCTCTTCCACCGCGTCGGCGACCACCCCACCCCCGCCCCCTGGTCGTACCCCGACCGCGATCCGCACACCGCCTTCCGCACCGCCCGCGCCGGCGCCCTGGGCACGGCCTGACCGCCGAAAGGACGACTCCCCGATGACGACGGGCAGTTCGAGCACGAGCAGACCCACCGCCGGCGACGGCGGCATCAGTACCTTCAAGGGGCAGGAGCGCGCCCTGCGCGCCGACCGCCTCGGCACGGGGGGCCTGCTGCTCTCCGTGCTCGCCGCGACCGCCCCGCTCATGGTGGTCGCCGGTGTCATGCCGACCACGTTCGCGGTGATGGGCATCGTCGGCCAGCCGCTGCTCTTCGTGGCCCTCGGCGTGGTGCTGATCCTCTTCAGCGTCGGATACGCCGAGATGAGCCGCCATGTGCACAACGCGGGCGCCTTCTACGCGTACATCTCCCGGGGCCTGGGCGGCACGGCCGGCGCGAGCGCGGCCCTGGTCGCCCTGGTGGCCTACAACGCCCTCCAGGCCGGCATCTACGGCATCTTCGGCTTCGAGGTCTCCAACCTCTTCGCCACCTACACCGACACCACCGTCGCCTGGTGGATCCCGGCCCTCCTGGCCGTCGCCGCGGTCGGCGTGCTCGGCTGGCTGAAGATCGACGTCAACGCGCGCGTGCTCGGCGTGCTGCTGGTCATCGAGGTGGCCCTCGTCGTCATCTTCGACGTGGCCGCGGTCGCCGACCCCGGCAGCCAGGGCCTCTCCCTGCACGCCTTCGACCCGGGCACGCTCTCCGGCGCCGGCATCGGCACCGCGCTGTGCTTCTGCATCGCCGCCTTCCTCGGCTTCGAGCAGGCCCCGGTGTACGCCGAGGAGACCAGCCGCCCGCACATCCTGGTGCCGCGCGTGATGTTCCTCGCGGTGGGCGGGGTCGCCGTGTTCTTCGCGATCAGTTGCTGGGCGCTGACCGTCGCCACCGGCCCCTCGGCGGTCGTGGCCACCGCGCAGAAGGAGAGCGCGGGGCTGCTGTTCACGCTGACGGAGTCCCGGCTCGGCGGCACCTTCACCGACGTGCTGCACGTGCTGTTCGTGACCGGCATGTTCGCGGCCATGCTCAGCTTCCACAACGTCGTCGCCCGGTACGCGTTCGCGATGGGCCGCGAGGGCCTGCTGCCCGCCGCCTTCGGCCGCACCTCCAGCAGCAGCGGCGCCCCCGCGGCCGGCTCCCTGTCCCAGACCGCCGTGTCGCTGGTGATCGTGCTCGCCTTCGCCCTCACCGACGGCAAGCCCACCGGCGACCCGACCGCGCCCGTGCTGCACCTGTTCACCTGGGGCGGCAACATCGGCGCGCTCGGCGTGATCGTGCTGATGGCGGCGGCCTCCCTGTCCGTGATCGTCTTCTTCGCGCGGCGCGGCGCGGCGCGCGCCCAGGCCTGGCGGCTGGCCACCTCGGCCGTGGCGGGCACGGCCCTGCTGGTGATCGCGGTCTACACGGTGAAGGACTTCGACGTCCTGGTCGGCACCGGGCCCGACTCGGCGCTGAGCTGGGCGCTGCCCGGCATCATCGGCCTCGCCCTGGCCGCCGGGCTGGTGCAGGGCGCCGTACTGCGCTCGCGCAGGCCCGCCACGCATGCCCGCATCGGGCTCGGCAACGAGGCGTTCCAGCTGGAGAAGGCGGCGGAGGCGCAGGCCGCGGCGGCCGGGTCCCCGGCGGACACCGGCTGAGGAACGGCCGGCCGCGGCCGGGACACGCCGGCCTCGGTTGAGAAACGGGTGAGAAGACAGGCCCAAGAGATGACGGAAGTCTGACGGGCACCCGCGATCCCTGGCCCGCCGGGGGTCGCTGGTGCTCGAATGAAGGGGTGACCTCCGTACCACCGGAATCGCCGGAACCGCCGGACGCGCCGGACGCGCCGGACGCGCCGGACGCGCCGGAACAGCGTCCCCCGGATGCCCCCGTCCCCTCCGAGGAGCCCGGCCGCCCGATAGGCCGCCGTGTCCTGCTCGGCACCCTCGGCCTGGGCGCCCTCGGCGTGCTCGCGGCGCCCACCCTGCAACGCGGCCTCGAGGGCTTCCTCGGCGCCGCCGCCGACAAGGACCCCACCGGCCTGACGGGCCTGCTGCCCAACGGCGGCGGCTTCCGCTACTACTCGGTCGCCGCCTCCGTCCCCCACAAGGACGCCACCGACTACCGCCTGACCGTCGACGGCCTGGTCGACCGCCCGGCGACGTACACGCTGGCCGACCTCAGGGCGCTGCCGCAGACACGCATGACGCGCGACGTGCAGTGCGTCACCGGCTGGCGGGTTCCCGGCACCCCCTTCGAGGGCGTACGGCTGTCCCGGCTGCTGGACGCGGCGAAGGTGCGGCCCACCGCGAAGGCGGTCCGCTTCACCTGCTTCGACGGCGCCTACACCGAGAGCCTCACCCTCGACCAGGCCCGCCGCGCCGACGTCCTGGTCGCGCTGCGCATGCAGAACAAGGACCTCGGCCACGACCACGGCGGCCCGGTCCGCCTCTACGTCGCCCCGATGTACTTCTACAAGTCCGCCAAGTGGCTCTCCGGCATCACCGTCACCGACGAGGTCCGGCCCGGCTACTGGGAGGAGCGCGGCTACGACGTCGACGCCTGGGTCGGCCGCTCGAACGGACGCAGCGATGACCCTACGAGCTGACCCGGCCGCCCCGCCCGGCGCCCGGACCGTACGCCGCTTCACCCGCGCCGAACGCTGGGTGCACCGGGTCACCGCCGCGCTGATGGGCGTCTGCGTCGTCACCGCGGCCTGCCTCTACATCCCGCAGCTCGCCGAACTCGTCGGCCGCAGGGAGCTCGTGGTGCGCGTCCACGAGTGCGCGGGCCTCGCCCTGCCGGTGCCCGTCCTGCTGGGCCTGGCCTCCCGCGCCTTCCGCGCCGACCTGCGCTTCCTCAACCGCTTCGGACCGCACGACAGGCTCTGGCTGCGCGCCGCCCTGCGCCGCGACCAACGCCCCGCGTCCCGCCCGGCGGGCAAGTTCAACGCCGGCCAGAAGGTCTACGCCGCCTGGATCGCGGGCGCGGCCCTGGTCATGCTCGGCACCGGCCTGATGATGTGGTTCACGCATCTCACCCCGCTGATGTGGCGCACCAGCGCGACCTTCGTGCACGACTGGCTGGCCCTGACCATCGGCATCGTCCTGGCCGGCCACATCGGCATGGCCATCGCCGACCCAGAGGCCCGACACGGCCTCCGCACAGGCTGGGTGACCAGCGACTGGGCGAACTCCGAACACCCACTGTGGCGACCGTGAAGCCCAAGGGCCCCGCACGGGGCGGTCCGGCGCAGGGCGGTTCCGGCCGTTCAGGCGTCGAAGTTCAGCAGTACCTTGCACGACCGGGTGCGGTCCGCCGCCAGTGTGAACGCCGATTCCGCGTCCCGCACCGGGACCACCGCGCTGATGAGTGCGTCGAACGCCGGCTCGGCGGCCAGCAGCCGTAGCGCCCCGTCGAACTCGGTATCGAAGCGGAACGCCCCCCGCAGCTCGATCTCCCGGCTCACCACCAGGTTCCCGGCGAACGGCACCTGCCCCGGCGGCAGCATCCCGAGCTGCACGACCGTCCCGCCGCGCCGCACCAGCCGCAGGCAGGTGCCGAGTCCGGCGGCCACCCCGGAGGCCTCCACGGCCACGTCCACCTCGTCCGGCCATCCGGCGTCACCGGGGTCGTCGGCCCGTACGACGGTGCCGGCGCCCACGGCGGAGGCGTACTCCAGCGCCCGCGGCAGCAGGTCGGTGACGGTCACCCGGGCCGCGCCCGCCGCCCTCGCCGCCGCGACCACCAGGCAGCCGATGGGACCCGCGCCGGTCACCAGCACGTGCCGGCCCGTCACGTCCCCGGCCCGCCGCACCGCGTGCAGCGCCACCGACAGGGGCTCAGCCAGGGCCGCCCGGCGCGGCCCGAGGCCGTCCGGCAACGCCCTCAACTGTTCGGCCGGCACGGCCACTTGGCCCGCGAATCCGCCCTGTACGTGCGGGAAGCGGGCCGCGCTGCCCAGGTAGCGGGTGTCCCGGCAGACGTTGCGGCGGCCACCGGAGCACTCCGGGCACACTCCGCACGGCGTCGCCGGGTGCACGGCGACCGCGGCACCCGGGGCCGGACCCCGCGCTCCGGCGCCGTAGGAGACGACCGTGCCGACCACCTCGTGGCCGAGCAGCATCGGCTCGCGCAGCCGGAAGTCGCCGACCCCGCCGTGGCGCCAGTAGTGCAGGTCGGAGCCGCACACCCCGCCGTAGCGGACGGCCACCAGGGCCTGCCCCGGGGCGGGTTCGGGCACCGGCAGCTCCTCGACGCGCAGGTCGCCCTGCCCGTGGATCACACAGCCCAGCATTCCCGAGGCCCCTTTCACAGCACGCTCGTCATGCCGCCGTCGACGTACAGCACCTGCCCGGAGACGAAGTCCGCCGCCGGGGAGACGAGGAACAACAGCCCGCCCACCAGGTCCTCGGTACGGCCCCAGCGGCCGGCCGGGGTGCGGCGGCGCACCCAGGCGCTGAACTCCCCGTCCTCGACGAGGGGCCGGGTCAGCTCGGTCTCGATGTAGCCGGGGCCCAGGCCGTTGACCTGCACCCCGTGCGGGCCCCAGTCGGCGCACATGCCCTTGGTGAGCATCTTCAGCGCGCCCTTGGTCGCCGCGTACGGTGCGATGCCGGGGCGTACCACCTCGCTCTGCAGCGAGCAGATGTTCACGATCTTCCCGTGGCCGCGTCCGGTCATCCGGCGGGCGGCCTCGCGGCCCACCAGGAAGGCGCTGGTGAGGTTGGTGTCCAGGATCCGGTGCCAGTCGGCGTCCGTGAACTCCAGCAGCGGGGCGCGCAGTTGCATGCCCGCGTTGTTGACCAGGATGTCGAGCGGGCCCACCCGCTCCTCGACGTCCGCGATCCCGGCGGCCACCGAGGCGCCGTCGGTCACGTCGAACGCGGCGGTGTGCACCCGGTCGCCGGGCAGTCCGGCGGCGGCCTCGGCGAGCGCCTCGCCGTCGCGTCCGTTCAGGACCACCGTGCAGCCGGCCTCGGCCAGACCGCGGGCCAGGGCCAGCCCGATCCCGCGGGAGGAGCCGGTGACCAGGGCGGTGCGGCCGCCGATGTCGAAGAGGGGGTGAGCCGTCATCGCCGTACTCCTAGATCACCAGGGACAACAGCAGGACCAGACCGCCCGCGACCACCGAGATGATCGTCTCCATGACCGACCAGGTCTTGATCGTCTGACCGACGCTCAGCCCGAAGTACTCCTTCACCAGCCAGAAACCGGCGTCGTTGACATGGCTGAAGAAGAGCGAGCCGGCGCCGATGGCCAGGACCAGCAGGGCGGCGTGCGTGGTCGACATGTCCGCGGCCAGCGGGGCGACCAGACCGGCCGCCGAGACCGTCGCCACGGTCGCCGAACCGGTCGCCAGCCGGATCGCCACCGCGATCAGCCAGGCCAGCAGCAGCGCCGGGATCGACCAGTCCTTGGAGATGTCCAGGATCATCTGGCCCACACCGCAGTCGATCAGCGTCTGCTTGAAGCCGCCGCCCGCGCCCACGATGAGCAGGATGCCGGCGATGGGCATGAGGCCCTTCTCGACGGTGGAGGAGATGCGCTCCTTGCTGAACCCGGCCGGGCGGCCCAGCGTGAAGATGCCGACGAGCACGGCGGCGAGCAGGGCGATCAGCGGGGAACCGACGACGTCGAAGACGCGCTGCGTCATGTTCGCGGTGTCGTCCACGACGATGTCGACCAGCGCCTTGGCCAGCATCAGCACGACCGGCAGCAGCACCGTGAACAGCGTCGCGCCGAAGCCCGGGCGCCGCTCGAGCTCCTCGGAGGCGCGCTGGGGCAGCATGCGGTCGGGGGCGGGCACGTCCACCCAGCGGGCCGCCACCCTGGAGAAGAGCGGACCGGCGATGATCACCGTGGGGATGGCGACCAGGATGCCGAGCGCCAGCGTCACGCCCAGGTTGGCCTTGACCGCGTCGATCGCGACCAGCGGGCCGGGGTGCGGCGGGATCAGCCCGTGCATCACGGACAGACCGGCCAGCGCCGGGATGCCGATGCGCATCAGGGAGTAGTTGCCGCGCTTGGCGACCATCAGCACGACGGGGATCAGCAGCACGATGCCGACCTCGAAGAACAGCGGCAGTCCGACCACGGAGGCGATCAGCACCATCGCCCACGGCATCGCCCGGCCGCCGGCCTTGGCGAGGATCGTGTCCACGATCTCGTCGGCGCCGCCCGAGTCGGCCAGCATCTTGCCGAGGATCGCGCCGAGCGCGATCAGCACGCCGACGCCGGCGACCGTCGAGCCGAGGCCCGTGGTGAAGCTCGTGATCGCCTTGTCCAACGGCGCCCCGGCGACCGCGCCGAGGACCAGTGACCCGATGGTCAGCGACAGGAAGGCGTGCAACTTGAACTTGGTGATGAGCAGGACGATGACGGCTATGCCCGCCAGGACGGCGATGCCCAGCTGAGCGTGTCCGGCCGAGGTGATCGGCGGGGGCGCGTCCGCTGCCAGCATCTCGACGCTGAGTCTGGTCACGGTGTTCCCTTGCAGATGAAGAGGGACGTTGGGGAGAAGTGCACGGGTCGCGCGGGGTGCGCGGGTGGTGCCGCGGTCGCGACTGTGGGGGAGAGGCGGCCAGGTTCTGTCGTCAGGACGGAGGCCCTGTCGTCAGGACCGAGGCCCTGTCGTCAGGACCAGGGCCCTGTCGTCAGGACCCGGGTGCTGTCGTCATGACTCAGCGCGGGGACGGCCCGGCCTCGTCGGACCGCGTGGAACTGTCGAGGGTGTCCAGCGCGGCCGCGGCGCGCTCGGTGATCTCCTCCGGGGAACCGGAGACGTCCACCGCGACGCCCCGCTCGTCCGCCTCGAGCGGCTGGAGCGTGGCGAACTGGGAGTCCAGCAGGGCCGTCGGCATGAAGTGACCCCGGCGGTGCGCCATGCGGTCCTCGATCAGCTTCCGGTCGCCCGTCAGATGGACGAAGACGATCCCGGGAGCCGCCGCCCTGAGCCGGTCACGGTAGGACCGCTTCAGGGCCGAGCTGCTCACCACCCCACCGAGCCCTGCCCGCCCGTGCGCCCAGGCGCCGATGGCGTCCAGCCACGGCCACCTGTCCTCGTCGCCGAGCGGGACGCCGGCCGTCATCTTGTCGATGTTGGCCTGCGGGTGGAAGTCGTCGCCCTCGGCGTACGGAACGCCGAGCCGGGCCGCGAGCAGGGGACCGATCGTGGTCTTGCCCGTGCCGGCGACGCCCATCACCACGACGACGTGGGGGGTGCGCATCACTGCCTCGCTGTCTTCCTCGACATGCGACGCCGACATCCGGCGTCGGCCACATGAAACCTATTAGGTACGACAAATTCAAGAGGCTGTGACTTATAAGTCTGACTTTTTGGTTCCGTGATCCACCCCGTACGCTGAGTGCATGAGCACACCGGGCCGGGGGCTGCACGGCCATGTACTGGACACCCTCGGCCCCGCCATCACCGCGGGTGAGTACCCGGCGGGCAGCGTTCTGCGTACCGACGAACTGGCACAGCGTTTCGACGTCTCACGCTCCGTGATGCGCGAGGCGGTCCGCGTCCTGGAGTCCATGCACCTGGTCGAGTCCCGGCGTCGCGTCGGCGTGACCGTGCTGCCCGCCTGCGAGTGGAACGTCTACGACCCGCAGGTCATCCGCTGGCGCCTGGCCGGCGCCGACCGCCCGCGCCAGCTCCGCTCGCTCACCGTGCTGCGCTCGGCCGTCGAACCCGTCGCCGCGGGCCTCGCCGCGCGCCACGCCACGCCCGAGCAGTGCGCCGAACTAACCGAGTGCGCGCTCGGCATGGTGGCCAACTCACGCGGCCACCGACTCCAGGAGTACCTGGTCCACGACGTGGCCTTCCACCGCGTGATCCTCACCGCGTCCGGCAACGAGATGTTCGCCCGCCTCGGCGACGTCGTCGCGGAGGTCCTCGCCGGGCGCACCCACCACGAGGTCATGTTCGAGGACCCCGACCCGGCCGCCGTCACCCTGCACGTCCAGGTCGCCGAGGCGGTCCGCGAGGGCGACGCCGACCGCGCCGAGCGGCTCACCCGCGAGATCACCGTCGGCGCCCTCCAGGAACTGGACATCCTGGCGCCGTAGCGGCGACGCACGGCCACGAGGCGCACGGCGCGACGGGGCGCACGGCGCGACGGGGCATCCCGGCCCCCGGACCCGCTACTCCAGGAAGTCCCCGTCCACGTACACCCACGCCCCGCCGACCCGCTCGAACCGGCTGCGCTCGTGCAGCGATCCGCCCCGACAGGACGCCCGGAACGTCACGGTCCCCGTGCTGTGGAAGGCCGACCCGTCGGCGGTGTCCAGGATCTCCAGACCCGTCCACCGCATCCCCGGATCCAGCTCCAGCCGGGCGGGCCGGGTCCGCGGATGCCAGGTGCGCAGCAGATACCCCGCCTCCCCGCGCACGAACGCGCTGTAGCGCGACCGCATCAGCGCCTCGGCGGTGGGCGCGGCCCCCTCACCCCGGTGGAAACGCCCGCAGCACTCCTCGTACCCCGCACCCAGCCCGCACGGACACAAATCCTTGGTCATGGGGGCCATTGTGCCCATGCGGCGCGAGCGCCGCGGAGGCACAGTGGAAGTGGGTGCCGCGGCCCGCGAGTTGCGCCGCGCCGGAGTCGAGGAGGGACCGACGATGACCCGACCCGTCGGCAACCGGTCTCCGTCCGCCAAGGAGTGGCGGCTGAACCTGTACCTGTCCGAGCACGATCCGGACACCACCGCCCGGATCATCCTGGACACCGGGGACAACGTCCTGGAGAGCTGCGCCGAGGCCCGCCGCAACCCCTACGACCGGGACGTGCCCGAGATCGGGGACGAACTCGCGGCCGGCCGCGCCCTCATCGCCCTCGGCCGCGAACTGGTGCGCGCCGCCGCCGGCGACATCAAGGCGATGGGCGCCCCCGAGGCGACACCGCCCACCCCGCTGTGGTCCTCCCGCGAGTGAGGCGGCCGCGGTGCTCTTCACGGACCGGGTCCAGGCCGGACGGCAGCTCGGCGCACGCCTCGCCCACCTCGCGGGGCAGGACGTCGTGGTCCTGGGACTGCCCCGGGGCGGCGTCCCGGTCGCCGAGGCGGTCGCGGACGCCCTCGGCGCGCCCCTGGACGTCTGCCTGGTGCGCAAACTCGGCGTGCCCACCCAGCCCGAGCTGGCCATGGGCGCGATCGGCGAGGACGGCGTGCGCGTACTGAGCGAGGACGTGCTGCGCGAGACCGGCGTCCCCCCGGACGCCCGGGCCCGCGTGGAGGAGCGCGAGCGCCGGGAACTGCTGCGCCGCGCCGAGCGCTACCGCGGCGACCGCCCGCCGGCCGCCGTCGCCGGACGGACCGTCGTCATCGTCGACGACGGCGTCGCCACCGGCTCCACCGCCCGGGCCGCCTGCCGCACGGTACGGGCCAGGGGCGCGGCCCGCACCGTCCTCGCGGTGCCCGTCGCACCGCCGGACTGGACCCGGCGGCTGGCCGGGGAGGCCGACGAGCTGGTCAGCCTGGCGACCCCCCGCGGCTTCTTCGCGGTCGGCCAGTTCTACGACGACTTCGCCCAGCTCGAGGACGCGGACGTGGTCGCGGTGCTGCGGCGCGCGGAGCGGCGCCCGAGCCGTCCGGGCCGCACCGGCGCCCCGGACACGGCTCCGCCGAGCCACTCCGGAGCCCCGGCCACGGATCCGCCGGACGACGGTGGCGCCGGGCTGGACCGGGAGGTGGAGATAGCGGCCGGGACCGTACGGCTCGGCGGACGGCTGACCGTGCCCGCGGACGCGGCCGGCATCGTGCTCTTCGCACACGGCAGCGGCAGCGGACGGCACAGTCCCCGCAACCGGTTCGTGGCCGCCGGCCTGAACCGGGCCGGCCTCGGCACCCTGCTGTTCGACCTGCTCACCGAGGAGGAGGCGGAGGACCGGGCCAACGTCTTCGACACCGCGCTGCTGGCCGCGCGGCTCACCGAGGCCACCGGCCGGCTGCGCGCCCACCCCGGGACGGGTCATCTCGCCGTCGGGTACTTCGGTGCCAGCACCGGCGCGGCCGCGGCCCTGTGGGCCGCCTCAGAACCCGGCGCCCGCGTCGCCGCCGTCGTCTCCCGCGGCGGCCGCCCCGACCTCGCCGGGCCCAGGCTCCCGGACGTCACCGCCCCCACCCTGCTGGTCGTCGGCGGCGCCGACCGGACCGTACTGGAACTCAACCGGCGGGCCCGGGCCCGGTTGCGCTGCGAGAACCGGCTGACCGTCGTGCCCGGCGCCACCCATCTCTTCGAGGAGCCCGGCGCCCTGGAGACGGTGACCGCCCTGGCCCGCGACTGGTTCACCGACCACATGGCGGCGGCACACGTGTGAGACCGGAACGGGGCGCGCGGGCGCCGCAAACGCGAGAACGGTGTCGGCCTCCAGAGGCCGACACCGTTCTTCGGTGTGGTGTCCGAGGGGGGACTTGAACCCCCACGCCCGATAAAGGGCACTAGCACCTCAAGCTAGCGCGTCTGCCATTCCGC
>NZ_BMVJ01000016.1:138065-140430 GCF_014650655.1 Streptomyces anandii JCM 4720
GGGGTGTGTACCGCGTGGTTCCCCTCGCGGCGACGAAGGAAACATTACCAGGCTTTCGGGTGTGCCCGATCACCCCTCCTCCCCGCGTGAACGGCGTGTGACGGGCCCGGGGCTCCCTTGGGGCCCGGCCGGGTCGGGGGGAGGATGAGGGGACCACCGGCACATCAGGCGGACCGCCCAGGAAGCGGCCCGCCGGCACACAGCGGGAGGAAGCAGCGTGAGCGAGACGGACACGGCCAGGAGCGTCACCGGCGAGGACGAGGTCGTGGACCTCTGCCGCGAGCTGATCCAGATCGACACCAGCAACTACGGCGACCACTCGGGCCCGGGCGAGCGCAAGGCCGCCGAGTACGTCGCCGAGAAGCTCGCCGAGGTCGGTCTCGAGCCCAAGATCTTCGAGTCGCACCCCGGCCGCGCCTCCACCGTGGCCCGCATCGAGGGCGAGGACCCGTCCCGGCCCGCGCTGCTCATCCACGGCCACACCGACGTCGTACCGGCCAACGCCGTCGACTGGACGCACCACCCCTTCTCCGGCGAGGTCGCGGACGGCTGCGTGTGGGGGCGCGGCGCGGTCGACATGAAGGACATGGACGCCATGACCCTGGCGGTCGTGCGCGACCGGCTGCGCAGCGGCCGCAGGCCCCCGCGGGACATCGTGCTGGCCTTCCTCGCCGACGAGGAGGCGGGCGGCACGTACGGCGCCCGGTACCTGGTCGACAACCACCCGGACCTCTTCGAGGGTGTGACCGAGGCGATCAGCGAGGTCGGCGGGTTCTCCTTCACCGTCAGCGAACAGCGGCGGCTCTACCTGATCCAGACGGCCGAGAAGGGCATGCACTGGATGAAGCTCACCGTGGCCGGCACCGCCGGGCACGGCTCGATGATCCACCGGGACAACGCCATCACCGAGCTGTCGGAGGCCGTCGCGCGGCTCGGGCGTCACCGGTTCCCGGTCCGGGTGACCAAGACCACCCGGGCCTTCCTCGACGAACTCGGCGACGCGCTCGGCGTCCGGCTCGACCCGGAGGACATGGACGGCACCATCGCCCGGCTCGGCGGCATCGCCAAGCTCATCGGCGCCACCCTGAGCAACACCGCCAACCCCACGCAGCTGGGCGCCGGTTACAAGGTCAACGTCATCCCCGGCGAGGCCACGGCGCACGTCGACGGCCGGTTCCTGCCCGGCTTCGAGGAGGAGTTCCTCGCCGACCTCGACCGGATCCTCGGCCCGCGGGTCAAGCGCGAGGACGTGCACTCCGACAAGGCCGTGGAGACCACCTTCGACGGCGCGCTGGTGGAGGCCATGCAGTCCGCGCTGGTCGCCGAGGACCCGGCCGCCAAGGCCATCCCGTACATGCTCTCCGGCGGCACCGACGCCAAGTCCTTCGACGACCTCGGCATCCGCGGCTTCGGGTTCGCGCCGCTGAAGCTGCCGCCGGAGCTGGACTTCGCCGGCATGTTCCACGGCGTGGACGAGCGGGTGCCGGTGGACGGGCTGAAGTTCGGCGTGCGCGTGCTGGACCGGTTCATCGACGCCTCCTGACCGGTCATCAGCCAATTGACTTCGGAATTCGACAGCGCGTGCGGGAATGACTGAGAAGGGTGAATGCGACCATAAGCTCGTAGCTCCATTACTCCGTCCTCGTTACAGGTAATGCGATCAGCAAAACGGGATCGCGTTTGCCAACTAGGAGGAATAATGATCAAGAAGGTCGTCGCTGCCGCTGTTGCCACCGGTGGACTCGTTCTCGCGGGTGCCGGCATGGCCGCTGCCGACTCCGGTGCCCAGGGTGCCGCCGTGCACTCCCCGGGCGTCGTCTCCGGCAACGTCGTCCAGGCGCCCGTGCACGTTCCGGTGAACGTCTGCGGCAACACGATCTCGGTGATCGGGCTGCTGAACCCCACCTTCGGCAACACCTGCATCAACAGCTGACGTTGTGCCCCGCCCCGTGAGGGTCCGGCTCCGTCGACTCCGTGGCGGGTTCTGAACCAGTCGGCCCCGGAGCGTACGCCATGCGCTCCGGGGTCGGCCGGTTTCCGCGAAGTCTTCCGAAAAGTCGAAAGCAGGAATTCATCACTATGCGACAGGTCACCCGCAAAGGCCTGATGACCATGGCGGCGGCCACCGGCGTGCTCGCCGCCGCGACCGGCGCCGCCCACGCCGACGCGGGCGCGGCCGGTGCCGCGTCGGGCTCCCCGGGCGTGCTCTCCGGCAACACCGTGCAGGTTCCGGTGCACGTTCCGGTGAACGTCTGCGGCAACACCGTGAACGTCGTCGGGCTGCTCAACCCGGCGGCCGGCAACTCGTGTGCCAACCACGGCGGCGGCAGCGGCTCGTCCGGCGGATACGGCGACTCCGGCCACG
>NZ_BMVJ01000016.1:140453-150997 GCF_014650655.1 Streptomyces anandii JCM 4720
GCGACTCCGGCCACCGCGGGCACGGCCACGGCGGCGCGCACGCCGGCGGTCACGCGAGCGACTCGCCCGGCGTGGGTTCGGGCAACCACATCCAGGCGCCGGTCGACGTGCCCGTCAACGTCTGCGGCAACAGCGTCGACGTGATCGGCGTCGGCAACGCCGCCGTGGGCAACGACTGCGCGAACACGGGCGGCGGCCACCACAACCCTCCGGGCGGCCACGAGAACCCGCCCGGCACTCCGGGTCACCCCGGACACCCGGGTCACCCCGGCCACCCCGGACACCCGGGCCACCCCGGACACCCGGGTCACCCCGGCCACCCGGGACACCCCGGGACCCCCGGTCACCCGGGCACGCCCAGCCACCCCGGCACCCCGGGTCACCCCGGCACGCCCGCGACGCCGCCCACCACCGGAGGGAGCACGCCCGGCGGCTCCTCGCACGTCAACACGCCCGGCACCCAGACCGTCGCCGTGCCCGGCGGCCGGGCGCAGCTCGCCCACACCGGCAGTGAGCTGCCCCTGGGCCTCGCCCTCCCGGCGGGCGCGGGCGCACTGCTCGCCGGCGCCGTGCTGTATCGCAGGGCGCGCGCCTCGGCCTGATCCGAGCGCATACATGACAGAGCGGGCCCCGCACCATGCGGGGCCCGCTGCTTGTCAGGACCGTCTCAGCTCACCACGTGGCGCGCACCTGGCGGATGATCCGCCGGCGCAACCGCACCCTGCGGCTGCCGTCGCGCAGCAGGCTCAGACGGTACAACTCCCAGTGACCGTACTCGGCGTGGTCCGTCAGCAGGCGTGCCGTCTCCTTGCGGGACACCCCGCGCGGTACGTACACGTCGACAAATTCGTATTCCGGCATCGCATCTATTGTGCGGGCCGGGGCCCGGTACGGATAGCGTCTGCACTATGTCTGATGCTGCGCAGCCCACCGCTGCCGAGGTACGCGCCGCCGCCGAGGCGGTCAAGACCGCGCTCGACCGCCACCTGGCCGCGGTCGAACGCAGGTCGGGGGAGGACGACCCGGCCGTCTACGAGGCGTTCAACCAGCTGGCGGCGGCCGCGGAGGCCTACGACGAGCTGCTCTACGACCGCTACGACGAGGTCACGCCCTTCGAGATCCCCGGTGACGACACGCTGCCGCCGTACACGGGCCCCGAGGAGCCCCACGCGATCAGCGTGCTGATCCGCCGCGACTACGCCGTGGCCGAGCCGCAGCGGCTGCTGGCCCAGGCCGAGCGGGTGGAGGCCGCGGACTCCGAGGCCGGCGTGGGGGCGGGCGGGGACGCCTCCGGCACGGTGCCCGGGGCGCTCGGCGTCCTCTTCGGCGAGTTCGAACCGGACGAAATCGCCTCGCGGCACAAGGAGTTCGGCCTCGAGGAGGCCGACTCCACCCTGTGGGTCACGGCCTCGGACGAGCTCTCCGACCCCGGCGAATGGCTGGAGACGCCCTTCGAGCACGTCGACCCGGAGCGGGTGGTCTGCCGCTTCGACGTGAGCGCGGTCTTCGACGACGAGGAGGAGGACGAGGAGGACGAGGGCGAGGACACGGACGGCGACGACGAGGACGACCTCGACACCGACCTCGGGGAGGACGAGGACGAGGACCTGGAACCGCTGGACGCGACCGACCGCTGAGGCGGCCGCCGAGTGGATACGCCCCCGCCCCTCCGTCGTCCCCCGGACAGGTCCTAGCCCGCCGCCTGCTCGCGTGCCTGCGCGCGGAGCAGGACGGGCAGGCGGGTCGTCCGGGGTCTGGCCGGGACCTCGGCCACCGCCCGCGGGAGCGCCTGCTCCACGCCGTGCACCACGGACAGGTGCCGGCTCGCCCGCCCGAACGCCGTGTAGACCCACGGCCGGCTGAGCGCCTGCGCCGCGTCGCCCGGCAGTACCACGACCACGGCGGGCCAGCGGCCGCCGGCGGCCTGGTGCGCGGTCAGCGCCCACCCGTGCCGCACACAGCCCTCCACCCGGTCCCTGGCCACGACGACGGTCTCGCCCGAGCAGGACAGGCGCAGTCCCTCGGCGTCGGCGCCCGCCACCTCGCCCGGCACCGTACGGCCGGGGGCGGGGGAGTAGACGATCCGGTCGCCCGGGTCGAATCCGCCGAAGCGGCCGGGACCCGGGTTCAGCCGTTCCTTGAGCGCCGCGTTCAGCACACGGGTGCCGGCCGCGCCGCCGTGGCCCGGGGTGATCACCACGGTCTGCCCGGCCGGGACGCCGATCGCCCGCGGCACCGAGTCCGCGACGAGCTGCACGGTCCGGTGCACGGCCTCGCCGGCGTCCCGCACCGGCACGATCACGACCTCCTTGCCGGGCGCCTCCACCTGGTTCAGCTCGCCGATGCCGACGCCCGAGAGCAGCTCGCCCAGCGGCCCGGGATCGGGCAGCCGGGAGGCGATCTGCGGGCACACCCGCGCCGCCAGCAGGTCCGCGAAGACCCGGCCAGGACCCGCCGACCACAGCACCCCCGGGTCCCCCGACCACACCAGGCGGGCTCCGTCCGGCAGCGACTCCACCAGCAGCGCCGCCGTCTCGACGTCCAGCTGGGGCGCGTCGAGGACGACGAGGAGGTCCAGGTCCAGCGCCCCGTCGCCGTCCCGCCCCGGCCCCTCGGCCCCGGACAGCAGCCCGGCCACCGTGACCACGCCGGGGTGCCCGCCGCTCCCGGCGGGGCGGCCGTCGGGGAGGTCGCCGGCGGGGGCGTCGGTTCGATCGCCGGCGGGCCCGGAGCCGCGCAGCAGTGCGGCGAAGTCGTCCCGGCCCAGCGGGCTGTGCGCGGCGGCCCAGGCTCGCAGCCCCAGGGCGCTCGCCTCGGCGAGCAGCCGCGCCGGCTCGACGCGGGAGGCCTCACCGCCGGTGTGCAGCACCAGGCCGTGGCCCGCGACCGCGCGGATCAGCTCGGCGGCGGAGCCGCGCGCCGAGGCCGCGGCGCGCTCCCAGCCCTCGGCCGGACCGTCCTCCTTCGGTACGGAGTTGAGCAGCCGGGCCAGCCCGTCGGCGAGGCTCTCCTCGGCGAGTGCGTACCGCTCGAGGCCGACCAGGACCCGGACCGGGCGCTGCCCGCCCTCGGCGTCCTCGCCCTCGTCCGCTTCCTCCGTCCCGACCCCGGCGTCCGCGCGCTCGGTGACGGGGGCTCCGGGCTCCTCCAGGGCGTCCTGGAAGACGAGCGCCTCGCCCTCGGTGAGCGCGCTGCTCAGCGCGGCCTCGGGGTCGGGCACCCCGCGCTGGGCCAGGGCGGCGGTCAGCGCGGGCGCCTCCAGGGCCGTATGCCCGGCGAGGGCCGCCTGTTCGAGAAGCCGGACCGTGAAGGCGCGGCCGCGCCGCTCGTCGTCCGGGCCGCACTCCGCGCCGAGCAGGCCCCGCGCGAAGGAGTCGGCCTGCTCCGGGCGCACGCCGGTCACACGCAGCAGCAGCCAGGGGTCCGCGCGCAGGCGCTCCTCGGCACCCTCCCCGAGGACCGCGGCGGTCTGGACGGCGAGCGCCTCGGGGGCGCCGCCCTCGGCCAGGACCCCGCGCACCGCCTGGACGACCTCCGGCGCGGGCCCGGCAGACACGGCGGGGGCCGCCCCGGCGGGCGCGGGCGCCGGGCGTCGTACCGGCTCCTGGGCGGGCCGGCGGCGGGCCGGCTCCGGCTCGGCGAACAGGTCGGTCGTGGGCTTCGCACCGCCCTCCACGGCCCGCACGGCGGCGAGCAGATCGGCCGCCGTGCCGGTCAGCTTGCCCCCGCTCTCGATGGGCCCCGCCTTCTCGGTCTTGCGCCGCTCGATCCGCTCCCGCTCGACCCGCTGCGCCGCGAGCTCCGCCTCCGCCTCGGAAAGCCCGCCACCACCGGCGTCGTCTCCCCCTGCCTCGCCGCCACCGCCGGCGTAACCGGCCTCACCGCCATGTGCCTCGCCGGCACTGCCACCCGCCTCACCGGGACCGTGACCGGCTTCGTCCGGGCCGTGCTCGGTGGCCGTGGCCGGAAGGTCCGGCGTCCCCGGCTCGTCCTGCTCCGTGGTCTCCGGGTCCGTGCTCACAGCGTGCTCCAGTCGTGATCGGGATAGCGGTGCAGGGGCGCCGACACGTCGTCGAGCGCCCGGCAGATCTCGTCAGGAAGACTAAGGGCCTCCACTGACAACGCCGCCGTGAGCTGCTGCGCGTTGCGCGCGCCGACGATCGGGGCGGCCACGCCTGGCCGGTCGCGGACCCAGGCGAGGGCGACCTGGAGCGGGGTCACCGCGAGGCCGTCCGCGGCCGTGGTCACCGCGTCCACGATGCGGCTCGCGGTGTCGTCGAGGTACGGCTCGACGAACGGCGCCAGGTGCTCGGAGGCGCCGCGCGAGTCGGCCGGGGTCGCGTTGCGGTACTTGCCGGTGAGCACACCGCGGCCGAGGGGGGAGGAGGGCAGCATGCCGATGCCCAGGTCGATCGCGGCGGGCAGCACCTCGCGCTCGACGCCGCGCTGCAGCAGCGAGTACTCCATCTGCGTGCTCGCCAGCCGGGTGCGGGGGCCCGGCGCCGCCAGCTGCCAGGTCGCGGCCTTGGCCAGCTGCCAGCCGCAGAAGTTGGAGACCCCGGCGTAGCGCGCCCGGCCGCTGCTGACGGCCAGGTCGAGGGTCTGGAGGGTCTCCTCGAGCGGGGTGAACGGGTCGTAGGCGTGGACGTGCCACACATCGACGTGGTCCGTGCCCAGGCGGCCCAGGGAGGCGTCCAGCGCCGCCAGCAGATGGCCGCGGGAGCCGTCGAAGCGGCGGTCGGGGTCGGGGACGCTGCCCGCCTTGGTGGAGATGACCAGGTCACGGCGCGGCACCAGGCCGTCTATGAGCCGCCCCAGCAGATACTCGGCCTCCCCGTCGCCGTACACGTCGGCCGTGTCGACGAGGGTGCCGCCCGCCTCCCAGAACGCCTTCAGCATGTCCGCGGCGTCGTGCTCGTCGGTGTCCCGGCCCCAGGTGAGGGTGCCGAGGCCGATGCGGGACACGCGCAGGCCCGTACGGCCGAGATGCCTCTGCTCCATGAACGCCGAGATTACTGGCCAGGGATGAGGCGTGGGTTACCTGTGGACAACCGGATTTCCGGCCGGCCGGACCACCCCGCGAGGCGGCCGTCACACCCGCCGTGGCCTGCCGCGACCGGCGCCCCCGCGCTAGGGTCTCCCGCACAAGGACGTTACTGATCGGTAAGGGGAGCGGCATGCAGCTCGGGATCAACCTCGGCTACTGGGGTGCCGGGATGGACGCGGACAATCTGGCCGTCGCCAGGGAGGCCGACCGCCTCGGCTACGCCGTGTGCTGGGCCGCCGAGGCCTACGGCTCGGACGCGGCCACCGTGCTCGCCTGGGTCGCCGCGCAGACCGAGCGCATCGACGTCGGCTCGGCGATCTTCCAGATCCCCGCCCGGCAGCCCGCCATGACCGCGATGACCGCCGCGACGCTCGACTCGCTCTCCGGCGGCCGTTTCCGCCTCGGCCTCGGCGTCTCGGGACCGCAGGTCTCCGAGGGCTGGTACGGCGTCAAGTTCGACAAGCCGCTGGCCCGAACCCGCGAGTACGTCGAGATCATCCGCAAGGCCATGACCCGAGAGCGCCTCTCCTACGAGGGCGAGCACTGGACGCTGCCGCTGCCCGGCGGTCCCGGCAAGCCGATCAAGCTGACCGTGCACCCGCAGCGCGAGCACATTCCGCTGTACATCGCCGCCATCGGACCGAAGAACCTGGAGCAGACCGGCGAGATCGCCGACGGCGCGCTGCTCATCTTCCCCTCCGCCGACCACCTGGAGGACACGGCGCTCCGTCATCTGCGCGCCGGGCGCGAGAAGGCGGGCCTGACGATGGAGGGCTTCGACGTCTGCCCGACCCTGCCGCTCGCCGTCGGCGAGGACAAGGACGTGGCCCGCCTCGCCGACACCTTCCGGCCCTACACCGCGCTGTACGTGGGCGGCATGGGCAGCCGCAAGCAGAACTTCTACAACCAGCTCGCCTGCCGCATGGGCTACGAGAAGCAGGCCGCCGAGATCCAGGACAAGTACCTGTCCGGCGACAAGGAGGGCGCGGCAGGCGCCGTACCGCAGGAGCTCATCGACCAGACCACGCTGCTCGGCTCGGTGGACCGCATCGCCGACCGGATGCGGGCCTACGCGGCGGCCGGGGTCACCACGCTGACCCTGGCGCCCGCCGGCTTCACCCTGGACGAGCGGATCGCCTCGCTCCGGGCGGGCACCGAGGCCCTGGAGCGCGCCGGACTGGCGTGACGCGGGCCCTTGACCCGAGCGGCGACGCCGGAAGGCCACCGGAGTCTTCTGCGGCCGTGGTGGGGGCTCGGGGGTCTTCCCCGCCACGGCCGTCACCGAGAACAACGCGCCCGGCGGCCCGGGGGTTACGGCCCCTGGGGCGCCGTCGTCGCGCGACGGCCCCTGACCGCCGTTCCTCCGTTCGGCGCAGTCGTCCGGCACCCCTGTTGCGGCGCCCCCGCACCCGCACTTGACTCGTCCGTGCGGCGGTCCCGCGGTCCGAACAGGGAGGTGGCCCGATGCTTTCGCCCAGGAGCCTGTTCCAGGAGATCCTCGACCACGACGAGTCGTTCCGGCTGTTCTGTTCGATCGCGGCCGGCGGGGAGGCCCAGGGCGGCTGGGAGAACGGGCGCATCGCCGCCCTCGTACCGCCGCGCGAGCGCGCCCTCGCCCCGAAGATCGCGCGCCACGGCGCCGACGAGGACAAGCACGGGCGCATCTTCCGCGCCCTGCTCTCCAAGCGCGGTCTGGAGCCCGTCCCGGTGCCACCGGAGACCGACTACACCATGCTTCTGGAGCGGCGGGGCATCGGCCTGGCGCACGAGCGGCTGCGCTCCGACGAGCCGCTCACCGTGGCGGACATCGTCGTCTACCTGGCGCACAGCCGGGTCACCGAACAGCGCGCCGCCGAGCAGATGCGGCTGCTGCGCCGGCACTTCGGCGACCACCCCGTCGTGGGACGCGCCGTGCGGATGATCGCCGACGACGAGGACAACCACCTCGCCTACTGCCACGAGGAACTGCTGCGCCTCGCGGCCGCCGGGCACGGCCGGCACATCCAGCGCACCCTGCGCGCGTGCGCGCTGGCCGAGATCCGCGTCCACCGCGACGTGAGCCTCGCCGTCATGGCCCGCATGGGCCGCATCCTCGGCTGGTCCGCGGCCAGGTCCGCGCTGCTCGCCGCCGGCATCCACGCCCTCTACGCCTGCGAGCGCCTCGCCGGCTGGCGCCGCATGGTCACCCTGGAGGCGCCCGCCCGGCGCGACCCCCTCGGCGGGCCGGCCACCCCGTCCCCGGAGTACGTCTGAACCCGGCGGCGCCCGGCCACAGTGGGGGCTACAGCCATCCCCGGCGCTTGAACGTGCGGTACAGGAGCACCTCCAGGACGGCCATCACGACGATCACGGCCGGGTAGGACCAGAGCCAGTGCAGCTCGGGCATGTGGTCGAAGTTCATGCCGTAGATGCCCGCGATCATCGTCGGGATCGCCGCCATCGCCGCCCAGGCGGAGATCTTCCGCATGTCGTCGTTCTGCTGCACGCTGATCTGCGCCAGATGGGCCGACAGGATGTCCGAGACGAGGCGGTCCAGGCCCTCCACGGACTCGTTCACCCGGGTCAGGTGGTCGCTGACGTCCCGGAAGAAGGGCCGCGCCTTGTCGTCCACGAAGGGGACGGCCGTGGCGAAGGTCCCCGTACTGGCGCCCGCGAGCCGGGACATGGGCAGCGCCAGCGGACCCGTGGCCCGCCGGAACTCCGTGATCTGGCGCTTGAAGTTGTAGATCCGCGAGGCCGTGTGCCGTGAACCGCCCCGGTCCGGGGTGAAGACCTCCGTCTCCAGCTCCTCCAGGTCCGTCTGCAGTTCGGTCGCCACGTCCAGGTAGTGGTCCACGGAGGTGTCCGCGATCGCGTACAGCACCGCCGTCGGGCCCTTGCCCAGCATCTCCGGCTCCTGCTCCAGCCGGTGCCTTACGGCGGCCAGCCCGTCGCCCTCGCCGTGGCGCACCGTCACCACGAAGGAGTCGCCCAGGAAGATCATGATCTCGCCGGTCGAGACGGTGTCGCTGCGCGGCTCGTACATCACCGGCTTCAGCACCACGAACAGCGAGTCGTCGTAGATCTCCAGCTTGGGGCGCTGATGCGCCTTCAGGGCGTCCTCGACCGCGAGCGGATGCAGCGCGAACTCCTCGCTGACCAGGCCGAACTCCTTCTCGGTCGGCTCGTGCAGGCCCACCCACACAAAGCCCCCGGCCGCCCGCGCGTCGGCCAGCGCGTCGGAGAAGTCCTTCGGGCCCTCCCGCCGGTGCCCGTCCTGGTAGATCCCGCAGTCGACGATCACGGAGTGTGTTCTCCCTTCGCCCGGCCGTCGCCGGGGTTGTCCGTACGCCTACCCTGGGCCGCATGCCCACGTTGATCCTCGTCAGGCACGGACGTTCCACCGCCAACACCGCCGGAGTGCTCGCCGGCTGGACCTCGCACGTGGCCCTCGACGAGCGAGGCGCCGAGCAGGCCGCGGCGCTGCCCGGCCGGCTCGAGGGGCTGCCCATCGCCGAGGTGGTGACCAGCCCGCTGCAGCGGTGCCAGGAAACCGTACGGCCCCTCCTCGCCGCCCGGCCAGGTCTTCCCGCTCACACCGACGAGCGGATCGGGGAGTGCCACTACGGGGACTGGTCCGGCCGCAAGCTCGCCGAGCTCAAGGACGAGCCGCTGATGGAGGTGGTGCAGGCGCACCCCTCGGCGGCGGCCTTCCCCGGCGGCGAGTCCATGCGCGCCATGCAGACCCGCGCCGCCGAGGCCGTACGCGAGTGGAACGCGCGCGTGGAGCGCGACCACGGGGCCGACGCGGTGTACCTCATGTGCTCGCACGGTGACATCATCAAGTCACTGGTCGCCGACGCACTCGGGCTTCATCTGGACCTCTTCCAGCGGATCTCCGTCGAGCCCTGCTCCGTCACCGCGATCCGCTACACCCGGCTGCGGCCCTTCCTGGTGCGGCTCGGGGACACCGGCGACTTCGCGTCCCTCGCGCCGCGCGAGGAGCCCGCCGGCGACGACGCACCCGTCGGGGGCGGCGCGGGCGCACCGTGATCGTCGGCCGCAGTAGGGTGAAGCGGTCGCCGCCGACTTCCCCCGCTCCGCCGACCTCCCGATTCCTTCGCTTTCCCGATCCAGTCGTTCCCCCGATCCAGTCGTTCCCCCGATTCCCATGGAGACAGGACGTGTCCCGTCAGGTGTTCCTCTACGACCCCCCGGACCGCTTCGTGGCCGGCACGGTCGGACTGCCCGGACGCCGTACGTTCTTCCTCCAGGCCACCGCCGGCGCCCGGGTGACCAGCGTGGCCCTGGAGAAGACCCAGGTCGCCGCGCTCGCCGAGCGCATGGACGAACTGCTCGACGAGGTCGTGCGCCGCAGCGGGGGCAACGCCGCCGTGCCCGCGATGGCCCCCACCGAGATCTCCGACACCGGCCCGCTGGACACCCCCATCGAGGAGGAGTTCCGGGTCGGCACCATGGCCCTGGCCTGGGACGGCGAGGACCAGCGCATGATCGTCGAGGCGCAGGCCCTCGTCGAACTCGACGCCGAGTCCGAGGAGGACCTCGCCGAGGCGGAGGAGCGGCTGCTCCAGGACGAGGAGAACGGCCCCCCGATGCTGCGGGTCCGGCTCACCGGCGCCCAGGCGAGAGCCTTCGCCAAGCGCGCCCTGGACGTCGTCAACGCCGGGCGGCCGCCGTGCCCGCTGTGCAGCCTCCCGCTCGACCCGGAAGGACACGTATGCCCGCGCCAGAACGGATACCGCCGCGGAGCGTGACTCCCGGCGAGACCGCGGACGCGGCGGTCGCCGGGCTGCTCGCCCGCGGTGAGCTCACCGTGCGCGGCCGCATCCGGGACGCCTCCAACGCGGCGCTGTTCTGCACGGTCGCCCACGAGGGCCGGGAGCTGTCCTGCGTCTACAAGCCGGTCGCCGGGGAGCGCCCCCTGTGGGACTTCCCCGACGGCACCCTGGCAGGGCGGGAGGTGGCTGCCTACGAGGTCTCCGAAGCGACCGGCTGGGGCCTGGTGCCGCCCACCGTGCTGCGTGACGGACCCTACGGCGAGGGCATGGTCCAGCTGTGGATCGAGGCCACTCCCGAGGCCGAACTGCTCGCGCTGCTCGACGCCGAGGAGCCCGGCCCCGGCTGGAAGGCGATCGGCTTCGCCGAGGCGGGCGAGGGCCGTACCGCTCTGCTGGTGCACGCCGACGACGAGCGGCTGCGCCGGCTGGCCGTGCTCGACGCGGTGATCAACAACGCCGACCGCAAGGGCGGCCATCTGCTGCCCACCGCCGACGGACGGCTCTACGGCATCGACCACGGCGTCACGTTCAACACCGAGGACAAGCTGCGCACCCTGCTGTGGGGCTGGGCGGGCGAGCCGCTGCCCCCGGAGGCGGCCGGGGTCCTCAAGGGCCTCAGGGACGCCCTGGGCGACGGCGGCACCCTCGCGGCGCGGCTGGCGGGCCTGATCACCCCGGCCGAGGTCGGCGCCACGCGCGCGCGGGTGGACGCCCTGCTC
>NZ_BMVJ01000016.1:151031-160023 GCF_014650655.1 Streptomyces anandii JCM 4720
GCCTCCGGCACGCACCCCGAGCCGGGCGGCGAGTGGCCGGCCATCCCCTGGCCACCGGTGTAGCGCCCTTCACGACGGCGGGCTGCCGGCGGGCCGGCGGCAGCCCGCGGCACATCCGCGAAGATCGCGCAAGAGCGCCTTCCCGGACATGTGGGGCCGTCCGGTTCGTAGACGGGACCACGGTCCGGTTACGCTCATGACATGCATGCCTGGCCCGCTTCCGAGGTCCCCGCCCTGCCTGGTCAGGGCCGCGACCTGAGGATCCACGACACCGCGACCGGCGGCCTGGTCGCCCTCACCCCCGGTCCCGTCGCCCGTATCTACGTCTGCGGCATCACGCCGTACGACGCGACCCACATGGGTCACGCGGCGACCTACAACGCGTTCGACCTCGTCCAGCGCGTGTGGCTCGACACCAAGCGGCAGGTGCACTACGTCCAGAACGTCACCGACGTCGACGACCCCCTCCTGGAGCGGGCCCAGCGCGACGACGTCGACTGGGTGCGGCTGGCCGAGCGGGAGACCGCCCTGTTCCGCGAGGACATGACCGCCCTGCGGATGCTGCCGCCGAGGCACTACATAGGCGCCGTGGAGGCCATACCCGGCATCGTCCCGCTGGTCGAGCGGCTGCGGGACCTCGGAGCGGCCTACGAGCTCGACGGCGACGTCTACTTCTCCGTGGAGTCCGACCCGCACTTCGGCGAGGTCTCCCGCCTCGACGCCGCCGCGATGCGGCTGCTGTCCGCCGAGCGCGGCGGCGACCCCGACCGCCCCGGCAAGAAGAACCCGCTCGACCCGGTGCTGTGGCTGGCCGCCAGGGACGGCGAGCCCAGCTGGGACGGCGGCTCCCTCGGCCGCGGCCGGCCCGGCTGGCACATCGAGTGCGTGGCCATCGCCCTCGACCACCTCGGGATGGGCTTCGACGTCCAGGGCGGCGGCTCCGACCTCGCCTTCCCGCACCACGAGATGGGCGCCTCGCACGCCCAGGTGCTCACCGGCGAGTTCCCCATGGCCAAGGCCTACGTCCACGCCGGCATGGTCGCCCTGGACGGCGAGAAGATGTCCAAGTCCAAGGGCAACCTCGTCTTCGTGTCGCGGCTGCGGCGCGACGGCGTCGACCCCGCCGCCATCCGCCTCGCGCTCCTCGCGCACCACTACCGCTCCGACTGGGAGTGGACGGACCAGCTGCTCCAGGACGCCGTCGCTCGGCTGGGCCGCTGGCGCTCGGCCGTCTCCCGGCCCGACGGCCCGGCCGCCGCCGCGCTGGTCGAGGAGATCCGCGACGCCCTCGCCGACGACCTGGACGCCCCGGCCGCGCTCACCGCCGTGGACCGCTGGGTGGCCCTCCAGGAGGAGACGGGCGGCACGGACACGGGCGCGCCCGGACTCGTCTCGCGCGCCGTGGACGCCCTGCTGGGCGTGGCCCTCTGACCCACGCCGGGCCGCCGCACGCGGCCCGGGAACGTCTCAGGGGCGGTGCGCGCCGAGCGCACCGCCCCTGGCCGTCTCCTCCGCCCGCTCAGTCGCCCGACGGTTCCTCGCCGTCCGGCTCGTCGCGGGTCTCGCGGGCGTCCGGCTCCGCCCCGGTCCGCGGCGGCTTCGGCGGTCGCGTACGGCCGCTGCCGGGGCCCTCGCGCCGGTACGAGCCGCTGTCCCCGCCGTCCGCCGTGGCGTGGCCGCCGGGGGAGGGGCCGCCGCCGTCCCGGCGCCGCAGATACCGCTCGAACTCGCGGGCGATCGCCTCGCCCGACGCCTCCGGCAGCTCGGCGGTGTCCCGGGCCTCCTCCAGCGTCTGCACGTACTCGGCGACCTCGCTGTCCTCGGCGGCCAGCTGGTCCACGCCCACCTGCCAGGCGCGCGCGTCCTCGGGCAGCTCGCCCAGCGGGACGCGCAGGTCGAGCAGGTCCTCCAGGCGATTCAGGAGCGCCAGGGTCGCCTTCGGGTTCGGCGGCTGCGAGACGTAGTGCGGGACCGCCGCCCACAGGGAGACCGCGGGGACGCCGGCGTGCGCACAGGCCTCCTGGAGGACGCCCACGATGCCGGTCGGGCCCTCGTACTTGGTCTCCTCCAGGTCCATCCGGCGGGCCAGGTCCGCGTCCGAGGTGGTCCCGCTGATCGGGACCGGGCGCGTGTGCGGGGTGTCGCCGAGCAGGGCGCCCAGGATGACCACCAGCTCGACTCCCAACTCGTGGGCGAAGCCGAGCAGTTCGTTGCAGAACGAGCGCCAGCGCATGGACGGTTCGATGCCCCGCACCAGCACCAGGTCGCGCGGCTTCTCGCCGCCGACCCGCACCACCGACAACCTTGTCGTCGGCCACGTGATCTTGCGCACTCCGGCTTCCATGAACACCGTGGGGCGGTTCACCTGGAAGTCGTAGTAGTCCTCGGCGTCCAGCGCCGCGAACACCTCGCCCTTCCATTCCCGTTCCAGATGCGCGACCGCGGTGGAGGCGGCGTCACCGGCATCGTTCCAGCCCTCGAACGCGGCCACCATGACCGGGTCGATCAGCTCGGGAACCCCCTCGAGCTCGATCACCCAGCGCCTCCTTCCGACGTGCCCTCGCCTGACCCACCAACCTTACGGCGTCCGGCGGGGGCGCCCGCGACCCCCTTGCACGGGGGAGTGAACGGATGACTGCCCCGTTCCCCGGGCTCGAACACCCATGATCACAGAAGCGGCCGGCTCCCAGTGCGGTGGGAGCCGGCCGCCCGTTCAAGGCCCGGCGGTCACCGTCCGGCGGCCGCCGGCGCGGTCACTCCCCGTCGAGCACGTCCCGCACCTTGGCGCGGACCTCGTCGGTGGCCAGACCACGGATCGTCAGCGTCGTACGCCGGCGCAGCACGTCGTCCTCCGTCTCGGCCCACTCGTGGTCGCGGGCCCAGACGACCTGCGCCCAGATCTCCGGGGCGTCCGGGTGGACCCGCTCGCCCAGCTCCGGGTTCTCGTTGGCCAGCCGCGCGATGTCGAAGGCCAGCGAGCCGTAGTGGGTGGCCAGGTGCCTGGCGGTGTCGGCGGCCATCCGCGGGCCGGGCGCCGGGCGGTCCACCAGCAGGCGGTGGGCGACCGCGCGCGGGTTGGCGATGCCCGGCAGCGGCAGCTTCTTCGGCAGCGAGGAGATCGGCTCGAAGTCCTCGCCCAGCGGGGCGCCCGGCAGCGCCTCCAGCTTCTGCATCACCGTACGGCCGATGTGCCGGAACGTCGTCCACTTGCCGCCCGCCACCGACAGCATGCCGCCCTTGCCCTCGGTCACCACCGTCTCGCGCTTGGCCTTGGCGGTGTCGCCGGGGCCGCCCGGCAGCACCCGAAGACCGGCGAAGGCGTACGTGATCAGGTCCCGGTCGAGCTGCTGGTCGCGGATGGAGAACGCGGCCTCGTCGAGTATCTGGGCGATGTCCTTGTCGTTGACCGCGACCTCGCCCGGGTCGCCCTCGTACTCCTCGTCGGTCGTGCCGAGCAGCAGCATGTCCTCCCAGGGGAGGGCGAAGGTGATGCGGTACTTGTCGATCGGGGTGGCCAGCGCGGCCTTCCAGGGGGAGGTGCGCTTCAGGACGAGATGCGCGCCCTTGGACAGCCTGATCGAGGGCGCGGCACCGGGGTCCTCCATCCTGCGCAGGTGGTCGACCCAGGGGCCGGTCGCGTTGAGCACCAGGCGGGCGCTCACGCCGAACTCCTCGCCCGAGAGCCGGTCCTTCAGCTCGGCGCCGGTGACCCGGCCCTTGGTGAAGCGCAGCCCGGTGACCTCGGCGTGGTTGAGGACCACCGCGCCCGCCTCGACGGCCGCGCGGACCGTCATCAGCGCCATGCGCGCGTCGTTCATCTGGTCGTCGCCGTAGACGGCCACGGCCTTCAGGTTCTCGGTGCGCAGCTCGGGCACGTCCTGCGCGGCCTTGGAGGGGCTGAGCAGGTGGCCCACGCCGTCACCGAAGGCGGAGAGCGCGGAGTAGGCGAACACGCCGGCCCCGAGCTTCGCCGCGCCGTGCGGCCCGCCCTTGTACACGGGGAGGTAGAACGTGAGCGGGTTCGCCAGGTGGGGGGCCACCTGGCGGGAGACCGCACGGCGCTCGAAGTGGTTCTCCGCCACCAGCTTCACCGCGCCGGTCTGCAGGTAGCGCAGACCGCCGTGGAGAAGCTTGGACGAGGCGGAGGAGGTGGCGCCGGCGAAGTCGCCGGCGTCGACCAGAGCCACCCTGAGGCCGGACTGCGCGGCGTGCCAGGCGGTCGAGATGCCCAGGATGCCGCCGCCGATCACGAGGAGGTCGTACGTCGCCTTCGAGAGCTGCTCCCGGGTCTGAGCACGGCTCGGCCCTACGCCGAAGGCCGGACGCGTTCCCAGGGCAGGCACGGACTGCAGGGTGGACTGACTGGTCATTGGGGTTTCTTACTCCTCGTCCTCGAGCCAGCCCATGGTCCGCTCGACGGCCTTGAGCCAGCTCTTGTACTCACGGTCGCGGGTGTCCGCGTCCATGCGGGGGGTCCATTCCGCGGCCCGGCGCCAGTTCTGGCGCAGGTCGTCGGTGGAGGCCCAGAAGCCGACGGCGAGGCCGGCTGCGTAGGCGGCGCCGAGGCAGGTGGTCTCGGCGACCATCGGGCGCACCACCGGCGCGTCCAGGAAGTCCGAGAGCGTCTGCATCAGCAGGTTGTTGGAGGTCATGCCGCCGTCGACCTTGAGGGCGGTGAGCTCCACGCCGGAGTCCTTCGTCATGGCGTCCGCGATCTCCCGCGTCTGCCAGGCGGTGGCCTCCAGCACGGCGCGCGCGAGGTGCGCCTTGGTCACGTACCGGGTCAGGCCGGCGATCACACCGCGGGCGTCGGAGCGCCAGTACGGTGCGAACAGGCCGGAGAAGGCCGGCACGAAGTAGGCGCCGCCGTTGTCCTCGACCGAGAGCGCGAGCGTCTCGATCTCGGCGGCGGTGGAGATCAGGCCCATCTGGTCGCGCATCCACTGCACCAGGGAGCCGGTGACGGCGATCGAGCCCTCCAGGGCGTAGACCGGCTTCTGGTCGCCGATCTGGTAGCCGACGGTGGTCAGCAGGCCCGAGTAGGAGTTGATGATCTTGTCACCGGTGTTCATCACCATGAAGGTGCCGGTGCCGTACGTCGACTTGGTCTCGCCCTCGGAGAAGCAGGTCTGGCCGAACAGGGCCGCCTGCTGGTCGCCGAGCGCGGAGGCGACCGGGATGCCGCCGAGCAGGTCGCCGAGCTTGCCGCCCTTGATCTCGCCGTAGACCTCGGCGGAGGAGCGGATCTCGGGCAGGATCTGCGTCGGCACGCCGATCGACTCGGCGATCTTGTCGTCCCACTCCATGGTGTGCAGGTTCATCAGGAGGGTGCGCGAGGCGTTGGTGACGTCGGTGACGTGCTTGCCGCCGTCGACACCGCCCGTCAGGTTCCAGATGACCCAGGTGTCCATGGTGCCGAAGAGGATGTCGCCGGCCTCGGCGCGCTCGCGCAAGCCGTCGACGTTGTCCAGCAGCCAGCGGGCCTTGGGACCGGCGAAGTAGGACGCGAGGGGAAGGCCGGTCTCGCGGCGGAAGCGGTCCTGGCCGACGTTGCGGCCGAGCTCGCGGCACAGGCCGTCGGTGCGGGTGTCCTGCCAGACGATGGCGTTGTGGACGGGCTCACCGGTGTTCTTGTCCCACAGCACGGTGGTCTCGCGCTGGTTGGTGATGCCGATGGCCTTGATGTCGTCGCGGGTGATGCCCGCCTTCTCGATGGCGCCGGCGACGACCTCCTGGACGTTGGTCCAGATCTCGGTGGCGTTGTGCTCGACCCAGCCGGGCTTGGGGAAGATCTGCTCGTGCTCCTTCTGGTCGACGGAGACGATCCGGCCGTCCCGGTCGAAGACGATGCAGCGCGAGGAGGTGGTGCCCTGGTCGATGGCGGCGATGAACGGGCCGGCGGTGTGGGCGTCGGTCACTGTGTGCTCCTGAGGAAGTCCGTGGTCAATGGGGCTGGGGCCGTGGGTACGGCGCGTGCCGGGGGGCCGCCGCGCTCCGTGCCGGCGGGCACGGAGCGCGGCGGCCGTCAGGCGAAGGCGACGTTGTAGAGACCTGCTCCGATGGCGCCGCCGATCAGCGGGCCGACCACCGGGATCCAGGCGTAGCCCCAGTCGGAGCCGCCCTTGTTGGGCAGGGGCAGGAGGGCGTGCACGATGCGGGGACCGAGGTCACGCGCGGGGTTGATGGCGTAACCCGTCGGACCGCCGAGCGACAGGCCGATGGAGACGACCACGAGCGCGGTGATCAGACCGCCGAGGATGCCGAGGCCGTTGCCCTTGTCGTTGAGACCCTGGGTGAGGACCGCGAGGATCAGCACGACGGTGCCGATGATCTCGGTGAGGAGGTTCTGCACCGCGTTGCGGATCTCGGGGCCGGTGGAGAAGACACCGAGGACCGGGCCGGCGCCCTGTTCCTGGGCCTCGACCGCCTTGGCGGCGGTGGCCTGGGCGCCCGGACCGCCGACGATCTCCTTGTCGGTGAGGTGGGCGTGGAACTGGCCGTAGTAGGCGACCCAGACCAGGGCCGCGCCGATCATGGCGCCGAGGAGCTGCCCGGCGATGTAGGTGGGGACGTTCGTCCAGTCGCTGTTCTTGATGGCGAGGGCGACCGTGACGGCGGGGTTGAGGTGGGCGCCGGAGAGCGGGCCCGAGATGTAGACGGCCGTCATGACGGCGAAACCCCACCCGAAGGCGATGGCGAGCCAGCCGGCGTTACGGGCCTTGGAGGCCTTGAGCGTGACGGCGGCGCACACTCCGCCGCCGAGCAGGATGAGTATGGCGGTACCGATGGTCTCGCCGATGAAGATGTCGGAGCTGGACACCCGCGACTCCTTTGTCCTTCGTCCAGGGGTAGCCGTACCCCGGGTCCCTCCGGGGGTCTGGCGCCCTCGGGGGATGAGAGCGATGCCGGCCCTTGGCGTTGTCACACTCTAACGCGTATTGCCGCAAGGTGTTCGACAATGCCGACCGATGGACGGGAGTCTCACCTTGCCGTCACACGGGCGTCAAGACTTCTGATGCCGAAACCCCGATCGTTACTGATCGGCCACCACGCCGGGCCCCGACATGGCCACGACCTGTACCCACCTGAGCACGTGGGGACACGCCCGGGGCGGCGAGGGACGCCCCGGGGCGGCGGTAGGAGGCGCCAGGGCCGCGGGAGGCGAATCCCCGCGGGAGGCGAATCCCCGCGCGGGGCGGTGGGGCACGTGCGCGTGCGGGGAGCCCGACCGCTGGGGCGGAGGCGCTGCGGGTTCCGGGGCTCGGGCGCGGCCGGACGCGGAGCGTCCGCCCGCCGGCGCGGGGTGCCACGCGCGGCCCGGGCGGCACACCGGCGGGCCGGCAAGCGTCCCCGTGAGGCCTGGGGTGCGCTGCCCGGCGGATCCGGAAACGCTGGCGCGCCGGCGGACCCGGGGAAGTGTGCCGGGCTGTACGGGCCGGGGTGGCCACGGGCCGTGCGGTGTCCCGGGGTGGCCACAGGCCGCGCGGTGTCCCGGGTGTCATGGTCCGTGCCGGGTTCCCGGGGCGTGCCAGGCAGGGTGCCAGGGCCCTTCGGGGCTGGCCGGGGCTGGGCTCCCCAGGGGGCTGGGCCACGGCCGCGGGGGCGTACCCGCGAGCCTGCCGCGGCCCCGTGGGGCGTGGTCTTGTCGTACGGCGACCCGGTGTCGGGTCAGAAGCGGCCGGCGCCCAGGTCCCGGGAGACCGCTCGGGCGCAGTCCCGTACCGCCGCGATCAGTTCGTGCCGCAGTTCGCCGTCGCGGCACACCCGCTCCACCGCCCCGGTGATGCCCACCGCGCCGACCGGCATGCGCCGCCGGTCGTGGATGGGCGCGGCGATCGAGGCCACGCCCTCCCAGGTCTCCTCCACGTCCGCCGCGTAGCCCCGCGCGCGGGACAGGTCGAGGATGCGCTCGAAGCCGTCCATGTCGCACACCGTCCGGTCGGTGAACGCCTTGCGGTCGGCCTCGATCGCCTCGCTGTGCGCCACCGGGTCGTAGGCCGAGAGCACTTTGCCGAGAGCCGTGGAGTGCAGCGGCTGCATCGCTCCGATCTCAAGCACCTGCCGGCTGTCGTCCGGACGGAAGACGTGGTGCACGATCAGCACGCCCTGCTGGTGCAGCACGCCCAGATAGACGCTCTCGCCACTGGAGCGGGCCAGGTCGTCGGTCCACACCAGCGCCCGCGCGCGCAGCTCGTGGACGTCGAGGTAGGTGGTGCCCAGGCGCAGCAGCTCCGCGCCGAGCTGGTAGCGCCCGGAGGCGTCGTCCTGCTCGACGAAGCCCTCCTGCTGGAGGGTGCGCAGTATGCCGTGGGCGGTGCCCTTGGCGAGGCCCAGTGACGAGGCGATGTCCGACAGACCCAGTCGCCGTTCGCCGCCCGCCAGCAACCGCAGCATCGCGGCCGCCCGTTCGAGCGACTGGATGTTCCGTGCCATCGCCGTCCTGCCTCCGTCCCCTTGTGCCGTCGGCGGACGACCCGGTCTGCCGCCGTTCGGCAATGCCGAACACTACCGGTCCATGCCGACTCACCGCTAATGGTCGGTCGACACCTGTTACGTCATCCGCCGCCGCGGGGTGGCACGGGCGCCATCTTCGTCCGCGTGGTGGACGCCCCGACCATCCGGGGCCGGTCCCGGCTACCCTGGCGGCGTGCGCCCTCCTTGGGAAGCTCCCCGGGGCATTTCCGGGAGGACGCAAAGCCGACAGCCGTCGCACCCCAAGGGAGCCCCTTCATGGCCTCGTTGCCGCCGACCCCTGCCACCGACAGCCGGACCCGCGTGTCCGCCCTCCGCGAGGCCCTCGCCACCCGAGTGGTGGTCGCCGACGGGGCGATGGGCACGATGCTCCAGGCCCAGGACCCCACCCTCGAGGACTTCCAGAACCTCGAGGGCTGCAACGAGATCCTGAACGTCACCCGGCCCGACATCGTCCGTTCGGTCCACGAGGCCTACTTCGCGGTCGGCGTGGACTGCGTGGAGACCAACACGTTCGGCG
>NZ_BMVJ01000016.1:160046-160719 GCF_014650655.1 Streptomyces anandii JCM 4720
CCAACCACACCGCTGCCTCCGAGTACGAGATCTCCGACCGCGTGCACGAGCTGTCCGAGGCGGGCGCCCGCCTCGCCCGCGAGGCCGCCGACGAGTACGCGGCCCGCGACGGCCGCACCCGCTGGGTGCTCGGCTCGATCGGCCCCGGCACCAAGCTGCCCACCCTCGGCCACGTCGGCTACACCGCCATCCGCGACGGCTACCAGGCCAACGCCGAGGGCCTGCTGGCCGGCGGCGCGGACGCGCTGATCGTGGAGACCACCCAGGACCTGCTCCAGACCAAGGCCTCCGTCCTCGGCGCCCGGCGCGCCATGGAGGCCACCGGCACGGACGTGCCCCTGCTGGTGTCGATGGCCTTCGAGACCACCGGCACCATGCTGCTCGGCTCCGAGATCGGCGCCGCGCTCACCGCGCTGGAGCCGCTCGGCATCGACATGATCGGCCTCAACTGCTCGACCGGCCCCGCCGAGATGAGCGAGCACCTGCGCTACCTCACCCGCCACTCCCGCATCCCGCTGCTGTGCATGCCCAACGCGGGCCTGCCGGTCCTCACCAAGGACGGCGCGCACTTCCCGCTCGACCCCGAGGGCCTGGCCGACGCCCAGGAGAACTTCGTACGTGACTACGGGCTGTCGTTGGTGGGCGGGTGCTGCGGTACGACGCCGGAGCATCT
>NZ_BMVJ01000017.1:0-9483 GCF_014650655.1 Streptomyces anandii JCM 4720
GCTTCCTTCGTACTCACCCTCTCGGGCTTTCCTCCGGGCGCTTCCCTTCGGTGTTTCCGACTCTATCAGATCTTTTCGATCCGATTCCCGGCCGGCGGGTTTGTCGTCCGGCTTTCGCGCTTTCGCTCGTCGGCCTTTCGACATTCACTACGTTAGCCGATTCCCGCACCGATTCATAATCGGGCTCCGCGAGTTCGAATTAGGGCATGCGGACACGCCACAATCGACCCCGCTGGGGGTTCACAGTAGGTAGTGGGTTGGCCGCTCCGGCTGCAGGCGATCGCCGTACCCGGTTCAGCGGCTCGGGCTACATTACGCACCTTCGGCAGGCGAGTCAACTTCGGCGGCGGCGTGGTGCGTGGGCCCGGTACGGGCTCACGGTGGGGTCGTCGGCGATCCAGAAGCGCCACGGGTGGACGTCGCCGTTCCCGCCCTCGCCGGCCACCCCGGTGCGCGGGCCGTTGCGTACCTGATGAGAGGGGACAGGGGTACCCGCGACGATCCGTATGGGCGTCTCCCCGGCGGCGCAGGCGTCGGTGCCGTCGAGGTCCCGGCCGACGCCGAGGGCGGTGGCCAGACGGGCCGGGCCTTTGGCCAGTTCCTTGTCGTTGCGGGCCGAGAGCCGGCGGATGCGGGCCAGCTCGGCGCCCTCGACGATCTCCCCGGCGCGCAGCAGCACCCCGCTCGCACGGCCCTCGGGGCCGCAGACCAGGTTCATGCAGTGCCACATGCCGTAGGTGAAGTAGACGTACACGTGACCGGGCGGACCGAACATCACGCCGTTGCGGGCGGTACGGCCGCGGTAGGCGTGGGAGCCGGGGTCGTTCGGGCCGTCGTAGGCCTCGACCTCCGTCAGGCGGAGCGCGATCGGGCCGTCGGGGGTGGAACGCACGAGGATCCGGCCCAGGAGGTCGGGGGCGACGTCCAGTACGGGGCGGTCGAAGAAGTCTCTGGGCAGGGGCGTACGGTCCGAGGGCGCGATCATGCCGTCCGAGCGTAGTCCAGACGGGTGGGTGTCAAGGGGTGGTCAAGGTTCCCTTCCCTTGTCAGGGTGTGGGCGCGGAACCGGTGGTGGCCGGATCGCGTTTGTAGGGATCAAGGGTCCACACGTAAAGGGAGAGTCATGGCCTTCAAGAAGCTGCTCGCGAGCCTCGGGGCGGGTGGGGCGTCGGTGGAGACGGTGCTGCACGAGGTGAACGTCGTGCCGGGCGGGGTCGTCCAGGGCGAGGTGCGGATCCAGGGCGGGTCCGTGAACCAGGACATCGAGGGTCTCTCGGTGGGGCTGCAGGCCAAGGTCGAGGTCGAGAGCGGCGACGAGGAGTACAAGCAGAACATCGAGTTCACCAAGGTGCGGCTCGGCGGTGCCTTCGAGCTGCAGGCCGGGGCAGTGCACGCCGTGCCGTTCGGGCTGGAGATCCCGTGGGAGACGCCGGTCACCATGATCGACGGGCAGTCGCTGCGGGGCATGCACATCGGCGTGACGACCGAGCTGGCGATCGCGCGGGCCATCGACTCCGGTGACCTCGACCCGATCAACGTGCACCCGCTGCCGGCGCAGAAGGCGATCCTGGACGCGTTCATCCAGCTGGGCTTCCGCTTCAAGAGCGCCGACATGGAGCGCGGCCACATCCGGGGCACGCGGCAGCGGCTGCCGTTCTACCAGGAGATCGAGTTCTACCCGCCGTCGCAGTACCGGGGACTGAACCAGGTCGAGTTGAGCTTCGTGGCCGACGAGCACGCGATGGACGTCGTGCTGGAGATGGACAAGAAGCCGGGTCTGTTCAGCGAGGGCAGCGACACGTACCGCTCCTTCCAGGTGGGCCAGCACGACTACCAGGGGACCGACTGGGCGGCGTACCTCCACCAGTGGATCGCCGAGGTCGGCAGCAAGCGCAGTTGGTTCTAGGCTCGGGAACCGGTGGTTCCGTAGAGGGCCACCGGCAGCAGCACGTAACCGATCAGGAGGTACCGAGGTGACCGAGCTCAAGAGGCGGCCGCTCCCCCACGACTTCCATCCGCCCGTGCCGTCGTTCACGGTCACGAGCGACGACGTCCGGGAGGGGGCGACGCTCAAGGACGCTCAGGTCCAGGCGGCGGGGAACACCTCGCCGCAGCTGCGCTGGGAGGGCTTCCCGCCGGAGACCAAGAGCTTCGCCGTGACGTGCTACGACCCCGACGCCCCGACCGGCAGCGGCTTCTGGCACTGGGTGCTGTTCGACATCCCGGTCTCGGTGACGGAGCTGCCGGCGGGTGCGGGCGGCGGCAAGTTCGAGGGGTTGCCCGAGGGCGCCGTGCACGCGCGCAACGACTACGGGACGAAGGACTTCGGCGGTGCGGCCCCGCCGCCCGGGGACGGCCCGCACCGGTACGTCTTCACGGTGTACGCGGTCGACCAGGAGAAGCTGGGTCCGGACTCGGACGCCTCTCCCGCGGTCGTGGGCTTCAACCTGCGGTTCCACACGCTGGCCCGGGCGCAGCTGATCGGTGAGTACGAGAATCCCGCCGAAGGCTGACCCGCCCGTCGGCGCCCGCCGCGCAGACTGACGTTCATTGAACGTTTGCCCGCCTCTGGTCTTGGAAGTGATCGGAGGCGGGCAGTTTTTATTGCGTTGTCCATCTCGGCGCGCCCGTCCAGAGTTGATCCAAGCCCGCCAGGGGGTGGGCAGGTGCACACGGGAGGTGGGCTGGTATGCGGGACACGCTGGTGCTGAACGCGAGCTTCGAGCCGCTGTCGACGGTGACGCTGAACCGAGCCGTCGTTCTGGTGCTGCAGGCCAAGGCCGTCGTGGAGCAGGCCCACCCCGAACTGCGGATGCGGGGAGCGGCGGTGGACATACCCGCGCCGAGGGTCATCAGGCTGTGCAGATACGTACGGGTGCCGTTCCGAAGACAAGCCCCGTGGTCGAGGCGGGGTGTTCTGGTGCGGGACCGGCACCGGTGCGCGTACTGCGGGCGGCGGGCGACGACCGTGGACCACGTGGTGCCGAGGTCGCGGGGCGGGCAGGACACCTGGCTGAACACGGTGGCCTCGTGCGCGGAGGACAACCACCGCAAGGCGGACCGGACTCCGGAGCAGGCGGGTATGCCCTTGCTGCACGAGCCTTTCGAGCCGACGCCGGCGGACGCGATGCTTCTGGCCCTGGGGCACGACGACTTCGAGGCGCTTCCCGACTGGCTGGCGCAGCCGGCCGCGTAGTCCGTACGACGGCCGCCCGTGACCCGTACGACGGCGGCGTGGCGCGTACGACGACCGGGTGGCGCGTGCGGCGGCGAACCGACGGCAAGGGCCCGTCTCCGCGTGGAGACGGGCCCCTTGCCGTGTACGGTCGCCCGCGCGGGCCGTCAGTCGATGGACGGCTTCTCGCGGCGCTCCTGGCTGGGCACGCCGGGGTTCGTGGAGTTGCCGTTGCCGCCCGAACCGCCGCCCAGGGGGCCGAAGTTGCCGACCGCGCCGGACAGGCCCTTGAGGGCGTCGCCGATCTCGCTGGGGACGATCCAGAGCTTGTTGGCGTCGCCCTCGGCGATCTTCGGGAGCATCTGGAGGTACTGGTAGGACAGGAGCTTCTGGTCGGGGTCGCCGGCGTGGATGGCCTCGAAGACCGTGCGGACGGCCTGGGCCTCGCCCTCGGCGCGCAGTGCGGCGGCCTTCGCCTCACCTTCGGCGCGCAGGATCTGGGACTGCTTCTCGCCCTCGGCACGCAGGATCTCGGACTGCCGGACACCTTCGGCCTGGAGGATGGCGGCGCGCTTGTCCCGGTCGGCGCGCATCTGCTTCTCCATCGAGTCCTGGATGGAGGTGGGGGGCTCGATGGCCTTGAGTTCGACGCGGTTGACGCGGATGCCCCACTTGCCGGTGGCCTCGTCGAGGACGCCGCGCAGGGCCGCGTTGATCTCCTCGCGGGAGGTGAGGGTGCGCTCGAGGTCCATGCCGCCGATGATGTTGCGCAGGGTGGTGACGGTGAGCTGTTCGATGGCCTGGATGTAGCTGGCGACCTCGTAGGTCGCGGCGCGGGCGTCGGTCACCTGGTAGTAGATGACGGTGTCGATGTTGACGACCAGGTTGTCCTGGGTGATCACCGGCTGGGGCGGGAAGGGGACGACCTGCTCGCGCAGGTCGATGCGGTTGCGGATCGTGTCGATGAACGGGACGACGATGTTGAGGCCCGCGTTCAGCGTCCGTGTGTAGCGGCCGAAGCGCTCCACGATGGCGGCGCTGGCCTGCGGGATGACTTGGATCGTCTTGATCAGGGCGATGAAGACCAACACCACCAGAACGATCAGGACGATGACGACCGGTGCCATCGTTGCTCCCCGTATCCCTTCTCCGCCTCGGCGCTTTCGGAAGATCTTATGGGCTGTTACGGCTGTCGAAGATCTTGCTGTCGAGTCTGACAGACCGTCGCTCACCCCGGAGGGTGTTCGGTTCCATTGCGTCGGGTGTGTCAAGTCCCTGTCGTACGAGGTCACATGACGATGGCGGTGGCCCCCTCGATCTCCACGACGTCCACTTCCTGGCCCACTTCGTAGCTGAGGTCGCCGTTGAGCGCGCGGGCGGACCAGACCTCCCCGGCCAGCTTGATGCGGCCGCCGGAGCCGTCGACGCGCTCCAGGACGACCGCCTGTCTGCCCTTCAACGCGTCGATGCCCGTGGCCAGTCGGGGGTTCTGCCGGCTGTGCCGGTAGGCGATGGGGCGGACGACGGCGATCAGGGCGACCGAGACCACGACGAAGGTGAGCACCTGTACGACGAAGCCGAAGCCGAAGCCGGCCACGACGGCGGCGGCGACGGCGCCCACGGCGAACATGCCGAACTCCGGCATCGCGGTCACCACGAGCGGGATTCCGAGCGCGGCCGCGCCGACGAGCCACCACACCCATGCGTCGATGTCGTTCACATGGTCATGGTAGGACCGCCGGTCGTGCCGACGACAGGGCGCGAAGGGGTCGGTCAGGTGAGGGGCAGGCCCTGGGCGGTCCAGCGGTCGCCGACCTGCTCGACGACGAGCGGGAGGCCGAAGCAGCGGGAGAGGTTGCGGGAGGAGAGTTCGAGCTCCAGGGGGCCGGCGGCGAGTACCTTGCCCTGACGGATCATCAGGACGTGGGTGAAGCCGGGGGCGATCTCCTCGACGTGGTGGGTGACCATGATCATGGAGGGGGCGATCGGGTCGCGGGCGAGCCGGCCGAGGCGGCGGACCAGGTCCTCGCGGCCGCCGAGGTCGAGGCCGGCGGCGGGCTCGTCGAGCAGGAGCAGCTCGGGGTCGGTCATCAGGGCGCGGGCGATCAGGGTGCGCTTGCGCTCGCCCTCGGAGAGGGTGCCGAACCTCCGGTCGAGGTAGTCGCTCATGCCGAGGCGGTCGAGGAAGGCGCGGGCTCGCTGCTCGTCGACGTCCTCGTACTCCTCCTGCCAGCCGGCGGTCATGCCGTAGGCGGCGGTGAGCACGGTCTGCAGGACGGTCTGGCGCTTGGGGAGCTTTTCGGCCAGGGCGATGCCGGCCACGCCGATCCGGGGGCGGAGCTCGAAGACGTCGGTGCCGGGGCGGCCGAGGGTCTCGCCGAGGATGGTGGCGGTGCCCTTGCTGGGGAAGAGGTAGCTGGAGGCGACGTTCAGGAGGGTGGTCTTGCCGGCGCCGTTCGGGCCGAGGATGACCCAGCGCTCGCCCTCCTTGACCGACCAGGAGACCTGGTCCACCAGAGCCCGGCCCTCGCGGACCACGGATACGTCCTGAAGCTCCAGAACATCGCTCATGAGCGCGTTGTCTCCCCTTGCAGTGTGCCGCCGGTCTCGGCTGTCGCGTACGCCTGTGGCTCGGTCCGCCGCGCCGGTGGGCGCAGCCCTCAACGAATCTACGCCACGAGATGGGCGGGCCATTCCATCGGTCCGGTCCTTAGGGTGGGGGCATGCTCTCGGAACCGCGCTCTGGACGCCTTGCCGCTTGGGGAAACGCCCTTCTGTCCGGAATTGTCTCGCCGGACGACGCCGTGCTCGCCATCGTGGGTGACGACGCCGTCCATCGGGTGGAGGGGCTGCCCGGGGAGTCCGGCCCGGTCGGGTTGACGCTCGCGCTGGGGCGGCTGCGGACGCTGGGGGTGGGCGCGCTGCGGGTGGCGCTGCCGGCGCCGGGCCATCCGCTGGGGCTGAGCGGCCCGCCGGAGTTCAACGCTCGTGCGCTCCAGGCCGAGGAGGCGGTGGTCTGCCACGGGGCGGCCTTCGGGCTGGTGCCCGAGGTGTACGAGGCCGGGCCGGAGGGCGATGTGCACGCCGAGGTGGTGTGGCACGTGCTGCCGGTGCGGGAGGCTCCGCCCGCCGACGTGCCGTCGCTGGGCGAGGCCGAACGGGAGCTGGCGGAGGCGCTGCGGGAGGCCACGCAGGTGCTGTCCCGGCTCGATGTGGCGGGGTCGGGGCCGGTGGCGGAGGCGGCGATCGACGCCTACCGGGCACGGGCGGAGCGCGGGCGCGCGCAGGACGTGCTGGCGCCGGGGTATCCGCAGCGGGCGGCCCGGGTGCTCGAGATGGCGCAGCGGGTGGGGCTGCTGGTGTCGCTGGCGTACGAGGGCGGGCACGGGGGCGCGGTGAGCGCGTCGGAGATGGCGGCGCGGGGGGCCGCGCTGCGGCCCGTCGAGCGGACGGCTCGGCGGGCGCAGGTCGCGGCGTACAACTCCGTTGTGGAGGAGCGGGAGAAAGGGGTGCGGTGACCTTCAGGTCTTGCACGTCCTCTGTGTCGCGCCCCGGGACGGAGCAGGCGTTCCGGGGGCTGCCACCCCCAGACCCCCGCTTCGGCCTGAGCGGCCTCGTCCTCGAGTGCCGGACGGGCCGCGTCCGCCTCCCTGGGGATCTGGGGCGGGGGTGTCAGTGGTTGAGGCCCAGGTTGCCGAAGGCGGGGTTCAGGGCGCCGATGACGTTGACGCTGTTGCCGACGGCGTTGACCGGGATGTCGATGCGGGCCTGGACGACGTTGCCCGAGCCGAAGCCCGGGGAGCCGTGGGCGGCGCCGCCGGCCCAGGCGCCGTCGGTGGCGGAGGCCATCGAGGCGGCGGCGGCCACGAGCCCGCCGGCCACCATCGTCACGGCCGCTGCCTTCTTCAGGTTCTTCACTTCTCAGCCTTCCTGGTGGATCACCGCGGCAGTCGCCGCGGCACGCACTGGAGAACGGCCGGGTGCGGCGGAGGTTGCGCCATCCGGGGGACATTCCCACGACGGTATGAATCTCAGTCCGGAGTGGGACGTGGTCAGCCGGTCACGCCGTGGCGTACGGCCCAGAGGGCGGCCTGGGTGCGGTCCGCCAGGTCGAGCTTCATGAGGATGTTCGACACGTGCGTCTTGACGGTCTTCTCGGATAGCACCAGGGCGCGGGCGATCTCGCGGTTGGAGCGGCCGTCCGCTATCAGGACGAGTACCTCGCGCTCCCGCTCGGTGAGCGAAGTCCCGCGGCCCTGCCCGGAGTTGGTCTCCTCCTGGGACAGCAGGGCGCCCGCGACCTCCGGTTGGAGCAGGATGTGGCCGGCGTGGACGGAGCGGATGGCGCCGGCGAGGGCGTCGGGGTCGACGTCCTTGTAGACATACCCGGCGGCGCCCGCGCGCAGGGCCGGGACCACCGTGCGCTGCTCGGTGAAGCTGGTGACGATCAGCACCCGCGCGGGGTTGTCGAGCTCGCGGAGCCGGCGCAGCGCCTCGACGCCGTCCATGACGGGCATCTTGACGTCCATGAGGACGACGTCGGGCCGCAGTTCCTCGGCCCGTTCGACGCCCTCGGCTCCGTCCGCGGCCTCGCCGACGACCTCGATGTCGTCCTGTACCTCCAGGAAGGTGCGCAGACCCCGGCGGACGACCTGGTGGTCGTCGACGAGCAGCACCCTGATCGCGTCAGCCACCGGGGACCTCCATCTCGATCGCGGTGCCCTTGCCGGGCGCCGATTCCACCGTGAGCCTGCCGCCGACCCCGCTCGCCCGGTCGCGCATGGAGACCAGGCCGAGGTGGCGTCCCGCGCGTCGTACCGTCCTCGGGTCGAAGCCGGTGCCGTCGTCGGTGATGCGCAGGACGGCGCCGCAGCCGCGGCGGTCCAGGGTGACGTCGACGTGCTGCGGGTCCGCGTGCCGCAGGGCGTTGTGCAGGGCCTCCTGGGCGACGCGGAGCAGGGCCTCCTCCTGGGCGGCCGGCAGGGCGCGGAAGCCGTGGGCGGCGAAGGTGACGCGCGCGGTGTGGGCACGGTCGAGGACCTGGATCTGGGTGCGCAGGGTGGCGACGAGGCCGTCCTCGTCGAGGGCGGCGGGGCGGAGCTCGACCACGGCGGCGCGCAGTTCGTCGGCGGCCTCGGCGGCGAGGGCGGCGACCTGCTGGAGCTCGCCCTTGGCGCGCGCGGGGTCGCGGTCGACGAGTGCGGCGGCGGCCTGGGCGGTCAGGCGCAAGGAGAACAGCTTCTGGCTCACCGCGTCGTGCAGCTCGTGGGCGAGGCGGGAGCGCTCCTCGGCGATGGTGAGCTCGCGGCTGCGCTCGTAGAGGCGGGCGTTGGTGAGGGCGATCGCGGCGTGCTGGGCGAGGATGGCCAGCAGTTCCTCGTCCTCCTCGGTGAAGCCGCAGGTGCCCTCCGGTTTGGGGCAGGTCTTGTTGGCGAGGAAGAGGGCCCCGATGACCTCGTCGCCGTCGCGGATGGGCAGGCCCAGGAAGTCGGACAGCTCGGGGTGGGCGGAGGGCCAGCCCTCGAAGCGTGGGTCGGTGCGCACGTCGGCGAGGCGCTCGGACCTGGCCTCGCGCAGCATCGCGGCGAGGATGCCGTGCTGGCGCGGGAGGGGGCCGATGGCCCGCCACTGCTCGTCGCTGACCCCGTCGACCACGAACTGGGCGAAGCCGCCGTGGTCGTCCGGGACGCCGAGGGCGGCGTACTGCGCGCCGAGCAGCTCACGGGCCGAGGCGACGATCGTCTTGAGGACGTCGCGCACCTCGAGGTGTCTGCTCATGGCCAGCAGCGCGGAGCTCACCGCGGCGAGGCCGGACCGGGGGCCGTGACTCATGCCCTCACGGTACCGGCGGGGTGTGACAGCGCGGATCGGACCTGTGGGGGGCCCGACCCGGGCCGTGGTCCTAGGTCCCGGGTCCCGGCCGGACGGCCTGCCGCCCGGGGCCCCGGCCGGTCGCCCTAGGGCGAAGGACCGCGCGGTTCCGGGGCCCGCGCCCGAGGTGGCGCGGGGCGCCGCGTTCCTACGGTGGCGGCACGCCGATCACGAGGCGCAACGCGACGGCCCGGCCCACGGGGGACGGGCGTCATGACGAGGGAACGGGTGTCATGCCGGTAGCGATCATCACGGGAGCTTCGAAGGGGCTGGGGCGGGCGCTGGCCGAAGCCCTGGCCGGGCGGGGCTGGGATCTGGTGCTCGACGCGAGGGGCGGGCGGGTGCTGGCGGAGGCGGCGCGTGCGGTGGCCGGGCACGGGGCGCGCGTGGAGGCCCTGCCCGGCGATGTGACGGACGCCGGGCACCGGGCCGCCCTG
>NZ_BMVJ01000017.1:9510-14072 GCF_014650655.1 Streptomyces anandii JCM 4720
GTGTCGGCGGCGCGCGGGTTCGGGGGCGTGGACCTGGTGGTGCACAACGCGAGCGCCCTGGGCGCGGAGCCGCTGACGCGGCTGGCGGAGCTTCCGCTGGACGGGCTGCGCCGGGCGCTGGAGGTGAACACGGTGGCCGCGCTGGGTCTGGTGCGGGAGGCGCTGCCGTGGCTGCGCGAGTCGGCCACGGGCACGGTGATCACGCTGAGTTCGGACGCGGCCGCGGAGGCGTACGAGACGTGGGGCGGCTACGGGGCGTCCAAGGCGGCCCTGGACCGGCTTGCGGCGGTGCTGGCCGTGGAGGAGCCGGGGCTGCGGGTGTGGGCGGTGGACCCCGGGGACATGGCCACCGACCTGTACGCGGCGGCCGTACCGGAGGACGACTCGCCGCGTCCGGCGCCGGCGGATGTGGTGCCGGCGTTCCTGCGGCTGCTGGACGAGCGGCCGGCGAGCGGCCGCTACAGCGCGCCGTCCCTGCTGGAGGAGCGATGAGGTCGGCGGTGCGGGTGCCGGAGGGGCTGTCGGCGCGGGTGCCCGTGGAGCAGCGCGGGCCGGGTCGGGACCGGGGTGCGGTGCGGCTGCTGGTCTCGCGCGGGACGGAGGTGTCGCACCACGCCTTCGCGGAGCTGCCCGGGCTGCTGCGGGCCGGGGACGTGCTGGTGGTCAACACCTCCCCCACACTGGCCGCGGCGGTGGACGGGCGGGTCGGGCACGCGCGCGTGGTGGTGCACTTCTCCTCGCCGGGGGACGACGGGCGCTGGGCGGTCGAGCTGCGTGATCCGGACGGCCGCGGCACCACGCGCGCGCGTGCGGGCGGGCCCGCGGGTACTGAGGTGATGCTGCCGGGGGGTGTGCGGCTGGTGCTGGAGGAGCCGCTGAGCGCCCGGAGCGCGCGGCTGTGGTGGGCGCGGGTGGCGGGGCGCGAGGGCGGGGTCCTTGGGATGCTGCGCGAGCACGGCCGGCCGATCCGCTACTCCTATACGGAGCGGGACCAGCCGCTGTCCGTGTACCAGACCGTGTTCGCGGTGCCGCCGGCCGACGGGTCGGGCAGTGCGGAGATGCCGAGTGCGGCGCGGCCCTTCACCGCGCGGCTGGTGGTGGAGCTGGTGAGCCGGGGGGTGCAGTTCGCTCCTGTCATCCTGCACACGGGGGTCGCCTCGGCGGAGGCGCACGAGCCGCCGTATCCGGAGCGGTTCTCGGTGCCGGAGGCGTCCGCGCGGCTGATCGGGGCGGCCCGGGCGGCCGGCGGGCGGGTGGTGGCCGTGGGCACCACGGCGGTGCGGGCGGTGGAGTCCGCGGCCGGTCCTGACGGGGTGGTGCGGGCGGCCGCGGGGTGGACGGATCTGGTCGTGACGCCCGAGCGCGGGGTGCGGGTGGTCGACGGGCTGCTGACGGGGCTGCACGAGCCGGAGGCCTCGCATCTGCTGATGCTGGAGGCGGTGGCCGGGCGGGCCGCGGTCGACCACAGTTACGAGGCGGCGCTGGCCGGGCGGTACCTGTGGCACGAGTTCGGGGACGTACACCTCCTGCTGCCGCCGAAAACCCCTTACACAGAGCGTTGCGACGGCAACCTGCTGTGAGGAAACCTCTTGAGCGATGTGAGGACGCACATAGGGCGCACATCACGTACGAAGGGGCATAGGAGACACAGCATCCCTTGATGAACGGGGCAGACATCCCTGTCTGTCCCGTTTTGTCAGTTCCCGATCCACTATCCGGCTTCGTACGTCACACCTTTGCCCTCGGATTTTGCGGCAGCTAAGAATTGCTCTCGTCGCTCAGCGCCGCGGGTTTCCGCCCCCGGCACTCGTGTGGGAAGGACCCCCTCCCGCAGTCCGGAGAGCGACCTCCGCGCTACTCGAAGAGGTCCATTTCGCCATGCCCGCAAACTTCCGCTTCCCCCGCTCCAGTCGTGACCTGACCAAGACCCACAAGATCGCCGTCGCCGGTGTCGCCGCCCTCGGCGCCGCCTCCCTCGCCTTCACCGCCGTCCCCGGCCAGGCGCAGACGACGACCACCGCGGACGCCGTCGCGGCCGCCCCGGCGCAGATAGCCTCCGCGCCCGCCAAGCAGGTCAAGGCCAGCGTCACCGACCAGCTCGCCGGCGCCAGCGTGAAGATCCAGCAGATCGACGCCAAGAAGCAGGCAGCGGCCAAGCAGAAGGCCCAGGCCGCCGCGAAGAAGGCCGCCGCCGAGGCCACCGCCAAGCGCAAGGCCGAGGCCGCGCGCCAGGCGAAGCAGGCCGCGAGCCGCTCCGCGCAGCGTCCGCAGATGCAGACCGTCGCCGCGTCCACCAGCTACGGCAACAACCTGGACGGCTGGATCCGCCAGGCGCTGGACATCATGAAGCAGCACAACATCCCCGGCTCCTACAGCGGCCTCCACCGCAACATCATGCGGGAGTCCTCGGGCAACCCGATGGCCATCAACAACTGGGACATCAACGCGATCAACGGCATCCCGTCCAAGGGCCTGCTGCAGGTCATCGACCCGACCTTCAACACGTACCACGTCCCCGGCACGTCGAAGAACATCTACGACCCGGTCGCCAACATCACGGCCGCGGCGAACTACGCCGCGCACCGCTACGGCTCGATCGACAACGTCAACAGCGCGTACTGAGGCCGGCGCGGGCCTCTCCAGACACGCGGAAGGGCGGCACCCCGTTGCGGGGTGCCGCCCTTCGCGTGCGCGCGGGCCCGTGCCCGAGTGCCGCCGTCCGCTACTTGCGCATGACCTCCGGCTCGTGGCGGCGCAGGAAGCGGGCCACGAGGAAGCCGCAGATCACACCGAGCACGATCAGCGCGAACATGTCGACGGTCCAGGCCGTGGCCGTGTGGTTCCACAGCGGGTCGGTCTTGCCCGGGTCGTCGGTGTTCGGGGCGATGTTGTTGAAGTCCAGCGTGGCGCCCGCCACACCCACCGCCCAGCGCGAGGGCATCAGGTACGAGAACTGGTTGACGCCCACCGTGCCGTTCAGCGTGAACAGGCAGCCGGTGAAGACGACCTGGATGATCGCGAACATCACCAGCAGGGGCATGGTCTTCTCGGCGGTCTTCACCAGCGAGGAGATGACCAGGCCGACCATCATCGAGGTGAAGCCCAGCGCCATGATCGGCAGGCACAGCTCGACGAGCGTGGCGTTGCCCAGGACCACGCCCTTGTCGGGGATCTCGCGGCTGGAGAAGCCGATCAGGCCGACCATCAGTCCCTGGAGCACCGTGACCGCGCCCAGCACGACCACCTTGGACATCAGATACGCCGAGCGGGACAGGCCGGTCGCGCGCTCGCGCTCGTAGATGACCCGTTCCTTGATCAGTTCTCGGACGGAGTTGGCCGCGCCCGCGAAGCACGCGCCGACCGCGAGGATCAGCAGCACCGTGGTCGCCGTGCCGTTCGGCACGTGCACGCCGGTGCGCGGGTTGACCGGGTTGACCAGCAGGCCCCTGTTGTGGTCGATCAGCAGGCTGACCGCGCCGAGCACCGCCGGCAGGATCACCGTCAGCGCCAGGAAGCCCTTGTCGGAGGCGATCACCGCGACGTAGCGCCGGATCAGGGTCAGCAGCTGCGAACCCCAGCCCTGCGGCTTGGGCGGCTTCATCGCCTGCGGCGGAGGCATGTGTACGGACTGCGGGGCGACCGCGTCGATGTCCGCGGCGTACATCTGGTAGTGCTGCGAGCCCTTCCAGCGGCCCGCCCAGTCGTAGTCGCGGTAGTTCTCGAAGGCGGAGAAGACGTCTGCCCAGCTGTCGTAGCCGAAGAAGTTCAGCGCCTCCTCCGGCGGCCCGAAGTAGGCGACGGCGCCGCCGGGGGCCATCACCAGCAGCTTGTCGCAGATCGCCAGTTCGGCCACGGAGTGGGTGACGACCAGGACCGTACGGCCGTCGTCGGCCAGGCCGCGCAGCAGCTGCATCACGTCGCGGTCCATGCCCGGGTCCAGGCCCGACGTGGGCTCGTCCAGGAAGATCAGCGACGGCTTGGTGAGCAGCTCCAGGGCCACCGAGACGCGCTTGCGCTGGCCGCCGGAGAGGGAGGTGACCTTCTTGTCCTTGTGGATGTCGAGCTTCAGCTCGCGCAGCACCTCGTCGATGCGGGCGTCGCGCTCGGCGGCCGTGGTGTCGGCCGGGAAGCGCAGCTTGGCCGCGTACTTGAGGGCCTTCTTGACGGTCAGCTCCTTGTGCAGGATGTCGTCCTGCGGGACCAGACCGATGCGCTGGCGCAGCTCGGCGAACTGCTTGTAGAGGTTGCGGTTGTCGTAGAGGACCTCGCCCTGGTCGGCCGGCCGGTAGCCGGTGAGCGCCTTGAGCAGGGTCGACTTGCCGGAACCGGACGGGCCGATGACCGCGATCAGCGACTTCTCCGGGACGCCGAAGGAGACGTCCTTGAGGATCTGCTTGCCGCCGTCGACCGTGACGGTCAGATGGCGGGCGGAGAAGGACACCTCACCGGTGTCGACGAACTCCTCGAGCCGGTCGCCGACGATGCGGAACGTCGAGTGGCCGACGCCGACGATGTCGGTCGGGCCGAGCGTGGCCGAGCCGCCCTTGGGGATCGGCTGGCCG
>NZ_BMVJ01000017.1:14094-31015 GCF_014650655.1 Streptomyces anandii JCM 4720
TTGACGTACGTGCCGTTGTGCGAGCCGAGGTCGCGGATCTCGAAGCGGCCGTCGGGGGTCGCGTGGAACTCCGCGTGGTTGCGGGAGACCTGCAGGTCGGAGACGACCAGGTCGTTCTCCAGGGCGCGGCCGATGCGCATCACGCGGCCGAGCGAGAACTGGTGGAACGTGGTCGGGCTGCGGTCGCCGTAGACCGGCGGCGCCCCCGCCGCGCCACCGGAGCCCTGCTGCTGCGGGATCGACGGCGTCTGCTGCGGCGGCTGCTGCCAGCCGGCCTGCGGCTGCGACGGCGGTGCCTGCGGCGCCTGGGCCTGCGGCGCCTGCTGGGCCCAGCCGGGGCCGGCGCCCTGAGCGGCGTACGGCTGCTGCTGGGGCCGGGCCTGCGGCGTGGCGACCGAGGCCGCGGCGCCGGAGAGGTTCAGGCGCGGTCCGTCGGTGGCGTTGCCCAGGTGGACGGCCGAGCCGGGGCCGATCTCCACCTGCTGGACCCTCTGGCCCCCCACGAACGTGCCGTTGGTGCTGCCGTGATCCTCGATGACCCAACTGCGGCCGTTGAAGCTGACCGTGGCATGCCGCCAGGAGACCCTGGCGTCGTCGAACACGATGTCCCCCTGCGGATCGCGTCCGAGGGTGTATGGCCGGGACGCATCGAGCGTCCAGGTCCGTCCGTTTGTTTCCAGTACGAGTTCCGGCACTCCATGCCCCACTGAGTTGTCCCCCGAGTTACCCCCATCACAGGGAGTCTAGGGATGTCGAACATCGTGGGGAACTATTTCAGGCTCCGCCCTCTGACCGAAAGCCGGGCCTTGTCATGAGTGCGTAACGCACGCTTCGACTGTTGGCGTTGACGGGGTTGAAACCGGGCCGGAGAGTGGTATTCCAGGCGAGGGGGACATGCGCGGCGGCATCGCCGCGCCGCGGATCGGGGGGTCTGCCATGAGTGCTGCCGAGCGAGTCGGGACCACTGCCGGTCACGGTGCCCGTCCGCCGTGGCCGGACGTGCTGTTGTCCGCGATCGCCTGTGTGAGCTGGGCGTTGGTGGGGATGGCGGGCACGGCCGCGCTCGGTCTGCATCTGCTGGGCGCGGACTCGGCGGCCTCGCTGGGGCCGATGACCGCCGCGGTGGTGGCACTTGGGGCGGGCGGTGCGGTGAAGCCGTCCGGGGACGTGTCCGCGTTCGGGCTCAAGGGGGCCGAGGCGCACACCGCCATCCAGATCACGCCACTGGGGGTGGGACTGGCCGGTGCGCTGCTGCTGTCGTACTTCTTCCTGCGGTCCCTGCGCCCGGCGGGAGTCGTGATCGCGCCGGGCGAACTGCTGGCGCGAGCGGGGGCGGTGGTGGCGCTGTTCGTGGCGATGATGGGCGGCCTCGCCTGGGCGGGGCACGACGTCGTCACGATCGACGGCGGCTCGCTCGGGCTCGACCGGCTGCCGGGCGGCGGGGGTTCGGGGGACGTGAGCATTCCCGGGCTCGGCGACCTCGGCAACATCGGCGGGCTGCTGCCGGACAACATCGGCAAGCTGATCGACGCCAAGGCGGCCGTGGGGTTCACCGTGGACACCGCGCCCACGCTGCTCGGCGGGCTCTGCTGGTCGGCGGGCGTCCTCCTCGTCGCCCTGCTCGCCTCGCGCCGCACCCCGCTGCCACGCGGCTGGCAGGCCGTTCACCGGGTCGTGCGGCCGGCCGTGTCGGCGCTGGTTTGCGTGTTACTTGTGGCGGTAGTCGCGGGGCTCGCGGCGGCCGGGTACGCGGCGATCGGGGACGCCCATCCCCGGCGCATCGCGGGGGCCGCGCTGCTCGGCGCGCCGAACGGGGTGTGGCTCGGCATCCCGGTCGGCCTGTTCGTGCCGTGGGACGGCAGGGCCACGGGCGAGCTGGCCAAGTTGCTGCCCCATCCGCTGGACCAGTTGCTGACCGTCCAATCGGACCAGCCGGTCACGCTGGGGCGGCTGGCCCAACTGGACGGCCGCGTGTGGCTGCTGGGGGTCGCGGCGGCGCTGACGATGCTGCTGGCGGGGGTGCTGACGGCGGTACGCACTCCCGTGGCCGCCGGTCCCCCGGCGCCGGGGAGCGGCCGGGGCTCGGGCTCCCTCGGGTTCGCGGGGCGGTGCGCGCTGCGGCTGGGCGTCGTGACCGCGCTGGCCCTTCCGCTCCTCGCCTGGCTGACGGAGGTGTCCGTCGACGCCTCGCTGTCGGTACTGGGCTTCGACGCGTTCGGCGCGGGGATCGAGTTGCACGGGCACCTCGGTACGGCGCTGCTGCTGGGCGCCGTGTGGGGCGCCGGCGCGGGTGCGGCCGGCGCCCTTCTGGCGACCGCGGCGGGAGCAGCGGGCCGCCGGGCGTCACCACTGGCCCTGGGCGCCGCGGGAGGCCCCGCGACACCGGTCCCGGCGGCAGGCACCGCAGGGCGGGGTGCGGGTGCCCCCGCGGGGAGCCCGGCGGCGGGCGCCGCGGGGTACGGCGCGGGCGCCTGCGGGGGAAGCCCGGCGGTGGGTGCCGCCGGGTACGGCGCGGTCTCCGGGGGGAGTCCGGCGGGCGGCATCGGAGGGCGGCGGGACGGGGAGGCGGGAGGCTGGGAGGCCACCCGCCGGTGGGGCGGAGCGGAGGAGCCGAGGCCGGGCACCACCCGGGAATGGGGCGGGGCCGCCGGGCCGGGAGAACCCCACGGATCCGGGAACCAGCAGGCGGGACCTTATGCGGCCGGGCCGCCGGGACGGGACGGGCGGGTGGAGCCGTACGCACCGGGATACGGACGCGGCGCACCCGGTGCGCGCGGATCCCGGGACGGGCGGGTGGAGCCGTACGCACCGGGATACGGACGCGGCGCACCCGGTGCGCGCGGATCCCGGGACGGGCGGGCGGGGACACCAGCCTCCGGAGCCCGGGGCGGGCGCGCGGGGTCTGGTGGTCCCCGGGACGGGGACGGGCCGGTGGGGTCTGGTGGTGCCCAGAACCGGGACGGGTCGGCTGGACGTGCCGCTTCCGGGTCGGGCACTCCCGGCTCCGGGCCCCGGGGCGGGGGCGGGCCGGCAGGGTCACGTGGGGCCGGGGAAGGCGGCGCGGACGGGCAGGCCGGGCCCTATGTGCCGGGGGTGCCCTACCGGCCGCCGAATGCCGCCACGAATCCCTACCTCCAGTTGCCCGGCGAGGTGCGGGACGGGGACGAGGACGTCGCCGGGGCTCCGACGATGATCGGGCCGGTACCGCCGCCGCCACCGCGGCCGCCCGAGCGACGGCCGCGCCCCCGCGCGGGCGAGTGGCCGCCGCCCCCGCCCGACGACGCTCCCCCGCCGCCGAGGCCTCCCCGGGCGCCGAAGAAGTGACGGTCCGAATACCTGTCCGCCAGGCGGACCTGAGGGGCGTGAGGCACTGGGTGCCGGATACGGTGGAAACACCATGAGCGCTTCGCAGACTGCCGACGAACCCACCCTTCTCGTCAAGATCTTCGGGAAGGACAGGCCGGGCATCACGGCCGGACTCTTCGACACCCTCGCCGCCTACTCCCTCGACGTGGTCGACATCGAGCAGGTCGTCACCCGTGGCCGGATGGTGCTGTGCGCGCTCGTCACCCAGCCCCCCGCCGGGCTCGAGGGCGACCTGCGGGCCACCGTGCACAGCTGGGCCGAGTCGATGAAGATGCAGGCCGAGATCATCTCCGGCCGGGGCGACAACCGGCCGCGCGGCTCGGGGCGCTCCCTGGTCACCGTGCTCGGCCATCCGCTCACCGCCGAGGCGACCGCCCAGATCGCGGCACGGATCACCAAGGCCGGGGGCAACATCGACCGTATCTTCCGGCTCGCCAAGTACCCGGTCACGGCAGTGGAGTTCGCGGTGTCCGGCGTGGAGACCGAACCGCTGCGCACCGCACTGGCCACCGACGCGGCGGCACTGGGTGTCGATGTCGCGGTGGTCGCGGCGGGCCTGCACCGGCGGGCGCAGCGCCTGGTCGTGATGGACGTGGACTCCACGCTCATCCAGGACGAGGTGATCGAGCTCTTCGCCGCGCACGCCGGCTGCGAGGACAAGGTCGCCGAGGTGACGGCCGCCGCGATGCGCGGGGAACTGGACTTCGAGCAGTCGCTGCACGCGCGTGTGGCGCTGCTCCAGGGGCTGGACGCCTCGGTGGTGGACAAGGTCCGCAGCGAGGTCCGGCTCACGCCGGGCGCGCGCACCCTGATCCGTACGCTCAAGCGGCTCGGCTACCAGGTGGGTGTCGTCTCGGGCGGGTTCACCCAGGTCACCGACGACCTCAAGGAGCGGCTGGGCCTGGACTTCGCGCAGGCCAACACCCTGGAGATCGTCGACGGCAGGCTCACCGGCCGGGTCACCGGCGAGATCGTCGACCGGGCGGGCAAGGCACGGCTGCTGCGGAGGTTCGCCGCGCAGGCGGGCGTGCCGTTGTCGCAGACGGTGGCGATCGGGGACGGGGCCAACGATCTGGACATGCTCAACGCGGCCGGTCTCGGGGTCGCCTTCAACGCCAAGCCGGTGGTCCGGGAGGCGGCGCACACGGCGGTGAACGTGCCGTTCCTGGACACGGTCCTGTATCTGCTCGGGGTCACCCGCGAGGAGGTCGAGGCGGCCGACGCCCACGAGGAGCACTGAGCCCCCAGTACGCCATGAGGCCCGGCGCCCTCCAGGGCTGCCGGGCCTCCCGCGCGGGGCACTCGTCCCGTGCGGACCGCCGGGGCGGGCCCCGCGCGGACCGAGCGCGGGGGTGCGGTCAGTCCGAGGGCGCCCAGTAGTCGAGCAGCGTGGCCACGCCCGGCTCCAGGCTCTTCCAGGAGCCGTCGAAGGAGACGACGGCGAAGGCGGCGGCGGGGAAGCCGCGGCGGCTCATCCGCTCGCGGGCCTCCGGTTCGGCGGAGCCGGACAGCACCTCGGCCAGGCCCTGGACGCCCGGGTTGTGGCCGATCAGGACGAGGTTCTGCACGTCGTCCGGCGTCTCGTTGAGCACGGTGATCAGTTCGCCGGGCGAAGCCTCGTAGACCCGCTCCTCATAGACGGTTTTCGGCCGGTGCGGCAGTTCGTGGACGGCGAGCTTCCAGGTCTCGCGGGTGCGGGCCGCGGTCGAGCACAGGGCCAGGTCGATGGGGATGCCGGTGTCGGCCAGCTTGCGTCCGGCGACCGCGGCGTCCGTGCGGCCACGCTCGGCGAGCGGTCGCTCGTGGTCGGTCACCTGGGGCCAGTCGGCTTTCGCATGCCGGAAGAGGACAATCCTGCGGGGTTCTGCGACGCTCATGGCTCCCAGCTTCGCATGAAACAGGCCACGGGGCGCAGGGAGTTGACATGCGGCTTTCTTCAGCGGGCCAGCAGTTCCTGCGCGCGCTGAAGCAGCTGGGTGACGGCGGGGTCGCCGGTTGCCGCATGCGCGTTCGACGGGTTCAGTATCAGGGCCAGCAGCGTGATGAAGGCGAGGGCCGGGAGGGCCAGGGCCCACCACGGCAGCCGGTTGCCGGCGCCGCCCCGGGACGCCGTGTGGGGCCGGGTGTACGTAGGGGCCGACATGATCGCCTCCGCTGGTCTTCGAGTGGTCCTGGGACCGCCGCCCGCGGTCACATCTCGAAGTTACGGAAAGGGCGCCCCGCGGCCCATCCGGTGATCCACCCACTTGACCCTGACCCTGGCCCCCTAGGGGATGGTGGTGCCAGCCCTACCAAGGGGTCGGCGCGGCGGGATCCGGACCGGTGCGACGGGACACGGGATCAGGGCGCGGCTCAGGGCGAGGCGATGGTCGCGACGATGGCGATGATCACGAAGATGGCGAAGAACGAGCCGAAGACGAGCAGCATCTTCTTCTGGCCGTTCGGCGGGTTGGGATCGAGCACAGGCTGCATGCGCCCAGTCTCGCACCCTTCGCCCGCGACACGGCCCCCGGGGGCTCTCAGCGCGTCGCCTCCTCCTCCACCGTGCGGTCGCGTCCGGCCAGGCAGCCCACCACCATCTGCGGGATCATCAGCGCGGCCATGAGCGCGATCGGCAGCCCCCAGCCGCCGCTGCTCTGGTACAGCACGCCGACCAGCAGCGGCCCCGGAATGGAGATCAGGTAGCCGGTGCTCTGCGCGAACGCCGACAACTGGGCCACGCCCGCGCCGGTGCGGGCCCGCATGCCGACCATGGTGAGCGCGAGCGGGAAGGCGCAGTTGGACACGCCGAGGAGCAGGGCCCACGCCCAGGCGCCGGCGGCCGGCGCGAAGTACAGGCCGGCGTAGCCGGCGAGGCCGCAGACGCCGAGCACCAGCACGATCGGGCCCTGGCGGGGCAGCCGGGTGGCCACGCGCGGGATGACGAAGGCGAGCGGCACGCCCATGACCATGGTGACGGCGAGCAGCAGTCCGGCCGTCCCGGCGGGCACGCCCGCGTCGCGGAAGATCTGCGCCATCCAGCCCATGGTGATGTAGGCGGCGGTGGCCTGGAGGCCGAAGAACACGGCCAGCGCCCAGGCCGTACGGCTCCGGGTGATCCGCAGCGCCGGTGACTGCGCCTCCCGCGCGGGAGCCCGCTCCTCACCGGCACCGGACCCCTCGTCCCGCGCGGGCTCCCGCCCGGCCCGCGCCCGCCCGGAAGGCGCCGATCCCCTCCCCCGGTCCGCCGATCCCCGCTCCCGTATCAGAGGCAGCCACGGCAGTACGGCGACCGCGGCGAGCGCGGCCCACGCGGCGAGCCCCGCCTGCCAGCCGCCGCCGAGCGCGCCGGTCAGCGGCACGGTCGCGGCGGCGGCGGCCGAGGTGCCGAGCGCCAGGGCCATCGAGTACAGGCCGGTCATGGACCCGACCCGGTCGGGGAACCAGCGCTTGACGATGACCGGCATGAGGACGTTGCTGACGGCGATGCCCATGAGGGCGAGCGCGCTGGCGGCCACGAACGCGAACGTGCCGCCGGCGTACGGCCGGATCAGCAGGCCCGCGGTGATGGCGGTCATGCCCGCGCACACCACGGCCGGGAGTCCGAAGCGGCGGGCGAGCCGGGGCGCCATGACACCGAAGACGGCGAAGCACAGCGGGGGCACCGAGGTGAGCACACCGGCCACGCTGCCGCTCATGCCGAGCCCGTCGCGGACCTCCTCCAGGAGCGCCCCGAGGCTGGTGATGGCGGGGCGCAGGTTCAGCGCCGACAGCACGATGCCGACGACGACCAGACGCATGGTCCACGCGCGCGTGGGGCCCGCCGTGCGGGGCTCCCCGGGGGCGGCGGTCGCGGCCGGTGCGGGGTGGGTCGTTGTCGTCGTCGTCCGGGTCGTCTCCTCGCGTGCCATGGGATCCATCATAGAATCATGGGATGATTGGCTGTCCATGGCCCGGGACCCGCTCCCGGCGCCCCGCGTGCGAAGGTGTGCCATGCCCCTGAGCCATCCGCGCCGCTCGGCGCTGTCCGAGCAGGTCATCGCCGCGCTGCGGAACCAGATCACCTCGGGCGAGTGGCCGGTCGGCTCCCGCATCCCCACGGAGCCCGAGCTGGTGGAGCAGCTCGGGGTGGCCCGCAACACCGTCCGCGAGGCGGTCCGCGCCCTCGCGCACAACGGCCTGCTCGACATCCGCCAGGGCTCGGGCACGTACGTGGTGGCCACCAGCGAACTGGCGGGCGTGATGCACCGCCGCTTCGCGGGCGCCGACGCGCGGCACATCGCGGAACTGCGCTCGACCCTGGAGTCGGCCGCGGCGAGGCTGGCCGCCGAGCGACGCACCGAGAAGGACCTCAAGCAACTGCACGCTCAGTTGCTGCGCCGCGAGGAGGCCTGGGAGTCCGGTGACACGGAGGCGTTCGTGACCGCGGACTCCACCTTCCACCTGGCGGTCGTGGCCGCCTCCCACAACGACGTCATGACCGCGATGTACGCGGACCTCGGCGAGGTGCTGCGGGACTGGCTGCGCGCGGACGTCGGCGCCGAGCTGACGCCGGACACGTACATGGACCACACCCGGCTGCTCGACGCGATCCGCGCGGGCGACGCCGAGGCCGCCGGGGTGGAGGCGGCGAGCTATCCGTTCCAGTGCCGTACCGGCCGGCTCCAGGGCCTCTCTTCCGGATCTTGCCGCCGGTCGCCCGGCAGGCGAGGCAACTCGGAGCCGGCCTGACCCGGAAGAAAGGCTTCAGTCCGGTTCGTGGCTGACCCAGGCCGAGCGGACCTCCATCCAGCAGCGGCCGGTCAGCCGCACGGTCTGCGCGGGTCCCACGTCCACCGGTGAGCCGTCGCTGTCCAGGTCCCACCAGCGGGCGCACTCGATGTGCAGGCCGACCCGGTCCGTCTCGGGGTACGGGTTGTGGCAGTAGGCGGTCACCCGTGACCCGGAGACGCCGGTGCGGCAGGTGGCGCCGAACGGTTCGGCCGCCGTGGGCGGGCCGGTCCGCACGCGCGCGTGCGGCATCGCCTCGTAAGGCAGGGACAGTACGAGAGCCACGGCCACGGTCACCGAGGCCACGCTGCGGGACAGGCGCACAGGGACCTCCTCGGCCGGGCTGGGGAGGAAAACGTGAGGTGAGGGGCGTACTACAAGCGTCGACCCGCCGGCCGCGCCCCGCCCGGCCGGGTACTCCGACCGGGTGAACGGAGCGGCTGCCGCCGTCGGACGCCCCGGAACGCGCGAGGGCCCGCACCCCCGAAGGGGCGCGGGCCCGTGTGCTGTGCGCCGCCGGAGGCGGCAGCCGTCAGGCGCCGACGGCGTGCAGACCGCCGTCCACGTGGATGATCTCGCCGGTGGTCTTCGGGAACCAGTCGCTCAGCAGCGCCACGACACCGCGGCCGGCCGGCTCGGGGTCCTTCAGGTCCCACTCCAGCGGGGCACGGGTGTCCCAGACGGAGGCGAGCTCGCCGAAGCCGGGGATGGACTTGGCGGCCATGGAGCCGATCGGGCCCGCGGAGATGAGGTTGGTGCGGACGTTCTGCTTGCCGAGGTCGCGCGCCAGGTACCGGTTGACGGCCTCCAGGGCGGCCTTGGCCGGGCCCATCCAGTCGTACTGCGGCCACGCGTACTGCGCGTCGAAGGTGAGCCCCACCACCGAGCCGCCGTTCTGCATCAGCGGCAGGCAGGCCATGGTCAGCGACTTCAGGGAGAACGCCGAGACGTGCATGGCGGTGGACACCGACTCGAACGGCGTGTTGAGGAAGTTGCCGCCGAGCGCGTCCTGCGGCGCGAAGCCGATGGAGTGCACTACGCCGTCGAGCCCGCCGAGCTCCTCGCCGACCACGTCGGCCAGGCGCCCGAGGTGCTCGTCGTTGGTGACGTCGAGCTCGATGACCTTGGTGGGCTTGGGGAGCTTCTTGGCGATGCGCTCGGTCAGGGTGGGCCGCGGGAAGGCGGTGAGGATGATCTCCGCGCCCTGCTCCTGAGCCAGCTTGGCGGTGTGGAAGGCGATGGAGGACTCCATCAGCACACCGGTGATCAGGACGCGCTTGCCCTCGAGGATTCCGCTCATGGTGATCAGTGACCCATTCCCAGTCCGCCGTCAACCGGGATGACGGCTCCAGTGATGTACGAGGCCTCGTCCGAGGCGAGGAACCGCACCGCAGCGGCGACTTCCTCCGGCTGCGCGTATCGGCCGAGCGGCACCTGCGACATGATCGCCTCGCGCTGCTCGTCGTTGAGCGCGCGGGTCATGTCGGTGTCGACGAAGCCGGGGGCGACGACGTTGAAGGTGATGTTGCGCGAGCCCAGCTCACGGGCGAGGGAGCGCGCGAAGCCGACGAGGGCGGCCTTGGAGGCGGCGTAGTTGGCCTGGCCGGCCGAGCCGAGCAGGCCGACCACGGAGGAGACCAGGACGACGCGGCCCTTCTTGGCGCGCAGCATGCCCCGGTTGGCACGCTTGACGACGCGGAAGGTGCCGGTGAGGTTGGTGTCGATGACCGAGGTGAAGTCCTCCTCGGTCATCCGCATGAGCAGCTGGTCCTTGGTGACGCCGGCGTTGGCGATCAGCACCTCGACCGGACCCTGCTCGGCCTCGATCTCCTTGTAGGCCTGCTCCACCTGCTCGGGGTCGGTGATGTCGCACTTGACGGCGAAGAAACCGGCCGGCGGCTCCCCCGAGCGGTACGTGATCGCGACCTGGTCGCCGGCGTCGGCGAACGCGCGGGCGATGGCGAGGCCGATGCCCCGGTTGCCTCCGGTGACGAGAACCGAGCGGCTCAACGGATCACCCTTTCGTAGCGGTCTCTAGGCGTTCCGGCTGTTCACCCGGACACGCGGATGACAGGCGGCTTCACCGAAAACCTATCGGTACCGCCGCGACGGCGGACAAGCGGGCACCGACAGTGACGTGCGGGACTCACTGTCGAGTCCCTACAGAAAACAGCGGACTCGGCCCGCAAACATGTGGTCCCCGCCGCCGCCCGCGCGACATGATCGGAGCCACAGGCGACGACAGCAGGGAGATCCCCGGTGCCACATACGATCGACGAGGCCTTCACGGCCCTTCCCCTACGCGCCCTCGCCGACGCGGCGCTCGCGCGGGCGCGTGCGCTGGGCGCGGAGCACGCGGACTTCCGGTTCGAGCGGGTGCGCAGCGCGTCCTGGCGGCTGAGGGACGCGCGGCCGTCGGGGTCGTCGGACACCACCGACCTCGGGTACGCGGTGCGGGTCGTGCACGGCGGGACGTGGGGCTTCGCCTCGGGTGTGGACCTGACCATGGACGCGGCGGCGCGGGTGGCCACGCAGGCCGTGGCGATGGCGAAGCTGTCCGCGCGGATCATCAGGGCCGCCGGGTCGGACGAGCGCGTGGAGCTGGCCGGGGAGCCGGTGCACGCGGAGAAGACGTGGGTGTCGTCGTACGAGATCGACCCGTTCTCCGTGCCGGACGAGGAGAAGACCGCGCTGCTCGCCGAGTGGAGTTCGCGGCTGCTGGCGGGCGACGGCGTCAACCATGTCGACGCCTCCCTGCTGACGGTGCACGAGAACAAGTTCTACGCCGACACGGCGGGGACCGTGACCACGCAGCAGCGGGTGCGGCTGCATCCGCAGCTGACCGCCGTGTCGGTGGACGAGTCCAGCGGGGAGTTCGACTCCATGCGCACGCTGGCGCCGCCCGCCGGGCGCGGCTGGGAGTACCTGACGGGGACCGGCTGGGACTGGGAGGGCGAGCTGGAGCGGATTCCGGGACTGCTGGCCGAGAAGATGCGCGCGCCGAGCGTCGAGGCGGGGGTCTACGACCTCGTGGTCGACCCCTCCAACCTGTGGCTGACCATCCACGAGTCCATCGGGCACGCCACCGAGCTGGACCGCGCGCTCGGCTACGAGGCCGCCTACGCCGGCACCTCCTTCGCCACCTTCGACCAGCTCGGCAAGCTGCGGTACGGCTCCGAGCTGATGAACGTCACCGGTGACCGCACCGCAGAGCACGGCCTGGCCACGGTCGGCTACGACGACGAGGGCGTCGAGGCGCAGTCGTGGGACCTGGTGAAGGAGGGGACGCTGGTCGGCTACCAGCTGGACCGCAGGATCGCGCGGCTGACCGGGTTCGAGCGGTCCAACGGGTGCGCCTTCGCCGACTCCCCCGGGCACGTGCCCGTGCAGCGCATGGCGAACGTGTCGCTGAGGCCGGATCCGGCCGGGATGTCCACCGAGGACCTGATCGGCGGGGTGGACCGGGGGATCTACGTGGTCGGGGACCGGTCGTGGTCCATCGACATGCAGCGCTACAACTTCCAGTTCACCGGGCAGCGCTTCTTCCGGATCGAGAACGGGCGGCTGACCGGGCAGCTGCGCGACGTCGCCTACCAGGCGACCACCACCGACTTCTGGGGCTCCATGGCGGCGGTCGGCGGCCCGCAGACCTACGTCCTGGGCGGCGCCTTCAACTGCGGCAAGGCCCAGCCGGGCCAGATCGCGGCCGTCTCGCACGGCTGTCCCTCGGCCCTGTTCCGGGGCGTCAACATTCTGAACACCACCCAGGAGGCCGGTCGATGAGCCCGCGCACCAGCAAGCCGCACGAGGTCGTCGAGCGGGCTCTTTCCCTGTCCCGGGCCGACGGTTGCGTCGTGATCGCCGACGAGCACTCCACCGCAAACCTGCGCTGGGCGGGCAACGCGCTGACCACGAACGGCGTCACGCGCGGGCGCACGCTCACCGTCATCGCGACCGTCGACGGCAAGGAGGGCACCGCCTCCGGTGTCGTGTCCCGGTCGGCGGTGACGGACGACGAGCTGGAGCCGCTGGTGCGGGCCGCCGAGGCCGCCGCGCACGGCGCCGGGCCCGCCGAGGACGCCCAGCCGCTGGTCACGGACGTACCGCAGTCCCCCGACTTCACCGACGCGCCCGCCGAGACCTCCTCGGCGGTGTTCGCCGACTTCGCGCCGGCGCTCGGCGAGTCCTTCGCACGCGCGCGTGCCGGCGGGCGCGAGCTGTACGGCTTCGCCAACCACGAGCTGGTGTCGACCTACCTCGGCACGTCGACGGGGCTGCGTCTGAGGCACGACCAGCCCAACGGCACGCTGGAGCTGAACGCCAAGTCCCCGGACCGTACGCGCTCGGCGTGGGCGGGGCGTGCCACGCGGGACTTCAAGGACGTCGACCCGGCGGCGCTGGACGCGGAGCTCGCCGTACGGCTCGGCTGGGCCGAGCGGCGGATCGAGCTGCCCGCGGGCCGCTACGAGACGCTGCTGCCGCCCACCGCGGTCGCGGACCTGCTGATCTACCAGATGTGGTCGGCCTCGGGCCGGGACGCGGCGGAGGGGCGCACGGTGTTCTCGCGCCCCGGCGGCGGCACCCGCGTCGGCGACCGGCTCAGCGAGCTGCCGCTGAGCCTGCGCAGCGACCCGCACGAGCCGGGGCTGGAGTGCGCCCCGTTCGTGGTCGCGCACTCCTCCGGGGACGACCGGTCGGTGTTCGACAACGGGCTGCCGGTGCGGGCGACCGAGTGGATCGGCGGCGGGGAGCTGCGGAACCTGCTGACCACCCGGCACAGCGCGGGCCTGACCGGGCTGCCGCTGGCGCCCTCGGCGGGGAACCTGATCCTGGACGGCGGCGACGACCGCTCGGCCGAGGAGATGGTGGCCGGCACCGAGCGCGGGCTGCTGCTGACCTGCCTGTGGTACATCCGCGAGGTGGACCCCGCGACGCTGCTGCTCACGGGCCTGACCCGGGACGGGGTGTACCTGGTGGAGAACGGCGAGGTGACCGGCCAGGTCAACAACTTCCGGTTCAACGAGTCGCCGGTGGACCTGCTGGGCCGGGCGGCCGAGGCGGGGCGCACCGAGCGGACGCTGCCCAGGGAGTGGAGCGACTACTTCACCAGGGCGGCGATGCCCATGCTCCGCGTCCCGGATTTCAACATGAGCTCTGTCAGTCAGGGCGTATAACCTCGTAGTCGGCTGTCACCCGACTGCCCCGCGATCACCGAGGAGACAAGAGAACCGTGACGGACATCGTCGACGAGCTGAAGTGGCGGGGGCTGTTCGCCCTGTCCACTGACGAGGACGCTTTGCGCAAGGCGCTCGCGGACGGTCCCGTCACGTTCTATTGCGGCTTCGACCCGACCGCGCCGTCCCTGCACGTCGGGCACCTGGTCCAGGTGCTCACCGTGCGCCGGCTCCAGCAGGCCGGGCACCGGCCGCTGGCGCTGGTCGGCGGCGCCACGGGCCTGATCGGCGACCCGCGCCCCACGGCGGAGCGCACGCTCAACGATCCGGAGACGGTGGCCGGCTGGGTGGGCAGGCTGCGCGGCCAGATCGAGCCGTTCCTGTCCTTCGAGGGCGAGAACGCCGCGGTCATGGTGAACAACCTCGACTGGACCCAGGGCCTGTCCGCGATCGAGTTCCTGCGGGACATCGGCAAGCACTTCCGCGTCAACAAGATGCTGACGAAGGACTCCGTGGCCCGGCGCCTGGAGTCCGACCAGGGCATCAGCTACACGGAGTTCAGCTACCAGATCCTCCAGGGCATGGACTTCCTCCAGCTCTACCGGCGGTACGGCTGCACGCTCCAGCAGGGCGGCAGCGACCAGTGGGGCAACCTGACGGCGGGGCTCGACCTGATCCACCGGCTGGAGCCCGAGGCCGAGGTGCACGCGCTGGCGACGCCGCTGATGACGAAGGCGGACGGCACCAAGTTCGGCAAGACCGAGGGCGGCGCGGTCTGGCTCGACCCGGAGATGACGACGCCGTACGCGTTCTACCAGTTCTGGCTGAACGTGGACGACCGTGACATCTCCCGCTACCTGCGCATCCTGTCCTTCAAGTCCCGCGAGGAACTTGAGGAGCTGGAGCGGCAGACCGAGGAGCGCCCGCAGGCCCGGGCCGCGCAGCGCGCGCTGGCCGAGGAGCTGACGACGCTGGTGCACGGCGCGGACCAGACCGCCGCCGTGATCGCCGCGTCCAGGGCGCTGTTCGGCCAGGGCGAGCTGGCGGAGCTGGACGGGCGGACGCTGACCGCGGCGCTGTCCGAGGTGCCGCACGTCCAGGTGGCCGAGCTCGGCCCGGTCGTCGACCTGTTCGCCGAGGTCGGCCTGGTGGCCAGCAAGTCGGCCGCCCGCCGCACGGTGAAGGAGGGCGGCGCCTACGTGAACAACGTCAAGGTCACCGCCGAGGACGCGGTCCCCGCCAAGGAGGACCTGCTGCACGGGCGCTGGCTGGTGCTGCGCCGGGGCAAGAAGAACCTGGCGGCGGTCGAGGTCACCGGCGGCTGAGGCGCCGCCCGCACGGTGGCCGGCACCGCGTCCGCGCGGGCGCGGTGCCGGCCACCGGCTACAGCGACCGGCTACCGGCTCCGGCTCCGGCTCCGGCTACCGGGCGGATCGCTGGAGCTTCCTGTTGCCCCACAGCGCCATGTAGGCGGCGTCGCCCAGGGCGACGATGATGATGGCGGCGACCAGCTGGAAGATGTGGCGGATCCAGTCGATGCCGGACGTCTCGCCGACGCCGGCCGCGACGGCGACCGCGTTGCCGACGATCGCGCCGAGGATGCCGAAGATGGTGGTCAGCCAGAGCGGGCTGTGCTGTTTGCCGGGAATGACCGCCTTGGCGATCAGGCCCAGCACAAAGCCCACGATGATCGCCCACAACCAGCCCATGGCCGCCTCCTCGTCCGGTCCGACATGAGCATTACGCCCAGTGTCGGCGCGCCGGCCGCGCCCTGCCCGCCCGGCGCGGCCGTACGGACGAAGGCGTGGGCCCGCCGGCGCCGGCGCGGGGGCCGTTCGCGCTGGCAGGAGGGCGCCCCACTCTCGATGCGGCCACGGGCGCGGCGTACCTTGGAGGTGTGCGTGCCGGTGTCCCGACCGGTCACGGACCGGACACGGGACGGGGAACTGTCCGATACGGACGATCCGATGCGGACGGATGGTGGAAAGTGATGCGGAAACAGCACGGCGACGGCAACGCCCAGGTTTTCCGGATCACGGGGGCCCGGACGGGCCTCCAGGAGGACGTGCGCGGCCGGCAGCGGCGCTACGTCATCTCGATGACGGTCCGCACCCTGTCGGTGATCCTCGCCGTGTCGCTGTGGAACGTCGAGCGGTACGTGGCGATCGCGGCCCTGGTGCTCGGTCTCGTCCTGCCCTACGTCGCGGTGGTCATCGCCAACGCGGGGCGGGAGAACGCGCCGGATCTGCCGGGTACGTTCGTGGCCATGCCGACGCGACCGATGATCACGCCGCCGCGCTCGGACGACGCGTTCGCCAAGTCCGGCCCGGAGGACGGGTCGGACGGCACCGCGGCGGGAGCGAAGGGCGAGGCGCCCCGGCACCAGCGTGCCGACGCGGACGGGGTGTGACCAGGACGCCCCCCGTGGCTCCAGGACCGGGGGTGCCGCACCGCCGCGGGAAGCTCAGGAAAACCTCAGATCAATCATGTTGTTCCGGTGCCGGGGGGCGGGTGACCCATGACATACTGCGTACGCGCTCCGCATCCCCCGTCGGAGCGACAGACCGACGCCGGGCAGCTCCCCCCGTGGCTGCTCGGCGTCGCCTTGTTTGCGTGGCTGTGAGAAACCTGTGACTGACGACATCCCGATCTGCTCCGCCAAGGGCTGCCATGCCGCGGCCGTGTGGGTGCTGGCGTGGAACAACCCGAAGATCCACACGCCGGAGCGCCGCAAGACGTGGCTGGCGTGCGAGGAGCACCGTGAGCACCTGTCGCAGTTCCTCGGGGTGCGCGGGTTCCTGAAGGACGTGGTCCCCTTCGCCGAGTGGTCCGCGGCAGCGGACGGCTGACCCGAAGCCGCGGACGCCGGCCCGAAGCCGCGGGACCGCTAGCCGCCGATCGCGGACATCGGCCGGTCGGGCTGCACGAAGGACGGGTCGTCCAGGCCCGCGCCTGCCTTCTTGCCCCACATGGCCAGCCGCCAGATCCGGGCGATCTCCTCGTCCGGGGCGCCGGAGCGCAGGGCGCCGCGCAGGTCGGTCTCCTCGGTGGCGAACAGGCAGGTGCGTATCTGGCCGTCGGCCGTCAGGCGGGTGCGGTCGCAGGCCGCGCAGAACGGGCGGGTGACGGAGGCGATGACGCCGACGCGGTGCGGTCCGCCGTCCACGATCCAGCGCTCGGCGGGGGCCGAGCCGCGCTCCTCGGCGCCCTCGGGGGTGAGCTCGAAACGGGTGCGCAGGGAGGCGAGGATGTCGCCCGCGGTGACCATGCCCTCGCGCTTCCAGCCGTGCTGGGCGTCCAGGGGCATCTGCTCGATGAACCGCAGCTCGTAGTCGTGCTCGACGGCCCAGGCGAGCAGGTCGGGGGCCTCCTCCTCGTTCAGCCCGGGCATCAGGACCGTGTTGACCTTGACGGGGGTCAGGCCGGCGTCGCGGGCGGCGCGCAGGCCCTCGATGACGTCCTTGTGGCGGTCACGGCGGGTGAGGGTCTTGAAGACGTCCGGGCGGAGGGTGTCCAGGGAGACGTTGACCCGGTCCAGGCCGGCCGCCTTCAGGGCGGCGGCGGTGCGTCCGAGGCCGATGCCGTTGGTGGTGAGGGAGGTCTGGGGGCGGGGCCGGAGGGCCGTGACGCGC
>NZ_BMVJ01000017.1:31043-45649 GCF_014650655.1 Streptomyces anandii JCM 4720
TCGACGATGCCGACCAGGCCGGGGCGCAGAAGGGGCTCTCCGCCGGTGAAGCGGACCTCCTTGATGCCCAGCGAGGTGACCGCGATGTCGATCAGCCGGACGATCTCGTCGTCCGTGAGCAGGTCGGGCTTGGCCAGCCACTGCAGGCCCTCCTCGGGCATGCAGTACGTGCACCGCAGGTTGCACCGGTCGGTCAGGGAGACCCTCAGATCGGTGGCCACCCGGCCGTAGGTGTCGATGAGCACGTGGCCCCCTCCCTCGTCGAGGATCGCTGTGCCTTGCCGGATCACTGTCACGGATCACTCAATTGTGCGTCATCTGCGAGCCTACGTGACACCACCGACAACGTCGGCGTCCCGATCCGACGAGCTACGGCGCGGCCGCGTCGTAGGACCGTACGACTGGGCCGTACGGGCCTCGCCGACGCGGCCGCGGGGGCCTTGCGCTCAGTGTGCTCCCGTGCCGGTCAGGGACCGCACCTCCAGTTCCGCGTACTTGGCGGCGTCCGGGGTCTCCTTGGACAGCAGGGTGCCCACCACGCCGAGCAGGAAGCCGACCGGGATGGAGATGAGGCCGGGGTTCTCCAGCGGGAACCAGTGGAAGTCGACGTCCGGGAACATCGAGCTGGGCTTGCCGGAGACCACCGGCGAGAACAGCACCAGGCCGACCGCGGTGACCAGGCCGCCGTAGATCGACCACAGGGCGCCGGAGGTGGTGAACCGCTTCCAGAACAGGCTGTAGAGGATGGTCGGCAGGTTGGCGGAGGCGGCGACGGCGAAGGCGAGCGCGACCAGGCCGGCCACGTTGAGGTCGCGGGCCATGGCGCCGAGCACGATGGAGACCGCGCCGATGCCGACGGTGGCCCAGCGGGCGGCGTTCACCTCCTGCTTCTCGGTGGCGTTGCCCTTCTTGATGACGTTGGCGTAGATGTCGTGCGCGAAGGACGACGACGAGGCCAGGGTCAGGCCGGCGACGACGGCGAGGATGGTGGCGAAGGCGACCGCCGAGATCGTGGCGAGCAGGATGGCTCCCCAGTTGGAGTCGACGCCGCCGAGGTGCAGGGCGAGCAGCGGGGCGGCGGTGTTGCCGGCCTTGTTGGAGGCGATGATCTCGTCGGGTTTGATGAGCGCGGCGGCGCCGAAGCCGAGCGCGAGGGTCATCAGGTAGAAGGCGCCGATCAGGCCGATCGCCCAGATCACGGACTTGCGGGCGGCCTTGGCGGTGGGGACCGTGTAGAAGCGGATCAGGATGTGGGGCAGGCCCGCGGTGCCGAGGACCAGGGCGATGCCGAGCGAGATGAAGTCCAGCTTGGTGGTGCCGGTCGCGCCGTACTTCAGGCCCGGCTCCAGGAAGGCGGCGCCCTTGCCGCTGTTGCCGGCGGCGTGGCCGAGCAGGTCGGAGATGTTGAAGTGGAACTTCATCAGCACCATGAAGGTCAGCAGGATGGCGCCGGCGATCAGCAGCACGGCCTTGACCATCTGCACCCAGGTGGTGCCCTTCATGCCGCCGATGGTGACGTAGACGATCATCAGCACGCCGACCAGGGCGACGATGCCGATCTTGCCGCCGTCGCTGGTGATGCCGAGCAGCAGTGAGACCAGGACGCCGGCGCCGGCCATCTGGGCGAGCAGGTAGAAGATCGACACGACGATGGTGGAGGTGCCGGCGGCGGTGCGGACCGGGCGCTGGCGCATGCGGTAGGCGAGGACGTCGCCCATGGTGTAGCGGCCGGAGTTGCGCAGCGGCTCGGCGACCAGGAGGAGGGCGACCAGCCAGGCGACCAGGAAGCCGATGGAGTACAGGAAGCCGTCGTAACCGAAGAGGGCGATGGCGCCGGCGATGCCGAGGAAGGACGCGGCGGACATGTAGTCGCCGGAGACGGCGAGTCCGTTCTGGAAGCCGGTGAACTGCCGTCCGCCGGCGTAGAAGTCGGCGGCGTCCTTGGTCTGCCGGCCCGCCCAGACGGTGATGACGAGGGTCGCGGCGACGAACACCGCGAACAGGGTGATGATCAGCGGCCGGTGCTGGCTCGCCTCACCGGCGGCCAGGGTGATCGCGGGGCTCATGCGCCGCCCTCCATCCGGGACTTGATGGCTTCCGCCTTGGGGTCGAGCTTCGCGGCGGCGTGCCGCGCGTACCACCAGGCGATGAGGAACGTGGTGAGGAACTGGGCGAGGCCCAGGACGAGGGCGACGTTGACGTTGCCGAAGAGCTCGGTGCCCATGAAGTCGCCCGCGTAGATGGAGAGCAGGACGTACAGCAGGTACCAGGCGGCGAAGGCGACGGTCAGCGGGAAGGCGAAGGAGCGGTAGGAGCGGCGCAGTTCGGCGAACTCCGGGCTCTCCTGGACCGCGGTGAACTCCTCGGTGGTGGGGAGGGTGACCTGCGTCTTCGAGGGTGGCGGTGTCTCGGTTGCCACATCAGTCTCCTCGCGTTGCGGACGGGGTAGCGGCGGGGGGCTCGATGCTGCTCGGGCTCCCTGCCCAAGGTCCACGGCGCCACGCGGGGGGCGGTTCAAGTCCTATGAGTTCTTTCGCAAGTGACCTGGGCAAGTCATTGCCGAGTCATTGCTGATCGGTGAGACCGGGAGATAGCTTCACCCTGCACCACCCGTCATGTACCTGCCCGGGCAGTACCTGTCGCTCGGGCGGTTCTGTATCCGGATGATGTGGAGACCCCATGGCTCATCTGCGTTCCAGACGCCGGCTCGCGCTCGCCGTACCGGTCGTGCTGTCGCTGACCGCCTCGCTCGGCTTCCTTCCCGCGGCGGCCTCCGCGGCGCCCGCGGCGCCCGCCGCCCGCGCCTCGGCGCCGACCACCGACGCGCCCGTGCTTGCGTACGTCGTCAACACCAGGACCGACCGTCACACGATCTCGAGCGTGCAGCGGGCGATCACCGCGGCCGGCGGCAGCATCGTGGCGACGTACGACCGGATCGGCGTGATCGTCGTCCACTCCGCGGACCCCGGCTTCGCCCAGCGGATGCGCGCGGTGCGCGGCGTGCAGTCGGCGGGCGCCACCCGGACCGCGCCGCTGAGCGCGTCCGGGACGACCGACGAGGGCGCGGTGCAGTACCTGACCGGGGCCGAGGCCGCGCGGGCGGCGAAGGCGTCGGGCGGCGGCGCCGAGCCCCTCGAGGCGGACCAGTGGGACCTGCGGGCGATCGGCGCCGACCGCGCGGCCAGGATCAATCCCGGCAGCAGAAACGTCACGGTCGCCGTGATCGACACCGGCGTCGACGACACCCACCCCGACATCGCGCCCAACTTCTCCCCCGGCCAGTCCGCGAACTGCGTCAGCGGCAAGGCCGACACCACCTACGGCTCCTGGCGGCCGGTGGACGCCGACCACTACCACGGCACGCATGTGGCGGGCGAGATAGCCGCGGCCCGCAACGGCGTCGGCGTCGCGGGCGTGGCGCCCGGAGTGCGGGTCGCCGGCATCACGGTCGCCCAGCCGGACGCGGGCCAGCTGTTCTTCCCCGAGAGCGTCGTGTGCGCCTTCGTGTTCGCCGCCGACCACGGGGTGGAGATCACCAACAACAGCTACTACGTGGATCCCTGGCAGTACAACTGCATGGACGACCCGGACCAGAAGGCCATCGTCGACGCGGTGAACCGCGCCCAGCTCTACGCGCGCGGCAAGGGCGTGCTGAACGTCGCCGCGGCCGGCAACTCCAACAACGACCTCGACGCCGACGCCCTCGTCGACGACTCCAGCCCCGACGACTCGACCCCGGTCAGCCGCACCGTGGACCCGCACAAGTGCTTCGACATCCCGACCCAGTTGCCGGGCGTCGTCACGGTGAGCGCGGTCGGCGTCAAGGGCGCCAAGTCCTACTACTCCAGCTACGGTGACGGCGTCATCGACGTCGCGGCGCCCGGCGGCGACAAGTACCAGATCCCGGACACCCCGTCGAAGAACGGCCGCATCCTGTCGACGCTGCCGAACAACCAGTACGGCTTCCTCCAGGGCACGTCCATGGCCACCCCGCACGTCGCCGCGGTGGCCGCGCTGCTGAAGTCCGCCCATCCGCACGCCACGCCCGCCCAGTTGCAGGCGCTGCTCAAGGCCCAGGCGGACAACCCCGGTTGCCCGGCCGGTCCGTACGACGGGGACGGCGACGGGGTCGTGGACGCCACCTGTGCGGGCGGCAAGCGGGTCAACGGCTTCTACGGGTTCGGGATCGTCAACGCGCTGCGCGCGGTCAAGTAGACACCGCGGTGGAGATGCACAGCCGAGAATCACAAGGGAGACACGGACACATGACAGCGCACCACCCGCGCTACCGCCGCACCCTGGCCCTGCCCCTGGGGATGGCCATGGCCTCGGCCCTCGCGTTCCTGCCGAACGCCACCGCGTCGGCGGCCCCGGCCGTCCCCGCGGCCGCCTCGGCCCCCGGGACCTCGGCGGACACCTCGGCGTCGCTGAGCTACGTCGTCAACGTCCCGGCCGGGCACGGCGTTTCGGCCCGCGTGAAGAAGGCCGTCGCGCAGGCCGGCGGCACGATCGTGACCTCGTACGACCGGATCGGCGTCATCGTCGTCCACTCCGCGAACCCGGACTTCGCCGTGACGATGCGCAAGGTGCCCGGCGTGGACTCGGCGGGCGCCACCCGCACCGCGCCGCTGCCCGCGCAGTCCACCACCGACCTCGGCGCCCCGCGGCCGCTGACCGCCGCGCAGGCCGCGCAGGCCGGGTCCGAGGCGGCCGCCGGGCAGGACCCGCTGGAGCCGCTGCAGTGGGACCTGCCGGCCATCAAGGCGGACAAGGCGCACGAGAAGACGCTCGGCAGCCCGAAGGTCACCGTGGCCGTGATCGACACCGGCGTCGACGACACCCACCCCGACATCGCCCCGAACTTCGATCGCGAGGCGTCGGTCAACTGCGTCTCGGGCAAGCCGGACACCACCGACGGCGCATGGCGGCCCAGCGCCTCGGAGAGCCCGCACGGCACCCATGTGGCCGGTGAGATCGCGGGCGCGAAGAACGGCGTGGGCATCACGGGCGTGGCGCCGGGCGTGAAGGTGGCCGGCATCAAGGTGGCCAACCCGGACGGGTTCTTCTACACGGAGGCCGTGGTGTGCGGCTTCGTGTGGGCCGCGGAGCACGGCGTCGACGTGACCAACAACAGCTATTACACCGACCCGTGGTACTTCAACTGCGCGGACGACCCGGACCAGAAGGCGCTCGTGGACGCCGTCACCCGGGCCTCGCGGTACGCGGAGAAGAAGGGCACGGTCAACGTCGCGGCGGCGGGCAACGAGAACTACGACCTGGCGTCCCACTCGATCACCGACCCGGTCTCCCCGAACGACTCCACTCCCTCGGACCGGGTGATCGACCCGCACAAGTGCTTCGACATACCCACCCAGCTGCCGGGTGTGGTGACGGTCGCGGCGACCGGCGCCAAGGGCCTCAAGTCGTCCTTCTCCAACCACGGCCTCGGTGTGATCGACATCGCGGCGCCGGGCGGCGACTCGACGGCGTACCAGAAGCCGGAACCGCCGGCGACCAGCGGCCTCATCCTCGGACCGCTGCCCGGCGGCAAGTGGGGCTACATGGCCGGTACGTCGATGGCCTCCCCGCATGTGGCCGGTGTGGCCGCATTGATCAAGTCAACGCATCCGCACGCCTCCGCCGCCATGGTCAAGGCGCTGCTGTACGCGGAGGCGGACGCCACGCCGTGCACCGACCCGTACGACATCAACGGCGACGGCAAGGTCGACGCGGTGTGCCAGGGCACGAAGAACCACAACGGTTTCTACGGCTGGGGCATGGCGGACGCACTGGACGCGGTCACCTGGTGAACATTGATTCAGTCAATACTGCATAGTGCAGTCATGACTGATATCAAGTACGCATGGTCCGCGCTGGGCGGCGACCCCGCTCTCCCGGCGCGGATCACCACCGTGGAGCGGGAGGGCGCGCTGCCCGCGCGCCTTCCCGTACGGCAGCTGGCGCGCGCGTGCGTGGGCGTCTGCGCGCTGGCCGCCGCGGAACTGGGAGCGGTGCGTGCGGGGCTCGACCGGGTGCCTGAGGCGCGCGTGGACGACGGGGCCGTGGCCACGGCGTTCACCAGCGAGCGGCATCTGCTGATCGACGGCCGCGCGCCGGTCGCCTTCGCGCCGCTGTCGCGCCTGTGGCGGACCGCCGACGGGTGGGTGCGCACCCACGCCAACTACCCGCACCACCGGGCCCGGTTGCTGACCGCCCTGGGGCTCGGGGAGGACGCCCGCGCGGACGACCTGGCCGCCGTCCTCGCCGGGCGGTCCGCGCTCGAGGTGGAGGACGCGGTGTACGCGGCCGGCGGGCTGGCCGTGGCCCTGCGCACGTCCGCGGAGTGGGCCGCGCACCCGCAGGGCACCGAGGCGGCCGCGCTGCCCCTGGTCGAGCGGGAGCGGACGGACTCGGCACGCGCGCGCGTGCTCACCCCCTTGGACGGCACCCCCATGCTGCCCGCCGCCGGGCTGCGTGTCCTCGACCTCACCCGGGTCCTCGCGGGCCCCGTCGCGACCCGCACGCTGGCGCTGCTCGGCGCCGACGTGCTGCGCATCGACGCGCCGCACCTGCCCGAACTGGCCGACCAGCACGCGGACACGGGCTTCGGCAAGCGCTCGGCCACCCTCGACCTCGCCACCGGTCACGCCCGTTTCGAGGAACTGCTCGCCTCGGCGGACGTGGTGGTGACGGGGTACCGACCGGGTGCGCTGGACCGGTTCGGGCTCTCGGCGCGGGCGCTGACCGAGCGGCGGCCAGGACTGGTCGTCGCCGAGCTGTCGGCGTGGGGCCGCCGCGGCCCCTGGGGCGGCCGGCGGGGCTTCGACAGTCTCGTCCAGGTCGCCACCGGCATCGCGGTGACCGAGGGTTCCGCGCGGGAGCCCGGCGCGCTGCCGGCGCAGGCCCTGGACCACGGCACGGGCTATCTGCTGGCGGCGGCGGTGCTGCGGGCGCTGACCGAGCAGTCGTACGAGGGCGGCGGCCGCATCGTACGGCTCGCCCTGGCGCGGACGGCGGCATGGCTGACCGGAGCGGACGGCGGGCCGGCGCGAAGCGGGGCGGTGGCGGGCGGGGCGGTGCCGGGCGAGCGTGAGGTGGCCGCCCCGTACGACGGGCCCGGGCCCTGGCTCGCGGAGACCGGCGGCCGGATCGGGCGGCTGCGGTACACCCTGCCGCCCGTCGCCTTCGCAGGTGGACCCCGCGACTGGGCGCGGCCGCCCGTGCCCTGGGGATCGGACGCGGCCCGCTGGGCCTGAGATCGGCGCTCCCGCGCGGGGCAAGTGCCAGGGTGCGAAGCGTCGTTCCCCCGGTTGCCCCGGCCCGCTTGCCCCCGTTCGGGGCGGCTGGTGAAGATCCTCGGGTGACGCTGATACGACCGGCCGCCGAGGCGTCGGACGCCGGCGGGAGGGGCCTCCGCGCGGCACTGGTCCGGGCCGTCGCCGTCCTCCTCCTGGTGGCCCTGGCCGCGCTCGTCCCGCTGCTCGGTCCTTCCGCCGCGCTGCACGGCACCGGCGAGGCCGCCGCCCCCGGCACCGGCGGCACGGCCCTGCTGCGCGCGGTGCTGTTCGCGGCGCTCTGCGTCCCCGTCGGCGAACTGCTCGTCCTGCGGCTGGCCGGCCGCCTCCCCGGGGCGCCCGCGCCGCGCAGCTGGTCCCTGGGGGCGGCCGCCGCCGGTTTCCTCGCCGCCCTGGGGCTCGCCCTGGTGGTGGCCTGCGGCGACCTGGTGCCGCACAGCCCGGCCCAGATCGACTTGGGCAGCTTGTACCGGACCCGGGACGGCTCGCTGGCCCTGCTGGAGGTCGACGCCTTCCTCGTCGCGGGACTGTGCGCCCTCTCCCGGCGTCCCGCGCTGATGGTGTGGCCGCTCGCCGCGGTGATCGTGGCCGAGGCCCTGCGCGCCCACCCCGGCACCGAGAACAGTCCGCTGACCGGATCCGCCCTCACGCTCGTGCACCTGACCTGCGCGGCCCTGTGGGCGGGCGGCCTGCTGCACACCCTGCGCACGCTGCGGCACTGGCGCGGCACCGGGCCCGCCGCCGCGCTGCTGGGCTCCTACGCGCGCGTGGCGGCCGTTGCCCTGGCCGCCGTCACCGCGACGGGCGTGCTGAGCGCCCTGCGCCGGATGCCGCCGGACACGGTGTCGCAGCAACTGACGTCGACGGCCTACGGACGGGCCCTGCTCGCCAAGGTGGTCCTCGTGGCCGGGGTGGCCCTGCTCGCCCTGTGGGCCCGCATCCGGCTGCGGCGGGCGCCCGACCCGCTGTCCGCCTGCGCTCCCGCGCGGGCCGAGGTCGCCCTCCTGGGACTGGTCGTCGCGGTGTCGGGACTGCTGACGGCACTGCCGCTGCCGGTCCGACGGTGACCGCTCACACGCCTGCCGCTCCCAGCAGCGCCCCGGCCGCGTAGGTGACCCCCATGGCGAGCGCGCCGCCGGTGACGTTGCGCAGGACCGCACGGCCGGGCTCGGCCGCGCCCAGCCGGGCGCTGCTCCAGCCGGTGAGGACGAGGGCGGCCAGGACCGACGCGACGGTGATCCACAGGCGCACGGCCGGCGGCGGCAGCACGATCGCGAGCAGCGGCAGCAGCGCGCCCACCGTGAAGGCCAGGAAGCTGGCCCACGCGGCGTGCCAGGGGTTGGTCAGCTCGTCGGGGTCGATGCCGAGTTCCACGCTCGCGTGCGCCCTGAGCGCGTCCCGCGCGGTCAGCTGTTCCGCCGCCTCCCTGGCCACCTCGCGCGACAGCCCGCGCGCGTGCAGCATGTCGGTCAGCTCCCGCAGTTCGGCCTCGGGCTGCTCGCGCAGCTCCCGTTTCTCCTGGGCCAGCGCGGCCATCTCCGAGTCGCGCTGGGTCGACACCGACACGTACTCCCCCGCGGCCATCGACATGGACCCGGCGAGCAGGCCGGCCAGTCCGGCGGTCAGCAGCGCGGAGCGCGAGTCGGTCGCGCCGGCCACGCCGACGACGAGGCCGGCGGTGGAGACGATGCCGTCGTTGGCGCCGAGCACGGCGGCCCGCAGCCAGTTGAGCCGGGTGCCGAGGGCGCCGCCGTGGGTCTCGTCATGCGTTGGTTGGGTCACAGCACGGAGGATCGCACGGTTGCGGTCCCTGCGCGTCCACCCCGGCCCGGGCGCCTGGCCGGGCACCGTCACCAGACCCGCAGCGAGGCTCCCCGCGCGAACACCGGGCTGGTCGCGTCGGCCGGCGGCTCGGCGAGCGGCTCGGCCACCTCCGCGACCGCCGGGCCGACCTTGGCGGCGACGGCGTCCAGCAGGTCCAGGTCGAAGCCGTAGAGGCGGGCGGCGTTCCCGCCGACCATCGCCGCCACCTCGTCGCCCGGCACGCCCGCGAAGGAGTGGCGCAGGGCCTCGCGGGTGTAGGGGTGGGTGCCCTCGTCGTGCGGGTAGTCGCTGCCCCACATGATCCTGCCGACACCGATGCGGTGCCGCAGCGGCACCTCGTGCGGGCGCATGAAGCTGGCGCCGACATGGCAGTTCTCGCGCCACGCCGTGGAGGGCGGCGCGCCCATCCGCTCGGCGAGGCCCGCGCCGAACTTCGACTCGGCGGTCGCGGCCCGCGTGGCCGCCGCGACCAGCCGGTCGTGGTAGTAGTCCAGCATGTCGAGCACCCCGGGGATCCAGCCCGAGCCCTGCTCGGTCAGCACCAGGTTCAGGCCCGGGTGGCGGCGGAAGGCGCCGCCGAACACGAGGTGCCACAGGGCGCGGTGGGAGAACCAGGTGGTCTCCACCATGAACACCGCGCGCGCCGCCGGTTCGTCGCCGAGGGGCGGTGAGGCCGAGCCCGCGTGGTGGTTGACGGGGACGCCCAGTTCGGCGCAGACGGCCCAGAGCGGGTCGTAGGACCGGGAGTACAGCTCCGGCAGGCCCGAGCCCGGCGGGGTGCCGGGCAGCAGCACGCCCCCGGTCAGTCCGGCCGCCGCCGCCCACCGGATCTCCCGTACGGCCTCCCCGACGTCGTTGAGGAGGATCTGGCAGACGCCCGCGCGGCGGCCCGGCGCGGCCGCGCAGAAGTCGGCCAGCCAGCGGTTGTGGGCGCGCAGTCCGGCCCACCGCAGCTCGAACTCGGCGGCGGTGGGCGCCGGTGCCATGAGGGCACCGGAGGGGAAGAACGGCGGGATGGTGTTGGGGAAGACCACCTCCGCGACGATTCCGTCGTCCTCCAGCTCCGCCAGCCGGCGCGCCGAGTTCCAGTTCCGGTCGGCGCTGTCGGCGAGCAGGTCCTCGTGCGGGTTCACGTACGCGGCCGCCCACGCGTCGAACGCGTCGTGGTACCGGCGTTCCAGGTACGGCCGGTAGTCGTACAGGTCGGCGCCCGCGTGACAGTCCGCCGAGATCACCGTGTAGCGGTCCTTGGCGTTCACCGGTCCGCCCCCAGCACCGGGAAGTCCCCGCCGGTCAGCCAGTGCCGGCCGCTCTCGCGCGAACGCGCCCAGGAGGCCTCCACGGCCGCCTGGTCGCGGGGCTGGCCGAGGTCGGCCGGGGTGGGCCCGATCCGGCGGGCGAGCGGGGCGAGCCGCTCGACGTCGAAGCCGAACACCTCGGCGGCGGCCAGGCCCAGCATGGTCCGGGTCTCGGCGACCGGGATGTCGTGGAAGGTACGGCGCAGCCACGCGCGCGTGTCCGGCCAGGTGCCCTCGGGGTGCGGGAAGTCGCTGCCCCACAGGATGTTGCCGACGCCGATCTCGTAGCGCTGGGCGAGTTCGCGGCGCTTGGTGTTGGTGGCGCACACGAACACCTGCCGGTCCAGGTACTCGTGCGGCGGCCGCTTCAGCTCCTCGAAGGGGGAGAGCTTCTTGCCGCCGTGGGCGCCGAGGTAGAGGCGGTCCATGAACCACAGCAGGTTGGGCAGCCACCAGCAGCCCGACTCCGCGACGCCGAAGCGCAGGCCCGGGTGGCGTTCGAAGACGCCGGACCAGAGCAGGAACCACAGCGGGCGGGCGGGCCACCAGGTGACCTCGGAGACGTAGATGCCGAGGTGGTCGCCGTACTCGTGGCGCGGGGCGGCGCCGGAGTGGGTGAGGACCGGCATGCCGCACTCGGCCGCGGCCGCCCACACGGGGTCGTAACGCCGGTCGTGGTAGGGCTCCTTGCCGGCCCACATGGCCGGGATCATCAGGGCGCCGAGGCCCGACTCCCGCGCGCGGTGGATCTCGGCGACCACCTCGCGCACCTCCGCGGTGACGGGCAGCAGGGCGACGCCGCAGTGCCGTTCGGGACTGGCGGAGACGAAGTCCGCGAGCCAGCGGTTGTGGGCGCGGGCTCCCGCCAGGCCCAGTTCGGGGTCCTGGTCGCCGGAGAGGCCGAGGCCGACCCCGAAGGGCGCCGCGGTGCGGCTGTCGACGGCGTCCGCGTCCGGGAAGACGACCTCGGCGGCCACACCGTCGCCGTCGAGCTCCTTGAGCCGCTGTGCGCCGTCCCAGCCGCCGCGCAGGCCCTCCTCGTTGTCCTCGAACCACCTGCTCGCGAAGGCCTCGTTGCGGATGCCGAGCCGGGTCATCTCCTCGCGGCGCCGGTTGCGTCCGGCGAGGAACTCGTCGAAGTCCCGGTGGAACCGGGTGTCCAGATAGGGCCGGTACTCCTCGGTGGGCGGTCCGGCGTGGCAGTCGGAGGAGATGATCAGGTAGGGCTCCTGACCGGTCATCGCGCCCCCTCAGTCCAGGATGAAGGTCTCGAGGTACGACGGGTTGGCGCGCTCCAGCATCGAACGCGCCCGTGCCCGGATCCGGGCGTCGCTGTCCTCGCTCGGAGGCAGCAGCCAGAAGCGGCCGGCGCGGATGCCGTCCACGACGAGTCCGGCGACCTCCTCGACGGGCGTGAAGCGCGCCTCACGGCCCGCCGCGCGCATCGCCGTCTCCCACTGCGCGAGACTGCGGTACGGGGTCCTGCGGGGCCGCCGCTTGGCGTAGCGGGCGGGGCGGTTGCGGTACGACTCCCACAGCCCGGTGCGCAGCATGTGCGGCCCGGGGAAGAGCACCGAGGCGCCCACGCGCGCGTGCTTGGCCCTCAGCTGGGCGTACAGGGACTCGGTCAGGGTGACGACGGCCGCCTTGGTGACGGCGTACACGGACGCGGTGGGCAGGGGTGCGATACCGCCGTCGCCGGACGAGGTGTTGACCACGTGTCCGGGCTCCCCGGAGGCGATCATGCGGGGCACGAAGGCCTGGACGCCGTGGAAGACGCCCCACACGTTGACGGCGAGGGCCCACGCCCAGTCGTTCGGATCGTGCTCCCACACGGGGCCCTCGGCGCCCGAACCGACGCCCGCGTTGTTGCAGAGCACGTGCACGGCGCCGTACGCGCGGTACGCCGACTCGGCGAGGTCCATCACCTGGTCGCGCTCGCCGACGTCGGTCACGCGCGCGTGCACGTCGGCGCCGTCCGCGCGCAGGGCCGCCGCTGCCTTGTCCAGGGCCGCCTCCTCCACGTCCGCGAGGACCACCTTCAGGCCCTCGGCCGCGAAGCGCCGGGCCATGGCCAGACCGATCCCGCTCGCCGCGCCGGTGACGACGGCGACCTGTCCCGCCTCCAGCCGCATCACACGCTCCCTTCCCGGAGCCGCATCACAGGCTCCCTTCCGGCGGCCCGTCGTGGACGTGCAGCGGGTCGTCGTAACGCTGGTGGACGTAGGGCAACAGGGCCAGCGCGTCCACGCGTTCGACGACGCGGCCGCGCTGGTCGCCGGTCTTCTCGCCGAGGGTGATGCCGAGGAGGCGGCGCACGGGCAGGTCCGCGACCGGGTCGTACGGCGACTCGCGCAGCACGACCTCCCCGGTGACCCGCTGGAGCCGGCGCACCTTCTCGTGGCGCACGCAGTGCACCAGCACCGGTTCGGCGTCGAAGCCGGAACCGTCCACCGCGGGCAGGAACTTGACGTAGAAGTCGGTTCTCGGCGCGGGCTCCGGCGGCGGCAGTTCGCCGCTCACGGTGCCGCGCACCTCGACGAAGGCGATGCCGTGCCGGGCAAGGACGGCCCTGATGAGGTCGCCGTCGCGTTCGAGGGTCACCTCGCCGAGCTTCTTGGGCTCCCCGAAGACCTCCCGGCCGCCGGTCAGGGCGCGCTCGTGGGTCATCGGCATGACCAGCGGGTACCAGCCCTCGACGCCGTCGTGGGCGGCGGCGACGGCGAACGAGCCGGCGCCGAGCGGGTATCCCGGCATGCCCACCTGGCTGATGTTCACCCGGACGAGCGGGCTGCCGGTGGGTTTCAGGGGCGGCGGCAGGACCGCCGCGACCGCCTCCGGGTCGGTCTCCCACAGGGCGGCCACGCCGGTGGACCAGATGTCGGGGAGCCGTGAGCGCGCGGCGCGCGCGGCGGCGATCTCCGCCTCGGTCCGCGCGCCGTAACGTACGCGTGCCATGTGCCGTACCGCCCTTCTTCTGACGGGGCGTCAGTCACCAGTGACAGGCTTACAGCAGTCGGCGCGAGGGGTAAACAGCCGCGCGGGCACCGGCCACGCGCGCTTGTCGGCGCCGGGACCGGGCGGGCACGCACCGGGGGAGGGCCGGCGGGTGCGGGCGCCGCCGGGGGCGGGCGGGCGCGGGAGTGTCGGTCGCGGCCCGTATCCTCAGGGACCATGCTCGAAGACCGCATGATCGCAGCGTCCTCCCCCACACCGTGGCCGGCCGCGTATCCGAAGGGATACGCGGTCGTTGACGTGGAGACCACCGGTCTGGCCCGGGACGACCGCATCGTCTCCGCGGCGGTCTACCGGCTGGACGCGCACGGCGAGGTCGAGGACCACTGGTACACACTGGTCAACCCCGAGCGCGACCCGGGTCCGGTGTGGATCCACGGGCTGACGAGCGAGGCGCTGGAGGGCGCGCCCCTCTTCGCGGACATCGCCGAGGACTTCTCGTCCCGGCTGACGGGCCGTGTGCTCGTTGCGCACAACGCGGTCTTCGACTGGCAGATGATCGCCCGGGAGTACGCGCGCGCACGGCGCGAGGCCCCGGTGCGGCAGCGGCTGTGCACCATCGCGCTGTCCAAGGAGCTCGGCCTGCCCCTGCCCAACCACAAGCTGGAGTCGCTGGCGGCGCACTTCGGCGTGGTGCAGCAGCGGGCGCACCACGCGCTGGACGACGCGCGCGTGCTGGCGGAGGCGTTCCGGCCGAGCCTCGCGGCCGCGGCGGCGGGCGGGGTGCGGCTGCCGCTGCTCGAGTGCCGGCCGCTGACGGAGTGGTCGGACCGGCCGGTGCCCCGGCAGCCTTCGGGAGGCCATGGCGGCTACGGCGGCTACCGGCCGGGGAGTTGGCGGCCTTCCCGCAGAAGGCCCGCATGCCCCTATCCCAACCCGGGACGCTACGAAGAGGGCAAACGCCTCAAACAGGGCATGCGTATCGCCTTTTCGGGTGACACCTCGGTCGACCGGGAACTGCTGGAGGACCGCGCGACCGAGGCCGGGCTGCACGTCGCCACCAGCCTGTCCCGGCTGACCAGTCTGCTCGTCACCAACGACCCGGACTCGGGCACGTCGAAGGTGGTCAAGGCACGGCAGTACGGCACGCCCGTGGTCGACGAGGCGGCCTTCGGGCAGCTGCTCGCGGACGTGGAACCGGCGGACGGCGGCTGACGGACGTACAGAGGACCGG
>NZ_BMVJ01000017.1:45678-53272 GCF_014650655.1 Streptomyces anandii JCM 4720
GGGGCACGGCGGGCGGCTGACCGACGTACGGGTGATTGACGGGCGACTCGCCCGCCGCCCGCTCGCCCGCGCGGGGAGCGGGGCTCACGCTGTGGCGCATGGCGAGATGCGAAGTATGCGGCAATGACTACGGAATGACCTTCGAGGTGCACGCGCAGGGCTCGGTGCACGTCTTCGACTGCTTCGCCTGCGCGATCCACCGCATGGCGCCGATCTGCGAGCACTGCCGTGTGCAGATCATCGGGCAGGGCGTCGACGTCGACGGCCACTGGTACTGCGGCGCGCACTGCGCCCGCGCGGAGGGGAGGGTCGGAATCGTCGACCGGGTGTGAGCGGGCCGCGGCCGGGGCGCCCTTGGCACACGGGACACCGGCGGCGTCCGGGGACACCCCTGGCGGAACACCCCACGGCCCAGGAGGTACCGTCGTGGGGTGTACCGCTTCCTGTTGACCCGCCAGTGGGTGATCCTCACCCTCATGGCCCTGCTGCTCATCCCCACGATGATCTGGCTGGGTTTCTGGCAGCTGCACCGCCACGACCACCGGCAGGCGCTGAACAAGGTGATCAACGCCTCGCTGGCCGCGGAGCCGGTGCCCGCCGAGTCGCTCACCTCGGTCGGCGGATCGGTCGCGCACGACGACATCTACCGCCGGGTGACGGCCAAGGGCCGCTTCGACACGGCACACGAGATGGTGGTGCGCCGCCGCACCAACGCGGACGACCAGGTCGGCTACCACGTCCTGACCCCCTTCGTGCTGGACGACGGCAGGACGCTCCTGGTCAACCGGGGCTGGATCCCCTCCCCCGCCTCGCAGACCGCGTTCCCCGACGTCCCCGCGCCCGCGGCCGGTGAGATCACCGTGACCGGCCGGCTGATGCAGGACGAGACGACGGCCGCGAGCGGCATCAAGAACGTCAAGGGGCTGCCCGACCGCCAGGTCCTGCTGATCAACAGCGAACAGATCGGCGCCCAACTGCGCGACGCGGGCGCCGCGTCCGCCAAGGAGATGCTCGGCGGCTACATCGAGCTCACCGCCCCCGCCCCCAAGGGCGGCAGCCCCGAGCTGATCCCCTCCCCCAAGGAGGACGCCAGCTGGATCGGCGTCGGCGACATCAACCTGCCGTACGCGGTGCAGTGGTGGGTGTTCGCCGCGGGCGTTCCCCTCGGCTGGGCGGTCCTCGCCCGCCGCGAGGCGCGGGAGCGCGCGCGGGCGGCCAAGGAGTCGCCCGAGGCCGAGGCGGAGTCCCCCGCCCCGGCGGGCCGGCAGTCCGCCTGAGCCACCCGGGTCCGCGCCCCGGCGCATCACCCCGCGCGGGCACGCGATCCGCGCGCCGCACCACCCGCGCGGGCACGCGATCCTCGTCGCGCCACCCGCGCGGGGGTGCGGGCTGATTGCCGGGCGGGTCCGCCGGGAATCCGGACATCCGTGCATCCGCGGATCGAGGACTACGCGCTCATCGGTGACGAACAGACCGCCGCCCTGGTCGGCCGGGACGGTTCCGTCGACTGGCTGTGCCTGCCCCGCTTCGACTCCGGCGCCTGCTTCGCCAGGCTGCTCGGCGACGAGGACAACGGCCACTGGCGCATCGCCCCCAAGGGCGCCACGGCGCCCTGCACCCGGCGCGCCTACCGCCCCGACACCCTCGTCCTCGACACCGAGTGGGACACCCCCGAGGGCTCCGTACGCGTCACGGACCTGATGCCGCAGCGCGACCGCGCCCCCGATCTCGTACGCGTCGTGGAGGGACTGAGCGGCCGGGTGACCATGCGCAGCACCCTGCGGCTGCGCTTCGACTACGGCTCGATCATCCCCTGGATGCGCAGGTCCGACGGCCACCGGGTGGCCGTCGCCGGACCGGACTCGGCGTGGTTGCGCAGCGAGCCCCGGGTGCGCACCTGGGGCGAGGACTTCGGCACCCACGCGGAGTTCACCGTCGCCGAGGGCGAGAAGGTGGCGTTCGTACTGACCTGGCACCCCTCGCACGATCCGCGCCCGCCGCTGATCGACCCGCACGAGGCCCTGGAGCACAGCGTCGCGGACTGGAGGGCCTGGGCGGCGCGCTGCCGCTACGACGGCCCGCACCGCGACGCCGTCGTACGCTCCCTGATCACCCTCAAGGCGCTCACCTACGCCCCCACCGGCGGCATCGTCGCGGCCCCCACCACCTCCCTGCCCGAGGAGCTGGGTGGCGTACGCAACTGGGACTACCGGTACTGCTGGCTGCGCGACTCCACCCTCACCCTGGGCGCGCTGCTGTCGGCGGGCTACCAGGAGGAGGCCGAGGCCTGGCGGAACTGGCTGCTGCGCGCGGTCGCGGGCAACCCGGCGGACCTGCAGATCATGTACGGGCTCGCGGGCGAGCGCCGGCTGCCGGAGTACGAACTGGCATGGCTGTCCGGCTTCGCCGGGTCGGCGCCCGTGCGCGTGGGCAACGACGCCGTCAGGCAGCTCCAGCTGGACGTGTACGGCGAGGTCATGGACTCGCTGTCGCTGGCCCGGCGCTCGGGACTGTCCGCCAAGCCGCACATATGGTCGATGCAGTGCGCGCTGCTGGACTTCCTGCGCGGGGCGTGGCGGCGGCCCGACGAGGGGCTGTGGGAGGTGCGGGGCGGCCGGCGCCACTTCGTGCACTCCAAGGTGATGGTGTGGGTGGCCGCCGACCGGGCGGTGCGCACGCTGGAGGAGGACCCGTCGCTGCGCGGGGACCTGGACGGCTGGCGGGCGCTGCGCGACGAGGTGCACCGGGAGGTGTGCGACAAGGGCTACGACCGGGAACGCAACACGTTCACCCAGTACTACGGCTCGCGCGAGCTCGACGCCGCGCTGCTGCTCATCCCGCGCGTGGGCTTCCTGCCGCCCGATGACCCGCGGGTGGTCGGCACCATCGACGCGGTCCGCGCGGAGCTCGGCGAGGGCGGCTTCGTACGCCGGTACAGCACCGACCGGACGGCCGTGGACGGGCTGCCGGGGGGCGAGGGCACGTTCCTGGTGTGCTCGTTCTGGCTGGCCGACGCGCTGCACATGACCGGCCGTACGAAGGAGGCGCGGGAGCTGTTCGAACGGCTGGTGGGGCTCGGCAACGACGTGGGGCTGCTGTCCGAGGAGTACGACGCCGTGCGGGGCCGGCAGCTCGGCAACTTCCCGCAGGCGTTCAGCCACATCGGCCTGGTGAACACCGCCCTCGCCCTGTACAGGGACGAAGAGGCAGGATAGGGGCCATGGATCTTGGACTGAAGGACCGGGTGTACGTCGTCACCGGGGCGACGCGCGGACTGGGCAACGCCGCCGCGCGCGAACTGGTCGCGGACGGGGCGAAGGTGGTCATCACCGGGCGCGACGGGAAGCGGGTCGCCGACGCGGCCGCCGAACTCGGCCCGGACGCCCTGGGGGTGGCCGTGGACAACGCGGACGCCGGCGCCGCGGAGCGGCTGATCGCGGCGGCGCGCGACCACTTCGGCCGCTTCGACGGAGTCCTCGTCAGCGTGGGCGGGCCGCCGCCCGGCTTCGTCGCCGACAACACCGACGAGCAGTGGCAGTCGGCGTTCGAGTCGGTGTTCCTCGGTGCGGTGCGGCTGGCGCGGGCGGCGGCCGCGGAGCTGGAGGCGGGCGGCGTCATCGGCTTCGTGCTGTCCGGTTCGGTGCACGAGCCGATCCCCGGGCTGACCATCTCCAACGGTCTGCGGCCCGGTCTCGCCGGGTTCGCCAAGTCCCTCGCGGACGAGCTGGGGCCGCGCGGCATCCGGGTCGTGGGACTGCTGCCGGCCCGCATCGACACCGACCGGGTCCGCGAGCTGGACGGACTGTCCGCCGACCCGGAGGCCACCCGCGCGGCCAACGAGTCGCGCATCCCGCTACGGCGCTACGGCACCCCCCAGGAGTTCGGCCGCACGGCGGCCTTCCTCCTGTCCCCCGCGGCCTCCTACCTGACCGGCATCATGCTCCCGGTCGACGGCGGCATGCGACACGGCTTCTGACATACCGGCGCGAGCCGACCCCGGCCGACGAGCCGACAGCCGCAGCGGCCGTCGCGGCGACGGCCGGCTGCGGGTCGTCCCGGCGACGGCCGGCTGCGGCTGCCGGACGGCACGGCGGCGATTCCGCGCCGGGCGCCGGCCGCAGTGGGGGCGCCGCGACGGCCGACGGCAGCCGCCGGACGGCGCTGCGGCGGCCAGGCGGGCCGCGCTACCGCGGCCCGCGACGGCTGCCGGACGGCGATGGCGGGGCGGCGCTGCCGGCTACGGCTGCCGGACGACGGCGCGGCAGCCGGACGCCGCGGCCGGGTGGTGGCGCGGCGGCCACGGCGGGGCCGCGCTGCCGGCTACGGCTGCCGGACGACGGCGCGGCAGCCGGACGCCGCGGCCGCTGCGCCGCGGCGGGCGGCTGCGGTGGCTCGGCGAGCGGGCGGGAGGGGCGGCACGCGCGCCGTGCCGTCGCCGACCCGGCGTCCGGCGCACGCGCGCCGACCGGCGTGCCCGCGCGGGTGTCACGCACAGCGGGCGGCGCAGCCGTAGGGGACGGCCGCAGGCCGCGGTTCGGCCGCCGAGGCCTGCCAGGTCTCGCAGGTGGCCGCCGTGGGCCGCGTGTTCGGCGGCGCGCCGGTTCCCGCCGGGCAGTCGGCCGCGCGCTGCCGGCCCCGGCGACAGCGACGGCCCACCGCTCGCCGCCCACCGCCGACGCCGGCCCGCGCGGGCAACACCCCGCGCGGGGTCAGTCGCCGAGGCCGGCCAGGTCTCGCAGGCGGCGGGCCTGGGAGGCGCGTTCGGCGGTGCGCTGTTCCTCCAAGGAACGACCCTGGGCACCCTGGAGCAGGGCCTTCGTCTCGATCACGGCGTCGCGCGGCGCGGCGAGGATCGCCGAGGCGAGGTCCCGTACCGCACCGTCGAGCTGGTCGGCCGGGACGGCGAGGTTCGCCAGCCCGGTCTGCACCGACTCCTCGGCGGTGACGAACCGGCCGGTCACGCAGATCTCCAGCGCACGGGCGTACCCGACCAGCCCCACCAGCGGATGGGTGCCGGTGAGGTCGGGAACCAGCCCGAGACTGGTCTCGCGCATGGCGAACCGCACGTCGTCCGCCACGACCCGCAGGTCGCAGGCGAGCGCCAGCTGGAAGCCCGCCCCGATGGCGTGGCCCTGGACGGCGGCGATGGACACCAGGTCGCTGCGCCGCCACCAGGTGAAGGCCTCCTGGTACTCGGCGATGGTCGCGTCCAGCTCCGCGTCGGAGCCCCGCGCGAGGTCGATGAAGGACGGCTCGCCGTCGAAGCCCTCGGGCGTGAACGCCTGCCGGTCGAGCCCCGCGGAGAAGGACTTGCCCTCACCGCGCAGCACGACGACCCGGACGGAGCCCGGCAGCAGCCGACCGGCCTCGGTGAGCGCGCGCCACAGAGCGGGGCTCTGCGCGTTGCGCTTGGCCGGGTTGGTCAGCGTCACCGTGGCGATCGCGTCGTCGACGGTGAGCCGTACGCCGTCCTTGTCGAGTACCGGCTCGAGTACTGGGTCGATTACCGGATCGATGTCGTGTTCGGGCGAAGCCATGGGGCGCCTCCGGTGGGTGCGGTCGTCCTCGATACCCTGCGGGGCATCGTAAGTGACTGCACAGTAACCACCCGGCCGATCGGTGGACCGACCGGGTGGCCACCATCGAAGCCGATGGGCCGCCCGGGGTCGGTCAGGCCGACGCGGCCTTCTTGCCCCGCGTCGCCCCGCCACGCCCACGGAGCGTGACGCCCGACTCGCTGAGCATCCGGTGGACGAAGCCATACGAGCGGCCGGTTTCCTCGGCCAACGCCCGAATGCTCGCACCGGCGTCGTACTTCTTCTTCAGGTCTGCCGCGAGCTTGTCGCGCGCGGCGCCGGTCACCCGGCTGCCCTTCTTCAGAGTCTCGGCCACCCGTGCCTCCTCATGGGAAGTGCGCTCTGGTCTCCTCATGATCACCCCTCCGGGGCGCGATGGCCACCCATTCGGCAAGGTCCGTAAGACCCGCTTGTGACGACAGGAGTGCGTCCCCACAAGCGGAATTGCCGCTTCCACACACCGGCGCCCGTACCGCCGAACGGGTTCTTCCACGAAGTGCCAGGTCACAGACGCGGAACGGCCGAGCCCTTGGCGCATAAGGGCTCGGCCGTGAAATCCATGTACGACACACCTCGATACGAGGAGATCTCACACAGATGGTGGATCACCGATGGGCCGAATGATCCATAGGCAGTTGATCAGTCGTTGACCGGTCGTTGGATCACGCCAGGGCGACGAGATCCGCGTAGTCCGAGCCCCACAGGTCCTCGACCCCGTCGGGCAGCAGAATGATCCGCTCCGGCTGGAGCGCCTCCACGGCGCCCTCGTCGTGGGTGACGAGGACGACGGCGCCCTTGTAGGTACGCAGCGCGCCGAGGATCTCCTCGCGGCTGGCCGGGTCGAGGTTGTTGGTGGGCTCGTCGAGCAGCAGGACGTTGGCGGAGGAGACGACCAGGGTGGCCAGCGCGAGGCGGGTCTTCTCGCCGCCGGAGAGCACCCCGGCCGGCTTGTCGACGTCGTCGCCGGAGAAGAGGAAGGAGCCCAGCACCTTGCGGACCTCGACGAGGTCCATGTCCGGGGCCGCCGAGCGCATGTTCTCCAGCACCGTGCGGTCGGGGTCCAGGGTCTCGTGCTCCTGGGCGTAGTAGCCGAGCTTGAGGCCGTGGCCGGGGACGACGGCGCCGGTGTCCGGCTGCTCGACGCCCGCCAGGAGCCGCAGCAGCGTGGTCTTGCCGGCGCCGTTGAGGCCGAGGATGACGACCCTCGAGCCCTTGTCGATGGCCAGGTCGACGTCGGTGAAGATCTCCAGCGAGCCGTAGGACTTCGACAGGCCCTCGGCCATCAGCGGGGTCCTGCCGCAGGGCGCGGGCTCGGGGAAGCGCAGCTTGGCGACCTTGTCGGACTGGCGGACGGCCTCCAGGCCGGCGAGGAGCTTGTCCGCGCGGCGGGCCATGTTCTGCGCGGCGACCGTCTTGGTGGCCTTGGCGCGCATCTTGTCGGCCTGCGAATGCAGCGCGGCGGCCTTCTTCTCGGCGTTGGCGCGCTCGCGCTTGCGGCGCTTCTCGTCGGCCTCGCGCTGCTGCTGGTAGAGCTTCCAGCCCATGTTGTAGATGTCGATCTGGGAGCGGTTGGCGTCGAGGTAGAACACCTTGTTGACGACCGTCTCGACCAGGTCGACGTCGTGGGAGATCACGATGAAGCCGCCGCGGTAGGTCTTCAGGTAGTCGCGCAGCCAGATGATCGAGTCCGCGTCGAGGTGGTTGGTCGGCTCGTCCAGCAGCAGGGTGTCCGCGTCGGAGAAGAGGATGCGGGCCAGTTCGATACGGCGCCGCTGACCGCCGGAGAGTGTGTGCAGGGGCTGGCCGAGCACGCGGTCGGGCAGGTTGAGCGCGGCGGCGATGGTGGCGGCCTCGGCCTCGGCGGCGTACCCGCCCTTGGTGAGGAACTCGGTCTCCTGCCGCTCGTACTGCTTGAGGGCCTTCTCGCGGGTGGCGCCCTTGCCGTTGGCGATCCGCTGCTCGTTCTCGCGCATCTTGCGGATCAGGGTGTCCAGTCCGCGCGCGGACAGGACGCGGTC
>NZ_BMVJ01000017.1:53304-70161 GCF_014650655.1 Streptomyces anandii JCM 4720
GCGGGCCAGCACGTCGAGGTCGCCGGTGCGGGGGTCCTGCGGGAGGTAGCCGACCTCGCCGGAGCGGGTGATGGTGCCTCCGGCGGGGAGGCCCTCCCCGGCCAGGCACTTGGTGAGGGTGGTCTTGCCCGCGCCGTTGCGGCCGACCAGACCGATGCGGTCGCCCTTGGCGACGCGGAAGGTGGCGTTCTCGATGAGGATGCGGGCACCGGCGCGCAGCTCGATGCCGGAAGCGGAGATCACGGACAGACTCCTGGGCGGGGTGGGGTGGCGGACGGGCGGCTGAGGGCGTTCCCGCCGTCTAATGCGCGAGGAGAATGGCCATGGGGGCCAGTCTAACGGGGGTGTGCAAGCGCTTTTCCGTACGCGGCTGTTCCGTTCGTCTCCCGGGGCGTTGTCAGTGGCGGGTGCCAGACTGAGCGGCGGACCGGAATTTCCGGTCTGTACCGACTCACGAAGGAGTGATCGGCATGGCAGGCACCGCAGGACGCCCGAGCGTCTACCCGACGCTGCTGTACGCGGACGCCAAGGCGGCGGTCAAGCAGCTCACCGAGGCCCTCGGCTTCACCGAGCTCGCGGTCTACGAGGGTGAGGACGGCCTGGTCCAGCACGCCGAGCTGGTGCAGGGCAACGGCGCGGTGATGCTCGGCTCCAAGGGCCGCGGCGGCCGCTTCGACGAGGCCATGCGTGGCGCGGGCCCCGTGGGGGTGTACGTCGTGGTGGACGACGTGGACGGCCACTACCAGCGCGCGGTGGACCACGGCGTGGAGATCCTGATGCCCCCGACCGACCAGGACTACGGCTCACGGGACTACATGGCCCGGGACGTCGAGGGCAACATCTGGAGCTTCGGCACGTACGCGCCCCGCATAGAGGGCTGAGCCGCCCGCGCGGGCCGCTCAGCTGCCGCCGGTGTGCACCTGGAAGGCGGCCCGGCGGACGGCCTTGGCGAGGGCCGGGTCGGGGTGCGCGGCGGCGAGCGCGACCAGCACCTGCACGGTCCGCGGATGGCCCACGGCCCGCACCTCGTCGAGCAGCGCGGGCACGGTGGGCTGCACCGCGGACTCCAGGTGGCGGACCAGCATCGGGGCCTCGCCGTGATCGGCGACGGCGGCGGCGGTGTCCACCCACAGCCAGGTGGCCTCGTCCCGGGTGAGGACCTCGTGGGCGTCCTCGGGGTCGATCCCGTCGTGCTCGGCCAGCCACAGCAGGGCGTACGGCCGCAGGGCGGGCTCGTCGAGCACGGACCGCACATCGGGCTCGGCGGGGGCGCCCACGACGCGCAGCGCCTCGAAGGCGAGCCCGCGCAGCAGGGCGTCCTCGCCGCGGGCGGCGCCGAGCAGTTCGGTGACGGCGCTGCCGACGGGGCGGGCGGCGAGCCAGGCGCGGTACTCGGCGCGGGCCGCGTTGGGGCGCAGCTGGGCGCAGCCGCGGAGCATGTCCTCGGCCGCCTGCTCGATGTTCCCGGCCGGGCTCTGCGCGGCCACGCAGATCTGCTCCAGCTTGACCCACACCGCCCAGTTGCCGAGCGGGGTGAGCGTGGCCTGGCCGTCGCCGTAGGTGAGCGCCCCGACCGAGGCGAGCGCGCGCAGCGCCCAGTCCAGCAGCGGCGCGAGCGAGGCCCGGCCGGCGGCCCCGTCCTCGGCGACGGGGCCCGCCTCCCGGACGGGGCCGGGCCGCGGGGCCACCGGGACGTCGGCGGGCGCCGGGGCGGGGTTGGTGGTCGCGGTGGCGGACTGGGCGGTGCCGGTGGTCGCGGTGGCGGCCGGGGAGGCCGGTCCCCAGGCGGCGGTGGGGAGAGCCGGCCCCCGCTCGCTCGCGGGGAGGGCGGGATCCGGCTCGACGCCGTAGGGAGCCGCGGCCCGGGGGGCCGGCTCGGGACCGTAGGGGACCTCGCAGCGTTCGGTGCGCAGTTCCGTGACGCGTTGGTGGAGGAGGTCGAGGAGCTGGTCCTCGGGGACGGGGCCGGCCGAGAGCTGGAGGAAGGAGAGCACCTGCGGCATCGCCGAGACGACCTCGGCGACGGCGGCGGCCTCGTGCCCCTCGGGCTCGGGGCAGGCGAGCGACCAGGCGTCGAAGAGGGCGACCCAGCCGCGCAGCACGGCGCTGTCGTCGCGGTCCCAGGCGCGCAGCCGCCAGCCGGGGCGGGCGTTGTCGCCGTGCACCTCGACGAGCCCGGCGAGGCGTGCGGTGTCCCACTCGGCGCGGACCTGGGCGGCGCTCAGGCCGAGTTCGGCCGCCGCCCGCTCGGCGGTGGCGGCGGAGAGGGTGGCCTTGCCGTCGCCGGCCGCCCCCGCGCGGCCGGGGCCGAGGGCCGCGTCGGCCCAGCGGGCGACGCGCGCCGCCCCGGCCAGTCGGGTGCGCGCCATTCCGGCCAGCTCCGCGGGCGCCGGAGTGCCCTCCGGGGGGCGCGGGGCGGCGCGGCGCGGGCGCCGCTGGTTCACTGCTCGCGGGGCGGCGGCCAGGGGTCGCGGGCGGACGAGTCGAAGCCTGGAGTCGCGCGGGATACGGGACGTCACGGGTGCAGTCTTCCGGTTGACGGTCCGAAAACCCAAACGGAATGTCACCGGGGGCTACGGGGATGGCCAACGCAGGGGTTCCGAGGGGCGGCGAAGGGGCACGAACAGGCCATGGCCGGGGCCGCAAGCGGAACCGCGGCCCCCGGTGCCGTGCCCGGGCGGCCCACGATCACATCAGCGGGGTGAGGAAGCGCCGCAGCGCCTCCTCGTAGCCCTCGGGGTCGGCGTTCCACATGGCGCCGTGCGGGGCCTTCTCCACGGTGTGCAGGGCGACCAGGTTGGGGCGGCGGTCGGCCATCCGGCGCGAGAGCACCCAGGGGGCGACCTCGTCGTCCGGGCCGTGGAAGATCAGCGTGGGCACGGTGAGCCGCGACGGGTCGGTCGCCTCGGCGAGCCGGTCGCCGTACAGGCCCGTGCGCCCCTGCGCGGCCCGCACAGCGAGCGGCAGCAGCGCGTCCGGGGTGTGCCGCGCCCTGGCCAGGGCGCGCAGGGTCGCCTCCCAGCTGAGCACCGGCGAGTCGAGGATCAGCCCCGAGATCCGGTCGCGCAGCCCCGAGTGGAGGGCCGCGCGCAGGGCCATGGTGGCGCCGGTGGACCAGCCGTGCAGGACGACGCGTTCGGCGCCGTAGCGGACGGCGTAGCGGATCGCCGCGTCGAGGTCGCGCCACTCGGTCTGGCCGAGGTGGTTCAGGCCGTCCGGGGAGCGGGGCGCGCCGAGGTCGCCGCGGTAGGCGAGGTCCAGCACGGGGAAGTGCCGGCGGTTGAGGAACCCCATGATGTTCAGGGGAAGTTCGCGGGTGGTGCCGAGGCCGTGCACGGTGATGATCCAGGTCTCGCGGACCGCGGGCACGAACCAGGCGGGCAGCGCGCCGAGTTCGCCGGGGACGTCCACGTCGGCGTGGTCCAGGCCGAGGGCCGAGCCGGGGTTGCCGACGTGCACGTTCGGCGTGAGCCAGACCCGGTCGCGGGGGCCGAGGGCGCCGTGGGTGACGCGTTCGAGCCGGCGTACGACGGTGTCCGGGCGGTGCGGGGCGGTCGGCAGCACGGGGCCGACGACCGCGTGGGAGCCGTTGCCGGCCAGGCCGTAGGTGCCGGGGCGCAGCGAGGCCAGGTCCCGGGTGAGCATGATCTGCCCGGCGGCCGTGCCGTGCACGGTGAGCCGGGGTTCGGTGGGCAGCGGCCGGCCCGGGGCTGCCTTGAGCGCGGCGTCACTGGCCAGCCGGCCCGCGGCGACACTCGCCACGCCGGCCGCCAGGGCGGCGGTGACGGCCGCGGCCGTCGCTTTGAGTGGGCGCACGGGACCAGTGTCCCGGCGCACCGGCCCACCGGCCAGCGGGAGAAGGGGTCGGGGTGACATGACCCTGTGAGTTCCAGGAAGAGCGGCGTTCACGCCTGCACGGCGCCGGCCGCCGCGCTTTCACCCCCTCCGCTGCCCGTATCCCCGCAGTCGCTCCTGTGCGTCGGCCAGCTGGTCCGGGGTGAGGAGGTTCGGCGACAGTCCGGGCACCGAGGACGCGGTCAGCCACAGCCTGCACATCCACTCCAGCTGGGCCGTACGGTCGTAGGCCTGGTCGAGTCCGGTGCCGTAGGTGAGGGTGCCGTGGTTCTGGAGCAGGCACCCGGAGCGGCCCTCGAGGGCGCGGAGCATGTTCGCGGCGAGTTCGTCCGTGCCGTAGGTGGCGTACGGGGCGACCCGGACCGGGCCGCCGAGCGCGCCGGCCATGTAGTGGATCACCGGGAGCTCGGGGACGAGCGTGGAGACGGCCGTCGCGTGCACGGCGTGGGTGTGCACGACGGCGCCCGCGCCGGTGGCGCGGTAGACGGCCAGGTGCATGGGCAGCTCACTGGTCGGCACCAGCGTGCCGAGCACCTGCCGGCCGTCGAGGGCGACGCCGGTGACGTCGCCGGGCGTGAGCCGGTCGTAGGGCACGCCCGAGGGGGTGACCAGTACGGTGTCGCCGACGCGCACCGAGACGTTTCCGGAGGTGCCGACGACCAGGCCGTCGGACACCGTGCGGCGCGCGGTCCCGACGAGCTGCCCCCAGGCGCGCACCTCCGCCTCACTGGGGTCCCTTATGTCACGTTCGTCACATCGCGTCTCGGTCATGCGGTGATCCTTTCAGGGCGCGGGACCCGCCCGGGGGCGGCCGGGGCCGCAATCCGGCCGGATCCGGGCCCGGGACAGGCCGGTGGCCCTCCGGCGAAACCAGGGGAAGGGACACCACGAAGTCCGCCCCAGTTCATCTTCCGTTCACCCGGGTTACGTACCTTCGACGCGCCAACGACCTCGAACGATTGCCTGGGTAAATGGAAAGCTTCTCGCTGATCCTCGCGATTGTGGTGATAACCGCACTTGCGTTCGATTTCACGAACGGTTTCCACGACACCGCCAACGCGATGGCCACGACCATCTCGACCGGCGCGCTCAAGCCCAAGGTCGCGGTGGCTCTGTCCGCCGCGCTCAACCTGGTGGGCGCCTTCCTCTCGGTGGAGGTCGCCAACACGATCTCCAAAGGTCTCGTCGACGAGACCGGCATCCGTCCCGAGGTCATCTTCGCCGCCCTGGTCGGCGCGATCCTCTGGAACCTGCTGACCTGGCTGGTCGGACTGCCGTCCAGCTCCTCGCACGCCCTGATGGGCGGCCTGATCGGCGCGGCGATCGCCTCCGCCGGATTCGGCGCCGTGCACGGCGGCGTGCTCGTCACCAAGGTGCTGCTGCCCGCCGTGGCCGCACCGGTCGTCGCGGGCCTCGCGGCGATGGTCTCGACCCGGCTTTCGTACACGATCGGCCGGAAGTCGGATGGCAGGGCGGCCGAGAAGGGCCACCGCGCCGGCCAGATCGCCTCCGCGGGCCTGGTCTCGCTGGCCCACGGCACCAACGACGCGCAGAAGACGATGGGCGTCATCACCCTCGCCCTGATCGCCGGCGGCGCCATCGCCCCCGGCTCCAACCCTCCCACCTGGGTCATCCTCTCCGCCGGCCTGGCCATCGCGCTCGGCACCTACATCGGCGGCTGGCGCATCATCCGCACCATGGGCAAGGGCCTGACCGACCTCCAGCCGCAGCAGGGCTTCGCCGCCCAGACCAGCGCGGCCACGGCCATCCTGGCCTCCTCCCACCTCGGCTTCTCGCTGTCCACCACGCATGTGGTCTCCGGTTCGGTGATGGGTGCGGGCCTGGGGCGCAAGGGCGGTGTCGTGCGCTGGTCCACCGCGACCCGGATGGCCGTCGCCTGGGTGCTCACCCTGCCGGCCGCGGCCCTGGTCGGCGCCGGCGCCGAGCTGGTGACCGGCCTCGGTGACTGGGGCACCGCGCTCGTCGCCCTCTTCCTGGTGGCCTCCAGCGCGGTGATCTACAAGCTCTCCCGCCGCGAGGTCGTCGACCACACCAACGTCAACGGCGACGAGGAGCCGGCCGGCGTGGTCACCCAGGCCATCGCCGCCGTGACCCCGCCCCCGGCCTCCCCGGTGGCGGCCGAGCCCGCGGCGGCCAGGGCGCCCGAGCCCTTCGCCGCCCAGGCGGCCGAGGCCCTCACGGTCCCGGCGCCCGAGGACCTCGCGGCCGCGTTCCCCGCCCAGGCGACCGCCCCGGCCGTCCCCGCCGCCCAGGCCGCCGAACCGGCGCCCACGGCCGCGCAGGCGGTCCCGCCGGCGGCGACCGTCTGAGCCCCCAGAGCACCCGGTTACCGGAGGAAGCAACACCATGAAGATCGACTGGGCGGCCATCGGATCCGTCATCGGCGTCAGCCTCGCCGTCACCGTGGGTCTGGTGGCCCTGTTCAGCCTCGGCATCGCCGGCCTCTCCCGCCGGGAGCGTGCCGTGGCCGAGGGCGACGGCGGCGGCACCCTGGCCGTCACCGGCGCGTACGTCTGCTTCGCCGCGTGCGCGGCGGCGGTGGCGTACGGCATCCACCTGATCATGGCCAAGGGCTGAGCCGCCCCGAGCCACCCACCCGTCCCAACCGTCAGCCGCTGGCGGCCTCACCGCCCGTCCTGCCGCACCGCCGCCACGGTGGCCCCGGCAGGGCGGGCTTTTCCCATGTGCTTTTCACACCGGCGGTGTGGGCCTCATCTCAGTACCCGTGCGCAGGTCAACGGCAAGTTGACGGGCGTTCGCGGGCGTGGTGGACTTCCGGGGCCATGTACGGCGGCAGGAGAGGAAGCCGGTGAGAATCCGGCGCGGTCCCGCCACTGTCACCGGGGTAGAACCCCCCGGGAGCCAGGAACTCTCACCGCCGGTCTCGTCGAACCAGGGCGTGGACACCCTGAGTGAGGACATATCGCCATGCGCGGCTGCCGACCGAGGTTCACCAGCGACACCCTGACCGGCCCCGAAGCCGGCTGACCCGATGGGTGCCGATCGCGTCTTCGCGTACGGCGCCGCCGCCGGCCTCCTCGGTGACCTGCTCCTCGGCGACCCCCGCCGCGGGCACCCGGTCGCCGCGTTCGGACGGGCCGCCGGTGCCGTGGAACGCGTGCTGTGGCGGGACCACCGCGGGTGGGGCGCGCTGCACACCGCGCTGTGCGCCGGTGGCGCCGTCGCGCTCGGCGCGGCCGCCTCGCGCGCCGTCCGCACGCTTTCCGCCTCCTCCGCCACCTCCTCTCCGGCCTCCCCCGCGAACGTCTCCCCCGCCCTCCCCGTCGCATCGATCGCCCTGACCGCCGTCGCCACCTGGGCCGTGGTCGGCGGGACGTCCCTGGCGCGCGAGGCCCGGGCGATCGGGCGGGCGCTGGAGGCCGGTGACGTCGAGGCGGCCCGCGCCCGGCTGCCGCATCTGTGCGGCCGCGACCCCCAGGCGCTGGACGCGGACGGGATCGCCCGGGCCGTGGTGGAGTCGGTCGCCGAGAACACCTCCGACGCGGTGGTGGGCGCGCTGGTGTGGGGAGCGGTCGCCGGGGTGCCGGGGCTCCTCGGGTTCCGCGCCGTCAACACCCTCGACGCCATGGTCGGGCACAAGTCCCCGCGCCACCGCCGCTACGGCTGGGCCTCCGCCCGGCTCGACGACCTCGCCGGCTGGCCCGGGGCGCGGCTGACCGCCGTCGCGGCGGCCGTCGCCGGCCCCGATCCGCGGGGCGCCGTACGGGCCTGGCGCGCCGACGCGGCCAAGCACCCGAGCCCCAACGCCGGTCCGGTCGAGGCGTCCTTCGCGGGGGCGCTCGGGGTGCGGCTGGGCGGCACGTTGTCCTACGGGGGGCGGGTGGAGCACCGGCCGGTGCTCAACGCCACCGGGCGCGCCGTCCGCGTGGGGGACGTCGAACGGGCGGTACGGCTCTCGCGGCGCGTGAGCTGGCTCGCGCTCGGCGCGTGCGCCGCCGTCAAGCTCCTGTGCGACCGCCGGACGAAGGGACGTATCTCATGAGCGGCGGACTGCTCGTCGCCGGAACCACCTCCGACGCCGGCAAGAGCGTCGTCACGGCCGGGATCTGCCGTTGGCTGGTGCGCCGGGGCGTGAAGGTGGCGCCCTTCAAGGCGCAGAACATGTCCCTCAACTCCTTCGTCACGCGCGAGGGCGCCGAGATCGGGCGGGCACAGGCCATGCAGGCGCAGGCGTGCCGGATCGAGCCGACCGCGCTGATGAACCCGGTCCTGCTCAAGCCGGGGGGCGAGCAGAGCAGCCAGGTGGTGCTCATGGGGAAACCCGTGGGCGAGCTGAGCGCCCGGGGCTACCACGGCGGCCGGCAGCGGCAGTTGCTCGGGACCGTGCTGGACTGCCTGGCCGAGTTGCGGGGCACGTATGACGCGGTGATCTGTGAGGGGGCGGGCAGCCCGGCGGAGATCAATCTGCGGCGGACGGACATCGTCAACATGGGGATCGCGCGGGGCGCGCGGCTGCCGGTGCTGGTGGTGGGCGACATCGACCGCGGGGGCGTCTTCGCCTCCTTCTTCGGCACGGTCGCGCTGCTGTCGCCGAAGGACCAGGAGCTCGTAGCGGGGTTCCTCGTCAACAAGTTCCGGGGGGACGTCTCGCTGCTGGAGCCCGGGCTCGGCATGCTGCGCGGGCTCACCGGGCGGCGGACCTACGGCGTCCTGCCCTTCCGGCACGGCCTCGGCATCGACGAGGAGGACGGTCTGCGTGTCTCCCTGCGCGGCGCGGTCCGCGAGTCGGAGGTCGCGCCGCCCGTCGGCGAGGACGTGCTGCGGGTCGCCGTCTGCGCGGTCCCGCTGATGTCCAACTTCACCGATGTGGACGCGCTGGCCGCCGAACCCGGCGTCGTGGTCCGGTTCGTGGACCGGCCCGAGGAGCTGGCCGACGCCGACCTCGTCGTGGTCCCGGGGACGCGCGGGACGGTCCGCGCCCTGGAGTGGCTGCGCGCACGGGGGCTCGCGGACGCGCTGCGCCGACGGGCCGCCGAAGGACGGCCCGTGCTCGGAGTGTGCGGCGGCTTCCAGATCCTCGGCGAGCGCATCGAGGACGAGGTCGAGTCGCGCGCCGGCACGGTGGACGCGCTCGGGGTGCTGCCCGTGCGCGTGCGGTTCGCGCGGGAGAAGACGCTCACCCGGCCCGCCGGGCAGGCCCTCGGCGAGCCGGTCGAGGGCTACGAGATCCATCACGGCGTCGCCGAGGTCACCGGCGGCGAGGCCTTCCTCGACGGGTGCCGGGTCGGGCAGACCTGGGGCACCCACTGGCACGGCTCGCTGGAGTCGGACGGCTTCCGGCGGGCCTTCCTGCGCGAGGTGGCGGCCGCCGCTGGCCGCCGCTTCGTGCCGGCGCCGGACACCTCGTTCGCCGCGCTGCGCGAGGAGCAGCTGGACCGGCTCGGGGACCTGATCGAACAGCACGCGGACACGGACGCGCTGTGGCGGCTCATCGAGTCGGGCGCGCCGCAAGGACTGCCCTTCATTCCACCGGGAGCGCCCGCATGAGCACAGTGTTGTTGTTGTCGACCGCCGACACCGATCTGCTGGCGGCCCGGGCCGCCTCCGGTGCCTCGTACCGGATCGGCAACCCGACCCGCGTGGACGTGGCCGGCGAGCTGCCCGCGCTGCTCGACGGCGCGGACATCGCGGTCGTACGGCTGCTCGGCGGCAAGCGCGCCTGGGAGGACGGGCTCACCGCGCTGAGGGCGTCCGGGATCCCGACCGTGCTGCTGGGCGGCGAGGCCGTGCCGGACGCGGAGCTGATGGCCGAGTCGTCGGTGCCCGCCGGTGTGGTCGCGGAGGCGCTGCGCTACCTCGTCGAGGGCGGGCCGGCCAACCTCACCGAACTCGCCCGGTTCCTGTCCGACACCGTGCTGCTGACCGGCGAGGGCTTCGAGGAGCCGCGGCGGATGCCGGAGTACGGCGTCCACGGCGACCGTGCTGCCGAGGGCGGCCGCCCGACCGTCGGCGTGCTCTTCTACCGCGCCCACGAACTGAGCGGCAACACCGCCTTCGTGGACACCCTGTGCGACGCGATCGAGGCGCACGGCGCCAACGCGCTGCCGGTGTACTGCGGTTCGCTGCGCGGGGCGGACCCCGGGCTGTACGAGATCCTGGGCCGCGCGGACGCCCTGGTCGCCACCGTGCTCGCGGCCGGCGGCACGCACGCCTCCCGGGCCTCGGCCGGAGGCGACGAGGAGGCCTGGGACATCGGCGCGCTCGCCGACCTGAACGTCCCGGTCCTGCAAGGACTCTGCCTCACCTCCTCGCGCTCCGCCTGGGACGCCTCCGACGCCGCCCTCTCCCCCATGGACGCGGCGATGCAGGTGGCGATCCCGGAGTTCGACGGACGGCTGGTCACGGTCCCGTTCTCCTTCAAGGAGCAGGGCCCGGACGACGTGCCGGTGTACGTCGCCGACCCCGAGCGGGCCGCCCGGGTCGCCGGGATCGCGGTGCGGCACGCCCGGCTGAAGCACAAGCCGAACGCCGAGAAGAGGATCGCGCTCGTCTTCACCGCCTACCCGACCAAGCACTCGCGGGTCGGCAACGCGGTCGGCCTCGACACGCCCGCCTCGGCGGTACGGGTCCTGGACGCGCTGCGGGACGCCGGCTACTCGCTGACCGAATACCCGGACGGCGGCGACGAGTTGATCCACCGGCTCATCGAGGCCGGCGGCCACGACGTGGAGTGGCTGACCGAGGAACAGCTGGCCGCCGCGCCGGCCCGCGTCCCGCTCGCCGACTACCGGGCCTGGTTCGCGAAGCTGGACCCGGAGCTCCGGGAGGCGATGACCGAGGCGTGGGGCGAGCCGCCGGGCGGCCTGTACGTGGACGGCGAGGACATCGTGCTGGCGTCCCTGCGCTTCGGGAACGTCGTGGTCATGATCCAGCCGCCGCGCGGCTTCGGCGAGAACCCCATCGCCATCTACCACGACCCCGACATGCCGCCCTCCCACCACTACATGGCGGCCTACCGCTGGCTGGAGAACAGCTTCGGCGCCGACGCGGTCGTGCACATGGGCAAGCACGGCACGATGGAGTGGCTGCCGGGCAAGGGGCTCGGCCTGAGCCGCGGCTGCGCCCCGGACGCGGTGCTGGGCGACCTGCCGCTCATCTACCCCTTCATCGTCAACGACCCCGGCGAGGGCACCCAGGCCAAGCGGCGCGGCCACGCCACGGTCGTCGACCACCTCGTCCCGCCGATGGCACGCGCGGACACCTACGGCGACCTGGCCAAGCTGGAGCAGCTGCTCGACGAGTACGCGCTCGTCTCCGACCTGGACCCGGCGAAGGCCCCGGCCGTGCGCGCCCAGATCTGGACGCTGGTCAAGGCCGCCGAGCTCCACCACGACCTGCGGGTGGCCGAGCAGCCGGACGACGACGAGTTCGACGAGTTCGTCATGCACATCGACGGCTATCTGTGCGAGATCAAGGACGTGCAGATCAGGGACGGCCTGCACATCCTGGGCGGCGGCCCGGTCGGCGAGCCGCGGGTGAACCTCGTGCTGGCCGTGCTGCGCGCCGCCCAGGTGTGGGGCGGGCAGGCCAACGCGCTGCCGGGGCTGCGGGCCTCGCTGGCCGGGCACTTCGGCCTGGTGGAGAAGGAGCTGCTGGCCGAGCCGGGCGCACCCGTGAAGGTCCCGGTGGAGCTGACGGACCTGGTCGAGGGGCCCTCGCGTACGGCCGCCGACGCGATCGACCTGCTGGAGCAGCTGTGCCGGCGGATCGCGGAGGGGATGGAGGCGCGGGACTGGGCTCACGCCGAGAGCGCGCCCCTGGTGCGCGAGGTTCTGGGCGCCGCACTCCCGGAGGCGGTGGCCGTGCTGGAGTTCGCGTGCGCCGAGGTCGTGCCCCGGCTCGCCCGGACCACGGACGAGATCGGGCACATCCTGCGCGCCCTGGACGGCGGTTACGTGCCGGCCGGGCCCTCCGGATCGCCCACCCGCGGCCTGGTCAACGTCCTGCCGACCGGCCGCAACTTCTACTCCGTCGACCCCAAGGCCATTCCCTCCCGGCTGAGCTGGGAGGTCGGCCAGTCGCTCGCCGACTCGCTCGTGCAGCGGTATCTGCAGGACACCGGCGAGTACCCGAAGTCCGTGGGCCTGACGGTGTGGGGCACGTCGGCGATGCGCACCCAGGGCGACGACATCGCGGAGATCCTGGCGCTGCTGGGCTGCCGCCCGGTGTGGGACGACGCCTCCCGGCGCGTGACCGGCTTCGAGGTGGTTCCGCTGGAGGAGCTGGGCCGGCCGCGCATCGACGTGACGGTGCGCATCTCGGGCTTCTTCCGGGACGCCTTCCCGCATGTGGTGGGGCTGATCGACGACGCGGTGCGGGCGGTGGCCGAGCTGGAGGAGCCGGCCGCGCAGAACTACGTACGCGCCCACGCCGACGAGGACACGGCCGCGCACGGCGACCGGCGGCGCGCGACGGCCCGCGTCTTCGGCTCCAAGCCGGGCGCGTACGGCGCCGGTCTGCTGCCGCTGATCGACGCCCGCAACTGGCGCTCGGACGCCGACCTCGCCGAGGTGTACGCGGTGTGGGGCGGCTACGCCTACGGGCGCGGGCTCGACGGGCGGGCGGCGCGCGGGGACATGGAGACCGCCTTCCGGCGGATCGCGGTCGCCGCGAAGAACGTGGACACCCGCGAGCACGACCTCGTCGACGCGGACGACTACTTCCAGTACCACGGCGGCATGGTCGCCATGGTGCGGCACCTGACGGGCGCGAGCCCGGAGGCCTACGTCGGCGACAGCGCCGTGCCCGACCAGGTGAAGACGCGGACGCTGGGCGAGGAGACGCACCGCGTCTTCCGGGCCCGGGTGGTCAACCCGCGCTGGATGGCGGCCATGCGCCGGCACGGCTACAAGGGCGCCTTCGAGATGGCGGCGACCGTGGACTACCTGTTCGGCTACGACGCCACGGCCGGCGTGGTCGACGACTGGATGTACGAGAGGCTCAGCGCCGAGTACGTCTTCGCCGCGGAGAACCAGGACTTCATGCGGAAGTCCAACCCGTGGGCGCTGCGCGGCATCACGGAACGGCTGCTGGAGGCGGCCGAGCGCGGTCTGTGGGCGGAGCCGGACGCGGACACGCTGGAGCGGCTGCGCGCCACCTATCTAGAGCTGGAGGGCGACTTGGAGGGCGACGAGAAGTGAGCACCCCGTTCCCGTTCACGGCCGTCGTCGGCCAGGACGACCTGCGCCTTGCGCTGCTGCTGAACGCCGTGTCCCCGGCGGTCGGCGGAGTGCTGGTGCGCGGTGAGAAGGGCACCGCCAAGTCGACGGCGGTACGGGCCCTTTCGGCGCTGATGCCGGAGCTGGACGTCGTGCCCGGCTGCCGTTTCTCCTGCGACCCCGCCGCGCCCGACCCGGCGTGCCCGGACGGCCCGCACGAGCCGGGTACGCCGCGGACCCGGCCGGCGCGGATGGTCGAGCTGCCCGTCGGCGCCTCCGAGGACCGGCTGGTGGGCGCGCTGGACATCGAGCGGGCGCTCGCCGAGGGGGTGAAGGCCTTCGAGCCGGGGCTCCTCGCCGACGCCCACCGCGGGATCCTGTACGTCGACGAGGTCAACCTCCTCCACGACCACCTGGTCGACCTGCTGCTCGACGCGGCCGCGATGGGGGCGTCGTACGTGGAGCGCGAGGGCGTGTCCGTGCGCCACGCGGCCCGCTTCCTCCTCGTCGGCACCATGAACCCCGAGGAGGGCGAGCTGCGGCCGCAGTTGCTCGACCGGTTCGGGCTGACCGTGGAGGTCGCCGCCTCCCGGGAGCCCGACCAGCGGGTGGAGGTCGTACGGCGGCGGCTCGCCTACGACGACGATCCGGCCGGTTTCGCGGCCCGTTGGGCGGACGAGGAGGCCGCCGTACGCCACCGCATCGTCGCCGCACGCCGGTTGCTGCCGCAGGTGCGGCTGGGCGACGGGGCGCTGCGGCAGATCGCGGCGACCTGTGCCGCGTTCGAGGTGGACGGCATGCGCGCCGACATCGTGATGGCCCGGACCGCCACCGCGCTGGCCGCGTGGGCGGGGCGGACCGAGGTGCTCGCCGAGGACGTGCGGCAGGCCGCGCTGCTGGCGCTGCCGCACCGGCGCCGCCGCAACCCCTTCGACGCGCCCGGCCTGGACGAGGACAAGCTCGACGAGACCCTCCAGGAGTTCGGGGACTCGGAGGACGACGACCCCGATCCCGGCCCGGACGGGCCGGGCGGTGGCGGCGGGCAGCCGGCGCCCGAGGACGGCGGTCCGCAGGGCGCCGACGGCGGGGCCGGGCCCGAGGAGGACGACGGAGCCGGGGAGCCTCAGCCGTCCGGGGCGGGCGCGGGCGAGCAGTCCGCCGTACGGGCCTCGGAGCCGTTCCGCACCAAGGCGCTGAGTGTGCCGGGGATCGGCCAGGGCGCCGCCGGGCGGCGCTCGCGGGCACGGACCGAGCACGGGCGCACGACCGGGGCGCGGCGGCCGCGGGGCACGCTGACCAAGCTGCACCTGGCGGCGACCGTGCAGGCGGCCGCGCCGCACCAGCGGGCGCGCGGGCGGTCCGGGCCGGGGCTCGTGGTGCGCCGGGACGATCTGCGGGAGGCGACCCGGGAGGGCCGCGAGGGCAACCTCGTGCTGTTCGTGGTCGACGCCTCCGGCTCGATGGCGGCGCGGCAGCGGATGAGCGCGGTCAAGGGCGCCGTGCTGTCTCTGCTGCTCGACGCCTACCAGCGGCGGGACAAGGTGGGCCTGGTGACGTTCCGGGGGGCGGCTGCCGAGGTGGCACTGCCGCCCACCTCGTCGGTGGACGCGGCGGCGGCACGGCTGGAGTCGCTGCCCACCGGCGGCCGGACTCCGCTGGCGGCGGGGCTGCTGCGCGCGCACGAGGTGCTGCGCGTGGAACGGCTGCGGGACCCCGCGCGGCGGGCGCTCGTCGTGGTCGTGACCGACGGTCGGGCCACCGGTGGCCCGGAACCGGTCGCGCTGGCGGGGCGGGCGGCCCGGCTGTTCGCCGCCGAGGGTGTCGCCTCGGTGGTCGTGGACTGCGAGTCGGGGCCGGTGCGGCTGGGGCTCGCCGGACGGCTCGCGGGTGAGCTGGGCGGTACGGCGGTGACGCTCGACGAGTTGCGGGCGGACTCGATCGCCGGTCTGGTCAAGGACGTTCAGGGCAACAGGAGGGCCGCGTAATGCCGCAGGGGCAGCCGAGTGTCGTACCCGACGACGGACTGACGACGCGTCAGCGGCGCAACCGGCCGCTGGTGATCGTGCACACCGGGGTCGGCAAGGGCAAGTCCACCGCCGCCTTCGGGCTGGCGCTGCGAGCCTGGAACCAGGGCTGGCCGATCGGGGTGTTCCAGTTCGTCAAGTCGGCGAAGTGGAAGGTCGGCGAGGAGAACGCGCTGCGGGTGCTCGGAGCGTCCGGCGAGGGCGGCGGCGTCGACTGGCACAAGATGGGCGAGGGCTGGTCCTGGGTGCAGCGGGACGCCCAGATGGACAACGAGGCCAAGGCCCGCGAGGGCTGGGAGCAGGTCAAGCGTGACCTGGCCGCCGAGACGTACAAGCTGTACGTGCTCGACGAGTTCGCGTACCCCATGCACTGGGGATGGGTCGACACCGACGAGGTCGTCGAGGTGCTGCGGAACCGGCCGGGGACCCAGCATGTCGTGATCACCGGGCGGAACGCGCCGGAGAAGCTGGTGGCCTGCGCGGACCTCGTGACCGACATGTCCAAGGTCAAGCACCCGATGGACGTGGGCCAGAAGGGCCAGAGGGGCATCGAGTGGTGACGGACGCCGTCCCACGGCTGGTCGTCGCCGCGCCGTCGTCCGGCAGCGGCAAGACCACCGTCGCCACCGGGCTGATGGCCGCGCTCGCCGCGCGCGGGCTCGCCGTGTCCCCGCACAAGGTGGGGCCGGACTACATCGACCCCGGCTACCACGCGCTCGCGACCGGGCGGGTGGGGCGCAACCTCGACGCGTACCTGTGCGGGCCCGAGCTGATCGGGCCGCTGTTCCTGCACGGGGCGCGCGGCTGCGACATCGCCGTCGTCGAGGGCGTGATGGGGCTGTACGACGGGGCCGCCGGGGAGGGTGAACTTGCGTCCACCGCCCATGTGGCGAAGCTGCTGCGGGCGCCGGTGGTGCTGGTCGTCGACGCCTCGTCGCAGTCGCGGTCGGTGGCGGCGCTGGTGCACGGGTTCACCACGTGGGATCCGCAGGTGCGGGTCGGGGGCGTGATCCTCAACAAGGTGGCCTCGGCGCGGCACGAGGCGCTGCTGCGGGAGGCGCTGGAGGCGGTGGGGGTGCCGGTGCTGGGGGTGCTGCGGCGTGTGGCCCAGATCGATACGCCGTCGCGGCATCTGGGGCTGGTGCCGGTCGCCGAGCGGCGGGCTTCGGCGGTGGAGGCCGTTGCCGCGATGGCGGCGCAGGTCTCCGACGGGTGTGATCTGGAGGCGTTGGTCGGGCTGGCGCGCGGTGCGGGGGCGTTGTCGGGTGCGGCCTGGGATGCGGCTGAGGCCCTGGGGGTCGCGCCCCCGCCGCCCCTGCCCTTCCCGTCCCCGGGGGCTGCCGCCCCCAGACCCCCGCTTCGCCCTGAACGGCCTCGTCCTCAAGCGCCGGACGGGCTGGTTGTGGCTGTTGCCGGTGGAGAAGCGTTCACGTTCTCCTATGCGGAGCACGGCGAGCTGCTCACCGCTGCCGGAGCCGAGGTCGTTCCCTTCGATCCCCTCCGTGATGAGCAACTGCCGCATGGTACGCGCGGGCTGGTCGTCGGGGGCGGGTTTCCCGAGGTGTACGCGGCCGAGCTGTCCGCCAACGAGCCGTTGCGCGAGGCCGTCGCCGCCTTCGCGCTCGGCGGGGGACCCGTCGCCGCCGAGTGCGCGGGGCTGCTGTACCTGTGCCGGGAGCTGGACGGACTGCCGATGTGCGGGGTGCTGGACGCGGGCGCGCGCATGAGCGAGCGGCTCACGCTCGGCTACCGGGACGCGGTGGCGGTGAGCGACAGCG
>NZ_BMVJ01000017.1:70199-71842 GCF_014650655.1 Streptomyces anandii JCM 4720
TGCTCGCCGCCGCCGGGGAGCGCAGGCGCGGCCACGAGTTCCACCGGACCGTGGTCGAGCCGGGCGCGGGGAGCGGGACGGCGGCCCCCGCCTGGGGCGTGCACGTCCCCGACCGGCGGGTCGAAGGGTTCGTACGCGGGAATCTGCACGCGAGTTATCTCCACACGCACTGGGCCGCCGCGCCCGGTGTCGCCCGTCGGTTCGTCGAGAGGTGCCGGACGTCATGAGCAGCAGGCTGGTCGGGGTCGGGGTCGGGCCGGGTGATCCGGAGCTGGTGACCGTCAAGGGCGTGGGCGCGCTGCGCGCCGCGGAGGTCGTCGTCGTGCCCGTGATGGACAGCGGGGAGCGGGGGCGGGCGGAGGCGACCGTGCTGCACTACGTGCCCGCCGGCAAGGTCGTGCGGGTGGTGTTCGCGCTGAACGAGCGGTCCGACCGGGCGCGGCGCGAGGCCGCCTGGGACGCGGCCGGGGAGCGGGTCGCCGCGCTGCTGCGCGCGCACGGGTCCGTCGCCTTCGCGACCATCGGCGACCCCAACGTGTACTCGACCTTCACCTACCTCGCGCAGACCGTGGCCGCCCTGGTGCCGGGGACCGTGGTGGAGACCGTGCCGGGCATCACCGCCATGCAGGACCTGGCGGCGCGCTCGGGGGCGGTGCTCACCGAGGGGACCGAGCCGCTGACGCTGGTGCCGGTGACCGCCGGGGCCGCGGTGCTGAAGGAGGCGCTGAACGGTCCGGGGACCGTGGTGGCGTACAAGTTCGGGCGGCAGGCGCGGGAGGTCGCCGAGGCGCTGCGGGACAGCGGGCGGATCGGCGACGCGGTGTGGGGTTCGGCGCTGGGGCTGCCGGAGGAGTCGATCCGGCCGGCCGCCGATCTCGACGGCGTCCCGCTGCCGTACCTGTCGACGCTCATCGCGCCGGCGCGGCGCGAGGGCGGGCGGGGCGGCAAGCTGTGAGCCGGGTTCCCCGGGGCGGTGTGCGGGCAGGCTCAGGCCGCCAGGCCCACCACCACCCAGATGAAGACCACGCCCATGACCGTGCACAGCACGGTGGAGCGGGCCGGGTGCTCGTGGTGGGCCTCGGGCAGGATCTCGGCCGCGGCCAGGTAGAGCAGCACGCCGGCGAAGAGGCCGAGATAGCCGCCGAGGAACCACTCGGGGATCGCTATGAACGCCGTCGAGGCCGCGCCCACCACCGGGGCCAGCGCGTCCGCGACGAGCATGGCGACCGCCTTGCGGCGCGCGTTGCCGTACAGGCTGGTGATGGTGAAGGTGTTGAAGCCGTCCGCGAAGTCGTGCGCGATGACGGCCAGCGCCACCGCCGCGCCCATGCCGCCGCCCACCTGGAAGGCCGCGCCGATCGCCACACCGTCCATGGCGCTGTGACCGACCATGGCGGCCGCCGCCGTCAGGCCCACCTCGGGCGCCCGGTGATGGTCGTGCTCGCCGCCGCCGTGCGCGGCCTGGCGGGCGGCCAGCAGCCGCTCCACCAGGTGGGCCAGCAGGAATCCGGCCACGAACAGCAGCAGGGCCGCCGGTACGCCGAAGACCTCCCGGGAGGCCGCGTGCAGCGCCTCCGGGAGCAGGTCGAGGCCGACCACGCCCAGCATCAGGCCGCCGGCCAGTCCGAGGACCAGATGGCGAC
>NZ_BMVJ01000017.1:71871-79869 GCF_014650655.1 Streptomyces anandii JCM 4720
GGTCGGTCACCCGCTGTGCCGTCCAGCCGCCGGCCAGCGTCATCAGGAACGCGCCGAGCGCGACGAAGACCGCCATGTGCCCTTGCTATCCGATCAACCACCGTTCGCGCACATCCGGCCCTTGTCCGACCGCCACACACCATGACATTCCGTACGGAAGGATCCGACCCCATGGCCCCCATGGCCGATGCCCCCACCGGCAAGGTGACCTTCGTCGGCGCCGGCCCCGGCGCCGCCGACCTGCTGACGTTCCGCGCCGCCCGTGCGATCGCCGGGGCCGACGTCGTCATCTGGGCGGCCAGCCTGGTCCAGGCTGAGGTGCTCGAGCACGCGCGCGAGGGCGCTGAGATCCTGGACTCGGCGGCCATGTCCCTGGAGGACGTCGTCGCCGTCTACGAGCGGGCCCGCCGGGAGGGGCTGAAGGTGGCCCGCATCCACTCCGGCGACCCGGCCCTGTGGGGCGGCACCCAGGAGCAGCTCGACCGGTGCGAAGCGCTCGGCATCGACACCGAGGTCGTGCCCGGCGTGTCGTCGTTCTCGGCGGTGGCCGCGCTGGCCCGGCGCGAGCTGACCATTCCGGAAGTCGCGCAGTCGGTGGTGCTGACCCGGCTCGGCGGCGGCAAGACGCCGATGCCGCCCGGCGAGGAGGTGCGCGAGTTCGCCCGGCACGGCACCACCATGGCGGTCTTCCTGTCGGCGGCGCGCAGCGGACAGCTGGTGCGGGAGCTGCTGGAGGGCGGCTACCCGACGTCCACGCCGGTCGTGGTGGCGTACCAGGCGACCTGGCCGGAGGAGCTGATCGTCCGGTGCACGGTCGGCACGCTGGAGGAGACGGTCAAGGAGCACAAGCTCTGGAAGCACACGCTGTTCCTGGTCGGCCCTGCCCTGGACGCGCACGGCACCCGCTCCCACCTGTACCACCCGGGCCACTTCCACGGGTACCGCAAGGCCGACCCCGAGGCCCGCAGGGCCCTGCGCGCGCGGGGTGCGGGCACGTGATCACGGTCGTCGGCACGGGCACCGGGGCGGCGCCGCCGGAGCGGGAGCTGCTGGCCGGGGCCGGCCTCGTCGTCGGCGGTCGGCGCCATCTGGAGGCCGCCGGGGTGCCGGAGGGGGCCGAGCGGGTGGTGCTCGGCCCGCTGGCGCCCGCCCTGGAGGTCGTCGAGCGCCATCTCGACAAGGGGCGGCGCGTGGTCGTGCTCGCCTCCGGGGACCCCGGGTTCTTCGGGATCGTACGAGCGCTCGGCGAGCGGTTCGGGCCGGAGCGGCTGGACGTGCGGCCCGGCGTCTCCTCCGTCGCCACCGCCTTCGCGCGGCTGGCGCTGCCCTGGGACGACGCGGTCGTGGTGAGCGCGCACGGCCGGGAGCTGCGGACTGCCGTCAACGTGTGCCGGGCCCACCCCAAGGTCGCCGTGCTGACCGGTCCGGGGGCCGGTCCGGCCGAGCTGGGGGCCGCGCTGGCGCGCACCTCGCCGGACCGGCGGCTGGTCGTCGCGTCCTCGCTCGGCGACCCGGACCGTGAGCGCGTCGAGCCGGTCACGCCCGCCGAGGCCGCCGCCCGCGACTGGGGTACGGCGGTCAGCGTGGTGCTGTGCCTGGACCCGGCGCGCGCGCTCGGCGCCGTACGGACGCTCGCCGGGCCCGAGCGGGCGCCCGCGTCCGGGTGGGCGCTGGAGGAGGCCGCGTTCGCGCACCGGGACTCGATGATCACCAAGTTCGAGGTGCGCGCGCTGGCACTGGCCCGGCTCGGGCCGCGCACGGGCGATCTGGTCTGGGACGTCGGCGCCGGTTCCGGCGCGGTGGCCGTGGAGTGCGCGCGGCTCGGCGCGGCCGTCGTCGCCGTGGAGAAGACCGAGGACGGCGCCGGACGGGTGCGCGCCAACGCGGAAGCCCACGGGGTCGACGTGACCGTGGTGCACGGCACGGCGCCCGAAGCGCTGACCGCGCTCGGCGACGACCCGGACGCCGTGTTCGTCGGCGGCGGGGGGCGCGAACTGCCCGCGATCGTCACCGCGTGCGCGCGCCGGGCCCGGCGGACCGTGGTCGTCGCCATGGCCGCGCTGGACCGGGTGCCGGCCGCGCGTGAGGCGCTCACCGCCGCCGGGTTCTCCTGCGACGGCGTACTGCTGCAGTCCTCCCGGCTCGCGCCGCTGCCGGGTGACGTGACCCGGCTGGCGGCGGCCAATCCCGTTTTCCTGCTGTGGGGCGTACGGCCCCCGGCACGCACAGAAGGAGTTGCCCAGTGATCGGCCTCATTTCCGCCACCGCGGCGGGGGCGGCTGCGCGGAACCGGCTGGCGGCCGCCTGGCCGGACCGTACGCGGGTGTACGAGGGTCCCGTGGGGGACGCCGTACGGACCGCGTTCGCCGAGTGCGAGCAGCTCGTGTGCTTCCTGGCCACGGGGGCGGTGGTGCGGCTGGTCGCGCCCTTGCTGGAGGGCAAGGCGGCCGACCCGGGCGTGGTGTGCGTCGACGAGGGCGGCCGGTTCGCGGTGTCGCTGCTCGGCGGGCACGGCGGCGGCGCCAATGAACTCGCCGCCGAGGTCGGCCGGTTGCTGGGCGCCGAGCCGGTGGTGACCACGGCGACGGACTCCGCCGGCCTGGCCGGCCTCGACACGCTCGGTCTCCCGGTGGAGGGGGACGTCGCCGGGGTGTCGCGGGCGCTGCTGGACAGCGAGCCGGTCGTCCTGGACGCGGAGGTGGCCTGGCCGCTGCCCGCGCTGCCTGCGCTGCCGCGGGCGGGGCGCGAGGAGGCGCAGGGGGCCTGTGTGATCCGTGTGACGGACCGTGCCGTCGAGCCCGGTGCCCACGAGGTGGTGCTGCGGCCGCCGTCCCTCGTCGTCGGCGTCGGCGCGTCCCGTGGGGTCGCGGCCGAGGAGGTGCTCGGACTGGTCGAGGGCGCGCTGCGGGAGGCGGGGCTGTCGGCGCGGTCCGTTGACCGGCTGGCCACCGTCGACGCCAAGTCCGGCGAGCCCGGCCTGATCGCGGCCGTCGAGCGGCTCGGCGTGCCCCTCGTGACGTACTCCGCCCAGGAGCTGGCCGCGGTGACCGTGCCCAACCCGTCCCGGGCGCCGCTCGACGCCGTCGGCACGCCGTCGGTCGCCGAGGCCGCCGCGCTTGCCGGCGGCGGCGAACTCCTCGTGCCCAAGCGGAAGTCGGAGCGCGCCGACGGAGCGCCCGCCATGGCCACCTGCGCGGTCGTACGGCGGCCGGTGCGCGGGCGGCTCGCGGTGGTCGGGCTCGGGCCTGGCGCCCGCGACCTCCTGACCCCGCGCGCGGAGGCCGAACTGCGGCGCGCGTCCGTGCTGGTGGGGCTCGACCAGTACGTCGACCAGATCCGCGACCTGCTGCGCCCCGGCACCCGGATCCTCGAGTCCGGGCTCGGCGCCGAGGAGGAGCGGGCCCGCACCGCGGTCGCCGAGGCGCGCGCGGGGCACGCGGTCGCGCTGATCGGCAGCGGGGACGCCGGCGTGTACGCCATGGCATCCCCCGCGCTCGCCGAGGCGTCCGACGACATCGACGTCGTCGGGGTGCCGGGCGTGACGGCGGCGCTCGCGGCCGGGGCGGTCCTCGGCGCGCCGCTCGGACACGACCACGTGTCCATCAGCCTCTCCGACCTGCACACGCCGTGGGAGGTCATCGAGCGGCGGGTGCGGGCGGCGGCCGAGGCGGACCTCGTCGTGACCTTCTACAACCCGCGCTCGCGCGGCCGTGACTGGCAACTGCCCAAGGCGCTGGCGATCCTCGCCGGCCACCGGGAGCCGGGCACGCCGGTCGGGGTCGTGCGCAATGCCTCGCGCCGGGACGAGAGCAGCCGGCTCACCACGCTGGCCGGGCTCGACCCGGCGACGGTCGACATGATGACGGTCGTCACCGTGGGCAACACGGCGACCCGTGAGATCGCGGGGCGCATGGTGACGCCCCGCGGCTACCGCTGGCAGGACACCCGCCCGGAGGAGGCCCGGTGAACCGTGTGGTCCATCCCATCGAGCAGGAGTCGTTCCGGCGGCTGCGCGCCCGCCTGGACACCTCGCACTTCCCGCCGCTGACCCGGGCGGTGGTGGAGCGGGTGATCCACTCCTCCGCCGACCTCGCCTACGCCGACGACCTCGTGCTGGACGAGGCCGAACTGGTCAAGGCGCACGCGGAGTTGCACGCCGGGGCGCCGGTCGTCGTGGACGTCGAGATGGTCGCGGCCGGGATCACCCGGCGCGCATGCGTCTGCCGGCTCAAGGACGCCAGGCCGGGGCCCGGCATGACGCGTTCGGCGCACGCGATCCGGCTCGCCTACGAGGACGTGGGCCCCGGGGCCCTGTGGGTGATCGGCTGCGCCCCGACCGCCCTGGAGGAACTGCTGCGGCTGGACGCGGCGCCCGCGCTCGTCGTCGGCCTGCCCGTCGGCTTCGTCGGGGCGGCCGAGTCCAAGGCCGCGCTGCGGGAGAGCGGGCTGCCCGCCGTGAGCAACGTGTCCGAGAAGGGCGGTTCGGCGGTCGCCGCCGCCGCGCTCAACGCCCTGCTGTACCACCCCACTTCGAACGACTCGCCCGAGGAGACCCCGTGACCGTCCCGCCGCCGCCCGCCCTGCTCATCGCCGGCCACGGCACCCGTGACGACGCCGGGGCCGAGGCGTTCCGCGACTTCGTACGGGAGCTGGGGCGCCGTCAGCCCGGACTGCCCGTCGCGGGCGGCTTCATCGAGCTGTCCCCGCCCCCGCTCGGCGAGGCGGTCGCCGAACTGGTCGAGCGGGGCGTGCGGCGGTTCGCGGCGGTGCCGCTGATGCTGGTGTCCGCCGGGCACGCCAAGGGCGACATCCCGGCGGCGCTGGCCCGCGAGAAGGAACGGCACCCGGGGATCTCGTACACCTACGGCCGTCCGCTCGGCCCGCACCCCGCGCTGCTGCGGGTGCTGGAGCGGCGGCTGGAGGAGGCGCTGGGGGACACGGACGGCGAGCGGTCCGACGTGACGGTGCTGCTGGTCGGGCGCGGCTCGACCGACCCGGACGCCAACGCCGAGGTGTTCAAGGCGGCGCGGCTGCTGTGGGAGGGGCGCGGGTACGCGGGCGTGGAGACGGCGTTCGTGTCGCTGGCGGCGCCGGACGTGCCGAGCGGTCTGGACCGTTGCGCGCGGCTCGGGGCGCGGCGGATCGTCGTACTGCCGTACTTCCTCTTCACGGGGATACTCCCCGACCGGGTGCGGCGGCAGACCGAGGAGTGGGCGGCCGCGCACCCCGGGACCGAGGTGCGCTCGGCGGACGTCGTCGGACCGGAGCCTGAGCTGCTCGATCTGGTGATGGAGCGGTACGAGGAGGCGGTGAAGGGCGATCTGCGGATGAACTGCGACTCGTGCGTGTACCGCGTCGCGCTGCCCGGCTTCGAGGACAAGGTGGGGCTGCCGCAGCAGCCGCACTTCCACCCGGACGACGACGGGCACGGTGACCACCACGGGCACGGCGGTCACCATCACGGACACCACCAGCACGGCGGGCACAGCCACTCGCATGCGCACTGAGGGGGCCGGCGCGGGCGGCCACGATCTGCGTCATCACGGGGACGCCGAGGTGCGGGACGACGGGTCGGCGCTGGTCGACCTGGCGGTGAACGTGCGGGCGGACACTCCCCCGGCGTGGCTGCGGGAGGTGATCGCCCGGTCGCTGGATTCGCTGGCCTCCTACCCCGACGGGCGGGCCGCGCGCGCGGCGGTCGCGGCGCGGCACGGGTTGCCGGTGGAGCGGGTGCTGCTGACGGCGGGCGCGGCGGAGGCGTTCGTGCTGCTGGCGCGGGCGCTGAAGGTGCGGCGGCCGGTGGTGGTGCATCCGCAGTTCACCGAGCCGGAGGCGGCGCTGCGGGACGCGGGGCACACGGTGGACCGGGTGCTGCTGCGCGAGGAGGACGGCTTCCGTCTCGACCCTTCGCTGGTGCCCGAGGACGCGGACCTGGTGGTGATCGGCAATCCGACGAACCCCACGTCGGTGCTGCATCCGGCGGCGGCGGTCGCGGGGCTGGCGCGTCCCGGGCGGGTGCTGGTCGTGGACGAGGCCTTCATGGACGCGGTGCCGGGTGAGCGGGAGGCGCTGGCCGGGCGGACGGACGTGCCCGGGCTCGTGGTGCTGCGCAGCCTCACCAAGACGTGGGGCCTCGCGGGGCTGCGGATCGGGTACGTGCTGGCCTCACCGGAGGTGATCGCCGAGCTGGAGCGGGCGCAACCGTTGTGGCCGGTGTCCACGCCGGCGCTGGCGGCGGCGCGGGCGTGCGTGTCGCCGCGGGGGCTGGCGGAGGCGGAGGCGGCCGCGCGGCGGGGGGCGGCGGAGCGGGCCCACCTGGTGGCGGCCCTCTCCGCTTTCGCGGGGCACGGGTTGCGGGTAGTCGAGCCCCCGGAGGGCCCGTTCGTCCTCATCCGCGTCCCCGGCGCCACGGCGATACGGCACCGCCTGCGCACCCTCGGCTACGCGGTCCGCCGCGGAGACACCTTCCCCGGCCTGGACGGGGACCATCTCCGCCTGGCGGTACGCGACCCCGCAACGGTGACCGCCTTCACGGAGGCCCTGCGAACGGCCCTGCCGGCCCCACCCCGCTGACCCGCGGACCTTTCCCGCGCACCTCGGCGGGTGGGAGACCTCAGTCTCGCCTGCGGCGGGCTGCTGCTACTGCTGCTCCGCCCGCGGTGAGGAGGACCGCTGAGCCTCCGGCGAGGTAGGGCGTCAAGGAGCTTCCGCCTGTTTCGGCGAGGTCCGTCCTGGCCGCCCGGGCGCCCTGGGGTTTTACGTCCGGCGCGGGGGCGGCCGGTGCCGGGGCGGTGGGCGTCGGCGCGGGCGTCGGGGTTTCGCAGGTGGCGTTTGCGAGGGTCAGCGTGCCCTCGACCTCCGCCACGTTCAGCTTCAGCGGGTTCACGCTCACCGTGAGCTGCAGGGCCGTCGCCGCGGCCGTGCGGGAGGTGGTCGCCCGCTTGGACAGGTCGAGGCGGACCTCACCGACCCCCGGCACCCGCACACGCGTCGGCCCGCCCGCGCTCACCGTCACCTTCTTGCCGAGCACGGTCACCGCCCCCGGCACGTCGGCCACCGCGACCGGCGCCCTGCCCGCCTCGCAGGTGGCCCGGGCGGTGACCTGGTCGACCTCGATGACGGAGAGCAGGGGCAGCCCGGGCACGTGCACTCTCGCGTGGGCGAGACTCACCGTGCCCTCGGACCGGCTCGCCGTGGCCGTCGCGTCGGCCTTCGCCACGTCCGCGCGCAGCACGCCGAACGGCCTGCCGTCGTTCACCCCGTCCAGGCGCGCGCTCAGCGCGGTCCGCTCGGCGCTGCGCGGCGCCCGCACCTCGTCGAGGGTGACGGTGAGCGGGACGTTCACCGTCTTGTTCAGCAGGGACACGTCGAGACCGGTGCGCAGCACGGTGGCGCTCGCGCGGCCGTGGCCCCCGGCCGGGTGGGCGGAGTCCGCGAACGCCGGCGTCACCGGCCCGGCGGCCAGGACGGTGGCGGCGGCGACGGTCGCGCAACGGCGTGCGGGCATGCGGAAGTTGTGGCCGTTCAAGGTGTGGGACCCCCAGGAGTGAATGCTCGGGACCCGGCAAGGATTACGCACTGTGGGTGAACGGTCAGCAATCCTTGGTTACTTCACTCCATCGTGGGGTTTCCGCCCTGGCTTTCGATTTCACCGGCGTGCCCGGTACGGGTGTTCCCCCCTCAGCCGGCGATCCGCCCGTTCAGCACCACCCGCCGCGGCGCCGCCAGCACCCGTACGTCCGCCCTCGGGTCCTCTCCGTAGACGACCAGGTCGGCCGGGGCGCCCTCGTCCAGCCCGGGGCGGCCGAGCCAGGCGCGGGCGGCCCAGGTCGTGGCGGACAGGGCCCGCACGGCCGGGATGCCGGCCTTCACCAGCTCCGCGACCTCCCCCGCCACCAGCCCGTGGGGCAGCGTCCCGCCGGCGTCGGTGCCGACGTACACCGGGATGCCGGCGTCGTAGGCGGCGCGCACGGTGTCGTAGCGGCGTTCGTACAGCCG
>NZ_BMVJ01000017.1:79897-88060 GCF_014650655.1 Streptomyces anandii JCM 4720
GCGCATGTGCGCCGACCAACGCGGGTACTTGGCCTCGCCGCCGTCCGCGAGCCGCGGGAAGAGCGCGATGTTGACGAGGGTGGGCACGATCGCGACACCGCGCTCGGCGAAGAGCGGGATCAGTTCCTCCGTCAGCCCCGTGGCGTGCTCGACGCAGTCGATGCCCGCCTCGACCAGATCCCGCAGCGAGTCCTCCGCGAAGCAGTGCGCGGTCACCCGCGCGCCCAGACGGTGGGCCTCGGCGATCGCCTCCTCCACCGCCCCGCGCGGCCAGCAGGCCGACAGGTCCCCGAGGTCGCGGTCTATCCAGTCGCCGACCAGCTTGACCCAGCCGTCGCCGCGCCGGGCCTCCCGGGCGACGCAGGAGGCGAGGCCGGCGGGCTCGACCTCGTGGGCGTAGCCGCGGATGTAGCGGCGGGTGCGCGCGATGTGCCGCCCGGCCCGGATGATCTTCGGCAGGTCCTCGCGGTCGTCGATCCACCGGGTGTCGGAGGGCGAACCGGCGTCGCGGATGAGCAGGGCGCCGGCGTCCCGGTCGGTGAGCGCCTGCTTCTCGCTGACGTCGTCCGGCACGGGCCCGTGGGCGTCGAGCCCGACATGGCAGTGCGCGTCGACGAGGCCGGGCAGCACCCAGCCCTCGACGGTCGTCACGTCCCGGGCGCCGGCCGGACGCTCGTAGGAGATCCGGCCGCCGACCACCCACAGTTCGTCGCGGACGCGGTCCTCGTCCGGTCCGGCGAGGACCCGCCCCTTCACGTGCAGCACCTGATCGCTCATGCACCGCACCCTAGGTGCCGCTCCTCCTCCCCGGGAAGCAAGGCCCCTGGTGAATCAGCCCTCACCCTCGGACGCGCGGTCCCCGGTCCCCTCCTCCACCTCGGCCATCGCCGGGTCGAGGAGCCGGGAGAGGAAGTGGCGGGTGCGCTCGTGGCTCGGGGCGCCGATGACCTGGTCGGGGGCGCCGTCCTCGACGACGACTCCGCCGTCCATGAAGACGACCCGGTCGGCGACCTCACGGGCGAAGGTCATCTCGTGGGTGACGACCATCATCGTCATGCCCTCGCGGGCCAGCATCCGCATCACGGCGAGGACGTCGCCGACCAGTTCGGGGTCGAGCGCGGAGGTCGGCTCGTCGAAGAGCATCACCTCCGGGCCCATGGCGAGCGCCCGGGCGATCGCCACCCGCTGCTGCTGTCCGCCGGACAGGGAGGAGGGGTGGGCGTCCGCCTTCTCCGCGAGACCGACGCGCTCCAGGTTCTCGGCGGCGATCCGGGCCGCGCTCGCCTTGTCCCGGCGCAGCACCCGGCGCTGCGGGAGGGTGAGGTTCTCGGTGACGGTCAGGTGCGGGAAGAGGTTGAACTGCTGGAAGACCATGCCGATACGGCGCCGTACGGCGTCGATGTCGACATCGGGGTCGGTGAGTTCGGTGCCGCCGACGAAGACCTGGCCCTTGGTGGGCTCCTCGAGCAGGTTCACGCAGCGCAGGAGGGTGGACTTGCCGGAGCCGGAGGGGCCGATCACGCAGACCACCTCGCCCTGGCCGATCTCCAGGTCGATGCCGCGCAGCACCTCGTTGGCGCCGAAGGACTTGTGCAGGTCCCGGATCACGATCTCGGGGCGGCTCATCGGATCGCCTCCTGCGACCTGGACTCCATGCGGCGCACGACGAAGCCGAGCGGGATCGTGACCAGCAGGTAGCACAGGCCGGCGACGAGGATCGGCGTGGAGTTGGCGGTGGTGCTGGCCAGGTCGTTGCCGTACTTGGACAGTTCGCGCTCCTGGAGCGTCACACCGAGGAACAGCACCAGCGAGGAGTCCTTGAAGAGCAGGACCAGTTCGTTGGTGAGCGGCGGGAGGATGATCCGGAACGCCTGCGGGACGATGATGGAGACCATGGCCCGCGCGGGCGAGAAGCCCAGTGAACGGGCGGCCTCCATCTGTCCCTTGGGCACGGCCTGGATGCCCGCGCGGATGGTCTCGGCCATGTAGGCGGCCGAGACCAGGCCGAGCGCGAGGGCGACCTTGCCGTAGGTGCCGCCGACGATCTGGGTGCCGGGGAAGGCCAGCGGTACCGCCACCCCGACGAAGATGAAGATCAGCAGGGCGGGCAGGCCGCGGAAGATCTCGATGTAGACGCCGGCGAGCCAGCGGTAGGGGCCGACGGAGGACAGCCGCATCAGCGCGACGACCATGCCGAGCACCAGGCCGAAGACGAACCCGGACAGGGTGTAGAGCACGGTGTTCTTCAGCGCCAGTGTGATCACTTCGGGGAACATCCGCTGAGCGATGTCCACCTGCGCGAACTGGTTCTGCAGCCGTCCCCAGTCCGCCGAGAGCGCGAAGGCGATCACGGCGGCGGCGAAGACGGCGTACTGGGCGCCGCGCGACAGCCTGCGCTTCTGGCGGCGCGTCAGGCCCTTCTTCCGCGGCTGGACCTGTACGTCGGTGTCGGTCATGAGGCCGAGGGCGAGGCCGCGCCGGCGGAGGGCGAGGCCGCGGTGGCGTCGTAGGGGCCGATCCACTGCTCGTACAGCTTCTTGTACGTGCCGTCGGCCTTGGCGTCGGCGATCGCCTTGTTGATCGCGGCGAGCAGCTTGGCGTTGCCCTTCTTGACCGTGAAGCCGTACTGCTCACCGGTGTTGATGTTGGCGGCCACCTGGAAGGCGGCGGCGTTGGCCTTGTCCTTCAGCCAGCCCTGGACGACCGGGTAGTCGATGACGACGGCCTGGACCTGGCCGGTGCGCAGGCCGTTGAGGACGGCGTCGGAGGAGTGGAAGGAGACCGGGTCGTAGCCCTTGCTCTTGGCGTAGTCCTCGCCGGTGGTCTGCGCCTGGGCGCCGAGCTTCTTGCCCTTGGCCTTGACGTCGGCGAGGGAGGTGATGCCGCTGCTCTTGGCGACGAGGAGGGCCTGGGTGGCGTTGAAGTACGGGTCGGAGAAGTCGACGTGCTTCTTGCGCTCGGCGGTGATCGTCATGCCGGCCGCGGCCAGGTCGCACTCGCCGGAGTTGAGGAAGGCGCCGGTCTTGAAGTTCTCGAAGGGCGTGTCGAGGATCTGCTGCTTCACGCCGAGGTTCTTGGCGACCAGGTCGATCATCGAGACGTCGAAGCCCTGGACCTTGCCGTCGATCTCCGACTGGAAGGGCGGGTACGGCAGGTGGGTGCAGGTGGTGAGCTGGCCGGCCTTGGCGAGCTCGACCCCGCCGGCGGCCGTCTTGGTGCCGCCGTTGCCGCTCGAGGTGCAGCCGGCCACGACGACCAGGGCGGCCGCGGCGGTGGTGGCGGCCAGGATGCGGGCCCGGCGCCCGGAGAGCGTGATCACGGGGGCGACCTCTCTGTGGGGAGTGCGAAGGGGTGGTGCTGTGGGGGGCGCACGGTCGTGCGCGGCTTCCGATTATAAGGAGATGTTTGAGTGTCTCAAACCAATCCGATGGCTGGACGGGTAGCGGGCCTAAGAAGTCGCCGGTGGAGGGGGTGCGTCCGCCGCCGACTACCCTCGGAGGGTCTACCCACGACCGCAGGAGAGAGCACCGCAGTGACCCATCCCTTCCTGGACCTCGCCCCGCTGAGCGCCGCCCGCTTCGCCTCCATCGAGGACCGGGTGGCGCGGCTGCTGCGCACCGAGCAGGACGTCGTGATCATGCAGGGTGAGGCGCTGCTGCCGCTGGAGGGCGCCATCCGCGGCACGGCGGGTCCGGGCACGACGGCGCTGAACGTGATCACGGGGCCGTACGGCCGGACGTTCGGGGACTGGCTGCGGGACTGCGGTGCGACGGTGGTCGACCTGGCGGTGCCGTACCGCACGGCGGTCACGGCGGAGCAGGTGCGGGAGGCGTTCGCCGAGCACCCGGAGATCGACTTCGTGTCGCTGGTGCACGCGGAGGCGGCGACCGGCAACACCAACCCGGTGGCGGAGATCGGCGAGGTGGTGCGGGAGCGGGGCGCCCTGTTCTACCTGGACGCCGTGGCCTCGGTCGGCGCGGAGCCGGTGCTGCCGGACGCCTGGGGCGTGGACCTGTGCGTGATCGGGGCGCAGAAGGCGATGGGGGGTCCGGCCGGGGTGTCGGCGGTGTCGGTGAGCGAGCGGGCCTGGGCCCGGATGGCGGCCAATCCGCGCGCTCCGCGCCGCTCCTACCTGTCCCTGCTGGACTGGAAGGAGCGCTGGACGGACGCGGGCCGCCGGGCGCTGCCGCACGCGCCGGCCCAGCTGGAGATGCTGGCGCTCGAGGCGTGCCTGGAGCGCATCGAGTCGGCGGGCGCGGAGGTCGTCATGGCCCGCCACCGCTCCGCCGCGGCGGCGACCCGGGCGGGCGTGCGGGCCCTGGGCGGCGGGCTGGAGCCGTACGTGTACGACGACCGCGAGGCGGCTCCCGTCGCCACCACCCTGCGCACCCCGCCGCACATCACGGCCTCGGACCTCGTGGCCCGCGCCCTGGAGACCGACCCGTCCCTCCCCCTGGCGGCGGGCGGGGGCGCCCTCGCCGAGGAGATGATCCGCGTCAACCATTACGGCCCCGCCGCCACCCGCGAAACGATCGACGCCTGCCTGACCGCCCTCTCCACCGCCCTGACCCCCCGGACCGACCTCCCCGCCGCCCACGAGGCCACAGCAACCGCCTGGCACTGACGACGGCCCCGGCACCCGCCCGCCCGGGGCCGGAAACCGGCGGTGTCCGGGGCGCCGGGGCGCGGTTCGTGCCATGCTCCCCGAATGGGTCCCGAAGCCTCCGCGACACTGCCCGACGGACGCCCGGTCCCGGCGATGACCGGGGACGAGCGGCCGATGCTCGAGAGCTGGCCGGCCTTTCACCGGGCGACACTCGAACTGAAGTGCGCGGGCCTGGACGACGCACAGCTGCGGACCGCCTCGGCCGCGCCGTCCCGGCTCACCCTGCTCGGCCTGGTCCAGCACCTCGCCGAGGTCGAACGGAACTGGTTCCAGCGCGTCGTGGGCGGGCTCGACGTGCCGCCGGTCTTCGACGACGAGAGCGGGTACGTGCTCGACCCGTCGCGCGGCCTCGGCCAGGCTCTTGCCGTCTGGCGCCGGGAGATCGTGCGGGGGCGGGAGATCTGCGAGGGGCTCGATCCGGACGCCACCGGGCGGATCGCCGAGGGGCCGCCGGCCGGGTCCGAGGTGAGTCTTCGGTGGGTGTTCATTCATCTCATCGAGGAGTACGCCCGGCACAACGGGCATGCCGACATTCTGCGGGAGCGGATCGACGGGGTTACCGGGGCTTGAAGAGCGGGTAATTCTGGAATTCAATTCGGGTAGCTGCCCGTCTTCTCCTGCCCTGTTTTCCAATGCCTAAACGCGGAGATTTCGCAAACGCCTGGCGGGGTGATTCGAGAAGGTTCCGTGAGGGTTACGTCATTGTGACGCACTCCACAAAGCCATCCTTTTTGTCCAGTAATTAACGGGCAAACCCCCACATCACAGCGGTGCTCGCGCGACCGCGCGCCCGCGCGATAACACAGGCTCCGGACACTCGTAAGACCCCAGGGCGATGCATTTTTGAATTCAGCTCGGTAAGTTCATTTCGCATGACTGCCGCACAAGCAGACCTGCAAACTCCCCACACTGAATTGCCGGAGGCCCCCCGTATCGAGCGCCCCGCAGTCGCCGACGGCGCCGCGCTGTGGCGGCTCGCGAAGGACTCCGGGACGCTGGACGTGAACTCCTCGTACAGCTATCTGCTGTGGTGCCGCGACTTCGCCGCCACCTCCGTCGTGGCGCGTGGCGCCGGCGGTGAACCGGTCGGCTTCGTCACCGGCTACGTGCGGCCGGACCGCCCGCACACCCTCCTCGTGTGGCAGGTCGCCGTCGACGCCGCCCACCGCGGCCGCGGCCTGGCCGCCAGGATGCTGGACGCCCTCGCGGAGCGTGTCGCCGCCGAGCACGGGCTGACCTCCCTGGAGACCACGATCACCCCGGGCAACACCGCCTCCGAGCGCCTCTTCGCCTCCTTCGCCGCCCGCCACGGCGCCGCCGTCGAGCGCGAGGTGATGTTCGCCGGCGAGCAGTTCCCCGACGGGCCGCACGACGCCGAGGTCCTCCACCGCATCGGCCCGCTCGCCCTCTGAGCGGCGGCCCTTCCCCGCCAAGCCCGAAGCCTCACCCACTTCCACTCCCCTCCCCACCCGAGGAGCGATTCGCCGTGACCATCACCCAGCCCGACCTGAGCGTCTTCGAGACCCTGGAGTCCGAGGTGCGCAGCTACTGCCGCGGCTGGCCCACCGTCTTCGACCGCGCGCGCGGCAGCCGCATGTACGACGAGGACGGCCACGAGTACCTCGACTTCTTCGCGGGCGCCGGCTCCCTCAACTACGGCCACAACAACCCCGTGCTGAAACGGGCCCTGATCGACTACCTCGAGCGTGACGGCGTCACCCACGGGCTCGACATGTCGACCACCGCCAAACGCACCTTCCTGCAGACCTTCCAGGACCTGGTGCTGCGCCCCCGCGACCTGCCGTACAAGGTGATGTTCCCGGGCCCGACCGGCACCAACGCCGTCGAGTCGGCGCTGAAGCTGGCCCGGAAGGTGAAGGGCCGCGAGGCGATCGTGTCGTTCACCAACGCCTTCCACGGCATGTCGCTCGGCTCCCTCGCCGTCACCGGCAACGCCTTCAAGCGGGCGGGCGCCGGCGTCCCGCTGGTGCACGGCACGCCCATGCCGTTCGACAACTACCTCGACGGCCGGGTCCCCGACTTCCTGTGGTTCGAGCGGCTGCTGGAGGACCAGGGCTCCGGACTCAACAAGCCGGCCGCCGTGATCGTCGAGACGGTGCAGGGCGAGGGCGGCATCAACGTGGCCCGCGCCGAGTGGCTGCGCGCCCTGGCCGGCCTGTGCGAGCGCCAGGACATGCTGCTGATCGTCGACGACATCCAGATGGGCTGCGGCCGTACCGGCGCGTTCTTCTCCTTCGAGGAGGCGGGCATCACCCCGGACATCGTCACCGTGTCGAAGTCCATCAGCGGCTACGGCCTGCCGATGTCGTTGTGCCTGTTCAAGCCGGAACTCGACGTGTGGGAGCCGGGCGAGCACAACGGCACCTTCCGCGGCAACAACCCCGCCTTCGTCACCGCCACCGCCGCCCTGGAGGCGTACTGGACCGACGGGTCGGCGATGGAGAAGCAGACCCGCGCCCGCGGCGAACTCGTCGAGCAGTGGCTGGTCTCGATCACCGAGGAGAACCTCGCCGACGTCAAGGAGTACCGGGGCCGCGGCCTGGTGTGGGGCATGGAGTTCCACGACAAGGGCCGCGCGGAGCGGGTCGCGCGGCGCGCCTTCGAACTCGGGCTGCTGGTCGAGACGTCCGGCCCGGAGAGCGAGGTCGTCAAGCTGCTGCCGGCCCTGACCATCACCCATGAAGAGCTGGACGAGGGCCTGAGCACCCTCGCCCGCGCGGTCCGCGAGACCGCCTGACCGGTCCCACCCGACCAGGAGGAAGTACAGCACCGTGATCGTCCGATCGTTCAAGGACATCGAAGGCACCGACCGGCACATCAAGTCGAAGTCCGGCACCTGGGAGAGCAAGCGCATCGTCCTCGCCAAGGAGCGGGTCGGCTTCTCCGTGCACGAGACCATCCTGTACGCCGGAACCGAGACGCAGATGTGGTACGCCCACCACATCGAGGCCGTCGTCTGCACTCGGGGCGAGGCCGAACTGACCGACCGTGAGACCGGGAAGACCTACACGATCACGCCCGGCACCATGTACCTCCTCGACGGCCACGAGCGGCACACGCTCAAGGTCAAGGAGGACTTCCACTGCATCTGCGTGTTCAACCCGCCCGTCACCGGACGGGAGGACCACGACGAGAACGGCGTCTACCCCCTGCTCACCGAGCCCGAGGAGGTGTGATCCGCATGACCGGCACCGTCACCGACCTCTACCCCACCCGCGGCACCGCCGAGGTGACCGTTCCGCGCCAGGACCCGGTCGTCTGGGGCTCCCCCGGCACGCCGGGCCCGATCGCGGCCGCCGACCTCCAGGCCTTCGAGCGCGACGGCTTCCTCGCCGTCGACCAGCTGATCGCCGACGACGAGGTCACCGTCTACCGGCAGGAGCTGGACCGGCTGGTGGCCGACCCGGCGATCCGGGCCGACGAGCGGTCGATCGTCGAGCCCAAGTCCAAGGAGATCCGCTCCGTCTTCGAAGTGC
>NZ_BMVJ01000017.1:88081-90729 GCF_014650655.1 Streptomyces anandii JCM 4720
ACAGGATCAGCGAGGTGTTCGCGAGACTGGTGCGCGACGAGCGGGTCGTGGGCCGCGCCCGGCAGATCCTCGGCTCGGACGTGTACGTCCACCAGTCCCGGATCAACGTCAAGCCGGGCTTCGGGGCCAGCGGCTTCTACTGGCACTCCGACTTCGAGACCTGGCACGCCGAGGACGGCCTGCCCCACATGCGCACGGTGTCCGTCTCGATCGCGCTGACCGAGAACTTCGACACCAACGGCGGCCTGATGATCATGCCGGGGTCGCACCGGACGTTCCTCGGCTGCGCGGGGGCCACGCCGGAGGACAACTACAAGAAGTCGCTGCAGATGCAGGACGCGGGCACCCCGTCCGACGAGGCGCTGACCGCGCTGGCGGGCGAGCACGGCATCCGGCTGTTCACCGGGAAGGCCGGCTCGGCGACCTGGTTCGACTGCAACTGCATGCACGGCTCCGGCGACAACATCACGCCGTACCCGCGCAGCAACGTCTTCATCGTGTTCAACAGCGTGGAGAACACGGCCGTGGAGCCCTTCGCCGCGCCGGTACGGCGGCCGGAGTTCATCGGGGCGCGGGACTTCACGCCCGTGAGGTGAGCCCTCTGCCGGGGGTCCGGGGGTCGCCCCCCGGAAGGCACGGCATCGGGGCACGGGACTTCACGCCCGTGAGGTGAGCGGCGGCGTGTGGACAACCGGGCAGGGGGCCTCCTCGTGTGGGACGGGAGGCCCCCTCCCCTGTCCGGTTCACTCATCCGGCGAGCGCGTCCAGCAGGCGGTCCACGTCGTCCTCCGTGTTGTAGAGGTGGAAGGCGGCCCGCAGACTGCCCGCGCGGTTCGACACCTCGATGCCCGCGTCGCTCAACTCGCCCTGCCGGTCGCCGAGTCCGGGCACGGAGACGATCGGCGATCCGGGCGCGGGCAGCGGTTCGCGGCCGAGCGAGGCCAGTCCGGTGCGGAACCGGTCGGCCAGCGCGAGGTCGTGGGCGCGCACGGCGGACACGCCGAGTTCCTCGAGGAGTTCCAGGGAGCGGCGGGCGCCGGCGTAGGAGAAGAGCGCGGGGCTCTCGTCGAACCGCCGCGCGGAGTGGGCGAGTTCCTCGACCGGTCCGTAGCAGCTGTCCCATGGGCGCTCGCCCGCCACCCAGCCGGCGAAGAGGGGGGTCAGGCCGCCGAGGTCCTCCGGGACGACGAGGAAGGCGACGCCGCGCGGGCAGAACAGCCACTTGAAGGCCACGGCGGAGACGTAGTCGTGGGCGCCGGCGTCCAGGTCGAACCAGCCCGCGGCCTGGGACGCGTCGACGTAGGTGCGCGCCCCGTGCTCGCGGGCGGCCTCGCGGATCGCGGACAGGTCGGCGACGCGGCCGTCCGCCGACTGGGCCGCGCTCACGGCGACCAGCGCGGTGCCGGGCCGTACGGCGTCGGCGATCTGCTCCAGCGGCACACTGCGCACCTTCAGGTCGCGGCGTACGTGGAAGGGGTTCACCACCGAGCTGAAGTCGCCCTCGGCGGTGAGGACTTCGGAGCCCTCGGGCAGGGACGCCGTGATCAGCCCGGTGTAGACGGCGACCGAGGCCCCGGCCGCCACCCGGCGGGCGGGGACGTGGGTGAGCCGGGCGAAGGCGGCGCGGGCCGCCTCCACGTCGGCGAACATGTCGGTCGGCCGCCCGGCGGCGGCCGCCTCGACGGCGGTGCGCAGCGCCCGGACCGTGCGGGCCGGCAGCAGTCCGGTGCTCGCGGTGTTCAGGTAGGTGTTCTTCGGGGCGAACTCGGCGCGGACGAGGGTCTCGAAGGTCTCCATGGGACCACTGTGCGGCCCCGCGAAGTCATAGTCCATCGCGAATTCTCACGCGGTATCGCAAAGCCCCGCTTATGCATGCCCTCTGACCTGCGGCTCAGCGCGTGCGATCAGCTCTGGGGAACCGCGCATCCGTCCGGGCCGCAGGCGTCGGCGTCGCCGTCGGCGTCCTGGGCAAGGGTCAGGGACGGGCGGTCGCCCCAGGCCTGGGCGAGGGCGCGGGCGAAGACCTCGGCGGGCTGGGCGCCGGAGACGCCGTAGGCGCGGTCCAGGACGAAGAAGGGCACGCCGGTGGCGCCGAGTTGCGCTGCCTCCCGCTCGTCGGCGCGGACCTCGTCGGCGTAGGCGCCCGGGTCGGCGAGCACCGCGCGTACCGCGTCGGCGTCCAGGCCGGCGGCGACGGCCAGTTCGGCCAGCCGTTCGTCGCCCTCGGTGAAGACGGACCGCTCCTCGGCGAAGTTCGCCGTGTAGAACGCGTCCAGCAGCTCGCTCTGCCTGCCGTGCTCCTTGGCGAGGTGCAGCAGGCGGTGCATGTCGAAGGTGTTGCCGTGGTCGCGGCCCCGGGTGCGGTAGGCGAGGCCCTCGGCGGCGGCCTGCCGGCCCAGGTCGTCCTCACCGGCCTGCGCCTGCGCCTGGCTCATGCCGTACTTCGCGGTGAGCATGGTGATCACGGGCTGCGCGTCGCCCTTGGCCCGGTGCGGGTCCAGCTCGAAGGACCGGTGCACCACCTCGACCCGGTCCCGGTGCTCGAACCCCGCCAGCGCCTTCTCGAAACGCGCCTTCCCGACGTAGCACCAGGGGCATGCGATGTCCGACCAGATCTCGACGCGCATCTTCTCGTTCCACTCCAGTTC
>NZ_BMVJ01000017.1:90757-117071 GCF_014650655.1 Streptomyces anandii JCM 4720
ACCGGCTCGGGCGGAGGCGCTCCCCGCCCATTGCGTGAACCTTCAAACAGCCCGCCTCATTCCCGGGCCAGGGTGTACCGCAGGTACAGGTGGTGGTCGCCCTCGGCGGGCGGGTGCTCCGGGTCGGGAACCCAGCCCCGGCGGGCGTAGAAGGCCTGGGCGCGGGCGTTGTCCGCGTGCACCTCCAGCACGGCCGCGCGCCTGCGGTCGGCCCGCCACTGCTCCACGCAGGCCCGGTGCAGTGCCGTGCCGATGCCGAGGCGCCAGTGGGCGGGCTCGACGTGGAACTGGAACAGCTTGACCGTGTCGGCCGAGGCCGCGCCGTCCGGGACGCGGAAGGAGGCGACGCCCGCGATCCGGCCCCGCTCCACCGCGCACAGCACATGGGCGTCGGCCCGCTCGATGGAGGCCCGCCAGGCCGCGCGCCAGTCGAGGCCGTCCTGCGGGACGCCGTCCGGGTAGTACGTCGAACGGGCCCGGAAGTGCAGCTCCGCGATGGTCTCCGCCTCGGCGGGCAGCGCGGTGCGGATCACCGGGGCACGGGGCGCCGGACGGGCCGGACGGGCCGGACGGTCCTGGTGCTCCGGCTGGTCCTTACGGTCGCGGTGATCCAGGTGGTCCAGGTGATCCTGATGGCTGTCGGGGTCGCTGATCATGCACGCCAGGACGCGGGCGCCGCCGCCGCGGTTCCTCAGCCGCCGTCGCGGAGGTCGGCCGGCCAGGTGGGGCGGTACTCGATGTGGTCGTAGGTGACCACGCAGCCCTCGCCCAGGGGGGACTGGGCCATGAAGCCGACCAGGGCCGCCCCCGTCTCCTTCTCGCCGCCGAGCGTGAACAGGCGGACGAAGGTCCACTGCCTGCCGTCGCGGGAGGCGTGGAAGGCGAGGGCGCGCCCGGTGCGGCTCACCCGCAGCCACACGGAACTGCCTTCCACGGTGAAGGAGTTGGCGTCGTCGGAGTGGCCCCGGGTGACCACCGTGCAGACGGTGGGCACGTCCGGGGAGTACTCCAGGCAGAGCTTGGCCCACGCCCGCTCGCCGACGTGGACGTAGAGCGCGCCGGCGTCGAAGGAGGCGTTGAAGCCGACCGTCACCCGGGCGATCAGCTGGAAGTCGCCCTCCGGCGCCCCGAGCAGGCGGGGCGCGTCGGAAGCCGGGTCCAGCGCCTCGCCGGCGGGCGGGACGAACCGGTCCTGCCGGGGACCGGCCCATCCGGACAGCATGCCGTCCTCGTGCTCCCAGTGCCCGTCCGGGCCGTAGGTGCGAAGGGCGAAGGGAAGTTCGGGCAGCTCCACGTCCATGCCCCGCAGTCTCCCAGCCGCCACGCCCGCCCCGGTGGCCGGGGCTTCAGCGTTCCAGACGGCCGTTGAACCGGCGGGGCAGCCCGAGGGGGTTGTCGTCGCGCAGCTCGGGCGGGAGGAGGGCCTCGGGGGTGTTCTGGTAGGCGACCGGGCGCATCCAGCGCTCGATCGCCGTGCCGCCCACCGACGTGGACGTGGAGGTGGTGGCCGGGTAGGGGCCGCCGTGGTGCTGGGCGGGGGCGACCGCCACGCCGGTCGGCCAGGCGTTGACGAGCACGCGCCCGGCGAGCGGGGTCAGCTCGGCGAGCAGTTCCGCGCCGCGCCCCTCGCCGGCCGCCTCCCCTTCGGACAGGTGCACGGTCGCGCTGAGGTTGCCCGGCAGCCGGGACAGCACGGCGGTCGCCTCGCTCTCGTCCTCGTAGCGCGCGACCACGGTCACCGGTCCGAAGCACTCCTCCAGGAGCAGGTCGTGGGCGCCCTCGGCGGCCAGCCGGTGCGCGGGCACCGTCAGGAAGCCCGCGCTCACCGTGTGCTCGCCGCCCGCGCCCGGGGCGACCGGCGACTCGACGTCCTCGAGTGCGGCGCGCTCGGCGACACCGGCGACGAAGTTGTCCCGCATCCGGTGGTCGAGCAGCACGCCGGGGCCGGTGTCGCCGACCGCGTCCGTCAGGGACTTGACCAGCCGGTCGCCCGCCGCGCCCGCCGGCGCCAGCACCAGGCCCGGCTTGACGCAGAACTGTCCGACGCCCAGGGTCATCGACCCGGCGAGCCCGGCACCGATGGCCTCCGCCCGCTCGGCCGCGGCCGCCTCGGTCACCAGGACCGGGTTGAGCGAGCCCAGTTCGCCGTGGAAGGGGATCGGCGCCGGCCGAGCGGCCGCCGCGTCGAACAGCGCCCGCCCGCCGCGCACCGATCCGGTGAAGCCGGCCGCGGCGACCAGCGGGTGCCTGATGAGTTCGAGGCCCGCCTCGAAGCCGTGCACCAGGCCGACGACGCCCGCGGGCATGCCGTGCTCGGCGGCGGCGTCCCGCAGCACCCGCGCGACCAGTTCGGACAGCGCCGGGTGGTCCGGGTGCGCCTTGACGACGACCGGGCAGCCCGCGCCGAGCGCGCTCGCGGTGTCGCCGCCGGCCACGGAGAAGGCGAAGGGGAAGTTGGAGGCGGAGTACACGGCGACGACGCCGAGCGGCACCTTGAAGCGGCGCAGGTCCGGGACCGGCGGGGTGGCGGTGTCGTCGGGGTGGTCGATGATCACGTCGAGGAAGGCGCCCTCGTCGACGATGTCCGCGAAGGCCCGCAGCTGGTAGCAGGTCCGGGCGAGCTCCCCGGTGAGCCGGACGGGACCGAGCGCGGTCTCGGCGTCGGCGGCCTCGACGAGCGGGTCCCGGGCCGCCTCGAGACGGTCCGCGGCGGTGCGCAGGAAGGCCGCCCGCACGGCGCGGTCGGCGAGCGCGCCGCGTGCCGCGTGCGCGGCCCGGACGGCGGCGTCGACCTCCTGGGCTGTGGCCTCCACCGCAACCTGTTCCCGCTGCTTCCCGGTACGGGGATCGACACTCCAGACTGGTGCTGCTGCCACCGCGGGTCCCTCCACATGTCTTTGCCGCAGTACGTACGTCATCTCAGCGGTGTTCGATATACTGAACGCTGTCTCTGATGATGAATATGATGTCCGAGACTATATCTCCGAAGTTCTCGTCCAACGAAGGGGTCAAGGGCGATGTCGGCAGGCGAGACAGGCGGCGGGGCGCAGGTCAAGTCCGCGGTGCGGACCGTGGAATTGCTCGAGTACTTCGCCGGCCGGCCCGGTATGCACTCCCTGGCCGCGGTCCAGGAGGCCGTCGGCTATCCCAAGTCCAGCCTCTACATGCTGCTGCGCACCCTGGTCGAGCTCGGCTGGGTGGAGACCGACGCGACCGGCACCCGGTACGGCATCGGCGTGCGCGCGCTGCTGGTGGGGACCTCCTACATCGACGGCGACGAGGTCGTCGCGGCGGCCCGGCCGACCCTGGACCGCCTCTCCGACGACACCACCGAGACGATCCACCTCGCGCGCCTGGACGGCACCAACGTCGTCTACCTCGCCACCCGGCAGTCGCAGCACTACCTGCGCCCCTTCACCCGCGTCGGCCGCCGCCTGCCCGCCCACTCCACCTCCCTCGGCAAGGCGCTGCTGAGCACGTACTCCGACGAGCAGGTCCGCAAGATGCTCCCGGAGACGCTGCCCGCGCTGACCGAGCACACCATCACCGACCGCGAGAAGCTGATCGAGGAGCTGCACCAGATCCGCGACCAGGGGTACGCGGTGGACCGCGAGGAGAACACCCTGGGCCTGCGCTGCTTCGGCGTGGCGATCCCGTACCGCACCCCGGCGCGGGACGCGATCAGCTGCTCGATCCCGGTGGCCCGTCTGACCCCGGCACACGAGCAGATGGTCAAGGACGCTCTCTTCGACGCCCGTGACCGCCTGACGCTCGCCACCCGGAGGCTGTGAGACATGGACGTCGTGCTCCGCGAGGTACACGACAGCGATCTGCCGGTGTTCTTCCGGCAGATGAACGACCCGGAGTCGCTGCGGATGGCGGCCTTCACCCCGAAGGACCCGGCCGACCGCGACGCCTTCGACGCGCACTGGCGAAAGATCCGCGACTCCTCCGACGTCCTGCGCACGATCCTCGCGGACGGGGACGTGGTCGGCAGCGCCGCGGTGTACGGCGAGCCGGGCGAGCGCGAGGTCACCTACTGGGTGGACCGCGCCCACTGGGGCCGGGGCATCGCCACGGCCGCGCTCGCCGCGCTGCTGGCCGAGGTCCCCGAGCGCCCGCTGTACGCCCGCGCGGCCGCGGACAACACGGGCTCGCTGCGGGTGCTGGGCAAGTGCGGCTTCCGGCGGGCCGCCACGGCCCGGGGGTTCGCCCAGGCCCGCGGTGAGGAGATCGACGAGGTGGTCCTTACCCTGCGCGACTGAGACCGCGCGACCGGGACACGCGGCCGGGACGCCCCCGCCCTCGCATGAACGTCCGATGAGAAACCGGGGCGGAAGGGAACGGTTCCCTGTCCCGTGTTCGTCCTTCCGTGCGGGATGAACAAGACGATCAGGCGGGCATCCGTCTTCGCGCTGCTGCTCGTGTTCGCTCTGCTGGTCAGGGCGACCTGGGTGCAGTTCTACGACGGCAGGGCCCTCGCGGACGACAAGGACAACCGGCGCAAGGCCATCGAGACGTACTCGCAGCCGCTGGGGAACATCGTCGTGGGCGGCAGCGCGGTCACCGGATCCGCGCAGACCACCGGCGGCGACCTCAAGTACAAGCGCACGTACAAGAAGGGCGAGCTGTACGCCGCGGTGACGGGCTACAGCTCCCAGGTGTACGGGGCGACCCAGCTGGAGGGCGTCTACCAGGACCTCCTCGACGGCACCGACAGCCGGCTGAAGAACCCGCTCGACACCATCACCGGCAAGCGCGCCGCCCCGGGCGACGTGATCACCACGATCGACCCGGACGTCCAGAAGGCGGCGTACGACGCGCTCGGCGGCAAGAAGGGCGCGGCCGTCGCCATCGACCCGGCCACCGGCAGGATCCTCGCGGTCGTCTCCACGCCCTCCTACGACCCGGGCGTGCTCAGCACCGGCGACCGCAGCGCCTGGAAGCGGCTGACCGACGACCCCGACAAACCGATGACCAACCGCGCGCTGCGCCAGCCGCTGCCGCCCGGCTCGACGTTCAAGCTGGTCGTGGCAGCGGCCGCGCTGGAGGACGGGCTGTACTCGTCGGTGGACGTGAGGACCGACAGCCCGGACCCGTACCACCTCCCGGGCACCACTCGTGAGCTGTCCAACGAAAACCCGAGCGCGCCCTGCGAGAACGCCACGATCCGCACCGCCCTGCAGTACTCCTGCAACAACGTCTTCGCCAAGATGGCCGTGGACCTCGGCCAGGACAAGGTGCGGGCGATGGCGGAGCGGTTCGGCTTCGACGACCGCTCGCAGGACGTGCCCGTACGGGCGTACACGAGCGTCTACCCCAAGGACATGGACAAGGCGCAGACCGCGCTGACCGGCATCGGGCAGTTCGACGTCACCGCCACTCCGCTGCAGATGGCGATGGTGTCGGCGGCCATCGCCCACGGCGGCGAGCTGGTCCGGCCGCACATGGTGTCGCGGACCACCGACGGCGACGGCGACGTGCTGGAGAACTTCGACGACCACCCCGGCAGCAAGCGGATCGTCAGCTCCTCGACCGCCACCCAGCTGCGGTCGGCGATGCGGACCGTCGTCGAACAGGGCACCGGCACCAACGCCCGGCTGTCCGGGGTGACCGTGGGCGGCAAGACGGGCACCGCCCAGCACGGCGAGAACAACAGCCAGGTGCCGTACGCCTGGTTCACCTCCTACGGCACGTCCGATTCGACCGGCAGGCAGGTCGCGGTCGCGGTGGTCGTGGAGCAGTCCGACGCGGCCCGCTCGGAGGTCAGCGGCAACGGTCTGGCCGCGCCGGTGGCCAAGGCGGTGATGCGGGCCGCGCTCAAGAACTGACCCGGGATCCCGGTGGGCGGGCGGGTCGGGCGGGTCGGGCGGGTCACTTCACGCCGAGCACCTGCTCCACCGGGTCGATCGCGAAGTACACGAGGAACAGCGCCGAGACGCCCCACAGCAGCCAGTTGACCTCGCGGGCCTTGCCGAGCACCGTCTTGATGACGACGTACGACAGGAATCCGGCCCCGATGCCGTCGGTGATGGAGTACGTGAACGGCATCGCGGCGATGGTGAGGAAGGCCGGGACGGCGATCTCGTAGCGGTCCCAGTCGATGTGCTTGACGTGGGTCATCATCAGGAAGCCGACCGCGATCAGCGCGGGCGCGGCCGCCTGCAGCGGGACGATGGTCAGCAGCGGGGTGAGGAACAGCGCCAGACCGAACAGACCGCCGGTGACCAGGTTGGCGAAGCCGGTGCGGGCGCCCTCGCCGACCCCGGCGGCGGACTCGATGTAGGCGGTGTTGGAGGAGGCGGAGCCGACGCCGCCCGCGATCGCGGCGGCGCCGTCGATGAACAGCACCCGCCCGATGCCGGGCACCTGGCCCTGCTCGTCGAGCAGTCCGGCCTCGGCGCTGATGCCGACGATGGTGCCCATGGCGTCGAAGAAGTCCGACAGGATGAGGGTGAAGACCAGCAGGACCACGGTGAGCGCGCCGGCCTCGCCGAAGCCGCCGAACAGGCTGAAGTGACCCACCAGCCCGAAGTCCGGTGCGGCCACGACCTTGTCGGGCACCTTGGGCGTGGTCAGGCCCCAGCTCTTCACGTCGGCCACGGCGTTGACGGCGATCGCGACGACCGTCATCGTGACGATGCTGATCAGGATCGCGCCCTTCACCTTCCGCGCCAGCAGCGCGACGGTCAGCAGCACCCCGAGGCAGAAGACCAGGACGGGCCAGCCGGTCAGCCGGCCCACGGCGCCGAGCTGCACGGGCACGGTGGTGTTCGCCGCGTCCGGGATGCGGCTGACGAAGCCGGCGTCGACGAAGCCGATGAAGGCGATGAACAGGCCGATGCCGACGCCGATGGCCTGCTTGAGCTGCTGCGGGATGGCGTTCATGATCGCCTCGCGCAGCCCGGTGAGCACCAGCACACAGATCAGGACGCCCTCGATCACCACCAGGCCCATCGCGTCCGCCCAGCTCATCAGCGGGGCGATCTGGAAGGCGACGACGGCGTTGAGGCCGAGACCGGCGGCGATGGCGAGCGGCAGATTGCCGCCGACGCCCATGATGACCGTCATGACGCAGGCCACCAGGGCGGTGGCGGTGACCAGTTGGCCGGTGTCCAGCTGGTGGCCGAACTTGTCCTTGGCGCTGCCCAGGATGATCGGGTTCAGGACAAGGATGTAGGCCATGGTGAAGAACGTGGCGAGACCGCCGCGTATCTCCCGGCCGAGGGTGGAGCCGCGTTCGGTGATTCTGAACCAGCGGTCGACGCCGCCTGCCGCCTGCGGCGCGGCACTTGGCCGGCCGACCGCCTTCTGCGTGTCCGACATGCCTGGACTCCTCGGGGTGCCTGAGTGATCGGTGCGCGGATGCTGGCTGGATTGTTCCCCCGGCGGACCGGTTTCAGGTTGAGCCCGTGTTACGGAATCGGCGTCACTCGGCATCGGTGTCCCTCGGCATCGGCTGCGAACGCCCCCGTCCGGACGTGAGGCCGGGCGGGGGCGTTCGCGAAGGCGTGCGGACGGCGCGCGCTAGCTGACGAAGTACGTCGGGTTGGGCAGCTTGTACGTCCGGTCGGCGTAGCCGCCGTCGAGGTCGGAGTACTGGTCGCCGAAGTTGGCGACGATGTCGTACCCGAGGTCCTCGATGTGCTTGCGGGTGCCGGACTTGTACTGGACGGTGGTGCACTTCCAGGCGCCCGGGGTGGCGCAGTCGGCCAGGTAGGACGGCGGGTTGGCCGCGTCCTTGAGGAACATGTGGGCGGCGTCGAGGTTGACGTCGGCGCCGACCTTCTTGAGGTTGTCCACGGCGGCGGTGCGCTGGGCCTCGCTCAGGCCCGAGTTGTAGAACACCTCGACGCCCTTGCTCGCGGCGTACCGCACGAGCTCGGGGCTGCCGAAGACCTCCGGCCGGTCGGCGCGGTTGACGTAGGCGGCCCAGCTGGCCGAGTTGTAGGTGTAGTTGTAGCGCTTCTCGTAGTCGAGGCTGAGCAGCAGGGTGTCGTCGATGTCGAAGACGACGGCCGGCTTCTCGCCCCGGTGGTGCGCCTTGCGGGCGGCCTTGTCGATGTACCGCTTGGCGTCGGCGTCGACGCGCGCCAGGTCCTTGGCGTACGGGCTGTCCGGGGACGCCTGGTAGACGCCGTTCGCGTCGAGCGCGGTGCCGTAGTAGGTGTCGATGTCCTTCACCAGGAGCCCGATGTTGTACGGCTCGCGGGTGGAGTTGGCCGTCGACTGTCCGGCACCGGCCGCGCCGGCGCCGTAGAGCGCGCCGCCGGCGACGGCACAACTGGCGACGAGAGCCGCCGCCCTGAGGGACTTCCGCATGGAATCTCCGCGTCTGATGGGGTGTTTGATGCACCAGGTCACGCACTGTCTACGCGCATCACACACCCCTGCGCGAGGGGAGTTACCCGATCGATACACAACCCACCCGGACAGCGGATCAAGAGCCCGCAGACCGAAGTGGTCCCTGAACTGAGCGCCCCCTCACCGTCCCGCGGGTCCGCGGGCCCTCCACGGTGCCCAGTCGCCCAGGTGGGCCTCTCTGGTCGCCGATCCCGACCTCGACGACCACCCTTCTGGCACTGAAGGTCAGGGCGTCCCAGAACTGGGGGTCCTTGGTGAACGCCTGGACGAAGTTGTCCAGGGCTGCCCAGCCGTTGCGCCACGGCTTGGTCGGGTTGTAGTCGCGCGGGCCGTAGCAGAAGACGCTGAGCACCGGGTGGGCGATGAAGCCCGGCATGAGCAGGGCGGCGGGCGCGATCAGCAGGCACGGGAGCCTGCGGGGCGTGGCGGAGGCACGGCGCCGCCTCGGTGGCGCGGACGGTTTCGCCACGGCTGCGGCTCGGGCCATGACTGTTCTCCGGTCGCCGTGGGGCGGGTGCGGGCTATGCGGCAAGCGCTTGCTACCTACACGTGAGGGTGGGCCGGCCCCCGGGACGGCCCGGGGGTCAGCCCGCGTACGGGTCGGGGACGTTGCCGGGCCGGGCCAGGAACTCGAAGTCGCAGCCGGTGTCTGCCTGGGTGATCTGGTCGGCGTAGAGCGCGCCGTAGCCGCGCTCGTAGCGCACGGGCGGCGGGGTCCACTCGGCCCGGCGCCGCGCCAGTTCCTCGTCGGCCACGTCGAGCCGGAGGGTGCGCGCCGGCACGTCGAGGGTGATCGGGTCGCCGGTGCGCACCAGCGCGAGCGGCCCGCCGACGTACGACTCGGGCGCCACGTGCAGCACGCACGCGCCGTAACTGGTGCCGCTCATACGGGCGTCGGAGATCCGCACCATGTCGCGCACGCCCTGCTTGAGCAGGTGGTCCGGGATGGGCAGCATGCCGTACTCGGGCATGCCCGGGCCGCCCTTGGGTCCGGCGTTGCGCAGCACGAGAACACTGTCGGCGGTGATGCCGAGCGCGGGGTCGTCGATGGTGCGCTGCATGGTCCGGTAGTCGTCGAAGACGACGGCCGGTCCGGTGTGCTGGAGCAGGTGCGGCTCGGCGGCGATGTGCTTGATGACGGCGCCGTCCGGGCACAGGTTGCCGCGCAGCACGGCGACCCCTCCCTCGGCCGCGACCGGGTTGTGGCGCGGGCGGATCACGTCGTCGTCGTGCACGCGGGCGCCCGCGATCTGCTCGCGCAGGGTGTCGTGCGCGACGGTCGGGCGGTCCAGGTGGAGCAGGTCGGGGATGCGGGAGAGGAAGCCGGGCAGGCCGCCGGCGAAGTGGAAGTCCTCCATGAGGTACTTCCGGCCGCCGGGGCGGACGTTGGCGAGGACCGGGACCGTGCGGGCGATCCGGTCGAAGTCGTCGAGGGTGAGCCGTACACCGGCGCGGCCCGCCATGGCGATCAGGTGGATCACGGCGTTGGTGGAGCCGCCGAGGCCGAGGACGGTGGTGACCGCGTCCTCGAAGGCCTCGCGGGTGAGGATGCCCGACAGCCTCCGGTCCCGGTGGACCAGTTCGACGGCCGCCGTCCCGGCCTTCGCCGCCATCCGCTCGTGCGCGGAGTCCACGGCCGGGATGCTGGAGGCGCCGGGGACGGTGACGCCGAGCGCCTCGGCCGCGGCGGTCAGGGTGGAGGCGGTGCCCATGGTCATGCAGTGGCCGGGCGAGCGGGCCAGGCCGCTCTCCAGCTCGGTGATCTCGCAGTCGCCGATGAGTCCGGCCCGCCGGTCGTCCCAGTACTTCCACATGTCGGTGCCGGAGCCCAGCACCTCGCCCCGCCAGTGGCCGGGCAGCATCGGCCCGGCGGGCACGAACACGGCGGGCAGGCCGACGCTGGCCGCGCCCATGAGCAGCGCGGGCGTGGACTTGTCGCAGCCGCCCATCAGGACCGCCCCGTCGACCGGGTAGGAGCGCAGCAGCTCCTCGGTCTCCATGGCGAGCATGTTGCGATACAGCATCGGGGTCGGCTTCTGGAAGGTCTCGCTGAGCGTGGCGACGGGGAACTCCAGCGGGAAGCCGCCCGCCTGCCACACCCCGCGCTTGACCGCCTGGGCGCGCTCGCGCAGGTGCACGTGGCAGGGGTTGATGTCCGACCAGGTGTTGAGGATCGCGACGACCGGCTTGCCCAGGTGCTCCTCGGGCAGATAGCCGAGCTGGCGGGTGCGGGCGCGGTGGCTGAAGGAGCGCAGGCCGTCGGTGCCGTACCACTGGTGGCTGCGCAGGTCCTCGGGGCGCCTGCGGGCGACGGGGGCGCTCATGTCGACCACCCCGCGGCGATGGCGGCGACCTCGGCGCGCTCGCCCGGCGGGAGCGGCTTGCTCGGCGGGCGTACGTCCCGGCGGCACAGGCCGAGCGAGGCGAGGGCCTCCTTGACCACGGTGACGTTGTCGGCGGAGCCGTTGGCGGCGCGCAGTTCCTCGAAGCGGCGGATCTGCTCCCACACCTTCATCGCGGCCGGGTAGTCCCCCGCCCGCAGCGCCTCGATCATGTTGCGGGAGACGGACGGGGCGACGTTGACCAGCCCGGAGGTGAAGCCGGTGGCGCCGGCGGAGAAGTAGGAGGGCGCGTAGGGCTCGGCGAGGCCGGCCACCCAGACGAAGCGCTCCAGGCCCGCGTCCCGGGCGAAGGCGGCGAAGCGGGCCGCGTCGGGGACGGCGTACTTGACGCCGATCACGTTGGGGCAGGCCTCGGCGAGTTCGGCGAGGCGGGCGCCGGGCAGCCGCGCGTTGCGGATGTAGGGCACGACGCCGAGGGCGGGCACGGCCTCGGCGATGGCGCGGTGGTAGTCGACCCAGCCGCCCTGGGAGACGTAGGGGTGGACGGGCTGGTGGACCATGACCATCGTGGCGCCCAGGTCGCGCGCGTGCCGGGCGGAGGCGACCGCGGTGGCCAGGTCGTGGCCGACGCCGGCCAGTACGCTCGCCCGGTCGCCGGCCTCCTCGACGGTCAGCTCGGTGACCAGCCGCCGCTCCTCGGGGGTGAGGGCGTAGAACTCGCCGGTGTTGCCGTTGGGGGTGAGGGTGGTGACGCCGCCGTCGAGCAGCCGGCGCAGCAGGGCCCGGTGGGTCTCCCGGTCGACGCCGCCGTCCTCGCCGAACGGGGTCACCGGGATCGCCACCACGTCGGCCAGGGCCGCCCGCTGGGTCTCGAACGTCACGCCGGTCATTCCTGCCCTTCCTTTCCGGGGAGTCCGGGGGCCTCGGGGAAGGCCCGGCGCACGAAGGACGCGATGTGGGCGTGCAGGGCGCGGGCCGCGCCGTCGGCGTCTCCCTCCGCGGCGAGCCGCAGGATCTCGCGGTGCTCGGCGGCCTCGCGCTCCCAGGAGGGGTGGGCGGACCAGGCGACCGTGGAGACCAGTGCGGCCTGGTCGCGGACCGCGTCGAGCATCCGCCCGAGCAGCGGGTTGCCGCAGGGCAGGTACAGGGCGCGGTGGAACTCGCGGTTGGCGAGGGAGCGTTCGGCGGTGTCGGCGGCCTCGTCGGCGCGCTCGAGCGCGTCGCGGGCGGCGTCGAGGGGGGCGCGGTGCCGCACCGAGCGCCGGAGGGCCTCCGGTTCGAGCAGCAGCCGTACGTCGTAGACCTCGCGCGCCATCTCGGCGTCCACTTCGCGCACCGTCACGCCCTTGTACTGGCTCATCACCACCAGTCCGGTCCCGGCCAGGGTCTTGAGGGCCTCGCGCACCGGGGTCTTGGAGACCCCGAACAGCGCGGCGAGTTCGGTCTCGACCAGGGCCTGACCGGGCGTCAGCCCTCCGGTGAGGATGCGGTGTTTGATCCCTTCCAGCACGACCTGCGTGCGGGAGGGGATCGGCATGGGCACAGAGGTCATGCGCGCCTCCCGGTGTCGCGTGCGGCGATCTCGCGTATCGCGTCTCATATATGACGTATGAAGTACGACGCGACGAAGGTAGGGGCGGTAAGCGGTTTCGTCAACGCCTTCGACAGGAGGGGCGGACGGACAGCGAACCGGTGATCCGTCAGAAGGTGAGGACGTCGCCCTCGCGTGCGGCGGCCACGCGGTCGCCGAAGACCGCGGCGGCGCGCTCGGCGGCCGACTCGCGGGTGAGGGCGGGCCCGATGTGGGTGAGGAGGAGTTCGCGCGCGCCCTTGCCGCAGGCGCCCGCGTCCTCGGGCGTGAGATGGACCTGGTGTTCGCCTTCGCGACGGGTGCCGAGGTCGGCCTCGCACAGGAACACGTCGGCGCGGCGGGCGAGTTCGGCGAGCGCGTCGCAGGGGCCGCTGTCGCCGGAGTAGGCCAGCACGCTGCCCTGGCACTCGGCGCGCAGCCCGTAGGCCTCGACGTCGTGGAAGACGGCGCGGGCCGACAGGCGCAGGTTCCAGTGGCGCACCTCGTGCCCGTCGTGCAGGGGCCGGAAGTCCAGGATGCCGCGCAGGAAGCCGGCGTCGGGGCGGCCGAAGAAGCCCGCGAGGCGCCGGGGCAGGTCGGCGGGCGCGTAGACGGGGACGGGCGCCGGCGGGGTCATGCCGCCGAAGGCGAAGGCGTGGACGGCCGCCAGGAGGTCGGCGGTGTGGTCCGCGTGGACGTGGGAGATCCAGATCGCCGTGAGCCGCGCCGGGTCGGTGTGCCGCTGCAACTCCGCGAAGGTGCCGGGCCCGGCGTCCACCCACACCTCGGCGCCGCCCCCGCGCAGCAGGTAGCCGGAGCAGGGGCGGTCGGGGCCCGGGTGCGGGGAGGCGGTGCCGAGGACGGTGAGGCTCAGGGGCATGGTGGGGAGCGTACGGTCAGCGCGTCCCGCCTGCTCCCCTTTCCGCCCGTTCGGCCGGTCCTGGCCGGTTCACGGCTTCCAGCCCGGATCCCGGCCGCTGAGCCCGACCGTACGGTCCAGCAGCGGGGCGTCGCCGGGGACGGCCACGGCGGGTCCGAAGGGGCCGTCGCCCCGCCGCAGGTCGTCGGGGGCCGCCTGGAGGAAGCCGTACGACGCCTCGAGCGCGACCGGGTCCGGCGCGTACTCCTGGCCGGTGGCCCGCGCCAGGTCCCAGCCGTGGATCACCAGCTCGTCCGCCGCCACCGCGCCGGCGACCGCGCCCGGCAGGTCGACGCCCCCGGCCCGGGTCATGCCGGTCCAGGCGGCGGGATCGCGCCATGCGTCGGCGAGGTCGTCCAGCACCTTGGGCAGCTCCTCGCGCCAGCCGGGCCCGATGCCGGGGAGGGCGGTGTCCGGGCCGGTGTCGGTGGTGGCGCCCAGGTCCTTGCGGGCGGCGTCGCGGAAGGCGACCGACAGTCCCAGCAGGTGCCCGAGCAGGTTGCGCACCGCGAGGTCGGGGCACGGCGTCCGCGCGGTGAGCTGGTCGTCGCGCACCTTCTCGGCCAGGCGCGCCACGGCACGGGCCTGCGGCCCGAGATCGAAGACGGTGTCACTCATGGTCTGCTCCTCGAGTCCTCGCGTTCCGTACGAAGGACAGACCCCCGCTCCGCCGGAAACTCATCGACGGGCCCCCGGCGAACTCCCAGCCGCCGAGCCCCCCGCCCCTGAGGTAGGCGGCGCCCGCGCCCGCCACCATGATCGCGTCGATGCGGCGGCGGTGCGGTTCGCGCGGGAGGGACAGGACGAGGACGTAGAGGGCGCCGATGACGACCGGCATGACGTAGCGCAGCATGCGGCCGACGCCAGGCCGCCGCCCGCGCCGGTCCCAGCGGGACTGGTGACAGGTTCCGACGGATGTCCGCCGGGCCGGGGTCCGCGCTACGGCACCTGCCCGATCCGCGCGGTGGGGCCTTAGGGCCACGATCGGCAGGCATGACGAGGACGCGATCGACGACGGGACGGGCGAAGGAGCCGGCCGGGCAATGGGCTCCGGCGCGGGTGGTGCGCGACCGGGAGGCGGGGCTGTGCCTGGCGGCCGTGGTGGTCTCCGGGTTCGGCACGTCCGCGCTGTGGCTGGCGTCGGGCGTGTGGGTCAGGGACCTCACCGGCTCGGACGGCCTCGCGGCGCTGTGCCTGCTCGCCCTGTGGGCGCCCGCCCCGGCCGGCCCGCTGCTCGGCACGCTCGCCGACCGGGTGCGCCGCAGGCCGCTGCTGATCGGTGCGAACCTTCTGCTCGCGGCCCTCCTGCTCACCCTCCTCACCGTCCACTCCCCCGCCCGGCTGTGGGTGATCTACGCGGTCCTGTTCGCCTACGGCGCGGTCGGCGTCGTGCATGACGCGGCGAAGTCGGCCCTGGTCGCCACCGCCGTCGATCCCGCGCTGCTCGGCGACTTCAACGGGCTGCGCACCAGCGCCGCCGAGGGCATGAAACTGCTGGCGCCGCTCGCGGGGGCGGGTCTGTACGCGGCGTACGGCGGGCCGTGCGTGGCCCTGCTGGACGCGGGCACGTTCGCGGTCGCCGCCGGACTCTACGCGCTGCTGCGGGTGCGCGAGGACCGACCGGCGCCGCTGCCCGGTTCCTGGCGTGAGCGCACCCGCGCGGGTGTGCGGAGCCTGCGGGAGCACGGGGGCCTGCGGGCGCTGGTGACGGCCGGGGGCGCCACGATGCTGTGCGCGGGCGTGAACGGCGCGCTGATCTGGGCGGTCGTGGACGGCCTCGGGCACGCCCCCGCCTACGCGGGGCTGCTGTACGCGGTCCAGGGGGCCGGCTCGGTCGTGACCGGGCTTCTCTCGGGGACCGCTCTGCGGCGCCTCGGCGGACCCCGCTTCGCGGCGTACGGGATCGCCCTGACCGGGATCGCGGTGGCCCTGCGGGCGGTGCCGTCCGACGCGGTGGCCCTCGGCTGCTCGGCGGCGATCGGGGCGGGGCTGCCCTGCGTGCTGATCGCGGTGTTCACCGCCGTCCAGCGCGAGACCCCGCCCGAACTGCTCGGACGGGTGGCAGCCACCGCCGACACCCTGGTCTTCGTGCCGAACGTCGCCGGACTGGCGTTGGGTGCCGGGCTGGTGGCGGCCGCCGGCCACCGGGTACCGCTGGTCCTGGTGGGCGCGGGGCTGCTGGCGACGGCGGCGGCACTGCGCCGGAGCCCCACGAGTGCGGAGCCGACCGCCACCGATCCGTCGTCCGACGCCAAGCCCGCATGAGACAGCCGCAGTTCGCCCGCCACTGCCCGGCCAGCCGCAGTTCGCCGCCACTGCCCGGGCGGCACCCCCGGCGCCGCCCGTACCGGGCACGACCCCGCCGGCCGGCACGGACGAGACCGGCGGCGAGCCCTCTCAGAGCTCGGCGAGAGCCGAGCGGACCGCTGCCAAGTCGTCGTCCGACGCCAAGCCCGCGTGATACAGGCGGAGTTCGGCCGCGCCGAGATGCCGGGCGCGGCGGGCGTCCTGGGCGAGGGCGGAGGGCCGGCCGCCCATGCCCGACACGATGGTGAAGTTGGCGGCCAGCACCGACCCGGCCCGCGCGTGTTCGGCGAACGGGGTCAGCTGTCCGGCGCCGCCCGTGCAGGGCACGACCACGCCGTCCGCGACGGAGAGGATGTGCGCGGGGTCCACTCCGGCGTTGGCGCCGCAGTGGTACGACACCGGATCGGCGTGCAGCAGTACCTGGAAACCCTCGGGGGCCGCCGCCCGCACGGCCGCCACCGCCGTCTCCTGGAGGCTGCGCGCGGTGTCGTCGCGCCAGGCGCGGGTGAGGGCCGCGCTCCCCTCGCCGAGCAGCTTCGCCACCCCGGCCCAGCCGCCCTCGGACGGGGCCGCCCCGTGCCACAACGGCTCCAGGGCGGCGCGCACCGCACCGGCCAGTTCCTCGGGATCGAGACCGAGTCCGGCGTACCCCGCACCGCAGTCCGGGCAGAAGCACAGGGACATCAGGTACTGCCCGGCGTCGCCGAGGCCCACCCCGGCGGTCTTGTCGTGGGCGTGCAGATGGGCGAGCCCGTACCAGCCGAGCGACTCCAGTTCGGTGCCGCGCGCGCCGGGCCGCACGGCCGCCTCGGCGGCGAGGCGGGTCAGGTACGCGCGCGTGGCGGGCCGCGCGACGCAGGGCGCCCAGGGGTAGCGGTCGCCGTAGGCGTTGACGACGGAGGTGTCCGGATGCTCGGCACCCAGGCGGGAGTTGTGCGCGAGCACGACCCAGCTGTGCACCTCCAGGCCGGCCCCGGCGAGCGCGTCGGCGGCCCGGCCGTAGGCGTCACCGGGCGCCCAGTCGCCGGCCGGGTACGGCCGCAGGGCGCGGCCCGCCCAGCCGTCGCCGGGCGGGTAGAGCACGGCGGCGTGCTCGGCGGTGACGATCCGGTGGCGCGGGTGGCGGGGGGTCAGCGCGCGGGTGGAGTGGTAGGCGGAGGCGAGCGTGACCTGCCGGACGCCGAGGGCGGCGATCCGGTCCGGTGCGGCGGGGTCGCCGTCCACGTCCCAGGGGTAGACGAACGCGGAGGCCCTCACGCCGGGTCACCCGCCTCCTCGGTCAGCGCGTACCCGCGCTCGATCAGCTGGGCGAGCTGTTTGACGTGCTCCTCGGCCGGCTCCTCCAGCGGCGGCCGCACCTCGCCCACGTCCAGGCCGCGCAGCCGTACCCCCGCCTTGACCAGGGAGACGGCGTACCCCCGCCCCTGGGCACGCAGTTCCACGAAGGGCCGGTAGAAGCCGTCCAGGAGCCGGGCGGCGATGGTGTCGTCGCCGTCGCGCAGCGCCCGGTGGAAGGCGAGGGCGATCTCGGGCGCGAAGCAGAAGACGGCGGAGGAGTAGAGGGTGATGCCGATGCCGCGGTAGGCGAGCTGGGTCTGCTCGGCGGTGGGCAGGCCGTTGAAGTACAGGAACCCGCCGGGGACCTCGGTGCGCACCGCGCTGACGATCCGCTGCATGAGGTCGAGGTCGCCGACGCCGTCCTTGAAGCCGATGATGCCGTCCGTGCGGGCGAGTTCGGCCACGGTGCGGGGCTCGAAGACGGCGTTGTCGCGCTGGTAGACGACGACGGGCAGGTCGGTGGCGGCGGCCAGTTCGCGGTAGTGGCGCAGCAGCCCGTCCTGTCCGGCGACGACCAGGTAGGGCGGCATGGCGAGCAGCCCGTCCGCACCCGCCTCCCGCGCCAGGCGGGCGTACCGCACGGCGAGCGCGGTGCCGTAGCCGGCGCCCGCGACGACGGGTACGCGGCCGGCGGTCTCCTCGACGGCCGCGCGGACGCAGTCCTGGAACTCCTCCGGGGTGAGCGCGTGGAACTCCCCGGTGCCGCAGCAGGCGAACACGGCCGCCGCGCCGGCCTCGACCCCGCGGCGCACATGCTCGCGGTAGACGCCGAGGTCGGGCGAGCCGTCGGGGCCGAAGGCGGTGACGGGGAAGAACAGCGGCCCGCTGGGGATGCTGAGGCGTTCGGCGAGGGGTGCTGACGGCACGGGCTCTCCCTAGGGACAGGTCGCTCATGTTTCTGATCGATGTCCATATTCATGAACAGACCCACGCTAAGACGGCCCCGCACGGCCGGTCAAGCGCGCAAACGGGCAAGGGGCAGGCGGATTGCGCGACTCCGGGAGACACTCGAAGGGGCCTTGACGGCGCGCGGCCACCCTTCATAGCTTGTCCACGCATGTGAATACTGTCCACACACGCGGTCCGATGCCGTCCACGCATGCGGTCTCGCGGCCTTCAGCGCGCCGTCGACACAAGGAGATCCGAGGATGCCCGCTCCCCGCACCGTTCTGCTCACCGGCGCCGCCGGCGGGCTCGGCACCCTGATGCGGGGCCTGCTGCCCGGGTACGGCTACGCGCTGCGCCTCCTCGACATGCGGCCCGTCGAGGGCGAGCCGGACGCGATCACCGCCGACCTCGCCGACCGGGCCGCCCTGCGCGAGGCCGTCAGGGGCGTCGACGCGATCGTCCACCTCGCGGGCATCTCCCTGGAAGCCCCGTTCGAGAAGATCCTCAAGGCCAACATCGAGGGCACGTACCACCTGTACGAGGCGGCGCGCGAGGAGGGCGTCGGCCGGATCGTGTTCGCCTCCTCCAACCACGCGGTCGGCTACACCCCCCGCCCCGAGGACGGCGACCCGCTGATCCCCGTCGACACCCCGCGCCGCCCCGACACCTTCTACGGACTGTCCAAGTCCTTCGGCGAGGACCTGGCCCAGCTCTACTGGGACAAGCACGGCATCGAGACCGTCTCCGTGCGCATCGGGTCCTGCTTCCCCGAGCCGACCAGCGTGCGCATGCTGTCGCTCTGGATGAGCCCCGGGGACGGCGCCCGCCTCTTCCACGCGGCCCTGACCGCCGAGCACGTCGGCCACACCGTCGTGTACGGCTCCTCCGCCAACACCCGTCTGTGGTGGGACCTGAGCAGCGCGCGGGCGCTCGGCTACGAACCGGAGGACGACTCCGAGCCGTACGCGGCGAAACTGATCGCCGAGCAGGGCGAGCTCGATCCCGCCGGCCCGGCGCACGCCCGGCTGGGCGGCCACTTCGTGACGGACCCGCCCATCTGGCCTTACTGACCGGACACCGGGCACCGAAAAGAGCGGGCGGGCACCGAACGGGCCCGCCCGCCGCGCCGTTCGGGCACGGAGGCTGCCCGATCCCACCGGCCGGCCACCGCGTCCCCAGGTCCGCGACGGGCCCGCCCTGGAGCCGAACGGGCAGGATCGGGCACACTCGGGCCCGCAACAGGCCTGGTCACCGCCGCACGCCCGCTGTAGAACTTCCCCCAAGGCCCCAGCGGGCCCGAACGGGCACGGCCGGGCCGGCCGCCGCCGCGAGGCGGGGCCGGCCGGGAAACACAGCACGGAAGGCAGGTGACGGCGATGACGGCGAGAACCGCGGAGGAACGGCAGCGCGAGATCGTCCAGGCCGCCCGCCGCACCGGTTCGGTCGACGTCACCACGCTCGCCGCCGAACTGGGCGTGGCCAAGGAGACCGTACGCCGGGATCTGCGGGCCCTGGAGGACCACGGGCTCGTCCGCCGCACGCACGGCGGCGCCTATCCCGTGGAGAGCGCCGGATTCGAGACGACCCTCGCCTTCCGCGCCACCAGCCACGTGCCCGAGAAGCGCAGGATCGCCGCCGCCGCGGCCGAACTCCTCGGGGACGCCGAGACCGTCTTCGTCGACGAGGGCTTCACCCCGCAGCTCATCGCCGAGGCCCTGCCCCGGGACCGGCCGCTGACCGTGGTCACCGCCTCCCTCGCCTGCGCGGGCGCGCTGGCGGAGGCGGGGAACACCACCGTCCTGCTGCTCGGCGGCCGGGTCAGGCCCGGCACGCTCGCCACGGTTGACCACTGGACCACCAAGATGCTGGCCGGATTCGTCATCGACCTGGCGTACATCGGAGCCAACGGCATCTCCCGCGAGCACGGGCTGACCACGCCCGACCCGGCGGTCAGCGAGGTCAAGGCCCAGGCCCTGCGCGCCTCCCGCCGCACGGTCTTCGCGGGCGTGCACACCAAGTTCGGGGCGGTGAGCTTCTGCCGTTTCGCCGGGGTCGGCGACCTCGAGGCGATCGTCACGAGCACCCTGCTGCCCGCCTCCGAAGCCCACCGCTACTCGCTCCAGGGCCCGCAGGTCATCCGCGTCTGACGGCCCAGGCCCCGCCCCGCCGCACCAGGGCTCCGCGCATCCCGCGGCACCCCTTATATACCCGTACATCCGCAACCCCCCATAAGTCCGCGACCTCTCGCACCCCGCACCCCGCACCCCGCACCCCCAGGAGCAACCCATGCGAACCCAGACCAGGAGAACGCCCCGCGCGCTGTACGCCGTGGCCGCCGCAGGAACGCTGATCACCCCCCTTCTCGCCGGCTGCTCGGGGGCCGGCGGCGCCGGGGGCGGATCCTCCGCCCACTCCATCAACGTCCTGATGGTGAACAACCCGCAGATGGTGGAGTTGCAGAAGCTCACCGCGGCGCACTTCACCAAGGACACCGGGATCAAGGTGAACTTCACCGTGCTGCCGGAGAACGACGTCCGGGACAAGATCAGCCAGGACTTCGCCAACCAGGCCGGCCAGTACGACGTCGCCACCCTCAGCAACTACGAGATACCGATCTACGCCAAGAACAACTGGCTGCACTCGCTGGACTCCTACGTCGCCGCCGACAAGGGCTTCGACCAGCAGGACATCCTCGCCCCCATGCGCACCGCCCTCACCGCCGCGGACGGCAAGCTCTACGGCGAGCCGTTCTACGGGGAGTCGTCCTTCCTGATGTACCGCAAGGACGTGTTCAAGAAGAAGGGGCTCACCATGCCCGCGCACCCCACCTGGCAGCAGGTGGCTGACCTCGCGGCCAAGGCGGACGGCGCCGAGTCCGGCATGAAGGGCATCTGCCTGCGCGGCCTGCCGGGCTGGGGCGAGGTCATCGCCCCGCTGACCACCGTGGTCAACACCTTCGGCGGCACCTGGTTCGACAAGGACTGGACACCGCGCCTGGACTCCAAGGAGTTCAAGCAGGCCACCCAGTTCTATGTCGACCTGGTACGCAAGCACGGGGAGTCGGGCGCCGCGCAGTCGGGCTTCGCGGAGTGCCTGAACAACATGACCCAGGGCAAGACCGCCATGTGGTACGACGCCACCTCCGGCGCCGGATCCCTGGAGGCGGCCGGCTCACCGGTCAAGGGCAAGATCGGCTACGTGCCGGCGCCGGTGGAGAAGACCAGGAGCTCCGGCTGGCTCTACACCTGGGCCTGGGGCATCCAGAAGGCCTCCAAGCACGCCGGCGACGCCTGGAAGTTCATCTCCTGGGCATCCGGCAAGGACTACGAGCAGCTGGTCGGCAAGACCGACGGCTGGGCCAACGTCCCGGCGGGCAAGCGCACTTCGACCTACGACATCCCCGAGTACCGCAAGGAGGCCGCGGCCTTCGCGGACGTGACCCGGGACGCCATCGCCTCGGCGCAGCCGGGCAACCCGGGGGTCCAGCCGCGGCCCGCGCCCGGCATCCAGTTCGTCGGCATCCCCGAGTTCACCGATCTGGGCACCAAGGTCTCCCAGGAGATCAGCTCCGCCATCGCCGGACGGGAGTCCGTCGATGGCGCCCTGAGCAAGTCCCAGTCGCTCGCCGAGACGGTCGCGAAGAAGTACCGGTGATGACCGCCACCACCACCGCCCGGGTCGCCGCGGTCCAGCCGCGGACGGCCCGGCCGCCGAGCCGGCTCCGTGCCTGGGCCACGCGCGCCCCGCTGCTGCCCGCCCTGATCTTCATGATCGTCGTCACCCAGCTGCCGTTCGTGGCGACGCTGGTGATCTCCTTCCTCGACTGGAACTCGCTGTATCCCAAGGAGCGCCACTTCACCGGGTTCGGCAACTACTCGCAGGTGCTGAGCACACCCGAACTGCGCAAGTCCGTGTGGACGACGATCCTGCTGACCGTCACCGTGGTGCTCGTCAGCCTGCTGCTCGGGCTGCTGCTCGCGCTGCTGCTCGACCGCCGCTTCCGCGGCCGGGCGGCGGTGCGCACCATGCTCATCGCGCCCTTCCTGCTGGTACCGGTCGCATCCGCCCTGCTGTGGAAGCATGTGCTTTTCAACCCCGAGTACGGCCTGTTCAACGGCCTGCTGCACTGGATCGGGGGAGGCGGCGCGCCCCAGCCGGACTGGATCTCCGACATGCCGCTGGCGGCCGTGGAGGCTTCGCTGGTGTGGCAGTGGACGCCGTTCATGATGCTGATCCTGCTGGCCGGGCTGCAGAGCCGCGACCCCGAGCTGATCGAGGCGGCCCGGATGGACGGCGCCGGCGACTGGCAGGTGTTCGTCCACATCACCCTGCCGCACCTGCGCCGCTACCTCGAACTGGGCGTGCTGCTCGGCTCGATCTACATCGTGCAGAACTTCGACGCGGTGTTCACCATCACCTCCGGCGGCCTGGGCACCGCGAACCTGCCGTACACCGTCTACCAGACCTTCTACCAGGCGCACGAGAACGGGCTCGCCTCGGCGGCCGGCGTCCTGGTCGTCATCGGCTCGATCATCATCGCGACCTTCGCCCTGCGCGTGGTGTCGTCCCTGTTCCGCGAGGAGGTGTCCCGCGCATGAGCGGCAACGCCACGGCCCTGCGGGGCCTTCGCCGGCCGGGCTGGAAGGGCGCGGGCCTGGGTCTGGTCGCCTGGCTGGCCGGCATCGTGTTCGTCCTGCCCATCGTCTGGATGGCGCTGACGTCCTTCCACTCGGAGGCGGACGCGGCGACCAACCCGCCGTCCCTGACCGCCTCGCTCACCTTCGACAGCTACCGCGAGTTCTTCGGCCTGGACGGCGGCGCGAGCCCCTGGCCGGCGCTGATCAACTCCACCACGGCCTCGGTCGCCTCCACCGTGCTGACCCTGCTGCTGGCGCTGCCGGCCGCGTACGCGCTGTCCGTCCGCCCCGTGAAGAAGTGGACCGACGTCCTGTTCTTCTTCCTGTCCACCAAGATGCTGCCGGCCGTGGCGGGCCTGCTGCCGATCTACCTCTTCGCCAAGAACGCCGGGCTGCTGGACAACATCTGGGCCCTGGTCGTGCTCTATACGGCGATGAACCTGCCGATCGCGGTCTGGATGATGCAGTCCTTCCTCTCCGAGGTGCCGGTCGCGATCATCGAGGCGGCGCAGATCGACGGTGCCCGGCTGCCCACGGTCCTCGGCCGAGTGGTGGCCCCGATCGCCCTGCCGGGCATCGCCGCGACCGCGTTGATCTGCTTCATCTTCAGCTGGAACGAGCTGCTGTTCGCGCGGGTGCTCACCGGCGTGGTCGCCGAGACCGCCCCCGTCTTCCTGACCGGCTTCATCACCAGCCAGGGCCTGTTCCTGGCCAAGGTGTGCGCCGCGTCGCTCGTCATCTCCCTGCCGGTGCTCGCCGCGGGGTTCGCCGCCCAGGACAAACTGGTCCAGGGCCTGTCGTTGGGAGCCGTGAAATGAAGGCCGCCGTCATCGAGTCCGTGGGCCGCGCCGTCGTCACCGAGGTCCCGGACCCGACGCCAGGGCCCCGCGAGGTCGTGGTCGAGGTGGCCGCCTGCGGTCTGTGCGGCACCGATCTGCACATCCTCCAGGGCGAGTTCGCGCCCAAGCTGCCGATCGTGCCGGGCCACGAGTTCGCGGGCACGGTCGTCGGCGTCGGCGCCCGGGTCACCGAGGTAGCGGCCGGCGACCGGGTGGCCGTGGACCCCTCGCTGTACTGCTACGAGTGCCGCTACTGCCGCGACGGCCACAACAACATGTGCGAGCGGTGGGCTGCGATCGGGGTGACCACGGCCGGGGGCGCCGCGCAGTACGCGGTGGCGCCGGTGGCCAACTGCGTGAAGCTGCCCGAGCACGTGCGCACCGAGGACGCGGCGCTGGTCGAGCCGCTGTCCTGCGCGGTGCGCGGCTACGACGTGCTGCGCTCCCGGCTCGGCGCGCACGTGCTGATCTACGGCTCCGGGACCATGGGCCTGATGATGCTGGAGCTGGCCAAGCGCACCGGCGCGGCGAGCGTGGACGTCGTCGACATCAATCCGGCCCGTCTGGAGACGGCGCGGAGCCTCGGCGTGAGCTCGTCGGCGGCGAGCGCGGACGAGCTGGAGCGGCCCCAGGGCTGGGACGTGGTGGTGGACGCCACCGGCAACGCGGCGGCCATCCAGGACGGCCTGGACCGGGTGGCGAAGGCGGGCACGTTCCTGCAGTTCGGGGTGGCCGACTACGCGACGCGGGTGACGATCGACCCGTACCGGATCTACAACCAGGAGATCACCATCACCGGCTCGATGGCGGTGCTGCACAGCTTCGAGCGGGCGGCGGAGCTGTTCGCGAACGGGGTGCTGGACCCGGACGTCTTCATCAGCGACCGGATCCCGCTGGCCCGCTATCCGCAGGCGCTCGAACAGTTCGCGGCGGGGGTGGGGCGGAAGATCGTGGTGGTGCCGTAGGGCCGCCAGGACCAGGGGTTTCGCCGGCGTGTCACCCGTTCGGCAGGTAAGGGAACGGTAAAGCGCCTTCGTTCGTTAGCCCCCACATGACAGCTATGACCCCTGGCTCGAACATCCCTCTGTCCGCCGCGCGCGTCACGGTGGACGTGGCCGCCCCGGTGCGGCTGGACGTCTCGGGCCTGCTGCTCACGGGCGACGGCAAGGTGCGCTCGGACGACGACTTCATCTTCTACAACCAGCCCTCGGGCCCGGGCGTCACCTACCGCCCGGGCGGCGGTACGGCGCCGGACGCGATCACCGTGGACACGGCCGCCGTACCGCCGGGCATCGAGAAGATCGTCGTCACGGCGAGCCCGGACGCCGCCGGCCAGACCTTCCAGGGCATCGAGCCCACGGCCACCCTGCGCGACGCGGACGGCGGAGCGGTGCTGGCCACGTTCACCCCGCCCCGGCTCGGCGCGGAGACGGCGCTGGTGGTCGTGGAGATCTACCGGCGCAACGGCCAGTGGAAGGCGCGTGCCGTCGGCCAGGGGTACGCCAACGGGCTCGCCGGCATCGCGACCGACTTCGGCGTCTCGGTGGAGGAGCCGGCCCCGGCCGCGGCGCCCCAGCCCGTGACCCCGCCGGCCCCGCCGCACCCGGGCGCCCCGCCGCAGCCCATGGCTCCGCCGCCCGCCATGCAGCCCCAGGTGACGCCGCCCGTTCCGCCCGCCCCGCCCGCTCCCCCGGCTCCGTCGGCGCCCGCCCCGGGCACCGGCAAGATCAACCTGGACAAGGGCCGCGTGAGCCTCCAGAAGAACCAGACGGTCTCCCTGGTCAAGGGTGGCCGCCCGCTGCTGTCCCAGGTGCGGATGGGCCTCGGCTGGGAGCCGGCGTTCCGCGGCGCGGACATCGACCTGGACGCCTCCGTCATCGCCTACGGACCGCAGCGCAACCACCTCGACAGCTGCTACTTCGGCAAGCTGTCGATCCTGAACGGCGCGGTCAAGCACTCCGGCGACAACCTCACCGGCGAGGGCGCGGGCGACGACGAGGTGATCGTGGTCGACCTCGGCCGGCTGCCCCAGGAGGTCACCGGCCTGGTCTTCACCGTGAACTCCTTCTCCGGGCAGAAGTTCACCGAGGTGGCCAAGGCCTACTGCCGGCTCGTGGACGCGGCCACCGACGAGGAGCTGGTCCGCTTCGACCTCACCCACGCCGAGGCGCAGACCGGTGTGATGATGGCCAAGCTGATCCGCCAGTTCTCCGGCGAGTGGGAGATGACGGCCATGGGCGACTTCGTCAAGGCCCGCACGGTGCGCAACATGGTGAAGCCGGCCGCCCAGGCCCTGTAGCCGGCGGGCGGACGGCGGTACGTGCGCGGGCGGCCCGGAGGTACGTGCGCGCGGGGGCGCCCTCGCCGGTGCGGCGACGGGACGGCGGGAGCGCCCCCGGTCTCAGTGGGTTTCCCGGGTCCGGGTCACCGCCGCTGGCGCTTCCAGGGGCCGGTGATGGCGAGCATGATGCCCGGCTCCTGGATGTTGGCGAACAGGGTGCGGCCGTCGGGCGAGAAGGTGACGCCGGTGAACTCGCTGTACTCCGGCTCCTCCTCGGTGCCGATGTTCAGCTCGTTGCGGGCGATCGGGTAGGTGCGGCCGCTGTCGGTGGCGCCGAACAGGTGCTGCACCCCCTCGCCGTCCTCGGCGATGACCAGACCGCCGTAGGGCGAGACGGTGATGTTGTCCGGGCCGTCGAAGGCGCCGTCCGCGGCCGGGTCCGGGTTCACCCCGAGCAGCACCTTCAGGGTGAGGGTGCGGCGCCTGGGGTCGTAGAACCAGACCTGGCCGTCGTGCTGGACGGGGCTCTCGGCGCGGGCGTAGGAGGAGACGATGTAGGCGCCGCCGTCGCCCCACCACATGCCCTCGAGCTTGCGGGCGCGGGTGACCTGGCCGGTGGTGAACTGCTTGCGCACGGAGGTGGTGCGCGCGTCGCGGTCGGGCACGTCGACCCAGTCGACGCCGTAGACCGTGCCGGTCCGCGTGGCGCGGGAGAGGTCGTCGACGAACCGGCCGCCGGAGTCGAAGCACTTGAAGGCCTGGAGCACGCCCGCGTCGGCGGCGAGGGTGCGCAGCCTGCCCCGGCCGTGCCGGAAGCCGGCCGGCGGGG
>NZ_BMVJ01000017.1:117096-118820 GCF_014650655.1 Streptomyces anandii JCM 4720
TCCAGCGGTAGAGCAGGCCGTTGGGGCCGGAGGCGTCCTCGGTGAGGTAGGCGTGGCCGCGCCGGGGGTCGATGACGACCGCCTCGTGGGCGTAGCGGCCGAAGGCCTTGACGGGCTGGGGGTTCCGGTTGGCGCGGCGGTCCTCGGGGTCGACCTCGAAGACGTACCCGTGGTCCTTGGTCATGCCGTTCTGGCCGGCCTTGTCCTCGGTCTCCTCGCAGGTCAGCCAGGTGCCCCAAGGGGTGCTGCCGCCCGCGCAGTTGGTGGAGGTGCCGGCGATGCCGACCCACTCGGCGACGTGGTCGCGCCGCACCTCGACGACCGTGCAGCCCCCGGAGGCGGCGGGGTCGTAGACAAGGCCCTCGGTGAGCGGGACGGGGTACTTCCAGTCGGCGCGGGGGCCCTTCAGCTCGTGGTTGTTGACGAGGAGGGTGGCGCCGCGCGGGCCGTCGAAGGCGGCCGTGCCGTCGTGGTTGGACGGGGTGAACTCGCCGGACTCCAGCCGGGTCCGCCCGCTGTGGGTGATGATCCGGTACGAGAAGCCGGCCGGCAGGGCGAGGACGCCCTCCGGGTCGGGCAGCAGCGGACCGTAGCCGGCTCCGTGGCGGGCGTCCGCCGCGTTCCCCGCCTCCCCGGCCGCGGTCTCGACGTCCGTGTCCGTGGACGCGAGGGCGTTCGGCGCGGTGGCGAGCGCGCCGACGCTGCCGGCCAGGGCCACTCCGGCGCCGGTGAGCGCGGACTGTCTGGCGAAGTCCCTGCGGGTGAGCGACATGGTGTCTCCTGAGACGGTGGGCTGCCGTGGAGGGTGGCGGACCTCGATCGCCGAAACCGTCCCGCCCGCGCCTGAACGGGGATTGAACAGGGGACGACTTCACCGGGTGCTCTTCCATGAATCCGTATGGGCGGCCCCATGCCCCGGGAAAGTGGGTCCTCAACGCCCCCGGTTGGAGCGGGCCTTGAAGGCCGCCTTGCGGGCCTCCTTGGCGGTTCCGCGGTCCGGATGGAGGCGGCCCATCGCCTCCAGCACGTCCGCGGTCTGCGGGTGGTCCACCCGCCAGGCCGCGGCGAAGAAGCCGCTGTGCTGGTCCGCGAGGCCCTTGACCAGGGCGTGCAACTCCTCGGAGTCGCCCTCGGCGGCGAGTTGCGCGGCCACCGTGTCGATGGTCAGCCAGAACACCATGTCCTGGCTGGGCGCGGGCACATCGGCGTGGCCCCGCTCGGTGAGCCAGACCCGGGCCAGCCCGCCGAGTTCGGGGTCGTCGAGCACCTCGCGCAGGGCCGGTTCGGCCTCGCCGCCGACCAGGGACAGCGCCTGCTGGCAGCGCAGCCGCCGCAACGGAGCCCCGGCGTCGGCGCCGCGCGCGGCGGAGAGCAACTCCCGTGCGGCGGCGAGCGGTTCGCGGCGCGCGAGCCACTGCTCGGTCTCGGCGTGCGAGGCGGCGGGCGGGAACGCGGCCGTGCCGTCGAGCAGCGCGTCGGCGCCCTTGTCGGCGAGTTCGCCGACCGCGGGCGCCTCGAACCCCGCCTCCAGCAGCCGCGCCCGCAGCCCGAACAGGCCCAGCGGCGTGAGCCGCACCATGCCGTAGCGGCTGACGTCCACGTCGTCCACCGGCGCGGCGGGCCCGTCCGCCTCCTCGGCGTCCGCGAGCAGCGCCTCGTCCACGGGCCGGTACTCGACCAGCCCCACGGGCTCCAGCAGGCGGAACTGGTCGTCCAGGCGCATC
>NZ_BMVJ01000017.1:118852-126338 GCF_014650655.1 Streptomyces anandii JCM 4720
ATCGCGTCGGAGACCTGCTCCAGTATGTCGTTGGTGGGCTCCCCCATGTCGCTGGGCACGATCACCGAGGCGGCGAGCGCGGGCAGCGGCACGGCCCCGGCACCTGCGACGGCACCCGGCCCTTCCCCTCCCGCCGTCAGCAGATAGAGGCTGGCCAGCACGCCGTCGAGGAACTCCGCCTCGGCGCCCGGGTCCCAGTCCAGCGCCGAGAAGTCGACCGGGCCGCCCTCCTCCATCGCGTCGACGAGACCGTCGAGGTCCGGCACGCTCGCGTCGGCCAGCACCGACTCCAGCACGGTCAGCCACACGGACAGCACGTCGTGCGGCGAACCACCGGTGAGCACGGCCAGTTCCGGCCCGGCGGCCACGGTCCCGGCGTCCTCGTCGGCGATCTCGACGAGCCCGGCGTCCAGGGCCGCGCGCCACGCCTCGCTCGCGCAGGCGGCCGCGTCGTCCCCGGTCAGCCCGAGCACCTCGGCGGCGGCGGGCAGTTGCTCCTCCACCAGCACGCCCCCGGCGTCGACCCGTGTGTCCGGCCCGGCCCAGCGGGCGAGCCGCGCGGCGCGCGAGAGCAGCGGGGTGGCGAGGGCGTCCCGGGCCAGTTCCGGTTCGGAAACGAGCCGCACCGGCGGCAGCGGGGACCTGTCTGACATCGGCTGGTTCTCCTAGGGCCTGTGGTTCGCCGGGTTCGCCCGGCCCGGGGCTGGACGGGCCTGACGGCTCAACCGCTCAGCCTAGACGGATTTCCACCCATGCCGCCCGGTTCATCTCCCCGCCGGCCTCCGTACATGGCCGAAACCTTGACAACTGGCCCGGCCCCGCAGGAGATTGACGCGCGTAGAAGTTCGGGGGACAGCTGTTCACTGTTTTCCGGGTGCTCTACGCGCGTTGTCATGTCTCCATCCGTTCCACCCTCGTCCCGGCGCTCACGTACGTCCCCGGAGGGATCCCGTTGCCGAGCAAGTCTTCCGCGCGTCTCGCCGCGCTGACCGTCGCCGCCGTCTGTTCCGCGGCGGCGGTCGTCCAGACGATCGTCCTCCCCACGCCCGCGCACGCGGACTCCGTGCGCATCCACGACATCCAGGGCACGACCCGGATATCCCCGTACGCCGGCCAGAAGGTCGCGGACGTGGCCGGAATCGTCACCGGCGTGCGCGCCTACGGCTCGTCCAAGGGCTTCTGGATGCAGGACCCGGACCCGGACGCCGACCCGGCCACCAGTGAGGGCGTCTTCGTCTTCACCAGCTCCGCCCCGAAGGCCGCCGTCGGCGACTCGGTCACGGTCACCGGCACCGTCTCGGAGTACGTCCCCGGCGGCGCCTCCTCCGGCAACCAGTCGGTCACCGAGATCACCAAGCCGGCGGTCACCGTGGTCTCCAGCGGCAACGCGGTCCCGGCGCCGGTCGTCGTCGACGCGAGCTCGGTCCCGGCCGCGTACGCCCCGGCCGGGGACACCGCCGCGAACGGCTCGGTCAACGGCCTGACCCTCCAGCCGTCGAAGTACGCCCTGGACCACTACGAGTCCCTGGAGGGCATGAACGTCCAGGTCGCCGACGCCCGCGTGGTCACCGCCACCGACCCCTACAGTGAGCTGTGGGTGACGGTGAAGCCGCACGAGCACGCCAGTCGCCGCGGCGGCACGGTCTACGGCTCCTACGACTCCCAGAACACCGGCCGCATCCAGATCCAGTCGCTCGGCTCCACCGCCGACTTCCCGGTGGCGAACGTCGGCGACACACTCGCCGGCACCACCACCGGCCCGCTGGACTACAACCAGTACGGCGGCTACACCCTGGTCGCGGACCACATGGGCACGCTCCGGAGCGCGGGCCTGCGGCGGGAGACCACCCGCAAGCAGTCGCGCGGGGAGCTCGCGGTGGCCACGTACAACGTCGAGAACCTCGACCCCTCCGACTCGACCTTCGAGGCGCACGCCTCGGCGATCGTGAACAACCTCCAGTCGCCCGACATCGTGTCCCTGGAGGAGATCCAGGACGACAACGGCGCCACCGACGACGGCACGGTCGACGCGAGCGTGACGGTGAACAAGCTCATCGACGCGATCGTCGCGGCCGGCGGCCCGAAGTACGAGTGGCGCTCGATCGACCCGGTCAACGACCAGGACGGCGGCGAGCCCGGCGGCAACATCCGCCAGGGGTTCCTGTTCAACCCCGCGCGGGTCTCCTTCACCGACCGCCCCGGCGGCGACTCGACCACCGCGGTCGGCGTCACCAGGGAGCACGGCAAGGCGGCCCTCACCTTCTCCCCCGGCCGGATCGACCCGGCGAGCGACGCCTGGAAGTCAAGCCGCAAGCCGCTGGCCGGCGAGTTCGTCTTCCGCGGGCGCACGGTCTTCGTGGTCGCCAACCACTTCGCCTCCAAGGGCGGCGACCAGGGGCTGACCTCGCAGTACCAGCCGCCGACGCGCGGCTCGGAGGTGCAGCGCCACCTCCAGGCGGCCGAGGTCAACTCCTTCGTCAAGGACATCCTCAAGGTCCAGAAGAACGCGGACGTCATCGCCCTCGGCGACATGAACGACTTCGAGTTCTCCGGCACCGCGAAGATCCTCGAGGGCGACGGCGAGCTCTGGTCGGCGATCAAGTCCCTGCCCAGGAGCGAGCGCTACACCTACGACTACCAGGGCAACCAGCAGGTCCTGGACCAGATCCTGATCAGCCCGTCGATCCGGCGCGGCTGCGACTTCGAGTACGACAGCGTCCACATCAACTCGGAGTTCCACGACCAGATCAGCGACCACGACCCGCAAGTCCTGCGCTTCCACCCGTAGCGGCGGGAACGCCCCGGGCCCGGCCGCCGGAACGACACGGGAGCCGCCCCCACCCAGGCGGTGGGGGCGGCTCCCGCGGCTGCTCCCGCGGCTGCTCGCGTGACTGCTCGCGTGAGCAGCGGTACAGCGGCGTCAGCAGTACCGGCTGTGCCGGTTGTGGCGGAACAGGAGCACTCCCGCCGTCACCAGCAGGGCGCCCGCCGCGCCCGCGATCATCACCGACCGCGGGTTGCGGCGGCAGGCCTCCACCGCGTCGTTCACGCTGTGCGGCACGGAAGTCTCGACGGTGTGTCCCGCCTGCGCCACCCGGTCCTGGACGCCGTGCCCCACATGGGACGCCTTCTCCTGCGCCCGGTGCCCCGCGTGGGTCACGCGCTCCTGCGCCACGTGCCCGGCGCGGGTGGCCTTCTCCTGGGCGCGGTGCCCGGCGTGCGCGGCGGTGCTGCGCAGCTGGACCGTCATCGCGCCGGCCTTGTCCCTGAGGTCGGCCGCGCGGGCCTTGGCGCGGCCCTTCACGTCGGCCTTCGCAGCCAGTTCCTCGACGGTGTCGCCGAGCCGGCTCCTGGTCTGCTCTATCTGCTGCCTGAGTTCGTCGGGGCCCTTGGCGCCGGTGGCCCGCGCGGACCCGCCGTCCGCCCCCTGTGTCCTGTCGGTCATCGGTGGTGCGCCCTTTCCCTGATCTCCTCGACGTCCGCCCTGACGCTGCCGAGCGTCTCCTCGGGCTTGGGCGGTGTGGCACGGCGCAGCTGGGCGCGGCCGGCCAGGGCCAGCAGGCCGGCGATCGCGAACAGCCCGCCGGTCACGATGAGCGCGGCGGCCCACACGGGCAGCGCCAGCGAGATCGCCGCGATGACCGTGGCGGCGAGCGCGATCAGCCCCACGTAGCCGATGGCTCCCGCGGCGCCGAGCATTCCGCCGCCCCGCCCCATCCGCCGGCCCTTCTGGGCCAGCTCGACCCGGGCGAGGGTCATCTCCTGCCGTACGAGCTCGGAGAGCTGTTCGGTCGCCTGGTGGACGAGTTCGCCCACCGAACGTTCGCCCGCTGAGCGGACACCCACCGGGTGGTCGCCCACCGGGTGGAGTTCGTCGCGCACGGGCCTGGCATCGATGGTCCCGGTCACGATGTCCCGCCTCCTCTCGGTCCGGAACACCCGGGTACCCGCGCCGGCGGCCGCTACCCCTGGCCAGGACCAGCGGGCCCACCCTCGCCGAGCCGCGCGAGCTGTGTCTGGAACCAGTCGAGCCGGGCCTGCAACAGGGCCGCCTCGGCGGCCAGTTCCGGCACCCCGAGTCCCTCGGTGCCGGCGCCGCCCTCGTCTCCGGGTCCGCCGGGCACGCCGGGGCCGGCCGCCGGCCACGGCGCCCGCCCGACGGCCGCCACCCGCAGCCCGTCCCCGGCCAGCCGCGCGAAGGCGGCGAGGGTCAGCGACGTACGGCCGCGCGCACAGCCCGCGCACGAGGGCGCGAGGGCGAGGCGGCCCGGCCTGCCCCAGCCCGCGTCGGCGAGCGCCGCGGCGGGCGCGCCGCAGGCGCAGGGGCCGACGGTGGCCGTGCGCACCCGCTGGCGGGCGTAGCGGAAGCCGCGCTCGAAGCGGATGTAGGCGCCGAGGACGGAGACCTCCAGCAGCACGGCGGTGCGGTGCTCGGCGGTGCACAGCATCGCCTCGGCGGCGGCGCGTTCGTGCACACAGTGGAAGCCGCAGTCGCACAGCCGGGCGGGCGGGCGGTGCCGGCGGCCGTAGACGCAGGCCGCGTCGGCGAGGACGCCGTACGGCAGCGCACCGCCGAGCGACACTCCGGTGAAACCGGCCCGGGTGCCGTCGTGGGACAGCACCGGGTGGGCGATCTTGTATCCGGTCGGCGGCCTCGTCGGGCGTTCCGCGGGCAGCCGGAGCCTCATCGGGCGGCCGGCACCTCTTCGGACGCGGCGGCGCTGCGCCGTGTGGGCTCCTCACCCGTGCCGGGCTCCGCGGGCTGCGCGGTGCGCGCCGGCGACGCGGGACGTGCGGGCTCCTCCTCGGCGGCCGTGGGCCGCTCCTCGGCGAATCCGGTGGCCAGTGCCTTACCGAGCTTCATGATGCCTCCCATGACCTGCCCGTCGGTGACCTCCTGCCATGGTGACCCATGGCGGCCTGCTTTGGACAGGGCACGCCCGATCCAGCATTGCTTACCAATACGCGGTAGGAGATTTAAGTAGCGCTACGCAAAAGACCCGCCGAGACTACCCCCATGACGAAGACAGCCGCCTCCCTCCCCTCCGCCTCCCCCTCCCTCGGCCGGGCCCTGTGCGCGATGATCACGCCGTTCACGGCCTCCGGCGAACTGGACCTGGACGGCGCCCAGCGCCTGGCGGCCCGGCTGCTGGCCGAGGGCTGCGACGGTCTGGTGCTGAACGGCACGACGGGCGAGTCGCCGACCACGACGGACGCCGAGAAGACCGCGCTCGTGCGGGCCGTGCGCGAGGCGGCCGGGGAGGACGTCCCGGTCGTCGCCGGGGTGGGCAGCGCCGACACCCGGCACACCGTCGAGCTGGCGCTCGCGGCCGGGAAGGCGGGCGCGGACGCGGTGCTGGTGGTGACGCCGTACTACAGCAGGCCCCCGAAGGAGGCCGTAGCGGCGCACTTCCGCACGGTGGCGGACTCCTGCGGGCTGCCGGTCGTGCTCTACGACATCCCCGGGCGCACCGGCACCCGCATCGAGCCGGACACGATGCTCCGGCTCGCCGAACACCCGCGGATCGTCGCGGTCAAGGACTGCTCCTACGACTTCCTCGCCGCCCAGAAGCTGCTCGCGCGCACCGAGTTGGCCTTCTACGCCGGCTGCGACGAGCACAACCTGGCCCTGTACGCGGTGGGCGGCACGGGATACGTCAGCACGGTGGCCAATGTGGCCCCACGCCACATGCGCGCCGTACTGGACGCGTTCGACGCGGGCGACACGGCGGGCGCGGCCCGGCTGCAGCAACGGGCCACCGAACTGGTCGAGTCGGTGATGTCCTCCGGCCTGCCCGGCACGGTCACCGTCAAGGGCCTGCTCACCGCCCTCGGCCGGCCCGCGGGCCCGGTCCGCCCGCCCCTGCTCCCGGCCGCCCCGGAGACGGTCGCCCATCTGCTGGCGGTCCACGAACGCCTGACGACCGACACACCGGACGCGACGGCACCGGCGGGGCGGCGGGCGCCTTGTCGTACGGTGGCCGGGTGAGCCGGCCGCTGCTGTTTCTCGACGTCGACGGTCCCCTCAACCCCTGGGCGGCGGAGCCGGAGCGGCCCGAGGGGTACACGACCATCACGGTGGCCCTGCACCCCGGCCGGGCACTCCTCGTCCGCCTCAACCCCGCGCACGGCCCGGCACTGCTCGGCCTCGGCTACGAGCTGTGCTGGGCCACCACGTGGATGGACGCCGCCAACCGCTGGATCGCCCCGGTCGTCGGCCTGCCCGAGCTGCCGTACGTCGACTTCGGCGCCGGCCTGTTCGCGCTGCGGCCCGACGGGGTGCACTGGAAGACCGAGGCGATCGTGGCCCACGCCGCCGGGCGCCCGTTCGCCTGGGTGGACGACGAGCAGAGCGGCGCGGACACGGCGTACGTGCGCGACACGCACCCCGCCCCCGCACTGCTCCGGCAGGTCGACCCGGCCACCGGCCTGACGCCCCCCGACTTCACCGCCCTCGCGGACTTCGCGTCCTCCCTGACCCGGTGAACGCACCCGCCCGGGCGGCGGTCAGTTGTGGCTGTGCAGGATCTCGTTCAGGCCGCCCCAGACCGCGTTGTTGGGGCGGGCCTCGACGGCGCCGGTGACCGAGTTGCGGCGGAAGAGGATGTTGGAGGCGCCGGAGAGGTCGCGGGCCTTGACGATCTCTCCGTCCGGCATGGTCACGCGGGTGCCCGCGGTGACGTAGAGGCCGGCCTCGACGACGCACTCGTCGCCCAGCGCGATCCCCACGCCCGCCTCGGCGCCGACCAGGCAGCGCTCGCCGATGGAGATGATCACATTGCCGCCGCCGGAGAGCGTTCCCATCGTGGAGGCGCCGCCGCCGATGTCGGAGCCGTCGCCGACGACCACGCCGGCCGAGATGCGGCCCTCGACCATGGAGGTGCCGAGGGTGCCCGCGTTGAAGTTGACGAAGCCCTCGTGCATCACGGTGGTGCCCTCGGCGAGGTGCGCGCCGAGGCGGACCCGGTCGGCGTCGGCGATGCGGACGCCCTTGGGGGCTACGTAGTCCGTCATGCGCGGGAACTTGTCGATCGACGTCACCTGGAGGTGCAGGCCCTCCGCGCGGGCGTTGAGACGGACCTTCTCGATGTCGTCGACGGCGACCGGGCCGAGTGAGGTCCAGGCGACGTTGGCGAGGAAGCCGAACATGCCGTCCAGGCTCAGGCCGTGCGGCTTGACCAGGCGGTGCGAGAGCAGGTGCAGGCGCAGGTAGACGTCGTGCGCGTCGATCGGCTTCTCGTCGAGCGAGGCGATGACCGTGCGCACCGCGACCACCTCGACGCCCCGGCGGGTGTCGGGACCGGTCGCCGCGGTCGCGCCGCCGCCGAGCAGCTCCGCGGCCCGCTCGGCGGAGAGCCGCTCGGTACCGGCCGGACCGGGCTCGTCCGTCAGCTCGGGCGCGGGGAACCATGTGTCGAGGACGGTGCCGTCGGAGGCGATCGTGGCGAGTCCGGCGGCCACGGCGCCGGTGGTGCGGGGAGCAGTC
>NZ_BMVJ01000017.1:126363-141132 GCF_014650655.1 Streptomyces anandii JCM 4720
GTGTCGGTCATGGGGGAAACCTAACGTGAGCGCCCCGGCCCCGGCGAACCGCTCCCCGGGGCGTCTCATGGACCGGTCGGGCGGGGCCCGGACCGGCTGGTCAATGCGCCCCGCCGAGGTTCAGCACCACCACCCCGCCGACGATCAGCACGATCCCGGCGACCTTGGCCACGCCGAGCCCCTCCCCGAAGAGCACCAGCCCGATCGCGGCCACGGCCGCGGTGCCCACCCCCGACCAGATGGCGTAGGCCGAGCCGATGGAGACGGTCTTCAGGGTCTGGGCGAGCAGGGCGAAGGAGAGCACGTAGCCGAGGACGGTCACCAGCGAGGGGCCGAGCCTGCTGAAGCCCTCGCTGTACTTCATGGCGGTGGTGGCGGCGACTTCCGCGGCGATGGCGCCGGCGAGCATCACGTATCCCATGGAACCCGGAGCCTAATGACGCGGTGATGGCGCGTGTACGGTGCGTACGGCGGAACACGGAGACGGCGAGGCCCGTAAGGAACCTCGCCGTCTCCGTGTTCCGCGCGTGCGGCGGCCGTGCGCGTGGGGCTCAGACGTTGAAGCCCAGCGCGCGCAGCTGCTCGCGGCCGTCGTCGGTGATCTTGTCCGGACCCCACGGCGGCATCCAGACCCAGTTGATGCGCAACTCGCTGACCAGGCCGTCGGTGGCGGACTTGGCCTGGTCCTCGATCACGTCGGTCAGCGGGCAGGCCGCCGAGGTCAGGGTCATGTCGACGGTCGCGATGTTCGACTCGTCGACGTGGATGCCGTAGATCAGCCCCAGGTTGACGACGTCGATGCCCAGTTCGGGGTCGACCACGTCCATCAGGGCCTCGCGGAGCTCCTCCTCCGAGGCCGGCTTCATCTCCACGGTCTCGCTCATGCCGTCTTCCTTTCGGCGTCGGCGCCGTCCAGCGCCTGGGCCGTCGCGTCCTTCCAGGCCATCCAGCTCAGCAGGGCGCACTTGACCCGGGCCGGGTACTTCGACACCCCGGCGAACGCCACCGCGTCCTCCAGGACGTCCTCCATCGCGTCGTCGGGCTCGATCTTCCCCTTGGACTGCATCAGCTCCAGGAAGGTCTCCTGGATCTTCTGCGCCTCCGCCAGCTCCTTGCCGACGAGGAGTTCGTTCAGCACGGACGCCGAGGCCTGGCTGATGGAGCAGCCCTGGCCCTCGTACGAGACGTCGCTGATCGTCGTGCCGTCGTACTTGACGCGCAGCGTGATCTCGTCGCCGCACGTCGGGTTGACGTGGTGCACCTCGGCGTCGCCGTCCCGCAAGCCCCGCCCGTGCGGGTTCTTGTAGTGGTCCAGGATGACTTCCTGGTACATGGAGTCCAGCTTCACGCCTCAGCCCCTCATCCGAAGAAGTTCCGTACGTGCTCCAGGCCCTCGACCAGAGCGTCGATCTCGGCCGGAGTGGAGTACAGATAGAACGACGCTCGCGTGGTCGCGGGAATTCCGTACCGGAGGCAGACGGGCCGCGCGCAGTGGTGGCCGACGCGGACCGCGATGCCCTGCTCGTCCAGGACCTGGCCCACGTCGTGCGGGTGGATGTCGCCGAGCGTGAAGGAGATCGCGGCGCCTCGGTCCTCGGCCGTGGTGGGGCCGATGATGCGCAGGTCCGGGACCTCCGCCAGCCGCTTCACCGCGTACTCGGTGAGCGCGTGCTCGTGGGCGAGGATCCTGTCCATGCCGATCGAGTCGAGGTAGTCGATCGCCGCGCCGAGGCCGACCGCCTGCGCGATCGGCGGGGTGCCCGCCTCGAACTTGTGCGGGGCGGGCGCGTACGTCGAGGAGTGCATCGACACGGTCTCGATCATCTCGCCGCCGCCGAGGAACGGAGGCAGGTCCTCCAGCAGCTCCTGGCGGCCCCACAGGACGCCGATGCCGGTCGGGCCGCACATCTTGTGGCCGGTGAAGGCCACGAAGTCGGCCTGGAGGGCCTGGACGTCCAGCGGCATGTGCGGGGCGGCCTGGGAGGCGTCGACGCAGACCAGGGCGCCGACCTCCTGGGCGCGGCGCACTATCGCCTCGACCGGGTTGACCGTGCCCAGGATGTTGGACACCAGCACGAAGGAGACGATCTTCGTCTTCTCGGTGATGATCTCGTCGATTCGGGACAGGTCGAGCCGGCCGTCGTCGGTCAGCCCGAACCACTTCAGCTTCGCGCCCGTGCGCTGCGCGAGCAGCTGCCAGGGGACGATGTTGGAGTGGTGCTCCATCTCCGTGATGACGATCTCGGTCTCGTGGTCCACCCGGTAGGGCTCGTCGGCCCAGCCCAGCATGTTCGCCACGAGGTTGAGCGACTCGGAGGCGTTCTTGGTGAAGATCACCTCGTCGCGGCTCGGCGCGTTGATGAACGCGGCGACCTTGTCGCGCGCGCCCTCGTACAGCGCCGTGGCCTCCTCGGCGAGCACATGCACACCGCGGTGGACGTTGGCGTTGTAGCGCTCGTAGTACTCGCTCAGGGCGTCCAGCACCTGGCGCGGCTTCTGCGACGTCGCCGCGTTGTCCAGGTACACGAGCTTCCGGCCGTCGTGGACCACGCGGTCCAGGACGGGGAAGTCCTTGCGGAGCGCCTCGGTGTCGAGGAGGCCCGGCAGCTGTGTCACTCGGATGCGCCACCCTTCGTGTAAGCCTCGTAGCCCTCGTTCTCCAGCTTGTCCGCGAGCTCGGGACCGCCGGACTCGACGATGCGGCCGCCGGCGAACACGTGGACGTGGTCGGGCTTGATGTAGCGCAGGATGCGCGTGTAGTGGGTGATCAGCAGGGTGCCGACCTCGCCGGTGTCGCGGACGCGGTTGACGCCCTCGGAGACGATCCGCAGCGCGTCGACGTCCAGGCCGGAGTCGGTCTCGTCGAGGATCGCGATCTTCGGCTTGAGCAGCTCCAGCTGGAGGATCTCGTGGCGCTTCTTCTCACCGCCGGAGAAGCCCTCGTTGACGTTGCGCTCGGCGAAGGAGGGGTCCATGTGGAGCCGCTCCATGGTCTCCTTGACCTCCTTCACCCAGGTGCGCAGCTTGGGGGCCTCGCCGCGGACGGCGGTGGCGGAGGTGCGCAGGAAGTTGGAGACGGAGACGCCGGGGACCTCGACCGGGTACTGCATCGCCAGGAACAGGCCCGCGCGGGCGCGCTCGTCGACGGACATCTCCAGGACGTCCTCGCCGTCGAGCAGCACGGTGCCACTGGTGATCGTGTACTTGGGGTGACCCGCGAGCGAGTAGGCGAGGGTCGACTTGCCCGAGCCGTTGGGGCCCATGATGGCGTGCGTCTCGCCCTGCTTCACGGTGAGGTCGACGCCCTTGAGGATCTCCTTCGTGGCGTTGTCGGCCTCGACGGTGACGTGCAGGTCTCGGATTTCAAGCGTTGCCATGGGTGCCTCAGGACTCCTGGGAGAGGGAGACGAGCACGTCGTCCCCTTCGATCTTTACGGGGTATACGGGGACGGGGCGTGTCGCGGGCAGCGCGTCCGGCTTGCCGGAACGGAGGTCGAAGCGCGAGCCGTGCAGCCAGCACTCGACGTGGCAGTCGTCGACCTCGCCCTCGGCGAGCGAGACGTTCGCGTGGGAGCAGATGTCGTAGATCGCGAAGACTTCGTCGCAGGTGCGCACGAGGGAGATGGGCGTGCCGTCGAGTTCCACCCGCTTCGGGGTGTCCTCCTCCAGCTCGCTCAGCCCGCAGACGCGTACGTAGGCCATCAGACGGTGGCCTCCAGCTCGGCCTCGATCTTCTCGATCAGCCGTGCCTCGATGTCGTCGACGCCGATCTGCTGGACCAGCTCGGCGAAGAAGCCGCGCACCACCAGACGGCGGGCGTCCTGCTCGGGGATGCCGCGGGCCATCAGGTAGAAGAGCTGCTCGTCGTCGAAGCGGCCGGTGGCGGAGGCGTGACCGGCGCCGACGATCTCGCCGGTCTCGATCTCCAGGTTGGGCACCGAGTCGACTCGGGCGCCGTCGGTCAGGACGAGGTTGCGGTTCATCTCGTACGTGTCCGTGCCCTCGGCCCTGGCCTCGATGAGCACGTCGCCGATCCACACCGCGTGTGCGTCGTCGCCCTGGAGCGCGCCCTTGTAGACGACGTTCGACTTGCAGTGCGGGGTGTTGTGGTCGACGAAGAGCCGGTGCTCCTGGTGCTGGGCGGAGTCGGTGAAGTACAGGCCGAGCAGCTCGGCCTCGCCGCCGGGGCCGGCGTAGGTCACGCGCGGGTGCAGCCGGACCAGGTCGCCGCCGAAGGTGACGACGACGGACTTGAAGGAGGCGTCGCGGCCGATGCGCGCGTTGTGCTGGGCGACGTGCACGGACTTGTCGTCCCAGTCCTGGACGGAGACGACGGTCAGCTTGGCGCCGTCGCCGAGCAGGTAGTCGACGTTGGCGGCGAGCACCGCGTCACCGGTGTGGTCGATGACGACGACGGCCTCGGCGAAGGCGCCGAGCTCGATGACCTGGTGGCAGTAGGCGGTGCCGCCCTGGCCGTGCACCGCGATGCGGACGGGCTCGGTGAGGACGGTCTCCTTGGGGACGGTCACGACCGAGGCCTTCTCGAAGGCGGAGTAGGCCTGCGCGGCGATGCGGTCCACGGGGGTGCCGGCCCTGCCGAGCCGGGCGTCGTCGCGGCCGACGGTCTCGACGGTGACGCCCTCGGGGGCCTGGACGTCCACCTTCACGCCCTCGCCGGTGGCGGTGGCGGTGCCGTCGTGCAGGCCGCGCAGCCGCTCCAGCGGGGTGAACCGCCACTCCTCCTCGCGGCCGTGCGGGACCGGGAAGTCCGCCACGTCGAAGGACGGGGGCGCGCTCATGCGCGTGGCGACGGTCGACTCGGCGGCGACCGCGATCTGGCCCGCGGTGGTGGACCCCACGGGGATGTTCTGGGCCTCGGCCATGGCTGTCGTATTGCTCGCTTTCCGTTACGTAAGGGCCTGACGGGGACGGCGGGCCGGGGTCGGTCGGACGACCGCCGGCCCGGGCCGGTGCTAACCGACCGCGCCCTCCATCTGCAGCTCGATCAGCCGGTTGAGCTCCAGCGCGTACTCCATGGGCAGTTCCTTGGCGATCGGCTCGACGAAGCCGCGCACGATCATCGCCATCGCCTCGAACTCGGACAGACCACGGCTCATCAGGTAGAAGAGCTGGTCCTCGGAGACCTTGGAGACGGTGGCCTCGTGCCCCATGGACACGTCGTCCTCGCGGACGTCGACGTAGGGGTAGGTGTCGGAGCGGGAGATGGTGTCGACGAGCAGCGCGTCGCACAGCACGTTCGACTTCGATCCCGCGGCGCCCTCGCCGATCTCCACCAGGCCGCGGTAGGAGGTGCGGCCGCCGCCGCGCGCCACCGACTTGGAGACGATGTTGGAGGAGGTGTTCGGCGCCATGTGGACCATCTTGGAACCGGCGTCCTGGTGCTGGCCCTCGCCGGCGAAGGCGATGGACAGGGTCTCGCCCTTGGCGTGCTCGCCCATCAGGTAGACGGCCGGGTACTTCATCGTCACCTTGGAGCCGATGTTGCCGTCGATCCACTCCATGGTCGCGCCCTCGTAGGCCACGGCGCGCTTGGTGACCAGGTTGTAGACGTTGTTCGACCAGTTCTGGATGGTCGTGTAGCGGCAGCGGGCGTTCTTCTTGACGATGATCTCGACCACGGCGCTGTGCAGCGAGTCCGACTTGTAGATCGGGGCGGTGCAGCCCTCGACGTAGTGCACGTAGGCGCCCTCGTCGACGATGATCAGGGTGCGCTCGAACTGGCCCATGTTCTCGGTGTTGATCCGGAAGTAGGCCTGGAGCGGGATCTCGACGTGGACGCCCGGCGGGACGTAGATGAAGGAGCCGCCGGACCACACGGCGGTGTTCAGCGAGGCGAACTTGTTGTCGCCGGCCGGGATGACCGTGCCGAAGTACTCCTTGAAGAGCTCGGGGTGCTCCTTCAGGGCGGTGTCGGTGTCCAGGAAGATGACGCCCTGCTCCTCCAGGTCCTCGCGGATCTGGTGGTAGACGACCTCCGACTCGTACTGCGCGGCGACACCGGCGACCAGGCGCTGCTTCTCCGCCTCCGGGATGCCGAGCCGGTCGTAGGTGTTCTTGATGTCCTCGGGCAGTTCCTCCCAGGACTCCGCCTGCTTCTCCGTGGAGCGCACGAAGTACTTGATGTTGTCGAAGTCGATCCCCGACAGGTCCGAGCCCCAGTTCGGCATGGGCTTCTTCTCGAAGAGGCGCAGACCCTTCAGACGCAGCTTGGTCATCCACTCCGGCTCGGACTTCTTGGCCGAGATGTCGCGGACGACCTCCTCGTTCAGACCGCGCCTGGCGGAGGCGCCGGCCACGTCGGAGTCGGCCCAGCCGTATTCGTAGTTGCCCAGGCCCTCGAGTTCGGGGTGGGCAGTCTCCGTGGGGAGAGTCATGCGGGGTTCCTCCCGGCCGTGCTTGCGGATGCGTCGTTGGGAATCTTGGGGATGAACGTCGTGCAGACGCCGTCGCCGTGCGCGATGGTCGCCAGCCGCTGGACGTGGGTACCCAGGAGCTCGGCGAAGATCTCCGTCTCCGCCTCGCACAGCTGGGGGAACTGTTCGGCGACGTGGGCGACCGGGCAGTGGTGCTGGCAGAGCTGCTCACCCTTGTGCGGGAGGGGCGCGCTGCGCGCCGTAGCAGCGTACCCGTCCTGGCTCAGGGCCCTGGCCAGCGCTTCGGCGCGCTCGTCGGGTCCCGCGCCCTCGATCGCCTCGCGGTAAGCGCGCGCCTGTGCGGCGATCCGGGCGCGGGCGAAGGCGACGACCGCCTCCTGGCCGCCCTCCTGGTCGGCGATCCAGCGCAGCGCGTCGGCGGCGAGCTTGTCGTAGGACTGGTCGAAGGCGTCGCGGCCGCAGTCGGTGAGCGCGAAGACCTTGGCGGGGCGGCCACGGGTGCGCGCCCCGTAGACCCGGCGCTCGCGCGCCTCGACCACGTCGTCGGCGGCCAGCGCGTCCAGATGGCGCCGCACGGCCGCCTGGGTGAGTCCCAGCCGCCCGGCCAGCTCGGCGACGGTCGACGGGCCGTGGTCCAGGATGGACCGCGCGACGCGGTTGCGCGTGGAGCGCTCCCCGGTCGCGAACTCCTCCTGAGGGGCCCCCGTGGGGGTCTCCCGAGCCTCGCCGACGTTTTTCACAACGCCATTGTTGCGTAATTCCTGCGGGAGTGACAAGCGACACCGGCCGGAGCGGGCGGTGCCCTGCGTCACTTAGGCGAACCTAATCCCACCTGCGGAAACGGTCCGGTGCCGAAGAATCCGGTGGCGGGCGGCGGATGTGGGCGGAAGACTGCCGGACCATGCCCACACCCCCTCCGACCGGCCCACTCGTGACCCGGGACACCGTCTCCGGCGCCCTGCGGGAGCTCGGCGTGCGCCCCGGCGAGATCCTCCTCGCGCACTCCTCCCTGAGTTCACTCGGCTGGGTCTGCGGCGGCCCCGTCGCGGTGGTCCGGGGACTGCTGGACGCCCTCGGCCCGGACGGCACCCTGGTGGTCCCCACCCAGTCCGGCGACCTCTCCGACCCTGCCCTGTGGAGCAGCCCGCCGGTGCCCGAGGAGTGGTGGGAGACCATCCGCGCCTCGATGCCCGTCTACGACCCCCGCACCACGCCCTCACGCGGGGTCGGCGTGATCCCGGAGACCGTGCGCACCTGGCCGGGCGCGCTGCGCAGCGCCCACCCGCACACCTCGTTCGCGGCCCTCGGCCCGCGCGCGGCGGAGATCGTCGGGAATCATGCGCCCGACTGCCGGCTCGGGGAGCGCAGTCCGCTGGCGCGGCTGGAGTCGCTCGGCGCGCGGGTGCTGCTGCTCGGGGCCGGATACGACACGTGCACCAGCTTCCACCTGGCCGAGTACCGGATACCGGGCCCGCTCGTCGGGGTGGGCAGGCCCGGCCCCGACGGGTGGGAGGTGCTGACCGAGGTGTCCATCACCTCCGAGCGGTTCGACGAGCTCGGCCACGACTTCGAGCGGGACCGGCCGGTGGCGCGGGGCAGGGTCGGCGCCGCCGGGGCCAGGCTGTTCCCCGTGGCCGACGCGGTGGCGTACGCCGAGCGGTGGCTGGCGCTGCACCGGCCCCGTGAGGAGGACTTCCCGTACCCGGCCGTCTGAGAGCACGCGCGCGTACCTAGACTCTGGGTCCATGCGAAGTGAGCCCGTGGTCCAGGTCCAGGCACTGGTGAAGCGGTACGGCACGAAGACCGCGGTGGACGGCCTCGACCTGGTGGCCCGGGCGGGAGTGACCGCCGTACTCGGTCCCAACGGTGCGGGCAAGACGACGACGGTCGAGACCTGCGAGGGGTACCGGCGGCCGGATTCCGGCACGGTGCGCGTCCTGGGTCTCGACCCCGTCGGACAGTCCCGCGAACTGCGGCCCCGGATCGGGGTGATGCTCCAGTCCGGGGGCGTGTACTCCGGTGCGCGCGCCGACGAGATGCTGCGCCACGTGGCGAAGCTGCACGCCCATCCCCTCGACGTGGACGCCCTGATCGAGCGGCTGGGTCTCGGCTCCTGCGGCCGCACCGGCTACCGCCGGCTGTCCGGCGGGCAGCAGCAGCGGCTCGCGCTCGCCATGGCCGTGGTGGGCCGCCCCGAGCTGGTGTTCCTGGACGAGCCGACCGCGGGCCTGGATCCGCAGGCCCGCCGGGCCACCTGGGACCTGGTGCGCGACCTGCGCGGCGACGGCGTCTCCGTGATCCTCACCACGCACTACATGGAGGAGGCCGAGCAGCTCGCCGACGACGTGGCGATCATCGACGCCGGCCGGGTCATCGCCCAGGGCTCCCCGGAGGAGCTGTGCCGCGGCGGCGCGGAGAACACCCTGCGTTTCACCGGCCGCCCCGGCCTGGACATCGGATCCCTGCTCAAGGCGCTGCCCGCCGACTGCACCGCCGCCGAGCTGACCCCGGGCGCCTACCGCGTCGTCGGCAAGGTCGACCCGCAGCTGCTCGCCACGGTGACGTCCTGGTGCGCCCAGCACGGGGTCATGCCGGACCGGATCTCCGTGGAGCGGCACACTCTTGAGGACGTCTTCCTGGAGCTGACCGGCAAGGAGCTGCGCTCGTGACCACCGCCACCGGCCCCGCCACGGGCACCTACGCCCCGAAGCCCGGGGCGGCCCCCCTCCCCCGCATGATCACCGCCCAGGCGGTGCTCGAGACCAGGATGCTGCTGCGCAACGGCGAGCAGCTGCTGCTCACCGCCGTGATCCCGACCCTGCTGCTGGTGCTGTTCAGCTCGGTGGACATCGTGGACACCGGCGCCGGGAAGAGCGTGGACTTCCTCACACCCGGCATCCTCGCGCTGGCGGTGATGTCGACCGCGTTCACCGGGCAGGCCATCGCGACCGGCTTCGAGCGGCGCTACGGCGTGCTCAAGCGGCTGGCGTCCTCTCCGCTGCCGCGCTGGGGCCTGATGACCGCCAAGACGGCCTCGGTGCTGGTCACCGAGGTCCTCCAGGTGATCCTGCTGACCGCGATCGCCCTCGCGCTCGGCTGGTCGCCGCACGGCAACCCGCTCGCCGTGCTCCTGCTGCTCGTCCTCGGCACGGCCGCCTTCTCCGGGCTGGGCCTGCTGATGGCGGGCACGCTCAAGGCCGAGGCCACGCTGGCCGCGGCCAACCTGGTCTTCCTGCTGCTGCTCATGGGCGGCGGCGTGATCGTGCCGCTGGACAAGTTCCCGGCGGGCGCCCGCAGCGTCCTGGAGCTGCTTCCCGTCTCCGCCCTGTCCGACGGGCTGCGGGCGGTGCTGCGGCACGGCGCGGGCCTGCCGTGGGGCGACTGCGGCATCCTCGCGGTGTGGGCCGTCGTGGGACTCGCGGCCGCCGGGAAGTTCTTCCGCTGGGAGTAGGGACACAAGGCCTGCCATGGACCCTCGTGAAACCGTGCACAAGCAGCGCCCTACGATGGAACGCGTGCCGAACCTGACCCGCGCCGACGCCCTCGCCGCCGTGCGCAACCCGCTCGCCTTCATCGCCGGACGCTGGACCCCGCACCCGAGGACCGTCCAGCGCGCCGCGTTCGCCGCGCTCGCCATGGGCGTCATCATCGTCGTCACCGGCGGCGCCGTCCGGCTCACCGGCTCAGGGCTTGGCTGCCCCACCTGGCCGACCTGCACGGACACCTCGCTGACCACCACACGGGCGATGGGCTTCCACGGCGTCATCGAGTTCGGCAACCGCATGCTGACGTACGTGCTGTGCGCGGCCGTCGGCTGGGCGATCGTCGCCGCGCGGGCCCAGAAGCCGTGGCGGCGCAGCCTGACCCGGCTCGGCTGGGCGCAGTTCTGGATCGTCATGGGCAACGCGGTGCTCGGCGGCATCGTCGTCCTGGTCGGCCTGAACCCGTACACCGTCGCGGCGCACTTCCTGCTGTCCAGCGCGCTGATCGCGGTGGCCACGGTGATGTGGCAGCGCACCCGCGAGGGCGACACGGCGCCGCGCCCGCTGGTCGGCAAGGCCGTGCAGCAGCTGGTGTGGTTCCTGGTCGTGGCGAGCGGGCTGCTGATCGTGGTGGGCACGGTGGTGACCGGCGCGGGCCCCCACGCGGGCGACTCCAAGGAGGTCGAGCGGATCCCCGTCGACTGGGAGACGGTCGCCAAGATGCACGCGGTGCTCGCCTGGATCGTGGTGACGCTGACGTTCGCGCTGTGGTTCGTCCTCAAGGCCGTCGACGCGCCCCCGGGCCCGCTGCACCGCACGCGCGAGCTGTTCCTGATCCTGCTCGGCCAGGGCGTCATCGGCTACGTCCAGTACTTCACGCACCTGCCCGAGGCGCTGGTGGCGCTGCACATGCTGGGCTCCTGCGTGATGTGGGTCGGGGTGCTGAGGGTGCTGCTGTCGCTGCGGGAGCGTCCCGTGTCCGTGACCGGTCTGCCCGGGCCTTCCACCGAGGCGAGCCTGACGACGGCGTAGCCGGCCTCCCGCGCGGGGGCACGTTGCGGGCGGGCGCTCAGCGCAGCCCGTACACCCGCCCGGCGTTGCCCGCCGCGACCATCCGGGCCACCCGCTGCGCGTCCCCCGGCGACCAGGCGCCCTCCGCGACCCAGGCGCCCAGCACCCGGTCCAGCGCCTCGGTGAACAGCCGGGCGCCCACCACGTGCAGCTCGGGCAGGCCGTGCGCCCCGCTGGAGAAGAGGATCTTGCCGAACGGGGCCAGCTCCAGGATCTCGGCGAGGATCGTCGCGGCCCGCGCACCGGTGCGCACCAGGGCGGCGCCCGAGTCGGCGTACACGTGCGGGAAGACGCCGGCCAGGTGGGCGGCCTGGCGGTGGTACGGGTAGCCGTGCAGCAGCACGAGGTCGGTGCCCAGGCCCGCGGTGGCCCGTACGAAGTCGGTCAGCAGCACCGGGTCGGTGCGGTCGATGCGCGCGCCCGGCTCGCCGAGGCCCGCGTGCAGTTGCAGCGGGCGGCCGGAGGCGACCGCGATCCACAGCAGGTGGCGCAGCAGCACCGGGTCGCTCAGCTCGCCGCCGACCCGCCGTCCGGCCAGCCAGCGGCCCGCCGCGCCCCGCACCTCACCCGGCCCGGGCGGCTCCGGCGCGAGCGCCAGGCCGTGCCGCAGGCCCGCCACGGAGGTGAAGGCGACGGCGTGCGCGGCCGCGCCGTGCACCGACTCGGCGAGGTTGGCGAGGAAGGACTCGACGGTCCCGGAGGTGTCGGCGACCTGCTCGGCGAGCAGTTCCAGACGCACGATCTCGTGCGCGGCCGCGTCTGCCGTGGAGGCCATCTCGCCGGGCCCGGTGAGGTCCCCGGGCAGCCCGGTGTCGACGAGGTAGGTCGTGATGCCGCTGCCGCGCAGCAGCCTGCGGCCGGCCTCCAGCACGCCCAGTTCCCTGCGGCGGGCCAGATAGCGCGCGGGCTGGCAGTGCGGCTCGAGGTCGAGCAGCGGGGGGCACCAGCGGCGTAGGGCGAAACCGGTCTGGGTGTCGAAGAGGGTGGTGCCGGGGGCGGGCGGGCCCTCGGTGCGGGCCAGCTGGGCCTCGAAGGTGCCGAGGCCCAGCTCCGTTCTCAGGACGCCGTGGCAGTACTGGTCCACCAGGGACGGCGTTTCGATCATCCGGACTCCCCGTTCGGTGGACGCGTGCTCCTCACACGTCCTAACGGGTGAACCGGCGTCAGGTGTTGCTGGGACCGCCCACCTGGATCCCGGCCATGCGCGTCCACTCGTACGGACCGGTGCGCACCTTGGCCGCGAACTCGCCGTCGAAGTCCTCGTGGAGGGTGATGCCGGCCTTCGCCACGGCCTTCTCGGCCAGTTCGCAGGAGGGCGCCACCAGGTCGCCCCAGCCGCCGTCCTCGCCGACGAGAACGATGCGCGCGCCGCGCTCGCCGAGGTGGGCCACCTGGCCCTCGGCACCGCCGTGCGCCCTGGAGAACGCACCGATCCGCTTGGCGAGGCGCGCCACCGTGCGCTCGTCCTTCGGGTCCACCTGCTCAGTCTCTGCCATGACCAGGATGCTACCGACGGGTAGATCAAACGGCGACGGGTGGGGTGCGTGGCCTTGACCACGCACCCCACCCGAAGTGCTTCGCACGCGTGCCCTCTAGCGCAGGAAGGGGTCCACCGCCACCGCGACGAACAGCAGCGAGACGTAGGTGATGGACCAGTGGAACAGGCGCATCTCCTTGAGCTTGCCGCCGGTCGCCTCGGCCTTGGCGCGGTTCTGCAGCGCGTGCGCCTCCCACAGCCACCAGCCGCCGGCCGCGAGGGCCACCGCCGTGTAGAACCAGCCGGTGTAGCCGAGCGGGGTGAGCAGCAGCGAGACGGCCACCATGACCCAGCTGTAGATGACGATCTGCCGGGCGACGACCTTGTTGGAGGCGATGACCGGCAGCATCGGCACGCCCACGCGCGCGTAGTCGTCCTTGACCTTCATGGACAGCGGCCAGTAGTGCGGCGGCGTCCAGAAGAACATGACGAGGAAGAGGATCACCGGCGCCCAGGACACGGTGCCGGTGACGGAGGACCAGCCGATCAGCACCGGCATGCAGCCGGCGATGCCGCCCCAGACGATGTTCTGCGACGTACGCCTTTTGAGGATCATCGTGTAGACGACGACGTAGAAGAGGAGCGCTCCGAGCGACAGCCATGCCGAGAGCCAGTTGACGGTGAGGCCGAACAGCAGCGTGGAGACGACGGCCAGCGAGATGCCGAAGGCGAGGCACTCGCGCGGGCTCACCATGCCGGTGACGAGCGGCCGCTGCGAGGTGCGGTCCATGAGGGCGTCGATGTCACGGTCGATGTACATGTTCAGCGCGTTGGCGCCGCCCGCGGACAGGTAGCCGCCGACGCAGGTGAGGACGACCAGACCGAGGTCCGGCACGCCCCGCTGCGCCAGGAACATCACCGGAACGGTGGTGATGAGCAGCAGCTCGATGATCCGCGGCTTGGTCAGCGCCACGAACGCCTTGACACGGGCCCCGAACGGCCGGCGGCTCGACTTCTGGCTCGCATCGAGCACCACCCCCGCTGGACGGGATTCGACGGCCGTCACGCACACCCCTGACAGAGACATCCCAGCGAGCCCCGCCATGTGAAGCGGCGGTAAAGGCTCGCGCGTACCACGCCACTGTAGACGTTGCCCAGACCCCGGCCTTCGCGGGGGTGGGGTCGTGTTGGCCCCGGCCCTCCGACGGGCGCGCGCCGGCTCGATTGAGTGATCGGATGAGCGCCTTCGTATTCATGTGCCGAATCGGGTTACGCGCAGGCGGGGAGGCGGATCTGCAAGAGTCCCGGCACTCTGGAATGACGCGGAAAAACGCACGTTCTTACGGGATAGGCTCGACAGCGGCCGGCCGACGCGGAGAAGGCCGGCAGCCGGCGCGCGGTCACGTGCACCGGCATCCGACATGTGGAGAGGAGCCCTGACCCAGGGTGAGCACCAAGCCGACCACCACAGACCTCGAGTGGACCGAGTTGGACCAGCGCGCGGTCGACACCGCACGCGTCCTGGCCGCCGATGCCGTACAGAAGGTCGGCAACGGCCATCCCGGCACGGCGATGAGCCTGGCTCCCGCCGCCTACACCCTCTTCCAGAAGGTGATGCGGCACGACCCGTCCGATCCGCAGTGGGTGGGGCGCGACCGCTTCGTGCTGTCCGCCGGCCACTCCTCCCTGACCCTCTACACCCAGCTGTACCTGGCCGGTTTCGGCCTGGAGCTGGAGGACCTGAAGTCGTTCCGCACCTGGGGCTCGAAGACCCCGGGCCACCCGGAGTACGGGCACACCGCGGGCGTGGAGACCACCACCGGGCCGCTCGGCCAGGGCGTGGCCAACGCGGTGGGCATGGCGATGGCCGCCCGCTACGAGCGCGGCCTGTTCGACCCGGAGGCGGCGCGGGGCGAGTCGCCCTTCGACCACTTCATCTACTGCATCGCCGGTGACGGCTGTCTGCAGGAGGGCATCTCCGCGGAGGCCTCGTCGCTGGCGGGCCACCAGAAGCTCGGCAACCTGATCCTGCTGTGGGACGACAACCACATCTCGATCGAGGGCGACACCGAGACGGCCGTCTCCGAGGACACCGTGAAGCGGTACGAGGCCTACGGCTGGCACGTGCAGCGCGTGGAGGCCAAGGAGAACGGCGACCTGGACCCGCAGGCGATCTTCGCCGCGATCCAGGAGGCCAAGGCGGTCACCGACCGGCCGTCCTTCATCGCGATGCGCTCGATCATCGCCTGGCCCGCCCCGCACGCCCAGAACACCGAGGCCGCGCACGGCTCGGCGCTCGGCGAGGACGAGGTGGCCGCCACCAAGCGCGTCCTCGGCTTCGACC
>NZ_BMVJ01000017.1:141162-144186 GCF_014650655.1 Streptomyces anandii JCM 4720
AGCACTTCGAGGTGTCCGACGAGGTGCTCAAGCACACCCGTGGCGCGCTCGAGCGGGGCCGCGAGGCGCGGGCCGAGTGGGAGAAGTCCTTCCAGCAGTGGCGCGACGCCGACCCCGAGCGGGCCGCGGAGTACGACCGCGTCGCCGAGGCGAAGCTGCCGGCCGGCTGGGAGGAGAAGATCCCGGTGTTCGAGGCCGGCAAGGGCGTGGCCACGCGTGCCGCCTCCGGCAAGGTGCTCCAGGCCCTGGGCGAGGTGATCCCCGAGCTGTGGGGCGGTTCCGCCGACCTGGCCGGCTCCAACAACACCACCATCGACAAGACGTCGTCGTTCCTGCCCGAGGGCAATCCGCTGCCGGAGGCGAACCCTTACGGGCGCACCATCCACTTCGGCATCCGCGAGCACTCCATGGGCGCCGAGCTGAACGGCATCACGCTGCACGGCAACACCCGTGTCTACGGCGGCACCTTCCTCGTCTTCTCCGACTACATGCGCAACGCGGTGCGCCTGTCGGCCCTGATGCACCTGCCGGTGACGTACGTGTGGACGCACGACTCCATCGGCCTCGGCGAGGACGGCCCGACCCACCAGCCGGTCGAGCACCTGGCCTCGCTGCGCGCCATCCCCGGGCTGAACATCGTCCGCCCGGCCGACGCCAACGAGACGGCGATCGCCTGGCGCGAGATCCTCACCCGCTGGACCAAGGAGTACGGCAAGGGCGCCCCGCACGGTCTGGCGCTCACCCGCCAGGGCGTGCCGACCTACGAGCCCAACGACGACGCGGCGCGCGGCGGTTACGTCCTCTTCGACGCCGAGGGCGCCGACGGGCAGGGCGCCGAGCCGCAGGTGATCCTCATCGCCACCGGCTCCGAGGTGCACATCGCGGTCGAGGCGCGCGAGCGGCTCCAGGCCGAGGGCGTACCCACCCGGGTCGTGTCCATGCCGTCCGTGGAGTGGTTCGAGGAGCAGGACCAGGGGTACCGGGACAGCGTGCTGCCCCCGGCCGTGCGGGCGCGTGTCGCGGTCGAGGCGGGTGTCGGTCTCACCTGGCACAAGTACGTGGGAGACGCCGGGCGCATCGTTTCCCTGGAGCACTTCGGTGCTTCCGCCGACGGCAAGGTCCTCTTCCGGGAGTTCGGCTTCACGCCGGAGAACGTGGCCGCCAAGGCGCGGGAATCCCTCGCCGCCGCCCAGCGCTGACGCTCATATACGACACGTAGGAGATGCATTTTCCATGACAGACGCACTCAAGCGCCTCTCCGATGAAGGCGTCGCGATCTGGCTGGACGACCTGTCGCGCAAGCGGATCACGTCCGGCAACCTCGCCGAGCTGATCGACCAGCAGCACGTCGTGGGCGTCACCACCAACCCGACGATCTTCCAGAAGGCGATCTCCCAGGGCGACGGCTACGACCAGCAGGTCTCGGACCTGGCCGCGCGCCGGGTCACCGTCGAGGAAGCCATCCGCATGATCACCACGGCGGACGTCCGCGACGCCGCCGACATCCTGCGCCCGGTCTTCGACGCCACCGACGGCCAGGACGGCCGGGTCTCCATCGAGGTCGACCCGCGCCTGGCGCACAACACCAAGGCGACGGTCGCCGAGGCCCGGCAGCTGGCCTGGCTGGTGGACCGCCCGAACACGCTCATCAAGATCCCGGCCACCGAGGCGGGCCTCCCGGCGATCGCCGAGACCATCGGCAACGGCATCAGCGTCAACGTCACGCTGATCTTCTCGCTGGAGCGCTACCGCAGGGTCATGGACGCCTACCTGACCGGCCTTGAGAAGGCCAAGGAGCGCGGCCTGGACCTGTCGAAGATCCACTCGGTGGCGTCCTTCTTCGTCTCCCGCGTGGACACCGAGATCGACCGCCGCATCGACGAGATGGGCACCGACGAGGCCAAGGCCCTGCGCGGCAAGGCGGGCGTGGCCAACGCGCGCCTGGCGTACCAGGCGTACGAGGAGGTCTTCGGCTCCGACCGCTGGAGCGCGCTGGAGAACGCGGGCGCGAACAAGCAGCGTCCGCTGTGGGCCTCCACCGGTGTGAAGGACAAGGCGTACAAGGACACCATGTACGTCGAGGAGCTGGTCGCGCCGAACACGGTCAACACCATGCCGGAGGCCACCCTGGAGGCCACCGAGGACCACGGCGAGATCCGCGGCGACGCGGTGCGCGGCACCTACGAGCAGGCCCGCGCGGACCTCGACGCGCTGGAGCGCATCGGGATCTCCTACGACGAGGTGGTCCAGGTCCTCGAGGACGAGGGCGTCGAGAAGTTCGAGGCCTCCTGGAGCGACCTGCTGAAGTCGACCGAGGCGGAGCTGGAGCGCCTCGCCCCCGCGGAGGGCTGAGGCCTTGGCGTCCCACTCCGGCACCGGAGCGAACCCGCTCCGTGACCCCGCCGACCGACGGCTCCCGCGCATCGCGGGGCCGTCGGGCCTGGTCATCTTCGGCGTCACGGGCGACCTGTCGCGCAAGAAGCTGATGCCCGCCGTGTACGACCTCGCCAACCGGGGTCTGCTGCCGCCGGGCTTCTCGCTGGTCGGCTTCGCCCGCCGCGACTGGGAGCACGAGGACTTCGCGCAGGTCGTGCACGACGCGGTCAAGGAGCACTCGCGGACCCCCTTCCGCGAGGAGGTCTGGCAGCAGCTCCTGCAGGGCATGCGCTTCGTGCAGGGCACCTTCGACGACGACGACGCCTTCGAGCGGCTGCGCGGGACGATCGAGGAACTGGACAAGGCGCAGGGCACGGGCGGCAACTTCGCCTTCTACCTGTCCGTGCCGCCGAAGTCGTTCCCGGTGGTCATCCAGCAGCTGAAGAAGCACGGGCTGGCCGACCAGTCCGGCGGCTCCTGGCGGCGCGCGGTCATCGAGAAGCCGTTCGGCCACGACCTGAGGTCGGCCGAGGAGCTGAACAAGGTCGTGCACGAGGTCTTCTCCTCGGACCAGGTCTTCCGCATCGACCACTACCTGGGCAAGGAGACCGTCCAGAACATCCTGGCGCTGCGCTTCGCCAACCAGAT
>NZ_BMVJ01000017.1:144223-152555 GCF_014650655.1 Streptomyces anandii JCM 4720
GATCTGGAACCGCTCGTACGTCGACCACGTGCAGATCACCATGGCCGAGGACATCGGCATCGGCGGCCGGGCCGGCTACTACGACGGCATCGGCGCCGCCCGGGACGTCATCCAGAACCATCTGCTGCAGCTGATGGCGCTCACCGCGATGGAGGAGCCCGCCTCCTTCGGCGCGGACGCGCTGGCCGCCGAGAAGGAGAAGGTGCTCGGCGCCGTCCGGCTGCCCAAGGACCTGGGTGAGTCCACCGTGCGCGGGCAGTACGCGGGCGGCTGGCAGGGCGGCGAGAAGGTGATCGGCTACCTCGAGGAAGAGGGCATCGACAAGAAGTCGAAGACCGACACCTACGCGGCTGTGAAGCTGGAGATCGACAACCGCCGCTGGGCGGGGGTGCCGTTCTACCTGCGCACCGGAAAGCGGCTGGGCCGCAGGGTGACCGAGGTCGCGGTCGTCTTCCAGCGGGCCCCGCACTCGCCCTTCGACACGACGGCCACCGAGGAGCTGGGCCAGAACGCGATCGTGATCCGCGTCCAGCCCGACGAGGGCGTCACCGTCCGCTTCGGCTCCAAGGTGCCGGGCACCTCGATGGAGATCCGGGACGTGTCGATGGACTTCGCCTACGGCGAGTCCTTCACCGAGTCCAGCCCGGAGGCGTACGAGCGGCTGATCCTGGACGTGCTGCTCGGCGACTCCAACCTCTTCCCGCGCACCGAGGAGGTCGAGCTGTCCTGGAAGATCCTCGACCCGATCGAGGAGTACTGGGACAAGCACGGCAGGCCCGCCCAGTACCCGTCCGGGACGTGGGGGCCCGTCGAGGCGGACGAGATGCTGGCACGAGACGGACGGAGCTGGCGCCGGCCATGAAGATAGACCTGACGGACACCACGTCCGGCAAGATCAACAAGGCGCTGGTGCAGGGCCGCCGAGCCATCGGCACTCCGGCCGTCGGCATGGTGCTCACCCTCGTCGTCGTCACCGACGAGGAGAACGCCTACGACGCCCTGAAGGCCGCGAACGACGCCTCGCACGAGCACCCCTCGCGCACCCTGGTGGTCATCCGGCGCGTCTCGCGCACCCCCCGGGACCGCACGGGCTCGCGCCTGGACGCCGAGGTGCGGGTGGGCGCGGACGCGGGCACCGGCGAGACGGTGGTGCTGCGGCTGTACGGCGAGGTCGTCGACCACGCCCAGTCGGTGGTGCTCCCGCTGCTGCTGCCCGACGCCCCGGTCGTCGTGTGGTGGCCGGTGGAGGCCCCGCTGGACCCGGCGAACGACCCGCTGGGCGCCCTGGCACAGCGCCGCGTCACCGACACCTACGCCTCCGAGGAGCCGGTGCGGGACCTGGCGGCGCGGGCCGACGCCTACTCCCCGGGCGACACGGACCTGTCGTGGACGCGGATCACGCCGTGGCGTTCGATGCTGGCGGCCGCCCTCGACCAGGTCGCCTGCGAGGTGGAGGCCGTCGAGGTGGAGGGCGAGGAGTTCAACCCGAGCTGCGAGCTGCTGGCGATGTGGCTCGCGGACCGGCTGGACGTTCCGGTGCGGCGCTCGTCGTCCGGCGGGCCGGGTCTGACCGCGGTCCGCATGGACACCACCTGCGGGGCGATCACCCTGGACCGCGCCGACGGCAGGCTGGCGACGCTGTCCATCGAGGGTCAGCCGGAGCGGGCGGTGGCGCTCAAGCGGCGCGAGACGGCCGAGCTGATCGCGGAGGAGCTGCGGCGCCTGGACCCGGACGACACCTACGCCTCGGCGCTGCGCTTCGGCGTGGAGCGGCTGGCCGGCCCGTCGGCCTCCGCCTCCGCCGGGCAGGAGCCGGTGGCGGTGGCGGTGCCGGAGGAGGAGACCGCGAAGGGGCCGGCGGGCCGGTCGGCGTCCAGGACCGCGCGGAAGGTCCCGGCGCGGAAGGCGGCGGCCAAGTGAGCACTCCGCAACTGGTCGTCCACCGTGACAAGGAGCTGATGGCGCAGGCCGCCGCGGCCCGTCTCATCACCCGGATCGTGGACGCGCAGGCCTCCACGGGCACGGCGAACGTGGTCCTCACCGGGGGCCGCAACGGCAACGGCGTGCTCGCCGCGCTGGCCGCCGCGCCGGCCCGGGACGCGATCGACTGGGGCCGCCTGGACCTGTGGTGGGGTGACGAGCGGTTCCTGCCCGAGGGCGACCCCGAGCGCAACGTGACCCAGGCCCGCGAGGCCCTGCTGGACTCGGTGCCGCTGGACCCGAAGCGGGTGCACGCCATGCCCGCCTCGGACGGCCCGTGGGGCGCGGACGCCGAGTCCGCCGCGGAGGCCTACGCCGAGGAGCTGGCCCGCGCGGCCGGTCCCGCCAACCACGGCGGGGTGCCCACCTTCGACGTGCTGATGCTGGGCGTGGGCCCGGACACCCACGTGGCCTCCCTCTTCCCGGAGCACCCCGGGGTGCGGGAGACGGAGCGCACGGTGATCGGCGTGCACGGCTCCCCCAAGCCCCCGCCCACCCGGATCTCCCTCACCCTGCCCGCGATCCGCTCGGCCCGCGAGGTCTGGCTGCTGGCGGCCGGCGAGGACAAGGCCAACGCGGTGGCCATCGCGCTTTCGGGCGCCGGGGAGATCCAGGCCCCGGCGGCGGGCGCGCAGGGCCGGGCCCGCACCCTGTGGCTGCTGGACACCGCGGCGGCGGCCCAGTTGCCGCGGTCGCTGTATCCGCCGGCGTCTGCGTGAGATGCGGCGGTGGGGCGGCGGGGGGTCAGGAACCCCCGCCGCCCCACCGCCGTTTCCCTCACTTCACCGACCCCGCCATCACCCCCTGCACGAAGTGCCGCTGGAAGGCGAAGAAGACGGCCACCGGCACCACCAGTGACAGGAAGGCGCCTGGCGCGAGCACGTCGATGTTGCTCCCGAACTGCCGGATCTGCGACTGGAGTTGCACGGTGAGCGGCTGCGAGGAGCTGTCCGCGAACAGCAGCGCCACCAGCATGTCGTTCCACACCCACAGGAACTGGAAGATGGCGAGGCTGGCGATGGCCGGCCGCCCCACGGGCAGCACCAGCCGGGTGAAGATCCGCCATTCGCTGCCCCCGTCCATCCGCGCCGCCTCCAGCATCTCCTTGGGCATCTCGGCGAAGTAGTTGCGCAGCAGGAACACCGCGAACGGCAGCCCGTACGCCACGTGGAAGAGGACGACGCCCGGGATCGTGCCGAACAGGCCCAGCGCGCCGAAGAGTTTGGCCACCGGCAGCAGGCCGATCTGCACGGGCACCACCAGCAGCGCCACCACCAGCAGGAACAGCGGCTCGCGCAGCGGGAAGTCCAGCCAGGCGAAGGCGTATCCGGCGAGCGCCGCGATGACGACGACCAGCACGGTCGCCGGCACCGAGATCAGCACCGTGTTCCAGAAGGCCTGGGTCATCCCGGCGTTCTTCAGCAGCGCGGAGTAGTTGTCGAAGGACAGCTGGCCGGGGCTGGTCAGCGCCGTCCACCAGCCGCCCTTCGCGGTGTCCTGGGCCGAGCGCAGCGAGGAGACGAACAGTCCCGCGAGCGGCGTGAGCCAGACCAGGCCGATCACCACGAGGAAGGCCTGCACGAGCCCGTTGCCCAGGCCCCTCCTGACCGCGTTCATCGCTGACTCCTTCTGAAGCGGCGGACGTTGAACACCATCGCGGGGATCACCAGCAGCAGGAGCAGCACGCCGAGGGCGCTGCCGAGGCCCTGGTTGTTGCCGCCGCCGAAGGACACCAGCCACATCTGGGTCGCCAGCACGGTGGCGTCCTCCTGCACAGGGCCGGGCGCGATGATGTAGACGAGGTCGAAGACCTTCATCACGTTGATGACGAGGGTGACGAAGACGACCGTGAGGACCGGGGCGAGCAGCGGCACGGTGATGCGCCGGAAGATCTGCCACTCGTTGGCGCCGTCCATCCGCGCCGCCTCCAGTGCGTCCCGGGGCAGCGTGGAAAGACCGGCGCCGATCAGCACCATCGCGAACCCGGTCCAGATCCACAGGTACGCGCCGATGATCGCCGGGGTGACGAGGGTCGGCCCGAGCCAGGAGATGCCCTGGTAGGGCGGTGCGAAGTTGGACTCCGGCAGTTTCAGGGTGTAGGAGCCGGCGCTCAGCCCGGCGAGGCGGAAGGAGCCGTCGGCGGCCGTCGTCGCGCTCGCGACCGTACGCCCGCCGCTCAGCGCCTCGACCTTCATGCCGGGCAGTCCGCTCTCACCGCGGTCGACCTTGTCGCGGGTGCCGCCACCGCCGGGCGTGAAGTCCAGGTAGACGACCCCGCGCAGCTCGCCGGGTGCGGCCTTCCGCCCTGCCGCCGGGTGGGCGGGCGCGGCGTTCTTCGGCAGGTCCTTGGGCAGCACGCCGACCATCGGCAGCGCCACCGTGTCACCCGGCGAGGCGGCGCTCGCCGTCACGTAGGAGCCGTCGTGGTCCTGGGTCAGCCGCTCGGCGCGGCCGCGCGCGGTCGGATAGGACGAGGTGCCCTCGAAGGCGTCGTGCACGGACACCGCGGCGGCGTTCAGCACGCCCTTGTTCGGGTCCTCGTCGTAGGCGAGGCGGAAGATGATCCCGGCGGCCAGGAAGGACACGGCCATCGGCATGAACAGCAGCAGCTTGAAGGCGGTCGCCCAGCGGACCTTCTCCACCAGGACGGCGAGGATCAGCCCGAGCCCGGTGAGCAGCGCGGGCGCCACGACCACCCAGATGGTGGTGTTCCGGATGGCCTTGAGCGTGGCCGGGTCGCGGAACATCTCGGTGTAGTTGTCCCCGCCGACGAAGCGGGTGCCGGAGGCGTCGAAGAAGCTCCGGCCGACCGAGAACAGCACCGGGTAGACGACGAGCGCGCCGAGCAGCAGCAGCGCCGGGAAGACGAACAGCAGGGCCACGACCCGGCCCCGCCGCCGCAGGCGCCGCGCCCGGTCGGCGAGCGATGCGGTCGGCGGGGGGCTCGCACCCTTCTCCTTGGTGAGGGTGGTGGCGGTCATGTGGGTCAGCCCTGGTTCTGGTAGGCCTTGGCCGCCGCGGCCTCCAGCTTCGCCGCGGTGTCCTTGGGGTTGGACGGGTCACGCAGGAAGTCCTGGAGCAGCTTCCACTCGCCGGTGCCCTTGGTGCCGCCGAAGGCCGCCGGGGCCTGGTCGGACATGTCGAAGCGGACCGAGTCGCCCGCGTCCACGAGGGACTTGGCGGTGGCGCGGGTGACGTCGTCGCCGTAGGAGGCGAGGTCGAGCTTCTTGTTCGGGGAGAGGAAGCCGCCCGCCTTGGCCCACACGGCCGAGGCCTCGGGGGTGGCGAGGTACTCGAGCAGCTTCATGCCGGCCTTGGCGTTCTTGCCCTTCTTCAGCACGACCGCGGCGTCGCCGCCGCTGACGACCGGCGCCTTGCCGCCGTCGACGGCGGGGAAGGGGAAGAAGTCGGCGTCCTTGCCGATGGTCTTGCCGAACTGGTCGTGGGCGACACCGGCGACGAAGTCGCCCTCGTAAACCATGCCGGCCTCGGGCTTGGGGCCGAAGACCTTCTCCACCGAGCCCGGGAAGTCGGTGTTCAGGGCCTCCTTCTGGCCGCCCGCGATCAGCTGCTTGTCCTTGAACAGCTTGCCGAGCGTGCCGAGCGCCTTGACCACGCTGGCGTCGGTCCACTTCAGCTTGTGCGCGGCGAGGGCGTCGTACTTCTCGGGTCCGGCCTGGGAGAGGTAGACGTTCTCGAACCAGTCGGTGAGCGTCCAGCCGTCCTGTCCGCCGACCGCGAAGGCGGCGAGCCCGGAGTCGGAGAGGGTGTGACCGGCCTTGAGCATCTCGTCGTACGTCTTCGGCGGCTTGACCCCGGCCTGGTTCAGCGCGTCGGGGCTGTACCAGACGGTCGACTTGTGGGCGGCCTTGAAGTACAGCCCGTACAGGGTGCCGTCGACGCTGCCGTACTTCTTCCACACGGGGGCGTAGCCGGCGTCCACCGACTTCTCGGTGGTGGCGGACAGCGGTTCGAGCCAGCCCTTTCTGGCGAACTGCTGGAGCACGCCGACCTGCGGGACCATCACGACGTCGGGGGCGTTGCCGCCCTCGATCTTGCTGCCGACGACGGTGGAGACGTTGTCGCCGGTGGAGACGAACTGCGTCTTGGCGCCCGTCTTCTCGGTGAACGCGTCCAGCACCTTCTGGAAGTTCTTCTGCTCGGTGCCGGACCAGACGCCGGCCACGGTGACGGTCTGGCCGCTGAGCGGCTTGTCGCCGCCGCCCGCGGAGACGGGGTCGCCGCCGCAGGCGGTCGCGCCGAGCGCGAGGACGAGGGCGGTGCAGCCGGTGAGGAGGGTGGTGCGTCGACGCATCATCGTTGATGTCCCTTCGGGGAGTGGGAAGTTGACGGAGCTTCGGGAGGTCAGCAGGTGGGCAGGTCGTCGTCGGCCGTCCACCAGGCGGCGGTGGAACCGGCGAGCACTCCGGGCGGACAGGGCCCGCTGGCCAGCAGCGGGGTGCCGGCGACCGGCGCGGGGGTGGGGGCCGTACCGAAGTTGACGGCGCAGACCAGTCCGTCGCCGCGGACGAAGCCGAGGACGCCGGGCGGGGTGTCCAGCCAGCGCAGCGTGCCCTCGCCCAGCTGGGGCAGGGCGGCGCGCAGTTGGAGGCCGTCGCGGTAGAGGTGCCAGAAGGAGCGGGTGTCGGCGAGGGCGCGGTCGGTGGCGTACTCGGCGAAGTACTCCGGCTGCGGCAGCCAGGGCTTGGCGCCCTCGGCCCCGGAGGTGAAGCCGAACGGGGACGCCTGCCCGGACCAGGGCAGCGGCACCCGGCAGCCGTCGCGGATGCGGGCGCGGCTTCCGGTGCGGCGGAAGATCGGGTCGGTGAGCACGTCGTCGGGCAGGTCGACGACCTCGGGCAGGCCGAGCTCCTCGCCCTGGTAGATGTACGCGGCTCCGGGCAGCGCCAGCATCAGCAGCGCGGCGGCGCGGGCGCGGGCGGCGCCGAGGCCACTGGCGCCGGTCGCGGGTTCGCCGTAGCGGGTGACGGTGCGGACCTGGTCGTGGTTGTTGAGGACCCAGGTGACCGTGGAGCCGGTACCGGCGATGTCCTGCATGGCCTCGGAGACGACCTTGCGGAAGGCGTCGGCGTCCCAGGGGGCGCTGAGCAGGTCGAAGAAGAAGGCCTGGTGCAGCTCGTCGGGGCGGACGTAGCGGGCGTGCTCGCGGGCGCTGGGCACGGACACCTCGCCCACCAGCAGCCGTTCCCGGCCGTCGCGCGCGGTGTACTCCTCGCAGACGGACCGCCAGCGCCGCCACACGTCGTGCACCTCGGGCTGGTTCCAGGCGAGCGGGTTGACCGAGTCGCGGGTGCGGGCGTCGGCCTCGGGGTCGTCGGAGTCGGGCAGCCGGGGGTGCTTGTAGAGGCCGGCGGCGACGTCTATGCGGAAGCCGTCGACGCCCCGGTCCAGCCAGAAGCGCAGCACGCGCTCGAACTCCGCGGGGACGCGGTCGTCGCGCCAGTTCCAGTCGGGCTGCTCGGGCGTGAACATGTGCAGGTACCACTGGCCGGGGCGGCCGTCCGGCTCGGTGACCCGGGTCCAGGCCGGGCCGCCGAACATGGCGTGCCAGTTGTTGGGCGGCTCGGCGCCGTCCGGGCCGCGTCCGTCGGCGAAGTGGAAGCGGGCGCGGGCGGGGCTGCCGGGTCCGGCGGCGAGCGCCTCGCGGAACCAGGGGTGCTCGCTGGAGCAGTGGTTGGGGACGATGTCGAGCAGCACCTTCACGCCGAGGCGGCGGGCGGCCGCCATCAGCCGGTCGAACTCGCCGAGGTCGCCGAAGACCGGGTCGACGTCGCAGTAGTCGGCCACGTCGTAGCCGTGGTCGTGCTGGGGCGAGGGGTAGAAGGGGCTCAGCCAGATCCCGTCGACGCCGAGCTTCTTCAGATACGGCAGCCCGGCCCGGACCCCGGCCAGATCGCCGATGCCGTCTCCGGTGCTGTCCAGGAAGCTGCGCACGTAGACCTGGTAGATCACCGCGTCGCGCCACCAACGATGCCTGTTCAACCCATTGCCCTGTCTCTGTAGGCCGTCGTTATGCATGCATGTTAGGTAGCGGCGTTGGAGAGGTGTCAATGAAGTGACCGGAAACTACTGGAGAGTTGACCGGGCAAATAGGCACTTAACCGGACAGTTCAAACCCAGTCGTGATGACTGCGTTACTTAACAAGTAACTACCGTCGAGAGGGGGAGGGAGGCAAAACGGGAGGGAGCGGCTAACGGTGGGAGACCGCGGCCAGCTCGCGCGCCAGCCGCCGCACGGCCTCCTCGGGCGTCTCGCGCCCGGTCAGCGCGTCGTGCACCACCGCCTGCACCACCAGGCTGACCTGGTCGTAGTGGGCACTCTTGGGGCGCG
>NZ_BMVJ01000017.1:152579-157784 GCF_014650655.1 Streptomyces anandii JCM 4720
GCGCGGCCGAGAGCACGGCGGCCCGCAGGGTCGGCAGATACGGGAACTGCCGTATCAGGGCGGGGTCCTGATAGAGCGCGGCGCGCACGGGCGGCAGCGCCCCCTTGGTGAGCACCTGGCGCTGGACGGGCTCACTGGTGAGGTACGCGATCAGGCGCGCGGCGGAGTCCGGGTGCCGTGCGTGCGTGTTCACGGCCAGGTTGGAGCCGCCCAGCACGCTCGTGCCCGGCCCGTTCGGCCCGGGCAGGGGCACGGCGCCGATCCGGCCGGCGACCTTGGAGCCCCTGGCGGAGGCGACGGCGTAGGCGTAGGGCCAGTTGCGCAGGAAGAGCAGGTGGCCGTCCTGGAAGGCCTGTTTGGACTCCTCCTCCTTGTACGTCAGCGCCGCCCTGGGTATCCAGCCCTCGCGGAAGCCGCGGGCGAGGAAGCCGATGCCCTCGCGGGCCGCCGCGGAGTTGACGGTGACGCGGGCGCCCTCGTCGCCGAGGATGGTCCCGCCCGCGGAGTACACCGCCTCGGCCGCGTTGACGGTCAGTCCCTCGTAGGGCAGGAACTGGCCCGCGTACCCGCCCAGTCCGTACTTGGGCGCGATGGTCTTCGCGTCGTGCTCCAGCTCGGCCCAGGTGCGCGGCGGCGGGACGCCCTCCTTGGCGAGGACGTCCTTGCGGTACAGCAGCAGCCCGGCGTTGGTGACGTAGGGGACCGCGTACAGCCGGCCGTCGTAGGTCGCCGTGTCGACGACCGGGGGCAGGAAGGTCCTCAGCGGGAAGCGGTCGCGCGGCAGCGGGCGGATCCAGCCGGCGGCGGCGAACTCCGACGTCCAGTTGACGTCGATGTTGAGCACGTCGAAGCGGCTTCGGTCGCCGCCGCGCAGGTCGGTGGTCATCTGCGCGTGCGTCTCGTCTGCGGAGTCGGGCAGCTCGACGAGGGTGACCTTCTCGGCGGGGTGGGTGCGGTTCCAGCCCTCCAGCAGGGGGCCGAGGTAGCCGGTGAGGTCCCCGGCGGTGGCGAGGGTGAGCGGGCCGCGGCCGGTGCCGGAACCCTCCTCGGCGCGCGCCCCGGAGGCGACGTAGCCGGTCATGACCACGACCAGGACGAGGAGGCCCCTACCCGCGGCGCGCATCCACCGCATAGGTTCCTCCTTGCACCCAGGCACCGGGCACCTTCGCCCGGCGTCAGGGGCCATGTATACCTGTTAGGTATGCGCGATACTAGGGCCTGGACCACAGTCCGGGACACAGTCCGGAACACATTACGCACATGACGAGGACGCGGGAGGAGAGCACGAGTGCGTCTGCACCTGCTGGCACTCCTCGCGCGCGGTCCCGCCCACGGTTACGAGCTGAAGCAGGACCTTGAGCAACTGCTGGGCTCCGCGTACCCTCAGCCGAACGTCGGCCAGATCTACGTCACCCTCGGCCGCCTCGAGAAGTCGGGACTGATCGAGGGCGAGGACGTCGAGCAGTCCAGCCGGCCGAACAAGAAGGTCTACCACCTCACCGAAGCCGGGCGGGATGCGCTGCGCGCCTGGTTCGAGGAGCCCGAGGACGAGCCGCGGGTGCGGGACGAGTTCTTCATGAAGCTCGCCCTCGCCCCGCAGACCGGCCTCGCCGAGCAGATCACCCTCATCAACAAGCAGCGGCGCCAGTACCTCAACACCATGCGCAACCTGTCGAAGCTGGCCGCCGCCGAGAACCGCGACAACCGCGTCGCCCATCTGCTGATCGAGGGCGCCATGCTGCATCTGCAGGCCGATCTCGACTGGCTGGAGCGCTGCCAGGAGGAACTGGAGGAGCTGGAGTGAGTGACGTCCTGCCTCCCGTCCTGCGGGCCGAGGGCCTCGTCAAGACCCATTACGGAGAGGGCGCGCCCGCGCACGCCGTGCGCGGGGTCGGCCTGTCGGTGGCCCGCGGCGAGTTCGTGGCGGTCACCGGCCCGTCCGGCGCCGGCAAGTCGACCCTGCTGCACCTGCTGGGCGGGCTGCAGCGGCCCGACGAGGGCAGCATCTGGCTGGACGGCCGGTGCACGGACGCCTACGGCGAGGCCCGCTGGGCGGAGGAGCGCCGCCAGTACATCGGGATCGTCTTCCAGTTCTTCAATCTGGTCTCCAACCTGTCCGTCGCGGACAACGTCGAACTGCCCGCCCTGCTCGCCGGCCGCTCGCCCAAGCAGGCCCGCGCCGGACGCGAGGAGCTCCTCGCCGAACTGGGCCTGGAGGGCAAGGAACGCAGCATGCCCGGCGAGCTGTCCGGCGGCGAGCAGCAGCGCGTCGCCCTGGCCCGCGCCCTGGTCAACCACCCGCCGCTGCTGCTGGCCGACGAGCCCGCCGGCAGCCTGGACAGCAAGGGCACCCGCGAGGTGATGCGGCTGCTGTCCCGCTTCCACCAGCGCGGCCAGACGATCGTGCTGGTCACGCACGACGCTCGGCTGGCGAGCGCGGCGGACCGGGTGATCAGCTTCTTCGACGGCCGGATCGCCGACGACGCGGAACTCGGCGGCAGCCCCGCGCGGGGCCGTGGCATCTCGGACGTGCTGGAGCTGAGGGACCGACTGCGGTGAGGGACTGAGCGCTGTGTACGACCACCCGACGCACGACCGTTCGACGCACGACGGCCCGACGCGCGACCGTTCGACGCACGACGGTCCGACGCGCCCGATCCGGTCCAGGGGCTGACGGCGGTGCGAGCCACGCTGCGCTGGGCGCACTCCGATCTGCGCACGCACCGCGGGGAGGCGCTGTTCATCGTGCTGGCAACGGCCGGCATCGTCGCCTCGCTGCTGCTGGCCACCGCGCTGTTCGGTTACGCGACCAACCCCTGGCAGCGGATCTTCACCCAGTCCCGTGGCGCCCACGTCTGGCTGCACACCGTGGGCCCGGCCGACACCGCCCGGCTCTCCGCCCTGGACGGCGTCGAGTCCGTCGCCGGCCCCTACGCCACCGAAACCGTGACCGTCTCCTCGCGCGGCACCCGCGCGAGCGTCGAACTGCGCGCCACGCCGTCGCGGCCGTCGGTGGGCCGCCCGCTGCTCACGTCCGGCCACTGGCTCGACCCCCGCGAGCCCGACGGCGTGGTCCTGGAGAACCGCCTCGCCCGGGCGCTGCTCGCCGAGCCCGGGGACACCCTCACCCTGCCCGGCACCGCGCGCAGGCTCACCGTCGTGGGCACCGCCGACAGCGCCGAGCCCCGCTACCGGCCGGGCGAGCAGCCGGGCCTGGTGTGGGCGCCGCCGCCCGCCGTGCGCGACCCCGGCGGGCGGGTGATCGGGCTGCGGCTGGCCGACCCCGACGACACGGACTACGCCGTCCAGCGCGCCGTCACCGTGCTCGGCGCCGGCGCGGTCGGCGAGGTCTCCACCTGGCAGCAGGCGAGGGCCGAGGCGCAGGGCGACAACCGGCTGCTCGGCCAGGTGCTGGGCCTGTTCGGGCTGGGCGCCCTGCTGGCGGCCGGCTTCGCGGTGCACGGAGCGATCGCCACCCGCATCCGCGGCCATCTGCGGGACATCTCGGTCCTGAAGGCGATCGGCTTCACCCCCGGCCAGGTCGTCCGGATCTTCCTGCTCCAGCATGTGGCGTACGCGCTGCTGGGCGCCGTCGCGGCGGCACTGCTGACCCAGGGGCTCGGGGCCGGGATCCCGGGCCGGCTGGGCGACGCGGTCGGGGTGTGGCAGGGCCTGCCGGGACACACCGTCTCGCTGCTGGCGGTGCCGGTGGGCGCGGTGCTGTTCATCGGCGCGGTCACCGGGCTCGCGGCCTGGCGGGCGGGGCGGGTACCGCCGGTGCCGGTGCCGCGCGGCACGGGGTCGGCCGGCGGCCGGCTGCCGGGCGTGGCGCGCCGGGCCCTCGGCCTGCGGTTGCTGGGGCTGCGGCTGCCGCCCGCGCTGGTCCTCGGCTGGCACAAGGCGTTCACCCGACGTCCGCGCACCCTGGCCACGGTGGGCAGGCTGGCCCTGCCGCTGCTGCTGATCGTGGTGGCGATGAGCGCGTGGACCACCATCGACCGCTTCCACACCAGCCCCGAACGGCTGGGTCTGCCGGCCGCGCTCACCGTCCGCGCGGACAGCGGCCTCGGTGACACGGCGGCCCGGACCCTGCTGGAACACGAACCCGGCGTGCGGGCGGTCTACCCCGGCGTGGAGGTGGCCGCCCTGGTCCCCGGCCAGACGGCGACGATCGCCCTGCGCGGCCTCGGCACCCACGACGACCCCTACCCCTACGCCCTCGCCGAGGGCCGCCCGGCCGACGGTCCCGACGAGGCGGTGGCCGGCCAGGGCCTGCTCGACCTTCTCGACGTGCGCGTCGGCGACTGGGTGCGCATGACGGTGGGCGACCAGCCGCAGATCCTGCACATCGTGGGCCGCAGCATCGAACCGGAGAACGCGGGCCGGGTCATCTCCACTTCCCTGGACACCCTGCGCGAGAACGACCCGAAGCTGACGCCGACCCTGTACCAGCTGCGGCTGCGCCCCGGTGCCGACCCCCACGAGGTCGCCGCCGTCCTGGCCGCGGCCGGCCAGGGCCACCTCGACGTGCACACCGTGACCAACCCGGCCGACGGCCTCTCCCCGCTCCGCGCGGTCATCGCCGGCCTGATCTGCGTGCTCGCGCTGATCGGCCTCATCGAGCTGCTGACCGCGATCGGCGGCACGGTCCGCGAGGGCGAGCGGGATCTGCTGGCCCTGAAGGCCATCGGCCTCTCCCCCCGCCAGATCACCGCGATCACGGTGACGTCCACCACGTGCACCGTGGCAGCGGCGATCGCCACCGCCACGGCCCTCGGCCTTCCCCTGGCCCACTGGCTGATCAACACCCAGGGCCGCACCAGCGGCATAGGCGCCGGCATCGCCACGCCCCCGTCCCCCGCACTCCTCCTCCTCTTCATCACCGCAGCCATAACAGGAGCGGCGGCCCTGTCCACCCTCCCCGCCGCAAGAGCAGCCCAGCACCGCTTGGCAGACACGCTGAGCGCGGCGGCGTAGTCAGAGGGGGGAGCGGCGGGGGTGAGCCCCTGCGGGGGGTGCAGGGGACGCAGCCCCCGGCCGGGGGTGCAAGGGGCAGAACCCCCGGTCGGGGTGCAAGGGGCGCAGCCCCCCGGCCGCCGAGGTCCGGGACGCAGCCCCCGGTCGCGGGTGCAAGGGACGGAACCCCCGGTCGGGGATGCAGGGGGCGCAGCCCCCCGGCCGCCGAGGTCCGGGACGCAGCCCCCG
>NZ_BMVJ01000018.1:0-16589 GCF_014650655.1 Streptomyces anandii JCM 4720
AGAACCGCACGACAGGCTAGGAACCGGAAAGCATCAACTGACACAGATCCGTCAAGCATCAAATGCATCTAGACATCCGCGTCGGGGGCGCCGGAAAGCTCCCGTGCCGCTATGCGGCGACACTGTTGGGCTGCTGCCCGTGTTCGAGATAGATCGGCGCCGTCCCTGATGATCGGGCCTCGATGGCGGCAAGGATCCGCCTGGCCAAGCGCGGAATCGTACGCTCGGCGACTTCATCGGGGCCCAGGAACGCAATGCTCTTCAGCTCGTCCGCCTGCAAGGTCGCTTCGGCCAGAGCCTCCGGGGTGAGCTGACCGCCGTCGAAGAGGTACAGCACCTTGTCGCCCTCGGCGTCGTTGGGGGCCCAGTCGACTGCCAGCAAGCGTCCCAGGGGAGGAGTGATCCCCAACTCTTCCTCCACCTCACGGGCGGCTGCCTGGAGCGGGGATTCCCCCACCTCGACATAGCCACCGGGGATGTCCCAGTAGTCCTTGTAGGTGGGCTCCACCATGAGGACACGCCCCTCGGCATCAAAGAAGAGCGCACCCGCAGCCATGCGCGGATGCGCCATCTTCGCTTCGTGCTCGCTCGCTGCCATGGCCCCGAGCGTACCCATCTCAGACGACATGCAGCCGATCGGCAAGCTCCGCGAGGGTTCGGCTCGGCCGGCTGCGCTGGTTGCGCACCCACGTGAGCACAAGCTCACGAGCGAGGTAGTGACTGCGGACCTGTTCCGGCGCCCACTGCTCGGCTTCGAGGATCATGGACAGGGCATCGTCCATCCGGTTGTGCGCACTGAGCGCACGTGCCACCTCCAGGTTGTGCCGCGTCCGCCGTTCGATCGGCAGACCGCTGGTGTCAACCTGGGGGCCGAGATCCACGGCCACCTGCATGTCTCCCAGCTCCGCCGCCGTGGCCACTCGGTGGATCGCGACGTTCGTCGGCCCGAATGCCGTCCACATGTGGTTGGCGTCTCGCCCAAGCCGTTGCGCTGCGTGGTCCGCCTCGGCGAGAAAGTCACGAGTAGTGGAGCGATCATCGGCACGCGCGGCTGCCATCGACCCCGCGAGGAAGAGCGTCCCGTAGATCGACAGGAACTCGGGGCTGGCTTCTCTGAGCCCTGGCCGAAGGTAGTCCGCGGCGTCGCTGACGAGCTGCACGGCGGCGTCGAACCTGCCGTTCGAGAGAAGGCAGTGCGCCACCGATCGGAAGAGCGACCCGGTGACGGCGGCGTTGTCCGACTGCTGAGCCGCAGCCAACCCGCGATCCGCCGCGATCCACGCGAGATCTGTTTCACCGACCTTGGTCAGCACCATGGCGGCGCCCTGGTACGTCATCGCCATCAGCTCGTGTGCTCGCTCGCGGTCTCGTCCCTCGTACGCCTGGGCGGCAATGAGTGCGTCGGCAAGCACCAGGGGAAGGCGTCGGGTGGCGAAGCCGTACCGCGAATCCTGGTAGGCGTCCCAGACCTCGGCCACGCTGTCCTTCAGCTCATCGAGGGGCGTCGGCTCTCCCTCGGTAGTCACGCCCAGAAGCGGCGTGAGCTGCCGGTAGTTCATCAGCGCTGACCGCAGCGCCGGCACGGTCCGGGTGCCGCTGTCCGCCGTCCAGTCCATCAGGGTGGGCTCGGCGAGCAGATCGCCAAGGGTCACGTCCAGCGCATCGGCCAGGGACTTGATGACCGAGAGCCTGTCCAGCTCCAGCCGGTTGTTCTCGGCCTTGCTCAGCCAGTCGACCGTACGGCCGACGAGTCCGGCCAGGACTTCCTGGGACATGCCGCGCCGCCGGCGGTACCAAGCGACTCGCTCACCGATCGTCAGGTTCGTCGTCATTCCTCGCATGGGAAGAGCGTCCCTCTGTCTCTTCGCGCGACCCCGGAGAGATTTTCCGGGGTGGTGAGCCGGACCGGTCCTAGCGTTGCTGACAACCCAAGGAGCTGTCAGACCGAGAGTGCAACGAGGGGGCCGTCATGGCGCTGACCCCGGTAGAGCGGCTGGAACTACTCAACCAGATAAGGGAGCTTGGCGAAGAGATGACGCAACTCGCCCGACGGGCGGACAGGTTGGTCACCGAGCTTGGCCTTGCTGCCGCACAAGATCCTCAAGTTGGTCCATCCGCTCGGCAAGACGGCGCACGTCCCGACGGACCTCCGACAGATACTCGGTGATCTGCTCGAACTCGGTGCTGCGCTTCGGCGAGGCACCGTCACCGGGCAGTGCGGCAAAGCTGCCCTTGCCCTGGTGAGAGATCGCATAGCCGTCCTCACGGAGTCGAGAGATCGCTTGCCGGGCCACGGTGCGCGACACGCCGTGCTTGGTCATCAGCTCCGCCTCTGAGGGCAGCTTGTCGCCCGGTGCGAGTTCCCCGTCTCGGATCTTGCGCTTGAACTCGTCGGCGATCTGCAAGTACGCGGCCCGCCCGGCGGTGAAGTCGGCCATAGCCCCTCTCAGTGGTTGTCGTACCTAGTGCAGCACATCCCGCGCAGGGGAGTCGAGACCAACCACTTGACACACCAAGTAGTACAGGTCCATGCTCTATCCCGAGACGACGTACTAAGTACGTCAAGTAGTCGATTCTAGGAGCGCACTCATGCGTCAGATCCCCGTCGACACGAACGGCGCGACCCTGATGGTCGCCCAGCCCCCGCAGCCCAAGTACTCCGACCGGAAGACCCAGACGCGCGCCGTCGACACTCAGACCGGCGAGTTCCTGATGACGCTGGACCTGCTGTTCGTCATGAACGGCAACGCCGAGGTCATCACCGTGTCCGTGGGTGAGTCGGGCATCACCGGTGAGCTCACCATGGGCACCCCGGTCGGGCTGACCGGCCTGATCGCGCGGCCGTGGGAGAACGAATTCAACGGCCAGAAGCGGCACGGGATCTCGTTCCGGGCGGTCGCGGTCACCTCGCTGGTCGCCGGCGCTGCGAAGCCGAAGGCGGCCTGACCATGACCTGGTCCCTGGCCGCCCTGGTGCTGGTCGTCGCCGCTGCGGGTCTCCTGCGGTGGCGGCGCCCCGCCTGGTACTGGCTCACCTTGGGCGTTTCCCTCGCCGTGGTGCGGGTCCTCGTCCGGTACGCGTCCGTCATGGACGCCTGCGGGCTGACAGTCCCGCCCTCGCGCTGGCGCCTCACTCTGGCTCGGGCCACGAACCGACCGGTCCCCAGTCCCCACGCCCCGCGCATCCTGCGTCTGCGACCGACCCGAACCGGGCTGGTGCTGCGGCTCAAGCTCCGTCCCGGTCAGGACGCCTTCGACGTGGCGGCCTCGTGTGACAGGCTGCGGCACTCGTTCGCCATGTACGGCGTGACCTCGCGGGAACTGCGTTCCGGCGTGGTGGAAGTGCGGATGACCGGCTACGACGTACTCAAGCGGGTGCAGATGCCGGCCAAGGTTGACACCCGCCCGATGCGGGTCCCGGTCGCCCTCCGGGAGGACGGCGCGGTCCACTATCGCGACTACCGCGTGGTTCCCCACGCGCTGACGCTCGGTGCCACGGAGTCCGGCAAGTCGGTCTATCAGCGCAACCTAGTGGCAGCGCTCGCCCCGCACCGGGTGGCTCTGGTCGGGATCGACTGCAAGCAGGGTGTGGAGCTGTTCCCGTTGGCTCGCCGGTTCTCTGCGCTCGCCGACAACCAGGACACCGCCGCCGAACTCCTCGACGCTTTGGTGTCCCACATGGAGGACGTCTACCAGGTCATCCGTGCCGAGCAGCGGATCACCGCTGACGTGCCGGATGCGGAGATAGCCGCTGACATCTGGGACCTGCCCGAAGACCTCCGCCCGGTGCCGGTCGTGGTCCTGGTCGATGAGGTCGCCGAACTCGCCCTGTTCGCCACCAAGGAGGAAGAGAAGCGCCGGGACCGGATCATCACCGCGCTCGCCCGGCTCGCCCAGCTCGGCCGCGCCGCCGGCATCTACTTGGAGATCTGCGGGCAGCGCTTCGGCTCCGAGCTCGGCAAGGGCATCACCATGCTCCGCGCCCAGCTCACCGGCCGTACCGCCCACCGCGTCAACGACGAGTCCTCGGCGAACATGGCCTTCGGCGACATCGCCCCGGACGCCGTCCTCGCCGCGATTCAGATCCCCACCGACATGCCCGGCGTTGCCATCACCGGCGACTCAACCGGCGGCTGGGCCCGCATCCGCGCCCCGCACACCTCCCTGCGTCAGGCCGTGAACACCTGCAACCGGTACGCCGACCTGGCCCCGGACCTGCCCGCCCTAGCCCCCTTCCGGCCGGCGCTCGCCATCCCGAGGCCGCTTGACGCCCCGGCCGTCGAGTCCATCCCGGCTACTGCCTGATCCCTCCCGCTCCACGGTTGGCGCGACCGCATCGCGTCAGGTCCCTACCCGAGCCATGCCCGAAGAAGGGAGACCGCACCCCATGTGCCCCGACTGCGAGGACTTCACCCGCACCGTGGTGATGCTCGGCGACCTGGCCCTGTACGCCGACAGGACCGGCGCTGACCAGGACTTCATCGACACCGTGGGCCCGTGCCTGGCGGCGTCGCTGCCCGAGCCGCCGCCCGGCACCTTCCCGCCCGGCTACGACCCGAACGAGGGCCCCGAGTACCCCGGCGAGGGGTGGTGACCGTGCCGACCGCGAAGAAGCCCGCCGCCCGCCGCAAGCCCCGGCCGAAGCAGTGCCCCGACTGCAACGGCACCGGTGAGATCACCGAAACCGTCCGGGTCGGCGCCCGTAAGGGACGTGCCACGGACGACCGGCAGACCGGTCTGTGCCTGACCTGCTGGGGATCCGGCGAAGCCACCACCGACTGAACCCCTGCCGGGGCTGGGCGGACGGACCTCGATCCCCGCCCCGCCCCTGGCCCTACCCGCAAAGGGAGGTGACGACATGACCCGCTCGATCCGCCCGGACGCCGTCCTCGTACAGGCCGTGATCGCCGGTGCCCTGTCCTTCGCCCACCTTCACGACCTGGCCGCCGCCGCCGGACAGTCCGGCTGGAAGGCATGGGCCTACCCGATCAGCGTCGACCTGCTCCTGGTCGCCGCCTGGCGTCGGCTGCGCAACAGCGGCCCGTCCCGGCTGGCCTGGTGCTGGTTCCTGGTCGCGCTGTTCGCCTCGCTCGGCGCCAATGTCGCCACCGCCGGCTTCCTCGACCTGGCCAACCCGCCCGCGCTGCTCCGCCTCGGCATCGCCGGATGGCCCGCGCTCGCCTTCCTCGGCGGCACCCTGCTCGCCCACTCGGCCAGCGATCCGGCACCGGTGACGGCGGCTCCTGCCCCGGCCACCGATCCGGTTCCCGAGCCCGAGCCCAACCCCGAACCGGAGCCGGTAGCCGCCGACGACACCCCGGCGCTACCCGCCGCCGACCCGGCCCCCGCCCCTGCTCCAGCTCCCGAGTTGGCGGTCCCGGCTCCGCTGGTTGCTCACGCGCGCAAGGTCGCCGCCGACCACGAGGCCCGTACCGGCTCCCCGATCGACACCGACACCCTCCGCGCCCGCCTCGGCGTCCCCGCGCCCATGGTCGACGCCATCGCAGCACAACTCGCCTGACAGACAAGGAGTTCAGCCATGCCCATGCGCGACTTCTTCCACTCCGTGATGCAGATCGGCCCGGTGCAGATCGGCACCCACCGCGACCGCCATGGCCAGACCAAGCACGCCGCCGTGTGCACCTCCGACGACTGCGGTTGGTCCGCCGACTACTCCAGCCAGTCCGCCGCCCAGCTCGCCGCACGCACCCACCGCTGCCGCGTCCGCTAGGAGCCCCGCCATGCAGGTCCCCCTCTGGTTCGCGCTCCTCGTCGTCGGCTACCTCGGCGTCAAGCTCATCCGCCCGCCGGCCTGGCTCGTCGCCGTGCTCCTGCTCGGTGGCTTCCTCCTAGCCGACAGCGTCTTGGCCCCCGCCATCAACGGCCTGATCAAGTAACCCCCTCGGAAGGGAGTTCGACCATGCTCCGCCCGAAGATCCCGACCATGCCCACGCCGACCGGGCACGTCACCGCGCCGGCCCCCGTCGAGCCGACCGCAATCGTTCCCAGCGTCCAGACGCCGCCGGTCGCCCCGATGGCCCCTGTGCCGTCCCGCCCGGTGGTGCAGCTCACCCCCGGCACTGTGCTCGCCCTCGTCGGCGGCGGCACCGCCGTCGTCCTGATCGTCGGCGCCGTCCTCGTCTCCATGCTCCTGGCGGTCGCCATCACCGGCGCCTCGGTCGCCGTAGTCGCCCTCGTCGTGCGCTCGCTGCTCGCCTCTGAGACCAAGCGGCGCTGACCGGCCCCCGGAGCGGCCTCGGTCGCCAAACTTCCGCCGCTCCGGGCGCCTCCCCTTCCCGATCCACGGACCAGAAAGGCACGGCCCATCATGCCCCAGAGCCACCCGAACAAGCCGATCTGCCGCGACTGCGACGGCTTCGCCTCCGTCGCCATCGACACCGGCACCCGCCACCCCGACGGCACCCGCGCCACCCTCCGCGTCGACTGCCCGACTTGCAAAGGCACAGGCCACATCGTCCCCGCCTCCGCGCTCGCCCGAGCCGGGAGGTGACCGCATGGCCCTCCTCAACTGGCGCTCTGCCGATCACTACGACCACACCGGCGACCAGCCGTGCGTGATCTGCACCAAGCCCACACCGCTTCGTTCTGACAGTGGCAAGCCCGTCCACAAGGTGTGCGCGGAGGAGTGGATCGACCGCCATCCGCCCAAGGAGGACGGTAAGTGACCGACACCGCGACCTTCGCGGGCCTGGACCCGGTCACCCTGGGGGATCTCCTCCGGGTGGCCGGGCTCCCTGGCTTCGACCGCTGGCAAGACCAGATCAAGCGCACTGGTGGCTGCGCTGACCCCATCCACCTGCGTGGCTGGGTGATCCACAAGGACAAGGTCACCGGGGAGACCCTGCACCGCTACAGCACCGAGAACGAACCGGGCGGACGGCTCCGTGTCGCCTGCGGCAACCGCCGGGCCTCCCGCTGCCCTGCCTGCGCCTGGACCTACGCCGGGGACACCTACCACCTGATCCGCGCCGGACTCGCCGGTGACCCAGACAAGGACATCCCCGGCACCGTCCGCGATCACCCCCGGGTGTTCGCCACCTTCACCGCGCCCTCGTTCGGCCCGGTCCACAACCGGCCCGACCGTGGCGTCTGCCGCTGCGGCACTCGTCACGCCGCCGATGACACCGCCCTCGGCACGGCCCTCGACCCCACCACGTACGACTACGCCGGTGCCGTGCTGTTCAACAACCACGCGGGTGAGCTGTGGATGCGCACCATCAACCGGCTCCGTCGTGAGATCGCCAAGCGGGCAGGGCTGACACAGCGCGAACTCGCCGAGACCTGCCGGCTCTCCTACGGCAAGGTCGCCGAGTTCCAGAAGCGGGGCGCCGTCCACTTCCATGCCGTGATCCGTCTCGACGGTCCCGACGGAGCCGGCTCCGCCCCGCCGTCCTGGGCCACCACCGACCTGCTCACCGACGCCATCCACGCCGCCGCCACGCACCCGTACAGCCGCGTCAGTGTTCCCGCCGCCGGCGACCAATCCGCCCGCACCTTCCAGTGGGGCCGCCAGCTCGACGTACGGCCGGTCAAGGCATTCGGCGACGGCTCCGACCTCACCGAACAGGCGGTCGCCTCCTACGTGGCCAAGTACGCCACCAAAGCGGCCGAGAACACCGGCACCCCGGACACGGCCGTCTACTGCCGCTCGTGCCGGGGAACGGGCCGTTCCCGCCGTTACGACCGCGCCGGTTCAGTCCTCGGCCGGTGCGCCACCTGCCGCGGCACCGGCCTGGGCGAAGACCTGGCCCGGCTGGACGTCCCCGAGCACGCCCGACGCCTCATGGCCGCCTGCATCCAACTGCAACCGCTCTACCCCGACCGTCAGCTGGCCCGCTGGGCGCACATGCTCGGCTTCCGCGGGCACTTCTCGTCCAAGTCGCGCCGCTACTCGACCACGCTCGGCGCCCTCCGCCAAGCTCGCGCCGACTTCCGTGCCTCGCAGGAACGCGCTGCCCTCGGCCTGGACGAACGGGAGCCGGACACCGTCCTCGTCCTCGCTGGCTGGCAGTACGCCGGCCACGGCCACACGCCCGGTGAATCGGCCCTCGCCGCCTCGATAGCCCGAGACATCCAGATCAACCGCGAAACCGCCCGCGAAGCCTTGCGGGATCAACTCGCCTTGGAAGGAGCCGCCGCATGACCACCGCCACCGCCGAACTCCTGACCGTGCCGGAAGTCATGGCGCGGCTCAAGGTCGGCCGGACCAAGGTGTACGACCTGATCCGTACCCACCGCCTAGCCTCGATCAAGGTCGACGGCTGCCGCCGCATCCCGGCCGACGCGGTCGGAGCCTTTATTCAGGGCCAGATGGAGAGGGCTGCCTGATGGCGAAGAAGCGTCCCAACGGCGGCGGCACGATCACCAAGCGCAAGGACGGCCGCTATCAGGGCGCCGCGTACGTCACCGACACCGACGGCAACCGCGTGCGTAAGTTCGTCTACGGCGCGACCTATGACGAGACCGCCGAGAAGCTCGCCAAGCTCCAGGACCAGGAGCGCAACGGCATCCCGGTGCCCTCCCGCTCGTGGACGCTCGGCGAGTGGCTGAACTACTGGCTTGAGCACATCGTGGAGCCTGAGCGCGAGCACAACACGTACGTCAAGTACGAGTCCAAGGTCAGGCTGTACCTGCTGCCGCACCTGGCCAAGAAGCCTCTCGCCAAGCTCACGCCGGCCCAGATCCGCACCTTCATGGCCGCGCTGAGGCGTGAGAAGGTCGGCGCCTCCGCCCGCTTCGAGGTGCTGCGTGTCCTCCGCAACGCGCTCAACCGGGCCATCCGTGAGGAGATCCTGACGCGCAACGTCGCCCTGCTGGTCGACATGCCCAAGGTCAGCAAGGACAAGGGGAAGGCGTGGAGCGCGCGTGAGGCGGTCCTGTTCCTCCGTACGGCTCGCGCTCACCGGCTTTACGCGGCGTGCGTCCTGGTCCTGGTCCTCGGCCTGCGTCGCAGTGAGGTCCTGGGCCTGCGCTGGCAAGACATCGACTTCGAGGCTCGTCAGTTCACCCCGGTCAAGCAGGTGCAGAGGGTCAAGGGGGAGGGCCTGGTACTCAAGGACCTCAAGACCGAGTCATCACAGGCCGTACTGCCGCTTCCGGAGTTCTGCGCTCGCGCCCTGGAAGAGCGTCGGGAGCTGCAAGAGCTGGAACGGAAGATCGCTGGTGAGCACTGGTCGCAGGAGCCGGACCATGACCTGATCTTCTCCTCAAAGCATGGCGGCATGATCGATCCCATGGGTTTCTCGCGGACCTTCGATCGGCTTGTGAAGCGCGCCGGCGTCCGCCGGATCACGGTCCGGCTCGCCCGGCACACTTGCGGCACCCTGCTCGCCTTCCTGAAGGTCCACCCCAAGGTGGCTCAGGCGATCCTGCGGCACAGCCAGATCAGCATGACCATGGATGTCTACACGCACGTGGTCGGCTCCGACGAACGGGAAGCCGTGGCGATGCTCGCCGAGCTTTTGGAAGATCCACTCATCGGTTGATGTCAGCCGTAGATGTCAAAGACCCCCAGCCGATACCGACTGGGGGTCTTTGTGCTGGTGGGGCTAACAGGATTTGAACCTGTGGCCTCATCCTTATCAGGGATGCGCTCTAACCAACTGAGCTATAGCCCCGCCGCGCTCTGCGGGGTGTGTCCCGCGCGCTGACTCCTGAAGATTAGCGCACGAGGTGGGAAGTCCCAAAATCGGTTGTCCGGGGCCTGTGGACGGCGCGTCCCGCGGCCCTCGCAGGCCACGGGACGCGCGCGCTCACTCGTCCTCGGCCAGCGTCAGCTCGATGCCGCCGACGAAACCCGCCGACAGGTTGTAGATGAACGCACCGAGGGTCGCCAGGGCCGTCGCGAGGACGACGTCGATGACCGCGATGATCGAGGTGAACATCAGCACGTGCGGGAGGGACAGGAAGGACTGCAGGTCGAAGCCGTTCGCCTCGTTCGAGCCGGTCGCCTCGGAGATCGTGCCGCCGACCGTCGAGAAGACGCCCATGGCGTTCATGACCATCCACAGCACGGCGGCGGCCACGATGGTGCAGATCCCGAGCGCGATGGAGAGCAGGAAGCTGACCTTCATCACCGACCAGGGATCGGCCTTGGCGACCCTCAGCCGCGCCTTGCGGGTGCGCGGGGCCGTACGGGCGCCACCACCGGTGCGCGGGCGGCGCACGGCGCCGGTGGCCCCGCCGTCCGCCGGGTAGGCCTGCGGCGGGTGGTACGGCCCGGCCTGCTGCTGCGGCCGGCGCTCACCGGGCAGCGGGGACGCCGTCGCCTGCTGCGCCCCGGCGGCCTGCTGCTGGGGCGTCGCGCCCTCGGGCCGGCCGGCCGCGGGCTGCGCCTGCGGGCCTCGGGTGTCCGTCACCGTTCCCCCCTGGGATCCGTGCGTGTGCGGCGGATGCGAGTCGGTCGCGGGCGCCTTGATCGCTTTCAGCTGGGTCGTGTGCGTGTCCGTCGGACGCGCGGCGGAGCCACGGCCGCCGCCGTCCGTCTCCGCACCCGGGGAGGTACCGGCCGATCCGGGGCCCGTGGCTCCGCTCACGATGACTCACTCCTCGTGCTACTCGGCCGAGGGCGCCTCACCCTCGTCCGTGCCGGTGGTCGCGGCACCCTCGGCGGTCTCGTCCACGGCCACGTCGCCGTCGACTTCCTCCGCCTCGCGTCCCGCCTCGGCGTTACGTGCGATACCGACCACGGCATCGCGCTTGCCCAGGTTGATCAGTTGGACGCCCATGGTGTCACGGCCCGTCTCCCTGACCTCGTTGACTCGCGTACGAATCACTCCGCCCGAGAGTGTGATGGCGAGGATCTCGTCGTGCTCCTCGACCACCAGCGCACCGACGAGCTCACCGCGGTCCTCCACGATCTTGGCGGCCTTGATGCCGAGGCCGCCACGGCCCTGGACGCGGTACTCGTCGACACGGGTCCGCTTGGCGTACCCACCGTCGGTGGCAGTGAACACGAACGTACCGGGTCGAACAACATTCATCGAGAGCAGCTCGTCGCCCGCGCGGAAACTCATGCCCTTGACACCCGAGGTGGCACGGCCCATCGGGCGCAGCGTGTCGTCCGAGGCGGTGAACCTGATCGATTGGGCCTTCTTGCTGATCAGCAGCAGATCGTCGTCGGCCGAGACGAGTTCTGCACCGATCAGTTCGTCGTCGCTTCCGTCCTCCCGCTCGCGCAGGTTGATCGCGATGACACCGCCGGAGCGCGGCGAATCGTAATCCTTCAGAGGCGTCTTCTTGACCAGTCCGGCCTTGGTGGCGAGCACCAGGTACGGCGCGGCCTCGTAGTCGCGGATCGCGAGGATCTCGGCGATGGCCTCGTCCGGCTGGAATGCCAGCAGGTTGGCCACGTGCTGCCCGCGTGCGTCCCGCCCGGCGTCCGGCAGCTCGTAGGCCTTGGCGCGGTAGACGCGGCCCTTGTTGGTGAAGAACAGCAGCCAGTGGTGCGTGGTGGAGACGAAGAAGTGGTCGACGATGTCGTCTTCCTTCAGCTTCGCGCCGCGCACGCCCTTGCCGCCGCGCTTCTGGGCGCGGTAGTCGTCGGTCTTGGTCCGCTTGATGTAGCCGCCGCGGGTGACCGTGACGACGATGTCCTCCTCGGCGATCAGGTCCTCGATGGACATGTCGCCCTCGTAGGGGATCAGCTTGGTCTGGCGGTCGTCGCCGTACTTCTCGACGATCGCGGCCAGCTCCTCGCTGACGATCCCGCGCTGGCGGACCGGCGAGGCGAGGATCTCGTTGTACTCGTTGATCTTCGCCTGGAGCTCGTCGTGCTCCTGGACGATCTTCTGGCGCTCCAGGGCGGCCAGCCGGCGCAGCTGCATCTCGAGGATGGCGTTGGCCTGGATCTCGTCGATCTCCAGCAGCTCCATCAGGCCGCCGCGCGCGATCTCGACGGTCTCGCTGCGCCTGATCAGCGCGATGACCTCGTCGATGGCGTCCAGCGCCTTCAGCAGACCGCGCAGGATGTGCGCGCGCTCCTCGGCCTTGCGCAGCCGGAAGCGGGTCCTGCGGACGACGACCTCGATCTGGTGCGTCACCCAGTGGCGGATGAACGCGTCCAGCGAGAGCGTGCGCGGCACGCCGTCGACCAGCGCCAGCATGTTGGCGCCGAAGTTGGTCTGCAGGTCGGTGTGCTTGTAGAGGTTGTTCAGCACCACCTTGGCGACCGCGTCCCGCTTGAGGACGATGACCAGGCGCTGGCCCGTGCGGGAGCTGGTCTCGTCGCGGACGTCCGCGATGCCGCCGATCTTGCCGTCCTTCACCAGGTCGGCGATCTTCTGCGCGAGGTTGTCCGGGTTGACCTGGTACGGCAGCTCGGTGACCACCAGGCACTGGCGGTTCTGGATCTCCTCGACCTCGACGACCGCACGCATGGTGATCGAGCCGCGGCCCGTGCGGTACGCCTCCTCGATGCCCTTGCGGCCCACGACGAGCGCGCCGGTCGGGAAGTCGGGGCCCTTGATGCGCTCCATGAGCGCGTCCAGGAGCTCCTCGTGGGAGGCCTCCGGGTTCTCCAGGTACCACTGGGCGCCGGCCGCGACCTCGCGCAGATTGTGCGGCGGGATGTTGGTGGCCATGCCGACCGCGATACCGGCCGAGCCGTTGATCAGCAGGTTGGGGAAGCGGGCCGGCAGGACGGTCGGCTCCTGGGAGCGGCCGTCGTAGTTGTCCGTGAAGTCGACGGTCTCCTCGTCGATGTCACGGACCATCTCCATCGACAGCGGCGCCATCTTGCACTCGGTGTAGCGCATGGCCGCCGCCGGGTCGTTGCCCGGAGAGCCGAAGTTGCCGTTGGAGTCCACCAGCGGCATCCGCATCGACCACGGCTGCGCGAGACGGACCAGCGCGTCGTAGATCGAGGAGTCGCCGTGCGGGTGGTAGTTGCCCATGACGTCGCCGACCACGCGCGCGCACTTGTAGAAGCCGCGCTCGGGGCGGTAGCCGCCGTCGTACATCGCGTACAGCACGCGGCGGTGGACGGGCTTGAGACCGTCCCGGACGTCGGGCAGCGCGCGGGAGACGATGACGGACATCGCGTAGTCGAGGTAGGAGCGCTGCATCTCCGTCTCGAGCCCGACGGGCTCGACACGCATCGCGAGGTCGCCGCCCTCTTCAGGGTTGACGGGAGTGTTCTCGTCGGCCATTGCTGGTGAAGATCCTTCCTGGTGCGGTCAGCTGAGACCGACTCAGATGTCGAGGAAGCGGACGTCCTTGGCGTTGCGCTGGATGAACTGGCGCCGGGCCTCGACGTCCTCGCCCATCAGCACCGAGAACAGGTCGTCGGCCTGGGCGGCGTCGTCGAGGGTGACCTGGCCGAGGACGCGGTGCTCCTGGTCCATGGTCGTCACGCGCAGCTCCTCGGCGTTCATCTCGCCGAGGCCCTTGAAGCGCTGGATGGAGTCCTCGCGCACGCGCTTGCCGCGCTGGCGGCCCATCTCGATCAGTGCGTCGCGCTCGCGGTCCGAGTAGGCGTACTCGATGTCGTCCCGGCCCCACTTGATCTTGTAGAGCGGGGGGCGCGACAGGTACACGTGCCCGGCCTCGACCAGCGGCCGCATGAAGCGGAACAGGAAGGTCAGCAGCAGGGTGCTGATGTGCTGGCCGTCGACGTCGGCGTCCGCCATCAGGATGATCTTGTGATAGCGCAGCTTCTCGATGTCGAAGTCCTCGTGCACGCCCGTGCCGAACGCGGAGATCAGCGCCTGGATCTCCTGGTTCTGCAGGATCTTGTCGATGCGCGCCTTCTCGACGTTGAGGATCTTGCCGCGGATCGGGAGGATCGCCTGGTACTCCGGGTTGCGGCCGGATTTGGCCGAGCCGCCCGCGGAGTCGCCCTCGACGATGAAGATCTCGCACTTGGTCGGGTCGTTGGACTGGCAGTCCGAGAGCTTGCCCGGCAGGGACGCCGACTCCAGCAGGCCCTTGCGGCGGGTCAGGTCGCGGGCCTTGCGGGCCGCCACGCGCGCGGTGGCCGCCTGGATGCCCTTGCGGATGATGTCCGCCGCCTCGTTCGGATTGCGGTCCAGCCAGTCGTTGAGGTGCTCGTAGACCGCCTTCTGGACGAAGGTCTTCGCCTCGGTGTTGCCCAGCTTGGTCTTGGTCTGGCCCTCGAACTGCGGCTCGCTCAGCTTCACCGAGATGATCGCGGTCAGGCCCTCGCGGATGTCGTCGCCCGTGAGGTTGTCGTCCTTGTCGCGCAGCAGCTTCTTGTCCCGCGCGTACTTGTTGATCAGCGAGGTCAGCGCGGCGCGGAAGCCTTCTTCGTGCGTGCCGCCCTCGTGGGTGTGGATGATGTTGGCGAAGGAGTACACGCCCTCGCTGTAGCCGCCGTTCCACTGCATGGCGACCTCGAGGGACAGGCTCTTGTCCTTGTCCTCCGCCTCCAGGTCGATGATCGTGGGGTGCACCACGTCTCCCTTGCGGGAGTTGAGGTACTTCACGAAGTCGACGATGCCGCCCTCGTAGTGGTACGTGACGGCCTTGACCTCGTCCTTCTGGTCGGCGCCCGCCTCGTCCGCGCCGGAGGTGGCCTTCGCCGACTCGCGCTCGTCGGTGAGCCGGATCGTCAGGCCCTTGTTGAGGAACGCCATCTCCTGGAAGCGCCGCGAGAGCGTCTCGAAGGAGTACTCGGTGGTCTCGAAGATGTCCGGGTCGGCCCAGAAGGTGACCGCGGTGCCGGTCTCCTCCGTCGCCTCGTGCTTGGCCAGCGGGGCCGTGGGGACGCCCATCTTGTAGTCCTGCGTCCAACGGTGGCCGTCGGTGCGCACGTCGACGGAGACCTTGGAGGACAGCGCGTTCACCACGGAGACGCCGACGCCGTGCAGACCGCCGGAGACCGCGTAGCCGCCGCCGCCGAACTTGCCGCCCGCGTGGAGCACGGTGAGCACGACCTCGACGGCCGGCTTGCCCTCGGAGGGCACGATGCCGACCGGGATGCCGCGGCCGTTGTCCACGACGCGGACGCCGCCGTCGGCCAGGATCGTGACGTCGATCGTGTCCGCGTAGCCGGCCAGTGCCTCGTCGACGGAGTTGTCGACGACCTCGTACACGAGGTGGTGCAGGCCGCGCTCGCCGGTCGAACCGATGTACATACCGGGTCGCTTGCGGACCGCGTCCAGACCCTCGAGGACGGTGATGGCGCTGGCGTCGTAGGAGGCCGTGACCTCGCCGTTCGAGGAGGCGGCCACGTTCGCGACGGCGTCGGTGGACGGGATGTTCTCGTTGGGGTTGCCGGAATCGGCCACGAAGCGCCCTTTCTGGCACAGCACGAGCCGGGCTCCAGGGGGTGCCCCCTTTGGGGGAGGGTCGCCGGAGCGGCTGCGGCATGTTGCGTTGGTAAGCCTTGAATCAGCGTTGCTCAGCTTTTCCCGGACGGTCCCCACGTTCGGGGCGGGATCGGCTTCCAGTCTACCGGTAGCGCCGACAGTGATGGGGGTTTGCGGGTACCTGAGTCCTCATGTGGCGCCCTGAACCGGTCTTGGCCGGGTACCGATATACGGAAGGGGGCTCCAAGAGGCTCACAGCGGCACTCAGCGCTTCCGGCCGTCAACCCTTGGCTACTCCGGGGTCAGGTAAGGGTTCGCAAGCGCGTGCGGTTGCAAGACAGGTGCTCGGAACAGCGGTACGACCACCCCTCAGCGCCCCCTCCAGGGCCCCTCGGTGACCGTCGTGTGTGAAGTCCGTCACGCTCGTCAGTCACCTCGCACGGGCCCCTCACCCGTAGGTGTCACCGGGTCCTGTGCTGCCGGGGGCGCGCAACGGGCCGTAGCGCCGAGGTCCCCCTCCGGGGCCCTGCACCTTGATGACGCGCACGGCGCCGTGCCCGAGGTCCTCGTTGAGACGGGCGACCAGCGTCGGCGCGAGCAGGCGCAGGTTCGTCGCCCAGGCCGTCGAGTCGCAGCGCACCGACAGGACCCGCTCGTCCTCGTCGTACTTCTCCGGGAGGCAGTGCTTGGCCACGTCCGCGCCCACGATCTGCGGCCACCGGCCCATCACCCCGCCCACCGCGGCCGGGGTCTCCCAGCCGCGCTCGGTGATCAGCCGGTTGATCGCAGCGCCCAGCGCCATCGGGTCCCGGCCGTCGCCCCGCGCGCCGGAGCGCGCGCCACCGCGCCTTCGCCGGCCGTCCTGCCGCGCCACGTCCCCGCGTGCGCGCGCCGCCTCCTTCGCCGCCCGCAGCGCCACGCGCGCGAGGTCGACACCGGAGGGCTGCGCCTGGCCGGACTGTGGCTGGCCGCCCGGCCGCGGCGGCTCAGGGGCGGGTCCTTCTGGTCCTTCCGATCCCCCGGTGCTCATACGCGCTCCACCGTCCCGTCCGACACCGTGAACCGCGTGCCCGTCAGCACGTGCGGCACGTCGTCGTCGACCGCCGCGGTCACCAGGACCTGCTCGCCGGGCGCCACCAGCTCGGCCAGGCGCTCACGGCGCCGGGCGTCGAGCTCGGCGAAGACGTCGTCGAGGATCAGCACCGGCTCGTTGCCCTCGGCGCGCAGCAGGTCGTACGACGCCAGCCGCAGCGCCAGCGCGAGGGACCAGGACTCGCCGTGCGAGGCGTACCCCTTGGCC
>NZ_BMVJ01000018.1:16621-17929 GCF_014650655.1 Streptomyces anandii JCM 4720
GGCATCTGGCCGAGCTTGAGCAGCAGGTCGTCCCGGTGCGGGCCCACCAGGGTCACGCCCCGCTCGATCTCCTGCTTGCGGGCGTCCACCAGCGCCGCCGTCAGCTGCGCGAACAGGTCCTCGCGCGTGTGCGCCTCACCGGGCGCGGACGGCTTGTACTCCAGCGCCACCGGGCCGCCGCCCGGGGCCAGTTGCTCGTACGCCTTGTCCGCCAGCGGCCGCAGCGCGGCGATCAGGTCCAGCCGCTGGGCGAGCAGTTCGGCGCCCGTGCGCGCGAGGTGCTGGTCCCACACGTCCAGCGTGGAGAGGTCCATGGAGCGGCCGCCGTGCCGGCGGGCCAGCGCGGCGGACTTCAGCAGGGTGTTGCGCTGCTTGAGCACCCGCTCGTAGTCCGAGCGCACGCCCGCCATGCGCGGCGAGCGGGCCGTGATCAGCTCGTCCAGGAACCGCCGCCGCTCACCGGGGTCCCCCTTGACCAGGGCCAGGTCCTCGGGCGCGAACAGCACCGTCCGTACGATCCCCAGCACGTCCCGGGGTCTTCCCTGCGAGGACCGGTTGATCCGGGCGCGGTTGGCGCGGCCCGGGTTCAGCTCGAGCTCGACCAGCTGCTGCCGCTCGCCCTGGCGCACCTGGGCGCGGATCACCGCCCGCTCGGCGCCCATGCGGATCAGAGGGGCGTCGGTGGCGACGCGGTGGCTGCCGAGGGTGGCGAGGTAACCGATCGCCTCGACGAGGTTCGTCTTGCCCTGGCCGTTGGGGCCGACGAACGCGGTGACGCCCGCGTCGAGCGGGACCTCGGCCCGGGCGTACGAGCGGAAGTCGGCCAGCGACAGATGCGTGACGTGCATGGTCGTACGCCGACCTCCCCCGGCGTCGTGGACCGGCGAGCGGTCCTGTGGACTACTTCTTCTTCCCTACGGCTTCTTCGTCACCGCGTGGCCCCCGAACTGGTTGCGCAGCGCGGCGATCATCTTCATCTGCGGCGAGTCCTCCTGGCGCGAGGAGAACCGCGCGAACAGCGAGGCCGTGATCGCGGGCAGCGGCACGGCGTGGTCGATGGCGGCCTCCACGGTCCACCGGCCCTCGCCGGAGTCCTGTGCGTAACCCTTCAGCTGCTCGAGGTGCTCGTCCTCGTCGAGGGCGTTGACCGCGAGGTCGAGCAGCCAGGAGCGGACGACGGTGCCCTCCTGCCAGGAGCGGAAGACCTCACGGACGTCCGTGACCGAGTCGGCCTTCTCCAGCAGCTCCCAGCCCTCGGCGTAGGCCTGCATCATCGCGTACTCGATGCCGTTGTGGACCATCTTCGCG
>NZ_BMVJ01000018.1:17961-20692 GCF_014650655.1 Streptomyces anandii JCM 4720
GGCGCCGACCCGGCCGGCGTGCACCGAGCCGAAGTCGCCCTCCGGCTTGAGCGCGTCGAAGACCGGCCGCACCAGCTCCACGTGCTCCGCCTCGCCGCCGTACATCAGCGCGTAGCCGTTCTGCAGGCCCCAGACGCCGCCGGAGACGCCGCAGTCGACGAAGCCGATGCCCTTGGCCGCGAGCTCGCGCGCGTGCTTCTCGTCGTCAGTCCAGCGGGAGTTGCCGCCGTCCACGACCACGTCGCCGGGCTCCAGGAGCCCGGCGAGCTCGTCGATCGTGGTCTGGGTCGCCTCACCGGCCGGGACCATCACCCAGACCACGCGCGGGCCCTGCAGCTTGCCCACAAGTTCCTCGAGGCTGTGGACGTCCGCGAGGGCGGGGTTGCGGTCGTATCCGACGACGGTGTGGCCCGCGCGGCGTATCCGCTCGCGCATGTTGCCGCCCATCTTGCCGAGGCCGACGAGACCGAGCTCCATCAGTTGCGTTCCTTAGGTTGCACGACGTGGCACAGGGCACCTTCGTACCCGCGTCCGAGCCTAAACCCGGACGCTCGCGCACATCCGTGGGCATACCCGCTCATTCGTATGCCCTGACCTGCGGTCCCGTCGGCGGCGGAGACCGTTCCGGTCCCCGCCCGTCCTCCCCGTCCGGTCAGCCGCTGAGGCGCACCGGCATGATCAGGTACTTGTAGGCGTCGTCCGCCTCCGCGTCCACGGCGGGCTTGCCGCTGAGCAGCGCGGGCTTGGTCGACGTGGTGAACGACAACTGGGCCACCGGGGAGTCGATCGCGCTCAGGCCGTCCAGCAGGAACGTCGGGTTGAAGGCGATGGAGATGTCGTCGCCCTCGAGCTGGGCGTCCACCCTTTCCACAGCCTGTGCGTCGTCACTGGAGCCGGCCTCCAGGATCAGCACGCCCTGCTCGAAGCTCAGCCGCACCGGGGTGTTGCGCTCGGCGACCAGGGCCACGCGCTTGACGGCCTCCACGAAGGGGGCGGTCTCGATCACGGCGACCGAGTTGAACTCCGTGGGGAACAGCGTGCGGTACTTGGGGAGGTCACCCTCCAGCAGGCGCGTGGTCGTGCGCCGTCCGGCGCCCTCGAAACCGATCAGGCCCTCGCCGGCACCCGAGCCGGACAGCGCCAGGATCACCTGGTCGCCGCTGGTCAGCGCCTTGGCGGTGTCCTGGAGGGTCTTGGCGGGCACCAGGGCGACGGCGGAGACGTCCGGGTTCTCCGGCTTCCACAGGAACTCGCGGACCGCGAAGCGGTAGCGGTCGGTGGAGGCCAGGGTCACGGTGTCGCCCTCGATCTCGATGCGCACACCGGTGAGCACGGGCAGGGTGTCGTCGCGGCCGGCGGCGATCGCCACCTGCTGCACGGCGGAGGCGAAGACCTCGCCGGGGACCGTGCCCGTGGCGTTCGGCATCTGCGGGAGCGAGGGGTACTCCTCCACAGGCAGTGTGTGGAGCGTGAAGCGGGAGGAGCCGCAGACCACCGTCGCCCGTACACCGTCTGTGGAAATCTCCACCGGCCGGTTGGGCAGGGCGCGCGAGATGTCGGCGAGCAGGCGGCCGGAGACGAGGACCGTGCCCTCCTCCTCGACCTCGGCCTCCACCGAGACGCGGGCGGAGACCTCGTAGTCGAAGCTGGACAGGCTCAGCTGGCCGTCCTCGGCCTTCAGAAGCAGGCCGGCGAGAACAGGCGCCGGCGGACGGGCCGGGAGGCTGCGTGCCGCCCAGGCCACTGCCTCCGCGAGTACGTCGCGTTCCACCCGGATCTTCACCGTAAGCCGCCTCCTGCTGTTGCGCTTGAGTCCTGAGTCCTCCGACTCGGTGTCGCCGCCCACAGCGACGGGAAGGACACCGGGGACCAGTCTGACGCACCTCACTGACAACAGGTGCCTGTCGGGGTCAAGTCGCTCCGAGGGGCAGGCGGGCCCGAGAGGGCGAGTTGTGCACAGGCCCCGCTTCGAAACGGATTCCGCTCTCTTACTGGTCGGGAGTAGTAGTAGGGGCTGTGGATACCGTGGATAACCCCGTTTGCCCAGCTCAGCGCGGGAATTTTGTCCACGGGTCCTGTGGGCGGAGGCGGTGGACAACCCGGGGTCTCTGTGGAGAACGGAAAGTTCTGCACACCTCGCCCACAGCCCGAGGGCGGTTCTCCCCAAGTGCGTCCCCAGATTTACCCACCTTTCCCACAGCCCAATCCGGCACCTTGGTGTGACGGCTTTCACTCGACGCGGTGAGCGGGTGCGTCGTGTTGCCGAACAGTGGACAGAGGTGTGGAGAAGGCGGCGATCATTGGGGACAACCGGCCCCAGCCTGTGGGCCGCCCGTGGACAACTTCGTGCACAGCCTGTGGATCACCGCTTCGTCCACACCCTGTGGAAGCCCGTCGTCCACGATTCCACAGGCATCTGAGCTGGGCGGATGCGGCTGGAGGGGCGGCCCTGTGGATGCCACTCGGGACAACTTCGCGGTCCCCAGGATGTGGACGGAAGAAAGTCGCCGAATCTGTGGAGAGCGGCCGTAACCCGGGCGTCCGATCGAACACAGCGGCCGGTGGCGGCGGTGTCGGTGCGCGTGGCGCGGGGCGTCGGAGCGGGGCGGGCGGGGGCGTCGGAGCGGGGGGGCGCGGGGCGGGCTGGGCGAGGCGGGGCCGGCCGGGGAAAGCCGGAGGGCGCCCCGGGGAGTCCCCGGGGCGCCCTCGTCGTCGCTTCCGTCAGCCGTTC
>NZ_BMVJ01000018.1:20718-25750 GCF_014650655.1 Streptomyces anandii JCM 4720
TTGATGCGGTTGGTCAGCTCGGTGACCTGGTTGTAGATGGAGCGCCGCTCGGCCATCAGCGCGCGGATCTTGCGGTCGGCGTGCATGACGGTCGTGTGGTCGCGGCCGCCGAACTGGGCGCCGATCTTCGGCAGCGACAGATCGGTCAGCTCACGGCACAGGTACATGGCGATCTGCCGGGCCGTGACCAGCTGGCGGCCGCGCGAGCTGCCGCACAGGTCCTCGACCGTGAGGCCGAAGTAGTCGGCCGTGGCCGCCATGATGGCTGTCGCGGTGATCTCCGGTGTCGAGTCCTCGCCGCCCGGGATGAGGTCCTTGAGGACGATCTCAGTGAGGCCCAGGTCCACCGGCTGCCGGTTGAGCGAGGCGAACGCCGTCACCCGGATCAGCGCGCCCTCCAGCTCGCGGATGTTGCGCGAGATGCGGGAGGCGATGAACTCCAGTACCTCCGGCGGGGCGTTGAGCTGTTCCTGCACCGCCTTCTTGCGCAGGATCGCGATGCGCGTCTCCAGCTCCGGCGGCTGGACGTCGGTGATCAGGCCCCACTCGAAGCGGTTGCGCAGCCGGTCCTCCAGGGTGACCAGCTGCTTGGGCGGCCGGTCGGAGGAGAGCACGATCTGCTTGTTGGCGTTGTGGAGCGTGTTGAAGGTGTGGAAGAACTCCTCCTGCGTCGACTCCTTGTCCGCGAGGAACTGGATGTCGTCCACGAGCAGGATGTCCATCTCGCGGTAGCGCTTGCGGAAGCTGTCGCCCTTGCCGTCGCGGATGGAGTTGATGAACTCGTTGGTGAACTCCTCGGAGCTCACGTACCGCACGCGCGTGCCCGGGTACAGGCTGCGGGCGTAGTGCCCGATGGCGTGCAGCAGATGGGTCTTGCCGAGGCCCGACTCCCCGTAGATGAACAGGGGGTTGTAGGCCTTGGCGGGCGCCTCGGCGACGGCGACCGCGGCCGCGTGCGCGAACCGGTTGGACGCGCCGATGACGAAGGTGTCGAAGAGGTACTTGGGGTTCAGGCGGGCGGTCGGCTCACCCGGCCCGGACGCGGGGGCGGGCTTGGCCGCCAGCGGTCCGGGGGCGCCGGTGGTGGGCAGGTTCGGGCCCATGGGGCCGCCGCGGTGCACATGACCGGCGCCCCCGGGTGCGCCGTCCTGCCCGGGCAGCTCCCGCCGGCCGCCGTCGCGGTTGTCGTAGTCGCGGGCGTCGTAGTCCCGCCCGTCGTAGCCCCTGCCGTCGTAGTCGCGGCCGGGGTACTCGCGCTTGTCGTGGTCCCGCTTGTCGTACTCGCGGCCGTCGTACCCGCGGTTGTCGTACTCCCGCTTGTCGTGGTCGCGGCCGTCGTAGTCCGCGCGGGACGGCTCGTAGTCGGAGCGCGGCTGGTCGTACCCCCCGCGGTCGGCCGGCTGCGAGCGGTAGTCCTGCGCCGGCGTGGCGTACGGGTCCTGGGACGGCGAGGCGTACGGGTCCCGCTCGGGGAAGCCGAGCCGCTGCTGCTGCCAGCCGTAGTCGTCCTGCTTGGGGCGCGGCCAGGCGCCGGGCCCGGGGCGCTGGTAGTCCGCGTACTCCCCGGGATAGGCGGGGCGCGCGGTGGGGAGCTGGTCGGGGCCGTCGGACTGCTGGGGGCCCGGGCCCGGCAGCGGGTCGCCGCCTACGCCGGGGAGCTGGTCCGCGCGTCCGGGGCGGCCCGGGCGGGGGTTCTCCTGCCGGTGCCTGCCGTAACCCTCGTAGCCGCCCTGGCCGTCGTAGGAGCCCTGGCCCTCGTAGCCGCCCTGGCCCTCGTAGGAGCCCTGACCGTCGTAGCCGCCCTGGCCGGTGGGGAGCTCCTGCTCCTCGTAGCGCTGCGGGGCGGGCGGCGCCGGCGGAGCGGGTGCCGCGGGGGCCGGGGCCTCGCCGACGGAGCTGTCGACGGTGATGGCGATCCGGATGGGGCGGCCGCACTCGCGGCTCAGCGTGTCGCTGACCACGGGCGCGAGGCGGCCCTCGAGCACACCCTTCGCGAACTCGTTCGGCACCGCGAGCAGCGCCGTGTCCGCGACCAGCGCGAGCGGCTGACAGCGGCGGATCCAGTGCTCGTCCTTCGTCTCCACGCCCTGCGCGCGGCCGTCGCCGAGGAGCTGTTCCAGTACTCGTGGCCACACTGCGGCAAGATCGGCAGGTACGTCAGCCACAGGGCACGCTCTCTCACGGGTCCCACGAACGTGTGGTCCGGGGACGGGTCGGGACGGAATCGGTCGGATGTGCGGGGCAAAACCGCTGGGGCGGGGGACAAGGGAACGAATCGTCAGTCGAGTCACGGTATTCGGGGCGGCCCGTACGGTTCAAGTTGTTGTCCCCAGGCTGTGGACAGTGTCTCTCGGCGCCTGCTGGTTTGACCGAATGGCGCAGCCGCGCGTACCGTAACCAGGTCGAGTTGTCGATGGCTGCTGCCGCCTGCCTCCGAAGGGCACAGATCGCGCAAGGTGATCGGACAGCGGTGCACTCGGGCGTAACTGCGAGCTACTCGTGGGCGCACGGTGACAGCCAGGACGGCACCCCGCAACCACCGATTTCTTTCTGGAGCCCCCGAGTGAGCAAGCGCACCTTCCAGCCGAACAACCGTCGTCGCGCGAAGACCCACGGCTTCCGGCTGCGTATGCGCACCCGTGCCGGCCGCGCGATTCTCGCGTCCCGCCGTAGCAAGGGTCGCGCCCGTCTGTCCGCCTGATTCCGGTCAGGTCATGCCGTCGTGCTGCCCACCGAGAACCGGCTGAGGCGGCGCGAGGACTTCGCGACCGCGGTACGACGAGGACGCCGGGCCGGACGCCCACTCCTCGTCGTCCACCTTCGAAGCGGTGCCACGGACCCGCACGCGCCTGGGGAGAGCGCTCCCCCGACGCGTGCGGGTTTCGTCGTGAGCAAGGCAGTGGGTGGCGCGGTCGTACGCAATACCGTGAAGCGCAGACTTCGCCATCTGATGCGTGACCGGGTCGCCCTGCTGCCCCCCGGTAGCCTGGTAGTCGTACGAGCGCTGCCCGGAGCGGGCGACGCCGACCACGCTCAGCTGGCCCGAGACCTGGATGCCGCCCTTCGACGACTGCTGGGAGGGGGCGCGCGATGAAGTACCCGCTGCTGGCTCTCATCAAGCTGTACCAGTGGACCATCAGCCCGTTGCTCGGGCCGGTGTGCAAGTACTACCCGTCGTGTTCCCACTACGGCTACACGGCCATCGACCGGCACGGCGCGATCAAGGGAACAGCCCTTACCGCGTGGCGCATCCTGCGGTGCAATCCGTGGTCGCTGGGCGGTGTGGACCATGTCCCGCCGCGCAAGCGCCCGCGGTGGCACGAGATGCTGCGCGGCGCCTGGCGCGCACGCAAGGGCGGGACCTCCGCCGCCGAACCGGCCACCGACGGGACCAACCCGCCGAGCCCGGCCGCGAAGACCTCGTCCCATGCCCAAGGAGCATGATTAGTGGACACGATTGCCAGCCTCTTCAGTTTCATCACCTGGCCCGTTTCCTGGGTCATCGTCCAGTTCCACAAGGTGTACGGAGCGATCTTCGGGCCTGACACCGGGTGGGCCTGGGGTCTGTCCATCGTGTCCCTGGTGGTCCTGATCCGCATCTGCCTGATCCCGCTCTTCGTGAAGCAGATCAAGGCGACGCGCGCGATGCAGACGCTCCAGCCGGAGATGAAGAAGATCCAGGAGCGCTACAAGAACGACAAACAGCGTCAGTCCGAAGAGATGATGAAGCTGTACAAGGAGTCGGGCACCAACCCGCTCTCCTCGTGCCTTCCCATCCTGGCGCAGTCCCCGTTCTTCTTCGCCCTGTACCACGTGCTCAACGCGATCGCGACGGGCAAGACGATCGGCGTCATCAACGAGTCGCTGCTCGCCAGCGCCCGTCACGCGCACATCGTCGGCGCCCCGCTGGCCGCGAAGTTCACGGACAGCGCCGACAAGGTCGCCGCGCTCGGCGCGTCCCTGACCGACGTCCGGGTCGTCACCGCGGTCATGATCGTCATGATGTCGGCGTCGCAGTTCTACACGCAGCGCCAGCTGATGACCAAGAACGTCGACACCACCGTGAAGACGCCGTTCATGCAGCAGCAGAAGATGCTGATGTACGTCTTCCCGGTCATGTTCGCCGTCTTCGGCATCAACTTCCCGGTCGGTGTCCTCGTCTACTGGCTGACCACCAACGTGTGGACCATGGGCCAGCAGATGTACGTCATCCACAACAACCCCACCCCGGGTTCCAAGGCCCAGGCCGCCTACCTGGAGCGCCTGAGCAAGCACGTCACGAACCACGGCAAGGTCCGCAGGCGGAGCGAGAAGGCGATCGTCAAGGCGATCGTCACCAAGGGCCGCGACCGCAACGAGTTCGAGCGCAAGTTCATCAACGGTCTGAGCAAGGCGGGCCTGGTGGCCCAGGCCGACGGAACCGTGGTGAAGGGCGAGGGCGCCGTCGTGGTGCAGACCGAGGACGGCACGACCACCACCACGGCCGCCGCTGCCACGCCCCGGCGCCAGCAGCCCAAGCGGCAGTCCAAGGCCCAGCGCCAGTCGGGCGGTCCGAAGGCGGCCGGTGACACCGATGCCGAGCAGGTTCCGCAGACCACCTCGCTGAGCAAGTCCGACGAGCCGCAGGACGCCCCGCCGGCCGCCACCGAGAAGGGCGCGGCCGCCAAGCCGGGCAACGGCACCCGCAGCAGGGCGCAGTCCGGTCAGCGCAAGGGTCCGCAGCGGCCCAAGTCCCCGTCCAAGAAGTAAGAAGGAGCCCATCCCGTGACGGAAGGCACCACCTCCGCCGCTGCCGAGGGTGCAGACACCCTGTCCCGCCTGGAGCAGGAGGGCGAGATCGCGGCGGACTACCTCGAGGGTCTGCTGGACATCGCCGACCTCGACGGTGACATCGACATGGACGTCGAGGCGGACCGTGCGTCCGTCTCGATCATCAGCGACGCCGGCAGCCGGGACCTGCAGAAGCTGGTCGGACGCGACGGCGAGGTGCTCGAGGCACTGCAGGAGCTCACGCGACTGGCCGTGCACCGGG
>NZ_BMVJ01000018.1:25773-38155 GCF_014650655.1 Streptomyces anandii JCM 4720
AGACCGGTGACCGCAGCCGCCTCATGCTGGACATCGCCGGTTACCGCGCCAAGAAGCGCGCCGAGCTGTCCGAGCTGGGCGCCAAGGCCGCGGCCGAGGTCAAGAGCAGCGGTGAGGCCGTGAAGCTGAAGCCGATGACCCCGTTCGAGCGCAAGGTCGTGCACGACGCGGTCAAGGCTGCCGGTCTGCGCAGCGAGTCCGAGGGCGAGGAGCCGCAGCGCTTCGTCGTCGTGCTTCCCGCCTGAGCGGTCCCGAGTTCCACCGGCCCCGTCTGCCCGCAGGCGGGGCCGAATTTTGTCAGCCTGGTAGTTCTGGTGGTCGGCGCTGATCGCGCTGATGCGGTACGGAAGGACGGTCCCCGTGACGGAGGCAGTGGAGCTTCCCCCTGCGCCCGAGCAGGCACGCGACGTATTCGGTGATCGCTTCGCGGATGCGGTCCGGTACGCCGAGCTGCTGGCCGAGGCAGGGGTGCAGCGAGGGCTCATCGGGCCGCGTGAGGTGCCACGGCTGTGGGAGCGGCACCTGCTGAACTGCGCCGTGCTCTCCGAGGTCGTGCCCGAGGGCGTGACGGTGTGCGACGTCGGCTCGGGCGCCGGACTGCCGGGCATCCCCCTGGCGCTGGTCCGCGAGGACCTGAAGATCACGCTGCTGGAGCCGCTGCTGCGCCGCACGAACTTCCTGACCGAGGTGGTCGAACTGCTGGGCCTCGACCATGTGACCGTCGTGCGGGGGCGTGCCGAGGAGGTCATGGGCAAGCTGCCGCCGGTACATGTGGTCACGGCCCGTGCGGTGGCGCCCCTGGACCGCCTGGCCACGTGGGGCATTCCGCTGCTGCGTCCCTACGGTGAGATGCTGGCGCTCAAGGGGGACACGGCCGAGGAGGAGCTGAAGAGCGCCGCCACGGCGCTCAGCAAGCTCGGCGCGGTGGAGACCTCGATCCTGCATGTGGGTGAGGGGGTCGTGGACCCGCTGTCCACCGTGGTCCGGGTCGAGGTCGGGGAGAGTCCCGGTGGCGTGCGCTTCGCGGCCAAGCGTGCGAAGGCGGCCAGGACGGGACGGACGCGTCGGCGGCGGTAGCCGTCGGCGGGACGAGACGTACTCCACACAAGCTGCCAAACCCATGCGTGACGGAGTGTCGCGACGGTTCGGCCATGGCTGCTGTGCATCGTGTTTCACGTGAAACGTCGCTCACTGCTGCACGGGATCATCAACCGTGGCCGCGCTGCGGCCCAACCTCGCGACCGTAAGCCCCTCGGTTCACTCGGAGAGGGCACGGAGTTGTCCACAGAGGTGGATTTCTCCACAGAACGACAGGCCTCACTGGTTCACCACCCCGATGGCATGGGAGGCTCTGTTCATTGCGAGCCTGAAGTCGAGGAGAGTGAATCCTTGCGGTCCGACGCCAACATCGCGGGACCGATGACCGATCCGGTCCCCGGTCCCCGTACCGAGTCGATGGGGGAGGATGTTTCACGTGAAACACCGCCCCCGATGGACGACACTCCGATCGGTCGTGCCGCCCAACTGGCGGTCGAAGCTCTGGGCCGCGCCGGCGAGGGCCTGCCGCGTCCGGAGCAGACCCGCGTCATGGTGGTGGCCAACCAGAAGGGCGGAGTGGGCAAGACGACGACCACCGTCAACCTTGCCGCCTCGCTGGCTCTGCATGGCGCCCGTGTCCTGGTGATCGACCTGGACCCGCAGGGCAACGCCTCCACCGCGCTGGGCATCGACCATCACGCCGAAGTCCCTTCGATCTACGACGTGTTGGTGGAGAGCAAGCCGCTGGCAGAAGTCGTCCAGCCCGTCCCCGATGTCGAAGGTCTCTTCTGTGCCCCCGCCACGATCGATCTCGCCGGTGCGGAGATCGAGCTGGTGTCCCTGGTGGCGCGGGAGAGCCGGCTCCAGCGGGCGATCCAGGCGTACGAGCAGCCGCTGGACTACATCCTCATCGACTGCCCGCCCTCGCTCGGCCTGCTGACGGTCAACGCCCTGGTCGCCGGCCAGGAGGTCCTCATCCCGATCCAGTGCGAGTACTACGCGCTGGAGGGACTGGGCCAGCTGCTCCGCAATGTCGATCTGGTCCGGGGGCACCTCAACCCGACCCTGCATGTGTCGACCATCCTGCTCACCATGTACGACGGCCGGACGCGTCTGGCGTCCCAGGTCGCCGACGAGGTGCGCAGCCACTTCGGTGACGAGGTGCTGCGGACGAGCATTCCGCGCTCCGTCCGTATCTCGGAGGCGCCGAGCTACGGCCAGACGGTGCTGACCTACGATCCAGGATCGAGCGGTGCCCTCTCCTATCTGGAGGCGGCCCGAGAAATCGCGCTGAAGGGTGTCGGCGTCAGTTACGACGCCACCCACGCCCACATCGGCGCCCAGAGCGACCCGAGCATGGTGGAGGGGATTCAGTGAGCGAGCGACGGAGGGGGTTGGGCCGTGGTCTCGGCGCACTGATCCCTGCTGCCCCGACCGGGGAGAAGCCACCGGCACAGGCAGCGGCAGGAGGCGCCGGGTCCACATCGCCGACGTCCGTTCCGCTTCTGACCGCGGACCGCGGCGATCGCGGAGTGGCCGCGGCGAAGGTGGCCACGCTGCCGCCTGTTTCACGTGAAACAGAGGAGCCGGTGGGTGCCGGAGCCCCGGAGGCGCCCGCGCCTCCCCTGGGCGCCCACTTCGCCGAGCTTCCCCTGGACGCCATCACGCCGAACCCGCGCCAGCCGCGTGAGGTGTTCGACGAGGACGCGCTGGCCGAGCTCATCACCTCCATCAAGGAGGTCGGACTGCTCCAGCCCGTCGTCGTACGGCAGCTCGGCCCCGCGCGCTACGAGCTCATCATGGGCGAGCGGCGCTGGCGGGCCTGCCGTGAGGCCGGCCTCGAGGCGATCCCGGCGATCGTGCGGGCCACGGACGACGAGAAGCTCCTTCTGGACGCCCTGCTGGAGAACCTGCACCGGGCGCAGCTGAACCCGCTGGAAGAGGCGGCCGCCTACGACCAGCTCCTGAAGGACTTCAACTGCACCCACGACCAGCTGGCGGACCGCATCGGCCGGTCCCGCCCTCAGGTCTCCAACACCCTGCGGCTGCTGAAGCTGTCGCCGGCGGTGCAGCGCCGGGTCGCCGCCGGTGTGCTCTCGGCCGGTCATGCCCGGGCGCTGCTCTCCGTGGAGGACTCGGAGGAGCAGGACAGGCTGGCTCATCGGATCGTGGCCGAAGGCCTCTCCGTGCGGGCCGTCGAGGAGATCGTGACCCTGATGGGTTCGCGCCCCCAGACGGCTCCGCGTTCCAAGGGGCCGCGCGCCGGCGGCCGCGTCTCGCCCGCGCTGTCGGACCTGGCCACTCGCCTCTCCGACCGCTTCGAGACGCGGGTGAAGGTCGACCTGGGGCAGAAGAAGGGCAAGATCACCGTCGAGTTCGCCTCCATGGAGGACCTGGAGCGCATCCTCGGGACGCTGGCTCCGGGTGAGGGCCCGGTGCTGCAGAAGAGCCTGCTGGACGGCGGGACGGAGGACGTGGAGGACTGAGTTCGGAACGTCCTTCGAGGATGCGTTCGACTCGGCCGATCCGCGGGGGCGGGCCGTGTCCGGTGTGTACCGGAACACGGCTCGCTCTTTGCTTTCAGTCGGTATCGATGGAATCGCTTCGTGGATACGATGCGATCGGGTATGGCGCGTCCACCTGGCGGCACCTCTGAGTGGGAGGCGGGGGCCATGCGAACGGTGAGCCGCACCGGATTGGTGAGCGCGGGTCTGGGACTGGGTGCGATCGGCGGTTTCGTCGGCAGCCTGATCCGGGAGCGCGGCGCTCTGACAGCCGCTCGTGACGCTGCGGGCGAAGGAAGCGAGGATCAGCCTCCATGGGCCGTCGGCTCGTACCGCTTACGCTGGACAACCTTCAGGACCTTCCCAAGCGCTGTCGCGCGTGTGTCTTCTGGGAGTTGGACCCCGTCAGCGGCGAAGCCGCGGTGAAGGCGGGCACGCCCGCGCTGGAGAAGGAGGCCTGGATCTCCGCCGTCCTGCTGGACTGGGGCTCCTGCGGCCGGGTCGTCTACGTCGACGACGTCCCCGTGGGCTTTGTGCTCTACGCTCCCCCCGCCTACGTCCCCCGCTCCACCGCGTTTCCCACGAGCCCTGTCTCCCCCGACGCGGTCCAGCTGATGACCGGTTTCATCATGCCGGGGTATCAAGGACAGGGGCTGGGCCGGGTGATGGTCCAGACGGTGGCCAAGGATCTGCTGCGGCGGGGCTTCAAAGCCATAGAGGCGTTCGGTGACGCCCGCTGGAAGGAACCGGCGTGCATGCTGCCGGCCGATCATCTGCTGGCCGTGGGGTTCAAGACGGTTCGGCACCATCCCACCCATCCAAGGCTGCGGCTGGAACTCAGGTCGACGCTGTCCTGGAAGGAAGACGTGGAGATGGCGCTCGACCGGCTGCTGGGAGCCGTCCAGAAGGAACCGGCGCTGCGGCCGCTGTAGCGACAAGCGAATGGGCCAACCCGTCCGGGTTGGCCCATTCGTGTTTCACGTGAAACGTCGCGTGGCTCTCAGGCCTTCGCGCACGGCCTCACTCGGCGATGAACTCGTCGAGGTCGCGGAGAAGCGCGGCCTTCGGCTTCGCGCCGACGATGGTCTTGGCGACCTCGCCGCGCTGGTAGACGTTCAGCGTCGGGATCGACATGACACCGTACTTGGCAGCCGTAGCGGGGTTCTCGTCGATGTTGAGCTTGACGACCTCGATCTTCTCACCGTGCTCGGCGGCGATCGCCTCGAGGGACGGAGCGATCTGGCGGCACGGACCGCACCAGGCGGCCCAGAAGTCCACCAGGACGGGCTTGTCGCTCTTGAGTACGTCCTGCTCGAAGGAGTCGTCGGTCACGTTCTTCAGGGTGCCGGCCACGGCGGGCTCCTTAACTGGTTTGTGCGGTGGGGTGTTGGGGGTGTCAGACGGTGGACTTCTCGGGCTCGGCCTTCTGCTCGTTGTCCGCGAGGGCAGCGAGGAAGCGCTCGGCGTCGAGGGCCGCGGAACAGCCGGTGCCGGCCGCGGTGATCGCCTGCCGGTAGGTGTGGTCGACCACGTCACCGGCGCCGAAGACACCGGTCAGGTTGGTGCGCGTGGACGGGGAGTCAACCTTCAGGTAGCCCTCCTCGTCGAGGTCCAGCTGGCCCTTGAACAACTCGGTGCGCGGGTCATGGCCGATCGCGATGAACAGGCCGGTGACCGGCAGGTCCGAGAGCTCCCCGGTCTTGAGGTTGCGCAGCTTCAGGCCCGTGAGCTTCTGCTCGCCCTGGATCTCGGCGACCTCGCTGTCCCAGACGAACTTGATCTTCGGGTCGGCGAAGGCGCGCTCCTGCATCGCCTTGGAGGCGCGCAGCGTGTCCCGGCGGTGGACGATCGTCACGGACTTGGCGAAGCGCGAGAGGAAGGTGGCCTCCTCCATCGCGGTGTCGCCGCCGCCGATCACGGCGATGTCCTGGTCCCGGAAGAAGAATCCGTCACAGGTCGCACACCAGGAGACGCCGCGGCCGGAGAGGGCGTCCTCGTTCGGCAGGCCGAGCTTGCGGTGCTGCGAGCCGGTGGTGACGATGACGGCCTTCGCCCGGTGCACGGTGCCGGCGGTGTCCGTGACCGTCTTGATCTCACCGGCCAGGTCGACGGCGACGACGTCGTCCGGGACGAGCTCGGCGCCGAAGCGCTCCGCCTGGGCCCGCATGTTGTCCATGAGGTCGGGGCCCATGATGCCGTCGCGGAAGCCGGGGAAGTTCTCCACCTCGGTGGTGTTCATCAGCGCACCACCCGCGGTGACGGCGCCCTCGAACACCAGCGGCTTCAGCGACGCGCGCGCGGTGTAGAGCGCCGCCGTGTAGCCGGCGGGCCCGGAGCCGATGATGATCACGTTACGGACGTCGCTCACGGCTTGATTCCTCGTCTCTGGACTGTCTCGTACGGCCGGTGGGAGCCTTGCTCACAGCTCTCACCCCACCCAACGGATCCTAAGGGGCGCGCATTCCCGGTGTCCCCGGGCACACGGAGGCGTCGACACCGTAGGGGATACCACGTGTGCCGGCGGCCAAGCGTCGGTGCTCAGGAACGCGCGTAGGAGTGGGTCAGAAGGACCTTGGCCCCGGCCGAGGGGCGCTGGACGCAGGTCGCGTCGACGACATAGGCGGTGACCCGGTTGGTGTCGCCGGAGGCGTCGGGGAGCACCACGAGATAGGCGCTCTTCCCGTCGTAGGTGCCCGACTGGGCGGCCAGGGGGGTCCCGGTGTTGTTGATGGCCTGCTGGACGCAGGCGGGCACGGAGACGGTGGGCTCGCTCTTGAGGACGTTCGGGTTGCCGGTGCCGGTGGCCGAGTCCGCACCGAAGCTGTGGGGGGCGTGGGTGGTGCCCTGGGACTTCTGTGCCTTTTCCAGCAGGCCGGCCACCTGGCGCTGCAGCGTTCCCGAGGCGAAGGTGTCGGCGGAGGCGCTGGGGCGTCCCTCCGCCGTGGTGCCGCCGTCCTTGCCCTCGTGGAGGGTCGCCAGGACGAGGGAGACGACGCCCACAGCTGCGACGGCGAAGGCCGAGCCCAGGACGGCGATCCGGCGGCGCCCGCGACGCGTGCGGGCCGTGCGGCCCGGCCCCGTGCTGGAGGCGCGAGCATGGCCCGAGGGGCGGCCGACCGGGGTGCGATGGGAGCGGTCGTCGACCGATGTTTCACGTGAAACAAGCGCGCCGCCCGTGGAGACACGGGCCGCCTCGGCGGCGAGGGCCGCGTCGATACGGTCAGCGACGTCCCCGGGCATCGCCTGGGCCTCGGGCAACGCGTCGGCCTCGGACATGGCGCCGAGCAGATCGCGGATCTCCCCCAGCGACGCGTGGACCTCCGCGCACTGCTCGCACTCGTCGAGGTGTCGCCGGACGTCCTCGGTGCGGGAAGCGGACAGCAGGCCTTCGGTGAGGTCGGAGATCTCCGTGACGTCCGGGTGCCCGGCCGTGTCCGTCGTGGCTGTCACGCTCGCCCACCTCCGCCCTTCACAGCAGCTGAATCACTTGGCCCGGTGTTCCGCGCGCCCCTGTCTTCGGTGCCCGCTGCCGGTGGGACGGATGTCCCCTCTACCCGGTTCCGGCCCGTGTCCTCTTCTTTTTCTTTTCCGGCACCGGGTCTGCCCGGCCGCAGATGGGTGATCAACGGCAGGAGCCTGGCTCTGCCCCGGGCGCACCGGCTCTTCACGGTTCCGGTCGGCACGTCGAGGATGCGGGCGGCCTCGGCCACCGGATACCCCTGCATGTCCACGAGGACGAGTGCGGCCCGCTGGTCCGGTGGAAGGGTGCCCAGGGCCTCCACGAGCTGCCGCTGGACGTCGTTGCGCTCGGCGGGCGCGGAGGCCGACTCGTGCGGCTCCAGCAACTGCTCCAGGCGTTCGGTGTCGTCCACCGGTGAGGTCTTGCGCGAGGCGGCCTTGCGGGCCCGGTCCAGACACGCGTTCACCGTGATCCGGTGGAGCCAGGTCGTGACGGCCGACTGCCCGCGGAAGGTGTGGGCGGCCCGGTAGGCAGAGAGGAAGGCGTCCTGCACCGCGTCAGCCGCCTCCTCGCGGTCGCCCAGCGTCCGCAGGGCGACGGCCCAGAGGCGGTCGCGGTGCCGCCGTACGATCTCGCCGAAGGCATCGGGGTCACCCGCGACATGGCGGGCCAGGAGGTCCTGGTCGCTCGTGCCGTCGCGGGCGGTGTCGTCCGCCATCCGGCCCCCTCCCCCTCCGTGCGGCGTCAGCCGGTGAACTTCACATCGGTGATGGCCTGCTTGTAGCCGGCGCCGCTGTAGCCGTCACTGGGTGCCTGGGGCACGTCCGTGATCCACAGCAGGACGAAGCGCGTCTTCAGCGACTTCGCCGCCTTCACCGTGAGAGAGGTGGCGCTGGTCGTCTGGGTTCCGATCTCCTTCATCCCGTCGACTCCGGTCGAGGGGGTCAGGGAGTCGGTGGCGTAGAGGTGGACCGTGGTGTGGTCTCCGCCGTACCGGAGCGCTATCGACGCGGACGTGACCGTCCTGGCCGAGCCGAGGTCGTAGACGATGCCCACGCCCGGCTTGTACGGCGCCAGCCTCGGGCCGGCGTTGTAGCGCCTGGTCCGCCAGTAGGTCGAGCTGTTGCCGTCATAGGTGTTGCCGACGGCCTCCGGGGCCTGGGCGTCACCGCTCGCCACATACTCCCGGGCGCCCTGGATCTGGATGGGCTGGGCCGGCTTGGGCTTGTTGCCGTTCTTCTCGTTGCCGTCCTGGGTCTGCGTCTGCGTGTCGTTGCCGGCCTTGCCCCCCTGGTCCATCAGGGCGTCGGCGAGCTGCCAGCTGCCGAGTCCCAGGGCGGCGATCAGGAGGGCCGAGACGGCCCACTTCAGCGCCTTTCCGGTGCGGCTCTGCAGCGGGGGCGGCGGCGTCGGCACCGGCTGGGTGGCGCCCGGGCGCGGCGCCGGGCGGCCGTACGTGCCCTGCTGGTACGAGGTGTGCTGGTACTCCGGCGGCGCGGTGAACGCGGGCTCCGGCGGGCGGATGCGGGGCATCTCGCCGATCGCCTTCACCAGTTCCTCCGGCGTGGTGCACGGCGACTCGTGGCGGGACGCGGTGGCGCCGTCGTTGGCGAGGGCGCGCATGGACAGCTCGGACAGGCCGCGGTGGATGCCGGCGCGCACCTGGTCGGGAGGGATGAGGCCGATGTCCTTGGGCAGACCGGCCAGTCCGTAGGCGTCGTTCTCGTACGGCCAGCGCTGGGTGAGCGCCGCGTACAGCAGGGCGCCGATCGCCTCGGTGTCGGTGCGCTGCGGGGTGTCGGAGCTGATGCCGCGCAGGGCGGCGTTCACGGCGAGGCCGCGGATGCGCCACTGACCGGTGGAGGTGCGCAGCACGGCGTTGGGGTTCAGCCGCAGATGGGCGAGGCCCTCGCGGTGCGCCGCGGCCATCGCGGAGGAGACCTGGCTGACCAACTGGTAGGCGTCGTGCGGCTCCAGAGGGCCGGCCGACAGCAGCGTGGTCAGCTCGGTCGCGTCGGGCAGCCACTCGTGGACCACGTAGACGAGGTCGTTCTCGTCGACCGCGTCGAGGACTTGGACGAAACGCGGGTCACCCAGCAGCGCCGAGGAGCGGGCCGCGGCCAGTACCGAACGGGCGCGGGCGTGATGGGCCGGCAGCACGTGCACGCCGACCGCGCGGCGCAGCTTCTCGTCCACCGCGCGCCAACTGCTGAATCCGTCCAGACGAGTGACGCACTCCTCGAGGCGATAGCGTCTGGCCAGCTTGTGACCGCTGTGCAGTTCGGGCGTCGAGGCCTTCTCCGCGGAACCCGCGATCCCGTTGCTTCCCTGTGCCTCGTCGTTGTCCGTGTCCCGCTCCCGGTTCTGCGCCACCCCGTCGGCCGTGGACTGGTCCGCCTTGGCGGTCAGCGGCTCGTCACCGCTGTTGTCTGCCACGTCGACGGCAGCCGTGCTCCGTTCCGCCACCGTCGCTCCTGCCTCCCCATCCGTTGCGCGCTGTCCGACGCCGAAACCAATTGTGCCCACAGTCCGCCGCTATGCACGACACACAGCCGCGGACGATGGTTGTGCGCCTACCCCTGCCTCAACGCCCCAGGCGCCCACGGACCATGCCCACGAGGGAGTTGAGTTCCTCGATGCGCATGCGGCGGGCGGCGACGAAGAAGACGCCGAGCAGCAGGGCGCCACCGGCCAGCAGCGCGGCGAACGACCCGATGACACCCTGCCCGAGCGTGTGGCCGATGCCGTAGCAGGCCGCCCCGCTGACGAGCACCGCCGGCACCGAGGCGATGCACAGGCGGGCGTAGGTCCGTGTGACGCGCGAGCCGTCGAGGTCGCCGCCGAGGCGCTTGCGCAGCCTGCGCCATGCGACGCCCACGCCGATCGCGTACGCCAGGCCGTACGAGGCGGCCATGCCGGCCACGGCCCAGCGAGGCGGCAGCAGCATGTAGCACAGGCCGGAAGCGGCCGCGTTGACCGCGGCCACGATGACCGTGTTGTAGAACGGCGTCCGGGTGTCCTCGTAGGCGTAGAAGGCGCGCAGGACGACGTACTGCACCGAATACGGGATCAGGCCGAGGGCGAACGCCATCAGCATGTAGCCCATGTTGGTGGCGGCGCCGGTGCCGGAGGACCCGAAGATCAGCGTGCACATCGGGATGCCGAGGGCGAGGAACCCGAAGGCGATGGGCACGATGGCGACGGCCGTCGTGCGCAGCCCCTGCGAGATGTCGTCGCGGACGGCCCCGCTGTCGCCCTCGGCCGCCGAACGCGAGATGCGCGGCAGCAGCGCGGCCATCAGGGAGACCGTGATGATGGCCTGCGGCAGGCCCCAGACCAGCTGGGCGTTGGCGTAGGCGCTGAAGCCGGTGCCGGGGATGTCGGTGTCCTTCACCGAGGCGGTGGCGAGCTGGGTGACCACCAGCGCGCCCGCCTGGTTGGCGAGGACGAACAGGACCGTCCACTTGGCGAGCACGGCGGCCTTGCCCAGGCCGTGGCCCCTCCAGTCGAAGCGCAGGCGCAGCTTGAAGCCGGTCTCGCGCAGGTAGGGGATCATCGCGAGCGCCTGTACGACCAGGCCGAGGAGCACGCCGATTCCCAGCAGGCGCTGTCCGGCCGGCGGGATGTTGGCGACGTTCATGTGGGAGTTCGCGGCGGTGCCGTAGACCCACAGGAACATGCCGAGCGTGGCGATGATGACGACGTTGTTGAGGACCGGCGTCCACATCATCGCGCCGAACTTGCCCCGGGCGTTGAGGATCTGGCCCATGACCACATGGATGCCCATGAAGAAGATGGTGGGCAGGAAGTACCGGGTGAAGGTGACGGCCACCTCGTTGGCCGGCAGGTCGCTGGCGACCGGGTTGGACAGCAGCCGGACCAGGAGCGGAGCGGCGAACATCGCCAGTGCGGTCAGGACGCCCAGCGCCACGATCACCAGGGTCAGGAGGCGGTTGGCGAACGCCTCGCCGCCGTCCTCGTCCTCCTTCATGGCGCGCACGAGCTGCGGGACGAACACGGAGTTGAGGCCGCCGCCGACGGTCAGGATGTAGATCATCGTCGGCAGCTGGTAGGCGACCTGGAAGGTGTCGCCCAGGAGGGCGGTGCCCAGGGCGGCCACGATCATCGCGGAGCGGATGAACCCGGTCAGGCGGGAGACCATCGTGCCCGCCGCCATCACGGCGCTCGACTTCATCAGGCCGGAGGCCCGGCCGCCCTTCTTCGCGGGCGCGGGCGGCGCGGCGGGCTCGGCCGCCGGAGCGGCGGCCACACCGGGCGCACTGGGAGCACCGGGCGCGGGGGCCGGGGCGTAGGCGCCCATCGGCGGTCCGCCGGCGGCCGGAGCCGCGGCGGGGCCGGGGACCGAGGGGACGCCTGCGGCAGGCCTCGCGTCGGCGTGCTGCGGTGGCTGGTAGCCGTACTGCCCGGGGTCCTGCCGGTCGTAGCCGCTCTGCCGTGCCTCCGGGTAGCCGCCCTGCTGCTGGTCCCGGAAGAGGTGCGCGAAGGCGTCCGGCTCGTGGCGCTCCTCGCCGGAGTGGCTGACGAGGTCGTCGACGCCGACGAACTGCGTGGTGCGGGGGTCCTCGCCGTACGGCATGTGCCGGGCGGCGGCGCCGGACGGCTCCGGCGGCGGGGTCCGGGCCCACACGCGCGGGTCGGGGGCGTACGGCGACTGCGGTGGCGTGCCGTAGAGCGGCTGCTGCGGCCCGTACGCGCCCGGGGGCGGCGGTGGGTGCGCGGCGCGGTCGTACAGCGCCTCGCCGACGGGATCCTGGGCGGTGAGGTCCTGGCCCCGGTAGGGGTCGTCGTCGTAGGCGTCCTGGAGGTACATGTCCGCCGGAGGCTGCGGCGGTACCTGGCCGGGCTCGGGCGGCGGGCCTTCGGGGTAGCCCGAGCTGCCCACGGCGTGGCCGTGGTCACCGTCGTACGGCGCGTTCATGCTTACCCCACCTCATCGTCCGGGCCCTTTGGCCACGACATCCTCAACGGTCCACTTTCTCACCCGTGCCGGACGGGTCGGCGTTTTCCGCTGCGGTGTCCGGTGTCGGGTCACTCGCCTGCTCCGGGTCGCCTTCCCGGGGCCGGGTGTCCGACTCCTTCTTCTCAAGACGGTCCGCGGGGCCCTCGGGGTTCTGCCCGGAGCCGGCGTCCTGGTCGCCGTCGGGGTCCTGGTCGCCGTCAGGGTCCTGCTCGCCGTCGGGGTCCTGCGCGTCCTCGCCCTCGTCCCCGTCCCGGCCGTCCGGGGCGGCCTCCGTCTCCTCCCGGGCCGCGGCGCGCTTGCGCTGGGTGTACATCCGGAAGCCGGCGAGGACGAGCAGCAGGACGCCTCCGCCGATGACCAGCATCACGGCGGCGGTGATCTCGGTGACCTTCACGTCGA
>NZ_BMVJ01000018.1:38189-41999 GCF_014650655.1 Streptomyces anandii JCM 4720
AGGAGACGGGGTCGCCGTACTCCTGGCCGTCCTGCGTGTACAGCTGGGCGACGACCGTCACGCGCCCGTTGGCGTTGGCCGAGGTGGTGAACTTCACCGACTGGCTGTGCCCGCCGGAGACCGTGACCGGCTGCTCGCTGTAGGCCTTTCCGCCGATCTTGAGACGGGTGGGGTTGGTGGAGGTGAGCCGCAGCACCAGGTGGTCGACGCCCTGCACGAGGTTGTTCTGCACGGTCACCGGGATCGTGGCGCTGCGGCCGGAGAGCTTGGTCTCCGACTTGTCGATCAGCTTGACCTGCTGGGACAGGTCGTCGAGGTAGGCCTCCACGCCGTCGCGGAAGCTCTCCGCCTCACCGTCCCGGCCGCGCCACGACACGGACATCTCGCGGTTCATGGCACGTCCGAACGGCGTGACGACCCGGGACTCGTCGGTGAGGACCACCTTGAAGTTGTCGACCTTGTCCTGCGTCCTCGCGATCGCGGCGAAGGCGGAGCGGCCGAGTTCCCGCTTGCGCAGAGAGGAGGGGTAGTCGGCCGTCGACGGCAGCCGTGTGGTGGCGCCCGGGTCCGGCTTGGCCTTGGCGGCCGCGGCCAGATCCTGGGGCTGGGACCAGGTGCTCTGCTGGAGGGCCGTCAGCGCCTGCGCCATGGCTTGGGCCTGGCTCGCGGTCGGCATGCGCTGTGGGGCGACGACGATGCTGCGCTGCTTGCTCGTCTGGCCGTCGAGCTCGAGGCTCTGGGCGAGGAACCGCTGCACGGCGAGCGTGGTGCTGCCGGCGCCCGTCATGTCGTCCTCGAACGCCGTCGACAGCCGCTCGTCGGCGACGACCGCCGTGGTGCCGCCGCCGATAGGGCGGGCGGCGGAGGGCGTGTAGGTCAGGCCGCCGGTCTCCTCGAGGCTGTCGCTGCGCGCGATCACCTTGTCGGCGCCCGCCGAGGTCGCGACCTTCACGATCGACGGGTCGACGGCGCCGTCCACCGGCCAGGAGAAGTCCGTGCCCGGTTTCACGTGCAGCACCGTCTCCACCGTGCTGGCGGCGACATCGGTGGCATCCCTGAGCTGGCTGAGCGAGCCGGTGACGCTGGTGCCGTTGTGGGCGAGGGAGGCGAGGTCCGGGTCGGCGAAGGGCAGCGCGACGACCTCCTTGCCCGTCACCGCCTGCTGGAGCTCGGCGAGCCACTGCTTGGCGACCGCCTGCTGGGTCCCCGGCAGCGGGTTGCCGCCCTTGGGATTGCGTACCCGGTAGTTGCGCGTCATGGCGTCGACGGAGGCGAGCAGGTCGGGGTCGATCACCCAGGTGACGTCGAGATCCTTGCCCAGCGACAGCATCTGCTGCAGACGGCCGCCGGGCGAGATCTCCTTGGCGAGGTCGTCGTCGAGGAAGACCGGCGTCTGCTGCTCGCCGGGACCGGTCTCGGCCGTCATGTGGACGCTGGAGACGAGCGGCCAAAGGAAGGTCGTCTTCGTCTTGGTGTCCGCGTCCGAGGACTGCCAGGGCAGGAACGTGTGCTGGATGCCCAGCACCTGCTCCCAGGGCTGCGCGGTCGTCCGGCCCGACAGGGACACGGAGAACTCGTAGACGCCGTTCCCGCCCAGGTTCAGCTTGTCGACCGGGACGGAGATGCTGAAGTGCTGTGCGGCGCCCGGGTCGAGCGAGGCGAACTTCTGCACATACTTGCCGCCGACCTCGTCGCCGTCGGCCCCCGGCTCGAAGCCGGTGCGCCGGGCCACGGCGTCGATGTCCGAGCGGGTGTTCAGCTCGGGACCCACCCGCAGACCCACGTGGGCGTTGGTGACCGCCTGCTTGCCGTTGTTGGTCACCGTGCCGGCGACGGTCACGGTGTCCCCGTCGCTGGGAGCGCCGGGAGTCAGCGAGTCCAGGGCGACGGCCACCGTGCCGGAGCCGGAGGCGGTCCGCACGGCGTCCTGGCCGGCGGCCTGCGCCGACGACGCGGCGGGCAGCTGCAGCAGACCGGCCAGCAGGGGCGCACCGGCGAGCAGAGTCCCGGCTCGCCGCAGCAGGCGGCGGGCAGGTGAGGGACTGGTCCCCTGGAAGTCTGCCGCCTCGGCCACGCGCTCGCCCGTCCCTCGTCGTCGTCAGTGGTCTCGGAATGTGCGTCCAGGCATGGTAACGATGCGCGCCGAGGTGAAGTGCCGCGGAGGCGGGTCCAAGATCGGCGGAGAGCCGTGGAGCGGCCTGATGCGCACGAATACGGGGGACCTGTTCCGTACGTCACAAGGGCTGTGCTTGCGGCCGTATGGGAGGAGCTGTCCGGGCCCGGCAATGGCGAGGCGGCCGAGTGGCCCGGACACGTACCCTCTTCTGTTGTGCCGAACGCCAACGAAGACACTCCCACTGCCCTGAGCCAGGTGCAGCAGCGCGCGGTGAGCGAACTGCTGCGGGTTGCCCCTGTCGCCGACGATCTCGCCCGCCGCTTCCAGGAGGCCGGGTTCTCACTCGCCCTGGTCGGCGGCTCGGTCCGGGACGCGCTGCTCGGCCGGCTCGGGAACGACCTGGACTTCACGACCGACGCGCGGCCCGAGGACGTACTGAAGATCGTGCGGCCGTGGGCGGACGCCGTCTGGGAGGTCGGAATCGCCTTCGGCACGGTCGGCGCGCAGAAGAAGGCGCGGGTCGAGGGTGTCGAGCGCTGTTTCCAGATCGAGGTCACCACATACCGGTCGGAGGCCTACGACCGGACCTCCCGCAAGCCGGAGGTGTCCTACGGCGACTCCATCGAGGAGGACCTCGTCCGGCGCGACTTCACGGTCAACGCGATGGCGCTGGCCCTGCCGGAGAAGGAGTTCGTCGACCCGCACGGAGGGCTGGTCGACCTGGCGGCGCGGGTGCTGCGCACCCCGGGCACTCCCGAGGAGTCCTTCTCCGACGATCCGCTGCGCATGATGCGGGCGGCCCGCTTCGCCGCCCAGCTCGACTTCGAGGTCGCCCCCGAGGTCATCGCGGCGATGAAGGAGATGGCGGGGCGTATCGACATCGTCTCGGCCGAGCGGGTGCGGGACGAGCTGAACAAGCTGATCCTCTCCGCCCACCCGCGCAAGGGCCTGACCCTGCTGGTCGAGACCGGCCTCGCCGGGCACGTCCTGCCCGAGCTGCCCGCGCTGCGGCTGGAGAGCGACGAGCACCACCGGCACAAGGACGTCTACGACCACACGCTGATCGTGCTGGAGCAGGCCATCGCGCTGGAGGAGGACGGGCCCGACCTGACCCTCCGGCTGGCCGCCCTCCTGCACGACATCGGCAAGCCGCGAACCCGCCGCTTCGAGAAGGACGGCCGGGTCTCCTTCCACCACCACGAGGTGGTCGGCGCGAAGATGACCAAGAAGCGCATGACCGCTCTGAAGTACTCCAACGAGCTGGTGAAGGACGTCTCGCGCCTGGTCGAGCTGCACTTGCGCTTCCATGGCTATGGCACTGGGGAGTGGACGGACTCCGCGGTCCGCCGCTACGTCCGCGATGCGGGGCCGCTTCTCGACCGACTGCACAAGCTGACCCGCTCGGACTGCACCACGCGCAACAAGCGCAAGGCGTCCGCGCTGTCGCGGGCGTACGACGGACTGGAGCAGCGCATCTCCGAGCTCCAGGAACGGGAGGAGCTGGACGCGATCCGCCCGGACCTCGACGGCAACCAGGTCATGGAGATCCTGGGCGTGAAGCCGGGGCCGGTCGTCGGCATGGCCTACAAGCACATGCTGGAGCTCCGCCTCGAGCACGGCCCGATGGAGCACGACGCGGCAGTGGCGGCACTCAAGGAGTGGTGGGCCCAGCAGGATGTTTCACGTGAAACGTG
>NZ_BMVJ01000018.1:42023-44124 GCF_014650655.1 Streptomyces anandii JCM 4720
ACCCCCGAAGACTTCAGTGAGCTCATCCACGCATGACGAAGGGGCGGTGTTTCACGTGAAACACCGCCCCTTCGTCATGGCTCACCCAGGTGCTACTTGGCTTCCTTGAGGCAGAGCACCACGTCGTGGCCGCCGCCGCTCTGGACGTAGGAGATCGTCGCGTCGCTGACGCCCTTGCACTTGTTCTCGTCAGTGGAGCCGTCGAACTTCTGGACCACCTTGTACTGGGCCTTGCTGGACGAGCAGTCGACCTCGTTGAGGTCGGCGCTGGTGTCCGTGCCGTCGTTGTGCATGCAGGAGCCGACCGAGGTCGTCTCGGCGTCGGTCTCGCTGGCCCACCAGCCGATGCCGAACTTCACGCCGGCGACGATGATCAGGACGACGATCGATCCGACGATGCGCAGGGCCTTCTTGCTGCCGCGCTTCGCCGGCGCGGGCGGAGGCGGAACCGGCGCGCCCTGCTGCTGCGGGAAGGGGGCGTACGGCTGCTGCGTGACTCCCGGCTGGCCGGGCTGCTGCCCCATCGGAGCGGTGGGCGCCTGGGCGTACGGGTTCTGGCCCTGGGGCGGCGGCGGAGTGGTCACTGGGGGTCCCCCTCGAACATCAGCATGGTGACGCGAACATGGCGTCGAAATAAGACGCACGTAAGCTACAGGCCGCCACTGACAACGCTGTAACCCGTAGGCACTCTGTTTCTTTGATGTGACACTTACCGGCGTTCAAAGCGGGCCATAGCCACCGCAACCGCTCCGTAGATCACGGCGATCGTCACCACGAGTGCGGCCGAGCGGCCGTCCGGCGGCAGCATGAGCGCGGCGACGCCCGCAGCGCCGACGAAGGCGGCGTTGAACAGCACGTCGTAAACGGAAAAGATCCGGCCCCGGAAGCCGTCCTCGACCGCGGACTGCACCACCGTGTCCGTGGCGATCTTCGCGCCCTGGGTGGTCAGCCCCAGGACGAAGGCCGCGACCAGCAGCGGGCCGGTGGCGAAGGGCAGACCGAGGGCGGGCTCCAGCACCGCCGCGGATCCGGCGCACACGACGATCCAGCGGGCGGGCCCCAGTCGCCCGGCCGCCCAGGGCGTCACGACCGCGGCGGCGAAGAAGCCGGCGCCGGAGACGCCCAGCGCCAGCCCGAGCAGGCGCAGTCCCTCCCCGGGGTCCGACGTCAGGCCGTAGCGGCACAGCATCAGCACCATCACGGTCAGCGCGCCGTAGCAGAACCGCATCAGCGTCATCGCGGCCAGCGCCCAGGCGGCCTCACGGCGCGGGGGCGCGGCGAGGTGACGTATGCCCGCCGCCAGTTGGCGGGCGGTGCCGGTCAGGGCCGTACGCAGCCGTGGCCGCGTCAGGGCCCGGTCGGGGCCGAGCAGGCGCGGGGCCATCAGCAGGGAGGTGAGCGCCGCGCACAGGTAGAGGGCGGCTCCGAGCAGGACGACGGCCGCGTCGGAGTCCGCGCCCGCAAGGCGTACGGCGAAGGCGAGGCCGCCGCCCGCGAAGGCGGCCAGGGACCCGGCGGTCGGCGAGAGGGAGTTGGCCATCACCAGCCGCTCGGCGTCGACCACACGCGGCAGTGCGGCGGACAACCCGGACAGGACGAAGCGGTTGACGGCGGTGACGCACAGCGCGGAGACGTAGAACAGCCAGTCCGGGACTGCGGCGGCCATCAGCACGGCGGTGGCGGCCGCCATCACCGCGCGCGCCAGGTTGCCGTGCAGCAGGACCTGGCGGCGCCGCCAGCGGTCCAGCAGGACGCCGGCGAACGGCCCGACGAGGGAGTAGGGCAGGAGCAGCACCGCCATCGCGGAGGCGACAGCGGCGGCCGAGGTCTGCCGTTCCGGGGAGAAGACGACGTAGGTGGCGAGCGCGACCTGGTAGACGCCGTCGGCGCCCTGGGAGAGCAGCCGTACGGCGAGCAGGCGCCGGAAATCCCGGTGGCGCAGCAGGACGCGCAGGTCACGGACGACGGCCATGGGGCACAGCCTCACATACGCCGAGGGTCCCCGGGCAACACCCGGGGACCCTCGACAGCCCTGGCAGGAGCGGGTTTCTCGTCAGCGCTCGACGTCGCCGCGGATGAACTTCTCCACGTTCTCGCGGGC
>NZ_BMVJ01000018.1:44154-51389 GCF_014650655.1 Streptomyces anandii JCM 4720
CTCGTCGTCGAAGTACTGGACCGGCGGGGACTTCATGAAGTAGGAGGACGCCGACAGGATCGGGCCGCCGATGCCGCGGTCCTTGGCGATCTTCGCGGCGCGCAGGGCGTCGATGATGACACCCGCGGAGTTCGGGGAGTCCCAGACCTCGAGCTTGTACTCCAGGTTCAGCGGGACGTCACCGAAGGCGCGGCCCTCGAGGCGGACGTAGGCCCACTTGCGGTCGTCGAGCCAGGCCACGTAGTCGGACGGGCCGATGTGGACGTTCTTCTCGCCGAGGTCCCGGTCGGGGATCTGGGAGGTGACGGCCTGGGTCTTGGAGATCTTCTTGGACTCCAGGCGCTCGCGCTCGAGCATGTTCTTGAAGTCCATGTTGCCGCCGACGTTCAGCTGCATCGTGCGGTCCAGGATGACGCCCCGGTCCTCGAACAGCTTCGCCATGACGCGGTGCGTGATGGTGGCGCCGACCTGGGACTTGATGTCGTCGCCGACGATCGGGACGCCCGCCTCGGTGAACTTGTCGGCCCACTCCTTGGTGCCGGCGATGAAGACCGGGAGGGCGTTGACGAAGGCGACCTTGGCGTCGATGGCGCACTGGGCGTAGTACTTCGCCGCGTCCTCGGAGCCCACGGGCAGGTAGCAGACCAGGACGTCGACCTGCTTGTCCTTGAGGACCTGGACGACGTCGACCGGCTCCTCGGCGGACTCCTCGATGGTGAGGCGGTAGTACTTGCCGAGGCCGTCGAGGGTGTGACCGCGCTGGACCTTCACACCGGTGGAGGGCACGTCGCAGATCTTGATGGTGTTGTTCTCGGAGGCGCCGATGGCGTCCGCGAGGTCGAGGCCGACCTTCTTCGCGTCGACGTCGAAGGCGGCGACGAACTCGACGTCACGCACGTGGTAGTCGCCGAACTGCACGTGCATGAGGCCCGGGACCTTGGAGGCCGGGTCGGCGTCCTTGTAGTACTCGACGCCCTGCACCAGCGACGCGGCGCAGTTGCCCACGCCGACGATGGCTACGCGAACCGAACCCATTGGCGGTTGCTCCCTGTGTGTACTCGGTGAAGCCCCGGCGGGACCTCACGTGGCGGTGTCGCCGGGCGTATCCGGCCGGGAGGGCATCCCGGGCCGGGGCAGGCCGCCCGTCGTTCCATTGGTGGTGTCCTGCTGAGCGGTTCCCCCGGGGGCGGAACCCTTGAGGTCCCGGCCCGCCCGCTCGCTCTCGATGAGCTCGTTCAGCCAGCGCACTTCGCGCTCCACGGACTCCATTCCGTGGCGCTGGAGCTCAAGCGTGTAGTCGTCGAGGCGCTCCCGGGTGCGCGTCAGCGAGGCGCGCATCTTCTCCAGGCGCTCCTCGAGCCTGCTGCGGCGGCCCTCGAGCACGCGCATGCGCACGTCGCGCGAGGTCTGCCCGAAGAAGGCGAAGCGCGCGGCGAAGTGCTCGTCGTCGTAGGCGTCGGGACCGGTCTGGGAGAGGAGCTCCTCGAAGTGCTCCTTACCTTCCGCGGTCAGCCGGTAGACGATCTTGGCGCGGCGTCCGGCGAGCGGGGCGGCCAGGGCGTCCTCGGTGGTGTTCCCCGGTTCCTCCGTCAACCAGCCGCTCGCGACCAGCGTCTTGAGGCAGGGGTAGAGCGTGCCGTAGCTGAACGCACGGAACACACCCAGTGATGTGTTGAGTCGTTTGCGCAGCTCATAGCCGTGCATCGGGGATTCGCGGAGCAGGCCGAGTACGGCGAACTCCAGGATCCCGGAACGCCGGCCCATCGTCGCCTCCTCTCTGCCGCGATCCGGGCGGCGGGGCCACTCCGGATGCCGTGAACGGTCTTTATGTCGTGCTGATGTATCGACTCGATACATCAGCACGATAGAACGGGCCCCCGGATGCGACAAGGGGGACGAGGGTGAACGGGATCACATCACCGATTCGCTGGAGGCAACTTGCCTGATTTGGGGTGAACTTCTGTGCTCGGCGGGTTTTGACGGTGCGTAGTCTGTGCGCCATGCACACCACCGGGAACCGAGTGACGCCGGGGGACGTCCTCGTCCCCGGTGCAGTACGGGTGAATGCGCGACCGACCACATCCGTACTTCGGGGGGACCGGAAACCAGCCGCCGTTTCCAGGCGCGCAAGGGTGCGCCTGCCCGAGGAGTAGTCGTTCGATGAGCGAGCACCGTCGCAAACCGCCGCAGCCGCAGGGAGGCGGACGTGCCGCGGCCCGACGCGGCCAGTCCGGTTCGTCCTCCGGCCGCCGTGCGGCACCGCGAGGCGCCACCGGGTCTCCAGCCGACTCCTATGGGACCGGTTCCTATGGGTCGGGTGCGTATGGCGCGGGAGGCGAGGAGCGCCCCTACGGCAGCAGGGCCGAGGCCCGGCGTGCGGCACAGCGGGGCGGAGGCCGGCGCAGAGCGGCCGAGCCCGGCGGCCCCGGCGGCCCGAACGGGCCGGGACGCGGCAGGGGACGCCCGGCGCCGCCCGGCAAGAAGCGCTTCATCGACTACCCGCGCGCGGGCAAGTACGGCTGGCGGCGCTGGATGCCGTCCTGGAAGCTCGTGACGGGCCTGTTCATCGGCTTCCTCGGCAGTCTGGTGGCCGTGGCGGGCATCGGCTACGCGATGGTGTCCGTGCCGAACGTCGCCCAGGCCGCGACGGCGCAGAACAACGTGTACTACTGGTCCGACGGCTCCGAGATGGTCCGGACCGGTGGCGAGGTCAACCGCCAGATCATCAACCTCTCCGACATCCCCAAGGCGATGCAGTACGCCGTCGTCTCGCAGGAGAACAAGACCTTCTACACCGACAGCGGCATCGACCCCAAGGGCATCGCCCGCGCGCTCTTCAACATGGCCACCGGCGGTCAGACGCAGGGTGGCTCCACCATCACCCAGCAGTACGTGAAGAACGCGCGCCTCGACGACCAGTCGCAGACGATCACCCGCAAGTTCAAGGAGATCTTCATCTCCATCAAGGTGGGGGCGACGGTCAAGAAGGACAAGATCATGGAGGGCTACCTCAACTCCGCGTACTACGGACGGGGTGCCTACGGGATCCAGGCGGCCGCGCACGCCTACTTCAACAAGGACGCCAAGAACCTGAACGCGGGCGAGTGCGCGTTCCTGGCCGCGATGCTCAAGGGCGCGACCTACTACGACCCGGCCGGCTCGGTCTCCATCGACCCGACGGCCACGCCCGACGCCAACAAGAGGCGCGCCACGGCGCAGATGCAGGACACGCTCGACAAGATGGTCAAGTACGGCCACCTGAGCGCCACCGAGCGGGCCAAGTACACGACGCTCCCGCACGTGCTGAGTCCCCGGGCCAACACCCGGCTGAGCGGGCAGATCGGTTACCTGGTCGACCTCGCCAAGGGCTATCTGATCCACAACACCAAGATCACCGCGAACGACCTCCAGCTGGGCGGTTACCGGATCTACACGACCTTCGACAAGAAGAAGGTCGAGGAGCTCAAGAACGCGGTCCAGAAGGTCCAGAAGGCGAACATCAAGCCGAAGCAGCGCCCGGACACCGACAAGTACGTCCAGTTCGGCGGGGCCTCGGTGGAACCGTCCACCGGCGCCATCAAGGCGATCTACGGCGGCGAGGACTGGACCAAGCACTTCACCAACAACGCCGACGCCACCGGCGCGCAGGTCGGCTCGACCTTCAAGCCGTTCGTGCTGGCGGCGGCCATGCGGGACGGTGTCCGCAACCCGAACGGCGACCCGACGCAGGCCCAGGACGAGCGCACCCAGGTCTCCCCCAAGAGCCGTTTCAGCGGCCAGAACAAGCTCAAGATCAAGGAGTACAACGGGTCCGTCTGGAAGAACGAGAAGGGCGAGGAGTGGCTCCAGACCAACGACGGCGGCGAGTCGTACGGCACCCCGCCCAGCTACATGATCGATCTGCGCGAGGCGATGCGTGAGTCGGTGAACTCCGCCTTCGTGCAGCTCGGCATGGACGTGGGCCTGGACAAGGTGAAGCAGGCGGCGCTGGACGCGGGTCTGCTGCAGAGCAGCCTGACCGGCACCACCTACCCGTCGTTCTCCATCGGCATCTCCGACCCCAGCGCCATCCGCATGGCGGGCGCGTACTCGACCTTCGCCGCCAGCGGCAAGCAGAACGATCCGTTCTCGGTCACGAAGGTCGAGAACAAGGACGGCCCCATCTACGAGCACAAGAGCGCGACCAAGCAGGCCTTCACCGCCGCGGTCGCCGACAACGTCACCGACGTGCTGAAGACCGTGGTCGACAAGGGCACGGGCACCAACGCCCAGCTGCCCGGCCGTGACGTCGCCGGCAAGACCGGTACCACGGACGGCAACAAGTCGGCCTGGTTCGTCGGCTACACCCCGCAGCTGTCCACCGCGATCAGCATGTTCCGGATGGACGACAACGCGAACAACAAGTCGCGCACGTTCCTGAAGATGTACGGCACGGGCGGCCAGAAGAAGATCCACGGTGCCTCGTTCCCGGCCCAGATCTGGCACGACTACATGCTGCAGGCCCTCCAGGGCCAGCCGGCGCAGTCGTTCGAGCCCCCGACTCCCATCGGCGAGATCGTCAACGCGGCCCCGAGCCCGACGCCCACTCCCTCGGCCACCCAGAGCCAGCAGACGAGCCCGACGCCGTCGCCCACCCCGAGCCTGACCCAGCCCAGCCCGACACCCACACCCTCCAAGTCGAACTGCGGCTTCTTCGGCTGCGCCGACACCGGGGGCCAGACGGGCAACGGCGGCACCGACGGAGGCACCACGCCCACGCCCTCGCCCACCGACACGGGAGTCAACGGTGGTAGCAACACCGGGACCACCCGCGGCAACGGCAATGGCAACGGAGGCGGAGGGTTCTTCGGAGGCACCGGCAATTAGCCGCCCTACCGCCCGAGGAGGGTGTTTCACGTGAAACATGGGCCGCCGCACCGACCAGGTGCGGCGGCCCACGGCGTTTTCCCAGCCGCGTACGGCAGGATGTCGGCATGCCCAGTGCTGAATCGACGCCAGCGAGCGTGCACGAACCCGAGCCGGTGCGGCCGACCCGGGAGGACAAGGTCGCCGCGGCCGGCAGCGAGCTGATCGGCGGCCCCATCGGCCGGCGCGCCCTGCTCGGGACGTCCTGGTGGACGCCGGTGCGGGTCGTCGCGCTCGTGGCGATCGGCATGTTCGCCCTCGGCCTGGTGCAGAAGGCCCCCTGCTACCACAGCGCCTGGTTCTTCGGCGCGAGCTCGCAGTACACCAAGGCCTGCTACTCGGACATCCCGCACCTGTACCAGGGGCGTGGCTTCGCCGACGGGCTGGTGCCCTACTTCGACAAGCTCCCCGGCGACATGCCCTACCTCGAATACCCGGTGCTGACCGGTGTGTTCATGGAGGTGGCCTCCTGGCTCACCCCGGGCAGCGGCAGCATCCAGCACCAGGAGCAGTGGTACTGGATGGTCAACGCCGGGATGCTGATGGTGTGCGCCGCCGTCATCGCCGTCTGCGTGACCCGTACGCACGCACGTCGGCCCTGGGACGGACTGCTGCTCGCGCTGGCGCCCGCCTTCGCGCTGACCGCCACCATCAACTGGGACCTGCTGGCGGTCGCCCTGACGGCCGCCGCGATGCTGATGTGGTCCCGCGGCCGCTCCCTGGCCTTCGGCGTCCTCCTGGGGCTCGCCACGGCCGCCAAGCTGTACCCCGTCTTCCTGCTCGGCCCCCTGTTCGTGCTGTGCTGGCGCGCGGGCAAGTGGCGGGACTTCGGCAGGGCGCTGTCGGGCGCGGTCGTCGCCTGGCTGGTGGTGAACCTGCCGGTGATGGCCTTCGCCACCGACGGCTGGTGGCAGTTCTACAAGTTCAGCCACGACCGGGGCGTCGACTTCGGCTCCTTCTGGCTGATCTGGGCGCAGAACACGAGCAACCCGCCCAGCACCGACTTCGTCAACACCACGGCCACGCTCCTGGTGGTGCTGTGCTTCCTCGGTATCGCGGCGCTGACGCTGACCGCACCGCGCCGGCCGCGCTTCGCGCAACTGGCCTTCCTGGTGGTGGCGGCCTTCATCCTCACCAACAAGGTCTACTCACCGCAGTACGTCCTGTGGCTGGTCCCGCTGGCCGTGCTGGCCCGGCCGAAGTGGCGGGACTTCCTGATCTGGCAGGCGTGCGAGGTGGCGTACTTCCTCGGCATCTGGATGTACCTCGCCTACACGACCAGCGGCGAGGCCCACAAGGGCCTGCCGACCGACGGCTACCACTGGGCCATCGTCGCCCACCTGGTGGGAACGGCCTACCTGTGCGCGGTCGTGGTGCGGGACATCGTCATGCCGGACCGGGACGTGGTGCGCCGGAGCGGGGACGACGATCCCTCGGGCGGGGTGCTCGACGGCGCGGAGGACGTCTTCGTACTCGGCGCCGCGGCCCATCCGCCGCGCCACGCCGCCCACTTCGATGGTCCTCAGGTGGAGTGGGGCGGCCGGGGTCCGGGCTCCCCGGAAGACGGTTCGCTCTGAGCGAACGCCTCTTTCGGCAGGGCGTGTGCGACATGCCTTGCGCGGAAGGGCTCGTACGCGAAAGGCCGTACACGGTGCCTGCCGTGTACGGCCTTTCGCGTGCCGGGGCCGGTGGCCTCCGTCAGCGGTCCACGAGCCGGTCGTACTGCGTGGTGGTGTGCCGCAGATGGGCGACCAGTTCGTCGCCGACCTTCGGCTCCGGGGCGTCGGAGGGCACGAACAGGATGGACACCTGCATGTGCGGGGGCTCCGCGAACCAGCGCTGCTTGCCGCCCCAGACGAACGGGGAGAGGTTCCGGTTCACCGTGGCCAGGCCGGCCCGGGCGACGCCCTTGGCGCGCGGCATGACGCCGTGCAGCGCCTTGGGGGCCTCCAGACCCACACCGTGCGAGGTGCCGCCCGCCACGACCACCAGAAAGCCGTCGGAGGCGGCCTTCTGCTGCCGGTAGCCGAAGCGGTCGCCCTTGGCCACACGGGTGACGTCCAGGACGGCCCCGCGGTACTCGGTGGCATCGTGGTCCCCCAGCCACAGCCGGGTGCCGATCCGGGCCCGGAAGCGGGTCTGCGGGAACTGCTGCTGGAGCCGGGCGAGTTCGTCGGCCTTGAGGTGGCTGACGAACATCGTGTGCAGCGGCAGCCGGGCAGCGCGCAGCCGGTCCATCCAGCCGATGACCTCCTCGACGGCGTCCGACCCGTCGGTGCGGTCCAGCGGGAGGTGGATGGCGAAGCCCTCCAGGCGGACGTTCTCGATGG
>NZ_BMVJ01000018.1:51415-58021 GCF_014650655.1 Streptomyces anandii JCM 4720
CGGAGTGCAGCTGCGGCAGGTCCTGCTCGCTGATGCCGTGCCGCTTCATCGAGGACATCACCTCGATGACGACACGGGCGCCGACGAGGCCGTAGACCCCGTCCACCGACGACACCGAGCGGATCACCCGGTCGGGCAGCGGCACGGGCTCCTCGCCGCGCCGGTACGGCGTCAGCACCAGCAGGTCGCCACCGAAGAAGTCCTTGATGCGTGCGGCCTCGTAGGTGGTGCCGACGGCGAGGACGTCCGAGCCCAGCCGGGTGGCCTCCTCCGCCAGCCGCTCGTGGCCGAAGCCGTAGCCGTTGCCCTTGCAGACCGGGACGAGTCCCGGGAACTGCTCCTGCACGTGCTTGTGGTGCGCCCGCCAGCGCGCGGTGTCGACGTAGAGCGTGAGCGCCATGGCCGGACCCGGAACCTTTCTCGTGGGCTGGGGTGTGTGGGGTGGAAGACCGGCGGCGCCGCCGAACGGATCGGCGGTGTCGCGGCCGGTATGTGGATCAGCGGCGCGACATGTAGATGTCGAGCGCCTTGTGGAGCAGCTTGTTCAGCGGGAAGTCCCACTCGCCGAGGTACTCGGCGGCCTGTCCGCCGGTGCCGACCTTGAACTGGATCAGTCCGAAGAGGTGGTCGGTCTCGTCCAGCGAGTCGGAGATGCCGCGCAGGTCGTAGACGGTGGCGCCGAGCGCGTAGGCGTCGCGCAGCATCCGCCACTGCATGGCGTTGGAGGGGCGGACCTCACGGCCGATGTTGTCGGAGGCGCCGTAGGAGTACCAGACGTGACCGCCGACGATCAGCATCGTGGCCGCGGCCAGGTTCACGCCGTTGTGCCGGGCGAAGTACAGCCGCATGCGGTTGGGGTCCTCGGTGTTGAGGGCCGTCCACATGCGCTGGAAGTACGACAGCGGGCGGGGCCGGAAGTGGTCGCGCACGGCCGTGATCTCGTACAGCCGCTGCCATTCCTCGAGGTCCTGGTAGCCGCCCTGGACGACCTCGACGCCGGCCTTCTCGGCCTTCTTGATGTTGCGGCGCCACAGCTGGTTGAAGTTCTTGTGGACCTCTTCCAGGGAGCGGCCGGCCAGCGGCACCTGGAAGACGTAGCGGGGCTGCACGTCGCCGAAGCCGGCGCCGCCGTCCTCGCCCTGCTGCCAGCCCATGCGGCGCAGCTTGTCGGCGACCTCGAAGGCGCGGGGCTCGATGAAGTCGGCCTCCAGGTCGCGCAGACGCTTCACGTCCGGGTCCTGGATGCCCTTCTTGATGGTGTCGGAGTCCCAGCGCCGGATGACCACGGGCGGGCCCATCTTCACCGAGAACGCTCCCTGCTGCTTCAGGTGCGCCAGCATCGGCTGGATCCAGTCGTCCAGGTTCGGAGCGAACCAGTTGATGACCGGGCCCTCGGGCAGGTAGGCGAGGTAGCGCTTGATCTTGGGCAGCTGACGGTAGAGGACCAGGCCCGCGCCGACCATCTCGCCCGTACGGTCGTCGAACCAGCCCAGGTTCTCCGAGCGCCACTCGGCCTTCACGTCCGCCCAGGCCGGCACCTGCATGTGACTCGCCGCGGGCAGGTTCTGGATGTAGGCCAGATGCTGCTCTCGACTGATGGTCCTCAGGGTCAGGCTCATTCGGGGCGCTCCTCGGGCTGGCGTGTCCCCATGGGTACAGGGGTCCGGCTCTCGCGCCGAAGCCTACTGCGCCCGGGGAGCGCGCAGACTGGCCGCACGCAACCTTCGCCCCGGCCTGTCGCCTGCCGGGGCGCCGTGCGCGGACCCATGGGGAGCGTCCGCGGGGTGCGGGTTCAGCCGCCGACGAACCCGTTGAAGATGCCGAAGAGGCCGCCGTTGGCCATGCCGAAGTAGAGGCCGATGGCGGAGGCGCCCAGTGCGAGGACCAGACCGAAGCGCTCACGTGTCGTCTCGGAGATGAACTGGCCGTACCCGGCGGTGAGGACACCGAACAGGCCCGTCCAGGCCGTCAGGAAGTGGAGTCCGGGGAACGCCGCGGTGGCGGCCGCGATCGCGCCCAGTACCACGCTCACGGCCAGCAGGCCGTTCTGCAGCGGGTGCGGCTTGCCGTCCGTGGCCAGCAGACCGTTGCTGGGTTTGGTCGATCGCATCATCTGAGCCATGGGATACCTCCTGCCGAAGGCAGCATCGCTTCGCCCTGCACAACCCGATGTGTACAGATTGTCTGCCCTCGGAGCCAGATTTCAACCGGACGGTGGCGGGCGGGTAAGCTGTTGCTTCTGTACCGGTGCCCTGCCGTGCCGCAGCCCGGCCGATCCGGCCGAGCGGACCCCCGTTGTCAGTGGGTCCTGGTTTACTCACGGACATCGGTACCAGCGCATCACAACCCTCCTGCCACGGAACGACCGTGGCCGCTGAGTCCAAAGGAGGTGGGTTCCACATGCGTCACTACGAGGTGATGGTCATCCTCGACCCCGATCTCGAGGAGCGCTCTGTCTCCCCGCTGATCGAGAACTTCCTTTCCGTCGTCCGTGACGGTGGCGGAAAGGTCGAGAAGGTCGACACCTGGGGCCGTCGTCGTCTCTCGTACGAGATCAAGAAGAAGCCCGAGGGCATCTACTCGGTCATCGACCTGCAGGCCGAGCCTGCGGTCGTCAAGGAGCTCGACCGCCAGATGAACCTGAACGAGTCGGTCCTCCGGACCAAGGTCCTCCGCCCCGAGACCCACTGAGCCTTCCGCTCAGCTGATCTCGGGATTCGAGTAGCACCAAGCAGCCAGCAGCACACCCGCCGAGAGGTTCACCCATGGCAGGCGAGACCGTCATCACGGTCATCGGCAATCTTGTCGACGACCCCGAGCTGCGCTTCACCCCTTCCGGTGCGGCGGTCGCGAAGTTCCGTGTCGCGTCCACGCCCCGCACCTTCGACCGTCAGACGAACGAGTGGAAGGACGGCGAGAGCCTCTTCCTGACCTGCTCGGTCTGGCGGCAGGCGGCGGAGAACGTCGCGGAGTCGCTCCAGCGAGGCATGCGCGTCATCGTGCAGGGCCGGCTGAAGCAGCGGTCCTACGAGGACCGCGAGGGCGTCAAGCGCACGGTCTACGAGCTGGACGTCGAGGAAGTCGGCGCCAGCCTGCGCAACGCCACGGCCAAGGTCACCAAGACCTCCGGCCGCGGTGGCCAGGGCGGTTACGGCGGCGGCGGTGGCGGCCAGCAGGGCGGCGGCTGGGGCGGCGGTCCCGGTGGCGGCCAGCAGGGCGGCGGTGCTCCGGCCGACGACCCGTGGGCGACCGGCGCTCCCGCCGGTGGCAACCAGGGTGGCGGCGGCTGGGGCGGCGGCGGCTCCGGCGGCGGTGGCGGCTACTCGGACGAGCCCCCCTTCTAGGGCTCGCTTTCCCCCTTCTTGATCACACAGGAGAAACACCATGGCGAAGCCGCCTGTGCGCAAGCCTAAGAAGAAGGTCTGCGCTTTCTGCAAGGACAAGGTCACGTACGTGGACTACAAGGACACGAACATGCTGCGGAAGTTCATTTCCGACCGCGGCAAGATCCGTGCCCGCCGCGTGACCGGCAACTGCACGCAGCACCAGCGTGACGTCGCCACGGCCGTCAAGAACAGCCGTGAGATGGCGCTGCTGCCCTACACCTCCACCGCGCGCTAAGGGAAGGGTGACCGACTCATGAAGATCATCCTCACCCACGAGGTCTCCGGCCTCGGCGCCGCGGGCGACGTCGTCGACGTCAAGGACGGTTACGCTCGCAACTACCTGATCCCGCGGAAGTTCGCGATCCGCTGGACCAAGGGTGGCGAGAAGGACGTCGAGCAGATCCGTCGTGCTCGCAAGATCCACGAGATCCAGACCATCGAGCAGGCCAACCAGGTCAAGGCCCAGCTCGAGGGCGTGAAGGTCCGTCTGGCCGTCCGCTCCGGCGACGCCGGTCGTCTCTTCGGTTCCGTCACCCCGGCCGACATCGCCTCGGCGATCAAGGCCTCCGGTGGTCCCGAGGTCGACAAGCGCCGTATCGAGCTGTCGTCTCCGATCAAGACCCTGGGCGCCCACGAGACGTCCGTGCGTCTGCACCCCGAGGTTGCCGCCAAGGTCAACATCGAGGTCGTCGCCGCCTGATCGTCAGGATCAAGCAGCTGAGAAGGGCCGTGCCCAGTAGGGTGCGGCCCTTCGCTGTTTCACGTGAAACGTGCTCAGCGCGCCGCCCCCGTCACCAGCCAGCGGCCGGAGCGGGCACGGAGCCACAGGGTTGCCATCCGCACGGTCATCATGAGCGTCATCGCGCCCCACAGTGCGGTCAGCCCGCCACCCAGCGCGGGCACCAGCAGTGCGGCCGGAGTGAAGACCGCCAGGGTGACCAGCATCGCCCACGCCAGGTACGGGCCGTCGCCGGCGCCCATCAGCACTCCGTCGAGGACGAACACCACACCGCACACCGGCTGGGAGAGTGCGACCACCAGCAGCGCGGGAAGCGCGGTGTCCTTCACCGTGGGGTCACCGGTGAACAGCGGCAGGAAGGCGGGACGGGCCACGATCACAAGAAGGCCCAGCACCACTCCGACCGCGAGGCCCCACTCCACCATGCGCCGGCAGGCCTCCCGCGCACCGGAGGCGTCGCCGGCGCCGAGGTAGCGGCCGATGATGGCCTGTCCCGCGATGGCGATGGCGTCCAGCGCGAAGGCCAGCAGACTCCACAGGGACAGGATGATCTGGTGGGCGGCGATGTCGGCGTCGCCGAGACGGGCGGCGACCGCGGTGGCGATCATCAGGATCGCCCGCAGGGAGAGGGTGCGGACCAGCAGTGGGACACCGGCCTGCGCGGACGCCCGGATGCCGGCTGTGTCAGGGCGCAGGAACGCGCCGTGCCGGCGAGCTCCGCGGACGACGACGGTCAGGTAGACCGCGGCCATCCCGCACTGGGCGATCACGGTGCCCCAGGCGGATCCGGCGATGCCGAGTCCGGCGCCGTAGACCAGACCGGCGTTCAGCGCGGCGTTGGCCACGAAACCGCCGACGGCGACGTAGAGCGGGGTCCTCGTGTTCTGGAGCCCGCGCAGGACGCCGGTGGCGGCGAGCACGACCAGCATGGCCGGGATCCCGAGAGCGGAGACACGCAGATATGTCGTCGCGTACGGTGCGGCCGTGTGCGAAGCGCCGAAGAGGTCCACCAGGGCGGGGGCGGTGGGGAGCACGGCGGCGATCACGAGGGCGCCGAGCAGCAGGGCGAGCCAGATGCCGTCCATGCCCTGCCGGATGGCGGCCTGGAGGTCACCGGCCCCCACGCGCCGGGCGACGGCCGCGGTAGTGGCGTAGGCGAGGAAGACGAAGACGCTGACGGCGGTGGTCAGCAGGGCCGAGGCGACGCCGAGCCCGGCGAGCTGTGCGGTACCGAGATGGCCGACGATCGCGCTGTCGGCCATGACGAAGAGGGGCTCGGCGACGAGCGCGCCGAAGGCCGGGACCGCCAGTGCGACGATCTCTCGGTCGTGCCGGCGCCGGGCCGGCGGACGGCGTGCGGGGGCCTGTGTCATGAGCACCAATCTAATCGTCCACAGGTAAGAGATGCAAAGCACTTGCAGTCCTTACTTGCCTGGTTGCGGTGCGCAGGTGTGCGCACTGTTCGATGCGATCTTGGTCCGAGCGGGCAGTTTTTTCTTCTGCACAGCCGGTGGATGGGAAAGGAGCAGGTCAGAGATGCTTTGCGGGAGGCGTCGAGTGCTTGTTCACAGCGCTGTCCACCGGGCCGTGCACAGGTTTCGCGGAGTTCTCCACAGCATCCGGGCCGTCGTCCACATGGCCTGTGGATAACCAGATTGGCTGACGCTGCCCGGGGGCCTACCGTTGTCCGGCGCCCGCTCCGTCCACCGGCCTTCCAAACCGTCATAAACCTGACGTGGCCCAAGCGGAGTTGGGCCTCTCATTTGTCAGTGCCGTGCCGTAGAAAAGAGGGGCACGGCGAGGTCCGCTCGGCGGACGGGAGGAGGTCGCTCGGTGAGCATTTCCGAGCCCCTGGACGACCCGTGGGCCGACAGCGGACCCAGTGATCGTCTGCCGGCCTCCCGCCGTCGCCCCGACGGCGGCCGCGGCCGCGACGAGCAGCACGACCGGGGCAGGGAGAGCGAGGCCTGGGAGAGCGCCGGCTCCTCCTTCGAGCGGGTCCCCCCGCAGGACCTCGACGCCGAGCAGTCCGTCCTCGGCGGCATGCTGCTGTCCAAGGACGCCATCGCCGACGTCGTCGAGATCCTCAAGGGCCACGACTTCTACAAGCCGGCCCACGAGACGATCTACCAGGCGATCCTCGACGTCTACGCCAAGGGCGAGCCGGCCGACCCCATCACCATCGCCGCCGAGCTCACCAAACGCGGCGAGATCAACAAGGTGGGCGGCGCCTCCTATCTGCACTCCCTGGTGCAGACGGTGCCCACCGCCGCGAACGCCGCGTACTACGCCGAGATCGTCCACGAGCGTGCCGTGCTGCGCCGCCTGGTCGAGGCGGGCACCCGCATCACACAGATGGGATACGCGGCCGACGACGACGTGGACGAGATCGTCAACCGCGCCCAGGCCGAGATCTACGCGGTCACCGAGCAGCGCACCAGTGAGGACTACCTGCCGCTGGGCGACATCATGGAGGGCGCC
>NZ_BMVJ01000018.1:58047-65238 GCF_014650655.1 Streptomyces anandii JCM 4720
CTCGACGAGATCGAGGCGATCGGCTCGCGCAGCGGGGAGATGACCGGCGTGCCGACCGGTTTCACCGACTTCGACTCGCTGACCAACGGCCTGCACCCCGGGCAGATGATCGTCATCGCCGCCCGTCCCGCGATGGGCAAGTCGACCCTGGCACTGGACTTCGCGCGGGCGGCCTCGATCAAGCACAACCTTCCGAGCGTCATCTTCTCGCTGGAGATGGGACGCAACGAGATCGCGATGCGGCTGCTGTCCGCCGAGGCCCGAGTCGCCCTGCACCACATGCGCTCGGGCACGATGACCGACGAGGACTGGACGCGCCTGGCCCGCCGCATGCCGGACGTCTCGGCGGCCCCCCTCTACATCGACGACTCCCCGAACCTGTCGATGATGGAGATCCGGGCCAAGTGCCGCCGGCTGAAGCAGCGCAACGACCTGAAGCTGGTCGTCATCGACTACCTCCAGCTGATGCAGTCCGGCGGCTCCAAGCGCGCCGAGAGCCGTCAGCAGGAGGTCTCCGACATGTCCCGGAACCTCAAGCTGCTCGCCAAGGAACTGGAGATCCCGGTCATCGCGCTCTCCCAGCTCAACCGTGGCCCCGAGCAGCGCACCGACAAGAAGCCCATGGTCTCCGACCTGCGTGAGTCCGGTTCCATCGAGCAGGACGCCGACATGGTCATCCTGCTGCACCGCGAGGATGCCTACGAGAAGGAGTCGCCCCGGGCCGGTGAGGCCGACCTGATCGTGGCCAAGCACCGAAACGGCCCGACCGCGACGATCACCGTCGCCTTCCAGGGCCACTACTCGCGCTTCGTGGACATGGCGCAGACCTGATCCACCGCTGCGGCGAAATGCGCTCGACGCGGGGTGTCGGCCGGGGTGGACTGTGCGTATGACGACTTCGCACGAAGACCTGCTGCCGGGTACGCGGCGGGCGCTGCTGCACCGTGTCGCCGTCGCGCAGCGCGATGGGCGGGCCCCGTCGCTCGTCGCCGCCGTCGTACGGGACGGGCGGACGGTGTGGCACGGAGCGCGGACCTCGGTGGACGGGCACGGTCCGGACGAGAACACGCAGTACCGGATCGGTTCGATCACCAAGACCTTCACCGCGGTCCTGGTGCTGCGGCTGCGCGACGAGGGTCTCCTGGACCTCGGTGACCCGCTGGAGAAGCACCTGCCGGGCACCGGGGCGGGCGAGGCCACCATCGCCTCCCTCCTCGCGCACACGGGCGGCCTGGCGGCCGAGTCGCCGGCGCCCTGGTGGGAGCGGACACCGGGGTCCCTGCGCCCGGAGCTGGCCGATGTTCTGGGCGAGCGGCCGCTGCTGCATCCGGTCGGCCGGCTCCACCACTACTCGAACCCCGGCTACACCCTGCTGGGCGCGCTCGTGGAGGAAGTGCGCGGAGCGCCGTGGGAGGAGGTGCTGCGCGGGGAGGTGCTCGAACCGCTCGGTCTTCACCGCACCGGCGTCCGGCCCGAGGCCCCGCACGCCGGCGGATGGGCGGTGCATCCCTGGGCCGATGTCCTGATGCCGGAACCGGCCGAGGACCTGGGCCGGATGGCGCCCGCCGGCCAACTCTGGTCGACCACCGGCGACCTGGCCCGGTTCGCCGTCTTCCTCACCCGTGGGGACGACCGGGTGCTGAGCGCGGCGTCGGTGGGGGAGATGAGGACACCCGCCGCGCCCGCCGAGGCGGCGGACCTCGCGTCGGGGTCCACTTACGGCCTCGGCATGCAGATCGAGCACAGGGACGGCCGGCTGCTCGTGGGCCACAGCGGGTCGCTGCCGGGCTTCCTCGCGGGCCTCACCATCGGCGTGGAGGACGACATCGCGGCCGTCGCGCTGGCCAACTGCACATCGGGGCCACTGATGTGGACGACCGCGGCCGACCTCGTCCGCATCGTCGCCGAGGCCGAGCCGAGGATTCCCGGGCCGTGGCGCCCGCTGCGTCAAGTGGACCCGGCCCTGCTGGAGTTGACGGGCCAGTGGTACTGGGGGACATACGGCTTCGGACTGCGCCTGTCCGCCGACGGCCTCCTCTCGCTGGAACCGCTGACCGGCAACGGCCGGCGCTCGCGGTTCCGTCCGAACGGCGACGGCACATGGACGGGGCTGGAGGGCTACTACACCGGGGAGTCGCTGAGGATCGTGCGGCGCCCGGACGGGTCGGTGGACCACCTCGACCTCGGGTCGTTCGTCTTCACCCGCCGGCCCTACGACGAGCAGGCCCGTATCCCCGGCGGTGTCGATCCCGAGGGATGGCGTGGCATCGGCCAATAGCCGGTTGACCGGCGAAGGGTGGGTCTGTTTCACGTGAAACAGACCCACCCTTCGCCGTCAGAGCCGGAGCTTGAAGCCGATGTGCGAGGGCTCGAAGCCCAGCCGTTCGTAGAAGCGGTGCGCGTCGGTCCGTGTCCTGTCCGACGTCAACTGGACAAGACCGCAGCCCAGGTCGCGGGACGCGTCGACCGCCCACTCGATGAGCCGTGTGCCCAGGCCGCTGCCGCGCTCGTCGGCGTGGATCCGTACGCCCTCGATGATCGAGCGCGTGGCACCGCGCCGGGACAGTCCGGGAACGACCGAGAGCTGCAGTGTTCCGACCACCCGCTCCCCGCGCACGGCGACCATCAGATGCTGGTGGGGGTCGGCGCTGAGACGCTCGAGGGCGGTCAGATACGGCGTGAGGTCGTCCGGCGACTCGCGCTGGGCGCCGAGCGGGTCGTCCGCGAGCATCCCGACGATGGCGGGCACGTCGCCCGCGACGGCGGCGCGTATTTCAAGATCTTCCATGCTGCGCACTGTAGGGGCGCCTGGCGGTGCGTGCCGTGAAGGAGGAGCGGGTGCGTGTCATGCCGGGGCCGGTGCGTGCAGTGACTCCACCGCCCGCACCAGGGGCGCCAGTTCCGGGTTCTTGGCGGCCTCGTCGAGTGCCTCCCGCAGGGCGGCGTCGTTCGTCGGCCGGGCCGCTTCGAGGAGCTTCAGCCCGGCTCCGGTGACGTTGGTGTAGATGCCACGGCGGTCGGTGGGGCACAGATACCGCTCCAGCAGGCCGCGGTCCTCGAGCCGGGTGACCAGCCGGGTGGTGGCGCTCTGGCTCAGGACCACCGCGTCGGCCACCTGCTTCATCTGCAGATGGCCGCCCTCGCCGTCGTGCTGCCGGCTGAGCACGTCGAGCAGTGAGTACTCGCGCACGCTCAGGCCGTGGCCGGTCTGCAGGGCGCGCTCGACGTGCGCCTCGATCCTCCCGTGCAGCAGGGCCAGGGCGGACCAGCCCTGGGCCAGGGCGGTGAGCGCGGGGTCCGTCGCTGTCATTGGCGTTTCCTCCGTCCCGGAGCGGCTTGTTCCCAGGATAGGGCAGCGCCGCAATAGACGGCGGTTGCATATAGCCCGCGTCTGCAATTATTGTGAACGCACGCAAAGCGCATCTGCAATCTTTCGGAAGGTGTCACCCCTCATGCCTCTCGCGCTGCTGGCCCTGGCGATCGGGGCCTTCGGAATCGGAACGACCGAGTTCGTGATCATGGGCTTGCTGCCCGAGGTCGCGGGCGACTTCGGAGTCTCCATCCCCACGGCCGGGCTTCTGGTCACCGGCTATGCGCTGGGCGTCATGTTCGGCGCCCCGCTGATGACCGTCCTCGGCACCAAGGTGTCCCGCAAGCGGATGCTCATGCTGCTCATGGGCCTGTTCATCGCGGGCAACCTGCTCTCCGCGCTCGCGCCGGCCTTCTCCGTGATGCTGATCGGCCGGGTCGTCGCCTCACTCGCCCACGGCGCGTTCTTCGGCATCGGCTCCGTCGTCGCCGCGGACCTGGTCATCCCGGAGAGGAAGGCCGGCGCCATCGCCATGATGTTCACCGGCCTGACCGTCGCCAACGTGGTCGGCGTGCCGCTCGGCACCCTCGTCGGGCAGACCGTCGGATGGCGGGTCACCTTCGCCCTCGTGGCCGCGCTGGGCGTCGTGGGCCTGGCCGGAATCGCCCGGCTGGTCCCCGACATGCCGAAGCCCGAGGGTGTGCGCCTGCGCCACGAGCTGGCCGCCTTCAAGAACGCACAGGTGCTGCTGGCCATGGCGATGACCGTGCTCGGCTTCGGCGGTGTCTTCGCGGCCGTCACCTACATCGCGCCGATGGCGACCCGTGTGACCGGGTTCGCCGACGGCTCCGTCACCTGGTTGCTGGTCCTCTTCGGACTCGGCATGGTCGGCGGCAACCTCGTCGGCGGCAGGTTCGCCGACCGGGCCCTGATGCCCATGCTGTACGTCTCTCTCGGCGCCCTCGCGGTCGTCCTCGCGCTTTTCACGCTCACCGCGCACAACAAGGCCGCGGCGGCCGTCACGATCGTGCTGATCGGCGCCCTGGGTTTCGCCACCGTCCCGCCCCTGCAAAAGCGCGTCCTCGACCAGGCGCACGGCGCCCCGACACTCGCATCGGCCGTCAACATCGGCGCCTTCAACCTCGGCAACGCGCTGTCCGCCTGGCTCGGCGGCCTCGTCATCGCGGCCGGCCTCGGCTACACCGCGCCGAACTGGGTGGGGGCTGCGCTCGCGGCGGGCGCCCTGGTGCTCGCCGTCCTCTCCTCCGCGCTGGAGCGCCGCAAGCCCACGGCCGGGGTCGTCGTCGCCGCCGGCACACCGGCCGGACGGCGGACCACCGTCCACCAGTGACCCGCCCGTACCCCGCTTCAGCCGTGCCGGCCGGTCAGCCCGCCGCCACGGTCAGCGGGGCGAAGCGGCGAGACCAGTCACCGGGCAGTTCCCCGATGCCGTAGGTCATGACGTCGTTCATGACGACGGGGGCCAGCCCGCGCTCCTTGAGCCACCCGAGCAGTTCCTCGTGGCGCAGGTCGACGTCGGTCCGCAAGGGCCGGTCGGTGTGGGTGGCGAGGGAGGCGACCAGGGCCTTCGCGGTCTCCGTGTCCCGGGCGATCAGCGGACCCACGACGTGGGTGTCCATGTTGGGCCAGGCGGCCGCGTATCCGATGAGGCGGCCGTTGTCCTCGGCGACCCGCAGCTGGTCGGCGAACGCGGGCAGCCGGGCGACGAGGGGAGTCCGGTCGACCCCGAACACCTCCTCGTCGAGCCGGAGAATGCGGGTGAGGTCCTCGGCGGTCGCCGCCCGGGTGGCGACCGCCGAGGGCGCCGCCTCCGGTGTGAAGTGACCGCAGACCATCTCCGCCCGCCCGATGACCTTGAAACCGAGCTCCTCGTACAGCGGGCGGCCGTAGGGAGTCGCGTACAGGGTCAGCGGGGTGGTGCCCATCGTCGACATGACATGGCGCATCATGCGGCGTCCGACACCCCGGCGGGCATGCCGTGCGGCCACCAGGACCATGCCGACGGCGCCCAGATCCGGGCGGCCCTGCGGGCCGTACTCGGTGATGACACACGCGGCGACGAGTCCCCCCTCGGGGTCGTCGATGCCGTAGCCCTGCCCGGCCGTGAGGAGAAGGCCCCACTTGTGCTCCTCGCGCTGCCACCCCCGGTCCTCGGACAAGTCGGCGCACGCGGTGAGGTCGCGAGGCGTCAGACGACGGATGGGGTAAGCGGCGGGAGAAGGAGTCGACACGCAGGTCAGGCTGTCCGATGGGCGCCCCCGGCGTCCACCCGTTTCGGGGGAGACGTACGTGGTTTTGGCCATCTCCTGGCCCAACCGGGCGGCGGGCTCGAGGTCAGGTTCGCCCCGCTGGAGAACCTGCCGGGCGTTTCACGTGAAACGTCACACCGTCGGCAGGGCTCACGGTCAGCCCAGGTCAGGGGCGTGCATGGCGCGCACGCCCTCGATGTTGCCGTCCAGGTAGTGCCGCAGCGAGAGCGGGACGAGGTGGACGGAGGCGATGCCGACCCGGGTGAAGGGCACGCGGACGATCTCGTACTCGCCGGTGGGCTCGTCGATTTCGGGCCCGTGCCGCAGGGCGGGGTCCATGGACTCCAGCCGGCAGACGAAGAAGTGCTGCACTTTGACGCCGGTCGCGCCGCCGTCCTCGCCGATGTGCTCCACGGTGTCCACGAAGCAGGGCACCACGTCGGTGACCTTCGCGCCGAGCTCCTCGTACACCTCGCGGTGCAGGGCGTCGACGACGGTCGTGTCACTCGGCTCGACCCCGCCACCGGGAGTGACCCAGTAGGGATCGACACCGGGCTTGGTGCGCTTGATCAAGATCAGGTCATCGCCGTCGAGGAGAACGGCGCGGGCGGTGCGCTTGACCACGGGTCGGACGGTCATGGGAGAAATGTGGCCCGGCTGGTTCCACGTGAAACATCGCGAAATGCGACCACGTGGGCTCAGCGGGTGACCGCCCCGGGGCGGGCCCTCAGCTCCAGTCCGCCGCCGCCTGGAACAGTCGTTCGTGGGCCCGGGCGACGTGCGGCAACGCCAGCGTGCCGGTGCGCACCACCAGGAAATACGTCCGCAGGGGTGGCACCGCCGGTTCATGGAGGGCCACGACGTCACCGCGGCCCAGGGCCTCGGCGCACAGATAGCGGGGCAGCACCGCGAGTCCCGCGCCCGCCACCGCGCAGGCCAGGGCCGCGCGCAGATCCGGGACGATCACGGTGCCGGACACGGCCGGCCGCGCGTCGAAGACGGAGGCCCAGTAGCGGGAGACGAAGGGCAGCGACTCGTGGACCTCGATCACCGGGACGTCCTCCAGCGCGGACACGTCCTCGCGGCGCACCTTCGGCGCACCCGTCCCGGACGCCCAGCGCGGGGCGGCGACCAGGACGTGCTCCTCGTCGCACAGGGGAGCCCCGGTGAGCAGCGTCCCACGCGGGCGGGCCGTACTGATGGCCAGATCGTGGTGCCCGGCGGAGAGCCCCTCCAGCACCTCCTCCGCGGTGCCGAAGGTGGCGCGCAGAGCGAAGCCCTGTCCCTCCTCGGCGGCGAGCCCGGTGAGCGCGGGCAACGCCCGCCCCGCGGTGAACTCGGGCGGCCCGGCCAGATGCAGCGTGCGTAAGTGGGACTCCTCGTCGAGACCGGACTCGGTGATCTCCACCAGGGCGTCCAGGTGCGGCGCGGCCTTGTGGGCGAGTTCGTCCCCGATGGTCGTCGGCGTGACGCCGCGGGCCTGGCGAAGGAACAGAGGCCGGCCCAGCTGCCGCTCCAGCGTGCGGATCTGGGAGGTGACGGCCGGCTGGGAGAGGCCGAGCAGCGCGGCGGCCCGGGTGAACGAACCCGCCCGGTGCACGGTCACGAACG
>NZ_BMVJ01000018.1:65265-103725 GCF_014650655.1 Streptomyces anandii JCM 4720
TACGCAGCAGTGCCAGATCCACGGCACGCCCTCCCCTGTCGGTGCCCTGCCTCCCGGCCCCCCGGCCGCGCCCAACTATAAATATGTCGATAGGTCTCTGTCGCTACCGTGATTGGACACTGACACAGAGTCAACTAGCCTTGGTCGCGCGGTTCTTCGCGCGCGGAACCGAGGGCGGTCCGAGCCACGAGGGGGGAGGCTCGGACCGTCCGTTGTGCGTAGCCGGACACCGACCGGCGTCCGCGGGGAAGGTCACTCGGCCGACTCGTCCAGCGCACGCATCACATCGGCCACCAGGTCCTCCGGGTCCTCGGCGCCCACCGACATGCGGATGAAGCCCTCCGGCACGGCGTCGCCGCCCCAGCGTCCGCGCCGCTCGGCCGTGGAGCGCACCCCGCCGAAACTCGTCGCGTCGTCCACGAGCCGCAGGGCGCCGAGGAAGCGCTCGGCACGAGTGCGCGTGGGCAGCGTGAAGGACACCACGCATCCGAAGCGCCGCATCTGCTGCGCGGCGACCTTGTGCGAGGGATCACCGGGCAGCCCGGGATAGCGCAGCCCGCTGACGTCCGCGCGGGCGCTCAGCGCCTCGGCCAGGGCCAGAGCCGTCGCGTTCTGCCGGTCGGCACGCAGCTGCAAGGTGGCGATGGAGCGGTGCGCGAGCCATGCCTCCATGGGACCCGGGATGGCCCCCACGATCTTGCGCCAGCGGCGCACGGCCGCCATGGCGTCGCCCTCGCGGCCCGCCACATAGCCCAGCAGGATGTCGCCGTGCCCGGTGAGCTGCTTGGTGCCGCTGGCCACGGCGAAGTCCGCGCCCAGCTCCAGGGGCCGCTGCCCGAGCGGTGTCGCGAGCGTGTTGTCGACGGCGACCAGGGCGCCGCGCGCGTGCGCCGCCTCGACCAGCCGCCGGATGTCGCACACGTCGAGCCCGGGGTTGGACGGGGACTCGATCCACAGCAGCCGCGCGCCGTCCAGCAGTTCGAGCTGGGCGTCCCCGCCGGTCGGCGCGGTGCGCACCTCGATGCCGTACGCCTCGAGCTGCTGCCCCGCCAGCGGCAGCGCCTGGTAGCCGTCGTTCGGAAGGACCACCGCGTCTCCCGCGCGCAGTTGCGAGAAGAGCACCGAGGAGATGGCGGCCATGCCCGAGCCGAACGCCAGCGTCTCCACGCCCGCCTGCCCGGGCGCCTCCAGCTCCCCGATGGCCCGCTCCAGCAGCGTCCAGGTGGGGTTCTCGTCCCGTCCGTAGGCGTAGGGGCCGGTCGGTTCGCCCGGCAGGTGGAAGTGGGCGGCGAACACCGGGCCCGGCAGCGTCGGTTCGTGCTTGACCGGCTCGGGCAGCCCGGCGCGCACCACGCGTGTGCCGTCCCGGTCCTGTGCAGGTGAATTGCTCATGCCGCCCGTCCCTCCACTTGCTCCCTTTCCGCGGCGAGCGGGCCGGTGCCCGCCTTCTCCACCATCTCAGACCCCTGGGATCCGCTCAGTCCTCGTCCGGCAGGATCATGTGCAGGGCCCAGGAGACGACCGAGATGATCAGGCCGCCCACGACGGCGGTCCAGAAGCCCTCGACGTGGAAGCTCAGCTGCAGCTTGCCGCACACCCACGAGGTCAGCAGCAGCATCAGCGCGTTGACGATCAGCGTGATCAGCCCGAGCGTCAGGATGAACAGCGGGAAGGTCAGCACCTTCACGATCGGCTTGACCAGGAAGTTCACCAGGCCGAAGACCAGGGCGACGACTATCAGCGTGCCGGCCTCCTTCGCCGTGCTGTCGCCGGTCAGGGTGATCTTGTCGAGCAGCCAGACGGCGACCGCCAGGGCGCCCGCGTTGGCGATCGTCTTGACTACGAAATTCTTCATGTGTCTGATCGTGGCAGACGAGATCGACTACGAATACGGGCGAGGGCGATGAAGGCATTCCGGCTGGACGAACTGGAGGCGGAGCGAGCCGCCAACGAGGGCGCCTACCTTCAGTTCCTGCGGGAGCGGAACATGTCGGTCGGTCTCTACGCGCTCGACGCGGGCGCGCACGACCCGCAGAACCCCCATGGCCAGGACGAGGTGTACTTCGTCGTCAGCGGGCGCGCCTCGATCACCGTCGGCCTGGAGACGACCGAGGTGGCGCGCGGCAGCGTGGTGTACGTACCGGCCGGGGTCGCCCACAAGTTCCACCACGTCAGCGAGGATCTGAGGGTCCTGGTGGTGTTCTCTCCACCCGAAGCCTGAGACGCCGTCTCGGGGTTCCCTAGGGGAACGGTCAGGGGAGGACAAGGGACGCGGACCCCCCGCCGGACCCCTGCCCGCCCCTAGCATCGAAGCAGGACATCAAGGGCCCGCACCTCGACGGCGCGGGCACCGACAGGACCCGGCACTGGGCGGGCGGAGAGGTAAGGACGAGGACAATGCGAGAGATCTTCGCGGGTCTGCCGTGGTGGGTGAAGTGGGTCGCGGTGCCGGTCATCGCCCTGGTCGTGTTCGGCGGCGTGATCGTGAGCGTGGTGGGTGTCGTGATCAGCCTGCTGTTCAAGGTGCTGGTCTTCGTGGCCCTGGTCGGCGGTCTCATCTACATCGTGCGCAAGTTCACCTCCAGCTCGTCCTCGCGCGGCGACTGGTGAGGAATGCGGGGCGCTGGTGACCGGTAACAGGAATCACCGGTTCCCTCGCGGGGGGGAAGTTTCGCGCACGAACGGTCCCTGAGCGGCGACAGGCGGATAAGGTCCGGAATCAACGCGGGGCCGGACCCCGCGAGCGGCGTACACCCCCTCCCCGTGTTCCCCCGCACGGGCTGCCCCCTCGCGCTATGGGAGTGCCCCTTGGCCACGGCTGACACCGCCCCCGCACAACGGCTCGTGCCGCCCGCACCCAGGGCCCCCTCCCACTCGACGGCGCTCCCCGCCCAGCCGCGCTCCTCGGAACCCGCGGAGCGGCCCTGCGCCTCGGTGCCGGAGCAGCAGTCCCAGACCACCCTCATCGCCTCCGTGCAGCGCGCGATGCGCCTGCTGGAGACCGTCGCCCAGCATGAGCACGGCGCCCCCGCCAAGCAGCTGGCCCGCGAGACCGGCCTGGCCCTGCCCACCGCCTACCACCTGCTGCGCACCCTCGTCCACGAGGGCTATCTCCGGCGCGACCGCGGGCTGTTCTTCCTCGGGGAGGCGGCCGAGCGGCTGGGCAGCAGCGGAGCGGCGCAGAAACGTCGCAGCACGATCTCCGGCCTGCTCGCGCAGTGGCGGGATCTGATCGGTGCGCCGGTGTACTACGCGGCCTACCGGGACGGCGAGATCGACGTCATGTGCGTCTCCGACGCCCCAGGCAGCCCGGCCGTCGAGGAGTGGGCCGACTTCCGTGAGACAGGGCACGCGCACGCGATCGGCCAGTGCCTGCTGTCCCAGCTCGACGACGGCGCCCGGCGTGACCACCTCGACCGTCATCCCGTGCGTTCCCTGACTCCGTACACGGTGCGTGACGACCACGCCCTGCTGCGGCGCCTGGCGGGGCTGCGGTGTACGGAACCGGTCACCGAGCGGCAGGAGTACGCGCTCGGGACGGTCTGCGCGGCCGTCCCCATCACGGTGGGCGCGGTCGCGGCCACCGTGGCCCTGTCCCTGCCGGCCCGCCAGGCCGACCGGCTGATGTCCGCGGCACGGCAGCTGCAGAGCGAGGTCGGACTGCACCTCGGCGCCCTCGCGGTCTCTATCAGTATCTGAAAACTCACTCCTTGTGATCTGCCATGCACGTTCAGCAAGATGCCACAGTGTCACGGGGACGATTCCCGGCCAGTCGACGGCAGATCACGGGGTAGCGATGCGCGAGTCCGTACAGGCAGAGGTCATGATGAGCTTTCTCGTGTCCGAGGAGCTCTCCTTCCGCATCCCTGTGGAGCTGCGGTACGAGACCTGTGATCCCTACGCCGTACGGCTCACCTTCCACCTCCCCGGGGACGCCCCCGTGACCTGGGCCTTCGGCCGGGAATTGCTGATCGACGGGGTGGGCACGCCGTGCGGGGACGGCGACGTGCGGATCGCGCCCGCGGACACCGACTCGCTGAGCGAGGTGCTGATCCGTCTTCAGGTCGGCGGGGACCGTGCTCTGTTCCGTTCCTCCACGGCGCCGCTGGTGGCGTTCCTGGACCGAACGGACAAGCTGGTGCCGCTCGGTCAGGAGGGCGCCCTCGCCGACTTCGACGCCCACCTCGACGAGGCCCTGGACCGCATCCTGGCCGAGGAACAGAGCGCGGGCTGAAGCGTTACGGCAACAGCGCGTGCACGGCGTAACGCTTCACCGCCTGCCGGACCGACGCGAAGTGACGGCATGGGGCTCTGACGCCCTGACAGCGGCGCCGTGCCACCGGCGCCGCCTGAAGGGCCCGCCGGTCACCGCTTGCGCCGACGTCCCCGGCCGCCCCGTGACGGCGCCGGCACGGCCGCCGGCGTCGTGGCCCGCGCGGGCGCCGGGCGGTCGGCGGAGACGACGAGGGCGGCGAGAGCCGTCGTGACCGGCACCGAGGCGACCAGGCCGATCGAACCCACCAGCGTCCGCACGATCTCCTCGGCGACCAGCTCACTGTTGGCCACGGTCGCCACGCCGCTCTGCGCGATGGAGAACAGCAGCAGCAAGGGAAGCGCGGCGCCCGCGTACGCGAGGACGAGGGTGTTGACGACGGAGGCGATGTGGTCGCGTCCGATCCGGATGCCCGCGCGGTACAGCCCGCGCCAGCCCATCGCCGGATTGGCCTCGTGCAGCTCCCACACGGCGGACGTCTGCGTCACCGTCACGTCGTCCAGGACACCGAGCGAGCCGATGATGACGCCGGCCAGCAGCAGCCCGCTCATGTCGATCGACGGATACAGGCCGTGGATCAGACCGGTGTTGTCGTCGGTGTTGCCGGTCAGCGCGGCCCACCCGATGAACAGCGAGCCCAGAACGCCGATCAGCACCAGCGAGATCAGCGTGCCGAGCACCGCGACCGACGTGCGGGCCGACAGACCGTGGCACATGTACAGGGCGATCAGCATGATGGCGCTGGATCCCACCACCGCTACGAGCAGCGGATTCGATCCCTGCAGGATCGCGGGAAGCACGAAGAGGCTGAGCACCAGGAAGCTGATGGCCAGCGCGATGAGCGCCATGACCCCACGCATCCGCCCGACGACCACGACGGCGAGCGCGAAGACGCCGGCCAGCAGTGCCACCGGGAAGCGCCGGTTGACGTCCGTGACCGAGTACTGCAGATCCCTGGGCGCCGAGGGCTCGTAGGCGACCACGACCTTCTGCCCCCGGTGCAACTGCCGTGGCTGGTCCGGCTGCACGATCTCGGTGAAGGTACGGCCCTTGTCCTTGCCGGTGTCGACCCGGATCGTGGCCTTCTTGCAGTCACCGGAGGACCGCGCCTGCGTGGGTGAACTCCCGGACGCGTTCACGGACTTGCAGCCCACCTCGACCACGTCCACGACCGTCGCCTGCTGCGTCTGCCGGTCGAAGCCGACCCCAGTGCGCTGGTGCGAGGGGGCGCCACCGGGCCACAGCACCGCGAGACCGACCAGTACCGCCGCTCCGAAGGGGATCAGGACGGCCGCGATGACCTTGCGGAGGTGCTTGGAGACGGGGGCGGCGGGCCCGTGGCTGTGGCTGTGCGAGTGCCCGTGCCCCTGCCTGTGCCCGTGTCCGTGCCCGTGCCCCGGATCCGGCCCCTGCCCGTGCGGAGGCTGCTGCCCCGGTCCGGGCCGGCCACCGCCGTCCGGATCGTGCGGGTGCGGGAACTGCTCTGTCGTGGTCACCGCCCGATCATCGCAAGAACGGCGGAGGCCCACTGTTCACCGCGCCACACATGGCGCTAGCGTGGAGGCACCTTTGCACACGCGGGAGCTCGGAGCACCGGGCTGAGAGGGCGCTGACCTTCGTCTTCGCGATGTTTCACGTGGAACATCCGCTGTTTCACATGAGACACCGACAGACGATTACCGCTGCGTCGACCGCCGAACCTGTTACCGGGTAATGCCGGCGTAGGGAGTAGGTCTCATGACCAACAAGGACGCACGCACGCCTGCCTCCGCTCAGGACGAGACGTCCCAGGAGGCCGGGAAGTCCATCGGCTGGCACAAGGCGTATGTCGAGGGCTCGCGCCCCGATCTGCGGGTGCCGGTCCGTCAGGTGCACCTCACCAATGGGCAGTCGGTCACTCTGTACGACACATCGGGCCCGTACACCGATCCACTCGTCGACACCGATGTCCGCAGGGGTCTGCCGCCGCTGAGGGAGAACTGGATCATCGGCCGCGGCGACACCGAGGAGTACGCGGGCCGCCCCGTCCGTCCCGAGGACGACGGCGTCAAGCACACCTCCCCGCGCGGAGGGCTGCGCAACCTCGACGCGGTCTTCCCGGGCCGTCCGCGTCAGCCGCGCCGCGGACGCGACGGCCGGGCAGTGACCCAACTCTCCTACGCGCGCCGTGGGGAGATCACGCCGGAGATGGAGTTCGTGGCGGTCCGGGAGAACGTCTCTCCCGAGGTCGTCCGCGAGGAGATCGCGGCCGGCCGCGCCGTGCTGCCGGCCAACGTCAACCACCCGGAGATCGAGCCGATGATCATCGGCAAGCGGTTCCTGGTCAAGGTCAACGCCAACATCGGCAACTCCGCGGTGACGTCCTCCATCGAGGAGGAGGTCGAGAAGATGACGTGGGCGACCCGATGGGGCGCCGACACGGTGATGGACCTCTCCACCGGTCGCAACATCCACACCACCCGCGAGTGGGTGCTGCGCAACTCCCCCGTCCCCATCGGCACGGTGCCGCTCTACCAGGCGCTGGAGAAGGTCGACGGCCGGGCCGAGGAGCTGACCTGGGAGATCTACAAGGACACCGTCATCGAGCAGGCCGAGCAGGGCGTGGACTACATGACCGTTCACGCCGGCGTGCGCCTGGCGTACGTCCCTCTGACCGCCAACCGCAAGACCGGCATCGTCTCGCGCGGCGGCTCCATCATGGCGGCCTGGTGCCTCGCCCACCACAAGGAGTCGTTCCTCTACGAGAACTTCGAGGAGCTCTGCGAGATCCTCGCCGCCTACGACGTCACCTACTCCCTCGGTGACGGCCTGCGGCCGGGCTCCATCGCGGACGCCAACGACGAGGCCCAGTTCGCGGAGCTGCGCACGCTCGGGGAACTCAACCGGATCGCCAGGCGTTTCGAAGTACAGACCATGATCGAGGGCCCGGGACACGTCCCGATGCACAAGATCAAGGAGAACATCGACCTTCAGCAGGAGATCTGCGATGAAGCTCCGTTCTATACGCTCGGCCCGCTGACGACGGACATCGCCCCGGCGTACGACCACATCACCTCGGGCATCGGCGCCGCGATGATCGCCTGGTGGGGCACGGCCATGCTCTGCTACGTCACACCCAAGGAGCACCTGGGCCTTCCCAACCGTGACGACGTCAAGACCGGCGTCATCACCTACAAGATCGCGGCCCATGCGGCGGACCTCGCCAAGGGGCACCCCGGTGCGCAGGAGTGGGACGACGCACTGTCCGACGCCCGCTTCGAGTTCCGGTGGGAGGACCAGTTCAACCTCGCCCTGGACCCCGACACGGCCCGCGAGTTCCACGACGAGACCCTCCCGGCAGAGCCCGCCAAGACGGCCCACTTCTGCTCGATGTGCGGTCCGAAGTTCTGCTCGATGAAGATTAGCAAAAGCATCACAGAGCGGTTCGGTGGTGCGGCGGCTGAGGGCGCGTCGGCGGAGGAGATCGCCGAGGGGATGCTCCAGAAATCAAAGGAGTTCGCGGACGCGGGTAACCGGGTGTACTTGCCGATCACGGACTGACGTGAAGGTGCGAGCGGTCGGCCCATGTTCTCGGCGCGCATACGTGCGCCCGTGGCTGCTCGAGTCCCGGATCCCGGAAATGATGGCTGCGCACCCTGGCCTGCGCTTTTCGCCTGCCACAGTGTGGATCTTGAGCGAAAACTCGAAAGTGCCTTCCGAGCTGGGGTGATGAGGCTTGTCTAAGGTCTCCGTCGCTCCCGAGCCTGGTCGACCGACCGCTTATTCAAGCCAAAATCGTAGGATCTATTAGATCGCGCTCTGTCTAAGATCAGTCTCGTGTATGGTTACTTAACACGCAAGTGACGAATCGACACAGTGAGCAGTCAGGGGGCATGCGGAATGGTAAGTCGGATTACTTGGTCGATCGTTGGAGTGGGGATTATGGCGGCATCATGCATCACTCCTGTTGCCGAGGCAGCATCTAATCCCGTGGCGCAACGAAGTTGCGCATCGGCGGTTAACTACACTCTGACCGTTCTTGGTCGTTCAGGAATCACTGGTCTTTCCAGGGATCCGCGAACTCTATACAAGCAACTCGGCAATCTCCTTACCGAGGTGCAAGGCCCTATGCTGGAAACGATCCGAGGTCTAAGGGTGGAGGTCTACAACAGTTGCTTTAAGAGTTAGATGGGCCAGGAAGCGTGCTCAACGGCCTCCTACGGGACGTCAAGCATGTACCGATAATAAGTGCGCTGAAGGGCTGCGAGCGTCGGGAGAACGCGACTTCGCCCGCCTGAAGCAATGAGCCTTTTCAGTGTGGCCACCGATCGGGTGACGACCTTGGTGCCCGCAACAGACAGGGCTCCCGTGCCGTTGGATGAGGTGCTCGAAGTCTCAACCTGCCGGTCCGGGAGCCCTGTTGGTTCCCTATCCGGCCGCACTCGACCTGCCTCATGCGCTGGTCGAGTGCGGCAGAATACGGAACCAACGGTTTCGGCGCCTATGGGTTGAGACTTCGAAAACCTCCCCCAACGGCACGGGAGCCTCGTGTGCTTCGCACACCACCAGCGTCACCCGATCAGTGGCCGTGCTGGAAACGCTCACTGAGCGACTACACCCCGTCGACGTTCTCGTAGATGCGGTGATTGTTTGGGAAGCGGTATTCGGAACCCGCATTGAAATCGCGTTTCGCGTCTGTGGCTCTTTGGTCCATTGTTTCGTAAATCGCCCGGTGATCGCCTTGTGTGAAGCAAGCGAAAGCTGTTTATGCTCTGTGAAGCAAAATTCTTCATGACGTGAGGGGCATCAAACCGGAAAAAGCCAGAACATTCGCGCACTCATTGAAAGTGGGCAATAACTGCTAAACATTGGCGACAGCGGCAAACGAAGCGAGTGGAGCATGCTTGACTAAAGCCCCCGTTCGCGGACCCTCAGCTGTGCACGCCACCGGGACAGAACTCAGTAGCCGCCGGCTCGCTCCGCCCCCTATCCGCTCGATACCGTCGTTGCCTGTCTGGCGCAGGTCGGGTTGGTCACCCGTAGGCGTGCGCTGGTTGATCGCGTGCGACTAGGGGAGCTGGTTCGGGCATGGCGGTTGGCGCTGCTCGGTCGGAAGAGGGGTTCACGTCGGCGAGGGCTGCGCGGGTGATGAGTGCCGCGTGCCGGGCGGCGGGGCTGGATGGCGGGGGCGCGGAGTTGATCCGGCTCGGGGAGAACGCTCTGTTTCGCCTGGCGTCGGTGCCTGTGGTCGTGCGTGTGGCGCGGGGGGAGGAGTGGCTGCCCAAAGCGCGCATCGAGGTGGCCGTGTCTCGGTGGCTGGCGGGCGAGGGGTTCCCTGGTGCGCGCATCCTCGATGACCTGGAACAACCGCTCTTGATTGATGGCCACCCAGTGACCTTCTGGCATCTCATCCGTGAGGGTGACCGTAAGGCGACGTACGGGGAGCTGGGGGGCATCCTGCGAGACCTGCACTCGATGACGCTGCCGGCCGGGGTGGAGTTCCCCTCGTTCGACCCCTTCGGGAAGCAAGAGCTGCGGATCGACCGGGCCCCGATCCCGGAGGATGACCGGGTCTTCCTGCGGAAGCGCTGGCGTGAGCTGCGTGATCAGTTCGAAGAGCTGAGCTTTGAGACTCCCAAGGGCCCTGTGCACGGGGACGCTCACGTGCAGAACCTCATGGTGGACGATCAGGGACAGGTCATCCTGATCGACTTTGAGGCGTTCTGTTTCGATCACCCGGAGTGGGACCTGATGGTCACCGCGACGGAGCATCACAGCCTTGGGTGGCAGACCGACGAGCAGTACGCCGACTTCGTGCGGGCGTACGGGCGGGACCTGTACGACTGGCACGGCTACGACACGTTGCGACGGCTCCAGGAGTTCGGCATGACGACGTGGCTCATGCAGAACGTGCGGGAGAGCGAGAGGACGGCTGCCGAGTACCGCCGGCGCATCTCGGCCCTGCGCAACGATGACGCGCCGCGCGACTGGCGGCCGTGGTAGTCGTTACTCGTCGTCGTCCAGCCGGGCGAGTGCCTGGCTCACCCTCTCGTTGAACGCGACTACGGCGGGATGGGCCGCGTGCGCGCTCACCTCCGCCTGGAAGTCGGTGACGTAGCGCTGGAAGCGTGAGGACTGGAGGGAGTCGCCGCCGTCGACGGCGAGGCTGGCGGTGGTGAGCGCGGCTTCCAAGTCACCATCGAGAAGCTGGCTTTGGGCGAGCACCATGCGGCAGAAACCGAGGGTTCGCGCGTATGCCGGGTCGGTGCTGTCGACGGCGCGCTGTGCCTGCTCGACCGCTTCCCGGCGCATCCGCAGATCGCGGAAGCAGTGGCAGAACTCGCCCGTGAGTTCCGCTTCGTCGAAGTAGCTCAGCCACGCCGGGTCGTCGGCGTTGTCGGCCTGACCGAAGTGGCGTTCCGCCTCGTTCATCGCGCGGGTCGCGCCGGCCTTCTCGCCCGCGTTGGAGAGGGCTCGGGCTTCCATGGCCCAATAGTTGGCCATGGCGCGCGGGGTGGCTCGGCCCTTGGCGCCCTCGACGGCAGCGCGGGCGAGTTGGATTGCCTGGGCATGGTGGCCGAGATAGTTCGCCTGGTGGCTGAGGTTGCCGAGGATGCGGGCGCCGAACATGCGGTCGTCGATGACCTGTGTCAGACGGAGAGTGGACGACAGGTAGCGGTGGGCGAGGCGGTGGTTTCCGGTGTCGTACGCGGTCCAAGCGAGGAGCTGGGAGACCTCGGCGGCGGCGCTGAACAAGGCGGTGCCGACCTTCGCGCTGTAACTGACGTCCAGCAGGGGCAGGACTTCGTGGCGGAAGTAGTGGCGTAATGCCTTGTGGCCGTGGCCTCCGCCGTACTTGAAATCGAGCTGCATGAACATGCTGGCGGCGTCTCTGATCGCGCGTACGTCGCGCATGCCGACGCGTTGGCGTCCCGGGCGGTCGGCCTGGATGCCGTCAGGGCGCGCGATCATCCATGACAGGACGGCTGAGCTGAGGTCACCGTCGGCGATGACCAGCTGATCATCGACAGGAGCCCCGACGCTTTCGTCGGCAAGGGTGCCGAGTGTGGCGAGCACTTCCGGAACGGTGCCCGGGTAACCGACCGGCTGCGGGGCGGTGGGTCGTGCGTGGTTGAAGAAGCCGAGATCGCCGGGGGTGACGCGGCGGCTTAGCTTGGCGCTCAGTACGTCCGCCATGATTACTGCCGTCTGGGGCTGGATGCCGGCGCCGTCCCGCCATCGCTGTACGGAGACGTGCGTGGTTCCAAGGGGGATGCCGCGTGCGTTGGCGGTGTCTTTCATGCGCTTGGCAAGGCCCTTGTTCGAGACCTTGGCCTGCTCCATGACGGCGATCAACTGCGCGTTCGGCTCTCGGTTCATGCTCCCCTGCCAACCCGAGAATGACGGCGAGTGTTCATCGTGTCACAGCAGTATCAACCGTGGGGGTTCATTGATGAACCCCCTTGCTCTTTGCCGGTGTTCACGTGAACCCCCTGGTGAACGCTCCCGGTCATGCCTCCTTCGCCGTGTACTGGCTTGCGTGAATCAAGCGGCGCCGTGAGGGCCGTGGGGCCTCGGAAGGGGAAGTGATGGACGCGGGGAAAGCCGAACGGCTGGCGGGAGAGCTGGACGCTTACGCGCACTGGTTCGTGAAGCCGGAGCCGTTCTCCGACGGTCACTTCCTGACGTTGACGCTCTTCGCCGAAGTCGGCGATACGGCGCGCGTCGCTCGGGACATGACGGCCGTGTTCCTCCGGGGCGCCGGCGCCGATGCGGTCGTGGATGACGCACGGCTGGCCGTTTCTGAACTGGTCGGCAACGTGGTGAACCACGCCGTACCGGATCGGCACCTGTCCTCCCCCGGCGGCTGCCGACGCATCGACGTGATCTTCAAGGTGTGGCCGAAGTGGCTCTTCATCGGTGTCGCCGATGAGGACTCGACTCCGCCGCTGCTCCCTGTGGGAGAGGTCTTCTTCCCGGGGCTGCTCGGAGAGCTGTCCGAGGCGGTGCTGCCCGACAGCGGTCGCGGACTGCTCATCGTTCAGCGGCTCGCGGCGGCGGTCTGGTGGACGCCGGAGGAACGCGGCGGCAAGACGGTCTGGTGCCGCTTCGACCTGAACGGCGGCGCGGAATCCGTGCCGCATTGATGATCTCCGGGCTGCCGCCCTGTTGCGCTCCTTCGCGATCGGGAGCGGGCAGCGGCCCGGTAACCGGCCGGAGTCTGACCCCTCCGGCCAGGGCGCGGCTCCTCCGGAGTTCCCGGGAGCTCCCCTCCCGGCCGGGGAGCCGCGCCTGACAACCACAAACCGAGACCGGGCCACCCCATCAGCCCTGGAAAGCGAAGGGTGGCCCGGCTGGGAACACGGCGGTTCCCGGTGCCTGATGGTACCGGGGCCGTCGTGCTGCTCGTCCGCCCTGGGCCAAAGAGAGTTGATGATCCGTTACCTAGATCAGGGCAGAGGTGGGCAAGGTGACTGGCTCGGGTGAGAGCTGGCTGGGCGACGGTCTCGATGACGTCGCGGAGAACGACTGCGGCTTGTGGGTGCCGGGGGTCGACTACGTGCAGGGCTGGCGGGCGGCGCGTGCGGCGGCCGACCGGTTGAACCGTGCCCTCCTCGGAGTGGGCTTCGAGTTGTCCCTCGTGCGGGCGGTCGCCTCGACGGACGGGGACGGACGCGGGGTCGTACGGCTGGCTGGCCGGCCGGAAGCAGCGGAGCTGCTCGCCGGGCTCCTGGAGGTGCTCGCCAACGGCAGCGGCGGCGCGGCATGAGGGGGCCTCTCGCCGGTGAGCGGCGCGCGTGGGCACGTCGCCTGCCGGAGGGACTTTGGGCGGTAGCTGCCATGGGGCGAGTGAACAGGGGGCCCTACGCTGGCCCGGCGAATCGGGCAGGCACTGGTCCTGCCCGCGTATGTGCCCGATGGGCCCCCTGTTCTTCGAGGCTCGCCCCATGGGAGCTGCCTAAAGTCTCGGAGGCCGGCGACCCCCGGCCGACCGCGCCCCGCATGCGACGGCCGGTCGACGCCTCGACTCCCTGGGCGTACTGCGGTGCGGGGCGCCCGGCGACCGGACGGGACCGGCGGCCACGCCGCACGCCCGGCCGGGGCGGCCCGGCGGCCCGGCGCGCCGCAGGCGCGCCCTTGAGGAAGTGAAGGCGGTTTCGACCGATGCATCTCGTCCTTCACGCCTGGCGGCGTCGGGCGGCCTGCTTGTCGGCGGTGATCCGGTAGGCGATCTCGGCACGGTCCGCACCGACGCGGAGTTCTTCGATGACCAACGGGCGGTCGTCGGTGCCGTGCGCGACACGGGCCAGGTGCAGGATCGGAGTCGCGTCCGGAAGCCGAAGTGTGGCGCGCTCGTCGGGCAGCGGCATGCGGGCGCGGACTGTCTCCGACCACCACAGGGCGTGCCCGTCCTGGGTGAGCAGTCGGTAGACCTCCTCCGGGCGCTCGGAAGGCTCCTTCCCCAGCAGCGGGACGGCTTCGGCTACCTCGAAGGGGATCAGGGTGCGGTGCATGGCCCGGGTGCCGGTGTCCGGATCGATCAACAGTCGGTCACAGCCGAAAAGCGCTTCCTCCTCGGCGAGTTGCAGCAAGCGGCCCGTGGCCTTGGTGGTGCGGGTGCGGTACGTGGCCGGCTCTTCAGCCTCCTCCCATGTGTCGCCGTTGGGCATGGTGAACCGGCCGTCGCTGGTGCGGCTGATGCGGCGCTCGATGGTGAGCGCGGGCTGGCCGTCGGAGCGTACGAAGCTGCCCTTGCCGTGCCGCACATCGATCAGACCTTCCGCGCGCAGTGCGGCGATCGCGTTGCGCACGGTGGGGCGGGAGACCCCGTAACGCGCGATCAGTTGGGACTCCGACGGCAAGGGGGAGTCGGGCGCGAACTCACCGGAGAGGATCGCTTCTCGGATGGCGGCGGCCACCTGTTGGTAGAGGGCTCCGGGGCGCTGAATCTCCGTCATCTCGGCTTCTCCGGTTCGGTGTCGTAGGCACGTCGCACGCGCGTCATCACTCGTCAGCATAAGTAGTTGCACCCCCGCCGTACAGAGCTCCATAGTCGTAACTCGTAAGGACAAGTGACGTCCGGATATGCCGGGCGTCCTGATTGGCCAGGGAGGCCGAAGAAACATGCAGTCCATTCCCGTGGACACGGCGCGGCTGGGCGTACTGCGGTGCGCCATCGCGCCGGAAGCGAAGATCAGCAACCCCGAGACACAGGAGGTGAAGAGGGACCGGGACGGCAACCCGGTGTTCACCGTGGCCGTCACCGTGCGGCAGGACAGGCGGCGGATCTCCGTCATCGAGATCGCGGTGACCGGTGAACCCAAGGGCATCGAGGAAGGACAGATCGTCAAGGTCACCGGACTGACGGCGTTCATGTGGGCCATGGGCGACCGGCACGGCGTCAGCTTCCGGGCCGACGCGATCACGCCTGTGCATGGCGGTACTGCCGCGCACGGCAAGGGCGGTGATGCCTGATGGGGCCGATCCTCCTCGCCTTCGCGCTCGCGGTGCTGGCCTGGATGCTCGTCGTCGGTGACCTGGTGCGCCGGCACCGTCCGGCCTGGCACTGGTACCTGGTCGGCTACCCCGTCACCGCGTGCCGGGTGGTCTTCACCTGGCGCAAGGTCGCCATGCTCAATGACCTCGCCGTCACCCGTCGTCCGCCCCGCGGCTTGCTCGGTGACCTGGTGGTCAAGGGGGATCCGGTCCGTCCGATAGCCCCGAGAGCCTCGTTCCCGCGAGCCACCCGGCTGGGGCTGACGGTGACCGTGCGTCTGCACGCCGGCCAGACCCCGGCGACGTACATGAAGGCGGCTGATGCCCTGGTCCACGCGTGGCGGGTGTACGCGGTGCGGGTCACCTCGCCGGAACGCGGCATGGTGCTGCTGGCCGCGATGGCCACGGACCCGCTCCAGCTGCCCGGGTTAGCCACCGCCCCCGCCGAACTCCTCTCAGCGCTCATCGGTGCACTGGAGACCGGCGGCGCCTGGGTGATGAACCTCCGGCTCGTCCCGCACTGGCTCATCGCCGGGGCCACCCGCTCCGGCAAGTCCACCCTGCTGGCCCGGCTGATCACCCAGCTCGCCCCGCAACACGTGGCCCTGGTCGGCATCGACTGCAAGGGCGGTATGGAACTCGGTCTGTTCGCCGGGCGGCTCAGCGCGCTCGCCACCTGCCGACGCGAAGCGGTCGCCGTGCTCTCCGCGCTCGTCGTCGACATGCAGGAACGGATGAACGCCTGCCGCACGGCCGGCGTGCGCTCGGTCTGGGAACTGCCCGACAAGCTACGGCCCGTGCCGGTCGTCGTCCTGGTCGACGAGATCGCGGAACTGTACCTGTCCGACGGCACCCGTGAGAGCAAGGCGGAAGCCGAACAATGCTCCACGCTCCTGCTCCGCATCGCCCAGCTCGGGGCGGCACTCGGCCTGCACCTGGTCGTCGCCGGGCAGCGTGTCGGGTCCGACCTCGGCTCCGGTGTCACCGCGCTGCGGGCTCAGCTCGGCGGCCGTATCTGCCACCGCGTCAACGACCCCGGCACGGCAGAGATGACCCTGGGCGATCTCAACAAGGACGCCGTGGCCGTCGCCCAAGCGATCACACCGGAGGAACGCGGGGTCGCCGTGTGCACCGGACTGGACGGCGGTTGGAGCCGTGCCCGCTCGCACCTGACCCCCACGGATGAGGCCGTCGCGACGGCCCGGAGGTACTCCGCCATGACCCCGGAACTGCCCGCCGTCGTCCGCGCCGTGGCGGCGCTGGAAGGAGAGAACAAGTGATCAGCGAGGGTGCAGCGTTCACGTTCGCGGTGGTCTTCGGGATCATCACCGTTCTCCTCGTCCGCTCCCGCGACGTGCGGGTCTGGGAAGCGATCTGCGTCGGCCTTTTCGGCCTCTACCTCGGTCAGACCCCCGTGGTCTACACCGTGCACGGCCTCGTCACCTGGGTCATCAGCGGCTTCTCCCACACCTGAGCAGAGAGGACACACCACCATGCCCATGCCTCGCGTGAGGTGCCCGCACTGCAAGGGCGACGGAGCCCGGAGGACCTGGACCGGACGGCTGCGCCGCTGCCGCGTCTGCCGGGGCACCGGAACCATCCGCTGACCACACCCGCCCACCGACCCGAGCAAGAGAGGTGGTCCCCATGACCGACCACGCACCACCCACCACCCCCTGTGCCGCTACGGCGGCCCACCCCGGAAGGTCACCACCATCACCCCGGAGATCACCCCGGCTGACAGGCGCGCCGTCCTCGACCGCGCGGCGCGCCTGCGTCAGCTATCCGAAGTAGACCGTGACGCCATCCGCATCGCCCAAGATCCGCACTTCTCTCGCTGGCTGGAGCAGATCACCGCTACCGGCGGCTGCGCCCACCCCGTCCACCTCTCCGGCTCCACCACCACCCTGGACGGCACGACCGGCGAGATCCTCCGCCAGTACGACACCCGCGACGAACCCGGCGAACGCCTCCTCGTCCGCTGCCGCAACCGCCGGGCAACCGTCTGCGCCCCCTGCTCCCGCCTCCACGCCGGCGACACCTTCCACCTCGTCCGCGCGGGCCTGATGGGCGGCAAGAACGTCCCCACAGCCGTTCGCAACCGGCCCCGGCTCTTCGTCACCCTGACCGCGCCGTCCTTCGGACCCGTACACCGGGCCGGGGAACGCTGCCGTCCTCGTCGTGACGGTGGCGCGTGCGAACACGGGCGCCCCCTGGGCTGCGGCACCGAGCACGCTGCGACCGACCCCCTCATCGGCCAACCCCTGTGCCCTGACTGCTACGACTACAACGGACACGTCCTGTGGCACGCGCACGCATCCAAGCTGTGGGACCGGTTCGTCATCGACGTCCGGCGCCGCCTGGCCTCCTCCGTCGGCCTCGTACAGTCCGGCTTCGCCGACCACGCCCGACTGTCCTTCGCACGCGTCGCCGAGTACCAGAAACGGGCGGCCGTCCACGTGCATGCCGTCATCCGCCTCGACGGCCCCGACGGACCGACCGACGAACCCCCGGCCTGGGGCACCACCGACCGGCTCACCGACGCCGTACGCGCGTCCGCTGGGCGGGTCCTGGTCCGCACCCCGTACAGCCCGTCGGTGGGCGAAATCGTCTTCCGCTGGGGTGCTCAACTCGACGTCCGCCCGCTGCACGCTGACAGCGCCGGGTCCGGTGATGACGCGGTAGCCGCGTACGTCGCGAAGTACGTCACCAAAGGAGCGAGCGAAACAGGCGCCGGCACCGACCACAAGGTCACAACCCGGGCCGACATAGACACGGCGCCGGTGAGCGAACACGTCCGCACCCTCATGCGCACCTGCTGGCGCCTCGGCGGCCTGCCTGAGTACGCATCCCTGCGCCTGCGCACCTGGATCCACAGCCTCGGCTACCGCGGCCACATCCTCACCAAATCCCGCGCCTACTCAACGACGTACGCGGCCCTGCGCGCCGAACGCGCTCAGCACGTCGGTCATACCGAGATCCCTGGCGCGGTCACCGATTCGCACTGGCGCTACGTCGGCTCCGGCCACACCCCTGGTGCCGCGCTCATCGCGGCCGGAGTGGCAGAGGACGTGGCCATCAATCGAGCGGCGGCGGCCGAATCCTCTCAGCCGGGCGGTGGTGCTGTCTGAGTACTGCGCGGAGGGAGCCGAGCAAGGCGGAGCGAGAGCAGGCGGCGGTGCGAGCGTGGATCAATCGTCAGTTACGCGACTCTCCCCCACTCTCCGACGATCAGCTTCGGAGCGTGGGGGAGATCCTGGGACTTCGGCTCATTCGGAGGTCCGCCACACGGGCTTGAGCAGTTCCGGATCGAAGGTCTTGTTGCCCTTGCCACCCGGTACGGCGATCACCGCGCTCAGCACCTTCTTGATCGCCTCCCGCTTCTGCGTGAGCGTCTTCGACTTCCACGACTTACGGATGTCGTCGGTGGCCTCCTCGGCCTCCGCCCTCAATGCCTCGTGGGCCTTCTGGTCGGCACGCAGTTCCTTGATCCGGCGTTCGAGGACGGGGAGATTGCGGAAGAACGTCTCATCGTCGACGTCCGTGTCTTCGTCGTCGTGCCATCGGCGCTCAAGCTCCCTGCGGCTCTTCAAGGCACGTTCCAGCGCATCGGCCTTGTCCCAGTCCGGCACGTCCTGGGCCTTGTTTGCCGCGTCATGCTCGAGCTTGGCGATCACCAGCTCCTCAATGGCATCGTCTGCCTTGTCGCCACGCTTGTAGGTCTTGTTGCAGCCACCGTCCACGGTCTTCTTGCACATGTAGGCGTGCTCGTACTTGAGCCAGTCGTTCGCCTTGATCCCGATCATCTTGTTGTTGCAGACCGTGCCGTCCTCCAGCACGTGGCCGCAGCGGAGGATGCCTGTCAGCAAGTACTTGTGAACCAGGCCACCACGTGGCATGCCCGTTCCGCCACCACGCTCCCTGATCTTGGCCGTCACAGCGAACCATTGCTTCGGCGTGATGACGGGCTCCCACTCGCCCACGATCGGCTGGTCGTCGCCGTCGCGGACAAGCTCTCCCTTGATCTCGCGGTACCCACAGAGCCGTGCGTTCATCAGGACCTGCTTGACGGTCTGGTACTGGAAGGGGTTCCCACGGCTCGTGAGGTATCCGGCTTCCTTCCACTGCCGTGTGATCTCGGAGATGGAGGCGCCGGCAATCACGTCGTGCACAGCCTTCCGGATGGCGTCTGCCTCCTTCTGGCGCAGCGTGATCTTGTCGTCTTCCCACCCGAAGGGGCGCCACGCCGAGACGGACTGCCCACGGATCGCCCGGCTGCGATGGCTGTTCCGGCTCCGCCGCTGCTTCTTCCTGGTCTCGCTGAGGGACATGGCGACTCCCACAAGTCCCTTGATCTCGAACCCCTCGGCGTACAGGTCTTGGATGCCGTTCGAGTCGTGGTAGACGCGCCCTTCGTGTGAGGTGAACGCCTTCAGGTACCGCTCCCAGTCGCTCGGGCGCCGGTACAGGCGGTCGTCGTTCACCGCCATGACGCCGTGGATCGGGTATCCCTCCGGCGTCGTGCCCGTCGTAAGGTCGGTGAGCAACTGCTCGAAGTCGTCGCGAACGACGCTCTCCTTGCTGGCGCTCTTGTCGTTGTCCGTGTACCGGTAGACGACCAGCCACCCGAACCGGCGTGCGGCCTCCGTCATGTCCCGGTGCTGGTCCTCGATCCCGTGGGCGTCCTTCACCCGGCCGTCGAACGAGATCCGCGCGTAGCAGACCACGCACTTGAGGTTGGGATCAGCGGCCAGCATGGCGCGTACCTCCTCGACGGACGGCAGTCCCTCCGGCACGCCACGCAGCTTGCTGATCACCTCTTCGCGCTTGCCCACGGTGTCCCCCCTCGGTCCAAGTCTGGGCTGCTGGAACGACCGTAGCGCATGTGGCGGTTCTAGTAATGCTCTACTCGATGAAGATCTCGCAGGACATCCGCCGGGAACACGGGACCACGCCGGTGGAGATCGAGGAGGGCATGGCGCAGAAGTCGAAGGAGTTCGCGGCGGCGGGGAACCGGGTGTACCTGCCGGTCACGGAGTGAACCGACCGCGGTGAACCCGCCGTGGTCCCGGCCCGGCCGGGCGGCGGACCGTCACTCCGGCTGGTGCTCGGGGCCTCCGAAGTCCGGGCTGGTGAAGTCCGGGCTGGTGTAGCTCGGGCGCGCGCCCGGGAGCCCGTCGTCAGGGCTGCTGAAGCCCGGCCGGTCGTAGCCCAGTTGCGGGATGCGGCCGGCCGGCGCCGAGGGTGCCGTGGGACGCACTGCGGCCGAGCCGGGGTCGGCGAGCGCGTCGCGCAGGAAGGGCAGGATGCCTCGCTCGAGCAGGGCGTCGTGCCAGGCCTCCCTGGCGCGGGTCACCTCCTTGCCCAGTTCGCCGTAGGGCCCGGCCTCCAGCGAGGGGCGGTTGCGCAGGGCGGTGAGGAGCAGACCGACGGCCGCCACGAGGATCGCCGCCGCGGTCAACGCGCCGAACACCCAGCCGGTGGTGATCATCGTCTGGGCGAAGGCGGGGGCCGGGTCGAGCATCTTCAGCGCGTAGCCGACGAGGAGGAAGAGGGCCGCGGCGACGCCGGCGAGTACGGGTGCGAGGACGGCCACGACGGCGCCCGCGCCCGCGCCGGTGGTCTCGGCGACCTCCCCCACGGCGGCGGCGAGCGACACCGTGGCGCCGTCCGGTTCGGCGGTGCCGGGCCCGCGCAGGGTCGGCCGGGCGGCGTCGGCCGGGCGGCGGAGTTCCTCGCGGATCTTCACGTAGTGCTGGTACTCGCTCGCCGCGGCCGCCGTTATCAGGGCGGTGGCGTTGAGTGCCATGGTGCGCAGTTGTTCGGGGTTGAGCCGCTGTCCGACGGCGGCGAGTTCCGGGCGGTGTGGGGCGGAGCGCAGCGCCTCATCGAGGATCCGCTCGTATTCCTGGCGGTCCTCGCTCAGCAGGTGCTGCGGAACGCTGTTCATGTGCATCCCCCGATGCTCCGTAGGGCTTGGGGCTCGCATGGCGGCGAGCCGTCGGGCAGAAACGGAGGGGAGCCTGCTACGGATAAGCCGATGGTAGAGCCGTGACGGCGCGCGGTGACAGGGGGTTTCCACAAATTGGCCGTCGGCCCGGGCGGCCCTCGGGTGCCGGCCGGCGCGCTCGGATGCGCCGGTGAACGGTCAGCCTTCCAGGGGAAGTTGCTGGACCAGCAGCTTTCCGGCCATGGTCACGCCGCCGTCCATCGCGATGGCGAGTCCGTCGGCGTAGACGTGCGGCCCCTCCACCACGGGGCCCGCGGTGTCCTCGCCGTCCTCGGAGCCGACTTCGCCCAGAAGGTAGGGAATCGGGCTGTGGCCATGAACGATCCGGGTGCCGCCGTACGTATCGAGCAGGGAGCGCACGGCGTCGGCGCCGTCGTCGCGGAAGGAGAAGCGTTTGGTGAACTTGCGGAAGAGATCCCAGACCTCGTCCGCGTCGTTGCGGGTGAGCGTCTCGCGGACGGTGTCGTTGACCGCCTCGATCGAGTCGCCGTAGTCGAGATAGGCGGTGGTGTCGGAGTGGACGAGCAGATAGCCGTCGACCTCCTCGACGGCGTCCAGACGGGCCATCCACTGCAGGTGGTGGTCCTGGAGGCGGTCCATGTCCGACTTCTGCCCGCCGTTGAGCAGCCAGGCCGCCTGGAAGGTGGCGGTGCCCGCGCCGGAGTTGACGGGGGTGTCGCCGAAGCGTTTGGCGCCGAGCAGCAGCAACTCGTGGTTTCCCATGAGGGCCTTGCAGTAGCCGCCGGCTGCGGCGGCCTCCGCGGACAGCCGCATCACCAGGTCGATGACGCCGATGCCGTCCGGGCCGCGGTCGGTGAAGTCGCCGAGGAACCACAGCCGCGCCGTGCCCGCGCACCACTGGCCGGCGGCGTCGACGAGGCCCTTCTCCTGGAGGGCGGCGACCAACTGGTCGAGATAGCCGTGCACGTCTCCGACGACGTACAGCGGGCCGGATCCGGTGCCGGGCTGCGCCGCCGGGGCCGGGGCCGGGTCGACGGTCACCTGGACGGTGTCGGTGCGGTTGATGACGGGCAGGTCGCGCTGGGTGGGCGTGTACGCGTCCGGGTAGCCCTCCGGAGCCGCCGGGCGGCCCTCCTCGACGGGCGGGGCGGTATCGGCGGCGCGCGTCGTGCCGGCGTACGGGCCGGTCTCGGCCGGGCGCGGGCCGCCGTCGTAGGGGCCCGTCTCGGCCGGGTGCGGACTGTGGGCGTACGGACCGGTCTCGTTGACGTACGCGGGCACCCGGAAGTCGCGCAGCGTCGCCGTGCGCTCCATCTCGGGCCCCTGACCGGCCCCCTGAGTCATCGACCCCTCCACCATCGCGCCGCATCTGCACCGCTTCGGACTGCCTGGTCGCAGCGGCCCGCGGTGTCGTGGGCCCATCATAGGAATGCGGATCGCGCCATGTGATGACCCAGGGGTGGTGAATCGGAGCAGTCCTCAGGTTCACCGGGGCTTTCGCCCCGATTGGGCACTCTTCGGCGGTCCCACGACCGGCTGTTCGTCCTGCTCCTTCGGTGCGTCTACCGCCCCTCCGGCGCGCGCGGCGGGCTGACGGTCGTGCGCGGCGGCCGCCGCTGGGACGACGTGCGCACGATCAGCTCGGTCGGTATGACCTGCTCGACCGGCTGGTCGGAGTCGACGCCCTCGATGGCGTCGATCAGGAGCTGGACCACCGCCGTGCCGATGCGCCGCGGCTTGAGGGACAGGGTGGTGATGGGCGGCTCGGTGTTGGCGTAGACCGTGGACTCGCTGCAGCAGACCAGCAGCAGGTCCTCCGGGACGCGCAGGCCGTAGCGGCGGGCGGCGGCGAGCAGGTCGGTGCCGTTGGGGTCGAACAGTCCGTAGACGGCGTCCGGGCGGTCGGGGCGGGCCAGCAGCCGGTCGGCGGCGACGGCGCCCGCGCAGGGGTCGTGGGCCGGATAGGCCTCGTACACCGGGTCCTGGCCGACGCGCTCGCACCAGTGCAGGTAGGCGGTGGTCGACAGGTGGGTGTACGTGTCGGTCGTGGTGCCGGTGAGCAGGCCGATGCGGCGGGCGCCGGCCTCGGCGAGGTGGTCGAGGATGTCGAGGACGGCGGCCTCGTGGTCGTTGTCGACCCAGGCGGTCACCGGGAGGGTGCCGGCCGGGCGGCCGTCGCTGACCACCGGTAAGCCCTGGCGGACCAGCTCGCTGACGACCGGGTCCTGGTCGGAGGGGTCGATGACGACCGTGCCGTCCAGTGCGACGTTCGACCAGACGTCGTGGCGCGAGGTCGCGGGCAGGATCACCAGGGCGTAACCCCGGGCGAGCGCGGCGGAGGTGGCGGCGCGGGCCATCTCGGCGAAGTAGGCGAACTCGGTGAAGGTGAAAGGTTCATCCCCGTACGTCGTCACGGTCAGGCCGATGAGGCCGGACTTGCCGGTACGGAGGGTCCGGGCCGCGGCCGAGGGGCGGTACCCCAGCCGGTCGGCGACCTCGCGCACATGGCGTCGGGTGGCGTCCGGGAGCCGGCCCTTACCGTTGAGGGCGTCGGAGACGGTCGTGATGGAGACTCCGGCGGCGGCGGCCACGTCTCTGATGCCCGCTCGGCCCGGCCGGCTGCCTCGACGGGAGGTTTCCGCGCGGCTCACCTGGTGCTTCCCTGCTGCTGTCATGGCGAGCCGATAGTAGGGCTCATGCGGTGGGGTAGTGCGGACGCATATGCACGCGTTGACAGGCACGTTTCTGCATGGTCATCAGGCGTCAACTGCCTTTGAAAGCAAGTAAGTTAGGCGATTCAATGCCAGTACGCGGCGTGTCGGCGTGCATGGGCCTGCCGAGCCCGTCATGTTTCGAAGAGGTCTCAACTCACCTGCACGGGGGATGCGCGCCACGGCGTGAGCCACCGGCGCGTAGATATATGTGTGGCACGCCCCCCAATTCGTACACCTTCGTACGGTGGTGCCCTTGATGCCGGTGTGACGGATGTGATTCGCCCCGCCGATCGTGATCTCTCCCGACCCATACGCAGCGGCGCCCAATCCTCTTAAGGTGAGCAGTATTGGAAAGCCGGTGTGGTCACGAGGAGGACTGCGGTGAGCGAGACGAGCCCGAAGCTGCGTGCCGAGCTGGAGGGTATCCCCACCTACAAGCCGGGCAAGCCCGCCGCGGCCGACGGTCCGGTGGCCTACAAGCTGTCGTCCAACGAGAACCCCTACCCGCCGCTGCCGGGCGTGATGGAGACGGTGACCGCGGCCGCCTGCTCCTTCAACCGCTACCCGGACATGGGGTGCGCGGCCCTCACCGCCGAGCTGGCCGAACGCTTCGGCGTGCCGGCCTCCCACGTGGCCACCGGCACCGGCTCGGTCGGGGTCGCGCAGCAGCTGATCCAGGCGACCAGCGGCCCCGGTGACGAGGTCGTCTACGCCTGGCGGTCCTTCGAGGCCTACCCGATCATCACGCAGATCAGCGGGGCGACCTCCGTCCAGGTGCCGCTGACGCCGGGTGACGTGCACGACCTGGACGCGATGGCGGACGCGATCACCGACCGCACCCGCCTGATCTTCGTCTGCAACCCGAACAACCCCACCGGCACGGTGGTGCGCCGGGCCGAGCTGGAGCGCTTCCTCGACCGGGTGCCGGCCGACGTCCTGGTGGTGCTCGACGAGGCCTACCGCGAGTTCATCCGTGACCCCGAGGTGCCCGACGGCGTGACGCTGTACCGCGAGCGCCCCAACGTCTGCGTGCTGCGCACGTTCTCCAAGGCCTATGGCCTCGCGGGGCTCAGGGTCGGCTTCGCCATCGCCCATGAGCGGGTGGCGGCGGCGCTGCGCAAGACGGCGGTGCCCTTCGGCGTGAGCCAGCTGGCGCAGGAGGCGGCGATCGCCTCGCTGCGCGCCGAGGACGAGCTGCTGGGCCGGGTCGGCTCGCTGGTGTGCGAGCGCATCCGCGTGGTCGACGCGCTGCGCGCGCAGGGCTGGACGGTGCCCGAGACCCAGGCCAACTTCGTGTGGCTGCGGCTGGGGGAGCGTACGACCGCCTTCGCCGAGGCCTGCGAGCAGGCGGGTGTGGTGATCCGGCCGTTCGCCGGTGAGGGCGTGCGGGTGACGATCGGCGAGGCCGAGGGGAACGACATCTTCCTGAAGGCGGCGGAGGCGTTCCGCAGGGAGGCGTGACGGCTTCCGCCGCTCGCCGGTACTGAGCGGTCCGACGGGCCCTGGAGGGCCCCGCGCACTCGGCGCGGGGCCCTCCAGGTGTTTGAGCGATCCACGTCACAGGGACCCCCCGTCGTTCCGGGAAATCCGGTGAGTCATAATTGCTTGTGAATGTGAACGCGTTCACAAGCTAGTCCGATTGCTGCCCTGTTGTGCAGGCCGTACCGGGGCAAACCGCCGCTGAGACCCCGGCGGCGTAAGGAGAGTGACGACGTGAACCTGGCTTTGGCGCCGGAGACACTGGCGCGCTGGCAGTTCGGCATCACGACCGTCTACCACTTTCTGTTCGTTCCCCTGACGATCTCGCTGGCCGCCCTCACGGCCGGGCTGCAGACCGCATGGGTGCGCACGGACAAGGAGAAGTACCTCAGAGCCACCAAGTTCTGGGGCAAGCTTTTCCTGATCAACATCGCCATGGGCGTGGTCACCGGCATCGTGCAGGAGTTCCAGTTCGGCATGAACTGGTCGGACTACTCCCGCTTCGTCGGTGACATCTTCGGTGCCCCGCTCGCCTTCGAGGCCCTGATCGCCTTCTTCTTCGAGTCCACGTTCATCGGATTGTGGATCTTCGGCTGGGACAAGCTGCCCAAGAAGATCCATCTGGCATGCATATGGATGGTGTCGATCGGCACCATCCTCTCCGCGTACTTCATCCTCGCGGCCAACTCCTGGATGCAGCACCCCGTCGGCTACCGGATCAACAAGGCCAAGGGGCGCGCCGAGCTCACCGACTTCTGGGCGGTGCTCACCCAGAACACGACCCTCAGCCAGGTCTTCCACACACTCTCCGCGGCCTTCCTGACCGGCGGCGCCTTCATGGTCGGCATCGCCGCCTTCCACCTCGCCCGCAAGAAGCACGTCACCACGATGAAGACCTCGCTGCGGCTCGGCCTGGTCACGGTCGTCATCGCCGGTCTGCTCACCGCGGTCAGCGGCGACGTCCTCGGCAAGGTGATGTTCAAGCAGCAGCCGATGAAGATGGCGGCGGCCGAGGCCCTGTGGGACGGCCAGAAGCCGGCGCCGTTCTCGGTCTTCGCCTACGGCGACGTCGAGAAGGGCCACAACTCGGTGGCCATCGAGATCCCCGGACTGCTGTCCTTCCTGGCCAACGACGACTTCAGCTCGTACGTCCCCGGCATCAATGACGTCAACAAGGCCGAGCAGCAGAAGTTCGGGCCCGGCGACTACCGGCCCAACATCCCGGTGACCTTCTGGGGCTTCCGCTGGATGATCGGCTTCGGCATGGCGTCCTTCGCCATCGGTCTGGCCGGACTCTGGCTCACCCGTAAGAAGTTCATGCTGCCCCAGCACCTGCGGGTCGGCGAGGACGAGGTGCCGCACCTGGTCCTGCTCCGGAACAAGGCCCTCGACCCCCAGCTGACCAAGTGGTCCTGGCGCATCGCCGTCTGGACGCTGGCCTTCCCGCTGATCGCCAACTCCTGGGGCTGGATCTTCACCGAGATGGGCCGCCAGCCGTGGGTCGTCTACGGCGTGCTGCAGACCCGGCACGCGGTCTCCCCCGGTGTCTCCCAGGGGGAGGTCATCACCTCGATGACCGTCTTCACGCTGCTCTACGCCATCCTCGCCGTCGTCGAGGTGAAGCTGCTCGCGAAGTACGTCAAGGCCGGCCCGCCCGAGCTCACGGAGGCCGACCTCAATCCGCCCACGAAGCTCGGCGGCGACGTCCGTGACGCCGACAAGCCGATGGCCTTCTCGTACTAGGCCAAGGGAGCCGCACAGCCATGGAACTGCACGACGTCTGGTTCGTCCTCATCGCCGTCCTGTGGACCGGCTACTTCTTCCTGGAGGGCTTCGACTTCGGGGTCGGCATCCTCACCAAGCTGCTCGCTCGGAACCGGCCCGAGAAGCGGGTGCTGATCAACACCATCGGACCCGTCTGGGACGGCAATGAGGTGTGGCTGCTCACCGCGGGCGGCGCCACCTTCGCGGCCTTCCCCGAGTGGTACGCCACGCTCTTCTCCGGCTTCTACCTGCCGCTGCTCGTCATCCTGGTCTGTCTGATCGTCCGGGGTGTCGCCTTCGAGTACCGGGCCAAGCGGCCCGAGGAGAACTGGCAGCGCAACTGGGAGACCGCGATCTTCTGGAGTTCGCTGATCCCCGCCTTCCTGTGGGGCGTGGCCTTCGGCAACATCGTCCGGGGTGTGAAGATCGACCGGAACCTCGAGTACGTGGGCGGCGTGGGGGACCTGCTCAACCCGTACGCACTGCTCGGCGGGCTGGTCACGCTGACGCTGTTCACCTTCCACGGCGCGGTGTTCACGGCCCTGAAGACCGTCGGTGACATCCGGGAGCGGGCCCGGAAACTGGCCCTGCGCCTCGGTCTGCTCACGGCCGTCGTGGCGCTCGCCTTCCTGCTGTGGACGCAGGCCGACACGGGCAACGGCCGGAGCCTGGTGGCGCTGGTCGTGGCCGTGCTCGCACTCGTGGCCGCGCTGGTCGCCAACCAGGCGGGACGCGAGGGCTGGTCGTTCGCGCTGTCGGGCGTCACGATCGTGGCCGCCGTGGCGATGCTGTTCCTCTCGCTGTTCCCGAACGTCATGCCGTCCACGCTCAACGCTGACTGGAGCCTGACGGTGACCAACGCCTCCTCCAGTCCCTACACCCTGAAGATCATGACCTGGTGCGCGGGCATCGCCACGCCGATCGTCCTGCTCTACCAGGGATGGACCTACTGGGTCTTCCGCAAGCGGATCGGCACACAGCACCTCGCCGAAGCCGCGCACTGAGTCCGAAGAGGGGTGTGTTTCACGTGAAACACACCCCTGTGGACCGAAGGGCATGTTTCACGTGAAACCGATCGATCCCCGTCTCCTCCGCTACGCCCGAGCCACCCGGGTCTTCCTGATCGCGGTCGTGGGCCTCGGCGCCCTCGGAGCCGGCCTGGTCGTCGCCCAGGCGATGCTCATCGCCGAGGTGGTGGTCGGTGCCTTCCAGCACCACCTCACCGTCGCCGAACTGCGCACTCCCCTGCTGCTGTTGGTGGCCGTCGCCCTCGGCCGCGCGCTGGTGTCCTGGCTCACCGAACTGGCCGCCCACCGGGCCGGCGCGGCGGTGAAGTCCGAACTGCGGGGGCGGCTGCTGGACCGCGCGGCGGCGCTCGGCCCCGGCTGGCTGAGCGGACAGCGGACCGGATCGCTGGTCGCGCTGGCCACGCGGGGTGTCGATGCCCTGGACGACTACTTCTCCCGCTATCTGCCGCAGCTGGGCCTGGCCGTGGTGGTCCCCGCGGCCGTGCTGGCGCGGATCGTCACGGAGGACTGGGTCTCGGCGGCCATCATCGTCGGAACCCTGCCCCTCATCCCCGTCTTCATGATGCTGATCGGCTGGGCCACGCAGTCCCGTATGGACCGTCAGTGGCGGCTGTTGTCACGGCTGTCCGGGCACTTCCTGGACGTGGTGGCGGGGCTGCCTACCCTGAAGGTGTTCGGCCGGGCCAAGGCGCAGGCGGAGTCGATCCGGCGCATCACCGCCGAATACCGGCGGGCGACCATGCGCACCCTGCGGATCGCCTTCCTCTCCTCCTTCGCCCTGGAACTGCTCGCCACGCTGTCGGTCGCCCTCGTCGCCGTGACCATCGGCATGCGGCTGGTCAACGGCGACATGGACCTCTACATCGGCCTGGTCATCCTCGTCCTGGCCCCGGAGGCCTATCTCCCGCTGCGCCAGGTCGGCGCCCAGTACCACGCGGCGGCGGAGGGACTGGCGGCGGCCGAGGACATCTTCGCCGTGCTGGAGACACCGCTGCCGCAGACCGGCACCAAGGCCGTCCCGGTGCGGGCGGCGCTCGCCTTCGAGGGCGTGAGCGTCCGTTACCCCGGCCGGTCCACGGACGCCGTGACCGACGTGTCCCTCACGGTGCGGCCCGGGGAGACGGTCGCGCTCGTCGGACCCAGCGGCGCCGGGAAGTCGACCCTGCTGAACGTCCTGCTCGGGTTCGTACCGCCCACCGGGGGCCGGGTACGGATCGGGGGAGTGGATCTCACGGAGGCCGATCCCGGGCGGTGGCGCTCACACGTCGCCTGGGTGCCCCAGCGGCCCCACCTGTACGCCGGGACGATCGCCGAGAACGTACGGCTCGCCCGGCCCGACGCCGACGCCGCCGCCGTGCGCCGGGCGCTGAAGGACGCGGGCGCTCTGGAGTTCGTCGACGCCCTGCCAGACGGGTTGGACACCGTGCTCGGCGAGGACGGCGGCGGGCTGTCCGCCGGGCAGCGGCAACGGCTCGCGCTGGCCCGGGCGTTCCTCGCGGACCGGCCCGTCCTGCTGCTCGACGAGCCGACCGCCGCGCTCGACGGTGCCACCGAGGCCGAGGTCGTGGAAGCGGTGCGCAGGCTCGCCGCCGGGCGGACGGTGCTGCTCGTCGTCCACCGGCCGGCGCTGCTGGGCGTGGCGGACCGCGTAGTGCGGCTCGAAGGCGGAGAGCTTCCCGCGGACGCCCCGCCGTCGTCCGGAGCCTGTGCGGCATCCCCGGCGCCACGGGAGGCCGGGACGGCGGCACGCAGCGTCCAAGGGGCTGCCACGGATGTTCCGGCGGAGGCCGGAGCCGGCTCCGCGAAGGCCGGCGGAGACGTCCTCGCCCGCGTGCGGGCGATGTCCGGCGCCCGGCGCGGCCGTCTCGCCCTCGCCCTGCTGCTCGCCGCCCTCGCCCTCGGCAGCGCGGTCGGCCTGATGGCCACCTCCGGCTGGCTCATCTCACGCGCCTCCCAGCATCCGCCGGTGCTCTACCTGATGGTGGCCGTCACGGCGACGCGGGCCTTCGGCATCGGGCGGGCCGTCTTCCGGTACGGGGAGCGGCTGGTTTCGCACGACGCGGTGCTGCGGATGCTGGCCGACACACGGGTCGCCGTCTACCGGCGGCTGGAGCGGCTGGCCCCCGCCGGACTGCGCCGGACCCGCCGAGGCGATCTGCTCACGCGGCTCGTCGCCGATGTGGACGCCCTGCAGGACTACTGGCTGCGCTGGCTGCTGCCCGCAGGCGCGGCCCTCGCGGTGTCCGCCGCCTCGGTCGCCTTCACGGCGTGGCTGCTGCCCGAGGCGGGGGCGGTGCTCGCGGCCGGACTGCTCGCGGCCGGGGCGGGCGTCCCGCTGCTCACCGGGGCCGTGGCACGCCGTGCGGAGCACCGGCTGGCCCCTGCCCGCGGCGCCCTGGCGACCCGCGTGGGCGACCTGCTCACCGGTACGGCCGAACTGACGGTCGCCGGGGCCCTGCCCGCCCGTACCGCCGAGGCGCGGCGGGCCGACTCCGTACTCACCCGGATCGCCTCGCGCGGCGCCACGGCCACCGCGCTCGGGGACGGGCTCACCGCGCTGGTCTCGGGGCTGACGGTGGCCGCGGCGGCCCTCGTCGGCGCTCAGGCGGTCGCCGCAGGCCGGCTCGGGGGCGTGGCCATGGCCGTCGTCGTGCTCACCCCACTGGCCGCCTTCGAGGCCGTCCTCGGCATGCCCCTGGCCGTCCAGCACCGTCAGCGGGTCCGCCGCAGCGCGGAGCGCGTGTACGAGGTCCTCGACGCTCCCGTGCCCGTTCGTGAGCCCGAGCGGCCGCGGCAGGCGCCCGCCTCGCCGTTCCCGCTCGGCGTGACCGGCCTGACCGCCCGGCACGCCGGTCAGCACCGCCCGGCGCTCGCCGGGCTCGACCTGACCCTGGAGAAGGGCCGCAGGGTGGCCGTGGTCGGCCCGTCCGGGTCCGGCAAGACGACACTCGCCCAGGTACTCCTGCGGTTCCTGGACGCGGAGGCGGGCACGTACACCCTCGGTGGCGTCGACGCCACCGCGCTGGACGGCGACGACGTACGGCGGCTCGTCGGGCTGTGCGCTCAGGACGCGCACCTCTTCGACAGCTCCGTGCGGGAGAACCTGCTGCTGGCGAGGAAGGACGCCACCGAGGCCGAGTTGCGGGACGCGCTCGCGCGGGCCCGGCTGCTCGACTGGACCGGCACCCTTCCCGACGGGCTCGACACGCTCGTCGGGGAGCACGGCGCCCGGCTGTCCGGCGGGCAGCGGCAGCGGCTGGCGCTGGCCAGGGCGCTGCTCGCCGACTTCCCCGTCCTCGTGCTCGACGAGCCCGCGGAACACCTGGACCTGGCCACCGCCGACGAGCTCACCGCCGATCTGCTGGCCGCCACCGAGGGCCGTACGACCCTGCTCATCACCCACCGTCTGGCCGGGCTGGAGGCGGTTGACGAGGTGCTCGTGCTGGACGCGGGGCGTGTCGTCCAGCGGGGGCCGTACGCGGAACTGGCCGCCGTACCGGGGCCGCTGCGCGAGATGATCGAACGCGAGAGTGAGGCGGAACTGCTGGTCGCGGCGCGGTAACCGCTACCTCCGCTCCCCCAGCAGGCGTTCGATCACGACGGCGACGCCGTCCTCGTTGTTGGCGACCGTCCGGCCGGAGGCCGCGGCGAGCACGTCCGGGTGGGCGTTGCCCATGGCGTAGGAGCGGCCGGCCCAGGTGAGCATCTCGACGTCGTTCGGCATGTCGCCGAAGGCGACGACCTGCTCGTGCGAGATGCCGCGCTCGGCGCAGCACAGCGCGAGCGTGCTCGCCTTGGAGACGCCCGGGCCGCTGATCTCCAGCAGCGCGCTGGGGCTGGAGCGGGTCACGGTGGCGCGCCCGCCGATGGCGAGCCGGGCGACGGTCAGGAAGGCGTCCGGGTCCAGCGTCGGGTGGTAGGCGAGGATCTTCAGGATCGGCTGGCCGGTGCCGGCCCCGTCCGGCGCCAGCAGTTCCTCGGCCGGGGCGAGGGTGTCCGGTATCTCCATGTGCAGCTTGGGATAGTCCGGCTCCTGGTAGAAGCCGTACGTCTGCTCGACCGCGTAGACCGTGCCCGGCGCGGCGTCGCGCAGCAGCCCGACGGCGTCCAGCGCGTTCTCCCGGGCGAGGTCGCGCACCTTCACGAACCGGTGGGAGCCCGCACCGCCGTGCAGATCGACCACGGCGGCGCCGTTTCCGCAGATGGCGAGACCGTGGCCGTGCACGTGTTCGCTGACGACGTCCATCCAGCGGGCCGGGCGGCCGGTCACGAAGAAGACCTCGATGCCCGCCTCCTCGGCCGCGGCCAGGGCGGCGACCGTGCGCGGGGACACCGACTTGTCGTCGCGCAGCAGGGTTCCGTCGAGGTCGGTGGCGATCAGCCGCGGCGGCACGACGGGGGCACCTTTCTGGTCGAACGAGGCCGAGAGCTTGAGAGAGGCCGGGGGCTCGGGCTTTCGAGTCGCTGAGGTCACCGGGGCATTGTCCCGCATATGCCCGCACGGTCGTGCTGGAGTGCGCACATCTGAGTAGTCGGCTCTGTCACGTGAGCAATCGGCCCGGTCACGCCAGCTGAGTGGGCGCTTCCATGGCGATCCGCTCGAAGATCTTCTGGTCGGCCGCGAAGTCCGAGTCGGGGATCGGCCAGTGGATCACGATCTCGGTGAAGCCGAGCTCCCGGTGCCGGCCCGCGAAGTCCACGAACGCGTCGAGGGACTCCAGGGGACGTGAGCGGTCCGGGGTGAATCCGGTGAGCAGCACCTTGTCCAGTTCCGAGACGTCCCGGCCGAGGGAGGCGCAGGCGTCGGCGAGCTTTTCGGCCTGTCCGCGGATGGCCTGCACCGACTGCTCCGGGGTGCCGTTCTCGTACAGCTTCGGGTCGCCTGTGGTCACCCAGGCCTGCCCGTACCGCGCGGCGAGCCGCAGTCCGCGGGGGCCGGTGGCCGCCACCGCGAACGGCAGCCGGGGCCGCTGCACGCAGCCGGGGATGTTGCGCGCCTCGTGCGCCGAGTAGAAGTCGCCGTCGTAGGACACCGCGTCCTCGGTCAGCAGCCGGTCGAGGAGGGGAACGAACTCGGCGAAGCGGTCGGCGCGCTCGCGGGGTGTCCAGGGTTCCTGGCCGAGCGCGGTTGCGTCGAAGCCGGTGCCCCCCGCACCGACGCCGAGGGTGATCCGGCCGCCGGAGATGTCGTCCAGGGAGATCAGTTCCTTGGCGAGGGTGACCGGGTGGCGGAAGTTCGGCGAGGTGACCAGGGTGCCCAGCCGCAGGCGCTCGGTCGCCGCCGCGGCGGCGGTCAGCGTCGGCACGGCGCCGAACCACGGGCCGTCCCGGAAGGTGCGCCAGGACAGGTGGTCGTAGGTGTACGCCGTGTGGAAGCCCAGCTCCTCGGCACGTGTCCAGGCCGCACGGCCGCCTTCGTGCCAGCGGCGGTAGGGAAGGATCACGGTGCTCAGGCGCAGACTCATGGACCCGAGCCTAAGGGCGGAGGACGTTCCACGTGAAACATCAACGTACGCGGCTGCTCAGCCACGGACTGAGGCCGAACATCGGGACGTACTCCTTGTACGTGCGATCGGCGGGCAGGGGCACGACGAGGCGGTAGCCGGGCGGGAAGCGCCGTGCCTTCACATAGGCCCTGTCGCCGAATACGGCATGCAGAAAGGCGGGCACCTCGTCACGGGGCAGGTCGGGGAAGTCGATGCCCTCCACGGTGATCAGGGCGTCGTCCTCGGGAAAGAGCCGGACGGTCACCCGGGGCAGCCCGCCGAACTCGACGAAGGCCTCGTGCGGCAGCGAGCCGTCCGGGTCGGTGGTGACGCCGACGCCCGCGGCGCTGCGGCGGGAGGTCTGATCGGCGCCGATGTCGTGCGTCACCGACATCTCGCGGGCGTACTCGTCGGCGATGGCGCGGCAGGCGGTGACGGCGGCCTCGGTGCTGGGCAGATGGTCGTCCATACGGCCGATCATGCCGGACGGCGTCAGTGGCCCTCGGGGAACCGGACATAGCGCGCGGGTACCGCCGTCGTCAGCCACACGCCGTTCGCGCTGACGTGGAAGACATGCCCTTCGCGATGCATGGCGCCGGCGTCCACGGCGAGAACGACCGGTCGGCCGCGCCGGGAGCCGACCCGTGCCGCGGTTTCCCGGTCCGGCGAGAGGTGCACGTCGTGCCGGTTCATGGGCCGCAGCCCCTCGGTGCGGATCGCCTCCAGGCTGCGGGCCACCGTTCCGTGGTAGAGGTACGGCGGCGGGGTCGCCGGCGGCAGCCCGAGCTCGACCTCGACGCTGTGGCCCTGGCTGGCGCGGATGCGAGTGCCCTCGATGGCGAAGCGCCGCTTGTCGTTGCCGGCGACCACCTCGTCCAGTTCCTCGCTGGTGAACCGGAACCCGTGGGCGCTCGCCGCCGCGATCAGCGCGTCGATCTCGGTCCAGCCGGCCGGGTCGAGGGTGAGCCCGATGCGCTCCGGCTGGTGGCGCAGGTGCTTGGAGAGGTACTTCGAGACCTTGACGAGGCGTCTTTCGTCCATCCCACCAGGGTGCCGGGCGAGACACGGATCACGCAGGTGAATTTCGCCGCGGAGGTTTGGTCCACAGCCCAGCCGTGTTGTCCACAGCCGGAATCGGCGATGCTGTGGACAACCGGCCCCGTGCGGGGCCCTTCGTGGACGGGTCCCTCGCCGGTCAGAGCCGCGGTTCGACGGTCACAGCCGCGGTTCGACCCGCGCGAGCCTGCGCAGCGCTCTTGGCGCGAAGCGGGACATCGCGTGCAGGAGCCGGGCCTCCGGGGTCACCGGCACCACCGCCTCGTTGCGCACCACCGCGCGCACGACGGCGTCGGCGACCTTCTCCGGCGGATAGTTGCGCAGCCCGTACAGCCGGGCGCTGCGCCGCCGCCGGCGCTTCTCCTCCTCGGCGTCCACGCCCGCGAAGTGCGCGGCCGACGTTATGCCGGTGTTGACGAAGCCGGGGCAGATCGCCGTCACGCCGATCCCCTGCCCGGCCAGTTCCGCGCGCAGGCACTCGCTGAGCATCAGCACCGCCGCCTTGGAGGTGCTGTAGGCGGGCAGCGCCCTGGAGGGCTGGTAGGCGGCGGCTGACGCGATGTTGACGATGTGACCGCCCTGCCCGCGCGCCGCCATCCGGCCGCCGAAGAGCCGGCAGCCGTGGATCACGCCCCACAGATTGACGTCGAGGACCTGCTTCCAGTCCTCGGCGGTGTGGTCGAAGAAGGCGCCGGCCAGTCCGACCCCGGCGTTGTTCACCAGCACGTCGACCACGCCGTACTCGGCGGCGACCTTGTCGGCCAGCTTCTCCATGGCCTGCTCGTCGGAGACGTCAACCGTCTCCGCCCAGGCGGCCGGGGCGCCGGCGAGCCGTGACTGCTCGGCGGTGGCCACCGCGGCCTCGGCGTTCCGGTCGACGGCGATCACGCGTGCTCCGGCGGCTGCGAACGCGAGGGCCGTGGCCCGCCCGATGCCGCTGCCCGCGCCGGTGACCAGGACGAGCTGCCCGCCGAAGCGTTCGGCGTGCTTGCCGGTGACGGCGGGCTCCGGCCGTCCGTCCTCGGTGGCGGTGACGAACTCCGTGATCCACGCGGCCAGCTGGTCGGGCCGGGTGCGCGGGACCCAGTGCCTGGCCGGAAGAGTGCGGCGGACCAGCCGTGGGACCCACTGCTCCAGGCCGTCGTAGAGCCGCTCCGACAGGAAGGCGTCGTGAAGGGGCGTGATCAGCTGGACGGGGGCGTGGGCGCGGGCGTCCGTGCGCGGGCTGCGCAGCCGGGGCCGCACGTTGTCCCGGTACAGCCATGCGCCGTGCGCCGCGTCCCGGGGCAGGGACCGGGTCGGGTAGTCGCCCCGCGGCATCCGCTCCGTGCGCGCGAGGATCTTCGGCCAGGCCCGGCCGAGCGGGCCGCGCCAGGCCAGTTCGGGCACTTTCGGGGTGTGCAGCAGGTAGACGTACCAGGACTTGGCGCCCTGGCCGAGGAGCTGACCCACCCGGCGCGGGGTCGGGCGCTTGACACGTTGGCCGATCCAGTGACCGAAGTGGTCGAGGGAGGGCCCGGACATGGAGGTGAACGAGGCGATCCGGCCCTCGGTGCGCCTGACCGTCACGAACTCCCAGCTCTGCACCGAGCCCCAGTCGTGCCCGACCAGATGCACCGGCCGGCCGGGGCTGACCGCGTCCGCGACCGCCAGGAAGTCGTCCGTGAGCTTCTCCAGGGTGAAGCCACCGCGCAGCGGCGAGGGCGCGGTGGAGCGGCCGTGGCCGCGGACGTCGTAGAGGACGACGTGGAAGCGGCCGGCGAGGCGCTCGGCCACCTCCGACCAGACCTCCTTGCTGTCGGGGTAGCCGTGCACCAGGACGACCGTCGGCCGGGCCGGGTCGCCCAGTTCCGCCACGCACAGCTCGACCCCACCGGTGTGAATCCAGCGCTCCCGCGCGTCTTTCAGTGACGTCACGTGTGCCGCCTCCCTGTGCCGGCTTCCCCCTCGGAATCCCGTCCGGCGACTGTCGCAGTCGTTAGACCGAACGTCAACAGGGCGTGAGGCGGGCGGAATGTCCCACGTCGGGTAAGACCTGAGAGCTGTGCCCCCTAGGGCCCCGTAATACTCGAGGCTGACGGCAAGACGGCTCTCGGGTCTGACGATTCGCGTGGCGCACGTCACTAGAGTCGAAGACGTGATTGTGATCGCGACCGAAAGCCTGAGCAAGCGGTTCCCCCGGGTGACCGCGCTTGACCGGCTCTCCGTGGACGTCGGACCCGGTGTGACGGGACTCGTCGGCGCCAACGGAGCCGGCAAGTCCACACTGATCAAGATCCTGCTGGGTCTGTCCCCCGCCACCGAGGGCCGCGCCGAGGTGCTCGGCCTCGACGTCGCCACCAAGGGCGCCGCCATCCGCGAGCGCGTCGGCTACATGCCGGAGCACGACTGCCTGCCGCCCGACGTCTCGGCCACCGAGTTCGTCGTCCACATGGCGCGCATGTCCGGCCTGCCCCCGACCGCCGCCCGCGAGCGCACCGCGGACACCCTGCGCCACGTCGGTCTGTACGAGGAGCGGTACCGCCCCATAGGCGGCTACTCCACCGGCATGAAGCAGCGCGTCAAGCTCGCCCAGGCCCTGGTGCACGACCCGCAGCTCGTCTTCCTCGACGAGCCGACCAACGGCCTCGACCCGGTCGGCCGCGACGAGATGCTCGGCCTGATCCGCCGCATCCACACCGACTTCGGCATCTCGGTCCTGGTCACCTCCCACCTGCTGGGCGAACTCGAGCGCACCTGCGACCACGTGGTCGTCGTCGACGGCGGCAAGCTCCTGCGCTCCAGCTCCACCACCGACTTCACGCAGACCACGACCACCCTCGCCATCGAGGTCACCGACAGCGAGGAGCACCCGGACGGCACCCGCGCGGTGCGCGAGGCGCTCCACGAGCGCGGGGTGGAGACCCAGCACGGCACCGGCCTGCCGGGCTCCGGCCACGTCCTGCTGCTCACCGCGAAGGGCGAGGAGACCTACGACCTGGTGCGGGACGTGATCGCCGACCTCGGCCTCGGCCTGGTCCGCATGGAGCAGCGCCGGCACCACATCTCGGAGGTCTTCCGGGACAGCGACGAACAGCACGACGAGCAGCGGAAGGAGGCGGTCGGCCATGGCGGTTGAGCAGCCCCTGGCATCACCGGTGCCACCCTCCGGCGACCAGACCCGCATCCACAACATCGGGTACCGCAACTACGACGGACCCCGCCTCGGCCGCGCCTATGCCCGCCGCTCGCTGTACTCGCAGTCCCTGCGCGGCTCCTACGGTCTCGGCCGCTCGGCGAAGTCCAAGGTCCTGCCGATGCTGCTGTTCGTGGTCATGTGCGTGCCCGCGGCCATCATGGTCGCCGTCGCGGTCGCCACCAAGGCCAAGGACCTGCCCGTCGAGTACACGCGCTACGCGATCATCATGCAGGGCGTCATCAGCCTGTACGTCGCCTCGCAGGCACCCCAGTCCGTCTCGCGCGACCTGCGTTTCAAGACCGTGCCGCTGTACTTCTCGCGCCCGATAGAGACCGCCGACTACGTCCGCGCCAAGTACGCGGCACTGGCCTCGGCGATGTTCGTCCTGACCGCCGCGCCGCTCCTCGTGCTGTACATCGGCGCGCTGCTGGCCAAGCTGGACTTCGCCGACCAGACCAAGGGATTCGCCGAAGGACTCGTCTCCGTGGCACTGCTCTCGCTGCTCTTCGCGGGCATCGGCCTGGTCATCGCGGCCGTCACCCCGCGCCGCGGCTTCGGCATAGCCGCCGTGATCGCCGTGCTGATCATCTCCTACGGCGCGGTGTCCACGCTCCAGGCCATCGCCGACGCCCAGAACAACACCGGCGCCATCCCCTGGATCGGCCTGTTCTCGCCGGTCACCCTCATCGACGGCGTGCAGACCGCCTTCCTCGGTGCGACGTCCTCGGCACCCGGCGCCGTCGGCCCCGGCAGCGGGCAGGGCGCGGTCTACGTCCTCGTCGTCCTGGGCCTGATCGCCGCCGCATACGGCCTCCTGCTGCGCCGCTACAAGAAGGTGGGACTGTGACGACCCTCAGCATCGACCACGTCTCCCGCTGGTTCGGCAACGTGGTCGCCGTCAACGACATCACCATGACGATCGGCCCCGGTGTCACCGGCCTGCTCGGCCCCAACGGCGCCGGCAAGTCCACGCTGATCAACATGATGGGCGGCTTCCTCGCGCCCTCCACCGGTTCCGTCACGCTCGACGGACAG
>NZ_BMVJ01000018.1:103746-104975 GCF_014650655.1 Streptomyces anandii JCM 4720
CCGGTGTGGCGCAACGAGCAGATCTACCGGCAGATAGGCGTAGTCCCCGAGCGGGAGGCGATGTACGACTTCCTGACCGGCCGCGAGTTCGTCGTCGCCAACGCCGAACTGCACGGCCTGGGCGCCAAGGCGGCGCAGAAGGCGCTGGCCACGGTCGAGATGGAGTACGCCCAGGACCGGAAGATCTCCACCTACTCCAAGGGCATGCGGCAGCGCGTGAAGATGGCCTCCGCGCTCGTCCACGACCCCTCGCTGCTCCTGCTCGACGAGCCGTTCAACGGCATGGACCCGCGCCAGCGCATGCAGCTGATGGAGCTGCTGCGGCGCATGGGCGACGAGGGCCGCACCGTGCTGTTCTCCTCCCACATCCTGGAGGAGGTCGAGCAGCTCGCCTGGCACATCGAGGTCGTCGTCGCCGGACGGCACGCGGCCAGCGGCGACTTCCGCAAGATCCGCCGTCTGATGACCGACCGGCCGCACCGCTACCTGGTCCGCTCCAGCGACGACCGGGCGCTGGCCGCCGCGCTGATCGCCGACCCCTCGACCTCCGGGATCGAGGTCGACCTCGCCGAGGGCGCGCTGCGCGTCCAGGCCGTCGACTTCGGCCGGTTCACGGTCCTGCTGCCCAGGGTGGCGCGGGACCACGGCATCCGGCTGCACACGGTCTCGCCGTCCGACGAGTCTCTTGAGTCCGTCTTCTCGTACCTGGTCGCGGCGTAGGAGGCCGAAGATGTATGACCCCACAGTCGCCCGGCTCACCTACCGGGCCCTGCTCGGCAGGCGCCGGGCCCTCATCCTCGGCGCGCTGCCGCTGCTGCTGATCGTGATCGCCGTGGTGGTCCGCGGCCTCACCGGCGCGGACGACCAGACCGCGGTGAACGTCCTGGGCGGATTCGCCCTCGCCACCATGGTGCCGATCATCGGCGTCATCGCCGGCACCGGCGCCATCGGGCCGGAGATCGACGACGGCTCGGTGGTCTACCTGCTGTCCAAGCCGCTCAAGCGGCCGACGATCATCTTCACCAAGCTGATCGTGGCGATCGCGGTGACCATGGTGTTCTCGGCGGTGCCCACGATGATCGCCGGACTGATCCTCAACGGCAACGGGCAGCAGATAGCGGTGGCCTACACGGTGGCCGCGCTGGTCGCCTCCATCGCCTACGCCGCGCTCTTCCTCCTGCTGGGCACGGTGTCCCGGCACGCGGTGGTCCTCGGCCTCGTCTACGCGC
>NZ_BMVJ01000018.1:105011-113779 GCF_014650655.1 Streptomyces anandii JCM 4720
TGGTCTGGGAGGCGCTGTTCGGCTCCCTGGTGCCAGGGGCGCGCACCCTGAGCGTCCAGCAGTGGGCGCTGGCGGTGGCGCACAAGGTCGCCGGCGGGGACCTGGTCACCTCCGACGTGGGCCTGACCACGGCGACGGTGCTGCTCGTGGCGGTGACCGTGCTGGCCACCTGGTACGCCGGGCAGAAGCTGCGGTCGCTGACCCTGGCCGGGGAGGAGTGAGACCCCGGTCCTCGTCGGGAGCGGGCCCGGCCGCCCGCTCTTGACGGAGGCTTCACCCGCGCCCGCGCAGACTGGGCGCAGGCCGGGCAGAGCGGACCACGGACGACCGGGAGGACGGGATGGCGGGCGACGGGCAGCCGGGCGGCGAGGCGGAAGGCGCCCCCGGCGACGAGTGGGACGACGTCGTCCTCGACGCCGACTTCATACGGGCGGCCGAGACCGCCGAGCCCTCCGCGCGGGCGCGGATGCTCGCCGCCCGCTGGCGCCGTGAGCGGCCGGAGCCGCAGCCCTGGCGCTCGGACGAGCCGCCCGCCGGATGGTTCTTCAGCAAGGTCCGCCGGGGCAGGTGGCGGCGGCGCTGACCGCCCCGTTGCGGCAAGGCGGGACGCGTCCGGGCGGCCGGTAATTCGGTGGCGTCCGGGTCGGCGCGCGGGCACAGTGGTTGTGTCCACAGCGCCGGACCGAGCCGGCGCCACGTTCTGGGAGAGGAGCCCGGCGATGCCCATGCACGGCAGTACGCGGGGTTCCCGGCAGGGCAGCCCGCGGCGGGCTCCGGAGTAGTCGCCACCGCTCCGTCGACCCCGCTTCCGCACCGGGAGCTGCCCGGGGCGGCCGCTTCGAGCACGCGACTCGCCTCGCGTGGGCCGCCCACCCGGAGGATTGGCCGAGTGGTAAGGCACCGGCTTGCTAAGCCGTGGTCGGGTCTCACAGCCCGCGCACGTTCGATCCGTGCATCCTCCGCGAAGAATTCCGCTCGGGGCGAGGACCCCGGGGCTCAGCCCAGCAACCGCTCCAGGACCACCGCGATGCCGTCGTCCTCGTTGGAGGCGGTGACCTCGTCGGCGACCGCCCTCAACTCCGCGTGGGCGTTGGCCATGGCCACGCCGTGGGCGGCCCAGGCGAACATCGGGACGTCGTTGGGCATGTCGCCGAAGGCGACCGTGCCGGAGGCCTTCGCGCCCAGCCGGCGGGCGGCCAGTGACAGGCCCGTCGCCTTCGACAGGCCGAGGGGCAGGAGCTCGACTATGCCCTCGCCGGCCATGGTGACCGACACGAAGCCGCCGGCGCTGCGGCGGGCCACGTCGGCCAGTTCGTCGTCCGTGAGGGCCGGATGCTGGATGTAGAGCTTGTTGAGCGGAGCGCTCCACAGGTCGGCCACGTCGGTGAACGGCGTCGCCGGGAGCGGGCCCCCGACCCTGTAGCCCGGCCCGACCAGCACCTCGCCGTCCAGGCCGTCGCGGCTCGCCGCCAGGTACAGCGGACCGGTCTCCGCCTCGATCTTGGCCAGGGCGGCCGCGGCCAGTTTCCGGTCCAGGGTCACCGAGGTCAGCAGGCGGTGCTCGCCGGCGTCGTACACCTGGGCGCCCTGGCCGCAGACCGCGAGGCCCCGGTAGCCGAGGTCGTCGAGGATGTGCCGCGTCCAGGGCACCGCGCGGCCCGTGACCACGATGTGCGCGGCACCGGCCGCGGTGGCCGCGGCCAGTGCGTCACGGGTGCGCCGGGAGACCGACCCGTCGGAGCGCAGGAGCGTGCCGTCGAGGTCGGTCGCAACGAGGGTGAAGGGGAAGCCCCCGGTCGCCTCTCCGGAGGGCGCGGGCGCCGTGGTGGTCACTTGGCCACCGGCTCCAGGACCTCCCGGCCGCCGAGGTAGGGACGCAGCACCTCGGGCACGCGCACGGAGCCGTCGGCCTGCTGGTGGTTCTCCAGGATGGCGACGATGGTGCGGGGCACGGCGCACAGGGTGCCGTTGAGCGTGGCCAGCGGGCGGACCGTCTTGCCCTCGCGGAAGCGGATGGACAGCCGGCGGGACTGGTACTCGGTGCAGTCCGAGGTGGAGGTCAGCTCGCGGTACTTGCCCTGGGTCGGGATCCACGCCTCGCAGTCGAACTTGCGCGAGGCCGAGGAGCCGAGGTCACCCGTGGCGACGTCGATGACCCGGAACGGCAGCTCCAGCGAGGTCAGCCACTGCTTCTCCCACTCCAGCAGCCGCCGGTGCTCGTCCTGCGACTCCTCGGGAGTCACGTAGGAGAACATCTCGACCTTGTCGAACTGGTGCACGCGGAAGATGCCGCGGGTGTCCTTGCCGTGCGAGCCGGCCTCGCGGCGGAAGCACGGAGAGAAGCCCGCGTAGCGCAGCGGCAGGCGCTCGGCGTCGATGATCTCGTCCATGTGGTAGGCCGCCAGCGGCACCTCCGAGGTGCCGACCAGGTACAGGTCGTCCTTGTCGAGGTGGTAGACGTCCTGGGCGGCCTGGCCGAGGAAGCCGGTGCCCGCCATCGACTGCGGGCGCACCAGCGCCGGGGTCAGCATCGGCGTGAAGCCGGCCGCGGTGGCCTGGGCGATCGCCGCGTTCACCAGCGCCAGCTCCAGCAGGGCGCCGACACCGGTGAGGAAGTAGAAGCGGGAGCCGGAGACCTTCGCGCCGCGCTCCACGTCGATCGCGCCGAGCAGCTGGCCGAGCTCCAGGTGGTCCTTGGGCTCGAAGCCCTCGGCGGCGAAGTCGCGGATCTCGCCGTGGGTCTCCAGCGTGGCGAAGTCCTCCTCGCCGCCGACGGGGACGTCGGGGTGCACGAGGTTGCCGAGCTGGAGCAGGAGCTCCTGCGTCCGGGCGTCGGCCTCGTCGCGCTCGGCATCGGCCGCCTTGACGTCTGCGGCCAGCTGGCCCGCCTTCTTCAGCAGCTCCGCCTTCTCGTCGCCGGAGGCCTTGGGGATGAGCTTGCCCAGCGCCTTCTGTTCGGCGCGCAGCTCGTCGAAGCGGACGCCGGACGACCTGCGCCGCTCGTCGGCAGACAGGAGGGAGTCGACGAGCGCGACGTCCTCTCCACGGGCACGCTGGGAGGCGCGCACACGGTCGGGGTCCTCACGGAGCAGGCGAAGGTCAATCACGCGGTCAAGGCTACCGGTGCGGCCTTCCGGGTCACGACTCGGTATTCCGAACCGCCTATTACGTACCGTTATGGGGGAATTGCTCCGCGTGTCCTCTCTGTCAATGGGATCACACCCGGCTCCCCGGAACGAAGCAGGGATCAGCATGATGTTGACTGGATTTCCTTGCGCGGAACGGGACTTGGGGGAGCCCGCTGGCGTGTGGTTGTCCACAGGAATCCACACCGGCGGAAAGTTATCCACAGGCTGTGTGCATGATCTGTGGAAGTCGGAATTGATCACTCCGGAAGTGCCGAGCGGAAGGAAGAATTCCCGGCTCAAAGCGCGCCCACACCCACTTTCGGGTGGAAAAGGGTCGCTCCAAAAGATGAACCAAAGGAAACGGGTGGACGAAGGGTGAGTCGCGCGACGAGGTTGGCGCTTGCGGGCCGTAGGGCGATTTGTCGACCGAGTCGCGCTTCCGTATCGACTTGTCCCCAGGTCGACCGACAGGCCTGTGGATAACTTCTGTGGACAACGAAGATCCGCAGGTAGGACTGCGCACGGCCGCGACGACGGCCGCCTCCGACGGCCTCGCGCGGCCGGAAATGGCTAGAAACGTCCGTCCTGGCAGCGGGCCACCCAGTCCGCCGCCGCCACGAACTCCTGGTCCGAGGTGCCGGCCAGCGGAGGCCGTACGTCCGCCGGTCCGACACCCGCACGCGGGTACGAACCGAGAAAGCGCACCTGCAAACAGATCCGCTTCAGCCCCATCAGTGCCTCCGCCATCCGGCGGTCGGTGATGTGACCCTCGGCGTCGACGCAGAAGCAGTAATTGCCGATGCCGGCACCCGTCGGGCGGGACTGCAGCAGCATGAGGTTGATGCCCCGGGTGGCGAACTCGCCGAGCAGGTCGCGCAGCCCGCCCGGGTGGTCGTCGCGCTGCCACAGCACCACGGAGGTCTTGTCGGCGCCGCTCGGGGCGGCGGGCCGGGCCGGACGGCCGACGAGCACGAACCGGGTCTGCGCGTTCTCCGCGTCGTGGATCTCGGTGACCAGGGCCTCGAGCCCGTACCGGGCGGCGGCGAACTCGCCCGCGAACGCCGCGTCGTAGCGGCCCTCCTGGACCAGGCGGGCGCCGTCCGCGTTCGAGGCCGCCGACTCCCAGACGGCGTCGGGAAGATGCGCCTTGAGCCAGTTGCGCACCTGCGGCTGGGCGGCCGGGTGAGCGGTGACCGTCTTGACGTCCGACAGCTTGGTGCCGGGCCGCACCAGCAGCGCGAAGGTGATCGACAGCAGCACCTCGCGGTAGATCATCAGCGGCTCGCCCGCGACCAGCTCGTCCAGGGTGGTGGTGATGCCGCCCTCGACGGAGTTCTCGATCGGCACGAACGCGGCCTCGGCGTCGCCGGCGCGGACCGCGTCCAGCGCGGACTGCACGGACACGTAGGGGACCAGCTCCCGGGTGGCCGTCTCCGGCAGGGTGCGCAGGGCGACTTCGGTGAAGGTCCCCTCGGGGCCGAGATACGCGTAGCTCGCTGGCATGACCTCACCCTAGGCCAACCGCGGGCCCCGCTGTCCGCGCGGTGCCCGCCGCTCCCCGCTCACCCCGCCCCGCTCTCCCTTCCGCGCTCGCCCCTGCCTGCTCACCCCTCCAGCAGCCGCTGGCCCACGTACTCGCCCTCGGCCGCGCCGCCCGGCACCGCGAACAGGCCGCTCGCCTCGTGCCGGATGTACTGCGAGAGCGCGTCCCCCCGGTCGAGCTTGCGCTGCACCGGCACGAAGCCGCGCAGCGGGTCGGCCTGCCAGCAGATGAACAGCAGGCCCGCGTCGGGGGCGCCGTCCGCGTGATAGCCGTCGTGGTAGGAGAAGGGGCGGCGGACCATGGCGGCGCCGCCGTTCTGGTCGGGGCGTGTGATGCGGGCGTGGGCGTTGACCGGGACGACGTAGGAGCCGTCCGCGCCGGTCTTCTCCAGGTCCATCGCGGTGGTCTCGGTGCCGCCGCTCAGCGGTGCGCCGTCGGCCTTGCGCCGGCCGATGACGTTCTCCTGCTGGGTGAGGGATAGCTTCTCCCAGTCGTCCAGGAGCATGCGGATCCGGCGTACGACGGCGTAGGAGCCACCGGCCATCCAGGCGGGCTCTCCGCCGGCCGGCACGAAGACGCGCTTGTCGAAGTCGGCGTCGGACGGCTTGGGGTTGCGGGTGCCGTCGACCTGGCCCATCAGGTTACGGGCGGTCATGGGGTGGGCGGTGGCGCCCGGCGAGCGGTTGAAGCCGTTCATCTGCCAGCGCACCCGGGCGGCGGATCCGGCGTCCTTCTGCACCGCGCGCAGGGCGTGGAAGGCCACCAGCGCGTCGTCCGCGCCGATCTGCACCCAGAGGTCGCCCTCGCCGCGGGCCTTGTCGAGGTGGTCGGAGGAGAAGTCCGGCAGCGGGTCCAGCGCGGCAGGCCGCTGCCCCTGCAGACCGGTGCGGTCGAAGAAGGTACGGCCGAAGCCGAAGGTGAGGGTCAGGGAGGAGGGCCCGGCGTCGCGGGCGACGTCGGTGTCGCCGTGCGGGGCCGGCTCGCCCGCCATCAGCCGCTCGGCCGTCGCCGACCACCGGCGCAGCAGAGCGGCCGCCTCTTTGCGGCCGGCGCCCGCCACCAGGTCGAAGGCGACGAGATGGCCGCACGACTGGAGGGGATCGGTGATGCCGGGCTGATGTTTCCCGTGAAACATCGCCCGGCCCGCGCCGAGCGAGGTGAGCGGGGTGGCCCCGGCGGGAGCGCTCGCGTATCCCACGGCCGCGCCCGCCGCGCCGAGCACGAGCCCGGTGGCACCGGCGGTGCCCAGCAGCCGCCGACGGGACACGCCCGCCGGCGCGGGGTCGCCGCCCCCGGACTGCCGGGGCAGGCCGGGGGAGGAGGAGACGGCCGTGGTGGACTGGTCGGTCATGGCGGTGCTCAGCCGATCTGCGCGTTCTTGGTGACGGTCGTCTGGTCGATGTCGGAGGTCCGCACGGTCACGGCGATCTTCCAGTCGCCCGCCATGGGGATCTGCACCCCGCTCGCGGCCCAGTGCCCGGTGGTGACACGGTCGGGGGCCACCGGCAGCGGGCCGATCTTCTTCGCGGCGAGGGTGAAGGCGACCTTGACCTCGGGGATGTCGAAGGGCCGTCCGTCGGGCCGCTGTACGTAGACGTGCATCTCGTTGCCGCCCACGCGCGCGGGGTCGATGTCGAGCCGTACGACGCCCTTGCCGTTCTGGCCGCCGGTGTCGAAGGGCATGTCCAGGGTGACCGCGCCCGACGAGGAGGACGCGGAGGAGGAAGAGGACGACGAGGACGCGGTGGCGGCCTTGGCCTCCTCCTCGGTACGGCCCGGCTCGGTCTGCGTCAGCACGGTGGTGACGGCGAGCAGGACGACGGCGACGCCGGCCTCGGCCAGCACGGAGCGGCGCAGCCCGAACCGTCCGGGATCCGCGTCGCGCAGCCGCTTCTGCCGCGCCATGTCCACGGCGGCCCGCTGCCGGGCGAGCTGGGCGGCCCGACGCGAGTCGTCGCCCGCCGGCTTCGCCCCGCTGCCGGACTTCTTGCCATCCGCGGCCGTGGCCTTGCCTCCGGCTGGGCTCTTGCCTCCGGCTGAGCCCTTCTCGGCCACCGCGCCCTTGTCACTCACGGCGCCCTTGCCCACGGGCTCCTTCTGCCTGACGGTCTCCTTGGCCGTCGCCGCACCCCCCGCCTTCGTGGCAGGCGTCTCGGTGAGCCGGCCGGTCCAGCGGCGGGAGACGGAGGCGATGCCGACCAGCACCACCACCAGGCCGATCTTGACCAGGAGCAGCTGCCCGTAGCGTGTGCCGGTGAACGCCGACCAGGAGCCGACCTGGCGCCAGGACTGGTAGATCCCGGTGGCGACGAGCGCGACGACCGAGCCGAAGGCGACGCGGGAGAAGCGGCGCACGGCCGCCGTCCCGACCGGGGTCCGCGCGGGCGCCCGGTACAGCGCGACCAGGAGGGCGACGAGCCCGCCGAGCCAGGTGGCGACCGCCAGCAGGTGGACGACGTCGACCGGCATGGCGATGCCCGGCTGCAGCCCGGTCGAGGCGTGCTCGGCCATCGCCCAGCTCGCCGCGAGCCCGGCGGCGACCACGGCACCGCCGATCGCGAGCCCGAAGGTCAGATCCCGCTTCTCCTCCTCGTCGCGCTTCTCGTACGCCCCGAAGAGCACCGCGACGAACAGCGCGGCCGCGGCGAGCAGCAGCAGCCGGGAGACGAGCGCGGCGCCGGTCTTGGTCTGGAGCACCTGGCCCAGCAGGTTCAGGTCGAAGACGTCGCCGAGTCTGCCGGAGGTGGTGTAGGAGCCGCGCAGGAGCAGCAGCGCGAGCGTGGCCGCGGTGAGGGTGACCCAGCCGGAGACCACCGTCCGCTGCACGGCCCGCACGCCCGCCCCGCGCTGCCAGCAGGCCAGCACGAAGGCGCCGCCGCCGACCAGGACGATGAAACCGGCGTAGGACAGGTAGCGCCCGAGCCCGTAGAGCCAGCCGACGACTCCGCCGCCCACGTCCTGGCCGGCGACCGCGACCGAGGTCTTGGAGGGGGCGCCCACGGAGAAGGTGTAGGCGCCGCCGACGGGGTGGCTGTCGGCGGAGACCACCTGATAGGTGACGGTGTAGGTGCCCTTGGCCAGTCCGCCGCGCAGCTGCACGGCGTACGTCGTCCCGCTGATGTCGGAGGGCTTCCCGGTGTCGACGCGCCTGCCCTGCGGGTCGAGGACGCGCAGCGAGTCGTCGTTCATGGCGACCTTCTCGGAGAAGGTCAGCGACACCTGCGTGGGCGCCTTGTCGACCACCACCCCCTGCTGGGGGTCGCTGCCGGTCAGCGCGGCGTGCGCGGAGGCCGGGCCGGCGCCGGCGAGGAGGATCCCGGTCACGGCCAGAAGCAGCAGTACCAGGGTCCGGACGCGGGGGGTGATGGTCTGCGTCAAGGTGGAGCCCTCCCTCAGTGTCCGGTCGCGGGGTTGTACGTGGCCGGCTTGACCGGCATCTCAACCGTGAGGTCGCCGGAGGCCGCGAAGTGCAGTTTCACGGTGACCGTCCGGCCCTGCACGGGCTTGTGCGCGAGCCGGTCGAACATCAGGTGGTTGCCGCCGCTTTCGAACACCAGCCGGCCGTGGGCGGGCACGGTGAGGCGGCTGACCTCCCGCATCGCGCCGCCGTCCGTCTCGTGCACGGTGACGTCGCCGGCGTCGGGACTCGTGACCGAGGTCAGCTCGTCCTTCGCGCCTCCCTTGTTGCTGATCGTCAGGAAGCCCGCCGCCATGGAGTCCGAGACCGGCTGGGGCATGTAGGCGCCGTTCACGGAAAGCTCGGGCCTCCCGCCAGAACCGGAACCAGAACCGGAACCCGACCCGGAGCCCGAGCCGGACGTGGCGCCCGAGGCCGTGCCGCCGCACCCGGTCAGCAGGGCGCTCGCGGCGACGGCGCCGGCGAGCAGCGCGGCCGCGGCCGCCGGGCGCCTCACGGGTTCTGCCCCTTGATGATCTTGGGCAGGCCCTTGGTGTAGTCGTCGACGGAGGCGTCCTCGCCGTAGAACAGATAGCCGCCGTCCGTCTTCGGGGAGAAGGCGACCACCTGGGTGCCGTGCACCGAGACGAGCTTGCCGTTCTTGTCCTTCGTCGTCGGCTCGATGGAGATGCCCACGCTG
>NZ_BMVJ01000018.1:113800-120039 GCF_014650655.1 Streptomyces anandii JCM 4720
CGCGCGGCGGCCTGGATGGTGGCGAAGTCACCGGTCAGGCCGATGAACTGGGGGTCGATGCCCTTGAGCCACTTGCCCAGTTCGGCGGGGGTGTCGCGGGCCGGGTCGGTGGTGACGAACACCACGCGCAGCTTGTCCTGGTCGGCCTTGGGCAGCGCCTTCTTGGCGACCGCGATGTTGTTCATCGTCAGCGGGCAGATGTCGGGGCAGTGGGTGTAGCCGAAGTACAGCAGCGTCGGCCGGCCCGCGGTCTCCTTGCGGAGGTCGTACTTCCCGCCGTGCGTGTCGGTGAGGACCAGGTCCGGCTTCTCGAAGGGCTGGTCGAGGACCGTCACGGCCCTGTGCCGGGCGCTGTCCCCGGAGACGGAGACGACGGGCTTGCCGCCGTCGCCGCCGCTGCCGCAGGCGGACAGGGTCATGGTGGCGGCGGCGAGCAGGGCGGCCGCGGCGAACGTCTTCTTGCGCATAGAAAGAAATGTCCCAGTTGTGATGACTCCGGCGCGCACCGGGGTCGTACGCCAGGGTCGCACGACCGTCGTACGACCCCAGGTGCGCGTGACGGGCGGGTGGGGGTCAGGCGGTGGTGCGCCTGCGGCCGGCGAGCACCCCGTAGGCCACTCCGGCCGCGCCGACGACGATGCCCACGACGCCGAGCACCCGGGCGGTGGTGTCGCTGCCGCCCTTCGACCCGGAGGCGGCAGCGGTCTGGGCGGCGGGCTCGGCGTCGTCGGCGGTGCCCGCGGCCGTGCCGTGGGCACCACCGTCCTTGGCGGCGGCCAGCTCCAGCACCGGCGCCGGGTTCTCCGGCTCGGCCCGGCCCTTGGCCTGGACCTCGATCCAGCGGACGATCTCCTTGTCGGAGTACGTCTGCAGCGCCTTGAAGACCAGCCGGTCGGCGTCCTCGGGGAGCGCGCCGACGGAGACCGGGAACTTCTGGAAGTAGCCGGCCTCGATGCCCTTGCCGTCGGCGGTCCAGGTGACCTTGGTGACGGCCTCGGAGATCTTCTCGCCGTGCATCTCGATCGGCTTGGCGAGCTTGGACTTGGTGACGTCGATCTTCCAGCCGTCGATCTTCTCCGGCATCACCGAGGCCAGCGGGTGGTCGGTGGGGAAGTTGACCTCGACCTTGGTGGTGGAGGCGTCGTCGCGCTCGTTGGGGACCTTGAAGTCGACGACGACGTAGCCGCCCTTGGCCGGCGTGCTCTCCGGCTGCACGGTGACGTGCGCGAAGGCGGGGGCGGACAGGGCGAGGACGGCCGAGCCCGCGAGGGCGCCGGCGGCGGCGAGACGGGACGCCTTGATGGTCCTGATGGTCTTCATGACGGGAAAACACTCCTGCTTCGGACGAGTTCCGTTGACGAGAGGGAGCGCGTGCACGGGCCCGGGGGGCCTGTCCGGGAGCGAGATCCGGATCAGGGCACGCGCGTGTGCCGCACGACGGCGGCCGTTCCCGTGGGCGGAACCCGCCCGGTGGTGGGGTGCTGGTCGCGTCGCGTCAGGCAGCGAGGACGCAGGTGGCGGCGGCCGGCGGGCCGCGGCGGATCACGGAGTGCTGGAGCGCGGTGGTGTGCGGCGCGGGGACCGGATGGTCGGCGGAGCGCCGGAAGCGCGGGCCGGCCGTGGGCGCGGCCGGCAGTCCGGCGGTCAGGGCGCGCACCAGGGCGAGGGCCCCGCGCAGGGACCGTACGAGCGCGGTCTCGGCCACGCCCTGCACCGACAGCTCGATGAGGCGCAGCAGCGCGAGGTCGCCACGCCGCAGCAGCCAGCCCGCGGCGAGCGCGGCCAGTACGTGCCCGAGGAGCATCGGCAGGGACGGCAGCAGCGAGGCCACCGGGCCGGCGGAGGTCAGCGCGTCCGCCGGGTGGTGCATGGCGCCCATGGACCCCGTGTCCGTGCCGCCCTGGTAGAGGTGCGCGGTGACGAGGATCCGGTAGGCCTGGCCGGGGGTGAGCGACGCGGCCGAGACCCCGCACATCAGGTGCGCGGCGCGCGCGACGAGCTCGGTGTCGGACAGCGCGGGCATGGACCCCATGCCGGCCATGGACCCCATGCCGCTCATCGACCCCATGCCGCTCATAGAGCCCGCCGTCCCCGTGCCGGCGCCGCCGCCGGTGGTGAGCTGGCCCAGTCCGAACAGCGTGTGCAGCAGGGTCTGGCCGACCGCGAGCAGTGTCACGATCCCCGGCAGCGAGCGGGCCCGGCCCGCGAGCGGTACGACGACGGCGAGCGCCCCGAGGAATCCCGCGCCCAGCGTCCACAGCGGCACCGTGGCGCAGGACGCCAGGGTGTGCCCGGCCGCGGCCAGCACGACGCAGACCGCGGCGAACACCGCGGCCCGCAGCATCCGCAGATCGCGTCCGGCGCGTGCCGTGCGCGGGTGGGGGGCAGTCATGGCGGCCTCATCATCCCACTGGCGCCCCGGCCGCCGTACGGCAGGTCCACAAGATGTCGTACGTCTGAATGGCCGGACTCGGCGGCCGGGGCGCCGCGCATACACCGATTCCGTCCCCGCCGCATCCGCCGATCGGGCGGGATGGCGTCAACTCGGTGCTTATGACTGGGCACGCGGGGCAATACGTAACGGTATGTCGAGCCGCGGCCGGGAGGCTGGAGCATGAGCATCTGGTGGTCACTCCATCTTCGGCGTGACGCTGCGAGCGTTCCCCTCGCCCGGCGGCTCCTCCTCGGCACGATGGAGACCGCCGGCGTCGACCCCGACATCTCCTACGACCTGTCCGTCGCCCTCAGCGAGGCCTGCGCGAACGCGGTCGAGCACGGCGGCGACGCCGGTTCCTCGGAGCCCTACCGGGTCACCGCCTACCTCGACGGGGAGCGGTGCCGCATCGAGGTGGCGGACGAGGGGCCCGGCTTCCCCTCCGGCGGCCGCCGGGCGCCGGCGCGCGCCGCGCACGCCGAGGCCGAGCACGGCCGCGGTCTGTGCCTGATCCAGGAACTCGCCGACCACGTCCACATCGGCAGCGCGCCGGGGCGCGGCGGCGCCGTGGTGAGCTTCGACAAGATCCTCAAGTGGCGCAAGGACGCGCCGCTGGTCGCGGTGTAGGACGCCCGTCCCGGCCCGCCGCGCGCCGGGCGACGGGGCCCATCGCGTACGAGGCGGCCAGGGTCGCGCCGCCGAGCAACAGCCAGCCCGGAGTGCCCCACTCCACCAGCAGTGATGTCAGGACCAGCGGGCCGAGGGTGCGGGCCACGGTGACGCCGGTGCCGAAGAAGCCCTGGTACTCGCCGACACGGTCGGCCGGCGCGAGGTCGAAGGACAGCTGCCAGGCGCCCGCCGACTGCCCCATCTCGGCGGCCGCCTGCAGCACGGCCCCGGCCACCAGCGCCCCCGCCGCCACGGGTGCGGGGACCCCGGCCGACAGCGCGAACACGGCGCAGGCCGCCAGCATCACCCAGCCCGAGCGCCGCACCGCGCGCGTGGCCGAGCCCGGGGAGCCGATCCCGCGCGCCACGCGCACCTGGAAGAGTGTCACCGCCCCGGTGTTCAGCACGAACAGCACGGACACCAGCCAGTCGGCGGCGCCGGTCCGCTGAGTGATCCACAGCGGCAGCCCGAGGCTGAGCAGCGGCATCCGCAGCAGCAGCACGGTGTTGAGCAGGGTCAGCGCGATGTACGGACGGTCCCGCACCACGGCCGGACGCGCCCGCTCGCGCCCCTGCCCGCACCCGTGCTCCCCGGCCGGCGGTGCCGCCGGCGGCCGCCCCCGCACCGCGGGCACCCGCAGCAGCACCGCGCCGCACAGCAGGAAGCTCGCCGCGTCGAGCGCGAACACGCCGAGGTAGGCCGTCCGCGTCCCCGACTGCAGGGCGAGGCCCCCGAGGCCGGCGCCCGCCGCGAGACCCGCGTTGAGCGTCGACTGCAGATACGCCAGCAGCCGGGTGCGCTCCGCGGGCCTCACGAGTCCCGCCAGCAGTGCCTGGCGGGCGGCGGCGAGCCCGGACTGCGAGCAGGCGTAGGCGCAGGCGGCCGCCACGAACGGCAGGAAGCCGCGCACCACGAGGAAGGCCGCCACCGACAGACCGGTGGCCAGAGCCAGCAGCACCGCCGCGCCGCGCGGTCCGCGCCGGTCCGCGAGCCGCCCGAGCGGCACCCCGGCCAGCGAGCCGGCCGCCCAGGCGAGGGTCAGTCCGAGTCCCACGCGCGCGGGCGCCAGCCCCACGACACGCGTGAAGTACAGCGCGGAGGTGACGTAGAAGGCGCCGTCGCCGACGGAGTTGCTCAACTGGGCGAGCGCCAGCAGCCGTTGGGGGCCGGCGGGCGGGACGAGAGAGGCCGTCATACCGACGACTCTAGGAAGCGTGCGGACCCCTCAACAGGCCCACTCCCGAGTCATCTTGCTGGCCCAATTCCCGCCCGCCGCCACGACGCGCCCGGGCGCCCCGTCCGCCGCCACGACGCACCCGGGCGCCCCGCCCGCTGCCACCGCGGCGCCCCCGGACCTCCGTCCGCCGCCCCGGCCCCCCGGGGCCTCCCGCCGCCCCCGGAGCGAACGCTTCACGCGCCGTCCAGAACCTTCGCCAGCACCTCGAGCGCCTCCGGGTACACCCGCTCCCGGGGTGTGCCGTACCCGACGACGAGGCCCTGCGGCCGGCCCTCCCGGGGCGTGTGCCAGTGGTCGCCCAGGCGGCCGAGGGCGAGCCCCTCCGCCTCCGCGCGCGCCAGCACCTCCTCCTCGTCTGCCACGTCGACCAGCGCGTGCAGCCCGGCGGCGATCCCGCGCAGCCGGCGCCTGGAGCCCAGCCGGTCCAGGAGCTGGTCGCGGCGGCGCCGGTAGCGCAGCCGGCACGCGCGCACGTGCCGGTCGTAGGCGTGGCTGTCGATCAGCTCGGCGAGCGCCAGCTGCCCGATGGTCTCGGTGTGGTGGTCGCTGTGCAGCTTGGCCTCGGCCACCGCGTCGACCAGGTGCGGCGGCAGCACCATCCAGCCCAGCCGCAGCGCCGGCCCGAGGGTCTTCGACGCCGTGCCGAGGTACGCGACCTGACCCGGCGCCATGCCCTGGAGCGCGCCGACGGGTTGGCGGTCGTAGCGGAACTCGCCGTCGTAGTCGTCCTCGACGATCAGTGCGCCACGCGCGCGTGCCCAGTCGGTCAGGGCCCGCCGCCGCTCCGGCTGCAGGGTCACACCGGTCGGGTACTGGTGGGCCGGGGTGACCACGACGGCCCGCTCCTCGCCCAGCTCGTCCGCGCGCACACCGCGCTCGTCCACCCGGACCGGCACCACGCTCCCGCCGTTGTGCCGCACCACCTCGCGGTGGAAGGGCAGCCCGGGGTCCTCCATGGCGACGGCGGCGCCGTCCAGCACGCGCGTGAGCAGCGCCAGCCCCTGGACGTACCCCGAGGTGATCACGATGCGCTCCGGTGGCGCGATCACCCCGCGGGCGCGGCCCAGATAGCCCGACAGCGCGGTGCGCAGCTCGGTCCGGCCGCGCGGATCGCCGTAGTCGTACGCCAGTGAGGGCGCCGTCGCGATGGCGCGGCGCAGGGCCCGCAGCCAGGCCGCGGCCGGGAACGCCCCGACGTCCGGGCTGCCGGGCCGCAGGTCGAACCGGGGCGCCCGTGCGCGTGCCGCCGCGCCCGGCTGTTCGGTGTCGACGCTGGGCAGGGCGGCGACCTGGGTGCCCGAGCCCTGCCGCGCCGTCAGATAACCCTCGGCGACCAGTTGGTCGTAGGCGGCCTTGGCGGTGCCGCGCGAGATGCCGAGCTCGCCGGCCAGCCGCCGGGTCGCCGGCAGCCGGGTGCCGGGCGCGAGGCGCCCGTCCCGCACGGCGTCCCTGAGCGCCTTCTCCAGCCCGGCCCGGCGGCCCGCCGCCGCGTCCGGTTGAAGATGCAGGTCCACACCGACACCGGACCAGAAGTCGTCCATGTCCACGACAAACCCTCCCCCTGGGGCCTGTGAATCACCGGCCGGAACCGCGTGTGTCCCGGCACACCGAAGGCCGGGCACCCCGCAGGTACCCGGCCGTCCGACTTGTATCAGCCCTTCAGTGCCGCCATCCAGCCCTCGACCTCGTCGGATCGGCGCGGCAGACCCGCCGACAGGTTCCGGTTGCCGTCCTCGGTGACGAGGATGTCGTCCTCGATGCGGACGCCGATGCCGCGGTACTCCTCGGGGACCGTCAGGTCGTCGGCCTGGAAGTACAGGCCCGGCTCGACGGTGAGGACCATGCCCGGCTCCAGCGTGCCGTCCACGTACGTCTCGGTGCGCGCGGCGGCGCAGTCGT
>NZ_BMVJ01000018.1:120060-131768 GCF_014650655.1 Streptomyces anandii JCM 4720
GGACGTCCATGCCGAGCATGTGACCGGTGCCGTGCAGGGTCCAGCGGCGCTGGAGGCCCAGCTCCAGGACCCGCTCGACCGGGCCCTCGACCAGGCCCCACTCCACGAGCCGCTCGGTGAGAACGCGCTGGGCGGCGTCGTGGAAGTCGCGGTACTTGGCGCCGGGCTTCACGGCGGCTATGCCGGCCTCCTGCGCGTCGTACACCGCGTCGTAGATCTTCTTCTGGACCTCGGTGTACGTGCCGTTGACCGGCAGGGTGCGCGTGACGTCGGCGGTGTAGAGGGTGTGCGTCTCCACGCCCGCGTCCAGCAGGAGCAGGTCGCCGGAGCGGACGGGGCCGTCGTTGCGCACCCAGTGCAGCGTGCAGGCGTGCGGGCCGGCGGCGCAGATGGAGCCGTAGCCGACGTCGTTGCCCTCGACGCGGGCCCGCAGGAAGAACGTTCCCTCGATGTAGCGCTCGCTGGTGGCCTCCGCCTTGTCGAGGACCTTCACCACGTCCTCGAAGCCGCGCACGGTGGAGTCGACGGCCTTCTGCAGCTCGCCGATCTCGAACTCGTCCTTGACCAGACGGGCCTCGGAGAGGAAGACGCGCAGCTCCTCGTCGCGCTCGGCGGTCACCTTGTCGGTCAGCGCCGCCTCGATGCCGGCGTCGTGGCCTCGGACCACGCGGACCGGGCCGGTGGCCTCGCGCAGCTTGTCCGCGAGCTCGCGCACGTCCGCGGCCGGGATGCCGTACAGCGCCTCGGACTCGGCCAGGGAGTGGCGGCGGCCGACCCACAGCTCGCCCTGGCCGGAGAGCCAGAACTCGCCGTTGTCCCGGTCGGAGCGGGGCAGGAGGTAGATCGTCTCCCGGTGGCCCCCGGCGGTGGGCTCCAGCACGAGGACGCCGTCCTCGGTCTGGTTGCCGGTCAGGTAGGCGTACTCGACGGAGGACCGGAAGGGGTACTCGGTGTCGTTGGAGCGGGTCTTCAGGTTGCCCGCGGGGATCACCAGGCGCTCGCCGGGGAAGCGCGCCGACAGCGCGGCGCGGCGGCGCGCGGTGTGCGCGGCCTGCTCCACCGGCTTCAGGTCCCGCAGCTCGGTGTCGGCCCAGCCGGAGCGCATGTTCTCGGCGAGCTCGTCGGACACGCCCGGGTACAGGCCGTTCTTGCGCTGCTTGATCGGCTCCTCGGACTCGGCTTCCTCCGGGATCTCCGGGGTGAGCTCGTCGGCCACGGTCTTCCTCCTCGGTACGGCACTGGACCACCCCCATCGTACGGTCGTACGGAAGGGGGCCCGAGGCGGAAGGACCCATTACACGGTGTTGCGGAGCCGCTGCCCGGGGAGCGTCGCGGGCACGCCCGGGGGCGCCTAGTCGAAGCGGGCCGCCAGCAGCGCCACGTCCTCCGCGCCGTCGGTCGCGTCCAGGTCGTCGGGCAGCATCGCGCGCAGCACGTGGTCGGCGACCGCGCCCACGTCCGTGCGCAGCGCGCGCGGGACGGTCGCCGCGGCCTGGTGCAGCCGGGCGAAGGCGCGGTCCGCCGGGTCGCCGGTGCGGTGCAGCAGCCCGTCGGTGTAGAGCAGCACCGTTTCACCCGCCATGACCTGGAACTCCACGCTGGGCGCCTCCCAGCAGGCGAGCATGCCGAGGGGCGCGGACACCGAGGTCTCCACGAACTCGGTGCGCCGCTCGCCGAGCACCAGCGGCGGGCAGTGCCCGGCCCCGGCCAGGGTGACGCGGCGCAGCGGGGGCTCGCAGTAGGCGAACAGGGCGGTGGCGGAGCGGGCGGGCTCGGTCAGCCGCAGCAGCAGCTCCAGGTCGGACAGGACGGCGACGGGATCCTCGCCCTCCATCACGGCGTAGGCCCTCAGGGACGCCCGCAGCCGGCCCATCGCGGCGACGGCGCCGGGCCCGGAACCGGTGACCGAGCCGACCGCGAGGCCGAGGGCCGCGTCGGGCAGCGGCAGCGCGTCGAACCAGTCGCCGCCGCCGCGCGGTCCGGTGCGGTGCCGGGCGGCGAGCTGGACGCCGGGGACGCGGGGCAGCCGTGAGGGCAGCAGTTCCTCGTACATCGTCGCCATGCACGCGCGCGTGCGCTCGCCGTCGAGCAGACGGGCCAGGTGCTCGGTGGCGAAACGGACGTAGAGACCGGCGAGATGGCGCTGCCGCTCGCCGGGCTCGGCGGGCTCGTCGTAGAGCCAGACGGCGGCGCCGAGGCGGCCGGCGGCGTCCGTGGACAGGCGCAGCGCGTAGCTGGCCGCGTAGCCGAGGCGGGCGGCCACCTCGCGGTGGCGGGGGTCGAGACCGTCCTCGGCCAGCAGGTCGGGACGCACCACCTCGCCCTCGCCGGCGGGCAGTCCGGCGGCGGTGTCCAGGAGGGTGCCGTACGGCATCGCGCTGCGCGGCACGGTCTCGATGTGGCCGAGGTCGGAGCGGGCGAGGCCGAGTCCGATGGTGGTGTCGGGGCCCAGCCCGTCGCCCGGTTCCAGTACGACCAGACCGCGCCGGGCGCCCACCAGGGCGGCACCGGCGCGCAGCAGTTCCCTCAGTGCGGCGTCGAGACCGTCCGTGCGGGCCAGCCGCTCGGTCAGTTCGTGCAGGGTCGTGAGGTCGGAGACCCAGCCGGCGAGCCGGTCCTGCAGAAGGGCGCCCGGCGGGTGGGCGGCGTGCGCCGGGTTCGCGCTGTTCGGGACGGCGGCGGTGGAGGTACCCGGGGTCCCGGGCGCGGGCGCGACAGTGTGTGCGGGAGCGGGAACCGTGGAATCGATTCCGGCCACTTTCGGAGGGTGCGGGGCGTTCATGGCGTCCGGCTTTCCGACCGGTGCGTACTGCTCAAAAGCATCGCAAACCCCCATGTCATTCTGCGCCGCCGGCAGTGTCTCCACATGTACACGCACTCGTGAGGGGATGTCCAGCATTGTCCTGCCGGGTTTCCTGGTGTCAGAGGGGCAGTCGGGGTGTTCTCCCCTACCCCTTGCGGAATAACAAAGTTGGCTTGAAACTGCCTCGGGTAACGGCTTATTGCGGTCGACTGGGTTTGCTCCACAGAGCGTCACAGCGGTCGTGATGGGTACGTACTCGGAAGAAGGCCAGGGGTGGTTGGGGGCCACCCGGAACCTGGTGCCGGACCCGGGCGTCCTATCCACCGACGACCGTGCCCCATCCTCGCGTGATGGCGGCGGAGAGCAGAACGCGCGACGGCAAATCGCCATGCTCCGCCACCCCACGCCACGCCCATGCTTCTGGTAGACGCAGTATGGACGGGGCTGCCGCGGAAGCAGCCAATGCTCGGCCCATAGGGGTTCCCCGTGCCTGAAGGCAGGGGTGTGATGCGCCAACAGGTACGCACAGTGAAGTGATCGACACATGGTGTGATGAGGTCCACGGTGTTGCCAGCGGTGCAACGGAAAGGACGAGCGCTCATGCGCGAGATCCCCGGAAGGCGACGCAGGCTCCTGTCCCGCCGGAGCGACGGGAGTTCCGAGCCGGTCGGCGCGGCCCTGACCTTCGCGACCGAGTGGCAGTGGCCCGTACTCCCGGGCGTGGCACCCGATCCGCGGCGGCCCGGCCGCTGCGGCTGCCCCGACCCGGAGTGCACGGTGCCCGGTGCGCATCCCTTCGACCCCGGCCTCCTCGCGGCCTCCACCGACGCACGCATGGTGCGCTGGTGGTGGACCAACCGCCCGGCCGCCCCGATCGTGCTCGCCACCGGCGGCAGGGCGCCCTGCGCGGTGAGCCTGCCGGCCCTCGCGGCGGCCCGCGCCCTCGAGGCGCTCGACCGCGTCGGGATGCGGCTCGGCCCGGTCGTCGCCTCGCCCACCCGCTGGGCGATCCTCGTGAAGCCCTACTCCATGGAGCAGTTGGGCGAACTGCTCTACGCCAAGGACTACGTCCCCGGCTCGCTCCGCTTCCACGGCGAGGGCGGCTACCTCGCGCTGCCGCCGTCCGCGACCGGCGCGGGGCCGATCCACTGGGAGCGCGCGCCGCTGCCCGGCTCCGCGTCGCCCTGGGTGCCCGATGTGGAGGCCGTGGTGGACGCCGTGGTCGAGGCCCTCACTCGTACGGGTGTGAGCGCGCCCGAGTTGTAGGGGTGTCGGGCGCGCGCGGGACGGCGCGCCCGTTCTGGCCGTTATCTTCCCTTTATGTTGCGTCGTTCCGGGGGCCGGGCCGTCGTCCGGGATCCCCGAAGAGTCCGCCTGCTCGCTCTGATGGGCGTGGTGTCGTGCGCCGTCGTACTTCCGTTCGCCGTGGCCTCCGCGGGCCAGGTGGGCGAGCGGGGCGGGGCCGCCGGCCTCCGCGCCGCGTCCTCCCCGGGAGCCGTCCCGCCCGGTTCCGCCGGGCGGCCGCCGGACGCGTGGTCCCGCCCGCGCGGTGACGACAAGCTGCCGTCCGCGGCGCCCGGCGAGTCCCCGCTGCTGCTCGGCCTGGGCCTGGCCACCGCCGCGCGTTGCGGGCCCGAGGTCAGCTCCCCCGACGGAGTCGAGGCGCAGACCTGCGTGCTGACCCAGGGGGCGGACACCTGGGCGCGTACGTACTACCGCAACACCACCGGGGAGCCGCTGGACGCCGACCTGACCCTGATGGGCCCCGGAGACCGGACCGTGCGGATGCGCTGCGCGGTGGACGGCGACGACGAACCGGAGACGTGCGACACGCCCCGCGAGCACACCCGTGGGATGCCGGCGGACTACTCGGCCGTCTCGGAGTTCGCCGGGCGCGGCGAGGGCGGACCGATGCTGCTGCGCTCGGGGAGCGGCACCGCGGACGCCGGAGGGGGCGGCACGGGAGACGTCGGCGGGAGCGGCGGGAGCGACGACAGCAATGCGAACCGGTCCGGCAACTCCGCGGCGCGAACCGGCAGTTGACGGCCGGCCGCGCTCGGTGAGCGACGGCGCACATGGAAAGACCCGGTTGCTGGCGACGGGGGATGCACCAGCAACCGGGCTACTGGAACGGTAACAAGAGATCGGCGGTTCGCAAATTCGAACTCGGCTTTCCGGTCACCGCGCGGGCTCTCTTTCCGGACACCGACTCCCTTTCCCCGCACGGGAGTTGTGAATGGAGTCACTGGCTCCGGATGCCCGCCCCGGCTGACCGGCCGGTCAGCCGGGTCCCCGGTCCGGCCGGAGCGCGGCTCAGCTGAGGGTCACCTGCCGGTTGGTCAGGCCGCCGCGGGCCCGGCGCTCGTCGGGGGTCAGCGGCGCGTCCGCGGCCAGCGCACCGGCCAGCCGCTCGGCGAACTCCGCGGCCGGCTTCTCCACGTCCTCGGCGCCGACCCCGCTGGGCAGGTCCCACACCGGCACCGTGAGGCCGTGGGCACGGAAGGAGCCGACGAGCCGGGTGCCCTCGCCGAGGCTGGAACCGCCCGCCGCGTGCAGTCGCGCGAGCGCGTCCAGAAGCTGCTCCTCGGCGTGCGGCATGACCCAGCGCAGGTGGTTCTTCTCCGGCGTCTCGCACCAGTACGCGGCCTGCACACCCTGCAGCCGCACGGTCGGAATGGCCGCCGCGTTGGCCCGCTCCAGGGAGGCGGCGACCTCGGGCGTGGCGTTCTCCGCGTCCGGCACCCAGAACTCGAAGCCCGAGTGCACCACCGGCTCGAACGGCGCCGACAGGTCGAGCAGGTCCTGCAGCCGCGGACCCTCGGCCGGGGCGCGGCGCCCCTGCACCGGGGTGCCGGGCTCGGCTCGAAGGGCGCGCTGGAGCGTGTCGGCCAGGTCGCGGCTGATGTCGCCGGACGCCGTGTCGTTCTGCAGGCCGAGCAGGACCGAGCCGTCGTCCCGGCGCAGCGCGGGCCAGGCCATCGGCAGCACGGTGGCCAGCGTGACGCTCGGGACGCCCTCGGGCAGGCCTTCGCGCAGGGTCAGCGCGGCCGTGGCGGCGGGGACCAGCTCGCGCAGCGCCACCCAGTCGCACTCGCCGGGCAGCGACTCGAACGGCCGCTGCACCAACTCGGTGGCCGCGTGCGCGGCGGCCCGGCCGTGGCACGCCTTGTAGCGGCGGCCGCTGCCGCAGGGGCAGGGCTCGCGGGCGCCGACGACCGGGATCTCTTCGTCCGTGAGCTGCGGGCGCTTGGCCTTCGTGTGGGGTCGCTTCTTGGCCATCTGGGTGTCTCCCGGTTACGGCTCGTCTCGTACGGGCGGGAGCCTAGCCGTTCGCACCGTCAACGACCGGAAGCTGTGGACGGCCGCGGAGCGGGAGTCTCAGTCGAGGTCGTCGAAGGCGTCCGCGAAGTCCAGTCCGGGAAGGGCCGACACCGGCGGGGCGGCGATGCGCGCGGCGAAGTCGTCGCGGCGGTGGCCGGCGTCCGGGTCGTGCACGTCGTCGTGGACGACCACCCACACGGTGACCTCGCCGTGCGCGTCGTCCCGTACGCCCCAGTCGTCGCAGAGCGCGGTGATGATGTTCAGCCCGCGGCCGCCGTGCGCGGTGACCGAGGGGGTGGCCGGGGACGGGCGGGTCGGGCCGCCGCCGTCCGTCACCTCGACGACCAGTCGGCCGCCCGTGTCCACCTGCCACGCGGCCCGCACGTCGCCGTCACCGGCCAGGGCGTCGCCCAGTGGCCGGCCGTGCTTGCAGGCGTTGCTCAAAAGCTCGGAAAGGATCAGTACGGCGTCGTCGATGACCGATTCCGCCACGCCACCTCTGCGCAACTGATCGCGCATCCGGTGTCTCGCTTCCCCCACGCCCGCAGGGCCATGGGGAACGGCCATGCTCGACGACGTGGGCACCTCCTGTGCCACCACCAACGCCACCCCCGAGACCTCCTTCGCCCCACGCCACGGTGTGGATGCCCCATTGGCCTGAACCGGAAACCGGCCATGAGCCGCCCGGCGACGCATTCACCGCGATCGAACACGTAGCGAACGCGCCGGAGCACTCCCTGTGATGACGTGACTGGAATTCGTCGGTGTGGCCGAAAAGGGAGGATGGTGCAGCCGACCGCGCCGGTCAAGGCCCACGACGGATCGTGGCCGATCAGCGGCCGGGCGGCGACCTGTCGGCGACTGATCACGGCCGCTCGGCGACCGGACAGGGCCGCTTGGTGACCGGACGGGGTCGTACGGTGACCGGATGCGGCCGGGAGGCGACCGGGCGGGGCCGAGTGGTGGCACGTTTCAGCGGCCGAGCTGACGCAGGACCGCGAGCGGGCGGTTGGTGATGATGGCGTCGACGCCCAGGCGGGCGCAGAGGTCGACGTCCTCGGGGTCGTTGACCGTCCACACGTGCACCTGGTGACCGGCGCTCTTGAGCCGCTCGACGTACGCCGGGTGCCCGCGCACGATCCGCATGGAGGGCCCGGCGATCCGGACCCCCGCGGGCAGCCGGCCGTCCCGCAGCCTGGGTGAGACGAACTGCATCAGGTAGACCGTCGGCAGGGCCGGCGAGGCCGCGCGCACCCGGTGCAGGGAGCGTGCCGAGAAGCTCATGACGCGCACCGGCGACTCCTCCGGCGACTCGGGGGCGTCCAGGCCGAACCGTTTCAGGAGCACCAGCAGCCGTTCCTCGACCTGCCCGGCCCACCGTGTGGGGTGCTTGGTCTCGATGGCCAGCTCCACCCGCCGCCCCGCGTCGGCGACGAGCTCCAGCAGCCGCTCCAGGGTGAGCACGGAGGTGTCCTCGGGGTCCTCCGGCCTGACCTCCCAGTCGGGCTCCTCGTCCCGCCCCCGCCAGGCGGCACGCGTGCGCACCGAGCCGAAGTCCAGCGCGGCGAGGTCGGCGAGCTCCAGGGCGGAAACGGCTCCGCGGCCGTTGGACGTACGGTTGACGCGGCGGTCGTGCACGCAGACGAGATGGCCGTCCGCGGTCAGCCGTACGTCGCACTCGAGGGCGTCCGCGCCGTCCTCGATCGCTTTCCGGTACGCGGCCAGCGTGTGCTCCGGGGCGGCCTCGGAGGCACCGCGGTGGGCGACGACTTGGATGTGGCACTGCTGCCGTGCGTGGGTCACCGCGTCATGGTGCCACCGCGACGGGGTACGCGTGACGGCGAACGGGCGTCGATAATGTGTCTGTTTCATGTGAGATGACCAATATAAAGAATGACCCAGGACCCACAGCCACCGCTTATGGTGCTCTGACGGCCCGTGGGAAAAGCTGACGGCGTACACCTGATTCATCTGCGCCTCGCACCTGCCAGCCGAAGCACGCCGGGTCGTCGGCAGGCATGAGCGAGCGTGACCGAGTGCGACCGACAACGACAGCCGTGGATCGAGGAGAAGAGCTGTGAGCACCGAGAACGAGGGCACCGCGGTACCCCCGGCCCCGTCCGCACCTCCCGTGCCGGTGGAATCCCCCGCAGCTTCCCCGCAGCCGCCCGCCCCCGAGGCCGGCGCGCCCTTGCCCCCGCCTCCGAGCACGCCCCCGCACACTCCGGACCGGCAGGAGCCGCCGGCCTACGGCGCCCCGGCCCCGCAGGCTCCGGCCCCGCAGGCTCCGGCCCCGCAGGCTCCGGCGCCCCTGGCCTCCGCACCGCACTCCCCCGGCCCCCAGGACCCCGGGCCCTACGGCCAGAGCTCCCCGGCGGACGCCTCCTGGCCGCCCCCGCCCCCCGCCACGCCCTCCTACGCCGGCGCCGGCGCCGGCGCGGGTGCCGCCGGGGGCGCGGGCGGCGGCTCCGGCTGGGACACCACGTACCAGCAGCCCGCGCCCAAGCCCGGCGGCCGGCGCGGCGGGCTGGTCGCCGCGGTGCTGGTGGCCGCGCTGGTGGCCGGCGGCCTGGGCGGCGGCATCGGCTACACCCTGGCCAGGAACGACGACAGCGGTTCCACCACCGTCTCCGCCGCCGACACCGGCGCCTCCCAGGTCAAGCGCGACCCGAACTCGATCGCGGGCGTGGCCGCCCGGGCCCTGCCGAGCACGGTCACCATCGAGGCCGAGAGCAGCAACGGCCAGGGCGGCACCGGCACGGGCTTCGTGTTCGACAAGCAGGGCCACATCGTCACCAACAACCACGTGGTGGCCGACGCGGTGGACGGCGGCAAGCTCACCGCCACGTTCCCCAACGGCAGGAAGTACGACGCCGAGATCGTCGGCCACGCGCAGGGCTACGACGTCGCGGTCATCAAGCTCAAGAACCCGCCGTCCGACCTCAAGCCGCTCACCCTCGGCGACTCCGACAAGGTGGCCGTCGGCGACGAGACGATCGCCATCGGCGCCCCCTTCGGCCTGTCGAACACGGTGACGACGGGCATCATCAGCGCCAAGAACCGCCCGGTCGCCTCCAGCGACAGCAGCGGCGACAGCAAGGCCTCGTACATGAGCGCCCTGCAGACGGACGCCTCCATCAACCCGGGCAACTCCGGCGGCCCGCTGCTCGACGCGCGCGGCGCGGTCATCGGCATCAACTCCGCGATCCAGTCCACGGGCGGCGGCCTCGGCAGCTCGGGCCAGTCCGGCTCGATCGGCCTCGGCTTCGCCATCCCGATCAACCAGGCCAAGTACGTCGCCCAACAGCTGATCAAGACCGGCAAGCCGGTCTACGCGAAGATCGGCGCCTCGGTGTCCCTGGAGGACTCGACCAACGGCGCGAAGATCACCGACCAGGGCGTCAGCGGCTCGGCGGCCGTGGAGTCCGGGGGCCCGGCGGACAAGGCCGGCCTCAAGCCCGGCGACGTCATCACCAAGCTCGACGACCGGGTGATCGACTCCGGCCCCACCCTGATCGGCGAGATCTGGACCCACAAGCCCGGCGACAAGGTCACGATCACCTACGAGCGCGGCGGCAAGGAGCACACCACCGAGGTAACCCTCGGCTCCCGCGTGGGCGACAGCGGCTGACCCGTTACTCTTGTCCCCGCGCCGCCGACCACGCGGCGCGGGGAGGCGTGCCCGAGCGGCCTAAGGGAACGGTCTTGAAAACCGTCGTGGCAGCGATGTCACCGTGGGTTCAAATCCCACCGCCTCCGCGCAGGTCAGCGTAAGAGCTGGTCAGAAGGGGTGCCCCGGTCGTCGGAGCACCCCTTTCGTGTGCAGACTGTCTCACCCTGGCTCACCCGTGTCCCACCTCTGACCAGTGCGTATGTGCCATCTGTGGGCCAACGGCAGTGCCTGGTCTCGATCCCCGGTGTGTCGTTGAGTCAGGTCAGGGATCGACGAAGCCCGTCGGACGGCGTTGGCCCGTTCATTAGAGTGAGTCGCATGGACATGCGGAGGATCGTTGCGGTGCTGACCGAGGAAGCCGAGCAACAGATCCATGACAAGGTGTGGGTACTGGCTCCGAGTGAGCGCGCCCTCGCTCTTGAGACTGAGGCCGGCCTGCGCAACGTTGTCGGGCCGCCGGACGTCCAGGAGGCATTGCCGCAGATCGACCGGCTCGAACATCTGCGGGAAACGCTCGCCGTCCTGGCGATCTCCCTCGCTCGCACTCACGGCCGCCTGGCCTGGTTCCTCTCCGGTGCTATCAACGCGCTCGAACCGATCCTGCGCTGGCGTGCCCTGCCTGCCGATCGCGGTGGCACCTTCGGAACTGTCTTCGCGAGTCCTGAGGAATACACGCAGGCGGAGGAGGCCGTCCGCCAGCTCCAGGAGTGCCTTGCGTTGATCGCTGCCAAGTAAGTCAGGGCCGGTCTCCCTCATCGAGTGCGGCGAGCGATGAGGTTGTTGGAGTGCTGCTGACCACCCCTGAGGATCTTGGCGTAGAAGCGGTAGAGCACGGCGATGCTGTGGCCGGCCCTGGCCGCGACCTCCGCAGGGTCTGCCCCCGACTTGATCCAGACGGACGCCCCGGCGTGTCGCAGGGAGTACGGCACCGCTGCGAGCGCAGACGCCGCCTTGCGGCGAGAGAGCGCGGCTTTGCGTGTTCTCAGCCGCCTCGCTCCCGTCCAGCCTGAGCGAGAGAGCCTCCAGGGCAGGACGTAGAAGGGAAGGGTCCTCCAAGTCCTTGACCTCCACCGAACGGGCGGCGGCGGGGCAGGTGCGTCACTGACGGCTGTTCAGGCGAGGGCCCCTCGGTTGAATTGTGATCTCAGCTGGGCGTGTTGCCTGATCGTCGACTGATCCGGAATGAATCATTTCCGCCGGTGTTCCGGTACCGCCAACGGGAACGACACTCGCGATCCGCCCGAAGGAGCCCCGATGCGTCTGAGCATCTCTCGTATCGTCCCCACTCTCATGGGACTCACTCTCGCCGCTTTCGGCGCCGTTACGTCACCCGCTGGCGCACAAGCCGCCACACCGGGTCCGGACCCACTCGGAGTGTCGCAGTCGGCTACGGCGCCCACCAAGGCAATGCACGGCACTCCCTCCGCCGGGGCAAGCAGAACCACTCGTGGTACCAGCCGGTCTCTGACTGTGGACGTGACCAGCTGCAGGGAGAGCGACCTGCAAACCGCGATCGGCGCTGTCGCCACAGTGGGCGGCACGGTCAACCTCAAGCGGCGTTGCACCTACACCCTCACCGACGCCACACCACCCAACGACGACAACGGGCTGCCGGTGATCAGGAACAAGGTCACGATCAACGGACGCGGCGACACCATCACCCGAGCCGCAACCGCGGGCAACTTCCGTTTCTTCGAAATCGACGGCCCCAACGGGAAGCTCACTCTCAACGCCCTGACCCTCAGCAACGGTCACGCGTCCAGTGGACTTGGCAACGGCCGGGGCGGTGCGATCTGGCTCAGTGGTGCCGGTTCCGCACTGACGCTGAACGACAGCAACCTCACCACCAACACCGCCGACACCTTTGGCGGGGCCATCGACAACGACAATGGCGCGGTGAGTGTCAACAGG
>NZ_BMVJ01000018.1:131791-152778 GCF_014650655.1 Streptomyces anandii JCM 4720
AGCACGCTCTACAACAATACGGCGACTTCCGGCGGGGCCATGTTTGTCAGCCCATTCGGAGGTTCCGGTACGGCGACCGTCGACAGAAGCAGGATCACCGGCAACCACGCAAGGGGTTTGGCTGGCGGGATTGCCGCCGCCGTCGGCACGACGGTGACACTGACAAGCACCCGAGTCACCCACAACGACGTCACCGGTACCAGGCCGCAGGGCGGTGGCATCGCGCAAGCCGGAACCATGACGCTGAAGAGAAGCGAGGTCACAGGCAACACAACCACCGGCACCAATGCGCAGGGCGGCGGCATCTTGAATACTTCCGGCACGGTGAAGCTCACCAACAGCCCGGTCACCGGCAACACTGCCAACGGCACGAATTCCCGTGGTGGCGGCATCTTCAATACGGGCTTCGGCACGGTGACTCTCACCCGTAGCCCGGTAACCCACAACCAGGCGCTGGGAACGGGGGCAGACGGTGGCGGCATCTTCAACGCCACCGGCACGGTGACGCTGATCGCCAGTCCCGTGACCGGTAACCAGCCCAACAACTGTGGTAGCCCCAGCACCGTGCCCGGCTGCTCCTAGGATTTCAGGGCCCGCGTGTTCACCGAGTCGATCGCGCAGCGCGACCAGTCCAGCCCGCCGCGTGCTCCGTCGTGAGCGTTGTCCGCCGGCGACCGCAGTTCCCCGCTGTTTCCCGACCGAACGGGCACGGGAGGGGCACGCCGACTGGCCGTCCCTGCACTGCGAGCGGCCCGGCGAGCGTCGAAGCCGCCACCGTGGAGAAGACCCGCTCGCTACTTCTTGTCGAGCTGGAATGCGGTGCGCTCTCGGGTGAAACTCGTCGCGGTCGCGGTCGGACTCTCCCCCGAAAAGGTGTTATTGATGACGATGGTGCAGCCTTGGGTGAGGGTGTCAGCGGCAGCGTTTCCGCCATTGTTGGTATTGGGGGACTCGGTGCCGCCCGACGTTTGGCTGATCGACTGATTGTTCGTCAAAGTAGCTTCGCAGAGGGGCGCCGGAACCGGCGCGGATGCCAGGGGAACGGGGGTGACGGTCTTTTCCACGTGCAGTGTCTCGTGATATTTCTTCACGTGGACGCCGCCACCGCCGGAGTCCGCCTGGGCGCTGCCGGAGCCAGTCACGGACAGGGCGCCGATCGCTACCCCGAGCAGGACAGCCGTTGCGCAACGGTGCATGGGTGTTCCTCTTGTGATTCGCCGGTCCACGGGCTGTGGTCGTACAGGCAACGCTTGTGGTGTGATCGAGTTTCACTCCTTCCTCTGTTCGGCGTAATGATCCGGCGATTTTCTGGACCGCGTGCCCGCGGCAAGCATGATGACTCGGCTGGTCTTGGAAGACTGGTACTGAAGAACTGACGCTGATCGATGGCTCACGCAGGTGCGATAAATTGCCCGCCATGACTGGACTCGCCCCCGCCGCCTGGCCCCCCGCTGCGATACCGACCGAGCGGCTTGTGCTACGTGAGGCCGAGGCCGGGGACAGGGCGGCGTTCATCGAGTTGTTCGCGTCGGCGGACGTGCATACTTCCTGCCCGGTGTGAGCGCTCACGGGGGCCGGGTCATAGTTCCTCGTCCTCGGCCAGGTCCTCCCAGGGGAGGTCTCGTAGGGGCTGTTCCGTGGTGCAGTCCGTGGGGACGCGGGGAGTGGCCTGGAACCAGACGACCGTGAGGAACGAGCGGTACAGGACCGGGTCGTGGTCCGGGGACACGGCCGTGGAGTGGAAGGCGCCGACACAGGCCACCGGCGGGAGTACCTCCACGGGACCGAAGGCCCCGGCGTACTGGTCCGGGTACTCGCGCAGCGGCGGGATCAGGTGGACCGGGGTGCGCGGGAAGGCCTTCTTGGCGGTGTTCATCAGGCCCTTGATCTTCATGTCGTTGACGATCGCGCACGGGTAGCCCTCCAGCAGTCCGCCGTACGTCGAGGACAGCCGCAACTCGGTGAGGTCGAGCGAGCGGCCGCTGGAGAGGATCACGTGGGTCAGCGACATGCCCCACACCCTCGCACGGCGTCGCATCGTGTTCCTTGGCATTTTCACGGCCGGTGCCCGGTCAGGCGGGCCGCGGAGGCGATGGTGGCGCGGGCCTCGCGTTCGGTGAGGCCGGTGCCGAGGGCGGCGTCCACGAGCGGGGCCACCAGGGCGGGGCCCAGGCCGTTCTCGTAGGCGCGGCAGGCGGCCCAGAACAGGCGGGTGTTGCGCTGGCCCTCATGGGCGGCGAGCACGAACTGCACCAGGCCCTGGCCGTGCCGGCCCGCCGAGGGCGGCGCGGGGTGGTGCGGGGCGCGGGGCGGCGGGAGCAGCAGGCGCAGCAGGGCCGGCGGACAGGGCGCGGGCGGGAGGTGGGCGCTGCCGGGGGCGGCGGTGTACACGCCCTGGTCGGTGCGGGAACCGGGGCCGACCAGGTAGCCGCCCGCGCCGCGGATGTCGATGCCCGGCGCCAGACGGCCGGCCGAGTTGGGCACGACGACGTCCGGCGGGCCGGTCAGCCACAGGTGGCGGCCGCCGCTCGGGGTCAGGACGACGACCGTGGCGGGGATGGTGAACAGGTGGCGCAGGGCGAGTTCGCGCAGGGCAACCGAGGCGTCCGTGCCGGTCTTGACGTCCAGGTCCACGCCGATGAGGTGGTGCGGGGGCAGTCCGCAGGCGATGCCGTAACCGGTGGCCCAGGGAGCGGCGGCGAACAGTTCGCGGATGCGGGCGGGGTCGGTGGAGGCGTCGTACACGCCGTGGCCGAAGCGGCCGCACTCGCCGTGGCAGGGCGGGGCGGACGGCTGGGCCGGGGGTGTGTCGCGATGGGGCGAGCGCAGGGCCGGGAGCTTCGTCCGGGACAGGGGGATGACGGCCAGGCCGCGTTCGGCGGCTGACAGCGCGTGTGCGAGGGCCAGTGTCGTGGCCTGCCGGTCGATGGTGGCCATGGGTTCAGTCTCGTATATGCGTTCGAATATGGGAAGGGGTGGGGCCCGGCGCGCCCGGGCGGGTGCGCGCGGGGCGCGCAGGCCTGTCCGCCGGCCTTGACAGGGGTTGGTATCTGACGGACAGTCAGATAATGCTGAGCGAGCGGGAAGACGAACTGGGCGCCCGGCTCAAGGAGTTCGAGGGACGCGCGGCCGCCGTCGCCGGGGTGGGCAAGGACCCCGTGAACGCGCCGATGATCCGGCACTGGTGCGAGGCCATGGGCGACACCAACCCGGCGTACACCGGACCCGACGCCATCGCCCCGCCCACCATGCTCCAGGCGTGGACCATGGCCGGCCTCTCCGGACAGGCCGGCCCGCCCGGCGGCACCGAGGCCTTCGGCGAGCTGCTCGCCCTCCTCGACGCCGCCGGCTGCACCTCGGTCGTCGCCACCGACTGCGAGCAGGAGTACGTGCGCCCGCTGCGGCCCGGCGACATCGTGACCTTCGACGCGGTGATCGAGTCGGTCTCGGACCGCAAGACCACCAAGCTCGGCACCGGCTACTTCGTCACCACCCGCACCGACGTCCGCGTGGGCACGGAACTCGCCGGGACCCACCGCTTCCGCATCCTCAAGTACGCGCCCACTCCCAGGATGAGCCGAAAGGGCCGGAAGGAAGGCCCCTCGAGCCACCGCCGTCCCCGCCCCCGTCCCGTCGTCAACCGGGACAACGCCGGTTTCTGGGAGGGCGTCGAGCGCGGCCGCCTGCTGATCCAGCGCTGCACGGGCTGCGGCACCCTGCGCCACCCCTGGCTGCCGGGCTGCAACGCCTGCGGCTGCCTGGAGTGGGACACCGTCGAGTCGAGCGGCGAGGGCACGGTCTTCTCGTACGTCGTGATGCATCACCCGCCCTTCCCGGCCTTCGACCCGCCCTACGCGGTCGTCCTCGTCGAACTGGCGGAAGGGGTGCGGATGGTGAGCAACGTGGTCGGGGTGGCGTACGACAAGGTCCGGATCGGGATGCCGGTCGAGGCCGAGTTCCGGCGCTACGGGACGGACGCCGGCGCAGGCGACGAGAGTCCCTTCGTACTGCCGGTCTTCCGGGCCCGGGAGGGATCATGACCGGGGCGTCGGAGAACGCGGTCCCGGAGCCCGGGGCGCAACTGCCTGCGCTCACCGTCCCCGTCACGCGCACCCTGATCGTGGCCGGCGCCATCGCCTCGCGGGACTACCAGGACGTGCACCACGATCCGGAGCTGGCGCGCGCCAAGGGCTCCCCGGACGTGTTCATGAACATCCTGACCACCAACGGCCTGGTCGGCCGCTACGTCACCGACCACTTCGGACCGGCGGCCGTGCTCCGCCGGGTGGTGATACGGCTGGGGGTGCCCAACTACCCCGGCGACACGATGGTCCTCTCGGGGACGGTGACGGAGGTGGACGGCGAGACCGTACGGATCGGCGTGCGCGGCGAGAACCGTCTCGGCACGCACGTGACCGGCACGGTCACCCTCACCGTCCTCGCACCGGCCTCCTCCTCGGGCTCATGAGCGCCGCCCGGGACGGCCTCGGCGGACGGGCCGCGATCGTGGGCATCGGCGCGACCGAGTTCTCCAAGGACTCCGGCCGCAGCGAGCTGCGGCTGGCGGCCGAGGCGGTGCGGGCCGCGCTCGACGACGCCGGGCTCGCGCCGGGCGACGTGGACGGGATGGTCACGTTCACCATGGACACCAGCCCGGAGATCACCGTGGCCCAGGCGTGCGGGATGGGGGAGCTGTCCTTCTTCTCCCGGATCCACTACGGCGGCGGGGCGGCCTGCGCGACCGTGCAGCAGGCGGCGCTCGCCGTCGCGGCGGGCGTGGCCGAGGTCGTGGTCTGCTACCGGGCGTTCAACGAGCGCTCCGGCCGCCGGTTCGGCTCCGGAGTGCAGCGCCGGGAGCCCTCGGCGGAGGGCGCCGCGCTCGGCTGGGTGCTGCCGTTCGGGCTGCTCACGCCCGCCTCCTGGGTGGCGATGGCCGCGCAGCGCTACCTGCACGCCCACGGGCTCACGCCCGAGGCGTTCGGGCAGGTGGCCGTGGCCGGCCGCCGGTACGCGGCGGCCAACCCGGCGGCGTACTTCCACGGCCGTCCCATCACGCTCGCCGACCACGCGGCCTCACGCCCGATCGTCGAGCCGCTGCGGCTGCTGGACTGCTGCCAGGAGACGGACGGTGGTCAGGCGCTCGTCGTGACCTCGGTCGAGCGGGCCCGCGGCCTGCGGCACCCGCCCGCCGTCGTGACCGCCGCGGCGCAGGGCGCGGGGCGCGCGCAGGAGCAGATGACCAGCTTCTACCGCGACGGCCTGACCGGACTGCCCGAGTCCGCCGTCGTCGCGCGCCGGCTGTGGCGCACGTCCGGGCTCGGGCCCACCGACGTCGACGTCGCGATCCTCTACGACCACTTCACGCCGTTCGTGCTGACGCAGCTGGAGGAGTTCGGGTTCTGCGGCCGGGGCGAGGCGGCCGACTTCGTGGCCGAGGGACGGCTCCCGCTGAACACGCACGGCGGGCAGCTGGGGGAGGCCTATCTGCACGGGATGAACGGCATCGCGGAGGCGGTACGGCAACTGCGCGGCACCGCCGTCAACCAGGTGCCGGGGGCGGCCCGGGCCCTGGTGACGGCGGGCACCGGGGTGCCCACCTCCGGCCTGGTCCTCACGGCGGACGCCTGACCCCACCCAGGGGTGAACCCGCAGGCCGTACTGGCCTCCCGTCCACCTTCAGGAGGTGTGGCAGGCCCCACCCCTACAACCTGAGGCGGACTCCGCTTAGGGACCTGCGGCCGATCCGCCGGGCGGGCGCCGCTCCTAGCGTGGAGCCATGACCACACCCGTCTGCACCAGCGCGTCGACCGCCGCCGTACCGGGGGCGCCGCAGGCCCTGGCGTATCCGTCGTTCGCGTCGTACGTACGGGCCCGCCGGCCGGTGCTGCTGCGCACCGCCAGGTCGCTCACCGCGAACCCGAGCGACGCGGAGGACCTGCTGCAGACCGCGCTCACCAAGACGTACGTCGCGTGGGAGCGGATCGAGGACCACCGGGCGCTCGACGGCTACGTCCGCCGCGCGCTGCTCAACACCCGCACGTCGCAGTGGCGCAAGCGCAAGGTCGACGAGTTCTCCTGCGAGGAGCTGCCCGAGCCGGAGCCCGTCCCGGACGTGGCGGACCCGGCGGAGCGGCAGGCCCTGCGGGACGCCATGTGGCGGGCGATCATGAAGCTGCCCGCGCGGCAGCGGGCCATGGTCGTCCTCAGGTACTACGAGGATCTGTCCGAGGCGCAGACGGCCGAGGTGCTCGGCGTCTCGGTGGGCACGGTGAAGTCGGCGGTCTCCCGGGCGCTCGGCAAACTCCGCGAGGACCCGGAGCTGAACCCCGAGCCGACCCGGAGCTGAATCGGGGCCGAGCTCCGAGCCGACCCGGAGCCGAACCCGGGCTGAGACCCGAGCCGAAGGCCCGGTGGGGCAGGCGCGTCCGGCCCCGCGTGCAGAAGGTCACGTGATCGATCGGCCGTCCCTAGTGACATACCGCGCGGTATGTGCGCAGAATCAGCGCAACCCTTACTACCGCGTAGGCAATGCCGCCCCGGGAGGACGCCGTGCTGAGCACCATGCAGGACGTACCGCTGCTGATCTCGAGGATCCTGACCCACGGGTCGACGATCCACGGGTCCTCGCAGGTGATCACCTGGACCGGGGACAGCGAGCCGCACCGCCGCTCCTTCGCCGAGGTCGGCGAGCGCGCGGCCCAGCTGGCGCACGCCCTGCGCGAGGACCTCCAGGTCCGCGACGACGACCGCGTGGCGACCCTCGCCTGGAACAACGCCGAGCACGTCGAGGCGTACTTCGCCATCCCCTCCATGGGCGCGGTCCTGCACACCCTGAACCTCCGCCTGCCCGCCGAGCAGCTGGTCTGGATCGTCAACCACGCCGCCGACCGCGTGATCATCGTCAACGGCTCGCTGCTGCCCCTGCTGGCCCCGCTGCTGCCCCACCTCAAGACGGTCGAGCACATCGTCGTCACCGGACCGGGCGACCGTTCGCTGCTCGCCGACGCCGGCGCCGTGCGGGTGCACGAGTACGAGGACCTGATCGCCGGCAAGCCGACCGCGTACGACTGGCCCGAGCTGGACGAGCGCCAGGCCGCCGCCATGTGCTACACCTCCGGCACCACCGGCGACCCCAAGGGCGTGGTCTACAGCCACCGTTCGATCTACCTGCACTCCATGCAGGTCAACATGACCCAGTCCATGGGCCTGACCGACCAGGACACCTCCCTGATCGTGGTGCCCCAGTTCCACGTCAACGCCTGGGGCCTGCCGCACGCCACCTTCATGACCGGCGTCAACATGCTGATGCCGGACCGGTTCCTGCAGCCCGCCCCGCTCGCCGAGATGATCGAGGGCATCAGGCCCACCCACGCCGCCGCCGTCCCCACCATCTGGCAGGGCCTGCTCGCCGAGCTGACCGCCCGCCCGCGCGACGTCTCCTCCCTCACCCAGGTGACCATCGGCGGCTCGGCCTGCCCGCCCTCCCTCATGCGGGCCTTCGACGAGCTCGGCATGCGGGTCTGCCACGCCTGGGGCATGACGGAGACCTCCCCGCTCGGCACGGTGGCCCGCCCGCCGGCCCACGCGATCGGCACCGACGAGGAGTTCGCCTACCGGCTCACCCAGGGCCGCTTCCCGGCCGGCGTCGAGGCCCGCCTCACCGGCCCCGGCGGCGAACGCCTGCCCTGGGACGGCGAGTCGGCGGGCGAGCTGGAGGTCCGCGGCACGTGGATCGCCGGTGCGTACTACAACGGCCCCGACGCCGAACCGCTGCGCCCCGCCGACAAGTTCAGCGAGGACGGCTGGCTGAAGACCGGTGACGTGGGCACCATCAGCCCGGACGGCTTCCTCACCCTGACCGACCGGGCCAAGGACGTCATCAAGTCCGGCGGCGAGTGGATCTCCTCGGTCGACCTGGAGAACGCGCTGATGTCCCACCCGGACGTCACCGAGGCCGCCGTCGTCGCCGTGCCCGACGACAAGTGGGGCGAGCGCCCGCTGGCCACGGTCGTCCTCAAGGAGGGCGCCACCGCCGACTTCGAGTCCCTGCGGACCTTCCTGCTGGAGGAGGGGAAGATCGCCAAGTGGCAGCTCCCGGAGCGCTGGACGATCATCGAGTCGGTCCCGAAGACGAGTGTCGGCAAGTTCGACAAGAAGGTGCTGCGCAGGCAGTACGCGGAGGGTGAGCTGGACGTCACCCGGCTCTGAGGGCGCGGCGGCCTCACCGTCGTACGGCGGTCGCCGCCCAGCCCGCCGCCAGCCACACCGCCGCCACCGCGCACACGCCCGGCCAGCCCCAGTGGGTGAAGGCCGGGCCCGCGACGGAGGAGGCCAGCGCGGCGCCCGCGAAACCGGAGACGACGTAGGCCGTGTTGGCGGTGGCCGGGGTGGACGTGGTCGTCAGGGCCAGCGTCTGGTTGGCCACGTGGGAGGCGACCAGGGCCGCGTGGATCGCGACCGCGGCCACGAACAGCGCGGCCATCGCCTGCCCGCCCAGCCAGAACAGCGGCACGGAGACGGCCGCGAGCACGTAGGCGGACCGTACGGCCTTCTCCGCGCCGAAGCGGTCCACCAGGCCGCCCGCGAGCGGGGCCACCGCGCTCGCGGTGAGGCCGAAGAGGCCGAAGAGCCCGGCGGTGGCCGTCGACAGGCCGTACGGCCTGCCCGTCAGCAGCAGCGCGAGCGAGGTCCACAGGGCGCTCCAGGCGCCGAACATCCCGGCCTGCCGCACGCACGCCCGCCACAGGCCGGGCGAGCGCCTCATGAGCCCGGGCAGCGCCGTGACCCCGGACAGCAGCGGTCCGGTGCCGCGGCGGCGCTCGGCGGGCAGGGCGAACGCGGTGGCGAGCCCGAGCGCCAGGGTCAGCACGGCCGCGCCGACGAACACCCAGCGCCAGCCGAAGGCCTGGCCGACCAGCCCGCCGAGCACCCGGGCGGCGACGATGCCGGTGAACAACCCGGCGATCACGGCGGCGACATGGCGGGCCCGGCGGTCGGCGGGAGCCCGTTCGGCGACCATCGGGACCAGCAACTGCGGGACGACGGTCGCGGCCGAGGCTACGAACACGGCGGCCGCCAGGGCGCCGGTGCCGGAGGCGGCCGCGGCGACGGTCAGCGCCGCCGTCGTCGCCAGGGACAGCACGGCGACCAGGGGGCGGCGGTTCACGCGGTCGCCCAGCGGCGCGAAGAACAGCAGTCCGGCGGCGTAACCGAACTGCGCCACCGAGGCGATCCAGGTCACCGCCGAGGGCGCAGACCCGAAGTCGCGCGCGATCAGGGGGAGCAGCGGGGCCGCCAGGTAGATGTTGCCGGCGGTGACCGCGGTGCACAGGGCGATCAGGGTGAGGAAGCCGGTGGCCGGCCGGCCACCGGCCTCGCCGGGGGCCGGGCCGGGGCCGTGGGAAGACATGGCCGTTCGTGCGGACGGTGACAACTGTGACGACTGCATGGGTGCGTGCCTCCGGGCTCGGCCTGCGATGACTGCAACCAACTGGTTGGTTGGATAATGCCGGAACAGTCTGCGGCGGTCGGTGATTCCCTGTCAACCAAATAGTTGGTTACTAGAGCGGTACTCTGGTCCCATGGCACCCAGGGACCCCGAGGCCACCAAGGCCCGGATCTTCGAGGCGGCGGTCGCCGAATTCGCCCGGCACGGCATCGCGGGCGCCCGCATCGACCGCATCGCGGCCGAGGCCAAGGCCAACAAGCAGCTGATCTACGCCTACTACGGCAACAAGGCGGAGCTGTTCTCGCAGGTGCTGGGCCGCTGCATGGTCGACCTCGCGGCCGCCGTACCGGTCGACCCGGACGACATCGAGGGCTGGATCGACCGCCTCCTCGACTACCACGCCGCCCACCCCGAGCTGCTGCGCCTGCTGTTCTGGGAGGGCATCGAGTACGGCTCGGCCGAGCTGCCCGACGAGTCCGAGCGCCAGGCCCACTACGCCCGCAAGGTCGCCGCGGTCCGGGACGGCCAGGACCGGGGCGTCATCACGGACACCATCCCCGCACCCGACCTGCTCTTCCTGCTCGTCGCCCTGGCCAACTGGGCGGTGGTCGTACCGCAGATGAACCGCATCCTGGTCGGCGGCGAGGACACCGACCGCGAACGGCTGCGGGCCTCCATCAAGGAGGCGGCCCGCCGGCTCGTGGCGAAGTAGGGAACCGGACGCGCCCGGACCCGGATCAGGCCGGGCGGGTCAGTTGGTGCCGATGCGGGACAGCAGGTCGACGATCCGCGCCTGCACGTCGGCGCTGGTCGACCGCTCGGCGAGGAACAGCACCGTCTCCCCGGACGCCAGCCGCGGCAGGTCGGCCTGGTCGACGGCGGCCGTGTAGACGACCAGCGGGGTGCGGTTGAGCTGCCCGTTCGCACGCAGCCAGTCCAGGATCCCGGCCCGTCGCCGGTGCACCTGCATCAGGTCCATCACGACCAGGTTGGGCCGGAACTGCCCGGCCAGCGCCACCGCGTCGTTGTCGTTCGCGGCCCGCGCCACCTGCATCCCGCGCCGCTCCAGCGTCGCCGTCAGCGCCAGCGCGATCTCCGCGTGCTCCTCGATCAGCAGCACGCGCGGCGGGTGCTGCTCGCTGTCGCGCGGCGCGAGCGCCTTCAGCAGTACGGCGGGGTCGGCGCCGTAGGCCGCCTCGCGCGTCGCCTGCCCGAGTCCGGCCGTGACCAGCACCGGGACCTCGGCCGCGACCGCCGCCTGGCGCAGCGACTGCAGCGCGGTGCGCGTGATCGGACCGGTCAGCGGGTCGACGAACAGCGCGGCGGGGAAGGCCGCGATCTGCGCGTCGACCTCCTCGCGCGAGTGCACGATCACCGGCCGGTAGCCGCGGTCGCTGAGCGCCTGCTGCGTGGTGACGTCCGGTGCCGGCCAGACCAGCAGGCGGCGCGGGTTGTCCAGCGGCTCCGGCGGCAGCTCGTCGTCCATCGGCTGCGGACGCGGGGTGTCCGCGATCTCCACGGCACCGCCCGGGCCGTCCAGCGGCTCCGGGCCTTCGGCCGCGTTCTCGTCCGGGGCCCCTATGGCGTACGAGCGCCCGGCGCCCTCGGTCGTCGGCGCGGGCCGGGCGGGAGCGGGAGCGGGGGCGGGCGCGGGGGCGGGCGCGGGTGCGGCGGGGCCGCCGAGGGGCGGCTGGGCCGGTGGCGCGGGCGTGGGTGCGGACGGCACGGGTGCGGGCTGCCCGGCGGGCGCGGGCGCCGGGGGCTGTCCGGGCGCCGCGGGGTGCGGCCGGGCTGCGGCCGGGTCGGGCGGGGTGCCCAGCTTGCGGCGGCGGCCGGAACCGCCGGTCGAGTGCGGTGGCGGCGTGGCGGTGGGCGGCTGCGGCACCTGCACCTGGGCCGCCTGGCGGCTGAACGGCACGCCCTGTCCCAGCGTCCGCACGCTGATCGCCCGGCCCTGGGTCGAGTTCGGGTCCACGGGCGGTGCGGCTGCCTCGGCGGGCAGCGGCTGCGCGACCGGCCGCCCGGCGGGCCGCCCGGGCGGCAGGGCGGTGCCGGCGGCGGGGGTGGACGCGGGCGCGGCGGTGCCGTGGGGCGGCGTACCGGCGGGGGCCGCGGGCATGGGCGCACCGGCGCCCGGGGTGGGGTGCTGGGCGGGCGGCATCTGCCCGGGCAGAGGCTGTGCCGGCGCGGGCTGCGCCGGCATCGGCTGCCCCGGCACGAGCGGCTGTCCGGGGACGGGCTGGGGAACAGGCTGGGGGGTTCCCTGCGCGGCCGGTGCCTGCCCGGCGGGTGCCTGCCCCGCCGGCTCGGCCTGTACGGGGATGCCCGGTGCCGGTGTGGCGGCGGTCTCCGGCTGGGCGGCCGCCCGCCGCCGGCGCCCGGTCGGAGCGCTCGCGGGGTGCGGCTGCGGCGGGGTGTGGTCGGCGGCCTGGTCGTGGAGTACGGCGTCGTGGCGGCCCTCGTCACCCGCGGGGGCGGCGGGGGCGGGCGCACCCTGGGCCGGTACGGCGACGGCGGCGGCCTGCCCCTCCATGCCACCGTCCGGCCGGTCGGCCTCGGCGGGCGGCAGGGCGAAGACGGTACGGGGAGCCGCCTCCTGCGCGGCGGCACGCTCGGTCGCCGCGGCCAGCGCGCGCCGCCGGCGCCCGGTCGGCTGCGGTGAGGCGTTCGCGGGAAGCTGCGCCGGGGCCTGGCCCGCGGTCTGCGCTGCCGCTTCCGCCGCCGCCTCGGGAGCCGTCTGCTGCCCGTTCATCGCCGCGGCCGCGGACGCCGGTGCGGCCGCGGGGAGCGCGGCGGGCAGGGCGTGGGGCTCGCCGCTCTCGCGCCGGGCCCGCCGTCCGGTACCGGCGGGCACGCCCTGCGGCGGCACCGTACCGCCCAGGCCGGTGCCGGCCGCGGCCGTCCCGGCGGCGTGCTCGGCCGCCGTCAGTACGGCGCCCTCGGACACGCCCCCGTCCTCCGCGGGCCGTCCGCGCCGCCGTCCCGTGCCACCGCCGGTCGCCTCGGCGTCCTGGACCGGGGCCTGCGCCGGAAGCTGCGCGGGAATCTGTGCGGGCTCGGCGGTCTCGCCGGCCGCGGCCGCCCGCCGCCTGCGCCGCCCGGTGGGCTGCGCCGCCGCGGCCTCGGCGGGGGCCTCGGCCTCCCCGTCCCCTTCCAGGAACGCGTCGGTGGAGGCCCGGCGGCCCCGCCGCCGCCCTCCACCGGCCGGGGCCGGCTCGGGCACCGCGACCTCGGCGGGGGCGGCCGCGAGGGCGGGAACACCGTCGGCCCGGGCCTGATCGGTCAGGTCGGCCCCGGCCGCCGCCACGGCCCCGGCGCCCCCGCCGAGCGGCACCTCGAGCACGTACGCGCTGCCGCTCATGCCCGGCACCTCGTGGGTCTGCAGCACACCGCCGTGCGCACGGACGATCCCGCGCACGATCGGCTCGTGCACCGGGTCTCCGCCGGCGTAGGGCCCGCGCACCTCGATGCGTACGACCTCGCCGCGCTGCGCGGCCGCCACCACGACGGTGTTGTCCATGTAACCGCCCGCCGACACAGGCGCGTTGCCGGTCGCGTCCACCCCCGCCACGTCGGCGACGAGGTGTGCGAGCGCGGTGGCGAGGCGCTGCGGGTCGACCTCGGCCTCGATGGGCGGCGCGTGCACGGCGAACTGCACCCGCCCGGGCCCGACGAGCTCGACGGCGCCCTCGACGCCGGCGGCCACGACCGCGTCGAGCATCACCTTGGTACGGGTGATCTCCTCGCTGCCGACGTCCAGGCGCTGGTAGCGGAGCACGTTGTCGATGAGGGTGGTGATCCGCGAGTAGCCGGCGGAGAGGTGGTGGAGCACCTGGTTGGCCTCGGGCCACAGCTGCCCGGCGTCGTCGGCGGCGAGGGCGGCCAGCTCGCGGCGCAGTTCGTCCAGGGGCCCGCGCAGTGAGCCGCCCAGGAGGGTCAGCAACTGCTCGTGCCGGGCGGCCAGCGCCTCGTAGCGGTCCTTCTCGCGCTCGCCGAGCGCGGCGTACCGCTCCTCGTTGGCGGCGAGCTCCTCCGCGTGCCGCTCGGTGAGCTCCTCGATCTCGGTCACGTGCCGCTGGCGCAGGGCGGTGAGCTCGGAGGCGTGCTCCTCGGCGAGGCGCTCGAGCTCCTCCTCGTGCCGTTTGGCGGCCTCGGCCTTCTCGTCGGCGAGGGCGTCGTAGGGGCGCCGGTCGGTGAAGGTCATCACGGCGCCGACGAGCTGGTCGCCGTCGCGCACCGGCGCGGTCGTGAGGTCGACCGGCACCTTGGCCCCTGGCTTGGACCACAGCACCTGCCCGCGCACCCGGTGCTTGCGCCCGGAGCGCAGGGTGTCGGCGAGCGGCGACTCCTCGTACGGGAAGGGGGAGCCGTCGCCGCGCGAGTGCAGGACCAGGGTGTGCAGCTCGCGGCCGCCGAGTTCGCCGGCGCGGTAGCCCAGTATCTGGGCGGCGGCCGGGTTGACGAGGACGATGCGCCCGTCGGTGTCGGTGCCGACGACGCCCTCGGAGGCGGCGCGCAGGATCATCTCGGTCTGGCGCTGCGAGCGGGCGAGCTCGGCCTCGGTGTCGACGGTGCCGGAGAGGTCGCGGACGACCAGCATCAGCAGTTCGTCGCCGGTCCAGCCGGAGCCGTCGTAGGCCTGCTGGCCGTTCTCGAGATTCGCGCTCGTGACCTCGACCGGGAACTCCGTGCCGTCGGTCCGCCGGGCGATCATCCGGGTGGGCTTGGTCCGCCCGCGCGGGTCGATGTGGTCCGGCCGGCGCATGGAGCCGGGGATCAGCTTGGAGTCGAACTGCGGCAGAAGATCGAGCAGTCCGCGCCCGACGAGTGCCGTGCCCGGCGTCTCGAAGGCCTCCAGGGCGATGGTGTTGGCGTTGACGACCGTGCCGTTGGCGTTGACCAGCACCAGGGCGTCGGGCAGCGCGTCGAGTATGGCAGCGAGGCGAGCAGCGCCTCGGGATGGCCTGCTGCTCACGAGACGCTTCCTCCCTGTTACCGCACCTTGCCGACCGCGGAGGCCATCTTGCCAACCGGCCCGCAGCGTGTCACGCGAGGGAGTCTAAGCGCTGAGGTTGCACCGGCGACGCGCAATGAGAGGGAGGTCGCACGGGGAAGTGACGTCGAACCTGTGACCGTGCGGTTTCGCTCCGCACGACCTCCGCGAGACCTTTACGCCCTCCCCCGCACTCGGCCACCGAGGTCGGGCAGCAGCGGCACGAGCCGGTCCCAGCGGGCGATCTCGCAGCCGTTGCCCCGGTCGTACTCCGCGTCGACGGGACGCCCGGCCCAGGTGCCCGTGACATGGGCGGTGGCCGGCCCGCCGTACTGCATGGTGCAGACGCTGCCCTGCGGCACGGGCGCGAAGGTGTCCCGCCCCCAGCGCGTGTTCCGCTCGAGCGCCCCGCACGCGCCCCGGGCATCGGGATGACTCCCGCCGGCCGGACGGCAGTACAGCTCGTACGTCCCGTCCCTGCCCGCCCCCGCGTGCAGCACCGTGACGGTGAGGTGGTCGCCGGCCCGGTCCTCGTCCCGGACGGGCGGCGGCGTCCCGGGGGAGGCGGCGGCGGGCACGGCGGACAGCGCCGCGAGCGCGGAGAGCGCGGCGGCGCCGCCGAGCAGCAGCCGCCGCGGGCGACGCGGGGCGGAGGAGAAGAGGGGGAACCTGACCAGCACCATGCCCTGACCAACGCGCGTCCCGGCCGGACGTTGCGCCCGTCCGCCACCACGGGGAAGGGCTTTGCCCTGGGCCCCGCCTGCCTAGTACCGTGGAGGCCGATTGGTGACACCCCGCTCGACTGTGTCATCATCTGCACGCACCACTCGCGCGCTCGCGTGAGCGGTTGTGCTGGAGGCGTCGCCTAGTCCGGTCTATGGCGCCGCACTGCTAATGCGGTTTGGGCCTTAAAGCCCATCGAGGGTTCAAATCCCTCCGCCTCCGCTTACGATCACCGAAGCCCCGGTCCATCCGACCGGGGCTTCGGCGTTTCCGAGGCAGCTCCCCGCCGCTCACCAAGTTTCCGCAGGTCACAAGGGGTGTGCGGAATGGATTTCACATGACGGCGGCAGTCATGTAATGTTCTTCCTGTCGCCGCGAGCGGCCCGCAAGGCCGGGAAGCGAAGACACAAAAGAGAACAAGCACTCGTAGCTTAACGGATAGAGCATCTGACTACGGATCAGAAGGTTGCAGGTTCGAATCCTGCCGAGTGCGCAGCACGCCAGAGGCCCTGTGGAATGATCCGCAGGGCCTCTGTCTATTGCGTTGACGGCAGTGTTTGACGGCAACCGCCTCAGACGGGTGGGCGGCAGGGCCGATCAGAGGTGTCAGGTGGATCATGGCGCTCACCTGGGCGGAGCTGAGTACTCGTACTCATGCGCCTGCCTCACCCGCACGAGGAAGGTGACGGGTATGAACTTACCCGTCGCCCCGCCGGCCTTCGACGCGACCACCGGCCCGGGACAGCGCCGCCGTGCCGACCGGGGCGCCGACATCGGAGCCGGGTGCGGTCTGGTGTTCCTGGAACTGCTCGCCTTGGCGGTGATCTTGGGGCTCTGGCTCCTGTCCGGGTTCAACCTCGACCCGGCCAAGACCGTCACGACCGACTCGTTGTGGAACTACTTCGCCGCCGTCGGCGGAGTCGGAGTCCTCGCCATCGCGGCGGCCGCGATCGCCGCGCGGGCCGGTGCCGTCGTAACGGTTGTCACCCAGGCCATCATGGCGGCCCTGATCTGCGTCATCGCCTTCGGCGGGGCTGCGGCGCAGTCCCATCAGGATGGGCTATGCCGGGACAGGCCGTCAGCGGTGGGCTGCAAGCCCAACAACTGGACGGCTGCGCGCCAATCACCCCGGTACCCCCGGCACGAATCCTGATCAAATCTTTCCGCTACCGGACCACCCGCATGCTGTCCAGGCTGAGGGGTGGTCCGGTCTTCTAGTTCGTGGGCCTACGGTTCAGCTCAGCGCCTTACCGACCTCGTAGATCGTGGGCCTGTCTTCGGGCGCCGGGCTGAGCATGGCGTCGATCACTTCGCCCAGTTCGCCATCCACCTTCACGGGCCGACGCTTGCCGCTTGCCACTGCCCTTCTCTGCTCAAGACGCGGTGCGTCGTCCGGATACTCGACAACCCGTCGGCCCGTGGCGGAGATGAGCAGGGAGGCGCCGAGCGCGTAGATGTCGGCTTCCTGCGTAGGCTCTGCCTCTCCGGCCGCGAGCACGCTGCGCGCGATCTCCGGCGCCTCGTAGTGCACGAGGCAGCCGCGGAAGGGGAAGTCGTACCCCTCGGGGACGCGTCCGCCGTGCGCCAAGGCCAGATCGATGAGGTGCGTCCGCTCCGGCCCGATGATGAAGTGTGCGGGTTGCACGTCGCCGTGGGCCCAGCCTTTGCCGTGCAGTTCGGCCAGCGCCTCTACGCAGCCGAGGGCCACACTGGTATGCGGTTCCATACGAGAGTCCGGCTCGCGACAGGGCTTCCACAACTCGTAGAGGTCGGGCCCGTCGCGCCAAGGCTGGAAGTTCCAGGTGCCCCGGACCCATTCGCCGTACGCGAAGTCTTCGAAGCCGAGCCGGTACAGCACGGCCCCTTCGCGTGCGGGTGCGAGTGCCGTCCAGGGCTGGGCGGGCCAGTCGTCCGTCGCCTCGATCGGGTAACCGACCTTCACGGCGTACCGCCCCCGATGGCTCTCGACCTCCCAGACCATCGAGCCCCGGCGGTTGACGACCAGGCGCTGAGTCTTGGGCATGAGTGCGTCGAGCACGACGATCGGCAGTTCGGGAGGTGTCCCGGACAACGTCTGTTCTCCTTCCGGGCAACGCGGCCGACCCCGCATCGAGGCCGACCGCGTCGCTGTGTCCTGTCGCTACGCCTGACCGTACGGACGGCCGCAGTCCGCGTCGCACTGCGCGAGGTTCGTGCCGTCCACGGTCCAGAGGTCGTCGAAGACCATGAACCCGGCCGCCTTCATGGCGTGCGCGGAGACGGCGACCTTCTTCGGGTCACGGGGCCCTCCGCCCGGCATGGGGTTGTGGTGGAGGAAGCGGCCCGCGTACCGGTCGCAGAGAGCGGCGTACTCCTTCGTGTGCAGGATGAGCGCGTGCAGACCGAGGTCCACGTCGTCCGACGGGACCATGGGGACGGTGGCGGTCGCGGTGGTGACCACGAAGGCCACCGCCTGGTCCGCGATCCGCTCGGCCCGCTCGCGGGACTGCCCGTTGTGGACGACCACGAAGTGGGTGAGGCTGTCGAACAGCTCCTCACCAGCCACCACGCGGCCGGTCCTCTGGTCGTTGGCCGTTGCCGTCATGCGAATACTCCTCGAGTGTCGCTGTGCTCTGGCACTTGCGCCCGCATCGGTCGCCGAGGCACCGCCTATGACGACCGGGGGATGGAAGGCCGGCCTCGATCGGGGAGGGGGAGCCAAGGAAGGTGGCACCCCGTTCGGGGCGGCCGGTCTACTGGCCGATACCTAGGGCCACGCCGATCACCAGGCCACAGGACCCGCTGATCATGATGATGAACAGGACTCCCGCGTACCGGCCGATGGCGCGCATCACAGCCCGTCCCGGCTGTTGCCGTTCCTGATGGCGAGGCGGGCGCTCAGTTCCTCCCGCGCTGTCAGCGCCACCACGTTGTCCGGCCGAGCGTCCCACTCGACGCCGCCACCGATGGGCCTTATCTGCACCCGGGCGCCGACCTCACCCATGACGATGCCGATTCGTCCACTGGCAGTGTCTTTCGCCAGTTCACCGATGCCTGGCCTGGTCTGCTGGTTGCTCGCCATGCGGATGAGCATCCCGTCGCTCATCAGGACGTCGGAACCACCGACAAACCCCACTTCGGGACGTCCCGCGTCGGGTAGAACGTCCCTAGTGCCGTCCCCGAGTGTTGGGAGAGATTGGGATGCCGAACGAGAGGTTACGTGCTGCCATGGCGGCCGGCGGCTGGACGTACGCCGCCCTTGCGGACAAGGTCGAAGTCGATCCCAAGTCCATTGAGCGATGGGTGAATCTGGGGCGTACGCCGCGCCGGGCCACGGCCATGCTGGCAGCGGGAATTCTAGGAGAAGACGTGCACGCTCTATGGCCCGCGCTCCGGCAGGCACGCCCTGCCCGCGCCGTCAGTCCTGAACTTGTGGCTCTCTACGACCAGCGGGCGGACGTCCCCGTGTCCACCTTCGTGGACATGCTGACCCAGGCCCGGGAGCACATCGACGTGTTGGTGTATGCCGCCGTCTTCCTGCACGAGGCGTACCCGAGACTCAACGAGCTCTTGAAGGAGCGAGCGGCCCAGGGCTGTACGGTCCGTATCGCACTCGGCGACGCGGATAGCTCGAACGTCCAACAGCGTGGCGATGAAGAGAAGTTCGGTCACGGCATCCAGTCCCGTTGCCGCCTTGCGCTGATGCACTATCGCCCACTTGTCGGGGTACCTGGCATCGAGGTGCGGACCCATGCCACCACGCTCTACAACTCGATTTACAGGGCCGACGACCAGGCACTGGTCAACGCTCACGTCTGGGGTATGAACGCTTACGGTGCCCCTGTCTGGCACCTGCGCCGGAGTAGGGCAGGCGGCATGTTCGATACGTACGCTGACAGCTTTGCTGCGGTGTGGGCGACCGCGACGCCAGTCCAAGAAGGGTGATCATGGCACGGACCGAGTACTACGACGACCCGGACGCCCCCAAGCCCAACAGTTTGGTCGTTGCAGCATCCGCGGTGGTCACTGACGAGGAAGGACGTATTCTCCTTCAGCGCCGGCGGGACAACGATCTCTGGGCCTTGCCCGGCGGCGGCATGGAGATGACCGACTCGCTCCCGGGAGCCGCCGTCCGCGAAGTGAAGGAGGAAACGGGCCTGGACGTGGAGATCACCGGGCTCGTCGGGACATATACCGACCCGTGCCACGTCATCGCCTATACGGACGGTGAGGTGCGTCGACAGTTCAATGTCTGTTTCACCGCCCGAGTGGTCGGCGGACGGCTCGCGATCTCAGACGAATCCACGGAGCTGCGATTCGTCCCGGCCGACGAGCTTGCCGAGTTGCCCATGCACCACACCCAGCGGCTACGGCTTCAGCACTTTCTGGAACATCGCGAGCAGCCGTACCTCGGTTGATGCGCGCGTGCCCTGATACCGACAACGGCGGCACACGCCTACCCAGGGCGTGACTGCCGCCGATCACGTCAGGAGAAGGCGGAACTCGCACCTTGCCGAGCGGGCCCCACCAAGCCGCAGTTCTTCATGCTGCCGTTGGGATGCCATGTTCCGCCAACAGGCCGCGCACGCGCTGTTCGATCTCGTCCCGGATGGGCCGCACCGCGTCGACACCTTGGCCCGCAGGGTCGTCCAGCTGCCAGTCCAGGTACCGCTTGCCGGGAAAGACCGGACAGGCGTCTCCGCAGCCCATCGTGATCACCACGTCCGAGGACTGCACCGCCTCGGTGGTGAGGACCTTGGGTGTCTCGGCGGAGATGTCGATGCCGACCTCCGCCATTGCCTTGACCACGGCGGGGTTGACCGCGTCGGCGGGGGCGGAGCCAGCCGAGCGGACCTCGACCTGGTCACCGCCCAGGTGAGTCAGGAACGCGGCGCCCATCTGGGAGCGGCCGGCGTTGTGGACGCAGACGAACAGGACCGAGGGGCGCGGGGCGGGGGTGCTCATGGCAGGCGTCCTTCCGGGAGAGCGGAGTGGGTCAGGAGGAGGCGAGTTCGGGTTCGCCGTGTGGGACGACGACCTTGTCCCCGGCGGGGGCGGGACGGCCGTACACAGCGATCACGGCGCCAAGCCCGAGCACAGCTCCGGCCAGTTGGGCAGCGATGAACGGGGCGACGGAGGCGGGGGCGATTCCGGCAAAGGTGTCGGTGAAGGCCCGGCCGATGGTCACTGCGGGGTTCGCGAAGGAGGTGGAGGAGGTGAACCAGTAGGCGGCACCGATGTACGAGGCCACGGCCACCGGTGCGAGGGAGGCATGGCCGATGCGTTCGAGTCCGAAGATCAGCAGGATCAGCCCAGCCGTGGCGACCACTTCACCGAGCCACAGGTGAGAGGCGGACCGGTCGTGCGTGGACCACTCGACCAGCGGCTTGGCGAACATCGCGTCGGCCAGGATTGCCCCGCCGACAGCACCGGCGATCTGTGCGGGCACGTACGTGGCCACGTCCCGCAGAGTGAGGCCATCGGTCTTGTGGCGGCCGGTGAACCAGGCGGTGAGGGTGACGGCCGGGTTGAAATGCGCGCCGGAGACCGGCCCGAGTACTGCGATCAGCACGCCCAGGCCGAAGACGGTGGCGAGGGCGTTGGCGAGCAGCTGCACGCCCACGTCGTGCGACAGCTCGGTGGCCTGGATGCCGGAGCCGACGACGACCGCAACCAGCAACCCGGTCCCGATGGCTTCGGCGGCGACACGGCGGCCCAGGGGCGCGGTCATGCGGTGGCTCCGGCGGTCTGCGGCGCGGTCAGGAATGCGGCGAGCCGGTCCAGGACGCCGGGCAGCACCCAGTAGTACACCCAGGTGCCGCGGCGTTCGCAGTCGATGAGTCC
>NZ_BMVJ01000019.1:0-617 GCF_014650655.1 Streptomyces anandii JCM 4720
TTCGCCTACGACGACGAGGAGACCTGCATCGCCGAGGTGCGCTACCTCCTCTCCCTCCTCCCGCAGAACAACCGCGAGAACCCGCCCCGGGTGGAGACCGCCGACCCGGTCGACCGCCGCTCCGACGTCCTGCTGGACATGGTCCCGGCGGACGGCAACCGGCCCTACGACATGGCCAAGGTCATCGAGGAGATCGTCGACGACGGCGAGTACCTCGAGGTCCACGAGCGCTGGGCGCGGAACATCATCTGCGCGCTCGCCCGTCTGGACGGCCAGGTCGTCGGCCTCATCGCCAACCAGCCGCAGGTGCTGGCCGGTGTCCTCGACATCGAGGCCAGCGAGAAGGCGGCCCGCTTCGTACAGATGTGCGACGCCTTCAACATCCCGATCGTCACTCTCCTGGACGTACCCGGCTTCCTGCCCGGCGTCGACCAGGAGCACGGTGGAATCATCCGGCACGGCGCGAAGCTGTTGTACGCCTACTGCAACGCCACCGTGCCGAGGATCTCGCTGATCCTGCGCAAGGCGTACGGAGGTGCCTACATCGTGATGGACTCCCAGTCGATCGGCGCCGACCTGACCTACGCCTGGCCCACCAACGAGATCGCCGTGATGGG
>NZ_BMVJ01000019.1:658-2884 GCF_014650655.1 Streptomyces anandii JCM 4720
CGTCATCTTCCGCCGGCAGATCGCCGAGGCCGAGGACCCCGAGGCCATGCGGCAGAAGATGGTCAAGGAGTACAAGGCCGAGCTGATGCACCCCTACTACGCCGCCGAGCGCGGCCTGGTGGACGACGTCATCGACCCGGCCGACACCCGCGAGGTCCTGGTCCGGGGTCTGGCGATGCTGCGCACCAAGCACGCCGACCTGCCCTCCCGCAAGCACGGCAACCCCCCGCAGTAACGGCCACCGGCCGCCGTAACCCGGCGGACGCACCGCGGCAACCCCGCGGACCACTCAGCCACGGAGACTGACACTCATGGACACTCCTGACATCCGCGTAGAGAAGGGCCACGCCGAGCCCGAGGAGGTCGCCGCCATCACGGCCCTCCTGCTGGCCCGCGCGGCGGCCCGCCCCGCCGACACCACCCCGGCCCACCGCGGCCGCGCCCGGGCCGGCTGGCGCCGCCTGGAGCGCGAGAACGGCTTCCGCGCCCCGCACAGCTGGCACTGAGCGCAGGACATCACGAAGGGCCCCTCTCGAAAGAGAGGGGCCCTTTGCTGCTTGAGGGACGCCGGGAACGTCTTGGGGCGCGGGGAACTGCGCGGCGAACCACGAGCTGCCCGCAGACGGCCTGTGACCGTAAGGGGCAGCCCAGGTGCCGAGTTCAGCGCAGCCGCGCCATCAGCGCGTGCTCGACCAGCGTGATCAGTGCCGACTTGGCGTCCGCGCGGTGCCGGGCGTCGGTGGTGATGATGGGGGCGTCCGGGCCGATCTGCAGCGCCTCGCGGACTTCCTCCGGGGTGTAGGGCTGCTGGCCGTCGAAGCCGTTGAGGGCGATGACGAACGGCAGGCCGCTGTTCTCGAAGTAGTCGACCGCGGGGAAGCAGTCGGCCAGACGCCGGGTGTCGACCAGGACGATCGCGCCGATGGCGCCGCGCACCAGGTCGTCCCACATGAACCAGAACCGGTCCTGGCCGGGCGTGCCGAACAGGTAGAGGATCAGGTCCTGGTCCAGGGTGATACGGCCGAAGTCCATGGCCACGGTCGTCGTGGTCTTGTCCCCGGTGTGGGTGAGGTCGTCGATGCCCGCCGAAGCAGACGTCATGACGGCCTCCGTGCGCAGCGGGTTGATCTCCGAGACGGCGCCGACGAACGTGGTCTTGCCCACGCCGAAGCCGCCCGCCACCACGATCTTCGCGGAGGTGGTGGAGCGGGAAGGACCGCCGCTAGAGCTTGCGAAGTCCACTGAGCACCCTTTCGAGCAGTGTCACGTCTGGCTGGCCACCGGCGTTCTCGTCGCCGCCGGGCTGATGGATGGCGACCAGGCCCGCCTCCGCCAAGTCGGCGACGAGGATCCTGGCCACGCCGAGAGGGATCGTCAGCAGGGCCGAGACCTCGGCCACCGACTTGATCTCGCGGCACAGATTGCAGATCCGCTGATGTTCGGGCAGCTGGCCCTGCATCTGGTGCGGCTGCGCCGTGGTGTGCACCAGCGCCTCGATGGCGAGCTGGTACCGCGGCCTGGTACGGCCGCCCGTCATGGCGTACGGGCGGACCAGGGGGTTGTTCGACGCCCCCGCGGGCGCCGGCTCAGGGGTACGTCGCTGCGGCTGCACCGGCTGGATGCGCGGCGCCGGCGGCTGGTCGTACGGCGAAGGGCCGGGGCCCTGCGGCGCGTACGGCTGCCGGTGGTGCGGGGCGGAGGGGAAGTCGTACCGGTTCGCCGAACCGTCGCCCTGGCCTTGGCCCTGGGCAGGGCCGTACGACCAGTTGCCCGAATGGGAACCGCCTGGGGGTGTTGCCACTTTCTCTCCTCCTCCGACTGTGCCGGGCACCCAACCCTGTGGGAAGCCGCGTCCCGAAACCTTACGGCCCCGGGACGCCAAAACGCACCGTCTGTCTGTTAGTTGAGAAGGCTCCCCTGGAGCTCCGCGCGGAGGTCCGGCGTCAGAACCGTGCCCGCACGGTCGACCAGAAGGGCCATCTCGTACCCAATGAGGCCGATGTCCGCCTCCGGGTGTGCCAGAACCGCGAGCGACGAACCGTCGGAGATGGACATGATGAAGAGGAATCCCCGCTCCATCTCCACAACCGTCTGGTTCACGCTGCCGCCCTCGAAGATGCGCGAGGCACCGGCGGTCAGCGAGGTCAGACCGGACGCGACGGCCGCGAGCTGGTCGGCCCGGTCGCGGGGAAAGCCTTCGGACATCGCCAGAAGGAGTCCGTCGGC
>NZ_BMVJ01000019.1:2909-40480 GCF_014650655.1 Streptomyces anandii JCM 4720
GACCACCACCGTGTGGGACACCCCGGGGGTGTTGTCCACGAAGTTGGTGATCAACCAGTTCAGGTTCTGTGCCGCCTGGCTCATCGGGCTCACACTAACGCTCCTGGTTGTAGGTGCTGTCAGGACCGAAGCCCTGGCCGTTCTTGTCACTTCCTGCGCTGCGTCCCCGCTGGACGCCCCGGCGCAGGTTGCTCAGCCTGCCCCTGACGTCCTCGGGGGCGCGGGAGACCTGTGGGCCGCCCTGCGGGGTCGATGCCGCGGTGCCTTCGACCAGGTTGGCCTTGGGCACCCGCCGCGGCAGGCCGGAGGAGGTCACTCCGCCCGCCTTGGGCTTCCGGAGCTGCGAGGCCTGCTGCCAGCGCTCGTCGTTCTGCGAGCGCCAGCCGCTGTCGCCGTTGCTCTCCGGAGTGGGGGCCGGCGCTTCCTGGCTCACGTGCCGCGCGCCGTTCGTACCGCTCGCGATGGATCCGCGGCGGGGCAACCCGGCGTCGGTCAGCTGGTGGCCCGCGGAGGGGGCCGGCTCCGGACGGTCGAAGCCTACGCTTTCCCCGCCGTTCACGTCAGTGGCCTGTGCGGATTCCGCCTCGGGAGCGTACTGGTCCGGGTAGCCGTTGCCGTACGCGTCCTGCTGCGGCCAGTCGTCCTGGTAGCCCCGCTCCTGGAATCCGGAGTACGCCTGGGCGGACCCGGCGGGGGCCTGCGTCTGCTCCTCCCGCGCGGGCTCGGCGTACGCCGGGTCGGGGTAGCCGCCGCTGGCGCCCGGGGAGTAGGCGCCGTTCTGCGGCAGGCCGCCGTCCTGGGCGTAGTAGGCCGGGTCGTACGACTGCCGGCCCTGCTCGTCGTAGCCGCCCTGCTGCTGGTCGTACGCCGGCCGGGGCTCGTCGTACGCCGTCTGCGGGTCGTAGGCCGCGCCCTGCTCCGGGAAGCCCGTCTCGCCGCCGTCGTACGCCTGCTGCTGCCCGGTGGACTCATCGCCGTACGCGGGGGCCTGGGCGGCCTCCTGGCCGGGCTGCGGGTGAGACTGCGCCTCCAGGGCGGCCCGGCGCTCCTCGCGCATCAGCGAGCGGCCGACCGGGTCCAGCTCCCGGATGTCGTCGGGAACCTCGTAGCGGCTGTCGTCGAAGCCCAGCTCGGCGGCGGTGCGCAGCGGCTGCTGCTGGGGCGAGCCGAAGTTCTCGCCCTGGAACTGCTGCTCCGGGATGATCTGGGAGACCGTGAACTCGTCGCGGTCCAGTGCCTGCTCGCCGCCGCCGCCGTGGGTGATCGCGTCCGGCAGCATGACCAGCGAGGTGGTGCCGGCCTGCTCGCCCGAGGGGCGCAGCTGGACGCGGATGCCGTGCCGGTCGGCCAGGCGGCCGACCACGAACAGGCCCATGCGCTGGGAGATCGCCACGTCCACGGTGGGCGGGTTGGCCAGCTTGTGGTTGATGTCCGCGAAGTCCTCGGCGGTCAGGCCGATGCCCTTGTCGTGGATCTCGATCATGACCCGGCCGTCGGGCAGGCGGGTCGCGGTGACGCGGACCTTGGTCTGCGGGGAGGAGAACGTGGTGGCGTTCTCCAGCAGCTCGGCCAGCAGGTGCACGAGGTCGGTGACGGCCCGGCCGTGGATCTCGGCCTCGGGGACGCCGGACAGCTCGATGCGCTCGTACTGCTCCACCTCGGAGGAGGCGGCGCGCAGCACGTCGACCAGCGGGACCGGCTGGTCCCAGCGGCGACCGGGCTCCTCGCCGGCGAGGACCAGGAGGTTCTCGCCGTTGCGGCGCATGCGGGTGGCCAGGTGGTCCAGGCGGAAGAGGTTCTCCAGCTGGTCCGGGTCGGCCTCGTTGTTCTCCAGGTCGGTGATCAGGGTCAGCTGGCCCTCGATCAGCGACTGGTTGCGGCGCGAGAGGTTGGTGAAGATCGCGTTGATGTTGCCCCGCAGCAGGGCCTGCTCGGCGGCGAGCCGGACGGCCTCGCGGTGGACCTGGTCGAAGGCGCGGGCGACTTCGCCGATCTCGTCGGTCGAGGTGATCGGGATCGGCGCGACCCGGGTGTCGACCCGGCCGGGGTCGGTGCGCGAGAGCTGGTCGACCAGCATCGGCAGGCGCTGCTCGGCGATGCCGAAGGCGGCGTTGCGCAGCTGGCGCATCGAGCGGCTCATCTGGCGGGCCACGAGGCCGGCCAGGATGAACGCGGCGAGCAGGGCGATCAGGACGACGGCGCCGGTGATGATCGCCGACTGCTTGGCGTCGTCGGCGATGCCGGACGCCTCGTTCACCGCCTTGTCGGCCATGTCCGACTCGATGGTGCGGTAGGCGTTGAACTTGAGGGTGTTGACCGCCCACCAGTTCTGCGCGGTGATGCCCTTCTCGGCGAGCGCGGCGCGGTAGGCCGGGTCCGTGCCCTTGAGGGTCGCCAGCGCGCTGACCATCTTGGTGGGGTCCGACGGCGGGGCCACGTAGTTCGGGTCCTTGGCCTTGGCCTGCTGGACCATCGACGCGGCCTGGGCCTGGATGTCCTTCTTCTCCGCGTCCAGCCGGTCGGCGTCGGCCTGGGTGCCGCCGCCGATGTACTCCTCGGAGGCGATGCCCTCCAGGTAGGCGTACGAGGACAGCGCGACCCGCTGGCTGGCCAGGTTGCCGGCGTCCGGGCCGGGCTTGACCAGGATGTGCATGCCGATGGACCGCTCCAGCGACAGGGCGGCCTTGGTCAGCGACATCGCGTAGACGGTGCGGCCGTAGGAGGTGATGTTGCCGGTGCCCAGGCCCAGCTCGTTGGCGAACTCCATCAGCGGGTGGGCGACCTTGACGTAGCCCTCCTCGGTCTGCACGCCGGTCAGCTTGGAGGTGTAGGCGGCGGCGCGCAGGGCCTGGAGCTCGGGCTCGGCCTCGCGGAACAGCTTCAGCCGGCGCTCGAGGCCGGACTTGTTCGGCATGTTCTTGGCCGCCGCGTCGAAGGCGGCGGCGGCCTTGTCGGTTCCCTGGCGGGCCTGGGTGACGGTCGAGTCGTTCTGGCCCTTGCCCTGCAGCAGGGGGGCCGCCGTGACGTCACGCTCGTTGTAGAGGGCGTCGGCGTAGGTCAGGGAGGCGCGCACCAGGCGCGCGGTGTTCTCCGCGTCCTGGGCGTCCTGCCAGGTGTCGATCGAGCTCTTGACCTGGAAGCCGCCCATCACGAGGCCGACCAGCACGGGTATGAGCAGGATCGCGTTCAGCCTGGTCGGCACCCGCCAGTTGCGCGGAGAGAAACGGCCGCCGCTCGAGGCGGGAGCGGCCGTCGGTTCCGACCCGGGCACATGTGCGGGCGCCGCTCCGCGCGGCGGCGGGGTGAAGTTACCCCGGGCCGACGGCTCGGGGCCGTTCTTGCTTCGCCTCACTCGACCAACAACCTCTCGGCGGTCGGCACCTACGTTGTGCCGCAGTTTCTCAGAGCCCAGAAGACCTCGACGAGGAGTACGTCCTTGACTACTGGGCAGTTCAGGCATTCCAGCACGTCAACATGCGCTCTTCCAAACACTCGGAAGCGATGAATCCGAGTGATGTAAGCCCCAGATAAAACGGTCATAAAGAGCGAGCGGCGTCAAAAGGCGGGGCGGTCGTGCGCGCAGCGGCACCGAATGTGCGCGACGCGTGGCCATACCACCCGATTCCTCTGCCGAAACGTTATGAACACCGGGGCCGGCCGTGTCAAAGGACACAGCCGGCTCCGGTGCATCTACGACAACTGCCGTAGGGCATTGCCGACTTGGGTGCTATGTGAAACGTGTCCGGGGTGTTACCTCAGACGAGCCATCAGAGCGTGTTCCACCAGCGTGATCAGGGTGGACTTGGCGTCCGCGCGGTGCCGGGCGTCGGTGGTGATGATCGGGGCGTCCGGGCCGATCTGGAGCGCCTCGCGGACCTCGTCCGGGTTGTACGGCTGCTGGCCGTCGAAGCCGTTGAGGGCGATGACGAACGGCAGGCCGCTGTTCTCGAAGTAGTCGACCGCCGGGAAGCAGTCGGCCAGGCGCCGGGTGTCCACGAGCACCACCGCGCCGATGGCCCCGCGGACCAGGTCGTCCCACATGAACCAGAACCGGTCCTGGCCGGGCGTGCCGAACAGGTAGAGGATCAGGTCCTGGTCGAGCGTGATACGGCCGAAGTCCATGGCCACCGTGGTGGTGGTCTTGTCCCCGGTGTGGGTCAGGTCGTCGATGCCCGCCGAGGCGGATGTCATGACGGCCTCGGTACGCAGCGGGTTGATCTCCGAGACGGCGCCCACGAACGTGGTCTTGCCCACGCCGAAGCCACCCGCCACCACGATCTTCGCGGAAGTGGTCGCCCGGCTTCCGTCAGAGCTTGCGAAGTCCACTGAGCACCCTTTCGAGCAGCGTCACATCAGGCGCGCCGCCGTTGTTCTCGTCGCCGCCCGGCTGGTGGATGGCCACCAGGCCGGCCTCGGCGAGGTCCGCGACGAGGATCCGCGCCACACCGAGCGGCATGGCCAGCAGCGCCGACACCTCGGCGACCGACTTCACCTCGCGGCACAGATGGCAGATCCGCTGGTGCTCCGGGAGCAGTCCCATCAGCGCTGCCGGGTCGGCCGTCGTGCTGATCAGCGCCTCGATGGCGAGCTGGTAGCGCGGCCGGGTCCGGCCGCCGGTCATCGCGTACGGACGGACCAGCGGCTGGTCGCCCTCGTCCCCGTACGGCTCGGCGTACGGATCATGAGAGGCGGTGGGCGGGGTCATGAATCCTCCGGGCGGGACAGCAAGTCGTTCGGGCGAGCCGTCTGACGGGGCCGGTGGGGGGATTGTGGCGGCCGGACGGTGATTTGGTGAGACGGGTGGTACCGGGGCCTGTCAGTGGAGCAGACTGCCCTGTAGTTCGGCGCGCAGGTCGGGCGTGAGGACCGCGCCCGCGCGGTCGACGAGCAGCGCCATCTCGTAGCCGACGAGGCCGATGTCGCACTCGGGGTGCGCGAGCACGGCCAGGGACGAGCCGTCCGAGACGGACATGAGGAAGAGAAAACCGCGTTCCATCTCGACGACCGTCTGCGCCACGTTGCCGCCCTCGAAGATCCGGGATGCCCCGGCGGTCAGCGAGGTGAGGCCGGACGCGACGGCCGCGAGCTGGTCGGCCCGGTCGCGGGGAAAGCCTTCGGACATCGCCAGAAGGAGTCCGTCGGCGGACACCACGACGGTGTGGGACACCCCGGGGGTGTTGTCCACGAAGTTGGTGATCAACCAGTTGAGGTTCTGTGCCGCCTGGCTCATCGGGCTCAACTAACGCTCCTGCTGGTGAGTGGGGCTCGGGAAGCCGCCCGTCTGACCGTTGCCGGCCTGACGGCCCTGTGCGATGCCCCTACGGAGATTGGTCAGCCGGCCGCGTACGTCGTCAGGCGCACGCGAGACCTGCGGACCGCTCTGGTGCTGTTGCTGCTGAGCCGTGCCCGGGACGAGGTTCGCCCGGGGCACCCGGCGCGGCAGGCCGGAGGTGGTGACTCCGCCCGCGGCGGGCTGCCGTACGCGCTCGGCCTGCCGGACGAGGTCGTCGTTCGGCGAGCTGCGCCACGCGGCGGAGGCGGCGGTCCGCTGGGGACCGGTGGGGGTCTGCGGTGCGGCAGGAGCCTGCTGCTGCGGGGCCGGCGCGCTCGGCTGCTGCTGACGGCCACCGCGGAACCAGTTGGTCTCCAGGGTGTCGTACAGCGGCGTCCGTCCGTCGCCGGGGCCCGTGGCCGGGGGAAGCGCCTCGGGCTCCTGACGGGCGGGACGCTGCGCGGCCGGCGGGCGGCGGTCGCCGAAGTCGGCGGGACCGCCGGGCTGCGGCCGCTCGAACTGGCCGGTGGACGACGGGTCCTGACGGCCCGGCAGGGCGTGCCGGCCGGTGGAGCTCGGGTCGTAGCCGGGCTGGGCGTACTGGCCGGTGGAGCCGTTGTCGTAGGCCTGCGGGGCCTGCGCCGCCGGGAACTGGCCGGTGGAGGAGGCGTCGTACGCCTGCGGAACCGCGAACTGGCCGGTGGCCGCCGGGTTCTGCGAGGCCGCGCCGAACACGTCGGAGCGAACGTACGGGCCCTGGTCCTGCGCGTCGGGCGCCGGGTACTGGCCGTTGTCCCGGCCACCGGCCTGGCGCTGGGCGTCGTAGCCGGAACCGGGTATCGCCGGCATCTCCGTCGTGGCGCCGGGGCCCTGGCGGTCGTCGACGCGCGGCATGCGCGAGGTCTGCGCCGGGTCCTGCTCGTCGTGGCCGCGCGGGGCGTCCATCTGGGCGCGGCCCTGGGAGTTGTCGCCGGCCCAGCCCGCGGTGCGCGAGGGGCCGTTGCCGCCGGGCAGCTCCGCGCGGGCTCCGTCGCGCGGCGGCAGCTGCCGGTCCTGGTCGCCGCCGCCCGCGCGCTGCGGGGGCACGGCGCCGCGGGCGCCGCCGAAGGTGTCCTGGCGGCGGGTGTCGCCGAAGTTCTGCTGCGGCGCCGGACGCTGACCGTCGTTGAAGCCCTGCGGGGCGCCCGTGCCGCCGGACTGCAGGCCCTGCGGCGCACCCGGCGCCTGGCCGCCGAAGCCGGCTCCGGCGCCCGTGGGGGCCTGCCGGCCCTGCTGCGACTGCGCCGGACCCTGCGGCCCGCGTGCACCGGGGCCGCCCTGGCGGCCGCCGTTGCCGGGCAGCGCGGCCCGCGCACCCTGACCGGCGCCCACCTGCCCGCGCGGAGCGGAGCCGGGGCCGAGCCGGCCCGCGCCGCCCGCGCCGAGCGGGCCACCGCCCGCCTGGCCGTTCTGCCGGCGTGCCGCGGCGGCGCCCGCGGCGGCCTGCGCCGCCGCCGGACCGCCCGTGGACGGGGCGCCGGGCTTGCCGCCGGCCGGCTTCTTGCCGCCCTGGGCGACGTCCACCGGCAGCATGACGAGGGCCGTGGTGCCGCCGGAGTCCGACGGGCGCAGCTGGATGCGGATGCCGTGCCTCTGCGAGAGGCGGCCGACCACGAACAGACCCATGCGGCGGGAGACGGAGACGTCCACGGTGGGCGGCGAGGCGAGCCGCTCGTTGATCGCCGCCAGGTCCTCGGGGGAGAGGCCGATACCGGTGTCGTGGATCTCGATCAGTACGCGGCCGTCGGGCAGCGCGTGACCGGTGACCTTGACCTTGGTCTGCGGGGAGGAGAAGGAGGTCGCGTTCTCGAGCAGCTCTGCGAGCAGGTGCACGAGGTCGTTGACGACGCGGCCGGCGACCTCGGTGGTCGGCACCGCGGCCAGTTCGATGCGCTCGTACTGCTCCACCTCGGAGGCGGCGGCGCGGAGCACGTCGACCAGCGGGACCGGGCGGGTCCACCGGCGGCCGGGCTCCTCACCGGCGAGGACGAGGAGGTTCTCACCGTTACGGCGCATGCGCGTCGCGAGGTGGTCGAGCTTGAACAGCGAGGACAGCTGGTCCGGGTCGGCCTCGCGGGACTCCAGCTCGGAGATCAGCGACAGCTGGCGCTGGATCAGACCCTGGGAGCGGCGCGAGAGGTTGGTGAACATCGCGTTGACGTTGCCCCGCAGCAGGGCCTGCTCGGCGGCGAGGCGGACCGCCTCGCGGTGCACGTCGTCGAAGGCCGCGGCCACCTGGCCGATCTCGTCCCGGGAGTGCACACCGACCGACTCCACGGACGTGTCCACGTCCTGCGGGTCGGACTCGGACAGCTGCTTGACCAGCTCGGGCAGGCGGTCCTGGGCGACCCTGGTGGCGGTCTCCTGCAGTCGGCGCAGCGAGCGGATCATGGAGCGGGCCACGACGAAGGCGCCGACCAGCGACACGCCGAGGACGAGGAGGATCAGGGCACCGGAGACGATGGCGTCGCGCTCGGTGGCGCTGCGCAGCTCGCGGGCCTTCTGCTCCATCTCCTCGAGCAGCGTGTGCTCGATCTTCTTCATCTGCTCGATCTTGGTCGAGCTGTCGTCGACCCAGTCGCGGTAGGACCGCTTGTCGAGCGAGGCCAGACCGTCCTTGCTGTCCAGGACGCGCTTGGCGTACGTGTCCGCGGACAGGATGGTCGGGTTGCCCTCCTCGATGGGCTTGATGAGCTCCTCGGCGCCGTCGCCGTAGATGTTGCGGAAGCTGCTGAGCTCGGAGGTCTGGCTCTCCAGCGCCGAGTCCGCGTACAGGCGGTCGTTGTCGGAGAGGTGGCCCGGCTCGGTGTTGTTGGCGGGCAGGGCCGCGGCGATCACGGCGCGCTGGACCGACGCGTACTCCTTGGCGGAGGAGAAGGCCGACAGGGCGCGAGTGCGCTGGATCATCTGCGGGTTGCTGGTCGCCTCGGCCATGTCCTGGGAGAGGGCGAGCAACTCGGTGATGAGGTGGTGGTAGGCCTCGACGGTCTGCGTCGAGTTGTCCTCCGCCTGGTAAGCGTTCTTGCGGATCTTGCTCAGGCCGTTGAGCTCGCTGGCCAGACCGACCAGGGTGTCCCGGACACCCTGGAGGTTGCCGTTCTTGCTGGCGCTGTCGATCTCCTCGGAGGCCGACAGGAAGTTGTCCCGCGCGCGGTCCGTCTTGTCCTGGTAGCCCTTGACGGTGATGGCGCTCGCGCTGGAGGGGTGCGCCAGCGGGCCGGCCGACTGGTCGCGCTCCTCCTGGAGCGCGGCCGCCAGCTCGGTGGCCTGCTTGGTCATGTCCGTCAGCAGCTTCATGTTGTCGAGCTGCTGGATGTCGTCCATGTTCTGGCTGATGCGCAGCGCGCCCAGCGAGGTCGCCGCGACCACGGGGAGCGCGAGCAGCGACACCAGGCGCGTGGAGATGCGCCAGTTGCGCAGCGCCAGGCGCGAGCCGGGGCCCACGGGGCCTTGGGCCTTGGGCGGCTTCACCACCGGAGCGGGGCTCGGCGACGCCTGCGTACCGGACGGGCCGGACGCGCCGGGGCGGCCGGCGCGCTCAGCGCCGTCACCGGACGGGCCGGGGCCCTGGTTCTGGGCGTGCTGGGGCGAGGAACCGCGGTCGGTCCCGCCGTGCGGCTCCGGCTCCGCCGAAGCGCTGCCATCCCTCTTGAAACGTCCCTGCACTAGCGTCGCAACCTCTGGACCAGGCGCCCCTCCGCGCGAGCGGAAGGACGGTGTCGGCGTCGTGAGAAGCGTCCTGAACACACTTCCCGTGGTGGTCGTGAGTGACCGGCGCTGGCTCCCCCTTCTCGCCGCCATTCGGCGCTGCGTTGCGCCCCCTGCGCGCCGGCTCGATCCTGCGGCGGTCCGTGGCATTCCAGCACAGTGCCGGATCTCCAACAAGGCATGTGGGCCATGCTGTGACCTCCGTGACACGCCGTGAGTGACGGGTTACGGGATGTGGAAAGGGATCTCTCCCATAAAGGACATATGGCTGCGATCCATTGAGTCGCTCGGGGTGTCCCGCGGGTGTCCCAGTCGCCATGATCAGGAGCGGAATGGAGGCTTCAGGGGGTTAATGTCCCCATTCGTCACAGCGCAATGCGACCGACAAATGTCCGCTTTGTCAATGCGGCCGTGAGCAAACTCACACGGAGATCACGGGCTCTTCACGTCTTCGGCCGGGAATTGAATGTTTAGCCTGACGCTTTACAGAGATGGCAAATCCGGCAACCCGCGCCCGCGCGGGGCTCCAGCGGCCCTCGCGGCGCCCGTACACGACAAGGTCTCGTACAACCGTGAAGACGACGATGATGTTCCGCAACATAGCCAACCCCCGCCGCACGACCCTCGCCCACCTCGAGGACGCGGAAGCGCTGCAGACGCCGGAACAGCCGGAACACTCCGTCATCCTCCCCACCCAGACCGCCAACCCCAGGCGCACCGTCCTCATGGAGGTCCCGGTCACGGCCTCCGTCGCGGAGTAGTACGCACACCGGACGCCGGATGCTCACAGTGAGCCCGAGGCGGATGAAGAAGATCAGGGGCGCCCCGCGGGACGGGGCGCCCCTTTCGCCGTCCTTCGCCGTCCGCGCCGCAATGCGCGAGGTCCGGGGCGCCCGCCGCGTTAGCCTGGAGCGTCAGACTCCAGCCAGTTCAGTCAAGGGGCCAAGCAACCCGTGCGCATCGCCAGGTTCTCCATCGACGGGAACGTAGCCTTCGGCGCGGTCGAGGGCGACAAGCCGGACGAGCTCGTCCTCGACATCATCAAGGGCATCCCGTTCGCGGACTTCGAGCTCTCCGGCACCAAGGTGCCGCTCGCCAAGGTACGGCTGCTGCCGCCGGTGCTCCCCAACAAGGTCGTGGCCTTCGGCCGCAACTACGCGGAGCACGCGCGCGAGCTGGGCAACGAGGTGCCGGACGCCCCCTTCGCCTTCTTCAAGCCGTCCACCTCCGTGATCGGCCCCGGCGACGAGATCCGCTACCCCTCCTTCTCGGAGGAACTGCACCACGAGGCCGAGCTGGCCGTGGTGATCGGGCGGATGTGCCGCGAGGTGCCGCGCGACCGCGTCAAGGACGTGGTCCTCGGCTACACCTGCGCCAACGACGTCACCGCCCGGGACGTGCAGCGGCGCGAGAAGCAGTGGGCGCGGGCCAAGGGCTTCGACACCTCCTGCCCGCTGGGCCCCTGGGTGGAGACGGACCTCGATCTGGCCGCCGCGTCCGACCTGACCGTCCAGCTCACCGTCAACGGCGAGCAGCGGCAGCTGGCCCGCACGAGCGAGATGATCCACCCCATCGAGGATCTGATCGTCAACATCACCGAGGCCATGACGCTGCTTCCCGGCGACGTGATCCTCACGGGCACCCCGGCAGGGGTCGGCCCCCTGAACGTCGGCGACGAGGTCGCCGTCACCATCGAAGGCATCGGCACTCTCACCAACAAGGTTGTCAAGCGTGGCTAGCGCACCCGGCTCCCCCGTACGCGTCCGTTTCTGTCCCTCGCCCACCGGTAACCCCCACGTGGGCCTGGTCCGCACCGCCCTGTTCAACTGGGCGTTCGCCCGGCACCACCAGGGCACCCTGGTCTTCCGCATCGAGGACACCGACGCCGCCCGCGACTCCGAGGAGTCCTACAACCAGCTGCTCGACGCGATGCGCTGGCTGGGCTTCGACTGGGACGAGGGCCCCGAGGTCGGCGGCCCCCACGCGCCGTACCGCCAGTCGCAGCGCATGGACATCTACAAGGACGTCGCACACAAGCTGCTGGAGGCCGGTCACGCCTACCACTGCTACTGCTCCCAGGAGGAGCTGGACAGCCGCCGCGAGGCCGCCCGCGCCGCCGGCCGCCCCTCCGGGTACGACGGCCACTGCCGCGACCTCAGCGCCGCCCAGGTCGAGGAGTACGAGGCGCAGGGCCGCGCCCCGATCGTCCGCTTCCGCATGCCCGACGAGCCGATCACCTTCACGGACCTGGTCCGCGGCGAGATCACGTACCTGGCGGAGAACGTCCCGGACTACGGCATCGTCCGCGCCAACGGCGCCCCGCTCTACACGCTGGTCAACCCGGTCGACGACGCCCTGATGGAGATCACCCACGTCCTGCGCGGCGAGGACCTGCTCTCCTCCACCCCGCGCCAGATCGCCCTCTACAAGGCGCTGACCGAGCTGGGCATCGCCAAGCGGACCCCCGAGTTCGGCCACCTGCCGTACGTGATGGGCGAGGGCAACAAGAAGCTCTCCAAGCGCGACCCGCAGTCCTCGCTGAACCTCTACCGCGAGCGCGGCTTCCTGCCCGAGGGCCTGCTCAACTACCTGTCCCTGCTCGGCTGGTCGATCTCGGCCGACCAGGACATCTTCTCCGTCGAGGAGATGGTCGCGGCCTTCGACATCGCGGACGTGAACCCCAACCCGGCCCGCTTCGACCTGAAGAAGTGCGAGGCGATCAACGCCGACCACATCCGGATGCTGGACGTGAAGGACTTCACCGAGCGCTGCGCGCCCTGGCTGAAGGCGCCCTTCGCGCCGTGGGCCCCTGAGGACTTCGACGAGTCCAAGTGGCAGGCGATCGCCCCGTACGCCCAGACCCGCCTGAAGGTCCTGTCCGAGATCACGGACAACGTCGACTTCCTCTTCCTCGCCGAGCCGGTCTTCGACGAGGCGTCCTGGACCAAGGCGATGAAGGAGGGCAGCGACGCCCTGCTCCGCACCGCCCGCGAGAAGCTCGAGGCGGCCGACTGGACCTCCGCCGAGTCCCTCAAGGAGGCCGTCCTGGCCGCCGGCGAGGCCCACGGCCTCAAGCTCGGCAAGGCCCAGGCACCCGTCCGCGTCGCCGTCACCGGCCGCACGGTCGGCCTGCCCCTCTTCGAGTCCCTGGAGGTCCTGGGCAAGGAGAAGACCCTGGCGCGCATCGACGCGGCGCTGGCGAAGCTCGCCGCCTGACCCGCCACACACGAGAAGGGGCGGCCCCGGAATCCCCGGGGCCGCCCCTTCTCGTACTGTCTACTGGGCGTCGGCCTCATCGATCAGGTAGGCGCTCTCCTCGAAGATCTCCAGTACGACGACGACCATGATCGCGCCGGCCACCATGTACTCCAGCATGACGCCGGGAGGCACGTATGCCTTGCGCAGGTGCTCGTCAGGGCCGAGCTGGGCAGTCGCGGTCTTACGGAACGGGTCGCGGGCCAGTATGCGGACGGCCCTGTCCAGCTGGGTCTGGCGCGAACCGGGCAGGCTGTCGTACGCCGCGCGTGCCTCGACGGTGAACTGGATGCGGTACTCGCTCATGGCGACCGGTCTGCCAGCCGTTCGGCGGTACCGTCGGTGGCATGACGATCCGGGCCGTCCTGTGGGACGTCGACGACACGCTGTTCGACTACACCTCGGCCGACCGGGCCGGGATGCGGGCGCACCTGGTGGCCGAGCGGCTGCTGGAGCGGTACGGGAGCGTCGAGGAGGCGCTCACCCACTGGCGGCGCACCACCGACACGCAGTGGGCGCGGTTCTCGGCCGGCGAGGTGACCTTCGAGGAGCAGCGGCGGGACCGGGTGCGGGTCTTCCTGGACCGGCCGCGGCTGACCGACGCCGAGGCCGACGCCTGGTTCGACCGCTATCTCGGCCACTACGAGGCCGCCTGGGCCCTCTTCCCGGACGTGCTGCCCGTGCTGGACGCGCTCGCCGTCAGCCACCGGCACGCCGTGCTGTCCAACTCCAGCGTCACCGTCCAGGAGCGCAAGCTGCGCGCGCTCGGCGTGCGGGACCGTTTCGAGGTGCTGCTGTGCGCCGCCGAGCTCGGGGTGTCCAAGCCCGAGGCGCGGGCGTTCCACGCGGCCTGCGACGCCCTGGAGCTGGCCCCGCACCAGGTCGCGTATGTCGGCGACCACCCGGACATCGACGGGCGGGGCGCCGCCGAGGCGGGGCTGCTGTCGGTGTGGATCGACCGCGACGGCGTCCACACCGCCCCCGAGGCGGGCGCCGCTCCGCACCGGATCGCCTCCCTCGCCGAACTCCCGGCGCTCCTCGGCGCCGATACCCGTTTTGGAGCCCCGTCCACCTTCGGGTAATGTTCTTCCTGCGCCGCCGGGAGCGGGCCGGAAGGCCTGAAACCCGACAGGCGCACTACTAGAACAAGAACCCCCCTCGGGGCTTGCGTTCCAGTGGCCTATGGTGTAATTGGCAGCACGACTGATTCTGGTTCAGTTAGTCTTGGTTCGAGTCCAGGTAGGCCAGCTCGCAGAGCTCATCTGCACCGCGGATCACATCCGCAAGCCCCCGTTGTGTAGCGGCCTAGCACGCTGCCCTCTCAAGGCAGTAGCGCCGGTTCGAATCCGGTCGGGGGTACGCATCCCAGGAGCGATCCAGGGATCAGGGCCCCCGTTGTGTAGCGGCCTAGCACGCCGCCCTCTCAAGGCGGTAGCGCCGGTTCGAATCCGGTCGGGGGTACTGACTGGTCTAAACCATCATTGGTCTATGGTGTAATTGGCAGCACGACTGATTCTGGTTCAGTTAGTCTTGGTTCGAGTCCAGGTAGACCAGCTCGGACCTGCGGAAACGCAGAGTCCACGCCCCCGTTGTGTAGCGGCCTAGCACGCCGCCCTCTCAAGGCGGTAGCGCCGGTTCGAATCCGGTCGGGGGTACGACATCGAAGGGCCCTCCCCCAGGGGAGGGCCCTTCGGCGTGCTCACTCGAAGCCGTACCGCCGGGCCGACTCCTCCTCCTGCGCGAGCCGGCGCAGCGCCAGCAGCATCGGCTCGGCGAGCACCGCCCCCAGCACGGCGATCTCCACCCGCTCCGCCTCGGAGGGGTACGTCTCCACGAAGTCCAGGTCCAGCACGGCGGCCCGGTGCATCAACCGCGCGTACGGCTCCATCCGTTCGGCGCCCCAGTCGTGCCCGAGTCGCCGGAACGCCGCCACCGCCACCACCAGTGAGCGGTAGGCCGGGGAGATGGTCACCAGCGCCTTCGCGTTCGACCAGCCCAGGGTGTCCAGGAGTTGATCCACCTCGTCCCGGGCGGCGCGCACGTACGCGTCCTCCGTGTCCGGCTCCGGCATCTGCGGCAGTGCCCACAGGGCCGCGCCCATCCGGATCGTACGGCCCAGGGACTCGTCGTCGACGTGCCCGAGCACCTCCCGCACGGTCGCCACCGGCAGCCGCCCCACCTGGATCAGCGCGCGCACCAGCCGCAGCCGGCGCAGGTGCTCCTCGTCGTAGTCGGCGGTGGTCGCGTTGACCTGCCTGCCGGGCGCCAACAGCCCTTCCCGCAGGTAGTACTTGATCGTCGCGGTGGACACACCGCTGCGCTCGCTCAACTCGGCCAGCCGCATCTCTTGCGCCCCTCCTTGGTAAGTGCCACTATCCAACCATCAGCCGCATGGATAGTGTCGCTATCCGACCAAGCCGTAGGGGGTTGCCGTGTTCGCGAAGCCGGTACGGGGTCGTACGACCGCGGACGCCGAGGGCGATGTGGTGGTCCTGCTCATCGGGATGCGGATCAACCACTTCTGGGCGGTGCACCAGTGGCTGCCGGTCATGATGGCGATGCCCCGCATGCTGAGGGAGCTCGCGCGCGACCGCGGCCGCGGTCTGCTGGGGTACGTACTGCTGACGGCCTCGCCGCGGACGTACTACGTCGTCCAGTACTGGGAGTCCAAGGAGAAGCTGTACGCCTACGCGGCGTCGCCCGACATGTTCCACCACCGGGTCTGGGCCCTGATCAACCGCAGGGAGCGGGAGGGGAAGGTGCGCGGCCACGTGGGCCTGTGGCACGAGGCGTACGTGGTGCCCGAGGGGTCGTACGAGTCGATCTACGCCGACATGCCGGCCTTCGGCCTCGCGGCGGCCCACGGACAGGTGCCGGTCGAGCGCCGGGGACGGGCCGCCAAGGACCGCTTCGCGCACCGGTCGGCGAAGGCGGCGCGGGAGGCGAACTGACCCCGGAGCCGGGGGGAGGGGGAGCGGGGGAGGGCCTGCCGCGGCGTTGAGGCGGACCCTCCCCGGTGACGTGTGCCCGGTCAGCCCGAGCGGCGCAGCGCCTCGGAGAGGCGGGCGGCGGCGTCGATGACCGCCTGGGCGTGCATCCGGCCCGGGTGGCGCGTCAGGCGCTCGATGGGGCCGGAGACCGAGACGGCGGCCACCACGCGGTTGGAGGGACCGCGCACGGGCGCGGAGACGGACGCGACGCCCGGCTCGCGCTCGCCGATCGACTGGGCCCAGCCGCGCCGGCGCACGCCCGACAGCGCCGTCGCCGTGAAACGGGCGCCCTGCAGTCCGCGGTGCAGGCGCTCCGGCTCCTCCCAGGCCATCAGGACCTGCGCCGAGGAGCCCGCCTTCATGGTCAGCGTGGAGCCCACCGGGACCGTGTCCCGCAGGCCGGACAGGCGCTCCGCCGCCGCCACGCAGATGCGCATGTCGCCCTGGCGGCGGTAGAGCTGCGCGCTCTCGCCGGTGACGTCGCGGAGGTGGGTGAGCACCGGGCCGGCGGTGGCGAGCAGACGGTCCTCGCCCGCGGCCGCGGCCAGTTCCGCCAGGCGAGGGCCGAGAATGAACCGGCCCTGCATGTCGCGCGCGACCATGCGGTGGTGTTCCAGGGCCACGGCCAGCCGGTGGGCCGTGGGTCGTGCCAGTCCGGTGGCCGCGACCAGACCCGCGAGGGTGGCCGGACCGGACTCCAGGGCGCTCAGGACAAGGGCTGCCTTGTCCAGGACGCCGACGCCGCTACTGTTGTCCATGCAACGATACTTGCGTCTCACTCTGTGAAACGCAAGTTCAATTTTCCGTGGAACACGCCACCCTTGAAGACACAACGGCTCGTGGACCGGCGGGCCGGCGGCGGCTGCCCGGCTGGGGGGTTCGGGCTCCGCTCCTCAAGATCTCTAGTTGGGCCGGCGCGCTGTCGCGTTCGGCCGGAGGGAAAGCGATGGGTAGGACACTCGCGGAGAAGGTCTGGGACGACCACGTCGTCCGGCGCGCCGAGGGCGAGCCCGACCTCCTCTTCATCGATCTGCACCTGCTGCACGAGGTGACCAGCCCCCAGGCCTTCGACGGCCTCCGCAAGAGCGGGCGCGGTGTGCGCCGGCTCGACCTGACCATCGCCACCGAGGATCACAACACCCCGACCCTCGACATCGACAAGCCCATCGCGGACCCGGTCTCCCGCGCCCAGCTCGAGACGCTGCGCAAGAACTGCGCGGACTTCGGTGTCCGGCTGCACCCGCTGGGCGACGTCGAGCAGGGCGTCGTGCACGTGGTCGGCCCCCAGCTGGGCCTGACCCAGCCCGGTACCACCGTCGTCTGCGGCGACTCGCACACCTCCACGCACGGCGCCTTCGGCGCGCTGGCGTTCGGCATCGGCACCTCCCAGGTCGAGCACGTGCTGGCCACCCAGACGCTGCCGATGGCCCGCCCGAAGACCATGGCGATCACGGTCGACGGCGAGCTGCCCGAGGGCGTCACCGCCAAGGACCTGATCCTGGCGATCATCGCCAGGATCGGTACGGGCGGCGGCCAGGGCTACGTCCTGGAGTACCGCGGCTCCGCCATCGAGAAGCTCTCGATGGAGGCCCGCATGACCATCTGCAACATGTCGATCGAGGCCGGCGCCCGCGCGGGCATGATCGCCCCCGACGAGACCACCTTCGCCTATCTCAAGGGCCGCCCGCACGCCCCCGAGGGCGAGGACTGGGACGCGGCGGTCGAGTACTGGAGGACGCTGCACACCGACGACGACGCCGAGTTCGACGCCGAGGTCGTCATCGACGCCGCCGCGCTGGCCCCGTTCGTCACCTGGGGCACCAACCCCGGCCAGGGCGCGCCGCTTTCGGCGTCCGTCCCCGACCCGGCTTCGTACGAAGACGCTTCGGAGCGCCTGGCCGCCGAAAAGGCCCTGGAATACATGGGGTTGGAGGCCGGCCAGCCGCTGCGCTCCATCCAGGTGGACACCGTCTTCGTAGGCTCCTGCACCAACGGCCGCATCGAGGACCTGCGTGCCGCCGCTGACCTGCTGCGGGGCCGCAAAGTCGCCGACGGCGTACGGATGCTGGTCGTGCCCGGCTCCGCGCGGGTGGGCCTGCAGGCCGTCTCCGAGGGCCTGGACGTGGTCTTCAAGGAGGCCGGCGCCGAATGGCGGCACGCGGGCTGCTCGATGTGCCTGGGCATGAACCCCGACCAGCTGGCCCCCGGCGAGCGCTCCGCCTCCACCTCCAACCGCAACTTCGAGGGCAGGCAGGGCAAGGGCGGCCGCACCCATCTGGTGTCGCCGCAGGTCGCCGCCGCCACGGCGGTCCTCGGTCACCTGGCCTCCCCGGCCGACCTGTCCGCCGACGCCCCCACGCCCGCTGGAGTCTGAGAGATCATGGAAGCCTTCACCACCCACACCGGCCGGGCCGTCCCGCTGCGCCGCAGCAACGTCGACACCGACCAGATCATCCCCGCCCACTGGCTCAAGAAGGTCACGCGTGACGGGTTCGAGGACGGGCTGTTCGAGGCCTGGCGCAAGGACCCCGAGTTCGTGCTCAACCGCCCGGAGCGGCAGGGCGCCACGGTCCTGGTGGCCGGCCCCGACTTCGGCACCGGCTCCTCCCGCGAGCACGCCGTCTGGGCGCTGCAGAACTACGGCTTCAAGGCCGTGATCTCCGCGCGCTTCGCGGACATCTTCCGGGGCAACTCGCTGAAGAACGGCCTGCTCACGGTGGTCCTCGACCAGAAGATCGTGGACGCGCTGTGGGAGCTCACCGAGAAGGACCCGCAGGCCGAGGTGACCGTCGACCTGGAGGCCCGCGAGGTGCGCGCCGCGGGCATCACCGCCTCCTTCGAGCTGGACGAGAACTCCCGCTGGCGGCTGCTGAACGGGCTGGACGACATCTCCATCACCCTCCGGAACGAGGCCGACATCGCCGCGTACGAGGCCGGGCGCCCGTCCTTCAAGCCCCGCACCCTGCAGGCCTGATCCACTCGGCCGGAGGCAGTCGAGTTTCGGCCACCGAGAAGTGCCGCCGTACCCCCGATCACCCCGATCGGGGGTACGGCCTTTTTTTGGCCCCGGGACTCCGGTGCGCCGCCGTGCGTGAGGCCAACTGCCCAGGTTAGGAAGGTTGTTGCCGGGGCACCCGCGTCCTTGGGACCCGGTCGGCGGATGTCTCAGGAAGGCGGTCCACGGCGGCAGTTGCCCCCAGCGCAGGCGACAACTCGCCCCAGATGGCACAATCTGTGCATGGACAACGACGGCCAACTCGAGCTCTATACGGCGGTCGCGGCCCAACTGAAGGAAGCGCACGCAAGAGTGCGCGCACTGCAAGTCCCGGAGGGCGTACGGATGGCGCTGACCCGGAAGCTGCTGGTCATTACGGCCGCGGCCAAGCACGATCTCGCCGGTGCGACAAGGCGTCTGGAGCGGTTCACGGCAGACCTCGACGAGGGCCGAATCCCCGGTGAGGAAGGCTGAACAGCCCGAGACCGTCGAGTCCGTTGCGGCACAAGGGTGATTAGCCCGTTTCGTGTTTGATTTGCGGTATATATCTGCCTAACGTGCGAAAAAGCCTGAACACTTTCGTTCCGGCGAGGTCTCCGAAGGGGAAGACGTGAACAAGGCGCAGCTCGTAGAAGCGATTGCCGACAAGATGGGCGGCCGCCAGCAGGCCGCCGATGCCGTCGACGCCGTCCTGGACGCCATCGTCCGCGCGGTCGTCGGGGGCGACCGGGTCTCGGTCACCGGCTTCGGGTCCTTCGAGAAGGTGGACCGTCCCGCCCGCTACGCCCGCAACCCGCAGACGGGTGAGCGGGTGCGGGTCAAGAAGACCTCCGTCCCCCGCTTCCGCGCCGGCCAGGGCTTCAAGGACCTGGTGAGCGGCTCGAAGAAGCTCCCCAAGAACGACATCGCGGTCAAGAAGGCCCCCAAGGGCAGCCTGTCCGGCCCGCCCGCCACGATCGCCAAGGCGGTCGGCAAGAAGGCCGCGGCGAAGAAGACCACCGCGGCGGCGAAGAAGACGGCCGCGAAGAAGACCACCACGGCGAAGAAGACCACCGCCAAGAAGACGGCGCCGACCAAGAAGACCACGGCCGCCGCGAAGAAGACCACGGCCACCAAGGCGACCGCCAAGAAGACCGCGGCCAAGAAGGCCCCGGCGAAGAAGGCGACCGCCAAGAAGGCCCCGGCCAAGAAGTCGACCGCCCGCAAGACCACCGCGAAGAAGACCACCGCGCGCGCCGGCAAGTAGGTGCCGGCGGACACAGGGGTACTCACGCGCCGGGCCGGACTCCCTGGGGAGCCCGGCCCGCGGTGTGTCCGGGGGACCGCAAGGGCCCGCCCACCGGGTTCAGAACGTCACTGCCGGCCTCAGAAGGTCACTGCCGGACGGGCAGGATCTCCCGCCGGGTTCAGAAGGTCTGCAGCGTCACCAGAGTGACCCGCAGGCCGTCCCCCGAGCCCTCGGTCTCGATCCGCACCCGCTGCCCGGGCCGCAGCAGCCGCAGACCGCCCGCGTCGAACGCCGGCGCGTCGAAGGGCACCGGGGTGCCGTCGTCGAGCAGCACCTGCCCGCTGCGGCTGACGGGGTCGTACGTGTACGCGGTCGCCTGCATGAGCGCAGCCTACTGCCCGGGGATCAGCAGCCGCGCGGCCGCAGCCGCCGTCCGCGGCCCCACCCCGAGGGCCAGCGCGGCCCGCAGATCCTCCCCGGTGTCCACGTCCTGGCGTACCGAATCCACCCCGGCGAGCCGCAGTTCCACCGCGCCCGAGGCCCGGTGGCGGGCCCGGGAGCCGGTGCCGAACGCCGGACGCAATTCACCGCCGGAGGTCGCGGCCAGCAGGGTCGTACCCGTTCCCGCCGCGTCCGCGAGAAAAGCGCGCGGGAATTGCGCGGCCGCTCGGAGAACTCTCGCCAATTCCATGGACCGCAGCGCGGGGAGATCGGCGTTCAGCGCCGCCACGGGACTTTCGGGACGCGACGCCCCGGCGTGTGCCGCGCCGTGCGCGAGGGCGGCGTTCAGGCCCGCCCGCGGCTCGTCCGCGACGATCCGGGCGCCCAGCGCCGCCAGCTCCTCTCCGGCCAGCGCGTCGTCCGTGACGACCGCCACATCCCCGACCGCCGGGCAGGCCAGCGCGGCCGCCACGGTGTCCTGGGCGAAGGCGAGGGCGAGGCCCGGCCGCACCCCGTCCCCCGCGGTGTCCGAGAGCCTGCTCTTGGCCCGGCTCAAGGGCTTCAGGGGGATGACCAAGGTCCACTGCACGCGCGTTTCGTCCCTCTCTCGTCCCGGACATTCTCCCCCGGGCCATCGGGCGCCGCCGAGGCCGGGGCGTACGGTGTTCTCGACAGACCGGCGGCATGGGGCGACACTTGTGCGGCCCCCGGCCCCGGGGGCAGTCCTAGAGGAAGGTGTCCGCGTGCCCCGCCGCAGAATCGGCTTCTGGTACCGCTTCGCAGCGGTGATCTGCAAACCGCCGCTGGTGGTTCTGATCAAGCGGGACTGGCGCGGAATGGAGAACATTCCGGCCGACGGTGGATTTATCACCGCGGTGAACCACAATTCCCACGTCGACCCCTTCGCATACGCGCACTATCAGTACAACACCGGCCGCGTGCCGCGATTCCTCGCGAAGAGCGGGCTTTTCAAGCAGGGATTCGTGGGCGCCGCGATGCGCGGCACCGGGCAGATCCCCGTCTACCGCGAGAGCACGGACGCGCTCAGCGCCTTCCGCGCCGCCATCGACGCCGTGGAGCGCGGTGAGTGCGTCGCGTTCTACCCCGAGGGCACCCTCACCCGCGACCCCGACGGCTGGCCGATGACCGGCAAGACGGGCGCCGCGCGGGTCGCGCTGCAGACCAAGTGCCCGGTGATCCCGGTCGCCCAGTGGGGCGCCAACGAACTGCTGCCGCCGTACGCGAAGAAGCCCAGCCTCTTCCCGCGCAAGACCCACCACGTGCTGGCGGGCCCGCCCGTGGACCTCTCCCGCTTCTACGACCGGGAGATGACCCCGGAGCTGCTCAAGGAGGCCACCGAGGTCATCATGGCGGCCATCACCCGCCAGCTGGAGCAGATCCGCGGCGAGAAGGCGCCCGCGGTGCCCTACGACCCGCGCCGTGAGCGGATCGAGCAGCGCCGCAGGACCGAGGCCCAGCACCGCGCCCGCGACCAGGGCGGGACGGCGGCCGTACAGGATCGGGGCGGGACGGCGGCGGCCGTACGGGAAGAGGGCGGGAGCGCGCCTGCCGTACAGGAAGAGGGGCAGGGCACGTGAGCAAGCCGGTCAAGGCGGCCGTCTTCGGCACCGGATCGTGGGGAACCGCCTTCGGCATGGTCCTCGCCGACGCCGGCTGCGAGGTCACCCTCTGGGCCCGCCGCGCCGAACTCGCCGACGCGGTCAACTCCACCCGCACCAACCCCGACTACCTGCCCGGCGTCGAGCTCCCGGAGAGCCTCACGGCCACCGCGGACCCCGCCGAGGCCGCCCGCGACGCGGACTTCACCGTCCTCGCCATCCCCTCGCAGACCATGCGCGGCAACCTCGCCGAGTGGCTGCCCCTGCTCGCGCCGGACACGGTCCTCGTCTCCCTGATGAAGGGCGTCGAACTCGGCTCCGCGATGCGGATGAGCGAGGTGATCGAGGACGTCGCCAAGGTCGGGGCGGACCGGATCGCCGTGGTCACCGGGCCCAACCTCGCCCGCGAGATCGCCGCCCGCATGCCCGCCGCCGCCGTGGTGGCGTGCACCGACGAGGCCGTCGCCCGGCGCCTCCAGGCCGCCTGCCACACGCCGTACTTCCGGCCGTACACCAACACCGACGTCGTCGGCTGCGAACTGGGCGGCGCGGTGAAGAACGTGATCGGGCTGGCCGTGGGCATCGCGGACGGCATGGGGCTCGGCGACAACGCCAAGGGCTCGCTCATCACGCGCGGACTCGCCGAGACCACCCGCCTCGGCATGGCGCTCGGCGCCGACCCGCTGACCTTCTCCGGACTCGCGGGCCTCGGCGACCTGGTGGCCACCTGCTCCTCGCCGCTGTCGCGCAACCACACCTTCGGCACCAACCTCGGCAAGGGCATGACCCTCCAGGAGACCATCGCGGTCACCAAGCAGACCGCCGAGGGCGTCAAGTCCTGTGAGTCGGTGCTGGATCTGGCCCGCAGGCACGGCGTCGACATGCCCATCACCGAGACCGTCGTCGGCATCGTGCACGAGGGCAAGCCCCCGGTGGTAGCCCTCAAGGAGCTGATGTCGCGCAGCGCGAAGCCGGAACGACGCTGAGCGACGCAGGCCCGCGGACGCTGTCTCGGGGCACTACCAACGGGTACTCTCATCGCGATATGAGCACCGAGAACCTCCCCCAGAGCCCTGAGCAGCCGTCCCGCAAGCCGCGCGTGGCCGTCGTGTTCGGCGGCCGCAGCTCCGAACACGGGATCTCCGTGGTCACCGCCGGCGCCGTCCTGCGGGCCATCGACCGGACCAAGTACGAGGTCCTGCCCATCGGCATCACCCGGGACGGCCGTTGGGCGCTCACCGCCGACGCACCCGAGCGCATGGCCATCACCGACCGCCGCACGCCCACCGTCGAGGAGCTCGCGGAGTCGGCCGAGGGCGGCGTGGTGCTCCCCGTCGACCCCGCCAACCGCGAGGTCGTCTACAGCGAGCCCGGCTCCGTGCCCAAGGCGCTCGGCGAGGTCGACGTCGTCTTCCCGGTGCTGCACGGCCCCTACGGCGAGGACGGCACCCTCCAGGGCCTGCTGGAGCTCTCCGGCGTCCCCTACGTCGGCGCGGGCGTGCTCGCCTCCGCCGTCGGCCAGGACAAGGAGTACATGAAGCGGGTGTTCACCTCCTTCGGGCTCAAGGTCGGCCCGTATGTGGTGATCCGGCCGCGCGAGTGGCAGCGGGACGAGTCCACCGCCCGCAAGAAGATCGTCGACTTCGCCGGCGAGCACGGCTGGCCGCTGTTCGTGAAGCCCGCGCGCGCGGGCTCCTCGATCGGCATCACCAAGGTCGAGGACCTCGCGGGCCTCGACGAGGCCGTCGCGGAGGCCCAGCGCCACGACCCGAAGATCATCGTGGAGGCCGCGCTGCGCGGCCGCGAGATCGAGTGCGGGGTGCTGGAGTTCGAGGACGGCCCGCGTGCCTCCGTCCCGGCCGAGATCCCGCCGCCCGAGACGCACGCGTACTACGACTTCGAGGCGAAGTACATCGACTCCACGCCCGGCATCGTGCCCGCCCCGCTGACGTCCGAGGAGACGGACGAGGTGCGGGAGCTCGCGGTGCGGGCCTTCGAGGCGGCCTCGTGCGAGGGCCTGGTCCGCGCGGACTTCTTCCTCACCGAGGACGGCGAGTTCGTGATCAACGAGATCAACACCATGCCCGGCTTCACGCCCATCTCGATGTACCCGCAGATGTGGCAGGCCAGCGGCATCGGCTACGGCGAGCTGGTGGACCGCCTCATCCAGGCGGCGCTGCGCAGGCCCACCGGCCTGCGCTGAAGGTCCGCACGGGCGCCTTCCGCGTCCCGCCCCCTGCTCAGTCGGCGATCCCCTCGGGGATCGCCTTCTTGATGGCAGGGGCCAGGACGGCGAGCGGCGCCGCCCCGTGCCCCGTACGGCTCTTGGGGATGGTGACCTCCACATAGGCCAGCCGCAGGGTGGTGGTGAAACGGAACGATCCGTCGTCCCGTTTCTGCAGCAGCCAGCCCACCCCGTCCACCTCGGCGCCGTCGGCTTCCGGATCGTTCATCTCGGCGGGCCGCGCGACACCGCAGCGCAGTATGATCGCCGGGCTTCCCCAGCCCGCGGTCAGCGCCGAGGCGGGCCGGGGATCCTCGCGGCCCAGTCCGTCCACCGTCTTCGGCAGCGCCCCGTCCAGGTTCCGGCACAGTTTCGCCACCGCCGCGTCCGGGCTGGGAACCGCGGCGGTGGCGCTGTCGTCGCCCGAGGAGCAGCCCGCCGCGGCGCAGAGTGCGGCGAGGACGGGCAGGCCGAGAAGCCGGTGACGGAAAGAGCTCACCGGCCAAGGGTAGACGGGGGCTACAGATGCACGACCGGGCAGGTCAGGGTGCGCGTGATGCCGTCCACTTGCTGGACCTTGGCCACCACCATCCGGCCCAGGTCGTCGACGGTGTCGGCCTGGGCCCGCACGATGACGTCGTACGGTCCCGTCACGTCCTCGGCCTGGATGACTCCAGGGATCTTGCTGATCGTCTCGGCGACGGTCGACGCCTTGCCGACCTCCGTCTGGATCAGGATGTACGCCTGTACCACGGAACCTCCAGGGCGGCCACGAGGATCATGTGGGGAAAAGGAACGCCACGGTATCGCGTCGCCGCACGCCGCGGGGAGACCCGCGAAGGCCGCGACCCGCGCGCCGGGGTGCAGGTAGGACAGAAGTTGACGGTCACCTCGACCGTAACGAGGTCCGCGTGGGCGCGCGACCGGGAACTCGGTCAGGAACGTACAGGGACAGAAGGGGCGAAAGGGCAATGAAGGGCACTGTTGGTGAGCTCGGGGAGTTCGGGCTCATCAGGGAGCTCACCTCCCGTCTCACCACCACCCCGGCGGTCCGGGTCGGCCCCGGCGACGACGCCGCGGTGGTCGCCGCCCCGGACCGCAGGGTCGTGGCGAGCACCGACATACTCCTGGAGGGGCGGCACTTCCGCCGGGACTGGTCCACCGCGTACGACGTGGGCCGCAAGGCGGCCGCCCAGAACCTCGCGGACATCGCCGCCATGGGCGCGGTGCCCACCGCGCTGCTGCTCGGCCTGGTCGTCCCCGCCGAACTGCCGGTCACCTGGCCCACCGAGCTCATGGACGGGCTGCGCGACGAGTGCCAGGTCGCGGGCGCCTCGGTGGTCGGCGGCGACGTGGTGCGCGGCGACACGATCATGGTGTCGATCACCGCCCTGGGCGACCTGCGCAACCACGAGCCGGTGACCCGCGCGGGCGCCCAGCCCGGCGACCTCGTCGCGGTGACCGGCTGGCTGGGCTGGTCGGCGGCCGGGTACGCGGTGCTCTCCCGCGGCTTCCGCTCCCCGCGCGCCTTCGTCGAGGCCCACCGCCGCCCCGAGCCGCCGTACCACGCGGGCCCCGCGGCCGCCGGGCTGGGCGCCACCGCGATGTGCGACGTCAGCGACGGGCTGATCGCCGACCTCGGGCACATCGCGGAGGCCAGCAAGGTCCGCATCGACGTGCGCTCGGGGGCGATAGACATCCCCTCGCAGATGAACGACATCGGTCAGGCCGTCGGGGTCGACCCGCTGCAGTGGGTGCTGACCGGGGGAGAGGACCACGCGATCGTGGCGACCTTCCCGCCGGACGTGAAGCTGCCGGCCCGCTGGAAGGTGATCGGCGAGGTGCTCAACCCCTCCGCGCTGCCCCAGGTCACGGTCGACGGGGCGCCCTGGACCAGCAAGGGCGGCTGGGAGCACTTCGGGGACATCGAGTCGTGATCCCGCCGAGGGTCCTCACGGTCGCCGGCTCCGACTCCGGCGGCGGCGCGGGCATCCAGGCCGACCTGAAGACGATGCTCGCGCTCGGCGTGCACGGCATGAGCGTGATCACCGCCGTGACCGCGCAGAACTCCCTGGGCGTCCAGGGCGCCTGGGAACTGCCCGTGGCGGCCGTGGTGGCCCAGTACCGCAGCGTCGTGGACGACATCGGCGTCCAGGCGGTCAAGACCGGGATGCTCGCCTCCGCGGAACTGGTCGAGGCGGTCGCCGAGTTGATCGCCGGGACCGGCGTGCCCGCGGTCGTCGACCCGGTCGGCGTCTCCAAGCACGGCGATCCGCTGCTGGCCGCCTCCGCCCTGGACTCGGTGCGCACCCGGCTGCTGCCCGCGGCGACCGTGGCCACCCCGAACCTGGACGAAGTGGCACAACTGACCGGCCTGCGCGTCGAGTCGGAGGACGGCATGCGCGAGGCCGCGACGGCCGTGCTGGCGTACGGTCCGAAGTGGGTGCTGATCAAGGGCGGCCACCTGCCCTCGCCCGGCGAGGCCGGGCGGGACGGCGGGCGCGGGACCGGGGCCGGAGCCGGCGCCCGGGCGGTCGATCTGCTGACCGACGGGACCGAGGAGCACTGGCTGCGCGCGCCGCGTCACAGCAACCGGCACACCCACGGCACGGGCTGCACCCTCGCCTCCGCGATCGCCGCGGAGCTCGCCAAGGGGCGGTCCGTGCCCGAGGCGGCCGCGGCCGCCAAGAGCTACGTCACCGGGGCGATCGCGGCCGGCTTCGCGCTCGGCGCCGGCATCGGCCCCGTGGACCACGCCTGGGCCCTGCGCGGCCCCGGGGGCGCCGGATAGCCACGGGCGGAAAACCCGATGGCCACGGGCGGAAAAGGGCACGGCAAAAAGCCGGTCCACCGAGGTGGACCGGCTCAGTGCAGCGAACCAGCGGTGGCCGCGCGCTTAGCTGTTGCTGTGCGTCAGCGCGAGACCTTGCCGGCCTTGATGCACGAGGTGCAGGCGTTCACGCGCTTCGGCGTCCCGCCGACCACGGTACGCACACGCTGGATGTTCGGGTTCCAGCGACGGGACGTACGGCGGTGCGAGTGCGAGATGTTGTTGCCGAAGCCCGGCCCCTTGCCGCAGACGTCGCAGTTGGCAGCCACGGGTCACTCCAAAGACTTCAGATGCACTTACGGTTGATCCCGGCGTGCCGGGATCAAGATCTCAGGCTCATGAGCGTCTGACATCTGAAGTGGCGTAGCCAGGGGGATGGCCCGATCGGATCGGGCAACCGGAGCAGCATACAACGGCTGCGTCCGTACGGCGAAACTACCATGGCGGCACCGGGGCCCGCCCGGGCCCTCCCGGGGCCCCGACCGCCCCTGGGTCTACGCTGCGTCCAGTCCAGCAGCCGCAGCTCAGGGAGGCGCAGGTGGCGCAGGTGCCGCAGACGTTCGACGCGCTGGCGGTACGCACCTGGTGCGGTCTGGCCCTGCGTGCGCTGGGACGCGCGCGCGAGGAGATCGACGCGATCAACGTCTATCCCGTGGCCGACGGGGACACCGGAACCAACCTGTACCTCACGGTGGAGTCGGCGGTCGCGGCGGTGGAGGCCGTGTTCACGGCCCACGAGACGGGCGGCGCCGGCGCCGCGGACGGCCCCTGCGGTCCTTCCGCCCCCTCCGGGCCCTCGCTGGGCGACGCCGCCCGGGCGATGGCGCACGGCGCGCTCATCGGCGCCCGGGGCAACTCCGGAACCATCCTCGCCCAGCTGCTGCGCGGCATGGCCCAGGTGCTCGCCGCCGGCGGCGACAGCGCGCACACGGACGGTCACGGTCTGCGGCGGGCCCTGCTCCACGCGGCGGACTCGGCCCGGGGGGCCGTGGCGCACCCGGTCGAGGGCACGGTCCTCTCGGTGGCCTCGGCCGCCGCCGAAGCGGCCACCGCCGCGGAGGGCGACTGCGCGGCGGTCGCCCGCGCCGCCCACCGCGGGGCGCTGGAGGCCCTCGCCGCCACCCCGGGCCAGCTGGCGGTCCTGGAGCGCGCGGGCGTGGTCGACGCGGGCGGCCGGGGTCTGGTGGCGGTGCTCGGGGCCCTGGTGGAGACCCTCACCGGGCAGGCGCCGGCCGCGGCTCCCCCGGCCGGGCACGTGGAGGAGAGCGACACAGGACCGGACGGCCCGGTGGCCTGCGCCCCGGCCGAGCCCGGCCCCGCCTACGAGGTGATCTACCTCCTGGAGGCGGAGGACCCGGCCGTGGACCGGCTGCGCGAGCGGCTCGACGCGCTCGGCGACTCCCTCGTGGTGGTCGGCGGCGACGGGCTGTGGAACGTGCACGTGCACGTCGACGACGCCGGCGCCGCCGTGGAGGCGGGCGTCGAGGCGGGCCGCCCGCACCGCATCCGGATCACCCACTTCGGCGCCGGCGACGTGCACACCTCCGGCGCCGGCCGGCCGCTCCGGGAACGCGCCCAGCGGGCCGTGGTCGCCGTCGTGCCCGGCGAGGGCCTGGCCGCCCTGTGCGGCGGTGCCGGGGCGACCACGGTGCTCGCCCGCCCCGGGGAGCCGCCCGCGAGCGGCGAGCTCGTCGAGGCCGTGCGGCGCGCCCACGCGCGCGAGGTGGTGCTGCTGCCCAACGACGCCGAGCTGTACGACACCGCCGCCGCGGCGGCCGAGCAGGCGCGCGGCGAGGGGGTGCGGGTGGCGGTCATCCCGACCCGTTCGGCGGTCCAGGGCATCGCCGCGCTCGCCGTGCACGAACCGGGGCGCCGCTTCGACGAGGACGTCGTCGCGATGACCTCCGCGGCCGGCGCCACCCGCCACGCGGAGGTCACCGTCGCCGAGCACCGCTCGTGGACCACGGCCGGCATCTGCCAGGCCGGTGACGTCCTCGGGCTCATCGACGGCGACGTGGCCGTGATCGGCTCGGACGTCACGGCCACCGCCGAGACCGTCCTCGACCGCATGCTGGCGGCCGGCGGCGAACTGGTCACCCTGGTCCTCGGCGACGAGGCCCCCGACTCCGTCGCCGACCGCCTCCAGGCCCGCGTCCGCGAGTCCTACCTGGCCGTGGACACGGTCACCTACCGGGGCGGCCGCCAGGGCACCCTGCTCCTCATCGGCGTGGAGTGACCGCCGGTCCGCCACCGGCCGGACACACCCGCGCCCCGCACCGCACGCCGCCCCGCACGGCACGCCGCCCCGCACGGCACGCCGCCCCGCACGGCACGCCGTCCCGCGGCCAGGGCCGGCCCGCGAGGACCCTGCGGCCCCACGGCGGCCGTCCGGCCCGCGGTGGCCGGTTGAGCCCGCGAGGGCCGCCGGCCCGGCCCGTGAAGGCCGCCGCACCCCCGGCCCGGCCCGCTGAGGGCGCCCCGCAACCGGTGGGCGCGGTCAGCTCTTCTCCGTGAGGCGCAGCAGGCGTCCGGCCTCCTCGCGGCGAGCACCGGCCTGTTCGTCGTCCTCGGGGGCGTGGGCGTACGCCGTCAGGACCCGGCGGGCGCGGGCTGCCGCGGCGGCGGGGCGGGCGAGGTCGGTCTCCAGCCATCCGGCGGCGAGTTCGGCGTCGGCGCGCTCGTGCAGGGCGTCGGGGCCGAGCCGGGCGAAGACGGCGACCGCCTGGTCCAGCTGGATCACGGCCTCCCCGAGCACCGCCGGGTCCGGCGCGTCCCGGTCGGCCGCCCGGGCGAGGAGGTCGCCGAACTGGCGGTGGGTGCCGCCCAGTTCACCGGTGAGGCGGGCCCGCGCCTCGGCGTCGGCCGCCGACGCCAGCGCCGTCCCGCACTCCGTCACCGCGCTCGCCATCAGCTCCCGCGCCTCGCCCACGCCCGCCCCGGAGCGCAGCGCGAGCCAAGCGCGGGCGCGCAGCGAGCGCACCAGCCCGTGCGTGGCGTCCAGCGAGCGCCACAGGTCGCCCGCGCGCGCGTAGGCGGCGTCGGCCTCGGCGAGCAGTCCCGCGTGGCTCAGCGACTCGGCGGCCAGGTGCGCGAGCGTGGCGTGGTCCTGCTGCTCCGGCCAGTGCCGGGCGATCCCGGCCGCCTCCAGGCGCCGTTCGGCGGCCGCCCGGTGCTCCCCGAGTTCGCTCAGGCAGTCGCCGAGCCACCACTTGGCCTGTACGACCGCCCCGTCGCCGTGCGCCTCGGCCGACAGGTCGAGCAGCGCGGACTCCAGCACCTCGGCGGCCTCGGCCCACTTCCCGAGCCGCAGCAGCAGACCGCCCAGCATCTGCCGCGCCCAGGCGCCGAGGGTGGCGCTCTCGCCCGCCTCGTCGGCCCAGTGCGCCGCCCGCAGCGCGTGGTCGGCCGCCTCCTCGGCGCGGCCCCGGCCGCCGAGCACCTCGGCGAGCTGGAGGTGCAGCCGGGCCCGCCCGGGCGGCTCCAGGTGGTCCCCGCCGTGCTCCAGGGCGCCCCGCAGCGCCCGTTCCGCCCCGGCCGCGTCGCCCCGGTGGTGGGCCAGGGAGGCCAGCCGGGCCTCGTACTCGACCGCGAACCAGGGCAGCCCCGCGCCGACGTACCCGTCCACCGCCCGCCCGAACAGCTCGGCGGCCGCGTCCAGGTCCCCGGCGCAGGCGGCCGTCTGCGCGAGCATCGCCCGCGCCTCGGCCTCCCGGGCCGCCAGCCGTACGTCCTCCTCCGCGCGGCCCCCGACGAGCGCGAGCACCTCCCGCGCGGCCTCCTCGGCGGCGGACAGCACCCGCGCGGGCACCGGCCCCTCCGCCTCCTGCACCGGCCGCATCAGGATCCGTGCCCGCGCGATCACCACGGAGGCCGCCTGCCGTACGCCGGTGCCCTCCTCGGCGTACAGCGCGAGAACGCGTTCGTACGGCTCCCCGACGGCCGTGAGCGCCCCCTCCGGGTCGCCCGCCAGCGCCCGTACATAGGCGGCACGCGCGCGTGCCGCCAGGGCCTCCCCGGGATCGCCCGCCTCCGCGTACAGCTCGGCGGCCCGCTCGAACAGCTCGGCGCCCCCGGGGCCCAGCCCCATCGCCTCGTGGTCGGCGATCTCGGCCCGGTCCCGGGCGTCCAGCTCGGCGTCCTCGGCGGCCCGCGCGACGGCCGCCCAGGCCTCCACGGCGTGCGGCTGGAGCCCGTCCGACAGCCGACGCGCCCTCGCGAGCAGCGCGGGCAGCCCGGACGCCGCCGCCTCCTCCGGTACGGCGGCGGGCCGCACCCGGGGCGCCGCGGGCGCGGCGGCCTTCGGCGCGGTGCGCACCCCGAGCGGCAGCCGGTCCGCCAGCGGGCGCCGCGCCATACGCGCGCGCGTCTGCTCGCCGACGAAGGAGGTGCCGTTGCGCGCGTCGAACCGCGCGGCCAGCGCCTCGGCCTCCCCGCGCGCGTGCACGGCGAGCTCGGCGGCCGTCCAGGCGCGCCCGGCCGGACCCGGCACGGCCCGTGCGCCCAGGCCCAGTTCGGTCAGCCGGTCCATCAGCAGTGTCACCACGGCCAGGAAGTCCATCTTGCTGCGCGGCTGACCGTCGTCGGTGAAGTACGCCGGCCGCTCGGCCAGCAGCTCCAGCGCGCGTGCCTCGTTGCCGCTCAGCGCGCAGAACTCCACGTGGTCGGCGTAGGCGGCGCGCATGCTCTCCATCGGCCGCACCAGCCGGAAGCCGCGCAGATGATGCGCGCGCGCCTCGTCCGCGCGGCCCAGCCGCAGCAGCGGCAGCAGCGAGGAGGCGAGCACGGTGTGCGGCTCGTGCGCGCAGCTGAACTCCCCCTCGAGCACCGGCCCCCACAGCTCGACCGCCGCCGCGTCCCGGCCGCGCTCGGCCTGCCACCAGCCCTGCCCGTGCAGCTCGCACGCGTGGCAGTCCGCCATGCGGTCGCGGTCCGCGGCCAGCCACGCCGTGTACGCCCGCTCCGCGCGCGCTACGTCCCCGATGTGCGCGGCGACGCTGAACTCGGCGCTGCGCACGGCCCGTTCGCTGTGTCCGGCGAGCCGGTAGCGGTGCTCCATCTCGCCGAGCCACTTCTCTATGGACGAAAGGGGGATGTGCGGCTGGTCCAGCATGCCGGCCGTCATCCACTTGAAGACCCAGTGCAGCGTATGGGTCTCGTACTCGTCGAAGTCCTCGGGGTGTTCGTCCCACATGCGCAGCAGCCGCGCGAAGGGGACGAACATCTTCGCCTTCTCGGAGCTGTAGTTGTAGACCTTCAGCTGGTGCCCGAGCGCCTCGATGACGGCGAGCGGGACGTCCAGCCGCTCGGCGTCGGCGAGCAGTTGTTCCGCGCGCGCGTTGCGGGCCGGCCCCTCGGGGCGCTCGCCGTTCTCGGCGATCGCCCGGCGCAGCGAGTCGAAGTCCGTGATGCCGGTCACCTGCGGCCGCCCTCCCCGTGAGTGGCCCACTCGAGCAGGCCGATGAACGCCCGGTTCAGCAGCGCCGAGTCGGCCGGGCGCAGCGGGCGCTGGGCCATCAGCAGCGCCTGCCCGTACAGCGACTCGGTGGCGGTGCCGATCAGTTCCGGGTCGCCGAGCGAACTGATCCTGCGGATCAGCGGGTTGAGGTGGTTGAGCACCAGACGCGCGCGTGGCGTGCCGCCGCGCAGCGAGCCGAGGATGCCCGCCCACAGGTCGTCGGCCTGCGCCTCGGCCTCGGCGCGCGCCTGCTCGTGCCGGGCCGCCCGGTCGTCGAGGTGCAGCGCGGGCACGGACAACGGGTGGAAGGCGCGCAGCACGACGTCGCAGCCCAGCGGGTCCAGCTTGGCCCGCGCGGCCGCCAGGAAGTCGGACAGGGCCAGCTCCTCGGCCGGCTCCACGGAGTCCAGGTGCGCGGTCACGGTGTCCGCGTCCAGCTCGGCGACCGCCGTCCCCGGCCGCACCGACGGCAGCGCCTCGACCAGCTCGCTGTCGTAGGTGTAGCCGCCGTTGACGACGCCGATGCCCTGCGCGGAGGCGATCGGCGCGACCTGCCGGTACTCCTCCACCGTCCGCGTGAAGTGCACCACCGGGTGCCGCTGCGCGAACTCCTCCAGGGACAGCCGCCCGTCGGTCGTCTCGAACGGCAGCCACGGCAGCATGGTGCGCAGCATCTCCGCGTCGTGCCGCGCCAGCGACTTCACGCCCAGGTGGTGCACGGACAGGAACGCGGCCAGCCGCTCCGGGTCGCCGGCCGCGAGCGAGGTGAGCCAGGACCTGATCCGCTCGCCCAGCGCCTCGCGGACCCCGGCCAGCGTCTCGTCCTCGTACAGGGACTCGCGCGAGGCGGTCGGCCGCAGGCTGTCGGTGTCGAGCACGCAGCGCACGAAGAACGCCCAGTCGGGCAGCAGCTGTTCGGCCCGCTCGGTCAGCAGCATGCCCTTCAGGTGCACCCGGTGGCCGGCCCGCTGGGCGGGGCTGACCGCCGACGGCAGGACGTACGCCACACCGCGGATCCCGGCCAGCGGCACGTCCAGGTCGATGGTGTCCAGCGGGGTGAAGCCGAACAGCTCGTGGCAGTGCCGGGCGAGCGCCACCCGGCGGTTGGCGGGGGAGGGGTACGCCCGGTCCCAGGGCGCGGGCAGGTCGGTGACCGCCTCCTCGCCCACCCGGACGTCGTAGGGCAGCAGCGACCCGAAGTCCCGGGCCAGCGCCAGCACCCGCTCCTCGGCCAGCCACTCGCCCGCCCCGGCCCGTGCCCGCAGGTGCACGGTGGTGCCGGGTTCCGGGCGCGCCGAGTCGGGCAGGGTGCGCACGGTGTACGAGCCGTCGTCGCACGCCGTCCACTCCACCGGCGGCGCGCCGGGCGTACGGGCGCTGCGGCTGACCACGCGGATCCGCTCGGCCACCACGAAGCAGGCCAGCAGGCCGATGCCGAACTGGCCGAGGAACTCCGAGCGGGCCGCCTGCAGCCCCTCGGCGCGCTTGGAGCTGCGCCCGATGGTCGCCAGCAGCTCGTGCACGTCGGACTCGGTGAGGCCGATGCCGGTGTCCTCCACGCGCAGCGTGGCGCCGTCCGCGGACAGCCGCACCCGGGCGGGGGCGTCCGGGTCCCCGGCGCGGCGGGCGGTGATGGCGTCCACGGCGTTCTGCAGCAGCTCGCGCAGGTAGACCCGGGGACTGGAGTACAGGTGGTGCGAGAGCAGGTCCACCAGACCGCGCAGGTCGACCTGGAACGTGTGGGCGGACGGGGATGCCTGGGGTGATGCCGGTGAGGTCTGGGAGTCCATCGTCACGGCGCCGTTGGGGGGACCAGGAGGCTCCTGACGGATCAGAAGCCGCCGGCGACGGCGCGGGGTCGGGCGGTCCCTGGTGGGGCGGTGACCGCGGAAGGGAGGCCGGAGCGCGTCATCCTAGAGCCCGGACGACCCGCCTGACCAGGGGTTTCCCGGCACGTATACGGCATTGTCGGTGGCGTGGTGTGCAATGGATCTCGTGCCCGCACTGGAAGAACCACTCAAAAAGGTGCTCGGCCCCGCCACCGCGAAGGTGATGGCCGAGCACCTCGGCCTGCACACCGTCGGCGACCTGCTCCACCACTACCCGCGCAGATACGAGGAGCGGGGCCAGCTCACCCACCTCGCCGACCTGCCCATGGAAGAGCACGTCACGGTGGTCGCCCAGGTCGCCGACGCCCGCCTGCACACCTTCGCCTCCGCCCGCTCGCCGCGCGGCAAGGGCCAGCGCCTGGAGGTGACGATCACCGACGGCAGCGGCAGGCTCCAGCTGGTCTTCTTCGGCAACGGCGTGCACAAACCCCACAAGGAACTCCTGCCGGGCACCCGCGCGATGTTCGCCGGCAAGGTCTCCGTCTTCAACCGCAGACTCCAACTGGCCCATCCGGCGTACGAGTTGCTGAAGGGTGACAGCGAGGAGACCGTCGAGTCCTGGGCCGGAGCCCTCATCCCGCTCTACCCCGCCACCGCCAAGCTGGAGTCCTGGAAGATCGGCAAGGCGGTCCAGACCGTCCTGCCCAGCGCCCGGGAGGCCCTCGACCCGCTGCCCGGCACCCTGCGCGAGGGCCGCGGCCTGGTCACCCTCCCCGAGGCCCTGCTCAAGATCCACCGCCCGCAGACCAAGGCCGACATCGAGGAGGCCCGCGCCCGCCTGAAGTGGGACGAGGCCTTCGTCCTCCAGGTCGCCCTCGCCCGCCGCCGCCACGCCGACGCCCAGCTGCCCGCAGTGCCCCGCCGGGCCGGGCCGCAGGGCCTCCTCGCGGACTTCGACGACCGCCTGCCCTTCACCCTCACCGAGGGCCAGCGGAAGGTCTCCCGCGAGATCTTCGACGACCTGGCGGCCGAGCACCCCATGCACCGGCTGCTCCAGGGCGAGGTCGGCAGCGGCAAGACACTCGTCGCGCTGCGCGCCATGCTCGCCGTCGTGGACGCGGGCGGACAGGCCGCGATGCTCGCGCCCACCGAGGTGCTCGCCCAGCAGCACCACCGGTCGGTCACCGAGATGATGGGCGAGCTCGCCGAGGGAGGCATGCTCGGCGGGGCGGAGCACGCCACCAAGGTGGTCCTGCTCACCGGCTCCATGGGCGCCGCCGCCCGCCGCCGGGCCCTGCTCGACCTGGCGACCGGCGAGGCCGGCCTCGTCATCGGCACCCACGCGCTGATCGAGGACAAGGTCCAGTTCCACGACCTCGGACTGGTCGTCGTCGACGAGCAGCACCGCTTCGGCGTCGAGCAGCGCGACGCCCTGCGCGGCAAGGGCAAGCAGCCCCCGCACCTGCTCGTCATGACCGCGACGCCGATTCCGCGCACGGTCGCGATGACGGTCTTCGGCGACCTGGAGACCTCCGTCCTGGACCAGCTCCCCGCCGGGCGCTCGCCCATCGCCAGCCATGTCGTCCCGGCCGCCGACAAGCCGCACTTCCTCGCCCGGGCCTGGGAGCGGGTGCGCGAGGAGGTGGCGGGGGGCCACCAGGCGTACGTCGTCTGCCCCCGCATCGGGGACGAGGAGGACGAACCGAAGAAGGGCGCGGGCGGCAAGGCGTCCGGCGGCGCGGCCCCCGGCGAGGAGGCCGACCGGCGCCCGCCGCTCGCCGTCCTGGAGGTCGCCGACCAGCTCGCCCGGGGCCCCCTGAGCGGTCTGCGGGTGGAGGTGCTGCACGGCCGTATGCAGCCCGACGACAAGGACGCCGTCATGCGGCGCTTCGCCGCCGGTGACACCGACGTGCTCGTCGCCACCACGGTCATCGAGGTCGGCGTCAACGTCCCCAACGCCACCGTCATGGTCATCATGGACGCCGACCGCTTCGGCGTCTCCCAGCTGCACCAGCTGCGCGGCCGCGTGGGCCGCGGCTCCGCGCCCGGCCTGTGCCTGCTGGTCACCGAGATGGCCGAGGCGAGCCCGGCCCGCGGCCGGCTGAACGCGGTGGCGGCCACCCTCGACGGCTTCGAGCTCTCCCGCATCGACCTCGAACAGCGCCGCGAGGGCGACGTCCTCGGCCAGGCCCAGTCCGGCGCCCGCTCCAGCCTGCGGGTGCTCGCCGTCATCGAGGACGAGGAGATCATCGCCGAGGCCCGCGAGGAGGCCGCGGCGGTCGTGGCCGCGGATCCCGAGCTCACCGGCCTGCCGGGCCTGCGCACGGCCCTGGACGCCCTGCTGGACGAGGAGAGGGAGCAGTACCTCGAAAAGGGGTGAGGCAGACTGAACCTGAAGCCGCCCACGACAAGGACCGAAGATGACCCGCGTGATCGCCGGCACGGCCGGCGGACGTCGACTCGCCGTGCCGCCCGGCAACGGCACCCGGCCCACCTCCGACCGCGCACGCGAAGGCCTCCTCTCCACCTGGCAGTCCCTCCTCGGCGGCCCCCTGGACGGTGAACGGGTCCTCGACCTCTACGCCGGCTCGGGCGCGGTCGGCCTGGAGGCCCTCTCCCGTGGCGCCGGCCACGCCCTTCTCGTCGAGGCCGACGCCCGCGCCGCCCGCGTAGTCCGGGAGAACGTCAGGAACCTCGGCCTCCCCGGCGCCGAGGTGAGAGCGGGCAGGGCCGAACAGGTCATCCAGGCCCCGGCGCCCGCGGAGCCGTACGACATCGTCTTCCTCGACCCCCCGTACGCCGTCACGGATCACGATCTTCGGGAGATTCTCCTCACACTCCGCTCGGGAGGCTGGCTCGCGCCGGAGGCGATCGTCACCGTGGAGCGCAGCACCAGAGGCGGCGAATTCGGGTGGCCGCACGGTTTCGACGCGATCCGGGCCCGCCGCTACGGCGAGGGAACGTTTTGGTACGGTCGCGCCGCCTCTACGTGCGAAGACGCACGATGACCGGACCGGAGAGCGAGGGATCACAAGTGCGCCGCGCCGTCTGTCCCGGGTCGTTCGACCCGATCACCAACGGACACCTCGACATCATCGCCCGCGCCTCCCGTCTGTACGACGAGGTCTACGTGGCGGTGATGATCAACCAGTCCAAGAAGGGCCTGTTCGAGATCGACGACCGGATCGAGCTGATCCGCCAGGTCACCGCCGAATACGGCAACGTCCGCGTCGAGGCCTTCCACGGCCTCCTCGTCGACTTCTGCAAGCAGCGCGACATCCCCGCCATCGTCAAGGGCCTGCGCGCCGTCAGCGACTTCGACTACGAGCTGCAGATGGCCCAGATGAACAACGGCCTCTCCGGCGTCGAGACGCTCTTCGTGCCCACCAACCCCACCTACAGCTTCCTGTCCTCCTCCCTGGTCAAGGAGGTCGCGGCCTGGGGCGGCGACGTCTCCCACCTGGTGCCGCCGGCCGTCTTCGAGGCCCTGTCCCGGCGGCTGAAGAAGGACTGACCTCCTGACAACCCGTCACCCGGTGTCGGGCGGCCGCCCCAGGGTCGTACAGTCGTCCCGTCCGTCTCCAACACACCGGTAGAGAGTGGCGAGCACACCGTGGACGTGCAGAAGAAGCTCGACGAGATCGTGGCCGCGGTCTCCGGCGCCCGGTCCATGCCCATGTCGGCCT
>NZ_BMVJ01000019.1:40511-43243 GCF_014650655.1 Streptomyces anandii JCM 4720
CGTGCGTGGTCAACCGCGCCGAGCTGCTCGCGTTGCTCGACGAGGTCCGCCAGGCGCTGCCCGGCTCCCTCGCACAGGCCCAGGAGCTGATCGGCGACCGCGAGCAGATGGTCGAGGAGGCCCGCCGCGAGGCCGAGCGGATCATCGGGGCCGCGCACGCCGAGCGCGGCTCGCTGATCTCCGACACCGAGGTCGCCCGCCGCTCCCAGGCCGAGGCCGACCGGATCCTCGCCGAGGCCCGCCAGGAGGCCGAGGAGGTCCGCGCCGAGGCCGACGACTACGTCGACTCCAAGCTCGCCAACTTCGAGGTCGTCCTCACCAAGACCCTCGGCTCTGTCGGCCGCGGCCGCGAGAAGCTGCTCGGCACCGGACCCGGCCTCGACGAGCAGGGCTACGAGGACGAGGACGCCCCCGAGCGCAGCCACGACCCGGAGACCCTGCGCCGCGACGCCGACGCCTACGTGGACGCCAAGCTCGGCGCCTTCGAGGCCGTGCTCGCCAAGACCCTGGACGCCGTCGGCCGCGGCCGCCAGAAGCTGCACGGCCGGATCGCCACCGACGACCTCGGCGCCCTCGCCGACGACACCACCACCGTCCAGCACTCCAGCGACGCCGACTACCTCGCCGACCTCGCGGCCCTCGCCGACACCCCCTCGGTCCCGGCCCAGGCCGCCCCCGCCGAGCCCCCGGCCCAGCCCGCCTACGAACCGCAGCCCGCCTACGGCTACGCCCAGCAGCCCGCGCAGCCCGACCCCTACGGCGGCTACCAGCAGGGCTACACCCAGGACCCGTACGGCTACCAGCAGGCCGACCCGTACGCGTACCAGGCCTACGACGGCCGGCAGCAGGCGTACGACCAGGCCCAGGCCCAGCAGCAGCACCAGGCGCAGCAGGGCTACGCCCAGCAGCCGCAGGCGCACGCCCTGGACGAGACCAGCCTCTTCGACACCGGCATGATCAGCGCCGAGCAGCTCAGGGCGTACGAACAGGGCCGCGGCCTGTAGCGACCGGCCCTCGGGGCGGGCCGGGCGGAGGTCGCCGGAGGCCGGATTGGGCCGAGAGCGAAAGGTCCAGTATCCTGGCTCTTCGGTCGCGAGTACGTCCGCGATCAACGCTGCCCGGGGAACACCGCCGGGAAGCGTCCCCACGAGTTCGGAAACCGAAAGCAGGAATGGCTCACAACGCCCGCCTCGACCACCGCGACCCGTTCGTGTTCGACACGCACGAGCTGGGGCGGCGTCCGGGCGCGCTGCAGCGCCTGACCCGCACGGTCCCCGCTCCCCGCGACTTCGGTCTCAAGGGAGTGATCGGAGTGCCCGAGGGCACCCCGGTCGAGCTCGAACTCCGGCTCGAGTCGGTCATGGAAGGTGTGCTCGTCACAGGCACCGCCCGTGCACAGGCCGAGGGGGAGTGCGTAAGGTGTCTGGAGCCGCTCGGCCTCGAGCTCGAAGCGGACTTCCAGGAGATGTTCTCGTACCCTGACGCCGACGACCGGGGCCGCGTGATCGCGGAACCGGGCGACGACGCCGAGGACGACGAGGACAGGCTCTTTGTCGAGGACGGTCTCATCGGCCTCGAACCCGTGCTGCGCGACGCGGTGGTGCTCGCACTGCCGATGCAGCCGGTGTGCCAGGAAGACTGCCCGGGTCTGTGCTCCGAGTGCGGAGCGCGGCTCGCGGACGACCCGGACCACCACCACGACGCCGTCGACATCCGTTGGGCGGCTTTGCAGGGACTCGCCGGCACCATGTCGGACGGCGAGAAGGACGAGATGGGCGGCGCGCTTCCATCAGCGCACGCCGACGAGAAGCAGGAGAAGTAGCCGTGGCTGTTCCGAAGCGGAAGATGTCGCGCAGCAACACGCGCCACCGCCGGTCGCAGTGGAAGGCTGCGGTCCCCACCCTGGTTGCGTGCGAGCGCTGCCACGAGCCCAAGCAGCAGCACATCGCGTGCCCGTCTTGCGGCACCTACAACAAGCGCCAGGTCCTCGAGGTCTGAGCGGCTGGTGAGAGGCACCGTGTCCACTGCCAAGAAGGCGGCTGACGCCAAGGCGGAACAGTCCGCCAGGAAGAAGTCGGACAACACGGCCTCGTCCCACACGCTTCTGGAAGGGCGGCTCGGCTACCGGCTCGAGTCCGCCCTTCTGGTGCGCGCGCTGACCCACCGTTCCTACGCGTACGAGAACGGCGGCCTGCCGACGAACGAGCGGCTGGAGTTCCTCGGTGACTCCGTCCTCGGCCTCGTCGTCACGGACACGCTGTACCGCACCCACCCCGACCTGCCCGAGGGCCAGCTGGCCAAGCTCCGGGCCGCGGTGGTCAACTCGCGCGCGCTGGCCGAAGTGGGCCGCGGACTCGACCTGGGTTCCTTCATCCGGCTGGGCCGTGGTGAAGAGGGCACGGGCGGCCGGGACAAGGCGTCCATCCTCGCCGACACCCTCGAAGCGGTGATCGGCGCGGTCTATCTCGACCAGGGCCTCGACGCGGCCTCCGAACTGGTGCACCGCCTGTTCGACCCGCTGATCGAGAAGTCCTCCAACCTCGGAGCCGGCCTGGACTGGAAGACGTCCCTCCAGGAGCTCACCGCGATCGAAGGACTCGGCGTCCCCGAGTACCTGGTCACGGAGACCGGCCCCGACCACGAGAAGACCTTCACTGCTGCCGCCCGCGTCGGAGGCGTCTCGTACGGCACCGGCACCGGCCGCAGCAAGAAGGAGGCGGAGCAGCAGGCCG
>NZ_BMVJ01000019.1:43272-50704 GCF_014650655.1 Streptomyces anandii JCM 4720
CCGAGTCCGCCTGGCGCGCCATCCGCGCCGCGGCGGACGAGCGGGCCAAGGCGGCCGAGGCCGCCGCCGAAGCCGCCGCGGAGGGCGGCGCCGGGAGCGCCGACGAGGCCTCGGCCTCCGCCTGACGCGCACAGTACGACCCGAGCGCCCGCCCCGCCCGGGGCGGGCGCTCGGCCCTTGTGGCGGCCCGCCGGGACCCGACGGCTCCGGAAGGCCGCCGCGCGCCCGGGCCCGAGCCGGCCCGGAGTACGGCCCTTCTGGGGCCGCGGAGGATACGGGGAGAGCGCCATGCCCGAGTTGCCCGAGGTCGAGGTCGTACGGCGCGGCCTGGAGCGGTGGGTCGCCCACCGCAGCGTCGCCGACGTCGAGGTGCTGCACCCGCGCGCGATACGCCGTCACCTCGCCGGCGCGGACGACTTCGCGCACCGGCTCAAGGGCCACCGCGTCGGCACGCCCAGCCGCCGCGGCAAGTACCTGTGGCTGCCCCTGGAGGACAGTGACCAGGCGATCCTCGCCCACCTCGGCATGAGCGGCCAGCTGCTGGTGCAGCCGCACGAGGCGCCCGCCGAGAAGCACCTGCGCATCCGCGTCGGCTTCGCGGACGCCCTCGGCACCGAGCTCCGCTTCGTCGACCAGCGCACCTTCGGTGGTCTGTCGCTGCACGAGACCGGCCCGGACGGGCTGCCCGACGTCATCGCGCACATCGCCCGGGACCCCCTCGACCCGCTGTTCGACGACGAGGCCTTCCACCGGGCGCTGCGCCGCAAGCGGACCACCGTCAAGCGGGCCCTGCTCGACCAGTCGCTGATCAGCGGGGTCGGCAACATCTACGCGGACGAGGCGCTGTGGCGGGCCCGGCTGCACTACGACCGCCCGACCGCCACCCTGACCCGGCCGCGCACGGCCGAACTCCTCACCCACGTCAGGGACGTGATGAACGCGGCCCTCGCCGTGGGCGGCACCAGCTTCGACAGCCTCTACGTCAACGTCAACGGCGAGTCCGGCTACTTCCACCGCTCCCTGGACGCCTACGGCCGGGAGGGCCTGCCCTGCCGCCGCTGCGCCACCGTGATGCGCCGCCGCCCCTGGATGAACCGCTCCAGCTACTTCTGCCCCAAGTGCCAGCGCCCGCCGGCCGCGCCCCGGGCCGTTCAGTCCTGACGGGCCTCAGTCCTGACGGACCTGACGGGCCTCAGCTCTGACGGCCGTCGTACTCCTCGCGTGCCGCGAGGACGTCGTCCATGCGGTCCTCCACACAGCGGATGAGGGCCAGGAGGTGCCCGGCGACCTGGTGGCCGAGCGGTGTGAGCTCGTAGTCCACGCGCGGCGGGTTGGTCGGCTGGGCCTCGCGGTGCACCAGTCCGTCCCGCTCCAGCGCCTGCAGGGTCTGGGACAGCATCTTCTCGCTCACCCCGTCCACCCGGCGGCGCAGCTCGTTGAAGCGCAGCGAGCCCTCTCGCAGCGCGCCGAGCGTCAGCGCGCCCCAGCGCCCCGTGACGTGCTCCAGCGTGCCGCGCGAGGGGCAGGCCTTGGCGAACACGTTGTAGGGGAGGTCCTGCTCCTCCGCGTGCTCCTGCGTGATGCTCATGCCACCAGCGTACGCGAGCGCAGCGCTACCCGACAGGTTGCACTAACTGCTGGTTAGTGCTTTCCTTTCCTCACCGTCGATGAGCTGCCGCGCGCCGCTCTTCCCGACGGTCCCCTTTTTCTGCCGAGCTCCCAAGGAGAGCCGACCGTGACCACTCCCGTTGTCTCCATCGCCTACCACTCCGGCCACGGCCACACCGCCGTCCTCGCCGAGGCCGTCCGCGCGGGCGCCGTGGAGGCGGGCGCCGAGGTGCATCTGATCAAGGTGGACGAGATCACCGACGAGCAGTGGGCGGCGCTCGACGCCTCCGACGCGATCGTCTTCGGCTCGCCGACCTACATGGGCACCGCCTCCGGCGCCTTCCACGCCTTCGCCGAGGCGTCCTCCAAGCGCTGGTTCGGCCAGGACTGGCGGGACAAGCTGGCCGCCGGCTTCACCAACTCCGGCTCCAAGAGCGGCGACAAGCTGCACACGCTGCAGTTCTTCCAGGTCCTCGCCGGTCAGCACGGCATGCACTGGGTCAACCTCGGCCTGCACCCGGGCTGGAACAGCAGCTCCGCCTCCGAGCACGACCTCAACCGCCTCGGCTTCTTCGCCGGCGCGGCCGCCCAGACCAACGTCGACGAGGGCCCCGATGCCGTCCACAAGGCCGACATCGCCACCGCCGAACACCTGGGCCGCCGGGTCACCGAGACCGCCCGCACCTTCCGCCGGGGCACCGCGGCAGCCTGACGACCGGCCTCACCGCCCCGGGCCCACGGGGTCCGGAGGCGTCCGTCAGTAGCCGAAGTCCTGTGTCCACCAAGGGCCGCCCGCGCCGAAGTGGACGCCGACGCCGAGGGTCTTGAAGTCGCAGTTCAGGATGTTCGCGCGGTGGCCGGGGCTGTTCATCCAGGCGTCCATCACGGCCGCCGCGTCGGCCTGGCCGCGGGCTATGTTCTCGCCGCCGAGGCCGGTGATGCCGAGCTTGGCCGCGCGGTCCCACGGTGAGGCGCCGCTCGGGTCGGTGTGGTCGAAGAAGTCCTCGTCGGCCATGGCCTTGCTGAAGGACTCGGCGAGGCCGGTGAGGGCGCTGTTGGCCGCGACCGGGCTGCAGCCGACCTTCGCCCGCTCCTCGTTGACGAGCTTGAGCACCTCGGCCTCGGCCGCGGCCTGGGTCGAGACCGTGGCCGGGGCCTCGGTCTTCGGGGGCGCCTTGGGGGCCGGCTTGCTGGGTGTGGTCTTCGGCTTCTTGGCCGGAGCCGGCGCGGCCGTCGGTTTGGTGGCGGCCGGCTTCGTGGGCGAGGCGGACGGCTCGTCGGAGGCGGAGGCGGAGGCCGAAGGCGCGGCGGACTCCGAGGCGGAGGCCGACTGCGCGGGGGAGGCCGGACGGCCGGAGCCGCGGCCGGCGCCGGAGCCGCCCGAGCGGTCGCCCGCCTCGGCGCTGCCCGACGTGCCGCCCTGCTGGCTCGCGCTGTTGGTCGGCGAACCCGCGGCCTGCACCTTGTCCGCGCCGCTGGAGGTGCCGCCGCCCAGCTTGTAGTTCTGCAGCCCCGGCACCGCGCCCGTGGCCACCGCGACGGTGCCGAGGGCGACCGCGGCCGAGACGCCGAGCAGGCCGGTGCGGACCGGGGTCGCCGCCTTCTTCTTGCGGCGGCGGCCGGAGCGGTGCGGGCCGTCGGAGGGGGCGAAGCCGTCGGAGGCGTTGAAGCCGTCGGCCGGGAAGACCATGGTCTCGCTCGCGCGTGCCCGGGCGTAGTCGTCGTCCGTGGCGAAGAGGTACTCCTGCGCCTTGGCGTAGGCGTCGGCGTACCTCTCCGGGTTCAGGTAGGGCGCTATGCCCATGCGGTCGTCCGCGTACGAGTCCCCCGGGTCGCGGCCCTGCGCGTACGTGCCGTGCGCTTGTGTGACCCCCGTGGCGCGGCCCGTGGCGGCGCGGCCGGCGTCCGAGCGTCGGTGGCGTCCCATGTCCTGGCCTTCCTCGTCCCTGCGGTCGACGCGCGCCCTGAGCCGTCGCGGTCAACCAAGCTCACTCGATCGAGTGAGTTTCATATGAGATTCATTGGGTGGGGACGGTACCGCATGGCGCGAGGGGAGGAAGTGCCCGGAGAGACATTGGCCGGTTAGGTTGCACCCATGAGCGAGGATGTTCGACTGGTCGCCTGGGTGCGCGGACAGGTCCAGGGAGTGGGTTTCCGCTGGTTCACGCGGGCCAGGGCCCTGGAGATCGGCGGCCTGAGTGGTTTTGCTCTCAATCTGGGCGACGGACGCGTCCAGGTGGTCGCGGAGGGGGGTCGCGAGGCCTGCCAGAAGCTGCTCGACTGGCTCCAGGGCGGCGACACGCCCGGACGTGTGGACGGTGTCACAGAGATCTGGGACACACCGCGCGGGGGGTACGACGGCTTCGCGATCCGCTGAGCCGGCCGCGCGCCACGGCCCGGACGGAAGCCGCGAAACCTGCCATCGGCCCCCGCCGGGAGGGAAAAGCGGCAGGTGATTGCCAGAAACCCCTTGTCGTGGGAGGCTCCGCACGGCAGAGTGATCGCCACGCCCCGAGGGGCCCGCTGGAGTCGCAGCGCCACCGTTTTCCGGTCGCGCGCCCCCGGGACGCCCATGGATACGGGGTGTGATCGTGTTGACCGTCAAACTTTTTGGTGAGACGCTGAAAGCCCGCGCACCTTAGCTGTTTGGCATGGATGAACGGCAGCACAAACTCAACAGTGCCAAGCACCACGGGTGCGAATCCCTCACGACCCACACCGCTTCGGTCGGTCACTCAGTGTGGAGGACCATCCATCATGGCAAAGGCGCTTCTCGGTTACGTCGGCGGCTCCGACCCTCGACTCCTCGCCGAGATGCGACGGCTCCAGCAGCGTGTCCAGGACCTCGAATCCGAGCTCGTACGGATCCAGGCCGAGAACGACGCGCTGACGGCTGCCGCTTCTCACGACAGGATCATGGAGCGCGTCGACGCACACCAGGCGGAGCCTGTGCTCACCTGATCACTGCATCGCACAACGACACAGTGGTTGGGCTGCCCGTATCAACCGCTCAGCTGTCAGAAGTTGCAAGGGACGCTTCGGCGTCCCTTCTTTCTTGTCGCCCCGCCTCGCCGCCCCGCCGTTTCCTGCCCCCGCGCATCCTTTCACCTTCTTCAACGTCTGGTGTGCCCGTCATGTTCATGTGCGAAACCGGACGGTCTCGAGGGTTCATGGAGTGAGATGCCGGGGCCGGGTAGAGTCCGGCGGCGTGCACCTCAAGGCCCTGACCCTCCGTGGGTTCAAGTCGTTCGCCTCGGCGACCACGCTCCGGTTCGAACCGGGGATCACGTGCGTCGTCGGACCGAACGGCTCGGGCAAGTCCAACGTCGTGGACGCGCTCAGCTGGGTCATGGGCGAGCAGGGCGCCAAGTCGCTGCGCGGCGGCAAGATGGAGGACGTCATCTTCGCCGGCACCACCGGGCGGCCACCGCTCGGCCGCGCCGAGGTCTCCCTGACCATCGACAACTCCGACGGGGCCCTGCCCATCGAGTACGCCGAGGTCACCATCACGCGGATCATGTTCCGCAACGGCGGCAGCGAATACCAGATCAACGGCGACACCTGCCGGCTCCTCGACATCCAGGAACTGCTGTCCGACTCCGGCATCGGCCGCGAGATGCACGTCATCGTCGGCCAGGGCCAGCTCGACTCCGTCCTGCACGCCGACCCCACGGGCCGCCGCGCCTTCATCGAGGAGGCCGCGGGCGTCCTCAAGCACCGCAAGCGCAAGGAGAAGGCGCTCAGGAAACTGGACGCCATGCAGGCGAACCTCGCCCGCGTCCAGGACCTCACCGACGAACTGCGCCGCCAGCTCAAGCCGCTGGGCCGGCAGGCCGCGGTGGCACGCCGGGCGGCCGTCATCCAGGCCGACCTGCGCGACACCCGCCTGCGCCTGCTCGCCGACGACCTCGTACGCCTGCGGGACGCGCTGAAGGCCGAGATCGCCGACGAGGCCGCGCTGAAGGAACGCAAGGAGGCCGCCGAGGCGGAGCTGCGCAGGGCGCTCCAGCGCGAGGCCCTGCTCGAGGACGAGGTGCGCCGCCTCTCCCCGCGCCTGGCCGGCGCCCAGCAGACCTGGTACGAGCTGTCCCAGCTGGCCGAACGCGTCCGCGGCACGATCTCACTCGCCGACGCGCGGGTGCAGAGCGCCACCTCCGTGCCGGTGGACGAGCGGCGCGGCCGCGACCCGGAGGACCTCGAGCGCGAGGCCGCGCGCGTGCGCGAACAGGAGGCCGAGCTGGAGGCGGCCCTGGAGGCGGCCCAGCGCGCCCTGGACGACACGGTCGCCCACCGTGCCGAACTCGAACGCGAACTCGCCGCCGAGGAGCGCCGCCTGAAGGACGCCGCGCGCGCCATCGCCGACCGCCGCGAGCACCTCGCCCGGCTCAGCGGCCAGGTGGGCGCCGCCCGCTCCCGCGCCGCCTCCGCCCAGGCCGAGATCGAGCGACTGGCCGCCGCCCGTGACGAGGCCCAGGAGCGCGCCGCGGCCGCGCAGGAGGAGTACGAGACCCTCAAGGCCGAGGTGGACGGCCTCGACGCCGGTGACCACGAACTCGCGGAGCGGCACGAGGCGGCCAAGGCGGCCCTCGCCGAAGCGGAGAGCGCCCTGAGCGCCGCCCGGGAGGCGGCCACCGCCACCGAGCGCAGGCGCGCTGCCACCCAGGCCCGCCACGACACCCTCGCCCTCGGCCTGCGCCGCAAGGACGGCACGGGTGCCCTGCTCGACGCACGGGACCGCCTGACCGGACTGCTCGGCCCGGCGGCCGAACTGCTCACGGTCGCCCCCGGCCACGAGGCCGCCCTCGCCGCGGCCTTCGGCACGGCCGCCGACGCCCTGGCCGCCGCCACCCCGTCCGCTGCCGCCGACGCCATCCGCCTCCTGCGCAAGCAGGACGCCGGCCGGGCCACCCTCCTGCTCGCCTCGGCCCCCGAGGGACCGGCCGCCGCCCCCGTCCCCGGCCTGCCCCCCTTCGCCGCCGGCCTCGTGCGGGGCCCCGCCGAACTCATGCCCGCCGTACGGCGGCTGCTGGCCGGGATCGTCGTGGTGGGCACGCTGGAGGACGCCGAGGACCTGGTCCACGCGCACCCCGACCTCACCGCGGTCACCGCCGAGGGCGACCTGCTCGGCGCGCACCTCGCGCAGGGCGGGTCGGCCGGCGCGCCGAGCCTGCTGGAAGTACAGGCCTCCGTGGACGAGGCCGCGGCCGAGCTCGAGGAGCTCGCCGTGCGGTGCGAGCAGCTGACCGAGGCCCAGCAGCGGGCCGGGGAGCGCCGCCGGGAGTGCGCCGCGCTGGTCGAGGAGCTGGGGGAGCGGCGCCGGGCCGCCGATCGCGAGAAGTCGTCCGTCGCCCAGCAGCTCGGCCGGCTCGCCGGGCAGGCGCGGGGTGCCGTCGGCGAGGCCGAGCGCTCCGCCGCGGCCGCCGCCCGCGCACAGGAGGCCCTCGACAAGGCGCTCGGGGAGGTCGAGGAACTCGCCGAACGGCTCGCGGTCGCCGAGGAGATGCCGGTCGAGGAGGAACCCGACACCTACGCCCGCGACCGGCTCGCCGCCGACGGCGCCAACGCCCGCCAGACCGAGATGGAGGCCCGCCTCCAGGTCCGTACGCACGAGGAACGGGTCAAGTCACTGGCCGGCCGCGCCGACTCGCTCGACCGGGCCGCCCGCGCCGAACGCGAGGCACGCGCGCGTGCCGAGCAGCGGCGCGCGCGGCTGCGCCACGAGGCCGCCGTGGCGCGTGCGGTCGCCGCCGGCGCCCGTCAGCTGCTCGCCCACGTCGAGGTCTCCGTGGGCCGCGCGGAGCGGGAGCGCACGGCGGCGGAGGCG
>NZ_BMVJ01000019.1:50725-58670 GCF_014650655.1 Streptomyces anandii JCM 4720
GCCAAGGCGCGGCGGGAGCAGGAGCTGACCGCGGCCCGTGCCGCCGGCCGCGACCTCAAGGCCGAGCTCGACAAGCTGACCGACTCGGTGCACAGGGGCGAGGTGCTCGGCGCCGAGAAGCGGCTGCGCATCGAGCAGCTGGAGACCAGGGCGCTGGAGGAGCTCGGCGTCGAGCCCGCGGGCCTGGTCTCCGAGTACGGGCCGCACCAGCCGGTCCCGCCGTCGCCGCCCGCCGAGGGCGAGCAGCTGCCCGAGGACCCGGAGCACCCGCGCAATCGGCCCCGCCCCTTCGTGCGCGCCGAGCAGGAGAAGCGGCTCAAGGCCGCCGAACGCGCCTACCAGCAGCTCGGCAAGGTCAACCCGCTGGCCCTGGAGGAGTTCGCGGCGCTGGAGGAGCGGCACAAGTTCCTCAGCGAGCAGCTGGAGGACCTCAAGAAGACCCGCGCCGACCTGCTCCAGGTCGTCAAGGAGGTCGACGAGCGCGTCGAGCAGGTCTTCACCGAGGCCTACCGGGACACCGCGCGCGAGTTCGAGGGCGTCTTCGGCCGGCTCTTCCCGGGCGGCGAGGGACGTCTGGTGCTGACCGACCCGGACAACATGCTCACCACGGGCGTGGACGTCGAGGCGCGTCCGCCGGGCAAGAAGGTCAAGCGGCTGTCCCTGCTCTCCGGCGGCGAGCGGTCGCTGACGGCCGTCGCGCTGCTCGTGTCGATCTTCAAGGCCCGGCCGAGCCCGTTCTACGTCATGGACGAGGTCGAGGCCGCCCTCGACGACACCAACCTCCAGCGGCTGATCCGGATCATGCAGGAGCTCCAGGAGTCCTCGCAGCTGATCGTGATCACGCACCAGAAGCGCACCATGGAGGTCGCCGACGCGCTGTACGGCGTCTCCATGCAGGGCGACGGAGTGTCCAAGGTCATCAGCCAGCGGCTGCGCTAGGTCCGCACCCGGCACCGCGCCGCTCAACTCCCCGCGTGTTCGCGCGCCTTCGGGGTAGTCGAACTGTGTGCACTGATTGACTACAACACTTGAACACAATCCCTCCACGGTTGAGGTCAAAAATCACAGCAGAGAACCTATTGACTTCGATAGTTGAAGACATAGTCTCTGCAACGTTGCTTTTACCTTCAGGTCTCACCGCCTGGAAGGGCTGACCCCCACCCCGGCAACGCTGCCGGTGTGCCCGAGGAGAACACGTGACCAGCACAGCGCAGGCCCCCAGGCCGTCAGCCGCCACTCACCCCGATCATCTCGGGCACGTCATCTTCATCGCCGCGGCGGCCGCCATGGGCGGCTTCCTCTTCGGCTACGACAGCTCCGTGATCAACGGCGCCGTCGAGGCCATCCGCAGCCGTTACGACGTCGGCCCGGCCGCGCTGGCCCAGGTCATCGCCATCGCCCTGATCGGCTGCGCCATCGGCGCCGCGACCGCCGGCCGCATAGCCGACCGCATCGGCCGCATCCGGTGCATGCAGATCGCCGCCGTGCTGTTCACCATCAGCGCCGTCGGCTCGGCGCTGCCCTTCGCGCTGTGGGACCTCGCCTTCTGGCGCATCATCGGCGGCTTCGCCATCGGCATGGCCTCGGTCATCGGCCCCGCCTACATCGCCGAGGTCGCCCCGCCCGCCTACCGCGGCCGGCTCGGCTCCTTCCAGCAGGCCGCGATCGTCGTCGGCATCGCCATCTCGCAGCTGGTCAACTGGGGTCTGCTGAACGCCGCCGGCGGCAACCAGCGCGGAAAGCTGATGGGCCTGGAGGCCTGGCAGGTCATGCTGGGCGTCATGGTGATCCCGGCCGTCCTCTACGGTCTGCTCTCCTTCGCCATCCCCGAGTCCCCCCGCTTCCTGCTCTCCGTCGGCCGCCGCGACCGCGCCCGCCAGGTCCTCGCCGAGGTCGAGAGCAAGGACGCCGACCTCGACGCCCGTGTCGCCGAGATCGAGCACGCCATGAAGCGCGAGCAGAAGTCCAGCTTCCGCGACCTGCTCGGCGGCAGCTTCCTCTTCAAGCGGATCGTCTGGATCGGCATCGGCCTGTCGGTCTTCCAGCAGTTCGTCGGCATCAACGTCGCCTTCTACTACTCGGCGACGCTGTGGCAGTCGGTCGGCGTCGACCCGACGGCCTCGTTCTTCTACTCGTTCACCACGTCGATCATCAACATCGTCGGCACCGTGATCGCGATGATCTTCGTCGACCGCGTCGGCCGCAAGCCGCTCGCGCTGATCGGCTCGGTCGGCATGGCCGTCGGCCTCGCCCTCGAGGCCTGGGCCTTCTCCTACGACCTGGTCGGCGGCAAGCTGCCCGCCACGCAGGGCTGGGTCGCCCTGATCGCCGCCCACCTCTTCGTGCTCTTCTTCGCCCTGTCCTGGGGCGTGGTCGTGTGGGTCCTGCTCGGCGAGATGTTCCCGAACAAGATCCGCGCCGCCGCCCTGGGCGTGGCCGCGGCCGCGCAGTGGATCGCCAACTGGGCGATCACCGCGAGCTTCCCGTCGCTGGCCGACTGGAACCTGTCCGTCACGTACATGATCTACACGTTCTTCGCCGCGCTCTCCATCCCGTTCGTCCTCAAGTTCGTCCGGGAGACCAAGGGCAAGACGCTGGAGGAGATGGGCTGACCCGCGGGAAGCCCCCCGGAGCCGAGGAGAGGGCCCAAGTCCCCGCTGTCTCTCTCCTCGAACCCCGCAAGGCGCGTACTGCCCCGGCTCACGCGGTGAGCCGGGGCAGTACGCGTTCGCAGAACAGGTGCAGGCTGCGCCAGCCCTCCTCCAGGGGCATCCCGCCGGCCAGCGGGTGCAGCACCAGGTGGTCCAGGTTCTGCGCCAGGCACTGGTCCGGAGTGACGACGCGGTACACGCCCTCCTCGCGCAGCGCGGCAACGCCCGTCGCCGCCGACCGCACCGCCGAGCGGATGTCCCCGGACTGCCAGGAGGCGTAGGTCCGCGCCTCGTGCAGCAGATGCTCGCCGTACACGGCCCAGGCGCGGTCGGGGTCCTCCGCGATGTGCAGCAGCGGGGTCTCGGCGGCGGGCATCACGGTCCAGCCCTCGGTGCCGTACTCCGACAGCCGCTCCTTGTAGTACGCCTCGAGTTCCGGCAGGTGGGCGCTCGGGAAGAACGGCAGGCCCAGCCGCGCGGCCCTGCGGGCGGCCGCCCGGGAGGAGCCGCCGACCAGCAGCAGCGGGTGCGGCTCGGAGTACGGGCGCGGGGTGACCCGTACCGTACGGCCCCGGAAGGTGAAGGGCTCGCCCGTCCACGCCTGCAGCAGGGTTTCCAGGAACTCGTCCTGGAGGGCGCCCCGCCGCTTCCACTCCACGCCGAAGTGGGCGTACTCCTCGGGCCGGTAGCCGATCCCGGCCACGGTCACCAGGCGGCCGCCGCCGAGCAGGTCCAGTACGGCGATGTCCTCGGCCAGCCGCAGCGGGTCGTACAGCGGGCCGATCGCCGCCGACACCGTGACCGCGAGATGCCGCGTGCCGCCGAGGACGGCTCCCGCGAAGGCGAACGGCGACGGCAGCCAGCCGTCGGCCACACCGTGGTGCTCCTCGGTCTGCACGGTGGTGATCCCGCGGTCGTCGGCGTACCGGGCCATCTCCAGGGCCGCCCGGTAGCGGGCGCCCAGCGAGTCCGGGGTGGCGCCGGGTTCGACGAGGTTGAAACGGACGACCGTGACGGGCATGGCTGCGTCCCCCTTCACCGGGCGGGTGTGCAGGGGGACGTTAGCTGACGATGCGTCAGACGGCCAGGCTCTCGGGTGTGGCGTTCCGCTGCCCGGGCAGCGCGTCGGCCGGCTCCCGGGCTGGGGTCGGCTTCACCACCGGCGGCTTGGGCAGCAGCGCGTACAGCAGTCCGGAGATCACCACGGTGGCGACCCAGCCGAGCCCGTACTCGCCGATGACGTTGCCCCGGGCCAGCGGGCCGGTGAACCAGTCCGAGGTGGTGAACATCAGGCCCGAGCCGAGGCCGATCGCCCAGGCGGCCACCGCGGCGGGGGAGAAGCCGCCCCGGTACCAGTAGGCGCTGGTGCGCGTGGTGTCGGCCATGGCCGCGCCGTCGTACTCCCGGCGCCGCAGCATGTCCGCGCCGAAGACGCCCACCCAGGCGGAGAAGGCGACGGCCAGCAGCGACAGGAAGGCGATGAACGAGCCCATGAAGCTGGTCGCCGCCAGCATCAGCACACCGCCGAAGGCCAGCGAGATCACGGCGTTGACCGACACCGCCCAGTGGCGCGGCACCCTGAAGCCCAGTGTCTGCGCGGTGAAGCCGGCCGAGTACATCGACATCGCGTTGATCAGCAGCATGCCGATCAGCGCGATCAGCAGATACGGCACCGCGATCCAGGTCGGCAGGATCTCACCGAGGAAGGACACCGGGTCCGAGGCGGAGGCCAGGTCGGGCGTGCCGACGGCCATCACCGCGCCCATCAGCACCATGGGCAGCACCACGATGCCGGCGCCGCCGACGGACGTGCCGACGATCGCCTTCGAGGAGGCCGTGCGCGGCAGGTAGCGGGTGAAGTCGGGCGCCGACGGGATCCAGCTGACACCGCCCGCCGCGATCATGCCGATGCCGGTGATCACCGCGGCCGTGGTGCCGGCGGGACGGTCGAACACCTTCGACCAGTCGGTGTCCAGGACCAGGTACCCCAGCACCAGCACCGAGAAGGCGCCGAAGAGGAAGGTCGCGTACTTGTTGCACTTCTGCACGGCGTTGATGCCGAGCCCGGAGATCGCGAAGGTCGCCGCGACGAAGGCCAGCAGCATCACCATGTCCAGCACGCCGTTCGCCCGCACGCCGAACACCACCTTCAGGATGGTGAGCACCGCGTAGGCGCCGGTCACCGCGTTGATCGTCTCCCAGCCCCAGCGGGCGACCCAGATCAGCGAGCCGGGCAGCAGATTGCCGCGCTGCCCGAAGACCGCGCGGGACAGCGCCATGCCCGGGGCGCCGCCGCGCTTGCCGGCGATCCCGATCAGCCCGACCAGGCCGTACGACACGACGGGCGCCGCGATCGCGACGATCAGGGCCTGCCACAGATCGAGGTGGTACGCCACGACGAGGCTCGCGCCCATCGTCAGCAGCAGCACGCTGATGTTGGCGCCGACCCAGGTGGGGAAGAGCTCGCGGGTCCGGGCGGTGCGCTCGTGGTCGGGCACCTGCTCGATGCCGCGGGTCTCCAGGGCGCCTTCGGTCTCGGCGGTCTTGCGCATGAAGAAGGTCCGTGCCTCGTTCGTGGGGGAAGTGGCGGGAACTCCGACTATCGTACTTTGATCCCACTAACGCCCGAATGTGGCGTTTGTCTCCTGCCGCGCGACGCAAGCGGGTCCGGGCCGGAACCCATGGCCGATACTGGACGCGTTATGGAAACCATCATCCTTGCTGTAGTCATCGCCGTGGTCGTGCTCGGCGCGCTCGGCGGGCTCGTCGTCGGCAGCCGGCGGAGGAAGCCGCTGCCCCCGCCGCCGCCCTCCGCACCCGACATCACCGCCCCCCCGGCCGAGCCGCACGTCGGCGACGAGGCCGAGACGCCGCGGGAGGAGCCGCGGCGGACGATCGAGGAGGTGGACCTGCCCGACGGCTCATCCCCCGTCGTGGTGGAGGAGCCGCCCGGCGTCGAGGAGCTCCCGGCGCCCGCGATCGAGGTGCCCGAGCCCACCGAGGGCCGCCTGATCCGGCTGCGCGCCCGCCTGTCGCGTTCGCAGAACGCGCTGGGCAAGGGCCTGCTCACCCTGCTCTCCCGCGAGCACCTCGACGAGGACACCTGGGAGGAGATCGAGGACACCCTGCTGACCGCCGACGTCGGCGTGCAGCCCACCCAGGAGCTGGTCGAGCGGCTGCGCGAGCGCGTCCGCGTGCTCGGCACCCGCACCCCCGAGGAGCTGCGCGGCCTGCTGCGCGAGGAGCTCCTGACGCTGGTCGGCCCCGACCTCGACCGAAAGGTCAGGACCGAGCCGGAGACCAGCAAGCCGGGCATCGTCATGGTCGTCGGCGTCAACGGCACCGGCAAGACCACCACCACGGGCAAGCTCGCCCGGGTCCTGGTGGCCGACGGCCGCAGCGTCGTCCTCGGCGCCGCCGACACCTTCCGCGCCGCCGCCGCCGACCAGCTGCAGACCTGGGGCGAGCGGGTCGGCGCCTACACCGTGCGCGGGCCCGAGGGCGGCGACCCCGCCTCCGTCGCCTTCGACGCGGTGAAGGAGGGCAAGGAGATGGGCGCCGACGTGGTGCTCATCGACACCGCCGGCCGGCTGCACACCAAGACCGGCCTCATGGACGAGCTCGGCAAGGTCAAGCGCGTCGTCGAGAAGCACGCCCCGCTGGACGAGGTGCTGCTCGTGCTCGACGCCACCACCGGGCAGAACGGCCTGGTCCAGGCCCGTGTGTTCGCCGAGGTCGTCGACATCAGCGGCATCGTGCTCACCAAGCTGGACGGCACCGCCAAGGGCGGCATCGTCGTCGCGGTCCAGCGCGAGCTGGGCGTCCCGGTCAAGCTGGTCGGCCTCGGCGAGGGCGCGGACGACCTGGCTCCCTTCGAGCCAGGAGCCTTCGTCGACGCCCTCATCGGCGACTGACCCCCACCCGACAGCCGACGCCGGCGCCCCGCCCCTGATCCAGTGGGGGCGGGGCGCCGGCGTCGTCAAGGGCGTGTTCGCGGCCGGGTGCGCGAGGCGTCGTGCCCGGGCCCGGCCCGTGATTACGCCCGTGAGCGGTGCGTCACGTAGGCCAGGGTGCCCAGGAGGAGGCGGGCCTCCGGGGGGCGGGAGGGTTCCAGGGCCGGGGGGCGGAGCCAGCGGACCGGGCCGAGGCCCGCGCGGTCGGAGGGCGGGGCCGTGATCGCGGTGCCGGGGCCGAGGCCGCGCAGGTCCAGGGAGCCGGGGTCGTCCCAGCCCATGCGGTAGAGCAGGGCGGGCAGCGTCCCGGCCGCGCCGGGGGCGACGAAGAAGTGGGCGCGGCCCTCCGGGGTGACGGTCACGGGGCCGAGGGGCAGGCCCATGCGCTCCAGCCGGGCCAGCGCGCGCCGCCCGGCCGCCTCGGCGACCTCGATGACGTCGAAGGCGCGCCCCACGGCCAGCATCACCGCGGCCCCCGGCAGCTCGGCCCACGCCCGGGTCACCTCGTCGAGCGTGGCGCCGGCCGGGATGCCGGGCGCGAAGTCCAGGGGATGGGCGCCCGGCGAGGGACAGCCGGCGCGGCCGCAGGAGCAGGCGCCGCCGACGGCCCGCGCGCCCCGCAGCACGTCCCAGCCCCACAGCCCGGTGTACTCGGCCACCGCCGTGCACTCCGACGCGCGGTACGACCGGCCGCGCCGCCGCGTGCCGGAGCGGAGCTCGCGCATGCCGCCGATCGTGAAGCCCATGCCCCCTCCAACGGGTCCGCCGCCTCGATGGTTACGAGGCGAATCCGACTCGTGACTCTCCGTTCCCACTCCCTCCCCGGCTCCGCCAGGTCCAGGCGGCGCCCGGAAGCACCCCGGGTGGTGCGCTCGACGGCACGCGCCCTTGCGCACACCGCTCCGCCCGCTCGCGGTTGTCCTATGTCAAGTGAATCGCGCCAACGCCACCGAGAGTTCATTCGATGGGGTGGCGAATGGTGGCGTTTCAGGGATCGCCATGGCTGGACGGGTGATCGTAGGATTACTGTGAGTGTGCGAGTCCTGGGGGCACATGCGCTCGTGGGTATGCCGGAGGCAAGTCGACCCTCCGTTCGACGGGTGAGAAGCGGCGGACGGAAGGCCGTATTGACCGGCATTCTGATAGGGCTTGGCGCACTCAGCGACAAGTGGTCTCAGGAATGGGGGCGTTCCAGTGAGCGGCAACGGCGGTGGCGGGACGAGCGCGACGAGCGCGGGCGGCGCGGACAAGCGCCCGAACGAACTGCTCGCGTCGTGGTTCGTGCGCAGCGGCTGGTCCAAGGGCGAGCTGGCCCGCCAGGTCAACCGCCGCGCCCGCCAG
>NZ_BMVJ01000019.1:58691-64711 GCF_014650655.1 Streptomyces anandii JCM 4720
CTGGGTGCCAACCACATCTCCACCGACACCTCCCGCGTGCGCCGCTGGCTGGACGGGGAGAACCCGCGCGAGCCGATCCCCAGGATCCTGTCGGAGCTGTTCTCCGAGCGCTTCGGCTGCGTGGTCTCCGTCGAGGACCTCGGCCTGCGCACCGCCCGCCCGACGCCCTCCACCACCGGCGTCGACCTGCCGTGGACGGGCCCGCAGACGGTGGCCCTGCTCAGCGAGTTCTCGCGCAGCGACCTCATGCTGGCCCGGCGCGGCTTCCTCGGGACCTCGCTGGTGCTGTCCGCGGGCCCGTCCCTCATCGAGCCGCTGCAGCGCTGGCTCGTGCCCGCGCCCCCCGCCCCGCTCCCGGAGCCCGAGCCCGCCGCGGCCGCCCGCCGTCCGGGCCGGCTCTCCCGGCCCGAGCTGGAACTGCTGGAGACCACCACCCGGATGTTCCGCCAGTGGGACGCCCAGTGCGGGGGCGGCCTGCGCCGCAAGGCGGTCGTCGGCCAGCTGCACGAGGTCACCGACCTGCTCCAGGAGCCCCAGCCCGCGCCCACCACCAGGCGCCTGTTCAAGGTCGCCGCCGAACTGGCCGAACTGGCCGGCTGGATGAGCTACGACGTCGGACTCCAGCCCACCGCCCAGAAGTACTTCGTGCTCGCCCTGCACGCGGCAAAGGAGGCCGGCGACAAGCCCCTCGGTTCCTACGTGCTGTCCAGCATGAGCCGCCAGATGATCCACCTCGGCCGCCCCGAGGACGCCCTGGAACTCATCCACCTCGCCCAGTACGGCAGCCGGGACTGCGCCAGTCCGCGCACCCAGTCCATGCTGTATGCGATGGAGGCCCGCGCTTACGCCAACATGGGCCAGCCCGGCAAGTGCAAGCGCGCGGTCCGCATGGCCGAGGACACCTTCGCCGACGCCGACGACTGGGACGAGCCGGACCCCGACTGGATCCGCTTCTTCTCCGAGGCCGAGCTGTACGGCGAGAACAGCCACTCCTTCCGCGACCTCGCCTACGTCGCCGGCCGCAGCCCCGCCTACGCCTCGCTCGCCGAGCCGCTGATGGAGAAGGCCGTCCAGCTGTTCGCCGAGGACGCGGAACACCAGCGGTCGTACGCGCTCAACCTCATCGGCATGGCCACCGTGCACCTGCTCCAGCGCGAGCCCGAGCAGAGCACGCGGTACGCCGCGCGGGCCATGCAGGTGGCCAGGAAGGTCCGCTCCGAGCGCGTGAACACCCGTATCCGAAAGACCGTCGACAGCGCCGTACGCGACTTCGGCGACCTCGGTGAGGTCGTCGACCTCACCGAGCAGCTCGCCGCCGACCTCCCCGAGACCGCCGAGGCGGTCTGAACACGCACCGTCCGCACACCAGGCACAGCACGCACACCCCGCACAGCGCGCGCGGGTCCCTGAACCCCGGCCGCGGCCGGCCCTCCCGAACTGCCCGACTCGGCTCCCCCATGCCAGGTCATCGGAAGGCCGCCCGCGGCCGGCCTCGTTCCCGCGCCCAATTCATCCACGCGTAACACGCACGGCACCTTCGTCACCCCGGCGAAACAACGAGGGGCTTCCACCGAAACCGCGCTGCGTCAGTCTCATGGCGCATAACCGGCCCACCCCTCACCCACCGGACCGCTCAGGCTTCGCCCGCACGGGGCCGTACCAACCGACGAGGAGACGCCGATGGCTCCAGCCATCATGCTTGCGGCGGACGCACCCAAGCTGTCGTCCGCCAACACAGGCTTCATGCTGATCTGTTCTGCCCTGGTGATGCTCATGACCCCGGGCCTGGCCTTCTTCTACGGAGGCATGGTCCGCGTCAAGAGCACGCTGAACATGCTGATGATGAGCTTCATCAGCCTCGGGATCGTCACCATCCTGTGGGTGCTGTACGGCTTCTCGATGGCCTTCGGCACCGACAAGGGCTCGATCATCGGCTGGACCTCCGACTACGTCGGCTTCAGCGGGATCGGCAAGACGGACCTCTGGCCGGGCTACACCATCCCGGTCTTCGTCTTCGCCGTCTTCCAGCTGATGTTCGCGATCATCACCCCCGCCCTGATCAGCGGCGCACTGGCCGACCGCGTGAAGTTCAGCGCCTGGGCCCTGTTCCTGGTCCTGTGGGTCACGATCGTGTACTTCCCGGTCGCCCACTGGGTCTGGGGCACGGGCGGCTGGGCCTTCAAGCTCGGAGTGATCGACTTCGCCGGCGGCACCGCGGTGCACATCAACGCCGGTGCGGCGGCCCTCGGCGTCATCCTCGTCATCGGCAGGCGCGTCGGCTTCAAGAAGGACCCGATGCGCCCGCACAGCCTCCCGCTGGTCATGCTCGGCGCGGGCCTGCTGTGGTTCGGCTGGTTCGGCTTCAACGCCGGCTCCTGGCTCGGCAACGACGACGGCGTCGGCCCGCTGATGTTCGTCAACACCCAGGTCGCCACCGGCGCCGCCATGCTCGCCTGGCTGGTCTACGAGAAGATCCGCCACGGCGCGTTCACCACGCTGGGCGCCGCCTCCGGCGCGGTCGCCGGACTCGTCGCGATCACCCCCTCCGGCGGCGCGGTCTCCCCGCTCGGCGCCATCGCGGTCGGCGCCATCGCCGGTGTCCTGTGCGCCATGGCGGTCGGCCTGAAGTACCGCTTCGGCTTCGACGACTCGCTCGACGTGGTCGGCGTCCACATGGTCGGCGGTGTCCTCGGCTCCCTGCTGATCGGCTTCTTCGCCAGCGGCAAGGGCCAGTCCGACGTCAAGGGCCTCTTCTACGGCGGCGGCATGGACCAGTTCTGGAAGCAGTGCGCCGGTGTCTTCGCCGTCCTCGCCTACTCCCTGGTCGTCTCCGCGGTCCTCGCCTTCCTGCTGGACCGCACCATCGGGATGCGCGTCACCGAGGACGAGGAGATCTCCGGCATCGACCAGGCCGAGCACGCCGAGACCGCATACGACTTCAGCGGCGCGGGCGGCGGAGTCCTCGGCTCGCTCGCCGCACCCGCCCTGGCCGCCACGCAGAGCAAGAAGGTGGACGCATGAAGCTCATCACCGCCGTCGTCAAGCCCCACCGCCTCGACGAGATCAAGGAGGCCCTCCAGGCCTTCGGAGTCCACGGCCTGACGGTCACCGAGGCCAGCGGCTACGGTCGTCAGCGGGGACACACCGAGGTGTACCGGGGCGCCGAGTACACGGTCGACCTGGTACCCAAGATCCGTATCGAGGTACTGGCCGAGGACGACGACGCCGAGCAACTGATCGAAGTGGTCGTCAAGGCGGCCCGCACCGGCAAGATCGGCGACGGCAAGGTCTGGTCCCTGCCGGTCGAGACGGCGGTGCGGGTGCGGACCGGCGAGCGCGGTCCGGACGCGCTCTGACAGGCACGAGGACGGGAGTCGCCGGGTGACGGGCACAGACGTGCACAACGAAGCAGAGGACTCGGGACCCGGCGGCTACGCGGCGGCCCGGCTGCGCCTCCTCACCGAGGGGGCGCGGTCCGGGCCGCCGCGCCGTGCCGCCCTCGCCTCGCTCACCGACGGCTGGCTGGCCGGCCTGTTCGACGCCGCGGCCGCGGCGGCGGGCGGTCTGCGCGGGGTCTGTCTGGTCGCCGTCGGCGGCTACGGACGCGGCGAGCTCTCCCCGCGCAGCGACCTCGACCTGCTCCTGCTCCACGACGGCGGCGACCCCGGCGCCGTCGCCGCCCTCGCCGACCGCCTCTGGTACCCCGTGTGGGACCTCGGCCTCGCCCTCGACCACTCCGTGCGCACCCCCGCCGAGGCCCGCAAGACCGCGGCCGGCGACCTCAAGGTCCAGCTCGGCCTCCTGGACGCCCGGCACCTCGCCGGAGACCTCGCACTGACCGCCTCGCTGCGCACCGCCGTGCTCGCCGACTGGCGCAACCAGGCGCCCAGGCGCCTGCCCGAGCTGCGGGAGCTGTGCGCCGAGCGCGCCGAACGCCAGGGCGAGCTGCAGTACCTGCTGGAACCCGACCTGAAGGAGGCCCGCGGCGGACTGCGCGACGCCACCGCCCTGCGCGCCGTCGCCGCCTCCTGGCTCGCCGACGCCCCCCGCGAGGGCCTCGCCGACGCCCGCCGCCGGCTCCTCGACGTACGCGACGCCCTGCACCTGACCACCGGCCGGGCCACCGACCGGCTCTCCCTCCAGGAGCAGGACCAGGTGGCCGCCGAACTCGGCCTCCTCGACGCCGACGCCCTGCTGCGTCAGGTGTACGAGTCCGCGCGGGTCATCTCCTACGCCGGCGACGTCACCTGGCGCGAAGTGGGGCGCGTACTCAGGGCGCGCGCCGTGCGGCCCCGGCTGCGCGCCATGCTGGGCGGCGGAAAACCGGCCCCGGAACGGTCACCGCTCGCCGAGGGTGTGGTCGAACAGGACGGCGAGGTGGTGCTCGCCCGCACCGCGCGCCCCGAACGCGACCCCGTACTCCCTCTGCGCGCCGCGGCCGCCGCCGCGCAGGCCGGACTCCCGCTCTCCCTGCACGCCGTACGGCGCATGGCGGCCACCGTGCGCCCCCTGGCCGCGCCCTGGCCCGCCGAGGCGCGCGAACAGCTCGTCACCCTGCTCGGCTCCGGCCGCCCCACCGTGGAGGTCTGGGAGGCCCTGGAGGCGGAAGGCCTGGTCAGCCGACTGCTGCCCGACTGGGAACGGGTCCGTTGCCGCCCGCAGCGCAACGCCGTGCACGTCTGGACGGTCGACCGCCACCTGATCGAGACGGCCGTCCGCGCCTCCGCCTTCACCCGCCGCGTCAGCCGCCCCGACCTGCTCCTGGTCGCCGCGCTGCTGCACGACATCGGAAAGGGCTGGCCCGGCGACCACTCCGTGGCCGGCGAGATCATCGCCAAGGACGTGGCCGGCCGCATCGGCTTCGACCACGCCGACGCCGGCGTCCTCGCCACCCTCGTACGCCACCACCTGCTCCTCGTCGAGACCGCCACCCGGCGCGACCTGGACGACCCGGCCACCGTCCACGCGGTCGCCCGGGCGGTCGGCACCCAGAGCACCCTCGAACTGCTGCACGCCCTCACCGAGGCCGACGCGCTCGCCACCGGCCCCGCCGCCTGGTCCACCTGGCGCGGCTCGCTCGTCGCCGACCTGGTCCGGCGGGTCTCCGCCGCCCTCGCGGGCGACGACCCGGACGAGCCCGAGCCCGGCGCGCCCAGCGCCGAACAGGAACGGCTCGCCGTCGAGGCGTTCCGCACCGGCGGGCCGGTCCTGTCGCTGCGCGCCCAGACCGAGCCGCCTGCCAGGCGGGAGCCGGAGGGGACCGGGGACGCGGAGAGCGGCGCCGCGGGGCCCGAGCCGCTCGGCGTGGAACTGGTCGTCGCCGTCCCCGACCAGCCCGGCGTACTGCCCTGCGTGGCCGGTGTCCTCGCCGTGCACCGCCTGACCGTGCGCACCGCCGAACTGCGCGCCCTGGAGCTGCCCGCGGGGGTCGACGACGGCTCCGTACTGCTGCTGAACTGGCGGGTCGCCGCCGAGTACGGGTCCCTGCCACAGGCCGCCCGGCTGCGCGCCGACCTCGTGCGCGCCCTGGACGGCTCCCTGGACGTGGCGGGCCGCCTCGCCGAGCGGGACGCCGCCTATCCCCGCCGCCGCGGGGTGGTGGCGCCCCCGCCGCGCGTGACGGTCGCCCCGGCCGCCTCCCGGCACGCCACCGTGATCGAGGTCCGCGCCCAGGACGCGCCGGGACTGCTGTTCCGCATCGGGCGGGCCCTGGAGGACGCCAAGGTGCGGGTGCGCAGCGCCCACGTCAGCACGCTCGGCGCCAACGCGGTCGACGCCTTCTACGTCACCGGTCCGGCGGGCGCCCCGCTGCCGCCCGAGGAGGCGGCGTCCGTGGCCCGGAGGCTGGAGGACACGCTGCGGGCACGGACGTGAAGCCGTCGCGGGCACGGACGTGAAGCCGTCGCGGGCACGGACGTGAAGCCGTTGCGGGCACGGGTGTGCGGCCGTTGCGGGCACGACCGTGACCCGGTTCTGTCCGGCCGGGATACCCTTGAGGGCGATTCCGCAAGCCATCCCCG
>NZ_BMVJ01000019.1:64743-83447 GCF_014650655.1 Streptomyces anandii JCM 4720
ACACCGAGGACCGACGCCGCCGTGTTCGATACTCTCTCCGATCGCCTCTCAGCGACTTTCAAGAGCCTGCGCGGCAAGGGGCGGTTGTCCGAGGCGGACATCGACGCCACGGCGCGCGAGATCCGCATCGCGCTCCTCGAGGCCGACGTCGCCCTGCCCGTCGTCCGCGGCTTCATCAAGAACGTCAAGGAGCGGGCGCTCGGCGCCGAGGTCTCCCGCGCGCTCAACCCGGCCCAGCAGGTCCTGAAGATCGTCAACGACGAGCTGGTCACCATCCTCGGCGGCGAGACGCGGCGGCTGCGCTTCGCCAAGCAGCCGCCGACCGTGATCATGCTGGCCGGTCTCCAGGGCGCCGGCAAGACCACCCTGGCGGGCAAGCTCGGCAAGTGGCTCAGCGAGCAGGGCCACTCCCCGCTCCTGGTCGCCTGCGACCTCCAGCGCCCCAACGCCGTGAACCAGCTCAGCGTCGTCGCCGAGCGCGCCGGCGTCGCGGTCTACGCGCCCGAGCCGGGCAACGGCGTGGGCGACCCGGTCAAGGTCGCCAAGGACTCCATCGACTTCGCGCGGACCAAGGTCCACGACATCGTGATCGTGGACACCGCCGGCCGCCTGGGCATCGACCAGGAGATGATGCGGCAGGCCGCGGACATCCGGGACGCGGTCTCCCCGGACGAGATCCTGTTCGTCGTCGACGCGATGATCGGCCAGGACGCCGTCAACACCGCGGAGGCCTTCCGCGACGGCGTCGGCTTCGACGGCGTGGTGCTCTCCAAGCTCGACGGCGACGCCCGCGGTGGCGCGGCCCTGTCGATCCGACAGATCACCGGCAAGCCGATCATGTTCGCCTCCAACGGCGAGAAGCTCGACGACTTCGACGCCTTCCACCCGGACCGGATGGCCTCCCGCATCCTCGACATGGGTGACCTGCTCACCCTGATCGAGCAGGCGGAGAAGACGTTCAGCCAGGAAGAGGCCGAGAAGATGGCCTCCAAGCTGGCGTCCAAGAAGGGCCAGGACTTCACCCTGGACGACTTCCTGGCCCAGATGGAGCAGGTCAGGAAGATGGGCTCCATCTCCAAGCTGCTCGGCATGCTCCCGGGCATGGGCCAGATCAAGGACCAGATCAACAACCTCGACGAGCGCGACGTCGACCGCACCGCCGCGATCATCAAGTCGATGACCCCGGGCGAGCGCCAGGACCCCACGATCATCAACGGCTCCCGCCGCGCCCGTATCGCCAAGGGCTCCGGCGTCGAGGTCAGCGCCGTGAAGAACCTCGTCGAGCGGTTCTTCGAGGCCCGCAAGATGATGTCGCGGATGGCCCAGGGCGGCGGCATGCCCGGCATGCCGGGGATCCCGGGCATGGGCGGCGGCCCCGGCCGGACCAAGAAGCAGCCCAAGAAGGCCAAGGGCAAGCAGCGCTCCGGCAACCCGATGAAGCGCAAGCAGCAGGAGCAGGAGGAGGCCGCCCGCCGCGCGGCCGCGGCCCAGGCCGGCGGCGCCTTCGGGCTGCCCCAGCAGGGCGGCCAGGACTTCGATCTGCCGGACGAGTTCAAGAAGTTCATGGGCTGAGACCCGCGGGGCCGGCGAGTCCGGTCGTACGCAACGAGGGCGCCCCCTGCCACGCGCGGGGGCGCCCTCAGCGCGTGCCGGGGCACGCCGCGTGCCGTAACGTCCAGATATGAGCAATGCCGCGCCACCACGCAAGGCCCCTGACCAGCCGTGGCGCACCGAGGGCACGCCGGACGGGCCGCCGCGGCGGCCCGGCGGCAAAGTGCCCCGCGGCCGGTGGTGGGGGCTGCTCGTCACCGCGGTGGTCGTCTTCCTGCTGGCCTACGGCGGACTGACCTACTACAACTCGGGCAACGAGCCGACCATCTCCTACACCGAGTTCAGCAGGCAGGTCGACGCCGGCAACGTCTCCAAGATCTACTCCAAGGGCGACGCGATCCAGGGCCAGCTCAAGAGCGCCCGGGACCGGCCCGGTGGCGGCGGCACCTACACCAAGTTCAAGACGCAGCGCCCCGCCTTCGCGGACGACAAGCTGTGGCAGAGCCTGACCGGGCACGACGTCACGGTGACCGCGCAGCCGGTCGTCCAGCAGCGCGGCTTCCTGTCCAACCTGCTGCTCTCGCTCGCGCCGATCGTGGTCCTCGCCGCGCTCTGGGTCTTCTTCGCCCGGCGGATCGGCTCCGGCCTCGGCGGACCCGGCGGGATCTTCGGCCGCAAGGCGCCACCCCGGCCGGTCGAGCTCCAGCCCGGCACGCAGCGCACCACCTTCGCCGACGTGGCCGGGATCGACGAGGTCAAGGGCGAGCTGGACGACGTCGTCGACTTCCTGAAGCACCCCGACTCCTACCGTCGCATGGGCGCCAAGATGCCCCGCGGCGTCCTGCTCACCGGCCCGCCGGGCACCGGCAAGACCCTGCTCGCCCGGGCCGTCGCCGGCGAGGCGGGCGTGCCCTTCTTCTCGGCCTCCGCCTCCGAGTTCATCGAGATGATCGTCGGCGTCGGCGCGTCCCGGGTGCGCGAGCTGTTCGCCGAGGCGCGCAAGGTGGCGCCCTCGATCGTCTTCATCGACGAGATCGACACGATCGGCCGGGCCCGGGGCGCCGGCGCCTCGGTGGGCGGCCACGACGAGCGCGAGCAGACCCTGAACCAGATCCTGACCGAGATGGACGGCTTCTCCGGCTCCGAGGGCGTGATCGTGCTGGCCGCCACCAACCGGGCCGACGTCCTCGACCCGGCACTGACCCGGCCCGGCCGGTTCGACCGGCTGGTCCAGGTCTCACCGCCCGACCGCGGCGGCCGCGAGGCCATCCTCGCCATCCACACCCGCGAGATCCCGCTCGCCCCCGGGGTCGACCTCGCCCGGGTCGCCCGTACGACCCCGGGCATGACCGGCGCGGAACTGGCCAACCTCGCCAACGAGGCCGCCCTCCTCGCGGTCAAGCGGCGCCAGCAGCAGGTGACGCAGACCGACTTCTCCGAGGCCCTGGAGAAGGTCCAGCTCGGCGCCGAACGCGCGCTGGTGATGCCGGAGGAGGAGCGCCGGCGCACCGCCTACCACGAGAGCGGCCACGCCCTGCTCGGCATGCTCCAGCCCGGCGCCGACCCCGTACGCAAGATCACCATCGTCCCGCGCGGGAGGGCGCTCGGCGTCACCCTGTCCACGCCCGAGTCCGACAAGTACGCCTACACCGAGGAGTACCTGCGCGGCCGGATCATCGGCGCGCTCGGAGGCATGGCGGCCGAGCACGTGGTGTACGGGGTCATCACGACCGGCTCCGAGAACGACCTCGAACAGGTCACCAACATCGCGCGCGGGATGGTGGCCCGCTGGGGCATGAGCGAGCACGTGGGCCGCCTGTCCGCGCTGCCCGACGACGCCCAGCAGGCCTACGGGCTCTCCGCCGCCCCGCAGACCCTGGACTCCATCGACACCGAGATGCGGCGCATCGTCGACGAGTGCTACGAGGAGGCGTGCCGCAAGCTGCGCGACCACCGCGGACAGCTGGACGCGCTGGCCCGGGCCCTGCTGGAGAACGAGACCCTGGAGGAGGCCGACGCCTACCGGGTCGCCGGCATCACCCGCCTGAAGAAGGACACCAACGGCGACGCCACCACCGCGGGCGCGGAAGGCGGGAGCGCGATCGGCTAGGGGTCCGTCACGGGCTCAGGGCGTGCGCGCGACCAGGTAGCGGAAGACGTTCGGCATCCACACCGTGCCGTCGCTCCGCTGGTGCGCGTGCAGGGCCTCCGCCAGCTCCTTGCCGGCCTGGTTGCCGTCGGTCGCCTCGACGGCCGCGTCGAACAGCCCCGTCGACAGCAACCCGCGCACCGCGCTGTCGAGGTCGGCGTACCCGAAGGGGCAGGCCACCCGGCCCGAGCCGTCCGGCCGCAGGCCCGCCCGCCGGGCCACCTCCTCCAGGTCGTCGCGCAGCGCCGGCCGCGGGCAGCCGGCGCCGCGCACCGGATCGGCGAGCTTGGCCGCCACCCGCAGCACGGAGGCCGTGGCGCACCGCTCGGGCGGACCCCAGCCGGCCAGCACCACCGGCGTCCCCCGCCCCGCGAGCGGCGTCGCCTCGGCGAGCAGCCCCGACAGCCTCTCGGCGTCCCCCGCCAGGCACCCGATCGGCTCGAAGGCGGTGATCAGCGTGTACGGGGCCTCGACGGCACCCGGGTCCGTGTCTGCGCGGGCGCCCGAGCCGGAACCGGCGCCTGCACCGCTGCCCGCGCGGGCCTGCGCACGCGGGCCCGCGCCCGCCCCGGCGCCCGCCCCGGCGGCCGCCGCCGGTGAGCCCTCGACGAGCCGGGCGTCGGCACGCGCGCGCGTGTCCCACGCCTGAGGCAGCAGCCGCCGCCGGGCGAGGTCGAGCCGCTCGCGGCGGGTGTCGACACCGGTGACCGCCGCGCCTCTGGAGACCGCCATGAGCAGGGCCAGCCCGGAGCCGCAGCCGAGCCCCAGCAGCCGCGTGCCGGAGCCCACTTCCAGTCGCTCGTAGACGGCCTCGTAGAGCGGGACCAGCATCCGCTCCTGGATCTCGGACCAGTCACGCGCGCGTGCACGTGGATCCACCCGGGACACCGGTCCCGCGTGACGTACGTGCTGCCGCACGAGCGTAGGTGTCATGGATAAGCGCCCCAATCAGCCGAGAGTTGCCGCCGTGCCGGATTCCGTGGCCCCCGTGCAGTGCGCCCGCACTCCCTCCGTATGCCAGGTAACTCCCCGCTCCCCATCGCGTCCAGGGGTCTGGGGGCCCGGCTTGCGGCCGACGCGCGCCCGTGGCGAGATTTCACATCCCGGCAACCTGGGGCCGTACCGGAAGCAACGAACGGGCACCCCGCGCGGGATGGCCGGAACCCGTCGCCCGGTGATGACAGCGGGTGAGCCGGGCGGCCTCCGGCACGGCCCGGTGGCGGGGGCCCGCTCCGCGCCCGGTAACGTCACGGTCGTCACGTACGCAGACCAGGACGAGGCCCCGGCGCGGGGAAGCGGCCGAAACACCTCTTGCGCATCGCGCGACCCCGCGCGCCCAGCGCGCGAGCGGGGCGTACACGCCGGTGCGTACGCGTGGCTACGCACCGGCTTGGTATGAGCTGTGAGACTTCTCCGCAGATCAGCGCACCCGCCCTCGTCAGGCCGCATCAGTGCCAACTGACGGGTACGTGCAAATTATTTGGGATGCCCCGTAATAGGAACACAGCGGCACCCAGGCTCGTTGTCATTACGTGAGCACGACACCACCTGTTCTCGCCGCAGAGCTGGCGCAGGCGTGGGCCGACATTCAGCGGTACCACCCCGAGCTGCCGGACCTTGCCGCGCCTGAGTCCCTGATCGGGGAGTCGTCGTCCGCCTGCGGGCACGAACTCTCCTTCGAGCGACTGCTTCACGAGGCAGTCCACGGCATCGCCGCCGCGCGAGGGGTGCGCGACACCTCCCGCGCCGGCCGCTACCACAATCGCCGGTTCCTCGCGATCGCCGAGGAGCTGGGCCTCGACCACCCCGAGGAGCCGCACCCGAGCAGCGGCTTCTCACTGGTCACGCTCAGCCCCGAGGCCAAGCGGCGCTACCGCCCGACGATCGAGCGCCTCCAGCGCGCCCTGAAGGCGCACACCGCCGCCACGTCCTCCGACACCGGCCGCACCTTCCGCGGCCCGGCCGCCCGCCACGGCTCGTCCGGCGGCGGGGTCCGGGTCAAGGCGGTGTGCGACTGCGGCCGCAACGTCCGGGTCGTCCCCTCGGTCCTGGCCCAGGCCCCGATCGTGTGCGGGGGGTGCGGCAAGCCCTTCCGGATCCCGGAGGTGGTGGGCGCGGCGGCGGGCTAGGGATGAGGCTGCTCGTGGCAGCCCCATCCGCGGCCCGCGGTCCGCGAGGCTCACGGCGCCGGCGGCACCCGGAGCGCCGGGTGCCGCTCAGGCATGCCTGAAAGTGCCTGGTCCACCCGGGTCTGTCGGCCTCGCCCACCCTCCGCCCGGAGCGCCCCGCCGGGTGTGGCACAATGACTAGCTGTACTCGACAGTCGCACAGGACCCCTCTCTCCTCCGGCTGACGCGTCCATCGGGCATTCGGGTACCGCAGCCCCACGCGGCCTTCCCGCCGTGCCCAACCACGTCAAATCCAGGAGAACCCACTCCCGTGGCAGTCAAGATCAAGCTGAAGCGTCTGGGCAAGATCCGTTCGCCTCACTACCGCATCGTCGTCGCCGACTCCCGTACCCGCCGTGACGGCCGGGCCATCGAGGAGATCGGTCTGTACCACCCGGTGCAGAACCCCTCGCGCATCGAGGTCAACGCCGAGCGCGTGGCGTACTGGCTCTCCGTCGGCGCCCAGCCGACCGAGCCCGTGCTCGCCATCCTGAAGAAGACCGGCGACTGGCAGAAGTTCAAGGGCGAGCCCGCCCCTGCGCCGCTGCTGCAGCCGCAGGAGAAGGCCGCGCGTCCGTCGTTCGAGGCCCTCGGTGGCGACGACGAGGGCAAGGGTGAGGCGATCACCCAGAAGAAGAAGGCTGAGAAGAAGGACGAGGCCGCTGCCGAGTCCGAGTCGACCGAGGCCTGAGCACCATGCTCGAAGAGGCGCTTGAGCACCTCGTGAAGGGCATCGTCGACAACCCTGACGACGTGCAGGTCGCCTCGCGCAACCTGCGCCGCGGACGCGTGCTCGAGGTCCGGGTCCACCCCGACGACCTCGGCAAGGTCATCGGCCGCAACGGCCGTACGGCACGCGCCCTGCGCACCGTCGTGGGCGCCATCGGCGGCCGCGGTGTCCGCGTCGACCTCGTCGACGTGGACCACGTCCGCTGACGCTTTTCGCAACCGGCTCGGGCCGGGGAGGGCCACAGGGCCGTCCCCGGCCCGCAGTCGTATGAGCGGGCCCAGGTCCGAGCGGGCCAGGCCGCAGGAGCAGTCCCGGCAGGGTCCCGGCAGGACCCTGGCAGGGTCCCGGCAGGAGATGACAGGAGAACTGGACACGTGCAGCTGGTAGTCGCACGGATCGGCCGCGCCCACGGCATCAAGGGCGAGGTCACCGTGGAGGTACGTACCGACGAGCCGGAACTCAGGCTCGCCCCCGGCGCCGTCCTGGCCACCGACCCCGCCTCCGCCGGGCCGCTGACCATCGAGACGGGCCGCGTGCACAGCGGCCGTCTGCTGCTGCGCTTCGAGGGCGTCGGCGACCGCAACGCCGCCGAGGCGCTGCGCAACACCCTCCTCATCGCCGAGGTCGACCCGGACGAGACGCCCGAGGAGGAGGACGAGTACTACGACCACCAGCTGATGGACCTGGACGTGGTCACCGCCGACGGCACGGAGGTCGGCCGGATCACCGAGATCTCCCACCTGCCCTCCCAGGACCTCTTCATCGTCGAGCGCCCCGACGGCAGCGAGGTGATGATCCCGTTCGTCGAGGAGATCGTCACCGAGATCGACCTGGAGGAGCAGCGGGCCGTCATCACCCCGCCCCCGGGCCTGATCGACGACCGTGCGGAGATCGCCTCGCCGAGGGACGAAAGCGCATGAGGCTCGACGTCGTCACGATCTTCCCCGAGTACCTCGAACCGCTGAACGTCTCCCTGGTCGGCAAGGCGCGCGCGCGTGGCCGGCTGGACGTGCACGTGCACGACCTGCGCGCGTGGACCCACGACCGCCACAACACCGTCGACGACACGCCCTACGGCGGCGGCCCCGGCATGGTCATGAAGACCGACCCCTGGGGCGAGGCACTGGACGCCGTCCTCGCCGACGGCTACGAGTCGGGCTCCGGCGCGCCCGCCCTGATCGTGCCCACGCCCAGCGGCCGCCCCTTCACCCAGGAACTCGCCGTCGAGCTCTCCGAGCGCCCCTGGCTGGTCTTCACCCCGGCCCGCTACGAGGGCATCGACCGCCGCGTCATGGACGAGTACGCCACCCGTATGCCGGTGTACGAGGTCTCCATCGGCGACTACGTCCTCGCCGGCGGCGAGGCGGCCGTCCTGGTGATCACCGAGGCGGTCGCCCGGCTGCTGCCCGGCGTCCTCGGCAACGCCGAGTCCCACCAGGACGACTCCTTCGCGCCCGGCGCGATGGCCAACCTCCTGGAGGGCCCCGTCTACACCAAGCCGCCCCACTGGCGCGGCCGGGGCATCCCCGAGGTGCTGCTCAGCGGCCACCACGGCAGGATCGCCCGCTGGCGCCGCGACGAGGCCCTGCGGCGCACCACGGCCCAGCGGCCCGACCTGATCGAGCGCTGCGACCCCAAGGCCTTCGACAAGAAGGACCGTGAGATGCTCTCCATCCTGGGCTGGTCCCCGGACCCCGCCGGCGGGCCGTACGGCCGATTTTGGCGCAGGACCGAGGGCGTGGAAGAATAGGCGGCTGTTGTGCGCCGTCCGGCGTGCGCCCCTGCCACAGGGGGACACGACGCCCGCCCCGACGAGCACAGCGCAGATCCCGAACATCCAGATCCCGTTGATGACCTGTGGCATCAGCGAAGAAAGCAGACGAAATGTCTCACCTGCTCGACACCGTCGACGCCGCGTCACTGCGCCAGGACATCCCGGCCTTCCGCCCGGGTGACACCGTCAACGTGCACGTCCGCGTCATCGAGGGCAACCGCTCCCGTGTGCAGCAGTTCAAGGGCGTGGTGATCCGCCGCCAGGGTTCCGGCGTGCGCGAGACCTTCACGGTCCGCAAGGTCTCCTTCTCCGTCGGCGTCGAGCGCACCTTCCCGGTGCACACCCCGATCGTGGAGAAGATCGAGCTCGTCACCCGTGGCGACGTGCGCCGCGCCAAGCTGTACTACCTCCGTGAGCTGCGCGGCAAGGCCGCGAAGATCAAGGAGAAGCGCGAGAACTGAGCGCCTTCCGGGATCCACACCGGGGCGGGATAGCATTCCGCCCCGATGGACACCGAAGCACAGCACACGGAGCGCGACCGCTCCTTCCGCCCCTCCGGCGCCGGACCCCACCGGGCTCCGGACCCCAAGGGGGCGGAAGGGCGGTCGCGCTTCGCGTGGGTGGCACGGGTCACGGACTGGCTGCCCGGCGGGCGGATCACCCTGACCGCGCTGATCTGCCTGGTCCTTTTGCTCCTCCTCAACACATTCGTGGTGCAACCGTTCCAGATTCCGAGCGGATCCATGGAGAACGGATTGAGGATCGGGGACCGCGTTCTCGTAAATAAGTTGGCGTACCGTTTCGGTGCCGCGCCGCGGCGCGGCGATGTCGTCGTGTTCGACGGCAGCGGGTACTTCGGTGACGCCGACTACATCAAACGCGTTGTGGGTGTAGGGGGAGACCACGTGGTCTGCTGCGACAAGGAGGGGAGGATCCGGGTGAACGGCCGGCCGGTCGACGAGTCGACCTTCCTCCACCCCGGCGACAGCCCCTCCACGGTGCCCTTCGACGTCGTCGTCCCCGACGGCACCCTGTTCGTCCTCGGCGACCACCGCAGCGACTCCAGCGACTCCCGTGACCACCTCGGCTCACCGGGCGGCGGCATGATCCCCGTCGGCGACGTGATCGGCCGCGCCGACTGGATCGCCTGGCCCGTCGGCCACTGGACCCACCTCACCCGGCCGCACGCCTACGCGCGCGTACCCGCCGCCGCCCAGGGGGCGTACCCGGGCGGTGCCGACGGGCACCCGGGCGGTGCCCATGGGTAACCGCGGCAAACCGCGCGGCGCGCCGGTCAGCGCCGCCGAGAACCTCCTGCCCACCGGCGCCCGGCGTGCCTCCAGTCCGTCCGGCGGCCGCACCCGCGCGGAACGGCGCAAGCTCCAGCGCAAGGTCAAGCGCAAGCGCAGGCGCTCCGCCGTCCGCGAGATACCGCTCCTGGTCGGCGTCGCCGTGCTCATCGCGCTCGTGCTCAAGACCTTCCTGGTGCAGGCCTTCGTCATCCCCTCGGGCTCGATGGAGCAGACGATCCGGATCGGCGACCGCGTCCTGGTCGACAAGTTCACCCCGTGGTTCGGCTCCGAGCCGCACCGCGGCGACGTGGTCGTCTTCCACGACCCGGGCGGCTGGCTGGCGGGGGAGCAGACCACCAAGAAGAACGACCCGGTGGTCGTCAAGCAGGTCAAGGAAGGTCTCACCTTCATCGGCCTGCTGCCCTCCGACAACGAGAAGGACCTCATCAAGCGCGTCGTCGGCGTCGGCGGCGACCACGTCAAGTGCTGCGACGCCCAGGGCCGCGTCACCGTCAACGGCGTTCCCCTGAACGAGGGTGACTACCTCTATCCGGGCAACGCCCCTTCCGACACGCCCTTCGACATCACCGTGCCCAAGGGGCGGCTGTGGGTCATGGGCGACCACCGGGGCAACTCGGCGGACTCCCGCGCCCACCAGAACACGCCCTACGGAGGCACCGTCTCCCTGGACTCCGTGGTCGGCCGGGCCATGGTCATCGGCTGGCCGGTGGGCCACTGGACCAGACTCAAGGAACCCCAGACCTTCTCCTCCGTGTCCGACGCGGCCTCAGGGTCGGCCGCTGCCGACCGGCTGTCGCATAGGGTTGCCCAGGACCGTCCGAACGGATCGGTTCAGCTCCCGAGCCCTGCGGAACTCCCGCTCGTTATGGGAGTGGTGGGCCTGCGCCGGGCACGGCGCGGGCGGCGGCACGGAGTAAGGAGTTGGCGTGGGGGACGTGGCGGTTGGCGCACGGTCCGGCAACGACGGCGAGGAACACCGCGGACACCCCGTGGATGCGGCGGACCCCGCCGCGGCCGACGTCGTGACCTCCGGGAGTGAGAGCGAAGCAGCCGAGGACGGCAGGGTGACGGAGCACAACGACAGCGGTGACCGGGCAGGCGGCGGCACCACCCCGAAAGCGAAGCAGCCCCGCTCCTTCTGGAAGGAGCTGCCCATTCTGATCGGCATCGCGCTGGTGCTGGCGCTGCTGATCAAGACCTTCCTCGTCCAGGCGTTCTCGATCCCCTCGGACTCGATGCAGGACACCCTCCAGCGCGGCGACCGCGTCCTCGTCGACAAGCTGACCCCGTGGTTCGGCTCCCAGCCCGAGCGCGGCGAGGTCGTAGTCTTCCACGACCCGGACGACTGGCTGGCCGGCGAGCCGACCGCAAAGCCCAACGCCGTGCAGACCGTCCTCAGCTGGATCGGCCTGATGCCGTCCGCCGAGGAGAAGGACCTCATCAAGCGCGTCATCGGCGTCGGCGGCGACACCGTCGAGTGCAAGGGCACCGGCCCGCTCATGGTCAACGGCAAGGCGCTCAACGAGGGCGACTACGTCTACCCGGGCAACACGCCGTGCAGCTACGACGACCAGGGCGGCCAGTTCAAGGTCAAGGTGCCCAAGGGCTACATCTGGGTCATGGGCGACCACCGGCAGAACTCCCGGGACTCGCGCTACAACCAGACCGACAAGCACCACGGCATGGTCCCGGTCAAGGACGTCGTCGGCCGCGCCATCGTCCGTGCCTGGCCCATCAACCGCTGGGGCACCCTGCCCGTGCCGGACACCTTCGACCAGCAGGGCATCGGACAGCAGTCCGCCGCCGGCGCCCTGACGGTCGCCCCGCAGGGCGTGGCCCTCACCGCGGTGGTACCCCTGGCGCTGTGGCGGCGCAGGCGGTCCCTTAAGGCCGAGACCGGGACGGGCACGCCCACGACGGCCACCGGCAGCCGCTGAGCGCTCCCGGGGGCGAGCGCCCCTTGTGAAGCCCTGGTGGAACTTCCGCCTCCGGCCCCGAAAGGGGGGCTGCCCCGTTTCGGTACCGCCCGGTAGGGTGCGGGTCCATGGGTGGCGAGAGCACGACGCGTACGGCCCCGCGCAGCGGCGGCACAGGCAGGGGCCCGGCGGGCGGCAGGACGGGACAGCGACTGTCCGGGCTGGCCGTGGCGCTGGGCCTGGTGCTGTTCCTCGGCGGGTTCGCGTGGGCGGCGGTGGTCTACCGGCCGTACACCGTGCCCACCAGTTCGATGACGCCGACGATCGACATGGGCGACCGGGTGCTGGCCCAGCGCGTCGACGGAGACCAGGTGCGCCGCGGTGACGTGGTCGTCTTCACCGACAAGTCCTGGGTGCAGAACGCGCCCGTGGTCAAGCGCGTGGTCGCGGTCGGCGGCGACACGGTCTCCTGCTGCAAGCGGGGCAAGCTCACCGTCAACGGCAAGGAGATCGACGAGCCGTACCTGAAGGGCGGCGCCGCCGAGATCAAGAACTTCCCCACCGTCGAGGTGCCCGCCGGCCGCCTGTTCCTGCTCGGCGACGAACGCCAGGGCTCGCTGGACTCCACCGCCCACCTCGACGACGCGGCCAAGGGCACCGTCGCGCGCGGTGACGTGACCGCCAGGGTCGACGCCGTGGTCTGGCCCATGAAGGGCATGCTGGAGCGTCCCACGGGCTTCGAGGCGCTGGGCACCCTGTCCCAGCCGGGCCCGCTGCGCCCGATCGTCCTGCTGATCGTCGCCGGCGCCGTCCTCGTCCTCGCGGGCGGCGCGTACGGCCCCATCGCCAAGCGCGTGGGCGCCTCTCGCGGCCGCGCCCGGACGGAGCCCGCACGTGCCCGCTGAGGCGGTGGACGGGCCGTATGACGCGGTTGCCGAGGGCGCGGCCGAGCCGCGCAAGGTGGCGCGGGTGGTGCTGCTCGACCCCGCCGACCGGATCCTGCTGCTGCACGGTCACGAACCGGACGATCCGGCGGACGACTGGTGGTTCACACCCGGCGGCGGCCTGGAGGGCGCCGAGACGAGGGAGGAGGCCGCCCTGCGGGAACTCGCCGAGGAGACCGGCATCACCGAGGTCGAGCTCGGCCCGGTGCTGTGGCGGCGCCGCTGCTCGTTCCCGTTCGCGGGACGGCGCTGGGACCAGGACGAGTGGTACTACCTCGCCCGTACGACCCAGACGGCGACCCGGGCCACCGCGCTCACCGCACTGGAGCGGCGCAGTGTCGCCGGAGCACGCTGGTGGACGTGCCGGGAACTGACCCGGGCACATGAGACGGTGTATCCGACCAGACTCGCCGAGCTGCTGCGCAGGCTGCTCGACGAAGGCCCCCCGGCCGGGCCGGTGACCCTGGACACCGAAATCGTCTAGGGCCTCACGGGACTGGCGCACAATGGTGGGACCGCACGGCTGAAGGGGAACATGCCATGAGCGCCGAGGACCTCGAGAAGTACGAGACCGAGATGGAGCTGAAGCTCTACCGGGAGTACCGCGATGTCGTCGGTCTGTTCAAATACGTGATCGAGACCGAGCGGCGCTTCTACCTCACCAACGACTACGAGATGCAGGTCCACTCGGTGCAGGGTGAGGTGTTCTTCGAGGTGTCCATGGCGGACGCCTGGGTCTGGGACATGTACCGGCCGGCCCGGTTCGTGAAGCAGGTCCGTGTCCTCACGTTCAAGGACGTGAACATCGAGGAGCTGAACAAGAGCGACCTGGAGCTGCCCGGCGGCTGAGGGGCTGTGGATGGCTGACGTGGATTCTCCTGGGTCCCGACCTCAACCTGGACCTGGACCTGGACCTGGGCCACGGCGGACTTCCCTCGTGTGGGTGACGGAGTTGTCCACAACCGGCGAGTAACCCACCAAGATCCACTCGGGCGGGCCGGATGCGTGACCGTTGGCGCCGGAGGTGGTGCCGACATGCACACACATCAGGCGCGCAGCGCGCTCGGCAGGTACGGAGAGGGGCTGGCCGCCCGGCGGCTGGCCCAGACCGGCATGACGCTCCTGGAGCGCAACTGGCGCTGCGGCAGGACCGGCGAGATCGACATCGTCGCGCTCGACGGCGACGTCCTCGTCGTCTGCGAGGTCAAGACCCGCAGGGCGGGAACCTTCCAGCACCCGATGGCCGCCGTCACGGCGGAAAAGGCCCAGCGCCTGCGCGGCCTCGCCGAACGCTGGATCCAGACCCACGGCGGAGCACCCCCCGGCGGCGTCCGCATCGACCTGGTCGGCATCCTGCTGCCCCGGCGCGGAGCACCCGTCGTCGAGCACGTGAGGGGGGCCGCCTGATGGGATTCGCGCGCACCTGCTCCGTGGCCCTGGTCGGCGTCGAGGGCGTGGTCGTCGAAGTCCAGGCCGACCTCGAACCCGGCGTCGCCGCCTTCACCCTGGTGGGACTGCCCGACAAGAGCCTCACCGAGAGCCGCGACCGCGTCCGGGCCGCCGTCGTCAACTCCGGCGGCGAATGGCCCCAGAAGAAACTCACCGTCGGACTCAGCCCCGCCTCGGTGCCCAAGGGCGGCAGCGGCTTCGACCTCGCCGTCGCCTGCGCCGTCCTGGGCGCCGCCGAACGCATCGACCCCCGCGTCCTCGCCGACATCGTGATGATCGGCGAACTAGGCCTGGACGGACGGGTGCGCCCCGTGCGCGGCATCCTGCCCGCCGTGCTCGCCGCCGCCGACGAGGGCTACGAACAGGTCGTCGTGCCCGAGTGCGCCGCCGCGGAGGCCTCACTCGTCCCCGGCGTCTCCGTGCTCGGCGTGCGCAGTCTGCGGCAGCTGATCGCCGTACTCGCCGACGAACCCGTCCCCGAGGAGGACCCGGACGACCAGGGCCGCCCCGACCCCCTCCTGGCCGGCCTGCGCGTACCCGGCACCGGCGCCGCCACCGGCATGCACAGCCTCGGCGCCGCCCAGCAGGACCAGGGACACGACCTCGCCGACGTCGTCGGCCAGCACTCCGCCCGTACGGCCGTCGAAGTCGCCGCCGCCGGGGGACACCACCTGTTCCTGGAAGGACCACCCGGCGCCGGCAAGACCATGCTCGCCGAGCGTCTGCCCGCGGTACTGCCCCCGCTCGACCGGCAGGAATCCCTCGAAGTCACCGCCATCCACTCGGTGGCCGGACTGCTCCCAGCGGGCAAGCCCCTGATCGACCTGGCCCCCTACTGCGCCCCGCACCACTCGGCCACCATGCAGGCCCTCGTCGGCGGCGGCCCCGGCATCGCCCGCCCCGGAGCCGTCTCCCTCGCCCACCGCGGCGTGCTCTTCCTCGACGAGACCCCCGAGTTCAGCAGCCACGCCCTCGACGCACTGCGCCAGCCGCTGGAGGCCGGACACGTGGTGATCGCCCGCAGCGCCGGCGTCGTGCGGTTCCCCGCGAAGTTCCTGATGGTGCTCGCCGCCAACCCCTGCCCCTGCGGCCGCTTCTCCCAGCGCGACTCCCTGTGCGAATGCCCGCCCTCCGCCATCCGCCGCTACCAGGCACGCCTGTCCGGCCCCCTGCTCGACCGGGTCGACCTGCGCGTGGAGGCCGACCCGGTCACCAGGTCACAACTGACCGCACGCGGCAGCCGGGGCGAATCCACGGCGACGGTCGCCTGCCGGGTACGCGCCGCACGCGAACGCGCCTCGGCACGGCTCTCCGGCACCCCCTGGCGGACCAACAGCGAGGTCCCGGGGCGCGAACTGCGCAGCCGCTGGCAGGCGGTCCCCGGCGCCATGGACGAGGCCGAGCGCAATCTGGAGCGCGGCGTCCTCACCGCCCGCGGCCTGGACCGGGTGCTGCGGGTCGCCTGGACCGTCGCCGACCTCGCCGGACACGACCGGCCCGACGCCTCCGACGTCGCCCTGGCCCTGCAACTGCGCACCGGAGTGCCACGAGGCGTGCCCCTGGCGATCGGCGCCCCGGCATGACCGGGCCGGGCAACGCGGCTTCGGGCGGCGAACCGGGGGAGTCCGGTCCCTGGGAGGGCGCGAGGGACGCGGGCGGAGCGCGTGGTGTACCGGGGGCGTCCGGCACCCGGAGGGATCCGCAGGGCCCGAGCGGTGCGAACGGCCTGAGGGGTGTGGACGACGTGAACGGCGCCGACCGCCCGGACGGTGCTGACCGCCCGGACGGCGCCGATCGCCCGACAGGCGACGACGCCGAACTCCTCGCCCGTGTCTTCCTCAGCCGGGTCCTCGAACCCGGCGACACCGCCGGCGGCCGCTGGGTGCGCGAACTCGGCGCCGTTCCCCTCGCCCGGCGGCTGCGAACGGGCACGCTCCCGCTTCCCGGGGTGTCCCTGAAACGGTGGGCGGGCCTGTGCGCCCGGGCCGCGCGGGCCGACCCCGCCCGAGACCTGGCCGCCGCCCGGGAGGCCGGCGTCCGCTTCCTCCGGCCCGGCGACACCGAGTGGCCCGCCCAGCTCGACGACCTCGGCGACGCCCGCCCCACCGGACTGTGGGTGCGCGGCCGGCCCAGCCTGCGCATTTGGGCACTGCGCTCGGTCGCCCTCGTCGGCGCCCGCGCCTGCACCGACTACGGCGCCCACATGGCCGTCACCCTCGCCGCAGGCCTCGCCGAACGCGGCTGGGTGGTGGTGTCCGGCGGCGCCTACGGAGTCGACGGCGCCGCCCACCGCGGCGCACTGGGCAGCGGCGGCGCCACCGTCGCCGTACTGGCCTGCGGAGTCGACCGGCCCTACCCGCGCGGGCACGCGGGACTGATCGACCGCATCGCCCAGCAGGGCCTGGTCGTGGGGGAACTGCCGCCCGGCGACCACCCGACGCCGAGCCGGTTCATCGTCCGCAACCGCGTCATCGCGGCCCTCACCCGCGGCACCGTGGTCGTCGAGGCCGCCTACCGCAGCGGATCACTGGTCACCGCCCGGGCCGCCCAACGGCTGGGCCGCCACACCATGGGAGTGCCCGGACCGGCCACCAGCGCCCTCTCCGCCGGCGTCCACGAACTGCTGCGCGGCGGAGCCGCACTGGTCACCGACGCCGAGGAAGTCGTCGAACTCGTCGGCGACATGGGCGAACTCGCCCCCGACCGGCGCGGCCCCGTACTCCCGCGAGACCTGCTGGCTCCCGACGCCCGGCACGTCCTCGACGCCCTGCCCGCCCACGGCGCGGCGACCGCGCAGGAGATCGCGCGCGTGGCCCGCACGACGGCCGACGACGCCATCGCGAGGCTGTACGAACTCCGATCGCTTGGTTACGTCGAACGACACGGCGAGGGATGGAAGTTGACACGCCAGGCGATGATCTCGTCCCGAACGGGTCGGGACGAGTGTTGACCGAGCGTGTTCGGCCGTCCGGGGGAACGCCGACGCCTGCGGGAATTCCCGCAGTTGAGAGTCGCGCGGGTCACTGAGCGTGACGGACCTGGCTCGGCGGGGCGCCCCACGGAACGAATCTGCGCACGCCCCGCGCCCCGCCGTTCGCGCACCGCGACACTCCAGTCACGCTACGCTCACGTGGTTCCGACACCAAAGACCCCGATTCCCGACCCGATCCCGACCAGACCGACAGCCCACCCAGACGCCCCACTCCACGGCAGAACGGCACAAGGCGACGAATGCCCCAGCACACCTCCGGGCCCGACCGGGCGGCGACCCCCCCAGCCGCCCGTGACGGTGGCAGCGTGCGGCCGCCCGCTCCCTCGACGCTCGACGAGCTGTGGCGGTCGTACAAGGCGACGGGGGACGACCGGCTGAGGGAACAGCTGATCCTGCACTACTCGCCGCTGGTCAAATACGTGGCCGGCCGGGTCAGCGTCGGTCTGCCGCCCAACGTGGAACAGGCCGACTTCGTCTCCTCCGGGGTCTTCGGGCTCATCGACGCGATCGAGAAGTTCGACGTCGACCGGGAGATCAAGTTCGAGACCTACGCGATCACCCGGATCCGCGGCGCCATGATCGACGAACTGCGCGCGCTGGACTGGATCCCCCGCTCGGTCCGGCAGAAGGCGCGCAACGTCGAGCGGGCGTACGCCACGCTGGAGGCACGGCTGCGGCGCACCCCGACAGAGGTGGAGGTCGCCGCCGAGATGGGCATCGCGGTGGACGAACTCCACGCGGTCTTCAGCCAGTTGTCGCTGGCCAACGTGGTCGCCCTGGAGGAGCTCCTGCACGTCGGCGGCGAGGACGGCGACGGACTGAGCTTCATGGACACCCTCGAGGACACCGCCGCCGACAACCCGGTGGAGGTCGCCGAGGACCGCGAACTGCGGCGGTTCCTGGCCCGCGCGATCAACACGCTCCCGGACCGCGAGAAGACCGTCGTCACGCTGTACTACTACGAGGGCCTGACGCTCGCCGAGATCGGCAACGTGCTCGGCGTGACCGAGAGCCGGGTCAGCCAGATCCACACCAAATCGGTGCTCCAGCTGCGCGCGAAGCTGGCGAGCTTCGGCCGGTGAGCGCCGTCGCTCCCGTCGCGGACGCCGGATCCGTAAAGTGGCTGACGTGCCAAGGATTCGAGCGGCCTCCGTGGCCGAGCACCGGTCGATGCAGCGAGCCGCCCTGCTGGACGCGGCCCGCACCCTGCTGTCCGAGGGCGGTACGGAAGCCCTGACCTTCCCCGCCCTGGCCGAGCGCACCGGCCTGGCCCGGTCGTCGGTGTACGAGTACTTCCGCTCCCGGGCCGCCGTGGTCGAGGAACTGTGCGAGGTCGACTTCCCGGTGTGGGCCGCGGAGGTCGCCGCTGCCATGGCCGCGGCCGACGGCCCCGAGGCCGAGGTCGAGGCCTACGTCCGCACGCAGCTCGAGCTGGTCGGCGACCGCCGGCACCGGGCCGTGGTGGCGATCTCGGCCAGTGAACTGGACGCCGGGGCCCGCGAGAAGATCCGCGCGGCGCACGGCGGCCTCGTCGCCATGATCGTGCAGGCGCTCGCCGACCTCGGGCACAGCAGGCCCCGCCTGGCGGCGATGCTGCTCCAGGGAGTCGTCGACGCGGCCGTACGACGCATCGAACTCGGCGTGGCCGAACCCCCCGCAGACATCACCGACACCGCGGTATCCATGGCGCTACGAGGCATCCGGGGGTAAGCCCCCCC
>NZ_BMVJ01000019.1:83472-89535 GCF_014650655.1 Streptomyces anandii JCM 4720
GCCCCTCCCCTCCCCTCCCCGCCCCCGCCCCCGCCCACCCCACCTCGCCCCTGCCGCCGTCACGGAGGCAGGGGTACGTCCAGTACCGGCAGGAGTCTTGGCGGTGCCGGGTTCAGCAGCCATGGGGGCAGGAGCAGGAGTGGGTTCAGATAGGTGTCCGCTCTCAGCAGGCCCCAGTGCAGGCATGCGCTCCCGCAGTGCGAGCCCGTCTCCTCCAATGTGCCGAGTACTTCCCCGGCGGCCACCTCCTGGCCCTTGGTCACCGACGCCTGGACCGGTTCGTACGTCGTCCGCAGGGGCGGGTCACCCGTGCCCGTTAGTTCCACCGACACCACGCCCCTGCCCGCCACCCGCCCGGCGAAGGACACCCGGCCCGCCGCCACCGCCCGTACCGGAGTGCCGGGGGCGGCGCCCAGGTCGACGCCCCGGTGCCCGGGCCCGTAGACCGTCGCCGGCGGCTCCCAGCCCCGTAGGACCGGCGGGCGCACCCCCACCGGCCACCCCCGCCCGACCGCCGGCACCGAACCACCGTCCGCACCCGCCGCACCCGCCGCACCCGCCGTCCCCCTCCCGACCGTGCGCACCGCAGTGACCGAGTCGACCGACGCGACCGCCGCGACACCGCGCCAGGCGTGTGGCGGAGCCGGACCGCCTCCCCCCGCCCGGGGCGTCTGCGCGAGCAGTGTCAACGCCGCACCCGCGAGCACGCAGAGCCGTCCTCGCGCCCATCCGCTCACCGGGGGCCGTTCGCATTCGTTCGTCCGTGTCCGAGACATGTGCTCACGGTCCCGTATCGCACGTGATCGTGCCGGAGCCTGTGGACAACCCGCCCGTTGTGGACAGCGGCGTCACCCGGCACCTCCCGGGTCCCGTACACTTCTGGTGGCGATCCGGGTCACCGGGTCGACTTCGCACGCCCCGACACCCCGACCGGCGACGGTCGGTGTCAGCGCCCCTCGGTCCCTCGTGGCACGGCGCACCGCGGGCGTCAGGCGCGGAAGCCGTCCGGCATCCGCGGCACAACCGAGAAACTCAAGGAGAGTACGGCCATGGCCGTCGTCACGATGCGGGAGCTGCTGGAGAGCGGCGTCCACTTCGGTCACCAGACCCGCCGTTGGAACCCGAAGATGAAGCGCTTCATCTTCACCGAGCGCAACGGCATCTACATCATCGACCTGCTCCAGTCGCTGTCGTACATCGACCGCGCCTACGAGTTCGTCAAGGAGACCGTCGCCCACGGCGGCACGGTCATGTTCGTCGGCACGAAGAAGCAGGCGCAGGAGGCCATCGCCGAGCAGGCCACCCGCGTCGGCATGCCCTACGTCAACCAGCGCTGGCTGGGCGGCATGCTCACCAACTTCTCGACCGTCTACAAGCGCCTGCAGCGCCTGAAGGAGCTCGAGCAGATCGACTTCGAGGACGTCGCGTCCTCCGGTCTGACCAAGAAGGAGCTCCTGGTCCTCTCCCGCGAGAAGGCCAAGCTGGAGAAGACCCTCGGCGGTATCCGCGAGATGCAGAAGGTGCCGAGCGCCGTCTGGATCGTGGACACCAAGAAGGAGCACATCGCGGTCGGCGAGGCCCGCAAGCTCAACATCCCGGTCGTCGCCATCCTCGACACCAACTGCGACCCCGACGAGGTCGACTACAAGATCCCGGGCAACGACGACGCGATCCGCTCCGTCACCCTGCTCACCCGTGTGATCGCCGACGCCGTCGCCGAGGGCCTCATCGCCCGTTCCGGTGTCGCCGCCGGTGACAAGGGCGAGAAGGCCGCGGGCGAGCCGCTCGCCGAGTGGGAGCGCGACCTGCTCGCGGGCGAGAAGAAGGCCGACGAGGCCGCCGCCGAGGCCCCCGCCGCCGAGGCCCCCGCCGCCGAGGCCGAGAAGCCGGCCGAGGCCCCCGCGGAGGCTCCCGCCGCCGAGGGCGAGCAGGCCTGATCCGTCGGCGTGAAGCCGTTGACGGCGGGAGCGGTGCATGAAGTCCGCTCCCGCCGTTCACCCGTAGGTCAGCGGTGCGTCAGCGGACCCCCGCTCCATGGACCGGGGGTCCGCTGTCCCCTGATCTTCGATCTCCCAGACTTCGAGAAAGATTCACAGACTCATGGCGAACTACACCGCCGCCGACGTCAAGAAGCTCCGTGAGCTCACGGGCGCCGGCATGATGGACTGCAAGAAGGCGCTGGACGAGGCCGAGGGCAACGTCGAGAAGGCCGTCGAGGCGCTGCGCATCAAGGGCCAGAAGGGCGTCGCCAAGCGCGAGGGCCGCTCCGCCGAGAACGGCGCCGTGGTCTCGATCATCGCCGACGACAACTCCTCCGGTGTCCTCGTCGAGCTGAAGTGCGAGACGGACTTCGTCGCCAAGGGCGACAAGTTCCAGGCCGTCGCCAAGACGATCGCCGAGCACGTCGCCAAGACCTCCCCGGCCGACCTCGAGGCCCTGCTCGCCTCCGAGATCGAGGCCGGCAAGACCGTCCAGGCGTTCGTGGACGAGGCCAACGCCAACCTCGGCGAGAAGATCGTCCTGGACCGCTTCGCGCAGTTCTCCGACGGTTTCGTGACCGCGTACATGCACCGCACGATGCCCGACCTGCCCCCGCAGATCGGTGTCCTCGTCGAGCTCGACAAGCCCAACGCCGAGGTCGCCAAGGGCGTCGCGCAGCACATCGCCGCCTTCGCGCCGAAGTACCTCTCCAAGGACGAGGTGCCGGCCGAGGTCGTCGAGTCCGAGCGCCGCATCGCCGAGGAGACCACCCGCGCCGAGGGCAAGCCCGAGGCCGCGATCGCCAAGATCGTCGAGGGTCGTCTGAACGGTTTCTTCAAGGACGCCACGCTGCTCGGCCAGCCGTACGCGCTCGACAACAAGAAGTCGGTCCAGAAGGTCCTGGACGAGGCCGGTGTCACCCTGAAGCGCTTCACGCGCATCAAGGTGGGCATCTGAGTCCGTACCGCGACTCACGCCCGACCCGGATAGGGTCGTAAGCAGTCGTCGGCGTCACGCGCGTACGCGGACATCGCACGCGCGCGTGACGGACGACAGCAGAACTGACGAGGAGGCCATTGCCGCTGCATGGGATGCGAAACACGCCCCACCGGCAATGGCCTTCTTCGCATGTGCACCACGTAACAGAGGCGGGATCTCATGACCACCAAGGCCCAGAAGAGCGACGACGGCAAAGTACCCGGCCGGTTTCTGCTGAAGCTGTCCGGGGAGGCCTTCTCCGGCGGCGGGGGCCTGGGCGTCGACCCGGACGTGGTGCACGCGATCGCCCGTGAGATCGCCGCCGTCGTACGGGACGGCGCGCAGATCGCGGTCGTCATCGGCGGCGGCAACTTCTTCCGCGGCGCCGAACTGCAGCAGCGCGGCATGGACCGCGCCCGCTCGGACTACATGGGCATGCTCGGCACCGTGATGAACTGCCTCGCCCTCCAGGACTTCCTGGAGAAGGAAGGCATCGACAGCCGCGTCCAGACCGCCATCACCATGGGCCAGGTCGCCGAGCCGTACATTCCGCTGCGTGCCGTGCGCCACCTGGAGAAGGGCCGCGTGGTCATCTTCGGCGCCGGTATGGGCATGCCGTACTTCTCCACCGACACCACCGCCGCCCAGCGTGCCCTGGAGATCGACGCCGAGGCGCTGCTGATGGGCAAGAACGGGGTCGACGGGGTTTACGACTCCGACCCCAAGGCCAACCCGGACGCCGTGAAGTTCGACTCGCTCGGCTACGGCGAGGTCATCACCCGCGACCTGAAGGTCGCCGACGCCACGGCGATCACGCTCTGCCGCGACAACAGGCTCCCCATCGTCGTCTTCGAGCTTCTGAAGGAGGGCAATATCGCCCGCGCCGTCAAGGGTGAGAAGATCGGCACGCTTGTGGGTGACCAGGCCGGCCGGGACTGACCGACCGGCCAGCCCCCGGACCGAGGGTCCGCCGGGAAGCCACCTGTCCGGGGGACGGGCGGGACGGACCCGGACCGGGGGATGGACAATGTCCTGCCGGTCGGGAACCGTGCAGGAAGAAGACGCGACGCAGCCGGCCACCGTGTCCCGACGGGAACCGAGGCCGGGCCTACTCAAGACACGCAGGAGCAAGTGGTGATCGAAGAGACCCTCCTCGAGGCCGAGGAGAAGATGGAGAAGGCCGTCGTGGTCGCCAAGGAGGACTTCGCCGCGATCCGCACCGGCCGTGCGCACCCGGCGATGTTCAACAAGATCGTGGCCGACTACTACGGTGCGCCGACGCCGATCAACCAGCTGGCCTCGTTCTCCGTGCCGGAGCCGCGCATGGCGGTCGTGACCCCGTTCGACAAGACCGCGCTGCGCAACATCGAGCAGGCGATCCGCGACTCCGACCTGGGCGTCAACCCGAGCAACGACGGCAACATCATCCGGGTGGTGTTCCCCGAGCTCACCGAGGAGCGCCGCCGTGAGTACATCAAGGTCGCCAAGGGCAAGGGCGAGGACGCCAAGGTGTCCATCCGCTCCGTGCGCCGCAAGGCCAAGGACGCCATCGACAAGCTGATCAAGGACGGCGAGGTCGGCGAGGACGAGGGCCGCCGCGCGGAGAAGGAGCTCGACGACACCACCGCGAAGTACGTCGCGCAGGTGGACGAGCTGCTCAAGCACAAGGAAGCGGAACTGCTCGAGGTCTGATGAACGACTCTTCCTGGGGAGCTCCGCAGCAGGCCGGGTACTGGGGGCAGACCCGCCCCATGCCCGCCGTGCCCGGCGACCCCGCAGACGGCGGCACCCAGGATGACGACCCGGGGGCCGCCCGGTCGGGCGGCCCCCTCTTCCACGACGGCGCCCCGCAGCCGCAGACCCCTCCCCACCGGCAGCCGTACGGCACCCACCAGCAGCCCTACGGCGCCGGCCCGCACCAGCAGCCGTACGAGGCGCCGCAGCCGCGGCCCTACGATCCGCCGCGCACGCCCCCGGCCCACGGGACGGCGACGCAGAATCCGGAGCCCATGCCCGACGCCCCGCAGCAGGCGCCCGCCCCGCAGAAGAAGAGCGCGGGCCGCGACCTGAGCGCTGCCATAGGAGTCGGGGTCGGACTCGGCGTCGTGATCATCGCGTCGCTGTTCGTCGTCAAGGCCGTGTTCGTCGGCGTGATCGCGGTCGCCGTCGTGGTGGGCCTGTGGGAGCTCACCAAGCGGCTGGAGGAACGCAAGGGCATCAAGGCGCCGCTGGTGCCGCTCGCCATCGGCGGCGCGGCCATGGTGGTCGCCGGATATGTGCGGGGCGCGGAGGGCGCCTGGGTGGCCATGGCGCTGACCGCGCTCGCCGTCCTGGTCTGGCGCATGACCGAACCGCCGGAGGGTTACCTCAGGGACGTCACGGCGGGCGTCTTCGCCGCCTTCTACGTGCCGTTCCTGGCCACCTTCGTGGCCATGATGCTCACCGCGGGCGACGGCCCGTACCGCGTGCTGACCTTCCTGGTCCTGACGGTCGTCAGCGACACCGGCGCCTACGCCGTCGGCTGGCGCTTCGGCAAGCACAAGCTCGCCCCGCGCATCAGCCCCGGCAAGACCCGCGAGGGCCTGTTCGGCGCGGTCACCTTCGCCATGGCGGCCGGCGCGCTGTGCATGCAGTTCCTCATCGACGGCGGCGCCTGGTGGCAGGGCCTCCTGCTGGGCCTCGCGGTCGCCGCCAGCGCCACCCTGGGCGACCTCGGCGAGTCCATGATCAAGCGGGACCTGGGCATCAAGGACATGGGCACCCTCCTCCCCGGCCACGGCGGCATCATGGACCGCCTGGACTCCCTCCTCCCCACCGCCCCGGTGGTATGGCTCCTGATGGTCGCCTTCGTGGGCTCCGCCTGACCGGCACCCCCAGGCGCCCCCGCACTCCCGGGTGACGTCCAACGTCCACGACCCCGAGCCCCACGGGCCCGGGGTCACCCAAGTCGATCTGCGACACTGGTAGCACCATGCCCAAGCCCGGAGAACTTACTTTTGTCGCGCCGCGCGGTGCCAAGAAGCCGCCGCGGCATCTCGCCGATCTCTCGCCCGCCGAGCGCAAGGAGGCCGTGGCCGCGATCGGGGAGAAGCCGTTTCGCGCCAA
>NZ_BMVJ01000019.1:89557-93009 GCF_014650655.1 Streptomyces anandii JCM 4720
GCAGCTCTCGCAGCACTACTTCGCGCGGTACGCGCACGACCCCGAGCAGTGGACGGACATCCCGGCCGCGTCGCGCGGCAGGCTGCGCGAGGCGCTGCTGCCGGAGCTGATGACGGTCGTACGGCACCTGTCGACCGACCAGGGCACCACGCGCAAGACGCTGTGGCGGCTGTTCGACGGGACGCTCGTCGAGTCCGTGCTGATGCGCTACCCGGACCGGGTGACCATGTGCATCAGCTCGCAGGCCGGGTGCGGGATGAACTGTCCGTTCTGCGCCACCGGGCAGGCCGGCCTCGACCGGAACCTGTCGACCGCCGAGATCGTGCACCAGATCGTCGACGGCATGCGGGCCCTGCGCGACGGCGAGGTGCCCGGAGGCCCGGCGCGGCTGTCCAACATCGTGTTCATGGGCATGGGCGAGCCGCTCGCCAACTACAAGCGCGTCATCGGCGCCATCCGCGCCCTGACCGACCCGGAGCCGGACGGCCTCGGGCTGTCCCAGCGCGGGATCACCGTCTCCACGGTGGGCCTCGTTCCGGCGATCCACCGGCTGGCCGACGAGGGCCTCAAGTGCCGGCTGGCCATCTCCCTGCACGCCCCCGACGACGAGCTGCGCGACACCCTCGTGCCCGTCAACACGCGGTGGAAGGTGCGGGAGGTGCTCGACGCCGGGTTCGAGTACACCGCGAAGTCCGGGCGCCGGCTGTCCATCGAGTACGCGCTCATCCGGGACATCAACGACCAGGCGTGGCGCGGCGACCGGCTCGGCCGGCTCCTCAAGGGCAAGCCGGTGCACGTCAACCTGATCCCGCTCAATCCCACGCCCGGCTCCAAGTGGACCGCCTCGCGGCCCGAGGACGAGAAGGCGTTCGTCGAGGCGATCGCCGCGCACGGCGTGCCGGTGACCGTCCGCGACACCCGCGGGCAGGAGATCGACGGGGCGTGCGGGCAGCTGGCCGCCACCGAGCGGTAGCCGGTCGCCGCCACCGAGCGGTGGCCGGGCAGCCGCGGTGGGCGGGCTGTAATCGGACCGTCGGCGGGCGGTAGTCTGAATTCCGCCGGTGCGCCTCCGCGGGCCGGCCGCACCATCGACATCGCCATATCGACATCTTCATATTCCGACAGGGGAGCGCCACAGCGCTGAGAGTGCGGCAACCTGGCCGCAGACCCTCTGAACCTCGCCCAGGTCATTCTGGGTAGGAAGTTCGGTCATCACTCGAGCTGTTGCGCCCTGCCCGGGCATCCCGCGCGGATCCCGGGCAGGGCCGCGTCTCTTCCTGGTCAACCCCAGGAGGAAAATCCAGTGCACACCAAGACGTTCGTCGCCGTCGCGGCCGGGCTCGGTCTCGTCACGCTGTCCGCGTGCGGCTCCGGCGGCGGCACGACGGACTCCTCGTCCGCCGGGTCCAGGACGGTGACCCTGGTCAGCCACGACTCGTGGGCCGCGTCCAAGAGCGTCATCGCGGCCTTCGAGAAGGAGTCCGGCTACACCGTCAAGGTCCTCAAGGACGGCGACGCCGGCCAGGCCGTCAACAAGGCCATCCTCACCAAGGACAACCCGCAGGGCGACGTCTTCTTCGGCGTCGACAACACGCTGCTCTCCCGGGCCCTGGACAACGGCCTGTTCCAGCCGTACGAGGCCAAGGGGCTCGGCCAGGTCCAGCCCGCCTACCAGCTCGACAAGGACAAGCACCGGGTCACGCCGATCGACTACGGCGACATCTGCGTCAACTACGACAAGAAGTACTTCGCCGACCACAAGCTGACCCCGCCCGCCACCTTCGACGACCTGGTCAAGCCGCAGTACAAGAACCTCCTGGTCACCGAGAACGCCGCCACCTCCTCGCCCGGCCTCGGCTTCCTCCTCGGCAGCGCCGCCGAGTACGGCGACGACGGCTGGCAGGACTACTGGAAGAAGCTCAAGGCCAACGGCGTCAAGGTCGTCGACGGCTGGGAGCAGGCCTACAACCAGGAGTTCTCCGGCTCCGCCGGGGGGAAGAAGGCCAAGGGCGACCGGCCGCTCGTCGTGTCCTACGCCTCCTCGCCCCCCGCCGAGGTGATCTACGCCGACCCCCGGCCGAAGACCGCGCCCACCGGCGTCGCGGACGGCACCTGCTTCCGGCAGACCGAGTTCGCCGGCCTGCTCAGCAACGCGAAGAACACCGAGGGCGGCAAGGCGTTCATCGACTTCCTGATCTCCAAGCGGTTCCAGGAGGACATGCCGCTCAACATGTTCGTCTACCCGGTGGTCAAGGGGGCCGCCGTGCCCGCCGAGTTCACCCAGTACGGGCCCCCGGCGAAGAACCCCGAGAACATGGCCCCCGGCAAGATCGCCGCCAACCGCGACCAGTGGGTCAGGACGTGGACCTCACTCGTACTGAAGTAGCCCGCCGCAAGGGCCGCACCGGCAGGCGCCGGGGGAGCGCGGCGCGGCTCGGCCTGATGGCCGTGCCCGTCGCGTTCTTCGCGGTGTTCTTCGCCTACCCCGTGGCCGCGATCCTCCAGCGCGGCCTGAAGACGGACGGCGCCTGGCGGTTCGGGCCCCTCGCGGACGTGCTCTCCGAACCCGGCATCCGTCACGTGCTGTGGTTCACCACCTGGCAGGCACTCGCCTCCACCGCGCTCACCCTGCTCGTCGCGCTGCCCGCCGCCTACGTCTTCGCCCGCCTGGACTTCCCCGGCCGGCAGGTGCTGCGGGCCGTCGTCACCGTGCCGTTCGTGCTGCCCACCGTCGTGGTCGGCACGGCCTTCCTCGCGCTCGTCGGGCGCGGCGGACTGCTCGACGAGCTGTGGGGCGTACGGCTGGACACCACGGTGTGGGCGATCCTCCTCGCCCACGTCTTCTTCAACTACGCCGTCGTCGTACGGACCGTGGGCGGGTTGTGGGCGCAACTCGACCCCCGGCAGGAGGAGGCCGCGCGGATGCTCGGCGCCTCCCCGCTGACGGCCTGGCGCAAGGTCACGCTGCCCGCCCTCACGCCCGCGGTCGCCGCCGCCGCGCTCATGGTCTTCCTGTTCACCTTCACCTCCTTCGGCATCGTCCAGATCCTCGGCGGCCCCACCTTCTCCACCCTGGAGGTGGAGATCTACCGCCAGACCTCCGACCTGTTCGACCTGTCCACCGCGGCCGTGCTCACCATCGTCCAGTTCCTCGCGGTGGGCGCGGTCCTCGCCGTGCACGCGTGGACCGTACGGCGGCGGGAGAGCGCGCTCAGGCTCGTGGACGCCTCCCGCACCGCACGCCGGCCGCGCGGGGCGGGACAGTGGGTGCTGCTGGCCGGCGTCCTCACGACCGTCGTCGTACTCCTGGTGCTGCCGCTCGCCGTACTGGTGCAGCGCTCGCTCACCGCACCCGGCTTCGGCTACTACCGCGCGCTGACGGACACCGACGGCGGCACCTTCCTCGTGGCGCCCATCGACGCGATCGGCACCTCCCTGTCGTACGCCGCCGC
>NZ_BMVJ01000019.1:93030-93471 GCF_014650655.1 Streptomyces anandii JCM 4720
GGCCACCGCCATCGCCGTGGTGATCGGCGCCCTGGCCGCCGCCGCGCTCGCCCGGCGGGACGCCGGCCGCCTCGTGCGGGCCTTCGACGCGCTGCTGATGCTGCCGCTCGGCGTGTCCGCGGTGACGGTCGGCTTCGGCTTCCTGATCGCCCTGGACAAACCCCCGCTGGACCTGCGCCAGTCGTGGATCCTGGTCCCGCTCGCCCAGGCCCTGGTCGGCGTCCCCTTCGTCGTACGGACCATGCTGCCGGTGCTGCGGGCGGTGGACGCACGGCTGCGGGAGGCGGCCGCAGTGCTCGGGGCGTCGCCGTGGCGGGTGTGGCGGGAGGTGGACCTGCCGATGGTGCGGCGGGCCGTGCTGATCGCCGCCGGGTTCGCCTTCGCGGTGTCACTGGGCGAGTTCGGGGCGACCGTGTTCATCGCCCGGCCCGGCAACCCGAC
>NZ_BMVJ01000019.1:93499-94617 GCF_014650655.1 Streptomyces anandii JCM 4720
GCTGCCGGTCGCCGTGGCGCGGCTGCTCTCGCGGCCCGGCGACCTCAACTACGGCCAGGCGATGGCCCTTTCGACGATTCTGATGCTGGTGTGCGCGGTGGCCCTGCTGCTCCTGGAGCGGCTGCGCACCGACCGGGGCGGGGAGTTCTAGATGCTGCTGAGCCTGGACGCGGCGACCGTGCGCTTCGGCGGGCGGCCCGCGCTCGACGCCGTCGGCCTGGACGTGGCCGAGCACGAGATCGTGTGCGTGCTCGGCCCCAGCGGCAGCGGCAAGTCGACCCTGCTGCGAGCCGTCGCCGGGCTCCAGCCGCTGGACTCCGGGCGGGTGCTGCTCGACGGGCGCGACCAGGCCGCGGTGCCGGTGCACCGGCGCGAGGTCGGGCTGATGTTCCAGGACCACCAGCTCTTCCCGCAGCGGGACGTGGCCGGGAACGTCGGCTTCGGGCTGCGCATGCACGGCGCGGCGAGGAGCGAACGGGCCTCCCGGGTGGGCGAGCTGCTGGAACTGGTCGGGCTGCCGGGCGCGGGACGGCGGGCCGTGGCGTCGCTGTCGGGCGGGGAGCAGCAGCGGGTGGCGCTGGCCCGGGCCCTCGCACCCCGGCCCCGGCTGCTGATGCTCGACGAGCCGCTCGGCCAGCTCGACCGCTCCCTGCGCGAACGGCTCGTGGTCGAACTGCGGGAGCTGTTCGGGCGGTTGGGCACCACCGTGCTCGCCGTCACCCACGACCAGGGCGAGGCCTTCGCGCTCGCCGACCGGGTGGTGGTGATGCGCGACGGCCGCATCGCCCAGTCCGGTACGCCACTCGAGGTGTGGCAGCGGCCCGCGGACGCCTTCGTCGCCCGCTTCCTCGGCTTCGAGAACGTCGTCGACGCGGTCGTCGACGGCGAGGCCGCGCTCACGCCGTGGGGCAAGGTGCCGGTGCCCGGGAACGCCCCGCAGGGCGCGCACACCCTCCTCGTACGGCCCGCGGGAGTACGTCTCGTCGCCGCGGACGAGGGACTGCGCTGCACGGTCGCCGCCCGCACCTTCAAGGGCACCCATGTCGCCCTCCACCTCCAGCCGCGGGAGGCGCCCCGCCTGGAGGCGGCCTGCGCGCTGCGCGCGGCGCCGGAGGTGG
>NZ_BMVJ01000019.1:94652-103058 GCF_014650655.1 Streptomyces anandii JCM 4720
GGCAGGAGGTGGGCGTGGAGTTCGACGTGGCGGACGTCGCGGTACTGGGCTGATCCGCACGGCGCGAACGGCCGTACGCGGGTACGCCGGTCGCCCATACGCCGATGGCCCGCCCCCGAACCCGGGGGCGGGCCACCGTACTTGGCGGTGTGCGCGTCAGCGGCTGCTGTTCGCTCCGCGTCGGCGCAGGCCGAAGAAGACCGCGCCGCCGCCGACGACGACCAGGGCGGCCGCGATGCCGGCGATCAGACCGGTGTTGGAACTGGCGCCGGTCTCGGCGAGGTTGGAGTCACCGACCGCGGGCGAGGGGGCGTTGCTCGCGGTGCCGGCCGGAGCCGAGCTGCTCTCCGAGGCGGAGGGCGTCGGAGCCGGGGTGGTCTGCGACGGCGTCTTCGACGGAGCCGGGCTCGCCGGCTTCGACGGGGTGGCCGGAGTGCTCGGGGACTCCGCCTTGCAGGCCGTGGCCGGCGCGGACAGGTTCGGCTTGATGTCCTCGTCGACCAGCTTGCCGCCGGCCTTGACGTGGATGCGGTACACGGCGTTGGGCTGCCAGTCCTCGGCGAAGGTCACCGTGGTGCCGGTGGCGGAACCCTTGACGTTCTGCTGGCCGACCTTCTTCGCGTCGGCGCCGTTGTTCTCCAGGAACACGGTGACGAGGGCCGGGGTGCGGGAGGCGTCCTTGTCGGTGACGACGATGACGCCCTTGCCGCCGTCGCACTTCGCTTCGGCGGAGAACTCACTGATGTTGCAGGCGAGCGCGGTGCCCGCGGCGCCGAGCGCGAGCGCGGCGGACGCGGAGGCGACACCGAGGATGCGCACGGTGCGTGCGGTACGGCGAGATATGGACAAGATGGCCACTTTGCCCTTCACGGGATGCGCAATTGCGGGGGGCTTGGGGGGTGTTGGGCCGACCACGAGCCGAAGTCCCATCACCCCCAGGAGACACACAGGTCTATAAGCGCTCCGTCAGAAGTGTCAATGCATATGCCCCGCAAGGGCGTTGGCTTTGCCTGTTTATTAACCGCACAGACGTTTCAACGCTCGTGACGCCCCCTGTGCTCAGCCCTGGACCGCCGCCGGGTCCATCCACATGACCTCCCAGGTGTGGCCGTCGAGGTCGTCGAAGGCGCGGCCGTACATGAAGCCGTGGTCCTGGGTCTCGCCGCTCGCCGTGCCGCCCGCCGCGATCGCCTTCTCGACCAGCTCGTCGACCTTCTCGCGGCTCTCGGCGCTCAGACAGATCAGTGTCTCGCTGGTCGTCCTGGAGTCGGCGATCTCCTTCTTGGTGAAGGTGGCGTAGTGCTGCTTGCTGAGCAGCATCGCGATGATCGTGTCGCTGATGACGACGCAGGCGCAGTCGTCGGTCGAGAACTGCGGGTTGATCGCGTAGCCGAGCTCGGTGAAGAACTTCCTGGCCGCGGCCACGTCGTCGGTCGCCAGGTTCACGAAGATCATCTGCTGGTACATGGTGGTGCCTCTCCCGTCGGTGGGCGTGCCGTTGGTGGCGTTCGCAGGGGTAGACCGGGGGCCCGCCGGGAACTCATCGGCGGGCCCGCGATTTTCTTTCCGGCGCCCGCTCAGCGGGCCAGCGGCAGGGCCGCGAGGTGCGCGATCGCCAGGGTCAGCGGGAGGAACAGGGCCAGCAGGGCGGCGGCGCGCAGGGCGGCGGAGGCGCGCAGCATCGTGGCGGGCGCCCCGAGCCGTACCAGTGCGGCGGTGGTGTCGGCCCGGTCCTGGCGCGCCTCGACCGCGGCGGTCAGCAGGGCCGCGACCGCGCAGCCGCTGACGACCAGTGCGCCGAGGGCGGTGAGCGGACCGAAGGCCGGTGCGCCGCCCTCGTAGAGCGTGACCATGGCGTACGCCCCCGACGCCACCGCGCAGACGACGCCGAGCGGGCGGCCGACGCGGGCCGCCTCGGCCATCAGCACGCGGCCCGCCAGCAGGCGCAGCGCGCCCGGGCGGACGGACTGCAGCAGCCGGCCGCACAGGTGGGTCAGGCCGGGGCCGGCGAGGGCCAGCCCGAACGCGGTGAGCAGCCAGCCGACGAGAACCGGAGCCGAGTCGGCGGCGAGCCCGCCGGGCAGTGCGGAGGCCCGCACTGCCCGGGCGGGGGAGCGGCCGGCGTAGGCCTCGACGGCCAGCCCGGCGGCCAGCACGGCTACGCCCCAGGGGAGCCCGGACGGGGGCCGGCGGGGCGGCAGGGGGCGGAGGGGGTCCGGTTCCTCGTGCTGCCCGTCCGCCTCGGCGCCGTCGACTACGACGGTCGCCCCCGCGGAGCCCGGCGCACACACACCCGCCGCGGCCACGGCAGCCGACACCTGCGCCCGCCCAACGACCCCGGCCGCGGACACCCCGGCCCGCCGGCCGGGCGCGGACGTCCCTGCGGGCCCAGGGCCCGGCGCGGGCGCCCCCTCGGCCCGCTGCCCCGGCGCGGGCGCGGAGGCGGAGGGTACCTGGGCCCGGTGGCCCGGGGTGAGGGCGGAGGTGGGTGTGCCTTCGGGCCGGTGGTCCGGGGTGAGAGCGGGGGTGGATGTCCCGCCGGGCCGGTGTCCCGGCGCGGAGGATGACGTCGACGCGGAGTCCGACCCGGGCCCTTCGCCGGGCGCGACATCGCGCACGCGCTCCGGGCCGGACGCGACCTCGGCCCCCGAGCCCGGGCCGCACACCGCCTCGGCCCCCGAGCCCCGGCGCTGCGCCGCCTCAGCAGCCGAGCCCCGGCGCTGCGCCGCCTCAGCAGCCGAGCCCCGGCGCTGCGCCGCCTCAGCAGCCGAGCCTGAGCCGGAAGCGATGTCGGACCCGAGGTCCGGGCCGGACGCGGCCTCTGACCCGTGCCGCAGTGCGGGCATCGCCGGGGACCCGTGTCCCGCAGCCGGCGTTGCCCCGGACCCGTGTCCCGGGGCCGGCGTCCCCGCGGGCCCGCGCCCCGATGCCGGCGCGGCCCCGCGGCCGCGACCCCGGGCGGAGGTGCCGGGCGTGGACGGTGCCGGGTCGCTGTTGCGCGCGCGGGTGCCGAATCTGCCGTACGTTCCGAAGATCTCGCGGGGGCGGCCGGCGCGCCCGTACGCACCGAACCGGCCGTCCCGCCGTGCGGTGTCCCGTGTGCGGGGCTCTCGGGGGCGCAGGGTCAGGGCGACCGTCACCGATGCCGTGAGCGGGATGACGGACAGGAGGGTCAGGGTGCCCGGGACCGGGAGGGGCTCACGGGCGCTCAGGAAGGCGGCGGCCGCGCCGTCGAAGGGCAGGCCCGTGAGGCCCAGGGCGCCGCGTAGGTACAGGAAGACCACCGCCGCCGCCAGGCAGCCCAGCGCGCAGGACAGCGCCGTCGTCGCCGCCGAGACGGCCATCATCCGCCCGGGTCCGAGGCCGAGCGCGGACAGGCCCGAGCGGGGCCGGGTGCCGGGGTCGGCGCGGGCCACCGCGACCGCGAGGTACACGGTGGCCACCAGCGGCACCGCGCACCAGGACAGACGCAGCAGGGAGGCGCCCGGGGCGTCCGGGTGGCCGAGGGCGTGGCCGAGGCTGCACAGCAGCAGGAAGCCGGTGCCCGCCGACGCGGCCGCGACCGTCAGACGGCGCAGGTGGACGGCGGGGTGGGCGACGCGGGTCAGACGGAGAGCGAGCACGCGGCCCGGCCTTCCGTGGAGTCGCCGGCCGGGGGCAGGTGCACGGACCGCACGCACCGTCCGTCGAGCAGCCCCACCGTGCGGTCGGCGAGGGCCGCGGTCTCCGCGTCGTGGGTGGCGAGGACGACCGTGATGCCGTGCGAACGGGCCGCCGTGGTGAGCGTGCGCAGCACGTGCGCCCGGTCGGCGCGGTGCAGGGGCGCGGTCGGCTCGTCGGCGAAGAGGACCGTGGGGGCGGGCGCGAGCGCGCGGGCGATGCAGACCCGTTGCCGCTCGGCCTGGCGCAGCTGGTGCGGCCGCCGGCCGGAGAGGTCGCCGACGTCGAGCCGCTCCAGCCACTCCAGCGCGGCCACCTTGGCGCGGCGCCTGCTGGTGCCGCGCAGCATCAGGGGCAGCGCGGTGTTCTCCCAGACGTTCAGCTCCGGTACGAGGGCGGGCGCGGGGTCGATCCAGCCGAACCGGTCCCTGCGCAGCCGCTCGCGGGCCAGCGGGCCGAGGGTGTGCACCGGGGCGCTGTTGAACCAGACCTCGCCGCGCTGTACCCGCACCATTCCGGACAGGCACCGCAGCAGGGTCGTCTTGCCGCTCCCGCACGGGCCGCCGACCGCCAGGATCTCGCCCTGCCGGACCCCCAGCGAGACGCCGTTCAGGCCGGGCGAGCCGTCGTTGTGGGTGTAGTGCAGGGCGCGCGCCCAGAGCACGTCGTTGTCGGGTGGGGCCACCATGGCGTACACCTCGTTCGGATCGGTAGTGCCGCGCGGATCGCCGTGCGGGTCCGTTGATTCCCCCGTCCGGGGGAACGAAGCCGGAGCCGATCGGTCACAGGCACGCTAGGCAGCCGACGGCACGGGCCCGGACAGCACACGGCCCCGGACCGCCGTTTCTCACTCGAACGGACGGCCCCGGGGCCGGTGATCATCATCTGATCGGAGGTGTGCGCCGTACGGCGCCGCGCCGCCGCGTGCCCGCCAGGGGCACGCGCGGCACGCCGGTCACAGCTTGGTCCACGCCTCCGTCAGCGTCGCGCGCAGGATCTGCTCGATCTCGTCGAAGGTCTCCTGGTTGGAGATCAGCGGCGGGGCGAGCTGGACGACCGGGTCGCCGCGGTCGTCGGCACGGCAGTACAGGCCGTTGTCGAACAGCGCCTTGGACAGGAAGCCGTACAGGACGCGCTCGGTCTCCTCCTCGTTGAAGGATTCCTTGGTGTTCTTGTCCTTGACCAGCTCGATGCCGTAGAAGAAGCCGTTGCCGCGGACGTCACCGACGATCGGCAGGTCGTGCAGCTTCTGCAGGGTGGACAGGAACGCGCCCTCGTTGTCCAGCACGTGCTGGTTGAGGCCCTCGCGCTCGAACAGGTCGAGGTTGGCCAGGCCCACGGCCGCGGAGACCGGGTGACCGCCGAAGGTGTAGCCGTGCAGGAAGGTGTTGTCGCCCTTGTAGAACGGCTCGGCCAGACGGTCGGAGACGATGCACGCGCCGATCGGGGAGTAGCCCGAGGTCATGCCCTTTGCGCAGGTGATCATGTCCGGGACGTAGCCGAACTTGTCGCAGGCGAACATCGTGCCCAGGCGGCCGAAGGCGCAGATGACCTCGTCGGAGACGAGCAGCACGTCGTACTGGTCGCAGATCTCGCGCACGCGCTGGAAGTATCCGGGCGGGGGCGGGAAGCAGCCGCCGGCGTTCTGCACGGGCTCCAGGAAGACCGCCGCGACGGTGTCCGGGCCCTCGAAGAGGATCTGCTGCTCGATCTGGTCGGCGGCCCAGCGGCCGAAGGCCTCGGGGTCGTCGCCGAAGATCGGGGCGCGGTAGATGTTGGTGTTCGGGACCTTGTGCGCGCCCGGGACCAGCGGCTCGAAGGGGGCCTTCAGGCCCGGCAGGCCGGTGATGGACAGGGCGCCCTGCGGGGTGCCGTGGTAGGCGACCGCGCGCGATATGACCTTGTACTTGGTGGGCTTGCCGGTCAGCTTGAAGTACTGCTTGGCGAGCTTCCAGGCGGTCTCCACCGCCTCGCCGCCGCCGGTGGTGAAGAAGACCTTGTTCAGGTCGCCCGGGGCGTGGTCGGCGAGCCGCTCCGCGAGCTCCACGGCCTTGGGGTGGGCGTAGGACCACACCGGGAAGAACGCCAGCTCCTGCGCCTGCTTGAAGGCGGTCTCGGCCAGCTCGGTGCGACCGTGGCCGGCCTGGACCACGAACAGGCCCGCGAGGCCGTCCAGGTAGCGCTTGCCCTTGTCGTCGTAGATGTAGGTCCCCTCGCCGCGCACGATCGTCGGCACGGGGGAGTTCTCGTACGAGGACATGCGGGTGAAGTGCATCCACAGGTGGTCGTACGCGGTACGGCTGAGGTCCTTGCTCACGGTTATCGGGTTCCCCACATGTAGGTCTGCTTCTTGAGCTTGAGGTAGACGAAGCTCTCGGTGGAGCGCACGCCGGGCAGCGTCCGGATGCGTTTGTTGATGACGTCCAGCAGGTGGTCGTCGTCCTCGCAGACGATCTCGGCGAGGATGTCGAACGAGCCCGCGGTCATCACCACGTACTCGACTTCCGACATGTCAGTCAGCGCGTCCGCGATGGACTCCACGTCTCCCTCGACGTTGACGCCGACCATCGCCTGCCTGCGGAAGCCCACGGTGAGCGGGTCCGTGACGGCGACGATCTGCATCACGCCCTGGTCGAGCAGCTTCTGGACGCGCTGGCGCACGGCCGCCTCCGACAGGCCGACGGCCTTGCCGATCGCGGCGTACGGCCGGCGGCCGTCCTCCTGGAGCTGCTCGATGATGGCGAGGGAGACGGCGTCCAGGTGGGGATTGCCGTTCCTGGACTCGCGGGAGTCCCTCTGGTCTGCGCTTCGACTGGCCACGAGCACACTGTGCACGACGTCTCGACAGTTCCGCAAGGCCGTAGCGATGAAATTCGTTGTTTACGGGACTGAGACGTGCGGATTTCGCAGAAGTCCACGCGACGGGGGTGTTGAAAACGTCGGAGTGCCGACTAGGGTGGGCATCTCAGTGGCTGGACAGCCAGAAACAGCCAGAAAGAGCCACAACCAGACCAGGAGGGCCGGCAGTGAGCACCGAGCTGCGTCGTCTGCGCAACTACATCGACGGTGAGTTCCGGGACGCCGCCGACGGACGGACCACCGAGGTGGTCAACCCCGCGACCGGCGAGGCCTACGCGACCGCGCCGCTGTCCGGCGAGGCGGACGTCGACGCCGCCATGGCGGCCGCCGCCGCGGCCTTCCCCGGCTGGCGCGACACCACCCCCGCGGAGCGGCAGAAGGCCCTGCTGAAGATCGCGGACGCCTTCGAGGAGCGCGCCGAGGAGCTGATCGCGGCGGAGGTGGAGAACACGGGCAAGCCGATCGGGCTGACCCGCTCCGAGGAGATCCCGCCCATGGTCGACCAGATCCGCTTCTTCGCGGGTGCGGCCCGGATGCTCGAGGGCCGCTCGGCCGGCGAGTACATGGAGGGCATGACCTCGATCGTCCGCCGCGAGCCGATCGGTGTCTGCGCGCAGGTCGCGCCGTGGAACTACCCGATGATGATGGCCGTGTGGAAGTTCGCCCCGGCGCTCGCCGCGGGCAACACGGTCGTCCTCAAGCCGTCGGACACCACCCCCGCGTCCACGGTCCTGATCGCCGACATCATCGGCTCGGTCCTGCCCAAGGGCGTCTTCAACGTCATCTGCGGCGACCGCGACACCGGCCGCCTGATGGTCGAGCACCCGACCCCGGCGATGGCCTCCATCACCGGCTCGGTGCGCGCCGGCATGTCGGTCGCCGAGTCCGCGTCCAAGGACCTCAAGCGCGTCCACCTCGAGCTCGGCGGCAAGGCCCCGGTGGTGGTCTTCGAGGACACCGACATCGACAAGGCGGTCGAGGACATCTCGGTGGCCGGCTTCTTCAACGCCGGCCAGGACTGCACCGCCGCCACGCGCGTGCTGGTGCACGAGTCGATCCACGACGAGTTCGTCTCCGCGCTCGCCAAGGCCGCCGAGGACGCCAAGACCGGGCAGCCCGACGACGAGGACGTCCTCTTCGGCCCGCTGAACAACCCCAACCAGCTCAAGCAGGTCGCCGGCTTCATCGAGCGGCTGCCCGCCCACGCCAAGGTAGAGGCCGGCGGCCACCAGGTCGGCGAGAAGGGCTACTTCTACGCCGCCACCGTCGTCTCCGGGCTCAAGCAGGACGACGAGATCATCCAGAAGGAGGTCTTCGGCCCGGTCATCACCGTCCAGTCCTTCTCGGACGAGGACCAGGCCGTCGAGTGGGCCAACGGCGTCGAGTACGCGCTGGCCTCCTCGGTGTGGACCAAGGACCACGCCCGCGCCATGCGGATGTCCAAGAAGCTCGACTTCGGCTGCGTGTGGATCAACACCCACATCCCGCTGGTCGCCGAGATGCCCCACGGCGGCTTCAAGAAGTCCGGCTACGGCAAGGACCTGTCGGCGTACGGCTTCGAGGACTACACGCGCATCAAGCACGTGATGACGTCGCTCGACGCGTAGGCCTTGCGGCGGCATCGCCGGAAGACACCGGGGCCCCGGGCGGAGGACGGACCGCCCGGGGCCCCGGTGCGCCCGGCCCCCGGCCGGGCCGCCCCACGCTGCCGCGGTTCGGCGAAGTGGGGCCGGTCGACAGGGTGTCGGGCGCGGCCGGGCGGGATCGACGGAGCGTCGATTGTCCGCACGGTGAGCCGGGCGGCATGCTGCCCGAATGCACCGGACTCCCAACTCGCCCTCGCCGTCCCGCCGTTCACTGCTGCGCGCGCTCGGCGGCACCGCCGCG
>NZ_BMVJ01000019.1:103083-116322 GCF_014650655.1 Streptomyces anandii JCM 4720
CTCGGTGCCCTGGCCGGCTGCGGGGTCCCCGCCGCCTACGTACACCCCGGCGACCGGTCCGTCCCCGACGCCTCCGCCACCGACAAACGGCTCACCTGGGCGAACTGGCCCCTCTACATCGACACGGACGACGACGACCCCAACCGCCGCCCCACCCTCGAGGCCTTCGGCGGACGCACGGGCATCTCCGTCGACTACGTCGAGGAGATCAACGACAACGACGAGTTCTTCGGCAAGATCAGCCCCGCCCTGATGAACCACCAGCGGCCCGGCCGCGACCTGATCGTCATGAGCGACTGGATGTGCGCCCGCTTCGTCCGCCTGGGCTGGGTGCAGGAGATGGACCGCGCCCGACAGCCCCAGGTGGCCCGCCACCTGGACCCGCTGCTGCGCTCGCCCGCCTTCGACCCCGGCCGGAAGTTCACGGTGCCCTGGCAGTCCGGCATCACCGGCATCGCCTACGACCACCGCAGGCTCGGCCGCGAGATCCGTGGCGTCCCGGACCTCTGGGCGAGCGACCTCAAGGGCCGCGTCACCCTGCTGTCCGGCCTGGACGAGGCGTTCGCGCTGCTCATGCAGGGCAACGGCGTCGACATCCGCGCCTGGAAGGCGGACGACTTCCACCGGGTGTGCGACCAGGTGGAGAAGCAGGTGCGGCGCGGCCAGATCCGCCGCTTCACCGGCAACGACTACACCAAGGACCTGGTCAGCGGCGACGTACTGGCCTGCCAGGCCTACTCGGGCGACGTCATCCAGCTCCAGGCCGACAACCCCGGCATCCGCTTCGTCGTGCCCGAGGAGGGCGCCGAGCTGTGGGCGGACTCCCTGATGATCCCGGACCGGGCCCGCCACAAGGCCAACGCCGAGCGGCTGATCGACTACTACTACGACCCGGAGGTGGCCGCCGAACTCGCCACCTGGGTCAACTACGTCTGCCCCGTCCCCGCGGCCCAGGCGGTCCTCGCCGACGCCAAGGACGAGGACACCGCGGCCCTCGCCGAGAACCCGCTGATCTTCCCGGACTCCGCGATGCGCCGCCGCCTCGCCATCGCCCGCGACATCACGTCCACCGAACGCGTCGAGTTCGCCCGCCGCTGGAACAAGATCGTGGGCCTGTAGCAGACTCAGGGCCGTGACGGACACACGCGAAAGCCCGGCCCCCCACGGCGGCGGACCGGTGGGCCCGGAGGTCACCCTCGGGTTGCTGGCGGCCTGGGCCCTGCACGACGCCGAGGAACTGGCCGCCGTGCCGGGATGGCTGCGGCGCAACGTCCCCCGGCTGCGGGAACGGTTCCCGGACGTGCCGGAGGCGGTGTGGCGGCGGGCCGAGTCGCTCGACGCGCGCGAATTCGGCGTGGCCGTCGCCGTGATGGCCGGGATCGTCGCCGCGGCGTCCGTCGCCGGGCAGGCGACCGGCGGCCGCTCGGCCGCCTACCAGGCCGCGCTGAACGGCTTCGGCCTGCACGGCCTGGTCCACCTCGCCCAGGCCGCGGCGGTACGGGGCTACACCCCCGGATCGGCCACCTCGCCGGTCGTGGTCGTCCCCTTCACGCTCTGGGCGCGCGGGCGGCTGCGGCGGGCCGGTGTGCTGCGCCCGGCGCGCCCGCGGGACGTGGCCGTGGGCATCGGGGCCGCGGCCGCGGCGACGGTCGCCTCGCACGTGGTGGCCCGTCGGCTGCTCGGCGCGCTCAGTGACCGCGCAGGGCGCACAGCAGGTCGACACGGTTGGTGGTGACCGAGTCGACGCCCACGTCCAGCAGACGGCGCAGGGAGCGGCGGGTGTCCGGCGTCCACACGGACAGCAGGTGGCCGCCGCGGTGGACGCGGGCCGCCAGCGCCCTGTCCACCAGGCCGAAGCGGTAGTTCAGCCACCGGGGCCGTACGGCGTCCAGCAGCCCCGCCCGCGGGGGAGCGAGCGACGTCCAGGTCAGGGCGATCTCGGCGGACGGGTCGGCCGCGCGGACCGCGAGCATCGCCTCCGCGCCCGCGCAGTAGTACACGCGCTCCCCGGCCCCGCAGTCGCCGACCACGCCCACGATCCGCCGCACGGCCGCCGGGCTCGGGCCGCCGGGGAGGTCCACCATCACCCGGCTGCCGTCCGTCGCGGCCAGCGCCTCGGCCAGCGTCGGCACCCCGCCGCGGGTGAGCTCCGCCAGCTCCCGCGCGGACAGCGAGCGCAGCGGGCGGTCGTACCCCCACAGCCGCTTCAGCGTCTCGTCGTGCAGCAGCACGGGCACGCCGTCGCGGGTCAGGCGTACGTCGATCTCCACCGCGTCCGCGCCCTGGTCGAGCGCGGAGCGCAGTGAGGCGATCGTGTTCTCGCGGAAGCGGTAGGGGTCGCCGCGGTGCGCCACGGCCGTCACGGTCTGCATGGGCCCCATTGTGTCCCGCGAGCCGGTGTCAGGGCCCGGACACCGTTGGGCGAGGCCCGGACCCCCGGGCCCGGGTCAGGGGGCGAGCCAGGTCTCGGTGTAGGCGTCGATCTCCCGCGTGAGCCGCGCCTTGCCGGCCTCGTCGAGGAAGGAGGCGCGCACCGCGTTCCTGGCGAGCTCGGCGATGCCGCGCTCGTCGAGGCCGAGGAGGCGGGCGGCCACCGCGTACTCGTTGTTGAGGTCGGTGCCGAACATCGGCGGGTCGTCGGAGTTGATCGTGACGAGCACCCCGGCGCGGGCGAACTCCCTGATCGGGTGCTCGTCGAGGTCGCGCACGGCGCGGGTGGCGATGTTGGAGGTCGGGCAGACCTCCAGCGGGATCCGGTGCTCGGCGAGGTGGGCCAGCAGCTTCGGGTCCTGGGCGGAGCTGGTTCCGTGCCCGATGCGCTCGGCGCGCAGCTCGGTCAGGGCGTCCCACACCGTCTCCGGTCCGGTGGTCTCACCGGCGTGCGGCACCGAGTGCAGCCCGGCGGCGATCGCCCGGTCGAAGTACGGCTTGAACTGCGGCCGGGGCACGCCGATCTCGGGTCCGCCGAGCCCGAACGACACCAGGCCCTCCGGGCGCAGCCGGTCGTCGGTGGCGAGCCGGGCGGTCTCCTCGGCCGACTCCAGCCCGGCCTCGCCGGGGATGTCGAAGCACCAGCGCAGCACGGTCCCGAACTCGGCCTCGGCCGCCTTGCGGGCGTCCTCGATGGCGTCCATGAAGGCGCGCTCGTCGATGCCGCGCCGGGTGGAGGAGAACGGCGTGATGGTCAGCTCGGCGTACCGCACCTGCTGGCGGGCCAGGTCGCGGGCGACCTCGTAGGTCAGCAGCCGTACGTCCTCGGGGGTGCGGATCAGGTCGACGACGGACAGGTACACCTCGATGAAGTGCGCGAAGTCCGTGAAGGTGAAGTAGTCGGCCAGGGCCTCGGGGTCGGTGGGCACCTTGGAGTCGGGGTGGCGGGCGGCCAGTTCGGAGACGATCCGGGGGGACGCGGAGCCGACGTGGTGCACGTGCAGCTCCGCCTTGGGCAGTCCGGCGATGAAGGCATGGGGGTCGCGGGGTGCGCGCTGGTCGGTCAAGGTGTCCCTCCCCGGGAACGGCACCGCGGGCCCCGGCGAGGGGGCGTGGCGCGGTGCGGGTGATCGGCTGATCGATGAGCCAGGCCATCGTAGGCGTACGGGGTGCGCGGCGCCGGGGCCGGAGCGGTTCCGGGGCGGTCCCGCCGTGGTCCCGGGGTGATCCCGGGGGGATCCCGGGGACCGTGGCCGGGCGTCGGGACCGGTCGCGGGGGCCGCGTGCGAGGGCCGTAGCATGGCGGGACGATCGACCGAGGGGGACGCGAGGACATGACGGACGGAACGCGGGCGGGCGGGGACGCCGGAGCCGGCGACAACCCGTGGGCGCCGCCCGGAAGCAGGCCCTCGCTGGACAAGACCCCGCCGCCCGCGGCGGCGCCGTACCCGCCGCAGGACCAGGTGCCCGGGCAGGCGGCCGCACAGCCGCCGTACACGCCGCCCTCGGTGCACGACCAGGCGACGATGGCGTCGATGCCGGCCGCGCCCTTCGCCGCGCCCGGCTACGACACCGGGGGCCACCCCGCTCCCGGCGCCGGGTCCGCGGTGCCCCCGCCGCCGGTGGCGCCCACCGGACCGGCCGCCCCGAGCGGCTACGGCTACCCCGCGTACCCCACGTACCCGGGCCCGGCGGGCTACGGCGGCTGGCCGGGCATGCCCATGGCGCCGCAGAACGGCATGGGCACCGCCGCCATGGTGCTCGGCATCCTGTCCTGCTGTCTGTTCTGCCTGTACGGAGTGGTGTCGCTGGTGCTCGGCGTCCTCGCGGTGGTGTTCGGCGTCAAGGGACGGCGCCGGGCCGAGCGCGGTGAGGCCACCAATCACGGGCAGGCCCAGGCGGGGCTGGTGATGGGGATCATCGGCATCTTCCTCGGCATCGCCGTGGTCGTGCTGCTCGCGATAGGGATCACGACCGCCATCCAGCACGAGGAGGACAGCGACCCGTACTACGGTTCGCTCGGGCCCTCCGTCACGGTGCTCGCCGACCGCTGAGCGGGTCCCGCGCGGCCGCCGCGCAACAGTCTCGGCGGACGGTGTCCCCCACGGCGAACAGGCCCATTACGATGCCTGACTGTCAACGGAGGGGAGACCAGACCATGTCCGACACGCAGCCCAACCCCGGTGGATTCGGGCCGCCGTCCCAGCCGCCGCAGCAGCCCGCGCCGGGCTACGGCTACCCGCAGCAGTCCGGCCCGGGTTACGGCTATCCACAGGGCCAGCCCGGTTACCCGGTCGCGCCCCCGGTGTATCCGCAGGCCCCCGGCTACGGCATGGCCGCGCAGCCGAGCAACGGCATGGGCACCACGGGTCTGGTGCTCGGCATCATCGGCGTCGTCTGCAGCCTGACCTTCATCTTCTGGTTCTTCGGGGTCATCCTCGGCATCCTCGGGATCATCTTCGGCGCGATCGGACGCGGCAAGGCCAACCGGGGCGAGGCCACCAACAAGGGCGCCGCGACCGCCGGCCTGGTCTGCGGCATCGTCGCCACGGTGGTCCTGCCCCTGCTGGGTCTCCTGGTCTTCGCCAGCTTCATGAGCAGCGCCGGCGGCACCTTCTGACCCCACGGCCCGCCGCGCCCCCACCCGGCGCGGCCGGCCCACGCCCACCGGGCCCACGCCCTGGGGTCCGGCCGGCCCAACCGCCTGACGGCCACCGGGCCGGCCCGCCGGGGCGCCTCCTCGCGCGCCGTCGCGCGGCCGCGCGATGCGCCGACGACCCGCCGTGATGGCGGAGGCCGCGCCGACCGGCCGAGGCGCGGCCGCCTCACCGGGGCGACCCCGTCGACGACCGGGCTTCAGGAGCCGGCCGTGCAGCCGCCCCAGGCACGCAATCGGGCCCGGGTCTCCATCAAGGCGAAGCCCAGGAGGTTGGGGCCGAGCCAGCGGTGCGGGTCGGAGGCCGCTTCGGCGTCTGCCGGGAGGCCGATGCCCCAGATCCGGTCGACCGGGCTTGCCTCGACCAGGACGCGGTCGCCCGTGTTCAGGAGGAACTCCCGCAGGCCGGGGTGGGCGGCGAACTTGTGGACGCTGCCCTCGGTCACGAGGGCGAACCGCTCTCGTGCCCAGGTCCCCTCGTCGAAGCCGCGCACCAGCCGCCCCGCCTTCTTGGCCTCGGACGGATGCCCCGCGGCCAGCACCCGCCGCTCCGCCTCCGCGTCCTGGAACAGCCGGGCCTTGCCGGCCATCATCCAGTGCTCCGCGCTCGCGTACGTCACCCCGTCCACGGTGAACGGCGAGGGCCACCACTGGCTCAGACAGCTCGGACCCACCCGCCCGTCGGGTCGCGGCCGGTGCCCCCAGAAGTGCAGGTACTTCACTCTCGTCCCCGCCTGGACCTCCCTGATCAGGGCTTTCCAGGAATCGATCCTCCCCATGCACGCGAGTGTGGCACGCACCACTGACACTCCGTCCCCCCTTTTCCGTGCCGACTCGACACCTGGTCGACAGATTCCGTCGCGTAACCAAAAGGCAACAACGGAATCACTTGTTGGAGTGGCATAGCTCTGTCAGGATCGGCACTCAAATCGAGCTGGAGCTACGCCAGCCGCCCCCGTGGAGAGCGGGCGGCGGTGGAGGAGAGCGACATGCACAACCCGGGCACCGCCACCCCGGACCGGTTTCCGGCCCAGGAGTGTTTCGCGGACGGCGCGCAGTTCATCGCGGGCCGCCCCGCCAAGGGCACCTCGGGCCGCACGCACGCGGTCGTCGACCCGGCCACCGGCAGGGAGGTCCTCGTCTACGACCTGGCCGGCACGGACGACGTCGACGCCGCAGTGGCCGCAGCCCGCGAGGCGTTCCCCGGCTGGGCGGGCGCCACGCCGGGCGAGCGCTCGGACGCCCTGCACCGCTTCGCGGCCGTCCTGGCCGACCGCGCCGAGGACCTGGCCCGCGCCGAGTCCCTGCAGTGCGGCAAGCCGCTGAAGCTGACCCGCGAGTTCGACGTGCCCGGCACGATCGACAACACGGCGTTCTTCGCGGGCGCCGCCCGTCACCTGCAGGGCCAGTCGGCCGGCGAGTACTCCGGCGACCACACCTCCTACGTACGCCGCGAGCCCATCGGCGTCGTAGGCTCCATCGCGCCCTGGAACTACCCGCTCCAGATGGCCGCCTGGAAGATCCTCCCGGCGATCGCGGCGGGCAACACCATCGTGCTCAAGCCCGCCGAGCTGACCCCGCTGACCTCGCTGATGTTCGCGCAGGCCGCCACCGACGCGGGCATCCCGGACGGCGTGATCAACATCGTCACCGGCACCGGCCGGGAGGCCGGCGAGCATCTGGTCGGCCACCCGGACGTGGCGATGACCTCCTTCACCGGATCCACACCCGTGGGCAGGCGCGTCGCCGAGATCGCCACCGCCACTGTCAAGCGCCTGCACCTGGAGCTCGGCGGCAAGGCGCCCTTCGTGGTCTTCGACGACGCCGACCTCGATGCCGCCGTCAACGGCGCGGTCGCGGGCGCGCTGATCAACACCGGTCAGGACTGCACGGCCGCCACACGCGCGTATGTGCAGCGCCCGCTCTACGAGGCGTTCGTCGAGCGGACGGCCGCCCTGATGGACACCGTCCGCCTCGGTGACCCGTTCGCCCCCGGCACCGACCTCGGACCGCTGATCTCGCACACCCAGCGCGACCGGGTGGCCGGTTTCGTCGACCGGGCCCGCGCCTACGCGCGCGTGGTCACCGGCGGCGAGGTCCCGCAGGGCGAGCTGAAGGACGGCGCCTACTACCGGCCCACCCTGGTCGCGGACGCCCCGCAGGACAGCGAGATCGTCCAGTCGGAGATCTTCGGCCCGGTATTGGTCGTGCTGCCGTTCGACGGTGATGATGAGGGCATCCGGCTGGCCAACGACACTCCGTACGGTCTGGCCGCCTCGGCGTGGAGCCGGGACGTCTACCGGGCGAACCGGGCGACCCGGGAGATCAAGGCGGGATGCGTGTGGATCAACGACCACATTCCGATCATCAGCGAGATGCCGCACGGCGGATACGGGCAGTCCGGCTTCGGCAAGGACATGTCCGCCTACTCGTTCGAGGAGTACACGCAGATCAAGCACGTCATGTTCGACAACACGGCGGTGGCCCGCAAGGACTGGCACCGCACGATCTTCGGGGACCGATAGCCACCACCGGCCTGTGACCGGGCCAATCCTCCCGAAAGGGCACCACGCGCATGGAGCAGTACGAGCCCGACCGCCTGGCTCCGGCCCAAGTGGCCGCCATACGACGCAGCTTCCGCAACGGGCGGGCCTCCCTCACCCGTCGTTCGCTGCTGCGCGCCTCCGCGGGCGGCGCGCTCACCGTCGGCGGACTCGGGGCGCTGAGCGCCTGCGGGATCCCCGCGGCCGGCAAGACCCAGGGCGGCACCTCCGCCGAGGACCACTCGGCCAAGGAGAAGGTGGTGAACTTCTCCAACTGGCCCGAGTACATCGACGTCGACGACAGCGGCAAGCACCACCCGACGCTGGAGACGTTCACCAGGCGGACCGGCATCCAGGTCAAGTACACCGAGGACATCAACGACAACAACGAGTTCTTCGGCAAGATCAAGCCGCAGCTCGCCGCCGGCCAGGACACCGGCCGGGACCTGATAGTCCTCACCGACTGGCTCGCCGCGCGGCTGATCCGCCTGGGCTGGGTGCAGAAGCTCGACCCGGCGAACCTGCCGCAGGCCTTCGCCAACCTGGCCGAGCAGTACCGCAGCCCCGACTGGGACCCGGGCCGCGCCTACTCCTACCCCTGGCAGGGCGTCTCCACCGTCATCGCCTACAACAAGAAGGCGCTGGACGGCATCGAGGTGAAGTCGGTCTCCGACCTGCTGGACAACCCCAAGCTCAAGGGCCGGGTCTCCTTCCTGTCCGAGATGCGCGACACCATGGGCATGACCCTGCTCGACATGGGCAAGGACCCGGCGAAGGTCAGCGACGACGACTACGACGCGGCGATCGCCCGTCTGCAGAAGGCCGTCGACAAGGGCCAGATCCGCCGCTTCACCGGCAACGACTACACCTCGGACCTGACCAAGGGCGACATCGCCGCCTGTGTCGCCTGGGGCGGGGACATCGTCCAGCTCCAGTCGGACAGCCCCGACGTCGACTACGTCATCCCGGACGCCGGCTGGCTCACCTCGACCGACAACATGCTGATCCCGAACAAGGCCCGCCACAAGGCCAACGCCGAACGGCTGATCGACTTCTACTACGAGCCGCGGCAGGCAGCCCAGCTCTCCGCCTACGTCGCCTACATGAGCCCCGTCGACGGGGCGAAGGAGGAACTGGCCAAGATCGACAAGGCCTCCGCGGAGAACCCGCTGATCATCCCCACCAAGGACATGGTGGCCAAGGCCCACTCCTTCCGCGCCCTGAGCGACAAGGAAGAGGCGGCCTACGAAGAGAAGTTCGCGAAGCTCACAGGGGCGTGACGAGAATGACCACCACGGACAACAGCGGCGACGTCCGCCTCTCCGGAATCAGCAAGACCTACGGCAGCTTCACCGCCGTGCACCCGCTGGACCTGACCGTGCCGCAGGGCTCCTTCTTCGCCCTGCTCGGCGCCTCCGGCTGCGGCAAGACCACCACCCTGCGCATGATCGCGGGCCTGGAGGAGCCCACCCTGGGCACCGTCCACCTCGGCGACCAGGACGTGACGCGCCTGCCGCCGTACAAACGCCCGGTCAACACGGTCTTCCAGTCCTACGCCCTCTTCCCGCACCTGGACATCTTCGAGAACGTCGCCTTCGGCCTGCGCCGGCGCGGCATCAAGAGCGTCAAGAAGCAGGTCGAGGAGATGCTGGAGCTGGTCCAGCTGGGCGAGCAGGCACGCAAGAAGCCGCACCAGCTCTCCGGCGGCCAGCAGCAGCGCGTCGCGGTCGCCCGCGCGCTGATCAACCACCCCAAGGTGCTGCTGCTGGACGAGCCGCTCGGTGCGCTCGACCTGAAGCTGCGCCGCCAGATGCAGCTGGAGCTCAAGCGCATCCAGACCGAGGTCGGCATCACCTTCATCCACGTCACGCACGACCAGGAGGAGGCCATGACCATGGCCGACACGGTCGCCGTGATGAACGCCGGCCGGGTCGAGCAGCTCGGCTCGCCCACCGACCTCTACGAGAACCCGCAGACCACCTTCGTCGCCAACTTCCTCGGCACCTCCAACCTGATCGAGGCCGAGGTCGACTCAAGGAGCGGTGACGACATCGTCCTGAAGGCGGGCGGCGGCAAGCTGTCCCTGCCCTCGGCGCGCTGCTCGGCCCCGGCGGCGACCGGCGGCAAGGTGCTGGTCGGCATCCGCCCGGAGAAGATCTCCCTGACCGCCGCCGCCGACGCCGGCGAGATCCCCGAGGGCCGCAACCGCATCACGGGCCGGATCGCCGACTCCAGCTTCATCGGCGTCTCCACCCAGTACGTGATCGACAGCCCCGTCTGCCCCGAGTTCGAGGTCTACGCCCAGAACATCGACCGCGACGCCCGCCTGGTGCCCGGCGCCGAGGTGGTCCTGCACTGGAACCCGGCGCACACCTTCGGGCTCGACGCGGCCCAGGACATCGACGCCGGCGTGGAGAGCGTCGAGGAGGAGGCCGCCTGATGGCCGCAGTCACCGAGGCGCCCCCACCGCTGGCGCCCACCACCCCCGACAAGAAGCCCCCGCGCAGGCGGGGCCGCCTCACTCCGTACTGGCTGCTGCTGCCCGGCCTGCTCTGGCTCGTGATCTTCTTCGCGCTGCCGATGATCTACCAGGCCTCCACCTCCGTGCAGCAGGGCTCCCTGGAGCAGGGCTACAAGGTCACCTGGCACTTCGCGACCTACTGGGACGCGCTGTCCGAGTACTGGCCTCAGTTCCTGCGCTCGGTCATGTACGCGGCCTCCGCCACGGTCCTGTGCCTGCTGCTCGGCTACCCGCTGGCCTATCTGATCGCCTTCCGCGCGGGCCGCTGGCGCAACCTGATCATGATCCTGGTGATCGCGCCGTTCTTCACCAGCTTCCTGATCCGCACCCTGGCCTGGAAGACGATCCTCGCCGACGGCGGGCCGGTCGTCGGCGCGCTGAACACGCTGCACGTCCTGGACGTCACCAACTGGCTCGGCTGGACGGCCGGCGACCGGGTGCTGGCCACTCCGCTCGCGGTGGTGTGCGGTCTGACGTACAACTTCCTGCCGTTCATGATCCTGCCGCTCTACACCTCGCTGGAGCGCATCGACGGCCGGCTGCACGAGGCGGCGGGCGACCTGTACGCCAGACCCTGGACCACCTTCCGCAAGGTGACCTTCCCGCTGTCGATGCCGGGCGTGGTCTCCGGCACGCTGCTCACCTTCATCCCGGCGGCCGGCGACTACGTCAACGCCGAACTCCTCGGCTCCACCGACACCCGCATGATCGGCAACGTCATCCAGACGCAGTTCCTGCGGATCCTGGACTACCCGACGGCGGCCGCGCTGTCCTTCATCCTCATGGCCGCGATTCTCCTCATGGTCACGATCTACATCCGCAAGTCCGGGACGGAGGATCTGGTCTAAATGCCCTTCGTCAACTGGCTCAAGCGCCATCTCGTCGTCATCGCGGGACTGCTGACGCTCGGCTATCTGCTGCTGCCGAACGTCATCGTCACGGTGTTCTCCTTCAACAAGCCGAAGGGGCGCTTCAACTACGAGTGGCAGCAGTTCTCCACCGACGCCTGGGGGGACCCCTGCGGTGTCGCGGGCATGTGCGGCTCGCTGGGCATCAGCCTCCAGATCGCCCTGTGGGCGACGGTCGGCGCCACCCTCCTCGGCACCATGATCGCCTTCGCGCTGGTCCGGTACCGCTTCCGGGCCCGGGCCGCGGTGAACTCGCTGATCTTCCTGCCGATGGCCATGCCCGAGGTGGTCATGGCGGCCTCGCTGCTCACCCTGTTCCTCAACATGGGCGCGCAGCTGGGCTTCTGGACCATCCTCATCGCGCACATCATGTTCTGCCTCAGCTTCGTGGTCGTCGCGGTGAAGGCGCGCGTGATGTCGATGGACCCGCGGCTGGAGGAGGCCGCGCGGGACCTGTACGCCTCGCCCGTGCAGACCTTCCTGCGGGTCACCCTGCCGATCGCGGCACCCGGCATCGCCGCCGGCGCGCTGCTGTCGTTCGCGCTCTCCTTCGACGACTTCATCATCACCAACTTCAACGCGGGCTCGACCGTCACCTTCCCCATGTTCGTGTGGGGTTCGGCGCAGCGTGGCACACCCGTGCAGATCAACGTCATCGGCACGGCCATGTTCCTCGTCGCCGTGCTGTTGGTGCTCGCCTCCATGCTCATCACCAATCGCCGCACCCGGCAGAAGGCCTAGGCCCCGTCGTCGAATTCCCGCCCGCCCTCCGGGCGGACGACGGGAACTCGACGACAGGGCCTGGCCCGGGACAACCCTGTGGGGAGTTGAAATCATGGCCCCGAGCGCCATGAGCCGCAGCAACGACTGGACGAAATCCCTTTCCGAGGCGCAGCCGGTGCCGTACTGGCTGGACGACCCCGGCCGGCCCCGCCCCGAGCCCGCGCTCACCGGCGCCGACGACTGCGACCTGCTGGTCGTCGGCGGCGGCTACAGCGGGCTGTGGACCGCGCTGATCGCCAAGGAGCGCGACCCGGGCAGGGACGTGGTGCTGGTGGAGGGCCGCGAGGTGGGCTGGGCCGCCTCCGGCCGCAACGGCGGATTCTGCGCCGCCTCCCTCACCCACGGCCCGGCCAACGGCCTCACCCGCTGGCCGGACGAGATCCACAAGCTCCAGGAGCTGGGCGACCGCAACCTCGACGCCATCGAGGAAACGGTCGCCCGGTACTCCATCGACTGCGACTTCGAGCGCACCGGCGAGATCGACGTCGCCACCGAGCCGTACCAGGCCCGGGAACTGAAGGACTGGTACGGGCAGTTGCGGGCCAAGGGCCTGGCCGAGGGCATGGAGTTCCTCGACCGGGACGCGGTGCGCGAGCAGGTCGCCTCACCCACCTTCGAGGCCGGCCTCCTCGACCGCAGGGGCGTCGCCATGCTGCACCCCGCCAAGCTGGCCTGGGGTCTGAAGCGGGCCTGCCTGCGGCTCGGCGTCCGCGTGTACGAGCACACCCCCGCGCTCACCCTCAAGCCGTACGGCGCCGGAATGGCCGTACGGACCCCCTACGGGCAGGTGCGCGCCCGCCGGGTCGCGCTCGGCACCAACATTTTCCCCAGCCTGGTCAGACGCGTCCGCTCCTACACCGTCCCGGTGTACGACTACGCCCTGATGACCGAGCCGCTGAGCGACGAGCAGATGGCGTCGATCGGGTGGAAGAACCGCCAGGGCCTCGGCGACAGCGCCAACCAGTTCCACTACTTCCGCCTGTCCGCCGACAACCGGATCCTGTGGGGCGGCTACGACGCCGTCTATCCCTACGGCGGCCGGGTGCGCGCCGAGTACGACGACCGCCCGGAGACCTACGCCAAGCTCGCCGGGCATTTCTTCACCTGCTTCCCGCAGCTGGAGGGCGTCCGCTTCACCCACGCCTGGGGCGGGGCGATCGACACCTGCTCGCGCTTCTCGGCGTTCTTCGGCACCGCCCACCAGGGCAGGGTGGCCTACGCGGCCGGATACACGGGCCTGGGCGTGGGCGCGACCCGCTTCGGCGGCGAGGTGATGCTCGACCTGCTGGCGGGGGAGCGGACCGAGCGCACCGAGCTGGAGATGGTGCGCAAGAAGCCGCTGCCGTTCCCGCCCGAGCCGTTCGCGTGGACGGGCATCGCGCTCACCAAGTGGTCGCT
>NZ_BMVJ01000019.1:116344-125153 GCF_014650655.1 Streptomyces anandii JCM 4720
GGCGCGGGCGGACGCGCACGGCGGCCGGCGCAATCTGTGGCTGCGGGCGATGGACCGGCTGGGGCTGGGCTTCGACAGCTGACCGCCCGGCGCACGCGGGCGCATCCTGTGATCCGGTTCACTCCCACGAGTGGCCGGAACCCGCGTAATGCCTGATGGGAACCTCCCTCCCACTCGTGACGCGACCAGCGTCGACGAGGCAGAGGGAGGCCTTCTCATGACGGGAACCGGGGCACGGACGGCGCTGCGATGGCTGGCATCGGTCGCGCCGGACCCCGAGGCGTGCCGCCGGCGGTGGGAGCGCGACCCGCGGGCGATCGCCCTGCTGCCCGCCGGAAGGGCCTGGGACGTGCTGATCCTGCCGGCCCGGCTCGGCTGTCCCACGATGGACGTCCTGATCCGGGTCCTGGACCAACTGGGGCCGGTGCTGGCGGACTTCGGCGACGAGCGGGTGGGCTTCCTGGTGCCGCCGGGCACGGCCGAACACTGGCTGGGCACCGGGGTGCGCTCGGCCGGGGCCGGCACCTGGATCGTCGTGCCCGGTCCGGGCCGCGTCGCCGGGAAGGTGCGCTGGCTGGTGCCGCCCGACGGCTCGGGCACCCTCACCGACCCGGTCCTGCTGGAACTGGCGATGCACGAGGCCGCGGCCGCCCTCGCCGCGGGGGAGGACCGCTGAGCCCGGCGGCCGGACGGCGCCGCGGGGCTTGACAAAGGAATTGGTCTGGACCAAGTTGGGCGCGCTCCCCTCTCCCTTCCCCGCCCTCCATCTCCCCCATGCCTGGAGGCACTTGTGGAACGCGACAGAACCGGACGCGCCGCCCGCCGCCTGCTCGCGGCGCTCACGGCGACCCTGCTCGGGCTCCCCGGCCTGACCGCCCTCTCGTCGACTGCCGCCCACGCGGCCGACGCGGACCTGCTGCGCAACGGCGGCTTCGAGTCGGGCCTGGACGGCTGGTCCTGCACCGCCGGTTCCGGAGCGGCGGTGAACTCCCCGGTCCACGGCGGCACTTCGGCCCTGCGGGCGACGCCGGTAGGCAGCGACGACGCCCAGTGCGCGCAGACGGTCGCCGTCCAGCCCAACTCCCAGTACACGCTGTCGGGTCACGTCCGCGGCTCCTACGTCTACCTCGGCGCGAGCGGCACCGGCACCACCGACGTCTCCACCTGGACCCAGTCCGCCGCCGACTGGCAGCAGCTCACCACCACCTTCCGCACCGGCGCGTCCACCACCGGCGTCACCGTCTACACGCACGGCTGGTACGGCACGGGCGCCTACTACGCCGACGACCTCTCCCTCGTCGGCCCGGGCGGCGGCACCGGACAGCAGCCGCCCGCCGCGCCCACCGGACTCAAGGCCGGCACGGTCACCTCCTCCAGCGTGGCCCTGACGTGGTCGCCGGTGACGGGCGCCACGGGCTACGCGGTCTACCGGGACGGCGCCAAGGTCCAGACCGTCACCGGGACTTCGGCCACGGTCACCGGCCTCGCCGCGTCGACGGCGTACGCCTTCCAGGTCGCGGCGGTCAACGACGCCGGCGAGTCGGCACGGTCGGCGACGGTGACCGCGACCACGGCCGCGAACCCCGGCGGCCCGGGCGGCGGCACGGACCTCCCGCCGCACGCGCCACGTCCAGGACTACAACTCGGGCCCGATCATGGGCCTTGACAACCAGTACCACTCCATGGGCGGCGCGGACTTCCACATCGCCATGACCGACATGCTCCTCACCGGCTTCCCGGTGGCGGGCGACCCCGCCGGCCTCTTCCCGCCGCTGCGCCCCGACCAGGTGGCGATCGGCATGCCCGCCTCCACCAACGCGGGCAACGGCTACGTCTCCCCGTCCGAGGTCACCAGGACCCTGGACTGCCTCACCAGGAAGACCAACTGCGGCCCGTACGCCACCCACGGCGCCTGGCCGGCCCTGCGCGGCCTGATGACCTGGTCGGTCAACTGGGACCGGTTCTCGAACTGGGAGTTCCAGAAGAACTTCGACGCGTACTTCGGCTGAGGGACGCGAGCAGCAGGAACAGCAGCGAGAGCAGCACGGCGCCGAGGCACCAGCTGGCCACCACGTCCAGCGGCCAGTGGTAGCCGCGCCGCACCAGCCCGAACGACACGGCGAGCACCAGCGCGCAGCACACGGCGACGACCGCGAGACGGGCGAGGGCCGTGCGCAGCAGCGGGAGGAGGACCAGCGTCCCGGACCCGTACGCGATCACGGCGGTCGCGGTGTGTCCGGACGGGAAGTACCCGACTCCGGGCGGCACGGCGGTGGTCCCGTGCCGCCCGGTCCACTCCTTGAGCGGCACGATCAGCGCGGGCAGCACCGCCATGAGCACGGCCGCCGCGAGCGGGGGCACCCACCACCGGTCCACACCTGTGGCACGCCCCCGCAGGGCCGCGCACGCCAGCGCGACCGCGAGGACCGGCACCGCGACCTCGACGTTCCCGAGATCGGCGAGCAGTTCGGAGGCGCGGTCGGGGCGCAGCAGCGCGTGGCTGACGTCGCGGTCAACGCCCAGCAGCGGGCCGCGCTCGACGACCTGCCAGGTGATCAGCGCGAAGAGTACGGCCGGCAGCGCGATCAGAAGGGACACGAAACAGGCCCACCGGGCGGGACCGGCGGGCCTTCCCCCCGGGGCGGCGGACCCGTGCCCGAGGTCCCGGTCCGTGGTGGCCGACATGGTCCACAGCTTCGCAGACCCGCGCCGGACACGTCGAAGGGCCGGCGCAAGGGGGGGTGTGCGCCGGCCCTTCGGGGGGCGGTCGTCCCATCTGACGTCGACCGTCCTGACCGGAACGTCGCGCGCCCCGGGGGGTTTGGGGCGGGCGACCGTCCGATCGGTGAGGAGACCCGGAGCCCGGGGGCTCCGGTTGTGTGCGCGAGGCACGACCAGGTCGAAGCTGGGGAGGCGTCGGCCTGATGTCACCCACAGTCCCCTGTGGGCGGGTGTATCTCTCATCTGCCGTAGAAGCTACGGCAGCGAAGGGGCGCGGAACAGCCGGAACGGCGTCCTGCCATCCACCTCGCACACCTTCTTCACACGGTCTGCCGCAGGCGCCACCGGGTGTGCGAATCCCCCGCTCAGATGCGCGTGAACGCCTGCTCGATGATGTCCAGACCCTCGTTGAGAAGGTCCTCGCCGATCACCAGCGGGGGCAGGAAGCGGAGCACGTTGCCGTAGGTGCCACAGGTCAGGACCAGCAGGCCCTCGGCGTGGCAGGCCTTGGCGAGCGCGCCGGCCGCCTCCGGGTTCGGCTCCTTGGTGCCGCGGTCCTTGACCAGCTCGATGGCGATCATGGCGCCGCGGCCACGGACCTCGCCGATGATGTCGAACTTCTCGGCCATGGCGCCGAGGCGGGCCTTCATGACCTCCTCGATCCGCCGCGCCTTCGCGTTGAGGTCGAGCTCCTTCATCGTCTCGATCGCGCCGAGCGCGCCCGCGCAGGCGACGGGGTTGCCGCCGTAGGTGCCGCCCAGGCCGCCCGCGTGCGCGGCGTCCATGATCTCGGCGCGGCCGGTGACGGCGGCGAGCGGCAGGCCGCCCGCGATGCCCTTGGCGGTGGTGATCAGGTCCGGGACGATGCCCTCGTCCTCGCAGGCGAACCACTGGCCGGTGCGGCAGAAGCCGGACTGGATCTCGTCCGCGACGAAGACGATGCCGTTGTCGGCGGCGAACCGGCGGATCGCGGGCAGGAAGCCCTTGGCGGGCTCGATGAAGCCGCCCTCGCCGAGCACCGGCTCGATGATGATCGCGGCCACGTTGTCCGCGCCGACCTGCTTGGTGATCTGGTCGATGGCCTGCTCGGCGGCCTCGGGACCGGCGTTCTCCGGTCCGGTCGGCCAGCGGTAGCCGTAGGCGACCGGGACGCGGTAGACCTCGGGCGCGAAGGGGCCGAAGCCGTGCTTGTACGGCATGTTCTTGGCCGTGAGCGCCATGGTGAGGTTCGTACGGCCGTGGTAACCGTGGTCGAACACGACGACAGCCTGGCGCTTGGTGTACGCGCGGGCGATCTTGACCGCGTTCTCCACCGCCTCGGCGCCGCTGTTGAACAGGGCCGACTTCTTGGCGTGGTCTCCCGGCGTGAGCTCGGCAAGCGCCTCGGCGACGGCCACGTAACCCTCGTACGGCGTGACCATGAAACAGGTGTGGGTGAAGTCGGCGAGCTGCGCGGAGGCGCGGCGTACGACCGTCTCGGCGGAGGCGCCGACCGAGGTCACGGCGATGCCGGAGCCGAAGTCGATGATCCTGTTGCCGTCGACGTCCTCGATGATGCCGCCGCCCGCCCGGGTGACGAAGACCGGCAGCGTGGAGCCCACGCCCTGCGCGACCGCGGCGAGACGGCGGGCCTGCAGCTCCTGCGACTTCGGGCCGGGAATGGCGGTGACGACGCGGCGCTCCTGCTCAAGTGCGGTCATGGGGGCTCCCTGATGAGATCTTGCGAGTCTTGCCCTCGGGGGCGTTTTTCGGACGCTTTCCTGCTTTCTTCGCAGGTTAGGGCGGCGGAAGGGGGGTGGGCATGCTCCATGTGGGCGTTGTCTGGAGTCGCGGTTGTCCGCGGTGGACATAGAGGGGGATGGAAGAAGGCCGCGGGCCGGGGAGAGCCCGGGCGCCGGCGCCCCGCCGGGCGCCTTCGCCCGCAATCGGTGAACTCCCCTTGCCCGGGCGTTAGATTGACTCGCTGATGGTGGACGGAACGGCTGGTCAGGGGGCAGGGCAGATGGACGACGGGACGCAGGACGCCCGGGGTACGCATCCCAAGCATGCGCACCCGGTGCCGCGCCCGGCGGTGCCGCGGGACGCTTCCGCGCCACCGCCCCGGCCGACGCGCCCCCCGGGCGCGCCCGGAGCGCCTGGTGCGCCTGGTGCGCCGGACTCGTACGGCTACGAGTCGTCGCCGCCCCCGCCCGGGCACGCCCCCGCACACGCACCGCGCGCCGCCGTGGCCGACTGGCTCGACGCGCCCCGGCCGGCCGCCCGCACCGGCATCTGGCGCCTGGGCCACCGCCCCCCGAAGGGCGCCGAGGCCTCGCGGCGGCTGCCCTCCATCACGGTCGTCGGCCTGCTGATCCCGCTCGTGGTGGCCCTGCTCGTGTGGTCGCTGTGGCGGCAGGGCGCCCTGCCCTACCAGTGGGCCCCGCTGAAGTTGTTCACCCCGGGCGACTGGTGGTGGGGCGGCACGGTGTCCCCGAAGGGCATGCAGGGCCGCGAGGCGGTCGTGGTCTACGACGGCGTGTTCTTCGCCGTGCTCGTCTACGCCGTGGCGCACCTGGGCAGCTGGCCCGAGGTGCTGCGACACTTCGTGGGCAGCCGCCCGCAGCCCGCCCGGGCCCTGCTCGCCGCCGCGGGCGCCCTGATCACGCTGAGCCTGGTCTTCCCCGGCGCCTTCCCGGGCGTCGGCTGGAACCCGCTGCCGGTGGTCGACCCGGTGTTCTCCCTGGTCGTCCTCCTCTCCGGCGGCTACGACCTGTTCGCCTCCCAGCTGTTCACCGACACCCTGTACGCGCTCATCACCCTGCTGGTGGTGTGGCCCTTCGCCCGCCTCGGCGGCTGGCTGGGCCACGTCAGGGAGCTCTCCGCCCGCCGCCGCGCCGCCACGGGACCGGCCGCCCCGCCGCCCGCCGACCTGCCGCGCTCCCAGTGGCCCGGGCTGCGCCACGCCGGGCAGCACCAGGCGGCCGACGTGCTCACCGCCGAGGTCGCCGGCGGGCGTATGAACGACGTGGACTGCGCCCGCGTCCAGCGGGCCTGGGACCGGGCCCGGCGCGAGGCGCGCACGCCCGTCTTCGCCGACACCGTGCTGCGTGAGGGCGGCGCCGCCTGGACCCACCCCTCCGGCGCCCGCGACCTGCCCCGTCGTACCGTCCGGCACGACCTGCTGGAGGGGCAGGTGCGCATCGGGCGCTGGGTGCCGGGGGAGCGGGCCCCGCGCGCCTACCACGACGCCGGCGCGGCCGTCGGCCCGGACACGCTCGGCACCTCGCTGCTGGTGGTCGGGCCGTCCGGCTCGGGCAAGACCCGGCACGTCACCGAGCCGGTCGCCGAGGCGCTCGCCCTCCAGGCGCTCACCGGCCGCTGCGCGGTGGTCGCCGTCTCCGCCGCCGGTTCGCCCCTCGGCCCGGACGCGGCGTACGACGTGGTGGTCCGCATCGGCGACCCCGCCTCCGTGCACGACCTCGACCCCTACGCGGAGTCCGACGACCCCGACGAGGCCGCCGCCTTCCTCGCCGAGGCCCTGGCCGGGGACCTGGACACCGTGGGCGCCCGGGGCGCCGCCACCGCGCTCGCCCAGCTGCTCGGCCCCTACCGCGCGGTGCACGGGCACTTCCCGCCGCTGCCGGTGCTGCGCGAGCTGCTGGAGGGCGATCCGGGCGCGCTGGCGTCCCTGCGCGCGGGACTGGCCGCCGACGAGCACGCCGTGATGCGCCGCGAGCTCGACGCCAGGATGCGCCAGGCCGGCGGCGCCTCCGACGCGGGCCCCGCCCTGGCCGACCGGCTCGCCCTGCTCGACCGGCCGGTCTTCGCCGACTTCTTCGGCACCCAGGGCGCGGACGGCCGCCCCTTCTCGCTGCGGGCCGTGGCCCACCATCCGCTGCGGGTCCGCATCGACCTGCCCGAACGCGGCCACGAGGAGGCGTCCCGGCTGATCACCCGGCTGGTCCTCGCCCAGTTCCACACCGTCGTACGGGACTCCCGGCGCCCCCACTTCGCCTGCCTGGTCCTCGACGACGCCACCGGCACCGTCACCCCCGAGTCGGTGCGCCGCGTGCAGCGGCTGCGCTCGCAGAACGCGGGCGTCGTCCTCGCGCTCCGCACGGTCGCCGACGTGCCCGAGGCGCTGCACGGCCCGCTGCTGGGAGCCGTCGGCTGCCGTATGGCGCTGTCCGGGGTCACCACCTGGGACGGCAGCCGGTTCGCGCACGCCTGGGGCACCGAGTGGGTGGAGACCAAGGAGGTCGCCAAACACACCGTCTTCGCCGACCAGCCGATGACCCGGGCCATCCACGCCCTGCGCAAGCTGGTCACCGGCAAGGCGGTCACCACCGACGCGGTGACGACCAAGCAGGTCGAACGGGAGCGCTGGTCGGCCTCCGAGCTGGCCCACGAGGTGCCGCCGGGCCACGCCGTGCTGTCCCTGACCACCGTGGCGGGCGAGCACGCCCCGCCCCTGCTGGTGGATCTGCGGGGCTGAACCGGACGGACGACTGGGCGGACGACCCGCGGGGACCATACAGTGAGGCAGAATCAACACAGGCCGTTCATACGCGGCGGCCAAAAGATCACAATGATCATCAGACCCCCGCAGACCTGAAGGCTCAAGGCCCCATGCCCCCGACGCTCGCCTCGCTCGTCCACCACTCGGCGCTGAAGCTGACCGTGCGGGCGGGCACGGACCGCCTGGACGTGCCCGTCCGCTGGGCGCACGTCAGCGAGCTCGCCGACCCCGTGCCGTACATGGAGGGCGGGGAGCTGCTGCTGATCACCGCCCTCAAACTGGACGCGGAGGACCCCGAGGCCATGCGCCGCTACGTCAAGCGGCTGGCCGCCGCGGGCGTGGTGGGCCTCGGCTTCGCGGTCGGCGTCAACTACGACGAGATCCCGAAGGCGCTCGTCGACGCCGCCGAGGAGGAGAACCTGCCGCTGCTGGAGGTGCCCCGGCGCACCCCCTTCCTCGCCATCAGCAAGGCCGTCTCGGCCGCCATCGCAGCCGACCAGTACCGCGCGGTCACGGCCGGCTTCGCCGCCCAGCGGGAGCTGACCCGGCAGGCGCTGAACACCGGCCCCGAGGGACTGCTCGGCGCGCTCGCCGCCCAGGTCGACGGATGGGCCGCGCTCTACGACGCCTCGGGCGCCGTCGTCGCCACCGCGCCCGAGTGGGCCGGCCGCAGGGCCGCCCGGCTCACCGCCGACGTGGAGCGGCTGCGGGACCGGCCCGCGCCCGCCTCCGCCGTGGTCGGCGGCCCCGAGACCGAGGACCGCGTCGAACTGCACTCCATCGGCACCGGCCGCCGCCCGCGCGCCGCCCTCGCCGTGGGCACCGCCGCCACCCTCGGCACCGCCGAGCGCTACGCCGTCCACTCCGCCATCGCCCTGCTCACCCTCACCACCGAACGCTCCCGCTCGCTGCACGCGGCCGAGCAGCGGGTCGGCGCCGCCGTGCTGCGCATGCTGCTGGCCGGACAGCCCGACCACGCCCGCGCCGTCGCCGGGGACCTGTACGGCGGCCTGCTGGACGCTCCGTTCCGGGTGATCGTCGCCGAGTCGGCCTCGGCGTCCGCCGCGCGGGCGCACGCCGACGGGCACGCGCGCGTGCAGGCCGCCAAGCCCGCCGCGGCCGCCGTCCCGGCCGCCTCCGGCCCCGGCGGCGACCCGCTCGCGGCGCTCGCCGAGGTGGTGGAGGCCGCCGCCGCGCGCTCGGGCGAGGCGGTGCTGGTCGTGCCCGACGGGGAGCGGCTGGTGGTGCTGGCCGGGGACGGCGGCGCGGCCGCCGCCGCGTGCGGGGAGTATGCCGCCGGGCTGGAGGCGGCGCGCGCCGCGGCCGTGTCCGAGCAGGGCGCCGGCGAGGAGGACGAACTGGTCGTCGGGCTGTCGGCGCCCGCCGGGCCGATCGCCGCCGCCGGCGCGTACAAGCAGGCCGAGCAGGCGTTGTCGGTGGCGCGGCGGCGCGGCCGGGTACTCGTCGAGCACGAGCAGCTGGCGTCCGGGTCCGTGCTGCCGCTGCTCGCCGACGACGCGGTCAGGGCGTTCGCGGACGGGCTGCTGCGGGCGCTGTACGAGCACGACGCGACCGGGCGCGGCGACCTGG
>NZ_BMVJ01000019.1:125182-129442 GCF_014650655.1 Streptomyces anandii JCM 4720
TGGCCTCGCTGCGGGCCTGGCTCTCCAGGCACGGCCAGTGGGACGCGGCCGCCGCCGACCTGGGCGTGCACCGGCACACGCTGCGCTACCGGATGCGCCGCGTCGAGGAGATCCTCGGGCGCTCGCTGGACGACCCCGACGTGCGCATGGAGCTGTGGCTGGCCCTGAAGGTGACCTCCACCGAGCCGGCGTAGCGTCTCCTGCGCCAATCCGGCGCACCCGGGGTCCGCACTGCTCCACGTCGGACAAGCGCTGTTCAGCGGGCCCGGCCCTACCGTTGACGACGCAAGCAGACAACCTCCAACGCGGAAGGGCCGGGACTCCTCAATGACTTCCACCACCGCCTTCTGGCTCGCCGGCCGCCAGGTCACCGGCGAGGACACCTTCGACGTCACCTCTCCGTGGGACGGCCGGCTGGTCGGCAGGGTCGGCGTGCCGACCGACGCCCAGGTCGAGGAGGCCGTGGCCGCCGCGTACGCCGTGCGGGACGAGCTCGCCGCCACCCCGGCGCACGTGCGCGCCGCCGCCCTGGACCACGTCAGCAAGCGGCTCGCGGAGCGCGCCGAGGAGATCGCCCAGCTCATCTCCGCCGAGAACGGCAAGCCGCTCAAGTGGGCGCGCGGCGAGGTCGGCCGGGCCGTGTCGGTGTTCCGGTTCGCCGCCGAGGAGGCCCGCCGGTTCAACGGCGGCGAGGCCCAGCGCCTGGACACCGACGCCGGCGGCCAGGGACGCCTCGCGCTCACCCGTCGCTTCCCGAAGGGCGTCGTGCTCGGCATCGCGCCGTTCAACTTCCCGCTGAACCTGTGCGCGCACAAGGTCGCCCCGGCGATCGCGGCCGGCGCCCCGATCATCCTCAAGCCGGCCCCGGCCACCCCGCTGTCCGGCCTGATCCTCGGTGAACTGCTCGCCGAGACCGAGGGCCTGCCGGCCGGCTCCTGGTCGATCCTGCCGGTCGCCAACGACAAGATGCCCGCCCTCGTCCAGGACGAGCGGCTGCCGGTCATCTCCTTCACCGGTTCCGAGAAGGTCGGTTACGCGATCATGGACTCGGTGCCGCGCAAGCACTGCACCCTGGAGCTCGGCGGCAACGGCGCGGCCGTCGTCCTCGCCGACTGGGCGAGTGACGCGGACCTCGACTGGGCCGCGAACCGCATCGCCACCTTCTCCAACTACCAGGGCGGCCAGTCCTGCATCTCCGTGCAGCGCGTGATCGCCGACGCCTCGGTGTACGACCGGCTGCTGCCGCGCGTCGTCGCCGCCGTGGAGGCCCAGGTCACGGGCGACCCGTCCGACGCCGCGACCGACGTCGGTCCGCTGGTCAGCGAGGACGCGGCCAAGCGCGTCGAGTCCTGGGTGCAGGAGGCCGTCGAGGCGGGCGCCACCCTGCTCACCGGGGGCAAGCGCGAGGGCGCCTCCTACGCGCCGACCGTCCTGACCGACGTGCCGGCCGATGTGACGATCTCCTGCGAGGAGGTCTTCGGGCCGGTCCTGACCGTGCAGAAGGTGGACGGCGAGGCCGAGGCGTTCGCCGCGGTCAACGACTCCAAGTACGGCCTCCAGGCGGGTGTGTTCACCCACGACGTGCAGGTCGCCTTCCGCGCCCACCGCGCCCTCGAGGTCGGCGGCGTGGTCGTCGGCGACGTGCCGTCCTACCGCGCCGACCAGATGCCGTACGGCGGCGCCAAGCAGTCCGGCGTGGGCCGCGAGGGCGTGAAGTTCGCGATGGACGACTACACCTACGAGCGTGTGCTCGTGCTGACCGGACTGGCCCTGTAAGGGGACCGGTTCGGCCGCGACGGCCGGAGCCCGCTGTGCGGGGGCTCCGGCCGTCGCCCTTTTCCCGCCCCGGCCGAGTCGGCCGGCCGGTCAGGCGGTCAGGCGGTCAGGCGGGCGGCCAGCAGGGCCACGTCGTCGTGCAGGGTCTGCTCGTGGGCGAGCAGGGCGTCGCAGAGCTGGTCCAGCGGGCGGGTGGTGTGGGTGGCGGCGATGTGCGCGGCCTGGTCCATGCCCTCGTCGATCGGGTGGGCGGGATGCTCGACCAGCCCGTCCGTGTGCAGCAGCAGGGTGGAGCCGACGGGGATCGCCCGCTCGTGGTCGGGCCGGGGCAGGCCGGGGTCGACACCCAGGGGCAGGCCCGTGTCCGCGTGCAGATAGCGGGCGCGGTGGTCGGGCGTGACCAGCAGCGGCGGCAGGTGGCCGGCGCTGGACCAGCGCAGCAGGCGGCCGCCGTCCGCGGCCGGCTCCAGCCGCGCGACCAGCACGGTGGCCAGCGGTCCGCCGTGCAGTTCGTGCAGTACGGAGTCCAGGCGGCGCAGGATGCGGCTGGGCGGCTCCCGCTCGTCGAAGGCGATGACCCGCAGCATGTTGCTGATCTGGCTCATCACGGTCGCCGCCTCCAGCCCGTGCCCCATCACGTCGCCCACCATCAGGCAGGGCACCTGGTCGGGCAGGTGGATCAGGTCGTACCAGTCGCCGCCGATCCGGGGCGCGTCGGTGGACGGCTGGTAGCGGGAGCGCAGCTCCAGGCCGGGGAGCCGGGGCAGGTCGGGCAGCAGCCGCCGCTGGAAGTCCTCCGTGGCGCGGCGCAGCCGCTCGAAGAGGCGGGCGTTCTCGATGGCCACCCCGGCGGCGCCGGCCAGTGCGGTGACGATGTCCTCGTCCTCCTCCGTGAAGGAGCCGCCCTCCTTGTCGGCGAGGTAGAGGTTGCCGTAGACGGTCCCGCGGACCCGGATCGGTACCCCGAGGAGGCTGGTCATGACGGGGTGGCCTTCGGGGAAGCCCGCGGAGCGGGGGTGCTTTGACAGGTCGTCCACGCGCAGCGGCCCCGGATGACGGACCAGCTCGCCGAGGAGCCCGGTGCCGTGCGGAAGCCGCGCCCCGCCGGGCCCGCGGAACTGGTCGGCGCCGAAGCCGGAGGTGATCAGCGCCGTGAACTCGTAGTCCTCGCCGAGGATGCCGATCGCCGCGTAGCGCGCGCTGACCAGGGTCCGGGCCGACTCCGTGATGGTGCGCAGCACCACGTCCAGCTCCAGGGCGCCGCTGATGGTCACCACGGCGCCGAGCAGGGCGCGCATGCGGTCGTGGGCGTGGGCGATCTGGCGCAGCCCGGCCTGGAGCTGGTCGAGGTCGTCGACGCCCAGCAGTGGCGGCAGGCGCGCCCCGGCGGACCGGTGCGCGGCTTCGCGGCCCTGGTCGTCCGCGTTCACGACAACCGCCACCTCCTCCACCACCGACACCTGCACCCTTACGGGTACCCGCCCCCGGCACCCCATGTCCTGACACGAGCCGCCGGCCCCGGCCGACGGCGGCGGGCGGCGGGCGGTGGGCGCTGGGTGGGGGCGTGGGCGTGGTCTCGGGGGCTGGTGGTGGCCGGCGCGGTCGGGCCGGCCGGCCGGCGGGAGGCTGCGCGGGGCGCGGGCGTGGCCGTACCGGCCCGCGGCAGGCCCGGGCCCGCGGGCGGCGGACCGGGTGGCGACCCCGGCCGGCGGCCTCAGACGGTGGGCCCGGGGGGTGGCCCGGGCGGTGGTGCGCCGGGCGGGGGCGTGGTCTCGGGGTTTGGTGGTGGCCGGCGCGGTCGGGCCGGTCGGCCGGCGGGGACGGTACGCGGGTGCGGGGGCGGCCGCAGCAGCTCGCCGCAGGCCGGACCCGTGGGTGCCGGACCCGCGGGTGCGGACCAGGGTGCGCTCGGCCAAGCCGGTGTGCCGCTCGCAGGCGGCGGGCGCCTCGCCGATGACCGCGAGGTCACGGTGACCGGGCATCGCCAGGTGCTCCACGCACAGCGCGCCCGTCGCCCGCCGGTCGCGGTGCTCCACGCACAGCGCGTCCGTCGCCCGCCGGTCGAGGTCCACGCAGGTCAGCCCGCGGGTGTCGGCGGGCAGCCCGATCAGCACGGAGGGCCGGCCGCTCGCGCGCGGCAGCGGCAGCCGCTCGTCCTCCAGCTCGACGTCCATCAGGATCATCCCGTCGGCCGGCCCGCTGCCGGTGACGCGGCGCGCAGCGGGATCATCGGCGCGATGATGTCCGAGCGGCTGCTCGCCGGCGCCCTGGCGCCCGCGTTGGGGTGGTGGCCGAGCTCACGGATGCTCGCCTCGACCCGCTGGCGGGTGCTCACGGGGATGGACCGCTTGCCGCTGAGGACACGGCTCACCGTGCTCGCGGAGGCCCCGCGTGTCATCATGGCGTCCACCGTGGCGCCGGGGGTGGTGCCGGGCCGGGGATGCGAGGGGGGCTCGTGGGGACGACGGTACTGGGGGAGCTGCG
>NZ_BMVJ01000019.1:129468-143500 GCF_014650655.1 Streptomyces anandii JCM 4720
CGGCGCGCAGAAGTCGGCGAAGGGCGTGTCGCTGTACTCGCGGTACGTGAACCGGCCGGCGGGCCGGTATCTCGCCGCCGGCGCCTTCCGACTCGGCCTGACGCCCAATCAGGTCACCTTGGTCAGCGCGGCGTTCACCTTCGCCGCGATCGCCGCCGTCGCGCTCGCCCGGCCGTCCTGGCCGCTGGCGCTCACCGTGTACGCGGCCCTGGTCGTCGGCTTCGCCTTCGACTCCGCCGACGGCCAGCTCGCCCGGCTCACCGGGAAGGGCGGCCCGGCCGGGGAGTGGCTGGACCACGTGGTGGACTGCGCGAAGATGGTCGCGCTGCACACGGCGGTGCTGGTCTCCTTCCACCGCTTCTTCGAACTCCCCGGCGACGGGTGGCTGTTGCTGCCGCTGGGCTTCCAGTTCGCGGCGGTGGTCACCTTCTGCGCGGGGCTGCTGACCGAGCAGCTCAAGCGCGGCCGCGACACCGGCATAGCCCCCCAGGCCCCGCCGGCCCCGCCCTCCCGGCTGCGGGCGATCGCCCTGCTGCCCGTGGACTACGGCGTGTTCTGCCTGGTGTTCCTCACCCTGGGCGCCCCGGACGTCTTCCGCACGGTCTACGCCGTACTCGGCGCCGTGCACGCCCTGTTCCTCGTCGCGTTCCTCGCCAAGTGGTTCAGGGAGCTGTCCGCGCTTCCCCGGGCTGCGGCGTGACCAGCGCGTCCAGCGCCCGCGTCAGCAGGGTGCTGGAGGTGTGGACGGTGTACGGGAAGTAGACCACCTCGACGCCCACGGTCGCGAAGTCGCGTTCGAGCCGCTCGCCCTTCTCGGTGCCCCGCCAGTCGTCGCCCTTGAAGATCACGTCGAAACGGACCTGCTTCCAGGTCTCCAGCTTGTCGGGGACGGTCTCCACGAAGGCCGCGTCCACATGCCGTACGCTGCGCACGATCTCCAGCCGCTCCGGCAGCGGGATCACCGGCCTGCGCCCCTTGGCGAGTTCGGCCATCTCGTCCGAGACGACCCCCGCCACCAGGTAGTCGCACTGGCTGCGGGCATGGCGCAGGATGTTCAAGTGGCCGATGTGGAACAGGTCGTAGACCCCGGGTGCATAACCGACACGATGGACCATGCGTTCTCCCCCCACGGTGAACGTCCGCCCGGTAAGGGCAGCTGATGGTCCACCGACCTTACTGTGAAGCCCACCTGGAGATCCGGTGAACGGTTAAGGTGATCCAGGATCGCTTCTGGGGGGAAGGGGACCGGCGTTGACCGGATTTGAGCCAGAGCACACGAGCCGAGAGCACGACGACGATCACCAGCGCGACGACCTCACCGGCCGCCGTCTGCTCGTGGTCTCCACCAACTACGCGCCCGAGCACACGGGGATCGGCCCCTACGCCACCCAGCTCGCCGAGCACTGGGCGGCCCGCGGCGCCGACACGCACGTACTGGCCGGAATGCCGCACTACCCGTCCTGGCGGCTGGACGAGGCCTACACCGGCCGGTGGCGGGCCACGGAGAGACGCGGCGGGGTGACCGTGCACCGGCGGCGGCACACCGTGCCCGCGCGGCAGACCGCCGTGCGCCGGGCCCTGTTCGAGGCCTCGCTGCTCGTCCACCAGCTCGCCGCCCCGCCGCGCATGCCCCGGCCCGACGCGGTCGTCGCGCAGATGCCGAGCCTGGCGGGCGCGGTGGCCGCGGCGCGGATCGCCCGCCGGCACCGGGTCCCGTTCGTGCCCGTGGTGCAGGACCTGATGGGCGCGGCCGCCGCGCAGAGCGGGATCAGCGGCGGCGACCGGGCGGCCGCGGTGGCCGCCCGCGCGGAGCGCTACGCCCTCGGGCGCGCCACTCTCGTCGGCGTCATCCACGACAGCTTCCGGCCCCGGGTGGAGGCCATGGGCGTCGACCCCGGCCGTGTCCGGCTCGTGCCCAACTGGTCGCACGTGGCCCGGCCCACCCGTCCCCGCGCCGAGACGCGCGCCCGGCTCGGCTGGGCCGAGGACCGCCAAGTCGTCCTGCACTCGGGCAACATGGGACTCAAACAGGGCCTGGAAGTGCTCGTCGAGACGGCCCGGCTCGACCCCCACCTCGACGTCGTCCTCATGGGAGACGGCAACCAGCGCGCCGCGCTGGAGGAACTCGCCCGGGACGTGCCCAACCTGCGCTTCCTGCCGCCCGCCGAGGAGGCGGACTTCCCCGACGTGCTCGCCGCCGCCGACGTCCTCGCGGTCACCCAGCGGGCGTCCGTGCTCGACATGAGCGTGCCGTCCAAGCTCACCTCCTACTTCGCCGCGGGGCGCCCGGTGGTCGCCTCGGTCGCCGCCGAGGGCGGCACCGCCGACGAGGTGCGCCGCTCCGGCGCCGGGGTGCTGGTCGAACCCGAGGACGCCGCCGCGCTGGTCAAGGCTGTCAGGGACCTGGCAGGCGACCCGGCGGCCGCCGGCCGGCTGGGGGCCCGCGGCCCCGCGTACGTGGACGAGCGGCTCAGCCGCGCGGCCGGACTCGGCCGCCTGGACGACCTGCTCGCCGAGGCACTGCACCAGGGCACCACCGCGCACGAAGGAGCGGCACGCGCATGAACGAAGAGGCACGCGCCCAGCAGGACGAACCGGAGCTCCTGCGCGACCAGGTGCAGCAGGTCCTGCGACACCGCGTACTGGTCGGCGGCGGACTGCTCGCCGGACTGCTGGCCGGCACCTGGTTCGCCGTGGGCTCGGCGCCGACGTACGAGGCCTCCAGCGAGGTCCTGGTGCGCGCCGCCACCATCAACCCCTACGCGGCGGCCGGGATCTCCGTCGACAAGCAGATCAACATCGGCAGCGAGCGCCAGACGGCCGCGGGCAACGCGGTGGCCGCCCGCGCCGCCACGACGCTCGGCCGCGGCGCGTCCGACATCGGTGACCTGCAGCGCCACCTCCAGGTCACCAACCCGCCGAACACGCTGGTGCTGAAGTTCTCCTACGTGGCCGGCACCCCCAAGGCCGCCGCCGACGGCGCCAACGCCTTCGCCGGGGCCTACCTCGACTACCGCGAGAAGCAGACCGCGGGCACCGTCGCGAAGATGGTCCAGGGCTACAAGAACCAGCTGGACCCGCTCGCCAAGCAGCGCGAGAGCCTCCTCAAGCAGATCGACCGGCTCCAGAGCGACGGCGAGCGGGGCACCGCGCTGGCCGCGCAGGCCAACCTGCTCAGCCAGATCACCCAGCTCACCAACAACATCAGCGAGCTGAAGGCCCTCGACACCACCCCCGGCTACGTCACCGTCACGGCCGAACCCCCCAAGGACGCCGAGGGCCTCGGCACCCCGCTGCTGATCGCGCTCGGCGGGGTCCTCGGCCTCGCGGTCGGGCTGCTCGGCGCCTGGCTCCGGATGATCTTCGACCCGTCGGCCCGCTCCGCCGGCACGGTCGCCCGCGCCCTGCGCGCCCCCGTGCTCGGCGTGCTGCCCAAGGCCCCCCAGGAGCCGCTGCTCGCCCCCGACGGCGAACTGGCCGAGCAGTACCGCTCGGTGGCCTTCCGGCTCGCCTACGACCGCCACTTCACCGACCGCCGCAGACTGCTGGTCGTCGAGCCGAACGGCGAGGGCACGACCGCCCCGGCCGTCGCCGTCAACCTCAGCGCCTGCTTCGCCGAGACCGGTATGTCCGCCCTGCTCGTCGAGGCCGACCTGCGCCGCCCCGGACTCGCCGGCCGGCTCCCCGAGGCGCCCGGCGGACGGGCCGGCTGGGCCAACGGGCGTGCCGCCGAGGACAGTCCGTGGCCCGCCGGCCGGCACCTCACCGTGGACGCGGGCGAGTCCGGCACCTTCGAACTCGTCCCCGGCACCCGGGTGCCGCACGTGGCCCGCACCCTCACCTCCGCGGCCACCACCCGCCTCATCGACCAGGCGGACACCCCCAACACCACGGTCGTCGTCCTCGCCCCGCCCGTGCTCTCCTACGCCGACGCGCTCGCCCTCGTCGACCGCGTCGACGGAGTCGTCGTGGTCTGCGACCCGCGCACCACCGCGCGGGCCGCCCTCGAGCGGGTGCGCGAACTCATCGACGGGGCCGGCGGCCAGGTCCTCGGTGCCGTCCTGCACCCGTCCGGCCACCAGCGGGGGTCCCGCCGCCGCAAGGCGGAGGCCGCCCCGGCCGCCGCCGCGGAGGAGGCCGCCGGCCCGGCGCCCGCCGTGCTGCACGACGAGACCGTCAACCTCAAGACGCTGTCCTCGGGCACCCGGTGAGAGCGCGCACCGCCGTCGTCTGCTCCGTCCTGGACCAGGCGGTGAGCGCGCTCACCAACATCGCCGTCCTCGTCCTGGTCGCCCGGCACAGCGAGGCCGGCACCTTCGCCGTGTTCGCCACCGCCTACGTCGTCTTCAGCGTGCTGCTCGGCGCGTTCGGTGCGTACGTCGGCCAGGAACTCGTCCTGCACCGGGGCGAGCCGGAGACCCTCGGCCGCGCCTGCCGCGGCGCCACCGCGTTCACCGCGAGCGCCTCCACGGTGCTCGGCGCCCTGCTGGCGGGCGGCGCGGCCCTCGCCTCCTCCGACGCGGCCGTCTACGCCGCGCTCGGCCTCGTCCTGCCGGTCACCCTCACCCAGGACACCCTGCGCTACTGCTTCTCCGTGCTGCGCCGGCCCCATCTCGCCCTGCTCACGGACCTGTTGCGCCTGGCGGCCGCGCTGCCCCTGCTGGCCGTCCAGCCCGGCGGCGCCTCCGCGGCCCGTACGACCCTGGTGTGGGGCCTGTCCGCGCTGCCCGCGCTGCTGCTCGCCCTCGCGCTGCTGCGGCCGCACGTGCGAGGCGCCCGTACCGATCTGCGACGCTATGTGGCGCGCGGCCACCTGGGACGGCGCTTCGTGGTGGAGTTCGGCGTCGGCAACGCCACCAGCCAGCTCGCCGTGCTCGCCCTCGGCCTGTTCGCCACCCCGCTCGCGGTGGGCGCGCTGCGCGGCGCCACCACCCTCTTCGGCCCCCTGAACGTGGCCTTCAACGCGGCCACCGGCTTCGGGCCGCCGCTGCTCACCCGCCACCAGGCGCCCCGGCGCGCGGCCCTGCTCGCGGGCGGGGCCCTCGCCGCCGTCGCCGCCGGGTGGGCCGCGCTGCTCTACGCGCTGCCCCTCCGCTACGGACGCCAACTCCTCGGCGACACCTGGGAGTCGGCCGCCAGGGTGCTTCCGGCGACCGGGGCCCAGTACGCGGCCATGGCCTTCGGGGTGTGCGGACTGCTGGCCCTGCGCGTGCTGGCGCCGCGCGCCACGCTCGCCGTGCAGCTGGTGTTCTCGCCCGTCTCGGCGGGGCTGCTGCTGGCCGGGTACGCCTGGGCCGGGGTCGAGGGCGCGGCCTGGGGGCTGTGCCTTGGTTCGGTGCTCAAGGGCGCCGCCGCCTGGCTGAAGGCCGCGCGCGGACCGGGGGAGCGGACGGCCGTCAGCGCAGCTGCCGCCACCGCTCCGGGCGCAGTGTCGTGATCAGCACCAGGCACATGACGGCGATCGCGATGCGCCCGGAGGCCTGGAGCAGCGGACCGCGCAGCAGGATGAACGAGTAGCCGGCGACCAGCGGAACGGCGAGCGTGAGGATGCTCGCCGGACCCGCCCGCACCACCTTGTGCGCGTAGCGCCGGTCCACCCGGGCCGCCACCCAGCCGATCAGCCCGAACCCGGCGATCATGCCCGCCGCCCCGAAGTCCAGCCACAGCTCCGCCCACAGCGGCGAGGAGCGGTTGGTGTTGGCCGCCGCCATCCACTCGCTCACCATCACGCCGGTGTCCTTCGGCTTCGACGTCCACACCGAGCGGGGCACGAAGAAGAGGACGGAGCCGGTCAACTGGCGACCATAGGTGTGGCCGTTGCCCGCGTCCGCGTAGGTGATGGTGTTGGCGAACATCGCCATCTGGTCGTAGTCCTTGAGCACCAGCGGGTCGAGGACCGAGGAGGTCTGGGCGGCGGCGGGCGTGTTCGCGCTGTCGTAGCGGAACTTGTCCGCGAACGGGAAGATCAGCACGGCCGCGGCGACACCCAGGGTGAGGGCCGTGCGGTACATGGTCGGGCTCTGCGGGAACACCGTGAACAGCATGGCCAGCAGCACGGTCAGGAACCAGTAACGCGGGTTGGAGACCGGGTTGTTGACGATCAGGTTCAGGGCCGCGAGTCCGGTCAGGGTGATCCACGGCAGCGGGCGGCGGCGCGCACCGGGCGAGGTGATCAGCCAGCGCGTCACCACCATGAGCGCCAGCAGCGCCGGGACGGTGCCGAAGCCGCGCAGCATCGCCGTGCCCGCCTGCGAACCGCCGTCGCCCGGCGAACTGCCGTCGATGGACTCGGTGATCTCCATCCGGCTGGCGAAGAACACCCCGAGCCCGCCCAGCTTCAGGATGAACAGCCCGCTCCCGGCGAACGCCAGCGCCACCAGCAGCGCGAGGCGCCGCCTGGCCACCATCGCCGGGCGGAACACCGTGCGCGCCGTCGGCCGCACCCCCGGCCGCACCAGCAGGGCGCCCGCGTCGAAGGCCGCGCAGGCGGCCAGCACCAGTCCCACCGCGAGCGCCAGGTCGGAGCGCGAACCGGCCACCGGCACCGGGTACTTGCCCACCACCGCCTGCGCGAGCGGAGCGATGCCCATCGCCATGTAGACGAACAGCCAGAACGTGCCCTGGAGCAGCTTGCGGTGCCGGCCGAGGATCATCGCCGACAGCCGGGCGCCCGCGTAGACCGTGAGCGCCAGTTGCAGCCAGTACGCCTGGTCGCGCAGACCCGCGCCCTGCCGCAGCGTCACGAACGCGGGCAGCAGCACGGTCAGCCCCAGCACCAGGGGCAGCGCCAGCACGCGCCGCAGCGCGCCGGGCATCACCCGCGCGACGGCGGGTGGTGCGACCGCGTGAGTTCCCGCCGCCATGAGCCCCCCCTTTGCCTTTCGTTCACAGAGTCTACGGATCTGTGTGCGAAAGGAAGGAGGAATCCCTAGGGTGGATCACGGAGGAGGGGGACCCTTGCGCGATCTTCGAACATTCACGCTGTCCGGGTACGACAAGGGGCGGGGGATCGTCACCCAGGCGCTCTGGTTCTGCGTGATGAACACGCTCTTCATGGCGTGGTTCTGCCCCGCCCGGCTGCGCGTGGCCCTGCTGCGGGCCTTCGGCGCGCGGATCGGCGAAGGCGTGCTGATCCGGCACCGCGTGCGCGTCCTGTGGCCGTGGAAGCTCAGCGTCGGCGACCACACCTGGATCGGCGAGGGCGCCTGGCTGCTCAACCTCGAGCCGGTCACCATCGGCTCGCACGTCTGCGTCTCCCAGGAGGCGCTGCTGTGCACCGGCAGCCACGACCACCGCACCACCGACTTCCGCTACCGCAACGCCCCCATCACGGTGGCCGACGGCGCCTGGATCGCCACCCGCGCCACCGTCCTCGCGGGCGTCACGGTCGGCCGGCACGCCGTGGTCTCCGCCGGCACCGTCCTCGCCCGCGACCTGCCCGACCTCACCCTCCACACGGCGGACGGCACCCGCCCCCTCAAGGAGCCCGGGCAGACGCCCCCCGCCGCGAAGGAGCGCACCCGGTGAGGGCCCTGCACGCGGTCACCCTGCACACCCCCACCCAGGCCTTCGGCGGTCCGGTACGGGTCGCCGTGAACCTCACGGCCTCGCTCGCCGAGCGGGGCGTCGAGTGCAGGATCGTCGCCCTCGCCTCCGGCTTCGCCGGGCCCCTCCCGGCCGACGTCGACGGCCGCCCCGCCCGCCTCTACCCGGCCCGCCGGGTGCTGCCCGGCGCCGGTTTCAGCGGGATCACGTCGCCCGCGCTGCTGGCCGGCGCCCGCCGCCTGGTCCGGGAGGCGGACGTGGTCCACGTCCACCTCGCCCGCGACCTGGTCACCCTGCCGGTCGCACTCGCCGCGCTCGCCGCGAGGCGTCCGCTGGTCGTGCAGACCCACGGCATGGTCGATCCCAGCGACAAGGTGCTCGCCAAGCTCCTCGACGCGCTCGCCGTGCGCCGGGTGCTGCGCCGCGCCGACGCCGTCCTGCACCTGACCTCGTACGAGCGCAAGGCGCTCACCGCCGTACTGGGCGGCGAGGACCCCGGCAACGGCGTACGGCTGGTCAACGGCGTACCCGCGCAGGACCGCCGCCCCCGCCCGCCCGGACCGCCCCGGCTGCTCTACGTGGCCCGCATGCAGGCGCGCAAGCGCCCCGCGGACTTCGTGGCCGCCGCTCCCGAGGTGCTGCGCAGGCACCCCGGCGCCCGGTTCGTGCTGGCCGGCGCCGACGAGGGCGAGCTGGACGCGGCCCTGAAACTCGCCGGGGAGCTGGGCGTGGCCGGCTCCGTCGACTACCTGGGCACGCTGGACCCCGGCGCCGTCCTGGACGAGCTGCGCCGCGCCCATGTGCACGTGCTGCCCTCGGTGGACGAGCCGTTCCCGATGTCGGTCCTGGAGGCCCTGTCGGTGGGCGTGCCCTCGGTGGTGACCCCGACCAACGGACTGGCCGACGACATCGCCCGTACCGGCGCGGGCCGGGTGGCCCCGACGCCCGAGCGGCTCGCGGACGAGATCCTGGACCTGCTGGACGGCGCGGCCAACGAGCGCGCCTCCAAGGCCGCCTGGGAACTGTCCCGCACGTCCTTCTCGCTGGACGCGGTCGGCGACCGCCTCCACACGCTGTACGCCTCGCTCGGCTGAGGCGGGCGCGAGCGCGGGGACCGCCCGGACGACGGCCCCCGCTGCCCCGCACACAGGGGTGCATCAGGTACGGGCCCAGGCGTAGCACCCGGTCGACGTGAACGTCTTCGCGCCCTTCCTGATGGTGATCGTCCGCTGCCGGCCCGAGGTGCCGTCCAGGGACCACGAGCAGTCCTTCGACGGGGTCAGCGCCCGGTAGGTGCCGGGCACCGGGGCGGCGTGCGTGCCGTCCGCGTAACCGCCCTTCGTGGCGGCGACCAGCGGCTTCAGGTCCGGACACAGGCCGTTCACGGCGGCCTCGGCGCCCTTGATGTCACCCGCGATGACCGCGCCCTGCGCCGCGTCCTTGTCGATCTTCGCGGTGTGGGCGAGCCGGTCGCAGACATCCTGCCCGGCCTGGAGGATCGCCGCCGGATCGGCGCCCTTGGGCACCCGTCCGGACAGGTACTTCTTCTCCGTCTTGGTGAACGACCCGGTGGCGGGCGTGAGTTGGCCGTCCGGTACGGCGTCGCGCGGAGCCCCCGAAGTGCCGGACGTCCCCCCGGAGGCACCGGCGGCACCGGACGCGCCGGGCGCCGGCGCCGTGGAGGGGCCGTCCCGCGGGGGCGTGGGGGCCGCCGTGGCGGACGGGCGCGGCTTCGCGCCCCCGTCCGCCCCGGTGTGCCGCTCGCCCCCGCCGGAGCTGCCGCACGCCGCGAGCAGCAGCGGCAGTACGGCGAGGACGGCCGGCGTGCTTCTCCTCATCAGGCTCCCGACCCCCGCTGGTAGTGCGTCGTCACCTGGCTCGCCGACAGGGCCTTGCCGTAGACCGCCACCTCGTCGATCAGCCCGGTGAAGTACGGGCTGGTCGGCGCGTTGGACCAGGAGGTGCTCAGCGTGTCGCCGCCCACCCGCCAGTAGCCCGTGCCCGACTCGTTGCCGGTCACCAGGAGGTTGGAGGTGCGCAGGGTTCCGTCGACGTAGAGCTTCATGCCGGCGCTGCTCTGGGTGGCGACGACGTGGTGCCACTTGCCGTCGTTGTAGGACTGCGTGGTGGTGACGGTGCGCACACCGCCGCTGTAGACGCCGAAGACCAGCCGGCCGTTGTTGGTCATGTAGACGTGCTTGTCGTAGCGCGTGGACGTCAGCTGGACCTTGTTGCCGAAGCCGATCAGCTTGCCGCCGTTGGTGCTGGTGGTCTTGAACCACAGCTCCAGCGAGAACGCCGACGGGGCGCTGTGCGGCTGGTCGGTGTACGTCCACTGCTTCTTGGAGCCGGTGTAGCTCGCCGCGGAGCCGGAACGGGCCGCCGCGTCCGTGACGCCCTGCGTGGGCGCGTTCCAGTGGACGCCGTTGTCGTTCCTGGCGCTGTCGGCCGCGTACGCGCCCGAGGCCTCGCCGTAGCGCCAGTACAGGGAGGCGCCGTCACCGCGCACGGCCGCCGCGTAGGCGTCCGCCGAGGAGGCCACCGTCACCGACTGCGCGGCGGACTTGGCGGAGGTGTTGGTGCCGTCGGTGACGCTGACCCGGTAGGAGTGCGTCTCGCCCGCGGCCACGGCCGTGTCCGTCCAGGTCAGCTGCGGCCGCGACCAGGGCAGCGAGTCGCCGGAGACCTCGTACACCGGGGTGGTGCCGCTGTCCTTGTAGACGCGGTAGGTCAGGTGGCTGTCGTCGGTGTCGAAGCTGGAGCGCCAGTGCACGGCGACCTTGCCGGCCTCGACGCTCTCCACCTTCACCTGCGGCACGGTCGGCGCCCCGGTGTCCGGGCCGGAGGAGACCCGGGTGAGGGACTGCTGCGCGGTGCCGCCCACCGTGGTGAACTCGCCGCCCACCCACAGGTAGTCGGTGCCGCCCTTGGGCGCGAGGGTGAACACGCGCGGGCCGATGCCCTCGCCGATGCCGTCGTTGGTGTCGGGCGCCCAGCCCACGAGCTTGCCGTCATTGAGGCCCTCGGCCAGCAGATGGCGGCGCTGGCCGTCGGGGTACTCGCCCATCGTGGAGCAGTCGTGCGCGTGCGAGGCGCTGTAGAGCAGGCCCTTGTAGAGCTGGAGGGCCTGGGTGGCGCCGAGGCAGGTGTCCCGCCAGCGCTGGGCGAAGGTGTCCGGCTCGAAGGCGGTGCGCCCGTCGAACACCCCGCCGCCGGTGCCCTCGTTGGCGGTGTAGACGCCGCCGGCGTCGGCGGTGATGTCCTTGACGACGGAGGTGTCCGGGAAGAAGCCCCGCGCGTAGGCGCGGGTCACCGCGCCGGTGGTGGCGTCGGTGATGGCCAGGGCGTGCGAGTCGCTGCCGTTGACCGTGAAGAAGTCGCCGCCGACCGCCACGTGTTGCCCGTCCGCGGTGACCTCCACGGCCCGTCCGGGAGCGTCCGCGTCGGCGGTCCACGACTTCAGCTTGCCGGTGGTGTCCACGGCGGCGAACCGCTGCCGGGCGGTGCTGTCGACGCTGGTGAAGTCGCCGCCGAAGTACACCGTGTCGCCGGTGACGGCGAGCGCCCGTACGGTGGCCGGCACGGTCGGCCGGAAGTCGGTGCGCACGGTGCAGGTGGCGATGTCGATGGCGGCCAGGCTGCTCGCGCCGGTCCCGTTGACCGCGCCGAAGTAGCCGCCCGCGTACAGGGTCTTGCCGTCCGGCGAGACCGCGAGGGCCCGCACGGTCGCGGTGCCGCTGCCGACGGTGAAGGACAGCTTGCAGCCGGCCGGGGCGCCGGTGGCGGCGTCGAAGGCGGCGAAGTTCACCGCGGACTGCTCACCGGCGCCGCCCGCGGCGACGCCAGCGGGCCGGATCGCCGAGAAGGTGCCGCCGGCGAAGACCGTCCCGTTCGCCTGGGCGAGGGCGTACACGACACCGTTGGTCTGCCAGGTCGAGAGGCTGTCGGCCGTCAGGGCCACCGGGGGAGTGAGCGCCGAGGCGCCGGTGGCGGTGAGCGGCAGGCAGAGCAGCGGGGTGGCGCACGCCACGGCGAGCGCGGTGAGACTGCGGCGGTGCCCGGTTCGGCGGCCCGTCCGCCGGGGCTGAGTGGATCTGCCGTGCATTGTTTCTCCTTGCGTACGAGCGGGAGGTACCTCGTCGTCGCTGCCGGTACCTCGTTGCCGTGGGGGGAGGTCCCTGTGGTGTGGAGGCGGAAGGTGGTGCGGAAGGGCCGGGCGGCCCGGTGGAGGGGGAGTCCGGGCCGCCCGGCGGGGGAGAGGGCTTCGGGAGCGCACCGGCGGTGCGCGTGCGGGTCACCGGTCCGTGCGGGTGGGGCGGTGCGGGGTCACCCGTCCGCGCGGGCGCGGGCGGTGCCGGTCACCGGTCCACGCGTACGGCGGTGCCGGCCAGTTCGTCCTCCAGGCGGGCCACGTCGGCGTCCACCATGATCCGGGCGAGTTCCTGGACCCTCACCGAGGGCTTCCAGCCGAGCAGTTCCTCCGCCTTGGAGGCGTCCCCGATCAGCGCGTCGACCTCGCTGGGGCGCTCGTACTTGGGGTCGTAGCGGACGAACTCGGCCCAGTCCAGGCCGACGTGGGAGAAGGCGACCTCGAGGAACTGGCGCACGGTCGCCGCCTCTCCGGTGGCCACCACGTAGTCGTCGGGCACGTCCCGCTGGAGCATCCGCCACATCGCCTCGACGTACTCGGGCGCGTAGCCCCAGTCGCGCACGGCGTCGAGGTTGCCGAGGTAGAGGCGGTCCTGCAGACCGGCCTTGATGCGGGCGACCGCGCGGGTGATCTTGCGGGTCACGAAGGTCTCGCCGCGGCGCGGGGACTCGTGGTTGAACAGGATGCCGTTGACCGCGAACATGTCGTACGCCTCGCGGTAGTTGACGGTCGCCCAGTAGCCGAAGACCTTGGCGCAGCCGTAGGGGCTGCGCGGGTGGAACGGCGTCCGCTCGTTCTGCGGCGGCGGGGTCGCGCCGAACATCTCCGAGGACGAGGCCTGGTACAGCCGGGTCTCGATGCCGCTGGCCCGCACCGCCTCCAGCAGCCGGATCGCGCCGAGCCCGGTCACGTCCCCGGTGTAGAGCGGCGCGTCGAAGGAGACCCGCACGTGGGACTGGGCGCCCAGGTTGTAGACCTCGTCGGGCCTGAGGTCGCGCAGCAGGTTCACCAGCGCCACCCCGTCCGACAGGTCGGCGTGGTGCAGCACGAAGGAACGCTCCGGCTGGTCGGGGCCCTGGTAGATGTGATCGATCCGCTCGGTGTTGAAGCTCGAGGAGCGGCGGATCAGCCCGTGCACGGTGTAGCCCTTCTCCAGCAGCAGCTCCGCCAGATACGAGCCGTCCTGCCCGGTCACCCCGGTGATCAGCGCGGTCTTGCCCATGCAGTCAGTACCCCCTCCGACGCGACCAACCGGTCACGTTCTGATGTGAATTGCCATGATTGTTCGAGGAACGTCCTCGGAAAGCGCCGTACGCTGGCACAATCCGCGCATGACTGCTGACGCTTCGCCCATGCCCGGACCCGGGACAGCGGCGACCTCCGACCCGTCCCCGTCCTCGCTGCTCCCGCGCGCCGCGCGGGTGTTCGTCGCAGGCCACCGAGGCCTGGTGGGGTCCGCGGTGGCCCGCCGGCTGGCCGCCGACGGGCACGAGGTGATCACCCGCGGCCGGGACCGGCTGGACCTGCGCGACGGCGAGGGCACCGCGGCCTTCCTGCGCGAGGTCCGCCCGGACGCCGTGGTGCTGGCCGCCGCCAAGGTCGGCGGGATCATGGCCAACAGCACGTATCCCGTGCAGTTCCTGGAGGACAACCTGCGGATACAGCTGAGCGTGATCTCCGGGGCGCACGCCGCCGGGGTGCCGCGCCTGCTGTTCCTCGGCTCGTCCTGCATCTACCCCAGGCTCGCCGAGCAGCCCATCCGCGAGGAGTCGCTGCTCACCGGCCCGCTGGAGCCGACCAACGAGGCCTACGCCATCGCCAAGATCGCCGGCATCACCCAGGTGCGGTCCTACCGCCGCCAGTACGGCGCCTCGTACATCAGCGCCATGCCGACCAACCTCTACGGCCCCGGCGACAACTTCGACCTGGCCACCTCGCACGTGCTGCCCGCGCTGATCCGCCGCTTCCACGAGGCCCGCACGAGCGGGGCGCCCGAGGTGGTGCTCTGGGGCACCGGCACCCCGCGCCGGGAGTTCCTGCACGTGGACGACGTGGCCGCGGCCTGCGCCCTGCTGCTGGAGCGCTACGACGGCGATGAACCGGTCAACATCGGCTGCGGCGAGGACCTGCCGATCAGCGAACTCGCGGAGACGGTGCGGGAGGTGACGGGTTACCAGGGAAAGATCGTGTGGGACACGGGCAAGCCCGACGGCACCCCGCGCAAGCTGCTGGACGTCTCCCGGCTGTCCGCCCTCGGCTTCAAGCCCGCCGTGACGCTGCGTGACGGCATCGCCGCGACGTACGAGTGGTGGCTGGGCCAGGAGCCGGCGAGCTGAG
>NZ_BMVJ01000019.1:143528-145182 GCF_014650655.1 Streptomyces anandii JCM 4720
GGAACCGGCTCCGGGGCCCGGCGCACCGACGGGCCCCGTGAGCGGGTGGTGGACATCGCGGCCCCCTCAGTACGCCCCGCGGCCGTCGACGACGGCGCGCAGGGTCCGGGTCATGATCTCCACGTCGGTGGCGACCGACCAGTTGTCGACGTACCAGAGGTCCAGCGAGACCGTCTCGTCCCAGGACAGGTCCGAGCGCCCGCTGACCTGCCACAGCCCGGTCATGCCCGGCTTGACGGCCAGGCGCCGCAGCTCGGTGGGGCTGTAGTGGGCCACCTCGTCGGGCAGCGGCGGCCGCGGGCCAATCAGGGACATGTCACCCTTGAGCACGTTGAGGAGCTGGGGCAGTTCGTCCAGGGACAGCCGGCGCAGCACCGAGCCGAGCGGGGTGACACGCGGATCGCGCCGCATCTTGAACATGTGCCCGTCGTGCTGGTTGGCGCCCGAGCGCGCGAGCTCCGCCAGACGGGCCTCGGCGTCGGCGACCATGGTGCGGAACTTCCACATGGTGAACGGTCGCCCACCGAGCCCGCAGCGCGTCTGCCGGTGGAACACCGGTCCCGGCGAGGTGCAGCGCACGGCCAGCGCCAGCGCCCCGAACAGCGGGGCGAGCAGGACCAGTCCGAGGGCCGCACCGGCGCGGTCCAGCGAGGATTTCAGCCAGGGCTGCCCGAACTCCTGGGCGGGCGGCGCGACCTGAAGCACGGTCAGTCCTGCGGCGGTGGTGGGGCGTACACGCGCCTCGGCGACCTCGGCGAGGCCGGGCACCACGGCGAGCTGCAGTCCCGCGCCGTGCAGGGCCCAGGCCACGTGCCGCAGCCGCTCGCCGGTCATCCGCAGGCCCGGCGCCACCAGGGCGACGTCCGCGCCCAGGTCGGCCGCGGCGCGCAGCACGGCCTGCGCCTCGGCGGCGCGGTCCGCGTGGGTGGCGGCAGCGGCGGCCAGCCGCTGGGCGACGGGCATCCCGCACTGCGGGCTCTGCGTGCCGACCGGGACGACGCCCACGGCGACGTAGGGGTGGTCGGTGCGGGAGGCGAGGCGGCCGACGACCTGGTCCACGGCGGTGGGCTCGCCCACCACCAGCGCCCGGCGCACGGCCCGGGCCTCCCGCCGCTGCCGGTTCAGGTGCAGCTTGGTCATCGGCGCGACGGTCGCGCTCAGCACCAGTCCGGGGGTGAGCGCGGCGAGCGCCAGGCTCGGCCGCGGCCCGTTCTCCGGGTCGGTCAGGATCAGCGTCAGGGCCAGGAGTCCCGCCAGCAGCACCCAGTCCCGCACGGCGGCCAGGACGCCCCAGGACTCGCCGAGGCGCTGGGCGGCGTAGCGGCGCCGGGACACCCGGATGGCCGCCCACACGCCGGCGCCGACCAGTCCGCCGAGCGCCGGCACGTCCTGGCCGTCGGCGGACAGTGCCGCGGCCAGCGGGACGCCGATGCCGCAGGTGTCGGTCAGTACCGCGACCGGCCGGTACCACCGGGCCTTGCCCTCACCCGTTCGGCCCCGTGGCCTGCCGTGTTCCGACATCGGCCGCGCCGGGGCGGTCCGGCCGCCCACGGGCAGGTGATCGGCCTGGCGAATCGTTTTCCTTGGCCCCCCTGTCGTCGTGCTCGCGTTCCCGGACGTATCCGACCCCGGTTCCCCGGCGGATTCCGACACG
>NZ_BMVJ01000019.1:145206-150687 GCF_014650655.1 Streptomyces anandii JCM 4720
TCGACTTCCCGCATGCGCCCCCCAGCCATACGTCGTCGTCACGGGCCACCCGCCGTCCGATCCCCACCGAACGGATGCGCCCAAATGATCCGTGGCTGTGGACCCTATGGCACAGCTGTGCGGTTCGGCCGGGGTTTCCGAGAAATTCATAGGAATTCGGTGAAGGAGTTCACAACTGGCCTTCACGCGGCCCTCACCCGATGCTGGGGGAAACCGCCCCGAAACAGACGGTGGAACCGCCGGTCTCCGTGCGCGAGGGGTGGTGAGTCCGCCCCGTATCGGGTACATACGATCAAGTAGCACTGGTGAGTAACGTACGTCCCAAGATCCCTATTCGCGGCGAGGTGAGCCTCATGTCCGCACCAACGGCCAACAAACGCACCGTCACCGAGCGTGAGGCACGCCAGGTCGCGGAAGCGGCGCGGGAACAGGACTGGCGCAAGCCCAGTTTCGCCAAGGAGCTCTTCCTCGGCCGCTTCCGCCTCGACCTCATCCACCCCCATCCGCTCCCGGCCGACGACGACGTCCAGCGCGGCGAGGAGTTTCTCGCCAAACTGCGCGACTTCTGCGAGACGAAGATCGACTCGGCCCGGATCGAGCGCGACGCCCGGATCCCCGACGAGGTCGTCACCGGGCTCAAGGAGCTCGGCGCGCTCGGCATGAAGATCGACACCAAGTACGGCGGCCTCGGGCTGACCCAGGTCTACTACAACAAGGCGCTCGCCCTGGCCGGTTCGGCCAGCCCCGCGATCGGCGCCCTGCTCTCCGCCCATCAGTCGATCGGCGTACCGCAGCCGGTGAAAATCTTCGGCACCCAGGAGCAGAAGGACACCTTCCTGCCGCGCTGCGCCCGCACCGACATCTCCGCCTTCCTGCTCACCGAGCCGGACGTCGGCTCCGACCCGGCACGCCTGGCCACCACCGCCGTCCCGGACGGCGACGACTACGTGCTGGACGGGGTCAAGCTGTGGACCACCAACGGCGTGGTGGCCGACCTCCTCGTCGTCATGGCGCGCGTGCCGAAGTCCGAGGGCCACCGCGGCGGCATCACCGCCTTCGTCGTCGAGGCCGCCTCCGAGGGCATCACGGTCGAGAACCGCAACGCCTTCATGGGCCTGCGCGGCATCGAGAACGGCGTCACCCGCTTGCACCGGGTGCGGGTGCCCGCGGCCAACCGCATCGGCGAGGAGGGACAGGGCCTGAAGATCGCCCTGACCACCCTGAACACCGGCCGGCTCTCGCTGCCCGCCATGTGCGCGGGCGCGGGGAAGTGGTGCCTGAAGATCGCCCGCGAGTGGTCCGCCGCGCGCGAGCAGTGGGGCAAGCCGGTCGCGCTGCACGAGGCGGTCGGCTCCAAGATCTCCTTCATCGCGGCCACCACCTTCGCCCTGGAGGCGGTGCTCGACCTGTCGTCCCAGATGGCCGACGAGAACCGCAACGACATCCGCATCGAGGCCGCCCTCGCCAAGCTCTACGGCTCCGAGATGGCCTGGAAGATGGCCGACGAGCTGGTCCAGATCCGCGGCGGCCGCGGCTTCGAGACCGCCGCCTCGCTGGCCGCCCGCGGCGAACGGGCCGTGCCCGCCGAGCAGATGCTGCGCGACCTGCGCATCAACCGCATCTTCGAGGGCTCCACCGAGATCATGCACCTGCTGATCGCGCGCGAGGCCGTCGACGCGCACCTCTCCGTCGCCGGCGACCTCATCGACCCCGACAAGTCCCTCACGGACAAGGCGAAGGCGGGCGCGAACGCCGGTGTCTTCTACGCCAAGTGGCTGCCGAAGCTGGTCGCCGGGCCCGGACAACTCCCGCGCTCCTACGCCGACTTTCACCCCTCGGGCCACGTCGACCTCTCCGGTCACCTGCGCTATGTCGAACGGCACGCCCGCAAGCTCGCCCGCTCCACCTTCTACGCCATGTCCCGCTGGCAGGGCCGGATGGAGACCAAGCAGGGCTTCCTCGGGCGGATCGTCGACATCGGCGCCGAACTGTTCGCGATGAGCGCGGCCTGCGTGCGCGCCGAACTCCTGCGCACCGAGGGCGACCACGGCCGCGAGGCCTACCAGCTCGCCGACGCCTTCTGCCGCCAGTCCCGCATCCGGGTGGAGGAACTCTTCACCCGCCTGTGGAGCAACACCGACGACCTCGACCGCAAGGTCGTCAAGGGCGTGCTCGGCGGCGCCTACGAGTGGCTGGAACAGGGCGTCATCGACCCGTCGGACGACGGCCCCTGGATCGCCGACGCGCACCCCGGTCCGTCCACGAAGGAGAACATGCACCGCCCGATCCCCTGACGCCCCACCCGGATCCGGCGGCCGGGCCTTCCGGGGCCCGGGCCACCGGATCCGCCACGCCGGCCACCGGCACCGTGCCCGGCCGGCCCTCGCCGGGCGCCGCCATGGAGCGCCCCCCGGCCGGGCGCCGCGCCCCGGAGCGGCGTCCTGGGCACGGCACGGCGCCCCGGGGCGGCCCCTGCCGGGTGCCGCGCGCTCCGGGGCCCGCGCGCCGGGGGTGTCCCTCCGGGGCCCGCTCGCCGGGTGCCGGGGCCGGGGCCCTGGTGGGCGGGGGTGGGGTCCGTCCGGGGGATGCGCTGTCCTTTCCGGGGGGCGTTGCGGCCACAATGGGGGGATGAGCGACAGTCCAGCCCCTCTCGCCGATCCGCATCTCGTGTTCGACCCCGTCGCCGGGGACGGTCCCAAGGACGTGGTGGTCCTCGGGTCCACCGGGTCCATCGGCACCCAGGCCGTCGACCTGGTGCTGCGCAACCCGGACCGCTTCCGGGTGACCGGGCTCTCCGCCAACGGCGGGCGGGTCTCCCTCCTCGCCGAGCAGGCGCACCGGCTCAGGGTGCGGACCGTCGCGGTGGCCCGGGAGGACGTCGTACCGGCGCTGCGGGAGGCGCTGTCGGCGCAGTACGGCCCCGGCGAGCCGCTCCCCGAGATCCTCGCCGGGCCCGACGCGGCCACCACACTCGCCGCCTCCGACTGCCACACCGTCCTCAACGGCATCACCGGCTCCATCGGCCTCGCGCCGACCCTCGCCGCCCTGGAAGCGGGCCGCACCCTCGCGCTCGCCAACAAGGAGTCGCTCATCGTCGGCGGCCCGCTGGTCAAGGCGCTCGCCAAGCCCGGCCAGATCATCCCGGTCGACTCCGAGCACGCCGCCCTCTTCCAGGCCCTCGCCGGCGGCACCAGGGCCGATGTGCGCAAGCTGGTCGTCACCGCCTCCGGCGGCCCCTTCCGCGGCCGTACCAAGGAGGAACTGGCACACGTCACCGTCGAGGACGCCCTCGCCCACCCCACCTGGGCCATGGGTCCGGTGATCACGGTCAACTCCGCCACCCTCGTCAACAAGGGCCTGGAGGTCATCGAGGCGCACCTCCTCTACGACATCGGCTTCGACCGCATTGAGGTGGTCGTGCACCCGCAGTCGTATGTCCACTCGATGGTTGAGTTCACCGACGGATCCACCCTTGCCCAGGCGACGCCCCCCGACATGCGCGGGCCCATCGCCATCGGCCTCGGCTGGCCCGAGCGCGTCCCCGACGCGGCGCCCGCCTTCGACTGGAGCAAGGCCTCGACGTGGGAGTTCTTCCCGCTCGACGACGAGGCCTTCCCCTCGGTCGGCCTCGCCCGCCACGTGGGCCGGCTCGCCGGGACCGCCCCGGCCGTGTTCAATGCCGCCAACGAGGAGTGCGTCGACGCGTTCCTGCGCGGCACACTGCCCTTCAACGGGATCATGGAGACCGTGACACAAGTGGTCGAGGAGCACGGCACCCCCAGCGCGGGAACTTCGCTCACCGTGCCGGACGTCCTCGAAGCGGAGACCTGGGCCCGCGCCCGGGCCCGCGAACTGACAGCCCAGACGGCGACCGCGGAGGCGCGTGCATGACGTCCCTGATGATGATCCTCGGCATAGTCGTCTTCGTGGTGGGCCTGCTGGTCTCCATCGCGTGGCACGAGCTGGGGCATCTGTCCACCGCCAAGCTCTTCGGCATCCGCGTGCCCCAGTACATGGTCGGCTTCGGCCCCACCATCTGGTCGCGGCGCAAGGGCGAGACGGAGTACGGCTTCAAGGCCATCCCGTTCGGCGGGTACATCCGCATGATCGGCATGTTCCCGCCCGGCGACGACGGCCGTATCACCGCCCGCTCCACCTCGCCCTGGCGCGGCATGATCGAGGACGCCCGCTCGGCCGCCTTCGAGGAACTCGGTCCCGGCGACGACAAGCGCCTGTTCTACACGCGCGCCCCGTGGAAGCGGGTCATCGTGATGTTCGCGGGCCCCTTCATGAACCTCGTCCTCGCGGTCGCGCTGTTCCTCACCGTGCTCATGGGCTTCGGCATCTCGCAGCAGACCACCTCGGTCAGCTCCGTCTCCCAGTGCGTCATCGCGCAGAGCGAGAACCGCGACACCTGCAAGAAGGGCGACGCCCCCGCCCCGGCCGCGGCCGCGGGCCTCAGGGCGGGCGACAAGATCGTCTCCTTCGACGGGATCGCCACCGACAACTGGAACAAGCTGTCCGACCTGATCCGCGCCAACCCCGGCAAGCAGGTCCCCATCGTCGTCGAGCGCGGCGGCCACGACGTCACCCTGCACGCGAAGATCGCCACCAACCAGGTCGCCAAGAAGGACTCCCACGGCCAGATCGTCCAGGGCCAGTACGTCACCGCCGGCTTCCTCGGCTTCAGCGCCGCCACCGGCATCGTGCGCCAGGACTTCGGCCAGTCCGTGACCTGGATGGGCGACCGGCTCGGCGAGGCCGTCGACTCCATCGCGAGCCTGCCCGGCAAGATCCCGGCCCTGTGGAACGCCGCCTTCGACGGCGCGCCCCGCCAGCCCGACTCCCCGATGGGCGTGGTCGGCGCGGCCCGCGTCGGCGGCGAGATCTTCACCCTGGACATCCCGCCCACCCAGCAGCTGGCCATGGCCCTGATGCTGGTCGCCGGCTTCAACCTCTCCCTGTTCCTCTTCAACATGCTGCCGCTGCTCCCGCTCGACGGCGGCCACATCGCCGGCGCGCTGTGGGAGTCGCTGCGCCGGCACCTGGCCAGGGTGCTGCGGCGCCCGGACCCCGGTCCGTTCGACGTGGCGAAGCTGATGCCGGTGGCCTATGTGGTGGCCAGCGTGTTCATCTGCTTCACCATCCTGGTCCTGATCGCCGACGTGGTTAACCCCGTCAAAATCTCGTAGCCACGCGCTGTTCGCGGCGGCCGGGCGGGCTCCCCGCCCGGCCGCCTTCCAATGAGTGGTTTGCCGGGTGGGATGTGCTGGCGCCAGGCCACGTACCGTAATCTCGAAGCCTGGAGCCCGCCGCTGAACGGGGCCGGACCTTGATCCACGACTTGGGGTTGCACAGCAGATGACTGCGATTTCTCTCGGCATGCCGTCCGTTCCGACCAAGCTCGCCGAGCGCCGCAAGAGCCGGCAGATCCAGGTCGGGTCCGTGGCGGTGGGCGGGGACGCGCCGGTGTCGGTGCAG
>NZ_BMVJ01000020.1:0-20056 GCF_014650655.1 Streptomyces anandii JCM 4720
GCATGCCGAAATCGTTCCCACTGGGAGGTCGTGCAGAGGTTTTGGAGTGCCGCTGATGCGGCGGGAGGTGCTGCCGCGGAACCGTTCCGGTCCGTGACAACCCGAAGAACCCTACGGATGCCGACGCGGTGTGTCAACTCGCGGCGGGACGGCACACCAGGGGCGTACTGTAGGGCGCGTGATGACGCGTACGTACAACCAGTGCTGGTGGGCCGCCTGACGGCGGCCGCGCTCACGTACGCATGCAACGGCCGCCGCCTCGGCGGCCGTTTCTGTTTCTCCCTCCACCACTCCGAGGGCGGCCGGCCGGGGACGGCGGCCTCGACCAGGAGACGGAGTGAACGGTGGAGATGACACGGACACGGGTGTTCAGCGGGGTCAAGCCGACCGGGAACCTGACGCTGGGGAACTATCTGGGGGCCCTGCGACGGTGGGCCGAGGTCGACCAGCACCGGGCGGACGCCCTGTTCTGCGTGGTCGATCTGCACGCGCTGACCGTGGACCACGATCCCGCGCGGGTGCGCAGGCTCAGCCGGCAGGCCGCGACGCTGCTGCTGGCGGCGGGACTGGATCCCCAGTTGTGCACGGTGTTCGTGCAGAGCCACGTCGACGAGCACGCGCGGCTGTCGTACCTGCTGGAGTGCGTGGCGACGGACGGCGAGATGCGCCGGATGATCCAGTACAAGGAGAAGGCGCCGCGGGAACGGGCGCGGGGCGGCAGCGTACGGCTGTCTCTGCTGACGTATCCGGTGCTGATGGCGGCGGACATCCTGGCGTACGGGACGGACGAGGTGCCGGTCGGTGAGGACCAGACCCAGCACGTGGAGCTGAGCCGGGACCTCGCGGTCCGGTTCAACCAGCGCTACGGGCACACCTTCGTGGTGCCGAGGGCGACGCCTCCCGCCGTGGCCGCGCGGGTGATGAATCTGCAGGACCCGGTCTCGAAGATGGGGAAGTCGGAAGACTCCGGGCCGGGCATCGTCTATCTGCTGGACGAGCCGGAGGTCGTACGGAAGAAGGTCATGCGGGCGGTGACCGACAGCGGGCAGGACGTGGTCTACGACCGGGAGGGCCGGCCGGGGGTCGCGAACCTGCTGGAGATCCTGGCCGCCTGCGAGGGCGGGGACCCGGAGGAGCTGAGTCGTGGCTACGACTCGTACGGGGCCCTGAAGAAGGACACCGCCGAGGCGGTGGTGGAGGTGCTCCGGCCGTTGCAGGAGCGGCACCGGGAACTGTGCGCGGATCCGTCGTACGTGGACGGGGTGCTGCGGGACGGTGCGCGGCGGGCCAGGGAGATGGCGCGGCCGCGGGTGGACGCCGCGTACCGGGCGATCGGGCTGCTGCCCGCCTGAAGGGCCGGTGGCTCGGCGGGCGCCCGGACCGGGCCTCCGCTGAGCCACTCGCTGCCGGTGTCAGTTGTTGCCGGAGGCCAGTTCGCGGCTGCGGTCGCGGGCGGCCTCGAGGGCGGCGATGAGGGCCGCGCGCACCCCGTGGTTCTCCAGTTCGCGGATGGCGTTGATCGTCGTACCGGCCGGGGAGGTGACGTTCTCGCGGAGCTTGACCGGGTGTTCGCCGCTGTCGCGGAGCATGACCGCGGCGCCGATGGCGGACTGGACGATGAGCTCGTGGGCCTTGTCGCGGGGCAGGCCGAGCAGGATGCCCGCGTCGGTCATGGCCTCGACCAGGTAGAAGAAGTACGCCGGGCCCGAGCCGGACAGCGCGGTGCAGGCGTCCTGCTGGGACTCGGGGACGCGGAGGGTCTTGCCGACGGCGCCGAAGATCTCCTCGGCGTGGGCGAGGTGCGCGGCGGTGGCGTGGGTGCCGGCGGAGATGACGGACATGGCCTCGTCGACGAGGGCGGGGGTGTTCGTCATGACGCGTACGACGGGGGTGCCGGCGGCCAGGCGCTCCTCGAAGAAGGCGGTGGGGATGCCCGCGGCTCCGCTGATGACCAGGCGGTCGGCGGGGACGTGCGGGGCGAGTTCGTCGAGGAGGGTGCCCATGTCCTGGGGCTTGACCGTGAGGATCAGGGTGTCGGCGGTCTTGGCGGCCTCGGGGTTGGTGACCGGGGTGACTCCGTAGCGGCTGCGGAGTTCCTCGGCCCGTTCCGGGCGGCGGGCGGTGACCAGGAGGTCGGCCGGCGCCCAGCCGGCCCGGATCACTCCGCTGAGCAGGGCTTCGCCGATCTTGCCGGTGCCGAGGACTGCGACTTTCTGGCTCATGGGTTCATCCTCGCACCGGGGGCGCGGCGGGCGGTGGTGTGTCCGGCCGGCGGACACCGCCCGCGCCGTCACACCGTGCGGCGGCGCAGGGTGGCCGCTCCGAGGCCGAGGACGAGAAGGGCGCAGCCGGCGACGATCAGTACGTCCCGTACGAAGGTCGTCGTCATGTCGGTGTGACGCAGTACCTGGTTCATGCCGTCGACCGCGTAGGACATGGGCAGCACGTCGGAGATGGCCTCCAGGACGGGGTGCATGTTGGAGCGTGCGGTGAACAGGCCGCACAGGAGCAACTGGGGGAAGATCACCGCCGGCATGAACTGGACCGCCTGGAACTCGGAGGCCGCGAAGGCCGAGACGAAGAGTCCGAGGGCGGTGCCGAGGAGCGCGTCGAGCAGGGCGACCAGGAGGAGCAGCCAGGCCGAGCCGGTGACGTCCAGGCCGAGGAACCACAGGGCGAGGCCGGTGGCGAGGGCGGACTGGATGATCGCCACGGAGCCGAAGGCGAGGGCGTAGCCGGCGATGAGGTCGCCCTTGCCGAGCGGCATGGCGAGGAGGCGTTCGAGGGTGCCGGAGGTGCGTTCGCGCAGGGTGGCGATGGAGGTCACCAGGAACATGGTGATCAGGGGGAAGATGCCGAGCAGTGAGGCGCCGATGTTGTCGAAGGTGCGCGGGCTGCTGTCGAAGACGTAGCGGAGCAGGACCAGCATCAGGCAGGGGACCAGCAGCATCAGGGCGATGGTGCGGGGGTCGTGGCGGAGCTGGCGCAGGACGCGGGCGGCGGTGGCGGTGGTACGGGCTGCGCTGAGGGCGCGGGTGTGGGTGCGGGGCTGCGCGTGGTGGTGCGCCTGCGCGCCGGTCGTGGCGGTGGTGCTCATCGTGCTGACTCCTTGGTGCGGCCCGCGGCGACCGCCTCGTCGACCAGGTGCAGGAAGGCCGCCTCGACGGTGTCGGCGCCGGTGCGGGTGCGCAGCGCGTCGGGGGTGTCGTCGGCGAGGATCTCGCCCTCGCGCATGAGGAGCAGGCGGTGGCAGCGCTCGGCCTCGTCCATGACGTGGGAGGAGACGAGGAGGGTGGCGCCGCGCGTGGCGGCGAGGTGGTGGAAGAGGTTCCACAGGTCGCGGCGGAGTACGGGGTCGAGACCGACCGTGGGTTCGTCGAGGACGAGCAGTTCGGGGGTGCCGAGCAGGGCGACGGCCAGGGAGACGCGGCCTCGCTGGCCGCCGGAGAGGTTGCCGGCGAGGGCGTCGGTGTGGCTGGTGAGGTCGACGTCGGCGATGGCCCGGGTGACGTCGTCGCGGCGGCGCCCGGCGGCGGCGCGGCCGGGGTCGAGGATCGCGGCGAAGTAGTCGAGGTTCTGGCGCACGGTCAGGTCGTCGTACACGGAGGGGCTCTGGGTGACGTACCCGACGCGGGTGCGCAGCGTGGGGTGGCCGGCGGGGCGGCCGAGGACGTCCAGTGTGCCGCTCACCTTGGCCTGCGTACCGACGATCGCCCGCATGAGCGTGGACTTCCCGCACCCTGAGGGACCGAGCAGTCCGGTGATCTGCCCACGCGGCACGGTGAAGCCGAGCCCGCGCAGGACGGTGCGGGGACCACGCACGACGGTGAGCCCCGCCGCGTGCACGGCATCGGCCGACTCGATACGGGGCGGAGCCCCCGAGGATTTATTCATCACACGATGATTAACTCGCGCGAGAGGTCCCGCGTCAAGGGCCTGCGGGGGTCGGAAGGGTCCGGGTCACGTCTCCGGCCTGGTCGCCACCAACAGGTTCACGTCGTACGTCTCCTCTACGGCTCCGTCGGGGAAGATCTTGAGCAGGTGGGCTCGTTCCTGCGTGAAGAAGGTGGAGCTGTGGGAGGCGGGGGAGACCAGGAAGATCGAGTGGCTGGCGAGGTTGGCCAGGTGGGTGTCCAGGGGGACGGTGCGGGTCCAGCGGATCCCGCGGCGGTGGAAGTGGAGGCGGCCGCTGGGGTCGGCCAGGTCGGCGCGGGTGCCGGCGGCTCGTTGCTCGGCGGCGATGTCGACGTCGAAGTGGCGGGCGATGCGGCGGCCCTGCTCGGCGATCCATGCGACGTCGTCCGCGTCGGTGTTCCACCACAGCGCCAGCGCGCCGCCCGGGCGCAGCACGCGCAGGGCCTCCGGGACCGCGCGGGCGGGGTCGGTCCAGTGCCAGGACTGGGCGTACGTGATCAGGTCGGTGGACGCGGTCGCCAGCGGGAGGGCGTTGCCGTCACCCCGCACGACCGGGACGTCGGGGAGGGTGCGGCGGAACTGGGCCGCCATGCCCTCGCCCGGCTCTACGGCCAGCACGTCGGCGCCACGCCCGTGGAGCAGGGCGGTCGCGATGCCCGTGCCGGCGCCGACGTCCGCGACGCGGGCGCCGGTCAGGGGGCGGCCGGCGAGTTCCTCGATCGCGTCCAGGAGGGCGGGCGGATAGGAGGGGCGGTTGGCGGCGTACTCGGCGGCGGCCGCGTTGAAGGAACGGGCCCGGGTGGCGTTCAGACCCGTCCAGGGGCGCGGGGTGGGTGCGGTCATGGCGCCCATGGTGGGGGCGCGGTGGTGTGGGGCGACAGGGGGTTTTCGTCCGTGCCGGGTTCCGGCGGGGGGCGGTGGCCGGTCGCGGGGGCGTGGTCGTCGGTCGCGGGGGCGTGGTCCGTCGCGGGTCGCCGTTGATCCCGGGGTCGTGTTCCGGCGGGGTCGTGTGACCGCTCGGGGTCGCGGTCGGTGGTCGGGCGCGACGGGGCGGATTCGTCCGCAAGCGCTTTTCATTGCGGGGGCGCTTTTCATTGCGGGGCCGCGTTCCAATGCGGGCGCCGCATTCCGCGATGCGGTGCGGTATCCCGGCGCGGCCGCGTCCCGGCGCGGGCTGCCGTCCCGGGCGTCCGGGCGCCGGTCAGGGGTGGCGGCGTTTCTTCGGGTTGCCGGAGCGGCGGGTGGTGCGGCGGGCGTGCTGTTCGCGGGCCCGCTCGTACTCCTCGCGGTGCAGTTTCTCGCCGGGGGCCTCGGTCAGGGAGCGGAAGAAGTAGGCCAGGAGCGAGCCGACGAAACCGATGGCGAGCAGGCCCCGCAGGGATGCCTGCCGGTCCGGGTCGGGACGCTTGGAGAAGCCGTCCCAGGTGTGCCGGAAAGCGAGCGCGCTGCACACCGCGAACATCACCACGACCAGCAGCGTGACGAAGGCGCCCGAGTTCGCCATCGCCACGCCCTGGTAGGCGAAGCGGAGCACGAAGCAGGCGGCCGCGGCGGCGAACAGGGAGCCGGCCGCCACGCCCGCGCGGCGGGCCGCGTAGCCGTTGTCGTGGTCCACCCAGCTCGTGCCGAAGAAGCGCAGGGGCTCGGGCCGGGGGCCGCTCGCACCGGCACCGGGGCCGGCGGAGCCCGCGGTGCCGTCCGGGGTGCCGTTGTCGTCGCTCACGGGACGATTATGGCTCCGGTGCGGACGCGGGCTCCGGGCGGGATGGGTCCCGGGTCCGCGGGATCGCCGGGTCAGGAGCAGCGCGACGTCACGTAGCCGTCGGCGCCCGTGTAGACGTAGGAGTCGGACACGTACTCGCCGTTGCCGATGTTGTCCCAGATGTTCGAGGTGCCGTAGGGGCCCGAGACCGTGGTGCCCGGTGTCTGGCAGTAGATCGGGACCTTGGCGCCCTGGGACAGGGTCCGGACGACCGGGTAGCCGGTGCCGGGGCCGCTGCGGACGTTGAGGTTCACGCCGGGGGCGACGGAGTAGTAATGCACCGCGGCCGCGACGGCCTGCTCGGCGCCCTCCCCGGTGTTGTCTCTGGCGTTCTCGACAGAGTCGACCGACATGGATGACCTCCCCCGTTGCACCCCATGACTGTCATGGGGTCCCGTTGATTCCCATGAATCGCGCGATGAAACACCTGTGCATGATTCGTACGGGAACGCTAGCAAGCCTCCTGGGTCCCGTTCGAGTCATCGACTAGGGTCGGTGCGTCGCGCGCGCGGACGAACAGCACGGGGGTGGTTCCATGGCGCCACAGCGCAGCAGCGGAGCGGGCGTGGAAGCGGAACTTCCGGAGTACGCCGGCCACTACCGCCTGGAGTCGTGCCTCGGCTCGGGCGGCATGGGCGTCGTACACCTGGCCCGCAGCACCTCCGGGATGAAGCTCGCGGTCAAGGTCGTGCACGCCGAGTTCGCCAACGACCCCGAATTCAGAGGCCGGTTCAGGCAGGAGGTCGCGGCGGCGCGGCGGGTGAGCGGTGCCTTCACCGCACCCGTGGTCGACGCCGACCCGGAGGCCGAACGCCCCTGGATGGCCACCCTGTTCATCCCCGGCCCCACCCTGTCCGAGCACGTCAAGCGGAACGGGCCCATGGCTCCCGCCGAGTTGCGCCGCCTGATGGCGGGGCTCGCCGAGGCGCTGCGCGACATCCACCGCGTGGGCGTAGTCCACCGGGACCTCAAGCCGAGCAATGTCCTGCTCGCCGAGGACGGCCCGAAGGTCATCGACTTCGGCATCTCCCGGCCCAAGGACAGCGAACTGCGCACGGAGACCGGCAAGTTGATCGGCACCCCGCCCTTCATGGCGCCCGAGCAGTTCCGCCGGCCGCGTGAAGTGGGGCCCGCGGCCGACGTCTTCGCGCTGGGTTCGGTGCTGGTGCACGCGGCCACCGGGCGCGGTCCGTTCGACTCCGACAGCCCGTACATCGTGGCGTACCAGGTGGTGCACGACGAGCCGGACCTGACCGGCGTACCGGAGAACCTGGCCCCGCTCGTGCTGCGCTGTCTGGCCAAGGAGCCCGAGGACCGGCCCACGCCCGACGAGCTGATGCGGGAACTGCGCTCGGTGGCGGCCGCGTACGACACCCAGGCGTTCATACCGGAACAGCGGGCGGAGCAGAGCGCGGGGCAGAGGGCGGGAGAGCGGGCTGAGCAGCGGGCGGCGGGCAAGCCGGCCGGCCGCCTGCCGGGCACCCGTCCGCAGAAGCGCGTGCGCGGGAAGGCTCACGGCGAGGCGCAAGGGGAGCAGCCGGGCTCGGGCGGACCGCGGTGGCTCGGGCGGCGGCTGGTGCTCGTCGCGGCGGCGGTGACCCTCGCGGTGGGCGGCGCGCTGGGCTCGGTGGCGCTGTTCGGCGGGGACGGCGGGCGCACGCCGGCGGCCGACGGGACGCGGGCGGCCTCGGCGCGGATCGGCCCCTGGGAGGCCGCGCCCCCGTCCGGCGGCACGGGCACGCCCCACTGCGCGTACGTGGCCCGCGCGCTGTCCTGCGCACGGCCGGGGCTGGTCTTCGCCCTCGACCCGGCCGACGGCAGGCTGCTGTGGCGGCACACCGTCAGCACCTCGGTGATCAGCACGCCGCCGCCCGTCCCGGGCGGCCTGGTGGCGACCCTGACGGACGGGGGACGACGCCTGGAGGCGCTCGACCCCGCGACCGGGAAGGTGCGCTGGAAGCGTGCCGTACCGGCCGCCGCCGGGGTGCAGGCCGCCGGGGGCGTGCTGCTGGTGACCGGCCCGGACGGCACGGTGACCGGCGTGGACGGCGCGTCCGGAGCGGCCAAGTGGAGCCGGCCCCTGCCGGGGCAGCGCACGCCCTACTTCCGTTCCTACGCGGGCGACCCCCTGGCGTACACGGCGAGTGTGTCGGCGGACGGTAGGAGCACGCGGGTCACCGCCGTCGATCCGCGCACCGGCGAGGTGCGCTGGGACGCCCGGCTGAAAGGTTCCCTCGAACCGATCGGCAGCGGTGGCGGGTCCGTGCGCTTCCTGTCCCTCGACCCGGTCTACGGCGAGGCGCGGGCGCTGGTCGGCTACTCCCCCGGGACCGGTGAGACGCGCCGGAGCCCGCTGACCGTGCGGCTCCAGGAGGCGCACGGCACGGTGCACGACGGCGTGGCGTACCTCATGGCCGTCGGCGGGGCACTGGAGGCGGTCGACCTGGGCTCGGGCAAGCGGCTGTGGTCCCTGCAGACGTCCGTGAGCCGCGCCTCCGTGCCGGTCACCGACGGGCGCCATGTGTACGTCGGCTCGGCCGACGGGCGGCTGCTCGCGGTGGACGCGCGCAAGGGGACGCTGGTCGGGCAGACGCCGGCCCGGCTGGGCGCCAGGGGCGACCGGGTCGCCGCCTCGGTGCCCGCGCCCGTGCTCGCGGGGGGCCGCGTCTACGCCGGCGCCCCCGACGGAGCCGTCTTCGCCGTGGACGGAAGCGGCCCGTCGACCTGGTGAGACCCGGTGCCACGCGAAAGGGCCGCTCCCCGGGGAGCGGCCCTTGCCGTGTGTGAGCGATGCGCTCAGCCCAGCTTCGACACGTCCCGCACCGCGCCCTTGTCGGCGCTCGTGGCCATCGCGGCGTAGGCGCGCAGGGCGGCGGAGACCTTGCGGTCGCGGTCCTTCGGGGCGTACGCGCCGCCGAGGGCCTCGCGGCGGGCGGTCAGCTCCTCCTCGGGGACCAGCAGCTCGATGGAGCGGCCCGGGATGTCGATGCGGATGCGGTCGCCGTCCTCGACCAGGGCGATCGTGCCGCCGGACGCGGCCTCCGGGGAGGCGTGTCCGATGGACAGGCCCGAGGTGCCGCCGGAGAAGCGGCCGTCGGTGATCAGCGCGCACGCCTTGCCGAGGCCCCGGCCCTTCAGGTACGAGGTCGGGTAGAGCATCTCCTGCATGCCGGGGCCGCCCTTGGGGCCCTCGTAGCGGATGACGACGACGTCGCCCTCCTTGACCTGCTGGGTGAGGATCTTCTGGACGGCCTCCTCCTGGGACTCGCAGACGACCGCCGGGCCCTCGAAGGTCCAGATCGACTCGTCGACGCCCGCCGTCTTCACCACGCAGCCGTCGACCGCCAGGTTGCCCCTGAGGACGGCGAGGCCGCCGTCCTTGGAGTACGCGTGCTCGACGCCGCGGATGCAGCCGCCCTCGGCGTCGTCGTCCAGGGCCTCCCAGCGCTCGGACTGGGAGAAGGCCTCGGCGGAGCGGACGCACCCGGGGGCCGCGTGCCACAGCTCGACGGCCTCGGGGCTCGGGGAGCCGCCGCGGACGTCCCATGTCTTGAGCCAGTCCGCGAGGGAGGGGCTGTGGACGGCGTGCACGTCCTCGTTGAGCAGGCCCGCGCGGTGCAGCTCGCCGAGGAGGGCGGGGATGCCGCCGGCGCGGTGCACGTCCTCCATGTAGTAGGTGCGGTCCTTGGCGACGTTCGGCGCGACCTTCGCCAGGCAGGGGACGCGGCGCGAGACGGCGTCGATCTGCTCCAGGCCGAAGGGGACGCCCGCCTCCTGGGCGGCGGCCAGCAGGTGCAGGATCGTGTTGGTCGAGCCGCCCATGGCGATGTCCAGGGCCATGGCGTTCTCGAAGGCAGCGAAGGTGGCGATGTTGCGCGGCAGGACCGTGTCGTCGTCCTGCTCGTAGTAGCGGCGGGTGATGTCCATCACCGTGCGGGCCGCGTCGACGTAGAGCTGCTTGCGCGCGGTGTGGGTGGCGAGGACCGAGCCGTTGCCGGGCAGGGACAGGCCGATCGCCTCGGTGAGGCAGTTCATCGAGTTGGCGGTGAACATGCCCGAACAGCTGCCGCAGGTCGGGCAGGCGTTCTCCTCGATGCGGAGGATGTCCTCGTCGGAGACCTTGTCGTTGGCGGCCTCGGCGATCGCGTCGATCAGGTCGAGGGTGCGGACGGTGCCGTCGACCAGGGTGGCGCGGCCGGCCTCCATGGGGCCGCCGGAGACGAAGACCGTCGGGATGTTCAGCCGCAGGGCCGCCATCAGCATGCCCGGGGTGATCTTGTCGCAGTTGGAGATGCAGACCAGGGCGTCGGCGCAGTGGGCCTCGACCATGTACTCCACGCTGTCCGCGATCAGGTCGCGGGAGGGCAGCGAGTACAGCATGCCGCCGTGGCCCATCGCGATGCCGTCGTCGACGGCGATGGTGTTGAACTCGCGCGGGATCCCGCCCGCCTCGCGGACCGCCTCGCTGACGATCCGGCCCACCGGCTGGAGGTGGGTGTGGCCGGGCACGAACTCGGTGAAGCTGTTGGCGATGGCGATGATCGGCTTGCGGCCGATGTCCGCGCCCGGTACACCGGAGGCGCGCATAAGGGCGCGGGCGCCCGCCATGTTGCGTCCGTGGGTGACTGTGCGGGACCTCAGCTCGGGCATCGTCGCTCGCTCCTTCGGAGAGTTCTGACTCGGTCGAGCGTACGCCGGTCATCCATGCTTCGGGACGAGGTGTCCGGAATGCGGGACGGGTGTCTCGTGGTGAGGCGCTCCCGGCGGAGCCGCCCGCCTCACGGCCCGGTCAGATGCCCCTGCACCACCGGGGCGACCCTGGCGATGATCCGCTCCACGTCCGCCGACGCCAGCGGCTCCACCTTGATCACGTACCGCAGCATCGCGCAGCCCACCAGCTGCGCGGCCGCGAGCTCGGCGCGCAGCTCGGCGTCCGGCTGGTCGAAGCGGCCGGCGATGCGGCGCAGCAGCTGGGAGGCGACCAGGCGGCGGAAGACGGCGGCCGCGGTGTCGTTGTTCAGGGCGGAGCGGACGATCGCCAGCAGGGGTGTGCGGGTGGTGGGGTTCTCCCAGACGCCGAAGATGAAGCGGGCCAGGCGTTCGCCCACGGCGTCCAGGGGAGCGTCGGCGAGCGCCTCCGGGGCGTTGAGCGCGGGCGCGAAGGCGACCTCGATTGCCGCCGCGAAGACCTGCTCCTTGGTGCCGAAGTAGTGGTGCACGAGGGCCGGGTCGACGCCGGCCGCCTTGGCGATTCCGCGCACGGATGCCTTCTCGTAGCCGCGCTCGGAGAACTCCTCGCGGGCCGCGGTCAGGATGTGGTCGCGGGTGTCGGCGGCCTCCTCGCGGCGGGGGCGGCCGCGGCGGCGGGGCGCGGTGGTGCCGGTCATCGCCGGGGCACCCGCACCGAGGGCGCCGAGGACGCCAGGTGCAGCCGGGTGAAGGCAAGGGCCTCGGCGAGGTCGGCCTCGCGCTCGGCGCCGGACATGGCGCGCCGGGTGTTGACCTCGATGACGACGTGGCCGTCGAAACCGGAGCCGGCGAGACGTTCCAGCAGCTGTCCGCAGGGCTGTGCGCCGCGGCCCGGCACCAGGTGCTCGTCCTTGGCGGAACCCTTGCCGTCCGCGAGGTGCACGTGCCCGAGGCGGTCGCCCATGCGGTCGACCATCTCCAGGGCGTCGGTGCGGGCGGTCGCCGCGTGGCTGAGATCGATCGTGAAGTGGCGGTAGTCGTCCTTCGTGACGTCCCAGTCGGGGGCGTACGCGAGCATCTCGCGGTCGCGGTAGCGCCAGGGGTACATGTTCTCCACCGCGAACCGTACGTCCGTCTCGTTCGCCATCCGCCAGACGCCGGCGACGAAATCGCGGGCGTACTGCCGCTGCCACCGGAAGGGCGGGTGGACGACGACCGTGCTCGCGCCGAGCTTCTCGGCGGCGGCCCTGGCGCGCTGGAGCTTGACCCAGGGGTCGGTGGACCACACCCGCTGGGTGATCAGCAGACAGGGGGCGTGAACGGCGAGGATCGGGATCCGGTGGTAGTCGCTGAGTCTGCGCAGCGCCTCGATGTCCTGGCTGACCGGGTCGGTCCACACCATGACCTCGACACCGTCGTATCCGAGGCGCGCGGCGATCTCGAAGGCCGTCGCCGTCGACTCCGGGTAGACGGAGGCCGTCGACAGGGCGACCTTCGCATCCGGGATGCGCACGACTGGCTCTGCCATGGGGGACAGGTTACGGGGTGCGTCCGGGGAGTGCGGGCCGCCTATTGGCCGTTGTGGTCTTCGCCATGTCCCAGGGCTCGTCCGTTCAGCGGCTCGCGTCGCGGGGCGGGGCCGGGGGCGGGGCTGTCCATGTGGTCGAGGTGGCGCAGGATCACGCCCTCGCGCAGGGCCCAGGGGCAGATCTCCAGGCGCTCCACGCCGAACAGGTCCATCGCGCCCTCGGCGACCAGGGCGCCCGCCAGCAGCTGGCCCGCGCGGCCGTCGGAGACGCCGGGCAGCTCGGAGCGCTCGTCGGACGTCATGGCGGCCAGCCTCGGCACCCAGCCCTCCAGGGACTCGCGCTTGAGTTCGCGCTGGACGTACAGCCCGTCCGCGGAGCGGGCCGCGCCGGCTATGCGCGCCAGCTGCCGGAAGGTCTTGGAGGTGCCGACCACGTGGTCGGGGGCGCCGAAGCGGCTGAACTCGCCGACCGTCCGAGCGATCTCCGTACGCACATGGCGGCGCAGTGCCCTGACGTCCTCCGGGTCCGGCGGGTCGCCGGGCAGCCGTCCGGCGGTGAGCCGGCCCGCGCCGAGCGGCAGCGACACGGCCGCGTCGGGGTCCTCGTCGATGCCGTACGCGATCTCCAGGGAGCCGCCGCCGATGTCCAGGACCAGCAGCTTGCCCGCCGACCAGCCGAACCAGCGGCGGGCGGCGAGGAAGGTGAGGCGGGCCTCCTCCTCGCCGCTGAGCACCTGGAGCTCCACGCCGGTCTCGGCGCGCACGCGCGCGAGGACGTCGTCGGCGTTGCCCGCCTCGCGCACGGCGGAGGTGGCGAACGGGAGCAGGTCCTCGACGCCCTTGTCCTCGGCGGCCCGCAGCGCGTCCTTGATCACCGCGACCAGGCTGTCCACGCCGTCGGGGCCGATCGCGCCGTCCCCGTCGAGGAGTTGAGCGAGGCGCAGTTCCGCCTTGTGCGAGTGCGCGGGCAGGGGGCGCGCGCCGGGGTGGGCGTCGACCACCAGCAGGTGGACCGTGTTCGAACCCACGTCGAGGACACCGAGTCTCATGTACGGAACGCTACTGCCACCTGGGCCGCCCTCCGCCCCGGATGCCCGGACCGGTCCCCTTGACGCCCGTGCCGGGACGGTCCCGCGCGGGACGCCGGGCGACTTACCCTGGACGGGTGCCAAAGACGAAAAAGGCGAAGACCGATAAATCGTCGGCCGCGGATCCGGCGCAGGCGGCGAAGCGGGGAAAGCCGGGGAAGGCGGGGAAGAAGGACGTGCGGTCCGACGAGAAGGGGCTCGACTTCGCGCGCGCGTGGGTGGAGTTCCCGGATCCGGCGGACGACGAACAGGTCTTCCGCTGTGATCTGACATGGCTGACCTCCCGCTGGAACTGCATCTTCGGAAGCGGCTGCCAGGGCATCCAGGCGGGCCGCGCGGACGACGGGTGCTGCACGCTGGGCGCGCACTTCTCCGACGAGGACGACGAGAAGCGGGTCGCCGGGTACGTGGCGAGGCTCACGCCGGACATCTGGCAGAACCACGCCGAGGGCACGCGCGACGGCTGGGTGTCCGAGGACGAGGAGGGCTCCCGGCAGACCCGCCCCTTCCAGGGCTCCTGCATCTTCCAGAACCGTCCCGGCTTCTCCGGCGGCATGGGCTGCTCGCTGCACATCCTGGCGCTGCGCGAGGGCCGCGAGCCCCTGGAGACCAAGCCGGACGTGTGCTGGCAGCTGCCGGTGCGGCGGACCTTCGAGTGGATCGACCGCCCCGACGACACGCGCGTGCTGCAGGTGTCGATCGGTGAGTACGACCGCCGGGGCTGGGGCCCGGGCGGCCACGACCTGCACTGGTGGTGCACCTCGGCGACCTCGGCCCACGGCGCGGGCGATCCGGTGTACGTCTCCTACCGCGCGGAACTGACGGAACTGATGGGCAAGGCGGGCTACGACCGCCTGGTCGAACTGTGCGAGCAGCGCCTGGCCTCCCAGCTGCCGCTGGTGGCACCGCATCCGGCGGACCCGGCCCGGTCGGCGGATCCCGCCGGGCCCGCGGACCCCGCCGCGTCGGCGGACTCCGTCTGACGGGGGGACGCCGGCTGACGGGTGGACGCCGTACGGGCGGTGGGCGCGGCGTGGCGCCGGTGGCCGTGACACCGGTGGTCCGCGCCCTAACCGTCCGCAGGCGCGGGCGTGCCCGCGCTGCCGCCCCGCGGTGGGGCGGATCCCTCCGGGGCCGACGGTGACGGGTCGGCCGGCGCCGGGCCGGTCGGGGTCGGCGTCGGGCCGGAGGGCGGGGAGGAGTTCGGCGCCGGGTCCGACGGGACCGAGGGCGACGGGCTCTGTGAGCCTGGAGGGCCCGTCGGGGGCACGGTGGGCGGCGGGGCCGGCGTGGCCGGTGGGCCGGTGGGGGCGCCGGACGGGCGGGAGGGGCTCGGGGCCGTGCCGTGGCCGTCGATGGTCACCACGGCTCCGGCCGGTGCGATCGCCACGCGTGCGCTCCAGTGGCCGGACGGCTCGCGCAGGGGGTCGACGTACACCTTGATCGTCACCGACTCGCCCGGCGCGAGGGTCCCGGAGGAGTGGCTCGGGTAGAGCCAGGACGCCCCGGTGGAGGCCGACCAGTGGACGGGCCCGGCGCCGGACGCGGTCAGGGTGATCAGGGTGGTGTCGCCGGAGTTGGCCGCGGTCACCGTCAGGTCGCCGCTCCTGCGCCCGGAGCCCGTGACGCTGACGACCTCCACGGAGACGTCCGGCCCGGGACGGGCGTTGCCGGCGTTCTCGTAGCCTCCGCCCGCCTCCTCGCCGCCCAGCACCGCCGGGTCGCGCTCCTCGTGCGCGGTGGCGGTGGGGCCGCCGCCCTGTCCCTCGCCGGTCGGGGTGCCCCGGTAGGCCGCCCACAGGGCGAGCACGGGCGCGGCGACGACGGTGGCGACGACGGTCGTCGTGACGGCACGCGCGCGCAGCCGGTCCCTGCGGGCCGCGCGGTCCTTGGGGTCCATGGGGAAACCACGCCGGTCGAAACGCGGGACGGCGCCCCGCGCGGGCGGGTGGTGGACCATGGCGACGTGCAGGTCCGCCCGGGGCGCCGGCAGGACGGGCAGCTCGGCCGGCGTGACGGTGGCGCCGGGCCACCGGCCCGGCATCGCGCGCTCGGCGCCGCGGCGGCAGCGCGGGCAGTCGTCGACGTGCCGGACCAGCTCGCGCCGCAGCGCCGTACTGAGCACGAGCCCTTCGTCCCCGGTGAGCCGCGCCACACTCGGACAGGCGCCCGTCTCCACGACGGCGAGCGCCGCGCGCGTGCGCTCCACCTCGCAGGCGGCGGAGGCGAGCAGTTCCCGGGTGGCGGCGAGGCTCAGGCCGAGCACGGCGGCGACCTCGTGGGCGGCGAGGTGGTGGCGTACGGCGAGTTCGAGCGCTTCGCGCTGCTCGGGGGTGGTGCCGGCCGCCTCCGGCCAGGCCAGCAGCGCCAGTTCGCGCTGCCGCTCCTGCCGCGCCTTCTCGCCGGCCGTGGAGTCGGCGGGCACCGCCCGCTCACGGCCGGCGCCCTGCCGGCCGGAGGCGTGCGTGCCCTGGCGTCTGTGTCTGGACTCGGCCAGCCTGCGCAGGCACGCCCAGCGGGCCAGCGCGTACAGCCAGGCCCGCCGCTCCCCCGCGGCGGCGGGCACCCGCTGCCCGCGCCGCTCGGCGAACGCCAGCGCGTCCCCGAGCGCGGCGGTGGCCGAGTCGTGGTCGCACAGCACCGACAGGCAGTAGGTGAACAGGCCGTCGAGGTACGGCTCGTAGCGCGCGGGCGGGCGCTGCGCCAAGGTGCGCGCGGCAGCGCGGTCGCGCGCCTCGCGGTGCGCCCGGTGTGCACCGGTCATGCGGATCGAGGTCTCCGGACTGCTGCTCATCACCCGTGCGACCGTAGGCGGCCCGGGATCGTCCGCTCCCGCGCCCTCGGCACATTTAATTCGTACGGGTGAAACGATCCCTCATAAGGGGACCGGCACGGAGGCGGGCCGCGCCGCACGGCCGGCGCCCGCGTTGTCAGTGGCGGCGGCTACGGTTTCGTCCATGGCCACCCGTACGAAGACCACCAGGGACCGCCCGTCCTACCGCTGCACGGAATGCGGCTGGCAGACGGCCAAGTGGCTCGGCCGCTGCCCCGAGTGCCAGGCCTGGGGCACGATCGAGGAGTACGGCGCGCCCGCGGTCCGTACGACGACGCCGGGCCGGGTCACCACCTCCGCCCTGCCCATCGGCCAGGTCGACGGCCGCCGGGCCACCGCCCGCTCCACCGGCGTGCCGGAACTGGACCGCGTCCTCGGCGGCGGACTCGTCCCCGGCGCGGTCGTGCTGCTCGCCGGCGAGCCCGGCGTCGGCAAGTCCACGCTGCTGCTGGACGTGGCCGCCAAGGCGGCGAGCGACGAGCACCGCACGCTGTACGTGACGGGAGAGGAGTCCGCGAGCCAGGTGCGGCTGCGCGCCGACCGCATCGGCGCCATCGACGACCACCTGTATCTCGCGGCCGAGACCGATCTGGCCGCCGTCCTCGGCCACTTGGACGCGGTCAAGCCCTCCCTGCTGATCCTCGACTCGGTGCAGACGGTGGCCTCGCCCGAGATCGACGGCGCCCCCGGCGGCATGGCCCAGGTGCGCGAGGTGGCGGGCGCGCTGATCCGCGCCTCCAAGGAGCGCGGGATGTCCACCCTGCTGGTGGGCCACGTCACCAAGGACGGCGCGATCGCGGGCCCGCGCCTGCTGGAGCACCTGGTGGACGTCGTGCTCCACTTCGAGGGCGACCGGCACGCGCGCCTGCGCCTGGTCCGCGGTGTCAAGAACCGCTACGGCGCGACGGACGAGGTCGGCTGCTTCGAACTGCACGACGAGGGCATCACGGGCCTGGCCGACCCCAGCGGCCTGTTCCTGACCCGGCGCGACGAGCCGGTGCCCGGCACCTGCCTGACCGTCACCCTGGAGGGCCGCCGTCCGCTCGTCGCCGAGGTGCAGGCGCTGACGGTCGACTCCCAGATCCCCTCCCCGCGGCGCACGACGTCGGGCCTGGAGACCTCCCGCGTGTCGATGATGCTGGCCGTGCTGGAGCAGCGCGGCCGGATCAGCGCGCTCGGCAAGCGGGACATCTACTCGGCGACGGTCGGCGGCGTGAAGCTGTCCGAGCCGGCCGCCGACCTGGCGGTCGCCCTCGCGCTGGCGTCGGCCGCGAGCGACACCCCGCTGCCGAAGAACCTCGTCGCGATCGGCGAGGTGGGCCTCGCGGGCGAGGTCAGACGGGTCACGGGCGTGCAGCGCAGGCTCTCCGAGGCGCACCGCCTGGGCTTCACGCACGCGCTCGTACCGGGCGATCCCGGCAAGGTCCCGCCGGGCATGAAGGTCCTGGAAGTGGCCGACATAGGGGACGCGCTGCGGGTGCTGCCGCGCTCGCGTCGCCGAGAGGCCCCACGGGAGCAGGAGGACCGCCGGTAGACTTTGCCCTGGTCTCGCCCGTCCGTACGAACCGAGTGTGCGAAACGGGAGCGCCAGAAGAACCTGCGACCGGAGGAGTGCAGTGGCAGCCAACGACCGGGCGGCAGCTCCCGGAAAGTCCGGCGGGAGTTCCGGTGCCGATGGCCTGATGCGCGCCTCACTGAGCGCCGTGGCTCCCGGCACGGGCCTGCGGGACGGACTCGAGCGGGTGCTCCGCGGCAACACCGGCGGACTCATCGTGCTCGGCTCCGACAAGACCGTCGAGGCGATGTGCACGGGCGGGTTCGTGCTGGACGTCGAGTTCACGGCGACCCGGCTGCGCGAGCTGTGCAAGCTGGACGGCGGCATCGTGCTCTCCTCGGACCTCTCGAAGATCCTGCGGGCGGGTGTGCAGCTGGTCCCGGACCCGACGATCCCGACCGAGGAGACCGGCACCCGGCACCGCACCGCGGACCGGGTGAGCAAGCAGGTCGGCTTCCCGGTGGTCTCGGTCTCGCAGTCCATGCGCCTCATCGCGCTCTACGTCGACGGGCAGCGCCGGGTCCTGGAGGACTCCGCGGCGATCCTGTCCCGCGCCAACCAGGCCCTGGCCACCCTCGAGCGCTACAAGCTGCGCCTGGACGAGGTCGCGGGCACGCTGTCGGCGCTGGAGATCGAGGACCTGGTGACGGTCCGGGACGTCTCGGCGGTCGCGCAGCGCCTGGAGATGGTCCGCCGCATCGCCACCGAGATCGCCGAGTACGTCGTGGAGCTGGGCACCGACGGCCGTCTTCTCGCCCTCCAGCTGGACGAGTTGATCGCGGGCGTGGAGCCCGAGCGCGAACTGGTCGTGCGGGACTACGTGCCCGAGCCCACCGCCAAGCGCTCCCGCACCGTCGACGAGGCACTCGCCGAGCTCGACGCGCTCAGCCACGCCGAACTCCTCGAGATGTCCACGGTGGCCCGCGCCATGGGCTACACCGGCTCCCCCGAGACCCTCGACTCGGCGGTCTCGCCGCGCGGCTTCCGGCTGCTCGCCAAGGTGCCGCGGCTGCCCGGCGCCATCATCGACCGCCTGGTCGAGCACTTCGGCGGCCTGCAGAAGCTGCTGGCCGCCAGCGTGGACGACCTCCAGACGGTGGACGGGGTCGGCGAGGCCCGGGCGCGCAGCGTGCGCGAGGGGCTGTCGCGGCTGGCCGAGTCGTCGATCCTGGAGCGCTACGTCTGACCGGACGCCGCCCGCTCGAACGCCCCGGCCGGCGGAGCCCGGTCGGTCCGCCGAGCCCGTACGGCCGGCTCAGTCCGCCGACAGCACGAACGACGTCTGCAGCTTCCCGTACCCCGGCACCTGCGCCTGCACCAGATACGTGCCCGCGCCCGCCGATCCCGCCGGGGGCGTCGCGCACTGCGGGGCGCTGGGCTTGCGGTCCCACCGCAGGGTGTAGGTGATGCCGCTGCCCGCCGGCACCCGGTAGAGCAGGCTTCCGGCGCCCTTGGGGCAGTCGGCCGACGACCAGTAGTCGTCGCTGCTGCCGGCCTTGGTGACCGTCACCACCGCGGACTTAGGACCGAGGTCGATCTTGCAGTCGCCGGCCGAGGTGTTCTTCGCGGTCACCTCGAACGCCGGCAGCTGGCCGGGCGAGTAGGAGTTGCGCACGCTGCGCAGCGTCAACTTGACCGCTGTGGACGTGCAGTTGGGCAGCGTGGTGTCGGCCGGCAGGGTGGCGATCGTACCGCCGCCGCCCTTGGCGCCGTCGTCCGTGACCCCGGTCCCCGCTCCGGAGCCGGAACCCGAACCGTCCCCGCCCGCACCGCCGGAGCCGGAGCCGGACCCCGAACCGGAACCGGACCCCGAGCCCGACCCGTCGCCGCCGCTCGACTCCTCGCGCCCGCCGGGATGTTGGCTGATCGCGGGGCCGGACTGGGAGGGGCCCGGCGTGATCGTGGAGGGGGTGGGATTCTTGCCGTTGGACCCGCCGCCGTTGTCGTGGTGACCCCCGCCGCCGGAGGTGAGGATCCAGACGATCAGCAGCGTCAACAGGGCGACCACGGACAGCAGTACGACCCTCCGGCGCCAGTAGATGGAGGGGGGTAGCGGCCCGACGGGTTTGCGCAGAGATCCCACGGCCCAAACTGTACGAGAGATCCCCGGCTTCACCTGCCCCACCCGCCGCGACGACCACAACTTTTCCGGATCATCATTCCGGCAACGTCCGTACAGGTGGCCTCTCTTGCGGAAGTCGCGACCGCGCGATCACCCTGCGTAACCATTCTGTCCTTTGGGCCGCCCGCGCCGCATCCTCCGGCCTCCCACGGCGGCCGACTCCCACGTGGCAGGATCGGAAGCGTCATGACTGCGCCCACACTGCCCCCACACAGCGGCCCCACCACCACGGCCCCGGCCCCCGGCCCGCCCGGCGAGACCCTGCACACCCAGGTCATCGGCTGGTTCGACGACAACGCCCGCGACCTGCCCTGGCGGCGTCCCGAAGCGGGCGCCTGGGGTGTGATGGTCAGCGAGTTCATGCTGCAGCAGACCCCCGTCAGCCGGGTGCTGCCCGTCTACGAGCAGTGGCTCGGCCGCTGGCCCCGCCCCGCCGACCTCGCCAAGGAGGCGCCGGGCGAGGCGGTCCGCGCCTGGGGCCGGCTCGGCTACCCGCGCCGCGCCCTGCGCCTGCACGGCGCCGCGGTCGCCATAACGGAACGGCACGGCGGTGACGTACCGGCC
>NZ_BMVJ01000020.1:20091-30098 GCF_014650655.1 Streptomyces anandii JCM 4720
GAGCACGCCCAACTGCTCGCCCTGCCCGGCATCGGCGAGTACACCGCCGCCGCGGTCGCCTCCTTCGCCTACGGCCAGCGGCACGCCGTGCTCGACACCAATGTGCGCCGGGTCCTCGCCCGCGCGGTCACCGGGGTGCGGTACCCGCCGAACGCCACCACGGCCGCCGAACGACGGCTCGCCCGCACGCTGCTGCCCGAGGACGAGAGGACCGCGGCCCGCTGGGCCGCCGCCTCCATGGAACTCGGCGCGCTGGTGTGCACCGCCAAGAACGAGTCGTGCCCGCGCTGCCCGATCGCCGCGCACTGCGCCTGGCGGCTCGCGGGCAAGCCGGAGCACGAGGGGCCGCCGCGCCGCGGGCAGACGTACGCCGGTACGGACCGGCAGGTGCGCGGCAAGCTGCTGGCGGTGCTGCGGGAGGCCCACACGCCGGTGCCGCAGGCACGGCTCGACCGGGTGTGGCACGAGCCGGTCCAGCGGGCCCGGGCCCTGGACGGGCTGGTCGCGGACGGTCTGGTGGAGCCGCTGCCGGGCGGGCTGTACCGGCTGCCGCTGACCTGACGGCCCGGCGCGGCCCACCCGCGCCGACGACCTGACACGGCCTCACTTCACAGGCGGTGCACAGCTTCAAGTGGCGTCGCGGGCACCTGTGTCACGGAATCGGGCGCCTCCACGTACCCCAAATCACCGCAAAAACGGACCAATCGGAGCGCCCCCTTACCCCGAACCTACTTCCGTTACACAACCGACGCACAGCCGAGGGCTAGCCGAAGGCTGCCTCGGACAACGCCGTGACAACCCCTCCGTACCTTCAATTGCGTGCCCGACAGGCACCGGGCGGCTGCTGACCACAGCCCGCCCGCGACCAGAGCTTGAGAACCGGCGGAAGCCGGGTCGGCAAACGGGGATGGAGGCGGTTGAACATGGCGCAGGGCGAGGTGCTCGAGTTCGAGGAGTACGTGCGCACCCGGCAGGACGCGCTGCTGCGCAGCGCACGCCGGCTGGTGCCCGACCCGGTCGACGCCCAGGACCTGCTCCAGACGGCGCTGGTGCGGACGTACGGCCGCTGGGAGGGCATCGCCGACAAGCGGCTCGCGGACGCCTATCTGCGCCGCGTCATGATCAACACCCGCACCGAGTGGTGGCGGGCCCGCAAGCTGGAGGAAGTCCCCACCGAGCAGCTCCCGGACGCCTCGGTCGAGGACTCCACCGAGCAGCACGCCGACCGGGCGCTTCTTATGGACATCATGAAAGTTCTCGCTCCCAAGCAGCGCAGCGTCGTGGTGCTGCGACACTGGGAGCAGATGTCCACGGAGGAGACCGCCGCGGCCCTCGGCATGTCCGCGGGCACGGTCAAGAGCACGCTGCACCGGGCGCTCGCCCGGCTCCGCGAGGAGCTGGAGGCCCGCGATCTGGACGCACGCGCGCTGGAGCGTGAGGAGCGGGAGCGTTGCGCGGCCTGACCGGCCCCGGGCCCATCCGGGCCCAGGACACCTTCCAGGCGGCGATCACGGCGGTGGCCGTGCTCGCCGCCCTCGCCCTTTTGGTGTCCGCCTGCGGGACCGGCGGCACCGGCGCCCGTGACGAGGGGCCGGCCCACGCGAGCTCGGTGACGGGCGCCGCTCCGACGGCCTCCCCGAGCCCCACCGACACCCCGGAGCGGGTGGACGCGGTCCGGCTCGTCAAGGACGACCCGAAGGTCTCGGCCTCCGTCAAGCGGGGCCTCAAGCCCTGCGTCGCCGACGAGTACCCCGTCGACGTCTCCTACGGCCACCTCACCGGCGGCCCGGTCGACGACATCGTGGTGAACGTGCTGACCTGCGGGGACGCGGTGGGCGTGGGAGCCTATGTCTACCGGGCGCAGGCAGGCGGCTACCAGAACGTGTTCAGGACCGAGGAGCCCCCGGTCTACGCCGAGATCGACCGCGGCGACCTCGTGGTGACCAAGCAGGTCTACGAGAAGGGCGACCCGGTGTCGAATCCGTCCGGCGAGGACGTGATCACCTACCGCTGGTCCGGCACCCGGTTCACCAAGGAGTACAGCACGCGCAACGAGTACAGCAAGGCCGTCGGCGGCGGCCCCTCGCCGGTCCCGGACAACTGACCGGGACCGGCCGCGAGAGAGAATTGCCGTGGCGTGAACCGATCGGGCCCCCCGGTCCGATCCTTTGGTGAACCGGTCGGAAGTGAACGTGACCGGCCCTCGCGGCGTCCACACAGTGAGCGCCTCGCGCGGCCGGGCGTCCACCGGCCACCGTGTGCCACCGGGACGCGCCACGCGGCGCGGCACGGCGCGTCACGGCAACCGGACCACGAAGAAGCGACACGAGGACTGAGAGCACCGGGATGGCAGAGCAGACCCACGTCCTGTTCGTCGAGGACGACGACGTCATCCGCGAGGCCACACAGCTCGCCCTGGAGCGGGACGGCTTCGCGGTCACGGCCATGCCCGACGGCCTGTCGGGCCTGGATGCGTTCCGGGCCAGGCGGCCCGACATCGCGCTGCTGGACGTCATGGTCCCCGGCCTCGACGGGGTCAGCCTGTGCCGGCGCATCCGCGACGAGTCGACGGTGCCCGTGATCATGCTGTCCGCGCGCGCCGACTCCATCGACGTGGTCCTGGGCCTCGAGGCGGGCGCCGACGACTACGTGACCAAGCCGTTCGACGGCGCGGTGCTGGTCGCCCGGATCCGCGCGGTGCTGCGCCGCTTCGGGCACGCCGGCGGCGACCGGACCGAGCCGGACAACGGGGACATGGACGGCGGGGTGCTGACCTTCGGCGACCTGGAGGTCGACACCGAGGGCATGGAGGTGCGCCGGGCCGGTCAGCCGGTCGCGCTCACCCCCACCGAGATGCGGCTGCTGCTGGAGTTCTCCTCCGCGCCGGGCACGGTGCTCTCCCGGGACAAACTCCTGGAGCGGGTGTGGGACTACGGCTGGGGCGGTGACACACGCGTCGTCGACGTCCATGTGCAGCGGCTGCGCACCAAGATCGGCCAGGACCGCATCGAGACGGTCCGCGGCTTCGGTTACAAGCTGAAGGCCTAGGCGGGCGGACGATGCGGGGGAACACGCGGCGCCTGCTCTCGGGGCGCCTGGAGCACGCGGACATCCGTACGGGGCTCAGATGGAAGCTCAGCGCGGCCATCGCGCTGGTCGGCGCGCTGGTGGCGATCGCGCTCAGCCTGGTGGTGCACAACGCCGCCCGGGTGTCGATGCTGGACAACTCGCGCGACTTCGCCGACCAGCGGCTGGTGCTCGCCCAGAGCATCTACGAGCGTCCCGGCCGGCGGCCCAACTTCGCCGACGCCAAGATCGACGACCCGCTGCTGCCGCACGCGCTGCTGGAGAAGGTGCGCGAGGGACGGCGGGCCACCTTCGTCACCGACCACCACGGCAGCCCGGACATCTGGGCGGCCGTGCCGCTCAAGGACGGACACGTGCTGTCCCTCCACACCCACTTCACGGACCGCAGCACCAACATCCTGAACGACCTCGACCAGGCCCTGGTGATCGGCTCCATCGCGGTCGTCCTCGGCGGCAGCGCGCTGGGCGTCCTCATAGGGGGTCAGCTCTCGCGCCGGCTGCGCAAGGCCGCGGCCGCCGCGAACCAGGTCGCCAAGGGCGAGACGGACGTACGGGTGCGGGAGGCGATCGGGGGCGTCGTACGCGACGAGACCGACGACCTGGCGCGCGCGGTGGACGCGATGGCGGACGCGCTGCAGCAGCGCCTGGAGGCGGAGCGGCGGGTCACCGCGGACATCGCGCACGAGCTCCGCACCCCGGTGACCGGCCTGCTGACGGCCGCCGAGCTGCTGCCGCCGGGCCGCCCCACGGAGCTGGTCCTGGACCGGGCGAAGGCCATGCGCACGCTGGTGGAGGACGTGCTGGAGGTGGCGCGGCTGGACGGCGCCTCGGAGCGGGCCGAACTGCAGGACGTGATGCTCGGCGAGTTCGTCGCCCGGCGGGTGGCGGCCAAGGACCCGGACGTCGAGGTGCGGGTGGTCCACGAGTCGGTGGTCACCACCGACCCGCGACGGCTCGAGCGGGTGCTGTTCAACCTGCTCGCCAACGCCGCACGGCACGGCAAGCCGCCGATCGAGGTGACCGTCGAGGGACGGGTCATCCGGGTGCGCGACCACGGGCCGGGCTTCCCCGAGAACCTGCTCGCCGAGGGACCGAGCCGGTTCCGCACCGGCAGCGCGGACCGCGCCGGACGCGGCCATGGGCTGGGCCTGACCATCGCCGCCGGTCAGGCGCGTGTGCTCGGCGCCCGGCTGACCTTCCGCAACGTGCGCCCCGCGGGCGCGCCGGACCACATCCCGGCCGAGGGCGCGGTGGCCGTCCTGTGGCTGCCGGAACACGCGCCGACGAACACCGGCAGCTATCCGACGCTGCCGGGACAGTGAGCCGCCGGGCGGTGCGCTCGGCGGCCCGGTCCGCGCCGGGCGGGGTCAGCTCGCCCAGTCCTTGTCCATGTCCAGGCCGCCCTCCCGGCGCTGGGTGAAGGAGAACCAGTTGCCGGAGTCGTCGCGGAAGAGGGCCTCGGTGCCGTAGGGCCGCTCCTGGGGCTCCTGGAGGAACTCCACACCGCGGTCCTTGAGCCGCTTGTAGTCGCCGTGGATGTCGTCGGTGGCCAGCACACCGGCACCGAGCGCGCCCTTGGCGACGAGCTTCCTCATCATCTCGGCCGACTCCGGGTCCATGGCGGGCGGGCCGGGCACCATGAGCGTCAGCTCCACATCGGGCTGGCCGGGGGCGCCCACGGTGAGCCAGCGCGTACCGCCCTCCCCCATGGTCATGTCGGTGCGGACCTCCAGGCCGAGCTTGTTGGTGTAGAAGTCCTTGGCGCGGTCCTGGTCGAGGACCCAGACGGTGGTGATGGCGAGCCCCTTGATCACGGCTTCTCCCGGGGACGAGGGTGAGGGCCCTTGGTGCGACCGCGCACAGGGCCTGCGTGTCGTTGCGCTGCCACCGTAGGCAGGGCGGGCATCAGCGCGCTTCTCCGGAATTGCGCTGTGGCGGCGGCCCGGCGCCGGGCCGGAAACCGCCGGCCCAGAGCATGGCGTAGCACCCGGGTATGAGGGCGGCGCCGCGGCCGACGTGCCGCGCGCGGTACTCCCTCGGCGTGAGGCCGGTGCGGGCCTTGAACCGGGCCGAGAACGTGCCCACGCTGCTGAAGCCGACCAGGTGGCAGATCTCGGTCACCGACAGGTTCGCGGTGCGCAGCATCTCCTCGGCGCGCTCGATGCGGCGGTGGGTCAGGTACTGGCCGGGCGTCTCGCCGTAGGCCTCGCTGAACGCGCGGATGAAGTGGTAGCGCGAATATCCCGCGTGCGCCGCCACCGCCTCCAGGTCCAGTCCCGGATCCGCCCAGTCCCGGTCCATGGCGTCCTTCGCCAGCCGCAACTGCCGCATCTTGTCCATGCTCCCGATGGTGGCACGGGGGTCTGACAGCAGCAGGAGCATCAACGCCGCCGCACGGCGAAGGCCCCCGGGGCGGACACTCCGGGGGCCTTCACTCGGCCGCCCGGCCCTCGGGCCGGGACTGCGCGGGGCGCGCCGCTAGACGGCCTCCGCCACTCCCGCGTGGGCCCCGGCCTCGCTCGCGCCGTCGCCGTCACCGGGCTTGGCGGTGGCCGGACCGGCGCCCTTGAGCGGCACCTCCTTGACGAACAGCGCCGCGACCAGCGCGACCACCGCCACCACGGAGCCCAGCAGGAACGCCGAGTGCGTACCGGCGGACACCGCGTGCTGGTAGGCCTCACGGGCCACCGCCGGCAGCTTCTGCAGGCTCTTGGCGTCCAGCTGCGCCGACTTCTCGGTGATCTTGGAGCCGACCGAGCCGGCCCGCTCCGCCATGACGTGCGAGACGCGGTTGTTGAACAGCGCGCCCATGATCGCCACACCGAAGGACGAGCCGAGCGTGCGGGACAGGGTGGTGGTCGAGGAGGCCACGCCCATGTCCTTCATCTCCACGCTGTTCTGCGCGACCAGCATGGTGATCTGCATCAGGCAGCCCATGCCGGCGCCGAGCACCGCCATGTAGAGGCCGGAGGTGAGGCGGGTGGTGCCGGTGTCCATCAGGGACAGCAGGTACAGGCCGGTGATCATCAGCACGCCGCCGGCGATCGGGAAGATCTTGTAGCGGCCGCTGTTGGTGGTGACCCGGCCCGCGACCAGCGAGACGACCATCATCGCGCCCAGCATCGGCAGGAGCAGCAGGCCGGAGTTGGTCGCCGAGGCGCCCTGCACCGACTGCTGGTACAGCGGCAGGAAGAGGACGGCGCCGAACATCACGAAGCCGGTGATGAAGCCGATCAGCGACATCAGGGTGAAGTTGCGGCTGCGGAAGATGTGCAGCGGCACGACCGGCTCGGCGGCCTTGGTCTGCCAGAACACGAACCCGACCAGCGCGGCCACGCCGATCGCGATGAGCTCCATGATCCGCGCGGAGGTCCAGGCGTACTCCGAGCCGCCCCAGGTGGTGACGAGGACGATGGCGCTGATGCCGAGGGTCAGCAGCGCGGCGCCCAGGTAGTCGACCCGCGCCTGCGCCCGCTTCTTCGGCAGGTGCAGTACGGCGCTGACAGCGGCGAGGGCCACCACGCCCAGCGGCAGGTTGATGTAGAAGGCCCAGCGCCAGCCCCAGTTGTCGGTGATGGTGCCGCCGACCAGCGGGCCGCCGATCATCGCGAGCGCCATGACGCCGGCCATCATGCCCTGGTACTTGCCGCGCTCCCGGGGCGGGATCAGGTCGCCGATGATGGCCATGACGCCGACCATCAGACCGCCGGCCCCGAGGCCCTGGATGGCACGGAAGCCGATCAGCTCGCCCATGTTCTGCGCCATGCCGCTCAGCGCGGAGCCGGCCAGGAAGATCACGATCGAGGTCATGAAGGCGCCCTTGCGCCCGTACATGTCGCCGAGCTTGCCCCACAGCGGGGTGGCCGCGGCGGTGGCGAGGGTGTACGCGGTCACCACCCAGGACAGGTGCTGGAGGCCGCCGAGCTCACCGACGATGGTCGGCATCGCGGTGCCCACGATCATGTTGTCCAGCATCGCGAGCATCATCGCGATCATGAGGGCGAGCAGGACGACCCGCACGCTCCTTGGTTGTTTGCCGGCCGGCACCGCGTCCGTCCCGGTCGTCTGCGTGTCCGCCATCGCTCCCACTCCCCCAACTGCTCCCTACTTACTTGCCGACCGGCAAGTTGACTACACTCCGGAAGGTAGAGCGTTTACTAGCCGGGCGTCAAGTAAGTTTCCACTGGCCTGTCGGCAGGTAAGTTTTCTCCGAGCGCGAGGAGTACGAGGATGGGCGGCACCATGGACGGCACCAAGCAGCAGCGCCGCGGAAACACCCGCCAGCGCATCCAGGACGTCGCACTCGAACTCTTCGCCGAGCAGGGCTACGAGAAGACCTCCCTGCGGGAGATCGCCGAGCGGCTGGACGTCACGAAGGCGGCGCTCTACTACCACTTCAAGACCAAGGAAGAGATCATCGTCAGTCTCTTCGAGGACCTGACGCAGCCGATCGAGGAACTGATCGAGTGGGGCCGCCGTCAGCCGCACACCCTGGAGACCAAGCAGGAGATCGTCCGCCGCTACGGCCAGGCGCTCGCCGGCGCGGCGCCCCTGTTCCGCTTCATGCAGGAGAACCAGGCGACGGTGCGGGAGCTGCGCATCGGGGACACCTTCAAGGACCGCATGACCGGCCTGCGGGACATCATCATCGATCCGGACGCGAGCCTGACCGACCAGGTGCGCTGCATCAGCGCCCTGTTCACGCTGCACGCCGGGATGTTCGTGATGCGGGACCTCGAGGGCGATCCCGAGGACAAGCGCAAGGCGGTCCTCGAGGTCGCCATCGACCTGGTGACCCAGGCCCACCAGGGCGGCCGTACCGCCTGAGGGACCGGTCGCAGGGCCCTGCGACGACGGACCGCCGCCCCGCTGGTTTCAGCGGGGCGGCGGTCCGTGGTGCCGCGGGGTGGCCGCGGGGCCTCAGGTCTTCGCTCAGACCTTCACGCCGTGGGCGCGCAGGAAGGCGACCGGGTTCACGGCGGAGCCGTAGTTCGGGGTGGTGCGGATCTCGAAGTGCAGGTGCGGGCCGGTGGTGTTGCCGGTGTTGCCGGACAGGGCTATGTGCTGACCGGTGGCGACGACCTGGCCGACCTTCACGTCGATCCGGGAGAGGTGCGCGTACTGCGAGTACGTGCCGTTGCCGTGCTTGATGACGATGGCGTTGCCGTACGCCGGGCCGTCACCGCCGCCGTTGGGGCCCGCCTTGACGACGGTGCCGCCGTGGGCGGCGACGACCCCGGTGCCCACCGGCACGGCGAAGTCCTGGCCACTGTGCTTGTGCATCCAGTGGCTGCCGCCCTGGTCGAAGCTGGCGGTCAGGGTGTAGTGCTGCACCGGGTCGACCCAGGCGGCCGCCGACTTGGCGACGGTGGCGGTGGGAGCCGCCGCGGTCTCGGCGGCGGACGCTACTCCCGCACCCATGGCGACCGAGACCCCCAGGCCGGCGGCCAGCACGGCGGCACGGTTGCGGAGCTTGGTCGTACGGGCGGAACGGGACGTGGCGCGCTGGAACATCGAAACCTCTGGGGGTGGGGGACATGAGAACCACCCGGACGTTTCTGCCTTCGCCGGGCGGGCCACACCTTGGTAACCCCGCCGACCGACGCCGCTCAAACACCCCCACTACTACCCAAAGCCGTATCCACGGACAGTGTTCTACGTCTCTTGACGTCCCACCCATTTCGGACAAACCCCCAGTAGAGACCCCATGGCGGTTCATTCCCTCGGGCGAAATGTCCGCTTTTTCTATCCCTGTCCGACACTAAGTGGCGTAGTAGGGGACAAAACACCTGTGCGCCATGTCACCGGGGAGCGGGGCCGGGACCCCTGTGCGTGTGACGGACCTCATGTGGCCCGCGTCTCAACACAGTTACCGACAAGTAATCATCCGGTCCCCTTCCGGTCACCCCGCCGATCCAGCATGCTCACAACAAATCAGCAGCGTTTGGACGCGAGAGGAACCCCCCACCCATGACCACAGGCACCTGGACGCGCCGCATCGGCCTGACCGCCGTCGCCACGCTCGCCGCCACGGCACTGACCGTCCCGGTGGGCGCGCAGGCCGCGCCCACGGACGCGGCGGGCGCGGCCGCGGCCGCCGCGACGACGGCGTCCGGGAAGGTCGACTACGACACCTGGCAGAAGGACTGCCAGGCCGTGATGGACCAGGCCCTGCCCTATCTGCAGCAGCGGATCGCGGGCGGCGGGGCGGGCGAGAAGCGGGCCATCGTGTTCGACATCGACAACACGACCCTGGAGACCGACTTCGGCTTCAGCTACCCGCAGCCCGCCAACAAGCCCGTGCTGCGCGTCGCCCAGTACGCCCAGGAACACGGCGTCGCGCTGTTCTTCGTCACGGCCCGCCCCGGCATCATCGAGGAGCCGACGGAGTACAACCTGAAGCACGACGGCTACCACGTGGACGGTCTCTACGTCCGCGGCCTGTTCGACCTGTTCAAGAACGTCGCCGACTACAAGACCGCCAAGCGCGCCGCCATCGAGGCCAAGGGCTGGACGATCATCGCGAACATCGGCAACAGCGCCACGGACCTCTCGGGCGGCCATGCCGAGAAGACCTTCAAGCTGCCCGACTACGACGGGCAGCTCTCCTGAGAGCTCGCACAGCCCTCCGGACAGCACGAAGGGGGCTGCCCAGGGACTTCGGGTCCCTGGGCAGCCCCCTCCGCTTGGGGCCTTACGCGTCCTTGCTCAGGTTCGGACCGGCTCCGCCGGCCGCCTGCTCGATCGGCGGGACGTCCGGCAGGGCCGACTTCTCCTCACCCCGGAAGGTGAAGGTCTGGGTGTCGCCCTCGCCCTCGGTGTCCACGACCACGATGTGACCGGGACGCAGCTCGCCGAAGAGGATCTTCTCGGAGAGCGAGTCCTCGATCTCGCGCTGGATCGTCCGGCGCAGCGGCCGG
>NZ_BMVJ01000020.1:30126-33852 GCF_014650655.1 Streptomyces anandii JCM 4720
GCGCCCAGGACCGGGTCGTAGCCCTTCTTGGCCAGCAGCTCCTTGGCGGACTGGGAGAGCTCGATGCCCATGTCCCGGTCCTTCAGGCGCTCGTCCACCTTGCCGATCATCAGGTCGACGATCCGCAGGATGTCCGCCTGCGTGAGCTGCGGGAAGACGACCACGTCGTCGACGCGGTTGAGGAACTCGGGGCGGAAGTGCTGCTTGAGCTCGTCCGACACCTTGTTCTTCATGCGCTCGTAGTTGGTCTTCGTGTCGCCCGTGGCCGCGAAGCCCAGGTTGAAGCCCTTGGAGATGTCCCGGGTGCCGAGGTTGGTCGTCATGATGATGACCGTGTTCTTGAAGTCCACGACCCGGCCCTGGGAGTCGGTCAGACGACCGTCCTCCAGGATCTGCAGCAGCGAGTTGAAGATGTCCGGGTGGGCCTTCTCGACCTCGTCGAACAGGACGACCGAGAACGGCTTGCGGCGCACCTTCTCCGTCAGCTGACCGCCCTCCTCGTAGCCCACGTAGCCGGGGGGCGAACCGAAGAGGCGGGAGACCGTGTGCTTCTCGCTGAACTCCGACATGTCGAGGGAGATCAGCGCGTCCTCGTCACCGAAGAGGAACTCCGCGAGTGCCTTGGACAGCTCCGTCTTACCGACGCCGGACGGGCCGGCGAAGATGAACGAGCCACCGGGGCGCTTGGGGTCCTTGAGGCCCGCGCGGGTGCGGCGGATCGCCTTGGACAGCGCCTTGACGGCGTCGTTCTGGCCGATGACCCGCTTGTGCAGCTCCTCCTCCATGCGGAGCAGGCGGCTGGACTCCTCCTCGGTCAGCTTGAAGACCGGGATGCCGGTGGCCGTGGCGAGGACCTCGGCGATCAGCTCGCCGTCGACCTCCGCGACGACGTCCATGTCGCCGGCCTTCCACTCCTTCTCCCGCTTGGCCTTGGCGGCCAGGAGCTGCTTCTCCTTGTCGCGCAGGGAGGCGGCCTTCTCGAAGTCCTGCGAGTCGATCGCGGACTCCTTGTCCCGGCGGACCCCGGCGATCTTCTCGTCGAACTCGCGCAGGTCCGGCGGCGCGGTCATCCGGCGGATGCGCATCCGGGAGCCGGCCTCGTCGATCAGGTCGATCGCCTTGTCCGGCAGGAAGCGGTCCGAGATGTACCGGTCGGCCAGGGTGGCGGCCTGGACCAGCGCCTCGTCGGTGATGGAGACGCGGTGGTGCGCCTCGTACCGGTCGCGCAGGCCCTTGAGGATCTCGATCGTGTGCGGCAGGGACGGCTCGGCGACCTGGATGGGCTGGAAGCGGCGCTCGAGGGCCGCGTCCTTCTCCAGGTGCTTGCGGTACTCGTCCAGGGTGGTCGCACCGATGGTCTGCAGCTCGCCGCGGGCCAGCATCGGCTTGAGGATGCTCGCCGCGTCGATGGCGCCCTCGGCGGCGCCCGCACCGACCAGCGTGTGCAGCTCGTCGATGAACAGGATGATGTCGCCGCGGGTGCGGATCTCCTTGAGCACCTTCTTCAGGCGCTCCTCGAAGTCACCGCGGTAGCGGGAGCCGGCGACCAGGGCGCCGAGGTCCAGGGTGTAGAGGTGCTTGTCCTTGAGGGTCTCGGGCACCTCGCCCTTGACGATGGCCTGGGCGAGACCCTCGACGACGGCGGTCTTGCCGACGCCGGGCTCACCGATCAGCACCGGGTTGTTCTTGGTACGGCGGGAGAGCACCTGCATGACCCGCTCGATCTCCTTCTCGCGCCCGATGACCGGGTCGAGCTTGGACTCACGAGCGGCCTGGGTGAGGTTCCGGCCGAACTGGTCGAGGACCAGGGACGTCGAGGGGGTGCCCTCGGCAGGGCCGCCGGCGGTGGCGGTCTCCTTGCCCTGGTAACCGGAGAGCAGCTGGATGACCTGCTGCCGCACCCGGTTCAGATCAGCGCCCAGCTTGACCAGGACCTGGGCGGCGACGCCCTCGCCCTCGCGGATCAGGCCGAGCAGGATGTGCTCCGTGCCGATGTAGTTGTGGCCCAGCTGAAGGGCCTCCCGGAGCGACAGCTCCAGGACCTTCTTGGCACGGGGGGTGAAGGGAATGTGGCCCGAGGGCGCCTGCTGGCCCTGGCCGATGATCTCCTCCACCTGCTGGCGGACCGCCTCGAGCGAAATCCCGAGGCTCTCAAGGGCCTTGGCGGCGACACCCTCACCCTCGTGGATCAGGCCCAGGAGGATGTGCTCGGTGCCGATGTAGTTGTGGTTGAGCATCCGGGCTTCTTCCTGAGCCAGGACGACAACCCGCCGCGCGCGGTCGGTGAACCTCTCGAACATCGTTAATCGCTCCTCAGAGCGGTCAGGCAGTGGGGGGAACTTCCCCTCCCTGTCCTTCCGCAGCTTAGTCCCGCAAGCGGGGACCGCTCATTCCAACTGCCGACACCGTCGATGGCCTCCTGACCCCGAACGCCGACATCTGCTCCAACCCGATGGTGCGAGACGATGTTCCCGCAGGCCAGGCAGTTACCCCAGTCGCCAGTACGCCGATGGCGAACGTGAGACTCCTTTGCCCGAGTGCGGTCTGCGTGTCGCCCCCTCCCACTAGGGATGTCTTACCCGGGCCGACTGACACTCCATGCCGCGCGCACCCGTCCCCTCCGCTATGGGCGAACAACTTCGCGCCCCCTCCCGCTTCCGTGCGCCTCCCTGTTCGACACGTTGCGCACGCAGGACGACACTACGCGTAACCAGGGGGCCCTCAGGGCTGTTGCACCAGACATGGCCGGCAGCCTCTCCACACTTCCTCTTCCCGTCCCGCTCCCCCGTCAGCCCCTCGACCCCGGGGGCGCGGACGCCCCGGGCATCCCGGACGACGGCGGGCGGCACTGGTACGAGAACGAACTGGGCTGGGCCACGGTGCCCGGCACACCGGTACGACTTGTCGTGGGCCGCCGCTTCGACGTCCTGGACCTGCCGTTGGAGGCGGGACGGGCGGCACTGCGCCATCTGGGGCCCGGCTCCCCGGTGGCCGTGCGGGCCGACCGGATGCGGCTGCTGCTGGCCGCGGGCAGCGCGGAGGAACTGCCGGGGCTCCTGGAGTGGCTGGAGTGGGGCGCGCTGGACCTGGACCTGGTGGCACTGGGCGCGGGCGCGCTGATGGAGGCGCCGCCGCCGCCCGGCGCGGAACGCGACGGAGCGCGAGGGGTCACGAAACGTGCGCGCGGTTCACAGGGGGCCGCCGTGTGGCTGCGGCCCCCCGAGCCGGGGTGCGAGGTCGAGGCCTCGCTGCCGACGCTGTCGGCGCTGGGGTGCCGTGCGGGCACCCCTGATCTCGTACGACTCGTGGACACGGCGGCGGCGCACTGCCACCGCGTCCGGCTGCGGCGCGCGTGTGCGCGGCAGCCCGCCTTCCCCCAGGGCCTTCGGCCCGGTGAGCGTCAGCCGTTGGCCTTCTCGTAGGCCTCGCGAATGGACGCGGGAACACGGCCGCGGTCGTTGACCTCGTAGCCGTTCTCCTTCGCCCAGGCGCGGATCTGCGCGGTGTCCTGGCTGCCGCCGGAAGAAGCGCGCGCCTTTCCGCGGCCGCCAGAAGCGCGGCCTCCGGTACGACGGCCACTCTTGACGTACGGCTCGAGAAGGCCACGGAGCTTGTCCGCATTGGCGGTGGTGAGATCGATCTCGTACGTCTTGCCGTCCAGCGCGAACGTCACGGTCTCGTCCGCCTCGCCGCCGTCGAGGTCGTCGACAAGAAGGACCTGAACCT
>NZ_BMVJ01000020.1:33877-37778 GCF_014650655.1 Streptomyces anandii JCM 4720
TCTGTGCCACCGGATTTCCTTTCATCGATAACGTGAGGGTCGGGGTGGTCGGCGTCCGCCGTTTCGCCGTCCCCTGTTATATGCAGTACTGCAGTACGTCGGAAAGCAAACCGCTTTTGCGGGAAAAACACAAACCCCTGGGGAGAGGCCGACCGCCCACCACGACCGGAAACATGCGCGTTTCGGACATAGGGAGCGCGGGCAATGACGATGACGATCACAGATGCAGAAGCATCCGGCTGTTGCCCAGGGTGTTCGGTTTCACTCGTTCGAGACCCAGGAACTCCGCGACGCCCTCGTCATAGGAACGCAGCAGCTCGGCGTAGACATCGGTGTCGACAGGCGTCTCACCGATCTCCACGAAGCCGTGCTTGCCGAAGAAGTCGACTTCGAAGGTCAGGCAGAATACCCGGCGAACACCGAGCCGGCGCGCGGTCTGCAGCAACTTCTCGAGGACCCGGTGGCCCACGCCGGCGCCCTTCAGGCCCGGCTTGACCGCGAGAGTGCGCACTTCGGCGAGGTCTTCCCACATCACGTGCAGTGCGCCGCAGCCGACGACCTCGGCGTTGTCGTCCCGTTCGGCGACCCAGAACTCCTGGATGTCCTCGTAAAGCGTCACGGTCGCTTTGTCGAGCAGGATGCGCTCACGCACGTAGGTGTCCAGCAGTCGGCGCACGGCCGGGACATCGCTGGTCCGGGCCCGCCGGACGGTGATGGCTTTTGCGGTGACTTCGGGGCGCTCAGCGGACATGAGCGGACGCTATCGCCCGTGCCCGTCCGGTGCCGAGCCGGGGTTCTCGACGGGGGTTTCGGAGGCTTCCGCGGTATCCGGGACTTCGCCGGTGAGTTCGGCGTCGTCCGGGACGGTTCCTTCGGGAGCACCTTCGGTGGTGCCTTCCGAGGGCGGTGCGGTGATGCCTTGGACGGTTCCTTCCACGATGTGCACGGCATCGCGCAGAGCCTGTCGCTGTTCGTCGCTCATCATCCCGAAGAAGGCGACGAGAGCGGCGGCGGCGTTGTCGCTCTGGGACCAGGCGTCGTTCATCAGTGCTGCGGCGTAGGCGGCGCGAGTGGAGACCGCCTCATATCGATAGGCCCGGCCCTCGGCTTCGCGGCGCACCCAGCCCTTGTGGTGGAGATTGTCCAAAACGGTCATCACCGTGGTGTACGCGATGGACCGTTCCCGCTGAAGGTCTTCCAGGACTTCCCGAACGGTCACCGGGCGGTTCCACTTCCACACCCGCGTCATGACCGCGTCTTCGAGTTCTCCCAATGGGCGAGGCACTCTCAGCACAATAGTGCAGACACGTACAAAAAGGGCGTACGACAGCGCGGCACGGTGGGCACCGTGCCGCGCTGTCGGTACGAGGCGTTACGAGGCGGTACGACCGGTCAGGCGTCGGTGGACGCCGGTCCGCCGGAGACCTTGGGGCCGCCCTGCGCCCGTGCGAGGGCGGCGTCGACGGCCGCGTCCTCCTTGGCCTTGGCGGCGCCGCCCTGGGTCTTCACGATCACCCTGACGAGACCGATGAAGAACGCGGCCATCACGACCGGCGGGACGAGTGCGGAGACGTAGTCCATGACTCCAGAGTAGCCAGGGCGGCGGGACAAACAGGGGCGGGGTGGCCCGGACCACTACACGACGGCGAGTCGCTCCCGCGCGTCGCCGGAGGGCGGGGAGGGCTTGCGCCGCGGGAAGACCTCGCCCGGCGTGGGGATCGGGCGGCGGGCCGGCCGCGGGGCCTCGGGGGCCGGCCCGCGGCCCGGCTGCGCGGGGGCCGGCCGCTCGCCGGGTTTCGGCGCGGGCCTCTTCGCGGGCTTCTGGCCCGGGTCGCCGCCCTCCCCGGACCGGGCGCCCGGGAGGCCGCCGGGAAGCGCCTGGAGCCCCCGCAGGGGGCTGCGGGAGGCGGGCACGGTGGGTGCGGCGGGTGCGGCGGGCTCGTAGCGGTCCAGGAGGGCCGCAGCCGCCGGGTGGGCCCGCAGGGTGCGCAGGGCGGACAGGTCGGCCGGGGTGGGCCGGTGGCCCGCGGTCACGGCCTCGGAGAGGGCCGTGAGGTAGCCGATGGCCGTGCCGGGAAGGGCGTCGCGGTAGCGGGCGAGGTCGGCCAGCAGGAACGCGCGAAGCCGGGTGCCCTCGCGCATCGCCTCGTCGAGCGACTCGGCGAGCCGGAGACAGTCCTGAAGGTCCTCGGCACGGACGGGACGGGGTCGGAGGGCGAGGGCGAGGGCACGGCGGAGCACACACAGCTCCTCCGCGCCGAACGCCATGCCGCCGCGGGTTCCGTATGGCGTAGGCATGGCCCGACCATACGCGCTAATCAGACAAATTCGACATAAGGCGCGATGTGGCAAGCGAGTGTCGCCCCCGCCCCACGCACGGCAGGCGGCCCCGCGCGGGACACATGACGGCGCTCGCGCATGGGCGCGACGGCTCACGCGCGGCGCAGCCGGCCCCCGGCGTGGCCCGGCTGCGTCACGCATGGGACGCGCGACGCCCGGGCGGACACGCGACGGCTCACGCCCGGGGCAGTCGGCGCCCCTCCCGGGCGGGGCCGGATGCCTCACGCGTGGGAGACGCGGTGGGTCACGCCCGGGAGACGTTGCGTTCGTAGACCAGGCGGAGGCCGATGAGGGTGAGCCAGGGCTCGTGTTCGTCGATCACGGACGACTCGCCGAGGACCATCGGTGCGAGACCTCCGGTGGCGATCACCGTGACGTCGTCCGGGTCGTCGGCGAGCTCGCGGGCGATCCGGCTGACCACGCCGTCGACCTGGCCGGCGAACCCGTAGACGATGCCCGCCTGCATGGCCTCGACCGTGTTCTTGCCGATCACGCTGCGCGGCCGGGCCACCTCGATCTTGCGCAGCATGGCCGCCTTGACGCCCAGCGCCTCCACGGAGATCTCGATGCCGGGCGCGATGACCCCGCCGACGTACTCCCCGCGCGCGGAGACCGCGTCGAAGGTCGTGGCGGTGCCGAAGTCCACGACGATCGCCGGGCCGCCGTACAGCTCGTTGGCCGCCACCGCGTTGATGATGCGGTCGGCGCCGACCTCCTTGGGATTGTCGAAGAGGATCGGCACACCGGTCTTCACACCGGGCTCCACGAGGACGGCGGGCACGTCGCCGTAGTAGCGCCGGGTCACCTCGCGCAGCTCGTGCAGCACCGAGGGCACGGTGGCGCAGATGGCGATGCCGTCGATGCCGTCGCCGAGCTCGTCGCCGAGCAGCGGGTGCATGCCCATCAGGCCCTGCAGGAGCACGGCCAGCTCGTCGGCGGTGCGGCGGGGGTCGGTGGAGATGCGCCAGTGCTCGACGATGTCCTCCCCGTCGAACAGGCCGAGCACGGTTTGCGTGTTGCCGACGTCGATCGTCAGGAGCATGGCCGTTACTCCGCCTCGCGCAGGTCCAGGCCGATGTCCAGGATCGGCGAGGAGTGGGTCAGGGCCCCCACGGCGAGGTAGTCCACGCCGGTTTCCGCGTAGGCGCGGGCGTTCTCCAGGGTCAGCCGGCCCGACGCCTCCAGCAGCGCCCGGCCGTCGACGATCGAGACCGCCTCCTCGCACTCGCCGGGCGTGAAGTTGTCCAGCAGGATCAGGTCGGCGCCCGCGTCCACGACCTCGCGCAGCTGGTGCAGGGTGTCGACCTCGACCTCGATCGGCACCTCGGGGAAGGCCTCCCGTACGGCCTTGAAGGCCGCCGCCACGCCGCCCGCGGCCACCACGTGGTTGTCCTTGACCAGGGCCGCGTCCGACAGGGACATGCGGTGGTTGACGCCGCCGCCGCAGCGGACGGCGAACTTCTCCAGCGCGCGCAGGCCGGGGGTGGTCTTGCGGGTGTCGCGGACCCTCGCCTTGGTGCCCTCCAGGGCGTCCGCCCACGCGCGCGTGGCGGTCGCGATG
>NZ_BMVJ01000020.1:37807-44837 GCF_014650655.1 Streptomyces anandii JCM 4720
CCGGACAGACGGCACAGCAGGTTCAGCGCGCTGCGCTCGGCGGTGAGCAGGTCACGCGTGCGCGTGGTGACCGACAGCAGCTTCTGCCCGGCGTGCACGCGGTCGCCGTCGTCGACGTGGCGCTCCACCTCGAACTCGTCGGTGCAGACCACCGAGAGCACCGCCTCGGCGACCCGCAGACCGGCCACCACGCCCGCCTCGCGGGCGGTGAAGTCGCCGGTGGCGACGGCGGTCTCGGGGATGGTGGCGACGGTCGTCACGTCCACGCCGTGGTCGAGGTCCTCCTGGATGGCGACGTTGGCGATGTCCTCGACCTCCACGGGGTCGAGGTGGGCGTCGGCCAGGAGCTGGGCGAGGGCGGGGTCGAGCCCGCACTCGATGTACTCCTCGTCGGCGTCCGCGCCGCAGGCGCAGCCTCCGCCGCCGCAGCAGCCGCCGTTCGAGGCGAGGGGAAGGTCTTCGGTGCTCACTTGTGTCACTGCTCCTGGGGGCGGTGGGGCGCGGGGGCCTCGGGGCGGGTCGGGGGGAAGTCTGCCGTGTCCGTGGTGTGCACGGCGGGCGTCCGGTCCGGGTTCAGCCGTACGACGATGTGGCGGCGCCAGCCGTCGTCGTCGCGCTCGGGACGGTCCTCGCGCCAGTGGCAGCCGCGGGTCTCCTCGCGCAGCCGGGCGGCGGCGACCAGGACGCGGGCCACGCACAGGAGGTTGGTGGCCTCCCAGGTGTCGACGCCGGGTTCGGCGGTCTTGCCGTTCTCTTCGAGGGCGCCGCGGGCCTCCGCGTGGAGCCGCTCGAGGCGGTCCGCGGCCTGGGCGAGGGAAGCGGCGGAGCGCAGCACGCCCGCGCCCTCGGTCATGATCCGCTGGACGGCGAACCGCGTCTCGGGGGCGAGCAGGGGGTGGGCCGGCTTCTCGGAGTGGGGCACGGGCTCGGGCACGCGCGCGTGCAGGCCGTCGTCCGCCCGCTCGCGCGCGATGTCGGCGGCGATGCGCTCGGCGTAGACCAGGCCCTCCAGGAGGGAGTTGGACGCGAGGCGGTTGGCGCCGTGCACCCCGGTGCAGGCGACCTCGCCGCACGCGTACAGGCCGGGCACGGTGGTGCGGCCCAGGGAGTCGGTGCGGACGCCCCCGGAGGCGTAGTGGGCGGCCGGGGCGATCGGGACGGGCTCGGTGACCGGGTCGATGCCGTGGGCGCGGCAGGCGGCCAGGATCGTCGGGAAGCGGTGCTCCCACATGTCGGCGCCGAAGTGCCGGGCGTCCAGGAACATGTGCTCGGCGTCCTGCTCCTGCATGCGGCGCGTGATGCCCTTGGCGACGATGTCCCGGGGCGCGAGCTCGGCCAGTTCGTGCTGCCCGACCATGAAGCGCACGCCGCCGGCGTCGACCAGGTGGGCGCCCTCGCCGCGCACGGCCTCGGAGACCAGCGGCTGCTGGCCCTCGGCGTCCGCGCCGAGGAAGAGCACGGTCGGGTGGAACTGCACGAACTCCAGGTCGGAGACCTCCGCGCCCGCGCGCAGGGCCAGCGCCACGCCGTCGCCCGTGGACACCGAGGGGTTGGTGGTCGCGGAGAACACCTGGCCCATGCCGCCGGTGGCGAGGACCACGGCGGGCGCGTGCACGGCGCCCACGCCGTCGTGCTGGCCCTCGCCCATCACGTGCAGGGTCACGCCCGCGGTGCGGCCGGCGGCGTCGGTGAGCAGGTCCAGCACGAGCGCGTTCTCGATGGTGCGCAGTCCACGCGCGCGTACCGCGTCGACGAGCGCGCGGGAGATCTCGGCGCCGGTCGCGTCGCCGCCGGCGTGGGCGATACGGCGGCGGTGGTGGCCGCCCTCGCGGGTGAGCTGGATGCCGCCCTCGTCGTCGGTGTCGAAGTGCGCGCCGGTGGAGATCAGCCGCCGTACGGCACCGGGGCCCTCGGTGACCAGGAGGCGTACGGCCTCCTGGTCGCACAGGCCCGCGCCCGCGACCAGGGTGTCGTCCAGGTGCTGCTCGGGGGTGTCTCCCTCGCCGAGGGCGGCGGCGATGCCGCCCTGGGCCCAGCGGGTGGAGCCGTCGTCCAGGCGCGCCTTGGTCACGACGACCGTCGTCAGGCCGGCCGCCTCGCAGCGCAGGGCCGCGGTCAGGCCGGCCACGCCGGAGCCGACGACCACGACGTCCGCGGAGATGGACCACCCGGGCGCGGGCGCGTGCAGTCGTATGCCTGTACTGGTGCCTGTGCTGGTCACGAGGCGGCTCCGAGGTTTCCGAAGGTGAGGGGGAGGTTGTCGATCAGCCGGGTCGAGCCGACCCGGGCGGCGACGGCGAGGACGGCCTCGCCGGTGAAGTCGTCGTCGATGTCGGTGAAGTCGGACGGGTCGACGAGCGCGAGGTAGTCGAGTTCGAGGGGCGGGGTGAAGCGGGCGGCCTCGTCCAGGACCAGCCGGGCGGCCGCGCGGACGGCGGCGGCCGCGCCGGGGGACGCCTTCGCCACGGCGGCGGCGTCGGCGGCCGCGCGGGACTCGCCCAGCGCGCTGAGCGCCTCGGCACGCGCGCGCGTGGAGGGCACCTCGCGGGCCCGGGCGCGCAGCGCCTCCTGCGCCGCGTGCCGGTCGCGGCCGGCGAACAGGGCCTGGGACAGGGCGAGGGCGGTGTGCCGCTCGGACGCGGACAGGTAGCGGTTGCGGCTGGACAGGGCCAGGCCGTCGGCCTCGCGCACGGTGGGCACCGCGACGATCTCCACGCCGAAGTTCAGGTCGCGCACCATGCGCCGGATCAGGGCGAGCTGCTGGGCGTCCTTCTGGCCGTACAGGGCGACGTCGGGGCGGGTGAGATGCAGCAGCTTGGCGACGACGGTGAGCATCCCGTCGAAGTGCCCGGGGCGCGAGGCGCCCTCCAGGCGCTCGCCCATGGGCCCGGCGCTGATCCGCACCTGGGGCTCGCCGCCGGGGTAGACCTCCTCGACGGACGGCGCGAACACGACGTCGGCGCCCGCCTGTTCGGCGACCTTGAGGTCGGCCTCCAGCGTGCGCGGGTAGCGGTCGAGGTCCTCGCCGGCGCCGAACTGGAGCGGGTTGACGAAGACCGTGACGACGACCTCGCCGTCGCCGCCCGCGATCCCGCGCGCGGCGCGGATCAGGGTGGCGTGGCCCTCGTGCAGGGCGCCCATGGTCATCACCACGGCACGGCGGCCGGTACGCGCGCGTGCGTGCAGCTCGTCGGCGGTGCGCAGCAGGGCTGTGGTCATCGGGCGTCTCCGTTCCCGGCCGCCGGGGTCGTCCGGCGGCCCTGCTGTGCGTGGTCCGGCACGGTCCTGTGCGCCGGGTGCCCGGCGCACATGTGGGTGGGCTGTCCGGCACGCACGCGGGTGGGGTGCCCGGCACGCATGCCGGTGGGGTGCCCGGCGCGCGCAGGGTCCGGGTGGCCGGCGCGTGTGAGCGCCGGGTGGCTGTCCGAGTGCCCCGCGCGGGTCATCGGTTTCCTCCGTCGCCGCCGTCGTCACCGAGGTCGTCGTCCCCGCGGCCGCCGTGGCCGTGGTCCGGGCCGTGGTGGCCGTGGTCCAGGGCGTTGTGGTCCGGGCCGTCGTGGCCGTGGTCCAGGTCGTCGTGGCCGTGGTGGCCGTGCTCCGGGCCGTCGGTGCCGTCGCTGCCGCCCGCCGCGCCGGCGTCGGTCGGACCAGTGGCGCTGGAGGCGCCACCCGGACCGGAAGCGCCGGTCGGGCCGGTCGCGCCAGTCGGGCCGGTCGCGCCGGTCGGCCCGGTCGCGTCGGCGAGGACGCCCAGGAGGTCCTCGGCCAGTTCGGGCTTGAGCAGGCCGTGGGCCAGGGCTCGGTCGGCGGTGGCGCGGGCCATCGCCAGATAGCCGGCCACGGTCTGCGGGGCGTGCCGGCGCAGCTCGCCGACGTGGGCGGCGACCGTGCCCGCGTCCCCGCGCGCGACCGGGCCGGTCAGGGCCGCGTCGCCGGAGCGCAGGGCGTTGTCCAGGGCGGCGCCGAGCAGCGGGCCGAGCATCCGGTCGGGAGCCTCGACGCCGGCCCCGCGCAGCAGCTCCATGGACTGGGCGACCAGGGTCACCAGGTGGTTGGCGCCCAGCGCGAGCGCCGCGTGGTACAGCGGGCGCATCTCCTCGGCGATCCACTCCGGTTCGCCGCCCATCTCGATGACCAGGGCCTCGGCGGCCAGCCGCAGCTCCTCGGGCGCGGTGACGCCGAAGGAGCACCCGGCCAGCCGCTGCACGTCCACGGGCGTGCCCGTGAAGGTCATCGCCGGGTGCAGGGCCAGCGGCAGCGCGCCCGCGCGCAGGGCGGGATCGAGCACCTTCGCGCCGTACCGTCCGGAGGTGTGCACGAGCAGCTGGCCGGGGCGGACGGCCCCCGTCTCGGCGAGACCCGCGACGAGTCCGGGCAGGGTGTCGTCGGGGACGGTCAGGAGCACCAGGTCGGCCCGCTGGAGGACCTCGGCGGGCGGCACCAGCGGCACGTCGGGGAGCATCAGCTCGGCGCGTCTGCGGGAGGCGTCGGAGACCCCGGAGACGGCCACCGGCCGGTGCCCGGCGAGCCTGAGGGACGCGGCGAGCGCGGAGCCCACCCGGCCCGCGCCGACGGCGCCGACGGTGAGCCGTGCGGGACGGTCCCTGGGGTCTGGCTGTTGGCTTGTACTCACGCGGCAGTGGCCTTCCCGTTCCAGTCCGCTCCGGGTACCGGACGATTTCTCGTCATGTTAACGCTATCGCTCGCGGCGGCGTCCGGCCGTCCACAGGCTGTGGGTTACGCCACGGCCCGGCCGTACCGAAATCCGGGTGCCCGCCGGCGCCGGCACACGCGATGATCCGGGGCATGAGCGACACGGAAGAGCCGGCATCGGAGGACGAGCGGCGCAAGCAGCTCAGACAGCGGCGCATGAACGCACACCGGAGCGCGGAACGCGCGCTCGCGCGCCCCGGTTTCCTCGGCACCCTCCGCGAGCGGCTGACGCTGCTCGAGCGGGCACCGGAGCTGTACGACCTGGACGAGACGTCCGACATGTACGGCGACGGCGTGGTCGGGGCCCTGGAGGAGAGGACGGCCGGGCTGCTCGGCAAGGAGGCCGCCGCCTTCTTCCCGACCGGGACGATGGCCCAGCAGGTCGCCCTGCGCTGCTGGGCGGGCCGCACCGGCGACCCGGCCGTCGCCCTGCACGCCCTGGCCCACCCCGAGGTGCACGAGAGGCATGCGTTCAGCCAGGTGAGCGGCCTGCGGCCGGTGCGGGTGGCCGACGGGCCCCGGCCGGCGACGGCGGCGGAGGTGCGCGGTCTCGACGAGCCCTTCGGCACCCTGATGCTGGAACTGCCGCTGCGCGACGCCGGGTTCCTCCTGCCGTCCTGGGAGGAGCTCACCGAGGTGGTGGAGGCGGCGCGCGAGCGCGAGGCGGTGGTGCACTTCGACGGCGCGCGCCTGTGGGAGTCCACCGTCCACTTCGGCCGCAGCCTCGCCGAGATCGCGGACCTGGCCGACAGCGTCTACGTGTCGTTCTACAAGTCCCTCGACGGCTACGGCGGAGCGGCGCTCGCCGGCCCGAGGGAGCTGGTGGAGGAGGCCAGGGCCTGGCGGCACCGGTACGGCGGCACGGTGTTCCAGCAGTTCCCGACCGCGCTGTCGGCGCTGGCCGGCCTGGAGCGCGAACTGCCCCGGCTGCCCTCGTACGTGCGGCACGCGCGCGTGGTCGCCGCCGCGCTGCGCGAGGGGTTCGCCGAAGCGGGGCTGGCGTGGGCGCGGGTCCACCCGGCCGAGCCGCACACCCACGAGTTCCAGCTCTGGCTGCCGTACGACGCGGACGTCCTCGCCCGGGCCGCGATCCGCACCGCCGAGGAGACCGGGACGATGCTCTTCTCGGACGGCTGGCAGGCCCGGGGTCCGGGGATCGCCCTCACCGAGGTCTCCGTACGGGCCGCCGGTCTCGAGTGGACGGCGGACGACGTGCGGGAGGCGGTCGCCGAGTTCACCGCCCGACTGGCGGTGGAGGCGGAAGAGGCCGACCGGGAGGAGACGGCCCGCGCATGACCCGGGCCGGGACGGGTCGGGCCGCGTTGTCGGTGGGGGCGTGCACCATGGGGGCATGAGCGTACGCATCGACATCGCGGGGCTGCGGCCGGAGAGGGTTTCCGTGGTGCCCTCGCCCCTGGCCGAGCTCGGCATGGCGCTGCACGCGCTGTCGGAGCCGGGGCACCACCCGGGCCTGCAGGCCTGGGTGACGGGCGTGACCGCCCGGCTCGACCCGCATCTCGCGGACCGCATGTGCGAGGCCGACTTCCTGTGGCGTACGACCTTCTCCGACCTCTTCCTGCCGTACGCGGGCATCCCCGGCGGGAGCGCCCTGCCGGGCGCGGACCTCGCCGGGGAGCTGGACCTGCTCGACAAGCTGTCCGACGAGCAGTTCGTCGACGCGGCTCTGGAGTTCACCTGCGCCCTGCCCTACGGCGTGCCCGGCCCCGGCCCGCTGGCCGACGCCGAGCTGCGCCGCCGCGCCCTGGAGCTGGCGGCCGCGCGCGGGCCGCAGCAAGTGCGCTTCAGCGAGCGGCTGCTGGCCGATCCGCCGCGGATCCGCACCTGGCTGCGGCAGTTCCTCCAGGACTGCGACGAGGCGTTCTTCGCCGAGACGTGGTCCCGGCTGCGCCACCAGCTCGCGGCGGACGCCCGGCGCAAGACGGAGCTGCTGCGGCGCAGGGGCCTGGCCGAGGCGCTGGCCGCGGTCTCCCCGGCGGTGACGCTGGACGAGTCCGCCGAGCGGATCACGGTCGACAAGCTCGGCGAGGGCCGCACGGCTACCGCCGGCGGCGGTCTGCTGCTCGTGCCCACCAGCCTGGGCTGGCCCCACCTGATGGTGCTGCACCGCCACGGCTGGCAGCCGGTGCTGCACTATCCGGCCGGCTCGCCGGAGCTCGCCGCCCCGCCCTCGCTGGAGCAACTGACCCTGCGGATGGCCGCCCTGTCCCACCCGGTCCGGATGCGGCTGTGCCGCAGCCTGGCCCGCACCGCGTTCACCACCGGCGAGCTGACCCAGGCGCACGGCATGACCGCGCCC
>NZ_BMVJ01000020.1:44858-48423 GCF_014650655.1 Streptomyces anandii JCM 4720
GAGATATCCCGGCACCTGGGCGTGCTGAAGAAGGCGGGCCTGGTCACCACCCGGCGCCGCGGGCGGTACGTGTACCACCAGCTGGACGTGGCGGTGGTGGCCCGGCTGGGCAGCGACTTCCTGGAGGGCATCCTGCGCTAGGGCCGTTCTTCCGGATCAGGCCGGCTCCGCCCCAGCGGCGGTCAGTCGAAGCGGATGTGCCGGACGCCGACCTTGGCCTGCCTCAGCCGGGTCCGCAGCGGGCCCTCGGTGTTGGGCCTGAGCGTCAGACCGGCCAGCACGGCGATCCGGTCCGCCGTCTTCGGCACGGTCGAGTGATCCGTCCACAGGTGCTCGGCGAACTCGGGTTCCCGCAGCCGCTCCAGACAGTGGTCGAGCTGCCGTACGGCCCAGCTCTCCCGGCGCAGGCCCGCGTTCCCGCCCGCCTTCCCGGTGACGTACTGGAGGAGGTGCCCGAAACCGCGCTCCCGCAGCCGCCTCAGCACGGTCTCGCGCTCCGCGAGGAGCGTGAAGTGCCGTACATCGTGGCCGAGTTCGCGCAGCCTGCCGACGGTCTCGGCGAAGGCGTCCGGATCGGTGACCGTCATCGGGGCGATCACCACGCCCTCGTGCTCGGCGAGGGCCAGGCCGAGGACCTCGACCACGCCCTGCCGCCAGGACGCCAGGTCCTGGAAGTCTCCGCGCAGTTCGGGCGGCAGCATGCGGCGCAGACCGAAGCCGGCGTGCTCGGGGTCGCAGATGACGCTGCCCGGCAGGCGGCGCTGGATCTCGTGTGCGGTCTGTGTCTTGCCGCCCCCGAAAGGGCCGTTGATCCACAGGAGCATGCGGGAGACCCTACCGAGGCCGCGGTCCGCGGTCAGCCGGGTGGGCGGCGGGCCCCGGTCGACGACGGACTCGGGTCAGCCGTGTCCGCCCGCGCGGACGAGTCCCGTCTCGTAGGCGAGCACCACGACCTGCACCCGGTCCCTCAGTCCCAGCTTGGTCAGGATGCGGCCCACGTGCGTCTTCACGGTCGCCTCGGACAGCACCAGCCGGGCGGCGATCTCGCCGTTCGACAGGCCCTGCGCGACGAGCACCATGACCTCGCGCTCGCGCTCGGTGAGCCGCTCCAGCTCCTTGTGCCGGGGCCGGCCGCCGCCGGTGGGCAGCATGGGCGCGAACCGGTCCAGCAGCCGGCGGGTGGTGGAGGGCGCGACCACGGCGTCACCGCTGTGCACGGCGCGGATCGCGGCCAGCAGGTCGCCGGGCGGCACATCCTTGAGCATGAACCCGGACGCGCCCGCCTTCAGCCCCGAGAAGGCGTACTCGTCGAGGTCGAAGGTGGTGAGGATCAGCACCTTCGGCGGGTCGGGCTGCGCGCAGATGCGGCGGGTGGCCTCGACGCCGTCCAGTTTCGGCATGCGCACATCCATCAGCACCACGTCGACCGCCGTCGCGCGCAGTTCCTGGAGGGCCTCGACGCCGTCGCCCGCCTCGGCGACGACCTCCATGTCCGGCTGGGCGGCGAGCACCATCCGGAATCCGGTGCGCAGCAGCACCTGGTCGTCGACGAGCATCACGCGGATCGTCATCGGGCTCCTCTTCCGTTCGTCGGGGCGGGGCGGGGGTCGCGGGGGGGCAGGCGGACGGTTGAACGGGTGCGCGCGGACCGGCGGGGGCGTGCGCGGGCGTCAGTGCGCCGGTTTGAGCGGCAGCAGGGCGCTGATGCGGAAGCCTCCCCCGGGGCGCGGGCCCGCGTCCAGGGTGCCGCCGACCATGCCGACGCGCTCCCGCATGCCGATCAGGCCGTGGCCCCGGCCGTCGGCGCCGCCCTCCTCGTACAGCTCGTGCGGGGCGCCCTTGCCGTCGTCCTCGACGAGCAGCCCGAGGCCGTCGTCGAAGTAGACCAGGCGCACGCTCGCGCCCGCGTTGGGCCCGCCGTGCTTGCGGGTGTTGGTGAGCGCCTCCTGCACGATGCGGTACGCGGTGAGCTCGACGCCGCTGGGCAGCGGTCGCGGGGTGCCCTCGACACGGAAGTCGACGGGCAGCCCTGAGCCGCGGCACTGCTCGACCAGGTCCTCGATCTGCTCCACGTCGGGCTGCGGCACGTACTCGCCGCTCTCCTGGTGCTCCCCGGTGCGCAGCACGCCGAGCAGCCGGCGCATTTCGGCCAGCGCCTGGCGGCCGGTGGAGGAGATGGTCTCCAGAGCCTTCTTGGCCTGGTCGGGGGCGGCGTCGAGGACGTAGGCGGCGCCGTCGGCCTGCACGACCATCACCGACACGTTGTGCGCGACCACGTCGTGCAGCTCGCGCGCGATCCGGGCCCGCTCGGCGGCGACGGCCACCTTGGCCTGCGCCTCGCGCTCCTTCTCCAGCCGAGCGGCCCGCTCCTCCAGCTGCGCGAAGTAGGCGCGGCGGGTCCGCATGGAGTCGCCGAGGACCCACGCCAGCGCGAACGGCACGGTCTGGAAGACGGCTATCGCGACCTGGCCGAGCGCGCTCGTGTGCTGCTGGGGCCAGCGGATCTGCGCGAGGGCCGCCGCGCACAGGCCGCCCATCAGCGCGAACCGTGAGGCCCAGCGGGCGCCGACCGCGGCGACGGTGTAGATGATCACCAGCATGGCGAAGTCGGCGACCGTCGTCTCGACGTCCAGCACCAGCTGCGCCACGCCCGTCGCCGCCGCGAGCAGCAGCATCTTCTCGGGCATACGGCGGCGCAGCGCGACCACGACGCACAGGACGACGGACACGGCCAGGGCCGCGCCGAGGGATCCGTGGTGGTCGGGCGCCCCGTTGACGCTTGTCACGCTCACGCCGGAGAGCCCGAGCAGGACGAGGGCCCAGGAGCCGTCGACCCACATCGGGTGCCTGCGGAGGAAGTCATAGAGGCGCTGCACGTAACCCAGAGTAGGGAAGCGTGATAGGTGCAGGGGTCAACCGGAGGATCGATCCGCACTCCGTGCTCGTACTCCCCAAGGTGGAGGCCGTGATCACCTGTGCGCCTAGGCTGGCGGGGTGGCGGACGACACAGTGGGCCCCCGGCGGGTGGAGACCTGGCGCGGCTGGCGGGCGGCGGCCGAGGAGGCGCTGTACGGGCCGGACGGCTTCTACCGCCGGCCCGAGGGACCGGCCGGGCACTTCCGTACGTCCGTGCACGCCTCGTCGCTGTTCGCGGCGGCTGTGGCGCGGTTGCTGTGCCGGGTCGACGAGGCGCTGGGGCGCCCTGCGGTCCTCGACTTCGTCGACATGGCGGCCGGGCGGGGCGAACTGGCCGCCGGGGTCCTCGCCGCGCTGCCCGCCGATGTGGCGGCACGCGCGCGCGTGCACGCCGTCGAGGTCGCCGCGCGGCCCGGGGGGCTGGACGAGCGGATCGAGTGGCGGACCGAGCCCCCGCGCGGGATCACAGGGCTGCTGTTCGCCAACGAGTGGCTGGACAACGTGCCGGTGGAGGTCGCCGAGGTCGACTCCGACGGGGTCGTGCGCCGGGTCCTGGTACGGCGGGACGGCACCGAACGGCTCGGGGAACCGCTGACCGACGCCGAGGAGCGGTGGCTGGCGCGCTGGTGGCCGCTGCCGGCCGAACCGG
>NZ_BMVJ01000020.1:48444-55864 GCF_014650655.1 Streptomyces anandii JCM 4720
GGCTGCGCGCCGAGATCGGCCTCACCAGGGACACCGCCTGGGCGGACGCCGTGTCCCGCGTGGAGCGGGGCCTCGCGGTCGCCGTGGACTACGCCCACACCGCGGCCGCCCGGCCCCCCTTCGGCACCCTGACCGGCTTCCGTGACGGCCGCGAGACCCCACCCGTACCGGACGGCTCCTGCGACATCACGTCCCACGTCGCCTTGGACGCCTGCGCGGCGAGCACGACCGGGGCAGCCGTCCGGCTGATGTCCCAGCGTGATGCTCTGCGCGGTCTCGGTGTCACCGGCGTGCGGCCTCCGCTTGCGCTTGCCTCCGCGAGGCCCGCGGAATATGTGCGCGCCCTCGCTCGCGCCGGGGAGGCGGCCGAGCTCACCGCGCCGGACGGGCTCGGCGGCTTCGGCTGGCTGCTGCGGAGCGCCGGCCTGTGGGAGCCGGACGCGGAGTCCCTGTTCGCGGCCCTATTTGTCGATGTCCCCGACCACGAAGAACATTGAGCCCAGGATGGCCACCATGTCCGCCACCAGCGTTCCCGGCAGCAGCTCGGTCAGCGCCTGGATGTTGTTGTACGAGGCCGAGCGCAGCTTCAGCCGGTACGGCGTCTTCTCGCCCTTGCTGACCAGGTAGTAGCCGTTGATGCCGAGAGGGTTCTCGGTCCAGGCGTAGGTGTGCCCCTCGGGCGCCTTGAGCACCTTGGGCAGCCGCTGGTTGATCGGCCCGGGCGGCAGCTCGGCCAGCCGGTCCAGGCAGGCGTCGGCCAGGTCGAGGGCGTTGTGGGTCTGCGCGAGCAGGCACTCGAAGCGGGCCAGGCAGTCGCCCTCCTGCCGGGTGACCACCTCCAGGACGTCGCCCAGTTCGCCGTACGCGAGGTACGGCTCGTCGCGGCGCAGGTCGAAGTCGACGCCCGAGGCGCGCGCGATCGGCCCGCTCACGCCGTAGGAGTGCACGTCTGGCGCGGTCAGCGCGCCCACGCCCCGCGTGCGCCCGCGGAAGATCTCGTTGCCGAGCACCAGGTCGTCGAAGACGTCCATGCGCGAGCGCACGGCGGCCACGGCGGCACGCGCGCGCGTGGCCCACCCGGCCGGCAGGTCCTCCTTGAGGCCGCCGACCCGGTTGAACATGTAGTGCATCCGGCCGCCGGAGACCTCCTCCATCACGTTCTGCAGGACCTCCCGCTCCCGGAACGCGTAGAAGACCGGCGTGATGCCGCCCAGCTCCAGCGGGTAGGACCCGAGGAACATCAGGTGGTTGAGCACCCGGTTGAGCTCGGCGAGCAGCGTGCGCGTCCACACCGCGCGCTCGGGCACCTCCATGCCGAGCATCCGCTCCACGGCGAGGACCACGCCCAGCTCGTTGGAGAAGGCCGACAGCCAGTCGTGCCGGTTGGCCAGCATGATGATCTGCCGGTAGTCACGCGCCTCGAACAGCTTCTCCGCGCCGCGGTGCATATAGCCGATCACCGGCTCCGCGCGCGTGATGCGCTCGCCGTCCAGCACCAGCTTCAGCCGCAGCACGCCGTGCGTGGACGGGTGCTGCGGCCCGATGTTGAGCACCATGTCGGTGCTGTCCGCGGCGCCGCCGATCCCGACCATGGTCTCCGTCGTAGGAGTCATGGACACAGTCTCGCCTACGTACGCTTGCCCCATGGAGACGGGGAGGCCGGAAGACGGAGGGGCGGCGGGGGGCGAGCCGGTGTGGAACGCGTTGCCGCCCGGCCTGCTGCGCATGCGACGCCTGCTGCTGGTGGTGTGGCTGGGCCTGCTCGCGCTGGCCGTCGGGCTCGTGCCCGGGCTGGTGGCCGGCGCGGCCTGGTCCGCCCTCTCGCTGGCGCCACTGGCGCTGATGGCGTGGGGCTGGGTGCTGCTGGGCCGCAATTGGCGCTCCTGGCGGTACGCCGAGCGCGCCGACGACCTGCTGATCAGCCGGGGCGTGCTCTGGCGCGAGGAGACCGTGGTGCCGTACGGGCGGATGCAGTTGGTGGAGGTGACCTCGGGGCCGGTCGAACGGCACTTCGGGCTGGCCACCGTGCAGTTGCACACGGCCGCCGCCACCACCGACGCGACCATCCCCGGCCTCGACCCGGCCGAGGCGGAACGCCTCCGCGACCGGCTCACCGAACTCGGCGAGGCCCGATCGGCGGGCCTGTGACGACGGGGGACGGACGGCCGACGGGGGACGGGAGGCCCACGGGGGACGGGCGGGACCCGGGCGGCGAGCACGCCCCGGGCGGCGGACCGGCCCCGGGCCGCGGGCACGCGATATCGGGTGGGCCGTCGGTGGTGGAGCGGCGGCTGCATCCCGTGACGCCGCTGCGGCGCGCCTGGGCGCCGGTCGCCCTGCTGGCCGGATGGGCCGTGCACGACCCCGACCAGGCGCAGCAGCAGCTGTCGCGCCTGACCACGACCGCGCTGCTGCTCGCTCTCGCGGTCGTCGTCCCGGCCGCCGCCCTCTACGGCTTCCTGTCCTGGTGGTTCACCCACTTCGCGGTGACCGACACCGAACTGCGCATCCGCACCGGCCTGTTGTTCCGCCGCACCGCGCACATCCGGCTGGAGCGCATCCAGGCCGTCGACGTGACACGGCCGCTGCTCGCCCGGATCGCGGGCGTGGCGAAACTCAAGCTGGACGTCATAGGCACGGCCAAGAAGGACGAGCTCGCCTTCCTCGGCGAGGACCACGCCAGGGCACTGCGCGCCGAACTGCTCGCCCGCGCCGCCGGGTTCGCCCCGCAAGCCGTGCACGAGGTCGGTGAGGCACCCGCGCGGGAACTCGTGCGGGTGCCCGCGCGGGACATCGCCGTCTCGCTGCTGCTGGTCGGCGCCACCTGGGGCTCGCTCGCCTCCGCCGTCGTGGTGCCGCCGCTGATGTGGCTGGCCACCCACAGCCTGTGGACGACGCTCGCGGTGGCCGTGCCGCTGGTCGGCGGGGCCGTCACCAGCAGCGCGGGGCGCTTCGCCGGGGCGTACGACTGGACGCTGAGCGAGTCGCCGGACGGGCTGCGCATCGACCGCGGCCTGCTGGACCGCACGCACGAGACGGTGCCGCCGGGCCGGGTGCAGACCGTACGGATCACCGAGCCGCTGCTGTGGCGGCGGCGCGGCTGGGTGCGGGTCGGGCTGGACGTGGCCGGCTCGTCGAACTCCGTACTGCTGCCCGTCGCCCCGCGCGGGGTAGCCGAGTCGGTCATCGCCCGGGTGCTGCCGGAGGCGGTGGTGCCGGACGCGGCCGCGCTGGTCCGGCCGCCGGGGCGCGCGGGGTGGTGCGCGCCGGTGCGGTGGCGGGGGTACGGATTCACCGTGACCGAGACCGTGTTCGCCGCGCGGCACGGGCTGCTGCGGCGCCGGCTCGCCCTGGTGCCGCACGCCAAGGTGCAGAGCGTGCGCCTCACGCAGGGGCCGTGGCGGCGCCTGTGGGGCGTCGCCGACGTCCATGTGGACACGGGCGCCAACAGGACGGTGACGGCGCGGCTGCGGGACGCCGAGGAGGCGGCGCGGTTGCTGGCCGCGCAGGCCGACCGGTCGCGGACGGGACGCGGGGCGGCCCGCCCGGACCGGTGGATGACCGGGGGCCCGGGGCCCGGTCCGGACGGGAGCGGCTAGGAGGCCGCGGTCCGCAGGCCCTGTACGTCGATCTGCTCCGTCTCGTCGTGGGCGGTGAGGTCGATGACCTGGCCCACGACCGGGGCGCCGGCGTCGGCCGGCTTGTACTGCGACTCCGACTCGGCCTTGTGCAGGGCGAGCGCCTCCTGGCCGACGACGTCGGCGAGGTCCTCGTTCTGGACGGCGTCCAGGGCGGTGGACGGCACCCCCTTCTGCGTACCGAAGAAGTCGAACCCGCCCTCGACGACCGGGCGCCGCACTGGCGCGGCCGGCACGACGGCCACGGCGGTCGGCACGGTGAAGTGCCCGGAGGGCTGCTGCACGGGCTTGGCGGTCGCGGCGGGCTTGGCGGTCGCGGCGGGCTCGGCGTCCTCGGCCGTCTGCCCGGCGGGCCCGGCCTGGGCCCCGGGCTGCGCGGCGCGCGCGGCCTGCTCGGTCGGGGAGGCGGCGGCCGCGGGCTCGTGCGCGTCGGCCGCCTCGGGCTGCCCCTGCGGTTCGTCCTCCCGCGCGGGGGACGCGGCGGCGGGGCCGCCTTCCGTCCCGCCCATCTGCTGCGCGGTGGGCTCGGCCTTACGACCGGACGCGCGGCCCTGCTTCGGCACAGAGGCGTTGCTGCCTACGCCCCCCACCTCGGCAGCGGGGCCCGTCTTGGCGGAACGCTCCGTCTTCCCGGTGGGTTCGGTGTCCTCGGTGGCCGCCGCCTGGTCGGCGGGGTCTGCCTTCACGGTCTCCCCGTCATTACCGGCGGCATCGGCCTTCCCGGCGGCTTCGGCGTTCGCGGCCTCCTTCGCGTCACCGACGGCCTCGGCGTTACCGGTGGTCCCGGCATTACCAGCGGCCTCGGCCCGACCGGCGCCCCCCGTCTTCCCGGCGGCCTCCCGCGGGGCCGCCTCCGGGCCGTCCTCCGGCGTCGTCCCGCCGTTCTCCGGGCTCGCGGCGGCGAGGCGCAGCAGTGCGGCGTCGGCGCGCAGGAACAGCCGGGAGCCCTCCGGGGAGAACACGGCGGGAGCCACGTCCGCCTTCTCCTCCCGTACGTCCTCACCGGCGTCCGCGCCGGTGTCCGCCCCGGTGTCCGCGCCGACGACGGCGTCCGCGCCGGCCGTGGTCCGGTCGGCGCGGTCGTCCGGCGCGGCGGGCAGCGCCCGTACGTCGTCGGAGCCGGCCTCTATCTCCAGCAGGCGGCGGCCCTCGAGGGCGCTGGCCCGCTCGGTCTCCGCGGTGGCGTACCGCCGCAGCAGCGCCGCGTGCTCGTTGCGCAGACCGGCGAGCTCGGCCCGCTTGGCGCGCAGCTTCTGCTCCAGGCGGCCGCGCAGTTCGCGCGACTCCTCGAGGTCGGTCTCCAGTTCGGCGACCCGTTCCTCGAAGCGCCACTCGTCGCTCGCACGCGCGCGCGTGAGGTCGGCGACCTGCCTGCCCGCCTGGGTGTCCCAGCGGCGCATGACGACCGCGCCGGCGACGGCCGCGACCGCGGCGGCCGCGGCGAGGGAGCGCAGCACCACCGGTGCCGAGAACACCCAGGGGCCGAGGGCGCACACGACGGAGACGCCGGCGATCGCCGAGGGAGGCAACAGCCTGTGCAAGGGCGGGGAATGGCGATGACGTCCACGTGGCATGGCCAGAAACTTACCGCGAGTAGGCGAATCGTGGTGGGCCGCCCCGCAAAAAGACGGCCACGGTCGGAACTCTTTTTCCGGCGGGGTTTCAGCGGTCGGTCAGGCGCCCGCTGATCCACTGCAGCGTCGGGGGGATCTCCCGCCGCCAGGTGTTGAAGTTGTGACCGCCGCTGGCGAGGATGATCGAGGAGATCCGGGTCTTGTTCGTCGCCTTCACCGCGTCGATCAGCTTGAGCGTCGCCTTGTAGTTGCCCTCGCCGACCTTGCTGCTGGTGACGAGCAGCGAAGTGTCGGGCGCGGGCAGGTGCTTGATGCTCCACAGCAGGTCGGCACGGTTCTGCAGATCCTTGTTCCCGTGGAACAGATCGCCCGTGGTCGCGTCGATCGGCGCCTTGTAGTAGGCGGACAGGCCCGCGCCGGCGGCATACGTCTCGGGGTGGTGGATGGCGAGCTTCAGCGCGCAGTAACCGCCCGTGGAGTCACCGACGATGCCCCAGTGGCCGGCGCCCTTGCCCACCCGGTAGTGCGCCTGCACGGCCTGCGTCAGATCCCTGGCGAGGAACGACTCCGTCTGCGGCCCGCCGGGGACGTCCACGCACTCGGTGTCGCGCGGCGGGGCCAGCGTCGGCCGCAGCATGACCAGGATCATCGGCTGCATCCGCCCCTTCCTGGCGAGGTCCAGCGCGGTCTTGGGGTACTGCAGCTTGCTGACGAGCGCGTGCGCGGTGCCCGGGTAACCGGTGAGGACGACGGCGGCCGGGAAGGTGCGCGTGCGGTACTGCGGCTGGAAGTACTCCGGCGGCAGATAGACGTACGCCGGAGTGGCGATGTGGGTGGTACGGCCCAGGATGTCCACCTTCTGCACCTGGCCGGTCATCTGCGGCCGCGAGCCGTTGGACATCTGTATCCGCTCGGTGCCGACCACTTGGAGCGGGCCGCTGGTGCCGCCGTTCGCCGAGTTGTCTATGACGACGCCCTGGTCGGTCTCCTGGCCGAACAGGTCTGCCCAGCTGGCGTAGAAGCCGAAGGCCTGGTTGGCGGCGAGGCCCACGCAGGCGAAGATCGCCGCCTGGGTGGCCAGCAGGATGGCGACACGGCCGCTGACGGCCCGCCAGTTGCGGCGCGCCAGGCGAGGCCAGAACCACACCGTGGCGACGAACAGCAGCACGGCGAACAGCACCGCCAGCGCGAGCACTTTTTTACTCGTGAGACCCATGGGCTCTTTCCTGCCTGACCTTCCCTGCCGGGCCGTCCGCCGCTTCGTTGCGAGGGCTTGCCCCGGCCTTTGACTGGCCTTTGACCCGACTTTTCGGTGGGGAGTGAACCTCTCTCCCCAAGACACCGTCCTAGAGGGCGCAATGTCGCCGGATGCCCGGGTCGGCACCGGATTCAAGGTCTCTCGCAGAACTACGGGATGCGATGTCTGTCAGGATAGATGGGGAAATGTCGGGCGGGGTTCCGGGCCGATCAAGCCGGGTGCGGCGGATACTCCGCGGCCCGCGCCCCGAGGCCGTGCCCGTACTGGTCGGCTGGGCCTGCACCCTCGTGGGCCTCCTGGACATCGCCGCGGGGGTCTTCCCACGCTTCCGGCACAGCCGTATGCACGCCATCGCGGAAGTGCTGCCGGGCTCGTTCGGCCCGTTCGCCGCGGCGCTCTCGCTCAGCGCCGGCGTGCTGTTGCTGCTGCTGGCGCACGGCCTGAAGCGGCGCAAGCGCCGGGCCTGGCGCGCGGCCGTGGCACTGCTGCCGGCGGGCGCGGCCGCGGAGTTCGTCTACCGGCACTCGGTCGTCGGCGTGGTCATCTCGCTCGCGCTGCTCGCGCCGCTGCTGATCCACCGCGACGAGTTCGCGGCGCTCCCCGACCCGCGCAGCCGGTGGCGGGCGCTGGCCAACTTCGTACTGATGAGCGCCGGTTCGCTCGCGCTCGGCCTGCTCATCGTCAGCGTCCACGGGCACAGCATGGTGGGCAACCCGAGCCTCGCGGACCGGCTGACCCACGTGGTCTACGGCCTGTTCGGCTTCGAGGGCCCGCTCGCCTACCAGGGCAACACCTCCTGGACGGTGGCCTTCTCCCTGGGCGCGCTCGGCTGGCTCACCGCGGCCACCACGATCTACCTCGCCTTCCGCCCCGAGCACCCGGCCGCCCAGCTGACCGAGGAGGACGAGGACAAGCTGCGCGCCCTGCTGGCCAAGCACGGCGCCCGCGAC
>NZ_BMVJ01000020.1:55887-58536 GCF_014650655.1 Streptomyces anandii JCM 4720
TCCCTCGGCCACTTCGCGCTGCGCCGCGACAAGGCGGTCGTCTTCTCCCCCAGCGGCAAGGCGGCGGTGACGTACCGCGTCGTCTCCGGTGTGATGCTCGCCAGCGGCGACCCGATCGGCGACGTCGAGGCGTGGCCGGGCGCCATCGAGCGCTTCATGGACGAGGCCAGGGCCCACTCCTGGACGCCCGCCGTGATGGGCTGCTCCGAGACCGGCGGTGAGGTGTGGACCCGGGAGACCGGCCTGGACGCCCTGGAACTGGGCGACGAGGCGGTGGTCGACGTCGCGGATTTCTCGTTGGCCGGACGCGCGATGCGCAACGTCCGTCAGATGGTCAAGCGCATCGAGCGGGCCGGCTACGAAACCCGGGTGCGGCGCATCCATGACCTCGGGGAGGCCGAGCTGGAGCGCATCCGGCGGGCCGCCGAGGACTGGCGCGGCACCGACACCGAGCGCGGGTTCTCCATGGCGCTCGGCCGCATCGGCGACCCCTCCGACGGCGACTGCCTGATCGCCACCGCGCACAAGCAGGACGAGGAGCCGGGTCCCTACGGCGACCTCAAGGCGATCATCCACTTCGTGCCGTGGGGCAAGGACGGCGCCTCCCTGGAACTGATGCGGCGCGACCGCTCGGCCGACCCCGGCATGAACGAGCTGCTGATCGTCGCCACCCTCCAGGCCGCCCAGAAGCTCGGCATCAAGCGGATCTCGCTCAACTTCGCGATGTTCCGCTCGGCCCTCGCCCGCGGCGAGAAGATCGGTGCCGGGCCGGTGCTGCGGGCCTGGCGCGGGCTGCTGGTGTTCCTCTCCCGGTGGTTCCAGATCGAGTCGCTGTACAAGTTCAACGCCAAGTTCCAGCCGCGCTGGGAGCCGCGGTTCGTCGTCTACCGCGCCTCCTCCGACCTGCCCCGCATCGGCTTCGCCGCCATGCAGGCCGAGGGCTTCGTCAACCTCGCGCTGCCGCTGCCCCGCTTCCTGCGCCGCCGCACGGCCGCCCAGCGCCCGTGCGCGCACGCGGTGGCCGAACAGCGGGACGTCCGCGCGGCCTGACCCCGGACAGCCCGGGCGGGCCCCTGTCCCCCTCCAGCCCAGGAGCCCCGCCCGGGCCCCACACACTGGCCCACAGGGCCATGAGAGACCGCGCGTCCGCCCGTTCCGGACCGCGCGTCCGCCTGAGGCGCGGGTGGCCGGGCCACGGGGCGGCGCCCCGACCGGTGGGGCCTACGCTGAACGTATGAGCAACGACAGCGGGCGCGGCCGCGTGGCGGGACTTCCGGTGTGGGACCGGTGCGCGGTCATGGGGGTCGTCAACGTCACCCCCGACTCCTTCTCCGACGGCGGCCGCTGGTTCGACACCACCGCGGCCGTCAAGCACGGCCTCGACCTGGTGGCCGAGGGCGCCGACCTGGTCGACGTGGGCGGCGAGTCCACCCGCCCCGGCGCGACCCGCGTCGACGAGGCCGAGGAGCTGCGGCGCGTGGTACCGGTGGTGCGCGGTCTGGCCTCCGAGGGCGTCACGATCTCCGTGGACACCATGCGCGCCCGCGTCGCCGAACAGGCCCTCGCGGCCGGCGCCGCCCTCGTCAACGACGTCAGCGGCGGCCTCGCCGACCCCGCCATGATCCCCATGGTGGCGCAGACCGGCGCCCCCTTCGTCGTCATGCACTGGCGCGGCTTCCTGGAGGGCGGCAACGTCCAGGGGCACTACGACGACGTGGTCACCGAGGTCGTCGACGAGCTGCACGCGCGCGTGGAGGCCGTCCTGGAGGGCGGCGTCGCCCCCGACCGCATCGTGGTCGACCCCGGCCTCGGCTTCTCCAAGGAGGCCGGGCACGACCTGGCGCTCCTGGCCCGCCTCGACCGCCTGCGCGGCCTCGGCCACCCCGTCCTCGTCGCCGCCTCCCGCAAGCGGTTCCTCGGCCGGGTCCTGGCCGGCCCGGAGGGCGCCCCGCCTCCCGCGCGGGAGCGCGACGCGGCCACGGCCGCGGTCTCCGCGCTCGCGGCGCACGCCGGCGCGTGGGCGGTGCGGGTGCACGAGGTCCGCGCCACGGCGGACGCGGTACGCGTCGCCCGCGCCGTGGAAGCGGCCCGCACCCCCGGAGCCCGTGCCCCGCAGGGGGGCGCACGCGCCGAGGGAGCCCGGTGAGCGCCCCCCACACCGACGTCGAGCAGGTCGAGGCGGCCAACACCGCCTTCTACGAGGCGATGGAGCGGGGCGACTTCGAGGAGCTGACCTCGCTGTGGCTCACCCCGTCCGACCTGGGCGTCGACGAGGAGTACCACGACCCGGCCGACACCGGGGTGATCTCCTGTGTGCACCCGGGCTGGCCCGTCCTCACCGGCCGCGGCGAGGTGCTCCGCTCCTACGCGCTGATCATGGCCAACACGGACTACATCCAGTTCTTCCTCACCGACGTGCACGTCTCCGTCACCGGCGACACCGCCCTGGTGACCTGCACCGAGAACATCCTCAGCGGCGGCCCCGCGCCCGACGGCGGCGACGAGCTCGGCCCGCTCGTGGGGCAGCTCGTCGTCGCCACCAACGTGTTCCGGCGCACATCCCTCGGCTGGAAGCTCTGGTCGCACCACGCCTCCCCCGTCCTCACCGAGAACGACGGGGAGGAGGACGAGGACACACCCGCCTGAGCG
>NZ_BMVJ01000020.1:58563-58800 GCF_014650655.1 Streptomyces anandii JCM 4720
GGTAGCCGCAAGGTGAACGCCGGTGCACGGGCGAGCACCGGCGCCGGGACGTGGCCGGAATCACGAAGACCCGCGCGGCCGCGGCCACCGGGCCGTGAGCAGCCGGGTTCTCCAGGGGAAACGCGGGGTGAAACCTCCCGCCCCCGCCGCGCGGACCCGCCGCCGAGGCCCGGCCCTGTCAGTGCCCGCAGGTAGATTCGTTGCAGACCGGTGCACCGCCCGCACGCGGTGGGAACC
>NZ_BMVJ01000020.1:58828-68189 GCF_014650655.1 Streptomyces anandii JCM 4720
GGCCGCCGCCGACGATTGCAGGAGTGATTCGCGTGGATCGTGTCGCGCTGCGCGGCCTGAGGGCCCGCGGGCACCACGGAGTGTTCCCCAAGGAGCGCGAGGAGGGCCAGACCTTCCTCGTGGACCTCGTCCTGGGCCTGGACACCCGGCCGGCCGCCGCCGACGACGACCTGACGAAGACCGTGCACTACGGCATCGTGGCCGAGGAGGTCGTGGCCGTGGTGGAGGGCGAGCCGGTGAACCTCATCGAGACGCTCGCCGAGCGCATCGCCCAGACCTGTCTGAAGCACGAGGGGGTGCGGGAGGTCGAGGTCTGCGTGCACAAGCCCGACGCGCCCATCACCGTCCCCTTCGACGACGTGACCGTCACCATCACCCGGAGCCGAGTATGACCCGACCGACCACCGTGGGTCACAGCGACCCGACCGTCCAGCCGGTGCCCGCCTCCGTCGTCGAGCAGGTCGACGCCGCCGACACCACCCTGCAGAACCCCAAGCGGGCCGTCGTCTCGATCGGCTCCAACCTGGGCAACCGTCTGGAGACCCTCCAGGGCGCCGTCGACGCGCTGGAGGACACCCCCGGCGTCCGCGTCAAAGCGGTCTCCCCGGTCTACGAGACGGAGCCCTGGGGCGTCGAGCCCGGCTCCCAGCCGTCGTACTTCAACGCGGTCGTGGTCCTGAAGACGACCCTGCCGCCGTCCTCGCTCCTGGAGCGGGCGCACGCCATCGAGGAGGCCTATCAGCGGGTCCGCGACGAGCGCTGGGGGCCGCGCACCCTCGACGTCGACATCGTCGCGTACGCCGAGGTGGTCTCCGACGACCCGCGCCTGACGCTCCCTCACCCCCGAGCCCACGAGCGTGCGTTCGTCCTCGCGCCGTGGTACGACGTGGACCCGGGCGCCCAGTTGCCGGGCCGCGGTCCCGTGGCCGATCTCCTGACCGCCGTCACCCGCGAGGGTGTCGCCCCGCGCGGCGACCTGGAACTCCGGCTGCCCGAGTAGTCGTTAAGGTCAAGACGAGAGACGGTCCGGTCCGGGGGAGCTGAAGGGACACCGTGAAAGAGCTGCGCATCAGGGTGCTGGCCGGCGTGTTCGTGGTCGCCGGAGTGCTGTCCTGGGCGGCCGCCCGCCTGTGGAACTCGGTGGGGACACTCCCCAGCGTCCCCCTGGCCGCCCCCATCGTCCTGGCCCTGATCGCCGCGGTCCTCGCGGCCACGGCCCTGTCGCTGCGCGCCCGGCTGAGGGCCCAGCGCGAGCGCCGCCCCGGCGCCAAGGGCGTCGACCCCCTGATGGCCGCCCGCGCGGTCGTCTTCGGCCAGGCCAGCGCCCTGGTGGCCGCCCTCGTCGCCGGGATGTACGGCGGCACGGGCGTCTTCCTGCTGGAGCTCCTCGACATCCCCGCCCGCCGCGACCAGGCCATCTACGCCGGTCTCTCCGTCCTCGCCGGCATCGCCGTCATAGCGGCCGCCCTCTTCCTCGAACGGGTCTGCAGACTCCCCGACGACGAGGACCAGAACCACCCCGGCGCCGAACCGGTCGCGTAGGGCTTCAGGCCGCCGGGCGCCCAGCCGGGCGCCCGCTCAGTGCGCCATGATGAGGCTCATCGCCTCGTTGCGGGTCGCCGCGTCCCGCAGCTGGCCGCGCACCGCCGAGGTGATGGTCTTCGCGCCGGGCTTGCGGATGCCCCGCATCGACATGCACATGTGCTCGCACTCCACCACGACGATCACGCCGCGCGGCTCCAGGATCTCCATCAGCGAGTCCGCGATCTGCGTGGTCATCCGCTCCTGCACCTGCGGGCGGCGGGCGTAGACGTCCACCAGCCGGGCCAGCTTCGACAGGCCGGTGATCTTCCCGGTGACCGACGGGATGTACCCGACGTGGGCGACCCCGCGGAACGGGACCAGATGGTGCTCACAGGTCGAGTACACCTCGATGTCCTTCACGAGCACCATCTCGTCGTGCCCGAGGTCGAACGTGGTCGTCAGGACGTCCTCGGGCCGCTGCCACAGGCCCGCGAATATCTCCTTGTACGCCCGCGCCACGCGTGACGGGGTGTCTCGCAGGCCCTCGCGGTCCGGGTCCTCGCCGACCGCGATCAGGAGTTCGCGTACGGCGTTCTCGGCGCGCTTCTCGTCGAAGTCGCCGATGGTGCCCTCGCCGTCCAGCGTCACGGGGTCGGTCATGTGAAGCCTCGTTCCTGTGTGTCCCAGCAGCGGACATGCGAAATGCCGCGCCCCCCAGGCTAGAACCAGGGGGGCGCGGCATCCATTCCGGGGCCCGTGGGGTCCGGTGGGGCCGGTGTCAGTTGTCCGGGCGGTCCTCCGGGGCCTGCTCCGTCGCCGGGGCGGGCTCGGTGGCCGTGGACTTGACGGTGCTGATCGCGGCCGTGGCGCCGTTGGCGCCGTTGGTCAGGGCCAGCTCCTTCGGGGAGAGCACCGGCGGCCGGGTGGACGGGGTGCGGCGGGAGGAGCCGGTCCAGGCGGGCCGGGGCGGGCGCTTGACGATCGGGGCGAAGATCTCGGCGATCTCCTCCTTGCCGAGCGTCTCCTTCTCCAGCAGCGCGAGGACGAGGTTGTCGAGCACGTCGCGGTTCTCGACCAGGATCTCCCAGGCCTCGTTGTGCGCGTTCTCGATGAGCTTCTTGACTTCCTCGTCCACCAGCGCGGCGACCTCTTCGGAGTAGTCGCGCTGGTGAGCCATCTCACGGCCGAGGAACGGCTCGGTGTTGTCGCCGCCGAACTTGATGGCGCCGAGCCGCTCGGTCATGCCGTACTGCGTGACCATCGCGCGGGCCGTGGAGGTGGCCTTCTCGATGTCGTTCGCCGCGCCCGTGGTCGGGTCGTGGAAGACGAGCTCCTCGGCCGCGCGGCCGCCCAGCATGTAGGCGAGCTGGTCCAGCATCTCGTTGCGCGTGGTCGAGTACTTGTCCTCGTCCGGCAGGACCATGGTGTAGCCCAGGGCCCGGCCTCTCGACAGGATCGTGATCTTGTGGACCGGGTCGGAGTTCGGCGAGGCCGCCGCGACCAGGGCGTGGCCGCCCTCGTGGTACGCGGTGATCTTCTTCTCCTTGTCCGACATGATCCGGGTCCGCTTCTGCGGGCCCGCGACCACGCGGTCGATCGCCTCGTCCAGCATCTTGTTGTCGATCAGCTTCTTGTCGCTGCGGGCCGTGAGGAGCGCGGCCTCGTTCAGGACGTTGGACAGATCGGCGCCGGTGAAGCCGGGGGTGCGGCGGGCGACGGCGGACAGGTCGACGTCGGGCGCGACCGGCTTGCCCTTCTGGTGGACCTTGAGGATCTCCAGCCGGCCCTGCATGTCGGGGCGGTCGACCGCGATCTGGCGGTCGAAGCGGCCCGGGCGCAGGAGGGCCGGGTCGAGGATGTCGGGCCGGTTGGTGGCGGCGATGAGGATCACGCCGCCCTTGACGTCGAAGCCGTCCATCTCGACGAGCAGCTGGTTCAGCGTCTGCTCGCGCTCGTCGTGACCGCCGCCGAGGCCGGCGCCGCGGTGGCGGCCGACCGCGTCGATCTCGTCGACGAAGACGATCGCCGGGGCGTTCGCCTTGGCCTGCTCGAACAGGTCGCGGACGCGGGAGGCGCCGACACCGACGAACATCTCGACGAAGTCGGAACCGGAGATCGAGTAGAACGGCACGCCGGCCTCGCCCGCCACCGCGCGGGCGAGCAGGGTCTTGCCGGTGCCGGGCGGGCCGTAGAGCAGCACGCCCTTGGGGATCTTGGCGCCGACGGCCTGGAACTTGGCCGGTTCCTGGAGGAACTCCTTGATCTCCTGGAGCTCCTCGACGGCCTCGTCCGCGCCGGCGACGTCGGAGAAGGTCGTCTTCGGGGTGTCCTTGGTGATGAGCTTGGCCTTGGACTTGCCGAAGTTCATGACCCGGGAGCCGCCGCCCTGCATCTGGTTCATCAGGAACAGGAAGACGACCACGATGAGGACGAAGGGGAGCAGGGAGAGCAGCACGCCGACGAAGGGGTTCTGCTTGGACGGCGAGACCGTGTAGCCGTCCGGGATCTGCTTGTCCTGGTACTTGGTCTGCAGCGTGCCGGCGATGGTCACGCCCTGGTCGCCGATGTAGCTCGCCTGGATCTTGGAGCTGCCGTCGACCTTCTGGCCGTCCTTGAGCTCGACCTTGATGGTCTGCTCGTCGCCTGTGGTCAGCTTGGCCGACTGGACCCTGTTGTCATTGATCGCTGCGACGACCTGGCCTGTGTCCACCGTCTTGTAGCCGCCGGACGAGCCGACGACCTGCATCAACACGACCACGGCAAGGACGGCCAGCACGATCCACATGACCGGCCCACGGAAGTATCGCTTCACGTCCATCCATACGGAGCGGTGCCGCCCCGTCCCTCCTGCCATAGTGAGTTTGATAAGACAGTTCTTCTGACGGTACCCCAGCATTGTGGCTCGAAGCCGCACGGGAGAGCCGGCGTCCCCGTCTGCATGCTCCAACGGCTCCGGGGCCCCGGGGGTTCCCGATCACCGTACGGGCCGGGGCCCTTCGGGGTTCAGCCGCCGTAGACGTGGGGCGCGAGCGTACCGACGAACGGCAGGTTGCGGTACTTCTCGGCGTAGTCCAGGCCGTAGCCGACGACGAACTCGTTGGGGATGTCGAAGCCGACCCACTCGACGTCGATGGCGACCTTCGCGGCCTCGGGCTTGCGCAGCAGCGTGCACACCTTCAGGGAGGCGGGCTCGCGCGAGCCGAGGTTGGAGATCAGCCAGGACAGGGTCAGGCCGGAGTCGATGATGTCCTCGACGATCAGGACGTGCCTGCCCTTGATGTCGGTGTCGAGGTCCTTGAGGATCCGCACCACGCCGGAGGACTGGGTGCCCGCGCCGTAGGACGACACGGCCATCCAGTCCATGGTCAGCGGGGTGGACAGCGCCCGGGCGAGGTCGGCCATGACCATCACCGCGCCCTTGAGGACGCCGACGATGAGCAGGTCCTTGTCCGCGTACTCCGCGTCGATCTTCGCGGCCAGCTCCGCGAGCTTGGCGTCGATCTCTTCCTTGGTGATGAGCACCTGCTTGAGGTCGGCACCCATGTCTTTCGCGTCCACCGCATCACTTTCGGTCGTCCCACCGGCCGGTCCGGCGCGCTCCGTCGCCCGCTCCAGCGGGCCGGTGGGAGGTTCCGGATTCAGCCTTGCCGAATCACCAGTCTGCCACCCTGCCGCTGTGCGACGACTTTGCCCGGGAGGTTGATGGCTCCCTGGCCGTGCCAGCCGGTGATCAGGCGGTCCACTTCCTCGATGTGGCGGGCGAAGAGGGAGCCGGCCGGGGCGCCGGCGTCGATGGCGGCGCGGCGCAGTACGCGGCGGCGCACGGCGGGCGGCAGCTCGTGCAGCTTGGCGCACTCCAGGCGGCCGGCGGCGTCGCGTACGGAGGCGGCGGCCTGGCCGGCCCAGGCGTCCAGCGCGTCGGCGTCGTCGCGGGAGAGCTGGGCGGTGCGGGCGAGGGCCTCCACGACGCCCTTGCCGAGGGCCTTCTCCAGGGCGGGCAGTCCCTCGTGGCGCAGCCGCGAGCGGGTGTAGGCGGGGTCGGCGTTGTGCGGGTCGTCCCAGACCGGCAGGGACTGGACCATGCAGGCCTTGCGGGCGGTCTGGCGGTCGAGGTGCAGGAAGGGGCGGCGGTAGCGGCCGCCGGCCCCCGAGACCGCGGCCATTCCCGACAGGGAGCGGATGCCGGAGCCGCGGGCGAGGCCGAGCAGTACGGTCTCGGCCTGGTCGTCGCGGGTGTGGCCGAGGAGGATCGCGGCGGCGCCGTGGCGTTCGGCGGCGGCGTCCAGGGCGGCGTAGCGGGCGTCGCGGGCGGCGGCTTCGGGGCCGCCGTCGCGGCCCACGGTGACGGCGACGGACTCGACGGGGTCGAGGCCGAGTTCGCGAAGACGCTGGGCGACCTCGTCGGCGCGCAGGTCGGAGCCGGACTGCAGGCCGTGGTCGACGGTGACGGCGCCCGCGCGGATGCCGAGCTTGGGCGCCTCGAAGGCGAGCGCGGAGGCGAGCGCCATGGAGTCGGCGCCGCCGGAGCAGGCCACGAGCACGAGCGGCGTCGGCGGACGCTCGTGCGGGGCGGGGCCGGTGGCCGGGGCCGTGGCGCCCGCAGCGGCCTCGGGACGGCCCTGCGGCCGCCGGGGCTCCCGCAGCGGCTCCCGGAGCGACTCGAGCGCCTCCAGGGCGTCGAGGGCGTCCCGGCTGAGCGCACCACGGTCCAGGGGCGTCCGCTCGGGGGCGGGGCTCTCCGTGGCGGCGGGGTCCGTCGCGGGCCGGTCCGTCCCACCGGGGTCCGTCGCCGGGGGCGCGGGCGGAAGGTGCGGCGGGGTGACGGCCGGGGGCTGTGGGGTGTACGGCGGCTGGCCGGGCAACTGGGCGATGCGCCGGCCCGGGGAGGCCTGCTCGGCGCGCGGGGGCCGGCCCGCGCGGGCGGTGGTGCGGGCGCCCAGGGGTGTCCGCACCGCGGCCCGGGGCCCGGGGCGGCACGGCTCGCCGTGCTGGGTCTGCTCGTCGAGGATGTCGTGGAGGACGCGGCGTACCGCCAGGCGTATCGCCGCGACCGCAGGATGGGGACCCATGTCCGGTTCCCTTCACGGAAGTATTCGGGGGTGAGCCCGAGGTTCGGTCACTCAGAGTGTGTAGATGGTGACAGAAACGGGGCGTTCCCCGAGCATTGCACGCCTACGCATTGCCCACGGTCCCTCGGACGGGTGATTGAAGGGGCGTTCGCCTGCCGTCGGCCGGATTCGGTTCACGACGTCGTCACGCGGTTCACGACTCGGCCTTGCGGTGCACCCGTGCGACCCAGTCCGCCGGTTTGGCGATCTCCGCCTTGGTGGGCAGGGTGTTGGGCGAGGTCCACACGCGGTTGAAGCCGTCCATGCCGACCTGGTCGACGACCGCGCGGACGAACCGCTCCCCGTCGCGGTACTGGCGCAGCTTGGCGTCCAGGCCGAGCAGCTTGCGCAGGGCCATGTCCAGGCGGGAGGCTCCCTTCGCACGGCGCTGCTGGAACTTCTCGCGGATCTCGGCCACGGTCGGCACCACGTCCGGGCCGACCCCGTCCATCACGAAGTCGGCGTGGCCCTCCAGGAGGGACATCACGGCGGTGAGCCGGCCGAGGATCTCGCGCTGGGCCGGGGACTGCACCAGTTCGACCAGGGAGTGGCCGCCGTCGTCCTCCTCGCCCTCGGGCCGTCCGCCGGCCAGGGACTGGGCGGCCTCGCGGATGCGCTCCAGGAAGGCCATCGGGTCCACGTCGGTCTCCGCCAAGAACGACTGGATTTCGCCCTCGAGGTGGTCCCGCAGCCAGGGCACGGCGGTGAACTGCGTGCGGTGGGTCTCCTCGTGCAGGCACACCCACAGGCGGAAGTCGTGCGGCTGCACGTCGAGTTCGCGCTCGACGTGGACGATGTTCGGGGCGACGAGCAGCAGCCGGCCGGCGCCGTTCTCGCCCGCCGGGAGTTCGCGGGTGGGCGGGGCGAAGGTCTCGTACTGGCCGAGGACCCGGGAGGCGAGGAAGGACAGCAGCATGCCCAGTTCCACGCCGGTGACCTTGCCGCCGACGGCGCCGAGGACCGCGCCGCCCGCGGTGCCGCTGCGCCGCTCGTGCATCTTGTCGAGCAGGGGCTTGAGGATCTCCCGGAACCCGGCGACGTTGGCCCGCACCCAGCCCGGCCGGTCGACCACGAGGACGGGGGTGTCGTGGGTCTCCTCGGTACCCAGACGGGTGAAACCGCGGACGTGTTCCTCCGAGGCCTTGGCGTGCCGGCGCAGTTCCGCGACGACGGCCCGGGCCTCGTCCCGGCTCACCTCGGGGCCCGGCCGCACGAGCCGGGTCGCGGTCGCGACCGCGAGATTCCAGTCGACCATCCCGGAAGAAGCAGCACCACCGATGCTCGTCATGCGTCAACGGTACGTGAGCGCCGCCGCTTGGGGCAGGCCGTGGAGATGCCCCGGTGGCGGCCTTTGTCCCCTCCCGCGCCCGGAGCCGGCGGGTGCCCGGTGCCGGCCACGGCCCCCGTCCGCTACCCGCAGCCGCAGGACGCGAGGGTCGTCGCCGTCCGGTCGAGGGCCGACTGGGCCGTGTCCGGTGAGGTGGTGCCCTCGGCCAGGAAGGCGAACGCCAGGAGGTGGCCGTCCTGGTCGACGGCCGTGCCGGCCAGGGCGTTGACGCCGGTCAGGGTGCCCGTCTTGGCCCGTACGACGCCGGCCGCGTCGTCGGAGGCGTAGCGGCCGGCGAGGGTGCCGGTGAAGCCGGCGACGGGCAGGCCCGTGAGGACCGGGCGGAGTTCGGGGTGGGCCGGGTCGGCGGCCTTGAGGAGCAGGGCGGTGAGCAGGCCGGCGGTGAGCCGGTCGGCGCGGTTCAGCCCGCTGCCGTCGTGGAAGGAGGCGCCGGTGATCGGCAGGCCGAGCTTTCCGAGCTGGGCGGCGATCGCGTCGGCGCCGCCGGCGAAGTCCGCGCGGCCGCCGGTCGCGGCGGCCGTCTGCCGGGCGAGCGCCTCGGCGATGTCGTTGTCGCTGTTGGTGAGCATGCGCTCGACCAGGTCGGACAGCGGGGGCGAGGCGACGCTCGCGAGGGTCTCCGCGCGGCCGGTCGCCTTGGAGGGGCCGGGGGCGCTCACGCGGATGCCGTGGGCGGAGAGCAGACGGCCGAAGACGCGGGCCGCGTCGGCCGCCGGTTCGCCCGTGCGGGGGGCCGGGCCACTGGTCGAGCCGTCGGTGCGGGCCTCGTCGGCCATGAGGGCGCTGACGGGGGCCAGGTTCTCGTTGACGCCGATGGGGTGCAGCTCGGGACCGGCGAACAGGGTGGTGTCGTAGGACAGCGTCACCTCGTGCAGGCCGCGCTTGGTGAGGGCGGCGGCCGTGGCGTCGGCGAGGGTGCGCAGACTCGCCCAGCCGTGGGCGTCCTTCCGCGCGGTGAGGGTGGGGTCGCCGCCGCCGACCAGGATCACCTCGCCGGTGTCGGGCTCCAGGGCGGCGCGGGTGGTGAGGCGGTGGTCGGCGCCCAGGGCGGACAGGGCGGCGACGGCGGTGGCGATCTTGGTGGTGGAGGCGGGGGTGAGCGCGTCGTCGGCGCCCCGGCCGTAGAGCCGCTCGCCGGTGGCGACGTCGACGACCGCGGCGGAGTGGCGGGTGCCGAGCGCGGGGTCCGCGAGCAGCGGGTCGAGCAAGCTTGCCAGGGCGCGCCCGCCGGACGCCGACTTCACCTGGTTCCCGCCCTCGCCGAGCCCCACGAGGACCGGCACGGCGCTGGGCGCGGGCCGCGGCCCGCCCGCGGACGTGTCGGATGTGCCGGACGTACGGGACGTACCGGACCGGCGGCCGTGATCTGTGCCACCCGCGT
>NZ_BMVJ01000020.1:68217-70256 GCF_014650655.1 Streptomyces anandii JCM 4720
GCTCCAGGGCGACTGCGCGGTCCCGCTCGGCCGTACGCTGACCGGAGGAGTCCCAGGGGCCGGCGGCGGTCACCACGGCGGCGGCCAGCGCCAGCCCGGTGGTGGCGGCGACGGCGGTGAACTGCGCGTTCCGCGACCTCGCGGACCGCGGAACGCGTCCGGCGGCGGCCTGCGCAACCTGCCTGACCTGCTCTTTCACGGCCCCGACGGCCCGCTGGAGGCGCGGTCGCGCGGTGCGCGCGAGGCGCGCCAGACGCGGTCTCGCGGCCCGCCAGGCCCTCAGCTCCGGCACGACCACCAGCCCCTTTCGCGATCACACACGTGCGTGAGGGACACTTAACCACCAGAACTATGTGCTGATCATGGAGGAGCCACCGGTGGAGTTCGACGTCACGATCGAGATCCCGAAGGGTTCGCGGAACAAGTACGAGGTGGACCACGAGACCGGTCGTATCCGCCTGGACCGTCGACTCTTCACTTCGACCAGCTACCCGGCCGACTACGGCTTCGTCGAGAACACCCTCGGCGAGGACGGCGACCCGCTGGACGCGCTGGTCATCCTGGACGAGCCGACCTTCCCCGGCTGCCTCATCAAGTGCCGTGCGATCGGCATGTTCCGGATGACGGACGAGGCCGGCGGCGACGACAAGCTGCTGTGCGTGCCGGCGTCCGACCCGCGCGTGGAGCACCTGCGGGACATCCACCACGTCTCGGAGTTCGACCGCCTGGAGATCCAGCACTTCTTCGAGGTCTACAAGGACCTGGAGCCCGGCAAGTCGGTCGAGGGCGCCAACTGGGTCGGCCGCGCCGACGCCGAGGCCGAGATCGAGCGTTCGGTCAAGCGCTTCCAGGAGCACGGCGGTCACTGACCCCCGCTCCCGCCGCGACGGGCCGCGCCGCTCCCCCACGGGGGCGGCGCGGCCCGTTCGCATGGGAAGCGGTGCGTCCGCGCATACTGAGGCTTACGGAAGGTGTCGTTCAGGGAGCGTTGCTCAGTGACGGATGCGGAGGACCGCAAGCCGCAGTCGGACGAGGCGAGGAGCGCGTTCACGCCTCCCAAGGGAACCTCGGGAACCTCGGGGGCCTCGGTGACACAGGTCACCCAGGTGATTCCGGTGCCGCCCGAACCGGCATCCTCACCGGCCGCCGACGGGGAGTCGTCGACGACGTCGGAGTTCGCCCTCCCCGAGGGGCTGGCCGTGCCGAGGACGGGCGGCGAGTCGGAGACCACGTCCGAGTTCGCCCTCCCCGAGGGCCTGGAGGCCCCCGAGGCGCCGGCCGCCGAACCCGAGGGCTCCGCGTTCAGCCGGCCCAGCACCTACAGCGCCCGGCAGGCTCCGGCCGCCTTCACCCCGCCCACCGGCATCCCCACCGTCAGCCTCACCAAGGACGTCCCCTGGCAGGACCGGATGCGCACCATGCTGCGCATGCCGGTGACCGAGCGGCCCGCGCCGGAGCCGGTGCAGAAGGCCGAGGAGGGCGGACCGGCCGTCCCGCGCGTGCTCGACCTGAGCCTGCGCATCGGCGAACTGCTGCTCGCGGGCGGGGAGGGCGCCGAGGACGTGGAGGCGGCGATGTTCGCCGTCTGCCGCTCCTACGGCCTGGACCGCTGCGAGCCGACCGTCACCTTCACGCTGCTGTCGGTCTCCTACCAGCCGTCCCTCGTGGACGACCCGGTGACCGCCTCCCGTACGGTGCGCCGCCGGGGCACGGACTACACGCGCCTGGCGGCCGTGTTCCGGCTCGTCGACGACCTGAGCGACCCGGAGACCCACGTCTCCCTGGAGGAGGCCTACCGGCGCCTGGCGGAGATCCGCCGCAACCGGCACCCCTACCCCGGCTGGGCGCTGACCGGGGCCGCCGGTCTGCTCGCGGGCGCGGCCTCCGTGCTCGTCGGCGGCGATCTGCTGGTCTTCGTGGCGGCCGCGCTCGGCGCGATGCTCGGCGACCGGCTGGCGTGGCTGTGCGCGGGGCGCGGGCTGCCGGAGTTCTACCAGTTCACGGTCGCCGCGATGCCGCCGGCCGCGATCGGCGTGGCG
>NZ_BMVJ01000020.1:70283-74559 GCF_014650655.1 Streptomyces anandii JCM 4720
CTCACGGTGGCGCACGTGGACGTGAAGGCGTCCGCGGTCATCACCGGTGGGCTGTTCGCGCTGCTGCCCGGGCGGGCGCTGGTGGCGGGGGTGCAGGACGGCCTGACCGGCTTCTACATCACCGCCTCCGCGCGCCTGCTGGAGGTCATGTACTTCTTCGTCGGCATCGTCACCGGCGTGCTGCTGGTGCTGTACTTCGGCGTGAAGCTGGGCGCCCAGCTCAACCCGGACGCGGCCCTCGGCGTCAACGAGCGGCCGGTGGTGCAGATCGTCGCCTCGATGCTGCTGTCGCTGACCTTCGCGGTGCTGCTCCAGCAGGAGCGCTCCACCGTGCTGCTGGTGACGCTCAACGGCGGCGTGGCGTGGGTGGTGTACGGCGCGATGCACTACGTCGGCGACATCTCGCCCGTGGCGTCCACGGCGGTGGCGGCGGGCCTGGTGGGACTGTTCGGGCAGCTGCTGTCCCGCTACCGGTTCGCCTCCGCGCTGCCCTTCACCACGGCCGCGATCGGGCCGCTGCTGCCGGGCTCGGCGACCTACTTCGGGCTGCTGGCGATCGCGCAGAACAACGTCGACAAGGGGCTGGTGTCGCTGGCCAAGGCGGTGTCGCTCGCCATGGCCATCGCGATCGGGGTGAACCTGGGCTCGGAGATCTCCCGGCTGTTCCTCAGGCTGCCGGGCGGGGCGGCGGCGGGACGCCGCGCGGCCAAGCGGACGCGCGGCTTCTAGACGCGCCCCTGGTTCTGGCCGTAGTCGCCGTACCCCCTGTACTCGCCGTATTCACCGTGCTCGCCGGCGCCGTATTCACCGTGCTCGCCGTGCTGGTTCCCGTACGGGCCGCGCGGGGGCTGCTGTCCGGCCGGGTACTGCTGCTGGGGGTACTGCTGCCGGGGGGCGTACTGCTGCTCGGGGTACTGGCCGCCGTAGTACCGGTCGTGGCCGTACTGGTCCTGGCCGTACTGGTCGTGGCCGTACTGGTCGTGGCCGTACTGGCCGCCCTGGGCGTGGTTCTGCCCGCCGTGCTGCTCGCCGCCGTAGGGACAGGACGGCTCGATGCGGCGCAGGCGGGTCGTGGCGTCGTCCATCACGGGCAGTTCCTGTGCCGCGGGCCGCTCCTGCGCCGCGGGGGCCTCCTGGCCGCCCTTCTTCGCCTTGGAGCGGGCGCGCAGGTACTCGATGGCGATCGGGACGACGGAGACGAGGACGATCAGGATGAGGATCGCCTCGATGTTGTTCTTGACGAAGTCGTGCTTGCCCAGCCAGGAGCCGAGCAGGGTCACGCCGGCGCCCCACAGCACGCCGCCGATGACGTTGAAGACGACGAACGAGCGGTACCGCATGCCGCTGACGCCCGCGATGATCGGCGTGAACGTCCGCACCACGGGCACGAAGCGGGCCAGGACCAGGGACTTCGGGCCGTACTTCTCGAAGAACTCGTGCGCCTTGGTGACGTTCTCCTGCTTGAACAGGCGGGAGTCGGGCCGGTTGAACAGCGAGGGGCCGACCTTCTTGCCGAACATGTAGCCCGCCTGGTCGCCCAGGACGGCGGCGAGGCAGATGAGGGCGATCGCGCCCCACAGCGGGAAGTCCATCTGCTTGGACGTGATCAGCAGACCGCAGGTGAACAGCAGCGAGTCGCCCGGCAGGAAGAAGCCGATGAGCAGGCCGGACTCGGCGAAGACGATGAGGAGCAGGCCCCAGATCCCGAAGTTGCTCAGGAGGGTGTTCGGATCCAGCCAGCTCGGGCCGAGTGCGAGCGTCATCACGGTTCCGGGCTCCTGAGGGTGGGAGGTGCGGCGGCCGTACGGCCTAGCGGTTGCTGCCGCACAAAGTATCAACGTCGGATGTACGGCCCGGGTTCCCCGGTCTCCCGCCCCGGATCCCCTGCTTCCGCCGGCGCCGAGGGGATGCGCCACGGGCCCGCCGGGTCCCGTCTGTGACCCATGGGCATCGAGGATTACGGCGCGGCGGCCAGGGTCCCCACCCCGAGGTGCTGGTCGTGACGACGAACGACGTACCCGGGCACCGCGTGGAGCAGGTCATCGGCGAGGTCTTCGGCCTGACCGTGCTTCCCCGAGCTCTCGGCTTCGCTCGAGCAGGGGAGACCCCGATCGGCACCTGGGCAGCCAGATCGGCGCGGGCCTGAAGTCGATGATCGGCGGTGAGCTCAAGGGGCTCACCAAGACGCTGGTGCAGACCCGCAACCAGGCCATGGAGCGCCTCGTCGAGCAGGCACGCGCGCGTGGCGCCGACGCGGTGCTGATGATGCGGTTCGACGTGACCGAGGCCGCGGACGCCGGCACCGAGGTGTGCGCGTACGGCACGGCGGTGGTCCTGGCCCGGGAGTGACCCCCGGAGTGACCCTGGGTGCGTGCCCGGGCCGGGACCGGCGGGCGGACCTCTCAGGAGGCGTGGCGTGCGGCGTTGGCCACGATCGCGTCGCGCATGTAGACCGCGAGGCCCGGCCGGATGCCGTCGTACATCGCCGTGAACCGCTCGTCGGCGACGTACATCTCGCCGAGGCAGGTGTGCATCTCGTGCCCGCAGTCGTAGTAGCTGTCGCCGATGAAGCGGCGGTGCTCCTCGGCCACGTCCATGGCCGCCTCCGAGCCGGCCGGGGCGCCGGAGTCGAGCAGTGCGGCCATGCGCCGGTGGATGTCGTCCTGCCGCGCGTTGAGCCGCTGCCAGTCCTCCTTGGTGTACGACGCGGTGCGGCGCTGGGACTGGCGGTAGGCCTCGGTGTTCCCCCAGCGTTCCCTGACCTCGTCGGCGTACTGCTCCGGGTCGGAGTCCCCGAACACCTCGAACCTCTCCTCGGGCGTGAGATCGATCCCCATCGTGCGTGCCTCCATGGCGTGCTCCACGGCCGCGGCCATCCTGCGCAGCTTCTCGATCCGGGCGGTCAGCAGTTCGTGCTGGCGGCGCAGGTGCTCCCGCGGGTCCGCGTCCGGGTCGTCGAGCAGGGCCGCGACCTCCTCGAGCGGGAAGCCGAGCTCCCGGTAGAACAGGATCTGCTGCAGCCGGTCGAGGTCGGCGTCGCTGTAACGCCGGTGGCCCGCGTGGCTGCGCCCGCCCGGTACGAGCAGGCCGATGTCGTCGTAGTGGTGCAGGGTGCGCACCGTCACTTGGGCGAAACCGGCGACCTGTCCCACGGAGTAGCTCACTTCCGCTCCCTTCCTTCGTGCGCCCTCCACGCTGCCGCCTCACGTGGCGTGAGGTGCAAGCCCGCTCCGCATCCCGGATGTTGTGCCCGTTTTGCCAGGCATGCCCGTTTATGGTGTGCCAGTGGTCCAGGACACCGCGCATCAGGCACCCACCGCCCCGGCGGCCCCGGCCCGCGTGCTGCTGCCGCAGATCCTGCCCGCCCTCGTCGTCGGCGTCGGCGCCAGCCTGCTCCTGCTGCTGGTGACGGGCCTGGCCGAGCGGCTCCAGGGGGTGCTGTGGGGCGACCTGCCGGACGCGCTGGGCATCGGGCCGTACTCCGTGGCGTGGATGCTCATCATGCTCACCGCGACGGGCCTGATGGTGGGACTCGTGGTGTGGAAGGTGCCGGGCCACGCCGGCCCCGACCCGGCGACGCTCGGTCTGGCGGCGGCGCCGATTCCCCCGGCGGTGGCCCCCGGGCTGCTGCTGGCGGCCATGCTGATGCTGGCGGGCGGGCCGAGCCTCGGCCCCGAGAACCCGGTGATCATGGTGGACGTGGCGCTCGCCTTCTGGCTGGGCCGCAGGCTGCTGCCCCGGCTGCCCGGCCCGCTCTGGCCGGTGCTGGCGGAGGCGGCGACGATCGGCGCCCTGTTCGGCACGCCGGTGGCCGCGGCGCTGGTCATCTCCGAGGCGCTGGCCGGACGGCCGGCGAGGGGCGCGCTGTGGGACAACGTCTTCGCGCCGCTGGCCGCCGGGGCCGCCGGGGCGATGACGACGACTCTGCTGGCCCACCCGGTCTTCGACCTGCGCATGCCACCCGTGGGCGGCCCCCGCTGGTTCGACACGCTGGCCGCCCTCGTGATCGCCTCGCTGGCCGCGCTGCTCGGCCTCACCGCCGTCTACGCCTTCCCCCACGTCCACCGGGTCTTCTCCCGGCTCGGGCACCCGATGCTGGCGCTGCCGCTCGGCGGACTCGTACTGGGGCTGCTGGGCGCCCTGGGCGGCCGTCTGACCCTCTTCAAGGGGCTGTCGGAGGTCGAGGAGCTGGCCCGGAACCCCGGCGGCTGGACGGCGGGGCAGTTCGTGACGATGGCCGTGGTGAAGCTTGCCGCGATGCTCGTGGCGGCGTCCT
>NZ_BMVJ01000020.1:74583-80776 GCF_014650655.1 Streptomyces anandii JCM 4720
GCGGCTTCCGCGGCGGGCGGATCTTCCCCTCCGTCTTCATCGGCGCCGCGTTCGGGCTCGGCGCCCACGCCCTGGTGCCCTCGGTGCCGGAGGCGGTGGGCGTGGCGGCGGGCGTGCTGGGCATGCTCCTGGCCATCACCCGGCAGGGCTGGGTGAGCCTGTTCACCGCCGCGGTGCTCGTGGCCTCGCCGACCATCCTGGCCCTGCTGTGCGTCGCCTCGCTGCCGGCCTGGCTGCTGGTGACCGGGCGGCCGCAGATGCAGCTGAAGGAGGACGGGACGGCGCTTCGATGACCGGCCCGGCGTGCCCGCGTGGCCGTGTGCCCGTACCCCCGTACCGAACATCCCCGGAACACCCCACCCACGACTCCCAGGAGGCCGTCGCATGCCGCTCCACCGAGGTCACGAGAAGCCCGACGAGCGTCCCCTGTCCGTCAACCCCTTCTACGGGGAGGCCGATCCGGCCGTCGAGATGAGCGAGGCGCCGCCCAAGCACCGGCTGGCGGATTCGCCCCTGACGCCCACCACGGCGTACCAGCTGGTGCACGACGAGCTGATGCTGGACGGCAACTCGCGGCTGAACCTGGCCACGTTCGTCACCACCTGGATGGAGCCCCAGGCCGGGGTCCTGATGGGCGAGTGCCGCGACAAGAACATGATCGACAAGGACGAGTACCCGCGCACCGCCGAGCTGGAGCGGCGCTGCGTGGCGATGCTCGCCGACCTGTGGAACGCGCCCGACCCCTCGGCCGCCGTGGGCTGTTCGACCACCGGGTCGAGCGAGGCCTGCATGCTGGCCGGGATGGCGCTCAAGCGGCGCTGGGCCCAGCGGAACGCCGACCGCTATCCCGCGCGGGACGCGCGGCCGAACCTCGTCATGGGCGTCAACGTCCAGGTGTGCTGGGAGAAGTTCTGCAACTTCTGGGAGGTGGAGGCCCGTCAGGTGCCCATGGAGGGCGACCGCTTCCACCTCGATCCGCAGGCCGCCGCCGAGCTGTGCGACGAGAACACCATCGGGGTCGTCGGCATCCTCGGCTCCACCTTCGACGGCTCCTACGAGCCGGTCGCCGACCTGTGCGCCGCCCTGGACGCCCTCCAGGAGCGCACCGGCCTGGACATCCCGGTCCACGTCGACGGGGCGTCCGGCGGCATGGTCGCGCCCTTCCTGGACGAGGACGTGGTGTGGGACTTCCGCCTCCCGCGCGTGGCCTCGATCAACACCTCGGGGCACAAGTACGGGCTGGTCTACCCGGGCGTCGGCTGGGCGCTGTGGCGGGACAAGGAGTCCCTGCCCGAGGAGCTGGTCTTCCGCGTCAACTACCTCGGCGGCGACATGCCGACCTTCGCGCTCAACTTCTCCCGGCCCGGCGCGCAGGTCGTCGCGCAGTACTACTCGTTCCTGCGGCTCGGCCGCGAGGGCTACCGGCTGGTGCAGCAGTCCACCCGGGACGTGGCCACCCGCCTCGCCGGACGCGTCGAGGCGCTCGGCGACTTCCGGCTGCTCACCCGCGGCGACGAGCTGCCGGTCTTCGCCTTCACCACCGCGCCGGAGGTCACCTCGTACGACGTCTTCGACGTCTCACGGCGGCTGCGCGAGAACGGCTGGCTGGTGCCCGCGTACACCTTCCCACCGAACCGCGAGGACCTGTCGGTGCTCCGCGTGGTCTGCCGCAACGGCTTCTCGGCGGACCTCGCGGAGCTCTTCGTGGAGGACCTCGCCCGGCTGCTGCCGGAACTGCGCCGCCAGCCCCACCCGCTGACCCGCGACAAGGCCGCGGCGACGGGCTTCCATCACTAGGGCCTCTCTTCCGGATCTTGCCGCCGGTCGGCCGGCAGACGAGGCAACTCGGAGCCGGCCTGATCCGGAAGAAAGGCCCTGGCTCATTCGGTGGGCGCCTGCTGTTCTTCCGCCTGCTGTTCGAGGGCGACCAGCTCGAAGGCCGTCCTGCCGTCCAGCGACTCGCGGATGATGTCGGCGTGGCCGGCGTGCCGCGCCGTCTCGCGGATCAGGTGCAGGCACAGCCAGCGCACCGAGACCCGCTCGTCGGGCGGGAACCAGGGGTCGTTCGGGAGGGGGAAGGTGTCGTCGAGGCTGGGCACGGAACGGACGTAGTCCTCCGTCTCGGCGGCGACCTTCTCCCAGTACGCCAGTTGCTGGGCGACGGTCTCGCCGTCGAGCAGCTGGAAGCACTCGTGCCAGTTCGCCTGCGTGCGCCGCACAGCGGGCGGCTGCTGCTTCGCCCGGGCGATCCAGCCCTGCTCGACCTCGGCGACGTGCTTGAGCAGCCCGCCCAGGGACAGCTCGCTCGCGCTGGGACGCGTGCGGGCCTGCTCCTCGGTGAGCCCAAGCAGCGCCCTGCGGATGCCACCGCGCTGTTCCTCCAGGAAGGACAGCAGCGCTCCGCGCTCGTCGCCCTGCGCTTCCGCCCGCACGTGAGTGACCATGACCGGCCGCCTTTCGTCTCGACGCTCCCGCCGGCTCCTGTCCGGCATGGAAGAAGCTATCGGCCCATGCGGTCAAATCCTGTCCTAGAACGGGAAGCCGCTGCGGCCGTGCTGCACCGAGATCCACTTCACCGTGGTGAAGGCGTCCAGCATCGTGTCGCCGTTGAGCCGGCCGATTCCGGAGTGCTTCTCGCCGCCGAAGGGAACGATCGGCTCGTCGTGCACGGTCCCGTCGTTGACGTGGAACATCCCCGTGTCGATCCGCTTGGCGAAGGCGACGCCGCGCTCGATGTCCGCGGTGTGGACGGCGCCGGACAGTCCGTAGGGGGTGTCGTTGACGATCCGGACCGCCTCCTCCTCACCGTCGAAGGGGATGAGGAAGCAGACCGGGCCGAAGACCTCCTGACGGAGCAGGGCGGAGTCCGCGGGGAGGTCCGTGAGGACGGACGGCCCGACCAGGTTGTCGGTGGCGGTGCCGCGCACCAGGGCGGTGGCGCCCTCGGCGAGGGCCTGCTCCACCGCGTGCGAAACGGCGTTCGCCTGGGTGGAGTTGATCACCGGGCCGATGACCGTCTCCGGGTCGCGCGGGTCGCCGACCTTGAGCGACTTCACCTTGGCCACGAACTTCGCGGTGAACTCGTCCGCGACCGAGCGGTCGACCAGGACGCGGTTCGCGGCCATGCAGACCTGGCCCTGGTGGACGTACCGGCTGAAGACGGCCGCGTCGACCGCGTAGTCGAGGTCGGCGTCGTCGAGGACCACGAGGGCGCTGTTGCCGCCGAGTTCGAGGACCGCGCGCTTGAAGTGGGAGGCGCAGACGGTGGCGACGTGCCGGCCGACCTTGTCGGAGCCGGTGAAGGAGATGACCTTGGGCACCGGGTGCTCGAGGAAGGCGTCGCCGATCTCGGCGATGTCGGTGATCACGACGTTGAGCAGACCGCCCGGCAGCCCCGCGTCCTCGAAGATCTTCGCGACCAGGGAGCCGCCGGTGACCGGGGTGTTCTGGTGGGGCTTGAGCACCACGCCGTTGCCGAGGGCGAGAGCCGGGGCGACCGACTTGATCGACAGCAGGAAGGGGAAGTTGAACGGGCTGATCACACCGACCACGCCCACCGGGACCCGGTAGACACGGTTCTCCTTGCCGTCGACCGGGGACGGGATGATCCTGCCCTCCGGCCGCAGCGCCAGATGGACCGCCTCGCGCAGGAACTCCTTGGCCAGGTGCAGTTCGAAGGCCGCCTTCAGCCGGGTGCCGCCGAGCTCGGCGATGATCACTTCGGTGATCTCCTGCTCGCGCTCCTCGACCAGGCGCAGCGCCTTCTCGAACACCGCGCGGCGGGCGTAGGGATTGGTCGCGGCCCATTCCTGCTGGGCGCGGGCGGCCGCCCGGTAGGCCTGGTCCACCTCGTCGGCCGTGGCTATCGTGATCGAGGCCAGCTTCTCGTCGTCGTACGGATTGAAGTCGATGATGTCCCAGGAGCCGGTGCCCGGACGCCACTCGCCGTCGATGTACTGCTGGGCCAGGTCGGTGAAGTAGGACGACATGTGATCCCTCAAATCCCCTGCTGCCGAGGCGGTTCGAAGCAGTCGGAGCCCGATCAACTCACGATCACTTCTTCACGGTCCGATCGTTCAGGTCTGATCGTTTAGATCGTTCAGGTCTGATCGCACGTCATCGTACTTGCGCGGCAGGGAAGTTGGGCGTTCACCGAGGTGTTCCGGGGGATTCCCTACGACAGCTGGAGCAGGCCGCGCAGCAGGTCGCGGCTCTCGTCGGGGCCGGGGCTGTCGTTCTGCAGTTCCTTGAGCGCCTTCTCGTACTGCGCCACGTCCTCGCGCTTGTCGAGGTACAGCGCGCTGGTGAGCTGCTCCAGGTAGACCACGTCCGACAGGTCGGACTCGGGGAAGCTGAGGATGGTGAAGGCACCGGACTCGCCGGCGTGCCCGCCGAAGCTGAACGGCATGACCTGCAGCCGCACATTGGGCCGCTCGGAGATCTCGATCAGGTGCTGCAACTGGCCGCGCATCACCTCGCGGTCGCCGTACGGCCGGCGCAGGGCCGCCTCGTCCAGGACGATGTGCAGCTCCGGGGCGTTCTCGGCGACGAGGTACTTCTGCCGCTCCAGACGCAGGGCGACCCGCCGCTCGACGTCGGCCTCGCTCGCGCCCCGCATGCCGCGCCGCACCACCGCGCGGGCGTACGCCTCGGTCTGCAGCAGCCCGTGCACGAACTGCACCTCGTAGACGCGGATCAGCGACGCCGCGCCCTCCAGGCCCACATAGGTGGGGAACCAGCTGGGCAGGACGTCGGAGTAACTGTGCCACCAGCCCGCGACGTTGGCCTCCTTGGCGAGGGAGAGCAATGAGGTGCGCTCCGCCTCGTCCGTGATGCCGTACAGCGTCAACAGGTCTTCCACATCCCGGGTCTTGAAGCTCACCCGGCCCAGCTCCATCCGGCTGATCTTCGACTCCGAGGCCCGGATCGAGTACCCGGCCGCCTCCCGCGTGATCCCCCGCGTCTCGCGCAGCCGCCTGAGTTGCGAACCGAGCAGCATGCGCCGCACCACCGATCCGGGCTCTCCCGCGCTCACGTTCGCCAGCCTCCCCAGCCGTCTTCAGACGGCCGCAGTCTGCCACTAAATCACTCCGAGCAGTACTCGTGCGATTACGGAAACGGAAAGAGACCGAAGAAAGGGCGCAGCAGGAAGCAAGAAGGAGGCAAGCGGCAGTCGAGAAGATGGCGGAAAAAATGACCAGTAAGCGGTACGGGAAGGTCCAATTCGGTCGCGTGCACGTGCATCTGCCCTTGCATCTGCTGTAGCCATCCGAAACCATGGTCTCGCGCCACCGCTGCATCGCAACGACCGCGAATTCCCGGGAGTGCCTCGCATGGGGACGAATGGATCGACCATGCTCGAGCCGTTACGGCAGGGCCTTCCGCCGCTGGACCCCGCGGCCGTGTCCAACGCCGCCTCCTGCGCCCTGCCGGCCCGCTACGAGGCCGTGCGCGAGGCCAGGCGCTTCACCCGCAGAACACTGGAGCAGTGGGAGCTGGGCGAGCGCTTCGACGACGTCTGCCTGGTCGTCTCCGAGCTGGTCACGAACGCCCTGCGGCACGCGCTGCCCGGCCCTGCGGCCGCGCGCGCCCACGAGCAGGTCCCGTCCGTGCGCCTGCACCTGATGCGGTGGACCGAGCGACTGGTGTGCGCGGTGCGCGACCCCAGCCAGGACAGTCCCGTCGCCCGGGACACCGAGGACTTCTCGGCGGAGTCGGGCCGCGGCCTGTTCCTGGTCGACTCCTTCAGCGACAGCTGGGGCTGGCACCCGATGGCCGGCAGCGTGGGCGGCAAGGTCGTCTGGGCCCTGTTCCGGCTGCCACCCGCCGACTGACGAACCGCGGCGTTTCGCGACGCCGCGGTTCTACGCGCGTCAGCAGCCCGTGGGAAATCGCTGACGGGGCGTCTGTTCCGGTGGAGGTTACGGCTACTGCGTTCAGCCCGCGATCAGATGGTCGAACTCGCCGTCCTTGATGCCGAGCAGCATCGCCTCGATCTCCGCACGCGTGTAGACCAGCGCCGGACCGTCGGGGAAGCGCGAGTTGCGCACGGCCACCTCCCCGCCGGGCAGCCGGGCGAACTCCACGCAGGAGCCCTGCGAGTTGCTGTGCCGGCTCTTCTGCCAGGCCACCCCGCTCAGCTGCGTGGCCGCCATGCCGTTGTGCACGTCGTACTGCCCGTACACGCCCTCAA
>NZ_BMVJ01000020.1:80803-85171 GCF_014650655.1 Streptomyces anandii JCM 4720
CGTCGTGGTCCACAGGTCGCTCCCCGGTGGTGCACTGGCTGGTGTGGCCATTGATGCATCGGTCAACTGACCCGGATCATAGCTGTGTTCATGTGCAGATGCATGAGCAGATGCACGTGCACGGGGAGTGGTCCGGCGGTTACAGCTTTTGACGTTCGCTTTACCGAGCCCGTTCGAGCGCCTGCCCCAGAACCCGCAGGACATGCGCCCGCCAGCCCCCGTCCATGATCTTGCGCGCCATCATCTGAGCCGGGTCGTCCGGATCGAATCCCTCGTGCAAAAGGAACAGACGCGTACCGCGGCCTTCTTGTTCCAGCGTCCATGTGAGGGTCCAGTGGACGGCACTGGCCGGATCCGCGTCGGTCCAGCGGACGGAGAGCGTCCGCTCGACGTCGTAGCCGAGCACCTCGACCTCGACCACGCCCGAGAAGTTCGCGTTGGGCCGGGGCACGGAGGTCATCCGGTACCGGTGGCCGACCTCCAGGCGGAAGCCGTCGGCGCCGGGCATCTGCCACTCGGCGAGCAGCGCGGGTTCGGTGAGGGCGCGCCAGACCTTGGCGGGAGGGTGCGGGTAGAACTGGTCGACGCGAATGGCGGTGAGGTCGTCGTCACCGGGGCCGGTGCCGCCGGGCGGCGGGGGTGCGGTGGTCATGCCGGACCATCGTCGGGCATGCGGTCGAGCAGGGCGCCGAGGTCCTTCATCCGGCCGCGCCAGAACCGCTCGTACGGGTGGAGCCAGTCCTGCACCTCGGCCAGCGGGGCCGCCTCCAGGCGGTAGATGCGCTGCCGGCCGGAGCGCTGCTCGGAGACGAGGCCGGCCTCCCGGAGCACCTTGAGGTGTTCCGAGAGGCTGGGCCGGCGCATGGCGAAGTGATCGGCGAGCGCCTGCACAGGCTGCGGCCCCTCCTCCCGCAACAACCGCAGCACCTCACGACGGGCGCCATTGGCGAGCGCGGCGAAGACACGGTCGCCGGCTTCGGCGGGCGCTTGCGGGATGGCGGGTGCGGGGCTGGTCGCGGGCGCGGTGCCGGCGGTCGCGGGGGCGGTGGCGGCGGTCGCGGGGGCGGTGGCGGCGCGGGGGCCGGCCGCGAGCGCGGTGCCGGCGCGGCTGCCGCCGGTGGCGGGGGCGGGCGCGACGGCCCTCACGGAAGCGGCGGTGTCGGCCGGGCGCGTGGGGCCCGGCGCGGCGGGCCCGCTGCCGGGTGCGGTGCCTGTGGCGGTCACGGGCGCGGTGCCGTCGGCGCGGGTGCCGGGGGCGGGCGGCTGGGCAGGGGTCGGTGCGGTGCCGGGGGTGAGGTCGGGGCCGGGGCCGGTGGAGGTCATGGGGTCGGTCAGGAGCCTTCCTTCTCGGTCAGCAGCATCAGACCGTTGCCGTCGGGGTCCTCGAAGGCGGCCATCCGCCCCCAGGGCAGGTCGTCCGGCCCCTGTACGGAGACGCCGGCCTCCGTGAGCCGCGCGCAGTCGGCGTCGACGTCGGTCGTCACGAGCATGATCCCCCGGGCCGAGCCGGCCACGAAACCGCCCATGCCCGGCCCGGCGAGCGTGAAGACGGTCTGGGCGCCCTCGGGCGCGACCTGGAGCCACCGCCCCTGTGGCATCTCGCGGTCGGCGGTGACCCGGAAGCCGAGCACGTCCCGGTAGAAGCGCAGGGCGCGGTCCTGGTCGGCGACGGGGAGGGTGACGAAGGAGGCGTGGGTGATGTGCATGGGACCGAAAATACGTAGGACTCTCCCTACGCGTCAAGCGTAGGGAATCGCCTACGCATCGCATGGCCGCGCCTGATAGCTTGCTGCGGTCGTACCGGCCGCCGGGCGGCCGACCGGTTCCAGCTTGGGGGCTTGCAGTGACCAGGACGACGAGGGCGACGGCGACACGGTTGACGGCGGCGGGCCTGCTCGCCGTGTTCACGCTGACCGCGTGCGACAGCGGCGGCTCCGACGCCAAGGACCACACCTCGACCACGAGCAGCGCCGCCGCGACGGCGACCGGCGGCGGCGGCGCTGCCGGCTCGGGCGGCACCGGCGGCACAGCGGGCAATGCCGGCAAGGCGGAGGGCAGTTGGCTCACCACCAGCGGCGGCCGCGCGGTGGTCCTGATGGTGACCGGCAAGCAGGCGGCGCTCTTCTCGACCGAGGGAACGACGTGCTCCGGCACCGCGGGCGAGGAGGCCGGCAAGCAGGTCGTCCACCTGCGCGACTGCAAGTCCCGTACCACCGGCACGGTGGACTCCGTCAACAAGACCACCCTGCGCATTACCTGGGAGGGTGGTCTCGGCCAGGAGAAGTACACCCGGTCGGACGGACCGGCGCTACCCTCGGGGCTGCCCACGGCGAGCCTCGGCTCCTGACGTCAGCCGGGACCGGTGGCGGGGCGGGCAACCGCGCCGCACGCTCGTACGTGATGATCCTTGAGCATCGTCACGACCCAAGGAACCACCTCATGCGCGCGATTCCGATCACCGTCACCGCCCTCGCCGCGGCCCTCCTCCTCACCGCCTGCGACAGCGGCGGCGGCACGGGCGGCAGCGACACCGGCAACAAGAACAGCGGGAGCAAGAACACCGACAGCACCGCCTGCCGCATCGGCGAGGTCGGGCTGCAGGTCGGGCCCGCCAACGCCGCCCCCTCCGCCGGGGACACGGGCAACGTCCCGGTCACCCTCACCAACAAGGGCGCCAAGTGCACCCTGGAGGGCTTCCCCACCCTCTCCCTGACCGCGCAGAGCGCCACGGCGACCGTGCCGCAGGACAAGACCGGCACCCCGCAGAAGCTGACCCTCGCCAAGGGCGACACCGCCTCCTTCACCCTCACGTACGTGCGGGGCAAGGAGGGCGACCCGAAGAGCCTCGCGGCCACGTCGCTGAAGATCGGTCTGCCCGGGGCGGCCGAGGGCCAGAGTTTCAAGTGGTCGTACGGCCCCGTCCAGGGCAAGAAGGACGCCGCCGACCCGAACGCCTCGGTGACCGCCTTCCAGCAGGCCGGAGACTGACCCGCACCCGGCCGGGGGCGGCCGGGCCGCCCGGCGGCGAGGACGCCCGGCGGCCGGATCAGCCCAGCCGCGGGCGGGACCTCACCTCGGCGCGGTCCGCCGCCCGCGCGCCCTCCGTCCAGCCCGCCTCGTCGCTCACACCGCGCAGACGGGTGGTGGTGGTCTCCGGGAACATCCGGTCGAGCCGGTCGGCCACCGCCACGTCCCGGCTCGCCAGGACCGGCAGCAGGTCCTCGGTGACCTGCGTCCCGGCGGCGGCCGCGAGACGGGCGCCGACGCGATGGGCGTAGGAGGCGAGGAAGGACTGCCGGAAGGTCTTGGTCCTCCTGCGCCCGCCCGCGCGCTGGGCCGCCTCCGCCCTGGTCATCGCGGTGGTGGCCTGGACGAGCAGCGAGGTGTGGAGCAGCTCGACCGCCTCCAGGTCGGCCTCGAAACCGACGACCGTGGAGAAGCCGAGCGGTTCGTTCCACACGGCGCGGCAGTGGTTGGCGGTGGCGACCGCGTCCAGCAGCACCGCCTTGGCCTGCTCGTACGGCGGTTCTATGCCGATGCGGCAGGCGCCGGGTGCGTCGGGCGCCGGGGCGCGGGCGGCGAGCAGCGCCTCGTCGACGCTGTGCCGGGCCATCAGCTCCTGCGCCTTGGCGCTCAGCGCCTCCGCCTCCTCCGGGAACCCGGTCGCCTCCGCCTTGGCGAGCAGGGCGCGGATGCGGGCGAGCATGCGGGACCCGGCCCGATCGGCCCGCGCGCCGGCCTGCGCTCCGGCGTGTGCGGCACGGGGTTCGTCGAGCGGTTCGAGCGCGGGCAGCCGCAGCAGCAGGCGGTACAGCTCCAGTACGGCGGTGGCGTGCGTGAAGCGGTCGGTGCGGGGCGGCTGTTCGCCGGGCAGGGCGTCGAGCTGGGCGGTCCAGCGCGGGCCGCGCGGCCGGTCCTCCCCGGCCTGTGCGCGCACCAGCTCCGCCGCCAGCCGTACGTGCGCCTCGTCCAGCTCCCGCCGCACGATCCGTATGACGTCGGCCGGCTGCCAGCCGCGCTGCCACGCCGACGCGACGAACTCCCGTCCGCGCCGGGCGAGTTCGGCGTCGGCCGCGGGGTCGGCGGCCAGGAGGGAGGCGCCGGCGTCCAGGGCGTCGTCGGCCGTGGCATAGAGGGCGGCCCGGAAGGCCTGGTCGACGGTAGGCGGAGCGGTCACACGTCGATCGTGCCACGGGGGTCCGACAGTCCCGGTAGTCCCGGCAGTCCCGGCGCGGACTCCGCCCCGTCCACACCCTGTGGACAGCCACCTCGCGGAGTGTCAACTTCGGGTTGACGATATCGAGGTGTCAACTTACGGTTGACACATGACGAATCCCAGCATCAGGTCGACCGTCCGCCTGGACGACC
>NZ_BMVJ01000020.1:85203-107700 GCF_014650655.1 Streptomyces anandii JCM 4720
TCATCTCGGCCATCAAGAAGGTCCATCAGGAACCGCTCGAGCAACTGCAGGACGCAGTACTCGCCGGTGAGCACCTCGGCGAGGTGGCGGATCATCTCATCGGGCACTTCGTGGACCAGGCACGACGCTCCGGCGCCTCCTGGACCGACATCGGCAGGAGCATGGGCGTCACCCGGCAGGCCGCGCAGAAGCGGTTCGTGCCCAAGGAGTCCGCCGACCTCGATCCCGGCCAGGGCTTCAGCCGCTACACCCCGCGCGCCCGCAAGGTCGTCATGGCCGCCCACGAGGCCGCCAAGTCCGCCCGGAGCCAGGAGGGACTGCCCGCGCACCTCGTCCTCGGTCTGCTCACCGAGCCCGAGGCCCTGGCCGCGAAGGCCGTCCAGGAGCAGGGGGTCACCCTGGACACCGTCCGCGAGGCCGCGACCGCCGCCCTGCCGCCGGCGTCGGCGGACGCCCCCGAGCTGGTCCCCTACGGACCGGCCGCCAAGAAGGCCCTGGAACTCACCTTCCGTGAAGCCCTGCGCCTCGGCCACAACTACATCGGCACCGAGCACATCCTGCTGGCCCTGCTGGAGCTGGAGAACGGCGAGGGCCCGCTCAGCGGCCTCGGCCTGACCAAGGCCCGCACCGAGGAGTACGTCACCGCCACCCTGGCCGCTCTGCTCGAGGACCGCGCACAGGAGGAAGCCCGGCAGGACGACCCGGAAGACGAGTGAATCCGCAGGTCACAGCGGATTGTCAGACCTGGCTGCGACACTCGCGGACATGACCGACCGGTGGGCTCTCGCACCGGCCGAGGACGGTGGCGCGGAGGTCGTCCCCCTCGGCCCGGACGGGCTGCCCGCCGGCCCGGTGCGCCGGGAGGCCGACCTCGCCGGGGCCGTCCGCGGCAGACCGGACGTCGCGCGGTGGGTGTGGCGCTCCACCGCCGAGGTCTACCCGCGCCTGCTCGCCGCGGGAGCGCGGGTCGAGCGGTGCTACGACATCGAGGACGCCGAGACCCTCCTCCTCGGCCACGAGGGGCGCTTGGGCGAACCGCGCTCGGCGGCCGCCGCACTCGCCCGGCTGCGCGGCGGACCCGTGCCGCCGGACCCGCCGCCGCGCTCCGCCGCACCGGGCGCGCAGTCCCCGCTCTTCGAACCGCAGGGCGTGCACCTGCCGCTGACCGACCTGCTCACGGTCTATGCCGAGCAGCAGCGACGGCACGCGGCGACCGCCCGCCCGGACCGGATGCGCCTGCTGACGGCGGCCGAATCGGCGGGCATGCTGGTGGCCGCCGAGATGAACCGCGCGGGCCTGCCGTGGCGCGCGGACGTGCACCGCGAGGTGCTCGCGGAACTGCTCGGCGAGCGGTACGCGGGCGGCGGCGAGCCCCGCCGCCTGGCCGAGCTGGCCGACGAGGTGTCCGCCGCCTTCGGGCACCGGGTGCGGCCCGACCTGCCCGCGGAGGTCGTCAAGGCCTTCGCGCGCGCCGGGATCAAGGTGAGGTCCACCCGCCGCTGGGAGCTGAAGTCCGTCGACCACCCGGCCGTGACCCCCCTGCTGGAGTACAAGAAGCTGTACCGCATCTGGGTCGCGCACGGCTGGTCCTGGCTGCAGGACTGGGTGCGCGAGGGCAGGTTCCGGCCGGAGTTCCTCGCCGGCGGGACGGTCACCGGGCGCTGGGTGACCAACGGCGGGGGCGCGCTGCAGATCCCCAAGGTCATCCGCCGGGCCGTGGTGGCCGACCCGGGCTGGCGGCTGGTCGTCGCCGACGCCGACCAGATGGAGCCGCGGGTGCTGGCGGCCATCTCCCGCGACCCCGGTCTGATGGAGGTGGCCGGCCGGGACAGCGACCTGTACCAGTCGGTCTCCGACCGCGCCTTCTCCGGCGACCGCGCCCAGGCCAAGCTCGCCGTGCTCGGCGCGGTCTACGGCCAGACCTCCGGGGACGGTCTGAAGAACCTCGCCGCCCTCAGACGCCGCTTCCCGAAGGCCGTCGCCTACGTCGACGAGGCGGCCCGGGCCGGCGAGGAGGGACGGCTCGTGCGGACCTGGCTGGGCCGCACCTGCCCGCCGGCGGCCGGGACGTCGGAGGACGCCACCCAGGAAGCGGGACTCCCCCAGGACGACCCGGGCGCGCCGGACGGCCAGGAGGGGGAGGAAGGCCGCGGCGGGCACGGCTGGATGCCGGGGTACGCCTCCACCAACGCACGCGCCCGCGGTCGCTTCGCGCGCAACTTCGTGGTCCAGGGCAGCGCCGCCGACTGGGCCCTGCTGCTGCTCGCCGCGCTGCGCCGCAGTTGCCGGGACATGGCCGCCGAGCTGGTCTTCTTCCAGCACGACGAGGTGATCGTGCACTGCCCGAAGGAGGAGACCGACGCGGTCGTCGAGGCGATCCGGGAGGCGTCCGCGACGGCGGGGCGGCTGACCTTCGGCGAGACGCCGGTGCGGTTCCCGTTCACCACGGCGGTGGTGGAGTGCTATGCCGACGCCAAGTGAGAGCGCCGGGGCCGCTGTCGGAGCAGCTCGCGCAGCTCGGCCGCCACCGTCTGCTCGTCCGTCCCCTCCAGCGCCTCGAGCGCGGCACGCCACTGCGCGTACGCCTCGTCGGTGCGGCCCTGCTCGCGCAGCAGCAGCCCGTGCTGGTGGCGGGCGAGGCCGCCGGTGTAGCGGTCGGCGCGTGCGTCGGCGCGGCGCAGCAGTTCGGCGCACTCGCCGAGGGCGTCTTCGGTGCGGCCCAGCAGGCGCAGCGCGCGGACCAGGCCGAGCCGGGTCTGGGACTCGCCGTGCCAGTCGCCATGGCCGCCGAGGATGCGCAGGCTCTCCTCGAAGTGCCGCGCGGCGGCCTCCGGTTCGCCGAGGGTGAGATGGGCGTACCCGATGTTGCAGTGCGCGGTGTGCTGCACGATGACGGCCCCGATCTCGTCGCCGATGGCGAGCGAGCGCCGGTGCTGTTCGATGGCGGCCCGTGGGTCGGTGTGCTCGTAAAGGTTGCCGAGGTGGCTGTGGGTGACGGCCTCGCCGTAGGGGTCGTTGAGCTGCCGTGAGCAGGCGAGGCTCTGGCGCAGCGCCTCGCCGGACTCCTCGTGCCGGCCGAGCCCTTCGAGGAGCAGCCCGCGGTTGTTGAGCCCGCGCCGTATCCGCGAGGGCACGTCGAGTCGCCGCCAGATCGACAGTGAGCGGTCGTTGAGGGCGAGGGCCTCGCGGTGCCGTCCGGTCAGGAAGTGCAGCCCGGCGAGGTCACCCAGGGCGTAGGCCTCGGCCGCCTCGTCGCCCAGCCGCCGCGCCAGCTTGAGCCCGGCCCGCCCGAGCACCTCCATCTCGGCGACCCGTCCGCCGCGCTGGGCGTAGGGAAAGCAGAGGCGGAGGAGAACGCAGAGATACGCGGCCTTGCGGTCACCGGCCCCGGACGCCGGTTCCTGCGTGTACCGCTCCGTCAGGGCGACGATGTTCTCCAACTCCCTCCCGCCCCAGGCGAAGGCGTCCTCGGACGACGCGAAGGGCGGAACGGCGAGCACGTCGGCACTGTGACCAGGCGGCTGGGAGGGAGTCGGCCGACGCCGGTCGTCCCGCTCGTGTCCGGGCTCGATGATCGCGGTCAACAGCCGCTCGGCGACGGCGGCATACCAACGCAGTGCGGTCTCGACGGGGTCCAGGGCCCCGTCGGCTTCGGCTTCGGCTTCGGTATCGGTATCGGTATCGGTATCGACGCGAACGCAGGCACGCGGGCGCGTCTCGCGGCGGGACTCGCCGTTGTCGGTGTCGGCGAGTTCGCGGGCGTAGTCGCGTACCAGGTCGTGGGGGGTGTAGCGGCCGTACGCCGTCTCTTCCAGGAGGGCCACGTCGACCAGGCGGTCGAGGGCGGCCTCGGCCCGGTGCTCGTCCGTGCCGGTGAGGCGGGCGAGCAGCGGCGCCCCGTAGGCGGGCAGGTCGAGCGCGCCGATGCGGCGCAGGGCGAGGGCCGCGTCCCGGTCGGCCTCGCGCTCGGAGGCGGCGAGGGCGTCATGGGCGACGTCCAGGGACCGCCGTACGCTCAGGTCGTCGTACTCCAGGTGCCGCAGTCTGCCGCCCGTGGCGGCCAGTTGGCCGGCCAGCACGTCCGGCGTGAGCGCGCGGCGGGCGGCCAGCCGGGCCGCCACGACGCGCAGGGCGAGCGGCAGTCCGCCGGTGAGTTCGACGAGCGGGTGCGCGGCGTCCAGCCCGTCCCCGCCGTCCGGCCCCGCCGACGCCCGCCCGGAGACCGCCCTCAGCAGGGCCGCGCTGTCCTCGCCGGACAGCGGCACGAGCGGGAAGCGGTGGACGCCGTCCAGCGCGGTCAGCGGGGAGCGGCTCGTGACGATCACCGCACAGCCCGCGCCGGCCGGCAGCAGCGGCCGCACCTGTGCGGCGCTTCCGGCATCGTCCAGCACCAGCAGCGTGCGCGTCGGCGCGAGCAGGGAGCGCAGCAACGCGGCCGCCGCGTCCGGGTGTTCCGGGATGTGGCGGGGGTCGGCGCCCAGGTCGCGGAGGAGGGCGCGCAGCGCCTGGGCGGGGGTGAGCGGGGTCATGCCGGGCGTGGCGCCGTGCAGGTGCACATAGAGCTGGCCGTCGGGGAAACGTTCCAGCATCCCATGCGCCGCCTGCAGCGCGAGAGCGCTCTTGCCGACGCCCGCCATGCCGCTGAGGACGACGACGGGACTGCGCTCGGCACCGCCGCCCGCCGGGCGCGGGCCGGGCTCGGGCGCGGTGAGCAGGGCCCGGCGGACGAGGGGCAGTACGTCGTCCCGTCCGGTGAAGTGAGCGGGGGGCGGGGGGAGTTGAGCGGGACGGGGGGTGTGGTGGGCGCCGTCGCGGGGCGGGGCGGCCAGTCCGGTCGGTCCGGTCGGTCCGGGCCGTTCGGTCGGTTCGGGTGTGTCGGAGCCGCCGCAGGCTTCCGAGCCGCCGGAGGCTTCCGAGCCGCCGCAGGCTTCGGAGATCTCCGTCGACCCGGGGCGGCCCGAAGGGCCCACGGGACTGACGGGACTCGCGGGGCCGACGGGACTCGCGGGGTTCGCGGCGTCGCCCGCGGGGTCCGGCCCGCCGTCGTGACGCAGCACCTCCAGGTGGGCCGCGCGGACGGCCGGGCCGGGTTCGACGCCGAGTTCGTCGGCCAGGCGGGCGCGCAGGTCCCGGTGGACGGCCAGCGCCTCCGCGCGGCGGCCGGTGCGGAGCAGGGCGAGCATCAGCTGACGGTGGTACGCCTCGCGCAGCGGATACTCGGCGGCCAGCGCGGTGAGTTCGGGTACGAGTCGGGCGGGCCGGTCGCCCCCGAGGGCGAGCTCGGCGTCGTAGCGCCATTCCAGGAGCAGCAGCCGCCCCTCCTCCAGGCGCTGCACGACGGCGTACCGGCCGAGTCCCGGGGGCAGCCCGCCGAGCGGTGCGCCCCGCCACAGCGCGAGCGCCTCCGCGCACGCCCGCACCACCCGCGCCCAGTCCGCGCCGGCGTGCGCGGCGCGCGCCTCGGCCAGCCGGGTCTCGAAGAGATGGAGGTCCAACTCGCCCCGCTCGACCCGCAGCACATATCCGGGCGGCACCGCCCGCAGCCGCTCGGGGTCGTCGAGGAGCCGGCGCAGCCGGGTCACGTGGTTGTGCAGCGAAGCCTGCGCGGAGGCCGGCGGTGCGCCGTCCCACAGCGCGTCCTTCAGCGCCTCGACCGAGACGACGTGACCCGCTTCCAGCAGCAGCGCGGCGAGCAGCGCCCGCAACTTGGGGCTGCCGATGGGGCGTACGGCGGGCTCGTACAGGACGGGCGGTCCCAGCAGTCCGAACCGCAGCCCGTACCGCTTCACGCCGTCCACTGCCCTTCCTCGCGGTCACGACCGCCCGAGCTCCGTGCCGGGCGGTGACACCCCGACGGAAGCATTACGCACATGTTAGCGATCCGTTGGCGCTACCTGATGTGATCATTTCATCGGATCCGGCCCGTCGGTACGCGCGTACAGCGCGCAACTCGGGGGAGTGTCGCCGCCGGCCTGGTCCGAGCATGCGAGAGGTCCCGGTCGGCGGAGGTGAACGACCGGGGCCTCGTTCGCGCGTGCCCGGCACCCCACGACAGCGGCCCGCGCCGTCAGACGACCGGTGGCCGCCCCAGCCGGGTGAGCCGCCACACCGTGCGCCAGCGCATGGGCCGCCGCTCGCCCGCCGGCCGGCGCACCCCCTCCACGAACCCGCCGAACCACGCCCGCAGCCCGGCGAGCGACCGTGTCCGCAGCAGGGTGAGCAGCGTCCACACGCCCAAGTGGACGGGGATGAGCGGGAGGGGCAGCCGCCGCCGGACCAGCCAGACCCGGTTGCGGGCGGTGACCCGGTAGTAGATGGCGTGCCGGGCGGGCGAGGTCTTCGGGTGCCGCAGCAGCAGTTCGGGCGCGTAGAGGATCCGCCAGCCGGCGTCGGCGGCCCGCCAGGCGAGGTCGGTCTCCTCGTGCGCGAAGAAGAACTCGGCCGGCCAGTCCCCGGTCTGCTCCAGCATGCGCATGCTGAGCGCGTGCCCGCCGCCGAGGAAGCCGGTCACATCACCGCCGCGCAGGGGGTCGGCGGCGCCGAGCCGGGGGACGTGGCGCTGCTGGGTCTCGCCGTGCTCGTCGGCGATGCGGAACCCGACGATGCCGAGCAGGGGGTCGCCGGCGTACAGGTCGCGCACCCGGCGCAGCACGTCGGCGTCTACGAGCAGCCCGTCGTCGTCGAGGTCCACGACCACGTCGATGTCGCCGAACTCGCGCAGCCGGGCGAGGGCTACGTTGCGGCCGCCCGGACAGCCGAGATTCTCCTCGACGTCGACGGTGGTGACCTCGCCGGGCAGGGAGAGCCGCCGGGCGAACTCGGGCAGCCGGCAGCCGTTGCCGACGATCACGATGCGGGCGGGGGCGAGGTCCTGCTTGGCCACCGACTCCAGCAGGGCGTCGACCTCGGCGGGCCGGTTGCCCATGGTCACGACGGCGACGGCGATCCTGGGCCCGGCGGACCCCGCCGGCCGCAAGGGCGGCATCGGTCCCGCCGCCTCCTTCGGCTCCCCCGCCTTGCCCGGTTCCACCACGCTCTGCTCACCCCATCCGGCGCCGGCCGCGCCCGTGCTCCCACCGCACGGCGCTCCTCGTTCACCAGGATGTCGCCCCACCGGCCCCGGTTGTGCGTACCCCGCAGCGCTTTGCGTCCTCTTGAAGCGGAAGAGTGAGGAGGAAGAGGAAGAGGAACCGGAAGCGGCGGCGGAAGAGATGGACGAAGAGACGCACATGAGTACGCGACTGCGCTGCGCACTGCTCGACGACTACCAGAACGCGGGGACCGGCGCGGCCGACTGGTCCGTCCTCAAGGACCGGGTGGAGGTGGTCCCGTTCCCGGAGCATCTCGCGACCGAGGACGAACTGGCCTCCGCGCTGAGGGACTTCGACATGGTGGTGACCCTGCGCGAACGCGTGTCCTTCCCCGCCTCGCTCCTCGGCCGTCTCCCCCGGCTGAGGCTGCTGGTCGCCTCCGGCATGCGCAACTCGGTGATCGACTACGAGGCGGCGCGGGCGAACGGCGTGACCGTCTGCGGCACGGAGAGCTCCTCCACCCCGCCGGTCGAACTGACCTGGGCCCTGCTGCTGGGCCTGGCCCGCGGCCTGGTCACGGAGGCCGGCGCCCTGCGCGACGGCGGGCCCTGGCAGTCCACGGTGGGCGCCGACCTGCACGGCCGCCGGCTCGGCCTGCTGGGCCTGGGAAAGATCGGCAGCCGGGTGGCCCGGGTCGGGCTCGCCTTCGGCATGGAAGTCACCGCCTGGAGCCGGAACCTCACCCCGGAACGCGCTCACGAGGTGGGCGCCCGCCTCGCGGCGACGAAGGAGGAACTCCTCGCGACCAGCGACTTCGTCTCGGTCCACCTGGCCCTGAGCGACCGCACCCGCGGCCTGCTCGGCGCACCGGAACTGGCCCTGCTGAAGCCGACGGCCTACCTGGTCAACACCTCCCGGGCGGCCATCGTCGACCAGGACGCCCTGCTGGCCGCCCTGCACGAGGGTCGTATCGCCGGCGCGGGCGTCGACGTCTTCGACACCGAGCCCCTGCCGCCCGGCCACCCCATGCGCACCGCACCCCGCCTGCTGGCGACCCCGCACCTGGGCTACGTCTCCCGGGCCAACTACGAGCGCTACTACGGCCAGGCGGTGGAGGCCATCGCGGCCTATCTGCAGGGAAACCCGGTCAGGCTCCTGGGATGAAGGACACCGGACCCTCGGAGCCCGGGGCAGACCCTCGGGGCCCGGGGCGTGCCCGCGGGCCCCGGGCCCGCCGGGTCTCATGACCGACAGGGCCGAACGTCCCAGGCCAAACGGCCCCCTTTTCGAATACGGTTCCGGCGTGTCAACCACACGTGTACCTCTGTCCCCACGCCAGGCAGGCCTGGCACCGGCACACCTGTCCCCCGGGTACTTCGCCCTCGTCATGGCCACCGGCATCATCTCGGTCGGCTGTCAGCTGCGCGGCTGGACCCCGGCGGCGAAGGCCCTCCTCGTCCTCACCGCGGCCGAGTACACCCTGCTGGTCGTCCTGACCGCCTGGCGCTTCGCCGCCCACCGCCGGGAACTCGCCGCGGACGCCCATGACACCCGCAAGGCGTTCCTCTTCTTCACCTTCGTGGCGGGCACCAACGTCCTCGCGGTCGGCCTCGCCGGGCAGGGACACCTCCTGCCCGCCACCGTCCTGCTCGTGATCGCCGCGCTCACCTGGGTGGTCCTCGGCTACACCATCCCCTGGGCGGCGGTCCTGGGCCGCAGCGAACGCCCGGTCGTGGCGGCCGCCAACGGGACCTGGTTCGTCTGGGTCGTCGCCAGCCAGTCGGTCGCCGTGGCCGCCGCGACCCTGGAGCCGCACTACTCGAGCGCCCGCCAGGGCCTCGCCGTCGTCGCGGTCTTCTCCTGGTCGGTGGGCTGCGTCCTCTACGCCGCCTCCGCGATCTTCGTCTCCCTGCGCCTGATGCTCTACGTCCTCGAACCGCGCGAACTCGACCCGCCCTACTGGGTCTCCATGGGCGCCGTCGCCATCACCGTGGTCGCGGGCGCGCGCATCGTGGAGATGGAGAGCGCGCCCATGGTCGACGCGGTGCGCGGCCTGGTGGCCGGCATGTCGGTCGTCTTCTGGTGCTTCGCCACCTGGCTCATCCCGGTCCTGATCGCGGTCGGCGTCTGGCGCCACCGCGTCCACCGGGTGCCCCTGACCTACGAGCCCACCTGGTGGAGCATCGTCTTCCCCCTCGGCATGTACGCCGTCGCCGGCATGTACCTCGGCCGCGCCGACAACCTCCCCATCGTGGAATGGATCGGCCGCTCCTGGCTCTGGGTCGCCCTCACCGCCTGGGCCCTCGTCTTCACCGCCATGCTCCACGCCCTCGTCACTCCGGGGCCACGCGAGCCCGAGCGTGCGTGAAAGGAGAACCCCGGGTCGCATCAGCTATCTCGCCCCCGGCAAGGAGACCACCCGCGATGCCCGCCTCACCCTGCTCCCGGCGTCCTCGCCAAGGGTCTGGAGTAGGATTACGTGGTCCTGGACGAGCCGCAGTGTGCTGTGCCGTTCCGGCCTGTGCCCAGGCTCTGTCAGGTTCAGCGGCGGGGCGTGAGATGATCCTATGAAGATCATCTCGGGGGAGGGGCTGGTCGTGAACACGCCGCCGTCGTTCAAGAGGTTACGGTTCCCGGCGGAGAACACCTCCCACGCGGCGTGGCTGTACCACCGCTTCCCGCTCTCCTTCCACCGCCGGCCCCAGGCCGGCGGCAAGTGGCACCTGGACAGGGTGTTCATCAAGGTCAACGGCGTCCGGCAGTACCTGTGGGACGCGGAAGCCGCGAAGCGGTTCCTGGCCGAGCTGATGAAGAAGCAACGCCGGGTGCCCAGAGTGCCGGTGAGCGACAAGTGCCGCTCCTACGGGTCGACGCACCGCGACCCGATGGGCTCGGTGGAGCACCGCTGCCACAAGGACAGGCTGGAGCAATCCGCCTTCTCCGGCGCGGACGAGATCGAGGAATGGCTGCTGACCGGTGTTCCCCTCGCCGTGCTCAGCGAGGTGGCCGGAGGGGACCGGCCACTCCCTCGAGCACGTGGATCTCGCGGTGCGTGCCCGGCTGCTCGAGCGAGATCCCGAGTCAGGCTGGTCAGAACACCCACGCATGCGGCAGGAGAGTCTCTTCCGCCGTGCACGAAAGGCTCGACGAACGATGGTGAAACGGAGCGGCGGAAGGCTGCGTCTCAATGTCCTCGGCCCCTTCGAGGCGTGGTCCGGCACCGAGCGGATCCGGGTGGGCGGGCCGATTCACGAACGTGTTCTGTCGAGCCTGCTCCTGGATGCGGGCCAGACGGTTCCGGTCACCCGGCTGGTTCAGGCGGCCTGGAACGACACCCCGCCCGCGACGGCCAGACACCAGGTACGCAAGGCCATCGCCGATCTACGCCGACGCCTGCCCGGGGGCAACGAGGTCATCATCACCGACGGACCCGGCTACCGGGGGATCGTGTCCGACACCGAGGCGGACCTCGTCGAGTTCGGTGCACAGATCAGGGAGGCGGATCGCGCCCTTGACGCGGGACATCCCAGCCGGGCCGTCACTGAGCTGCGCAGCGCGCTGTCACTGTGGCGCGGCCGTGCCCTGTCGGATTCGGGCAGCGACCTGCTGGAGAACGCTGCGGTCAGCCTGGAAGAGCGGCGGGTCGCCGCCGCCGAACAGTTCTTCGAACTTCGTCTGGCCGCCGGTGAGGCCGGCGCGCTCGTGGCCGACCTGCGCGATCTGATCGCGCAGCATCCCATGCGGGAGACACTGCGTGGCCAGTTGATGCTGGCCCTGTACCGCAGCGGTCGCCAGGCGGAGGCTCTGAACGAGTACCGCACTGTTCGTGAGCTGCTGGTGGAGGAGCTCGGCATCGATCCCAGCGGGCAGCTCAGTGGTCTGTACGAGTCGATCTTGCGGGACGCGCCGGAACTGCGGCTCGCCCCGGCCCCGGCAGTGGTCATCGAACCATCGCCCACCGTCGAGAAGGAGAGTTCGCCCGCCCGGTGCACCCTGCCGCACGACCTGCCCGACTTCACCGGGCGAAGTCACGAACTCAAAGTACTGCTTGCCAGCATGACACGCCGCCGGCAGAAGCGCGGCCCACGGCAGATCGTGGCCATCGACGGAATGGGCGGCAGCGGCAAGACCTCTCTGGCGGTGCACGCCGCCCACCGGGTGGCGTCCGAATTCCCGGACGGACAGTTCCACATCGATCTGCGCGGCTTCACCCGGGGTGAGCCGCCGGTCGCACCGGCCTTCGCCCTGTTTCAGCTGCTGCGGGCCCTCGGTGTACCGAGCGAGCGAATACCGGAGGACCTGGAAGGGCGTTCCGCATTGTGGCGTGCGGAGGCAGCTGGGCGGCGGTTGCTGCTCCTGCTGGACAACGTGGCGGACGCGGCGCAGGTCCTGCCGCTACTGCCGGCCTCGCCGGCCAGCCTGATCGTGGTCACCAGCCGGGCCCGCCTGGTGGATCTCGACGGCGCCGAGTGGCTGTCCGTAGGGCCCATGTCGCTGGACGAGGGCACACTGCTGGTCGAGCAGGTGCTGGGCGAGGCCCGGGTCTCCGCCGAGCCGGACGCGGGACGTGAGCTGGTGCAGCTGTGCGGCCAACTCCCGCTCGCCCTGCGGATCGTGTCCGCGCGGCTGCGCAACCGGCCACGGTGGACCGTGCAGTACCTGGTGGACCGGCTGCGCGACGAGACCCGGCGCCTGGCCGAGCTGAGCGCCGGCGACCGCAGCGTCGCAGCCACGCTGCAACTGTCGTTCCAGGTCATGAGCGAGGAGCACCGCACCGCTTTCCGGCTGCTCGCCCTGCACCCCGGCACCGATGTCGACGCGTACGCGGCCGCTGCCCTGCTCGGCCTGAACGTGCACGCCGCCGAGGCGACCCTGGAACGCCTCCTCGACGTACATCTGCTGCAGCAACCGGCCATCGGGCTCTACCGGTTCCACGATCTGGTCCGGGATTTCGCGCACACCCTGAGCAGCCCCGCGACGGTCCGCGCCGACGAGGCGGCCGTGCGGCGCCTGCTCGGCTACTACGTGACTGCGACGGAGACCGCGTGCGCGGCCCTGTTCCCGGGACGTGAGCGCTCCCCTGCCTCCATCGAACCGTACGCGGGCCAGCTGCCGCCGTTCGCCACGATGGCCCAGGCCGCCGACTGGTTCGACCAGGAGCAGGCCAGTCTGAGCGCTGCCGTGCACCTGGCCGCCCGGCAGGGCCTGGACCGGGAAGCGGCCTGTCTGACCAGGAACGTGGTGTTCCGGCTCAACTCGCTGGGCAGGTTCCATGAGTTCCGGGAGGTCAGCCGGGTCGCGGTGGCCGCGGCGCGACGCGCGGGCGATCTGCCCCTGCTCGGGCTGAGCCTGTCGAGTCTGGGCGTCGCCTGCTGGAGACTGGGCCGCCTCGATGAGGGCCTCGCGGCCGCGCGAGAAGGCCGCGACGTCGCCGCCGCGCTGGGCGACCGGCGTACCGAGTCGCATGCCGAGTCCACCATGGGACTGCTGCTGACCGTGCTCGGGCGCAACTCCGAGGCCCTGCCACGCCTGCAGCGCGCGCTCGAGCTCGAACGCGAGCTGGACGCGCCGCGCGCCGAGGCCGAGAGTCTGAGCAACCTGAGCACGCTGTACCTGCAGTGGGGGCGCTATGAGGAGGCCGCGGCGGCGGCCCGGCGGGCGCTGGAGCTGCATCGCTCCCTGAACTACCGGGACAACCATGTGATGGCCCTGACCGACCTGGCCTTCGCCCTCACGGCACTCGGCGCGTTCGACCAGGCCGACACGCACCTGGCCGCGGCACGCGCTCTGTGCGACACCTCGAGCCCGCCCGCCGACGTGGCGCTGGTCCTCGCGTTGTCCGCGGCCGTCGGAGAGCACCTGGCGCCGGACACCGCGGCGGCCGGACTGGCCGAGCAGGCCCTCGACCTGGCCGCGTCCGGCGCCAGCCCCACGCGTCAGGTGAAGGTGGAGAACCTGATCGGCCGGCTGTACTTGCGCCGCGGTGACGTCGCACGGGCGCTCGCGCTGCACACCCACGCCTACGAGATCGCTGCCGCGATGCCGTACCGGGCCGAACAGGCCGGTGCGCTGCGCGGCATGGCGGCGGCGCACGCCGCTCTGGGTGACGCGGCGGCCGCGGACCGGCTGCGGGCACAGGCCGACGAGCTGGTGAGTGCGATGGCCGCGCCGATCTGTCCGTGACCCGCGGGCTCAGTTCCTGTCGGACGCGGGGCCCTGGTTGTCCGCGAGCGCGTGCTGGTGAACGTGGTCGACGTGGGCCGTGGCGACGCCGCCCACGCCGACGCACAGGGCCAGGACGGCCACCGCCAAGAGGCCCCTGGTCTTGGTGACAATGCCGCGCATCTGTTGTTCTCCCCACGTAAGTGATGCGGTTCGCTGTGACAGGGCGATGGTGGTCGGCCGTGTTCCCGAACCGTTCCCGTCCAGTTCCCGTCGGCTCACCGCCGGGCCCGGCAGAGCGTCGCCCACCGTTCACGTACGGTCGCGAGGCGCCTCGCGGCGGCGTGCGGTGAGGCGGCCCGGACGATGACTTCGGCGTCGCCCCGACCGTGCGGCCCCTCCACGATGCGGACGTCGTGCACATGCCCCGTGGCCCGCAGGGCGGCCACAGCCTCGGCGCGTGGTGGCTCCCTGTCTCCATCGTCGAGGTGGGCGAGCGCGGCGCAGCGGGCGGCCAAGGGCCGCGGTACCGGACGGCCGGCCAGCCGGAGCAGGATCTCCGTCTCGCGGTGGCGGCCGGTGGCGGCTCGCACGAGGCGCGGGGCGGCGCCGACCGGCGGGGGCACGTCGACGGCCGCCACACGGGGCCCGTCGGCGGTCAGGACCACATCGGTGCGCACCGGCCCCTCCTCGTGACCGGCGAGGTCCAGCACGGCACGGACGACCGCCCGCACGGCGGCGGCGTCCCGCTGCGACAGCGCCGCCGGATACAGCAGGTCCGCGCCGGGCGGCGCCGCGCCCGCCCCTCCGGTCACACCGACGACGTGGTGCATGCCCTCGTGGCTGAAGCTTTCCACGATCAGCCGCGGCCCTTCCAGGAACTCCTCGATGACACAGGGCATCGCGGGCGAGCGGTCCGCCCACCGTGCCACCGCGTCGGCGTCCCGGACGATGTCGACACGGTGCTCCGCGACGGTCTTGACCACCCGGGGCAGCGTGAGGTTCTCCAGCCAGGTCCGGGCTGAGTCCGGCGGTGTCACCGTCACCGCCTCGACGCGCGAGACCCCGCTCTGGTTCAGGATCCGCCGCAGCACCGCCGGGTCGCGCAGCCGGTCCAGAGCCCGGGCCCGGGCCGGGAACACCGTGCGCGAGGCCCGTTCCACGGCCCGGTGGAGCGCGGGTGAGCGCCCGAAGTACAGGATGTGCGCGACCCGGTGGGTGCGGGCCGTCGCGACAAGGAGCTCCTCGACGGGCGCCGATCGCATGTCATCGCCGGTCAACGACCAGGCTCTCAGGCCCACTTCCGCCGCCGCCCGCCAGACCTGCCGATCCGGCCGGAGGAGCAGGATCCTGACCGGCTCGTCGCTCACCGGCTCACCACCCCGTCCGTCCGCCGCTGGACATGTCCGCGCCGCCCGTGCCGGGTAGCCGTCATCGCAGGGTCACCGCCCCGTGGGATCCGGAGAGCGCCGTGCGCGCGGCGAACTCGACCACCTGCCCCGCCATGGTGCGCAGTTGGCCCTCGATCCGCGGGTCGCTGCACACCCCCGCCTGGAACCGGACCGCCGCGCCGTTCACCGCCACGCCGAGCGGCGTGGGCCAGCCGCGCAGGGCGTGGGTGATGTCCCGAAGCGCCGCCAGCGTGGACTGGGCACCCTGCCAGCCGTGGCCCACGGCCACACAGCCGACGGCGCGGCCGCTGAGGTAGGGCCGGTCCGCGTCGCTCAACTCCTCGAGGTGGTCCAGCGCGTTCTTCACCAGGCCGGACACACTGCCGTGGTAGGCGGGGCTGGCCAGCACCACACCGTCTGCGCACCGCACCTGTTCGATCAGCCGGTCCGCACCCGCGCAGCGCGTCCGCTGTCCGGGGTCGTACAGCGGAAGGCCGAGATCCGGTCCGCTCAGCAGCGTGACCTCGGCGCCGAGCCGTTGCGCCTCGGCGAGCACCACCCCCAGGGCCTGTTCCGCCGACGAGCCCGGCCGGAGCGAACCGCCGATACCCACGATCCTCATCGCAGCGCACCTGGCACAGCCCACGCCTCCTGCTCGCCCACGTGCGGGGCGACGATCCGCCGGAACACCTCGCTGTCCACGTTCCCTCCTGACACCACGACACCCACTCGCAGACCCCGCGCGTCCGGGCGACGCGCCAGTACGCCGGCCAGGGCAACCGCGCCGGTCGGCTCCGCCATGAGCCTGCCATGGGTCCACAACGCCCCCATGGCAGCGGCGATCTCGTCGTCCGAGACGGTCTCGATCCGGTCCACCAGCTTCCGGTTGACCTCGAAAGTGAAGCGACCGGGGCTCTGGTGGCGCAGCCCGTCGGCCAGCGTGGTGGGCGCGGGCACGTGCACCCGGTGCCCGGCCCGCAGCGACCGCGCCGTGTCGTCCCCGTCGGCAGGCTCCACCCCGACGACCTCGATGCCGGGGTACAGGGCCTTGGCGACGGTGGCGCAGCCGGCTGCGAGGCCGCCCCCGCCGACCGGCACGACCAGCCTGTCGAGTCGGCCGGTCTCGGCCAGCAGTTCCAGGGCGACGGTGCCGTGACCGGCGGCGACCACGGGATCGTCCGAGGACGGCAGGACGGCCAGGCCTGCCTCGGCGGCGATCCGTGCCGTGATGGCGTCGCGGTCGTCGCGCACGGGATCGTAGGTGACGATTCTCGCCCCGCGGCGTGCCACCGCCTCAAGCTTCACCGCGGGCGCGTCCTGCGGCAGGACGAGCACCGCGGGGACGGTGAGCATCTGCGCGAGCAGCGCCACCGCCTGGCCGTGGTTGCCGGAGGACGCCGCGACGACGCCTCGGCTGCGGGCCTCGGGCGCCAGCGAGAGCAACTTGTTCAATGCTCCGCGGATCTTGAACGCGCCGGTGAGCTGGTGGAGTTCCGCCTTGAGGTGGAGTGTGGCGCCGAGTCGGGCGTCGAGTTCCGGCAGGCGCAGCACAGGGGTGCGCACGACGCGGCCGGCAATCTGGTCCGCGGCATGGCGCACGTCATCGATTCGCACGGTCCGGCTCCTTGGGGCCTGGTTCAACGCGGTCGTCCCACACCGGTTCCGGGCCGCGCAGCAGCAGCCAGGGCAGGGCGCCCGCGACGGCCACGGCCGCGCCCACGACCCACCACACCGGTGCGCCAGAGCCGAGCAGGGCGGAGCCGAGCAGGACCGGCCCCGCCAGATCCTGGCCCACCCGGCCGAGGTTGTAGAAGGTCAGATACCGGCCGCGGGCCTGCGGCGGGGCCAGGGAGAACGACAGCGGCGTGCTCGCGATGTGCAGGCACTCGCCGGCCGTATGGGCCAGCATCGCCACCACCAGCAGGACCAGTGCGGGCAGCGCCGAGGCTGCGGCGCCCGAGGCCGCGTAGGCGACGCAGGCCGCGAGCACCGCCACGCCGGCGAAGGCCGAGGCCCGCCCGGCCGCGTGGTAACTGGAGAAACGGCGGTTGACCGGGACCTGGCAGGACATGGCCAGGACACCGTTGAGGGCGAGCAGGGCGGTGAGCGCCCAGCGCGGCGCCTCGGTGTGCTCCGTGACCCACAGCGGCAGCACCACGGTGAGCAGCGTGTTGTGCAGCAGCAGAACGGCGTTGACCGCGGTGATCAACAGGTACGGGCCGCTGCGCAGCGGCGAACGGACCGCGACCGGCTCGGTCGTGCCCGCCGCGGCCGGCGCCGTCTCGGCCTTCGCGGTGCCGGCCGGCATCCGCGCCAGCACCGCGGCGGCCACGAGGAAGGTGCCGGCGTTGACGGCGACGCAGACCCCGTACAGCGCGGGGGAGTTGAACATCACCGGCACCGTCGCGGCGAGCGAGCCCAGCACGATGGCGCCGTTGCGCACCGAGAAGACGGTGCCCAGGATCGTCGCCCGGTCCTTCTGCCCGAACAGGTTGCCCATCAGGCTCTGGTTGATGGGCGAGCTGGCCCGGTCGACGGTGGTGACCAGACAGCTGAGCACCAGGAACGCCCAGTAGGGCTGCGCGAGCAGGTACAGGGTGTAGCCGACGGCGCGGGCCACGAACACGGCGATCAGGGTGGGCCGCGGCCCGTAGCGGTCGGCGAGCCGTCCCAGTCGCGTGCTGAACAGCAGGGCGCAGATGCTGCCCGCGGAGATGCCCACGCCGACGGCGGCGAAGGAGAAGTGCCGGACCTGGGTGAAGAACAGCATGGACGTGGCGCTGTAGACGCCGGTGCCGAACGAGTCGACACCGGCGGTGAGCAGTAGCAGCCGGGTCTCGCGCCGTCCGAGCATCAGGGCGGCGGAGAGTCGGGTCCACAGCGTGGAACTCATGCGTACCTGCCCGCCAGCCGAATCAGCGGGGCGATACCCGCGAGCATCTCCTGGGCCGGCAGACCGAAGTCGACCAGACAGGCGATGTCGTCGACACCGGCCTGCGCGAACCGGTCCACGGTCGTCACACAGGTCTCCGGGGAGCCGATCAGGGAGCCCTGGTGCAGATAGCGCTCGTACGTGACGTCGAGCAGCTGCTCGATGAGGTCCTCGGGTATCTCCTCGTCGGGCAGGGACAGTCCGCCGCTGATGGTGCCGCCCCCGCCGGCGGCCTGCCGCTCCAGCCCGACGGCCGAGCGCAGGTAGGCGCGGAAGGGTTCGCGGGTGCGGGCCACGGCCGCGTCCGTGTCGTCGTCGAGGTGGGTGTGCAGCATCAGGGAGACGACGCCGTCCTCGGGGCGGTGCCCGTTCTCGGCCCTGGCCTTGCGGTACAGGCCGATCTTCGTGGCCAGTTCGTCGATGTCCTGGCCGATGAGGTGGGTGAGGATGTTGGTGCCGCGGGCCCCGGCGTCGACGAAGGTGTCGGGGTTGCCGGACGAGGTCAGCCAGACCGGCAGCCGCTCCTGCACCGGCCGCGGGTGCAGCCGTATCTCGGTGGGGCGGCCGGCCCCGTTGGGCAGGGTGACCGGGTCGCCCTGCCACAGGGTGCGTACGGTGTCGAGCTGTTGCAGCATCACGTCGCGGCGGGTGTCGTAGTGCTGCGGGTTGAGCACGAAGTCGTTGGTGTTCCAGCCCGCGCCGAAGGAGACGGCCGCGCGGCCGCCGGACAGGTTGTCGACCATCGACCACTCCTCGGCCACCCGCACCGTGTGGTGCAGCGGCGAGATGAGGCTGCCGGCCCGCAGCTGGAGCCGGGAGGTGACGGCGGCCAGCGCGGCGCTGGTGATCGCCGGGTTGGCGAACACCCCGCCGAATGCGTCGAAGTGCCGCTCGGGGGTCCACACGGCGTCCAGTCCGCCCTCGTCGGCGAGGCGGGCGGCGGCCAGCATGGTGGTGTAGGTCTCCTGGGCGTCGCCCGTGGCGGAGGAGAAGAACATGATGCCGAAGCGCATGGGGATCCGAATCTTTGGAAGGGTGCGGGCGGCGCCGCGTTCAGTCGCGGGTGGCGGCCAGCGGGCGGGCGGTGCAGGCGAAGAGGTGCCCGTACGCCGGGAAGCCGGACGGTGTCGTGCCGCGCTCCAGGGCGGCGGCCGCGTCCTCGACGAGCCGGTCGCCGTCGACGGCGCGCAGAGGCCAGCCGATGGTGATCACGTTGCGGCCACGTCGCAACAGGGCGGCCGGCAGGGTCAGTTCGGTGTTCTGCCAGGCGGTGCCCAGACGCTGGGCGGCGAGGGCCGTGCCGTTCACCGCGACGTGGACCGTGTCGGCGTCCGTCTCGCCGGCCGGCAGCCGCCAGGTGAGCCGCAGTTCGGTGTCGGTGGGCTCGTCGACGACCAGGTGGAACTCGCTGGTCAGGTCCGCGGCGCGGAGGAACGCCGTACGCGTGCCGACGCCGCTGCCGCGGCGCTCGCGGAAGGTGGCCGCCTGCGCGACGTCCACGAGCAGGTCGCTCTCGGCGCGGGCGTGTTCGGCTACCAGCAGGTCCTCGTAGCGCTTGGCGGTGGGCACGCCGGTGGACTCCAGCGCCCGGACCATCTCCTCGCGCAGGTCGTGGTCGGCGAGCTTGCCGGTCAGCCGGGTGTCGGAGACGACCAGATAGCGGGCGAGCTCGGGGACCTGCGCGGACTTCTCGTAGCTCGCGCACATCCAGTGCGGGGTGACGCGGGTCTGGTAGTCGAGGTAGTTCTCCAGGTGGACGGCGACGGCCGGGTCCTGGGCGAGGGCCTCGTCCAGGTGATGGCGCAGGATGTGGGCGGGCTGCCCGTAGTGGGAGTTGTGCACCGCCGCCAGGAAGTGCGCGACGGCCAGCGTGGCGGACGCCGGGCGGGTCTGCGCCGACAGCAGTTCCTCGGTGGTGGTGGCCGGTGCGCCCAGCTGGTCGGCGAGCCGGGCGGCGGCGGCCGCGGCGGTCAGGGCGAGGCCCTCGAAGGTGAGGTGGCAGTAGTCCATGAAGAAGCGCCGCCCCGGTGCGCGGTCGCCGTCGGCCGCCCGCAGCAGCTTGGGCAGGTCCACCAGGAGGAAGCCGTGCTCGTCCGCCTTGCGCCGCATCTCGTCCTGTACGGCGGCCAGCACGCGCGGGGAGTGCAGGGTGAACGGCGACACCACGGTGTCCTTGGCCGTCACCAGGGCCTGCTCGGCCTCCGCGGGCCGGTGGCCGGCCAGCGCGTCGGCCAGCAGCCGGGCGCTGACGTGGCTGGATCCGCCGTCCAGCCGCCGCATGCGCTCCGCGACGGCGGCGCCCTGCTCGTGCTCGCCGCGGGCCAGGTGCAGCTGCGCCTGTGCGCGCAGCTCCAGCCAGACGCGCGAGTCCTCGCCCGGCAGCACCGGGCAGACCAGGGAGCGCTCGTCCTGCCAGTCGGCCAGGTTGAACTCGGGGACCACCAGCGTGATGGGAGCGCCCGCGGCGTGGGCGGTGGCGGCCAGGGCGTCCAGGGTGCGGCCCGCCTGTTCGACGACCAGCCGGTGGAAGAGGGTGCGGGCGGCGCCGAAGCCGCCGGACCGCAACTCCTCGGCGAGCAGCTGCATCTGTGCTGGCGTCAGGTCGAGGTTGTGCCAGTTGTTACCGGCCAGGACGACCAGGGCGTCCGGGGCCAGGGCCACGGCCTGGTGAGCGGTGGCCTCCAGGTCGACGTGGGTGGCGTTGGTGCGGGCGAGGTCGACGACCTGGACGTCGGACAGACCGGATATCCGGCCGAGCGCCTCGCCGAGCAGGGTGGCCAGGTTGTGTGCGGGGTCGAAGAAGTAGCCGCGCGCCGCGGACTCGCCCAGCAGCACGACCCGGCGCCGGTCCACGGGCAGCGGGACGCGCTCCAGGTCGGCCCAGTAGCGCCACTCCTCGCGGCGGCCGGCGTCCCGGACCAGTTCGGTGCCGGTACGGCGCCAGACACCCACCGTGTCGGTGCCGGCGTCGGCGTCGGGCTCGGGGGCGTGGGCGCGCTGCAGTTTCTGCAGCAGGGCGAGGGTGGCGGCACCGTCCGCGGAGGACAGCAGTTCGCTCAGCCGCCGGGTGTACGTGCGGTTCAGGTCATCGGTGTTCATGCTGTCCCCGGACTAGAGAAGGGTGTAGACGGAGTCGCTGACGGCCGACGTACGCGGTGGACGGGTCCCTTCGAACCAGATCCGCCACGCCGTCGGCAGGGCGGCGCGGTCGATCACGAAGTCCTCCAGGACCAGGCAGTCGATGGACGAGCGCAGGAAGCACAGCAGCGCGTCCTCGGGCGTCCGCACGATCGGCTCGCCCCGCAGGTTGAAGGAGGTGTTGAGCACGATGGGACAGTCGGTGCGCTCCTCGAAGGCACGGATCAGCCGGTAGAAGCGGCCGTTGTCCTCCTCGGTCACCGTCTGCACGCGGGCCGAGCGGTCCACGTGGGTGATGGCCGGCAGATCCAGCGGCGAGGTCACCTCGCAGGTCTCCAGCATGAACGGGGAGGGATGGTCGAGCCGGAAGTGCTCGCCGGCCTTCTCGGCAAGCACGGCCGGCGCGAAGGGCCGGAAGGCCTCCCGCATCTTCACCGAGGCGTTGATCCGGTCGCGCATGTCGGCGCCGCGCGGGTCGGCCAGGATCGAGCGGGAGCCGAGGGCGCGCGGCCCGAACTCCATCCGGCCGTGGTACCAGCCGATGACCTTGCCCGCGGCGAGCCGGTCCGCGACGGCGGCCAGCAGATCCCCCTCACGGTCGCGGAAGTCCAGGAAGTCCCGTGCGCCGGCGCCCTTGAGGGTGCGGGCCACCTCGTCGGCGGGGGTGGCCGGGCCCAGCAGGGCCGAGCGCATGCGCCGGGCCGTGATCCGCCGGCCGGTGATGCGCTGGTGCGCGACGGCCGCCGCCCCGAGGCTGCCGCCCGCGTCGCCGGCCGCGGGCTGCACGAACACGTTCTTGAACGGTCCCTCCTCGACGACACGGCGGGTGGCCACCACATTCAGGGCGACACCGCCGGCCATGCACAGGTTGTCGCTGGGCACCAGCCGCTTGGCCCGGGCCGCCAGCGCGAGCAGGGTCTCCTCGGTCACCAGCTGAAGGCTGCGGGCCAGGTCGCAGTGGATCTGCTCGATCTCGGACTCGGGCACCCGCGGCGGGACGCCGAGCAGCTCGGTGAGCTTCTCGGTGCCCATGCCCTGCGGATTGCGGAAGTCGAAGTAGGCCAGGTCGAGTTCGAAGGTGCCGTCCGCAGTGACGTCGATCAGCTTGCGGACCCGGTCGGCGAAGCGCGGCTCGCCGTACGGTGCCAGGCCCATGACCTTGTACTCGCCCTCGTTCACCTCGAAGCCGAGGTGCCCGGTGATGGTGCTGTAGAGCAGCCCGAGGGAGTGCGGGAAGCGGGTCTCGCCGATCAGTTCCAGGTGGTCGCCGTCGCCGCGGCCCCAGGTGGTGGTGGCCCATTCGCCGACCGCGTCGACGGTCAGTACGGCGCTGTCGGCGAAACCGGAGAAGTAGTAGGCGCTGGCGGCGTGGGACAGGTGGTGGTCGACGATCTCCACCCGGCCGTCGAAGCCGAGGGCCTCACGGATGTCGCGGAACGGCCGGTCGGCGTCCAGCCGGAAGAGCGCGTCGGGGCGGCTGTCGGGCACCTGCGGCAGGCCCATCCACAGCTGGCGGTCGAGCTTCTTGACCGGGTCCTCGTAGTAGGCGACGCAGTCGACGTCCGCGAGGGTCAGCCCGGCCTCGCGCAGCGTGTGGCGCAGCGCCTCGCGGGGGATGTCCGGGTCCTGCTTGACCCGGGTGAAGCGCTCCTCGTGGGCGGCGCCAACGAGTTCGCCGCCCACGAGCACCGCAACGGCCGAGTCGTGGAAGTGGGCCGAGACGCCGACGACGACGGGGCCCTCGGTGTTGTTCCGCATCAGTTCCCCCGCCGCGGCAGCTCGTACTCGTCGAGCAGCAGATTGAATGTGATGACCGTCATGAGTAGATCCTTCTCGAATGGGA
>NZ_BMVJ01000020.1:107733-114906 GCF_014650655.1 Streptomyces anandii JCM 4720
CGTTGATCCTGAATCCCGGCCGGGCGTAGGCCTCGGTGAGCCGGGACACCTCGTCGGCGTCGAAGTAGCCGTCGGCGCGGATCCGTTCCGGGTCCAGCAGCGAGGTGATGCGTTCGTCGCGCTGCCGCAGCAAATAGGGGCTGCCGGGCGCGGTGAAGCCGAACTTCTCGCGGTCGACGATCTCTTCCGGGATCCACTCCCGCGCGACCTGCTTGAGCAGGTACTTCTCCTCCAGGCCGCGGACCTTGAGGTCCGGTGGGACGGTGGTGAGGAACTCCACCAGCTCGCGGTCGAGGAACGGGTGCCGGGACTCGACGGAGTTGGCGAAGGCCATCCGGTCGCCGTGGTCGCCCAGCAGGTGGTCGGCGAGCCGCACCTTGAGGTCGATGTAGGAGCGGCGGTGCAGCGGGTGCAGTCCGGCCAGGCGCTCCCGGTCCAGCAGGGGGTGCTCCAGGCAGTCGATGTCGGGATGGTCGGCCAGCAGGCCCGGTGCGTACAGGCGGCGCTTGGTGGTGCGGAAGGCCACGTCGTCGCCCTCGTAGAAGAAGTTCTCGTCGCCCCACACCCGGGCCCGCAGCTCCGCCTCGCGCAGCGCGTCCTGGTCGAAGCCGGCCGCCCGGCCGCCGCGGACCTGGTCGAAGCGGTAGCCGATGTACCCGCCGAAGAACTCGTCGGCGCCCTGGCCGGTGAGCACCACCCGCATGCCCATCTCGTTGACGGTCTCCGACAGGGCCATCGCCGCCGCGTCGAAGGACTCCTTCAGCGGGCACTCGGTGTGCCGGATCACGTCGGGCAGGCGCTCGCTGATCTCGTCGCCGTGAATGAAGCGCTCGTGGTGCTCGGTGCGCAGGAAGCGGCTCATGGTCCGCTGGTGGCCGGCCTCCGACAGCTCCCGCTCGGGGAAGGCCGCGGAGAAGGACAGGATCTGCTCCTGCGGCATCAGCCGCCGCATGATGGCGCCGACCAGCGAGGAGTCGAGGCCGCCGCTCAGGTACAGGCCGACGCCGACATCGGACTGCAGCCGCTTCTCGACCGAGGCGACGAGCAGTTCCTCCAGGCGCCGGGCGTAGTGGGCGTCGCTGTGCCGCTCCAGCTCGGCGTCGGCACGTGGGTAGACCAGGTCCCAGTAGCGCCTCTCCCGCGGCTGCTCACCCTGGCGCTGGACGACCACGGTGCCGGGCGGGACGCTGCGCACGCCCTGGAACATGGTGCGGGGGCTGACCAGGCCCGGCAGTGTGAAGACCTGGTCGAGGCCGACCGGGTCGACGGCGCGCTCGACGGCGGGGTGTTCGAGGATCGCCTTGATCTCCGAGCCGAAGACCAGCAGGTCGCCGGTGTGCGTGTAGAAGAGCGGGGTCACGCCGAAGTGGTCCCGGGCGCCGAGGAAGAGGCGCTCGCGACGGTCGTACAGGACCACGGCGAACTGCCCGTCGAGGCGGGTGACGAAGTCGGGGCCGTACTCCTCGTACAGGTGCGGTACGACTTCGGTGTCGCAGGAACTCTTGAACACGTGCCCCTTGGCGACGAGTTCGGCGCGCAGCTCGCGCTGGTTGTAGATCTCGCCGGTGGTCATCGCGACGACGCGGCCGTCCTCGCTGTACATCGGCTGCTGTCCGCCGTCGAGGTCGTTGATGGCCAGCCGCGCGAACCCGAAGGCGACACCGGGCTCCACGTGCCGGCCGAAGGAGTCCGGGCCGCGATGCCGGATCGGCCGGTGCATGGACCGGAGCCGTTCTTCGAGAAGGGGGGAGGGGTCTCCTCCGCCGACGAATCCGAAAAGGCCGCACATCGGCGAACCTCACCCCCAGGAATTTCCAGAAATTGACAGCGACGCCGAACCTAACACCCTGTTCCGCAGCCGAACAAGCCGGATCAGCGAAAGAATTGAAGGTATCGATGGGTATCTGTCCGGGATTCATTCGGGAACGTGGTGGGAGATACTGCCCTGGTCCCACGAGAAACGGAGCGGAAGCGTGGAGTCAGTGGATCCCAAGAAGCGTCTGTGCCTGGTAGGAGCGAGGGGGGCTTTTCTGCGCGACGCCCTTTCCCTGGACGCCGAGGTGGAGATTCTCGCCGTACAGACCCCGGAGGAGTACCGGGCGCTGCCGGCCGACCTTGCCGCACAGGTCACCGCGCTCGTCCTCGACTACCAGGACACCGACCGCCTCGTGGAGCTGGTGTCCGCGCTGCACGCGGTGCGGCCCCTGGACGCCGTGGTGACCGTCTTCGAGGAGGCGCTGCTGCCCGCCGCCCGCCTGGTGGACGCGCTCGGGCTGCCGGGCGTCCCGCACGCGACGGTGACGCTGCTGACCGACAAGTGGGCGATGCGCCGGCACCTCGCCGAGGCGGGCGTCAGCACGGTGCGGGCCGAACTCGGCACGTCCCGCGAGGACCTGGCCGCCTTCGGCGCCGCGGCCGGATACCCCTTCATCGCCAAGCCGGTCGCGGGTTCGGCGAGCCTGGGCATTTTCAAGGCGGAATCCGCCGACGACCTCGACCGCGTCCACGAAGGACTCACCGGCGTCGGCCTGGAGACCTTCCTCATGGAGGAATTCCTCGAAGGCCCCGAGATCAGCGTCGACGGAATCTCCTTCCACGGCCGGTACGTCCCGGTGGCGATCTGCGACAAGATTCTCGGTCCGGATTTCGTGGAATTCGGCCACTGCCTGCCCTCCCGTATTTCTCCGGAGGTCGAGGCGGAGGTGACCGCTCTGGTCGCCGAATTCCTCGACTGCGTCGGCCTTTCCGAGGGGCTCTCCCACGTCGAGGTCAAACTGACGCCCGCCGGACCGCGCATCGTCGAGGGGCACAACCGGCGCGGCGGCGACCGCCTCAACACCATGGTCCAGTCCGTCTACGGCCTCGGCCTGGAGCGGTCGGCCCTGGAATGGGCGCTGGGCCTGATGCCCGAACTGCCCGCCCGCCCCGCGGCGAAGGGCGCTTCCTCGGTGCACTTCTTCGCCGCCGAGCGCGGTGTGGTCAAGGAGGTCGGCGGCGCCGAGGAGGTCCGCGCCCACGAGCAGGTGCTCGAACTGCACGTCAACTTCCCCGTCGGGCGCGAGGTTCCGCCGCTGCGCTGGTCCCTGGACCGGGCCGGCTACGTCGTCGTGCACGCCGACACCACCGACGAGGCCGAGGCCCTCGCCAGGGACCTCGCCGGCCGCATCCAGTTCGTGGTGGAACCCAAGGACTTCGACACCTCGGCCGAACAGGACGAGCACCGCGCGCTGGTCGGCGAGATCGACCAGTCGCACCGGCTCGGCTACGCCCGCCCGAAGCGGGAGCGGCGCCCGGCATGAGCGACGGTACGCCGACGACCCTTGACGGGCTCGTGACCCAGCAGTGCGCGCGCACTCCCGACGCGGTGGCCGTGGTGTGCGACGACACCTCGCTGACCTACGCCGAACTGGACCGCCGTGCCTCCGCGGTGGCCGCCGCGCTGCGCGCTCGCGGGGCGGGCCCGGACACGGTCGTCGCGCTGTGCCTGCCGCGCTCGGCCGACCTCGCCGTAGCGGTGCTCGCCGTGGTGCGGGCGGGCGCCGCGTATCTGCCGCTCGCCTTGGACGACCCCGCCGAGCGGCAGCGGCTGCTGGTGCGCGACTCCGGTGCGGTGGCGGTGCTCGCCGACGCCGACACCGCCGCGCCGGCCCAGCCCTGGGGCGCCCCGGTGCTCGACATCGCCGACTGCCCCGAGGCGCCGGCCGCCGGGCCGGCCGGCGCGGCGCACGAGCACAACCTCGCCTACGTCCTGTATACCTCCGGCTCCACCGGCCTGCCCAAGGGCGTGCTCACCGAGCACGCGGCGATCCGCAACCGCCTGGAGTGGATGCAGCGGGCGCTGCCCATCGGTCCCGGCGACACGGTCCTGCAGAAGACCCCGTACACCTTCGACGTGTCGGTCTGGGAGTTCTTCTGGCCGCTGATCACCGGCGCCCGGCTGGCCTTCGCCCGCCCCGGCGGCCATCGCGACCCGCGCTATCTGCTGCGCGCGATCCACGAGTACTCCGTCACCGTGCTGCACTTCGTGCCGAGCATGCTGGAGGAGTTCCTGCACGAGGTGCCGCACGCGCACACGGCCACCCTGCGCCGCGTCCTGGTGAGTGGCGAGGAGCTCCGGCTCCGCACCCAGCAGCGGTTCTTCGAGCGGCTGCCCGGTGTGGAGCTGCACAACCTCTACGGGCCCACCGAGGCCGCGATCGACGTGACGCACTGGCGCTGCGACCCCGGCCAGACGACGGGCCAGGTCCCCATCGGGCACCCCGTCGACGGTGTCTCGCTGTACGTCGTCGACCCCGAACTGCGTCCCGTGGCGCCCGGCGGCACGGGGGAGTTGTGCATCGGCGGGGTCGCCGTGGCCCGCGGATACCTCAACCGGCCCGAGGCCGAGCGGACGGCCTTCGTGCCCGACCCGTTCACCGGCCGGCCCGGCACCCGTATGTACCGCACCGGCGATCTGGCGTCCGTCCGTCCCGACGGGGCCTTCGACTACCACGGGCGGATCGACCACCAGATCAAGCTCGGCGGAGTCCGGATCGAGGCGGGCGAGGTGGAGACCGCCCTGGAACGGCTGGAGTTGATCGACCAGGCGGTGGTGGGGCTGCGGCAGGACGCCGACGGCCGCCCGCTGCTGGTGGCCTGGACCACGGGCCGGCTCACCGCCGCGGACGCCCCCGCGGTACGGGCCGCCCTCGCGCGGACCCTGCCCGCCGCGTACGTCCCCAGCGCGCTCGTCCCCGTCCAGGAGTTCCCCCTCAGCCGCCACGGCAAGACCGACCGCAAGGCGCTGCCCTGGCCCGCCCCTGGATCGGACACGGAGCCGGCGGCGGCCACCGGTGACGGCGCCGAGGCGTACACGGGGGACGGCGCCGGCGGCTCCGGCGCCGGAGCGGTGACACCGGACGCTCGGCTGCGGCGGCTGTGGCGGGACGTTTTGGGGAGCGATCCCGACACCCACGGATTCTTCGAGGCGGGGGGCACCTCGCTGCTCGCGGTGCGGCTGGTGTCCGCCGCGCGCCGGGAGTTCGACGTCGAGCTCGACATCAGCGACTTCCTCGCCCGGGCCCACTACGACGCGCTGCTGGACGCGGTGACCAAGGCGCGCGCGTCCGGCGCCTGTGAGCGCGACCGGATCGACCCCGTCTCCAGGGACGGCCGACTTCCGCTGTCCTCCTCCCAGTTGCGCATGTGGCTGCTGCAGCGCGCGGACCCCGACGACATCGCGATGACCATCCACGGCGGGCTGCGCCTGACCGGCCCGGCCGACCACATCACGCTCGTGCGGGTGCTGCACCGGCTGCTCGACCGCCACGAGGTGCTGCGCACGTCGTTCCCCGACTTCGACGGCAGGCCCGCCCCGGTGATCGAGGACGGCGTCCGACTCGACGTTCCCCGGGTCGACCGGCGCGGCCTGCCCGAAGGCCGACGTGCCGCGGCCGCCGTGGAGTTGACTCTCCAGGTCGGTGCCGAGCCGTTCGACGCGGCCCACGGCCCCCTGGTGCGCGCGGCGCTCGTCGAGTTCGCCGACGACGACCACTTCCTCGTCCTGGCCCTGCACCACATCGTCACCGACGGCTGGTCCTGGTCGGTGATCGCCGAGGACTTCTGCGCCCTGTGGGCCGCCGAGACCGGCGCCGACCCCGCCATACCGGAACCCCTCGCGGTGCAGTACGCGGACTACGCCGCCTGGGAGGCGCGCCGGGCGGTGCCCGACGCGGCGCTGGACCACTGGGCCGGGCAGCTGCGCGACCTGCCGCCGCTGCCCCGTCTGGCCGGCGCGGGGCAGCGACCGCCCGCGCTGAGCCTGCCGGCCGGGACGGTGGAGGTGACGTGGGCCGACGGGTTCGCCGAGCGGCTGGCCGCGTTCTGCGCGCGTCACGCCACGACGGCCTTCAGCGTGCTGCTGGCCGGCTACGCGACCCTGCTGGGCAGGCTGTCCCAGCAGGAGGACCTGATCGTCGCCGCCCCGCTGGCGAACCGTACGGACGTCGACGTCGAGCCGCTGGTGGGGTGCTTCATCAACACCCTGCCGCTGCGGGTCCGCCCGGACGAGGACCTGACGTTCCTGGGCCTGGTCCGGCAGGTCGCCGCCACCGCGGCGGCCGCGCAGACCCACGGCATGGTGCCGGTGGAGCGCATGTACCGGCCGCTCGCCGGCGAACGCGTCGCGCCGGGACTCTCGCCGCTGCTGCAGGCGCTGCTGGTGGTGCAGAACACCCCGCCCTGGCGGGCCGAGCGCGCGGGGCTGCGGGCCGAGATCGCCGAGGTGCCGAGCCCGCGCACGCACTACGCGCTGAAGCTGGAGGTGCGCTCGCTCCAGGCGCCGCTGCCCACCCGGCTGGTCCACGCCCTCGACGTGCTCGACCCGCAGCAGGCGGCCACCTTCGCGGCCCAGCTGGCCGGCCTGCTCGACCAGGCCCTCGCCGACCCGGACGCGTACATACACGACTACTCGCTGCTGAGCAGCACCCCCTGAACTGGAGGCACGCCGCGTCATGAGTGGCAGCAACACCGACAACCGCAGCTGGTCGGCCACGACCACGCCCCCCACCCGGGAGGAGGCCGCGGCCCCGCTCACCGCCCCCGTACCGCCGCCCGTCACCGAACTCGTCGAGCGGCAGGCGGCCGAGCACCCCACTCGGACGGCACTGCGCCGCGGCGAGCTCAGCTGGGACTACGCGACGCTCGCCACGACGGCCCGCCGGGTGGCCTCGGGCCTGCGCGGCGAGGGGGTCGAGCCCGGCCGGGTGGTGGCGGTGCACGGCGGCCGCGGCTTCGAGACGGTCGCTGCGGTGCTGGGCGTGATGCGGGCCCGCGCCGTCGTGCTGCTCCTCGACGCGGCCCTGCCCGAGAGCCGGGCCCGCGACCTGCTCGCCGCCGCGGCGGCCGAACTGGTCGTCACCACCGGCGACGTGCCCCCGCTCGCACCGGAGCGCACCCGCCCCTTCGCGGCCCTCGCGGCGGCTGCGGAGAGCGAACTGCCCGCGGTCGACGCGCAGGACGCCGCCTATGTCTTCTTCACCTCCGGCACCACCGGCCGCCCCAAGGGTGTGCTCGGCTGGCACGGCGCGCTGTCGCACTACGTCGGCTGGGAGCAGGAGGCCTATGGCTTCGGGCCCGCCGACCGGGTCGGCCAGATCGCGGCCTCGCTCTCCTTCGACGCGGCGCTGCGCGACT
>NZ_BMVJ01000020.1:114929-115442 GCF_014650655.1 Streptomyces anandii JCM 4720
TCTTCCTCGCGTTGACCTGCGGCGCCACCCTGGTCCTGCCGGACTCCGACCGGCCCTACGAGGACCCGGCGGGCATGCTGCGCTGGCTCGACCGGCAGGCAGTGACGATCGTCCACACCGTCCCGAGCGTCCTGGCGTCCTGGCTGAACTCGGAGCCCCGGGACACGGTCCTTTGTGCTTCGGTGCGTCTGCTGTGCCTGGCCGGTGAGCCCCTGCCGGGCGCACTGGTACGCCGTTGGCGCGAGCGGTTCCCAATGTTCACCGGCCGGGTGCTCAATCTGTACGGCACCACCGAGGGCACTGTCCTGCAGTCCTGCCACGAGGTCCCCGAGCAGGTGCCGGACGGCATCCTGCCGGTGGGCGCCCCGATCGACGACACACAGCTGCTGGTCCTCAACCGGCGCGGCGCGCTGTGCGGCGTGGGCGAGCCGGGCGAGGTCGTCGTCCGTACGCCGTTCCTGACGCGCGGTTATCTCGACGGTGACGGCGCCTCGGGCGCGTTCGGCACGAACC
>NZ_BMVJ01000020.1:115464-116498 GCF_014650655.1 Streptomyces anandii JCM 4720
CGTTCGGCGACGACCCCGCCGACCGGGTCTACCGCACCGGTGACCTGGGCCGCTGGACGGTCGACGGAACCCTGGCGATCAGCGGCCGCGTCGACGACCAGGTCAAGATCCGTGGCGTGCGGATCCAGCCGGTCGAGGTGGCGGCGGTGCTCAGCGGGCACCCGCAGGTGCGCGAGGCCGCGGTGATCGTCCGTCAGATCGCCGAGCAATCACCCCAGTTGCACGCTTACGTCGTACCGGTGGGCGCCGCGACCCCCGCGTGGCGGCAGGAGCTGCGCGACCTGGTCGCCGCCAGGCTGTCGACGGCCGCCGTGCCGTCCCGGGTGATCGAACTCGCGGCGCTGCCGCTGTCGCCCAACGGCAAGGTGGACCGCGGCGCGCTGCCCGACGTGCCGGAGGCGCACACCGAGCAGGCGGCGCCCGACCGGCGGCCGGCGGGCCCGGCCGAGCAGCGCCTGGCCGCGCTGTGGGCCGAGATCCTCGGCGTACCGGTGGACTCCGTCGCGCGGGACACGCACTTCTTCGAACTCGGCGGCGACTCGCTGAGCATGGTCCGGGTGCTGTCCCGGGTGCGCGGACACTTCGGCGCGGACCTCGGGCTGCAGGAGTTCTTCCGCAACCCCACGGTCGCCGAACTCGCCGACCTCATCGGCCGGACCAGCGACGGGCCGGTCGCGCCGCGGCCGGTGGTCGGGCGCCGGACCGGCACCGGTCCGCTGCCGTTGTCGCACGAGCAGGAGGGCCTCTGGTTCCTGCATCAGCTGGACCCCGCCGGTTTCGCGTACAACATGGCCGGCGCCTTCGAACTCCCGGCGGACACCGAGCTGCTGCGCGTCGAGAAGGCCCTCACCGAGCTGCTGAGCCGGCACGAGGCGCTGCGCACGCTGTTCCGCGCGGACGGCGGCCGCCCCGTGCAGGTGGTGTCGGACAACATCCGGCCCGAGCTGCGCGAGCTGCCACCGGCCGCCGACCGCGCCGCAGCCCTCGCGGCCCTCGCCGAGGAAGCCGCCCGCCCCTTCGACCTGGAGACCGGC
>NZ_BMVJ01000020.1:116531-118047 GCF_014650655.1 Streptomyces anandii JCM 4720
CCGCTGCTGCGCGCCCGCCTGGTGCGCACGCCACGGGAGCTGATCCTCGGCCTGGTCGTGCACCACATCGTCTGCGACGGCTGGTCCTGGCAGATCATCGCCGCCGACCTGGACGCCTCCCTGACCGTTTCCCCGGCCGGGCAGGACGTCCCGCTCGACGGACCCGCCGCCCCGCAGTACGGCGACTTCGCCGCCTGGCAGCGGGAGCGGACCGACGAGGCGGCGCTGGCCCGCTCGCTGGAGTTCTGGACGGAGCGCCTGCGGGACGCGCCGGAGCTGGACCTGCCGGCCGACCTGCCCCGCCCCGCCGCCCGCACCCACCGCGGCAGGATCCACCGGATCACCGTCCCGGCCGCCACGGCCGCGCTCCTCGACCGGTTCTGCCGGGCGCACGGCGTTACCCGCTACATGGCGCTGCTCGCCGCCTTCGGACTGCTGCTGTCGCGGACCGCGCACCAGGACGAGGTGGTCGTCGGCGTCGACAGCGCCGGCCGCGACCAGGCGGAACTGGAGCAGACCGTCGGCTTCTTCGTGCGCACGCACGCCGTGCGCATGGGCTTCGCCGAGGCGCCCCGCTTCTCCGACGCGGTGCGTGCCGTGCACGGCACCCTGCTCGCCTCCTACGAGCACCAGGACCTGCCGTTCCCGCGGATCGTCGAGGCCCTGCGGCCGGACCGCGACGGCGGCCGTACGCCGCTCTTCCGGACCATGTTCCGGATGCCGCCCGCCGAGGTGCCCACCCGGGCGATGACGGCGCTGCGGCCGCTCGACCTGGAGGGCACCTTCGCGACCTCGAAGTTCGATCTCACGATGGTGGTCCGCGCCCTTGACGGCGACCTGGTGTGCGACCTGGAGTACGACACCGATCTGTTCAGCGAGGAGTTCGCGGCCGCTCTCGCCGAGCGCTACGCCGAGCTGCTGAGCCAGGGCGTGCGCACCCCGGACGTCCCCGAGCCCCGGCTCGCCGCCGGCCCCGCGCCCGTCATCACCGGCAGCGTGCCGCACCCGGCCCCGGTCCTGCGGGAACTGCGCGAGCGCGCCCGAACCCGGCCGGACGCGCCGGCCGTCCGGCAGGGCGAGCAGACCTGGACCTACCGCCAACTCGTCGACGCCGTCGACCGAATCGACGCGGCGCTGCCCGAACGGGCGGTCGTCGCGGTGGTCGGCGACAAGGGCTTCGCCTCCGTGGCCGCGCTCGTCGCGGGCATGGAGAGCGGCCGCGTGGTGGTGCCCGTCGACGCGGCCCTGCCCGCGGCCCGCCGTGAGCAGATGACGGTTCGGGCCGGCGCCCAGCTCGCCGTCGTCGCCACCGCCGCGTCACTCGACGCCGGGCTTCCGGTACCGACGCTGCGGCTGTCCGCCGACGGCACGCCCGAGGACCGCGAACAGCCGCTGACGGCGGAGCCCGCCTCGGCGCCCGACCAGGCCGCGTACGTCTTCTTCACCTCCGGCACCACCGGCGAACCCAAGCCGGTGCTGGGCCGCCGTGCCTCGCTCGACCACTTCGTCGCCTGGG
>NZ_BMVJ01000020.1:118073-118914 GCF_014650655.1 Streptomyces anandii JCM 4720
AGCGGGACGAGTTCGCCATCGGCCCGGACGACCGGGTGGCGCAGCTGACGGCGTTCTCCTTCGACGCGGTGCTGCGCGACGTGTTCCTTCCGCTGTCGACCGGCGCCTCGGTCGCGCTGCCGCCCGCGGGCATCCAGGACGACGCGCAGCGCCTGCTGACGTGGCTGGACGAGGAGCGGGTGACGGTGGTGCACACCACGCCCAGCGTCCTCGGCTCGCTGCTCGCGCTCGGTCCGGAGGCGGCGGGCGCGAAGCTGGCTGCCCTGCGTCTGGTGTGCCTGGCGGGAGAGCCGCTGCTGGACTCGACGGTGACCGCCTTCAGGTCCCAGTTCCCGGACTGCCGGGCCGAACTGGTGAACTTCTACGGCCCGACCGAGACCACCATGATCCGCAGCTTCCACCGGATTCCGGAGCTGCCGGCGGCGGGTGTGCAGCCGGTCGGCAGGCCGCTGCCCGACACCCGGATCACGGTGACCGGTCGCGGCGGCCGGCCCTGCGCGCCCGGCGAGCGCGGCGAGATCCTCATCGACACCGCCTTCGGCACCCTGGGTTACCTGGCCCCCGCCGAGCAGCCGGGCCGGCTGGCCGTCACGGGCGAGATCCGGCCCGACGCCCCGTACCGCACCGGGGACATCGCGGTATTGCGGGCCGACGGGACGATCGTGCCCGAGGGGCGCCGGGACGGGACGGTCAAGCTGCGCGGCGTGCGCGTGCACCCCTCCGAGATCGCCACCGCGGCGCTGACCTGCCCCGGTGTCGCCACCTGCCATGTCGAGGCGGTCAGCGACGACGGGCAGACCCGGCTGGTCGCCTTCTTCACCGACCGGGACGGCGGCCGGGT
>NZ_BMVJ01000020.1:118950-123621 GCF_014650655.1 Streptomyces anandii JCM 4720
CACGGCCGAGACGCTCCGCGCGCACCTGGTCGGGCGGCTGCCCGCTCCGGTCGTACCGGCGCTGCTGCTGGCGCTGCCCGCGCTGCCGCTGATGCCCAACGGCAAGGTCGACCGGCGCGCCCTGCTGTCGTACACCGGCACCGCCGCGGCCACCCCCCATGTCGCGCCGCGCACCGCGACCGAGAAGGCGCTCGCGCGGATCTGGTCCGACCTTCTCAAGAAGGACGAGATCGGCGTCGAGACGGACTTCTTCGAGACCGGCGGGCACTCCCTCCTGGCCACCGTGATGATCACCCGGGTGCGCAAGCTGCTCGACAGCGACCTGACCCTGCGCCAGGTCCTGGAGCAGCCGACCATAGCCCGGCTGGCCGAGGCGATCGACGCCGGCCGGCAGGCCACGACGGCCGAGCGGGACGGTGAACTGGTCGCCCTGTCCGACGCCGGGCCCGGACGTCCCCTGTTCTGCGTCCACGGCATCGGCGGCGACGTGCTCGCCTTCCGCCAGCTGGCCCGGCTCATGGCCGACACGGGACCGGTGTTCGCCTTCCGGGCCCAGGGCACCGGCCTGGGCGAGCGGCCGCGCTCCGACATACGGCAGATCGCCGCCGCCTACCTGTACGAGATGCGGCAGGTCCAGCCCACAGGGCCCTATCGTCTCGCGGGCTGGTCGGTGGGCGGACTCATCGCCTACGAGATGGCACGCCAGCTGTCCTTCGACGGCGAGCGGGTCGAACTGCTCGCCCTGATCGACTCCTACGCCCCCGGAGCCCGCGCCTACGACGGCTTCGACGCGGAACCGGCCGAACGCGCGGCCTCGTTCGTGGCGGAGCTGGCCGGCACCGGCTTCGACGGACCGGCCCCCGACCCGGCCGCCCTCGCGGCGGCGGGCCCGGCCACCCCGCGCGAGGCCGACGGCACGGACATCGAGCTGCGCCGGCGCTTCAGTGTGTACCTCGCGCACTCCAAGGCCGCCTCGAAGTACCGCCCCGCGGCCCGGCCGGTGGAGGCCGACCGGCTTCTGCTGCTGCGTGCGCTGGAGCAGCCCAGGCCGGAGGGGACCTCGCCGGCGCTCGGCTGGGAGCCGTTCCTCGGCGCGCCGGACGAGTCCGGCCAGGACGCCCCGGTGCCGGGGCGGTTGCAGGTGCCGGCCGTCCCCGCGGACCACTACTCCGTACTGCGGCGGCCGGCCGTGGAGACACTGGCCCGGCACCTGCGGACGGCCCTCGCCGCAGCAGAGCGGTAGGACAGTCACCACCCCCGCCGGGGAGTGTGAGCCCGCCCCGCGAGGGTCGCGTCACCTCCCCGCGGGGGCCATCCGCACCCAACGCACCACCACCGCCGCACCGCAATCGGAGGTACCCGATGATTCCGCCGTCCCCCCTCGCGGGCGAACGTTTCCGCGCGCTCGGCCCGCGGCACATCGACGAGATCGCCCGCCGCCACGGCCTTTCCGAGCCGCTGCGCACCTCGGTCCGGGCCATCTCGCATGTCCTGCCCTTCCGCGTCAACGAGTACGTGCTCGACCAGCTCATCGACTGGGACCGGGTGCCGGACGACCCCCTGTTCCAGCTCACCTTCCCCCAGCCCGGAATGCTGGGCGGGAACGACGAGAGCGAGTTGGCCAAGCTCTCCTCGGACCGGGGCGACCGGCAGCTGCTGCGCGAGAAGGTCTCCGAGGTGCGCCGGCGCCTCAACCCGCACCCCTCGGGGCAGCGGCTGAACGTGCCGAATCACGCCGGGCAACCGCTGCCCGGTGTGCAGCACAAGTACCGCGAGACAGTGCTCTACTTCCCCGGCCAGGGCCAGACCTGCCATGCGTATTGCACGTACTGCTTCCGCTGGGCCCAGTTCATCGGCGACGCCGACCTGAAGTTCGCGGCCCCGGCCCCCGGCGGGCTCGTGGACTACCTCGGTTCCCATCCCGACGTCCACGACGTACTGATCACCGGGGGCGACCCGATGATCATGTCCACGGAGCGGCTGCGCAGCCACATCGAGCCGCTGCTGGCCGTGGACACGGTGCGCACGATCCGGATCGGCACCAAGTCGGTGGCCTACTGGCCGCAGCGCTTCGTCACCGACCAGGACGCCGACGACGCCCTGCGGCTTTTCGAGCAAGTCATCGCGTCCGGGCGGCAGTTGGCAGTGATGGCACACTTCAGCCATCCACGGGAGCTGGAGACCGACGTGGCGCGCACCGCGCTCGCCCGGATCCGCGCCACGGGTGCCGTCGTGTACTGCCAGGCCCCTCTGATCGCGCACGTCAACGACGACCCCGCCACCTGGAACACGCTCTGGCGGCTGGAGTTGGCCGCGGGCGCGGTCCCGTACTACATGTTCGTGGAGCGGGACACCGGACCCCAGGAGTACTTCCGGGTGCCGCTCGCCCAGGCGGTGGACATCTTCGCGCGGGCCTACCGCACCCTGCCGGGCCTGGCCCGCACAGTGCGCGGCCCGGTGATGTCGGCGACGCCCGGCAAGGTGGTGGTCGACGGGGTCGAGGACACCCCCGAGGGTTCCTTCTTCCGGCTGCGCCTGCTCCAGGCCCGCGATCCGGAGCTGGTGGGCCGGCCGTTCAGGGCCCGCTTCAGCCCCGACGCGGCCTGGCTCGACGACCTGGAACCCGACCCGGCCACCCCCGGCGACGTGCGTGCGGCGCTGCAGTGGCCGCCCCAGTGAGGACGAACGCGGCCGACCTGCCCGCCACGGCCCGGCGGCCGAGCGGCATCGCGCGGACGCCTCGGAGCACCGCGGCCGGCGTGAGATCTCGACTCTTCGCTGTACTCGCGGGGCCGGTGTGATCAGGCCGCCACGAACTCGTCCGCCTGCTACGGGTCCTGATCCTCCCACCGCCCCGACGACCCGGTCCAGGAGCGGTTCTACGGCCCCATCGAGGATTCGGACCGAGCGGCGGCCGCCGTCGTCGCCGAGATCGCCGAGGAGCGGCATCCTCATGGCGCGGGTCGCTCCGGCCTGGCTGCTGCGGCCCCGGGCGGTCGTCGCGCCGGTCACAGTGCGACGCGTAGGACACCGGTGTCCGATCAGCCAGAATTCCAAGGTCAACGAAACAGAGAAGCCCCAGGTCAGAGTCCCGACCCGGGGTTCACCATGGAGCCGCTTTCGGGATTCGAACCCGAGACCTACGCATTACGAGTGCGTTGCTCTGGCCATCTGAGCTAAAGCGGCGCGCTGCCGGCACTATGGTGCGATCGGCAACGTCGGTAAGTCTACACAGTTTCGAGGGGTGCTTCGCACCCGCCCCGGAGAGGGCCGGGGCGGGGCCGGCGGTGGCCGCTACGGGCAGCGCTTTCCGCGGGCCGGCGGGGTGCCGTGGAGCAGGTAGGCGTCGATCGCGGAGTCGATGCAGCGGCTGCCGCGGCCGTAGGCGGTGTGGCCGTCGCCGTTGAAGGTGAGCAGGCGGCCCGAGGCCAACTGGCGGGCCAGGGACTGGGCCCAGCGGTACGGGGTCGCCGGGTCGCGGGTGGTGCCGACGACCACGATGGGGGCCGCGCCCTTCGCCACGATGCGGTGCGGCCCGGCGGTCGCCCGCACCGGCCAGTAGGCGCAGTTCAGGGAGGCCCAGGCCAGCCCCTCGCCGAAGACCGGGGAGGCCTTCTCGAAGGCGGGGAGCGACTTCTGCACCTGCTGGGGCGAGGCGAAGGCGGGCGGGAGGTCCAGGCAGTTCACGGCGGCGTTGGCGTACATCAGGTTGCTGTAGTGGCCGTCGGCGTCGCGCTCGTAGTAGCTGTCGGACAGGACGAGCAGGCCGGCTCCGTCGTTGTCCTTCATGGCCGAGTTCAGCGCCTCGCGCAGTTGCGGCCAGGCCGCCTGGTCGTACATCGCCGCGATGACGCCCGTGGTGGCCAGCGCCTCGCCCAGGCGGCGGCCGTCCGCGTCGCCGGTGGGGATGGGGTGCGCGTCGAGTTTGCGGAAGAACGCCGCGAGGCGGTCGCCGGCCTGCTTGGGCGTCGTGCCGCGGCCGCCGAGGGGGCAGTCGCTCTGCCGCACGCAGTCCTTCGCGAACGACTGGAACGCCGTCTCGAATCCCGCCGTCTGGTCCAGGTTCAGCCTGCGCGCCGACAGGGACGGGTCCATCGCGCCGTCCAGGACCAGCCGGCCGACCCGCTTCGGGAACAGCCCGGCGTACGTCGCGCCGAGGAACGTGCCGTAGGAGGCCCCGACGTAGTGCAGCGTGCGGTCGCCGAGCGCGGCGCGCAGGATGTCCATGTCGCGTGCCGCCTCCACGGTGGAGACGTGCCGCAGCAGCCGGGGGTCGTGCGCCCCGCAGCCGTCCGCGAACTTGCGGTAGGCGCCGACGAGCGCGTCGACCTCACCGCGGTCGTCGGGCGTCATGTCGGTCTGCGTGTACGTGTCCATGCCACGGTCGTCGAGGCACTCGACGGGCTCGCTGCGGGCCACGCCGCGCGGGTCCATGGCGACCATGTCGTAACGGGCGCGGACCTCGGCCGGGTAGCCGACGCCCGCGTACTGCTGCAGGTAGCCGATGGCCGAGCCGCCCGGGCCGCCCGGGTTGACCAGGAGCGAGCCGATGCGCTTGCCGGGACCGGTGGCCTTCTTGCGGGCGACGGCCAGCTTGATGTCGCCGCCGGCGGGGTGGGAGTAGTCGAGCGGCGCCTTCATCGTGGCGCACTGGAATCCGGGGACTCCGCA
>NZ_BMVJ01000020.1:123659-143612 GCF_014650655.1 Streptomyces anandii JCM 4720
GTTGCGCCAGGTCAGCCTCTGCGCGTAGTACCGGGACAGGGCGGCCGGGGTGGACTGCGGCAGCGCGGCCAGCACGGCGTCCGCCGCGGGGGCGGTCGCCGGGCGCTGCTGGGTGCCGGCGGCGGAGCAGCCCGAGACGAGCAGGGCGGCGGCCACGAGGAGCGAGCCGCCGGTCCGGGCCGGGCGAAGGGCGAGGGGGAGCCGTGGACTCCGGATGCGGAGGGCGCGCCTGATGTGCATCGAACGAGCGTAACCCTCCGCAATGAGCTGAGCACTCTCCGTGCACAGCGTGCCTCGTACGAGTGATGAGCGGTGGCTCGCGGTGAGCGGCCGCGGTCCGCGAGCGTGCCGGGCCCCCGGCCCCGCCGAGCCGCGCGGCGGCCTCAGCCCGCTCTCAGCGCCATCGTCATCGCCTCCACCGCCAGCAACGGGGCCACGTTGCGGTCGAGCGCGTCACGGCAGGCGGCGATCGCCTCTATGCGGCGCAGGGTGGACTCGGGCGAGCTGCCGCCGGCCACGCGGTCCAGGGTGTCCTGCGCGTCGGCGTTGGCGATGGCCACGCGGGAGCCGAGCTGGAGGGCGAGGACGTCGCGGTAGAGGCTGGTGAGGTCGGTGAGGGCGAGGTCGAGACTGTCGCGCTGGGTGCGGGTGCGGCGGCGCTTCTGCTTGTCCTCCAGGTCCTTCATCACGCCCGCGGTGCCGCGCGGCAGCCGGCCGCCCTGGGCCGCGCCCAGCGCCGCCTTCAGCTCCTCGGTCTCCTTGGCGTCCAGCTCCTCGGCGAGCGACTTGGCGTCCTCCGAGGCCGCGTCCACCAGCTCCTGCGCGGCTCTGAGGCAGCCGCCGACGTCGTCCAGGCGCAGGGGCAGCTTGAGCACGGCGGCGCGGCGCTCACGCGCCGCGGGGTCGGTGGCGAGGCGGCGGGCGCGGTCCACGTGGCCCTGGGTGGCGCGGGCGGCTGCGGCGGCCGCGTCGGGTTCGACGCCCTCGCGGCGTACGAGCATGTCGGCGACGGCGGCCACCGACGGGGTGCTCAGGTTCAGGTGGCGGCAGCGGGAGCGGATGGTGGGCAGGACGTCCTCGATCGAGGGGGCGCACAGCAGCCACACCGTGCGCGGGGCGGGCTCCTCGACGGCCTTGAGGACGGCGTTGGCCGACTTCTCGTTCAGCCGCTCGGCGTCCTCGACGAGGATCACCTGCCAGCGGCCGTTCGCCGGGGACGTGAACGACTTGCGGACGGTGTCGCGCATGTCCTCGGCGAGGATCTGGGTGCCGACCGCGGCGACGGTGCTGACGTCGGCGTGCGTGCCCACCAGCGCCGTATGACAGCCGTCGCAGAAGCCGCAGCCGGGGGCGCCGCCCAGGGCGCGGTCGGGGCTCACGCACTGCAGGGCGGCGGCGAAGGCCCGCGCCGTCTGCGTGACGCCGGCGCCGGGCGGCCCCGTGAACAGCCAGGCATGGGTCATCTTCGACGCCTCCGGCGGCGGTGCGGCGGAGGCGGCCGCGGTGACCAGGGCGTCGGCGTCCCGGGCGGCGGCGATCAGCTGCTCGCCGACCCTCTCCTGCCCGACGAGGTCGTCCCACACGCTCATGGGTCACCCGGCCCTTTCGTCACACTTCGCGGTCCGCCCTCCATTGTGCGGGGGACCGCTGACAACGCGGACGGGCGGCCCACCCGGCCGCCCTTCCGCAGGCGCGCCGCCCGCCGGGCCGGCTCAGCGCCTGCGGCCGCGACCGCGGCCGCCGTCCCCACCGCCGGCCCGGTCCTCGTCGTCGCCGCCGTCCTCGCGCGGTCCGAGCAACTCGTCCGCCAGTGTCGGCAGGTCGTCCAGCGGGGTCTCCTCGGCCCAGTCCGGCCGGGGGCGCCGCCGTGCGCCGCCGTCCTCCTGGACCTGCGGCAGCTCGCGCGTCCGCTCGTCGGTGCCGTCGGGCCCCGCGCCCGTCCGCGGCCCCTGCCGGAAGAACCCCGGCGGAACCCGGTCCGCGGGATCCTCGCCGCGCACCGGCGGGAGCACGGCGGTCTCGTCGGCGGCCTCGTCGCGCACCGGAGGCAGCACCGCCGTCTCGTCGGCGCCCACCGGCGGCAGTACGGCGGTCTCGTCCGCAGCGCCCGCGGGCGGCACGGACGGCAGTACGGCCGTCTCGTCGGCCGCGCCCGCCGGGGCCGGGGGAACCGGCGGCTTGGGCAGCTTCGCCGTGGTCTCCGACTCGGACTCGACGGCTGCGCGGGGAGTCCGCGAGGCACCCCGCGCATCCCCTCGGTCCGTCCGTTCTGCCCGCTCCTCCCGCGTCTCCCGCACCGGCGGAAGAACCGCCGTCTCGTCCGCGGGGCCGCCGGACGCGTTCGTCGGCGTCACCACCGGGGTCGGCACGGTCGCCGCCTCCGGCGGCACCGCCGGGCCACCGGGCTCCGCGGGCCGGCGGGGACCCGCCTGCGCGGCGGCCGTCGCCTGCTCCGCCGCCCGCCGGGCCTCCTCGGCCCGCAGCAGGGCCTCCTCCGCCTTCTGCTGCTTCTCCAGCCGCCGCGCCTCGGCCTCGGCGCGCAGCCGCGCCTCCTCCTCGGCCTGCTTGCGGCGCCGCTCCTCCTCCGCCTTCCGGCGGGCCTCGGCCTCCGCGCGGGCCTGCTCCTCGGCGAGCAGCCGGGCCTGCTCCTCCTCGGCCCTGCGCCGCGCCTCCTCCGCGCGCTGCCGGGCCTCCTCGGCCTGCCGCTCGGCCTCGCGCCGCTGCGCCTCCTCCAGTTCGCGCCGCTTGCGCTCCTCCTCCTCGGCGCGCAGCCGGGCCAGCTGCTCCTGGCGCTCGCGCTCCAGGCGCTCCTCCTCGGCCTTGCGCCGGGCCTCCTCCTCGGCCTTGCGCCGGGCCTCCTCCTCCGCCTTGCGGCGCGCCTCCTCCTGGGCCTTCAGCTCGGCCTCGGACAGCGGCAGCGTCTGGTCCAGCCGGTGCCGGACTGCGGCAGTGACGGCCTCGGGCTCCTGCCCGGCGTCCACCACGAGGTAGCGCCCGGGGTCGGCGGCGGCCAGGGTCAGGAAACCGGCCCGCACGCGCGCGTGGAACTCGGCCGGTTCCGACTCCAGGCGGTCGGGCGCCTCGGTGAAGCGTTCCCTGGCGGTCTCCGGCGAGACGTCAAGCAGGACCGTCAGGTGCGGCACCAGGCCGTTGGTGGCCCAGCGGGAGATCCGCGCGATCTCGGTCGGGGACAGGTCACGGCCGGCGCCCTGATAGGCGACGGAGGAGTCGATGTACCGGTCGGTGATCACCACGGCGCCGCGCTCCAGGGCGGGCCGTACGACGGTGTCGACGTGCTCGGCCCGGTCGGCGGCGTACAGCAGCGCCTCCGCGCGGTGGGACAGGCCCTGCGAGGAGACGTCCAGGAGGATGGACCGCAGCCGCTTGCCCACGGGCGTGGCGCCCGGCTCCCGGGTGAGGACGACCTCGTGACCCTTGGACCTGATCCATTCGGCGAGGGCCTCGGCCTGGGTGGACTTGCCGGCCCCGTCGCCGCCTTCGAGGGCGATGAAGAAACCGGTGGCCGCGGGCGCCGTCACCGGGTCGTCGCCACCGCGCAGCGCGTCGACCAGGTCCTGCCTGAGCGGTACGCCGGAGCGGTCGTCGACCTTGGCCAGCACGAGCGCCGCCACCGGCAGCAGCAGCGCGCCGACCAGCATCAGCGTGAAGGCGGCGCCGCCGTGCGCGAACACGAACCGCCCGTTCTCCAGCCGGTGCGGGCCGATCGCGGCCGCGACCACCGGGGCGAGCACCGCGGCGAGGGCGACGAGGACCCGCACCACCGCGTGCAGGTGCTCGGTCATGCGCGTCCGGCGGTGGTCCTCGGTCTCCTGGTCGAGCAGCGCGTGCCCGGTGTTGGCGGCCGCGCCCGCGCCGACGCCGGCCAGCGCGAGGATCAGCAGGACGGTGGTGACGTCGGGGACCAGTCCGGCGGCGAGCAGCGCGACGCCGGTGAGGGCGATCGCCAGCGCCAGCAGGCGGCGCCGCGACAGGGACACCAGGGCCCTCGGGGCCGTACGGATGCCCAGGACGACGCCGCCGGTGAGGGCGAGCACCGCCAGTCCGTACAGCACCGGGCCGCCGCCGAGGTCCCCGGCGTGCAGCGCGCAGACGGAGACGGCGGCGGCGATCGCCCCGGCGACGGACGCGGAGGCGAGCACGAGCAGGGGGACGGCCCCGGTGCGGCCCTTGTCGACGCCGGTGGCGTTCTTCGGGCGGCGCAGGCCCTCGAGCGGCGACCGCGCGCGCGGGGTGCGCGTGCCCGGCAGCTCGAGGTAGGTCAGCACGGACAGGGAGGCCGCGAAGAGGCCGGCCGCGACGTACGCGCCGAGGGCCGCCTGGTGCTGGTCGAACCAGTCGACGGCGGTGCCCAGGAGGTTGTTGAACAGGGACGCGACGACGAGCGCGGCGGCGGCCAGCGGGATCGTCAGGAAGGTCGTGCGCAGCGTCAGGCGGCGCAGGGCGTCCATGTGGTCGGGCAGCGGACGCACCGTGGCGCCCTCGGGGGGCGGGGCGGGCAGCAGCGCGGGCGCCGCGCTCTCCCGGCACACGGTCCACAGCCGCTCGGCGACCCCGGTCAGGAAGACGGTGACGAGCAGCAGGACGGGCGCGTCGGCCGGCGTCCAGTCGATCCACAGCGGGGCGACGATCAGCAGCGCGGCGCGCACGCCGTCCGTGCCGACCATGGTCCAGCGGCGGTCGAGCGGGCCCTCGTGGGACGTGAGCGAGGTGAGCGGGCCCAGCAGGACCGCGCCGAAGAGCACGGTCGCCACGATGCGCGCCCCGAAGACGGCCGCGACCGCCAGGGCCGCGCCGCGGTAGCCGCCGCCGAAGGAGCCCTCGTCGATGACCGCCTGGAGGGTGAGGAGGACCAGGACCAGCAGCGCGAGGGTGTCGGCGACACCTCCCACCAGTTGTGCGCTCCACAACCGCCGCATCTGCGGACGGTGCAGCAGGGCGCGGACGGCGCGCTCGCGGGAGTCCGCCACCAGTGCGTCGTCGGGGGCCGGGGTGTGGGCCGTTGGCTGCTCGGCTCGCGTCATGCGTTCAGCCTATCGGGACGCACCGACAGCGCGTGGTGACCGTCCGAACGTGCGCACGCCCCGGCACGAAAGTGGTGCCGGGGTGTGCGCGCCGCGGACGAGCGGTGAAGATCGCGGCGGGCTCAGTCCTCCGCCGCCTGCGAGGCCGCTGCCTTCTTGGCGGCGGCGGACGTCGTCTTCTTCGCCGCCGTCTTCTTCGCGGTGGTCGTCTTCTTGGCGGCGGTCTTCTTCGCCGCCGTGGACGCCGTCTTCTTGGCGGCGGTCTTCTTCGCCGTCGCCTTCTTGGCGGGCGCCTTCTTCGCGGTCTTCTTGGCCGGCCCCTTGGCGCGCTTCTCCGCGAGCAGTTCGAAACCGCGCTCCGGGGTGATCGTCTCGACGCTGTCGCCGGAGCGCAGGGTCGCGTTGGTCTCCCCGTCGGTGACGTACGGCCCGAAGCGGCCGTCCTTCACCACGACCGGCTTTCCGCTGACCGGGTCCTCGCCCAGCTCCTTGAGCGGCGGCTTGGCGGCCGCGCGGCCACGCTGCTTGGGCTGGGCGTAGATCGCCAGCGCCTCCTCCAGCGTGATCGTGAAGAGCTGGTCCTCGCTCTGGAGGGAACGCGAGTCCGTGCCCTTCTTCAGGTACGGCCCGTAGCGGCCGTTCTGCGCGGTGATCTCCTGGCCCTCGGCGTCGGTGCCGACCACGCGCGGGAGCGACATCAGCCTGAGCGCGTCGTCGAGGGTGACGGTGTCCAGGGACATCGACTTGAACAGCGAGGCCGTGCGCGGCTTGACGGCGTTCTTGCCCGCCTTGGGGGTGCCCTCGGGGAGCACCTCCGTGACGTACGGGCCGTAGCGGCCGTCCTTGGCGACGATCGTGTGGCCGGTGGCCGGGTCGGTGCCCAGCTCGAAGTCGCCGCTGGGCTTGGCGAGCAGCTCCTCGGCGAGCTCGACGGTCAGCTCGTCGGGCGCGAGGTCGGTGGGGATGTCGGCCCGCTGGTGCTGCTCGGTGTCCTTCTCGCCGCGCTCGATGTAGGGGCCGTAGCGCCCCACGCGCAGCACGATGTCATTGCCGACCGGGAACGAGGAGACCTCGCGGGCGTCGATCGCGCCGAGGTCGGTCACCAGCTCCTTGAGGCCGCCGAGGTGGTCGCCGTCGCCGTTGCCCGCGTCGGCGGCGCCGCCCTCGCCGCCCGCGGCGAAGCCGCTGTCGGGCACGGTCTCACCGAAGTAGAACCTCTTGAGCCACGGCACCGCGCGGGCCTCGCCACGTGCGATGCGGTCGAGGTCGTCCTCCATCCGGGCGGTGAAGTCGTAGTCGACGAGCCGCCCGAAGTGCTTCTCCAGGAGGTTGACCACGGCGAAGGACAGGAAGGACGGCACCAGGGCGGTGCCCTTCTTGAAGACGTACCCGCGGTCGAGGATGGTGCCGATGATCGAGGCGTACGTCGACGGGCGGCCGATCTCGCGCTCTTCGAGCTCCTTGACCAGGCTGGCCTCGGTGTAGCGGGCCGGGGGCTTGGTGGCGTGCCCGTCGGCCGTGATCTCCTCGGCGCTCAGCGCGTCGCCCTCGGCGACCTGGGGCAGCCGGCGCTCGCGGTCGTCCAGCTCGGCGTTGGGGTCGTCGGCGCCCTCGACGTAGGCCTTGAGGAAGCCGTGGAAGGTGATGGTCTTGCCGGACGCGGTGAACTCGACGTCCCGGCCGTCGGCCGCGGCGCCGCCGATGCGCACGGTGACGGAGTTGCCGGTCGCGTCCTTCATCTGGGAGGCGACGGTCCGCTTCCAGATCAGCTCGTAGAGCTTGAACTGGTCACCGGTCAGCCCGGTCTCGGCGGGAGTGCGGAAACGATCACCCGAGGGGCGGATCGCCTCGTGCGCCTCCTGGGCGTTCTTGACCTTCCCGGCGTACGTGCGCGGCTGCGGCGGCAGGTAGTCGGCGCCGTACAGCTGCGTGACCTGGGCGCGTGCGGCGGAGACCGCCGTGTCGCTCAGGGTGGTGGAGTCCGTACGCATGTACGTGATGTAGCCGTTCTCGTACAGCTTCTGGGCGATCTGCATGGTCGCCTTCGCGCCGAAGCCGAGCTTGCGGCTCGCCTCCTGCTGCAGCGTCGTCGTACGGAACGGGGCGTACGGCGAGCGGCGGTACGGCTTGGACTCGACGGAGCGGACCGAGAAGCGGGTGTCCTCCAGCGCGGCGGCGAGCGCGCGGGCGTTCGCCTCGTCGAGGTGGAGGGTGTTCGCGCTCTTCAGCTGCCCGACGGAGTCGAAGTCGCGGCCCTGTGCGACACGCCGGCCGTCGACGCTCTGCAGCCGGGCGACCAGCGACGACGGGTCGGAGGTGTCTCCCGCGCGGCCGGTCGAGAAGGTGCCGGTCAGGTCCCAGTACTCGGCGGAGCGGAACGCCATGCGCTCGCGCTCCCGCTCGACCACGAGCCGGGTCGCGACGGACTGCACGCGGCCCGCCGACAGGCGCGGCATGACCTTCTTCCACAGCACCGGGGAGACCTCGTAGCCGTAGAGGCGGTCGAGGATGCGGCGGGTTTCCTGGGCGTCGACCAGGCGCTGGTTGAGCTGGCGCGGGTTGGCGACGGCGGCCCGGATCGCGTCCTTGGTGATCTCGTGGAAGACCATCCGCTTGACGGGGATCTTGGGCTTGAGCACCTCCTGGAGGTGCCAGGCGATGGCCTCGCCCTCGCGGTCCTCATCGGTGGCGAGGAAGAGCTCGTCGGAGTCCTTCAGCAGATCCTTGAGCTTCTTGACCTGGGCCTTCTTGTCCGCGTTGATCACATAGATCGGCTGGAAGTCGTGTTCGACGTCCACACCGAGGCGGCGGACCTCGCCGGTGTACTTCTCGGGGACCTCCGCGGCCCCGTTGGGAAGGTCGCGGATGTGCCCGACGCTCGCTTCGACGACGTAGCCGGGGCCGAGGTAGCCCTTGATCGTCTTCGCCTTGGCAGGCGACTCGACGATGACGAGTCGGCGGCCGCCCTGTGCGGTCTCGCTGGTCGGGGACAACTTCGCTCTTCTCTCCGGTCGGCTCTGGATCTCCCCAGGCCTTGGTTTCCCGGGGTCGGGTCGTGCTGACGCTGCGGAGTGTGACGGTACATCCCGCCCCCGTGTCAAACGGGAAAAGCCCGCAACGGCCACTCGAACGGTAACCCGACTACCGCCCTTCCTGCCGCCCGGAGTGCCCACCGGCCCCATCGGTGATATGCGGAGGGTTACCCCTCAATTACCGGAAGCGGGGCGCGGGGACACCGCTGCGGCGGTCGTCACAGGCGGGTGAAGCACCACGCTCCGAGGGCCAGGGCCGTGAGGGCGGCCACACCGGCGACGGTAACCGACATCGCCCGGGGCGCGCCGGGGGCGACCGGTTCCCGGTGCCGCACGCGGGTCGCCGTCCAGCCCAGCAGTGCCGTCCCGAACAGGGCGAACACCGTCCCCGTGAAGATCGCCGGCCCGCTCTCCATGTACGTCCCCTCCCGCATCCGGATCCCCCGGTCCGCGAGGCTGACACCCGCGGGCGACGACCGGGCCAACCGGCGGTGAACGGCGCGCGAGCCCGCCCGCGCGCCCCGCCGCCCGCCGTCACGCAACGTGTTCACGCCGACGCGACGAGGGAACGCCCGAGGCCGAAAAAAGAACGTGACCGAAAAACCCTCCGCCCCCTCGGCCTCCGGCACCGGCCGGCGCCCGCCGGCTCAGCCCGTCGGCACCCGCACGCGCGGGTCCGGGAGCCGGTCCCGGGGCTGCCGAGGGCGCATTCCAGGCTCCCGCCCGCTCAGCCCGCGCTGCCGCTCGGTCCCCGGTGCGCGGTCGGTTCGCCCGCGTCCGGTCAGTCGGCCGGTTCCAGGAAGCCCTGCTCCACCAGTAGGCGGATCTGCGAGGGTGTGCGGTCGCGCAGGAGGACCGGGTCCTCGCCCATCAGCTGGGCGATGGCGTCCAGGATCCGGCCGGCGCTCAGCGTGCCGTCGCAGACCCCGGCGAAGCCCGCGCCGACCGTGTCCACGGCGGTCGCCCTGCGCATTCCGCGGTGCTGGCGCAGCACCACGTGCTCCGGGTCCTCGGCGCCGGGCAGGCCCACCTGTTCCTGCACGATCTCCCGCACGAGCCGGAAGTGCGCCTCCAGCAGGGCCGCGTCGTCATGCTCGCGCAGGTAGTCGAGGCGCTCGAAGTGCGCGCGGACCGTGTCGCCGAGCGGCTGCTCGACGGCGTGCGGCCACTCCTCGACGGTGACCGAGGGCTCGGCGGCCGCCGTACGGCGCAGGGTGATCCAGCCGAAGCCCACGGCCCGCACCTTGCGCGCCTCGAACTCCTCGAGCCACGCGTCGTACCGCGCCTGGTACTCGGCCGGGTCGTCGCGGTGGTCGCCGGCGTCCCTGAGCCACAGCTCGGCGTACTGCGTGACGTCCTGCACCTCGCGCTGCACGATCCAGGCGTCGCACCCGCGGGGCACCCACGACCTGAGTCTGTCCTGCCAGTCCTCCCCCTCCACGTGCTGCCAGTTGGCGAGGAACTGCGCGAACCCGCCCTCGTTCAGCCGCTCCCCCGCCTGCTGAACGAGCGTGCGGCACAGATCGTCCCCGCTCATCCCGCCGTCGCGGTAGGTGAGCCGGGCGCCGGGTGAGATCACGAAGGGCGGGTTCGACACGATCAGGTCGAACCTCTCGTCGTCGCGGACCGGCTCGAACAGCGAGCCCTGCCGCAGATCGGCGGCCGGGGCGCCGGACAGCGCGAGCGTGAGCGCGGTGATGTGCAGCGCGCGCGGGTTGACGTCGGTCGCCGTCACGCGCGTGGCGTGCCGTCCCGCGTGCAGCGCCTGGATGCCGGACCCGGTGCCGAGGTCCAGCGCGGAGGCGACGGGCGTACGGACCGTGATGCCGGCGAGGGTCGTGGAGGCGCCGCCGACGCCGAGGACCACGCCCTCCTCACGGCTGCCGATGCCTCCCGCGCCGCCGACCGCGCAGCCCAGGTCGGAGACGATGAACCAGTCCTCGCCGTCCAGTCCGCCGTACGGCCGCACGTCCACGGTCGCGGCGAGCTCGTCGCCGCCCACGCGGACCAGCCAGCCGGTCTCCAGGCAGGCGTCGACGGGCAGGACGTCCGCCACGCGCGCGTGCGGCACGGGCTGCTGGAGCAGGAACAGCCGGACCAGCATCTCCAGCGGCGTGTCCCCGCGCGTGGCCCGCAGCGCGGGCACGGTCTCGCTGCGCGCGAGGGCCGCGTAGGCGGGCGCGCCGAGCAGGTCGAGCAGTCCGTCGGCGGTGAAGGAGGCGCCGAGCAGGGCGTCCCGGAGCCGGGCGGCGACGTCCGGGCGGTCGGCGGCGGGCAGGTCGGTCAGGCTGGAGTCACTCACGTCCCCCATTGTGTCGGTCGGCACCGACATCGCACGCGCGCGTACCGCGCCGTTTTCCGGCCGGACCCGTCCGCCGGGGCTCAGCCGTCACGGCCCACCCGCCGGGGCTCAGCCGTAACGACCCACCCGCCGGGGCTCAGCCGCTGGTCGCCGGCGCGGAGGCGGAGCCCGAGGCGGACTTGCAGGTGGGCTGGCGGGCCATGGCCTTGCCGACGTCGCCCTCCTCCAGGTTCTTCAGGGCGTCGCTGCCGGTCTTGCTCAGCTTGTCCAGCTGCGTGGCGATGCCCTTGAGGCCGTCGGCGAACTTCGCCTGGTCCTTGGTGTCGAGCTTGTCCACCTGCTGCTTGAGGGAGACGTAGGAGGCGCTGAGGTCGTTGAGTTCCTTGACCGCGTCCTGCTGCTTCTTGCTGCCGTTGTCCACGTTGGGGGAGCCGGCCCGGCTCACGGCGGCGCCGATCGCCTTGTAGGCGTCGGACATGTCCTGGAACGCCTGCGCGTCGGTCTTCTGGACCGCCGTCGTGGGGCTGTTGTCCGAGGTCTGCTTCTGGATCGCGGCGCTGGCGGCCTCGATCTTCTTCGCCTGCGGCTGCACCGCCTCGCACACCTGCTTGGCCCAGGTGTTCAGCGCGTCGTTCTTGTTGTCGGCGCTGTTGTCGCCGCAACCCGTCAGTGCCAGTGCCAGTACCGCACCGCCGGACAGTGCGGCCGCGAGCTTCTTGTTCACCGGTTTGGTCCCTTCCATGGCTCTCGGCCCCGGAACATACACGCCGTATCGCCGGCAAACCCCGGTCGAGCACCCGTTATGGACCCTCTTGAAGCCATTTGCACCAAGCGAGAGAAGGCTCACGGCTCGGGGCGCACCCGCGCACACAGCGGGCGGGCGGCACGTCACACGCGCCGCCCGCCCGCCTGATGAGCTGGGCCTCCCTCAAGACCGCCTACGAAACCACCGCGGGATCGGCCGACTTGGACACCCGTTCGGCGTTGTCTTCGTCACCCACGGCGATTCCGCGCCGCTTGGAGATGTAGACCGCGCCGACGATGACGATCAGCGCCAGGATCGCGATCATGATGCGTACCCCGAGGCTCTTGTCGCTGCCGTAGGAGAACTTGATGACCGCGGGCGCGATGAGCAGCGAGACGAGGTTCATCACCTTCAGCAGTGGGTTGATCGCGGGGCCGGCGGTGTCCTTGAAGGGGTCGCCGACCGTGTCCCCGATGACCGTGGCGGCGTGGGCCTCGCTGCCCTTGCCGCCGTGGTGGCCGTCCTCGACCAGTTTCTTGGCGTTGTCCCAGGCACCACCGGAGTTGGCGAGGAACACCGCCATCAGCGTGCCCGCCCCGATGGCGCCGGCGAGGTAGGCGCCGAGCGCGCCGACGCCGAGCGTGAATCCGATGAAGATCGGCGCCATGACGGCGAGCAGTCCGGGCGTGGCGAGTTCGCGCAGGGCGTCCTTGGTGCAGATGTCGACGACCTTGCCGTACTCCGGCTTCTCGGTGTAGTCCATGATCCCGGGCTTCTCACGGAACTGCCGGCGCACCTCGAACACCACCGAACCCGCCGACCGCGACACCGCGTTGATCGCCAGCCCCGAGAAGAGGAAGACGACCGCCGCGCCCGCGATCAGACCGACCAGGTTGTTGGGCTGCGAGATGTCCATGGTCAGGGTCATCGGTGCGCCCGCGCCGGACAACTGCTCCCCGACGTCGCGCGCCCCGGTGGTGATCGCGTCGCGGTACGACCCGAACAGCGCCGAGGCCGCGAGGACGGCGGTGGCGATGGCGATGCCCTTGGTGATGGCCTTGGTGGTGTTGCCCACCGCGTCCAGGTTGGTGAGCACCTGCGCGCCCGCGCCCTCGACGTCGCCCGACATCTCGGCGATGCCCTGGGCGTTGTCGGAGACCGGGCCGAAGGTGTCCATGGCGACGATCACGCCGACCGTGGTGAGCAGGCCGGTGCCGGCCAGCGCCACCGCGAACAGCGCCAGCATGATCGACGTACCGCCGAGCAGGAACGCCCCGTACACGCCGAGGCCGATCAGCAGGGCGGTGTAGACGGCCGACTCCAGGCCGACCGAGATGCCGGCGAGGACGACGGTGGCCGGGCCGGTGAGCGAGGTCTTGCCGATGTCCCTGACGGGACGCCGGGTGGTCTCGGTGAAGTAGCCGGTCAGCTGCTGGATCACGGCCGCCAGCAGGATGCCGATCGCCACCGCGACGAGCGCGAGGACGCGCGGATCGCCGTCCTTGCCGCGGATCGCCGCGTCGGTGACGCCGGTCAGACCGGAGTAGGTGGACGGCAGATAGGTGTAGACGGCCGCCGCGACCAGCGCGAGCGAGATCACCGCGGAGATGAAGAAGCCGCGGTTGATGGCGCTCATGCCGCTGCGGTCGGCGCGCCGCGGCGCCACCGCGAAGATGCCGATCATCGCCGTGATCACGCCGATGGCCGGCACCAGCAGCGGGAAGGCGAGGCCGTCGTTGCCGAAGGCCGCCTTGCCGAGGATGAGGGCGGCGACCAGCGTGACGGCGTACGACTCGAAGAGGTCCGCCGCCATGCCGGCGCAGTCGCCGACGTTGTCGCCCACGTTGTCGGCGATGGTCGCGGCATTGCGGGGATCGTCCTCCGGAATGCCCTGCTCGACCTTGCCGACCAGGTCGGCGCCGACGTCGGCGGCCTTGGTGAAGATGCCGCCGCCGACACGCATGAACATCGCGATGAGTGCCGCACCGAGGCCGAAGCCCTCGAGCACCTTCGGCGCGTCGGCCGCGTACACCAGCACCACACAGGAGGCGCCCAGCAGGCCGAGCCCCACCGTGAACATGCCGACGACGCCGCCCGTGCGGAACGCGATCTTCATGGCTTTGTGCGAGACGGTGGTGAGATCCTTTTCGGGCTCACCTTCCGCCGGGGTCGCTTCCCGGGCCGCCGCGGCGACGCGCACATTGCTGCGCACGGCGAGCCACATGCCGATATACCCGGTGGCCGCCGAGAAGGCGGCACCGATCAGGAAGAACACCGACCGTCCGGCACGCTGATTCCAGTCGTCCGCGGGCAGCAGCATGAGCAGGAAGAACACGACGACGGCGAATACGCCGAGCGTGCGCAGCTGACGGCCCAGATAGGCCTTGGCGCCCTCCTGGACTGCTTCCGCGATCTTCTTCATGCTGTCGGTGCCCTCGCCCGCCGCGAGCACCTGGCGCACCAGGACGCCGGCGACCACGAGTGCGGCCAGCGCGACGGCCGCGATGACCGCCACGATGATCCGATTGTCGTGAGTCAGGACTGCGGCCGCGAGGGTTGTGGGGTGACCCAACTGTTCAGGGGTAGAAAGCCCCGCCATTCGTCCTCCTTGACGCTTGGGCTGAGCTCAAGATGTGGACGGATTGTAGGTACCGGAACCTGATCAAAACAGTACGCCGTAAATGGAATCAGCCTTCACATGCTTCTCAGCAAATGATCGCCGGGCGGTCACCGAACCCGAAAGCGGTAATGCCTCAAAAGCATTGACGCTTGATCCATTATCGCGCTAAATGATCGTGAACGAATTCACGAATTGATGGCATGACTACTGTAAGCCCGGTGACCGGCGCCGCGACATGCCGAAGGGCCCCACTCGGTGGGGCCCTTCGGATGGTGCTCGGTCAGCCTGCTCGGCTCAGGGACGTCTGCTGCTCAGGAGAGCGCCACGGCCGGCGGTGCGGTCGGCCAGGTCATCTTGATGGACCCGCCGTGCTCCCCGGCCGAGACCTGCACGTCGTCGACGAGCCCGCTGATGACCGCGAGGCCCATCTCGTCCTCCTCGGCCTCCGCCTCGTCCATGGCGCCGGGGGAGTCCCCGGGGCCGTGCGAGGCGTGCGCGGCCTCGTCGCCGACCTCGATGGAGAACTGTTTCTCCTCCTCGATCAGCATCACCTTCACCGGCGCCGAGATGCCGCCGATCTGATGCAGACCGACGGCACGGGAGCAGGCCTCGCCGACGGCGAGCCGGACCTCGTCGAGGACGGCCTCGTCCACTCCGGCCCTGCGCGCCACCGCTGCCGCCACCAGACGGGCGGTCCTGACGTGCTCGGGCAGCGCGCTGAAGCGGAGTTCGACGGTGGCCATGCATCCCCCTCGGAGCTACGGGCGTGCTGTCGAGGGGCCGGGCCGCCGAGAGCCCGGTCCCCCGCGTTGATCTCTTCCGCCCCGGACACCGCCCGGGGCCGGCGGTCAGTCGGTGGCCGCCACCGCTTCGTCGACCGAGGTGTGGATCGGGAACACCTTGGTCAGACCGGTGATGCGGAAGATCTTGAGAATGCGCTCCTGGTTGCAGACCAGGCGCAGCGAGCCCTCATGGGCACGCACCCGCTTCAGGCCTCCGACCAGCACGCCGAGCCCGGTGGAGTCGAGGAAGTCCACGCCCTCCATGTCCACGACGAGGTGGAAATTCCCGTCGTTCACCAACTCGACCAGCTGTTCGCGCAGCTTGGGCGCGGTATATACGTCGATTTCGCCACCGACCTCGACGACCGTACGATCGCCGACGGTACGGGTCGACAGGGACAGGTCCACGGATCCTCCAGCACCTTGCTATCGAGCGGTCGCCCCTCGGGACACCTCGGCTTGGAAGCCCCCGGGACGGTTCGCCAGCCGCGATGGCATTCAATCACTTACCGGCAGGCGTGCACGACGCCTTGGCTCCATTGTCCGTCACGCCGGTGACAGACTCGGTCCCGATGGCCAAGAATCACCGATCCGATCGACCCCCGGCGGACCCCGCAACCCGCTTGACGCCAGGCGCGGTTCTGGACCGGCTCGCCTCCGGGCCGAGCAGGGCTGCGCGCATCACTCATACGGAGCACTTGCCCCCGCGGGCGGGTCGGCATGCCGTCTGGCCCGACCGGATTCGCCCGGAGGTCGTCGCGGCCGTGCGGGCGTGCGGAATCGAACACCCCTGGGCCCACCAGGCACGGGCCGCCGAGCACGCCCTGGACGGCGACTCCGTGGTCGTCGCCACCGGCACCGCATCCGGCAAGTCGCTCGCGTATCTGGTCCCGGTCCTCTCCACCCTTCTGGACGGCTCCGAGGCGCCGAACGGCCGCGGCGCCACCACCCTCTACCTCGCCCCCACCAAGGCCCTGGCGGCCGACCAGTGCCGGGCGGTGAAGGAACTCGCCGGGCCGCTGGGCAAGGCCGTGCGGCCCGCCGTGTACGACGGCGACACGCCGCCCGAGGAACGCGAGTGGATCCGCCAGTACGCCAACCACGTCCTGACCAACCCCGACATGCTGCACCGCGGGATCCTGCCCTCCCACCCCCGCTGGTCCTCGTTCCTGCGGGCCCTGAAGTTCGTGGTCGTCGACGAGTGCCACACCTACCGGGGCGTCTTCGGCTCCCACGTCGCCCAGGTGCTGCGCCGGCTGCGGCGGCTGTGCGCGCGCTACGGGGCCTCGCCCGTCTTCCTGCTGGCCTCGGCGACCGCCGCGGAGCCCGCGGTGGCCGCCCGCCGCCTGACCGGCGTCCCTGTGGTCGAGGTGGCCGACGACGCCTCACCTCGGGGTGAACTGGTGTTCGCCTTGTGGGAGCCGCCGCTCACCGAGCTGCGGGGCGAGAAGGGCGCCCCCGTACGCCGCACCGTCACCGCCGAGACCGCCGACCTGCTGACCGACCTCACCCTGCAGGGCGTGCGCTCGGTCGCCTTCGTACGCTCCCGGCGCGGCGCCGAGCTGATCTCGGTGATCGCCCAGGAGCGGCTGGCGGAGATCGAACGCCCGCTGGCCCGGCGGGTCGCGGCCTACCGAGGCGGCTACCTCCCCGAGGAACGCCGCGCCCTCGAACGCGCCCTGCACTCCGGCGAACTCCTCGGACTCGCCGCCACCACCGCCCTGGAGCTGGGCGTCGACGTCGCCGGCCTGGACGCCGTGCTGATCGCCGGCTACCCGGGCACCCGCGCCTCCCTGTGGCAGCAGGCGGGCCGGGCGGGCCGCGCCGGACAGGGCGCGCTGGCGGTGCTGGTGGCCCGCGACGACCCGCTGGACACATTCCTGGTGCACCACCCCGAGGCCCTCTTCGACCAGCCGGTGGAGTCCACGGTCCTCGACCCCGACAACCCCTACGTCCTCGCCCCGCACCTGTGCGCGGCCGCCGCCGAGCTGCCGCTCACCGAGGAGGACACCGAGCTGTTCGGACCGGCGTCCGCCGAGCTGCTGCCGCAGCTGGAGGCCGCGAAGCTGCTGCGCCGGCGGACCAGGGCCTGGCACTGGACGCGCCGGGAACGGGCCGCCGACCTGGCCGACATCCGCGGCGAGGGCGGACGCCCGGTGCAGATCGTCGAGGCCGGCACCGGCCGGCTGCTCGGCACGGTCGACGAGGCCGCCTCGCACACGACCGTCCACGAGGGCGCGGTCCACCTCCACCAGGGCCGTACGTACCTGGTACGCGCCCTGGACCTGGACGACTCGGTCGCCCTGGTCGAGGAGGCCAACCCGCCCTACACGACGGTCGCCCGCGACACGACGGCGATCTCCGTGCTGGAGACGGACATCGAGGTCCCCTGGGGCGCGGGCCGCCTGTGCCACGGCTCCGTCGAGGTCACCAACCAGGTGGTCTCCTTCCTGCGCAGACGCGTCCTGACCGGTGAGGTGCTGGGCGAGACGAAACTCGACCTCCCTCCTCGTACGCTGCGGACCCGGGCGGTGTGGTGGACGGTCACCGAGGACCAGCTCGACGAGGCCCGGATCAGCCCGGAGATCCTCGGCGGAGCCCTGCACGCCGCCGAGCACGCGTCGATCGGCATGCTGCCCCTGTTCGCCACCTGCGACCGCTGGGACATCGGCGGCGTCTCCGTCCCGCTCCACCCGGACACGCTCCTGCCCACGGTCTTCGTCTACGACGGCCATCCCGGCGGCGCGGGATTCGCCGAGCGTGCCTTCCGCACCGCCCGCGCCTGGCTCACAGCCACCCGGGAGGCCATCGCCTCCTGCGAGTGCGACGCCGGCTGCCCCTCCTGCATCCAGTCCCCCAAGTGCGGCAACGGCAACGACCCCCTCCACAAACGCGGCGCCGTACGCCTCCTGACGGCGCTCCTGCGCGGGGCCCCCGAGAAAGAGACGGAGGCTTAGCCCGTCCGGGTGACGGGGGCCGGTGCCGCGGGTACCGGCGGGCCGGTCGCGGACGGCGTGCCGGAGGGTCCCGGTGGGCCCGGTCGTGCTGATGGGGTGGAGGGGCCCGGTGGGCCGGGTGGGCCGGGTGGTCCGGCTCTTGCGCGTGCCTCGGCTTTGAACGGGCCGCGCCGCGATGTCGCCGTGACGTCCGATACCTCGCCCACGACGGCGCACCGCACGAGGTGTGTGTCCTGGGCGCGGGCCACACGGTCCGCTCGGGCGCAGGCCGCGGCCCGGCCCTCCGCCCAGTGGTCCGCCGCCGCGAGGGCCGCGAGGTCGGCGGCCCCGGCGGCGCGGTGCCGGGTGACGACGGCCTGCCCCAGGGCGAGGCCGACCCCGAACACCACGCAGAGCAGCGCGATCGCACCCACGCTCCAGACGGTCGCGGACCCCCGGTCGGAACCGGCGAACCGGCGCCTCATGACCCCGCCCCTTCCTGTGCCGGCGGCGCCCCAGCCGCCTCCTCCGACTCCGCCACGGCCTCCTCCCTGAGCCGGAAGGGGAGCACCCCCAGCCCCGGTGGATCGGCCACGACCACCACGCGGACGTGCTCGCCCTCCCGGGTGACCGTCACCCGCGCCCCGCCGGGAGCGGCCTCGCGGGTCACCCGGGTGACCGCGTCCTCGGGGTCCTGGCGGGCGGCGGCCCGGGCGCCCACCCGGGCCGCGTCCACGCACTGGATCTGCGCGAGCACCACCAGCAGCCCCCACACCAGCGTGGTCACCACCAGCACCAGCACGGGCAGCACCATGGCGGCCTCGGCCGTCACGAACCCGTGGTCGGCGCCCCGGGCGTTCGGCAGGCCCCTCCCCTCATGTCCGCTCCTCTCATGTCCGCGCACTGAGCGCCTTCTTCACGATGTTCTGCAGCTCCGTCTTGACCTCCCCGCTGGTCACCACCTCGTAGAGCAGCACGGCGAACGCCACCGCCGCGATGATGCCCATCGCGTATTCGGAAGTGACCATTCCGGCGTCCCGCCGCATCCGGGCCACCAGGGCACGCAGTCGTGCCCGTGCCTTTCCGTACATCTCAACCCCCGTCGGGTCTCGGTATCTGTTGGTTTCCATCGATCAGCGGCGACGGTCAGCCGCCTCTTGCTCGCAGCACCCCGCCCGCCAGTCCGATGACCACGGGCAGCACACCGACCGCGACGAAGGCGGGCAGGAAGCACAGCCCCACCGGGGCGCTGACCAGGACGGCCGCCTTGCGCGCCCGGGCCGTGGCCGCACGGGCCCGGTCCGCTCTGACGTCGGCGGCGAGCCGCGCGGCCGGTCCGGCGGCGGGCAGCCCCGACTCGTCCGCCCGTTCCAGCAGCCGCGCGAGGGCCGCGGCCCCCGGTATCGCGGCCAGCCGGCACCAGGCGTCGGCTGGTCGGCCACCCAGCCGCACCTCCGCCGCTCCCCGCGCCAGCGCCTGTCCGACCGGTCCGTCCAGGGCTTCGCCGACCGCCTGGGCGGCGATCACCGGACCCGCGCCGGCGGCGATGCAGGCAGCCAGCAGGTCGGCGGCTAGGGGCAGTTGACGGGCGGCTCCGACGGCGTCGAACTCGGGCTCGGGACGGCCCCCGGCCGACTGCCGCCACCTCCGCAGCCCGGCCGCCGCGGCCAGTCCGACCGCGATTGCGGTGAGCCCCCCGACCAGCACCCAGCAGGCGCCCGCGGCCCCGGCGACCGGCAACCACGGCCGCAGGGCGGCGATTCCGGGGAGCCGGGACCTCGGTGCCGGTGCCCCCGGCCGCGGCACGTTCCGCGGTGTCCGGTCCAGCAGCGCGGCCATCCGCCGCCGCGCTCTGCGTTCCCGGCGCACCCTCTCCAGCCACCGGACCAGCAGCACCAGGAGGGCCGCCGCACCCAGGGCCGTCCCCAGCCTGTGGACGACGTGAACCATCTGGACGGCGTCGGCGCTCATTCCGCCTCCGCACGCCGCGTGATCCACAGGGCCCACCACAGGCCTGCTCCCTCCAGCGCCCCGCCGACGAGCAGGCAGCCGAGGCCCGCTCCCGTGTGGAGCAGCACATGCAGCGGGTCGGCGCCCATGGCGGTGCCCAGGAGGATCCCGAGGGCGGGCAGGGCGGCGAGCATCACCGCGGTGGCCCGGGCGCCGGCCAACTGGGCGCGCAGGTCGGCGCGCTGGTCCCGCTCGGCGCGCAGCGCGCCTTCGAGCCGGTCGAGCCCGGCCGCGAGTCCCGCGCCCTGGTCGACGGCCACCCGCCAGCAGGCCGCCAGCCCGCGCAGCCCCTCCGCACCCGGCTGCCGTGCCGCCGAGACCAGGGCCCCGGGAACGTCCCCGCCGAACCGCGCCGCCGCGAGCACCGCCGCCTGCCCGTCCCCGAGGCCGCCCGAGTCGTGCGCGGCCCGCAGCAGCGCCGCGCCCGGCTGCCGGCCGGCCCTCACCTCACCGGCCAGCGCGCCGCACAGGGCGATCACCGCGT
>NZ_BMVJ01000020.1:143644-150336 GCF_014650655.1 Streptomyces anandii JCM 4720
CCGCCCTGCGCTCCGTGTCCCGCCGAGCCGCCCGGCCCAGCCGGGCGCGGCGGAACAGGGGTACTCCGGCCGCCCCCGCGACCACCGGCAGCACCGAGCCGCCCAGCACCGCCAGCACCAGCCCGGCGACGGGGGCCCACCACTCGGCCCGTAACCGCCCGCGCACTCGGGCGAGTTCACGCTGCATCCGGTCCCGCACCGGCGGACCGGTGCTCACCACTCCGCCTCCCGCCAGCAGCAGCCGCGCCCTTCGCGCCCCGGAGCGCCGCCCGCCGAGCAGCCACACCGCCGCCCCGGCGCACAGCACGGCCGTCCCGGTCGTCACCGGCCCGAGAGCGGCCTTCCCGGCAGCATCCGCCGCCAGGGCCACCGGCCCCCACATCAACTCACCCATCCCGGCCACGACTTCCTGCCTCCATTCCGATCCACCACTGCCTCGCACCGCTTCCCCCGGCCTCCACTGACCACTGCCGCTCCGGCCCGGCCGGGCGGAGCAGCGCCCGCAGCCGCTCCCACCCCCGTTCCGCCACGAATGCATCGGCGCCCCAGCGCAGCGCCGGTACCGTCCGCACCAGGCCCGACGCGTCCCGCTCCAGCACCCGCACCTCGGCGATCCGGCGCCGCCCCGACCGGTCCCGCACGAGATGCAGGACCACCGACAGCGCGGCCGCCAACTGACTGTGCAGCGCGGCCCGGTCGAGCCCGGCGGCCGTGCCCAGCGCCTCCAGGCGGGCGGGGACGTCCGCGGCCGTGTTGGCGTGGACGGTGCCGGCGCCTTCATGACCGGTGTTGAGCGCCGCCAGCAGGTGGACGACCTCACCCCCGCGCACCTCGCCCACGACCAGCCGGTCAGGCCGCATGCGCAGCGCCTGCCGCACCAGGTCCTCGAGGGTGACCAGGCCCGCCCCCTCCTGGTTGGCGGGTCTGCTCTCCAGCCGGACGACGTGCGGGTGATCGGGGCGCAGTTCGGCGGAGTCCTCGGCGAGCACGATCCGCTCGCCCGGCCCGGCCAGTCCGAGCAGCGCGCTGAGCAGAGTGGTCTTCCCGCATCCGGTGCCGCCGCTGATGAGGAAGGACAGCCGTGCCTCGATCAGCGCCCGCAGCACGGCGTCTCCGCCCGGCGGAACCGTGCCCGCCGCGACGAGTTCGCCGAGGGTGAAAGCGCGGGGCCGGACGACCCGCAGGGACAGGCAGGTGCAGCCGACGGCGACCGGGGGCAGGACCGCGTGCAGCCGGGTGCCGTCGGGCAGACGGGCGTCGACCCAGGGCCGGGCGTCGTCCAGCCTGCGCCCGGCCACCGAGGCCAGCCGCTGGGCGAGGCGCCGTACGGCCGCCGCGTCGGGGAAGGCGACGGCGGTGCGCTCCAGGCCGCCGCCGCGGTCGACCCACACCTGGTCCGGCGCCGACACGAGGACGTCGGTCACCGAGGGATCGGCGAGCAGCGGCTCCAGGGGCCCGCTGCCGATCAGTTCGGAGCGCAACTGCTCGGCAGCCCCGAGCACTTCGGTGTCCCCGAGCACCCGGCCCTGCTCGCGCAGCGCCTGCGCCACCCGCGCCGGTGTGGGCTCGGCCCCGCTCTCGGCCAGCCACTGCCGCACGCCGTCCAGCAACTGCGCCGGCATCCCCGAGGCGTCGCCCCGGCCCGGCCCGAGCCGCTCCGGCAGCCGCGGCCGTTCCTGCGGTCCTGCCCGTCCCAACTGCCCCGGCGGCAACGCCCCACCCGCCGAAGCACCACGCCCGCCCGGAGCCCGCTGCCCCGCTCCGGTCCTCATCCGGCGCCTCCCGCCTCGATCAGCGCCCGCTCCAAGAAGGCCGTGCAGAAGCGGGCCAGCGGTCCGCGCGCGGCCGCGCCGGGAGGCGTCCTGCCCTCGCCCGGGCGTCGCAGCCCGGCCTCCACGGGCACCTCGCCGGCCAGCGGCAGCCCGAGCAGCCGGGCCACCTCGCGTTCGTCCAGTCCGGGCGCGTAGGGCGCTCGTACCGCCACGCGCAGGTCGCGCAGGACCATGCCGACCGCCGAGGCCACCCGGGCCGCGGCCGCCACGGCGCGCAGCTCGGCGGGGACCACCAGCAGGGCGAGGTCGAGCTGGGCGAGGGCCTCGGCGACGCCCTCGTCGACGCGGCGGGGCAGGTCGACCACCACCGCGCCGCCGCGCCGGCGGGCTGCGGCGAGCACCGCCCGGACCGCCTGGGGCGGGACGGCGACGCAGTCGCCGCGGTCCCAGCTGAGCACGCGCAGCGAGTGCAGTTCGGGCAGCGACTCCTCCAGGGCGCCGCCGCCGACCCTCCCGCGCGAGCCGGCGAACGCGGGCCACCGCAGCCCCTCGGCCGCCTCTCCGCCGAGGAGCACGTCGAGCCCGCCACCGAGCGGATCGGCGTCCACCAGCAGGGTGCGCAGGCCCTCCCGAGCGGAGGTCACGGCGAGCGCGCAGGCCAGGGTGGAGGCCCCGGCCCCGCCACGGCCGCCGATCACACCCACCGTGAGTGCGGGCCGGCCGACGCCCTCGGCCACGTCGGCGATGCGGTCCACGAGCCACTGCTCGCCGTCGGGCAGCATCAGCACATGGTCGGCGCCGATCTCGACGGCGCGCCGCCAGACCCCGGAGTCGTCCTGGTCGCGGCCGACCAGGACCACGCCGCGTCTGCGCGAGGCACCGCGCACCCGGCGTGCGGCGTCGTCGCCCACCAGCACCAGCGGCGCGGCTTCCCAGCTCCCTCTGCGCTCGGGCACCCCGTGATGGACCTCCGGGGTGGCGCCGGCCGCCGCGCACAGGCGCAGCAGGTCGTCCAGGAGCGCCGCGTCCTCGGTGACGATGAGCGGTCCGCCCTGCCGTCCCGGCGTGCCGGGCGGCGGATCGTGTGTGACGGTTCCGGCCACGGGTCGTTCCCCCTTCGCAGCGTGTTCGCGCGGCCCCCTCGGCCGGGCGAATCCGTGGATGTGAAGAACCGGAGAGACGGCCCTTCATATGCGGCCGGCAGAAACCGGCCATACGCGCCCGACAAACGGAACCGGCCATGAACTCGCCGCGAGCGGTGCGCGCAGGAATCACGGTGCAACGGCCCGGGAAATAATGTGGATCTTGGTCGAAAACTGTGGACAACTCCGCGGCTGTGAATATCGCCGTCACCCATACCGGTGATGCCCGCACCGCTTCCCGTATGACTTCCGCAGCGCAGCCTCACGGATACGGAGCGTGACGGATCGGGGCGGCGGGGCGGGAAGCGGCACTGAGGGGCCGTTGCGGCACGCCGGTTCCGTACAGAAGGGGAGAAACCCGCCCGGACATGCGACGACCCCCGCCGGGGGGGAGAGCGGGGGTCGTCTCCACGGCCGACTCGGGGGGGGAGGAGTCGGACCGGGTTAGCACGGTCGCGAACGATCCGTGACTTCCATGGTGTACCCGAGAGCCCTCTCAGGCAAACCCACGCGCCCACCTTACGCCGAATGGGCTGCCCCTATGCTCAGTGGCGTGGAAAACCACTCCTTGCCCCGCACAGCGGCCTTCTTTGATCTGGACAAGACGGTCATTGCGAAGTCGAGCACGCTCACCTTCAGCAAGTCCTTCTACCAAGGCGGACTGATCAACCGCAGGGCCGTCCTGCGAACCGCGTACGCCCAGTTCGTCTTCCTCGCCGGCGGCGCCGACCACGACCAGATGGAGCGGATGCGCGCGTACCTGTCCGCGCTGTGCCGCGGCTGGAACGTACGGCAGGTCAAGGAGATCGTCGCCGAGACGCTGCACGACCTCATCGATCCGATCATCTACGACGAGGCCGCCTCCCTCATCGAGGAGCACCACACCGCGGGGCGCGACGTCGTGATCGTGTCGACGTCGGGCGCCGAGGTGGTCGAGCCGATCGGCGAACTGCTGGGCGCGGACCGGGTGGTGGCCACCCGGATGGTGGTCGGCGAGGACGGCTGCTTCACCGGCGAGGTGGAGTACTACGCCTATGGCCCGACGAAGGCGGAGGCCGTGCGGGAGCTGGCCGAGTCCGAGGGCTACGACCTCGAGCGCTGCTACGCCTACAGCGATTCGGTCACCGACGTGCCGATGCTGGAGTCGGTCGGGTACCCGCACGCCGTGAACCCGGACCGCGCGCTGCGCAGGGAGGCACTCGCGCGCGGGTGGCCGATTCTCGACTTCCACCGGCCGGTGCGGCTCAAGCAGCGGCTGCCCGGGTTCTCCGTGCCGCCGCGCCCGGCCCTGGTCGCGGCGGCGGCGATAGGAGCCGCGGCGGCCACCGCCGGCCTGGTCTGGTACGCGAGCCGGCGCCGGGGGACGGTCGCCTGATCGTCACCGGCCGGGCTGACCGTTTCCCGGCGGAAATGGCGTTCGGCATCCTGGCGCCCGTTTAGATCCCGTTTGACCTTAAAAGTAAAGAAGTGCAGCCAGGGGTTCCGCTTGCTCCCGGCTTGCAGTACAAAGGACCTAACGGCCCGCGAGACCAAAGGACATCCGAGAGGATCACCTTTAAAACGCATTTGGCCCCACGGACCGAGCATGAACACCGGGCACCCACGCGACGTCGACCCGTCGATTACGGGCCAGCCGCACCAGGTGACGGGCATAAGTTCCCGACCTGATGGGCGACATATCGAGGACGCTTGGTAACTCGGTGGGCATGCCAGCGGCGGTACGAGCTCTCGTACCGCCGCACTTGTGCGACACCGCACTCGGCGACGACGCAGGCATACCTCAGGCCGCGCCGCGCTGCAGCGCCTCGCACACCGCCGTCGACTCGCGTGCGCCCAGCTCGACCGCCTTGGCACAGTGGGCGATCCACGCGGCCATGCCCTGCGGGGTGCCCGAGACATAGCCGTCGAGGGCGGCCAGATAGGCCGCGCGGCCCAGCTCGGCGTGGCCCACCTCGGCCGGGCAGACCGACTTCGGGTCGAGGCCGCTGCCCACCAGGACGACACGTTCGGCCGCCCGCGCCACGAGACCGTTGTGGGAGGCGAAGGGCCGCAGCGCCAGCAGCTCGCCGTGCACGACCGCGGCCGTCACCAGCGCGGGCGCGGAGCTGCCCTCGACGATCAGTCCCGACAGGCCCTCCAGCCGCCCGGAGACCTCCGCGGCTCCGGGCAGCGGCAGCTCGACCAGCGGTTCGGCCACCTCCTCGCCCTCCAGCCGAGGCCGGCCCACGCGGGCGTCGTCGCTCGCGGCGGCGACCAGGTGCAGCCGGGCCAGCACGCGCAGCGGGGACTGGCGCCAGACGGACAGCAGCTGACCGGCCTCGGCCGTCAGCCGGAGGGCCGCGCCCACCACGCGCGCCTCGTCGTCGCCGCTGAAGTCGGTGCGCCGGCGCACCTCCTCCAGGGCCCAGTCCGCACCGGAGAGCGCGGCCGAACCGCGCGCGCCGCGCAGCGCCGCCTCGGAGGTGATCTCGTTGCTCCGGCGCCGCATGATCCGGTGCCCGTAGACCCGGTCCACGGCCTTGCGCACGGACTCCACGGACTCGGCCACACCGGGCAGCGAGCCCAGGGCCGCGAGCGGGTCGGCGGTAGCGCCTGTCGTACTCATGAGTACGACACTACGCATTCCGGCGGCCCGCCCCACGAAGGAGTGGTCTTCTTCACGCTCCCGACCACTCGACGCACTCACCCGACTACGCTTCGTGAACATGAAAATTGCTTTCGTCGGGAAGGGCGGCAGCGGGAAGACCACCCTGTCCTCGCTGTTCGTCCGCCATCTCGCCGCCACCGGCGCACCCGTCGTCGCGATCGACGCCGACATCAACCAGCACCTGGGAGCCGCGCTCGGCCTGGACGAGGCGGAGGCCGCCACGCTGCCCGCCCTGGGCGACCACCTGCCGCTGATCAAGGAACACCTGCGCGGCACGAACCCCCGTATCGCCTCCGCCGAGACGATGATCAAGACCACCCCGCCCGGCGAGGGCTCGCGCCTGCTGCGGGTGCGCGAGGACAACCCCGTCTACGACGCCTGCGCCCAGGAGGTGGAACTCGACGGCGGCGCCGTCCGTTTGATGGTCACCGGCCCCTTCACCGACGCCGACCTCGGGGTCGCCTGCTACCACTCCAAGACCGGCGCGGTGGAGCTGTTCCTGAACCACCTCGTGGACGGCCCCGAGGAGTACGTGGTCGTCGACATGACGGCCGGCTCGGACTCCTTCGCCTCCGGCCTGTTCACCCGCTTCGACATGACGTTCCTCGTCGCCGAGCCGACCCGGAAGGGGGTCTCCGTCCACCGTCAGTACAGGGAGTACGCCCGCGACTTCGGCGTGGTCCTCCGGGTCGTCGGCAACAAGGTGCAGGGCCGCGACGACGTCGACTTCCTGCGCGCCGAGACCGGGGACGACCTGCTGGTGACCGTCGGGCACTCGGACTGGGTGCGCGCCATGGAGAAGGGCCGGCCGCCCCGGTTCGAACTCCTGGAGGACGCCAACCGCCGCGCCCTGCGCACCCTCCAGGTCGCCGCCGACGCCACGTATGAGCTGCGCGACTGGCACCGCTACACCCGCCAGATGGCGCACTTCCACCTCAAGAACGCCACCGCGTGGGGCAACGAGCGCACCGGGGCCGACCTGGCGGCGCAGATCGACCCCGGCTTCGTGCTCGGCGAGGACGTCACCGCTCCCGCCTGACGACAGGGCCTAGGCGTATTGACCTGAAGCGTTGTTAACGCGGCTGATCGGTGGGTGGCCGCCGAGTGCGGTGTGGCAGCGGTGGTGGTTGT
>NZ_BMVJ01000021.1:0-22629 GCF_014650655.1 Streptomyces anandii JCM 4720
AGGGCCCGCTCGCGCTCGACCAGCAGCCGCAGCGGCTCGGAGGCGGTGACCAGTTCGCGCAGCGGATGGCGGGCCAGTACCGCGTCCACCTCCGGCGTCAGCGCCGCCGCCAGCCGGACCGCGGCCGGCCGGCTCTCGTCCCGCAGCGCCTCGGCCGCGGCCCGCACGACGTCCCGGTCCGTGCCCTCGGGCACGCCGTCGGCGGCTCGCTCGTGCAGCCGGGCGCCCTCCTCGAGGACCAGCGCGGTGTCGAGCCCGGCGGGGATCTTGATGCGGGCGTGGTGGCGCCAGGTGGTGACCGGATCCGCCCAGGCCTCCACCTGGTACGTCCACCAGCCGGGCTCGCCGGCGGTCACGGTGGCGCCCCAGCGGTCGGTGCCGGGGGCCAGCTCGCGCATCGGCGTCCAGGGCCCGGCGCGGCCCTCCGGATCACGCAGGACGACATTGGCGGCGACGGCGTCGTGGCCCTCGCGGAAGACGGTGGCCGAGATCTCGAAGGTCTCCCCGGTCACCGCCTTCGCGGGCCTGCGGCCGTGCTGGACGACCGGCCGCACGTCGAGGACGGGGATCCGGCCGACGGCGGTGGCGCCGGCGCCGTCCGGGCCGGCTGCCGTGCTGGTTGTCGGGGGTGCTGCCGAGTGATGCGTGGCGGGCATGACCGCTCCTGTCCGCGTCAACGAGGGTGTGGGCGGATGTCAGTGGGGAGGTGGGTCCTGCGTGGTCTACCTGTCGGGTGTACCGGTGGAGCCTTCCCACCCTATTCGGGTGAGCATTCCGGCACTTTGTTAACTACTCACGCGTATGTCCACACACAAGACCGGTCCCGTCCGGACACGGACGGAACCGGTTCCCGTGCTGTGCGATTACCCCCGCGGCACCTGGAGAATCCTGTCCGGCGAACCGGGCCCCGCGTCGGCGACCCGCACGACCGCGGCCGCGCCCGCCAGCGCGTGGGCCACCTGCGCGGGCGTGGCCTGGGGATGGGCCGCCAGGTAGAGGGCGGCCGCGCCGGCCGCGTGCGGCGCCGCCATCGACGTACCCGAGAAGGTGGCCCGCGCGGTGTCGCTCGTGCACCACGCCGAGGTGATCGACACGCCCGGGGCGAACAGGTCGAGGGCGGATCCGTAGTCCGAGAAGGCGGCCCGGACGTCGTGGCTGTCGGTGGCGCCCACGGTGATCGCCTGCGGCACGTCGGCGGGGGAGTACAGCCCGGCCGGGCCGCCGTGGTTGCCGGCCGCGACCGTGTAGGTCACGCCGGCCCTGATCGAGTTGCGGACGGCCGTGTCCAGCTCGGCGTTGTAGGGGCCGCCGAGGCTGAGGTTGGCGACCGCGGGCCTGCGGGCGTGCCGGGTGACCCAGTCGACACCGGCGATGACCTGCGAGACCGTCCCGGCCCCGGTGTCGTCGAGGACCCGTACGGAGACCAGCGAGGCCCGCTTCGCCACGCCGTACGTGGTTCCCGCGACCGTGCCCGCCACGTGGGTGCCGTGCCCGTTGCCGTCGCCCGTGCCCCGGTCGCCGCGCACGAAGTCCCAGCCGTAGCTCGCCCGGCCGCCGAAGTCGCGGTGCGTGATCCGCACCCCGGTGTCGATCACGTACACCGTGACGCCGCGCCCGCCGCCGTCCGGCGCGGTGAACCTCCTGTCCAGGGGCAGGCCGGGCCGGTCCAGCCGGTCCAGGCCCCAGGACGGCGGGCGGTCCTGGGTGGCGTCCAGGGCGACGCGGCCGTCCCGGGTCACCGAGGCGACCCGCGGGTCGGCCGCCAGACGGCGTGCCTGCGCCGCGTCGGCGCGGACGGCGTACCCGTTCAGGGCCGCGCCGAAGGTTTGGCCGATTCTCGCCCCGTAGCGCGCGGCGACACCCCGCCCGGCGGCCGACAGGGCCTTCGTGTCCCCCTTGAGCGTGACCAGGTAGCCGGTGCCGCCGGTCCGTCCCCCGGCGGCGCCGGTGTGCGCGGGCAGGGTGACCGCCGCCAGCGCGGCGGCCGCGGCGGCCGTGAGGACGCCCCCCAGCCGGCGCGGGCGCCGTGAGCGCGTCCGTGCCATGGTCCGAGCTCCCCTCCTCGACTCGGGCAGGCGGGCAGCGTCTCGTGCGGCGGTGCGGGGGTACAAGAGTGCCCCGCCGGACGCGGCCGGCCGGGCCGATACTGGGCGAGTGGGGCGAAGCGCCCAGCGCCGCCCCCGCCCGGACGGGTACCGTCGAAGGTGACGGGGCGCACAGTGCCGTGCGTCCTTCCAGCGAACGCGAACGCGCTGAGGTGGAATGTGAAGGCGATCCGTCGGTTCACCGTCCGTCCCGTTCTCCCCGAGCCGCTGCGCCCGCTCAGTGAGCTGGCGCGCAACCTGCGCTGGTCCTGGCACGCAGAGACACGTGACCTGTTCCAGTCCGTCGACCCGGAGCACTGGGCGACCTCCGAGGGCGATCCCGTACGCCTGCTGGGCGGCGTGCGCCCGGCCAGGCTGGCCGAGCTGGCCGGGGACCGCCGCTTCCTGCGCCGGCTGACCGCGGCCGCCGACGACCTGCACGACTACGTCACCGGCGACCGCTGGTACCAGGCGCAGTCCGCCGGGCTGCCGGCCGCGATCGCCTACTTCTCGCCCGAGTTCGGCATCACAGCCGCCCTGCCGCAGTACTCCGGCGGGCTCGGCATCCTCGCCGGCGACCATCTGAAGGCGGCCAGCGACCTCGGCGTGCCGCTGATCGGGGTCGGGCTGCTCTACCGGCACGGCTACTTCCGGCAGACCCTGTCCCGGGACGGCTGGCAGCAGGAGCACTACCCCGTACTCGACCCCCACGAGCTGCCCGTCACCCTCCTCGAGGAGGCCGACGGCACCCCCGCGCAGGTCTCCCTGGCGCTCCCCGGCGGCAAGGCGCTGCACGCCCGGATCTGGCTCGCCCAGGTCGGCCGGATCCCCCTGCTGATGCTGGACTCAGACGTCGAGGAGAACGCGCTCGGGGAACGCCAGGTCACCGACCGGCTCTACGGCGGCGGCAGCGAGCACCGGCTGCTCCAGGAGATGCTGCTCGGCATAGGAGGGGTGCGGGCGGTGCGGACGTACTGCCGGCTCACCGGGCATGCGGAGCCGGAGGTCTTCCACACCAACGAGGGCCACGCCGGCTTCCTCGGCCTGGAGCGGATCGCCGAGCTGTGCGAGCGGGGACTGGACTTCGACGCGGGCCTGGAGGCGGTGCGCGCGGGGACGGTCTTCACCACGCACACCCCCGTCCCGGCCGGCATCGACCGCTTCGACCGGGAGCTGGTCGCCCGGCACTTCGGGCCCGGGGCCGAGCTGCCCGGCATCGACGTGGGCCGCATCCTCCAGCTCGGCATGGAGACCTACCCGGGCGGCGAGCCCAACCTGTTCAACATGGCCGTGATGGGCCTCAGGCTCGCCCAGCGCGCCAACGGGGTGTCGCTGCTGCACGGCAGGGTCAGCCGCGAGATGTTCTCGGGACTGTGGCCGGGGTTCGACCCCGCCGAGGTGCCGATCACCTCCGTGACCAACGGGGTGCACGCCCCGACCTGGGTGGCGCCGGAGGTGTTCCGGCTCGGCGCCCGGCAGATCGGCGTGCAGCGCACCGAGGACGCCCTGTCGGTGGGCGGCTCCGAGCGCTGGGACGCGGTCGGCGACATCCCCGACCAGGACGTCTGGGAGCTGCGCCGGGACCTGCGGGAGCAGCTGGTGGTGGAGGTGCGCCGGCGGCTGCGGGCCTCCTGGCGGCAGCGCGGCGCGGGGACGGCCGAGCTGGGCTGGATCGACGGCGTGCTCGATCCCGAGGTGCTCACCATCGGTTTCGCGCGCCGGGTCCCCTCGTACAAGCGGCTGACGCTGATGCTGCGGGACCGCGACCGGCTGATGGACCTGCTGCTGCATCCCGAGCGGCCGGTCCAGATCGTGGTCGCGGGCAAGGCGCATCCGGCCGACGACGGCGGCAAGCGGCTCATCCAGGAACTGGTGCGCTTCTCCGACGACCCCCGCGTGCGGCACCGGATCGTGTTCCTGCCCGACTACGGCATGGCCATGGCGCAGAAGCTGTACCACGGCTGCGACGTGTGGCTGAACAACCCGCTGCGCCCGCTGGAGGCGTGCGGGACCTCCGGGATGAAGGCCGCGCTCAACGGCTGCCTGAACCTGTCCGTGCTCGACGGCTGGTGGGACGAGTGGTTCCAGCCCGACTTCGGCTGGGCGATCCCCACCGCGGACGGGGTGACCACCGACTCCGACCACCGGGACGACGTGGAGGCGGCCGCGCTGTACGACCTGCTGGAACAGCGGGTCGCGCCGCGCTTCTACGAGCGCGGGCGGGGCGGGCTGCCCGACCGCTGGATCGAGATGGTCCGGCAGACCCTGACCCTGCTCGGGCCGAAGCTGCTGGCCGGCCGCATGGTCCGCGAGTACGTCGAGCGGCTCTACACGCCCGCCGCCCACGCCCACCGGGCCCTCGGGCCGGACGCGGCGCGCGAGCTGGCCGCCTGGAAGGGGAAGGTGCGGGCGGCCTGGCACGAGGTGACCGTGGACCACGTGGAGACCTCGGCCGCCGCGGCGACCTCGGCCGTCGCCCAGCTCGGCACCACCCTCGGGCTGCGGGTGCGGGTGGGGCTCGGCGGCCTCGGCCCGGACGACGTGGAGGTGCAGGCCGTCTCCGGCCGCGTGGACGAGGAGGACCGGATCACGGACGCCACCACCGTCGCCCTGAAACCGGCGGGCGCCCCCGACCCCGACGGCCGCTGGGTCTACGAGGGCCCGCTCTCCCTGGACCGCACCGGCCCCTACGGTTACACGGTCCGCATCCTGCCCTCCCACCGCCTCCTGGCCTCCAGCGCCGAACCGGGCCTGGTGGCAGTGCCGCACGAGGACACCTCGGAGGACGGCGGCGTGCTCCTGCGCTGACGGGCGGTCCGTGCGCCAGGTGCCGGGCCAGGGTTCCGGGGCCAGGGTTCCGGGGCGAGGGTGCCGGGGGTCAGGGCTCCGGGGTGTCCGCGCAGAGTCTGCGGAGCACGGTGCCGCAGCGGCGGGCGTAGGCGTGCTGGAGGCCCCGGGTGGCGGGGCCGCCGGCACGGGCGTACCACTTGGCGGGGCGGCTGAAGGCGGTGACCGTGAGCCAGACCGTGCCGTCGCCCGTGCGCTCCACCAGGAAGGACTCCTCGCCGGTCTCCGGGTGCCCGGGCAGGGTGCCGTAGGCCCAGCCGGCCCGGCGGGGTTCCTCCACGGTCCAGACCACCCGGCAGGGCGCCTTGACGACGGCGGCGAGGGAGACGGTGACGTCCACACCGGGTGCGGCGCGGTCGGCGGGGGTGTCGACGCCCACGCCGACCGCGCGGTGCATCTCCCAGGTGAGGACGGCCTCACAGGCGCGGCGGAACACCTCCTCGCCCTCGCCGATGCGGGTGCGCACGTGCAGGGGGTGGAAGCCGGGCGGGCAGTGGCCCTGCTCGCGGGTCGCGCCGACCTCCTCGTAGGTGAAGTCTGCCGAAGACATGGGACCCAAGCGTAGGGCGGCACCCGGGAGCGCCGGGCTCCCGGGTGCCGCCGATGCCGACTACCGGCCGGTCAGTTGACGTTGACCGCGGCCCAGGCCGCCGCCACCGCGTTGTACTCGGTGCTGCCGGAGCCGTACAGCGCGGCCGCCGCCGAGAGGGTGCCCGTACGGGCGGACTTGTAGTTGGTGGTCGACGTGAAGTACGTCGTCAGCGCCTTGTACCAGATCTGCAGCGCCTTGGCGCGGCCGATGCCGGTGACCGTGGAGCCGTTGTACGTCGGCGAGTTGTAGCTGACGCCGTTGATCGTCTTCGCGCCGCTGCCCTCCGACAGCAGGTAGAAGAAGTGGTTGGCGACGCCCGACGAGTAGTGCACGTCCTTGCTGCCCACGCTGGAGGACCAGTAGTCGGCGGAGGCGCCGTCCTTGCTGGGCTTGTCCATGTAGCGCAGCGGGGTGCCGTCGCCGTTGATGTTGATCTTCTCGCCGATGAGGTAGTCGCCCTTGTCGGAGGCGTTGTTGGCGTAGAACTCCACGCCGGTGCCGAAGATGTCGGAGGTCGCCTCGTTGAGGCCGCCGGATTCGCCGCTGTAGTTGAGGCCCGCGGTGTTGGAGGTGACGCCGTGGCTCATCTCGTGGCCGGCGACGTCCAGCGAGGTCAGCGGGTGGGTGTTGCCCGAGCCGTCGCCGTAGGTCATGCAGAAGCAGCTGTCGTCCCAGAACGCGTTGACGTAGTTGCTGCCGTAGTGGACGCGGGAGTAGGCGCCCACGCCGTTGTTCTTGATGCCGTTGCGGCCGAAGGTGTTCTTGTAGAAGTCCCAGGTCTCCTGGGCGCCGTAGGCGGCGTCGGCGGCTGCCGTCTGGTCCGAGGAGGAGCTGGAGGCGGTGCCGGTGCCCCACACGTCGTCCGCGTCGGTGAACAGCGTGCCCGTGCCGGAGGTCCTGCGCGCCAGGTTGTACGTCTTGTGGCCGCCGCGCGTGGTGTCGTACAGCTGGTACGTCGAGCCCGACTTGTAGGTGCCGAGCGTCACCGAGCCCGAGTACAGGGTCTTGCCGGTGCCGGTCTCGACGCCCTGGTACTCGTAGAGCTTCTTGCCGGTGGCCGCGTCGGTGATGACGTGCAGCTCGTTCGGGGTGCCGTCGTCCTGGAGGCCGCCGACGACCGTCTCGTAGGCGAGGACCGGGCTGCCGTTGCCCGCCCAGATGACCTTGCGCGGGGCCTGGTCGGCGGAGGTCTTCGCGGAGCCGGCGGCCTGGGCGGCGGTGAGCGCCTGCTTCTCGGCCTTGGCGGTGGCGATCTGCGGCTTGAGCGAGGCCACCTTGATGGCCGCCTTGGTGGCCTTGGTGACGCCCTCCGTCTTGCCGGCCCTGCTGTGGACGATCAGGTCGCCGCCCAGCACGGGCAGCCCGGCGTAGGTGCGCTCGTAGCGGGTGTGCAAGGTGCCGTCGGCGTCCTTGACGACGTCCTTGACGACCAGCTTCTCCTTGGCGCCGAGGCCTATGTTCCGGGCGGTCTCGGCGGCGTCCGCCTGGGCCTTGGCGATCAGGGAGGTGCGGGCGGAGTCGGACAGGGCGGTGGGGGCCGCGGCGAGGGTGGTCCGGCCGGTGGAGTCGGCAGGGGTCTGGGCCGAGGCGGTGGTGGCCAGACCGGTGCTGAGGAGGGCTCCGGCCGCGACAGCGGTGGCGACGGCCAGAGTGGTGCGCTTGTGACGCGCGTAGCGGGGAGTCACACAAGCTCCTTATGTGGGGGATCCCGGTCGGTGTGGGGTCACCGGACCGGATCGGATGTCAGGTTGCTGTGCTCGTGCGGCGGGTGGTGGAAGAGTGGCATCAAGGGCGCGTACATGTCATGGCCCCGAAGTGATGTTGGCCGAAAAATGACGCTGCGGTAAATGTTGCGGACGTGTGAACGGGCGCCGCTCCGGGTCCTCGACCTCCGGAACGGCGCCCTGACCTGGGGCTCCTACGCCCTACCGGACGCCCTTTACGGGAACGTCAGTTTCCAGCCGTCGATGTAGCCGGAGTCGTAGGTGTACACGTCCTGGACGCGCAGCTTCCAGGTGCCGTTGGCCGTCTCGGTGGACGCGTTGACCGTGTACGTGGCGTGCACGTCGGCCGCGGAGTCCGAGCCGCTGGAGTTCTTCAGGCGGTAGGCCTTGCCCGACGGGCCGATCAGGTCGATGACCAGGTCGCCCCGGTAGGAGTGCACGATGTCGACCGAGACCTGGAGGTTCGACGGCGCGTTGCCGCTCCTGCCGGTGACGGCGATGGACGAGGTGACCGCCGAACCGTGGTCCGGGATCTGCACGTCGGCGGTGTTCTCGAACGACGTGCCGCCTCCGCCGCCCCCGCCGGAGCGCGAGCCGACCGCGATGGCCGCCCAGGCGTCCTGCACCGCCTTGTACTCGGTGCTGGAGGTGCCGTAGAGCTCACCCGCCGCCGCCAGCGTGCCCGTGCGGGCGCTCGCGTAGTTGGTGGTCGAGGTGAACTTCGTGGTCAGCGCCCGGTACCAGATCTGCAGCGCCTTGTCCCGGCCGATGCCGGTGACCGGAAGCCCGTCCGCGGTGGGCGAGTTGTAGCTGACGCCGTTGATGACCTTGGCGCCGCTGCCCTCGCTCAGCAGGTAGAAGAAGTGGTTGGCCGGGCCGGAGGAGTAGTGCACGTCCAGGTTGCCCAGGCCCGAGTACCAGCTGTCCTTGGACGCGCCGTCCTTGCTGGGCTTGTCCATGTAGCGCAGCGGGGTGCCGTCGCCGTTGATGTCGATCTTCTCGCCGATGAGGTAGTCGCCGACGTCGGTGGAGTTGTTGGCGTAGAACTCCACGCCGGTGCCCATGATGTCGGAGGTCGCCTCGTTGAGGCCGCCGGATTCGCCGCTGTAGTTGAGGCCCGCGGTGTTGGAGGTGACGCCGTGGCTCATCTCGTGGCCGGCGACGTCCAGCGAGGTCAGCGGGTCGGCGTTGCCGGAGCCGTCGCCGTAGGTCATGCAGAAGCAGCTGTCGTCCCAGAACGCGTTCACGTACGAGTTGCCGTAGTGCACGCGGGAGTAGGCCGCCTGGCCGTCGTTGCGGATGCCGCTGCGGCCGAAGGTGTTCTTGTAGAAGTCCCAGGTGACCGCGGCGCCGTAGTGCGCGTCGGCGCCCGCGGTGGCGGCGTTCGACGTGGTCCCGTTGCCCCAGGTGTCGCTGGACTGCGAGAACAGCGTGCCGGTGCCGGAGGTGCCGTGGTTGAGGTTGTACGTCTTGTGGCCGCCGCGCGCGCCGTCGTTGAGCGTGTACGTCGACCCCGACTGCGTCGTCGTCAGCGAGACCTGGCCGCTGTACTGGGTGTTGCCGATGCCGGTCTCGATGGCCTGGTAGCGGTAGAGCTCCTTGCCGGTGCTCGCGTCCGTGACGACGTGCAGCCGGCTCGGGGTGCCGTCGTCCTGGAAGCCGCCGACCACCGTCTCGTAGGCCAGGACCGGCTTGCCGCTCGCCGCCCAGATCACCTTGCGGGACGAGGGGTCCGCCGCGGCCTTGGTGTCGCCGAGCGCCTTGGCGCGCTGCAGCGCCTGCTTCTGGGCGGTGGACTTCGCGACGGCCGGGGTCAGGCTGGCCACCTTCACGGTCGCGTTGGTCGCCTTGAGGACGCGCTCGGTCTTCCCCGACTTCGCGGTGTCGACGATCAGGTCGCCGCCGAGCACCGGCAGGCCGGCGTAGGTGCGCTCGTAGCGGGTGTGCACGGTGCCGTCGGCGTCCTTGACGACGTCCTTGACGACCAGTTTCTCCTGGGCGCCCAGGCCGATGTCCTTGGCCGTGCGCGCCCTGGCGCCGTCGGCGTCGCGTATCAGCTCGGCGCGCTGCGAGGGCGTCAGCTTCACGGCGGCATGGGCCGGGTTGACGTTCCCGGCATGGGGCGCCTGGGCGGGCGCGGCGCTGGCCGCGCCGGTCTGGACGGCCGCGGCGATCAGCGCGGCGACACCGGCGAGGGCGAGGCCCGCGGTGCGGTGGGGGGTGACGTGGGAGGTGCGTCTGCGAGAGCTCTTGCTACTCAACACTGACTCCTTCTGCGTGGCCGCGGGTCGCGCGGCCAGGGGAGATCCGGACGGGGGGTGGGCCGTCCGGGCAGAACAGGGCGGAACGCGGAACCAGGTGCGGATGTGCGGGCCTGCGCGCGGTCGACTTGCTGTGGGGGTGCTGTGGGGTGACTTCGACGCGGGCCGAGGGAAGAGTGGCAGGAGATCGCGGTTTCTGTCAGGAGCGCGTCAGAAACTTGGCCGGATTTCGTTCGTTGTCCGGATGTTCATGTTCGGTATACGGACCGGTCGCGGGCCCGCGCCCCGCGACCGCCGGCCCGCGGTCCGAAAAGTGGGGGTCTCAGGCGGCGGCCTCGTGCAGGATCGCCGCCAGCTCGCCCGGCCGGTCGAACATCGGCCAGTGCCCTCCGGGCAGGTCGCGGTGGGTCCAGTCGCCGTCGGCCATCTCCCGGAAGGCGGGCACGGTGGCGGCCATGGCCCGGATCCGCTCCGCCGTGAAGCCGCACAGCACGTGCAGCCGCGGCAGCGCCCTCCAGGCCCCGGTCAGCCGGACCGGCGTGGTCGCGGTGGCCCAGGGCTGCGGCACGGACAGCCGCGTCAGCCGGTCGACGGCGTCCTCGGACAGTCCGCCCAGCCCGGCCTGCTCGCGCCAGGGCGGCGGGGGCAGCCGCCACCCGTTTCCGGCCGTGCGCACCAGCTCCTCGTCACGCTCCCGGCCCTCGGGCCCGGTGAAGTCCGCCTGGGACATCCCGTCGGGCAGCGGTCCGCTGTCGACGAACACCAGCCGGGAGATCCGCTCCGGCACCCGGTCCGCCACGGCCGGGACCACCACCGCGCCGGCGTAGCTGTGCCCGACCAGCACCACGTCGTGCAGTTCCTCGAAGCGGATCAGGTTCAGCACGTCGGTGACGTGCGTCGCCAGGCCGGTGCCGGGGCCGGCCAGGTGCGCCCGCTCGCCCATCCCCGTCAGGCTGAGCGGACGCACGTCGTGCCCGTGCGCGCGCAGTCCGGCGGCGACATCGCGCCATGCCCAGGCGCCGAGCCAGAAACCGGGAAGAAGCACGTAGGTCGTCATGGCGCTCACGCTAGGGCCCGAACCGGACGGATCCCGGCCTATACGAGGCTGTCGCGCCAGGCGCGGTGGAGGGCCGCGAACCGGCCGGTGCCGGAGGTCAGCTCGGCCGGGTGACCGTCCTCCACCACGCGGCCGTGCTCCATCACCAGCACCCGGTCGGCGATCTCCACCGTGGACAGCCGGTGCGCGATGACGACCGCCGTACGGCCCCGCAGGACCGTCGTCATCGCCCGCTGCACCGCCCGCTCGCCCGGGATGTCCAGCGAGCTGGTCGCCTCGTCCAGGATCAGCACCGCCGGATCGGCCAGCAACGCCCGCGCGAAGGCCACCAGTTGGCGCTGACCGGCGGAGATGCGGCCACCGCGCTTGCGTACGTCCGTGTCGTAGCCGTCGGGCAGGGCGCTGATGAAGTCGTGCGCGCCGATCGCCTTCGCCGCCCGCTCGATCTCCTCACGGGTGGCCTCGGGGCGGCCGATGGCGATGTTGTCGGCGACCGTGCCGGAGAACAGGAACGCCTCCTGGGTCACCATCACCACCCCGCGCCGCAGTTCGGGCACGGCCAGCTCGCGCAGGTCCACGCCGTCCAGCAGCACCCGGCCGCCGGAGGGGTCGTAGAAGCGGGCCAGCAGCTTGGCCAGGGTCGACTTGCCCGCGCCGGTGGAGCCGACCACGGCGACGGTCTGCCCGGCCGGGATCGTCAGGTCGAAGCGGGGCAGCACCTCACCGCCCGTGCGGTAGCCGAAGCGCACGCCGTCGAAGACCACCTCGCGGCCGGGGTGCTCGGAGGCGAGCGGCGGCAGGCGCCGGGGCGTGGCCGGTTCCGGCACCGAGGGCGTCTGGGCGAGCAGGCCCGCGATCTTCTCCAGCGAGGCGGCCGCCGACTGGTAGGAGTTGAGGAACATGCCGAGCCGGTCGATCGGGTCGTACAGCCGGCGCAGATACAGCACCGCGGCCGCCAGTACGCCCAGTTCGAGGGAGCCGTCCGCGACCCGGTAGGCGCCCCACAGCACGATCAGCGCGACCGCGGTGTTGGCCACGAGACGGGAGCCGACCACGTAACGGGCCATCTCCAGCAGCGCGTCGCCGTTCGTGCGCTCGTGGCGCCGGTTCAGTACGCGGAAGTCGGCGTCGTTGGCCGCCTCGCGGCGGAAGGCGCGCACCGGGCGGATGCCGTTCATCGTCTCCACGAACTTCACGATCACCGCCGCGATCGCCGTGGACCGCTCCTGGTACACCCGGCCCGCTCGCCGCCGGTAGGCCCGCACCAGCAGGTACAGCGGACCGAAGGACGCCACCGCGACCGCGCCGAGGCCGGGATCCAGCCAGAGCAGCATGGCCGAGATGTAGACGAAGGACAGGATGACCGTGATCAGTTCCTGAAGGCCCTCGCTGAGCAGTTCGCGCAGCGACTCCACGTCCGTCGTGGAGCGGGAGATGAGCCGGCCCGAGGTGTAGCGCTCGTGGAAGTCGACGCTGAGCGCCTGCGCATGGCGGAAGATACGGCCGCGCAGGTCCAGCAGCACGTCCTGGTTGACCCGGGCCGAGGCGACGATGAACGCCCACTGCAGCCCGCCCGAGGCGAGCGCGGACAGCAGATAGGCGACCGCCACCGCGATCAGCGGGCCGTGGTCGTGTGCGCGGAACGCCGGTACGGCGGTGTCGATGGCGTACGCCACCAGCAGCGGGCCCGCCTGCACGGCCGCCTGCTGGAGCAGCAGCAGGAGGGTGGTGCCGGCGACCCGGGCCCTCATGGGCGCGAGCAGCGAGCGGAGCAGGGCGGCCGTGGCCCCGGGGGGCGTGGGCAGGACGTCGCGGTCGAAGGGGTCGCCGGCGCTCGCGGGGCGCGGCCGGTCCTCCCCGTCCCCGGTGGTCGGGACGGACGTGGTGGGGGCCGTCATCGGTCGTCGTCCTCCTCTTCCCGCGCGGGCGCGCCCGCCATCAGATGGGCGTACTCGGCGTTGCCGCGCAGCAGTTCGTGGTGGGTGCCGACCGCGGTGATCCGGCCGTCGGACAGCAGGGCGACCCGGTCGGCGAGCAGGACCGTGGAGGGGCGGTGGGCCACGATCAGGGCGGTGGTGCGGGCCAGCACCTGGCGCAGGGCGGCCTCCACGGCGGCCTCGGTGTGCACGTCCAGGGCGGACAGCGGGTCGTCCAGGACGAGGAACCGGGGCCGTCCCACCACGGCGCGGGCGAGCGCGAGGCGCTGCCGCTGGCCGCCGGAGAGGCTCAGCCCCTGCTCGCCGACCTGCGTGGCGGTGCCCTGCGGCAGGGCGTGCGCGAAGCCGGCCTGCGCGACGGACAGCGCCCGCTCCAGCTCGTCCTGGCCGGCGTCGTCGCCGGCGCCCATGAGCACGTTGTCGCCGACGCTCGCCGAGAAGAGGGTGGGCTCCTCGAAGGCGACGGCGACCATCGCGCGCAGCTCCTCGCGGGACAGGGCCGTGATGTCCGCGCCGTCCAGGGTGATACGGCCCGACGTCACCTCGTGCAGACGCGGGACGAGGGAGGTCAGCGTGGTCTTGCCGCTGCCCGTCGCCCCGACCAGGGCCAGGGACTCGCCGGGACGGATGTGCAGATCGACACGGTCGAGGAGGGGAGGGGAGTCCGGCGGGGCGTCGGGGTAACGGAAGCTGACGTTCTCGAAGCGGAGCCCACCGTCGCCACCCGCGCCGCTGCCGACGCGCCTCGCGCCCCCCTTGGCCGAACCCGCCGGTGCGGCGAGGGCGGGGCCCGGCTGTTCCGGCTGTTCGTCCATGACCTCGAAGTAGCGCTCGGTCGCGGTGGCCGCCTCCTGGCTCATCGCCAGCAGGAAGCCGATCGACTCCACCGGCCAGCGCAGCGCGAGGGCCGTGGACAGGAAGGCCACCAGCGTGCCCGCCGACAGCGAACCGTCCGCGACCTGCACCGCCCCCACCACCAGCGCGGCCCCGATGGCCATTTCGGGCAGGGTCATGATGACCGCCCAGATGCTCGCCAGCAGCCGGGCCTTGCGCAGCTCGGTGCCGCGCAGGGTGTGCGAGAGCCCGTGGAACGCGCGCGCCTGGCTGCGGTGGCGGCCGAACCCCTTGATGATGCGGATGCCGAGCACGCTCTCCTCGACCACCGTCGTCAGGTCGCCCACCTGGTCCTGCGCCAGCCGCGCCACCGACGCGTACCGCTTCTCGAACAGCGCGCACATGACGACGACCGGTACCGCCGGTCCGAGGATCACCAGCCCCAGCGTCCAGTCCTGGAGCAGCATGACGCCCACGCCGACGAGAATGGTCACCCCGTTGACGAGGAGGAACGTCAGCGGAAACGCGAGGAACTGACGCAGCAGCATCAGGTCGGTGGTGCCCCGGGACAGCAGCTGGCCGGAGGCCCAGCGGTCGTGGAAGGCGACCGGCAGCCGCTGCAGATGCCGGTACAGACCGGCCCGCATCTCCGCCTCGACGTGCGACAGCGGCCGGGCCACCAGCCACCGCCGCAGCCCGAACAGCACCGCCTCCGCCACCCCGAGCAGCAGCAGGTACAGCGCCCCGAGCCACACCCCGGCAGGGTCACGCCCGGCCACGGGGCCGTCCACCATCCACTTCAGCACGAGCGGGATCACCAGCCCAGTGCAGGAGGCGACGACCGCGACGAACGCGGCGGTGAACAGCCGGGCGCGGACCGGCCGGACGTACGGCCACAGGCGCAGCAGCGTACGCACGGCCGAACGGCCGGCCGTCCGGGTGCGGGCGGACGGGTCCCCGGGGGTGTCAGGTGTCGTGGGCATCATGAGCGAGACTACGGATCGCCACTGACAACGCCCACCGAGTTTTGGCCGGACCACACTCCGCCGCTGGTCCTACGACCTGCGCGTTCGGCAGCCCGGACCCGGGGGAGCGGGCAGGGGTCGTAGCGCCGCATCATCCGATCGGCCGATGCGGCTTCGAGCGCGTCGGCCGATGCCCGCGCGGCCCGCCCGCCGCCACTCTGCTGCCATGTCCGTCATCGAAGTCAGCGAACTGCGCAAGTCCTACGGCGGCCGGCGTGCCGTCGACGGCGTCTCCTTCACCGTGGAGGAGGGCGAGATCTTCGGCGTCCTCGGCCCGAACGGAGCCGGCAAGACCACCACCGTCGAGTGCGTCGAGGGACTGCGCGTCCCCGACTCCGGCCGGATCCGCGTCACCGGCCTCGACCCGGTCGCCGACCACGCGCGGGTGGCCCAGGTGCTGGGCGCCCAGCTCCAGCGGACCGAACTCCAGCCCAAGCTGACCGTGCGCGAGGCGCTGGAGCTGTACGCGTCCTTCTACCCGCGCCCGGCCGACTGGCGCCCGCTCGCCGAACGGCTCGGGCTGGCCCCGAAGCTCACCACCCGGTTCGCCGGGCTCTCCGGCGGCCAGAAGCAGCGCCTGTTCATCGCGCTCGCCCTCGTCGGCGCCCCGCGGGTCGTCGTCCTCGACGAGCTCACCACCGGACTCGACCCGCGCGCCCGCCGCGACACCTGGGAGCTGATCGAGGACGTCCGTGCGGGTGGGGTCACCGTGCTGCTCGTCACCCACTTCATGGAGGAGGCGCAGCGGCTGTGCGACCGGATCGCGGTGATCGACCAGGGGCGCGTAGCGGCCCTGGACACCCCGGCCGGGCTGATCCGCCGCTCGGCGGGCGCGACCGTCATCAGCTTCACCCCGTCGGTCCCGCTGGACGACGAGGACCTCTCCGCGCTCCCGGCGCTCGCCTCCGTCGAGCGCAAGGACGGCCGGATCACGCTCTCCGGCACCGACGACACCGTGAACGCGGTCATCACCCTGCTCGCCCGGCACCGCGTCACCGCCCATCAGCTCCGCGTCCTGGACGCCACCCTCGACGACGCCTTCCTGGACCTCACCAAGGAGACCACCGCATGAACACCGCAGTCCTGCGCACCGAGTTCCGGCTGTTCAGGCGCGAACCGGGCGCCGTCTTCTGGATCTTCCTCTTCCCCACGCTGCTCCTGGTGGTCCTCGGCTCGATCCCGTCCTTCCGGGAGGCCGACAAGTCCCTGGGCGGACTGCGGCCGGTCGACGCCTACGCGCCCATCGCCGTGCTGATCGCGCTGATCATGGCGGGTGTGCAGTCGCTGCCGCAGGCGCTCACCGGCCACCGGGAGCGGGGCGTCCTGCGCCGGATGCGCCTCACCCCCGTACGGCCCTCCGCCCTGCTGACCGCGCAGATGGCCGTGCAGGGCGGGGTGGCGCTGGGCTCGGCGCTGCTCGCCCTCGCCGTCGGCCGGCTCGCCTTCGGCGTGAAGCTGCCCGGGCAGCCGGCCGGCTATCTGCTGGCCCTGCTCCTCGCGGTCGCGGCCGCACTCGCCCTCGGGGCGGTCGTCTCGGCGGTGTCCCGGACCACGAAGGTCGCGGGGGCGATCGGTACGGCGGTGTTCTTCCCGATGATGTTCTGCGCGGGCGTGTGGCTGCCGGTGCAGGAGATGCCGCACACGCTCGCCCGGGTGGTCGGCCTGACCCCGTTCGGCGCGGCGGCCCGCGCCCTGAACGAGGCCGCCGCCGGCGACTGGCCCGGCTGGGGCCACCTGGGCGTGCTCGCGGCGTGGACGGTGCTGCTCACCGCGGGGGCCGCGCGCTGGTTCCGCTGGGAGTGAGCGGACCGTGCCGGAGACTGGGGGCATGACGGACACCCCGCTCCAGCAGTACCGGGCCTCGTTCGACACGTGGGGGCCCTGGGCGCTGCTGGCCGTCGGTGCCGTCGCGGGGACGCTCTCCGCCCGCCTGATCGGGATGGACCGGCCCGGGGTGATCGCCTGCGCCGTCCTCGTGCCCGCGGCCGCCGTGCTGCAGCTGTACTGGGGGAGGGCGAAGCGGAGGCGGCCCGGCCCGAGCCGGACCGGTGTCTGCCTCTTCCTGCTGCGGTGGGCCATCGCCTTCGTACTGACCTGGGCCAACCCGTTCTTCGCCTTCTACGCCGTCACGGGCTACTACACCGCCGCCCGCGAGCTGCCCCGCCGGCTGGTGCTGCCCGGCCTCTTCCTGACGGCCGTCACCATGGCCGGCAGCGAGATCGGCGGCTGGCCACCGCACGGACTGATCCCGTGGATCGGCTTCTTCCTCGTCCTGGCCGTCAACATGGGCATGGTCGGCGTGTTCACCCGGTTCGCCGAGCAGGAGCAGGCACGGCTCAGCGTCCAGGCCGAGACCATCGCCGAACTGGAGCGGACCAACACCGCGTTGCAGCAGGCCCTGGAGGAGAACGCGGCGCTGCACGAGCAACTGCTCGTCCAGGCCCGGGAGGCCGGCGTGGCCGACGAGCGCCGCAGACTCGCCGCCGAGATCCACGACACCATCGCGCAGGGCCTGACCGGGATCATCGCCCAGCTCCAGGTCGTGGCCAACGCACCCGACCTGCCCACCGCCCGCACCCACCTGGACCGCGCCGCCGGCCTGGCCCGGCACAGCCTCGGCGAGGCCCGCCGCTCGGTGCACAACCTGACGCCGGTGGCGCTGGAGAGCGACCAACTGCCCGAGGCCCTGGAGAAGACGGTCACCGAATGGGGCGAACGGACCGGCCTGCGCGCCGAGTTCACGCTCACCGGCACCGCGGAGCAGCTCCACGACGAGGTCGCCGCCACCATCCTGCGGATCGTCCAGGAGGCCCTGTCCAACGTGGCCCGCCACGCACGGGCGACCCGCGCCGGCGTCACCCTGTCCTTCGTGGGCGACGAGGTCATCCTCGACATCCGCGACGACGGCACCGGCTTCGACCCCCTCGTCCCCACCGCCCGCTCCCGCTCCGGCGGCTTCGGCCTGCCCGGCATGCGCGCCCGCGCCGAGCGCGTCGCCGGATCGCTCACCGTCGAGTCGGAGCCGGGGCTCGGCACCGCCCTGTCGGCTCGCGTACCGTTGGTCCGCCATGACCGATGACCCGACCACCGCCGGCCCGGCCGTCTCCCTCCTGATCGTCGACGACCACCCCGTCGTACGCGACGGACTGCGCGGCATGTTCGAGTCGGCGTCCGGGTTCCTGGTGCTCGGCGAGGCGGCGAACGGCGTGGAGGCGGTGGAGCGGGCCGCGGCGCTCGACCCGGACGTGGTGCTGATGGACCTGCGCATGCCGGGAGGTTCGGGCGTGGACGCGATCCGGGAGCTGACCCGCCGCGGCGCCCGCGCCAAGGTGCTGGTCCTGACGACGTACGACACCGACTCCGACACGATCCCGGCCATCGAGGCGGGCGCGACCGGCTACCTCCTCAAGGACGCCCCGCGCGACGAGCTGTGCGCCGCGGTGCGCGCCGCCGCCGAGGGCCGTACCGTCCTCTCCCCGGCCGTGGCCTCCCGGCTGGTGTCCGCCGTCCGCGCCCCCGCCCCCGGCAACGAGTCTCTCTCCGCCCGCGAGCGCGAGGTCCTCGCCCTGGTCGCCAGGGGCACCTCCAACCGCGAGATCGCCCGCGAGCTGTTCATCAGCGAGGCGACCGTCAAGACCCACCTCACCCACCTCTACGCCAAACTGGGCGTCAACGACCGCGCCGCGGCCGTGGCCGTGGCCTACGACCGGGGCATCCTCGGCTGATCCCCCGCTAGCCGAGCACCCGCAGCAGCAGCACCGAGCGGGCCGGGAGCGTGATCTCGGCCCCCGCGCGGTGCGTGAGGCCCGGTGCCCGCGTCTGCTCCTCGCGGGAGGTGTCGACGACCACCTCGTAGTGCTCCGCCCAGGGCGGTCCCGGCAGGACGAACTCCACCGGACGGTCCCCCGCGTGCAGGACGGTCAGGAAGCTGTCGTCGAGGATCGCCTCGCCGCGCTCGTCGCGGCCCGGGATGTCCCGGCCGGACAGGTACATCCCGAGGGTCGCCGCGGGCGCGTACCAGTCCCGTTCGGTCATCTCCGTGCCGCGCGGGGTGAACCAGGCCAGGTCGCGCAGCCCGTCCGCCGAGTGCGGACGGCCGGAGAAGAACGCGCGGCGGCGCAGCACGGGATGGCGGTGGCGCAGCGCGATCAGCCGGGCGGTCAGCTCGGTCAGCTGCCCGAAACCCGGGTCGTCGAGCAGGCTCCACTCCAGCCAGCCGGTCTCGTTGTCCTGGCAGTAGGCGTTGTTGTTGCCGTGCTGGGTGCGGCCCATCTCGTCGCCGGCCACCAGCATCGGCACGCCGGTGGACAGCAGCAGCGTGGTGAGCAGGTTGCGCAGCTGCCTGCGGCGCAGGGCCAGGATCCGCTCGTCGCCGGTCTCGCCCTCCGCGCCGCAGTTCCAGGAGCGGTTGTCGTCCGTGCCGTCGCGGTTGCCCTCGCCGTTGGCCTCGTTGTGCTTGCGGTCGTAGCTCACCAGGTCGCGCAGGGTGAAACCGTCGTGCGCGGTGACGAAGTTGACGGAGGCGTAGGGGCGGCGGCCGCCCCAGGCGTACAGGTCGCTGGAGCCCGACAGGCGGTAGCCCATCTCCCGCACGTCCGGCAGGGCGTGCCGCCAGAAGTCGCGCACGGCGTCGCGGTAGCGGTCGTTCCACTCGGTCCACAGCGGCGGGAAGGCGCCCACCTGGTAGCCGCCCGAGCCGACGTCCCAGGGCTCGGCGATCAGCTTGACCCGGCGCAGCACCGGGTCCTGGGCGATCACGGCGAGGAACGGCGAGAGCATGTCGACGTCGTGCATGGAGCGGGCGAGCGCGGCCGCGAGGTCGAAGCGGAAGCCGTCCACGCCCATCTCCGTCACCCAGTAGCGCAGCGAGTCGGTGATCAGGCGCAGCACGTGCGGCTGGACCACGTGCAGGGTGTTGCCGCAGCCGGTGTAGTCGGCGTAGCGGCGGGCGTCGGCCTGGAGGCGGTAGTAGCGCTGGTTGTCGATGCCCTTCAGGGACAGTGTCGGGCCGTACTCGCCCGCCTCCGCGGTGTGGTTGTAGACCACGTCGAGGATCACCTCGATGCCGGCCGCGTGCAGCGCGCGCACCATCCGCTTGAACTCGCCGACCTGCCGGCCGGCGGTGCCGGAGGCCGCGTACGCGGCGTGCGGGGCGAAGTAACCGATGGAGTTGTAGCCCCAGTGGTTGCGCAGGCCTCGGCTGAGCAGGTGGTCCTCGTGCGCGAACTGGTGCACCGGCAGCAGCTCCACCGCCGTCACGCCGAGCCGCGTCAGGTGCGCGATCGCCGCCGGGTGGGCCAGGCCCGCGTACGTCCCGCGCAGCTCCTCGGGTATGTCCGGGTGCAGCCGGGTGAAGCCGCGCACGTGCAGCTCGTAGATCACCGAGTCGGCCCACGGTGTCTTGGGCCGGCGGTCGTCCGACCAGTCGTCGTCGTCGTGCACCACGACGCCCTTCGGGACGTACGGCGCCGAGTCGCGCTCGTCGCGCACGGTGTCCGCCACCGACTGGTCGGGCCAGTCCCGCACGTGCCCGTAGACCTCCGGCGGCAGCGCGAACTCGCCGTCCACCGCGCGGGCGTAGGGGTCGAGCAGCAGCTTCGCCGGGTTCCAGCGGGCGCCGGTCCACGGGTCCCAGCGGCCGTGCACCCGGTAGCCGTAGCGCTGGCCGGGCATCACGCCTGGCACGAAGCCGTGCCAGATCTCGTGCGTCAGTTCGGTCAGCCGGGCGCGCGTCTCCCGGCCCGACTCGTCGAACAGGCACAGCTCGACCGCCTCCGCCCCGCCCGCCCACAGCGCGAAGTTGGTGCCCGCCACGCCGTCCGGGCCGACCCGGAAGCGGGCGCCCAGCGGGGTGGCGGCACCCGGCCGCACGGGCACGCCGGGTGGTGGCGCGGCGCGGTGCCCGCCGTTCACGACGGCGGACGGGCGCGCGTCCCCGGCGGCGCGCCCGCCCGCCACCGCCTCCTGCTCGGCTGCGCTGGACACCTGGTCGGCCCCTTTGTCCGGCTCGTTCGCCTGCGGGGCGCCCCAGCCGACGCGGCTCGGTGACGGGTGCGGCTCCCCCTCGCGTGGTTCTCCCCACTGTTCTGCCCAGAGCGTGGCTCGCACTCACGTTTCCCGGCGGCGGGCCGGTCGTTGGGCAGCCCGTGAGGCATGCACAAGGGCGCGCACGGCGCGCGGGGGCCGCGCTGGCCGCCGTACTGACATGGGCAGGACTACTGGCCGGGGCCACCGGCTGCACCTCGGGCGGCCCGGGCGGGCCGGCCGGGATCTTCGGCAAGCCGCCGGCGGCGAAGGACGTGATCCGCGTCGACCCGGACGACGGCAGCAAGGAGGTGCGCCCCGGCAGAAAGCTGCGGGTACGGGTCGCCGACGGGCATCTGGAGTCCGTCAAGGCCGTCAAGTCCCAGGACGCCCAGGACACCCCGGTCACCGGGCACCTCTCCCGCGACGGCCGGACCTGGCAGCCCGACGACGACCGGCTGGCGCTCGCCGCCAGGTACACCGTCGACGCGGTGGCCGTGGACGGCGAGGGCCGCCGCTCCGCCCGGCACACCACCTTCACCACCTACGTCCCCGACGAGCGCTTCATCGGCTACGTCACCCCCGAGAACCGCTCCGTGGTCGGCACCGGGATGATCGTCTCCCTGGCGTTCAGCCGGGAGATCGCCCACCGCGCCGCCGTCGAACGCGCCGTCCACGTCACCGCCAGGCCCCCGGTCGAGATCCGGCCGCACTGGTTCGGCAAGGACCGCCTCGACTTCCGCCCCCGGCACTACTGGAGGCCGGGCACGCAGGTGACCGTCGAACTGCGCCTGAGGGACGTCGAGGGAGCGCCCGGCGTCTACGGGCTCCAGTACAAGACCTTCTCCTTCACCATCGGCCGCAGCCAGGTCTCGCTGGTGGACGCGGCCGCGCACACCATGGAGGTGCGGCGCGACGGCGAGCTGCTGGCCACCGTGCCCATCACGGCCGGGGCGCCCAAACACACCACGTACAACGGGAAGATGGTGGTGATGGAGATGCTCGAGGTGACCCGCATGAACAGCCGCACGGTCGGCTTCGGCGGCGAGTACGACATCCCCGACGTCCCGCACGCCATGCGGCTGACCGACTCGGGCACCTTCCTGCACGGCAACTACTGGTCCACACCGGACCCGTTCGGCCGCGCCAACGTCAGCCACGGCTGTGTGGGGCTGAAGGACGTCAAGGGCGGCGGCTCGCAGACCCCGGCGGGCTGGTTCTTCGACCGCAGCCTCGTCGGGGACGTGGTCGAAGTCGTCAACAGCAATGACAAAGAGGTCTCTCCGGGCAACGGCCTCGGAGGGTGGAACATGGGGTGGAAGGAGTGGAAGGCGGGCAGCGCGGTCGAGTAGCCGGTGGGGGCGGGGCGTCGGAGCCGGTCCACAAGCGGTTGAAGTTGGGACGGAACAGTGACATTCGTCTGACAACTTGCCCCTGACCTTGTGGTTACTATGCGCCAGGGCGTGCGGGGAGCGCGCCGGGGCGCGGGTCGTGGACCGGCCCGGGGAGGGGAGACAGACTTGAACGTGCGGCCGATATCGGGGGCGTCGGTGGGCGCGCGGGGACGTCGCAGGGGGATGCTGGCACTCGTGTCCGGCGCGCTGGTCCTCGCGGTCACCGCGTGCGGCGGGGGCGGCTCGGGCTCGAAGTCCGCCGGCGGCGGGGGCAAGGACTCCGGCACGGACCGGAGCAAGCAGTCGCAGGCGGTCGTGACCATCGCGCCCAAGGACGGCGCCAAGTCCGTCGACACCAGCGGGACGCTCAAGGTCGGCGCGAGCAAGGGCCGGCTCACCCAGGTCGTCGTCAAGGACGCCAAGGGCACGGCGGTGCCCGGGACGCTGTCCGGTGACGGCGCCTCCTGGACACCGTCCACCCACCTGGCCGCCTCGACCCGCTACACCGTCCACGCGGTCGCCAAGGACTCCGACGGCCGCCAGGCCGCCGAGGACTCGAGCTTCACCACGCTGACCCCGCAGAACACCTTCGTCGGCAACTTCACGCCCGAGGACGGCTCCACGGTCGGCGTCGGCATGCCCTTCACCGTCAACTTCACCCGGGGCATCACGCACCCCGACGCCGTGAAGAAGGCCATCCAGATCAAGACCGAGCCGGCCGTCGACGTCGAGGGCCACTGGTTCGGCAACGACCGCCTCGACTTCCGCCCCGAGCACTACTGGAAGGCCGGCACCAAGGTCACCGTCAGGCTGAACCTCGACGGCGTCGAGGGCCGTCCCGGCGTCTACG
>NZ_BMVJ01000021.1:22658-26814 GCF_014650655.1 Streptomyces anandii JCM 4720
GCAAGCAGACCAAGACCGTCTCCTTCACCATCGGCCGCAACCAGGTCTCCGTCGTGGACGCGGCCAAGCACACGATGAAGGTCATGCACGACGGCAAGGTCGTCAAGACCATCCCCGTCACCACCGGCAAGCCCGGCTACGACACGTGGAACGGCCAGATGGTCATCAGCGAGAAGCTGACGGTCACCAGGATGAACGGCGAGACGGTCGGCTACGGCGGCGAGTACGACATCAAGGACGTCCCGCACGCCATGCGCCTGACCACCTCGGGCACCTTCATCCACGGCAACTACTGGGGCGGCGGCGCCTTCGGCAACTACAACGCCAGCCACGGCTGCGTCGGCCTGCGCGACGTGCGCGGCGGCTACGACAGCGGCGTGCCGGCGGCCTGGTTCTTCAACCACTCGATGATCGGCGACGTGGTCGTCGTCAAGAACTCCCACGACCGCACGGTCGACCCGGCCAACGGGCTCAACGGCTGGAACATGTCCTGGGACAAGTGGAAGGCGTGAGCGCCTCCTCCTGACGGCTCGTACGGCCCCGGCCCGGTGTGATCGACCGCACCGGGCCGACTGCCGTTAGTGGCCGTTAACCTGCTCTGCATGACCGTAACCCTCGAAGTGGCGGACGGTGTCGGCACCCTCCGCCTCGACCGCCCGCCCATGAACGCGCTCGACGTCGCCACGCAGGACCGGCTCAGGGAACTCGCCGAGGAGGCCACCCGCCGCGACGACGTGCGCGCCGTGGTCGTCTACGGCGGCGAGAAGGTGTTCGCGGCCGGCGCGGACATCAAGGAGATGCAGGCGATGGACCACGCGGCGATGGTCCTGCGCGCCCGCGCCCTCCAGGACTCCTTCACCGCCGTCGCCCGCATCCCCAAGCCGGTGGTCGCCGCGGTCACCGGCTACGCGCTCGGCGGCGGCTGCGAGCTGGCTCTCTGCGCGGACTACCGCATCGCCGGGGAGAACGCCAAGCTCGGCCAGCCGGAGATCCTGCTCGGCCTGATCCCGGGCGCCGGCGGCACCCAGCGGCTGTCCCGGCTGATCGGTCCCTCCAAGGCCAAGGACCTCATCTTCACGGGCCGTCAGGTCAAGGCGGACGAGGCCCTGGCGCTCGGCCTGGTGGACCGTGTCGTCCCGGCCGGCGAGGTCTACGAGGCCGCGCACGCGTGGGCCGCCCGGCTCGCCAAGGGACCGGCGATCGCGCTGCGCGCCGCGAAGGAGGCCGTCGACACCGGCCTGGAGACGGACATCGAGACCGGACTCGCCGTGGAACGGAACTGGTTCGCGGGCCTGTTCGCCACCGAGGACCGCGAGCGCGGGATGCGCAGCTTCGTGGAGGAGGGGCCGGGCAAGGCCAAGTTCCTCTGAGCCCGGCCCGGCCGGGAGGAGCGGGGACCCGAAGGGGCCGCACGACCCTTGCTGTTGACACCGTGTCTGGTCCGGTTCCCCCGATGGGGCGGTTTATGGCGGCCTTAAGGCAGCCTTAAGCGTGTCTTGTCGGGGGAGCGGCCGGATCGCGGTAGAGGGCACTGTCCACCCTGGTCAACCGGGCCGTGTCGGGCGCCGAAATGCCTTAGGCATATGCCGTGCGAATGCCGGGGACGGGTGGCCCCGACCGGGCGTATTCCGCCGGAACGGCCCCGGGCGGGCCCCGGTGCGGCCATGATGGGGGCATGGCGGGGCTGGAAGGCATGGGACAGCCGCGGGGACCGGCACGTGCGACCGCGGCGCGCTGGTCGCCCACGGTCGAGGACGAAGGCGCACTCAAGGCGCTGGAGCTGTACGGAAATCCCACGGAGTCCGAGGTTCCGCTGCCGTCCCGTCCCGAGTCCGCCGCCACCGCCCGCCGGCTCGCCCAGGTCGTCGTCCTGCGGCAGTGGGGCCTGAGCCCGAAGCTGACGGAGGACGTCGTCCTGCTCGTCTCCGAACTCGTCGGCAACGCCGTACGGCACACCGGCGCACGGGTCTTCGGGCTGCGCATGCGCCGCCGGCGCGGCTGGATCCGGGTCGAGGTCCGCGACCCCTCCCGCGGGCTGCCCTGCCTGATGCCCGTTCAGGAACTCGACGTCAGCGGCCGGGGCCTGTTCCTCGTCGACAAACTCGCCGACCGCTGGGGCGTGGACCTGCTGCCCCGAGGCAAGACCACCTGGTTCGAAATGCGCGTCGCGGACCGCTGACCGAGGCTCACCCGGCGCTCCAAACGTGTGAATCGCCCGTTTTCTTACCTCTCCCCTCTTAAATGGTGCGGGTGACCACGACCGATCGACGCGGTGTGCTGCGGGCCGGGGCCGGGCTCGTCGCCGGGGGAGTCCTCGGCGCCGGGTGTTCCGCGACCGGCGCCGCCCCGCGCCCCGCCCCGGACTCCGCCGCTTCCGCCGCCTCCGGTGCCGCCCACCCCTCGCACGCGGCCGCGCACACCTCGGCGCCCCCGCTCGCCGCCCCCGTCCCGCGCGCCTTCCCGGGCGAGCCCGCCCAGATCACCCACGGCCCGCGCGACAGGCCCCGCGTCGCCCTCACTTTCCACGGCCAGGGCGACCCCGGGCTCGCCCGCACCCTGCTCACCACGGCCGAGAAGCACGGCGCCCGGCTCACCGTGCTCGCCGTCGGCACCTGGCTCGACGAGCACCCCGAGATGGCCCGCCGGATCCTGGACGGCGGTCACGACCTCGGCAACCACACCCAGCGCCACCTGGCCGTCAACGCCATGTCCGAGACCGACGCCCGCGCCGAGATCAACGGCTGCGCCGACCGCCTGAAGCGGCTCACCGGCTCCATCGGCACCTGGTTCCGCCCCTCCCGCGCCCCGGCCGCCTCCCCGCTGGTCCAGCGGCTCGCACAGGGCGCCGGATACCCGCATGTGCTCTCCTACGACGTCGACTCCCTCGACTACACCCGGCCGGGCGCGCCCGCGGTCGTCCGCAGGGTCCTGGCCGAGGCCCGCGGCGGGTCCGTGGTCAGCATGCACTTCGGGTACCCGGACACGGCCGCCGCCCTCCCCGACGTACTCAAAGAACTCGACCGCCGCGGCCTGCACGCGGTCACCACCACGGAGCTGCTGAGCTGATGCCTTCCACGTCACCCTCCCGCGTCATCCGCGCCCTGATCGCCGGCGCCGCCTGCGCCGCGCTGGCCGCGCTGTCCGGCTGCGACAGCGGCGGCACGGGCCACCACGCCGACGAGGCGCTCGGCAGCAAGGCGCCCGCCCAGCCCGAGCCGCGCAAACAGCAGACCGACGGCCTGCCCGGCATGCCGCCCGTCCTGGACCCCACCGACGTCTACGCCGCCGACCGCCCGGGCAAGCTCTCGCCCGTCGTCAAGGACTTCCCGTCCCGGATCTACGTCCCCAACACCAACTCCAACACCGTCACGGTCATCGACCCCGCGACGTACAAGGTCATCGAGACGATCCCGGTGGGCCGCCAGCCGCAGCACGTCGTGCCGTCCTGGGACCTGAAGACCCTGTGGGTCAACAACGACCTCGGCAACTCCCTCACCCCCATCGACCCCAGGACCGGCAAGGCGGGCAAGCCCGTCGACGTGCACGACCCGTACAACCTCTACTTCACGCCCGACGGCAAGTACGCCGTGGTCATGGCCTCCAAGGACCGCCAGCTGGTCTTCCGCGACGCGCACACCATGAAGCGGGTCAAGACCGTCCCGGTCAGCTGCGCCGGCGTCAACCACGCCGACTTCTCCCTGGACGGCCGCTACTTCATCGTCTCCTGCGAGTTCAGCGGCGAGCTGCTCAAGGTCGACACCGCGCGCATGGAGGTCGTCGGCCGGCAGAAGCTCGACTTCCACGGCGCCATGCCGCAGGACGTGAAGGTCTCGCCCGACGGCAAGAAGTTCTACGTCGCCGACATGGTGGCCGACGGCCTGTGGATCCTGGACGGCGCCACCTTCGGCAAGCCGGTCTTCCTGCACACCGGCAAGGGCGCCCACGGCCTCTACATCAGCCGCGACTCGCGCGAGATGTACATCTCCAACCGGGGCGAGGGCACCGTCTCCGTCTTCGACTTCACCCAGGACAAGCTCACCAAGAAGTGGCGCCTGCCCCACGGCGGCAGCCCCGACATGGGCGGCGTCTCGGCCGACGGCAAGGTGCTGTGGCTCTCGGGCCGCTACAACTCCGAGGTGTACGCCATCGACACCCG
>NZ_BMVJ01000021.1:26836-28307 GCF_014650655.1 Streptomyces anandii JCM 4720
CACCGGCGAGCAGCTGGCCCGCATCAAGGTCGGCAGCGGCCCGCACGGCCTCGCGGTCTACCCCCAGCCGGGCCGCTACTCGCTCGGCCACACCGGCATCTTCCGCTGAGCTTGAGTCTCCACCCGCTGGAACCCGCACACTCGCGTACGTGAACGACGACGGCACCGCACTCCTCACCATCGGCGACCTGGCGCGGGCCACCGGACTGACGGTACGGACCATCCGCTACTGGTCCGACGAGGGCGCCCTGCCCCCGGTGGCCCGCTCGCCCGGCGGCTACCGCCTCTACGACGCGGCCTGCGTGGCCCGCCTGGAGCTGATCCGCACCCTGCGCGAGCTGGGCCTCGGCCTGGACGACGTGCGCACGGTGCTCTCGGGGGAGCGCACCGTGGCCCAGGTCGCCGCGACGCACGTGGCGGCGCTGGACGCGCGGATCAGGTCGCTGAGGGTGACCCGCGCGGTGCTGTCGAGCGTGGCCCGACGAGGCGCAGGCACGGAGGAGACGACCCTGATGAACAGACTGGCACGGCTCTCGGCGGCGGAGCGCGAACGGATCATCGACGACTTCATGACGGAGGTCTTCGAGGGGCTCGACACCGCCGACCCCGACATCCGCACCCGGCTCCGGTTCGCCACGGCGGACCTCCCGGACGACCCCACGCCGGAACAGGTGGACGCGTGGGTGGAGCTGGCCGAGCTGATCCAGGACCCGGAGTTCCGTGCCCTGATGCGCCGGATGATCGTGTTCAACGCGGCCGACCGGGGCCCGGACGTCCCGGCGGGCACCTCTCTGTGGTTCATGAGCCGCCTGGTGCAGCTCGCCGGCGAGGCGCTGCGCCGAGGTGCCGCCCCCGAGGCGCCCGAGGCCGGAGAGATCCTGCGGGGGCTGATCGGCGACGCCGACCCGGCCGCCGTACTGGAACGCCTGACGGCCGCCTCGGACGAACGCGTCGCCCGGTACCGCCGGTTGTCGGCCGAGCTGAAAGGCCTGGAGCCCCTGCCGTCGTACGAGGAGGAGTTCTCCTGGGTGGTCGCCGCACTGAGGTGCCGCGCGGGCCGTTAATCTGACCTGCGTCAGTACGACAGCACGTCAGAGCAAACGCGACACAAAGGGGCGGATCGGTGGCGGACATCGAGGAAGCACGCAAGGAATTCCAGCGGATCGATGCGGACGGCGACGGTTTCATCACCGCCGCCGAGTTCAAGTCCGCCCTCGCTCAGGGGGGCGACTGGAACGTCACCGACACGGTGGCCGAGGCCGTCATCAAGACCCGCGACCTCAACGGCGACAAGGTTCTGTCGTTCGACGAGTTCTGGGCGTACCTGAGCAAGTGACCCAGGCGCCCGGGGGTGCCCGGCCGCTCGGCGGTTGGGCGCCCCCGCCGCCCGGAATAGCCCGCCCGCCGCGGAGGTTGCACAACCCCGTCAGAGCTGCGCACGACAGCGACCCCGAAGGGCGAGGCGAGCGGA
>NZ_BMVJ01000021.1:28342-49966 GCF_014650655.1 Streptomyces anandii JCM 4720
CATGAAGATCGGCATCATCGGCGCGGGCAACATCGGCGGCAACCTGACCCGGCGGTTCACGGCCGCCGGCCACGAGGTGTCCGTGGCCAACTCACGCGGTCCCGAGACCCTCAAGGCACTGGCCGAGGAGACCGGCGCGACCCCCGTCCGCGTCGAGGACGCGGCGCGCGGCGCCGAGGTCGTGGTGGTCACCGTTCCGCTGAAGGCGGTCCCGGACCTGCCGTCCGGCCTGTTCGACGGGGCGGCCGAGGGCCTCGCGGTGATCGACACCGGCAACTACTACCCCCAGCAGCGCGACGGCAGGATCGCCGGCATCGAGGACGACGGCCTCACCGAGAGCCGCTGGACCGAACGGCACCTCGGCCACCCGGTGATCAAGGCCTTCAACGGCACCTACGCCCAGGACCTCCTCGACCGCCCCCGCCCGGCCGGCGCCCCCGACCGCATGGCCCTGCCGGTGGCGGGCGACGACGAGGCGGCCAAGGCGAAGGTCCGGGCGCTGATCGACGAGATCGGCTTCGACACCGTCGACGCGGGCGGCATCGACGACTCCTGGCGCCAGCAGCCCGGCACCCCCGTCTACGGCCTCCAGGCCGGCATCCAGGCCGTCACCGAGGCCCTGGCCCAGGCCCCCGAGGAACGCCCGGCGGACTTCCGGGGCTGACGGACGGCTCCCGCGGGCTCAGCCCGCCCAGTCCTTCAGGGCCGTCTTGCTGGCGAAGTCGGCCACGTTCTGGTCGTGGGGTTCGTCGGTGTACTGGTGGAAGCGCCACCTGGCCTTGATGCGGGGGTGGCCGGCGCTGACGTAGTCGGCGATCCACAGGCCGTCGCCCGCGTAGGAGGTCGTGTCGACGTTGAGCCAGAAGTCCCGGTTGGTGTAGAGGATCACCCGGTTGTGCGGCCTGAGGGCCTTCACCTTGCGGATGAACTGGTCCTTCTCGGCGTTCGTCGCGTGGGTGCCCTCGGCCGTGCGCTCCCAGTCGACGGCGAGGATGTCGCCGGCCTTCTCGGGGGCGTGCGAGACGAAGTACTCGGCCTGGGCGGTGACGTTGCCCGGCCAGAGGAAGTGGTAGAAGCCGACGACCAGGCCGGCGTCGCGGCCGTGCTTGGTCTGGGCGCTGAGCCGCGAGTTGACGTACGAACGGCCCTCCGTCGCCTTGATGAAGACGAAGGAGAGGCCGTCCGTGCCGTACGTCGCCGACTGGTAGGCGCTCACGTCGATGCCGTGCAGCATGCGTACTCCCTGAAGGTGCCGTGGGGGGAAGGAGTCGGTTGGTTGAGTTCTGCCCCGTCTCCCGTACGGCCCATCCCTCCGGGATGTTCGAACATCAGCTCCGGTCGGCCACCGAACCCAGTACGGCGGGCGACTTGGCCGACCAGTCGGACGTGATGAGACTGGCGTGGTCCGCGGCCAGCAGGGACAGCCGGGCGGCCACCTCCGCGTCCGTGGGAGTGGTCGAGGAGATCGCGGGCGAGACCCCTGCCGCGTCCGTGGTGATCAGGATGTAGTGGTTCCTGGAGTAGAACGACGTGTCGTAGCCGTTGTTGACGTACGCGGCCGCGTCGCCGTCGAAGAAGACGAACCAGGGCTGGATCGAGGCGTCGTAGCGGCTGGTGCGCGGATCGCCCGCGGCGGCGCCGAGGACGGCGGGGAAGGCCTGGGCCTCGCCGATGTTCCCTGCCGCGTACAGGTCGCGCAGATGGTCGCCGTACTCGCGGTCGGTCCAGTAGTGGTCGAAGGGGTTGGCCTGCTCGACCGTGCCCGGGATCAGCTCGAAGAGGACCTTGCCCCGCAGCGCGTCGCGCGCGGGCCAGGCGTCGGCCCGCGCGGCCGCGTCCAGCGTCGGGTACGCCCCGCCCAGCAGGTCGGACGGCTTGTAGACCATGCCGCCGAGCTTCTGCCGCACCAGGGTGTCGAACTCGTCGGGCCCCAGGTTGATGTTGTTGTTGAAGCCGTTCTTCATCTCCACCTTGAAGACGATCGGCCGGTGGTCCGGGTGCAGCTGGTGCCAGGCGGCGATGTTGTCCAGGCAGCTGCCCAGGTCCTGGTTGCGGCTCTTGCTGTAGAGCTCGGCCGGGGTCTTCGCGGCCTCGCAGTTGTTGTCGTCGCCGAGCGGGTTGCTGTGGCTGACCCGCCAGCGGCGGCTCAACGGATCCGTGTAGACGTCCAGTTCGAGCAGCGAGGCGCCGGAGTCCAGCGCCTGCGCGAAGTACGTGTACTTGGCCTTGTCGTACGCGTTGTGCGTGCCGATCGCCGTGGTCTGCGAGAACTTCGGCGCCTCGGCCGCACGGGCGTTGCCGGGAATCCCTGACAGCATCGCGGCGGCGCCCAGCAGCGCCGCCGCCCGTCTCACCACACGCATAATCCAACTCCCCTTCGCCGATGCCGAGTTGGCGGCAGCGTAGGGGTAAGTGGTTACCGTGCGGTAGCCCCTGGAGGAACGGGAATCAGCACTCGATGATGTTCACGGCGAGCCCGCCGCGGGCCGTCTCCTTGTACTTGACGGACATGTCGGCCCCGGTGTCCTTCATGGTCTTGATGACCTTGTCCAGGGACACCTTGTGCGAGCCGTCGCCGCGCATCGCCATCCGGGCGGCGGTGACGGCCTTGACCGCGGCCATGCCGTTGCGCTCGATGCACGGGATCTGTACCAGGCCGCCGACCGGGTCGCAGGTCAGCCCCAGGTTGTGCTCCATGCCGATCTCCGCCGCGTTCTCCACCTGCTCGGGCGTGCCGCCCAGCACCTCGGCCAGCGCGCCCGCCGCCATCGAGCAGGCCGAGCCGACCTCGCCCTGGCAGCCGACCTCGGCGCCGGAGATGGAGGCGTTCTCCTTGAACAGCATGCCGATCGCACCGGCCGCGAGCAGGAAGCGGACCACGCCGTCCTCGTCCGCGCCGGGGATGAAGTTGATGTAGTAGTGCAGGACCGCCGGGATGATGCCGGCCGCGCCGTTGGTCGGGGCGGTCACGACCCGGCCGCCGGCCGCGTTCTCCTCGTTGACCGCCATCGCGTAGAGCGTGATCCACTCCATCGCACGGGTGGCCGCGTCGCCCTCGGCGCGCAGCTGGCGCGCGGTGACGGCCGCCCGGCGCCGCACCTTGAGGCCGCCCGGCAGGATCCCCTCACGGCTCATGCCGCGCTCCACGCAACGCTGCATCACCCGCCATATCTCCAGCAGGCCCGCGCGGATCTCCTCCTCGGTGCGCCAGGCACGCTCGTTCTCCAGCATCAGCGAGGAGATCGACAGGCCGGTCTCCTTCGTCAGCCGCAGCAGCTCGTCGCCCGTGCGGAAGGGGTACTTCAGGACCGTGTCGTCCAGCTTGATCCGGTCCGCGCCCACCGCGTCCTCGTCCACCACGAAGCCGCCGCCGACCGAGTAGTACGTCTTGGTCAGCAGCTCCGCGCCCGAGGCGTCGTACGCCCACAGGGTCATGCCGTTGGCGTGGTAGGGCAGCGCCTTCCTGCGGTGCAGGACCATGTCGTCGTCGAAGGAGAACGCGATCTCGTGCTCGCCGAGGAGGCGCAGCCGCCCCGAGGCCTTGATCGCCTCCACCCGCTCGTCCGCCGTCTCCACGTCCACCGTGCGCGGCGAGTCGCCCTCCAGGCCCAGCAGCACGGCCTTCGGGGTGCCGTGGCCGTGCCCGGTCGCGCCGAGCGAGCCGTACAGCTCCGCGCGCAGGGACGCGGTCCGCTCCAGCAGGCCCTCGCCGCGCAGCCGGCGGGCGAAGATGCGGGCCGCGCGCATCGGGCCGACCGTGTGGGAGCTCGACGGGCCGATGCCGATCGAGAACAGGTCGAAGACCGAGATGGCCACGGTGACTCCTCAATACGGGGTGGTGCGGGGCTGCCGGGGGTGTGGCGGAAGCCGGGGCGGTGGCCGGGCGCCGCGCACGGACGGGGTCGCCGCCCGTGCGCGGTGCGTTCTTCCGGCGGTATGGGTGACTTACTTGTTCAGACCCGGGTACAGCGGGTGCTTGTCGGCCAGGGCGCGCACCCTGGCCTTGAGCGCCTCCGCCTCGGCCGCCCCGAAGGGGGAGGGCGCCTTCAGCGCCTCGGCGATCACGTCCGCGACCTCGGCGAAGTCCTCGGCGGTGAAGCCGCGGGTCGCCAGGGCCGGGGTGCCGATCCTCAGGCCGGAGGTGACCATCGGGGGGCGCGGGTCGTTCGGGACCGCGTTGCGGTTGACCGTGATCCCGACCTCGTGCAGCCGGTCCTCGGCCTGCTGTCCGTCCAGCTCCGAGTCGCGCAGGTCCACCAGGACCAGGTGCACGTCGGTGCCGCCGGTCAGCACGTCCACGCCGGCCGCCTTGGCGTCGTCCCGCACCAGGCGCTCGGCCAGGATGCGGGCGCCCTCCAGGGTACGACGCTGGCGGTCCTTGAAGTCGTCCGAGGCGGCCACCTTGAAGGACACCGCCTTGGCGGCGATCACGTGCTCCAGCGGACCGCCCTGCTGACCGGGGAAGACCGCGGAGTTGATCTTCTTCGCCAGCTCGGCGGTGGACAGGATCACACCGCCGCGCGGACCGCCCAGCGTCTTGTGGGTGGTGGTGGTGACCACGTGGGCGTGCGGCACCGGATTGGGGTGCAGCCCGGCCGCGACCAGGCCCGCGAAGTGCGCCATGTCGACCATCAGGTACGCGCCGACCTCGTCCGCGATCCGGCGGAACTCGGCGAAGTCCAGCTGCCGGGGATACGCCGACCAGCCGGCCACGATCAGCTTCGGCCGGGACTCCTTGGCCAGCTTCTCCACCTCGGCCATGTCGACCAGGCCGTCCTCGCCCACGTGGTAGGCGACGACGTCGTAGAGCTTGCCGGAGAAGTTGATCTTCATGCCGTGGGTCAGGTGCCCGCCGTGCGCGAGGTTCAGGCCCATGATCGTGTCACCGGGCTTGAGCAGCGCGAACATCGCGGCCGCGTTCGCCTGGGCGCCCGAGTGGGGCTGCACGTTGGCGTGCTCGGCGCCGAACAGCGCCTTGACGCGGTCGATGGCGATCTGCTCGATGACGTCGACGTGCTCGCAGCCGCCGTAGTAGCGGCGGCCCGGGTAGCCCTCGGCGTACTTGTTGGTGAGGACCGAGCCCTGCGCCTCCATGACCGCGAGGGGGGCGAAGTTCTCCGAGGCGATCATCTCGAGCGTGGACTGCTGGCGGTGGAGCTCGGCGTCGACCGCGGCGGCCACGTCCGGGTCGAGCTCGTGCAGGGGTGTGTTCAGAACGGTCATGCGTGGGCTCCTCAGTTGCCGGAGAACTCGGCGTACTCGGCGGCGGAGAGCAGGTCGGCGGGCTCTTCGGTGACGCGCACCTTGAACAGCCAGCCGCCCGTGAAGGGCTCGGAGTTCACCAGCGACGGGTCGTCCACCACGTCCTGGTTGAACTCGGTGACCTCACCGCTGACCGGGGAGTACAGGTCGGAGACCGACTTGGTCGACTCCAGCTCGCCGCAGGTCTCGCCCGCGGTCACCGTGGTGCCGGCCTCCGGGAGCTGGGCGTAGACCACGTCGCCGAGCGCGTTGGCCGCGAACTCCGTGATGCCGACCGTCGCGACGCCGTCCTCGGCGGCCGACAGCCACTCGTGCTCCTTGCTGTAACGCAGCTGCTGGGGGTTGCTCATGGCCTGGATTCTCCTGTACGCGGGGAAGTGCTGGTGAAAAGGGGGACTGCCAACGACATGCGTGACCCGGGGCTGTGCGCGCCTCACGCGCCTCGCCCCGCGGGCCGGTTACGACAGTGTCACTTCTGGCGCTTGTAGAACGGCAGTGCCACGACCTCGTACGGCTCGTGGCTGCCCCGGATGTCCACGCCGACACCGGCGGAGCCCGGCGCGGCGTGCGCGGCGTCGACGTACGCCATGGCGATCGGCTTGCCCAGGGTGGGGGAGGGGGCGCCGGAGGTGACCTCGCCGATCACCTCGCCGGCGGCGACGACCGGGTAGCCCGCGCGGGGCACCCGGCGGCCCTCGGCGACCAGGCCGACCAGCACGCGCGGGGGGTTCTGCCCGGCCCGCTCGGCGGCGGCCAGCAGCGCCTCGCGCCCGACGAAGTCGCCCTCCTTCTCGAACTTGACCACACGGCCGAGACCGGCGTCGAAGGGGGTGAGGTCGGTGGTCAGCTCGTGCCCGTACAGCGGCATGCCCGCCTCCAGGCGCAGCGTGTCGCGGCAGGACAGCCCGCACGGCACCAGACCGGCGTCGGCGCCGGCGTCGGTCAGCGCCTGCCACAGCTTCTCGGCGTCGCCGGGGGCCACGAACAGCTCGAAGCCGTCCTCGCCGGTGTAGCCGGTGCGCGCGATCAACGCGGGCACGCCGGCGACCGTGCCGGGCAGGCCGGCGTAGTACTTCAGGCCGTCCAGGTCCGAGTCGGTCAGCGACTTGAGGATGCCGGGGGACTCGGGGCCCTGCACGGCGATCAGCGCGTAGTTGTCGCGGTCGTCGCGCACCTCGGCGTCGAAGCCGGCGGCGCGCTCGGTGATCGCGTCGAGCACCACCTGGGCGTTGGATGCGTTGGCGACGACCATGTACTCGGTCTCGCCCAGCCGGTAGACGATCAGGTCGTCCAGGATGCCGCCGTCCGCCCGGCAGATCATGGTGTAGCGGGCGCGGCCGACGCCGACGGAGGCGATGTTGCCCACCAGGGCGTAGTTCAGCAGGGCGGCGGCGCCAGGGCCGGTGACCGTGATCTCACCCATGTGGGACAGGTCGAACAGGCCGGCCCTCGTGCGCACGGCGAGGTGCTCGTCGCGCTCGGAGCCGTAGCGCAGGGGCATGTCCCAGCCGGCGAAGTCGGTCATCGTCGCACCGAGCGAGCGGTGCAGCGCGTCCAGCGCGGTACGGCGGGACTGCGGGGACGCGTGAGGCGGTTCGGTACTGCTCATCGGTCGGTCTCCAAGGCAATGACGGACGAGGACGGATCTCGTGTCCTCCCCATCTGTCATCGGAACCTGAGAGGTTCGCCACGACCGCCGGGCGGACGATCACGGCTTGCACCTTGGGTGGAGCCGCCTTGAGCCGGCGGCCCGCTTTTCAGATGTGCCTCGCCCGCGCGGTAACGGTGCCTGAGAGATTCAAGGGAGGGACTTGCTCCTTCGGCGCCCCAGCCGTGGACTGAGGACTCTCCCGCGCGGATTCAAACGGCCGGTATGCAGTTGGCGCGCCCATCATTGCACGCCCGGGGCCGCCCGCGGCAGGCCGGATCTGTAACCGGCCTGTGTCCGTACGCGCACGAAATGGCGAGGTGCCTGGCATTACCTTCTCTTTACACTCGACGGGGAGGTGAACCGTCACCACCCCAGGGGAGACGATGCCGGTGAACAGGACCGCGGCCCACACCACGACCCGCCCCCTCACCCTGCCCACCCAGACCTTCGCCGGGCCGGCGGGGGCCCTCGGCCGGGTCCGTGAACGTGGTGCCGTGCGCCCCGCGCCCGTCGTCCGTGACCTGCGTGGCCGGGGGGCCGGGCAGGGGCCGGGGGTGCTGCTGTTCGGGCCCGGTGACGTCGTCGTGGTGACCGGGCTGCCCGGTGGCGGCAAGTCCACGCTGATGCGGCGCGCGGTGCCCGGCCCCCGGATCGACTCCCAGGACACCCGCGACCGCTGGGACGCCCGCCTCGCGGGCCGTCTGCCCTACGCCCTCTACCGCCCCCTGGTCCGCCTCGCCCACTACGCCGGTCTGCGCCGCGCCCTGCGCACCGGCGAGGGCCTGGTCGTCCACGACTGCGGCACCCAGGCCTGGGTCCGCGCCTGGCTCGCCCGCGCCGCGCACCGCCGCGGCGGCGCCCTGCACCTCCTCCTGCTGGACGTCGACGCCGGCACCGCCCTGGCCGGCCAGCGCGCCCGCGGCCGGGGCGTCTCCCGCTACGCCTTCCGCCGCCACCGCCGCGCCGCCCACCGCATGCTGCGCGCGGTGGAGCGCGGCGACCTGCCCAGGGGATGCGCCTCGGCGCTGCTGCTGGACCGCACGGCGGCGACGGGACTGCGGCGGATCGGCTTTCCGGGTGAGGCCGCCCGGGCCGGCACCGGATAGCCTTTCCGCCCAGCGGCATTCAGCGGCACCCAGCGGTTCCCAGCCGCCCGCAGCGGCTCCCGGGCGCTCCCAGTGGCTTCCGGGGCGGCTCCGACAGCTCCCAGCAGTTCCCAGTGGTTCCCAGCAGGCGGTAGGCAGATGGACTTCCCGGCGGACTTCTCCGCGGACTTTCCCCCGCACTTCCCGGCACAGCCGCACCCCCACCCGCACGGCGGCTGGCCCGGCAACGAGCTGGAGGAGGTGCTGTCGGCCTCCCTCGGGATACCCGCGGCGGCCGGCCGGATCGTCGAGGTCCTCGGCCGCAGCTTCGTGTGGGTGCCCCTGCCGGGCGGTCGCGGCCCGCAGGGCGGCCCGCTCGACCTGCCCACGCTGGAGATCGAGGGCCAGGCCTATGTGCCGGTGTTCAGCTCCGAGGAACAGCTGCGCCAGGTCGCCGGCTCCCACATGCCGTACGCCGTCGCGCCCGCCGTCGAGTTCGCGCGCGGGCTGCCCGCCCAGGTCGGCATCGCGGTCAACCCCGACGGCGTGGTCGGCGTCCCGCTGCCGCCGGCCGCCGTGGCCGAACTGTGCAGGGCCGGCCGCACTCCGCTGGACGGCCCGGCGAGCGGCGGCCGGGTCCGCCTCTACGAGCCCGACTGGCAGGACGACCCGGTGGACTTCCTCGCCGCCGCCTCCTCGGAGTTCGCCGCCACGGGCGTGGTCCGCACCGCCCGCCGCTGCCTCGCGGCCGTCGAGACGGACGACCCGGTGATGTTCGTCGGCGTCGAGCTCTCCCAGTGGGAGGGCGACCTGCGGGCCCTCCCGCTGCAGGCCCTGGAACGGGCCCTGAGCGGCAACCCGGTGCCCTGGCCGGTCAACCTCGTGCTGCTGGACGTGGCCCAGGACCCGGTCGCCGACTGGATGCGGGACGGCGTCCGGCCCTTTTATCAGTACGATCGCTGAAACCCACGGCCGCACGACTCCGGCACGTACCTGGCCGGAACGCGGCCTTAAGCTAGACCGACGGCTCGGTCGGAACGTCGGTTGTATGAAGGGGCGGTAAAAGTGACTGCCAGCGGCACCGCGGCCGGGCAGGTCGAGCAGACGCTGCGCCAGGTGACGCCCGGGCGTTACGACGCCTACGAGGCGCTGCTGCGCGCCCTCGCCTCCCCGTCCTCCGGCCAGGTGTGGATGCTGCTGTGGCACGGCCAGGCCGGCTCCCCCGACGCCCAGTACGGCCACATGGAGGTCGACGGCCACGGCTACGCGCCCTGCGTCACCTCCGCCCAGGAGCTCTCGGCGAGCGGCTGGATGCGGTCGTACGAGGTGGTGGACGGCCTCGACGTGGCCCGCACCCTCTACCCCGACCACTACGGCCTCTGGCTCAATCCGCACGCCCCCGGCGGCGGCGTGGGCATCCCGTGGCTGGACCTGCGCCGCATCGCCACCGGCCTCGACCGCCAGCCGGCCGGCCCCCTGCGGCTGTCCGAACCGGCCATCGAGGTCTCCCAGTTCTACGCCCTGCTCGCGCAGAGCGCCCACCGCACCCCGGCGGTGCGCTCCCTGCGCCGCGCCTGGGTGCAGCCGGCTCTCGGGGCGCCGTACCTGGCCATCGGCCTCGACGTCTACGACACCTCGCCGCCGGCCGTCGACTCGGTGCGGGCGATGATGCAGCAGTCCGTCGGCGCCGTCCCCGACGGCCTGCCGGTGTCGACCGTCGCCATGTCCGACGAGTACGACCCGGTCGCCATGTGGATGCGCGTCAACTCCCGCCCCTTCTACGACCGCGAGTCCCACGCGTCCCCGTCACCGTCCCCGGCGGCGGGGTACGGGTATCCGCCGGCGCGGGGCGGATACTGAACCGGAACGGTTCCCACCGCGGCGGCGGCTCGTGGACCAAGGCAACTTCTTCGCGCGTAGATGAGGGTGAATAGTCCGGTTCTCAACCGAAAAACCCCAACTCGACCGCGTCCGCCCCCCGTTACCCACTGTCCGGATAACGGAACCCTCCTGCCCGCATCACGTTTACGCATCCATTCACCGCCAAGTCTGGCAACAGATCGCCAATGCGTTGAAGACTCCCGCAACAAGGGGGTGTTCGCCCCTGTGTACGACGGACTGATCATGCCGCCACAGCGGCAAGTGCGGGCCGGCTACCGCCGGTTGAGAGGGGTCCCTGCCTAATGACGGCACCATTGCACGAGCCGACCGCGGAAGCGGCCCCGAGCGCGGCCGAGGAAGCGGCGGTAGCCACCACCGGCGCCAAGGCCGTCCAGGGACGTTCCCTGGGCCGGATCGCCTGGGAGCGCCTGAAGCGGGACAAGCTCGCCCTGACGGGCGGCGTCGTCGTGCTCGTCCTCGTCCTGGTGGCGCTGCTCGCGCCGGTGATCACCAGCCTCGTCGGGCAGGACCCCGACGTCTACCACGAGAACCTGATCGACCCGCTGTTCGGCACCCCCACGGGTTCGCTGGGCGGCATCAGCGGCGACCACCTGCTGGGCGTCGAGCCGGTCAACGGCCGCGACATCTTCGCCCGCATCCTCTACGGCGCCCAGATCTCGCTGCTGGTCGGCTTCCTGTCGGCCCTGGTCGCGGTGGTGCTGGGCACCATCCTCGGCATCCTGGCGGGCTTCTTCGGCGGCTGGGTGGACGCGGTCATCAGCCGCGTCATGGACGGCCTGCTGGCCTTCCCGCAGTTGCTGTTCATCATCGCGCTGGTCTCCGTCATGCCGAACAACATGCTGGGGCTGACCGGATCGAGCGTGCGCGTCTTCGTGATGATCCTCGTCATCGGCTTCTTCGGCTGGCCCTACATCGGCCGCGTGGTGCGCGGACAGACGCTCTCGCTGCGCGAACGCGAGTACGTCGAGGCGGCCCGCTCGCTCGGCGCCGGGCGCTTCTACATCCTGTTCAAGGAACTGCTGCCCAACCTGGTCGCGCCGATCATCGTCTACACGACGATGATGATCCCCACCAACATCCTCACCGAGGCGGCGCTCAGCTTCCTGGGCGTGGGCGTCAAGCCGCCCACGGCCTCCTGGGGGCAGATGCTCTCGAACGCGATCGATTACTACGACTCGGACCCGATGTACATGATCGTTCCGGGCGTGGCGATCTTCATCACCGTTCTTGCCTTCAACCTCTTCGGCGACGGCGTGCGGGACGCGCTGGACCCGAAGGGCTCCCGCTGAACTGCCGTACCCCAAGCGACCCGTGGCACTTCACACGGGGTCTCTCATCTAATCCGGAGGATCCGAGATCGTGACTACCCAACGCACCTCAGGGCGGCGTAAGCAGGTATTGGCCGCCGCGGCTGTGGTCGCAGGGCTGCTGACCACGGCGGCGTGCGGCGGCGGCAACGACAGCGGCGGCGGTTCGAAGAACGGTGCGGCCGGCTTCGACGCCGCCAACAACAAGGTCGCCCAGGCCTCTGCGGTCAAGAAGGGCGGCACGCTGAAGTTCGGTGGCGCCCAGGACGCCGACTCGTGGGACACCACGCGCGGCTACTACGGCTTCATGTGGAACTTCGCCCGCTACTACAGCCGCCAGCTCGTCACGACCAAGGCGGAGCCCGGCAAGGCCGGCGCCGAGCTGACCCCGGACCTCGCCAGCGGTCTGGCCAAGGTCTCCGACGGCGGCAAGACCTACACCTACACCCTGCGTGACGGGATCACCTGGGAGGACGGCAAGCCGATCACCTCCAAGGACGTCAAGTACGGCATCGAGCGCGTGTGGGCGCAGGACGTGCTGTCCGGCGGCCCGACCTACCTGAAGGACGTCCTGGACCCGGACGGCAAGTACCAGGGCCCGTACAAGGACAAGGCCGCCGACCACCTCGGCCTGAAGGCGATCGACACGCCGGACGACAAGACCATCGTCTTCCACCTGCCGAAGGCCAACTCGGACTTCGAGGAGATGCTGGCCCTGGTCTCGGCCTCCCCGGTCCGCCAGGACAAGGACACCAAGTCCAAGTACACGCTGCACCCGTTCTCCTCGGGCCCCTACAAGTTCGAGTCGTACAACCCGGGCAAGGACCTCACCCTCGTCCGCAACACCAACTGGAAGCAGGCCTCGGACCCGATCCGCAAGGCGTACCCGGACAAGATCACGGTCAAGTTCTTCTCGAACGCCAACGACCTGGACCAGCGCCTGATCAACGGTGACATCGACCTGGACATCAACCAGACCGGCATGTCGCCGCAGGGCCGCACCGAGGCCCTGAAGCAGCACAAGGCCAACCTGGACAACCCGGTCTCCGGCTACATCCGTTACGCGGTGTTCCCGCAGAGCGTGAAGCCGTTCGACAACGAGCACTGCCGCAAGGCCGTGATCTACGGCGCCGACCACGTCTCCCTGCAGACCGCGCGTGGCGGCCCCGTCGCCGGCGGCGACATCGGCACCAACATGCTGCCGCCGTCCGTCCCGGGCGCCGAGGGCCAGAAGTACGACCCGTACGAGCTCGCCGGCGCCAACAAGAACGGCAACGTGGCCAAGGCCAAGGAGGAGCTGAAGGCCTGCGGTCAGCCGAACGGCTTCAGCACCACCATCGCCGTCCGCAACAACAAGCCGGTCGAGGTGGCCACGGCCCAGTCGCTGCAGGCGTCGCTGAAGAAGATCGGCATCAACGCCCAGATCGACCAGTACGACGGCTCGCAGACCACCGGCATCATCGGTAGCCCCGCCAACGTGAAGAAGAAGGGCTACGGCATCATCATCATGGGCTGGGGCCCGGACTTCCCGACCGTTCAGGGCTTCGGTCTGCCGCTGTGGGACAGCAAGTACATCCTCCAGAGCGGTAACAACAACTACGCCCTGATCAAGGACAAGACGATCGACGGCCTGTTCGACGACTACGTCAACGCCACCGACGCGTCGAAGAAGCCCGGCATCGCCACCGAGATCAACCACAAGGTCATGGAGGGCGGCTACTACCTGCCCTTCGTGTTCGAGAAGTTCATCAACTGGCGCTCCTCGAACCTGGCGAACGTCTACACCACCGACGGCTACAGCGGTATGTACGACTTCGTCAACCTCGGCCTGAAGAACTCGAAGTAAACCCCGGCACACCCGCCGAACGGCACGAAAGGCAGGTGAAGGCCGGCGCGGCGTGACGGCGGGCCGCCGGAAGACCTCCGGCGGCCCGCGGTCCGCGGCGGGCCGTAAGCTGTGCTCGCTTACCTCATCAGGCGGCTGTTCGCCGCCGCAGTGATGCTGGTGGTCATCATCATGGTGGTCTTCGGCATCTTCTTCCTCGTCCCCAAGTGGGCGGGCGTCGACGTCGCCCTGAGCTTCGTGGGCAAGCAGGCCGACCCCGCCGCGGTCGCCGGTGTGCGGGAGAAGCTCGGTCTGGGCGACCCGATCTACCTGCAGGTCTGGGAGTTCTTCAAGGGCATCTTCGCCGGCCGCACCTACTCGGCCGGCGGTGACGTCACCCACTGCGCCGCACCGTGCTTCGGCTACTCGTTCAAGAGCGAGCAGGCCGTCTGGCCGGTGCTCACCGACCGCTTCCCGGTGACCCTGGGGCTCGCGCTCGGTGCCGCCGTCCTGTGGCTCATCTTCGGTGTCGCGGCGGGTGTCCTCTCCGCGCTCAAGCGCGGCAGCCTGTGGGACCGCAGCGCGATGGTCGTCGCCCTCGCGGGCGTCTCCCTGCCGATCTACTTCACCGGCATGCTCTCCCTGGCGATCTTCGCCTTCGGCCTGAAATGGCTCAACGCTCAATACGTGCCACTGGACCAGAGCTTCACCGGCTGGTTCGGCGGCATGATCCTTCCGTGGATCACCCTCGCCTTCCTCTACGCGGCGATGTACGCCCGGATCACCCGGGCGACCATGCTGGAGGTGCTCGGCGAGGACTACATCCGCACCGCCCGCGCCAAGGGCCTGCGGGAGCAGACCGTCATCGGCAAGCACGCCATGCGCTCGACGATGACGCCGATCCTCACCATGCTGGGCATGGACCTCGGCGCCCTCATCGGCGGCGCCATCCTGACCGAGTCCACGTTCAACCTGCCGGGCCTCGGCCGGGCCGTACTGGACGCGATCAGGAACCAGGACCTGCCCATCATCCTGGGCGTCACCCTGATCACCTCCCTCGCGGTGCTGCTGGCCAACCTCGTGGTGGACATCCTGTACGCCGTGATCGACCCCCGAGTGAGGCTCGCATGACCGAACTCAGCAAGAGCGGCGCGGCCGTGGGTGAACCCACCGCGGCCTCGCCCGCCTCCACCGCGTTCCTGGAAGTGCGCGACCTGAAGGTGCACTTCCCCACCGACGACGGCCTGGTGAAGTCCGTCGACGGGCTCAGCTTCAAGCTGGAGAAGGGCAAGACCCTCGGCATCGTGGGCGAGTCCGGCTCCGGCAAGTCGGTGACCTCGCTCGGCATCATGGGCCTGCACACCGCCGGCCAGTACGGCAAGCGCAAGGCCCGGATCTCCGGCGAGATCTGGCTGAACGGCACCGAGCTGCTGTCCGCCGACCCCGACCACGTGCGCAAGCTGCGCGGCCGCGACATGGCGATGATCTTCCAGGACCCGCTGTCCGCGCTGCACCCGTACTACACGATCGGCCAGCAGATCGTGGAGGCGTACCGGATCCACCACAGCGTCGACAAGAAGACCGCCCGCAAGCGGGCGATCGAGATGCTCGACCGGGTGGGCATCCCGCAGCCGGACAAGCGGGTGGACAACTACCCGCACGAGTTCTCCGGCGGTATGCGCCAGCGCGCGATGATCGCGATGTCGCTGGTGAACAACCCCGAGCTGCTCATCGCGGACGAGCCGACCACCGCCCTGGACGTGACCGTCCAGGCGCAGATCCTCGACCTGATCCGGGACCTGCAGAAGGAGTTCGGCTCCGCGGTCATCATCATCACCCACGACCTGGGCGTCGTCGCCGAACTCGCCGACGACATCCTGGTGATGTACGGCGGCCGCTGCGTCGAGCGCGGACCGGCCGACAAGGTGTTCTACGAGCCCCGGCACCCCTACACCTGGGGACTGCTCGGCTCGATGCCGCGCCTGGACCGCGAGCAGCAGGACCGGCTCATCCCGGTCAAGGGCTCCCCGCCCTCGCTGATCAACGTCCCCTCGGGCTGCGCCTTCAACCCGCGCTGCCCGTACGCCGACGTCCCCAAGGACAACGTCACCCGCACGGTCCGCCCCGAGCTGACCGAGGTCGGCAGCCAGCACTGGGCCGCCTGCCACATGACGCAGGAGCAGCGGGAGCGGATCTGGACCGAAGAGATTGCGCCGAAGCTGTGAGTGAGAACGCAGAGGACAACGCAGTGAGCATCCCTGCACAGAGCGACGGCACGCAGGCCGGGACCTCCGCGACGGCCACCCTCGCCAAGGACGCAGGCGCCGGCGAGGTCCTGCTGAAGGTGACCGGGCTGCAGAAGCACTTCCCGATCAAGAAGGGCCTGTTCCAGCGGCAGGTCGGCGCGGTGCGCGCGGTCGACGGCATCGACTTCGAGGTGCGCAAGGGCGAGACCCTGGGCGTCGTGGGCGAGTCCGGCTGCGGCAAGTCGACGATGGGCCGGCTGATCACCCGGCTGCTCGAACCGACGGCCGGCACGGTCGAGTTCGAGGGCAAGGACATCACGCACCTCGGCGTGGGCGGCATGCGCCCGATGCGCCGCGACGTGCAGATGATCTTCCAGGACCCGTACTCGTCGCTGAACCCGCGCCACACCATCGGCACGATCGTCGGCGCTCCCTTCAAGCTCCAGGGCGTCACGCCCGAGGGCGGCATCAAGAAGGAAGTGCAGCGGCTGCTGTCGGTCGTGGGTCTCAACCCCGAGCACTACAACCGTTACCCGCACGAGTTCTCCGGCGGTCAGCGCCAGCGCATCGGCATCGCCCGGGCGCTCGCGCTCAACCCGAAGCTCGTGGTCGCGGACGAGCCGGTCTCGGCGCTGGACGTGTCGATCCAGGCGCAGGTCGTCAACCTCCTGGACGACCTCCAGGAGGAACTCGGCCTGACGTACGTGATCATCGCGCACGACCTGTCGGTCGTCCGGCACGTCTCGGACCGGATCGCGGTGATGTACCTCGGCAAGATCGTGGAGCTGGCCGACCGGGAGTCGCTGTACAAGGCGCCGATGCACCCGTACACCAAGGCGCTGATGTCGGCCGTCCCGATCCCGGACCCGAAGCGGAAGCACGCCAAGAGCGAGCGCATCCTGCTCAAGGGCGACGTGCCCTCGCCGATCTCCCCGCCCAGCGGCTGCCGTTTCCACACCCGGTGCTGGAAGGCGACCGAGATCTGCCGGACGACCGAGCCGCCGCTGCTGGAGCTGAAGCCCGGCCAGCGGGTGGCCTGCCACCACCCGGAGAACTTCGAGGACCAGGCGCCGCAGGACACCGTCCTGCTGACGGCGGCCAAGGAGGCGGCCGAGCTGGTCGCCGACGAGGTCCTGGCGGAGTCCGCCGCCACCTCGGCCGCGGTCGCCGCCGAGGTCGCGGAGACCGCCGAGGCCGCCGAGGTCGCGGAGGCGGCGGAGACCGCGGCCGAGACCGCCGAGGCGGACGAGACCGCCGAGGCCGAGGCCGCGTCCGAGGCCGCGTCCGCGGAGAACTCCTCCGAGCCGGAAGGCGAAGGCGGGAAGTAGGCGGCGATTCACCTGCGCGTGGGCCCCGGAAACCGGGAAATGGTTTCCGGGGCCCACGCGCAGGAAAAGCCGGAGCGGGAGAATTCCGGATCAGGAACTGGTCTCCCAGTAATGGTCACCGAGCAGTTCGGGTTCGTCCGGTCGGACTCCCAGCTCACTTGGTAGCCGTTGGAGCCGTACTGCAGGTTGCCTGCGAGTTGCCGCCGCCTCGTCCTTTGCCCGGTAAAACCTGTTCCCAAGTTTTCGAAAAACCCCGCGCATGACGACTTGGCAAAGTCATGCACATGACCGAACGGGGGAGTGCACAGTCGTCCCTGTCCGTGTGATCCGCTGATCCACGCACGCCTGAAGGGATGACTCATGGCACTGTCCCGTTCGGCACGCTTAGGAGCCGCCGTCACCGCGGCGCTCTCCTTCCTGACCGTCGCCGCCTCCTCGGCCCCCACCCCCGGCGCCCCCGGCATCGGCGACACCTACTTCCCGCTCGCCGGCAACGGCGGCTTCGACGCCCGTCACTACGACCTCGACATCGCCTACGCCCCGGACACCGGCCGCCTCGACGGCCGTACGACGATCACCGCGCGCGCCACCGAGAACCTGTCGTCCTTCGACCTGGACCTGCAGCAGCTCACGGTCACCCGCGTCGAAGTGGACGGCAGACGCGCCCGCTTCACCCGTGACGGCGACGAACTGCGCGTCACCCCGCGCGGGGTGCTGCGCAAGGGCCGTACCTTCCGGGTCGCCGTCACCTACGGCGGGATCCCCGAGCCGCTGAGCGGCCCCATCGTCTTCGGCTCGAAGTACGGCTGGATGAAGACCGGGGACGGCGTCTTCGTCGCCTGCGAGCCCAACGCGGCCTCGACCTGGTTCCCCTCCAGCGACCACCCCTCCGACAAGGCCACCTACGACATCCGGATCAAGGCGCCCAGGGGCCTGACCGCCGTCTCCAACGGCCGGCTGGTGTCGACGCGGGACAGGGGCGGCTCGACGTACACCCACTGGCGCGAGAGCCGGCCCATGGCGACCTATCTCGCGACCGCCACCATCGGGAAGTTCGACGTGCGCACGGGACGCACCCCCTCCGGCACACCGATCTACGTGGCCATCGACCCCAAGCTGAAGAACGGCAACAGCGTGGACGTGTACGCCGTCACCGCCGCCGCCACCGACTACTGGTCCCAGGTGTTCGGGCCGTACCCGTTCGAGGAGACCGGCGCGATCGTCGACGACATGCCGGAGGCCGGGTTCTCACTGGAGGTGCAGAGCAAGCCCGCCTACTCGGCCGTGCGCAACGAGACGACGATCGTGCACGAGCTGGCCCACCAGTGGTTCGGCGACTCGGTGTCGGTGCGCCGCTGGAAGGACGTCTGGCTCAACGAGGGCTTCGCCACCTACGCCCAGTGGCTGTGGGCCGAGCACCAGGGCACCAGCTCGGCGCACGACTCCTTCCGCGCCGCCTACGACTCCCGCCCCGCCGGCAGCTCCTTCTGGCAGGTCGAGGTGGCCGACCCGCAGCGCGACACCATGTTCGCCTCCGCCGTCTACCAGCGCGGCGCGATGGCGCTCCAGGCGCTGCGCGAGCGCATCGGCGACCGGGCCTTCTTCCGGCTGCTGCCCGCCTGGACGGCGCTGCACCGCTACGGCAACGCGGACACCGCCGACTTCGTGCGGCTGGCGGAGCGGATCTCCGGTCAGCGGCTCGGCGACCTGTTCGACGCCTGGCTGTTCACGACCGGGAAACCCGCGCTGTAGACGCCCGGGATCCAGGGTGGGCCTTGCAATGCAAGGCCCACACCCCGCACTGAGTAAGAATGTGGGGTGCCTCCCGAACTGTTCAGCCCCTCCGTCCAGCACACGCTCGACCTGGTCGGCATCTTCGTGTTCGCCATCTCCGGCGCGCTGCTGGCCGTCCGCAAGAACTTCGACGTCTTCGGCATGGCCGTCCTCGCCGAGGTCACCGCGCTGGGCGGGGGACTGTTCCGCGACGTGGTCATCGGAGCCGTGCCGCCGGCCGCCTTCACCGACCTCGGGTACTTCCTGACCCCGCTGTTCGCCACGCTCGTCGTCTTCTTCCTGCACCCGCACGTGGAGCGCATCCAGCGCGCGGTCTACGTCTTCGACGCGGCCGGACTCGGCCTGTTCTGCGTGTCCGGCACCACGAAGGCGTACGCCTACGGGCTCAACCTCACCGCGTCGGCGACCATGGGGCTCGCCACCGCCGTGGGCGGCGGCGTGCTGCGGGACGTGCTCGCCAACGAGGTGCCCTCGCTGCTGCGCTGGGACCGCGACCTGTACGCGGTCCCGGCGATCGTCGGCGCCACCATGGTGGCGCTGTGCATCGATCAGGACGTGCTGACCCCGCTCACCAGCGGCCTGGCGGCCCTCACCGCTTTCGTCCTGCGCCTGCTCGCGATGCGGTACCACTGGCGAGCTCCGCGGGCCTGGAACCGGCGCTCGACGGTACGGGAGGAGTAGGGGAGCCCTTGTGCGCCTGCCGGTTGTCCTTCTGGCTCAGCTCCACGGTCAGCCAGCGGAACACCGTGGGCACCTGCGGCCGCCACAGTGCCATGCTGTGCCCGCCCGCGCTGCGCGGCAGGAAGACCACGCGCACGGTGGTCGGCGCCTTCGCGATCTGCTCCATGGCCACACCGGCCTGGTAGCCGTCGTTCGCCTCGCCGGAGTAGTAGAGCGCGACCCGCGGCGGCTTGCGGTAGTTCTTCAGCAGCACGTACGGGTTGTTCGCGCGCCGCACCTCGATGTTCTGGGAGGCCAGCGAGTTGCGCTCGCCGATCGGGTCGTTGTAGCCGGACAGGCTGACCCCTGCCCGGTAGCGGTCGGGGTGGGCGACGGCGAGCTTGGCCGCGCAGTGCGCGCCCGCCGAGTAGCCGGCCACGGCCCAGCCGTTCGGCGCCGGTTCGGTGCGGAAGTTGTCCATGACCATCTTCGGCACGTCGATGCTCAGCCAGCTGTCCGCGTTGACGGTGCCCGGGATGTTGGCGCAGCCGGTGTCGATCTTGGCGATCAGGTTGGTGCGCGGGGAGACCAGTATGAACGGCGCTACCTGGCCGCTGCGCATCAGCGGCTCGAGCTGCTCGTGCGCCTTCGCCGAGCCGAACCAGGCCTTCGCCGAGCCCGGGTAGCCGGACAGCAGCTCCACCACCGGGAACTTCTTGTCCTTGTAGGCGGGGTCGTTGTACTGCGGCGGCAGCCAGACGTAGACCTCGCCGCTCACGCCCGAGACCCTGCCCTTGAGCTGGGTGACCTTGACCCCGCCGGCCGCGTGCATGCCCGGCCCGTCGGCCTGGGTGAAGGTCTGGCGGACCTTGGGCAGCTTGCGGTAGGCGATGCCGCCGGTGCCGTCGGCGCCCAGGTCGGCGGCCTTCTGTACGTGGTTGCCGGTACCGAGCAGGTCGGCCCAGTTGTCGTACAGGTTGTTGGAGTTGTTCACCAGTACGAAGACCAGGGTGATGGCCGTGGCCTGGGCGAACAGCAGCATCAGCGCCCGGGCCGCGGCGCGCAGCGCCTTCGGGCCCTTCATCCGTGTCCACAGGGCGAACGGAAGGACCAGTGCGATCACGGCCAGCGCGATGGTGGTGTACAGGAACGGAGTCCCGGTGAGGCTCATGTCCTCATAGAGGGAAATCCGGGGCCCCCGGTCACGGGCGAGTGGGGACACTTACCGAGAAATTGCTGAAGCCTCACCCTCTGAGCTGCGACGGAGTGACGCGAGTGGCGTTCGTCATATGAGTGAGAGGCGAAAAGCTACCGCTTAGTAGTTACTTGTTGTACCGTTCACCCATGCCAGAAGCAGCTTCCGCCCCGGCCGCCCCGGCCGCGATCGGCGCCGCCGAGTTCGACCGTGACACCGCCGTCGTCCGGCGCGCCCCCGGCGTCTACGACATCGACCTCTCGGCCGGCTGGACCATCATCAACGCCGTCAACGGAGGCTACCTGCTCGCCGTGCTCGGCCGGGCGCTCGCGGACGCGCTGCCGCACTCGGACCCGTTCACCATCTCGGCGCACTACCTGACCGCCTCCCGGCCCGGCCCGGCCGTCGTCCGCACGGACGTGGTGCGCACCGGCCGCACCCTCTCCACCGGCCAGGCCTCCCTCTTCCAGTACGACGCCGACGGCCGGGAGGTCGAACGCATCCGCGTCCTCGCCTCCTACGGCGACCTGGACGCCCTGCCCGACGACGTACGCACCACGGCCGAGCCGCCCGCCATCCCGCCGATGGACCAGTGCTTCGGCCCCCAGGACGGTCCGGCCCCGGTGCCCGGCAGCTCGGCCATCACCGACCGCCTGATGCTCAAGCTGGACCCCTCCACCCTCGGCTGGGCGCTCGGTTCGCCCTCCGGCAAGGGGGAGATGCGGGCCTGGTTCGGACTCGCCGACGGCCGGGACGCCGACCCGCTCTCCCTGCTCCTCGCGGTGGACGCGCTGCCCCCGACCGCCTTCGAGCTCGGCCTGAAGGGCTGGGTCCCGACCGTCGAGCTGACCGTGCACGTCCGCTGCCGCCCGGCCCCCGGCCCGCTGCGGGTGTCCATCACCACCCGCAACCTCGCCGGCGGCTTCCTGGAGGAGGACGCCGAGGTCTGGGACAGCGCCGACCGGCTGGTGGCGCAGTCCCGTCAGCTCGCGCGGGTCAGGCTCGGCTGAGCGGCTCCCGGCCCAGCCAGGCCGCCAACTGCCCGTAGGCGTCGGCCTCTTCGCCGGCCGGGACGGCGGAGGCGAAGGGGGTCTGCTCGTCCCGCCGCTCGTCCGGCAGCACCCGGCGGGCGATCCCCAGCGCGAACTCGGCCAGCTCCGGGTCGAGTTCGAGGGGGCGGCCGAGCGACTCGCTCAGGTCCCAGGTGTGGGTCACCAGTTCCATCACGTACCCGGACAGGGCGGCGCCGCCCGGAACCTCGCCCCAGGGCACGCGCACCCGCGCGGTCATGCGGTCGTCGGCCTCCCAGGCCTTGAGGGCCCGGGTGCGGACCTCGTCGTAGGCCGCCGCCCAGTCCTCGTCGGCGACG
>NZ_BMVJ01000021.1:49992-50317 GCF_014650655.1 Streptomyces anandii JCM 4720
CCCTCGGCGAACGGGTGCACGGCGAGCCCGTCGCCGCCCTCGCCGACGACCGCGATCCGCAGGGTGCCGCCGACCATGTGGCTCAGCAGGGCGCGGACGTCGAACTCGGTACAGGGCGTCGGGCCGGCCAGCTGTCCGGGCCGTACTGTCTTGATCAGGGCGGCGGCCTGCTCGGTGGCGCGGGCGTAGACGGGGCGGGGGTCGATGGCGTTCATGGTGTGGCCTTCCTCGTCGAGTCGGTGTGCCGAGCATCGCGGGATAACCTGACAGTTCCCGTCAGCATTTGCGGAGCTTTCCCGGGGTGGGCGATCCTTGGCCCGTGAAG
>NZ_BMVJ01000021.1:50346-52920 GCF_014650655.1 Streptomyces anandii JCM 4720
TCGGACCGCCTGCTGTCGATCCTGCTGCTCCTGCAGACCCGGGGCCGGGTGCCCGCCCACGAACTCGCCGAGCGGCTCGAGGTCTCGGTGCGCACCATCTACCGCGACATCGAGGCCCTGTCGGCCTCGGGCGTCCCGGTCTACGCCGAGCGCGGCCGGCACGGCGGCATCGAACTGCTCGCCGGATTCCGCACGGACGTCACCGGACTGACCGCCGACGAGTCCCGCGCGCTGTTCGTGCTGGCCGCGCAGGGCGCGCACGCCGCGCTCGGGCTCGACGCGGCGCTCGGCTCGGCGCTGCGCAAGGTGATGGCGGCCCTGCCCGCGCCGCACCGGCCCGCGGCCGAGGTGACCAGCCGGCGGATCCTGGTCGACGCCACCCGCTGGAAGGGCGGCCCGCGCCCGGCCGTCGACCTCCAGGTGCTGCAGGACGCGGTGTTCGCCGACCGGCGGCTCAGGCTGCGCTACCGGCACAGCGGCGCCCGTGAGCCGCGGACGTACACCGTCGACCCGTACGGCCTGGTCTCCAAGGCGGGGGTCTGGTACCTGGTCGCCGACCGGCGTGGCGAGCCGCGGCTGTTCCGCGCGGACCGGGTGCGCTCGGCACGGCTCCTGGACGATCCGGTGCGGCGCCGCCCTGGCGTGGAACTCCCCGACGTCTGGGAGGTGCTGCGCCGCCAGGTCGAGGAGCGCCCGGGCGGCTTCGAGGTGACGGTACGGGTCCGGCGCGACCGCCTCGACATGTTCCTGCGCCTGAGCGCCTCGTCCCTGGCCGAACTCCCCGAGGACGACGGCGCCGGCGAGTGGATCACGGCCCGCCTCTCCTACGGCTCCCCCCGCGAGACCCGTCAACTCCTCGCCTACGCCGACAGCGTGGAGGTCGTCTCCCCGCCCGAGGCGCGGGAAGAGCTGAGGGAGGCGGCCGCGTCGCTGGCGCGGCTCTACTGCTGAACCGGCCGCCGGCTCCGGTGGGTCAGCCGGCCGGCCAGTGCCTGCGGCCGAGGCTGATCAGGCGCAGTTGGCGGGTGGCCATGTGTGTGACGCGGGCACGTTCGGGGGCGTCGAGCGCCTCCAGGAACAGGGAGGCGGTGATCAGCATCTGGTCGACGTAGAGATGGGCGAGCATCAGCAGATCGTCCTCGCTCCAGCCCGCCGCCTGGCGGTCCTTGGCCAGCTCGTCCTTCACCTCCGAGGCGAACCGGGCCAGTTGCTCACGGATGGCCTCCCGCACGGGCTGTACGCCCCCGTGCCGCTCCCGGGCGATGAAACGCACGTGCGCGGGGTACGCGTCCACGTGACGGCCGATCAGTTCGACGGCGCGCACGATGCGTTCGTCGCTGTCGTCCGCGCCGGACACCGTCGTCCGGATCATCGGGTGCAGGCTGCCGAGCGCCTCCTCGACCAGCGCGACCCCGAGGTCGGCGGTGGAGCGGAAGTGCCGGTAGAAGGCGGTCGGCGCCACGCCGACGGCGCGCGTGACCTCGCGCAGCCCCAGGCTGCTCAGGCTCTGCTCCTCCAGCAGGGCCAGTGCCGCGTCGAGGAGGGCCCGCCGGGTCTTCTGCTTCTGCGCCTGGCGGACACCGAGAGTGTGACTCATGCCATGCAGTTAACAACTGTTCTCCGGAATTTCAAAGCGCCGGGACGCGCTAGACTCGGAAGTCAGTGAACAACTGTAACTACAAGCGTTCACCGAAACTTCACCGGAGGGGGATCCGAACCCATGCTGTTCCTCGTCGCCGCACTCATGCTGCTCGGCGTGGTCCTGGGCACCGTGGCCCACGCACCGCTGGACTTCACCGTCGTCGCCGCCGTCGCGATCGCCGCCTGGCTCGGCGTCTTCGCGCTCCGCGAGCGCCACGCCCGCCGGCGCGGCCCGTCCCACTGACCCGAGCGGTCCTGCCGGTCCGCACCGGCCGGGCCGGCCCACCGCCACCAGCACCGGGCTCCGCGCGAGCGGAGGCCCCACCGACCGTCGGGAGACACACCATGCAACTCACCGCACCGGCCACGCGCCGCACCGCCGCACGCGACGCGGACGGCATGGCCGTCGCGTCCTTCATCCTCGGCCTGCTCGGCCTGCTCGTCCTCAACCTGTTCCTCGGCCCCGTCGCCATCGCCCTGGCCGGCGTCGCCCTGTGGCGCGGCACCACCCGCCCCGGCCGCGCCTACCTCGGCCTCGGTCTCGGCATCGCGGACCTGCTCGTGCTGCTCGCCTTCATGCAGGCCGACAACACGGTGTCCTGGAGCTTCTGAGCCGCCCGGTACCGGACACCACCCCCGTGGCCCCGTGGACGACGGGGCACCGCCGAGCGGGCCGGCCGGGCGCACCGCCCGTCCGCGACCCCACCCCGCTCCCGGCCCGAGGGCGTCCGGGGCTCAAGGACCTCCCTTCCGGATCTTGCCGCCGGTCGCGGGGTCGTGCACGCACTCCCCAAGCTCTTCGAGCAGGGGGGACCGGCATCGCGTCGACTCCCTCCTCCACCTCGCAGCTGCACGCACCAGACCCCGCTCGGGTCTGCCGGTAGGCGAGGTCACTCGGGGCCGGCCTGATCCGGAACAAAGGCGCTGGCCGTA
>NZ_BMVJ01000021.1:52951-58833 GCF_014650655.1 Streptomyces anandii JCM 4720
GAATCGGCCTCACCATGGCTTACCTCGACCACGCCGCGACCACCCCCATGCTTCCGGAGGCGGCAGAGGCGCTGACCGCCGCGCTGGGTGTCACCGGCAACGCCTCCTCCCTCCACGCATCCGGCCGCAGAGCCCGCCGGACGGTCGAGGAGTCCCGCGAAACCCTCGCCGAAGCCCTCGGCGCCCGCCCCAGCGAGGTCGTGTTCACCTCCGGCGGCACCGAAGCCGACAATCTCGCCGTCAAGGGCCTGTACTGGTCGCGCCGCGCCGCCGACCCGGCCCGCACCCGCGTTCTGGCCAGCCCCGTCGAGCACCACGCCGTCCTCGACGCCGTCCACTGGCTCGGCGAACACGAGGGCGCCACCGTCGAGTACCTCCCCGTCGACGCCCACGGGCGCGTCCACCCCGGCGCCCTGCGCGAGGCCATCGCCCGCGACCCGGACGACGTCGCCCTGGCCACCGTCATGTGGGCGAACAACGAGATCGGCACCGTCCTGCCGGTCCGTGAACTCGCCGAGGCCGCCGCGGAGTTCGGTGTCCCGCTGCACGCCGACGCGGTCCAGGCCTTCGGCCAGGTCCCGGTCGACTTCGCCGCCTCCGGCCTCGCCGCGATGACCGTCTCCGGCCACAAGATCGGCGGCCCGTACGGCATCGGCGCGCTGATCCTCGGCCGCGAGCACACCCCCGTACCCGTCCTGCACGGCGGAGGCCAGGAGCGGCATGTGCGCTCCGGCACCCTCGACGTCCCCGCCGTCGCCTCCTTCGCCGTGGCCGGCCGGCTCGCCGCCGAACAGCGCGAGTGGTTCGCCCGCGAGATCGGCGCCCTGCGCGACGACCTGATCGAGGCGGTCCGCACGGCCGTACCCGACGCCGTCCTGGGCGGCGACCCCGACCCCGCCGGCCGGCTGCCCGCCAACGCCCACTTCACCTTCCCAGGATGCGAGGGCGACTCCCTGCTGCTCCTGCTCGACGCCCAGGGCATCGAGTGCTCCACCGGCTCCGCCTGCACCGCCGGCGTCGCCCAGCCCAGCCACGTCCTCCTCGCCACCGGCGCCGACCCCGACCTCGCCCGCGGCACCCTGCGCTTCACCCTCGGCCACACCTCCACCGAGGCCGACGTGGAGGCGGTCGCCAAGGCCATCGGCCCGGCGGTGGAGCGCGCACGCGCGGCGGGCCTGAGCTGAGAGCGGCCGACCGTCATGTGGGTGATGTATCTTCTTCATGTACATAGCCGACATGGGAGGCGGCCGTGACCGTCACGCAGATCGACCTCGACGACGAGACGCTGGCCGCCGCCATGCGTCTCATGGGCGTCACGACCAAGAAGGAGACGGTCAACCGCGCCCTGCGCGAGTACGTGCAGAGGGTGGAACGCCTCAGGGCGGCCGAGGCCCTCGCCGAACGCGGCGCACGCGGCGAGTTCGACCAGGCCGCCGAGGCGCACGAGGCCGCGAAGCGGGCGCGCAGGGCGGCTGCCGCCGGGTGAACAGGTACCTGCTCGACACCTCGGCGCTCTGGTACTTGTTCCGCACGCCGGGTGCGCTCGGCGCCTGGGAAGGCTACGTCGGCGCCGGGGGCTTCCTCGTCTGTGAGCCCACGCGCACGGAGTTCCTGTACTCGGCCACGAGCCCCGCCCACCGTGACGAGCTCGCCGGTGAGCTCGACGCCCTCTGCGCGCTCGCCCCCGTACCGAAGAACGCCTGGCGCTGGGTCGACATGGCGCAGTACAAGCTGACGCAGAAGGGGCAGCACCGCTCGGCCGGGCCCGTCGACCTTCTGCTGTGCGCCACTGCCGTCCATCACGACCTCACCGTGCTGCACCTGGACGACGACTTCCGCGCGGTCGCCCGCGTCGTCACGGAGCTGCGCGAGCGGAACGTGCGCGACCGCTGAGGCCGCACCCCCGTACCCTTGAGGGGCTATGACTGACACCCCGCAGCGCCCCCGCCCCCTCCGCGTCCTCGCCGCCATGTCCGGCGGGGTCGACTCCGCCGTCGCCGCCGCGCGCGCCGCCGAGGCCGGCCACGACGTCACCGGCGTCCATCTCGCGCTCTCCGCGAACCCGCAGTCCTTCCGCACGGGCGCGCGGGGCTGCTGCACCATCGAGGACTCGCGCGACGCCCGCCGCGCCGCCGACGTCATCGGCATCCCCTTCTACGTCTGGGACCTCGCCGACCGCTTCCGCGAGGACGTGGTCGAGGACTTCGTCGCCGAGTACGAGGCCGGGCGCACCCCGAACCCGTGCCTGCGCTGCAACGAGAAGATCAAGTTCGCCGCGCTGCTGGACAAGGCGCTCGCCCTCGGCTTCGACGCGGTCTGCACCGGCCACTACGCCAAGGTGATCGTGAACGAGGACGGCACCCGCGAGCTGCACCGCGCCTCCGACATGGCCAAGGACCAGTCGTACGTCCTCGGCGTCCTCGACGACACCCAGCTCGCGCACGCGATGTTCCCGCTCGGCGACACGGTCACCACCAAGGAGGAGATCCGCGCCGAGGCCGAGCGCCGGGGCCTGGCGGTCGCCAAGAAGCCCGACTCGCACGACATCTGCTTCATCGCCGACGGCGACACCCAGGGCTTCCTCGCCCGCCGCCTCGGCAAGGCCGAGGGTGACATCGTCGACGAGTCCGGCGCGGTGGTCGGCACCCACGAGGGCGCCTACGGCTTCACCATCGGCCAGCGCAAGGGCCTGCGTCTGGGCACCCCGGCCCCCGACGGCAAGCCCCGCTACGTCCTCGACATCTCCCCGGTGAACAACACGGTCACGGTCGGCCCCGCCGCCGCGCTCGACGTCACCGCGCTCACGGCGATCCGGCCCCGCTGGTGCGGCACCGCGCCCACCGGTCCCGGCGCCTACACCGCCCAGCTGCGCGCCCACGGCGGCGAGACCGGCGTCACCGCCGAACTCGTCGACGGCGAACTGCGGGTCGCCTTCACCGAGCCGGTCCGCGGCGTCGCCCCCGGCCAGGCGATCGTCCTGTACGACGGCACGCGCGTGGTGGGCTCGGCGACGATCGCGACGACCGAGCGGGCGCGGGCGACGGTGGCCTGAAGCAGGCGTTCCCGCCGCCCGACCGCGCGGGTCGGTCCCAGTCCCAGGTCATGCCCGGGTGGCCGGGGCGGATCCCCGGTTCCACCAGGTGCACGGTGCCGTGCGCGTTCGGGATCAGGCCGGCCACGTACTCCGGCGGGGCCGGCGCCGAGGGCGGCGGCTTCGGACAAGGAGGCCGCCCGGGCCGTCGCCCGCCCCGCGTACGCCGGCGGCCCCACACGCCGACGGCACGCGCGCCCATGGGGGATGGGTTCGGGGAACGGCGGCCCACAAGGGCCCGGACCCATACCTCGGCACACCGCCTACGCGGGCGCCCCGCCCGCGAGGAACTCCGCCAGCACCGGCGCCAGCACCTCCGGCTCCACCATGTGCGTCTGGCCCTCCAGTTCCCGGTACGTCCCCTGCGGCACGGTCTCCGCGATCTCCCGGGACGCCGCGCGCATCCACGCGGGGCTCGCGCCGCCCGCGACCGCCAGCACGGGCACGGAGACCGCGGCCAGCAGGTCCCGGGGCGCCAGACCGTCGCCCATCACCGCGTCGTCGTACGCGAGGCTCGGCGCCACGGCCTCCATGCCGGCCCACATCGGCGACTGGCGGGCGCCCTGGATCACCTGCTCGCCGAGGCCGGTCAGGCGCAGGAACAGCTCCACCGCGTCCCCGCGCCGGTCCTCCGCCAGCGCCCTGTTCAGCCGCTCCTTGTACGTCGCCTCCTGCTCGGCGCCACCGGCCAGACGGTCCGCGTACGGCACCTCGTAGACGGCGACGCGGCCTGCCTCCAGCCCGCTCGCGGCCGCCCGGAGCACCAGCGCACCGCCCGAGGACACGCCGAAGAGCGCCGCGTCGCCGCCCACCGCGTCGATCAGCGCGGCCAGGTCCTCCACCTCGCGCTCGACCGCGTACGGCTTGGTGTCACCGCTCGCGCCGCGGCCCCGGCGGTCGTAGACGACGGCCGTGCAGCGGTCCGCGAGCCGCTGGGCCAGGGGCGCCACGGTGCCCCCGGTGGACATCGCGCCGCTCACCAGGATCACCGTGGGCCCCTGGCCGGTCACTTCGTAGGCGAGGGAGGTGCCGTCGCGGGAAGTCGTCTTCTTGTCCATGGCCGTGCAGACTGCCGCAAGACACCTGACTCATCGGTCACGACACGGCGAAGCCGGGGCTGTTCATGAGACTTCCACCTCGTAGAAGCAGAGGTGGTCCTTGATCGCGGCGACGTCCGGCTTGGGTTCGGGGTACGCCCACACCAGGTCCGCCGCGTCCGGCAGCGACCAGTAGGACGCCGTGCCCTTGAACGGGCACTGGGTGCGCGTGTCCGACGGGGTCAGCAGGTCGAGGCGCACGTCCTCGGGCGGCAGGTAGTAGCGCGGGGGACAGCCCGTCTCGCGCAGCACCAGGGGGCGGTCGCTCTCCGCGAGGACCTGGCCGCCGTGCACCACGCGCACGTGCTCGCCGCTCTGCTCGATGGTGATCGTGTGTCCTTGGGTCATACCGGGACAGCGCCCGCGCGGGCGGACTTCTTCCCGTGTACGGCACACCTTTCCCGCGCGCGTACCGTGGCCGCATGAACATCTGCGTCTTCCTCTCCGCCGCCGACCTCGACGACCGCTACACCCGTCCCGCGCGGGACTTCGCCCGGATGCTCGGCAAGGCCGGCCACACCCTGGTGTGGGGCGGCTCCGACTCGGGGCTGATGAAGGTGGTCGCGGACGGGGTCCAGGAGGCGGGCGGCCGGCTGGTCGGCGTGTCGGTGGACTTCCTGTCGTCCAAGGCACGGCCCGGCGCCGACGAGATGGTCATCGCGCGCGACCTCGCCGAGCGCAAGAGGCTGCTGCTGGAGAAGGCGGACGCCGTCGTCATCATGGTGGGCGGCACCGGGACGCTCGACGAGGCCACCGAGATCCTGGAGCTGAAGAAGCACGGCCGGACCCTCAAGCCGGTCGTGCTGCTCAACACGGCGGGCTTCTACGACGGCCTGGAGCAGCAGTTCCGCCGTATGGAGGAGGAGGGCTTCCTGCCCCGGCCGCTGTCCGAGCTCATGTACTTCGCGGACGAGCCGGCGGCGGCGCTGGCCCACCTCGAGGAGCCGCCCGCCGCGCACTGAGCGTGGGGTGCGAGCATGGCGGTCATGGCTACACATGTGATCACCGGGGCCGGTTCCGGCATCGGCGCGGCCGTCGCCCGCCGCCTGCACGCGCGCGGGGACGACCTCGTGCTGCACGCGCGGGACGCGGGCCGCGCCAAGGAGCTCGCGGCCCAGTTCCCCGGCGCGCGGACGCTGGTCGGCGACCTCGCCGACCCCGACCGGCTGTCCTGGGCGTTCTCGCACCAGAGCCTGCCCGACCGGGTGGACTCCCTGCTGCACATCGCGGGCGTGGTCGACCTCGGCCCGGTCGGCGAGCTGACCCCCAAGTCGTGGCGCCACCAGCTCAACGTCAACCTCGTCGCCCCCGCCGAACTGACCCGCCACTTCCTGCCCCAGCTGCGCGCCGCCCGCGGTCATGTGCTGTTCGTCAACTCCGGCGCGGGCCTGAACGCGGGCGCCGACTGGTCCGCCTACGCCGCCTCCAAGCACGGCCTGAAGGCCCTGGCCGACTCCCTGCGCCAGGAGGAGCACGCGAACGGCGTCCGCGTCACCTCCGTCTACCCCGGCCGCACCGCCAGCCCCATGCAGGCCAAGGTCCACCAGCAGGAGGGCAAGGAGTACGACCCCGCGAAGTGGATCGACCCCGAGTCGGTCGCCACGACCATCCTCACGTCCCTGGACCTCCCCAGGGACGCGGAGATCAACGACCTGACGGTCCGCCCGGGCAACTAGGGCGCGACAGGGGGCAGG
>NZ_BMVJ01000021.1:58864-68291 GCF_014650655.1 Streptomyces anandii JCM 4720
TCAAGGCCGAAGCGCGGTCTGGGGGCCGCAGCCCCAGGGCTGTACCGCATCCCACGGCACCAGGTGGGCCGACGGCGCCGTAAATCCCCACGACCGCCGGAGGCATACTGCACGGGTGAGCGAGAACACCCAGTTCAGGTACGGCCCCGCGACCGGCGTCGGATCCATGCCGGGCGAGGACGCGAGAGAGGCCGTCAAGGCCGTCACCGGCACCTTCGAGGACTTCCCCCACCTGCCCGAGCTGCCGGCCCGCGGCCCCGGCGCCGACATGATCGGCCGCACCGCCGGGATGCTCGTCGAGCTGTACGCGCGCGTGGAGCCCAGCGGCTGGCGGATCGGCGACCGGCCCGGCCGGGACACCAGGCGTGCGCGGTCCTGGCTGGTCGAGGACCTCGACGCGCTGGAGGAGTTCACCCAGGGCTACGAGGGCGCGCTCAAGGTGCAGGCGGTCGGCCCCTGGACGCTCGCCGCCCACCTGGAACTGAGGAACGGCGAGGCCGCCCTGTCCGACCCCGGCGCCTGCCGGGACCTGGCCGCCTCGCTCGCCGAGGGGCTGCGGCTGCATCTGGACGAGGTCGCGCGGCGGGTGCCGGGCGCGCGCGTGCTGCTCCAGCTCGACGAGCCGTCGCTCACCGCGGTTCTGCGCGGCCAGGTGCGCACCGCCAGCGGCTACCGCACCCACCGGGCCGTCGACCGGCAGGCCGTGGAGGCGACGTTGCGGGACGTCGTGGCCGTGCACACCGCCGGACCGGTCGCGGTCCACTCCTGCGCCCCGGACGTGCCGATCGCCCTGCTGCGCCGGGCCGGCGCCGACGCGGTCTCCCTGGACTTCTCGCTTCTCACCGAGCGTGACGACGACGCGGTCGGGGAAGCGGTGGAGGGGGGCACCCGGCTGCTCGCCGGTGTCGTCCCCACCACGGACGGCCCGTTGTCAGACCCTGCCGGTAGCGTCATGGGTGTCAGGACGCTGTGGCGCAGGCTGGGACTGCGGCCGGGGCTGCTCGCCCAGTCGGTCACGGTCACCCCGGCGTGCGGACTCGCGGGCGCTTCCCCGGCGTACGCACGCCAGGCGCTCGCCCACTGCGTCCGGGCGGCGAGATCGCTCGCGGACAACCCTGAGTAACGGGAGGACATGACGGTGGCCGGCGACAAGCAGCAAGCCGAGACAGCGGTGCCCGCCGAGGCGCGCCACAAGCACGCACAGCTCGCGGAGCAGGTCGAGGAGCACCGCTTCCGGTACTACGTCAAGGACGCTCCCGTCGTCAGCGACGCGGAGTTCGACCGGCTCCTGCGCGACCTCCAGGCGCTGGAGGAGGAGTATCCGGAGCTGCGCACCCCGGACTCCCCGACGCAGAAGGTCGCGGGTTCCTACGAGACGGAGTTCACGGCCGTCCGCCACCGCGAGCGCATGCTCTCGCTGGACAACACCTTCAACGACGAGGACCTCGCCGCCTGGGCCGACCGGATCGCCCGCGAGCTCGGCGACCAGACGTACCACTTCCTGTGCGAGCTCAAGGTCGACGGCCTGGCCGTCAACCTCACCTACGAGCACGGCCGGCTCACCCGCGCGGCGACCCGCGGCGACGGCCGCACCGGCGAGGACATCACGCCCAACGTCCGCACCATCGCGGAGATCCCCGACCGGCTGAAGGGCGAGAGGGTCCCGGACCTGGTGGAGATCCGCGGCGAGGTCTACTTCCCGATGTCGAAGTTCCTCGAGCTCAACGAGCGCCTGGTCGCGGCCGGCGACAAGCCCTTCGCCAACCCGCGCAACGCGGCGGCCGGTTCGCTGCGCCAGAAGGACCCGCGCGTGACCGCCACCCGCCCGCTGCACATGGTGGTCCACGGCATCGGCGCCCTGGAGGGCTTCACGGGCCTGACCCGTCTCTCCCAGGCCTACGACCTGCTGCACACCTGGGGCCTGCCCACCTCCCCGCACAACAAGGTGGTCGACGGCCTCGACGGCGTCCGCGAGTTCATCGCGTACTACGGCGAGAACCGCCACTCGGTGGCGCACGAGATCGACGGGGTCGTGGTCAAGCTCGACGAGATCCCGCTCCAGGGCCGCCTCGGCTCCACCTCCCGGGCCCCGCGCTGGGCCATCGCGTACAAGTACGCGCCGGAGGAGGTCAACACCAAGCTGGTCAACATCCGCGTGGGCGTGGGCCGCACCGGCCGGGTCACTCCGTACGCGCAGGTCGAGCCGGTGACGGTCGCCGGCTCCGAGGTGGAGTTCGCCACCCTGCACAACCAGGACGTCGTCAAGGCCAAGGGCGTCCTGATCGGGGACACCGTCGTGCTGCGCAAGGCCGGTGACGTCATCCCGGAGATCCTCGGCCCGGTGGTCGACCTGCGCGACGGCAGCGAGCGGGAGTTCGTGATGCCGTCCGAGTGCCCCGAGTGCGGTACGCCGCTGCGGCCGATGAAGGAGGGCGACGTCGACCTGCGCTGCCCCAACTCCCGGTCCTGCCCGGCCCAGCTGCGCGAGCGGCTGTTCTACCTCGCGGGCCGCAAGGCCCTGGACATCGAGCACTTCGGGTACGTGGCCGCGGCCGCCCTCACCCAGCCGCTGGAGCCGGCCGAGCCCCCGCTGAGGGACGAGGGCGACCTGTTCGACCTCACCGTCGAGCAGCTGCTGCCCATCAAGGCGTACGTCCTGGACCAGGACAGCGGTCTGCCCAAGCGGGACCCGAAGACCGGCGAGGAGAAGGTCGCGACGGTCTTCGCCAACCAGCAGGGCGAGCCGAGGAAGAACGCGCTTGCCATGCTGGAGAACATCGCGGCCGCCAAGCGGCGCCCGCTGGCCCGTGTCCTCACGGGGCTGTCGATCCGTCACGTCGGGCCGGTGGCCGCCGAGGCGCTGGCCCGCGAGTTCCGCTCGGTCGACCGCATCGAGCAGGCCTCCGAGGAGGAGCTGGCCGGCACCGAGGGCGTCGGCCCGATCATCGCGGCCTCGCTCAAGGAGTGGTTCGCCGAGGACTGGCACCAGGAGATCCTGCGCAAGTGGCGGGCCGCCGGGGTCCGTATGGAGGAGGAGAGCTCCGGCGAGGACGAGGGGCCGCGCCCGCTGGAGGGCCTGACGGTCGTGGTCACGGGCACTCTCGAGCACTTCACCAGGGACGGCGCCAAGGAGGCGCTGCAGAGCCGGGGCGCGAAGGTGACCGGTTCGGTTTCGAAGAAGACCTCCTTCGTGGTGGTGGGTGACAGCCCCGGATCGAAGTACGACAAGGCGGTGCAGCTGAAGGTTCCGGTTCTGAACGAGGAGGGTTTCGGTGTCCTGTTGGAGCGGGGCGCCGAGGCCGCGGCCGAAGTCGCGCTTCCGACCGGTGAGTAGCGGTTGAAGACCGCCCGTACGGCGCATATCAGATGCATACGGGTGGCCGGGTCGCATTCGGGCAACCGTCGACGACCGCTGCCCGAGACAGCCTTCCGCGGCCTACTGTTGGGATGTGCGCCTGCCGTGCCCAGCTGCGGTCGGGGCATCCCCGTGCTCCTGGTGAGCCCGGGGAAGGGTTTTCCGGCGCGGAGCCGTCGAGGGTTGTTGTCGGGCACCGGTCCGCGTGGCGTGGGCACCGCCGGCTGTGAGAGGGACGGGAATGGAACCGACCGAGAGCGCCGCCCCGCACTCACGGCTGCGCCGGCTCACCGGCGCGCTGCGGGGGCGCCGGGAGCGGACGCCGGAGCGCCCGGGCGCCCCCGGGCGCACCGGACCGGCGGGCGGCCCCGCCGGACAGTACACCGCGGCGGACGTCCGCGCCTCCGCACAGCCGCCCGTCGAACAGGGCGCCGGACCGGCCGGCGCCGAGCCCGGAGCGCACACCCCCCGGCCCGCGCTGCCCGCCGCGGTCGTCGCGGCCGCCGGCCTCGTCCTCGGCGCCGGCTTCTACCGCGCCTTCGCCGGCCACCACGCGCTCTTCCCCTGCCACACGGTCGGCTGGTCGCTGGCCGTGCTCACCGGCATCATCGTCGGACACCTCGTCATGCTCGGCCGCGCCCGCTGGTGGGGCGGCACCGGCTCCGGCACCGCCCTCACCCTCGCCGTGCTGCTGCTCTACGGCTGGGTGCCCGCCGGCATGGTCAGCCTCACCGTCGTCGTGCTGGTCGGCATCGCCCGGCGCAACCGCTGGCGGCCCGGCGTGCTGCACGGCGCGGTGGACATCCTCGGCATCGGCGCCGCCGGCCTCGTGCTCGGAGGCTTCGGACGCGTACCGAGCGTGGAGCGGCCCTGGTACCCGGCCGGCTGGACCGCGTACACCGCGCTCGAGGTGGTGCTCGCCGCGGCGGTCTACCTCGCCGTCACCCGCACCCTGCTGTGGTACCTGAGCGCCCCGCGCACCGGCGGACTGCCCACCGTGGCCCGCACCGCCCTGGTCAGACAGGGGCTGGTCGCCGTCGCGCTGCTCGGCATCGCGCCCCTGATCTGCGTGGTCGCCGCCGCCAAGCCGGTGCTGCTGCCCCTGTTCGCCATCCCGCTGATCGCGCTGGACTCCACCCTGTGGATAGCCCGCGCCCGGGCCGAGGAGCAGTTGCGCGACCCGCTGACCGGACTGCCCAACCGGCAGTGGCTGCTGGAGCGCATCTGGACCGCCCTCGACGACGCCGAACGCATCGGCGCCCGGGCCGCCCTGATGCTGATCGACCTCGACCGCTTCCGGTCGGTCAACGACACACTCGGTCATCTCGCCGGGGACCGGCTGCTGTTGCAGATAGCCGACCGGCTGCGGGCCGCCCTCCCGCGCGGGGCGGAGGCCGCGCGGCTCGGCGGCGACGAGTTCGCCGTGTTACTGCCGGTCGCCGACTCCACCACCTCGGCCACCCGCATCGCACGCGGCCTGGTCACCACCCTCAGCTCGCCGCTCGACCTGGACGGGCTCACCCTCGTCCTGGAGGCCAGCGCCGGCGTCGCCGTCTTCCCCGACCACGCCCTGGACGCCGAGGGCCTGCTGCGCCGGGCGGACGTCGCGATGTACCAGGCCAAACGGGACCGCACGGGCGTGGAGGTCTACGAGTCCAAGCGGGACTCCAACACCCCCGACCGGCTCGGGCTGCTGGGCGATCTGCGCCGGGCCCTGGACGCCCACGAGGTCGAGCTGCACTACCAGCCCAAGGTCCGCTTCGACGGCCAGGTGGCCGGCCTGGAGGCACTGGTCCGCTGGGTGCACCCGGAGCGCGGCAAGGTCCCGCCGGACGAGTTCATAGCGATAGCCGAGTCCTCGGGGCTGATGCCCCACCTCACCGAGTACGTGCTGGAGACCGCGCTCGGGCAGGTCGCCGAGTGGCGCGGACAGGGCCTGTTCGTGCCGGTCGCGGTGAACGTCAGCCCGCGCGACGTGCACACACCCGGCTTCGCCGGCTCGGTCGCCGCCCGGCTCGCCCGGCACGGCGTCCCGGCGGGCGCGCTCCAACTGGAGATCACCGAGCACGTGCTGCTCGAGGACCCCCAGCGCGCCGCCGACACCCTGCACGCGCTGACCGGGCACGGCGTGAAGATGTCCCTGGACGACTTCGGCACCGGCTACTCCTCGCTGGTGCACCTGCGCCGGCTGCCGGTGAGCGAGCTCAAGATCGACCGCTCCTTCGTGGCCCGGCTCGCGGTCGACACCGAGGACGCCGAGATCGTCCGCTGCACCGTCGACCTCGCCCACTCGCTCGGCCTGCTCGTCGTCGCCGAGGGTGTCGAGGACGACGAGACCTGGGAGCGCCTGCGCGACCTGGGCTGCGACGCCGTACAGGGCTGGCTGGTCGCGGCCGCGATGCCGCCGCAGGAGACCACCGCCTGGCTGCGCGCCCGGGGCTCCCGCGGCTGGGTCCGCCCCCGCGCGGCACTCCCCGCGGCCGCCACCGACGAGTGACCCTTCCGGCCACCGGCCGGGGCAGGGGAGTCGAGTACGGGTCAGGACGCGGCGCCCAGGGACACACACCGAGCCGGGGGACACGCGCCCGGGGCCTGGGGGCGAAACCGTTTAACGGCAAGACGCCCGAGCCCCATAGGATTGGGGACTGGCGTCACATTCCCGCCTGCTCCGCGACGCCTGGCACGCACGCTCGCGGCGTTGCCGAACCGTCCACGTGGCCTCCGCCACGAGGACGCTCCGGCGCCTTGCGATCGCACGCACCAGACGCCGCGGCGCCCGCCCTGCGGGCGGACGACGGGAATGCGACGTCAGCCCCCAGCCCCGAACCACACACACTCACCCCAGAGGATCGCTGCATGCCTGGCATTACGCGCGAGGAGGTCGCCCACCTCGCCCGGCTGGCGCGTCTGGAGCTGAAGCCCGAAGAGCTCGACCACTTCGCGGGACAGCTGGACGACATCATCGGCGCGGTGGCCCGCGTCAGTGAGGTCGCCGACCAAGACGTACCGCCGACCTCCCACCCGCTGCCGCTGACGAACGTCATGCGCGCGGACGAGGTCCGTCCCTCGCTCACCCCCGAGCAGGCGCTCTCCGGCGCCCCGGCCCAGGAGCAGCAGCGTTTCAAGGTGCCGCAGATCCTGGGGGAGGAATAAGCAGCCATGACGGCCAAGAACATCGAATACTGCATCAAGCTCACCGCGGCCGAGACCGCGGAGAAGATCGCCTCCGGCGAGCTCACCGCCGTCCAGGTCACCGAGGCCCACCTCGCCCGGATCGAGGCCGTCGACGAGAAGGTGCACGCCTTCCTGCACGTCGACCGCGAGGGCGCCCTCGCCCAGGCCCGCGCCGTGGACGAGAAGCGGGCGCGCGGCGAGAAGCTCGGCCCGCTGGCCGGCGTGCCCCTCGCGCTCAAGGACATCTTCACCACCGAGGGCGTGCCGACCACCGTCGGCTCCAAGATCCTCGAGGGCTGGATCCCGCCGTACGACGCGACGCTCACCAAGCGCCTCAAGGCCGCCGACGTCGTGATCCTCGGCAAGACCAACATGGACGAGTTCGCCATGGGCTCCTCCACCGAGAACAGCGCCTACGGCCCCACCGGCAACCCCTGGGACCTCACCAGGATCCCCGGCGGCTCCGGCGGCGGTTCCTCCGCCGCGCTCGCCTCCTTCCAGGCGCCGCTCGCCATCGGCACCGACACCGGCGGCTCCATCCGCCAGCCGGCCGCCGTCACCGGCACGGTCGGCGTCAAGCCGACGTACGGCGCGGTGTCCCGCTACGGCATGGTCGCCTTCTCCAGCTCCCTCGACCAGGGCGGCCCCTGCGCCCGTACGGTCCTGGACGCGGCGCTGCTGCACGAGGTGATCGCCGGGCACGACCCGCTCGACTCGACCTCCATCGACGAGCCGGTCCCGCCGGTCGTCGAGGCCGCCCGCAACGGCAGCGTGGCCGGCATGCGCGTCGGCGTGGTGAAGCAGTTCCGCGGCGAGGGCTACCAGGCCGGCGTCATCCAGCGGTTCGACGAGTCCGTCGAACTGCTCAAGGAACTGGGCGCCGAGATCGTCGAGCTGGACTGCCCGTCCTTCGACCTGGCCCTGTCGGCGTACTACCTGATCGCCCCCTCGGAGTGCTCCTCCAACCTGGCCCGCTTCGACGGCCTGCGCTACGGCCTGCGCACCGGCGACGACGGCTCGCACTCCGCCGAGGAGGTCACCTCCCTCACCCGCGAGGCGGGCTTCGGCGCCGAGGTCAAGCGCCGCGTCATGCTCGGCACGTACGCGCTCAGCTCCGGCTACTACGACGCGTACTACGGCAGCGCCCAGAAGGTCCGCACCCTCATCAAGCGGGACTTCGACAAGGCCTTCGAGCAGGTGGACGTGATCGTCTCCCCGACGACCCCGACCACCGCCTTCGCGATCGGCGAGCGCGCCGACGACCCGATGGCGATGTACCTCGCCGACCTGTGCACCATCCCCACCAACCTGGCGGGCAACGCGGCCATGTCGCTGCCCTGCGGTCTCGCCCCGGAGGACAACCTCCCGGTGGGCCTGCAGATCATCGCGCCCGTGATGAAGGACGACCGGCTCTACAAGGTCGGCGCGGCCGTCGAGGCCGCCTTCGTGGAAAAGTGGGGACATCCGCTGCTCGAGGAGGCTCCGTCGCTGTGAGCAATGCACTGTCCAAGGCCAAGGGGTTCAAGAAGTCCCGCACCGGTCTCTACGTCTCGATGGCCACGTCGGCGTTCGGCGCCGTCGGTGTCTACAAGCAGATCAAGAAGGCCCGTGGCGACAACGACACGCTGCGGCTGCTCGACGCCGTCGTGACCGGCGCCGCGGTCGTCACCAACCTCGCCATCCTCTACCGCGAGCTGAAGCGGCTGGGCGACGACGACGTCCTGCTGGGCTGAGAGGGAAGTTTTCACCGTGACCACCACGACCGACCTGGTGTCGTACGAGGACGCGCTGGCGTCGTACGACCCCGTCATGGGCCTCGAGGTCCATGTCGAACTCGGCACCGCCACCAAGATGTTCTGCGGCTGTTCGACCGCGCTCGGCGCCGACCCGAACACCCAGACCTGCCCCACCTGCCTCGGCCTGCCCGGCGCCCTCCCGGTCGTCAACGCGACCGGCGTGGAGTCCGCCATCAAGATCGGTCTCGCGCTGAACTGCGAGATCGCCGAGTGGTGCCGCTTCGCCCGGAAGAACTACTTCTATCCGGACATGCCGAAGAACTTCCAGACCTCCCAGTACGACGAGCCGATCGCCTTCAACGGCTATCTCGACGTGCAGCTGGAGGACGGCGAGACCTTCCGCGTGGAGATCGAGCGCGCCCACATGGAGGAGGACACCGGCAAGTCGACGCACGTCGGCGGCGCCACGGGCCGTATCCACGGCGCGTCCCACTCCCTGCTGGACTACAACCGCGCCGGCATCCCGCTGATCGAGATCGTCACCAAGCCGATCACCGGCGCCGGCGAGCGCGCCCCCGAGGTCGCCAAGGCCTACGTCCGTGAGCTGCGCGAGCTCATCCGTGCCCTCGGCGTCTCCGAGGCCCGCATGGAGATGGGCCAGATGCGCTGCGACGTGAACCTGTCACTGATGCCCAAGGGCGCCGACAAGTTCGGCACCCGCAGCGAGACGAAGAACGTCAACTCGCTGCGCTCCGTGGAGCGCGCCGCCCGCTTCGAGATCCAGCGGCACGCGGCCGTGCTCTCCTCGGGCGGCACGATCGTGCAGGAGACCCGGCACTTCCACGAGGACACCGGTTCCACGACCTCCGGCCGTGTGAAGGAGGAGGCCGAGGACTACCGGTACTTCCCGGAGCCCGACCTGGTCCCGGTGGCCCCCGCGCGCGAGTGGGTCGAGGAGATCCGGGCCGCGCTGCCCGAGCTGCCGCTGGCCCGCCGCACCCGGCTGCTGTCCGAGTGGGGCATCTCCGGCACCGACATGCAGGCGATCCTCAACGCCGGCGCGCTGGACCCGATCGTCGCCACGATCGACGCCGGCGCCGACGCGGCCTCCGCCCGCAAGTGGTGGATGGGCGAACTGGCGCGCAGCGCCAACGAGTCCGGC
>NZ_BMVJ01000021.1:68329-69609 GCF_014650655.1 Streptomyces anandii JCM 4720
AAGGCGCTGGACGAGCTGGCGATCACCCCGGCGCAGGTCGCCCGGGTCACCGAGCTCGTCGCGAAGGGCGACCTCAACGACAAGCTGGCCCGCCAGGTCATCGAAGGCGTCCTCGCAGGTGAGGGCACCCCGGACGAGGTGGTCGACAAGCGCGGTCTGAAGGTCGTCTCCGACGAGGGCGCCCTGACCACCGCCGTCGAGGAGGCCATCGCGGGCAACCCGGCCATCGCGGACAAGATCCGCGGCGGCAAGGTGGCCGCGGCCGGTGCCCTGGTCGGCGCCGTCATGAAGGCCACCCGCGGTCAGGCCGACGCGGCCCGCGTCAAGGAGCTGATCCTCGAGAAGCTGGGCGTCAGCGAGGGCTGAGTCACCCGCCCCGGGCTCCGGGGCACCACGGGGGACGTGCCGGCACGGCGCGTCCCCCGTAGCTCTGCCCGGGCTCTCCCGGGCCCGTACCCCCCACCCCGCATCCGGGTTTTCCTCCCCGAGGCGCTACGCTCGCCCGCCATGAGTGGACGCGCCGATTCCGAAACGCACGCCGGCATATCCGAGGCGGACGACGTCGAGGCCACCGGCGCCCGCGACGAGACCACGGGTGCCGGGGAGGCGGACGAGGACGACGAGTTCGAGGACCCGGCCCAGGTCGCGCGCCGGGCCCGCTGGACGGCGAGCGGTGCCGGGGCGCTGCTCACGCTCGCCGGTCTCGCCGCGTCCCTGCTGCGGCTCAGCCGCTCCGCCCCCGTGGCCGTCCCGGCCGCCTACGCCGCCGGGGCCGCCGTGTGCGCGCTCGCCGCCCTCCTCGGCGCCCGGGGGCGCACCCGGCGGGCGCTGTGGCTGCTGATCGCCGGGGTGATGGTGATGGCCCTCGGCGACCAGTCCGATTGAGCGAATCCCACCGCGCGGCCCGTACTACCGGGTGAGCACTCGGCGGACGACAGAGTCCCCCTGATTGTCCTGTGAATTGGGTCGCACTCCTGTGAATAAGCCCACGAACGCGGTAAACGATCAGATTCGCCTGCAAGAGTGTCTTTCATTGCTCATGCGTTCTTTGCGGGCTGTTCCGTTCATGGACGACTGTTCCCGGTCAAAGATCCACAAATAGTCACTCGGGAGCACGTTCGTGGCAGCCCTTGCGCGCTGGTGTGTCCGGCACCGCCTCGTCGTCGTACTGCTCTGGCTCCTCGCCCTCGGCGGGGTCACGGTGGCCGCCACGGTCACCGGCGCGGCGTACTCCAACGACTACGAGGTCCCCGGCACCGAGTCCGGCCGGGCGACCCAGC
>NZ_BMVJ01000021.1:69635-76542 GCF_014650655.1 Streptomyces anandii JCM 4720
TGCTGCAGGAGGGCTTCCCCGGGCTCGGCGGCGACAGCGACACCGTCGTCTGGCACACCACCTCGGGCACCGTCCGCGCCGCCGACGTCGAGCAGACGATGTCCGGCGCCCTGGACCGGATCGCCGCCCTGCCCGCCGTGGCCTCCGTGACCAGCCCCTACAAGGGCGGCCAGGGTCCCGGCCGGATCAGCCGGGACGGGCACACCGCGTACGCGACCGTCACCTTCGACCGCCCCGCCCAGGACGTCACCAAACCGCAGGCCGAGGCCGTGGTCCACGCGGCCAGGGCCGCCGAGGCCGACGGGCTCCAGGTGGAACTCGGCGGCAGCGCGATCAGCCTCACCCAGTCCTCCGGCGGGCATGTCGCCGAGATCGTCGGCGTGGCCGTGGCCGCCGCGGTGCTGCTGGTGGCGTTCGGCTCGCTCGCCGCCGCCCTGCTGCCCATCGCCACCGCGCTGGTCAGCGTCGGCACCGCCTACTCCGCCATCGAACTGCTCGGCCACGCCATGACGGTGGCCGACTTCGCGCCCATGCTCGGCATGCTGATCGGGCTCGGCGTCGGCATCGACTACGCGCTGTTCATCGTCACCCGGCACCGGCGCGGCCTCAAACGCGGACTGGGCACCGCCGAGGCCGCCACGAGCGCCACCGCCACCACCGGCCGGGCCGTCGTCTTCGCGGGTGCCACCGTTTGCATCGCGCTGCTCGGCATGCTCATCCTGCGGCTCGGCTTCCTCAACGGGGTGGCGATCGCCGCCTCGTTGACGGTCGTCCTCGCCGTGGCCGCCTCAGTGACGCTGCTGCCCGCGCTGCTGTCCTTCATCGGCCCGCGCGCCCTGAGCCGCCGCGAGCGGCGCCGACTGGTGGAGCACGGCCCCGAACCCGAGCTGCCCACCGGGTTCGCCGCCCGCTGGTCGGCCTTCGTCGAGCGCCACCCCAAACTGCTCGGCGCCCTCGCCCTGGGCGTCGTCACCCTGCTCGCGCTGCCCACGCTCTCCCTCCACCTCGGCACCTCCGACCAGGGCAACGACCCGGGTTCGACGACCACCCGGCGGGCGTACGACCTCGTCGCCGAGGGATTCGGACCGGGCGTCAACGGGCCGCTCACCCTGGTGACCCGCGTCGACGGCGCCGAGGACCGGCTCGCCCTGGACAACCTCGACACCACCCTGCGCGGCACCGAGGGCGTCGCCGCCGTCACCCCGGTCACCTACGACACCGGCGGCACCACCGCCTACCTGAGCGTCGTCCCCGACTCCGCGCCCCAGTCGCAGCGCACCAGCGACCTCGTCGACCGGCTGCGCGCCGAGGTGCTGCCGCGCGCCGAGACCGGTACCGGGCTCGACGTGCACGTCGGCGGGATCACCGCCGGGTACGACGACTTCGCCGGCGTCATCGTCGGCAGACTGCCGCTGTTCGTCGGCGTGGTCGTGAGCCTCGGCTGCCTGCTGCTCCTGCTCGCCTTCCGGTCCATCGGCATCCCGCTCAAGGCGGCCGCCATGAACATAGCCGCCGTGGCCGCCGCGTTCGGGGTCGTCGTCGTGATCTTCCAGTGGGGCTGGGGCAGCGAGTTCCTCGGCCTCGGCCGGGCCGGACCCGTGGAGCCGTTCCTGCCCGTGATCATGGTGTCGGTGCTCTTCGGGCTCTCCATGGACTACCAGGTCTTCCTGGTCAGCCGGATGTACGAGGAGTGGCTGGAGACCGGCGACAACCGGCGGGCCGTGCGCGTGGGCCTCGCCGAGACCAGCCGGGTGATCAACTCGGCCGCGGTCATCATGATCTCCGTCTTCCTCGCCTTCGTGCTCAGCGGCGACCGGGTGATCGCGATGTTCGGCATCGCGCTGGCCGCCGCCGTCGCCCTGGACGCCTTCGTCCTGCGCACCCTGCTGGTGCCCGCCCTGATGCACCTGCTCGGCAACGCCAACTGGTGGCTGCCGCGCCGCCTGGACCGCGTACTGCCCCGGATCAGCATCGAACCGCCCGAGTGCCGCGCCGCCCATGAGAGGCTCACGCAGGAGGTCACGGCGGCCGTGGCGGAACTGGCGAAGGAGACGCAGGCGGATGTACGCGATATCCCTGGGTGACGACGGAGCCGAACTGCGGCCCCTGGAGCCCTGGCACGCCGAGGAGTTCCTCGCGCACCTGAACCGGGGGCGCGAGTTCATCACGCGGCACATCCCGTTCGGCGCGAACGTGACGGACACCGAGTCCGCGCGCGCCGTCCTGCGGTCCTACGCCGACAAGCGCGCCGCCGACAGCGGCTTCCTGCACGGGTTGTGGCTGGAGGGGAAGCTGGTCGGCGGGCTGCTCTTCCGGGTCTTCGACGCGGCGGCCGGGATGTGCGAGGCCGGGTGCTGGCTGGAGCCGGCCGGAACCGGCCGGGGGCTGGTCACGCGCGGGGCGCGGGTGCTGATCGACTGGGCCGTCGAGGAGCGCGGCATGCACCGCGTGGAGTGGCACGTGTCGTCGGCCAACGAGGCGAGCATCGCCGTGGCCCGGCGCCTCGGCATGAGCCGCGAGGGAGTGCTCCGCGAGAGCTACCCCTACCGGGGCGTTCGCCAGGACACCGAGATCTGGGCGGTGCTCGCCCCCGAGTGGCGTGCCACGCGCGCGCGTGCCGCACGCGGCGGTCACTAGGCGATCATTAAGGGACCTCTCAGACAGCGTCCGTACGGTGCTCGGCATGGGAACCAGGACTGCGGACGAGACGGAAGCAACGACGAGCGGGGCCGAGGCCCCTGAGGCCACTGAGGCCACCGAGGCGAACGGGACCGTGACGGAGGCCGACGAGGCCGCCGGTGCGAAGGACGACCAGGAGACGGCGGCGGCCGTGACCGGGGAGGGCGCGGAGCCGGACGAGCCCGGTGGTGAGGAGGGCCCCTCCGGGGTCGGGCAGGGCGCCGGAGCCCTCGTCTCCGCCGCGCTCGGCCTGGTCTCGCTGAGCGGCAGCTGGATCGGCACGGTGGCCGGGGCCCGCGAACAGCTCGTGGGCCAGTTGCGGACCTCCACCTCGGCGAGCGTGGCCACGCAGATCAAGGAGGTCTACGGCGACGCCTGGCACACCACCGCGCTGTGGGGCGGGCTGTTCGCGCTGGCCGCGCTCGTCGTCGGCGTGGTCGTGCTGGCCCGGCCCGCGTTCGGGGCGCCCGGCCGCGCGCAGGCGCCGTGGATCAGGTCGGCCGCCTGGGCCGGTGTCGTCCTCGGGATCGTCGGCCTGCTGCTGGCCGTCCTGAAGTACACCGACGCCCTGCTCGGACTTCCGTCCGCCTGACCGGCGGGAACACCCGGACGAACCCCGGCCCGGCGAGGGGTCCCGGGGCCGCCGTAAGTACCTTACGGCGGCCCCGGGACCCCTCCCGCGCGTCTAAGGCCCCCGGCACCCCCGAAGATGCGGAACTCTCCCGATGCGGGCCGGCCCCCTCGGAGACGAAGGTGGTCCATGGCATCGCAGGACGCGATGCGGACGATCACCTCTCACCGAACGAGGAGTACGCCATGTTCGCCTACGAGATCCACCAGATGCGCTCCGCCGAACTGCGCCGGCAGGCCGACCAGGAGCGCCTGGCCCGCGAGGCCCTGCGCGGCCGCCGCGCCGGCCGCCGCAGTGCCGGCCGCGAAGCCCCCGTGGCCGAGTCCCATAGCCAGGGGTCCCGGCGGCACCGGTTCACCCGGGCCGCATGACCCCGCAGGGGCGGACGCCCGGACCCACGGGGGTGGACCGGGCCGCCCGCGCGGGCGTCGTGCGCCTGCCGGTGGCCGCGCCCCGGAAAACCGGTGCCGCGGTGTCAGAGGCACGTGCGATGCTCGGGGCTGTGGAGACCAGGTCCGTCAGTCCGGTGTTCGTCGGCCGCGCCGACGAGTTGAACACGCTGAACGACGCGCTCGCCCGCGCCGCCGGGGGAGAGCCGCAGGCGTTGCTGATCGGTGGTGAGGCGGGCGTCGGCAAGACCCGCCTGATCGAGGAGTTCGCCTGCGCCGCCGCCCGCCGCGGCGCGGTCGTGGCGCTCGGCGGCTGTGTGGAGATCGGCGCGGACGGACTGCCGTTCGCCCCCTTCTCCACCGCCCTGCGCGCCCTGGTCCGCGAGCTGCCCGGCGAACTCGCCGCCGCGGCCGCCGGCCAGGAGGAGGAACTGGCCCGCCTGCTGCCCGAACTGGGCGAGCCCGCCGCAGCGCGCGGCCGCGGCCGGCACGACGAGGAGGGCATGGCCCGCCTCTTCGAGCTCACCGCGCGCCTGCTCGAACACGTCGCCGCCGAGCGCACCGTGATCGTGGCCCTGGAGGACCTGCACTGGGCCGACGCCTCCACCCGGCACCTGCTCGCCTACCTCTTCCGCACCCTGCGCACCGGCCGCCTCGTCGTCCTGGCCACCTACCGCTCCGACGACATCCACCGCCGCCACCCGCTGCGCCCCCTGCTCGCCGAGCTCGACCGGCTGCGCACGGTCCGCCGCATCGAACTCGCCCGCTTCACCCGTCACGAGGTGGGCCGCCAGATCGCCGGCATCCTCGCCGCCGAACCCGACCCCGCCCAGGTCGACGACATCTTCGAGCGCTCCGACGGCAACGCCTTCTTCGTCGAGGAACTCGCCGTCTGCGCCACCGAGGGCTGCGCCTGCATCAGCGACTCCCTGCGCGACCTGCTCCTCGTCCGCGTCGAGGCGCTGCCCGAGGCCGCCCAGCGGGTCGTGCGGATCGCCGCCGAGGGCGGCTCCACCGTCGAGTACGAACTGCTCGCCGCCGTCGCCCGGCTCGCCGAGGACGACCTCATCGAGGCGCTGCGCGCCGCCGTCAACGCCAACATCCTCGTCGCCGCGCCCACCGGCGACGGCTACCGCTTCCGGCACGCCCTGGTGCGCGAGGCCGTAGGCGACGACCTGCTGCCCGGCGAGCGCTCCCGCCTCAACCGGCGCTACGCCGAGGCCCTGGAGGCCGACCCGGCCCTCGTCCCCGCCGCCGACCGCGTCCTGCGCCTGGCCAGCTACTGGTACCACGCGCACGACGCCGCCAAGGCCCTGCCCGCCGTCCTGGAAGCCTCCGTCACCGCCCGCTCCCGCCACGCCTACAGCGAGCAACTCAGGCTCCTGGAACGCGCGATGGAGCTGTGGGATTCCGCCCCCGAGGACGTGAGGGCCCGGCTGCGGCCCGTCGACTACACCGAGGTCTACCCTCCCTGCGGCTGCGACCCGGCGACCACACCCCTGCGCTACCTCGACCTGATGGCGGAGGCCGCCGTCGCCGGCCGCCTGTGCGGGGAGCGCGAACGCGCCCTGAAGATCACCAAGCGCGCCCTGCGCCTGCTGGACGAGGAGCACGACCCGCTGCGCGCCGCCTGGTTCTGGGTCCAGCGCTCCCGGCTCGTCCAGCTGAAGTCCCACGGCGACGGCTGGGAGGAACTGGCCACCGCGCAGGAACTCGTGCGCGGCCTCCCGCCGTCCGAGGTCCACGCGGAGGTGCTGGCCAACGTCGCCAACTGGTCCATGGTCCACGTGCCGGGACCCGACGCCCTCTCCGCCGCCGAGCGGGCCGTGGAGTACGCGCGCATGGTCGGCGCCCGCGAGATCGAGATGACCGCCCGCCTCACCCTGGGCGGCCTCATGGTCGACGCCGGGGACGTCGAGGCCGGACTCGCCGAGATGCACGAGGTGAACCGGCGCACCGTGGAGGACGGCATCTCCGCCGTGGCGGGCCGCTCCTACGTCAACCTGCCGTCCGAACTGGAGGCCGTCGGACGCTCCCGTGACGCAGTGCCGCTGCTGGAGCGCGGGCTCGCCTACACGCAGAGCCACGGCCTGCTGGACCACGAGGCCTGGATCTGGGGCAACCTCGCCGAGTCGCTCTACAGCCTGGGCCGCTGGGACGAGGCGGCCGAGGCGGCGACCCGGTCCGCCCGCGTCGGCCAGAGCGCCAAACCCAACGCGTTCTACGCCAAGAACCGCGCCGAACTGGCCCTCGCGCGCGGCGACCGGCCCGAGGCCGCGCGCCAACTGGCCGTGGCCCGGGAGAGCTTCGGCAAGTACGACCACGCCCCGCAGCACGCCCTGCCCCTGTCCCGCATAGCGATCGCGGTCGCCGCGGGCGAGGGCCGCCTGCCGGACGCCCGCGCCGAACTCGAAGAGGTCCTGGACGCCGGCTTCCCGCCGGGCACCCAGCGCTACGGCTGGCCGCTGCTGCTGACCGCCGCCGCCGTGGAGACCCGTGCGGCCGGACTCCCCACCGCCGACCCGGGCCGTGCCGAAACCCTGGAGCGCATCCGGCTGGCCGCCAAGTCGCTGGCCACCCACGCCCCCGTCTGGCAGGCCTACGAACGCTGGGTGCGCGCCGAACTGCTGCGCGCGGAGGGCCGCGCGACCGTGGGGGACTGGACCGAGCTCGTCACGGCCTTCGAGGCGCTGGAACGCCCCTACGACCTCGCCCGCGTCCGCCACCGGCTGGCCGAGGCCCTGCTGGCCACCGGCGAGGAGGACGGGCGGCAGAGCGCCGCGGAACTGCTCCGGCTGGCCCACGCCGTCGCCGAGCACCTGCGCGCCCGCCCCCTCGCCGACGCCGTCGCCCTGCTGGCCCAGCGCGCCCGCCTCGGCGTGGGCCCCGCAGCGCGCCGGCCGGACGAGCCCGCCGACCCGGTGGAGTCGCTCGGCCTCACCAGCCGCGAGCGCGACGTCCTGCGCCTGGTCTCGGTCGGCCGCACCAACCGCCAGATAGCCGAGGAGCTCTTCATCTCCCCGAAGACGGCGAGCGTCCACGTCTCCAACATCCTCGCCAAACTCGGCGTCTCGGGCAGAGGAGAAGCGGCCGCACTGGCCCACCGGCTGGGACTGTTCGAGCAGGAGAGGCTCACTGCCCGGTCGGCCGGCTAGACCCGTACGGTGGAGGAGTCCGGCAGGGGAGGGGCCTTGTTCAACGTCTTCGA
>NZ_BMVJ01000021.1:76570-79587 GCF_014650655.1 Streptomyces anandii JCM 4720
GGAACTGTTCGCGCCCGGGCGTAAGCACACCCGGGACGAGCAGAACCGGCTCGAGCTGACTCGGGAGGACGTCGGTGACGGTGATCCCGTACGGGGGCCGATCGACCTGGCGTCGGGGAAAGTGGTGGTACGGCCGCCGCGGGATGCCGAACCCGACGACGAGTGACGGCTAGCTCACCCGCAGCTCCAGGATGCGGTCGTCCCCCTTCCTCGGGTCGCCGCGGCCGTCCGTGTTGCTGGTGACCAGCCACAGCCTGTCGCCGCCCGCGGAGACGACCGTGCGCAGTCGGCCGTACTGCCCGTCGAGGAACGCCTGCGGCGGCGCCGACGCCGTCGTGCCCTTGAGGGGGATGCGCCACAGGCGCTGCCCCTTCAGGCCGGCCATCCAGACGGAGCCCTCGGCGTATGCGATCCCGCTGGGGGAGGCGTCGTCGGTGTGCCACTGGGCGATCGGGTTCACGAACTTCGGGTCCTTGGACGTGCCCTCCGCGTCCGGCCAGCCGTAGTTGCCGCCCGGCCTGATCGCGTTCAGCTCGTCCCAGGTGTCCTGGCCGAACTCCGAGGCGAACAGGCGCTGTCCGCCGTCCCAGGCCAGGCCCTGCACATTGCGGTGACCGTAGGAGTAGACGGGCGAGCCGGGGAACGGGTCGCCGGGCGCGGGCTCGCCCTCCGGGGTCAGCCGCAGGATCTTGCCGCCCAGGGACTTGGTGTCCTGGGCGAGCCCCCGGTCGCCGCTCTCGCCCGTGCCCGCGTACAGCATGCCGTCCGGGCCGAAGGCGATCCGGCCGCCGTTGTGGATCACACCCTTGGGAATGCCCTTGAACACCGTGTCGGGCGCGCCCAGTTGCTCCCCGGCCGGCTTCTTGTCGTCGTACAGCATCCGGACGATGCGGTTGTCCGAGGCGGAGGTGAAGTAGGCGTAGATCATGTGGTCGGAGGCGAACCGCGGGGAGAGGGCGATGCCGAGCAGGCCGCCCTCGCCCTCGGGCGCCACCCCGGACACCGTGCCCAGCTCCGTCTGCTTCCCCGTCTTCTCGTCGACGCGGGTGATCGTCGCCTTGTCGCGGGAGGAGACCAGCAGGCCCCCGCCGGGCAGCGGGGCCAGCCCCCAGGGCGAGTTCAGCCCCTCGGCGACCGTGCGCAGCACCTTCACGGAGCCCTTGGCCGGCGGAGCGGTCTCCCCGGACGCCTCCCCGGAGGGCGAGGCCTGCGCGCTCGTACGGCCGGGAGTGGCGCGGTCCGTCCCGCCGGGCCCGCCCCCGTCACCACCCAAGGAGCAGCCGGCCGCCAGCAGCAGCGCGGCGGCGGCCGACACGGCCGCCCCAACTCGACGTCGCACGATCCTGTCCCTTCGACGGTCGCGGGCCGCGCGGCCCACCGGCACTCGGGTCCTACCTGTCATACCCCGCGCTCACCCCGCGAAGTTCCCGATCGCCGCGATCCGACCCGGCCGGGTCCGCCCCGTCACCGGCGCTCAGTGCCAGGACCCCTGCGCCGCCGGGAGCGACGCCACCTCGGCCAGGTCCCGCGCCGTCAGCCGCAGCCGCGCCGCGGCCGCGTTCTCGCCGACCCAGCGCTCCTGCTTGGCGCCCGGCACCGGCACCACATGGGCCCCCTGGGCGAGCGCCCAGGCCAGGGCCACCTGGGCCGGTGTGACGTCCTCGCCGTGCCGTGCGGCGATCCGGCGCAGCCCCGCGACGATCGGCTGGTTCGCCGCCATCATCTCGGCGGTGAACCGCGGATGGCGGGCCCGCAGGTCGTCCGGCTCGAAGCCCTCGCCCGGAGTGAGCGTGCCGGTGAGGAAGCCGTTGCCGAGCGGCATCGCGGCCAGGAAACCCACGCCCCGCGCCTCGCACCAGGGCAGCAGCGTCTCCAGCGCCTCCGGTGACCACACCGACAGCTCCGCCTGCACCGCGCTCACCGGGAAGACCTGCTGCACCCGCTCCAGCTGCCGGATCGTTCCGTCGTACAGCCGCGCCCCCGCTCTGCGCCGCCCGCGCGCCCCCACCGCGCACAGCCCGAGGGCCCGTACCTTCCCGGCCCGCACCAGCTCCGCCATCGCCCCCCAGGTCTCCTCCACCGGGACCTCGGGGTCGGCGCGGTGCAGCTGGTAGAGGTCGATCACGTCCGTCTGGAGCCGCCGCAGCGAGGCGTCGCAGGCCCGCCGCACATAGCCGGGGCGGCCGTTGGCCACGATGTGCTGCTCGCCCACCAGCAGACCGGCCTTGGTGGACACGAAGGCGTCGGAGCGCCGCTCCTTCAGCACCCGCCCCAGCAGCAGCTCGTTGGTGAACGGCCCGTACATGTCCGCGGTGTCCAGGAGCGTGCAGCCGGCGTCCAGCGCCCGGTGCACCGCCCTCAGCGACTCCGGACCGCGCTGCCGCGAGGTGCTGTACGCCCAGCTCATCGGCATGCACCCGAGTCCCACGGCCCCCACCGCGAGCGCCGCCGCGCCGATCGTCCTGCGCTCCACCTCGCCGTAACCCTCCCTCGCCCGCGGCCCACCAACCTAACCTCTGCCGCCCCGCGCCCCTGACATAGCCTCCTGACCATGACTGCTGACGTGTGGCTGCCCATCCCGCCGGACGAGATCGAGGGGCTTCCCGACGGGTTGAACTACCTCTTCTGGGACGGAGGCGAGGACGGTGCCCAGGAGTTCCCCGGCGACCCCGCCGGCTGCGCCGTGTACGTGGTGCCCTACATGAAGCGGCAGCCCGTCAAGGTGCGCCCCCTCGCGCACATGCGCAACCTCCGCCTCATCCAGACCCTGACGGCCGGCGTCGACGACGTCACCGCCCACCTGTCCGCCATCGTCCCCGGCGTACGGCTGTGCAACGCGCGCGGGGTGCACGAGGCGAGTACGGCGGAACTCGCGCTCGCCCTCGTCCTCGCCTCGCTGCGCGGCATCCCCGGCTTCGTCCGCGCCCAGCAGCGGGAGGAGTGGCGCAGCGGCTTCCACCCGGCCCTCGCCGACAAGAGCGTCCTCATCGTCGGCTACGGAGCCATCGGCGCCGCCA
>NZ_BMVJ01000021.1:79610-88798 GCF_014650655.1 Streptomyces anandii JCM 4720
TCGAGGACCGGCTCGCGCCCTTCGAGCTCGCGCGGGTGGCGCGCGTGGCGCGCTCCCCGCGCACCACGGCGCGCGGTCCGGTGCATCCGCTCACCGATCTGCCCTCCCTGCTGCCCCAGGCCGACGTCGTCGTCCTCTCCACGCCCCTGACGGAGGCCACCCGGGGCCTGGTGAACGCGGACTTCCTCGGCCGGATGAAGGACGGCGCGCTCCTGGTGAACGTGGCCCGCGGGCCCGTCGTCGACACCAAGGCCCTGCTCACCGAGGTGGAGAGCGGCCGGCTCACCGCCGCCCTCGACGTCACCGACCCCGAGCCGCTGCCCCCGGGACACCCCTTGTGGCACGCGCCCGGCGTGCTGATCAGCCCGCACGTCGGCGGTCCCACGTCCGCGTTCCTGCCCCGCGCCAAGCGGCTGGTGGCCGAGCAGTTGCGCCGGTTCGTGAACCAGGAGCCGCTCGCGAACGTGATTCTGACGACGGGCGCGGAAGGCGTGTAGTCCGCTTCGGGTACGGTCCGCGATCCCGCGGATGCGGGGCGTACCCGCATATGCGCTGGTCGTCACGGAGCGTAGAGGAACTATGTCCCTGAGTGACGAGACTGGTGTATCGTCCCCGACAGGGGCTGCGCCGTTGACCGTTCGGCGCCGGGGACGGACATGTCAGACCGCGAGGGGGGCGACAGGCGATGCACGGCCTATGGACGACCGATCCGACGCGGCGGGGCCGCCACCGGAGGCCCTGGCGCACGGCCGCGCGCGGACGCGGCCACCACAACAGCCATCACCAGCACCATCATCACCATCGCAGGCCCACCGGCCGCAGAAGGCACGCGCACACGGCGCACCGGGACCCGCGGGACCCGGCGGCGCGGACCGGGAGGGACCGGTGAGCCTGCCCCCGTCCGCCGTGACCACGCCGGCCGGAGCCCTGCGCGGCCGCCCCTCGCGCGGCACGCGGCCGCTCACGCCCGCGGCCGCCACCGACCGGCGGCCAGCGGCCCCCCAGCTCGCCCTGGCCCTGGTGTGCGCCGGATACGCCGTCGGTTCCGCATGCGGCTGGGGTTCGAACGAGGTTGCGCTGATCATGGGTGACTTCGGGCTGACCCTCGCGGCCGGCACCGCGGCCGTCTCCTGCGCCCTGTACGCGCGAAGCCACGGGGTCCGGTTTCGAACCGCCTGGCTGCTGTTCGCCCTCTCCTCGACGATGGCGGCCCTCGGCAACGCGGTCTGGGGGTGGTACGAGGTGGTCCTCCGCACCGCCGTGCCCAGCCCCAGCTACGCCGACCTGTTCTTCCTGTGCTTCGCGCCGCCGGCCATCGTCGGACTGCTGGTGCTCGCCAAACGTCCCACCAACAGGGCGGGCTGGGTGTGCCTGGCGCTGGACGCCTGGCTGATCGGGGGCTCGCTGCTCACGCTGTCGTGGAGCCTCGCCCTCGCCCAGGCGGCCAAGTTCGACGGCCCGAGCGTCGCGCACACCGCGCTGTCGCTCGCCTACCCACTGCTGGACATCGCCCTGGTCAGCATGGTGCTCGCACTGCACTTCCGGCGCTCCCCGGTCAACCGCACCGCCGTGAACACCGCCATCGGCGGGCTCGGCCTGACCGTGGTCAGCGACGCGCTGTTCACCTCGCCGCTGCTGCACAACAACTACCACTCGGGCCAGTTGCTCGACGCGGGCTGGTTCGCCGGCTCCCTCCTCCTGGCCTACGCCCCCTGGGCCGCCCCCCGCGCCACCGCCCCGTCCAGGGAACGCCCCGCCCCGTGCCGCTACGAGACCGACGCCCACACGACGACCGACGACGAACCGCACGGCCACGAGTCGGGTGGCCGAGTGCCGTTCGGCGACGAGGCCTTCGCCCACGAGCCGTTCGGCTTCGAGCCGGCCGGTCATGGGCCGGCCGGTCATGGGCCGGCCGGTCACGGCTCGGGTGGCCACGTACCGTTCGGCTGCGGTCCTTCCGGTCACGAACCCGACGGTCATGGCGCGGGTGACCACGAGCCGTTCGGCCACGAGCCGTTCGGCCACGAGCCGGCCGGTCATGGCGCGGGTGACCACGAGCCGTTCGGCCAGGATCCCGTCGCCGCCGGTGACCGGAAGGGTCGCGCCCGCGCGCACCGTGAGCGGGTCCCCGGGCAGCACCGTCCGGGCGTCCGCCGCGCAGACCCCCGCCCGGCCGCGACCCCCGCCCCGCAGGGCGCCGATCAGGAGCGGTACCCGGCCGGGCGCCCCGTGTCCGGATCGCTCGCCGCCCTCACGCCCTACCTGGCCGCCGCCGTGTGCACGCTCGGAATCCTCTACAACGTGCTCAACGGCCACAGCGTGGACCGCGTGGTGCTGATCACCGCCGGCGCAGTGGTGCTGGCGCTCGTGGTGCGCCAGGGAATCATGCTGCTCGACAACATCGGCCTCGCCCAGGAGCTGGCCCAGCAGGAGAACCACTTCCGCTCCCTGGTCCAGGGCTCCAGCGACGTCATCATGATCGCCGCGCCCAACGGCATCCTCAGATACGTCTCCCCGGCCGCCGCCGGGGTGTACGGGCGGCCCGCCGAGGAACTGGTCGGCAGGGAACTGGCCGGCCTCATCCACCCGGAGGACCTGGGCTGCGTGGTCCACGAGGTGCGCCGCTTCCTCGTGGCCGGGCCGCACGAGGAGCCGACCACCCGCATCGAGTGCCGCTTCCGCTCGGGCGACGGCGGCTGGCTCAACGTGGAGTCGACCATCAACCGTCACCACGGCGGCCTGATCTTCAACAGCCGGGACGTCACCGAGCGGGTGCGCCTGCAGGCGCAGCTCCAGCACAACGCCGAGCACGACCCGCTCACCGACCTGCCCAACCGCGCGCTGTTCACCAAGCGCGTGCAGCAGGCCCTGTCCGGCCGACGCAGCACCGACCACGGCACGGCCGTCCTCTTCATCGACCTGGACGGCTTCAAGGCCGTCAACGACACGATCGGGCACCAGGCCGGGGACGAGCTGCTCGTCCAGGCCGCCCGCAGACTCCAGGAGGCGGTCCGGCACGGGGACACCGCCTCCCGGCTGGGCGGCGACGAGTTCGCGGCCCTGATCGTCGGGGACGGCAACCGCGACCGCGCCGCCCGCGAGGGGCACATCCTGGAGCTCGCCGACCGCCTCAGGCTCACCCTCTCGCAGCCCTACGTCATCGACGGCAACGATGTCCGGGTCGCCGCGTCCATCGGCGTTGCGTTCGCCGAACCGGGCCTCGGCGCGGGGGAGTTGCTGCGCAACGCCGATCTCGCCATGTACCGCGCCAAGGCGGCCGGCAAGGGCCGGGTCGAGCTCTACAAGCCGCAGATGCAGCAGGACGTCGTACGCAAGGCGGAGCTGGCCACCCGGCTGCGGTCGGCGCTGCACGACGGGGAGTTCACCCTGCTGCACCAGCCGGTGGTGTGCCTGTCCGGCGGCCGGATCACGTCGGTCGCCGCCCAGGCGCGCTGGCGCTCCTCCCAAGGGGTGCTCTTCACGCCCGCCGAGTTCCTGCGGGTGGCCGAGGACAGCGACCGCACGGCCGAACTGTGCCGCTGGGTGCTGGAGGAGGCCGTCGAGCAGGCCGCGGAGCGCGCCGCGACCGGCCTGACCGTCCCCGTCGTGGTCCGGACGGCGGCCCGCCGGCTGCTGGACCGCTCGCTGCCACCGGGCTTCGTGGAGTCCCTGCTGACCCGGCACGGGCTGCCGTCCGGGGCGCTGGTGCTCGAACTGTCCGACATCGACCCGCGGTCCCCGCTGGACGAGCTGGAGCGGCGCCTGGCCGCGCTCAGAAGGCTCGGCGTGCGCGTGGCGCTGGACGGCTTCGGCAACGGCCACGGCGCTCTCACGGCCCTGCGCAGGCTCCCCGCCGACGTGCTCAGGATCGACCGCTCGCTGGTCGAGGGCGTCGTCGAGTCGGCCCGGCTGCACAAGATCACCAGCGGACTGCTGCGCATCGCGGGCGACCTCGGTATGCAGTCCGTGGCCGACGGGGTGGACCTGCCGGAGCAGGTCGTCGCGCTGCGCGCGATGGGCTGCACCCACGGCCAGGGCATGGCCTTCGCCGGCCCGCTGGACGAGTACCGGCTGCGCCGGGCGCTCACATCCGGCCACTACCCGGTGCCGCACGGACCGGTCGAACCGGCCTTCGCCGTGGGCGGCGCGGGGGTCTGCGCCGGCGGGGTCTCCGGCTCCGGCGTCCCGGCGGGCGGGCTCTCGTCGGGGGCGATTCCCGCAGGGGGGATGGGGGCGGGGGCGGTGCCCGCGGGCGGGATCCCGTCGGCCGGCGTGGCCGCGGTCCTCGGCGGCGGGACGGCACTCCGCTCACATGCTGAGACTCCCGTCCCACCCACTTGACAGTGAGTGCGTGCCGGGGGGAGGGTCAGTTCCATGCGCACCCGAATTCTCGTACTTGGACAGCGCGTCGGCTGAGCTGGGACCCACCGGAGGGCATCCGGAATCCCCAGCGACCCTCACCGGCGCGCTCCCCTCGCTTGCCTAACGGCACGAGGGGTTTTTTGTTGCACGGGCACCCTCCGTGCGGCATCGCACACCGTACAAACCTCGCAAAAACCCTCAGCATCGAGAAGAGAATGCCGATGACCGAGCAGGCCACCGGGGCCCATCACCCGCAGCCGCGGCCCCGATCCGGAGGACACCACTCCGCTCCCGAGCACGTCACGGGTGCGCAGTCCCTCATTCGCTCTCTCGAGGAGGTCGGCGCCGACACCGTATTCGGCATTCCCGGTGGTGCGATCCTTCCGGCGTACGACCCGCTGATGGACTCCTCGCGGGTGCGCCACGTGCTGGTCCGGCACGAGCAGGGCGCCGGCCACGCCGCCACCGGCTACGCGCAGGCCACCGGCAAGGTCGGCGTCTGCATGGCCACCTCGGGACCCGGCGCCACCAACCTGGTCACCCCGATCGCCGACGCCCACATGGACTCCGTCCCGCTGGTCGCGATCACCGGCCAGGTGGCGTCCTCCTCGATCGGCACGGACGCCTTCCAGGAGGCGGACATCGTCGGCATCACCATGCCGATCACCAAGCACAACTTCCTGGTCACCAACGCCGAGGACATCCCGCGGGTGATCGCGCAGGCGTTCCACATCGCCTCCACCGGCCGCCCCGGCCCGGTCCTGGTCGACATCGCCAAGGACGCCCTCCAGGCGAGGACCACCTTCTCCTGGCCACCGGTGATGGACCTGCCGGGCTACCGGCCCGTCACCAAGCCGCACGCCAAGCAGATCCGCGAGGCGGCCAAGCTCATCACCTCCGCCCGCCGCCCCGTCCTGTACGTCGGCGGCGGTGTGATCAAGGCCGGCGCCACCGCCGAGCTGAAGGTCCTCGCGGAACTCACCGGAGCGCCCGTCACCACCACACTGATGGCGCTCGGCGCATTCCCCGACAGCCACCCGCTGCACGTGGGAATGCCGGGCATGCACGGTGCGGTCACCGCCGTCACCGCGCTGCAGAAGGCCGACCTGATCGTCGCCCTCGGAGCCCGCTTCGACGACCGCGTCACCGGCAAGCTGGACAGCTTCGCCCCGTACGCCAAGATCGTCCACGCCGACATCGACCCGGCCGAGATCGGCAAGAACCGCGCCGCCGACGTGCCGATCGTCGGCGACGCCCGCGAGGTCCTCGCCGACCTCATCCAGGCCGTCCAGAAGGAGCACAGCGAGGGCCACAAGGGCGACTACACCGCCTGGTGGAAGGACCTCAGCCGCTGGCGCGAGACCTACCCGCTCGGCTACGACCAGCCCGAGGACGGCTCCCTCTCCCCGCAGCAGGTCATCCAGCGGATCGGGCAGCTCGCTCCCGAGGGCACGATCTTCGCGGCGGGCGTCGGCCAGCACCAGATGTGGGCGGCGCACTTCGTGCAGTACGAGCAGCCCGCCACCTGGCTGAACTCCGGCGGCGCCGGAACCATGGGCTACGCGGTCCCGGCCGCGATGGGCGCCAAGGCCGGCCGGCCCGACCGGGCGGTCTGGGCGATCGACGGCGACGGCTGCTTCCAGATGACCAACCAGGAGCTCACCACCTGCGCCCTGAACAACATCCCGATCAAGGTCGCCATCATCAACAACGGCGCCCTCGGGATGGTCCGCCAGTGGCAGACCCTGTTCTACAACCAGCGGTACAGCAACACGGTGCTGCACTCGGGTCCCGGCGACACCGGGAAGGGCGCCGGCACCCGCGTCCCCGACTTCGTGAAGCTGTCGGAGGCCATGGGCTGCTACGCCATCCGCTGCGAGTCCCCGGACGACCTGGACAAGGTCATCGAGGAGGCGAACTCCATCAACGACCGCCCGGTCGTCGTCGACTTCATCGTCCACGAGGACGCCATGGTGTGGCCGATGGTCGCCGCCGGCACCTCCAACGACGAGATCATGGCCGCCCGGGACGTCCGCCCCGACTTCGGCGACAACGAGGACGACTGAGAGCGCCGGGACACCCGAGGACTTCAGGAAGGTACGACCGTCATGTCCACCAAGCACACGCTCTCGGTCCTGGTCGAGAACACCCCCGGCATCCTGGCCCGGATCGCCGCCCTGTTCTCCCGCCGCGGGTTCAACATCGACTCCCTCGCGGTCGGCGTCACCGAGCACCCCGACATCTCCCGCATCACCATCGTGGTCAGCGTCGAGGACCTGCCGCTGGAACAGGTGACCAAGCAGCTCAACAAGCTCGTCAACGTGCTCAAGATCGTCGAGCTGGAGCCCTCGCAGGCCGTGCAGCGCGAACTCGTCCTGGTGAAGGTGCGCGCCGACAACGAGACGCGCTCCCAGATCGTCGAGATCGTCCAGCTGTTCCGCGCCAAGACCGTCGACGTCTCCCCGGAGGCGGTGACGATCGAGGCCACCGGCAGCAGCGACAAGCTCTCGGCCATGCTCAAGATGCTCGAGCCGTTCGGCATCAAGGAGCTGGTCCAGTCCGGCACGATCGCCATCGGCCGCGGCGCCCGTTCGATCACCGACCGGTCGCTGCGCGCCCTCGACCGTTCGGCATAGCGGTCCCCTTCGGGCGGCCGGGTGACACGGCCGCCCGTATACCGAGACCCCGAAACCTCCCTTCCCCTCACCGGCATACGGTGGGACGCACAACCCGCACTCCAAGGAGAGAACCCAAAGTGGCCGAGCTGTTCTACGACGCTGACGCCGACCTGTCCATCATCCAGGGCCGCAAGGTCGCGGTCATCGGCTACGGCAGCCAGGGCCACGCCCACGCGCTGTCGCTGCGCGACTCCGGTGTCGACGTGCGGGTCGGTCTGCCCGAGGCCTCCAAGTCCCGGGCCAAGGCCGAGGAGCAGGGCCTGCGCGTGGTGACGGCCGCCGAGGCCGCCGCCGAGGCCGACGTCATCATGATCCTGGTGCCGGACCCGATCCAGTCCCAGGTCTACGAGGAGTCCATCGCCCCGAACCTGAAGGACGGCGACGCGCTGTTCTTCGGCCACGGCTTCAACATCCGCTTCGGCTTCATCAAGCCCCCGGCCGGCGTGGACGTCTGCATGGTCGCCCCCAAGGGCCCGGGCCACCTGGTGCGCCGCCAGTACGAGGAGGGCCGCGGCGTTCCGTGCATCGTGGCCGTCGAGCAGGACGCCTCCGGCAACGCCTTCGCGCTGGCCCTGTCGTACGCCAAGGGCATCGGCGGCACCCGCGCCGGCGTCATCAAGACCACCTTCACCGAGGAGACCGAGACCGACCTGTTCGGCGAGCAGGCCGTGCTGTGCGGCGGCACCGCCGCGCTGGTGAAGGCGGGCTTCGAGACCCTCGTCGAGGCGGGCTACCAGCCGGAGATCGCCTACTTCGAGTGCCTGCACGAGCTGAAGCTGATCGTGGACCTCATGTACGAGGGCGGCCTGGAGAAGATGCGCTGGTCGATCTCCGAGACCGCCGAGTGGGGCGACTACGTCACCGGCCCGCGCATCATCACCGACGCCACCAAGGCCGAGATGAAGCAGGTCCTCGCCGAGATCCAGGACGGCTCCTTCGCCCGCAACTGGATGGACGAGTACCACGGCGGCCTGAAGAAGTACAACGAGTACAAGCAGCAGGACTCCGAGCACCTGCTGGAGACCACCGGCAAGGAGCTGCGCAAGCTCATGAGCTGGGTCAACGAGGAGGCGTAGGCCTCACGCCGAAGAGGCCGGGGCGGCGAACGCCCCGGCCTCTTCGGCGAACCCGGGGTAACGTCGGAGTTCACGGTGGATTCGCGGCGTTGTCCACCCCGTCCAGCCACGGACGGGTGATCCTTCCGCAGCGGCGCAATACGGCGCTCGCGACGCCACTACACTGCTGCACAACAACGCGTCAGGCCCACAGCGTCGTGCGTCTTCCACGCGGCTAGCACCCCTCCGCCAGCGGCCGTCGGGACGGCCGTCCGCATTGGACTTGTGAGGACTCACGTGAGCTCGAAACCCGTCGTACTCATCGCTGAAGAGCTGTCGCCCGCGACCGTCGACGCGCTCGGCCCGGACTTCGAGATCCGGCACTGCAACGGCGCCGACCGCGCCGAACTGCTCCCCGCCATCGCCGACGTGGACGCGATCCTCATCCGCTCGGCCACCAAGGTCGACGCCGAGGCCATCGCCGCCGCGAACAAGCTCAAGGTCGTCGCACGGGCCGGCGTCGGCCTGGACAACGTCGACGTCTCCGCCGCCACCAAGGCCGGCGTGATGGTCGTCAACGCCCCGACCTCCAACATCGTGACCGCCGCCGAGCTGGCCTGCGGTCTGATCCTCGCCACCGCGCGCAACATCCCGCAGGCCAACGCCGCGCTGAAGAACGCCGAGTGGAAGCGCAGCAAGTACACGGGCGTGGAACTGGCGGAGAAGACGCTCGGCGTGGTCGGCCTCGGCCGCATCGGCGCGCTCGTCGCCCAGCGCATGTCCGCCTTCGGCATGAAGGTCGTCGCCTACGACCCCTACGTCCAGCCCGCGCGGGCCGCCCAGATGGGCGTCAAGGTGCTGACCCTGGACGAGCTGCTCGAGGTCTCCGACTTCATCACCGTCCACCTGCCCAAGACCCCCGAGACCCTCGGCCTGATCGGCGACGAGGCGCTGCGCAAGGTCAAGCCGAGCGTGCGCATCGTCAACGCCGCGCGCGGCGGCATCGTCGACGAGGAGGCGCTGTACTCGGCGCTCAAGGAGGGCCGCGTCGCCGGCGCCGGCCTGGACGTGTACGCGAAGGAGCCGTGCACCG
>NZ_BMVJ01000021.1:88820-93034 GCF_014650655.1 Streptomyces anandii JCM 4720
ACTCCCCGCTGTTCGAGTTCGACCAGGTCGTGTGCACCCCGCACCTGGGCGCCTCCACGGACGAGGCCCAGGAGAAGGCAGGCATCGCCGTCGCCCGCTCGGTGCGCCTGGCCCTCGCCGGTGAGCTGGTGCCGGACGCGGTCAACGTCCAGGGCGGTGTCATCGCCGAGGACGTCAAGCCGGGCCTGCCGCTCGCCGAGCGCCTCGGCCGCATCTTCACCGCCCTCGCGGGCGAGGTCGCCGTCCGCCTCGACGTGGAGGTCTACGGCGAGATCACCCAGCACGACGTGAAGGTGCTCGAGCTCTCCGCGCTCAAGGGCGTCTTCGAGGACGTGGTCGACGAGACGGTCTCCTACGTCAACGCCCCCCTGTTCGCCCAGGAGCGCGGCGTCGAGGTCCGTCTGACCACCAGCTCCGAGTCCGCCGACCACCGCAACGTCGTCACCGTCCGCGGCACCCTCGCCGACGGCCAGGAGGTGTCGGTCTCCGGCACGCTGGCCGGCCCCAAGCACGTCCAGAAGATCGTCGCGGTCGGCGACTACGACGTGGACCTCGCGCTCGCCGACCACATGGTCGTCCTGCGCTACGAGGACCGTCCCGGCGTCGTCGGCACGGTCGGCCGTGTCATCGGCGAGGCCGGCATCAACATCGCCGGCATGCAGGTCGCCCGGGCCGCAGCGGGCGGGGAGGCGCTGGCGGTGCTGACGGTGGACGACACGGTGCCGGTGAACGTCCTCGCGGAGGTCGCCGCCGAGATCGGGGCGACCTCGGCTCGGTCGGTGAACCTCGTCTGAGGTTCGCCGACCCTTCTGGGGGGCCTGCGCCCCCCAGATCCCCCTTCGGCCTTGACGGCCTCGTCCTCAGGCTCCCCCAAGCTCTACGAGCAGGGGGTACCCCCAGACGGGCTGGTTTTGCTCGTCCGGCGATTTCCTCGCAAGGTCGTCGCCGCGCCCGCCGCGGCCAGGGTCAGTACCGCCGCCCCCGCTATGCCCGCGCCGTGCATGCCGTGGGTGAAGGCCTCCCGTGCCGTCGTCGCCAGGGCGTCTCCCGTGCGCCCCGGAAGGTGCCGGGCCACCGCGAGCGCGCCGCCGAGGGTCTCGTGGGCCGGGGCCGGGGCGCTCGCCGGGATTCCGTGGCGGTAGAGCGCCGTACCGATCGAGCCCAGCACCGCCATGCCCAGCGCGCCGCCGAACTCCGAACCGGTCTCCAGCAGTGAGGAGGCCGTGCCCGCGCGTTCCACCGGGGCGGCGCTCAGGGCCAGGTCGGTCATCTGGGACATGACCATCACGATCCCCGAGGCGAGGACCGCGCACGCGGTCAGCACCAGCCACAACGAGTCGGTGCCGGCGAGCGACAGCATCCCGTAGCCGGCCGCGGCGATCGCGAAGCCCGCCGTGACGACGTACGCCCGCTCGACGCCCTTCTGGACCAGCGCGGTCGCCAGCGGGGCGGCCATGCCGATCGGCACCGAGGGCAGCAGCGACCACAGGGCCGCCTCCATCGCGCTCCTGCCGAGCACCGACTGCAGGTACTGCGTGGTGAAGAAGGCCGAGCCCATCATCGCGAACGCGGACACCAGGTTCAGGACCACCGCGGGGGCGAAGCCCCGCCCTCGGAACAGGGCCGGCGGGATCATGGGCGAGGCCGCGGTGCGCTGGCGGTGCACGAACAGGGCGGTGAAGAGCAGGCCGACGGTGACGCAGACGACGTAGAGCGGGTGCCAGCCCTCGGAGGGGATCTCCTTCAGGCCGTAGACGACGGGGAGCACCGCGGCCATCGACAGCGGCACGCCGAGCAGGTCGAAGCGGCCGGGTGCGGGGTTCTTCGACTCGGGCAGCAGGACGGGGCCGAGCACCAGCAGCAGGGCCATCGCGGGCAGGTTGACCAGGAAGACCGAGCCCCACCAGAAGTACTGCACCAGGACACCGCTGAGCACCGAGCCGAGCGCGATGCCGCCGGTCATCACGCCGGACCAGACGCCGATCGCCTTCGCCCGCTGGGCAGGGTCGGTGAAGATCGTGCGGACCAGCGCCATCGTCGAGGGCATCAGGGTGGCGCCGCCGACGCCGAGGACCGCGCGGGCCGCGATCAGGGTCCCGGCGCTGTTCGCGTACGCGGCGACCAGGGAGGCGGCGCCGAAGGCGGCGGCCCCGAGCAGGAGCAGTCTGCGGCGGCCGATGCGGTCGCCGAGCGCGCCCATGGTCATCAGCAGGCCCGCCAGCACGAAGGCGTAGATGTCGAAGATCCACAGCTGCTGGGTGCCGCTCGGCTCCAGGTCCGCGCTGATCGCCGGGATGGCGAAGTACAGGACCGAGACGTCCATCGAGACCAGCAGCAGCGGCAGCATCAGCACGCCGAGGGCGGTCCACTCGCGGCGTCCGGCGCGCGCCGGGGGCGCGGCCGAAGTCGTGGTGGTGAGCGGTGAGTTCGTCATGCGGAGGACTGTACGGGCGTCTTAAACGCTTGTCTAGGACGGGCGTATAAGTCGACCGTCTAGGACGCTTGTATGGATCGCGGGTAGGGTGTGCGGCATGGGACACCGGGAGGACCTGCTCGCGGGCGCCAAGCGCTGCCTGCTGCAGAAGGGGTTCGTGCGCACCACCGCGCGCGACATCGTCAAGGAGTCGGGGACCAACCTCGCTTCGATCGGCTACCACTACGGCTCGAAGGACGCCCTGCTCGTGGAGGCGTACATCGCGCTGATCGAGGAGATGGGCGACCGCTTCGGTCCGGGCTGGGGGGCGGGCGGCGCCACGCAGGCGCCCCCCGGCTCGCTGGAGCGCTTCCAGGAGGTGTGGGCGAACGTCATCCGCTCCATGCCCGAGTCGCGGCCCGTGTGGCTGATCAGCTTCGAGCTGGTCCTGCAGGGCGACCGGCTCCCCGAGGTGCGCAGGCTGCTGGTCGAGGCGGAGGAACAGGGGCGCTCCGGACTGATCCCCCTCTTCAGCGACGTCCCGGAGGCCGATCTCGACAAGGAGACCGTCGACACCGAGGGCCGGCTGTACCAGACCCTGCTCCAGGGACTGATGGTCCAGTGGATCTTCGACCCGGACTCCGCGACCCGCGCCGACCAGCTCACCGAGGGCCTGCGCCGGCTCATCGCGGGAGTAAGGGAAAGCGGCTCGGAAGGTTAGAGCCGGGACGCCTTGAGTGCCATGTGGAGCAGCAGGCGGTCCTCGCCGTCGTCGAGGTCCAGGCCGGTCAGCTGCTCCACGCGGGACAGGCGGTAGTACAGGGTCTGGCGGTGGATCCCCAGTTCGGCGGCGGTGCGGCCGGCCTGGCCGGCGCAGTCGAGGTAGACCTCGGCGGTGCGGGCGAGCTCCCGGTGGGCGGGGGACAGCAGGACGCTCACCGCCGGGTCGTGGGCGGCCCGCGCGGGCAGCGCGGTCAGCAGCCGGAACGGGCCGATCGACGCCCACTCGGCCACCGGTCCGAGGCGCGGCTCCGCCGCCGCGGCCCGCGCGGCCGCCACCGCCTCCGTCCACGCGGTCCCCAGCTCGGCCAGCCCCAGCCGTGCGCCGCCCACCCCGGCGGCCACGCGGGCGCCGCCACCGCCCGCCCGGTCCAGCAGCCGCGTCGCCGCCGACACCGCCGGGGCCGGCGTGCCCGTCGAGCGCAGCCGTACCAGCAGCGCCAGGCACTGCTCCGCCGTGCCCCACGGCACCGTGCACAGCGCCGTCGCGCCCGGCAGGGTGCGCACCGACGGCGCGTCCTCCGGGTCCGCCGAGGGCCACGGCGCCACGCACACCACCGTGTGCGGCCCGTCCGCCCGCACCCCGAGGGCGGTCCGCAGCTCGGCCACCGCCATGTCCCGCGGCCAGCCCGGCTCGGCGGTCAGTACCGCCCGCAGCTCCCGGGTCAGATCCGCGCCGTGCTGCGCCTCGTCCGCGAGCAGCGCGCCGATCCGCCCGGTCACCCGCATGGCGGCGGCCAGCTGCTGCTCCGTGGGCCCCGGGTCGTAGTCCAGCAGCCAGACGTAGCCGAGGACGACGCCCCGATGGCGCACCGGAAGGCAGATCCGTCCCCGGTACACGCCCGCCTCCGGGGTGGGCGGGATGCGCACCGGGCCGGTCGCGCGGGTGATGCCGAAGCCCTCGAACCAGTGGCGGATCTCGGCCGTGGAGCGGCGGGTGAGGATCGAGCGGGTGCGCACCGGGTCCAGGGCCGACGGGTCCAGGTCGCCTTCGACGTCGTAGGCGCCGAAGGCGATCAGC
>NZ_BMVJ01000021.1:93061-95531 GCF_014650655.1 Streptomyces anandii JCM 4720
TCGAAGTTCCGGTTCTCCAGGGTGGCCGGCGCGCCGAGCAGCTCCGAGATCTCGTCGACCAGCTCCTGGTAGTCACCCTTGTAATCCGGCGTCACTCGGGCATTCTCCCGCATTTTCGCAGGCGCTTCATACATCTGTCTGAGATCCAGTGCACGGATGCGTGACAGCTGTCGATGGCAGACGATCGGAGGGATCCTTAACTTTCACGGTGGTTCTCCGTGCCGTCCCCGAATGGTCGGGTTCCGGCCGTCTGTTGCTTGCCTGTGGAGGTGCCCCGTGCTGGGTCCCGTGATTCTCGCCGCGTCGCGCAGCGACCGGATGCGACGCCTGATCTCGGCGGCGCCGGTCACCAAGCAGGTCGTCGACCGCTTCATCCCCGGCGAGACCGTGGACGACATCGTCCCCGTCGTCGAGGACCTGACCGGCAGGGGCCTGGAGCTGACCATGGACGTGGTCGGCGAGGACATCACCTCGCCCGAGCAGGCCGCCGCCGCCCGCGACGCCTATCTGCGCCTGATCGACCGGATCAAGGACCTCGAGCTCGGCCCCAAGGTCGAGATGTCGGTGAAGCTGTCGATGTTCGGCCAGGCGCTGCCCGGCGGCCACGAGCTCGCCCTCGCCAACGTCCGCCCGGTCGTCGAGGCCGCCGCCGCGATCGGCACCACGGTCACCCTGGACGCCGAGGACCACACCACCCTCGACTCGATGTTCGCCATCCACGAGGAGCTGCGGAAGGACTTCCCGCAGACCGGCTGCGTCATCCAGGCCTACCTCTTCCGCACCGAGGCCGACGCCCGCCGCCTGGCCGCGAGCGGCAGCCGGGTCCGCCTGGTCAAGGGCGCCTACAAGGAGCCCGCCGAGGTCGCGTACCAGAACAAGCACGAGATCGACAAGGCGTACGTCCGGATCCTGCGCACCCTCATGGAGGGCGACGGATACCCGATGGTCGGCTCGCACGACCCGCGGCTGATCTCCATCGCCCAGGAGCTGGCGCGGACCGCCGGGCGCAAGCTGGACGAGTACGAGTTCCAGATGCTGTTCGGCATCCGGGGCGAGGAGCACCTGCGGCTGGCCGCCGAGGGTCACCGCATGCGCGTCTACACCGCCTACGGCACCGACTGGTACGGGTACTTCATGCGCCGCCTGGCGGAGAAGCCGGCGAACCTGCGCTTCTTCCTGCGGAGCATGATCAGCCGTGGCTGACCCGCGCTTCTTCGTGTGCTCGATGGCCGGCAAGGGCTGAGCCCGCCTCCGCTCGAGCCCCGTCCCCGCTCGCAACACCGCTCAAGTCAAGGAGTTACGGAACCCATGGACGCTGTGACCCAGGTCCCCACCCCCGTCAACGAGCCGGTGCACGGCTACGCCCCCGGTTCCCCGGAACGCGCCCGTCTGGAGGCGAAGCTCAAGGAGCTCGCCGAGAACCCCGCCGACCTGCCCTGCACGATCGGCGGTGAGAAGCGCATGGGCGGCGGCGAGGCCTTCGAGGTCGTCCAGCCGCACAACCACAAGGCGGTCCTCGGCACCTACCGCAACGCGACCAAGCAGGACGCCCAGGACGCGGTCGACGCGGCCCTCGCCGCCGCCCCGGCCTGGCGCGCCATGTCCTTCGACGACCGCGCCGCGATCATCCTGCGCGCCGCCGAGCTGCTGGCCGGCCCCTGGCGCGAGACCATCGCCGCCTCCACCATGCTGGGCCAGTCCAAGACCGCCCAGCAGGCCGAGATCGACAGCCCCTGCGAGCTGGTCGACTTCTGGCGCTTCAACGTCCACTACGCCCGCCAGATCCTGGCCGAGCAGCCCCCGGCCAACTCCCCGGGTGTGTGGAACCGCCTGGACCACCGCCCGCTGGAGGGCTTCGTCTACGCGATCACCCCGTTCAACTTCTCGGCGATCGCCGCCAACCTGCCCACCGCGCCGGCCCTGATGGGCAACGTGGTGATCTGGAAGCCGTCCCCGACCCAGACCCACGCCGCCGTGCTGCTCATGAAGCTGCTGGAGGAGGCCGGTCTGCCCAAGGGCGTCATCAACCTCCTCACCGGCGACGGCATCGAGGTCTCCGAGGTCGCCCTGAACCACCGCGACCTGGCGGGCATCCACTTCACCGGTTCGACCAAGACCTTCCAGTACCTGTGGAAGACGGTCGGCAACAACATCGAGAAGTACCGCTCCTACCCGCGCCTGGTCGGCGAGACCGGCGGCAAGGACTTCGTGGTGGCCCACCCGAGCGCCGACCGCGCGGTGCTCAAGACCGCCCTGACCCGCGGCGCCTTCGAGTACCAGGGCCAGAAGTGCTCGGCCACCTCCCGGGCGTACATCCCGGCCTCCATCTGGAACTCCGGTTTCAAGGAGGAGTTCGCCGCCGAGGTCGACGGCATCGCCATGGGTGACGTCACCGACCTGTCGAACTTCATCGGCGCGGTCATCGACGAGCGCTCCTTCGCCAAGAACAAGGCCGCCATCGACCGGGCGA
>NZ_BMVJ01000021.1:95556-114453 GCF_014650655.1 Streptomyces anandii JCM 4720
AGCAGGACCCGTCCTGCACCATCGTCGCGGGCGGCACCTATGACGACTCGGTCGGCTACTTCGTACGCCCGACCGTGATCGAGTGCTCCGACCCGGAGAACGAGGTGTTCCGCACCGAGTACTTCGGCCCGATCCTCGCCGTGCACGTCTACGAGGACGAGCGCTACGACGAGATGCTGACCCAGATGGAGTCGGTGTCGGACTACGCCCTGACCGGCTCGGTCGTCGCAGGCGACCGCGCGGCGGCGGCGTACACGATGGAGAGGCTGCGCTACGCGGCCGGCAACTTCTACATCAACGACAAGTCGACCGGCGCCGTGGTCGGCCAGCAGCCCTTCGGCGGCGGCCGCGCCTCCGGCACCAACGACAAGGCCGGCGCCCCGCAGAACCTGATGCGCTGGACGCTGACCCGCGCCATCAAGGAGACCCTGGTCCCGCCGACGGAGTACGGCTACCCGCACATGGGCTGACGTCCGGCGGCAACCGGCCCGGGAAGCCCGAGGGGCTTCCCGGGCCGTGCTGTTTCCGCGTGCCGACGGGACGGGAGACGTGCCGCCGTCTCAGATAGTAGGAAGTCCGAGTAATTGTGGAGACAGATGCCCGGTCCTCGCCTAGTTTTGTAGAAGCCGAACGCCTCGCTCGATCCAGCGCATGGCGGTCGTGAGCCGGGCCCCGCGCAGGTCACCCCTGCGGCGCGCCCCCGCCCCCTTCGCCGGGGGTACCGCCCACGCCCATAGGCAGTGGGGGAGTCTCGTAACCCTCTTTCCGCACTCCACGCTGTTCTCGAAGGAGTCGATTCCCCATGGCCGAGACGACCGTCCGCCGCCGAGTCCGCCACGTCTCCCGCACCACCGAGTCCGACCGCCGCAACGCCGCAGCCGCTCTCCAGCGCGCCCTCGACCGCCGTGACAACGGCGGCGAGACGGGCCACTGAACCGTCCGTCCCCCACAGGCTCCGGCTGTCCGTATCGCGGACAGCGTGTGTCATCTCCTGGGACGAGGAGTAGGGTGCCGACATGTCTCGCAGCATCGATCTCGCAGTGATTCCCGGTGACGGCATCGGCCAGGAAGTCGTGGCCGAGGGCCTGAAGGTCCTGGCCGCCGTCCTCCCGCAGGACGTCAAGCTGGAGACCCGGGAGTTCGACTTCGGCGCCCGGCGCTACCACGCCACCGGCGAGACCCTCACCGACGCGGACCTCGAGCAGCTCAAGCAGCACGACGCCATCCTGCTCGGCGCGATCGGCGACCCCTCCGTGCCGTCCGGCGTCCTGGAGCGCGGCTTCCTGCTCAAGCTCCGCTTCGCCTTCGACCACCACGTCAACCTGCGTCCCAGCAAGCTCCTGCCCGGCGTCGCCACCCCGCTCGCCGGTGAGCCGGAGATCGACTTCATCGTGGTCCGCGAGGGCACCGAGGGCCCCTACACGGGCAACGGCGGCACCATCCGCAAGGGCACCGAGCACGAGGTCGCCACCGAGGTCTCCGTCAACACGGCCTACGGTGTCGAGCGCGTCGTCCGCGACGCCTTCGCCCGCGCCCAGGGCCGCCCGCGCAAGAAGCTCACCCTCGTCCACAAGAACAACGTGCTGACCTTCGCCGGTCACCTGTGGACGAACGTCTTCAACAAGGTGGCCGAGGAGTACCCCGAGGTCACCACCGAGTACATCCACGTCGACGCGGCGACCATCTACCTGGTCACCCAGCCCGAGCGCTTCGACGTCATCGTCACCGACAACCTCTTCGGCGACATCATCACCGACCTCGCCGCCGCCGTCTCCGGCGGTATCGGCGTCGCGGCCTCCGGCAACATCAACCCGGGCCGCGAGTTCCCCTCCATGTTCGAGCCGGTCCACGGCTCGGCCCCCGACATCGCCGGCCAGGGCAAGGCCGACCCCACCGCCACGGTCCTGTCCGTCGCCCTGCTGCTGCGCCACCTCGGCTACGACGCCGAGGCCGGCCGGATCGAGGACGCCGTCTCCGCCGACCTCGCGGAACGCGCCGCCCTGCCCGCCCGCAGCACCTCCGAGATCGGCGACGCGCTCGCCGTACGAGTAGCCGGCTGATCCCGCCGCGCCACTCGAAACACTTCGAAGCCGTCGGGTCGCATCCGCACCCGGCGGCTTTTCGTCTGCGCCGCCGGGTGCCACCATCAACCCCTGGGCCGCATTCACCCCGTTTTCTTCCGCCGCAGCCCCCGCGCGATAATCGAACGCGGAGCCGCGACATGAGGGAATGCTCGGACGTCCTAGCACCGGCCACTGGCCGTGCGGGCGTGAGCGCGGCCCGTCACTACAACCCGGTGAAGGACACTCACTCATGACGACGCCCACGATCGAGCTCAAGCCCTCGGCCAATCCGCTCTCCGACGCGGAGCGCGAGGCGATCCTGGCCAACCCCGGGTTCGGCCGCCACTTCACCGATCACATGGTGACCATCCGGTGGACCGAGGGCCGTGGCTGGCACGACGGCCAGCTCGTTCCGTACGCGCCGATCCCCCTCGACCCCGCCACCCACGTCCTGCACTACGCCCAGGAGATCTTCGAGGGCCTGAAGGCCTACCGCCGGCCCGACGGCTCGGTCGCCACCTTCCGCCCGGAGAAGAACGCCCTGCGCTTCCAGGCCTCCTCGCGCCGCCTGGCCATGCCCGAGCTGCCCGTCGAGACCTTCATCGAGGCCTGCGACCTCCTGGTCCAGCAGGACAAGGCATGGGTGCCGGCGCACGGCGGCGAGGAGTCGCTCTACCTGCGCCCGTTCATGATCGCCACCGAGGTCGGCCTGGGCGTCAAGCCCGCCAACGAGTACCTGTTCCTGGTCATCGCCTCCCCGGCCGGCGCCTACTTCCCCGGCGGCGTCAAGCCGGTCTCCATCTGGGCCTCCGAGGACCGGGTGCGCGCCGTCCCCGGCGGCATGGGCGACGCCAAGACCGGCGGCAACTACGCGGCCTCCCTGCTCGCCCAGGCCGAGGCCGCCGCCAAGGGCTGCGACCAGGTCTGCTACCTCGACGCCGTGGAGCACAAGTGGGTCGAGGAACTCGGCGGCATGAACCTGTACTTCGTCTACGGCGACAAGATCGTCACCCCCTCCCTCAGCGGCTCGATCCTCGAGGGCGTCACCCGTGACTCGCTCCTCACGGTCGCCCGCGACCTCGGCTACGAGGCCGAGGAGGCCCGCGTCTCCATCGACCAGTGGCAGCGCGACTCGGAGAACGGCACCCTGACGGAGGTCTTCGCCTGCGGCACGGCCGCCGTCATCACCCCGGTCGGCACGGTCAAGCGCGCGGGCGCCGAGTGGAAGCAGTCGGGTGGTGAGCCCGGCGAGGTCACCATGCGGCTGCGCCAGGCCCTGCTGGACATCCAGCGGGGCATCACCGAGGACCGCCACGGCTGGATGCACGAACTCGCCTGACAGTCCACTCCCGCCCGGGCCGGGCCTCGCCCCCGGCCCGGGGGTCCGTTTCCCCCGTTCCCCGTCCTCCGGTTCGACCGGCGGGCGGGGAACGGCTGTTCGCGGACGCGTGCGGAGCGGCTGGCCCGCGCGGGGCATCCCCTCGTTCCGCGGTAGAGCGGCCGCCCCGGGCGTGTCGGGGGACGCGGGAGGAGCACGGGTGAGCGCACTTCTGTTAGAGCGGCAGTCAATGTGACGTACGCCGGGGTATCGCATCCCGGTTTGCTTTCCCGCGCCCCCGGTTTAGAGTGCTGTTCTAACCCGGGAGGACGAGGAGGTGCCGTTCCCGTGCGACTGACCCCCACCGAACGCGACCGGCTGCTGCTGTTCACGGCCGCCGAGCTGGCCCGCGCCCGCAGGGCGCGCGGGGTGCGGCTCAACGTGCCGGAGGCCACCGCGCTGATCGCCGACACGGTGTGCGAGGCCGCCCGCGACGGCGCCCGGCTCGCCGAGGCGATCGAGCGGGCACGGTCGGTCCTCGGCCCGGACGACGTCCTGCCGGGCGTCGCGGACGTGGTCACCGAGGTGCACGTGGAGGCCGTCTTCGACGACGGCTCACGGCTCGCGGTCGTCAGCGACCCGATCGCCGGCGGCTCCCTGGGCGACGGCGCTCCGGGCGCGCTGCTGCCGGGCCCGGAGCACGCCGAGCCGGAGGCGGCCTGGCGGCTCACGGTCACCAACACCGCCACCGTGCCCGTCTCCGTGACCTCCCACTTCCACTTCTTCGAGGCCAACCCCAGGCTCGACTTCCCGCGCGAGCGCGCCTACGGCATGCGGCTCGCCGTGCCCGCCGGGTCCTCCGTGCGGTTCGGGCCGGGCGAGAGCGCCGAGGTGGGCCTTGTGCCCATCGGGGGCGCGCGCGTCGCGATCGGCTTCGCCGGCCTCGTCGACGGGCCGCTGGACGCGCCGGGCGCCAAGGAGGAGGCCCTGCGCAGGGCCGCCGCCTGCGGCTATCTCGGCGTACCCGACATCCTGCGGAAGGAGGCCGGGCGATGAGCCGTCCCGGAGGCCACCCCGCCGAAGCCCGCCGCCTCACACCGCAGGAGTACGCCGCCACCCACGGCCCCCGGGCCGGCGACCGCGTCCGCCTCGGCGACTCCGGGCTGGTGATCCGCGTCGAGTCCGACGCCCAGCGTCCCGGCGACGAGTTCCTCGCCGGATTCGGCAAGACCGCGCGGGACGGGCTGCACCTCAAGGCCGCCGCCGTGCGCGAGACCTGTGACGTGGTGATCAGCAACGTCGTCGTGATCGACGCCGTGCAGGGCGTGCGCAAGGTGTCCATCGGCATCCGCGAGGGGCGCATCCACGCCATCGGGCGGGCCGGCAACCCCGACACCCTCGACGGCGTGGACGTGGTCGTCGGCACGGGCACGTCCATCGTGTCCGGTGAGGGCCTGATCGCCACCGCCGGAGCCGTCGACACCCATGTGCACCTGCTGTCGCCGCGCATCATGGAGGCCTCCCTCGCCTCCGGCGTGACCACGGTCATCGGCCAGGAGTTCGGCCCGGTGTGGGGCGTCGGCGTCAACTCGCCCTGGGCGCTCGGGCACGCCTTCGGCGCCTTCGACGCCTGGCCCGTCAACATCGGCTTCCTCGGCCGCGGTTCGTCCTCGCACGCCGCCCCGCTGACCGAGGCGCTGGCCGAGGGCGGCGCCTCCGGCTTCAAGATCCACGAGGACATGGGCGCCCACACCCGCGCCCTGGACACCGCGCTGCGCGTCGCCGAGGAGCACGACGTCCAGGTCGCCCTGCACAGCGACGGCCTGAACGAGTGCCTGTCGGTCGAGGACACCCTGCGCGTCCTGGAGGGCCGCACGATCCACGCCTTCCACATCGAGGGCTGCGGCGGCGGACACGTACCCAACGTGCTGAAGATGGCCGGCGTCCCCAATGTCATCGGCTCCTCCACCAACCCCACCCTGCCCTTCGGCCGGGACGCGGTCGCCGAGCACTACGGCATGATCGTCTCCGTCCACGACCTCAAGACCGACCTGCCCGGCGACGCCGCCATGGCCCGCGACCGCATCCGCGCCGGCACCATGGGCGCCGAGGACGTGCTGCACGACCTGGGCGCGATCGGCATCACCTCCTCCGACGCGCAGGGCATGGGCCGGGCCGGTGAGACCGTGCGCCGCACCTTCGCCATGGCCGGCAAGATGAAGGCCGAGTTCGGCCCGGCGGACGGGGACGGTCCGGACGACGACAACGCCCGCGTGCTGCGCTACATCGCCAAGCTGACGATCAACCCCGCCATCGCGCACGGTCTGTCGCACGAGGTCGGCTCCCTGGAGCCCGGCAAGCTGGCCGACATCGTGCTGTGGCGCCCCGAGTACTTCGGCGCCAAGCCGCAGCTCGTGCTCAAGTCCGGCTTCCCCGCCTACGGCGTCACCGGCGACCCCAACGCGGCCACCGACACCTGCGAACCCCTCGTCCTCGGACCGCAGTTCGGGGCGCACGGCGCCACCCCCGCGGACATCTCGGTGGCGTTCGTCGCCCGCGCCGCCCTGGACCAGGGCCACGACACCATGCCCACCCGCAGGCGGCGGGTCGCCGTCCGCGGCACCCGCGGCATCGGCCCCGCCGACCTGCTCCTGAACTCCCGTACCGGATCGGTGGACGTGGACCGGCGCACCGGCCTGGTCACCCTCGACGGCGACCCGGTCCGCTCCGAGCCCGCCGAGTCCGTCTCCCTCAACCGCCTGTACTTCCTCTGAGGACGCGCCCCATGAACACCCCCGCCGCCGACGGCTTCCGCATGCCCGCCGAGTGGGCCCCGCACGAACGCACCTGGATGGCGTGGCCGTCCCCCAACCCCACCTTCGACGACCCCGGTGATCTCGCCGCCGCCCGCGAGGCCTGGGCGTCCGTCGCCCGTGCCGTCCGCCGCTTCGAACCCGTCACCGTGGTCTGCGGCCCCGGCCAGTCCGCCGAGGCCCGCGACCTGCTCGGCGACGGCGTCGAGACCGTCGAGCGCGACCTCGACGATGCCTGGATGCGGGACATCGGCCCGACCTTCCTCACCAACGGCGCCGGTGAACTCGCCGCCGTGGACTGGACGTTCAACGGCTGGGGCGCCCAGCACTGGGCCCGCTGGGAGCACGACGCCAAGATCGCCGCACACGTCTGCGACCTCGCCGGCGCGAAGACGTACGCCTCGCAGCTGGTCAACGAGGGCGGCGCCATCCACGTCGACGGCGAGGGCACCGTCCTGCTCACCGAGACGGTCCAGCTCGGCCCCGAGCGCAACCCGCACTGGACGCGGGAACAGGTCGAGGCGGAGATCCACGCCCACCTCGGCACCGAGAAGGCCGTCTGGCTCCCGCGCGGGCTGACCGGCGACTACCCTCCCCACGGCTACGGCACCCTCGGCCACGTCGACATCGTCGCCGCCTTCGCCCGGCCCGGCGTGGTCGTCGCCCACCACCAGCCGGACCCCGCGCACCCCGACCACGAGGTGACCAAGGAGGTCATCGGCATCCTCAAGTCGGCCACCGACGCGCGGGGCCGCCGCCTGGAGGTCGTCGAGGTCGCCGCCCCCACCGTCCTGGAGGCCGACGGCCACTGGGCCGACTACTCCTACATCAACCACTACCTCTGCAACGGCGCGGTCGTGCTGTGCGCCTTCGGCGACCCGCGCGACGAACTCGCCGCCGACGTCTTCGCCCGGCTCTTCCCGGAGCGGACGGTGACCCTCGTCGACGCGCGTACGATCTTCGCGGGCGGGGGCGGCATCCACTGCATCACGCAGCAGCAGCCCAAGGTCTGACACAGAGCTCGAGGTCCGACACGTACAGGAGCAGCAGATGGCCGGTGCGGCCCGTGCGCGCAGGAACGCGCCGCCGCGCGAGGAGGTCCTCGCCGCCGCCATGGAGATGATCGCCGAGCGCGGTCTGGAGAAGCTCACCATGGCGGCGCTCGGCCGCGAGGTCGGGATGAGCAGCGGCCACCTGCTCTACTACTTCGGTTCCAAGGACGAGCTGCTGCTGCGCACCCTGGAGTGGAGCGAGAGCCGGCTCGGCGCCGGGCGCGCCCGGCTGCTGGCCGCGGGTGGCAGCGCCCGTCGGCGGCTGGACGCCTACGTCGACCTGTACGTCCCCGACGGCCACCGCGACCCGCACTGGACGCTCTGGCTGGAGGTCTGGAACCGCTCGCAGAACGCCGACGACGACGCCCGCGACCGGCAGGCCGCCATCGAGGGCGCCTGGCACCGCGACCTGGTCGCCCTGATCGCCGAGGGCGTCTCGCGCGGCGAGTTCCGCCCGGTGGACGCCGACCGCTTCGCCGCCCGGCTGCGCGCCCTGCTCGACGGCTTCTCCATCCACGTGGCGATCGGCCTGCGCGGCACCGACCGCACGCGCGTCCTCGGTCATGTGGGGGAGTTCCTCGACGAGGCGCTGGGGACCGCCGGGCCCGCGGACGCCTGAGAATCCCCGCGCGTGTGTCTCGGCCGGGCGCCCGCATCCTGAGACAGCGGGGAGCCATGGGGGCGGAATGTGCCAGACTGCCCCCGTGCTCTCGTTCGCCACGATTATTGGCAGCAGGCGCGCCGGTCCGCAGTGACCGTCTCGTACGACCAGGTACGAGCGGCCACCGTCGTCCTCGACCCGCGCGCAGACCTCTCGCACCCGCGAGAGGTTTTTCGTTTTCCTGGCCCACCCGCAGCCGGGGGACAGGCGCGAGGGACCATTGGGGGGACGGTGGAGCCGGTTATTCCGGTAAGACCGAGATTCACCAACAGGAGCCTTGAGACCATGACCGAAACCAGCCGGCCGGCCGACTCGTTCCACGTCTTCGACACCACCCTGCGCGACGGCGCCCAGCGTGAGGGCATCAACCTCACCGTCGCCGACAAGCTGGCCATCGCCCGGCACCTGGACGACTTCGGCGTGGGCTTCATCGAGGGCGGCTGGCCGGGCGCGAACCCCAGGGACACCGAGTTCTTCGCCCGCGCCCGGCAGGAGATCGAGTTCCGGCACGCCCAGCTGGTCGCCTTCGGCGCGACCCGGCGGGCGGGCGGCAAGGCGGCCGACGACCCGCAGGTCAGGGCGCTGCTGGAGTCCGGTGCCGAGGTGATCACCCTGGTCGCCAAGTCGCACGACCGGCACGTGGAGCTGGCGCTGCGCACCACGCTGGACGAGAACCTCGAGATGGTGCGGGACACGGTGTCCCACCTGCGCGACCAGGGCCGCCGGGTCTTCGTCGACTGCGAGCACTTCTTCGACGGCTACCGGGCCAACCCCGAGTACGCCAAGGCCGTGGTGCGGGCCGCCGCCGAGGCGGGCGCCGACGTCGTCGTCCTCTGCGACACCAACGGCGGCATGCTGCCCGCCCAGGTCCAAGCGGTCGTCTCCACCGTGCTGGCCGACACCGGGGCGCGGCTCGGCATCCACGCCCAGGACGACACCGGCTGCGCGGTCGCCAACACCCTCGCCGCCGTGGATGCGGGCGCCACCCACGTGCAGTGCACGGCCAACGGCTACGGCGAGCGCGTCGGCAACGCCAACCTCTTCCCGGTGGCCGCCGCGCTGGAGCTCAAGTACGGCAAGCGGGTGCTGCCCGAGGGGCGGCTGGCGGAGATGACGCGGATCTCGCACGCCATCGCCGAGGTCGTCAACCTCACGCCCTCCACCCATCAGCCCTACGTCGGCGTGTCCGCCTTCGCGCACAAGGCCGGTCTGCACGCCTCCGCGATCAAGGTCGACCCCGACCTCTACCAGCACATCGACCCCGAGCTGGTCGGCAACACCATGCGCATGCTGGTCTCCGACATGGCCGGCCGCGCCTCCATCGAGCTCAAGGGCAAGGAGCTCGGCATCGACCTCGGCGGCGACCGCGAGCTGGTCGGCCGGGTGGTCGAGCGGGTCAAGGAGCGCGAGCTCAAGGGCTACACCTACGAGGCCGCCGACGCCAGCTTCGAACTGCTGCTGCGCGCCGAGGCCGAGGGCAGGCCCCTGAAGTACTTCGACGTGGAGTCCTGGCGGGCCATCGTCGAGGACCGCCCCGACGGCACCCACGCCAACGAGGCCACGGTCAAGCTGTGGGCCAAGAGCGAGCGCATCGTCGCCACCGCCGAGGGCAACGGCCCGGTCAACGCCCTCGACCGCGCCCTGCGGGTGGCCCTGGAGAAGATCTACCCCGAGCTGGCCTCCCTCGAGCTGGTCGACTACAAGGTCCGCATCCTGGAGGGCAAGCACGGCACGTCCTCCACCACCCGCGTCCTCATCTCCACCTCGGACGGCAAGGGCGAGTGGTCCACGGTGGGCGTGGCCGACAACGTCATCGCCGCCTCCTGGCAGGCCCTGGAAGACGCCTACACCTACGGCCTCCTGCGCGCCTCCGTGGAACCGGCGAAGTAGCCCGGCCCGGAGCCGGGCCGGTCAGGGGCCGGGCCGGGCAGCGGCCGGGCCGGTCAGGGGGCCCGCCAGATGTTGTCGAAGGCCGCGTCTTCGATCCGGCGGCGCTGGCGGACGGACTCCAGTTCCGTGACCGCGTGGTTCACCGCTGCCAGGACGACCGTCAGGGATTCCTCGCCGGGGTCCGGGAGTGCGCCCGGCTCCTCGATGCCCACCGCTGCGGCGAGGCCGCGGAGCAGCGGCTCGCCGGACGCCCAGCGGTCGGCCGCCTCGCGGCGGGCCGGTGAGTCGGCCGGTGACTGCCGGGCCGTGCGGCGCGGCATCCAGCGGTGGCGCTCCCCGGCGGGCAGCCCCTCGGCGTCGAGGCCGGAGACGTAGGCCGCCGCCAGCCCACGCCCCCGGCGCCACAGCCAGTCCTCCACGGTCTCGTACGGCGCCCGGTCCACGAGCGCGGCCCCCGCCTCGTCCAGGAGCCGGTCGCCCGTGGCCGGCCGCGCGCCGGGCACGACGCGGTCGCCGTCCAGGGCGACGTACCCGCCCGTCAGCAGGTCGGCCAGTTCGGCCCCCGCGAGCGCGAGGGACAGGTCGCCCTGCTCGACGGGCCGGGCGGGCGGCACGTCCATGGTGACGATCAACAGGTCGCGCGGTGTGGTCATGCCGCCTGACGATACGTCACCTCAGCTGCCACTTCTGGTTAGCCGCCCCGGTGCACGACCAGATCTGCGCCCGCGCCCCGTTGGCCGTGGAGTTGTCCGTGACGTCGAGGCACTTGTCCGCCGCCGGGTTCACCACGTCCCCGGTCGAGGCGTTGTACGACCACTGCTGCGCGCCGGTGCCGTTGCAGTCGTAGAGCTGCACCTTCGCGCCGTCGGCGGTCGACCCGGACGTCACGTCCAGGCACTTGCCGAGCGCCCGCACGGTCCCGTCCGTCTGCACGGTCCACTGCTGGGCCGACGTGCCGTTGCAGTCGTAGAGCTGCACCGCCGTGCCGCCCGCGGCCGAACCGCCCGCGACGTCCAGGCACTTGCCCGCGAGCCCCACGAACGCGCCCGACCGGCTCGTGCCGCCCGACTGCGTCCCGGACCAGGTGAAGGTGGCCGAGGTCCGGCCCGGCAGCGTGTAAGTGGCGTGCTGTGAACCCCAGTTGATCGTCACCGTTCTGGCGCTCGACGCGTCGTTGTAGGCGATCAGCGCCTTGCCGCCGTCCGGGTTGCGCCAGGCCACGTTTGGCACGGAGGCGGAGGCCGTCGAGGCGATCCGCTGCGCTCCGGGCCGTACGAACTTCGTCAGGTGCCCCATGTCGTAGTACTCGACGGTGTAGTCGACCTGCCCCGAGCGCGCGTCCCCGTCGTGCACCGTGACCAGCCCGGTGCAGGTGCCGCAGCCGCCGTTGTGCGGGCCCATGTCCTGGTCCACCGCCAGGGACCACTTGGTCACCGACTTCGCCCAGTTGCGCGTGTAGTCGACGATGTTGTTCATGTCCTCGCGCTGCTGGTTCGCGATCCAGGTGCCGCCCGAGTGCTCGGTGCCGAAGGCGTCCAGCTGCGGATACCGGTTGTGCACGGCCGTCTGCTCGGTGACGTCCCCGCCGTAGCCGTGCCAGGCGATCCCGCCGAAGTTCGGGTGCGAGCGCACCGCCGCGTCGTCCACCGTCCGGGCGGCGTAGGAGTCGTAGGTGTCCCAGTTCCAGTCGAGCGCCAGCACCTTGGTGGACAGGCCCGCCGCCGCCAGCTTCGGCAGCAGCTCGCTCTTGGTGAAGTAGGCCAGCCCCGAGGCGTTCCAGCTCATCGACGGGTAGCCCGAGCAGCACGTCGGCTCGTTCTGCGCGGTCACGTACGACACCGGCACGCCCTGGTCGCGGTAGGCCTGGAGGTATTTCACGAAGTACGAGGCGTAGGCCCCGTAGTCCTCCGCCTTGAGCCAGCCGCCGTTCAGCTGCCCGCTGTCCTTCATCCACGCCGGCGCGGTCCACGGCGAGGCCATGACGGTCAGTGAGGGGTTCAGCTGCAGCGCCTGCCGGGTCAGCGGCACCACGTCCGCGAGGTCGTGCGCGATGGAGAACTTCGACAGCGAGGCGTCCGTCTGCCCGGCGGGCACGTCGTCGTAGGTGTAGCCGTAGCGGGCGAGGTCCGAGGCGCCCATCGGGTTGCGCAGGAACGACAGCCCGATGCCGTCGGTGGCTGAGAACAGCTTGCGCATGGTCGCGTCCCGGGTCGCCTGGGACAGCGCGCCGCTGCTGTTCATCAGCCAGGCCGCGGTGTCCGTGAAGGAGGCGCCGCCGCCGGTGAAGGTCTGGTAGCGGGTGTTCTCGTCCACGGTGATGTTCTCGCCGCCGCCCCCGGTGCCGGACTGGAAGGCGAACGGCGCCCGGGGTTCGAGCCCGCGGACCACGTGCCGGCCGCCGGAGTCGTCGGTCGTGGTCAGCCAGGCGGTCACCTGCTCGCCGGCCGCGTGCGCGGGGGGCGCGCCGGCCGTGCCGAGGGTGCCGAGCCCGGCGGCGGCCAGCAGCCCGGCCAGGAGCAGCCGTGCCGTGCGCGAGGGTCTTCTCATGGAGCGCCGCCCTTCGTGAGGTGGGGGATGGGGGCGTGCGAGCCGTGAGTAAATGACGGCTTCGTGTACGCGTCAAGAGGGTGCGCGTTCAGATCCCGAACGGACAACCTCCTTCATCCGGCCGCTCGTTGGCGGAGCCCGGCGTCTGTACCGGTTCTGACGTGAAGTCTTGACGGTCCCGCCGCCGCCCAGTTAACTCACGCCGTGATCTAAGTCATGAGTTTCCTGTCGTGAGTTGAGCCCAGAGGGTTCACAGAGCCGAGGGAAGGTCCATGCGAAGAACCGCCCTGCTCGCCTCCGCCACCCTGCTCACCGCCCTGATCCCGCTCGCCTCCGCGAGCCCGGCCGCAGGCGACGCCGACCCGGCCCCCGTACCCGTCGACCGCTTCGAGGGCGAGGTGCCCTTCGCGAGCCAGCCCGCCGAGGGCATCTTCACCTGGGGCGGCGACACCGACGACCCGCCCACCCTCGGGCTCACCGCCCGCCCCGACGCCCCCGAGGGCGCCAAGGTCCTCACCGGCACCTACGACATCAGCGGCTACGGCGGCTTCACCCACGACTTCGCCGCGAACCTGCCCGCCCACGACTGGTCCGCCCACCAGGGCGTCCGCTTCTGGTGGGACGGCCAGGACAACGGTCGCAAGATCGCCTTCGAGATCAAGGACGGCGGCGCGAACGGCGAGGCGTCGGAGCTGTGGACGACCTCCTTCACCGACGACTTCAGCGGCTGGAAACAGATCGAGCTGCCCTTCACCGACTTCACCTATCGCACGGACTACCAGCCGGTCGGCGGCATCGACCACGTCCTCGGGCTCACCCGGATGTGGGGCTACGCCGTCACCCTCCCGACCGGAGCGCCGGGCCGCTTCGCCATGGACGACGTGGAGCTGTACGGCAGGGCCGACCAGGCGCTGCGCGCCTCCGTCACCACCGACGCGCCGGTCTACCCGGTCAAGGAGGGCGCGACCGCCGCCGTCCGCGTCACCGTCGCCACGACCGGCTCCGCGCCCCTGGCGGAACCGGTGACCGTCGCCTACCGCACCGGTGCCGGCACCGCCCGCCCCGGCACGGACTACCGCCCGCTCACCGGCACCCTCACCTTCCCCGCCGGGACCGCCTCCGGCGCCACACGGACCGTGCGGGTGCCCACCCTCAAGAACCGGTCCCCCGAAGCCGCCGGAACGATCCCGCTCGAACTCACCGTCACCGGCGCCAGGGCACCCGCCGAGACCCCGCAGATCGTCCTCGACGCGCACGGACTGCCGTACCTGGACAGCAGGCTGCCCGTGAAGAAGCGGGTCGCGGACCTGGTCTCCCGGATGTCCCTGGAGGAGAAGGCCGGGCAGATGACCCAGGCCGAGCGCGGCGCGATGAGCGCCCCGGCCGACATCGCGGGGTACGCGCTGGGCTCGCTGCTCTCCGGCGGCGGCTCCACCCCGACGCCCAACACCCCCGCGGCCTGGGCCGAGATGACCGACTCCTTCCAGCTCCGCACGCGGGCCACCCGCTTCCAGATCCCCCTGATCTACGGCGTGGACGCGGTCCACGGCCACAACAACCTGGCCGGCGCCACGGTCATGCCGCACAACATCGGCATCGGCGCCACCCGCGACCCCCGCCTGGCCGAGCGGACCGGCGCGGTGACCGCGAGCGAGGTCCGCGCGACCGGCGTGCCCTGGGACTTCGCCCCCTGTCTGTGCGTCTCGCGCGACGAACGCTGGGGCCGCTCCTACGAGTCCTTCGGCGAGGACCCGGCGCTGGTGGAGTCCATGGAGACCGTCGTCCAGGGCCTCCAGGGCCGCGCGGACGGCCGTGACCTCGCCCGCGCCGACAAGGTGCTCGCCACCGCCAAGCACTTCGCGGGCGACGGCGGCACGGCGTACGGCTCCTCCACCACCGGCACGTACACCATTGACCAGGGCGTCACCAAGGTCACCCGGCAGCAGCTCCAGGCGGTGCACCTCGCGCCGTTCCGCACGGCTGTCGACCGGGGCGTCGGCTCCGTCATGCCGTCGTACTCCTCGCTCGACGTGATCGGAGACGGGCGCGGCCCGGTGAAGATGCACGCCCGCGCCGACATGATCAACGGTGAGCTCAAGGGCCGCATGGGCTTCGACGGCTTCGTCGTCAGCGACTGGAACGCGATCGACCAGCTGCCCGGCGACTACGCCACCCAGGTCCGCACGGCGGTGGACGCGGGCGTCGACATGATGATGGTGCCGTACTCCTACACGGACTTCCGCGGCACCCTGATCGAAGAGGTGAGGGCCGGGCGGATCAGCGAGCGGCGGATCGACGACGCCGTCTCGCGCATCCTCACCCAGAAGTTCCGACTCGGCCTCTTCGAGCACCCCTACGCGAACACCTCCGGCGCCGCACGGATCGGCTCCGCCGCGCACCGCGCCGTCGCCCGCCAGGCGGCCGCCGAGTCCCAGGTGCTGCTGAAGAACACGGACGGCGTACTGCCGCTGAAGAGGAACCAGAAGGTCTACGTCGCCGGGTCCAACGCGGACGACCTCGGCAACCAGACCGGCGGCTGGACCATCACCTGGCAGGGCGAGTCCGGCACCCACACCCGGGGCACCACCGTCCTTCAGGGCATGCGCGACGCCGGGGGAGACGTCACCTACTCCAAGGACGCCTCCGCGCCCACCAGCGGCTACGACGTCGGTGTGGTCGTCGTCGGCGAGACCCCGTACGCCGAGGGCGTCGGTGACGTCGGCAACGGCCACGACCTGGAGCTCCCGGCCGCCGACAAGGCGGCGGTGGACAAGGTGTGCGCGGCCATGAAGTGCGCGGTGCTGATCGTCTCGGGCCGGCCCCAGCTGATCCGCGACCGGCTCGGACGGATCGACGCCCTGGTCGCCTCCTGGCTGCCGGGCACCGAGGGCGACGGCGTGGCCGACGTGCTCTACGGCCGGCGGCCCTTCACCGGACAGCTCCCGGTGACCTGGCCGAAGTCGCAGGCCCAGCTGCCGATCAACGTGGGCGACACGGCGTACGACCCGCAGTTCCCGTTCGGCTGGGGGCTCACCACGCTGACCGGCGTGCCCTCGGGCGGCACGGAAACCCTGCGGGCGCTGGAACGGGCGGCGGGCGCGGCCGAGCGGGCCCACGCCGACCGCACGGGCCGCGCGCTCGTCACCAAGGCGCGGCTCCTCGTCCAGCGCGCGGTGGGCCAGAACATGAGCGCGGCCGTGGCGAAACCCTTCGCCGACGCCGACCATCTGCTGCTGACCGGGCACTACCGGGCGGCGGTGCAGCGGCTCACGGCGGCCTACCGGGCGGCGTGAGAGGCGGATGGGAGGCATGCCCGGCAGTGGGGTACTCACCGGGTGTGCCTCCTATCCATGCGAATGCCCCGTTTCCTGCTCGTTCAGGTAGTTTCGAACCATGAAGGCCCTCGTCCGGCCCCGAGCCCTTGGCGTCCCCGTCCGGCTGCTGGTCGCGCTCGCGGTCGCCGTCGTGGCCGTACTGTCCGCCGGAGTGCCGCGGGCGACGGCCGCCACGAGCATCTCCACGGTCGCCGAAGCACTGCGCAAGGACCCCGTCTACGTCGACCCCGCGGCCTCCGGGCAACTGTCGGCCGCCGACGCCGACGCGCTGTCCCGGCAGATCAAGGACGCCGACAAACCGCTGTTCGTCGCGGTGCTCCCCGCGGACTACCCCACCCAGAACCTCTTCACCGACCTGCGCACCGCCACCGGGATCACCGGCGCCTACGCCATCCGCCTCGGCGACCGCTTCGACGCCCGCGCCGACGCCTCCGTGCTTCCCCGCACCGCCGTGCGCAACCTGGTCACCAGCGTCCAGGGCGAGGACGCCAAGACCCAGCTGACCGACTTCACCAACCGGGCGCTGCCCACCATGCACGGCTCCGCCCCCAGCACCTGGGGCACCTCGGGACACGGCCGCGGCGCCTCGAGCACCGCGCTGATCACCGCGGCCGCGGTCCTGGTGGCCGGCGGCCTCGGCGCGTACGGGCTGGTCAGGCGCAACCGGCGCCGCAAGGCCACGGAACAGCGGGCCGCCCTGGACCGGCTGCGCGTGGTCGTCGACGAGGACATCACCGCCTTCGGTGAGGAACTGGACCGCCTGGACTTCCACCCGGCCGAGGCCGGCGCGGACGACGCCATGCGCGCCGACTACGAACGCGCCCTGGACGCCTACGAACAGGCCAAGCAGTACATGGCCCAGGCCCGCCGCCCCGAGGACGTGCGCCCCGTCACCGAGGCGCTGGAGGACGGCCGCTTCTCCCTGGCCCAGCTCGCCGCCCGCCGTGAGGGCCGCCCGCTGCCCGAGCGCCGGCCGCCCTGCTTCTTCGACCCGCGCCACGGCCCCTCCGCCACCGACGCCACCTGGGCGCCGGCCGGAGGCGCGCCCCGCCGGGTGCCGGTGTGCGCGGCCGACCAGGTACGCCTGGCCGAGGGCAGCGACCCGCACATCCGCGAGGTGGAGACGAACTGGGGCCGCCGTCCCTACTGGGACGCGGGCCCCGCCTACGGCCCCTGGGCAGGCGGCTACTTCGGCGGCGGCATCCTCCCCGGCCTGCTCGTGGGCACCCTGCTCGGCAACGTGATGGCCGCCCCCGCCTACGGCGCGTACTACGGCGGCGGCTACGGCGACTTCAGCGGCTACGGCTACGACGGCTCCGGAGGCTTCGGCGGCTACGACGGGGGTGACATGTCGGGCGCCGACTTCGACCCGGGCGACTTCGGGGGCGGCTTCGGCGACGGCGGCGACTTCGGCGGGGGAGGCGACTTCGGCGGTGGGGGGGACTTCGGCGGGGGCGGCGGAGGATTCTGAGCCCCGCCCCGCGAGGTCACGTCCGCGAGGTGGACGCGCGCCTCACGTCCTGGTGCCGGACGCGCCTCACAGTCCGGTGCCGGACGCGCCTGTCACATCCGGGTGCCGAAGTCCTGCGTCCACCAAGGCCCGCCCGAGCCCTTGTGAACGCCCACGCCGATGTTCTTGAAGGAGCAGTTGAGGATGTTGGCGCGGTGGCCGGGGCTGTTCATCCAGGAGTTCATCACCGACTCGGGGGTCTGCTGGCCCATGGCGATGTTCTCCCCGTAGGTGGACCAGCGGTACCCGGCCGCCGTGATCCGCTGACCGGGATCCTTGCCGTCGGGGTTGGTGTGGTCGAAGAAGCCGCGGGCGGCCATGTCGTCGGAGTGGCCCTGCGCGGCGGCGTCCAGCTGCGAGTCCTCCGTCAGCGCGCCGCAGCCCGCCTTCGCCCGCTCCTTGTTGACCAGGGCGACGACCTGAGCCACGGTGCCCGCCGGGGCCGGCTGGGCGGGCGGCGCGCTCGACGCGCTGGGGGTCGGCCGCGGCGCCCGCTTCGACGCGGGAGCACTCGCCCTGTGCGTGCTCTTCGCCGGGCTCGGGCTCCTGGACGCGGAGTGCGAGGGCGACGGGGACGGCGAGGGGGAGGCGGACGGGGAGCCCGGGGCGCTGGTGGCGGGCGCGGCCAGGTCCGTGACCGGGGTGGCCGGGGTCCGCGCCGCGGTGTCGTCCTGCGTCCCCGAGCCCGGCCCCACGCCGAAGTACCAGGCGCCGCCGCCCGCCAGACAGGCCGCCACGACCGCCCCGGCGGCCGCCCGCCGCCGCACCTTCCGGCGTCGGCGCGCCGCCTCCCGTGAGGCGACCCGCCCGCCGGCCGCCTCATGACCGTCCGCGCGTCCGCCCGCCGCCCGGTGGTGCGCCGCACGCCCGGCACGGTCCGGGACCGCGCCGAGCGGCTCGGCGGCACCGGCCGGCACCCCGTCGAAGCCGGACCGCAGGTTCGTCAGCAGCGCCACCGGCACCGGGACGAGCGCCAGGCCCGCCAGCAGTCCCTCGGCCGGCATCAGCCCGCTCCACAGGCCCGCGCAGCGCACGCAGTCGCGCGCGTGCCGGGCTATTCGCTTGCGCCACAGCGCGGACGGCGCGCCGTCCCAGGCCGCGAGCACCTCGCCCAGTTCCGCGCAGCGCGGCCGCGCGTCCAGTGCCCGTACGACCACCCTGGCCGCTTCCAGCTGCGCCTTCATCCGCTGCACCCGTACGGCCGTGTGCTGCGGCGACAGCTTCAGCGCCCCGGCGACCTCCGCCCGGGTCAGCTCCCCGGCGCACTCCAGCCACCACAGCGACAGCAGCGCCCGGTCGTCCGGCTCCAGCCAGCGGGTGGCCCGCGCGGTCTCCTGGCGCTGCCCGGACAGCTGGAGCCGCACCATGGTCATGTCCACGAAGTCGGCGCCCGGGTCCGCGACCTCGCCCGCCTCCTCCACGGCGCCCGGCGCGGCCTGCCGGTCCTGCCAGTGCGCCCGGACCCGGTTCATGGCGATGGCCACCAGCCAGGAGCGGAAGCTCTCGGGCGCGCGCAGCGAGCCGAGCCCGTCCAGGGCGCGCAGCATGGTGTCCTGCACCACGTCGTCCACGTCCACCGAGCCGTTCAGCGCGCGGCCCACGATGTTGTAGACCAGCGGGAGATGCGCGCTGACCAGGGCGTCCTGAGCCCGCGGATCGCCCTCTCGGGCAGCGGCGACCAGTGCCGCGAGGTCCGCCGTGTGCTGTG
>NZ_BMVJ01000021.1:114478-119163 GCF_014650655.1 Streptomyces anandii JCM 4720
TGCTCATACGAGAACTTCCCCGTCCCTAGACGTCGGTCGATGATGTCCGATGCCTGGGAGACCGCTGAAGGCGGCCCGGATAACAGTTCTTCGCACGTGCGCCCGAAAAAAGTGCCGGGAGAGTCGCCGGGCGAGGCAGGTCTTCGTCCGTTCCCTGTTCCCGGAACGGCGAGGCGCCCGCTCTCACATACGGGGGAGTGGAGAGCGGGCGCGTTCAGGGGTGAGCGGGGGCGGCGCGGCGGGGCCGCGGGCGGCTCACGCGTTCTTGATCGCCGAGATGTCGAAGTTCAGCTTGATCTTGTCCGAGACCAGCACGCCACCGGTCTCCAGGGCCGCGTTCCAGGTCAGGCCCCACTCGGAGCGCAGGATCTCGGCCTTGCCCTCGAAGCCGACGCGCTCGTTGCCGAACGGGTCCTTGGCGGCGCCGTTGAACTCCAGGTCGATGGTGAGCGGCTTGGTCACGCCGAGGATCGTCAGGTCGCCGGTGATCCGGTAGTCGTCCCCGCCCAGGGCCTCGGCCTTGGCGGAGCGGAAGGTCATCGTCGGGAACTCCTCGGTCTTGAAGAAGTCCGAGCTCTTCAGGTGGCCGTCGCGGTCGGCCGAACCGGTGTCGATGCTGTCCATCCTGACGTCGAGGGAGGCGGTGGACGCGGCCGGGTCGCCGCCGTCCAGGTGCAGGGTGCCGGAGAAGTCGAGGAACTTGCCCTTGACGTTGGTGACCATGGCGTGCCGCGCGACGAAGCCCAGCGTGGAGTGGGCCGGGTCGATCGTGTACTCACCGGTGAGGGCGGCCAGGTCCGGATTCACGGCGGCCGGCGCGGCGGGGGCGGCGGTGGTGTCGGTGGTGTCGTTCTTGCGGCCGAAGATGCCCATGATCTGCTCCTTGACGGTGTGAAGTCACCCGGCGCGGAGGGGAAGCGCCGAGGATGTTGAACATTCAACGAGGTCAACGCTCACGACCGTAGACCTATTCCGTTCGACTTTCAACATCATGCGTGACGCGTCGCCCCCGTGGCTCACGGTGACCGTGTCAGGACTCTGGCCAACGCGCGTAGACCTCGGGCACCATCGGCGTGCACCACCTGCACAGCCGCCCCACAGGAAGCACGGCCAACAGCAGGAAGGGTTCCCCCATGAGCGTCATGAAGGCCCGAGCCGCCCTCACCGCCCTCGCCCTCGTCGTCGCCCCCGGCGTCGCCGTCCTCGGCACCGCCACCGACGCCTTCGCCGTCACCAAGATCAGTCACGCCACCGCGACCTCGATGTTCCGCCAGGTGGGCATCACCTGGTCCTCCTCCGGCAACTGCTCCGACCGCAACAACTCCACCTGCACGTCCTTCGAGCAGCTCAACCTGGCCACCGCCCAGGGCGCCCAGACCCTCAAGCGGGCCGGCGGCTGCGCCCTCGACATCACCGGCGGCACGGAGACCGGCCACGCCTCCGGCACCTACTCCCACTGGAACGGCTACAAGCTCGACTACGGCAAGAACACCTGCGTCACCGCGTACATCAAGAACAATTTCACCTACATCGGCCTGCGCGGCGACGGCGCCCCCCAGTACAAGTCAGGCTCGGGCAACATCTACGCCGACGAGGGCAACCACTGGGACGTCCTGTACTACAACTGCGGCGGCTGCTGAGGCCTCGTCACCCCTGCACCCTGTGCCGGGCCCCGTGCAGGGGGTGCAGAGGGGCCTCGGGCCGGGGTGCAGGGGGGAGAGAGCCTCGTGCCGGGGGTGCAGGGGGAGAAGCCCGTTGCGGGAGTGCACGGGGAGAAGCCCGTTGCGGGGGTGCAGGGGAGAAGCCCGTTGCGGGGGTGCAGGGGGCGGAGCCCCCGCCGGGGTCCGGGGCGGAGCCCCGTGGCGGGACTCTTTGTCCCACCGAGTCGGGCGGTGGGTGGGAAACGGGGGGTGCAGGGGGCGCAGCCCCCGCATGGGGTCCGGGGCGGAGCCCCGCGGCGGGGACTGCTGCCCCACCGAGTCGGGCGGGCGGGCGGGAAACGAGGGGGCGCCCGCGTTGACGGACCCGCCCCATCCAGCTAGCCAGGGACCATGACGGAGCACCAGATCAACAGCGGGCCCTCGTGAGGGCCACCCGCCGCACGCTGTTCCTCACGGCCGCCCTCCTCGCGGCCACTACAGGCGCCCGCCTGCCCAAAACCCCGCCCCCCGCAGACCCGTACGAAAGTCTCCGCCGCCGCTGGCTCCAGCTGGCCCTCGGCAGCGCCTACGACCCCACCGCCGCCCCCTGGGCCACCCGCCTCGCCGAAACCGGACGCCTCGCCCGCGTCCACCACACCACCATGTCCCCCACCCCCACCTCCCTCTGGCCGGACCACCCCTTCGACCCGCCCTCCAACATCACCTCCAGCTACGGCCGCCTGTGGACCATGGCCCAGGCCTACCTCCAGCCCGGCACCGGCGCGACCGGCGACCGGGACCTCCTCGCCGCCGTCCTGCGCGGCCTCGACCACCTCGCGGCCACCGTCTACCGCCCCGCCACCACCCCCTACGGCAACTGGGGGGAGTGGCGGATCGGCAGCCCGCGCCTGCTCATGGACATCACGGCCGCCCTCCACGAACGGCTCGGCGCGGACCGGATCGCCGCCGCCTGCGCCGCCGTCGGCCACTTCGTCCCCGACAGCGCGCTGCGCGACTACTCCGGCACCTCCACCGGCGCCAACCGCGTCGACCTGTGCCGGGTCGTCGCGCTGCGCGGCGTGCTCGCCCGCGACGGCACGCGCATCGCCCTCGCCCGGGACGCGCTCTCACCGGTCTTCCCCTACGTCACCGACGGCGACGGCCTCTACGCCGACGGCTCGTTCGTGCAGCACGCCCGCGTCGCCTACACGGGCACGTACGGCCAAGTGCTCCTCGACGGACTGGGCCGCCTCCTCGCCCTGCTGGCCGGCTCCCCATGGGAGGTCACCGACCCGGACCGGCACAACGTCCTGGACGCCGTCGAGCACGCCTTCGCCCCGCTGATCCACGACGGACTGGTGATGGACGGCGTCAGCGGCCGCGCCATCAGCCGGGGCCTGTCCAGGAGCGACGACCGCGATGTCCCGCAGAGCGACCACTCCCGCGGGCACGCGCTGATCGCCGCGATCACCCTGCTCGCGGACGCGGCGGCCCCGGCCGAGCGCGAGCGCTGGTACGGGCGCGTCAAGGGCTGGATCCAACGGGACACGGTCAGCCCGGTGCTGACGGACCCCCAGTTCGGCGTCGCCGACCTCCTCCGGCTGCACGCGGCCGCCGCCTCCCCGGCCGCGTCCGCGCCCGAACCCCCCGGCCATCGCCTCTTCGCCGCCATGGACCGTGCCGTCCACCGCCGCCCGCGCTTCACCGCGCACATCGCCATGGCGAGCGACCGCATCGCCCACTACGAGTGCGGCAACGGCGAGAATCCGCGTGGTTGGCACACGGGCGCCGGAATGCTCTCCTGGTGGGCCGCCGGACAGCCCGCGGACCAGTACACCGACTGGTACTGGCCCACCGTCGACTGGTACCGGCTGCCCGGCACCACCGTCTCCACCCGGCCCCTGCCCGACCGGGCGGGCGGCGAGTGGGGCGAGCCGAGGCCCGACGTCCGCTGGGTGGGCGGGGCGACGGACGGTGTGTACGCGGCGATCGGGCAGCACCTCAAGGGGCTCGGCTCCACGCTCGAGGCCCGCAAGTCCTGGTTCTGCCTCGACGACGCCGTGGTCTGCCTGGGCGCCGGGATCACCTGCGCCGACGGGGTGCCCGTCGAGACGGTCGTCGACAACCGGCACCTCGGACCGGACGGCGCCCAGCCCTTCGTGCGGGGCCGGGGCTGGGCGCACCTGGAGGGCCACGGCGGCTGGCTGGTCCCCGGCGGTCAGTGCCTGCGCGTCCTGCGCGAGGACCGCACGGGAGCCTGGAGCGACATCAACGCCGGCGGCTCGCACGAGCGGCGCACCCGCCGCTGGCAGACCCTCTGGCTGGACCACGGCACCGACCCGGACGGCGCCGCGTACGTCTACGTCCTCCTGCCCGGCGCGTCCCGGCGCGAGGTCGCCGCCCGCGCCGCCGGCCGCCACTGGATGACCGTCCTCGCCAATGACCCCGGCCGGCAGGCCGTCGCCGTGCCCCGCCTCGGCCTGCTCGCCGCCAACTTCTGGCGGGCGGATACGGTGGGACCGCTCACCGCGTCGGCCGGCGCCAGTGTGCTGGTCCGCCGTCAGGGGCGCACCGCCACCCTGCACGTGAGCGAGCCGCCCCGCACCGGCCGGCCGCTGGACATCTCCTGGGAGACCCCGGATCACCCGGTGCGCCGGGTGCTGCGGGCCGGCGAGGGCGTCGAGGTGATCCGCGAAGGCCCCCGTCTGGGCCTGCGTGTCACTCCAGGGAGGGCATGTGCCACCCATGAATGTGAGGTGGCTCTCGCCCCCTGAGTTTGTGTGACCTCCACAACGCCGATCCCCTCTGAGCAGTCGGAAAGGCTGCAAGGCTCGGTGGTTCTGTTCAGGGGTACCAGGAAAACGGGCTGGAGACTGTACGGAGTCGACGGCTCGCTTTCCTTGGTGTGCTTCGTAAGGTCACTACATGACCGTTTTGGAAGAGACGACGGGTGAGCCCACCGGCGAGCCGGCGGATGCGCGCGGGCGTGTGGCCGAGTTGCACGGGATCCGTGCGCAGGCGGTGGCGGGTCCGAGTGAGAAGGCG
>NZ_BMVJ01000022.1:0-4688 GCF_014650655.1 Streptomyces anandii JCM 4720
GACGGACCATTCGGAGCCGTCAGACCATTACTCGCACCGTCCTGATTGATGGCACTCCCCCGCACCACCGCCAGCACGGGATGACCGTTGCGCCGCGCATCGGACAGCCGCTCCACGAGCAGCATGCCCACACCCTCACCCCAGCCCGTGCCGTCCGCACCCGCCGCGAAGGCCTTCACCCGGCCGTCGGGCGCGAGGCCACGCTGCCGGCTGAAGGCGATGAAGGAGCCGGGGCCGGCCATGACGGCCACGCCGCCCGCGAGGGCGATGGAGCACTCGCCGCGGCGCAGCGCCTGGACGGCCAGGTGGAGGGCGGCCAGGGAGGAGGAGCAGGCGGTGTCGACGGTGACGGTGGGGCCTTCGAAGCCGAGGGTGTAGGCGATGCGACCGGAGGCGACGCTGGCCGCGTTGCCGGTGACGAGGTAGCCCTCGATGCCCTCTTCGGCCTCGTGCAGGCGGGGGCCGTACTCCTGGGTCTCGGCGCCGACGAATACGCCGGCCTGGCGGCCGCGGAATTCGGCGGGGTCGATTCCGGCGCGTTCGAATGCTTCCCAGGAGGTTTCCAGGAGCAGTCGCTGCTGCGGGTCCATGGCCAGCGCCTCGCGCGGGCTGATCCCGAAGAATCCGGCGTCGAACTGGTCGGCGTCGTGGAGGAATCCGCCTTCGCGGGTGTAGCTGGTGCCGGGGTTGTCGGGGTCGGGGTCGTAAAGCGAGGAGAGGTCCCAGCCGCGGCCGGTGGGGAATTCGGAAATGGCGTCGGTGCCGGAGACGGCGAGTTGCCAGAGGTCTTCGGGCGAGTGGACGCCGCCGGGGAAGCGGCAGCTCATTCCCACGATGGCGATGGGCTCGTCGTGCGCCGCCGCGGCGAAGGCGACGGCGGCGTCCGTGTCGGAGTCCGTGTCGCCCGTGCCGGGTGCGAGGCCGAGGATCTCGGTGCGCAGCAGGCGGGCGAGGGCGGCCGGGGTGGGATGGTCGAACGCGAGGGTGACCGGCAGTCGCAGGCCGGTGGCGGCGGTGAGCCTGCTGTGCAGGTCGACCGCGGCGAGGGAGTCGAAGCCGAGTTCCAGGAAGGGGCGTTCGGGGTCGACGGCGGCCGGGGCGTTGTCGCGCAGGGCGGCGCGTACGAGGGTGGTGACCCAGTCGGTGAGCGCCTGCTCCTGCTCGGCCACGGACAGCCCGCCGAGCCGCTCGGCCCACGACGGTCCGTCCGCGAGCTCTCGCGGCCGGTCCGTCGGCGCGTCGCCGCCGGGACCCAGGTCCTTCACGTCGTTGTGCTCGGGCGTGAAATCCTCGGATCCACTCATCAACGCGCTCCATTTACCCTGGCAGACAGAATCCAACGACCATTTCGCAGCCTGCCATGGGCGGGGTGTCCGAGAAACCCCTTCAAACCCCCTAGTAACCCCTATCCTGAGGCGTTCTTCATCGCCTTGACGGCTTCCCGGGGCCCCGTCGAGAATGCGCTCGGCAAGAACGAAAAGTCAAGAATACGACTGGAATTAACCAGTCATGGACTGATTCAGAAGGGAGCGCGTGCTCATGCGCGTGCTGTTCGTCTCGTATCCGGCCATCGGTCATGTCTTCCCGACGGTTCCGCTGGCCTGGGCACTGCGGGCCGCGGGTCACGAGGTGCTGGTGGCCACCGGGTGCACCGGTCTGGAAGCGGCCAACGCCGGTCTGCATGTGGCGGATGTCGCCCCGGGCCTGGACATGGAGAATTTCTTCCAGGAGACCGTTCCGGATCTGCTGGCCCGTGTGCGCAATCCCGAGGGGCCCGATCCGATGGCCGGCATCCAGTTGTTCGCCCATCTCAACGACCATCTGACCGACGCGATCGTGCGTACGGCGGAGGCGTTCCGGCCCGATCTCGTGGTCTACGAGCAGATCTTCGTCTCGGGTCTGATAGCCGCCCAGAAGCTGGGCGTGCCCGCGGTGCAGCACAACTTCGGTTTCGCGCGCGGTGCGGAGATCCGGGCGCTGACCCTCGCGCAGCTCGGCGCGACGATGCGCCGGCACGGTGTGGAGGGCGTGCCCGAGCGGGTCACGACTCTCGACATCGCGCCGCCGAGCATGGTGGAGCCGGAGCCGGACGGCTGGTCGATGCGGCCGGTGCCGTACAACAGCGGTGCGGTGCTGCCGGACTGGGTGCTGGAGCGGCCCGGGCGGCCGCGGATCGCGGTGACGCTGGGGACGGCGTCAGTGCACGTGACGGGGCTGGGTCCGGTGCAGCGGCTGCTGGCCGCGGCTGGGTCGGTGGACGCGGAGTTCGTGTTGGCGCTCGGAGACGTCGACACCAGCGCGCTGGGTGAACTGCCCGCGAATGTGCGGGTGGTGGGCTGGGTGCCGCTCACCGTGCTGATGCGCACGTGTGCGGGCGCGGTGCACCACGGGGGTTCGGGGACCACGCTGGCGGCGCTGAACGCGGGTGTGCCGCAGATCATCCTGCCGGACGGCGCGGACCGTTTCGTGAACGCCGCCGCCGTGCACGAGCGCGGCGCCGGCATCAGCGCGAAGGCCGAGGAGATCGACGCGGAGCTGCTGCGGCGGCTGCTGTCGGACGAGAAGATGCGCGCGGTCGCGCGGGAGGTGCGCGAGGAGATCGAGGGGATGCCGACGCCTGCCGCGCTGGTGTCCCGCCTGGAGGAGCTGGCCGCCGGCTGAGCGGCCGGAGCGCGAACCGGAAGCGGGAACCGGAAGCGGAGGGGCGACGGGGAGGTCGCCCCTCCGGTTCCCGGGGGATGGGACAGATGGTCTTGGGGGGCCGGCCGCTCCGCCCCTGGGGTGGAGGTGCCGGCCCGGATTTCAGCGTCGGCGCCGGTGGCCGCCCCGCCCGGAGGAGCCGGGCCCGCCGTACGACCCGGGCGCGCCGGACTCCAGGAACGGCGCGAGCAGTCCGGGCACCGACTTCTCCGCGAGGGCGAGTCCGTCCGTGACGGTCACGTCCCGCACCTTGTACTTGTGGTCGCCGGCGGCCGTGGTGGCCGTGAGGGTGAGCAGTCCGGAACGCCGCTGGAACAGTGAGCGGGAGACGCCGATGCCGATGATCCCCTCGCGCTGGAGGGCGACCGTGCGGTGGGAGAAGGTGCCGTAGCGGGTGACCAGGTAGCGGCCGTGCATGCCGTGGCCGAGGGTGCGGTAGGCGTCGTGGGCGAGGGCCAGGGTGACGGGCAGGAGCACCACCGCGCAGGCGGCGGCGACGTAGAGCAGGGGCGTCCACAGCAGTGCGCCGAGCAGGGCCGGTACGGCGCTGATGAGGACCGTGGCGGTCAGGGCGCGGTTGACGCGGCGGCGCAGGGCGGTGCGGGGGTGCGGGGTGAGCTGGGCGGCCGAGGTGGGCGACTGGCTCTCGCCGAGTACGTCGGCGGCGACGCGGAGGGCTTCGGCGCGGGGCACGGGGGGTGTGAGCATACGGCGCTTGCGGTTCTCGTCGCGGTCGCCGAGGCCGCTGGCGACGGCGTTGAGGCGGGCTCCGCCGGCCCAGCGCAGCAGCATGGTCTCGCCGAGTTCGACGCCGCGCAGGCGCTTTTCCTCGATGGTGACGGAGCGGGTGACGAGCATGCCGCGCAGGACGCGGAGGGTGCCGCCGTCCTCGCGTTCGAGGCGGTAACCGTACCAGCCCTCGGTGAAGGTGGCGGTGGAGCCGACGGCGCCGATGACGACGAGGATCGTGACGGTGACGAGGATGCCGAACCACAGGGGCACGGAGCCGTAGCGGTGTTCGATGTCCTTGACGAAGCCGAGTTCGAGCGGGTCGATCCGCATCTCGTGCAGGGTGCGGTAGACGGTGCCCACGCCGAGGAGGACGCCGCCGACGCCCCAGATGGTCAGGGGTGCGTAGCGGATCCAGGCCCAGTCGAGGTCGGCGATGGTGTGGTCGTCCTCGTCGGTGGGGTGGCCGGTGGCGGCGTCGCGGCGGCTGAGGAGCCGCTGCCGCAGTTCGGCGCCCTGGGCCTTGCTGACGCCGTCGAGGGAGAGGCGGCGGCTGGAGGAGGAGGTCTGGTCGCCGGTGCCGATGCGGACGGAGGTGAGTCCGAAGACGCGGTGGACGGGGTTGGCGGTGAGGTCGACGCCGCGGATGCGGTCAAGGCGGATGGAGCGGTGGCTGCGGAAGAGGAGTCCGGAGCGCAGCTCGATGCGGTCGCCGGTGATGCGGTAGCGGGTGGTCAGGAACCGCATGAGGCTGATGCCGGTGATCACGCAGGCGGTGATGAGGAGCGAGCCGAGGGTGATCAGGGCCTGGAGGTTGAGGGTGCCGCCGGTGATCAGCAGGGTGCCGGCGAAGGAGGCGGCCGGTGCGGCGAGGATGCTCAACTGCACCAGGATCAGGCGGGCGTTGAGGCGCTGCCAGGGCTCGGACGGGACGGCGTCGACGGGCCGGTCCACGGCGGTCTGCTGGGTCATGTGGCGTCTCCCGGCGTGGCCTGGGTGTACTTGGTGAGGTGCTCGACGAGGTCGGTGGCGGCGCGCCGGTCGAGTCCCTTGATCTTGACCGCGCCGGCGGCCGAGGCGGTGGTGACGGTGACCCCGGACAGGCCGTACATCTGCTGGATGGGGCCGCGCAGGATGTCGACGGTCTGGACCCGGGACAGCGGCACCACGCGCCAGCGCTGCCACAGCCAGCCGGAGGCGGCGTAGACGGCTTCCTCGGTGGTCTCCCAGCGGTGGACGCGGTAGCGCCAGGCCGGCAT
>NZ_BMVJ01000022.1:4718-6160 GCF_014650655.1 Streptomyces anandii JCM 4720
GACGGCCATGTAGAGCAGGCCGGGGACCAGTGTGGCGGTCAGGCACCAGCCGAACCAGGTGCGGGCGGGCGGGATGAAGAGGTAGAGCACCGCGAAGACGATGGGGAGCGGGAGCGCGAAGACGGAGGCCTGGGTGGTCCACCAGGCGACGGCTCGGCGCTCCACGCGGTGGCGGGGCGGGCGGAGCCTCACTTCGTCGTTGTGCCGCGTCTGATGCCGCGTCTGGTGCCCCATCGCCTGCCTCATCGAGTCTTCCGTCGCGTGTGCCACTGGTTCACTGCTTCCACTTCGCGGGGTCCGGCCGGTCGGGGGGGATCGAGGTCAGCGGGTCACCGCGTCGCGGTGCCGGCGTGTTCTCCGGACCGGCCGTGGGCGGTGGCGCCCTGGCCCTCGGCGGTCAGCCGGTGGCGGCGGGCCAGCAGGACACCGGTGCGCGCCAGCACCATGGCGAGCGACATGAAGACGAAGGCGTTGGCGTAGACGTCCTGGCCGCTGAGCTTGTAGTCGATGCTGAACTTGATGATGCCCTGGGGGAACCAGTGCTCCGTGCCGTAGGCGAACAGGACGCGGGCGCTGGACAGCACGATCCACAGCACAGCGTAGCCGACGCCGCCGGTGGTGTAGATCTGGCCCGAGTCGTCTTTGTGCGCGGGGAGCAGGGCCCCGGCGATCAGCCCGCAGATGGCTCCCGCACCGATGCCGACCAGCTGAAGCGACACGTCGTTCCCGGCCGTGGGCAGGGAGTGCACGAACAGTGCGATGACGATGGCGACCGCGAGGATCGAGCGCAGCATCCGCATGTTGGTGACTTTCCTGCGCCCGAGGTCGGCGGCCAGGATGATGGTGAGGATGGTCGCGCTTGCGATGAGCGCGGTGAGGAACGGGCTCATGGGACGTGTGGCCTTTCGTGGTTGCGCGCACTTGCCTGCGCCGCTGTACTCAACGTAGGCGGGGACGGGTGTACGCCGGGACGACCGATCGGTGGAACCGGCTGTCCACCGACCGGTGGACACGGCGGGGGGCCGTGGGTGGTACGACTTGTCCTGTGCGCACTCACACCCAGGTGGACGTGGCGGAGCGAAGCGGCGGCGGCCGGCCCCCCGAGGCCGGCAATCGCTGGTTCGCGCTGTGGGACGGCTACTTCTCGATCAGTTACGCCGTCACCACCGTGCTGCTGTTCATCACCGACGGCGATCAGACGTACCGGGCGGTGGCGATCGGCGCGCTGACGCTGGGTGTGCCGTGGTATGCGGCGCTGGGCCGCCAGCTGATGGTCCACGGCAGCCCGTCGCGGGTGTTCGGGGCGCGCAACGTGGTGTTCGGCGTGGGGCTGTTCGTGCTGTTCACGGTGGCCACCGCGTGCGATGTCGCGGCGTCGTTCGCGTTGTTCGCGGTGGTGCCGATGCTGATGATGGCGCTGCCGACGACATCGGCCATCGCGG
>NZ_BMVJ01000022.1:6184-10306 GCF_014650655.1 Streptomyces anandii JCM 4720
TGGTGCTGCTGGCCAACCTGGTGCCGGTGACGGTGGTGTGGCTGACCGGCGGGCAGATCGGCGCGGTGCTGCCGACCTCGCTGCTGGGCATAGCTCTGTCGGTGCTCCAGGGGTTGTGGATCACGCGGGTGGTGCGGCAGAGCCGTGAACGGGCCGAGCTGATCGAGGAGTTGCGGTGCAGCCGGGAGCAGCTCGCGCAGCTGTCGCGGCAGGCGGGCGTCTCGGCGGAGCGGGAGCGGCTGGCGCGGGAGATCCACGACACGCTGGCGCAGGGGCTGACGAGCATCATCAGTCTGGTGCAGGCGGCCGAGTCGGAGGTGGCGGCCTCTCCGGAGCTGGCGCAGCGGCATCTGGAGCTGGCGGGCCGGGTGGCGAAGGACAGTCTGATGGAGGCGCGGGACTTCGTGGCCGCGCTGTCGCCTCCGTCGCTGCGCGAGAGTTCGCTGGTGCAGGCCGTCAGGCGGCAGGCGGACGGGCTGGTCGCGCAGACGGGGCTGGCGGTGCGGTGCGCGGTGGAGGGCACGGAGGTGCCGCTGCCGATGGCGGTGAGCGTGGTGCTGCTGCGTACGGTGCAGGAGGCGTTCGCGAACGTGCGCAAGCACGCCTCGCAGGCACGGCGGGTGGACGTGGTGCTGTCCTACGCGCCGGACGCGGTGCGGCTGGCGGTGCGCGACGACGGCGAGGGCTTCGAGGCGCGCGAGGACGAGAAGGGCTTCGGGCTGAGCGGTATGCGGGCCCGGGTGCAGGAGATCAACGGGACGGCGGCCGTCTCCAGCCGGCCCGGCAGGGGTACGGCGGTCGAGGTGACGGTGCCGCTGGCCAAGGCCCGCGCGGAGGCGGCCGGTGAGTGACGAGAAGGCGGACGAGAAGGCGATGACGGAGCACAGCGGCCAGGACGCCGGGCAGGAGGCCGGGGACGGTCTGCGGGTGCTGCTCGCCGACGACCATCCGGTGGTGCGGGAGGGCCTGTGCGCCATCCTGGAGTCCGCGGACGGGATCACCGTGGTCGGGCAGGCGGGGTCCGGTGAGGAGGCGGTGGCGCTGGCGGCGCGGCTGAATCCGGACATCGTGCTGCTGGATCTGCGGATGGGTGACATGGACGGGGTGGCCGCGACCGGGCACATCCTGCGCCAGTGCCCGGGCTGCAAGGTCGTGATCGTCACGACGTACGAGAGCGACGCGGACATCCTGCGCGCGGTGGAGGCGGGCGCGGCGGGCTACCTGCTCAAGGGCAGCACGCGCGCGGAGCTGGTGAGCGCGGTGCGGGGAGCTGCCCGTGGTGAGACGGTGCTGACGCCGTCGCTGGCGGGCAAGCTGGTGCGGGCCAGGACGGTGGACGCGCCGCCGCTGTCGGAGCGGGAGTGCGAGGTGCTGCGGCTGGTCAGCCAGGGGCTGACGAACGCGGAGATCGGTCGGAAGCTGTTCATCGGCGAGGCGACCGTGAAGACCCATCTGCTGCGGGCCTACCGCAAGCTGGACGTGACGGACCGCACCGCCGCCGCCATCACGGCGTTCGAACGGGGGCTGCTGTGATGGCGGCGGGGGCGGGGCGATTACCGCGATTACGGCGGTCGCAGTACCGGGGCTTACGGCCCGGGTGCGGGTCAGGCGATGCCGGCCAGGCTGCTGTCGGACAGCTTGGAGGGCAGGTCCCGGCGCCGTTTGACGTTCAGCTTGCGGTAGATGCGGGTCAGATGCTGCTCCACGGTGCTGACGGTGACGTACAGCTTGGTGGCGATCTCACGGTTGGTGTGGCCGTGCGCGGCGAGTACGGCGACCCTGGACTCGGCCTCGGTGAGGGCCTCGGCCTCGCGGGGCAGGTCGCCCTCGCGGCCGGTGGCGGCCTCGGTGTCGGCGTCGCCGGGCATGAGCAGCTGGCACAGCGGTTCCGCGCCGCACGCCTTGGCGACGTGCCAGGCCTTGCGCACCAGGAGCCGGGCCCGGTTGAACTCGCCGAGCGAGCGGTAGCCGTTGCCGAGTTCCCCGAGGGCGGCGGCCAGTTGGAGCCGGTCGTCGCTGTTCTCCAGGACCTCCACCGACTCCTTGAGCAGTTGCAGCCGGCGCTTGATCTCCATGGTGCGGGCGAGGAGGAGGAGTTGGGCGCCGCGGGTGCGGCTGGGCGCGGCACCGCCGCGGCGCGGCTGGCGTTCGGCGAGGCCGCGGGCGCGCTCGGGTTCGCCCAGGGCGAGCCACGCCTCGGCGGCGTCGATGCGCCACGGCACCAGTTCGGGCGCGTCCACTCCCCATTCCTGCATCAGCCGCCCGCAGGTGAGGAAGTCCTCGACGGCGGCGTGGTAGCGGCCGGTGGCCAGGTGGCAGCGGCCGCGGGCGCGCAGGTACTGAAGTCCGAGCAGGGTGCCGAACAGGGCGTCGGGGACGGGCTGTTCGAGCAGCGCCATGGCCTCGTCGGGGCGGCCCATGCCGATCTCGGCCTGGATCAGCGTGCTCAGGGGCAGGGCGATGCCGATGCCCCAGCTCTGCAGCGAGATCAGCGACAGGGCGGCGCGGGCGTGGTGCGCGGCGCCGGGCAGGTCGCCCTGGCGCAGGGCGATGTCGCCGCGGACCGCGGACAGCAGGGCCTGCCAGCCGGGCGCGCGCCGGGTGGCGCACTCTCCGAGGAGCCGTTCGCACCAGGCGAGCGCGAGGTCGGTCCGGTCGGCGTAGACGAGGGCCAGGAGGGCGAAGACGAGCGGCTGCAGGGAGGTGTCGCTGATGCGGTGCCGTTGCAGCAGGCGCTGGGCGTCCGCGACGGCGCTGTCGCCGAGGCCGCCGGTCAGCGCGGCGGAGATGGCGGACGCGGCCAGGGTGTGGGCGTCGTCGCCGCTGCCGCCGGGGCCCTCGGCCGCGGGTGCCCGGGTCAGCGCGGACTCGGGGAAGACGGCCTCCAGGGACGGGCTGATCATCGTCAGCCAGCGGCGCGCGGCCTCGAGCGCGGCCGTGTCCCGCGCGGCCGGTTCGCCGGAGGCGGCGGACAGGCTGTGCACCATGTCGCTCGCCTGGTCCAGCCGTCCGGACCAGCCCAGGTAGGACACCGAGGCGGCCAGGTCGCGGCCGGGGAGCCGGCCGGCGAGTTCGGCGGTGAGCTGCGGCAGGTGGGCCTCGGCGGCGGCGGGGTTGAGCCGCCATACGAGGCTGACGAGGCGGGCCTTGATCGCGGCGCGGGTCTCGCGGTCCTGGCAGGTGCGGTGGGCCAGTTCCAGGCAGTGCAGCGCCACTTCGATGTCGTCGTCGATCAGCGCGTACTCGGCGGCTTCCTGCAGGACGGGGATCATGGTGTCGTCGACGTCCTGCCGGCCGCTGAGCAGGTGCCGGGCCACATCCAGGGCGGAGGCGCCGTCGCGGTGCAGCAGTGCGGCGGCCCGCTGGTGCAGTCGGGCGAGGGTGTGGGGCTCGGTGACCTCCAGTACGGCGGTGCGTGCCGCCGGGTCGCGGAAGAAGGCGTCGTCGAGCACGGCGCACCGCATCAGGTCCTGGACGCCCTGTTCGGCCTCCTCGGCCTGGATGCCGAGCACCTGGCCGAGCAGCGCGGTGGAGCCGGCGTCACCGAGCACGGCCACGCCCCGGGCGACGGTCAGCATGTCGGGCTCGCCGCGGTGCAGGCAGTCCCGTACGGCCTGGGCGTACTTGTCGGCCGGTACGACGCGCTGGAAGGGCTCGTTGCGGTCGACGCCGGCCAGGCAGTCCTCGAGCAGGGCGCGCAGCAGCAGCGGGTTGCCGCCGCTGATGGCGTGGAACTCGGGGGCCAGCCGGGCGGCGAGCGCGGGCACGAACTGGCCGGCGATCACCGTCGCGGTGCCCTGCGCGGAGAGCATGCCGACGTGGATGCGGCTGCAGTGCGGCTGGCGCAGCAGCTCGGCGTGGAACACGACCTGTTCCTGGCGGAGTCTGGTCGCCTCGGTGAGGACGATCAGGATGCGCGACTGACGTATACGCCGAGTCAAATAGAGGAGGAATTGTAGAGAATTCTCGTCGCTGCAGTGGACGTCGTCGATCGCTATGACGATCGTGTGTTCGCGGGCGAGTTGGAGCAGGGCCCAGGCGACATACGGCATGGGTCGCATTCGGTCCTGCTGGCCGGTTTCCGTCGCCGCTTCGTCCATGAGCCGCAGCGCTTCGGTGCGG
>NZ_BMVJ01000022.1:10328-21107 GCF_014650655.1 Streptomyces anandii JCM 4720
ACTTCCGGCGCGACCGACGCGTGGTCGCATATCTTTCTCAGGATGCCGAAGGGCAGTGCCCGTTCGGCGCGTGAGGCGGTGGCGTCGAGCAGTATCGCCCCGTCGTCGATCGCCTGTTCGGTAAAGGCTTCGAGGAGTTCGGTCTTGCCGCTGGCCACCGCGCCGCTGAGCAGAGCGACGCGGCCCCGGCCGTTTCCGGCACTGTGCAGCAGCTCGTTCAGCGCTCCGAGATGGCTCTCGCGTTCGACCAACTTCAAAGACATGGTCATTTTGTGTTTCCCCCGGAAACCGCGGCACGCCCGGATCGTCCGGTCGGCAGGGTGCCGCGGTGGTGCTGTTGAAAGTTGTTCAGGTTTCCTTTTCAGGTGGCGTATCCCTTTCGGGATCGGGTCGTCGCCGGCCTGTGCGCGCGTGGGACCGCCGGTCACGCGGTCCCACGCGTCAGGAAAGAGGACCGCTCTTGCCGGGCCGCGGTCCGCCGAGCGTGTCGGAGACGATCTTCAGGATCTGCTCCTGGTGGTTGGCCAGGAAGAAGTGGCCGCCCGTGAACACGTGCATGTCGAACGCCCCGGTGGTGTGCTCCGCCCACGCCGACGCCTCGTCCAGGCTGGTCCTGGGGTCGTTGTCGCCGGTCAGCACGGTGATCGGGGCGGTCACCGTGAGCCCGGGAGCGGCGCGGTACTTCTCGATCGCGGTGTAGTCGCTGCGGATGGCGGGCAGCACCATCCGCAGGATCTCCTCGTCGCCGAGGATCTGTGAGTCGGTTCCGCTGAGCAGCCGCATCTCCTCGACGACTCCGTCGTCGTCACGCCGGTGGACGTTTTCGTCCCGGTGGCGTGAAGGCGCCCTGCGGCCCGAGGCGAACACGGCGAGCGGTACGACGCCGTCCCGCTCCAGCCGCCGGGTCACCTCGAATGCGAGAACCGCTCCCATGCTGTGCCCGAACAGTGCGACGGGCCGGTCCAGCCATGGCCGGATTTCCGCGGTGATGGCGTCCGCATATTCCCCGATGTCCTCGATGGCCGGATCCGCCCTACGGTCCTGCCGGCCCGGGTACTGCACCGAGACGACGTCGACCGCGGGAGACAGCGCGCGTGACATCGGGAAGTAGAAGGGTGCCGAACCGCCCGCGTGCGGAAGGCAGACGAGACGCACTCCGCTCTCCTCAGCGGGGTGGAAACGGCGTATCCAACGGCTGGGGTCCTGGAATTCACCCACTGCAACAAAACTCTTTCCTGAGATTCCCCGCCAACAACGAGCTCGGCGTTGCCGTGCCGATCCTTCGGCCAATCCATGTCTAGCAGAACGCTTGATCTAGGGGGTACCCCTACGTTTGGGGCCGCGCCCGGGACGTACCGGGCCGATCCGGGGACATCAGGCGGTTCCAATTGCGAGCGGGCGTTCGATGTCGTGTTACTCACACTGCCGAAGACGCTTCGGAGCGCACCTCGTGGACGAGCGCGGTGACGCGTTCCAGGGTCGGCTCGCGCAGGATGCGGCCGAGTTCGGCCATGAACGCCTCTTCGGCGCGCGCGTCGAGGAGTTCCCGCGCGACGCCGGCGAGCATCGCCAGCAGGGACAGCGAGTCCCCGCCCAGCCGCTGGAAGTCGGACTGCCCTTCCAGGCGGGAGCGGTCGACCCCGAGCGTGCGGGCCCAGGTCCCGGCCACCGCCTCGGCCACCGGGTCCCCCGCCTGGTCCGCCACCTGGCCCGTTCCCCGGTCCGCGGCGACGGGCGTGCGCGGGGGGCCGTCAGCGCCGTGCCGCTCGTCGGCGAAGGGGTCCGGCAGGGCCCGTACGTCCACCTTCCCGCTGACGGTGTACGGCAGTTCGGGCACCGCCGTGACGGCGGCCGGGACCATGTGGGCGGGCAGCAGCTCCTCCAGATGCGCCCTCAACTCCTCAGGCGTGACAGGCGAGTTGGTGAGTACGTAGCCGTACAGCGCCTTGCCGCCCCGCCCGGCCGCCGGGCGGGTCACCACCACGGCCCGGTCGACCGCCGCGTGCTCCTCCAGCGCCCGCGCCACCTCGGCCGGTTCCACCCGGTGACCGCGGATCTTGACCTGGTCGTCGATGCGCCCGACGAACTGCAGCTCCCCGGAGGGCAGTACGCGGGCGAGGTCGCCGGTGCGGTAGACGCGGGTGCCGTCGGCCAGCCTGGGGAACCGCTCCCGGTTGAGCTCGGGCCGGCCGAGGTAGCCGCGCGCGAGCTGGGCGCCCCCGAGGTACATCTCCCCCACCTCGCCGGGGGCGACGAACCGCCGCTCACCGTCCAGCAGGTACACCGAGGTGTTGTCCGCGGGCCATCCGATGGGCACCACGGAGCCGTCCTGGTCGCTCTCCTCGTCGTAGGTGTGGGCGGTGCAGCCGATGGTGGCCTCGGTCGGGCCGTACAGGTTGATGATCCGGCACTTGGGCCCGAACATCTCCTGCGCCCGCGCGGCCACCTCCACGCGCAGCTGCTCGCCGACCACGACGACGCTGCGGTATCCGGCCGGCGCGATGTCCAGGCCGCCGATCAGGTCCAGGTGGGAGGGCGTCAGGTTCAGGGTGTTGGCGCGGGTCCGGGTCAGAAGGTGCCGCAGGGAGAGGTGGTTGGGGTCGTCCCGCATCAGGACCACTTCGCCGCCGGTCAGCAGCGGCAGGAACACGGAGGTGCCGGAGACGTCGAAGGAGGGCGAGGTGAGCAGCGGCAGACAGGTCTCGGAGTCGATGCCGAACTCGCGGGTGGCCCAGTGCACGTAGTTGGCCAGGCTGCCGTGCTCGATCTGCACGCCCTTGGGCCGCCCGGTCGAGCCGGAGGTGTAGATGACGTAGGCGAGGTCGTGGGGGCCGACGGCGGTGTCGGCATCGGCGGCCGTGGCCGCGTCCTCCCCCGCGGGGCCGGTGGCGAGCGCGTCCAGCGGCAGCGCACGGCAGCCCTCGGGGAGGCAGTCGCGTCCCTCCTGGGCGCGCTCGACCAGGCACAGGGTGCTGCCCGCGTCCGTGAGCAGGTCCGCGAGCCGGCGGTCCGGGTGGCGCACGTCCAGTGGGAGGTAGCAGGCGCCCGCGCGCAGGACGCCCCAGAGCCCGGCGACCGAGGCGGCCGAGCGGCCGGCGAGCAGCCCGACCACGGTGCCCGGTCCGGCGCCCAGACGGCGCAGTTCGGCGGCGACCGCGTCCGCGCGGCGGCTCAGCTCGAGGTAGCTGACCTCGCCCTCCGGGCCGCTGAGCGCGGTGCGGTGGGGGGTGCGTGCGACCTGTTCGCGGAAGAGCGCGACGACGGACCGGGCGTCGGGCAGCGGCCGCCTGGTGCGGTTGCCCTCCCAGTGCCGGTGCGCCCTCGGTGAGAGGGCCTCCTCGAGGGTGTCGAGCAGTGCCTCGGCGCGGTCCGCGGTTCCGGGGCCGTCGTACCAGGTGACGGTGAGCTCGGTGCGGCCGGGGAGTTCGACGACGTCGATCTCGGGCGGGCCCCCGGGGGTGACGCCGCCGAGCGCGTACACGGAGACGGCCTCGAAGCCGTCGGCGCAAAAGTCGGCGGGGTCGACGGTGCCGAGGTGCGAGACGCAGGCGCGGGCGCTGTGGCGGTCGGCGCCGGCGGCCGTGCGGTCGATGTCCGCGATGCCCTCCCGCAGCAGGGGCAGCGGCAGGCCGAGGATGCCCGGGTCGGTGCCCGCGGCCAGGTCCCGGCGGTCCGTCAGCCGGCCCAGGAGCGTGCGCTGCACCTCCTCCCAGCCCTCGCCCTCGGCCACGTCGAGGTCGACGGCGTGCGAGAGCGCGGCGGTGGAGCGCAGCCCGGGCAGGTGGCGCCGCAGGTCGACGGGGACGTGGAAGCGGCCGGGTCCGTGGGCGGCCGCGAGGGCGGCGACCACCTTGGCGGTGGCCGCCAGATGGGTGCCGTCGAGGCTGCGGCGCCGCCACAGCAGTCCCGCCCGCTCGTGCGGGCGGGGGCCGAGCGGTGAGGGGAAGTCGAGGTCGCGGGCGGCGGCGCGGGGTGGTTCGCCGTCCGGGTGCGACTGCCGCAGCAGCTCCTCGCTGCCGGTGTCCGCGGGTGCGCCGAGCGGGTCCTCGCCGCGCAGCGCGCGGAAGACGTCGCGCGCCCACAGCAGCAGTCCTCGGCCGTCGGTCACGGCGTGGTCGGCGCGGAACACCACGGTGGCCGGGTCTCCGGGGGCGAGCAGCACCTCGCAGGTCGCGCGGGTGTCGTCGAACGGCGCGCGCAGTTCCGGGGCGTCGAGCCGGGCGCGGTCCAGGGCGCCGGCGAGGGTCCGTACGGCGGGGGCGGTGCCGCTGTCGGTCCACCGCTCGTCCTGCCGGGTCAGCCGCATCCCGGGGTGCGCGTGCGCGGCGGCGGCGACGGCGTCCGCCAGCCGGTGCGGCGGGATGGCGCCCTCGCCCTCGACGAGGAGGTTCATCACCCGCAGTTCGGGGGTAATGCCCAGGAAGGCCCATTCCAGCGGTGCCACGTTCCTGACGAATGTCGTCAAGTCGATCACTTCTCCCCGTTCGGCGGCGGCGTGGTGCGTGCGCGCGTCACCGCGTCCCGGGCCGGCCGCCCGGCGGTGAAGCGCGTATTCCAGAGCTCCACGTCTAGGCCATCGGCGCGATCAGGACAGCCCCCTACGGACCGCCGTTCTGCGCACCGGCGAACCCCATCGCTCCCCTGCAGGGGCGTGCGCCGCCCTACCGCTGCCGGGGCGGGCCGATGCGGATGGTGTCGCAGAACACCGGGCGCACCGGGCGCCCGTGGGTGTCGGTCATCCGCACCGGGGTGCCGTAGTCGCCGCGGGCGGGGTGCGGGGGGCGTACGTCTATGACGGGGTCGAAGTCGGTGGGGATGGCGCAGTATCCGTGCCGGTCGGGCGCCGCCCGGTAGGTGAGCGGGAAGACGACCGGGCGGCCGTGGCGCAGCAGCAGCCGGATCCGCGCCTTGCTGCCCGGTTCGGTCCACACGGCGGGGCCCTTGCCCACGTGCGCCTCGAGATAGGGGTAGCCGTGCAGGGCGCAGGGCCGTGCGGCGGTGTTGGTGACGGTCAGCAGCGCGGTGGACGGTTTGTGACCGGGCTTGGCGTCGAGGCGGGTCAGGGTCCACCGCAGTTGCCCGCTTCGGCAGGGCGCGGCGTGGGGGGTGCCGGCCGGGGTGGAGGGGGAGGCGTTGGTCCGCGTGGGGCGGGTGGTCGCCGAGGGGGTGGCCGGTTTCGGGGCGGTGGGGTCGGGAGTGCCGGCGGACGCGGTCGTACGGTGCGCCGAGCTGGGTGGCGGCGCGGCGCCGTGGTGGGACGGGCCGCAGGCCGTGACCGCGAGGACGACCGCGAGGGGGATCGCGGAGTAAGCCGCTGTCCGCCGTGCCATGAGGACCCTTCCCTGCCGGGAGGCGTCCGGCGGAGGCCCCGTACCGCCGCTCCTGCCTCCCGCACTGGAAGATGCGCGGGGCGACGGGGAGGTTCCAGTGGCTGGGAACACCCCGGCCGTGCGGGGCGTTGATCTGCTGCGGCGGGAACGGAGGCCCTGGCAGTGCACGGTGAGTACAAGGTGCCCGGCGGCAAGCTCGTCGTCGTGGACGTGGAGGCGGAGGACGGCGTGCTGCGGCACGTGCGCGTGGCGGGCGACTTCTTCCTGGAGCCGGACGAGGCGCTGGACGCGGTGAACGGCGCGCTGGAGGGCGCTCCCGCGGACACCGGCGCGGCGGGTCTCGCAGCCCGGATCGACGCGGCCCTGCCGGAGGGGACCGTGATGTACGGGCTGACGTCGGAGGGCGTGGGCATCGCGGTGCGACGGGCGCTGGCGCACGCCACCGACTGGACGGACTACGACTGGCAGCTCGTCCACGAGGGCCCGCAGTCCCCGACGCTGCACATGGCGCTGGACGAGGTGCTGACGGCCGAGGTCGCCGCGGGCCGGCGGCCGCCGACGCTGCGGGTGTGGGAGTGGGGCGCCCCGGCGGTGATCATCGGCAGCTTCCAGTCCCTGCGCAACGAGGTGGACCCCGAGGGCGCCGCGCGCCACGGCATCGAGGTGGTGCGCCGGATCTCCGGCGGCGGCGCGATGTTCGTGGAGCCGGGCAACACGATCACGTACTCGCTGTCGGTGCCCGAGTCGCTGGTGCAGGGCCTGTCCTTCCAGGACAGTTACGCCTATCTCGACGACTGGGTGCTCGGCGCCCTCGGCGACATGGGCATCCACGCCTGGTACCAGCCGCTGAACGACATCGCCACCGAGCAGGGCAAGATCGCGGGGGCGGCGCAGAAGCGGGTCGTGGGACCGCACGGCGGCCCCGGCGCGGTGCTGCACCATGTGACGATGTCGTACGACATCGACGCGGACAAAATGCTCCAAGTGCTCCGAATCGGGCGGGAGAAGCTGTCGGACAAGGGGACGAAGAGCGCGAAGAAGCGGGTGGATCCGCTGCGCCGGCAGACCGGTCTCGCGCGCGAAGCGGTGATCGCGCGGATGATCGACTCCTTCCGCGGGCGGTACGGGCTGTCGGAGGGCAAGGTGACCGACGACGAACTCGCCCGGGCGCGGGAGCTGTCGCGGACGAAGTTCGGCTCGGCCGAGTGGACGGCGAGGGTGCCGTAGGAGTCTTGGGCCGTAACCGCGTGGGCACGGAGCGAGTTCGCACTTCCGCCCCACAGGGTCTCGTGTGAAACTGTCGTACCGTCCGCGGTGCGGACCAGTGCCGCACCGTCCGTCCCCCACACGAGAGTGCGCCGTGCGTGATCTTCCGTTGCCGCTCGCGCTCACCGCGCGGCTGAGTCCCGTCGTCGTGCTCGCCTGCGCGGGCTGGGCGTTGACGTCCGGCCCGTTCGCCCCCGCGCCGACAGCCGAGCACCACGCGGCCCAGCAGGACACCCCGTCCGGCGGCGCGGAAGCCTCCTCCTCGTCCACCGCGCCCTCCTCGACGGCGGTGTCCAAGGCCTACGCCTCCGCACCGGCGCCGTGCGCCAGCGTGGCGGCGAAGACGATCGGCTCCCTGGTGCCGGGCGCGAAGACGGCGGGCAAGGAGATCCCGTCCACGGACACCAAGGTGCGCCGCACCTGTTCGTGGAACGCGCTCAAGGGCTTCGACTACCGCTGGCTCGACGTCTCCTTCGAGATCATGGACTCGCAGGCGGCGGCGCAGAAGGCGTACGAGGACCGGACGGCGGAGAAGAGCGGCGGCGGGGCGGTACCGGGCCTCGGGGACAGCGCCTACTCGGTGGTCAACCTGACCACCCAGGACAAGCAGCAGACCCGTGAGGGCGTGGTGATGGCGCGTTCCTCCAACGCGCTGGTGGTCGTCACGTACAACGGCAGCGACTTCGAGACGAAGAAGGCGCCGGACACGGACGAGATCAACAAGGGCGCCATCAAGGCGGCCAGGGACGCCGTGGCCGCGCTGGGGAACGGCCGGCAGGGCTGACCGTTCCCCGGCGGACGAGCTCTCAGGCGGTGACCCGTTCCCGGTTGCGGGACAGCATCAGCAGCAGGTACAGCACCATCGAGGTGCCCAGGCCCACCGCCCAGCCGTAGTCCGCGAGGGACTTCAGGGCGGGGATCGGACGGCCGTCGATCAGCGGGTGGAAGTCGGCGCCGCCGATGGCGAGGACGCCGCCGACCACGAACGCCACCACGGCCCGCCAGTTCCAGCCGCCCGCGTACCAGTAGCGGCCACCGGTCCGGTACAGGTCGACCAGCTCGAGGTGGGAGCGCCTCAGGATCCAGTAGTCGGCGATGAGGATGCCGGCGACGGTGCCGAGCAGTCCGCCGACCAGGCCGAGCCAGGTGAAGATGTAGCCCTGCGGGTCGGAGTACAGCTTCCACGGGCACATCACCACGGCGAGCACGGCCGTGATGAGGGCGCCGGTGCGGAAACTGATCCTGCGCGGCGCGACGTTGGAGAAGTCGAAGGCCGGGGAGACCATGTTGGCCGCGATGTTGACCGAGAGGGTGGCCACCAGCACGGTCACCAGCGCGTACAGCAGTCCGGCCACGTTGTCCGTCTTCGCCGCCAACTGCACCGGGTCCCAGACGGGCCGGCCGTAGACGGCCTGCGAGCCGGAGGTGACCAGCACCGACAGGAAGGCGAACAGGGTCATGGTGGTGGGCAGTCCGAGGGCCTGGCCGCGGGTCTGCGCCCTCTGGCTCCTGCCGTAGCGGGTGAAGTCGGGGATGTTGAGCGACAGCGTGGACCAGAAGCCGATCATGCCCATCAGGGCGGGCGCGAACAGCTTCCAGAAGTCCGCTCCCCAGCCCAGCTTGGAGGGCTGGTCGAAGAGCGGGCCGAGGCCGCCGGCCTTGCTGCTCATCCACCACAGCATCACGAACGCGCCGACGAGAACGAAGGGCGCCGCCCAGTTCTCGAACCGGCGGATGGTCTCCATGCCCCGGTAGATGACGGCCACCTGGATCGCCCAGAAGATCGCGAAGGACAGCCACATCGTCCAGGCGTGGCCGCCCACGTGGGAGGCGTTCGTCCAGCTGTCGCCGATCAGCTTCCCGGCGAGGAAGTAGATGGCCTCGCCGCCGATCCAGGTCTGGATGCCGAACCAGCCGCACGCCACCAACGCCCGTACGACGGCGGGCAGGTTGGCGCCGCGCACCCCGAAGGAGGCGCGGGCGAAGACGGGGAAGGGGATGCCGTACTTGGGTCCCGCGTGCCCGGTGAGCAGCATCGGCACCAGCACGATCAGGTTGGCCAGGGCGATGGTGAACACCGCCTGCTTCCAGTCCATGCCGACGGCGATCAGACCGGAGGCCAAGGTCCAGGAGGCCGTGTTGTGGGCCATGCCGACCCACAGCGCGGAGAAGTTGTAGGTGGTCCAGGTGCGATTGGCGACCGGGACCGGCAGCAGGTCCGCGTTGGCGTAGGGACCGCCGGGCAGCGGGGCGCCGGGGTCGATCTCCACACGCCCGTCGGGGCGGGTGACCTGGGCGGACGGTGGTATGGCCGTGGGAGCGGTGTCGGTCATGGGCAGCCCAATCCATGAGGCGGGTCGAAGTGGGGCGATGCGGGCGCCCGGCCCCTCCCCGGGGAGGTGGGGAGGGGGGACAGTGGAGTGGGGGGTTGTCGGAACTCGGTCGCGGGGATCAGGAGTTGACGGCCGGGATGACCTGCTGCCCGTACGCGTCGATCACGGCTTCCTGCGCGTCGTGCATGTCGTACACGGCGAACTGGTCGACGCCCAGTTCACGCAGCGCGTTCAGCTTCTCGATGTGCTTCTCCACGGGCCCGACCAGGCAGAACCTGTCCACGATCTCGTCGGGCACGAACTGGGTGTCGGGGTTGCCGCTGCGCCCGTGGTGGGCGTAGTCGTACCCCTGGCGGGCCTTGATGTAGTCGGTGAGTTCGTCCGGTACGGCGGCGGAGTGCTCGCCGTAGCGTTCGACCAGGTCGGCGACGTGGTTGCCGACCATGCCGCCGAACCAGCGGCACTGCTCGCGGGCGTGGGCGAGCGCCTCGGGCGAGTCGTCGGCGGTGACGTAGGCGGGCGCGGCGACGCAGACCGTCACCGCTTCCGGGTCGCGTCCGGCCGCGGCGGCCGCGTCCCGGACGGCCTTGACCATGTACTCGGTGAGGTAGAGGTCGGCGAGCTGGAGGATGAACCCGTCGGCCTCCTCGCCGGTCATCTTCAGCGCCTTGGGCCCGTACGCGGCCATCCATACGGGCAGTTCGGCGCCGGGCTTGACCCAGGGGAAGCGGATCACGGTGCCGCCGAGGTCCGCCTCCTCCCCCCTGCCCAGCGCCCGGATGACCTTCATGGCCTCGCTGATGCGGGCGAGGGTGTTGGGTTTGCGGCCGGCGACGCGCATCGCGGAGTCGCCGCGGCCGATCCCGCAGACCGTGCGGTTGCCGAACATGTCGTTGAGGGTGGCGAAGGTGGAGGCGGTGACCTCCCAGGTGCGGGTGCCGGGGTTGGTGACCATCGGGCCGACGGTCAGCCGCTCGGTCTGCGCGAGGATCTGGGAGTAGATGACGAACGGCTCCTGCCAGAGCACGGCGGAGTCGAAGGTCCAGCCGTAGCGGAAGCCGTTGCGCTCGGCCCGCTGCATCAGGCTGACGACGCGCGAGGCCGGCGGGTCGGTCTGCAGGACGAGTCCGAAGTCCATGGGCGCCACTCCTAGTTGAGGTACTGACAGGTGGAGCGCGGGGTGTAGACGCCGTGCCCGGCGTGCCCGGTGTACTCCCGCTCGGTGATGACGGGTTCGCCGCGCGAGAGGACCGTCTCCACGCGGCCGGTGACGCGCCTGCCCTCGTAGGCGGAGTAGTCGACGTTCATGTGGTGGGTCTCGGCGGACATGACCTGCTCGGCGTGCGGGTCGTAGATGACGATGTCGGCGTCCGCGCCGGGCGCGATGGTGCCCTTCTTCGGGTACAGGCCGAACATGCGGGCCGGGGTGGCACAGGCGATCTCGATCCAGCGGCGGCGGGAGATGTGCCCGTCGACGACGGCCTGGTGGAGCAGGTCCATGCGGTTCTCCACGCCCGGCAACCCGTTGGGGATCTTGGAGAAGTCGCCGCGGCCGAGTTCCTTCTGGCCGGTGAAGCAGAAGGGGCAGTGGTCGGTGGAGACCACCTGGAGGTCGTTGGTGCGCAGGCCCTTCCACAGCGCGGCCTGGTGCTCCCTGGGCCGCAGGGGCGTGGAGCAGACGTACTTGGCGCCCTCGAAGTCCGGCTCGGCGAGGTTGTCGGTGGACAGGAACAGGTACTGCGGGCAGGTCTCGCCGAACACGTTCAGCCCGTCGTCGCGGGCCCTGATCAGTTCGGCGACCGCCTCCCGCGCGGACACGTGGACGACGTACAGGGGCGCGCCGGCGACCT
>NZ_BMVJ01000022.1:21141-28144 GCF_014650655.1 Streptomyces anandii JCM 4720
GCGCGAGCCGGATGGCGCGGTGGGTGGCCTCGGCCTCCAGGAGCGCCTTGCGGACCTCGCCGTGGTAGCGGGGGTCGGTCTCGCCGCGGGCGAGGGCCTGTTCGACGAGCACGTCGATGGCGATGCCGTTCTCGGCGTGCATCATGATCAGTCCGCCGTTCTCGGCGGAGCGCTGCATGGCGCGCAGGATCTGGCCGTCGTCGGAGTAGAAGACGCCGGGGTAGGCCATGAACTGCTTGAAGGAGGTCACGCCCTCCTCCACCAGCAGGTCCATCTCCTTCAGCGTCTCGTCGCCGACGTCCGAGACGATCATGTGGAAGCCGTAGTCGATGGCGCAGTTGCCCTCGGCCTTGGCGTGCCAGGCGTCCAGGCCCTCGCGCAGGGTGTGGCCGACGCTCTGCACGGCGAAGTCGACGATCGTGGTGGTGCCGCCCCAGGCGGCGGCCCGGGTGCCGGTCTCGAAGGTGTCGGAGGCGAAGGTGCCGCCGAAGGGCAGTTCCATGTGGGTGTGGGCGTCGACGCCGCCGGGGATGACGTACTTCCCGGTGGCGTCGACGACCCGCTCGGCCGTCCAGGCCTCGGCGGCCGGGGTGCCGGAGGCGGCGAGGGCGGCGATGCGGCCGTCCTCGATCAGGACGTCGGCGTGGATCTCGTCGGAGGCGGTGATGACGAGGCCACCACGGATGACGGTACGGCTCATGCTCCCTCTCCTTCCGGTCGTGGACACGGTGGGTTCGGTACTGGCCGGCCGTCAGGGCGCGGTCAGCGGCCCGTAGGCGCCCGGGGCGCGGTCGCGGTAGAACTGCCAGCGGTCGCGGACCTCGCGCAGCTTGGCCAGGTCGAGGTCGCGCACGAGGAGTTCGGTCTCCTTGTCTCCCGCCACCTCGCCGACGAACTGCGCCTCGGGGTCGACGAAGTAGGAGGTGCCGTAGAAGTCGTTGTCGCCCAGTTCCTCGACGCCGACCCGGTTGATCGCGCCGACGAAGTACTCGTTGGCGACGGCCGCCGCCGGCTGTTCGAGCTGCCAGAGGTAGCCGGACAGACCGCGGGAGGTGGCCGACGGGTTGAAGACGATCTCGGCGCCGGCCAGGCCCAGGGCCCGCCAGCCCTCCGGGAAGTGGCGGTCGTAGCAGATGTAGACGCCGATCCGGCCGGCCCTGGTGTCGAAGACGGGCCAGCCGCTGTTGCCGGGCCGGAAGTAGAACTTCTCCCAGAAGCCTCGCACTTGGGGGATGTGGGTCTTGCGGTACTTGCCGAGGTAGGAGCCGTCCGCGTCGATCACGGCGGCGGTGTTGTAGAGGACGCCGGGCTGTTCCTCCTCGTACATCGGCAGCACGAGGACGATGCCCAGTTCGCGGGCGAGCGCCTGGAAGCGCCGGACGATGGGTCCCTCGGGGATCCGCTCGGCGTACTCGTAGAACGCCGGGTCCTGGACCTGGCAGAAGTAGGGTCCGTAGAACAGCTCCTGGAAGCACAGGACTTGGGCGCCCTGCGCGGCCGCGTCACGGGCCGCCTGCTCGTGGACCTGGATCATGGACTCCTTGTCGCCGGTCCAGGCGGTCTGGAAGAGGGCGGCACGGATCACTCTGCTCATCGGGTCCTCCGCTCTGTTCGGTGTGCGGCGAGCGTAGAAAGCCGGACGGCCCGCTTTGAGGTGCACCGTGTCACGTCTGCGGGGGTGCGGCGTGTCACCGTGTCACCTTCTCCACATCGCATGTTTCACCGCCGTTTTCCCAGGTGATCGCAGATTTCACTGGTGTTGCGCATCGTGCGCGAGGAGCGCGATGTGCACGGAGGCGGCCTGCTCGAAGTCGTCGAGGTCCACCCCCAGGCGGGTCTGTATGGCCTCCAGGCGGCGGTAGAGGGCGGGCCGGGAGACGTGGTGGAGCTGGGCGGTGCGGGACTTGTTGCGGCCGGTGGCGAGGTAGGTGCGCAGCACGTCGAGCAGGTCCTGGCCGGCCCCGCACAGCAGCCCGTCCAGCTCCCGCTCGGCGAAGGACTGCACATGCGGGTCGTCCCGCAGCAGCCGGATCAGTCCGCGCAGGTGCACGTCCTTCAGGCGTACGACGGCCGGGAGGTCGAGGGCCGCGGCGGAGTCCGCGACGGCCTCGGCGACGTGCCGTGCCTCGCGCAGCCCGGCGGGCACCTCGTCCCAGGCGGTACGGGCGTCGGCGGCTGCCACCACCGTGCCGTGCGCCCCGGACTCCGCGCGCAGCCGGGCGGCGAAGTGCGCGGTGAGGGCGTCGGCGTCCTGGTCGCGGGCGAGGCTGAGGAGTACGGCGGTGGCGCCCTCGGCGAGTTCGGCGGCCAGGCCGGTCAGGCCCAGCAGCCGCAGCAGCCGGTCGAGTTCGGCCGGATCGCCGCCGGGCACGACGAGCGGCACGAAGGTGCGCCGGTTGACGGGCAGCCCGGCCGCGCGTGCCCGGGGCAGCAGCTGCCGGGCCGCCACGACCCCGCTGACCAGGTCGGTGAGCAGGCCCTGCGCCGACTGCTCCTCCCAGGTGCAGCCCGCGTTGCCGCCGAGCATGCGGTGCAGGACGAGGGCCTCGGCGGCGCGGTCGGCGAGCAGCCGTCCGGTGGCGGTGTCGCCGCGGTGCCCGCACAGCACGATGCGGCCCCAGCGCTCGCCGCGCCCGCCGAGTTCGGCGCGGATCCAGCCGTCGCCCTCGCTGCCTCCCCCAGTGCCTGAACGGCCTGGGTGGTGCCCCCATGCCTGCCGGGCGATGCGCTCCCAGTCGCGCAGCACGTCGTCCACCGCGGACCGCTCTCCCGCCGTGGCCAGCACCCGGTGGGCGAGGTTGGTGACGACGACGGGGCAGGCGCTGTGCTGGGCGATCTCGTCGAGCAGCGCCTGGAGCGGGGCGCCGGCGGTGATGAGCGCGGTGAGCGCGGTGCGTACGGACTCCGAGAGGCTGACGGCGGCGAACTTGCGCCGCACCAGCCGGGACTGGACCTCCTCGGTCAGTTCCGCGAAGGGGAAGGGGCGGTGCAGGACGACCAGGGGAAGCCCGCACCGCTCGGCGGCCCGGCGCATCACCTCCGGCGGGGTGGGGAAGGCGCGGCCGAGGCCGAGCACCACGGCGGCGGCCTCGGCGCGGTGCAGGGAACGGATGTACTCGGCCTGCTTGTCCTCGTCGCCGGCGAGCAGCACGCCGGTGGTGAGGACCATCTCGCCGCCGGTGAGCATCACGCCGACGTCGGCGGCCTCGGCCACGTGCACCCAGCGCACGGGCCGGTCAAGGTGGCCGGCGCCCGCCACCACCTCGGGTTCCCCGGCCAGCACCCGCTCCAGAGCGAGTACCTGACGAACCGTCAGAGCCGGCTCGGTCGCGTCGGTCTCGAAGGAGGTCAGGGGGCGGCCCGCGGCGGCGGTCATGGCGTTCCCCTTTCTTCGTGGCCTGTTCGGTGATTTCTTCGTGGCCGGTTCGGCGCCTCTTCGTGGCCGGTTCGGCGCGGCTTGCCTCAGGGCGCGCTAGTACGCGCTGCGCAGGGCGCCTTCGAGGATGGCGGCGCCCTCCTCGGCCTCCGCGACGGTGAGGGACAGCGGTGGTGCGATGCGCAGGGCGCTGGTGCTGTGTCCGCCGCCCTTGCCGATGAGCAGGCCGCCCTCGCGGGCCGCCTCCAGCACGGCGGCGGCCGCGCGCGGGTCGGCCTCGTCGGTCCCGGGCCGGGCCAGTTCGACGCCGATCATCAGTCCGCGTCCGCGCACCTCCCGTACGCCGGGCAGCTGGGCGGCGACGGCCCGCAGCCGCTCGATGAGCAGGCCGCCGACCCGGCGGGCGTTGCCCTGGAGGTCGTGCTCGATCAGGTGGTTGAGGTTGGCGAGGCCGGCGGCCATGGTGATCTGGGTGCCGCCGAAGGTGGAGATGCTGTTGGCGTCCAGGCAGTTCATGATCTCGGCGCGGGCGACGACCCCGCCGATGGACATGCCGTTGCCGATGCCCTTGGCGAAGGTGACGATGTCGGGCGGGCCGTTCCTCCCGTGTGCCTGCCAGCCCCAGAAGTGCTCGCCGGTGCGGCCCCAGCCGGTCTGCACCTCGTCGGCGATCCACAGGATGCCGTGTTCGTTCAGTACGTCGCGGAAGGCCGCGTAGAGGCCGTCGGGCGGGGAGGTGAACCCGCCGACGCCCTGGATGGGTTCGGCGATCAGGGCCGCGGGCGGACGGGTGTGGCCGAGGAGGTCGCGCAGGTCCTCCACGCAGGCGGCGATGAACTCGGCGTCGCTCAGGTGGGCGAACGGGCCGCGGGTGCGCACGCCCCCGTGGACATAGAGGGTCTGCAGCGGGGACAGGGAGCTCGGGGACCAGGAGCGGTTGCCGGTGATGCCGATGGCGCTGAAGGAACGTCCGTGGTAGCTGTTGCGCATGGCCAGGATCGTGTTGCTGCGCCGGTGGGTGGTGGCGAGCAGCAGTGCGGTGTCGTTGGCCTCGGTGCCGGAGGTGGTGAAGAAGACCCGGGCGTCCGGGATGCCGCTCAACTGGGCGATGCGCTCGGCGAGTTCCACCATCGGCCGGTTGAGGTAGAGGGTGGAGGAGTGGATGATCCGCCCGGCCTGCTCGCTGACCGCCTTGGTGACCTCGGGCAGGGCGTGCGCGGTCATGGTGGTGAGGATGCCGCCGAAGAAGTCCAGGTAGCGCCGGCCCTCGCTGTCCCAGACGTGGCGGCCCTCGCCGTGGGTGATCTCCAGGGGGCTGTCGTAGTAGAGCGCGAGCCAGTCGGGCAGGACGGCCCGGTGCCGGTCGTAGAGGTCGTTCACGGCTGCACCAGCCCTTCGTAGGCGTCGGGGCGGCGGTCGCGGTAGAAGGCCCACTGCTGCCGCACCTCTTCGATGAGGTCGAAGTCGAGGTCGCGGACGAGGAGCTCCTCCTTGGCGTCGTCGGCGACGTCCCCGACGAACTGTCCGCGCGGGTCCACGAAGTAACTCGTCCCGTAGAAGTCGTTGTCGCCGTACTCCTCGCGGCCGACGCGGTTGATCGCGGCGACGAAGTACTCGTTGGCGACGGCCGCCGCGGGCTGCTCCAGCCGCCACAGGTAGGAGGACAGGCCGCGGTGGGTGGCGGAGGGGTTGTAGACGAGCTGGGCGCCGTTGAGGCCGAGCTGCCGCCAGCCCTCGGGGAAGTGGCGGTCGTAGCAGATGTAGACGCCCACCTTGCCCACAGCGGTGTCGAAGACGGGCCAGCCGAGGTTGCCGGGTTTGAAGTAGTACTTCTCCCAGAAGCCCTTGACCTGCGGGATGTGGTGCTTGCGGTACTTGCCGAGGTAGCTGCCGTCGGCGTCGATGACGGCGGCGGTGTTGTAGTAGAAGCCGGACTGCTCGACCTCGAAGACGGGGACGACGATCACCATGCCGGTCTCGCGGGCGAGTTCCCTCATCCGGCGCACCGTCGGCCCGTCCGGGACCGGCTCGGCCCAGCGGTAGTGCTCGGGTTCCTGGACCTGGCAGAAGTAGGGCGAGTTGAAGACTTCCTGGAACCCGATGATCTTCGCGCCCTGCCGGGCCGCCGCGCGGGCGTGCTCCTCGTGCTTGGCGATCATGGACGCGGTGTCGCCGGTCCAGGTGGCCTGGACCAGGGCCGCACGGACGACGTTGGCCATGAGCTGCTCCTTCGACGTACGTCAGAGCCTGTGTCACGTCCCCGGCCGGAAGGGCGTGACACGGGCTCCCGGCCTCTACGCCCGTAGAACGGGCCTAGAGGCACGAACGTAAGCCTCAGGGGCGGCCTTGCCAAGACCATCGTCGTGAACCCGCTGAGTCGATCCTGTTTCACACTCCGCTGGACGAGTGCCGGGCGGGTACGGCCCCGGCTCAGACCTCGGCCGGTGTGCAGCGCCCGGCCATCTCGTCCATCGACAGGCCGAGGGCGCCGGCGAGCGCGGCCACGGTGAAGAAGGCCGGGGTCGGGGCGCGGCCGGTCTCGATCTTGCGCAGGGTCTCGGCGGAGATGCCGGCGCTCGCCGCGATCTCCGTCATGCTGCGGTCGCCGCGCGCCTCGCGCAGCAGCCGCCCGAGCCGCTCGCCGCGTTCGCGCTCTTCAGGGGTGAGGGGGGTGCGCACCATGCCGTCATTCTACGGCGACGAGCGTGATTCAAATACCGGTATAGTAATTGGCATGGTGGAACTGAAGACGGACGCCTCGATCGACGCCATGTACCAGGCCGGCCAGGTCGTGGCCCGGACGCTGACCGCACTGCGCGAGGCGGCCGGCGTGGGCGTCTCCCTGCTGGAGCTGGACGCCCTGGCCCGTGACATCCTCCGAGAGGCGGGCGCGACCTCGCCCTTCCTCGGCTACCGGCCCGCCTTCGCCCCGATGCCCTTCCCGGGCGTGCTGTGCGCGTCGGTGAACGACGCGATCGTGCACGGCGTGCCCACCCGGTACCGGCTGCGCGACGGCGACCTGCTCTCCCTGGACTTCGGGGCGGAGCTCGGCGGCTGGGTGGGCGACTCCGCGCTCAGCCTGGTCGTCGGCCGGGCGCGCCCCGCGGACCTGCGGCTGATCGAGACCGCCGAGCGGGCGCTGGCCGCGGGCATCGAGGCGGCCGTCGTCGGCAACCGCATCGGCGACATCGCCCACGCCATCGGCTCGGTGTGCCGTGCGGCGGGCTACGGCATCATGGACGGCTTCGGCGGCCACGGCATCGGCCGGCGCATGCACGAGGACCCCGGGGTCCCGAACGAGGGCCGTCCCGGCCGCGGCCTCCCCCTGCGCCCCGGCATGGTCCTCGCCATCGAGCCCATGCTGATCGCCGGCGGCACGGACGGCTACCGCACGGCCCCCGACGGCTGGACCCTCCACACCACCGACGGCACCCGAGCAGCGCACGCGGAACACACAGTGGCCATCACGAAAACAGGCCCCCGCATCCTGACCCAACGGTAAGAGCATCCGCTTGGGGCGCGGGGAACCGCGCGACCAGCCCCAACGAACCGCAAGCCGCCCACGGCCCCCCCCCCCCCCCCCCCCCCCCCCCCCCCCCCCCCCCCCCCCCCCCCCCCCCCCCCCCC
>NZ_BMVJ01000022.1:28156-42337 GCF_014650655.1 Streptomyces anandii JCM 4720
TACCCCTGAGGCGCCCAAAATGCCCGTGCAAACGGAACATGCAATCGTGGCATGAGCCCCACTTTTCCCGGTTACCCGGCGGGAGCCACACGTCAGCGAAGGAACGGAACACGATGACCAGCGGCTTCATCGGCCCGGAGGGCGACCCCTTCGGCGAATTCCTCGCCCGCTTCTTCGGCGGACCCCGCACCGGTCCCCGGCAGATCGACATCGGACGGCTGCTCAGCCGGCCCGCCCGGGAACTCGTCAGAGGCGCGGCCCAGTACGCCGCCGAGCACGGCAGCCGGGACCTGGACACCGAGCACCTGCTGCGGGCCGCGCTCACCAGCGAGCCCACCCGCAGCCTGCTCAGCCGGGCCGGCGCGGACCCCGACTCGCTCGCCACGCAGATCGACGAGCGGTCCGGGCCCGCCCAGCACCCGCCGGGCGAGACGCCACCGCCCACCTCCCTGTCCCTGACCCCGGCCGTCAAACGCGCCCTGCTGGACGCGCACGACATGGCGCGGGCCAGCGGCGCCGGCTACATCGGCCCCGAGCACGTGCTGAGCGCGCTCGCCGCCAACCCCGACTCCGCCGCCGGGCACATCCTGAACGCGGCCCGATTCGCCGCCTCCGGCCTGCCCCCCGAGGCGCCGGACACCGCGGCGCACCCGGGCACCGAGCGGCAGCGGTCCACCTCCACGCCCACGCTCGACAAGTACGGGCGCGACCTCACCGACCTGGCCCGGGAGGGCCGTATCGACCCGGTGATCGGGCGGGAGCAGGAGATCGAGCAGACGATCGAGGTGCTCTCCCGGCGCGGCAAGAACAACCCCGTGCTGATCGGTGACGCGGGCGTCGGCAAGACGGCCATCGTGGAGGGCCTGGCCCAGCGGATCGCCGAGGGCGACGTGCCCGATGTGCTCCTCGGCCGACGTGTGGTCGCCCTGGACCTGACCGGCGTCGTGGCCGGCACCCGCTACCGGGGCGACTTCGAGGAGCGGCTGAACAACATCGTCGACGAGATCCGCACCAACTCCGAGCGGCTGATCGTCTTCATCGACGAGCTGCACACCGTGGTCGGCGCCGGCGCGGGCGGCGAGGGCGGTGCGATGGACGCGGGCAACATCCTCAAGCCCGCCCTGGCCCGCGGCGAGCTGCACATCGTGGGCGCGACCACCCTGGAGGAGTACCGCAGGATCGAGAAGGACGCGGCGCTGGCCCGCCGGTTCCAGCCGATCCTGGTGCCCGAGCCGTCCACGGGCGACGCGCTGGAGATCCTGCGCGGCCTGCGCGACCGCTACGAGGCCCACCACCAGGTCCGCTACACCGACGAGGCGCTGGTGGCGGCGGTGGAGCTGTCCGACCGCTACCTCACCGACCGCCGCCTGCCGGACAAGGCGATCGACCTGATCGACCAGGCGGGCGCCCGGGTGCGGCTGCGCGCGCGGACCAAGGGCACGGACGTACGGGCCATGGAGCGCGAGGTCGAGCAGCTCGCGTGCGACAAGGACCAGGCGGTCTCCGACGAGCAGTACGAGCGGGCCACGCAGCTGCGCGACCGCATCACCGAGCTGAAGGAGCGGATCGCGCAGGCCAGCGGTGGTGAGGAGGCCGACGAGGGCCAGCATCTGGAGGTCACCGCGGAGGCCATCGCCGAGGTGGTGTCCCGGCAGACCGGCATCCCCGTCAGCAGCCTCACCCAGGAGGAGAAGGAGCGGCTGCTCGGCCTGGAGGAGCACCTGCACCGGCGGGTGGTCGGCCAGGAGGAGGCCGTCGCCGTGGTCTCCGAGGCGGTGCTGCGCTCCCGCGCCGGTCTGGCGAGCCCGGACCGGCCGATCGGCAGCTTCCTGTTCCTCGGCCCGACCGGCGTCGGCAAGACCGAGCTGGCGCGGGCGCTGGCCGAGGCGCTGTTCGGCAGCGAGGAGCGCATGGTCCGCCTGGACATGAGCGAGTACCAGGAGCGGCACACGGTCAGCCGGCTGGTGGGCGCACCGCCCGGGTACGTGGGGCACGAGGAGGCCGGCCAGCTCACCGAGGTGGTGCGTCGGCACCCGTACTCGCTGCTGCTGCTCGACGAGGTCGAGAAGGCGCACCCGGACGTGTTCAACATCCTGCTCCAGGTGCTCGACGACGGCCGGCTCACCGACTCCCAGGGCCGCACGGTGGACTTCACCAACACGGTCATCGTCATGACGAGCAACCTGGGCTCGGAGGCCATCACCCGGCGCGGCGCGGGCATCGGCTTCGGCCCGGGCGGCGCGGAGGCGGACGAGGAGGCGCGGCGCGAGCAGATCCTCAGGCCGCTGCGGGAGCACTTCCGGCCCGAGTTCCTCAACCGCATCGACGAGATCGTCGTCTTCCGGCAGCTCACCACCGAGCAGTTGCGGCAGATCACCGATCTGCTGCTGGAGAAGACCCGCAGGCTGCTGCACGCGCAGGGCGTGGCCGTGGACTTCACGGACGCGGCCGTCGACTGGCTCTCCCGGCGCGGCTACCAGCCCGAGTACGGCGCCCGTCCGCTGCGCCGCACCATCCAGCGCGAGGTGGACAACCAGCTGTCCCGGCTGCTGCTGGACGGCCGGGTCGGCGAGGGCAGCCGGGTCACGGTGGACGTGGCGGACGACCGGCTCACCTTCGACGCGCAGGAGCGGGAACCCACGCCCGCACCCACGGAGTAGAGCGAACGGGCCCGCCTCACGAGGAGTGAGGCGGGCCCGGTGCCGTACGAACGGTGCTGAGACTCCTACCGTTCCGGGTGGACGACCATGGCCGAGCCGCCGCCGCGCCGCACCTTCTCGGCCGCCGCGAGCCACTCGCCGTTCGGCAGCCGCTGTACGCCCGTGGCCGCGCCGATCTCCGGGTTGACCTTGAAGGAGTGGCCGATCGCCTCCAGTTTCCCGCGCGACGCGCTGTCGTAGAGGGCGGGTTCGAGCTCGGTCTGCGCCGCGTTGCGCTGGCTGGCGCGGGGAGCGGCGATCGCGTCGACGAGCGGCAGGTGACGGTCGAGGAACTCGGTCAGGGTCTGCAGCACGGTGGTGATGATGGTGGCGCCACCTGGTGAACCGAGCGCCACCACCGGCCGGTTGTGCGCGTCGAGCACGATCGTCGGCGAGATGGAGGAGCGGGGCCGCTTGCCGGGGCCGGGCAGGTTGGGGTCGTGCACGGCCGGGTTGGCGGGGGCGAAGGAGAAGTCGGTCAGCTCGTTGTTGAGCAGGAAGCCGCGGCCGGGCACGGTGATGGCGCTGCCGCCGGTCTGCTCGATGGTCAGGGTGTAGGAGACGACGTTGCCCCAGCGGTCGGCGACCGTCAGGTGCGTGGTGTTCTCGCCCTCGTACGTCGTCGGGGCGGCCGTGCCGCCGGCGCCGCAGGCGGCGGGGTGGCGCGGGTCGCCGGGGGCGAGCGGGCTGATGAGCACCGCGTCGTCCTGGATCAGGCAGGCGCGTGAGTCGGCGTAGCGCTGGGAGAGCAGTTGCCTCGTCGGCACGTCCTCGAAGGCGGGGTCGCCGACCCAGCGGCCGCGGTCGGCGAAGGCGATGCGGCTGGCCTCGATGAAGTGGTGCAGGTACTGCGTCTCGCTCGCCCGCGAGAGGTTCGTGCGCTCCAGGATGTTGAGCGCCTCGCCGACGGTGGTGCCGCCGGAGGAGGAGGGCGCGATGGAGTAGACGCCGAGTCCGCGGTACGAGGTCTTGGTGGGCGCCTGGAGCTTGGCTCGGTAGGCCGCGAGGTCCCGCCTGGACAGCTCGCCCGGGCGGGCGTTCCAGCCGGAGCCGGGGTCGACGGGCGGGTGCTGGACGGTCTTGACGATGTCCTTGCCCAGGTCGCCGTGGTAGATCGCGCCGACGCCCTCGCGGGCCAGTTCCTCATAGGTGCGGGCCAGGTCGGGGTTCTTGAAGGTGGAGCCGACGGCGGGCAGCCGGCCGCCGGGCAGGAACAGCCTGGCGGTGTCGGGGAAGTAGCGGAAGCGGGTCTCGTTGGACGCCGTCTGGGAGCGGAAGGTGTCGTCGACGGTGAAGCCGTGGCGGGCGAGCCGTTCGGCGGGCCCGAGGACCGTGCCGAGCCTCCGGGTGCCCCACTCGTCGAGCGCGGTCTGCCAGGTGGCGGGCGTGCCCGGGGTGCCGACGCTCAGGCCGCTGCTGACGGCGTCGTTGAAGGCGAGCGGCTTGCCGTTCTCCAGGAAGAGCCCGGAGTCGGCGGTGAGGGGGGCGGTCTCACGGCCGTCGATGGTGTGCACGCTGCGGGTGCGGGCGTCGTAGTAGACGAAGTAGCCGCCTCCGCCGATGCCGGAGGAGTACGGCTCGGTGACGCCGAGGGCCGCGGCGGTGGCGACGGCCGCGTCGACGGCGTTGCCGCCCTTTCTCAGCACCTCGATGCCGGCGGCCGAGGCGTCCGCGTCGACGCTCGCCACGGCGCCGCCGTAGCCGACGGCCACGGGGGTTTTCTGGACCGCTCTCGGTTTCGCGTCGGGCTGCGCGGCGGGCGGGGCCGTGGCCCCCACCGACACCACGGCGGCCGAGACCGCAAGGACCGCCAGTTTGCGTGCGACTGGGCGACGCATCCGCACCTCCAGGGAAAAGGCCGTCCGGGCAGCCTAATCGATGAACATGATCACGTCAGGAAGGCATGAAAGCCCGTTGTCGAACACGGGTTTGCGTTCGGCCGCTACCATGCGCGCCCATGAATGACGACGTGCGCAACATCGTCCTCGGCGTGCTGGCCGCCGGCATCAGCGCCGCGTTCGGCTGGCTGGCCCGTACCTATCTGTGGCGGCGCAGGCTGCGGCGCAAGCAGGCCTTCTTCGGGCTGCCGGACAACTCGGAGTCGCTGCTGGTGGTCAACCGGGACGCGGGCGGTCCCGATCTGACGGTAACCCGGCACGACGTCTTCGCGCTGCTCGAACTCTCCGCGCTGATCAAGGACTGCCACGCGGGCGCGCAGGTGATCGCGCACGACGCGGCCCAGCAGGGCTTCGGGGAGCGCACCGAGTTCTGCGTGGGAGGGCCGGCCTCCAACCGGCGGATGGCCGCGCACCTCTCCTCCCTGCTGCCCGGCGTTCGGGTGAACGTGGACGCGGAACCGGGTCCTGACCGGGGCGCGTTCCAGATCGGCGGCGAGCGCTACCGACTGGAGGCTGGGCGCAGCGAGTACGTGCTGCTGGCCCGGCTGACGGCCGGTGAGCGGCGCGCGGAGGCCCGGCCGGTGTTCCTCTTCTGCGGCCAGCGCGCGATCGACAACCAGGCCGCCACCCGCTATCTGGCCCGCAACCACGAGCGGCTCGCGCGCAAGTACGGCGGGAACTCCTTCGTGCTGCTGCTGAAGGTGGTCAACTCCCAGGCGTACGGCCCGGACGTGGTCGAACTGGTGGCCGATGTGACCCGTGCGGCGCAGGCGCCCCTGCCGGCCCCGGAAGCTCCCGCGTCCCGGACCTCGCACCGGGCGACGAGCTGACCGGCACACCCGGAACGCACACTTCAGCGGGGTTCGCGCACACCAAATCCACACTTCAACAAGCTTTACCCGCACGTAACTTACCGACGGGTTACTTCTGTTGAGCCCCCGAGGTTACCGTCAGGTCACTTTGCACTGGCACGAGTGAGGAGTGTCCCGTGGGACTCAACCGCAAGGCCCTGCGCACGACCGCAGTGGGTGCCGTCTCGGCGACGCTGATCGCCGGTGGCACCCTGGCGGCCGCCCCCACCGCGCAGGCGGCTGCGAACGGCGTCCGCTTCGTCGACATCACCGGCGACGGCGGCACGGTCCTCAAGGCCAACGTCGTCACCCCGGCCGGCGCCGACGGCTCGCGCACCTACCCGCTGATCGTCCTGCCCACGAGCTGGGGCTTCCCCCAGGTCGAATATCTGGTCCAGGCCCAGAAGCTGGCCGACTCCGGCTATGTGGTGGTCAGTTACAACGTCCGGGGCTTCTGGCAGTCCGGCGGCCAGATAGACGTCGCGGGCCCACCCGACTGGGCCGACGCCTCCAAGGTCATCGACTGGTCCCTCGCCCACACCCCGGCCGACCCCGCCCGCGTCGGCATGGCGGGCGTCTCCTACGGCGCCGGCATCAGCCTGCTCGCCGCCGAACACGACAAGCGGGTCAAGGCGGTGGCGGCCCTCAGCGGCTGGGCCGATCTGATCGACGCCATCTACTCCCATCGCACCCAGCACGTCCAGGCGGCGGCCGTGCTGGACACCGCGGGCATGGTCGCCGGCCGTGAAAGCCCCGAGACCCGGCAGGTGTTCGACGACTTCTACGCCTCCAACCTGGTCAAGGAGCAGGAGCTGATCGACTGGGGGAGGAAACGTTCGCCCGCGACCTACGCCGACGCGCTCAATGACAACCGCACGGCCGTCCTGCTCGCCAACGCCTGGGGCGACACCGTCTTCGCCCCCAACCAGTACGCCGACTTCTACGAGCGGCTGACCGGCCCGAAGAGAATGGAGTTCCGCCCCGGCGACCACGCCACCGCCGAACTGCCCGGCCTGTTCGGCGTCCCCAACGACGTGTGGACCGACACCCGGCGCTGGTTCGACCACTATCTGCGTGGCCAGGACAACGGCATCGACCGCGAGCAGCCGGTCCAGCTGAAGTCCCGCTCCACGGACGGCTACGAGGGCTACCCCGACTGGAAGTCGGTGGGCGCCGACCGGCGCAAGTTCGACCTGACCGCACCGGCCACGATCCACGCGAACGTCGACTCCGGCGCGGACGGCGGGATCGTGTTCCTCTCCAGCATCCTCGACCAGGTGACCCGTATCCCGCCGATGGCGTGGGTCCCGCTGCTGCCCCGGCGCTGGGCCGCGGTCTGGCAGTCCGAGCGGTACGCCACCACCCAACGCGTGCGCGGCACCGCGATGTTGCACACCACGCTCACCCCGACGAAGGAGAGCGGCACCTTCATCGCCTACCTGTACGACGTGGGCCCGCTCGGCGTCGGCAAGCTGGTCACCCACGCGCCGTTCACCTGGCACGACCGCACGCCCGGCCAGTCGTTCGGCGTGGATCTGCCGCTGTACTCCACGGCGTACGACGTCCCGTCCGGGCACCGGCTCGCCCTGGTCGTGGACACGGTGGACCCGCTCTACACCGAGCACAACCCGTCCGGCGCGCAGCTGACCTTCTCCTCGCCGGCGGACGATCCGTCGTACCTGTCCGTCCCGCTGCGCGAGCAGTGATCTCCGGCTGCCGCCGGCCGGGTATGGCTCTGTGAGCTGCTGCCCCCTACGGTCGAGGGGCCGTGGGGGGTACCCCACCCGGCAGCAGCGCCCCGGTCCCGGTGGCTCCGGGCCCGCTCGCCCTCACCACAGGGATGAACGGCACATCGTAGTCGAGGTTCGGCGCGATGAGTCCGCCGGTGTGGAGGAACGCCCTTCGGCCATGCGCAGTCCTGCTCGCTCTCGGCGGTCGTGGTGGCCGCAAACTATCCGGACAAACCCGGCGAAAACCCACGACACGCACTCCCCGCCCAATAGCCGTATTTACACCGCCCCGGGTTTGGCGCCCGCCCCGACCCGCTCGTTCGCGTCCCCACGGGCGGACGGGCGGCGGGGTCAGGCCTCGGAGATCTCCGCGTAGAGCTGGGAGAGTTCGGGCACTCCCGCCTCGGCCCACTCGTGGCCCGCGCCGACCACGTCGATCTCACGGCTGGACGCCAGGCGGACGACGGGCTGCCCGTTGGGCCAGATCCTCCACCCCGCTCCCGGCACCGTCCGCACCACCACCGTGCCCAGGTACAGCCCGGCGTCGTTGCCGAGCCAGGACAGGGTGTCGGTGTCGTCGCGCCAGCGCGGCAGCAGCTGGTCGAGCGCCTCCAGCGAGGCCGCCGAGTCGTCCAGCCGCACCCCGCCCGCGGCCGCCTGGGAGCGCAGCAGCTCGCACTCGGAGAGCAGTTCGGCGACGGCCTCCGCGTCGGGTGGGCCGTCACCCGCCGAGACCACCGCGACACCGCGCGCCAGTCCCCGCTTCTTGCGCCAGTTGTCCGCGAAGGGGATGTTCATGCCCCCAGCGTGGCACCGGCGGCGCCGGAGCGCACCGGTGCCGCGCCTCAGACGTCCAGGTCCACCACGACCGGCGCGTGGTCCGAAGCGCCCTTGCCCTTGCGCTCCTCGCGGTCGACGTAGGCGTCGGTGACGGCCTTGGCGAAGGGCTCGTTGCCGTACACCAGGTCGATGCGCATGCCGCGGTTCTTGGGGAAGCACAGCTGGCGGTAGTCCCAGTACGTGAACGGGTGCTCGTACTTCAGCGGCCGCGGGACCACGTCCGAGAGGCCGGCCTCGCGCAGGGAGGCCAGGGCGGCGCGCTCGGCGGGCGTGACATGGGTGGAGCCCTCGAAGGCCGTCCGGTCGTAGACGTCGTCGTCCGTCGGCGCGACGTTGTAGTCGCCGAGGACGGCGAAGGGGCGGCCGCCCGCCGCGTCGCCCGCGACCGCCGCGCGCAGTGCCTCGAACCACTGGAGCTTGTACGCGTAGTGGGGGTGGTCCACCTCGCGGCCGTTGGGCACGTAGACCGACCAGACGCGAACCGGGCCGCAGGTCGCGGAGACCGCGCGGGGCTCCTCGGCGCCCTCGAAGCCGGGGTCGCCGGGCAGGCCCTTGACCACGTCGGCGAGGCCCACGCGGGAGAGCACCGCCACGCCGTTCCACCGGCCCGTGGCGTGCACCGCCGCCTCGTAGCCGAGGTCGCGCAGCTGGGCGGACGGGAACTGCTCCTCGGCGACCTTGGCCTCCTGGAGACACAGCACGTCGGTGCCGCTGCTCTCCAGCCAGGCCAGCAGCCTCGGGAGACGGGCGGTGATCGAGTTCACGTTCCAGGTCGCGATGCGCATGCCTGACAACCTACCGGGCGGGACTGACAACGCCTCCCGCCCGGCCCGTGGTCCGCCGCGCTCAGACCTCCGCAGAGGCGCCCGGCGTGAGCCTGAGGTGCTCGGCGCCGCCCAGCGCGCCGATCTGGTTGTCGTAGATCGGGCGGGCGAGGTCGGTCAGGAGGGCGTCGTGGACGTCGTAGGCGCGCTGCGGCTTGACCTCGCGGACGTACTCGATCACCTCCGCGATCTTGTTCCAGGGCGCCATCACCGGCAGCATCAGCGTCTCGACGGGATGGTCGGGCACGGTGAGCGCGTCGCCGGGGTGGAAGACGCGTCCGCCGTCGATCAGGTAACCGACGTTGGTGATGCGGGGGATGTCCGGGTGGATCACCGCGTGCAGTTCGCCGTGGACCTGGACGTCGAAGCCGGCGGCGGTGAAGGTGTCGCCGTGGCCGACGGTGTGGACGCGGCCCGGGAAGGCGGCGGCGAGCCGGTCCGCGACCGACCTCAACGTCCACACCGCGAGCTCCGGGTCGGCCTCCAGGGCGGCGCGCAGCCGGGCCTCGTCGAAGTGGTCGGGGTGCTCGTGCGTGACGAGGACCGCCTCCGCGCCCGCCACGGCGTCCTCCTCGGTGAACATCCCGGGGTCGACGACGAGCGTCCGCCCGTCCTTCTCGAGACGGACGCAGGCGTGGGTCTTCTTGGTGAGCTTCATGGGTCCCATCCTGCCGCGCCGGCACCTCTCGCGGAGCGCGGCAGGGTGGTGCCCTCGGTGCCCGGATGATCTTCCGGGGCGTACGTCACTCCGCGGGCGTGGTCTCCTCGCGGACGACCTGCTGGGCGACCCGGAAGGCGCGGCCCGCGGCCGGCATCCCCGCGTACACGGCCGTATGCAGCAGCACCTCCTTGATCTCGGCGGGCGTCAGGCCGTTGCGCAGGGCGGCCCGGGTGTGCGCGGCGAGCTCCTCGAGGTGGCCGCCGGCGGCCAGGGCGGTGAGCGCGACACAGCTGCGGGTGCGCCGGTCGAGGCCCGGCCGGTCCCATATCGCGCCCCAGTTGCTGCGGGTGCTGAACTCCTGGAAGTCGCGGGAGAAGTCGTCCGCCTCGGCGAGCTCGCGGTCCACGTGCGCGTCGCCGAGCACCTCGCGCCGGATCTTCAGCCCGACGTCGTACGAGTCCCGCGGCCCCGTGGGCAGCGGCTCCGCCGCCATCGGGGCGATCTCCGCGACGGGCGCGGTCTGCGGGGGCGCCACGGGGACGGGCGCCACCGGGGGCGCGAGGACCGCCATGTGTCCTGTGGTCGCGTCGAAGCCGGGCTGCCAGGCGGTGGAGAAGTGCCGTACGAGCAGGTCGCTGACGGCCGCCGGCTGCTCCACCGGCACCAGGTGCGAGGCGCCGGGCACCACGGCGAGGCGGGCGTCCGGTATACCGGCGACCAGCGTACGGGCCTCGGCGGGCCCGGTGACCTGGTCCTCGGAGCCGACCAGGACCAGGGTCGGCACCCCGATCCGGCCCAGTTCGGCACGCACGTCGAAGGCGGCGAGCGCCTCGCAGGAGGCGATGTAGCAGCCGGGGTCGGTGGTGCGCACCATCTGCACGGCCCAGTCCGTGATCGCCGGCTGGGCTGCGGCGAACCCGGAGGTGAACCAGCGGTCCGGAGAGGTACGGGCGATGGGGTCGAGCCCGTTGGTACGCACGACCACACCGCGCTGCCGGAACTCGTCCGCGGTGCCGAACCGCGGCGACGCCGCGATCACCGCGAGGGATGCCAGCCGCTCCGGGTGGCGCAGGGCCAGCTCGACGCCGATGGCGCCGCCGAGCGCGCACCCGGCGTACCCGAAGCGCTGCACCCCGAGCCCGTCGAGGGTGGCCAGCAGCCGGGCGGCGAGATCGGAGACCGCCCCGGCCGGATGCGCGGGCGCACCACCGTGCCCGGGCAGATCGAACCGGAAGACCCGCCACTGCCGCGTGAGCTCCGGTATCTGCCGGTCCCACATGTGCCATGTGGTACCCAGTGAGGGACCCAGGATCAGGACCGGAGCGTCTTCTGGCCCGTCAAAGCGGTATTGCAGGGTGTTCGGGGGTGTCTCACTCACGCCCCAGACCCTCTCACGTCTCACGGACGCCCCTATGACGCAGGGGTGCGCGGAACCGGCCTGACCAGGTTGCCGGTGCCTTCCACGCCGGCCCGGCGCACCGTACCCCGCTCGCGGGCCCAGACAAGAAGCTGCCGATAGCCGACTGCCGGCCGACGTCGGCGGGTACACAGGGCGGGAGGACTTACCGGTCACGCTCGTTCACCTTCCGACCCGACGGCTCATCGCCCAGTGGGCACCGACCGCACGAACGGTCAGAACAGTGACGGCGCATGGTCGGCAAGCCCCTCTCGACACAAACCCCTCGGCATCAGCAGCGCATCGTCCCCGGCCAGCGGTCGGCGAGCGGCAGTACGTCGTCGGCGGCGGGGCGTATCGAGCGCTCGGATCCCGTAGGCGATGGATCATCCTGGGACGCTCTCCGGGTACCGTCAGGGTATGAGTCATCCGCACCCCGAACTGAAAGCCGCCCCACCCCTTCCCGAAGGAGGGCTGCGGGTCATCGCCCTGGGCGGCCTGGGTGAGATCGGCCGCAACATGACCGTCTTCGAGCACGCCGGCAAGCTGCTCATCGTCGACTGCGGCGTGCTGTTCCCCGAGGAGACCCAGCCCGGGGTGGACGTGATCCTGCCGGACTTCACCTCGATCCGGGACCAGCTGGACGACGTCGTGGCCGTGGTACTCACCCACGGCCACGAGGACCACATCGGCGGCGTGCCGTACCTGCTGCGCGAGCGGTCCGACATCCCCGTCGTCGGCTCCAAGCTGACGCTGGCGTTCCTGGAGGCCAAGCTCAAGGAACACGGCATCCGGCCGCGCACGGTGCGGGTGCGGGAGGGCGACCGGCGCGGCCTCGGACCCTTCGACTGCGAGTTCGTGGCGGTCAACCACTCCATCCCCGACAGCCTCGCGGTCGCGATCCGCACCCGGGCCGGGATGGTGCTGCACACCGGCGACTTCAAGATGGACCAGTTCCCTCTCGACGACCGCATCACCGATCTGCGCGCCTTCGCCCGTCTCGGCGAGGAGGGCGTGGACCTGTTCCTCACCGATTCCACCAACGCCGAGGTACCCGGCTTCACCACCTCCGAGCGAGAGCTGAACCCGGCGATCGAGCAGGTGATGCGCACCGCGCCGCGCCGGGTCATCGTCTCCAGCTTCGCCAGCCATGTGCACCGCATCCAGCAGGTCCTGGACGCCGCCCACCAGCACGGCCGCAAGGTCGCCTTCGTCGGCCGGTCGATGGTCCGCAACATGGGCATCGCCCGTGACCTGGGCTATCTGAAGGTTCCCTCCGGTCTGGTCGTGAGCACCAAGGAGCTGGAGAAGCTCCCGGACCACAAGATCACTCTGGTGTGCACCGGGTCCCAGGGCGAACCGATGGCCGCGCTGTCACGGATGGCCAACCGCGACCACGTGATCCGCATCGGCAAGGGCGACACCGTCCTGCTCGCCAGCTCCCTCATCCCGGGCAACGAGAACGCCATCTACCGGGTGATCAACGGGCTCACCCGGTGGGGCGCCCACGTGGTCCACAAGGGCAACGCCAAGGTGCACGTCTCGGGGCATGCCAGCGCCGGCGAACTCGTCTACTGCTACAACATCGTCAAGCCCCGCAATGTCATGCCCGTGCACGGCGAATGGCGCCACCTGCGGGCCAACGCCGACCTCGCCATCCGTACCGGTGTCGACCCCGACCGGGTCGTCATCGCCGAGGACGGTGTCGTCGTCGACCTGGTCGACGGGCGCGCGTCCATCACCGGCAAGGTTCCCGCCGGCAACGTCTACGTGGACGGCATGGAAGTCGGCGGCGCCACCGAGGCGTCCCTCAAGGACCGCCTCACCCTCGCCGCCGAAGGCGTCGTCACGGTGGTGGCGATCGTCGACGCGGACACCGGCGCCCTCGCCGAGGCCCCCGACTTTCTGGCCCGCGGCTTCGTCCACGACGACACCACCTTCGAGCCGGTCGTCCCCGTCATCGAGAAGACCCTGGCCACCGCCGCCGAGGAAGGCGTCGGGGACGCGCGCCAACTCGAACAGCTCCTCGCCCGCGCCGTGGCGAACTGGGCGTTCCGCACCCATCGCCGCAAGCCCCTCATCATCCCCGTCATCATCGACGCCTGAGCCACAGCCCGCCAGCACTGCCTTGTTCGGGCCGCGGCGCGCCGCCGGCATCGCGGTCCGGCACGGAAGTCGGCAGCCACCCCAGCAGGCCGGGGTGGCAACGCACTACACATGAGGAGTCATCGAAAACTCGCCGCCGCAGGCGCAACGCATGAGTGAGTGAGCGGGGCCCGCCCCGTTCTCGTGGTCAGCCGGGCAGGTAGCGGCGAATGGTGGTGCCATCGGGGCCGGTGTGGACACGGACGAGGTCCGCGAGTTGGTGGACGAGTAGGAGTCCCCGGCCGCCGGGCTGCGTGGGATTGGGCGGCCGGCGGCCGGCGGCCGACCGAGGGATCGCATTGTGACCCACCCCTGGAAGGCGGGACGAGCTCAGGAATCGAGGCCGAGTTCGGCCCACACCGTCTTGCCGGGGTGACACGGGGTGACGCCCCAGCGTCGGGCGAGTCGTTCGAGGAGTTGCATACCAAAACCGCCGGGCTCGGTGTTCGCAGTGGCGCGTTTGCGGGGCCAGCGCTCGCTGGAATCGCTGACGGCTATGCGCAGCCACCGCCCGTTCCAGGTGACCTGGATCAGGGGCGGGCCGGAGCCGTGGCGGATGGCATTGGTGATCAGCTCCGAGACGAGCAGTTCGGCGGTCTGGATCACCGGGTGCTGGCGCAGCGGGCCGCCGAAACCTTCCACGCAGTCGCGGACCCAGTGCCGGGCGGCCTTGATGCTCGCCGTGACTGCCGGGAAGCGCGCCTCGCACGATGGGATGGTCGATTCGCCGTTCACAAAGTTCCTCCAGCACAGGTGGCCCTGGGCCGCCGCCGACCGGTGCTGCGCGCAGCCGGTGGGAGCCCCCTGTCGAGTTGCCCCTGCCTGCCCGGTGAACCATCTGACCGGGCGGGGCCGCACGAGCGCGAGCACCGGGTCGCCGAACGCCTACAGCTCGGAGTGCTGCCCCCACCGGCCTGAACCGCCCCCAGGCCGCACGGGCACCGGGAACGGGCGGCACGTTTCGGTGCCGGGCGCAGGCCCGCGTCGAAGCCGCCGGGTGCCGGGTCCGAACCGGCCCCCACGCAATGAAGGCCCGGTGGACACCGGGCCTTCACGTCTGAGTAGCGGGGACAGGATTTGAACCTGCGACCTCTGGGTTATGAGCCCAGCGAGCTACCGAGCTGCTCCACCCCGCGT
>NZ_BMVJ01000022.1:42366-47702 GCF_014650655.1 Streptomyces anandii JCM 4720
ACGGTGAACTGTACGGCACCGACCGGGATCCACCCAATCGGCGTGCCGCCTGCTTCCACCGTGCCGCCGCCCGCGAGGACCTGCGGGCGCACGCTCAGCTCTGCAGAGAAGGAACCGCCGTTCGGCGACGCCTCGCTGCCCTGGCCCCGGGGCCGTGGCGCCAGATGACGATGCCCGCCACGGTTGTGACGGGCATCGGGCGGGGTGCTGACAGAGCCGCCTGTCAGCCGGTGGTGAGCAGGCCCTCGCGCAGGCGAGCGAGGCAGCGGGACAGGAGCCGGGAGACGTGCATCTGGGAGACCCCCAGGCGCTCGCCGATCTGGGCCTGGGTGAGTTCTTCCACGAAGCGCATGTGGATGATCCGCCGGTCGCGCTCATCCAGGCCGGCGATCAGCGGGGCCAGGGAGTGGAAGTCCTCCACCAACCCCAGCGCGGTGTCTTCGACGCCGATGAAGTCCTGCAGGACGCTCTCGCCGTCCTCGCTGCCGCCGATGGCGGCGTCCAGAGAGGAGGAGTTGTAGCCGTTGGCGGCCAGACGGGCCTCTATCACCTCGTCCTCGGGCAGGCTCATCAGCTCCGACAGTTCCTTGACCGTCGGCGTGCGGCCCAACCGGCTTCGCAGTTCTTCCGTGGCCCGGGCGAGCTGGACGCGGGCCTCCTGCAGCCGCCGGGGAACGTGCACGGCCCAGGTGGTGTCGCGGAAGAACCGCTTGATCTCCCCGACGACGTAGGGGATCGCGAAGGAGGTGAACTCCACCTCGCGGGACAGCTCGAAGCGGTCGATCGCCTTGATCAGCCCGATCATGCCGACCTGGACGATGTCCTCCATCTCCTCCGGCCCGCGGCTGCGGAAGCGGCCGGCCGCGTAGCGGACCAGGGACATGTTCATCTCGATCAGCGTGTTGCGCGCATAGCTGTACTCGGGTGTGCCCTCCTCCAGCACTGCCAGCTGTTCGAAGAACAACCGGGAGAGTTCGCGGGCATCCTTGGGCGCCACCCCGGAGGGGTCGGCGACTTCGGGCAGCTCGGTGGTCTGCGTGTCCAGCGTGCTCATGAGCGCCATGTGGGTCCCCTCCCGGATTCGAACTCGTGCCACGGCCCGCTGTGAAACGGCCGACGAGGCTCCGGTTACCCCTTCGTTTTCCAGCCATGCCTGCCACCAAGCGATCGAGGGGCAGCGCCGTGAGCCGGCACGTCTTCCCGCTGGGAGGCCACCCATCGGTCTCGCGCATCACTTCGGCAGCCTCACGCCAGGTTCGGCCGATTCCCGTGGACGGTCGAAGTACGCGTCAACTGGCCCGAAGACCGACCGCAAGAGTCAGTTCAAGGACCCGGTGCGGCGATGTGAGATCCGGAAACAGCTCCCGCAGCTGCGCCATCCGGTACCGGACTGTCTGGGGATGGACGAACAACGCCGCCGCCACCTCGTCCCGCCTGCCCTGGTGCAGCAGCCACGCCCGCAACGTCTCCTCCAGCCGCCGTGCGGTCGCGACAGGCAAGGTGTGCAACGGTGCGAGGGCTCGGGCACGCAGGTCTGCGAACGCGTCCACGTCGGCGCTCAGCACCAGCTCGGGCAGGTGGTCCTCGGTGTCGCGGATATCAGAGGAGAGGGAGCGCGCGCGTACGGCTCGTGCGTACGAGGCCGACGCGCGAGTCCATGGCCGGGCCGGTCCGACCACGGCGGTGCGGTCGGTCAGCTGCCGCAAGAGATGTGATCGGTCGGCATCGGGGACGAGCAGCACACCGGTGGCGTCCGGCAGATCGTCGAGGACGAGGGTGCTCGGGTCGAGCGCGCGGTAGGCAGGCCGGGCCTGGGCGGCGGGCAGCAGGACCGCCGTCAGCGAATCCGGAGGCTGCCATCCGGCCCGTTGAGCAGAGGCCAGCAGCACGTCCGGGCTCACGCCGGCGAGGAGGTCGCGGGCCAGGTGTTCCAGGTGGCGCTCGTGGGCCCTGCCCCGGGCGGCCAGTTCGTCGGCGTGGCCCGCGGCGCTCGCGGCGGAGAGCTCGTCGATGTAGGCGAAGGTCAGCTCGGCGAACTTGGCGACCTCGGCGGCGGGCAGACCTGCGGGCACGGCGCCCGCCGCCAGGCATCGCCAGGCCACGCGGGCGCCGACGCGGTAGGCGCTGAGCAGGGCGTCCATCGAACGTCCGTCGCGCACCTCGCCGCGGCCCAGCTCGTAGGCCGCGTCACCGGCGTCGCCGCCTGTGGCGTTCCCGCTCGCGAGGTCCAGGTAGTGCCCAAGGGCGGTGCGGACGGCTCGGCGGATGGTGGCGCCCATGTGGCCCGACAGGGCGTTGGCGTAGGAGGGGACTTCGTCGATGATCGCCTGGACGACCTCGTCGGCGGTGGTCTTCAGCGCGGCCCTCAGTGCGGTGACCGTCGTCTCATCCAGGGCCAGTTCGCTGGCCCTCTGGGTTACACGACTCACGTTTTTATTCCCTGCGAACAATTCCACCCACCAGATTCACGTCCTGCGGTCAGGACTTTACGCCCTGAGACGCAGCAAGCTGGAGTCATGACGAGTGCAGCCCTTCGCAGCAGGGCGTGGAAACTGCTGGAGATGGTCACGACGCCGCTACTGCCGTCGGACTACCTCGACCTGGTCAGTCCACTGCGTGCGGGCGCTGACCTGCGTGGGCGCATCGAGGCCGTGCACCCCGAGACGGGTGACGCCGCGACCGTCGTGATCAGGCCGGGGCGGGGCTGGCGCGGCCACACGGCCGGTCAGTACGTGCGGATCGGGGTCGACGTCGACGGGGTGCGCCTGTGGCGTGCCTACTCCATCACCTCGCCGACGAACCGCCAGGACGGCCGCGTCACGATCACCGTGAAGGCGATCCAGGACGGCAAGGTCAGCAACCACCTGGTCCGCAGGGCGAAACCGGGCACGTTGATCCAGCTCGACCAGGCGACCGGTGACTTCGTGCTGCCGCAGGCCAAGCCCGCCAAGGTGCTCTACCTGACGGCCGGCAGCGGCATCACGCCCGTGATGGGCATGCTGCGCGACACCGAGTTCGACGACGTCGTCATGGTCCACTGCGCGCCACGGCCGCAGGACGTGATCTTCCGCAACGAACTGCACGAACTGGTCGCGGACAAGAAGCTGCGGCTCATCGAGGTACACACCGACACAGAGGGCATGCTCGACATCGCCCGTCTCGACGAACTCGTGCCCGACTGGGCCGAGCGCGAGACCTGGGCTTGCGGGCCCGCGGGCCTGCTCGACGCCGCCGAAAAGCACTGGAGCGAGCACGGCGTACCAGAGCGCCTGCACACCGAACGCTTCCGCCCCGGCATCGTCGTCGCCGGTGACGGAGGCGAGGTCACGTTCAGCACCACCGGCAAGACCGTCGACGCGGACGGCGCTACGCCGTTGCTGGACGTCGGCGAGGAGGCCGGCGTGCTCATGCCGTCCGGGTGCCGCATGGGCATCTGCTTCGGCTGCGTCACGCCGCTCAAGGCGGGCGCCGTCCGCGACCTGCGCACCGGCGAGATCACCGAGGCCGAGCCGGGCGTCCTCATCCAGACCTGCGTGTCCGCCGCGGCGGGCCCTTGCGACATCGAACGGTAGGAGCACCTTGACCGCCATCGACCCCACCGCCCACCTGACGGCGGAGCAGATCGAGGAGCTCGGCCGCGAGCTGGACGCGATCCGCGACGAAGTGATCGCCGGACGCGGCGAGGAAGACGCCGCCTACATCCGTAGGGTCATCTCGGCGCAGCGCAAGCTCGAGCTGGTCAGCAGGGGCGTGCTGCTGTTCTCGATCTTCCCGCCGGCGTGGCTGCTCGGCACCGCCGGTCTGTCCGTGGCGAAGATCATGGACAACATGGAGATCGGCCACAACATCCTGCACGGCCAGTGGGACTGGATGCGGGACCCGAAGATCCACTCCACCACCTGGGAATGGGATCACGTCTCGCCGGCCGACCAGTGGAAGCACTCGCACAACGAGCTGCACCACACGTACACCAACGTGATCGGCAAGGACAACGACCTCGGCTACGGCATCATGCGCGTCGACGAGGACCAGAAGTGGCACCCCTTCCACCTCGGCCAGCCGCTGTGGAACTTCATCAACGCCTGCTTCTTCGAGTACGGCATCGCGGCGTACGACCTGGAGCTCGGCAAGAACCTGAGCAAGCGCCGCCGCAAGAACCCGGAGTTCCGCGCGCGGGCCAAGGCCGTGGGCCGCAAGATCCGCAAGCAGGTGCTCAAGGACTACGTGGTCCACCCGCTGCTGTCGGGCCCGTCGTTCCTCACCACGCTCGCAGCCACGTTCACCGCGAATCTGGTCCGCAACATCTGGTCCCACTCCGTGATCATGTGCGGGCACTTCCCCGAGGGCGTACAGGTCTTCGAACGCCGGTCGATCGAGGACGAGACGCGCGGCCAGTGGTACCTGCGCCAGATGATGGGCTCGGCAAACATCAGCGGCAGCAGGGCCATGCACTTCATGACCGGCAACCTCTCGCACCAGATCGAGCACCACCTGTTCCCGGACCTGCCGAGCAACCGGTACGCCGAGGTCGCGGTGAAGGTGCGCGCGCTGTTCGAGAAGTACGAGCTGGAGTACGTCACCGGACCACTGCCCAAACAGGTGTTCTCCGCGTGGCGCAAGGTCTTCCGGCTCTCGCTGCCGAACAGGAAGCCCGGGGTCAAGACGCCGGACCGTGAGCAGGAGCTCGTCGCCGCCTGACTTACCTGTGGCGGCCGCCGCAGGCCCAGTTGGTGGCGAGACCGACCTCGGCGGACGCTGCCACGGGCAGCCTCTTAACATGATCGGATGGTTGCCGATGATGCCCAGAGGAACGGGACAGGACGGGAAGTTGTGTCTGGGGACGCCGTAGCCGGTCACCACGGCGGATCACATCGTGGCAATGCCGGGGAGGAGTTCCACCCGGTTGCCGACCTGGTCGATTGGGCGGCCGACCTGGTCGAGCCGGTCAAGCCGAAGCTGCGTGGCTGGCTCCATGCCACGATGGTCCCTGCCTCGGTGAGCGCCGGCATCGTCCTCGTCTGCCTGGCTCGGACCCAGCAGGCGGCCCTGGCCTGCACCGTGTACTCCGTCACCGCCTGGCTGCTGTTCGGGACGAGCGCCGTCTACCACCTCGGTACCTGGGGGTCGATGGGCGAGGCCGTCCTGCGTCGCCTCGATCACGCCAACATCTTCCTGATCACCGCCGGGACGAGCACGCCTCTGGCCGTACTCCTCCTTCCTCCCGACCGGCGGAACCTGCTGCTGTGGATCGTATGGACGGGCGCGCTGACCGGTATCGCCTTCCGGGTGCTGTGGGTCAACGCCTCCCGCTGGCTGTACACCCCCTGCTACCTGGC
>NZ_BMVJ01000022.1:47728-49156 GCF_014650655.1 Streptomyces anandii JCM 4720
CCTCGGATGGGCACCGGTGCGTTACCTGCCTGACTTCCTGCACACCGGCGGTGCGGCCGTGGTCACCCTGACAGTGACCGGCGGTCTCCTCTACAGCGCGGGCGCGGTGGTCTACGCCGTCCAACGCCCCGACCCCTCGCCCCGCTGGTTCGGCTTCCACGAGGTGTTCCACGCCTTGACCGTGGCGGCCTTCGCCGCCCACTACATCGCCATCTTCCTCGCCGTCTGCTGACGGTGGAGCCGTTCGGACACGAGCACCGTCTCTGCGCGCCGCAGTCCGGCCACGCGCGAGTGTGACAGCCCGCCGATACCGGCGGGCCCGATCACCTCAGGCTGCGGCCGGTGGACTGGACGATCCGCCGGTGCGCCGGTATTCGGCGTTGGCCCGCTGGGCTTCTTCGAGCTGGTCTTCAAGGATGATGATCCGGCATGCGGCCTCGATCGGGGTGCCCTGGTCGACGAGCTCACGCGCGCGGGCCGCGATGCGCAGTTGGTAGCGGGAGTAGCGGCGGTGTCCGCCCTCGGAGCGCAGTGGTGTGATCAGTCGCGCTTCGCCGATGGCGCGGAGAAAGCCGGGAGTGGTACCGAGCAACTCGGCGGCCCGGCCCATCGTGTAGGCGGGGTAGTCGTCGTCGTCGAGACGGCTTAGCGACTCGTCTGCTGTCATCTCACCTCTCTGCGGAACGGGTAGAGGGGCCTTGGTGCCGTTTGGCACCAAGGCCCCGAAGGAACTGCAACACCATCTGCCGGCCCTAGTGCTGCGCCGGCCTTCTGTTTCCGCCCAGCCGCCTGATACTCCGACGGAGGTGCGGGGATCGCGGATGCGTGACCGGAGACCACCTACCTATCGATGTCCTGCGGTACCCGGGCTCGCGTTTTCCGCCCGGGCGATCCTGATGGTGCTCGACTCCTCCGTTCTTCCCTCGGAACCAATCACTTGCAAACAGGGACTGCGTACTGCTTGGTACTGCAACCGCGTCAACTGCGGTCCTGCTCGGGGCGGCCCCTCATCACTGCGGGCCACCCGGTCCGGTCGTCAGTCCCGTCGCCGTCGTACAACAACCTGGCTCCAGAACTCCACCACCGCACCGTCATACGTGGACTGCTGCCCGGCAGTTCGTGTCTGCCGGGCCTTGCTCGATCTCGGCTACGAAAGAAACCATAACCACTGAGGCATCGAATGTCTACTCCAGCGAGCACAGATTTGCTGCGGCTCGACGATGAGGTCTCCCGCTGAGCCGATCTGCGGATACTGGGGGCTGTCCGCGTCGCAGGACCGACGCACGGATGAGACCCAGAGCCGCCCGCGGAGCTTCCCCTGGCGGCGGCGGGGAGCCGTATACGCCCGTCTCGCCCGGTTTGCGCCATCGTCCAAGCCCTTCGGGCGGGCCGGTGCATAGAATGCGATCCCATGCCGAAGCTTGACGA
>NZ_BMVJ01000022.1:49178-56449 GCF_014650655.1 Streptomyces anandii JCM 4720
GCTGCTCGTTGCGATAGCTGCCCTTGTGGAGTCCGGGCAGAGCAATCAGATGTCCCTGACCGTGGTCACCAGTGGTGCTGTCATCACCGGTCGGCTGGCTCCGGAAGCCATGTGGAGGCAGAGGGTGTCCGAGGTGCTGACGGACTCCGCCGACCTGGGCGAGTTCTCCGCCGTCTTCGACACCCCCGCGAGGAAGGACGGACCGCCCACGCATCTGCATTTCCACGTCGCCCGGATCCTGCAGGGTACGGTGGGGATCCCGGAGACAGGCGGCATGTACCGCGTCGCGATCGAGGACGTCAGTGCGTGGACCGTAGGCGACTTCAGCTACTCGGACCACTGACTCACCGGCCCACGGCACAGTGAAACCCCACCGGCACGCTTCGGTTCCAGTGGTCCTCTCAACGCCCTGGTTCAAGGGCTGCGAGGGACTTCGAGATCCGGAAGGATCGGCGGCCGTGACGGATCATCGGCATCGACCGCCGCACCGGCAAGCGTTGGCTCTACGGCCGACAGGCGTCCAGGAGGTACAGGGCAGCCCCGCCCATCATGGACATGGGGCTGCCCTGGCAAGCACCCGAACCCCCGGCTCGCCCTGAGGAACCCGTCGGCCCGTCGCTCTACCTCACCGAGGCCGGCCGCATCCGCATCCGCATCGCTGACCGGCTCCGGGAGACGGCGTCCGTCCGGGCCGACGCGGCCGGGCTTGGCCGCGGTCCCTCCAGCGTAAGCCGGGAGATCGCCGCAGCCGCACGCTCATGCCCAACGGCGGCTGGTCCTACCGTCCGTGCGCCGCCCAACGCCGCGCGGACGCCCGCGCAGCCTCCAGCCCGGCAAGATCGGCCACAACCCCAGGCTGCGGGACTTCCTGACTGGACGCCGCCGCCACCGCACTCAACAGCCGCCCATGCAAAACGCTCGGCTGGGAGACCCCAGCCGAGCGTCTGTCCAAACTGCTCGCGGCCTGATCAACTCACCGCAGTGTTGCTACGACTCCTGGAATCCGCCCTCGCCGGTGGGGCCTCACTGCTCTGTTCGGCTCACACCTGTCCGTACGTCAGGCGGACAGGGGGAGCGCCGAGCGTCGCGGAGGCCGGCCCGGACGGGTCGGCCAGGGGCGCAGATGCGGCGGTGGGGCGGGTGCGGCAGGTGAAGCCGAGTCGGGTCATGGCCCTGAGGACTTCGCCGGTGCTGAAATCACGCCGGTCCTGGCGGGTGACGACCTGGCCGACCTGCTTGGCGGGGTAGTGGCGTCGTCCGATGATGACGAACTCACCGGTGACCGGCTCAGGTGTGACGCCCTTCATCGACTCCAATACGCCGCTCTTGGTCAGGTCGAACGGGAAGCGAGCGATGACACAGCGCATGATGCCTCCAGGGAGAAGAGAAGACCGCCCAGGACAGGGGTGACGGCGGTTCAGCGAGAGACGGAGAGGACGCCCAAAGCGTTGCCGTGTCCGTCGCCCACGGGCGGGACCCCGAGCCGGCGGCGGCGCATCGCACGCTCGGCTTCGGCCCTCGTGGCCAGCGGCGAGGCGAAGGGCCCGATGACGTCGGCGATGTCACGCAGGCGGATCCGGTCCGTGTATCCGGAACCGTCACGAACGGCCGTGAGCCGGTCCCGGGTGACCAGGCCGGTGCACATGCCGTCCTCGTCGCAGACGACCAGCTGACCTGTACGGGCGGCGGTCATCACGGACAGTGCCACCTCCACGGTCATGTCCTCCCAGACCTGCGGTCCGGCCGCGTCCGCGGGATCGGCCGCCGTCTGCACGGCGTTGGTACGAGTTGAGCGGAACTGCGTCTGGTCCAGCGTCAAAGGGTGCCTCCTGCGAAGTTGGGCGGGCTTCCTGACACGAAGGTTCTATGCCGCCGCACCGGCGGTGGACTGCCGTACGGACGCGCCGCGGGCCGCCGAGACGGGGCGGCGTCGGCCGCGTGAGGTGGCGCCGCGCTTCTTGGGGCGTTCGACCACCGGTGCGGTGATGACGACCGGGATGCCGGAGGGGGTCTGGGCGCCGGTGATGCGGTGCAGGGCCTCTTCGCCGACGCGGACCTGGGTGGTCTGCGGGACAATGCCGGCCGCTGCCATGACGCGGGTCATGCCGCGGCGCTGGTTGGGGGTGACCAGGGTGACGACGCTGCCGGACTCTCCTGCGCGGGCGGTGCGGCCGCCGCGGTGGAGGTAGTCCTTGTGGTCGGTCGGCGGGTCGACGTTGACGACGAGGTCGAGGTTGTCGACGTGGATGCCGCGCGCCGCGACGTTGGTCGCTACCAGCACGTTGACGTGTCCCGTCTTGAACTGTGCCAGCGTGCGGGTGCGCTGTGGCTGTGACTTCCCGCCGTGCAGGGCGGCGGCCCGTACCCCGCTGTTCAGGAGGTGTTCGGTGAGGCCGTCGACGGCGTGCTTGGTGTCGAGGAACATGATCACGCGGCCCTCGCGTGCGGCGATCTGGGTGGTTGCCGTGTGCTTGTCGGCGCCGTGAACGTAGAGCACGTGGTGCTCCATCGTCGTGACCGCGCCGGCCGAGGGGTCGACGGAGTGCACGACGGGGTCGCTGAGGTAGCGGCGCACGAGCAGGTCGACGTTGCGGTCGAGAGTGGCGGAGAACAGCATGCGCTGGCCTTCGGGGCGGACCTGGTCGAGGAGGGCGGTGACCTGCGGCATGAAGCCCATGTCGGCCATCTGGTCGGCCTCGTCGAGGACGGTGATGGAAACCTGGTTCAGTCGGCAGTCGCCACGGTCGATGAGGTCTTTGAGGCGTCCCGGCGTGGCGACGACGATCTCGGCGCCGGCGCGCAGCGCGCTCGCCTGTCGGCCGATCGACATTCCGCCCACCACCGTGGCCAGCCGCAGCCTCACGGAGCGGGCGTACGGGGCGAGCGCGTCGGTGACCTGCTGCGCCAGCTCACGCGTGGGTACGAGGATCAGCCCCAGCGGCTGCCTCGCCTCGGCGCGCTGCCCGGACGTACGGGCCAGCAGCGCCAGCCCGAAGGCCAGGGTCTTGCCGGAGCCGGTGCGGCCACGGCCCAGTACGTCCCGGCCGGCGAGGGAATTCGGCAGGGTCGCGGCCTGGATCGGGAAGGGTACGGTCACGCCTTGGGAACTGAGCGCGCCCAACAGCGCCCCGGGCATGTCGAGATCGGCGAAGCCCTCCACGGCGGGGAGCGCGGGAGTGATCGTCCTGGGCAATTCGAACTCCCCCTGGACCGCGGCGGGCCGGCGGCTGTAACCACCAGAACGGCCCGGCCCACCGGAGCGGCTCGTGGCCGACGAACCGAATCGGTTGCCGCCCCTTCCGGATTCGGCCCTGCCGTTACGGGTGCGGGTGAAGCGGTCGTTTGTGCGTGTGCGGTTCATGCGGAACCTTCCTCGATGCGGCACATATCAAGGAATTCCCGCAGCGATCAGCAGCACAGAGAATTGCAAGAATGGACCGATGGAACGCGAAAGCGAAACTGGCCGACGAAAAATCCGTGCGGCACAGGAGCTGGAATGAGTGGCGCGAAGCGGACGCAACGTTCGGGCGTCCGCCCCGATGAAGCCATGAAGGGATGCGTGCACCCCTGAAGGATGCCCCGTATACGGTGAGCCTACGGGTTTCCTGGTTGTCGTCCGCAGGCGAAACCGCTGCGGAAACGCGAGCAGCTGGGGCCCGCACCCCGAAGGACGCGGGTGCCCCAGCTACAACTACGCGACAGTCAGCGTCAGGCGAGAACGATGTTCTCGGCCGTCGGGCCCTTCTGGCCCTGCGCGATGTCGAAGGTCACCTTCTGGCCCTCCAGCAGTTCGCGGAAGCCCTGGGCGGCAATGTTCGAGTAGTGGGCGAACACATCAGCGCCGCCACCGTCCTGCTCGATGAAGCCGAAGCCCTTTTCCGCGTTGAACCACTTCACAGTACCAGCAGCCATGTCATTTCTCCTTTGGGGCAGTTCATCGGGATCCGCACTGCGCGGCCCCCGTGTCGCCGCGATGATCACCCCGCCCGGAAAAAGACCGGATAACAAAAGCGCTTCCAACGGCACAGACGCCGACCGGACAGCACTTGAAGTTTTGGGAACCACAACTGCAACTGACATCGACAGTAGCACGCCGAAGCGGCCTGTGTACGGTGAAGAATCCCACCCCACTTAATGCGATAGAGAATCTGTCCGCCTGTTCGGTTGAAAACTCAGCTCGCGGGCACAGATATTGACCCAGCCGGAGCGCAGCGTTTCGGGAAGCATTGGAGGCGCGCCCAGCGTAAGGGCTGCTCCCGCGAGGTATGGTGCGGGCGGGCGTGGAGATCAGGGTGGCTCCGGCAAGCGTCACGGCCCGTCCCCGGCTCAGCAGTGCTCTCATCCCGGGATTCCACTTCGGCGGCGCCACGGACCCGAGCCAACCGCATCTGGGCCATTCCCCCAGGCGAGTCCGCCGGCTACGCCCGCCCGCGACGCGCGCACGGGCATGCGCACGTCGCGGGCCACTGGGCGGGACGCGCGAGTGGATGGCGCGATGCCGCTGAAGCGGTCAGATCGCGGCACTCATCGACTCAGCCGCCGCTCTTGCGCCTGAAAGACCGCTGGCTCGCAGCCGGACCATGCGCCGAACGTACCTTCGACGCATCGGACTTGGCGGCAACATCAGCGGCGTCCGCCTGTGCACCGCGCTTGCGCGCCAGGGCTTCGCGGAACTTGCGCTTGAGGTCGTAGTTGCCGTCGCTGTCCGGCTCCAGAGGGGACGTCTCGGGGGCATCCGGCTCCGAACCTTCCGTAGATACGGGCTCTGCGGCCATGGTGACCTCCTGGGTTCGGGGGGGGTGGGCAAGCACAGCTTGTCATGCCGGGCGCAGTGCGAGGCGCCGGCAACATCATCCCGCTCCGTTTCGGCAGGCATCCCTCTCGCGGCCGAAGGACCGAGGGTTGCCGATCCCGTGGCCAGGAGATTCGCCGCCAGGGCAACGGCTCTCAGCCGTTGCGACGCACGAGGGCGGCCTTGCGGGCCTCGGCGAGCTTGCGGGCCTCTCCGGCCTTTCGGGACTTGCCGCCGGCGCCGCGGGAGGTGCCCTTGCTGGTGCCGAGGCCGCGGAAGGGAGCGTTGGTGTTCTTGGGTCGGGGGACGGCGGGCTCGCCGTCGAGCGGGATCCCGGACGGAGTCCTGGCGCCGGTGATCCGGCTCAGCTCCGCCTCGCCCGAGCGCACCTTGGTGACGGTCGGCTCGATGCCGGCCCCGGCCATCATGCGGCTGGTCTCGCGGCGCTGGCCCGCCAGCACGAGCGTGACCACGCTGCCGGACTCACCGGCGCGGGCGGTGCGGCCCGCCCGGTGCACATAGTCCTTGACGTCGGTGGGCGGGTCGACGTTGACCACGAGATCGAGGTCGTCGACGTGCAGGCCACGGGCCGCGACATTGGTCGCCACCAGAACGGTGATCTGGCTGTTCTTGAACTGCGCCAGGGTCCGTGTGCGCTGTGGCTGGGACTTGCCGCTGTGCAGGGCCCCGGCGTGCACCCCGCTGGCCCGCAGATGCCGGGTGAGCTGGTCGACGGCGTGCTTGGTGTCCAGGAACAGCAGTACGCGGCCGTCGCGGGCGGCGATTTCCGTGGTGACGGCGTAGCGGTCAGGGCCGTGAACGACCAGAACGTGGTGCTCCATCGCCGTGACCGTGCCCGCGGCCGGGTCGACCGAGTGGACGACGGGGTCGTGGAGGTAGCGGTGGACCAGTTGATCGACGTCGCGATCGAGAGTGGCCGAGAAGAGCATCCGCTGACCGTCGGGGTGCACCTGCTCGAGCACGTCGGCAACCTGCGGCAGGAATCCCAAGTCGCACATCTGGTCGGCCTCGTCGAGCACGGTGACTCTCACCCGTCCCAGGCGGCAGGCATTGCGCTCGATCAGGTCGTGCAGGCGTCCGGGGGTGGCGACGACCACCTCGGCTCCCTGGCGCAGCGCGGCGACCTGCCGGCCGATCGACGTTCCACCGACGACCGTGGCGATCCGCAGTCGCAGTGCCTCGGCGTACGGCGCCAGCGCCTGGGTGACCTGTTGGGCCAGCTCCCGGGTGGGCACCAGGATCAGAGCGAGGGGCTGCTTCGGTTCCGCGCGCCGCCCGGCCGTCCGTGCGAGCAGCGGCAGGCCGAAGGCGAGCGTCTTGCCCGATCCGGTCCGCCCGCGTCCCAGGACGTCGCGCCCCTCCAGGGCATCGGGCAGTGTGGCGGCCTGGATCGGAAAGGGTTCGCGCACCCCGAGTTCGCCAAGTGTCCGCAGCACCTCCGTCGGCAGTCCCAGACCGGCGAAGGTGACGGCCGGGACCAGTGCCGGGGTCGTTGCCCCAGGCTGGGCGGGACCGCCGTGAGCGATGCCGGAGTCATGGGGATGCTTCATGAACAGCCTTCCGCAAGGAAACGTACCGAGGAAGGCCCGGCAGGTTTGAACGGCCCACGCACAAGCCGAACGGAACAGATTGAATCGCCCACCGCGACGACCACGCAAACGCGTGAGACTAACACACGGCATGTCCTCGCGCCGCTGATACCGATCGCCCCTGTGTGACCGCGACTGACCGATACCGGCTGCCCACCCGGCCCCTGGTGCCGGCCGAACCACCTGGCCTTTCGACGGCAGACCGCTGGGGCAGGCGATCAAGGCGCCAGGGCAGAGGAGACCACACACACGGAGCGCGCGGCGTCCAGCGACTGCTGCAAGCCGGCCACCACGCAGCGAAGCCGGTGCCTCGCCGGCCGGCACACCGCGTCATTCCGAAGAAACGCGAAACTCGAATTCGGGACGGTCCCACGGCACGGCGGGCGGGTTCGCGTACGCGGTCCCGGTCCGCACCGCACCAGCGCGGTGGTAGAAGCCCTCGGCGGGAAGATGCGACACGACCTTGACACGGTCGAGCCCGGCGGCACGGGCCTCGGACTGCATGTGCGCGACGAGCAGCCGTCCAATACCCCGTCCTTGCGCTTCGTCGGCGACGAACAGCAGGTCGAGCTCCGGTGGAGCAAGGACGAGCGAGTAGAACCCGAGGACCCGGCCTCCGTGCTCGTCGGCGCCGACGGCCACAAAGGTGCGGTGGGCCTCGATGTAATCAGGACCGACCCGGTAGCCCGCGACTGCGGCCGCGTAGTCACCCGCGTAGGCGCCTGAGCCACGCACGAGCCGCGTGAGCCGTTTGGCATCCCGCGCGACGGCTCTCCGTATCGTGATCGGCTGGCCGATCGGGGAAGTGCGTGAACTCATCAGGAGAGTATGTCGCACCGGGGCCGTGCCGTCGTGCGACGGGTCGGTTG
>NZ_BMVJ01000022.1:56470-73708 GCF_014650655.1 Streptomyces anandii JCM 4720
CCCGGGCAGGACTCCTGCACCGCTCCCGGGGACCGCCTGCCCGGGCCCCGATCGACCAAGTCACTGTCGCCGCATCGGCCGCATACGCACCGCACGCTCTCACATCTCACGATTTCTCAGGTGCTCGGGTGGAGATCCTCAGAGCAGGGGCAGGCCCACCAGGGCGGCCAGGGCGACCACGCCCACCGTCAGCCAGGCCACGTAGTCGCCGACGTGACCGGAGTGGAGACGGCGCAGTGCCGTGCGGGTCGCCGAGGCGGCGCGCGTCAGGGGGTGTGCGTCGGGCAGCGGGCGCGGGCCCCAGACGGCCTGGGCGGCGAGGGCCATCGCGAGGACGACGGACAGGACGTCGAGGCCGACGCCGGAGGCGGTCCAGTCGGTGTGCAGGGGTCTCGGTGTGCGGGGCGGGACGGGCAGGGACAGGGCGCGCGCGATGTAGGCGGCCTGGTCGGTGAAGGCCTCGGCCGCGTGTCCGAAGGCGGTCCCGCTGTGCGGGAGGAGCCCGAGCACCAGGGAGCCGAGGACCAGGACGGTGATGGCGATGAACATCGTGCGGGGCACGGTGCGCAGTGGTTCGGTCTCCCGTTCCTCCTGCGAGCCCGTGGTCCGCTCGCCGGAGCCGTCCCCGTCGTCGCCCTTGCGGACCGGCCCCCACCCGAAGTGGACGCGCATGCCGGCCCGCAGCACCGCGGCGCCCGTCACGGCGGAGACGAGCACGAACACCGCCGGCGCCCACGGGTAGCCGGCGGCCGCCAGGGCGTCCTCGGTGACGACCTTGCCCAACCCCGTCCCGAACGGGGGCAGTCCGGCCAGGCCGAGGGCCGCGGCGAAGTAGAGCCAGGTGGCGAGACCGGCCTTGCGGCCGCGGCCGTGCAGGGCGAACTCGTCGACGTTGCCGTGCCTGGCCAGCAGGATGCCCACGAGCAGGAACAGCGCCCCCTTCACCCCGGCGTGGCCGACCGCGTAGAGGGCGGACCCGGCCGTGCCGTCGGCGTCGAGACAGGCGAAGCCGAGGGTGAACAGTCCCACGTGCGCGATCGTCGAGTAGGCCAGCAGACGCTTGAGGTGGCGCTGGAGGAAGCACATCAGGGCGCCCGCCAGCGCCGTCAGCGTGCCGAGGACGAGGAAGGCGCGGCGGATGTCGTCGTGCGGGAGCGAGGAGGAGAAGACCACCCAGTACACCCGGGCCGCGCCGTACAGGCCGAGTTCCACCATGACCCCGGAGAACAGCACGCACACCGGGGCGAGGGCGACCGCGTGGGCGTCGGCGAGCCAGAAGTGGAAGGGCACCAGGGCGGCCTTGACCAGGAAGCCGGTGAGGATCAGGACGAAGGCGGCCACGACCAGGGCGTCGGGCCGCCGGCCGGCGAGCAGCCGGCCGAGCTGGGGCAGGCCGAGCTGTCCGAAGCGGGAGTACAGGATGCCGACCCCGGCCAGGGACAGGTACGCGCCCAGCGAGTTGACGATGGCGAAGTTGAGGCCGCCCTGTACCGACGTGGGGTCCTCGATCTTCAGTCCGGTCAGCGCGTAGGCGACCGCGCCCATCAGCTCGAAGAAGACGAACATGTCGAAGACGTCGCCGGACAGGCAGAAGCCCTCCATGCCGGCGAGGAAGAGCAGCATCAGCGCGTGGAAGTACCCGTGCACGGCGGGGTAGTGACGCCGGCTGAACAGCAGGGCGCAGCTCACCAGTCCGCCGATGAGCACGGCCAGGCCGCCGCTCATGGCGTCCGCGACCAGCGGGATGCCCACGCCGAGGCCGCGTGCGGGCTGCCAGGCGCCCTGCCAGGACACCGTGCGCCCGCCCGCGGCCTGGGCCAGGACGAGTCCGGCGCAGGCGGTCACGGCCAGGGCGCAGCAGATGGCGAGCGCGTCCAGCGCCGTGTGGGGCAGCCTGCTGCCCAGAGCGATCAGCGCGCAGGCGACGACGATCGGCAGGGCGACGAGGAACGGCAGCAGGTTGACGGCGGTGTGGGCCACGCTCAGCCCTTCAGTGCGACGAGTTCGTTGGGATCCACCGTGCGCTGCCGCTTGTTGACCTGGATGGCCAGGGCGAGGAGCAGGGCGGTGACGGTGGCCGAGACGACGATGTCGGTGAGGGTCATCGCCTGCACCACGGGATCGACCACGTTGCGGTTGGGGGTGGTGGTCGAGCCGAACACCGGTGCGGTCGCGCCCCGTTGGTAGCCGACGGCGAGCAGCAGCACGTACGTTCCGGACTGGCACACGGACAGGCACACGACCGCGTGCACCATGTTGCGGCTGCGGACGATGCCGTACGCCCCGGCCAGCATCAGCCAGGCCGCCACGCAGTAGGGGTAGATGCTCATTCCTCTTCGCCCCCTTGGTCGTTGCCGTCCCGGTCGTTGCCGTCCCGGTCGCCGCGGTCGCGGTCGCCGCCGTCCTCACGCCCGGCGACGGAGACGGTGAGGTCCTCGGTGAAGAAGTGGGTGAGCAGGACGACGGCTCCGCAGGCCACCTCGACCCCGACCAGCGCGTTGAGCACCGGAACCGTCCCCGCCGAGAACAGGCTGCCGAACGAGCCCATGGGCAGGAAGTTCTGCAGGAACGCGGTGCCGGCGAGGACGCCGATCAGTCCGAGGACGGTGAACATCCCGGCGCCGAGCGCCTCGCCGGCGTCGAACACCTCCACCGGCCGCAGCCGCTCCAGGGCCCGGTAGCTTCCGGCGAGGTAGAGCAGGTGGATTCCGGTCGCCAGCACGACACCGCCCTGGAAGCCGCCGCCCGGGGTCAGATGGCCGTGGGCGACCACGTCGAAGCCGACGATCAGGGTGACGGGCAGCAGAAGGTATCCCAGCAGTCCGGTCGACTCCAGCGTCCGCCCGGTGCGCCGCGGGCGCCGCTCGCTCTCGCGCTGGGCGGGGCGCAGCAGCGCGGCGGCTCCTACCACCGAACCGAGCAGGATGCTCTCCTCACCCAGGGTGTCCAGGGCGCGCTGGTCGAAGTTGACCGCCGACACCACGTTCGCCGTGACGTGCCGTACCGCCGCCGGCACCGCGAGGTCGCGGTAGAGGTGGACGGTCCCGCCGAACCCCGGCATCCGCAGGAAGGCGAGGACCAGCAGCGCGGCCAGCGCCAGCGCGGCCGGCAGGTAGACGGCGAGACGGCCGCGTTCGCTCACTCCTCGTCCTTTCCGGGCCGGCGCGCCTCACCCCGCTGGTCGCGGCGGATCCGCCGGATGGCGAGCATCACCATCAGCGGGACCAGCGCGGCTCCCACGCCGAGCTGGGAGAGCGCCACATCGGGCGCCTGCACGGTCACGAACAGGACGGTCAGCGCCATCCCGAACATCGACAGGACGACCGCCTGCCGTTCCGGCGAGTGGGTGCCGACCACCACCGCGCCGATCGCGGCGACCAGGGTGAGCGCCACGGCGATGATCACGGTCACGACGGCGAGTCCTCGTCGATCAGCCCGGCGCGCTGCGCCAGCACCCTGGCGGTCGCGGCCTCGAGCGCGGGGGCGCTGAGCGCGAGCAGCAGCACGATCAGGATGTCGAGGCCGGCCGTCAGCCCCCAGCCGTTCTCCAGCACCAGCGCGGCTGCGATCAGGGGGGCGCCGAGCGAGGTGGCGGGGGTGAGGAAGTGCAGGCGGTTGTAGGCGCGCCGCATGGCGAGCGCGGCGAGGGCCGACGCCACGACCACCGCCGCCCCGGCGGTCTCGCAGACCAGCGCGGCGATGTGCGCGGGCCCGGTCACGACTCGTCCGCGACGGGCGCGAGCAGCCGGGTGAAGACCAGGGTCCCGGCGAACGACACCAGCACCGTCACCAGCGGCACGATGAGGTACGACGGCTGCCCCAGCCCCTGGATCAGCAGGAGCAGGAACAGTACGGCCACGACGCTGCCGATCTCCAGCCCGATCAGCCGGTCGGCCGGTTCGCCGCGCGCCGTGAGCAGCGCGGCGGGCGGGAAGGCGCCGGCCAGCAGGGCCAGCGCGCCGATCAGCCATGCGTTCACCGGGTGATCGCCTTCTCCGTCGGGGACGTGCTCTCGGACAGGGAGTGCACCACCAGGCGGTGCCGCTCGGGGTCGTCGTCGACGACGTAGGTGCCGGGCGTCGAGGACAGCGCGATGGTGGCCAGCGCCCGACGCGCCGCCGCTACCGGTTCCGGCGCCTCGTGCGGCAGCGGCACCTCGCGTACGCGGCCGGGCGGGCGCTCGTCGCGGGCGTGGCGCAGGGCGGTCCAAAAGACCCGCGCGGTGTCGGCGAGGACCGAGGGCGGCAGCGTGGCCGCCCACCGGATCCAGCCGGGCCTCGGCCGCCAGCAGCCGCCGACGGCCCGTCGCCCGGCGGGCGCGGCCACGGCGGCCGGCAACCCGCAGGCCGCGGCGACCACCAGTTCCTGCCAGGTGACGGACGACAGCGTCAGCAGCCAGACGCCGACGGCCGCCGCCCACCACCACACCACCTCGGCGACTCGGATCACCGCCGCACCTCCGCCCGCACGTCCGCGTGCCGTGTCCGCTCTCCGTGGCCGTCCTGGCGGATGCGGCTCCACCCAGCATCCTGGCCACCGCGCGGACGCTCGCGGCGCAACTACGTCGGCTACGACGGCGCACTCACCCGAATGCCGCGCGAACGCCGCCCGGATGCCGGGCGTGGACGCCGGGCGGTGGACGCCGGGCGGTGGACGCCGGGTGGTGGATGCCAGGTGGTGGATGCCGGGCGTGTGTGCCGGGCATGGATGCGCGTCTCGCCGTACGGACGGGTAGCCGGTTCGCGGCAGGCATTCCGGTAACGATCCAGGTGCGCGCCTTGTGGGAGGTTGTGCCACTTCTAGCATGCGCACATGCCATTCCTCTCACGCCGCGGCAGGAGTTCACGTCTTGCCCCGGAACTCGACGACGCCGATCTGGGCAAGCTCCTGAAGCGTCTGGTGTCGACGGCCCGGTCGAGCACGGCGGGAACGGCGGACCTGTGCGTGGCGCAGATCGCCCGCCTCCTGCGGGAGGAGCCCGACGACTTCGACCGCCGGGCGCACCGGCTGTCCGTACTCGCCGGTTTCCTGCACGAGTCGTACCTGCCGGCCACGTGGGCGAAACGGGAGCCGCGCAACGCGGACGCCCTGGTGCTGCGGTCGTGGGCCGACCTCGAACGGGGCCGGAGCGCGGGCGGGTTGACGGATGCCGCCGCGGTGTGGAAACGGTGCCTGCTGGCGGCCGAGCTCGCCCCGCAGGACCCGACGCCGTGGGTGGTGATGCTCAACGTGGCCCGTGTGGAGGGGTATGCGCGCACGGACGTCTTCGGCGTCTGGAACGAGATAGTCGCGCGCGACCGCTGGCACCGCGAGGCGTACCTGAGCATGCTCGCCTACCTGAGCCCGCAGGAGGCTGGTTCACTCCCCCAACTCCTGGAGTTCGTCGACTCGGTGCGGACCCACATGCCGGCCAACGCCCCCTGCGCCGCCGTGGAACTCACCGCCCACGTCATGCAGTACCACTCCGCGGTGGCCCGCGGTGGCGCGATGGGGCTGCTGGCGGGCAACCACTGGAGGGGACCGCAGGCGGCCGAACTGCTGGACCGGGCGAGGGTGACCTGGCCCCAGCCGACGTTCTTCTCCCACGCGGCCGCCGTCGCCGACCTCAACCTGCTCGCCTACGCGCTGACCGCGGCCGGCCGGCGACGCGAATCCGTACCCGTCTTCGAGGCCATCGACGGGAAGGTCACCGACTGGCCGTGGCGCAGCGACGGGGACCCGCTGGCCGTCTTCGAGTCCGCGCGCGCCAAGGCGGGTTGAGCCGCCGGGATCACAGGTCGCCCGGGGTGGCGAGGCCGGTCAGGGCGCCCACCGGGTCCAGGTCCGGGGTGCCGCGGGGCCACCAGTCGTCGCGGCCCGGCTCGGACTCGTAGGCGTACCACAGTCCGTCCCGGCCCAGGCGGAGCTGGAGGTGGCCGCGGGGGTGGGTGAGCCGGTTGTGCCGGGGGCGGAAGGCGGGGAGGTCGGCGGCCAGGAGCAGCGGGCGTGCCCGGTCGAAGCGCCCGGCCGGGGGATCCCACGTCTCCTCCAGGACGGCCAGTCCCTCCAGGCCACCCTGCCGCCAGGCGGCCACCGCGCGGGCGAGGTCGGCGGGTGTGCGTCCGGTGGCCGAGGCGAGGGACGCGTACAGCGAGCGGGTCGCGGCGGTCAGTCCGGAGCCGGGGCGCGCGGCGGCCAGGCGCACCGCGTCCTGCCAGAGCGTCAGCCCGCCGACGGGGTCCCGTCCGGTGGTGAGCAGGGCGTGGGCGCGGGCGGCGGCGTCGGTGGCCAACTGGTCGAGCGCGAAGGGGTCGGGGCCGCCCGGCACCGCCGGGTACACCGGCGGCTGCCCGGGGTGCGGGGGCGGGGGCAGGGGTGCGGGCAGGGGTGGCAGGCGGCGCTGCGCCAGTACGTCGGCGGCGCGCAACCCGGGCAGCGGTGCGGCCTCCTTGTCCTGCGCGGCGCGGGCGGCATGGGTGGCGCTGCGGCGGGAGAGGGCGTCGAGCAGCGCGCGCTCGCCCCGGCCGCGCAGGAGCAACAGCACGAAGGGGTCAGCGTCCAGCAGGCGTGCCGTCTGGTAGCAGAGGGCGGCGGCGTGCTTGCAGGGGTGGCCTCGGTCGGGGCAGCTGCAGTGGGGGTCCAGGTCGCCGGGGCCGGGCAGCAGGGGGACGCCGCAGTCGGCGAGGGACTGGGGCATCTCCTTGTCCAGCAGCGCGGCGATGTGCCCCGGGCGCTCGGCGGCGGCGTCCAGGAACCGGTCCCAGTCGGCGTCGTCCAGGGTCCGCAGCCGTACCTGCACCCGGTACGGCCGCGGGCGGCTGCCCCGCACATACGCCAGCACCAGGCCCGGCGTGACGGTGATCGCGTCCACGTGCCCCGTCTCCGCGTAGCCGCGCCCCCGCGCGAGCCGCGCCGAATCCAGCGCCCCCTCCTCCAGCGCGGTGACCCATGCGTTGCCCCACCACGTCTCGGCGAAGCCGCCACCCTCGCGCGCCCGCGGCGGCAAAGCCGGGAACGTGCGCCGGAGTTCCCCGTCCCGGCCGGGCGCGGCCATACTCCGCGGCACCCGCGGCACAACGGGCCCACCCGCCTCGTCCCCGGAACCGGCCTCGGCCCTCGGGGGGTCCGGGGTACCGGCGGACGGCGCGGGTGGGGTGCCGGCGGACGGCGCTGCCGGCGTGTGGGTGTCCCAGGACGGCGCGGTGCCGGCGGACCGCGTGGCCGGGCTGCCGGCGGCACGTGTTCGCGGGGTACCGGCTGCCCCTGCGGGCGGGGTATCGGTGGCCCGCGACGTCGGGGTGCCGGTGGGCCGCGCGGCGGTGGCGCCCGTGGGCCTCGTGCCCGGGGTGCCGGCTGCCCCCTGCTTGGCTGGGGCATCGGTGGCTCGCCTGCGAGTCGCGCCCGCGCGGGGCTCCCGCTCCCCCTGCGCGTCACGCCGGGCCAGCGCGGCCCGTAGCGCCTCCCGCGCGGCATCGCCGGGGCGTCCGGTGGGCCAAGTCGCGGGGCCCTGCGGCGCGGTGGCGGTCAAGTTGGTGGCGGCCGGGTCGGCCGGAGGCGGGGCGGTTGCCGGTTCGGCGCCCGCCTCGCGGGGGCGCCGGGTCGCGGTGCCCGGGGTCTCACCGCTTTCCGGAGGCTCCCCCGGCGGCGCGTCGGACGATGCGGCCCCCGTGGGCCGAGTCGTCGTGGCTTCCTCGCCGGATGCCTGGGCCCGCGCGCTACGGCGGCCGGACACCGCCTGGCGCAGAGCAGCCCGGGCCGCGTCGGCCGGGCCGCGAGCGGGGGCCGCGCCCAGTGGCCCGCCGGCCCCGGCCGTGTCGGCCGAACCACCGGCGCCGGTCGCGCCGCCGGAGCGCCCGCTTCCGGCCTCGCCCACCGTGCCACCGGCGCCGGCCTCGCCGGTCGTGCCACCGGCACCGGACGCCCCGGCCGAGCAACCGACGTCGGGCGCGTCGGACGCACCGTGATTGGCCGCTGCGGCGACCGGGCCCCCCGAGCTGGTCTCACCGTCCAGGCGGCTTTCCCCGATCCCACCGGACGTGCTGCCGCCCCGGGCCGGGCCCGCCGGCCCACCGGTGGCGTCCGGGGTGTCCGTGGCCGCCGGGGTGTCGGTGGTGCCCGGGGTGCCGGGCTCGGCCGCTTCGGTCCGGCCGTCGGGGTCGGTGGCGGCGGCGTGGGTTGGCTCTGTGGTGCGGGAGGGGGTGGGGTGCCGGCGGGCCGCGCGTAGGGCGCGGCGGGCCGCGTCGGCAGGGCGGGACGCGTCGACCGGGCGGGACGCGTCGACCGGGCCGGCCGCCTGGGCGGAGCGAGCCGCGTCGGCGGGGCCGGCCGTCTCGGCCGGACGAGCCGCGTCGGTGCGGGTCCCGTCGGCCGGGCCGGCCACGTCGACCGGACGAGCCGCGTCAGCGGGACCAACCCCCTCGGCCAGGTGAGCCGCATCAGTGGGGCGGGCCCCGTCGGTGGGGCGGGGGCCCATCAGGGGGCCTCCCTTCGCAGCGATACCAGGTCGGACAGTTCACGGTCGGTGAGTTCGGTGAGGGCGGACTCGCCGGTGCCGAGGATGGCGTCCGCGAGGGCGCGCTTCGCGGCGAGCATCTCCGCCACGCGGTCCTCGACCGTGCCCTCGGTGATCAGGCGGTGGACCTGGACGGGCTGGGTCTGCCCGATGCGGTAGGCACGGTCCGTGGCCTGGTCCTCGACCGCGGGGTTCCACCAGCGGTCGAAGTGGACGACGTGACCCGCGCGGGTGAGGTTCAGGCCGGTGCCGGCCGCCTTGAGGGACAGGACGAGAACGGGGGTGGCCCCGCTCTGGAAGCGGTCCACCATCCGCTCGCGCTCGGGGACCGGCGTACCGCCGTGGAGGAGGTCGACGGGGACGGCGCGGGCGGCGAGGTGGCCGGTGATCAGGCGGGCCATGCCGACGTACTGGGTGAAGACCAGCGCCGAGCCGTCCTCGGCGAGCAGGGTGTCCAGCAACTCGTCCAGCAGGGCGAGTTTCCCGGACCGGGCGGCGAGCCCGTCGCCCCCGCGCGGGTGGTCCTCCTTCAGATACAGCGCCGGGTGGTCACAGATCTGTTTGAGCGAGGTCAGCAGCTTCAGCACCAGCCCGCGCCGTGCCATGCCCTTGGAGGACTCGATGGCGGACATCGACTCGCGCACCACCGCCTCGTACAGCGCGGCCTGTTCCCGGGTGAGCGGGACCGGGTGGTCCGTCTCCGTCTTCGGCGGCAGCTCGGGGACGATGCCGGGGTCGGACTTCTTGCGGCGCAGCAGGAACGGCCGCACCAGGCGGGCCAGGCGCTCCACGGCCTCCTCGTCCTCGCCGTTCTCCACCGCGCGCGCGTGCCGGGCGCGGAAGGACTTGAGCGGGCCGAGGAGCCCGGGGGTGGTCCAGTCGAGCAGGGCCCACAGCTCGGAGAGGTTGTTCTCGACGGGGGTGCCGGTGAGGGCCACGCGCGCGGGGGACGGGATCGTGCGCAGGGCCTTGGCGGTCGCCGAGTACGGGTTCTTGACGTGCTGGGCCTCGTCCGCCACGACCATGCCCCACTGCTGTTGGGCGAGCAGCGCGGCGGCCGACCGCATGGTGCCGTAGGTGGTGAGGACGAAGCCGCCGTCGACGCCGTCCAGGGTGCGGTCGGAGCCGTGGAAGCGGCGGACGGGCGTACCGGGGGCGAACCGGGTGATCTCCCGCTGCCAGTTGCCGAGCAGGGAGGCCGGGCAGACCACCAGGGTGGGCGCGGTGCGGGCGCGCTTGAGGTGGAGGGCGATGAGGGTGATCGTCTTGCCGAGGCCCATGTCGTCGGCGAGGCAGCCGCCGAGTCCGAGCGAGGTCATGAGGTCGAGCCAGGCCAGGCCCCGCAACTGGTAGTCGCGCAGCGTGGCGTTGAGGGCCGGTGGCGGCTCGGCGGGGGCGACGCCGGCCGTCAGCCGGTCCCGCAGGGTCGCCAGCGCACCGGCCGGGACCGCCTCGACGATCTCGCCGTCGACCTCGGCGGTGCCGGTGAGGGCGACGGACAGGGCGTCGACCGGGTCCAGCAGGCCCAGGTCGCGTTTGCGTGCCCGGCGGACCAGGGCCGGGTCGACGAGCACCCAGCGGTCCCGGAGCCGTACGACGGGACGGTGGGCCTCGGCGAGGGCGTCCATCTCGGCCTCGCTGAGGGGGTCGCCGCCGAGCGCCAGTTGCCAGCGGAAGCTGAGCAGTTGCTCGCTCTCGAAGAAGCCGGTGCCGTCGGTCGCGGAGCCCGGCGCGGGCCGCACCACGGCGGCGGCGGTGAGGTCCTGCGCCAGGTCGCGGGGCCATTGCACGGCGACCCCGGCGGCCGCGAGCCGGGTGGCCGCCGCCCCGAGCAGTTCGCCGGCCTCCTCCTCGGACAGGGCGAGGACGTCGGGCACCTCCTGCTCGCAGAGCCGGTCCAGCGGGGGCCAGACACGCGCGGCCCGCCGCACCGCGAGGGCGGCGTCCACGCGCGCGCGTGGCCCGAACGCGGCGTCGGCCTCCCCCGCCCACAGGGCCGCCGCGTCGGCCACGAGGGTGGGGTCGGCGAGGCTGTGCACCTGGACGATCGCCGCGCCCGCGGCCCGCGCCGCCGTGTCGTCGGCGCGGTCGAACAGGTCGTACGCCGCCAGGTCCAGCCGCAGGGAGATCCGCACGCCCGCGTCCATGCCGGCGGCCACCTCTGCGGCCCAGTCGTGGGCGTGCGGCAGGTGCTGGGGCCGGGGGTCGGCGAACGGCCGGCCCGAGGTGTGGGCCGCGGCCGGGGTACGGGGCAGGGTGTCGGCGACCGCGTCGAGGAAGGCGCGCAGCAGCGCCTCGGGTTCGGGCAGGCGCAGCGGTCCGGAGCCGGGCAGCGGGGTCGCGTGACCCTCGTACGGCAGGGCGGCGGCGATCGCGCGCAGGTGGGCCACGTCGTCCGGGTCGAGGGGGCCCGCGCGCCAGGCGTCGTGCTCGGTGGCGGTGAGGCCGGGCAGGAGGCGGCCGCGGGCGGTGAGCCGCAGGGCGTGGAGGGCGGCGGCGCCCCAGCAGGCGGTGGCGGGGTGGGCCGCCGGGTCGTGCCGGGCGCGCACGAGGTGGGGCAGGGCCTCCTCGACCGGCAGGGTCAGGGCGGGGGCGGTCCTGCGGCGGGCGCCGGCGCCGTGCCGCCGTACGACGGTGAGGTCCGTAGGCGTGTGCGTGGGTGCGGGTGCGTCGGGAGCAGCGCGGGGTGTGGCCGGCGCGGGGCCCCGTTCGCCCCACACCTGTCCGTCGGGGTCCCAGAAGGCGACGCGTCCCTCGCGCGGGAGGGACGCCGGCAGGAAGACGGCGGCGAGCCGCACGGACAGGGCGCCCTCCGCGCCGTCCGTCGTCCCGTCCGCCGTGTCGTGCGGCGTCGTCGCCACCGCGTCGCGCATACGTCCTGTCACCTCCCGCCCTTCCCGTCGCGTCGGTCGTCTTCGACTCTACGGGCGGCCTCTGACAATCGGCTCCGGCGCGGGTGCGGGCCCCGGCGCCGGCCGGGTCAGGGGACGGTGCGGGAGACGACGTAGACCATCGGAAGGACCGGGTTGGACATGTTGACGACCACGTCCTGGGTGGGGGCCGGGTTCTTCTGGCTGTGGGTGAGGCCCCACCACGGGCCCTGGCTGGTGAAGGTCCAGCCGGTGATCTTCTTGTCCCGGTCGCCGACCGTGATCGCGCCCTTCTTCAGATCGGCGCGGTTGACACCGAGGGCGTCGAGGAAGGTCTCCAGGCCCGGCTCGGTGGTCCGGAACTGCACGTAGAGGCGGCTGGTCTTCCAGTTGTTCGTCTCGTAGTACGCGACCCGGTCCGCGGGGTGCGGGATGAGCACCTGGTAGATGCGCTGCTGGACCTTGGCCGGGTAGCCGGCGGTGAGGCCGGTCGCGGAGTACTTGGCCTCCTTGTCCTTGCCGCTGTTGCGGCTCTGGGCGGCGGAGATCATCAGGTAGCCGGCCGGGACGCCGATGAGCAGCACGATGATCAGCAGGGTCAGCGCCCTGCGCCGGTTGCGGTGGCGGCGGTCCTCGGCGGGCCGGGGCGGCGGTTCGTCCGGGGGCGCCGCCTGGCGGGGCAGGGACATCGTCACAGCGCCTCCCGGGCCGTGCGCCGGGCCTCCGCGTAGCGTTCGTAGCGCTCGTGGCGCTCGACGCGGCGGCGCTTGGCGCGCCGGAAGCGGCGGGCGACGAGCCGGGCGAGGTCGGCGGCGCCGACCATGCCGGCCTCGGGGCCGAGCTGGGCGCGGGTGATGCGCGCCTCGGGGCGGTAGCCGCGGCCGGTGAGGTGGCGCTTGAAGGCGTCCCGCGCGGGGCCGATGAGCAGGTCGTCGGCCGCGGAGACGCCGCCGCCGACGACGAAGCAGGACGGGTCGAGGGCGGCGGCGAGGTTGGCGATGCCGACGCCGAGCCACTGGCCGATGTCCTGGAGGAGCTCGACGCACATGGCGTCGCCCTCGCGGGCCAGCTCGGTGATCATCGGGCCGGTGATGTCGCCGATGTTGCCCTTGACGTGCTCGATGATGCCGTAGGCGACCGGGGAGTCGGCCGCGGCCAGCTCACGCGCCTCGCGCACCAGCGCGTTGCCGGAGCTGTACTGCTCCCAGCAGCCGCGGTTGCCGCACGGGCAGCGGTGGCCGCCGGGGACGACCTGCATGTGCCCGAACTCGCCGGCCACGCCGTACTTGCCCCGCTTGACCTGGCCGTCCTCCAGGATCGCGCCGCCGATGCCGGTGCCGAGCGTGATCATGACGAGGTGGTCCTCGCCGCGGCCCGCGCCGAAGCGCCACTCGGCCCAGGCGGCGGCGTTGGCGTCGTTGTCGACCAGGACCGGTACCGAAAGGCGTTCGGAGAGGCGGTCGCGCAGCGGCTCGTTGCGCCAGGACAGGTGGGGTGCGAACAGGACGCGGTTGCGGTCGGCGTCGACCCAGCCGGCCGCGCCGATGCCGACCGCGTGCACGTCGTGCCGGTCGGACAGGTCCAGGACGAGCTCGACGATGGTGTCCTCGACGACCTTCGGGCTCTTGGACTTGTCCGGGGTCTCGGTGCGCAGCCGCTCCAGGATGTTGCCGTCGGCGTCGACGACGCCCGCCATCACCTTGGTGCCGCCGATGTCGATGCCGACCGTGGGCACCCGGGGCGCCGTCAGGTGGCTGCGGCGCTCGCGCGTGCCCACGGTGCGCAGGACCGGGGCGCGGCGGGAGCCGATGGGGGCGGTGAGGTCGCGGTAGGTGCTCATCGGCCCCGATTCTGCCTCACGCGCGTTAAGGGTGGGGTACAGGGAGGCGGGGGTGGGACGGGCCGGCGGCCGGGCGCGGGCGCCGCGGGACCGGTCGCGCCCGGGGCCCGGACCGGCCTCCGCGGGGGCCCGCCGCTCAGCTCCGCCGCAGCTCGTGGCGCAGGTCGTCGAGCTCGCTGCCGCCCGCCATCTGGCGTGTGAGCTCCTCCAGGGTGATCGCGTCACGGGTGTGGTTGCCGGCCATCGCGCCCCTCTTCAGCAGGACGAAGCGGTCACCCACGAGATACGCGTGGTGCGGGTTGTGGGTGATGAAAACAACGCCCAGGCCCTCGTCGCGTGCCGCCGCCACATACTTCAGCACCGTGCCCGACTGCTTCACGCCCAGGGCCGCGGTCGGCTCGTCGAGGACGAGCACCTTCGCGCCGAAGTGCACCGCCCGCGCGATCGCCACGCACTGGCGTTCGCCGCCGGAGAGGGTGCCGATGGGCTGGTCGACGTCGCGCAGGTCGATGCCCATCCGCAGCATTCCCTCCCGGGTCGTCCTGCGCATGAGGTCGACGTCCAGGCGCTTGAAGGGGCCGGCGCCCTTGCGGGGCTCGGAGCCGAGGAAGAAGTTGCGCCACACCGGCATCAGGCCGACGACCGCGAGGTCCTGGTGGACGGTGGCGATGCCCCGGTCCAGGGCCTCGCGCGGGGAGGCGAGCCGGGTCTCCTCGCCCTCGACGCGCAGGACGCCGCCGCCGTGCTGGTGCAGTCCCGCGATGATCTTGATCAGGGTCGACTTGCCGGCCCCGTTGTCGCCCAGCACGCAGGTGATCTCCCCGGCGTGCACCTCGAGGGAGACGCCGTGGAGGGCGCGTACGGCGCCGTAGTGCTTGCTGACGTCGGACAGCTCCACCAGCGCCGTACGTGCGTCGGTACGCGCTTCGGCACCTGCTTCGGCGCCTGCTCCGGTACGTGCGGTCCGCGTCACTTGGTGGCCTCCGCCCGCTTGCGGACCCAGGTGTTGAGCAGGGTCGCGAGGAGCAGCATCGCTCCGAGGAAGAACTTGAACCAGTCGGGGTTCCACTCGGCGAAGACGATGCCCTTGCTGGTCATGCCGAACAGAAGCGCGCCGACCGCCGAGCCGATGGCGCTGCCGTAGCCGCCGGTGATCAGACAGCCGCCGATGACGGCGGCGATGATGTAGATCAGCTCGTTGCCCACGCCCTCGCCGGACTGCACCGCGTCGAAGGAGAAGAGCAGGTGCTGGCCGGAGATCCAGGCGCCGAGGGCGACGCCCATGTAGAGGCCGATCTTGGTCCTGGTGACCGGCACGCCGACCGCGCGGGCCGCGTCCTTGTTGCCGCCGACCGCGAAGATCCAGTTGCCGGTGCGGGTGCGCAGCAGGATCCAGGTGGCGACGGCGACCAGGCCGAGCCACCACAGGATGGTGACCTTGAAGCCGACGCCGCCGACAGTGAGCGTGGAGGCGAACACGGCGTGGGCGGCCGGGAAGCCCTCCATGTCGGCGATGGTCTTGGTGGAGACGGTGCCGTCGATCAGCTTGGTGAGGCCGAGGTTGGCGCCGGTCAGCATGAGGAAGGTGCCCAGCGTGACGATGAAGCTGGGCAGGCCGGTGCGGGTCAGCACGTAGCCGTTGAGGGCGCCGATGGCGAGGGTGACCAGCAGGGAGACGCCGACGCCCACCCAGACGTCGGCGGTCATCTGGTAGCTGAACATCGAGGAGACCAGCGCCGAGGAGGTCACCAGGACGCCGGCCGACAGGTCGAACTCGCCGCCGATCATGAGCAGCGCGACCGGGACCGCCATGATGCCGATGGCCGAGGACGCGTACAGCACGGTGCTGAGGCTGGAGGCGCGCAGGAAGCCGTCCGCGGCCAGGGAGAAGAAGACCAGGACGGCGATCGCGCCGACGACCGAGCCGAGCTCGGGGCGGGTCAGCAGCCGGCGCAGCGGCGAGGTCTGCAGAATCCTTTCATCAGATGCGCGTTCCAGGGTCGCGCTCATCGGGTGCCCCGCTTGGTGTACTCCGCGAGGGCGGCCGCCTGGTCCTTGGTGACGATCTGCGGGCCGGTGAGCACCGGCTTGCCGCCACCGAGGGCGTCGCCGTTGTACTTGTGGAGCCACAGAAGGTCGACGGCCTCGTAGCCCTGGAGGTACGGCTGCTGGTCGACGGCGAAGCCGAGCGTGCCGTCCTGGAGCTCGGCGGCGACCTTGGCGTTGAGGTCGAAGGTGTCGATCTCGGCGCCGCTGCCCGCGTCCGCCTTCGCCTTCACCGCGGTGTCGGCGTAGGGAGCGCCCAGCGTGACGACCGCGTCGACGGACTTGTCCGCCTGGAGCTTGGCGCCGATCGCCGACTGCACGTCCGGCATGCTCGTGCCGTTGACGTAGAGGTTCTCCACCTTGCCGGAGAAGGTCTTGGCCACGCCGGCGCAGCGCTGCTCGTGGCCGACGTTGCCCTGCTCGTGCAGGACGCACAGCGCCTTCTTCCTGCCGCGCTTGTTCAACTCCTCGCCCACGGCCTCGCCGGCCACGGTCTCGTCCTGGCCCACGTGGGTGAGGGCGCCGAAGGCCTTGGACTCCGCGGAGCCGGAGTTGACCGTGATCACGGGGATGCCGGCCTTCTCCGCGCGGGCCACGGCTGCCTTGAGCGCGTCGGGCTTGGCCAGCGTGACGATGATGCCGTCGACCTTCTTGTCGACCGCGGCGTCCACGAGCTGCGCCTGCTGCTGGGCCTCGGCGTCGTGCGAGTAGAGGAAGTTGATGTTGTCCTTGACGGCGGCCTGCCGGGCACCGCTCTGCACGATGTCCCAGAAGGTGTCGCCATCACCCGAGTGGGTGATCATCGCGAAGGTCCAGCGGGGAGTGTTCACCGCGGCCCTCCCCTGTGCCGCGGCTGCCTCGCGGGCGTCCTCCGCCCGTTTGCCGCCGGTGCTGCTGCACCCCGCGAGGGATACCGACAGCGCCCCCGCCAGCGCGATGACTGCCCAGGTTGGAAACCGTGCCACGAGGCCGTGCCCTTCTTGCTTGCCGTGCCGTGCTCGAACGTACGCGCGGGGCCGATGACGACCTCATCAGCCCCGAACGTCGCATTATCGGACACGAGGACCCGCACTCCGGTCATCGGGGAGGGCACTTCGGTCACATTGTCCGGACATGCATACGTCACGGGGCGTGCCGCTGGGTGCGGCATGGGCACGGCACTGGGCACGACCGTGGCGGGCCGGCTGCGGGCGCGGGCTCAGGAGCGTACGAGCAGCTGGAACTCGAAGGAGTAGCGGGACGGCCGGTAGGTGTGGGTGCCGAACTCGACCGCGCGGCCGGTGTCGTCGAAGGTGGCGCGCTGCATGGTGAGCAGCGGTGCGCCCTCTTCCTCGCCGAGCCGCTCGGCCTCGTCGAAGGTGGCGGCACGGGCACCGATGGACTGGCGGGCACTGTGCAGGGTGATCCCGGCGGAGCGCATCAGCCGGTACAGACCGGTGGCCTCGAGCTGCCCGGTGTCCAGCTCCAGCAGGCCGGACGGCAGATGGTTGATCAGGTACGCCATCGGCTCGCCGTGCGCGAGCCGCAGCCGCTCGATGCGGTGCACCTCGCTGTCCTCCGCCACCCCTAGGGCGGCGGCGACCTCCGCCGAGGCGGGCACGACGGTGTTGACGAGGACCTTGGTCGCCGGGCGCTGGCCGGCCGCCTCCAGGTCGTCGTAGAGGCTGCTGAGCTCCAGGGGGCGCTTGACCTGGCTGTGCACGACCTGGGTACCGACGCCCCGGCGCCGCACCAGGAGCCCCTTGTCGACCAGGGACTGGATGGCCTGGCGGACGGTGGGGCGGGACAGGCCGAGCCGTGCGGCGAGTTCGATCTCGTTGCCCAGCAGGCTGCCCGGGGTGAGCGTGCCGCGCTCGATCGCGGCCTCCAGCTGCTGCGCCAGCTGGAAGTACAGCGGCACCGGTGAGCTGCGGTCCACACTGAGCCCGAGCGCCACGGTCGGGTCCTCTTCTGGTTTCGGCACGGCCCGAGCGTAGTCCTGCGGCCGGTTG
>NZ_BMVJ01000022.1:73745-116910 GCF_014650655.1 Streptomyces anandii JCM 4720
ACGGGAAGTTGTGTAGTCCGATTGTCCGGACATACGGATTGACAGGGTCCGGGGTCGGCCCTCACCTTGTTCCCATGCGCATCGGGGTCATCGGTACGGGCCGCATCGGCACCATCCATGCGAACACGCTCAGCCGCCATCGTGAGGTCGGGTCGCTGATCCTCACGGACGTCGATCCGGCGCGGGCCCAGGATCTCGCGCACCGGCTGGGCGAGACGGCCGCCCCGGGAGTGGACGAGATCTTCAAGTGGGGCGTGGACGCGGTGGTGATCACCACGGCGACGTCGGCCCACGCCGAACTGATCGGTCGGGCAGCACGCTCGGGGCTCCCGGTCTTCTGCGAGAAGCCCATCGCGCTGGATCTGCCGGGCACCTTGCAGGCGCTGGCCGAGGTGGACGCGGCGGGAACGATCCTGCAGATGGGGTTCCAGCGGCGCTTCGACACGGGGTACGCCGGCGCGCGGGAGGCCGTACGCTCGGGGCGGCTCGGCCGGCTGCACACGGTGCGCGCGCTCACCTCCGACCAGGCCGCGCCGCCGCCCGCGTGGCTGCCGCTGTCCGGCGGGCTGTTCCGGGACACGCTGATCCACGACTTCGACGTACTGCGCTGGGTGACGGGCCGTGAGGTCGTCGACGTGTACGCGGCCGGGTCCGACGCGGGGCCCGCGATGTTCCGCGAGGCGGGTGACGTGGACACGGGCGCGGCGGTGCTCACCCTCGACGACGGCACGCTCGCCACGGCGACGGCGACCCGGCTGAACGGCGCGGGGTACGACGTGCGCATGGAGCTGGCCGGGGAGCGGGACCAGATCGTGGTCGGCCTCGACGACCGCACCCCGATCGCGTCCACCGAGCCGACCGGGCCGCCCGCCGCGGACAAGCCGTGGGCCGGGTTCCTGGAACGCTTCGGGCCTGCCTACGAGGCGGAGCTGTGCGCCTTCGTCGAGGTCGTCCTGGGCGAGCGCGCCAACCCGTGCGACGGGCGCGAGGCGTTGCAGGCCCTGCGCATCGCCGAGGCCTGCGAACGCTCCCGCCACGACCACCGCCCGGTCTCCCTGACCGAAATCCCGGACGCACCGGGGCTCGCGCCCCGGTGACTCGGGGGCCGGGGCGCGCCCGGGATCCCGCCCCGGCCGCCCGCTTCCGCGGTGGTGGGTGCCCCGGGCCCGGGTCCGGGTTCGTCACCAGCGGACCCGGAGGGTTCGGGTGCCGTGGATCAGCATGCCGGGGAGCCAGTCTCCGGGTGGGCCGTCGAGGGTCAGGGCGGGGGCCCGCTCCAGGAGGCCGCGCAGGGCGACGCGTGCCTCGAGGCGGGCGAGCGGGGCGCCGACGCAGTAGTGGATGCCGTGGCCGAAGGCGAGGTGGCCGCGGGTGTCGCGGCGTATGTCGAAGCTGTCCGGTGACGCGAAGCGACCGGGGTCGCGGCCGGCCGCGCTGAGGCCGATCAGCACCGGCTCCCCCGCGGCGATGACCGTGCCGGCGATCTCCAGGGACTCCGCCGCGTAGCGGAACGTGGCGGTCTCCACCGGCCCCTCGTACCGCAGCGTCTCCTCGACCAGGCCGTCGACGAGGCTCAAGTCGGCGCGGACCGCAGCGAGTTGGTCCGGGTGCGTGAGCAGGACCCGCACACCGTTCGCGATGAGGTTGACCGTGGTCTCGTGGCCCGCTATCAGCAACAGGAAGGCCATGCCCAGCAGTTCGGAGGCCGAGAGCCGGTCTCCGTCCTCGGCGGTGGTGCGTATCAGCGCGCTGAGCAGGTCGTCGGCCGGCCCGGCGCAGCGTTTGTCCTCGATCAGATCGGTGAGGTAGGCGCCCAGGCCGTGCATGGCGAGGGCGTACGCCTCCTCGCTCGTGGGCGCCACCACCTCGTTGGACATCTCACGGAACGCGGCCCGGTCCATCTCGGGCACGCCGAGCAGCTCGCAGATGACCGTGATGGGCAGGGGATACGCCAGCGCCTCCACCAGGTCCGCGCTCCCGTGCGGAAGCATCGCGTCCAGCAGCCCGTCGGTGATCTCCCGCACGCGTGGCCGCAGCGCCTCGACCCGGCGCGCGGTGAACGCGCGGGTGACCAGCGAGCGCAGCCGCGTGTGCTGCGGCGGGTCGGCGTTCAGCATGTTCTTGCCGAGGATCTGCTCCTCCAGGGGCGGCCCCTGGATCCGGCTCACGTCCTTGGCCAGCCGCGGGTCGGCGAGGGCGGCGCGCGCCTCCTCGTACCCGACGACGAGCCAGGTCTCCCACGGCTCCGTGCCCGGCAGGCGCACCCGGTGCACCGGGCCCAGTTCGCGCAGCTCCGCGTAGACGGGGTGCGGGTCGGCGCGGAAGCCTTCCCCGTACTCCGCCAGGTCGATCAAGTCCGCCATCGTGTTCCCCCTCCCGGAGCGCGGCGTGCGCCCCGTGACCGACAACGTCCGGCCCGCCCCGGAAGTGCCCCTACGGCACGTCGTCCTCGAGAAGTCCGGCGTCGTGCACGAGGAGTGCGATCTGCACCCGGTTGTTCAGGGCGAGTTTCGTCAGGACGCGCGAGACATGGGCCTTGACGGTGGCCACGCTCATGAAGAGTTCCGCGGCTATCTGCGCGTTGGCCAGGCCGCGGCCGATCCGCAGGGCGACCTCGCGCTCGCGCCCGTTGAGGGCGGCGACGCGTTCACGCGCGCGTGCGCGGCGGTCACCGGGTCCTGCTCCGGCCGCCGCGCCGGCCCCGGTCGCGTGCCTGATGAGCCGGCGGGTCACGGCGGGCGACAGCACGGGATCGCCCGCGGCGACCCGGCGTACCGCGTCGACGATCTCGGCCGGCGGGGTCTCCTTGAGGACGAACCCCGAGGCGCCCGCGCGCAGGGCCCGCAGCACCTGTTCGTCGGCGTGGAAGGTGGTGAGCAGCACGACCTGAGGCGCATGCGCGCGCCCGCGCAGCCGCTCGGTCGCCGTGAGACCGTCCATGCCCGGCATCCGTACGTCCATCAGGACGACGTCCGGCAGGGTGCGGTCGACCAGGTCCTCCACCTCCGTGCCGTCGGCCGCCTCACCGACGACCTCGATGTCGTCGGCGCCGCCCATCATCAGGGAAAGACCGGCTCTCACCAGCGGGTCGTCGTCGACGAGCAGCAGTCGGATCGGGGTCATGCGCCCCACCCAACCAAACCGCCCGCGCCCGGGACACACCGGCTCGCCGCCGGCCCTCCCGCGCGGGAGCCGTCGTGACCCCGCGCGGGAGGCATCAACTGCCCCGCGCGGGAGGCGTCATGTCCCCCGCGCGGGAGACACGATGCCCGGCCGGGAGGCACCGCCAGGCACCCGGTGGGAGAATCGGCATCCATGCGTGCCGCGTACATCGAACAGCTGGGCCCGCCCGACCTCGTGCGCTTCGGTGAGCTGCCGCCGCCCGAGCCGGGGCACGGCGAGGTGCTGGTGGACGTACTGGCGACCACCGTGAACCCGGTGGACGCGTTCGTCCGCTCCGGACTGTTCCGCACCGCGCTGCCGCCCTTCCCCTTCGTCCTGGGACGGGACCTGGTGGGCACGGTGGCCGCCACCGGGCCGGGCGCAGGGTCGGGCTTCTCGGCGGGCGAGACGGTGTGGTGCGACAGCCTCGGCCACGACGGCAGGCAGGGAGCCGCCGCCGAGCAGGCGGTGGTGCCGGCCGACCGCCTCTACCGGCTGCCGCCGGGCGTGCGCCCGGAGGAGGCGGTGGCGGTGTTCCACCCGGCCGCGACCGCCCACCTGGCTCTCTTCACGCACGGCGGCCTGGGCACCGGCGGGACGGTCCTGGTCGGCGGCGCGGGCGGGAACGTGGGCAGCGCGCTGGTGGAGTTCGCGGTGCGCGCGGGCGCGCGGGTGCTCGCCACGGCCGCGCCGCGCGACCATGCGCACGTACGCTCGCTGGGCGCGGCGGAGGTGGTGGACTACCGCGCCCCCGACCTCGCCGAGCGCCTCGCGGCACTCGCGCCCGAGGGGGTCGACGTCCACGTGGACACCTCCGGCCACAACGACCTGCGGGCGGCCGTCGCCCTCCTCGCTCACCGGGGCCGGATCGTCGTCATGTCGGGCGCCCGGGACGAGCCGACGCTGCCGGTCGGTCCGCTCTACATGAAGGACGGCTCCGTGCGCGGCTTCGCCATCTCCCACGCCACGGTCGCCGAACTGGCCCAGGCGGCGGCAGCCGTCAACGAGCTTCTGGCGGCAGGCGGTCTGCGCCCCCGCGCGGTGGAGCACCACCCGCTCAGCGCCATGGCGGACACCCACCGCCGTATGGAAGCGGGCGAACTGCACGGCACGCGCGTGGTTCTCCGCCCCTGAGCCGGTCCATGTCCCACCCGTCGCCGAGGCGCGGGTCGCGTCGGCACACCCACGGCATCGCGCCCAGCGTCACCCGCTGCCCGGAGGCGTGGCCGACAAGGAGCCGCCGTGACCCGCGGCGGCTGACCGCGCGGGGCTACCGCGCAGGGCACCCGCCGCCGCGCTCCCCTGGGCCACACCCCGCCGCTGCCCCGTCCCGCCGTTACCCGGGCCCGCCGCTGCCCCGCCCCCAGGGAAGCCGGGCCTCCACCGTGAAGCCGCCCTCCGGCGTGGGGCCGTGGCGCAGGGTGCCGCCGGCCAGGGTGGCGCGTTCGGTGAGGCCGATCAGACCCTGGCCGGAGCCGGGCACGTGCGGGACCTCGCCCTCGGGGGCCGGGTTGTGCACGCGGACGGCCAGCCCCTGACCGGGGCCTCCGGTGACGGACACGGTGACCTCCGTGCCGGGGGCGTGCTTGCGGGCGTTGGTCAGGCCCTCCTGGGCGATGCGGTACGCGGTGCGGCCGACGACGGCCGGAACGTCGGCGGGATCGCTGACCTGCCCGGTCAACAGGACCTTCATCCCGGCCTCGCGGGACTCGGCGACCAGGGCGTCCAGCGCACCCAGCGTCGGCTGGGGCCGGCCCGCGTCGTCGGCGTCGCCCGCGCGCAGTACGCCGATGATCTCGCGCAGATCTTGAAGGGCTTCGTGCGCGCTCTCCCGGATGACCCCGGCAGCCCGCGCGACCTCCTCGCGGGGGGCGTCCGGACGGAACTCCAGTGCGCCGGCGTGCACGCTCAGCAGCGTCAGCCGGTGCGCGAGGACGTCGTGCATCTCCCGCGCGATGGCCTCCCGGGCCAGCCGTTGCGCCTGCTCGGCGCGCAGCCGCGCCTCGGTCTCCGCGCGCCGCGCACGGTCCCGCAGGCTCAGCATCAGCTGCCGTTTGGACCGTACGAACATGCCCCAGCCGACGACCGACAGGAGGAACACGATGGAGAAGGCGACCACCCCGGCGTACGGCAGGTCGGGATCGGGGCGCAGCCAGGACGACACCGGGACCAGCGCGAGGGTGGCGCCGCCGACCCAGGCCACGTACCGGAAGGGGCGGTGCACGGCGAGCGTGAACAGGGCGACGACGCCGGCGCCGCCCGCGGTGTTGGAGACGAAGCCGACCGGGACCATGGCGACGGCCAGGGCGAGGGGATGGCGGCGGCGCAGCCAGACCGCGGCACAGGCGGGCAGGCCGAGCAACTGGTCGGCGACGACGAGGGAGTGGGGCGTGTGCGGCTCGTGGCGCACGGAGTCCGCGGCGGCCAGGCCGATTCCGACGGCCAGCAGGAAGCAGGAGACGTCGACCAGCCAGTCGCGCGCGGTGCGCCGCGGGCGGCCCGGCCGCCTTGCGCCGCCGGGGTCGAGTTCGTCGGCCACCGCGGACGGCAGCCACCAGCGCCGCCCGGTGAAAACGGGCGTGTCCAGCGTCGTTCCCTCACTGCTCACGACCGGCAATGTACGCAGCCGGCGCGCACTTGGCCGCCCCGCGGAACGGATCGGCTACCAAAGTAGCGGCGACGTCGACCTTCGGCGCCCCTACGCGTCCTCGGGCAGTTCGTAGGAGCCGTACTCCGGGCGGCCGGCGGTGTCGTAGGACTGGATGGAGACGCCTGCCGAGGTGATACGGCCGCCGGTGTGGCGGAAGGCGGTGGGGACGGCGCCCTCCACGAACAGGCGTCGTCCGGTGCCCAGTACGACCGGGAACGTCAGCAGGTGCAGGGTGTCGACCAGACCGAGGTCGACCAGGGAGCGCACCAGGGCGCCGCTGCCGTGGATCTGGAGCTCGCCGTCCGTGCGCTCCTTGAGCGCGGCGACCTCCTTGGCGAGGTCGCCGCCGACCACGGTCGTGCCGGACCACTCGGGGCTGTCGAGGGTGGAGGAGACGACGTACTTCGGCAGGCCGTTCAGCCGGGAGGCGATCGGGTCCTCGGGGTCGGTCATCCTCGGCCAGTAGGAGGAGAAGATCTCGTACGTGCGGCGGCCGAGCAGGAAGGCGCCCGCGCGGTCGAAGACCTCGGTGACGAAGCGGCCGAAGTCGTCGTCGCCGTAGTGGAAGCTCCAGCCGCCGTGGGCGAAGCCGCCGGTGGTGTCCTCCTGGGGGCCGCCGGGCGCCTGGTAGACGCCGTCGAGGGTGACGAAGATGGTGGAGACGAGCTTGCCCATGTCGGATGCCTTCTTTCGCGGGCCGGGTCCGCTGTCATCACCTCAGACCCCGCCGGCCCCCGCAACTCATCGCCCGGCCGGAGGGCTCATCCCGCGTGGGTGGAGAACAGGCCGCCGGTCGGCCCCTGCTTGTCGCCGCCCTGGGCCTTCTTCAGGGCGTTGGCGAGGCTCTCTATGGTGAGGGACTGCAGGATGACCCGGCCGTTGCCCTCCAGGGTGGCCAGGGACAGGCCCTCGCCTCCGAAGACCGCGTTCATCAGGCCCTGGCGGTTCAGGCCGCCGATGCGCTGGACGCCGTACTGGATGCCCTCCTCGAAGGCGACCACGCAGCCGGTGTCGACCTCGATGCGGCCGCCGAAGTCGGCAGGGTTGAGGTCGATGAAGTTGCCCGCGCCGGCGATGATCACCGTGCCGTGCCCGGTGAACTTCTCCAGGATGAAGCCCTCGCCGCCGCTCATACCGGTGCGCCCGCCGGCGAAGGCGATGCCGAAGTCGACGGTGGACTCGGCGGCCACGAAGGCGTCCTTCTCCGCGAACCACGCGCGCGTGCCGTCCAGTTCCAGCGCGCGCATCTCGCCGGGCAGCACGCCCGCGAAGCCGACCGTGCCCTCGCCCCCCTGGGACGTGAAGTACTGGAACGCCAGCGACTCGCCCGCCAGGACCCGCTGGCCGACCTGCATCGCGGTGCCCATGGCCTGGCGCAGCAGGCCGCCCATGCCGCCGCCCCCGCCGCCGCCCTGGCCCGAGCCGTTGCCGTTGCCGTTGCCGGACGGGCCGGACAGGCGGGTCTCCATGGTCACGTTGGTCGTCTTGAACAGGAACTTCCCGGCCTCGCAGTACACGGTCTGGCCGGGGCGCAGGTTGACGACCGCCATCTGCGTGGCGTTGCCGACGATTTCTTGCTGAAGGGTCACAGGGGAGAGAACGCGGGGGCGGACCGGAGAGTTCCCCCCTGATCAGCCGCCCAGTTCCCGGTGCCGGGCCGTGAGGCGGGCCGCGCCGTCCTCCGTCAGGGAGCCGAACAGGCGCAGCCGGGAGATGCCGCCGTCGGGGAAGATGTCCACGCGCGCGTGCGTGCCGGTGACCGGCGCGGGGAGCACGAAGCGGTGGTTGGTGTCGGGCTGGAGGCGGGTGCGCGGGATGAGCTCGGTCCACTCGCCGCCGTCGGCCCCGTCGCCCTCGCCGTCGCGTACCGAGACCGAGGCCCAGCCCGCGCTGTTGCCCTTGAGGTACGCGGTGTCGATCTCCAGGGCGCGGATCTCGGAGCGGGCCGCCAGCCGGTAGCGGATCCAGTCGTGGCCGTGGTCGCGGCGGCGCCGGGTCTCCCAGCCGTCGTCCATCTTGCGGGAGCGGCCCGGCTGGATGGTGTTGGTCGCGGGCGAGTAGAAGCGGTCGGAGGCGTCCTCGACCAGGCCGCCGTTCTCCAGGGCGACCACGTCGAAGGTGCCGAGCGCCGACAGCCATCCGGGGTCGGGCACGACTTCGCCGTGCACGCGCAGGCGCGCGATGCCGCCGTCGGGGTGCTGGCTGAGGCGCAGGTGGGTGAGGCGGCGCGGCACGTCCACCGCGAAGCCGTTGGCCGCGTGGCCGCCGACCGGGGTGCGCGGGACCAGCGTCGTCCACTTCACGTCGTCCGCAAGCAGTTCCTCGGGGGACGGGGAGCCCGGCACCGAGGTCCCCTCGACGGACACCGCCTGCGGGTAGTTGCCGCGGAAGTGCGCGGTGTCCACGATGATGCCGCGTACGACGCCCGGTGCGCCGAGCCGGATCAGCGCCCAGTCGTGGTCGTCCTCGGCGGGCCAGGGGTGCGCGGCCGAGGTGCCGCGCCGGCGCCGGGTCTCCCAGCCGTCCATGATCTTGCCCTTGTGCCCGAAGTGCTCGGGGTCGAACTCGGCGCGGCCCGGCAGCAGCAGGTTCTCGCGCATGGCGAAGAACTCGTCGTTGGCGGCGATGACACCGGCGCCGAGCCGGCGGTCGGCGAGGTCGGCGAGGTGGGTGAACGGGAAGTCGGCGGTGCGGTAGTCCGCGTACGGGTCGCCGCCGCTGTAGGGGCGCGCGTCGCCGGTGAAGCTCTCGATCGCCGTCACGGTGGTCTGGTCCTGCCTTTCGGGAGTCGGTGTCAGGGGGTGCGGGTGAGCAGGCGTCCCCTCGGTGCGGTGAACTCGCCGTCCGCGACGATGCGTTCGCCGCGCAGCCAGGTGGACCTCACCACGCCGTGCAGGGTCCGGCCGGCGTAGGCGGTGACGCGGTTGCGGTGGTGGAGGGCGGCTGGGTCGACGGTGAAGGTCTCCTCGGGCGCGAGGACGGCGAAGTCGGCGTCGCGGCCCGGCGCGATGGCGCCCTTGCGCGCGTCGAGGCCGGCCAGGCGTGCCGTGTGCGCGGACATCCAGCGGACCACGTCGTCGAGGCCGTGGCCGCGCCGCCGTGCCTCGGTCCACACGGCGGACAGGCTCAGCTGGAGGCCGGAGATGCCGCCCCAGGCGGTGGCGAAGTCGTCCGTCTTGAGGTCGGCGGTGGAGGGCGAGTGGTCGGTGACCACGCAGTCGATGGTGCCGTCGGCCAGCGCCTGCCAGAGCAGGTCCTGGTTGGCGGCCTCGCGGATCGGCGGGCAGCACTTGAACTCGCTGGCGCCGTCCGGGACTTCCTCGGCGGTCAGGGTCAGGTAGTGCGGGCAGGTCTCCACGGTGATCCGCACTCCGTCCGCCCTGGCGGCCGCGATGAGCGGCAGCGCGTCGCCGGAGGACAGGTGGAGGACGTGCACGCGCGCGTCGAGGCGCCTGGCCCGGTCGATCAGGGCGGCGATGGCGGTGTCCTCGGCGTGGTGCGGCCGGGAGGCGAGGAAGTCGGCGTACTTCGGGCCGCCCTGCTGCGGGGCGGCGGCCAGGTGGCGGGGGTCCTCGGCGTGCACGACGAGCAGACCGTCGAAGGAGGCGATCTCCGCGAGCGAGCGGGCCAGCTCCTCCTGGGTGAGATGCGGGAACTCCTCCACGCCCGAGGGCGACAGGAAGGCCTTGAAGCCGAGGACGCCGGCCTCGTGCAGCGGGCGCAGGTCCTTGACGTTGCCGGGCAGGGCGCCGCCCCAGAAGCCGACGTCGACGTGGGCCTTGTCGCGGGCCACGTCCTGCTTGGTGCGCAGGTTGTCGACGGTCGTGGTGGGGGGCAGGGAGTTGAGCGGCATGTCGACGAGGGTGGTGATGCCGCCGGCCGCCGCCGCGCGGGTGGCGGTCCAGAAGCCCTCCCACTCGGTGCGGCCCGGGTCGTTGACGTGCACGTGGGTGTCGACGAGGCCGGGCAGCAGCACGTCGTCGCCGAGGTCCTCCGGGCGGGCGCCGGGGGGCGCCTCGGCGTCGTGCGGGAGTACGGCCGTGATCGTGCCGCCCGCGACCACGACCGACGCGGGACGCGTCCCCTCGGGCGTGACCACGCGGGTCGAGCGCAGCACCAGCTCAGCGTCGGACACCCGGACCCCTCTCGGACCTCGGCTCAACTACTTCAACATTCTGTTGAACGAGTCTTCACTCCCGCCCGCACCCCGTCAAGAGGCACACTGCTGCCCGGTGGCCCCGCGCGCACGGTCTAGACGTTTCCGCAAAGCGGAATTAATATTCCAACTATCAGAACGTAGTTCCGCACAGGCGGGCGGTCAACCGGCTCCCCGATAGGCTTTGGCCCCGCCCGCCAGTCCCGAAAGGAACGCGCCGTGCCGACGTCCAGCGCCAGCACCACCGACTCCGCCAAGTCCTCCGGCGGCGGGGTCCAGTCCCTCGAGCGCGCCTTCGATCTGCTCGAGCGGATGGCGGACGCGGGCGGCGAGGTCGGCCTCAGCGAGTTGTCGGCGGCCGGCGGGCTGCCGCTGCCGACCATCCACCGCCTGATGCGCACCCTCGTGGCCTGCGGATACGTACGCCAGCAGCCCAACCGGCGGTACGCCCTCGGCCCCCGTCTGATCCGCCTCGGCGAATCCGCCTCCCGGCTGCTGGGCACCTGGGCCCGCCCCTACCTCGCCCGCCTGGTGGAGGAGACCGGCGAGACGGCGAACATGGCCCTGCTCGACGGCGACGAAGTCGTGTACGTGGCGCAGGTGCCGTCCAAGCACTCCATGCGGATGTTCACCGAGGTCGGCCGGCGCGTGCTGCCGCACTCCACGGGTGTGGGCAAGGCGCTGCTCGCGCACACCCCGGACCACGAGGTGCGCGCCCTGCTGGCCCGTACCGGCATGCCCGCCGCCACCGACAGGACCATCACCACTCCGGAGGGCTTCCTGGCCGCCCTGGAGGACGTGCGCCGGCTCGGCTACGCCATGGACGACAACGAGCAGGAGATAGGGGTGCGCTGCCTCGCGGTCACCGTCCCCGACTCCCCCACCGCCGCCGCCATCTCCATCTCCGGCCCGGCCGGGCGGGTCACGGAGGCGGCGACCGAGCGGATCGTCCCGGTGCTGCAGCAGGTGGCCGTGGACCTCTCCGAGGCCCTGTCCGGCACGAGCCCGGCGGCCTGAACCGGCCATCCGGTCCACCGGCCACCGCCCGCCGGCGCCTGACCAAGCCCACCGGTGCCTGATCACGCCCACCGGCCCCGGCATCACACGGTGAGCACCGTGAGCCGCCCGTCCCGCATCTCGTGCACGGCGTCCGCCGCCTCCAGATGAGCCCGGTCATGGGTGACCAGGACGGTCGCGGTGGCACGGTCGTGCGTGAGGTGGGTGAGCAGGTCCAGGACGGCCGCGCCGCGCTCGTGGTCGAGGGCGCTGGTGGGCTCGTCGACGAGGAGGACGGACGGCTCGTTCATCAGTGCCCGCGCGATGTTGACCCGCTGGCGCTGGCCGCCGGAGAGCTGGTGCGGGCGCCGGTGCGCCTGGTCGGCGAGGCCGACCGCGGCCAGCAGTTCCCGGGCCCGCCCGGCCGCCGCCCGGCGTCCGTCCAGGCGGGCCATCACCTCCAGCTGCTCGGCCGCCGTCAGCGACGGCAGCAGGTTCGGCTGCTGGAAGACGATGCCGATGTTCCGCCTGCGCAGCACGGCGCGCTCGGCCGCGCTCAGCTCCCCGGTCGGCGTCCCGGCCACGCACACCCGCCCGCTGTCCGGCCGGATCAGCGTGGCGGCCACCGCGAGCAGGCTGGACTTGCCCGAACCGGACGGCCCGACGACCGCCGTGAGGGTCCCGGAGGGCACCTCGAGGCGTACCCGGTCCAGGGCCGTGAGCCGGCCGTCCCCGTCGGGGTAGGTCAGCGTGACGTCGTCGAGGATCAGGCTCATCGCACGCCTCCCAGCGCGGTCAGCGGGTCGACGGCGGTGATCCGCCGCACGGACAGGCCGGCGCCCAGCGCACCGAGCGCGATGGTCACCCCGGCGGGCACCAGGACGGTCGCCGGGTCCAGCACGAAGGGCACCGAACCGCCCCGTACGAGCGCGCCCGCCAGACCGGCGAGTGCGGTGCCGAGGAGTGTGCCGGCGGCGAGCAGGACCACCGCCTGTCCCAGCGCGTCGCGCAGCAGGTAGCGGGTGGAGGCGCCCAGCGCCTTGAGGACGGCGATGTCGGGGGACCGCTGGATCGTCCACACGGTGAAGAACGCGCCGATGACCAGGGCGGAGATGGCGAAGAGGAAGCCGCGCATCAGCTGCAGGGAGCCGTTCTCGGCCTGGTAGGACCCTATGGCGCTGAGCGCGTCGTCCTTGGCGAGGGTCTTCGTGCCGGCGGCCCGGTCCCCGGCGGCGAGGTCGGCGCCTTGCGCACGCAGCGCGATCACGGTGACCCGGCCCCCGTCCCAGGCCGTCCACACCACCGGCGTATGGCTGTACGAGGCGCCGCCCGCGACGGCCGCCACGGTCCACGTGGCGGACCCGAGCCGTACCCGGTCCCCGGCCGCCACGCCCAGATCGGCGGCCGCCTTCACCGTGAGCACCGCCCGCCCGGGCGCGACGCCCTCGGGTGCGATGCCGCCGCCGGGCCGTACGGCGAACAGCGACACCGCCGCCGTACGGTCCCCGGCGGCCGCGTCGACCGTGCGGATCGCGACCGGCTCGGCGTACGGCACCCGCCGTGCCCACTCCTCCACGGCGGACGCCGGCAGCGAGGAGTCGGCGAAGGACACCGACCGGCCCGCGGGCGGCGCGGCGAAGGCCAGGTGGTCGGCGGGCAGCTGCCGTACCGCCGAGGTGTTCTGCTCCGCGAGCCCGGCGGTCAGCCCGGACAGCAGCCCCACGAGCAGGGTGATCAGTACGACCACGGTCCCCATCAGGGCGAACCGCCCCTTGGCGAACCGGAGGTCTCTCCATGCGACGAACATGCCCCAACCCTGCGCGGGAGGGCCCCCGCGAGGCATCGCCCCGGGGCACGGATCGCCCACACCGAAGGATGCGCACGAGCATCAAACTTTCGGTTGACCGACGGCGGAGCGGCGGCGCTTACGCTGGAGCGGCCATGGACGTCCGCCAGCACTCCCCCGTCGTCGTCACCCTCCGCCTGTGCCTGTACGCGCTGTTCGCGGGCCTGCTCGCGCTCGCCGCGATCCGGGCGGACGGCCCCGCCGCGGTGGCCGCTGCCGCCGTCACCGGCGCGGTGCTGGCCTGGGGCGTGCTGAGCCCGGCCGTGCACCGCTCCCGGCGCAGGGCGGCGGTGTGGCTGGGCGCGCTGAGCCTGTGCTGGCTGGTGCTGCTCGTCTTCTCCCCGGACGCCCTGTGGGCCGCCTTCCCGCTGTACTTCCTGCAACTGCACCTGCTGCCGGCGCGCTGGGGCCTGCCCGCGGTCGGCGCGACCGCCGCCGCGGCCATCGCCGGGTTCGTCGGCCACGGCGGACAGGTCACGCCGGGCGCGTTCATCGGCCCGCTGCTCGGCGCGGGGGTCGCGGTGGCCACGGTCCTCGGCTACGAGGCCCTGTACCGCGAGAGCGAGCGGCGCCGCGAGCTGATCGAGGAGCTGGTGGCCACCCGCGCCGAACTGGCCGGCGCCGAGCGCACCGCCGGCACCCTCGCCGAACGGGAGCGGCTGGCGCGGGAGATCCACGACACGCTGGCGCAGGGCCTGTCCAGCATCCAGTTGCTGCTGCGGGCCGCGCAGCGGGTGCTGCCCGAGGGCTCGCCTGCCGCCGGGCACATCGAGCAGGCCCGCGCCACCGCGCAGGACAACCTGGCCGAGGCGCGCCGCTTCGTGCACGCCCTGACCCCGCCCGACCTGGAGCACGGCTCGCTGGCCGGCGCGCTGGAGCGGCTCTGCTCGGGTGCCGCGGGACCGCCCGCCGTCCGCTTCTCGGTGAGCGGCACCCCGGCCGAGCTGCCCACGCCGTACGAGGTGGCGCTGCTCAGGATCGCCCAGTCGGCCCTCGGCAACACCCTGCGGCACGCCGGGGCCGGCCGCGCTGAGATCACCCTGAGTTTCATGGACACCTCGGTGGCGCTGGACGTGGTCGACGACGGGCTCGGCTTCGTGCCCGACGCCGTACCGGCCAGGGTGGGGGCGGGCGGCCCGGTGGACGGCGGTTTCGGGCTGCCCGCGATGCGGGCCCGCGCCGAGGCGCTGGGCGGGACGTTCGCCGTGGAGTCGGCGCCGGGCCAGGGCACGGCGGTCGCGGTGACCCTGCCCTACCCGGACCCGGAGGGCCGCGCATGACGATCCGGCTGCTGCTCGCGGACGACCATCCCGTGGTCCGCGCCGGCCTGCGGGCCGTGCTGTCCGCCGAGCCCGACTTCGAGATCGCCGGGGAGGCGCCGACCGCGGAGCGCGCGGTGGAGCTGGCCGCGGCGGGCGGGGTCGACGTGGTGCTGATGGACCTGCAGTTCGGTGCGGGCGGCGCGCACGGCGCGGAGGCGACGGCGGCGATCGCCGCCCGGCCCGGCGCCCCGCGCGTGCTGGTCCTCACCACGTACGACACGGACGCGGACATCCTCGCGGCGGTGGAGGCGGGTGCGGCGGGCTATCTGCTCAAGGACGCCCCGCCGCGGGAGCTGGCCGCCGCCGTGCGCACCGCCGCGTCGGGCCGCTCGGCCCTGGCCCCCACGGTGGCCCACCGTCTGATGGACCGCATGCGCGCTCCCGCGGCCGCGCTGAGCCGGCGCGAGCTGGAGGTGCTGGAACTGGTCCGCGGCGGCCTGTCGAACCTGGAGATCAGCAAGCGGCTGTTCCTCAGCCAGGCCACGGTGAAGTCCCATCTGGTGCACATCTACGCCAAGCTCGGCGTGGACTCCCGCACGGCGGCGGTGGCGGCGGCCACCGGGCAGGGGCTGCTGCGGCGCAGCGGGTCCTGACCCGCCGGGCCCAGCCTCTGCCCGTGGGCGGCTCCCGGGCCTCAGCGTGCCGGCGGCTCGCCGAACAGGTCGACCGCGGCGCGGACTTGGCACAGTCCGCGGGCCAGGGCGCTGACGGAGCCGATGGACCCGGCGATCAGCAGCAGCGAGCGGCGCATGCGCGGGATCTCGGGCGTGCCGTGGGCGGCCATCGCGGCGAGCGCGGCGAGTTCGTCCTCGGCTATCGCCCGGTCGGGGAACTCCACGGGGTGGGCGGCGAGTTCGCGGCGCAGCCGCGACACGGCGGTGCGCAGTTCCGCCACTCTCGGGTCCTCGCCGCTGCTGGTCACCGTCCGCTGCCCCAAGCTCCGCAACACAGCCCTCCCCCTCGCACTTCGTCGTGCGCCGTCCTCGGACCCGGGTCAGTAAACCGCCACCGGGGCGGGACGCGCCACCGTGGGAACCGAAATTCAGCCCCTTCTCACCCACGTGTTCGACGGACCGTCAGGTATGCAGGAGCCATGAAACACATGGACGACCTGGACGGCATGGATGACACGGACGGCGCGGGCGGCGCGCAGGGCGCGGGCGACGAGGTCGCCGGGCTGGTGCTGGCCGCCGGTGGCGGGCGGCGGCTCGGCGGGCGGCCCAAGGCGCTGCTCACCCACCGGGGCCGGCCGCTGGTGGAGCACGCGGTCGCGGCCCTGCGGGCGGCCGGGTGCGCCCGGGTGCACGTGGTGATCGGCGCGCGGGCGGCGGACGTACGCCGGCTGGCGCGGCTGGAGGGTTGCGTACTCGTGGACAACCCGCGGTGGGAGGAGGGCATGGGCTCCTCGCTGCGGGCGGGGCTGGACTCGCTGACCGGAACCGGCGCCCGTGCCGTCCTGGTCTCGCTGGTCGACCAGCCCGGCATCGGGGCGGAGGCGACCGCCCGGGTCCGCGCGGCCTTCCGGGACGAGACGTCGCTGGTCTCGGCGGCGTACGAGGGTGTGCGCGGCCATCCTGTGCTGTTCGGGGCGGCGCACTGGGCGGGCGTCGCGGCGAGCGCGACCGGCGACCGGGGAGCGCGCGCCTATCTGAGGCAGCACCAGGAGGCGGTCACCCTGGTCGAGTGCGGGGACGTGGCTCGGGCGTACGACATCGACACCGAGGCGGATCTGGGACACCTTGAGTGAGCGGGGTGGCACCGAGCGCCCCCTTGCCTCGATACGGAGACTCTCGACATCAACAAACCATTGAACTTCCACCATGAGGAAACTAGTATCCACTGATCAGAAGCGTCCGGCCGCTCCCTGGGCGCCATACGCCCCAATCGCACCCATTGGCATCCGGTGCCACGGCATGGTGGCGTGGAACGTGGTTCGCTGAAGAAGCCCCGAAGGAAGTGACAGCTCATGTCCGCACCAGCGCCGTCCCCGCTGGCCATCGTCGACGCCGAGCCCCTGCCCCGGCAGGCGGAGGTCCTGACCGACGCGGCGCTCGCCTTCGTGGCCGAGCTGCACCGGCACTTCACGCCGCGCCGCGACGAACTCCTCGCCCGCCGGGCGGAGCGCCGCGCCGAGATCGCCCGCACCTCCGCGCTCGACTTCCTGCCGGAGACGGCCGCCGTCCGCGCGGACGACTCCTGGAGGGTCGCCGAGGCCCCCGCCGCCCTGAACGACCGCCGGGTCGAGATCACCGGCCCCACCGACCGCAAGATGACGATCAACGCGCTCAACTCGGGCGCCAAGGTCTGGCTCGCCGACTTCGAGGACGCCTCCGCGCCGACCTGGGAGAACGTCGTCCTCGGCCAGCTCAACCTGATCGACGCCTACACCCGCAGCATCGACTTCACGGACGCGGCCTCGGGGAAGACGTACGCCCTGCGGCCGGCCGAGGAGCTCGCCACGGTGGTCACGCGGCCGCGCGGCTGGCACCTGAACGAACGTCACCTGCGCGACGCGGACGGCCGTCAGGTGCCCGGCGCCCTCGTCGATTTCGGCCTGTACTTCTTCCACAACGCCCGGCGCCTGCTCGACATGGGAAAGGGACCGTACTTCTACCTGCCCAAGACCGAGTCGCACCTGGAGGCCCGCCTCTGGAACGACGTCTTCGTCTTCGCCCAGGACTACGTCGGCATCCCGCAGGGCACGATCCGCGCCACCGTCCTGATCGAGACGATCACTGCCGCGTACGAGATGGAGGAGATCCTCTACGAACTGCGCGACCACGCCTCCGGGTTGAACGCGGGGCGCTGGGACTACCTGTTCTCCATCGTGAAGAACTTCCGTGACGGCGGACCCAGGTTCGTCCTGCCGGACCGCAACGCGGTCACGATGACGGCCCCGTTCATGCGGGCGTACACCGAACTCCTCGTGCGCACCTGCCACAAGCGCGGCGCGCACGCGATCGGCGGGATGGCCGCGTTCATCCCCTCGCGCCGGGACGCGGAGGTCAACCGGGTCGCCTTCGAGAAGGTCCGCGCCGACAAGGACCGCGAGGCGGCCGACGGTTTCGACGGCTCCTGGGTCGCCCACCCCGACCTGGTGCCGATCGCCATGGAGTCCTTCGACAAGGTGCTCGGCGACAGGCCGCACCAGAAGGACCGCCTGCGCGAGGACGTGCACGTCGAGGCGGCCGACCTGATCGCCGTCGACTCCCTCGACGCCCGACCGACGTACGCGGGCCTGGTCAACGCCGTTCAGGTGGGCCTGCGTTACATCGAGGCGTGGCTGCGCGGCATGGGCGCGGTCGCCATCTTCAACCTCATGGAGGACGCGGCCACCGCCGAGATCTCCCGCTCGCAGATCTGGCAGTGGATCAACGCGGGTGTGCGGTTCGAGAACGGCGAGAAGGCCACGCCCGAGCTGGCCCGGAAGGTCGCCGCCGAGGAACTGGCGAACATCCGTGAGGAGCTCGGCGCCGAGGCCTTCGCCGCCGGCCACTGGCAGCAGGCACACGACCTGCTCCTGACGGTCTCCCTCGACGAGGACTACGCCGACTTCCTGACCCTGCCGGCGTACGAGCGGCTCGAGGGCTGAGGCCACCGCCGAACGCCGATTCCGAGGGCCGATTCCGAGGGCGGATTCGGAGGGCTGATTCCCGAGGACCGATTGCCGAGGACCGATTCCCGAGGGTTGGACCCCGGGGGCCGGATTCACTCCAGGTGCGCCGACCAGTCCTGCTCGGCGGCGGGCCTGCCGTGCAGGTCGGGGACGCGTTTGAGCCAGTCGGGCCGCCCCCGCTCGGTGCGGGCCGCGCGGGCGGCCTCCTCCGCCGCCAGCTCCTCGCGGGTCGGGAAGTCGGTGGGCAGCCACTCCCCCGAGGCCGTCACCCGCGCCGCGAGGTAGTCGACGTAGGCGCCGCGTGCCTCGTCGGGGGTGGCGAAGCCCGGCTCCTCGGTGAGCCAGGCGTCGGGTACCTCGGCGAGCACGTCCCGCAGCAGCTCCCGGGTCACCCTGGGGGCCAGCTCGGCGTCGGCGGCGCGGACGTCGGGCGCGTAGTGGCCGAGGGCGTGGTGCCGGAAGTCGTAGGCCTTCGCGGGCGCCGAGGTGTCCCAGCGGTGGTGGAAGACGAGGGCCGCGCCGTGGTCGATGAGCCACAGGTGCGGGGGCGCGGTGCCGAAGGTCGGCCAGATCATCAGGTTGGAGCTGTGGACCGTGCGGTCCACGTTCGCGGTCAGCGCGTCCAGCCAGACGATCCGGCCGGCCTCCAGCGGGTCCACCGGGAAGCTCTTCGCCGCCTCGGGGGTGAAGTCGCGCGCGCCCGGCAGATAGTCCATGCCGAGGTTGACGCCCGGGCTGGCGTTCAGCAGGTCGCGCACCTCCTGGTGCGGCTCGTGCGCGGCGAGGTCCGGGTCGAAGTGCACCAGCACCAGCTCGGGAAACCGCAGACCGAGCGCCCGCGCCAGCTCGCCGACGACCACCTCGGCCACCAGCGCCTTGCGCCCCTGGGCGGACCCGGTGAACTTCACGACGTACGTCCCGAGGTCGTCGGCCTCGACCACTCCGGGGACGGAGCCGCCGGAGCGCAGGGGGGCGACGTAGCGCGTCGCGGTGACCTCTCTCAGCATCTTCCAAGACCCCCTGGATCACTTACTTTATATTCCACGGTCTGCTCCCAGCCTCCAGCATGAGCGAGGCACAGGTGTGTCGCAGCACTCGAGTGATCACCGGCGTCGGAACCGGCGGCCGGTGGGCCCCAGTTGGCCGCGCTGTCCCGTGGACGGTCCCACTGGCCGCGCTACCGGCGGGAGTGCTGTGAATGAGCGGTTCCCCCTTGGGGCCGCATGGCCACAGCGATGCGGGGTACTGGCGTTGATCATGCGCAGCGAGCTGGCCCGGCCGGGGCTGCAGATTCTCTCGAACGAGCAGTTCAACCAGGCGTTCACCATGCACGGGGCGATCATGCTGCTCATGTTCGCCACCCCGCTGTTCGCCGGCTTCACGAACTGGATCATGCCGTTGCAGATCGGCGCCCCCGATCGCCTTTCCCAGACCGAACATGCTCGCGTACTGGTTCTACCTGCTCGGCTCGCTCATCGCGGTGGGCGGATTCCTCACCCCGCAGGGCGCCGCGAGCTTCGGCTGGTTCGCCTATGCGCCGCTGAGTGACGCTCAGCACTCCCCTGGCGTGGGCGGCGACATGTGGATCACGGGGCTGGCGCTGTCCGGGTTCGGCACGATCCTGGGCTCGGTCGACTTCATCACCACGATCATCTGCATGCGCGCCCCCGGCCTCACGATGTTCCGCATGCCGATCTTCTGCTGGAACGTGCTGCTGACCAGCGTCCTGGTGATTCTGGTTCTTCGGCCATCCGGAGGTGTACATCATCGCGGTGCCGTTCTTCGGCATCATCAGTGAGGTCACTCCCGTCTTCTCCCGCGAGCCGATGTTCGGTCACGTGGGTCTGATCGGGGCGACCATCGCGATCTCCGGACCACTACGTCGTCTTCGGGACCGTGGTCTTCGCGATGTTCTCCGGCTTCTACTTCTGGTGGCCGAAGTTCACCGGGAGGATGCTCGACGAACGCCTCGGAAAGACTCACTTCTGGACGCTGTTCGTCGGCTTCCACACGACTTTCCTCGTCCAGCACTGGCTCGGCGCCGAAGGCATGCCACGCCGCTACGCCGACTACCTCGCCGCCGACGGCTTCACCACCCTCAACACCGTCTCCGCCATCGGCGCGTTCCTGCTGGGTCTGTCCACCCTGCCCTTCCTCTACAACGTCTGGCGGACCGGCAAGGACGTCGAGTCCGACGACCCCTGGGGTTACGGCCGTTCCCTGGAATGGGCCACCTCCTGCCCGCCACCACGGCACAACTTCCTGACCCTGCCCAGGATTCGCTCCGAGTCCCCCGCCTTCGACCTGCACCACCCGGACATCGCCGCACTCGACCGGGCCGAGAGCGTGGAGCGGAGGTAGGCTCCCCCGCGCACGCCCTCTGGACAGGGTGACGCTCGGGGGGGCACGGGTGACGGCGGACAGCAAGCGCCGACCCTGATGATCAGCGGTCTCGCGCCTGTGCTGATGCCGCGTCGACTCGGAGATGCGTAAGGTGATGAGCGAAAAGCCCACCTCGTGGTGGAGATCGTCCGAATTCAAGGTCGCCCTTGTGACCGGAATCATCGTCGCAATAGTCAGTGCGGTCATTTCGAAAGTCACGGCCCCTGACGACCCGCCGGAACTCGTCACGTACAAGGTGCGGTACCGGAACAACACCGGCCGGCAACAGGACAACGTCCTGATATCTGCCGAGATCCCACAGGGCTCTGAGTACGTGATGGGAAGCACGTACATCGCCAACTCAGCGACGGATTCGCAGTGGAAACTCACCAACGACGGCATTACGGCCCGTGGGCTGAACATCGGCTCCTACGCACCCGGAGGTGCGGCATATCTCAAATTCAGGGTCCGGCCCAAGGGCAAGACGACGTTCACGTGTTCGTCGAACGGCGAAGCCGGCAGCGTCAGCGTGTCCGCCGGCAGTGAGATCAGGATCTGGACCACGTGTTAGCCGGGTCTGAGGGTGTGGACCGCTACGGGCCGGCGGACCGCAGGCGCACCAGACCCCGGCCGGCCGTCCCCGACGTGGATCACCTCCTCACGCTGCGCCACGAGGCGAAGCGCTGACCAGCGGGTTGGGCACGGGGTGGTAGCGGGCGGCGGCGCCGTCCGCCGCCGTCCAGCGCAGCAGCAGGTTGGTCTTGCCGGGGAGGGCCGGGGAGGCGAGCAGGCCGGCGATCTCGGGGAGGTCGTGCCGGGTGAGCTCCTCGCGGAGGGCGGGCCAGGGGTCGTAGGACGGATGGCGTTCGGTCAGGGCCGCGGCGATCTCGGTGAGGTGGTTGACGACCAGGCAGTAGACCAGGCGTTCCCAGCCGGACGGCCGGGAGACCTCCGGGAGCAGCTTGACGCCCTCGGCGTCGCGGAAGACGGCCTGGACCGGCAGGCCGGCGGCGTCGACGGCGATCAGTGAGTTCTGCAGATGCGCCTCGAGGACGACGCCGTGCCGGGCGAAGGCGTTCAGGGGCGGGGGCACGACCTGGCGCAGATAGGCCCGCCACCAGTGATCGGGGTCCAGCGGGCCGTCGAGGGGGTTGCCGTCGAAGCCCTCGGCGAGGGCGGCGGCCAGCAGCGGGGTCGCGCCGGGCAGCAGGTGTCCGCGCAGGCCGTCGCGGACGACGACGGCCAGTTCCTCGAAGGCGAAGCGGGCCGTGCGGTACCCGCGGTCGCTCAGCCAGGCCGCGGGCTCGTCCTGGGCGGCGAAGGCCCGGGCGACGGCGGTGTCGGTGCGGCGCAGCCGGCGCAGGTCGTGCCGCCACAGCCGCCGTACGTCGTTGGTGATGCGCACGTCCAGGCTGAACTTCAGGAACAGGTCGGCCCCGGGCGCGTGGACGGTGCGGATGGCGGCCGTGGGGCGGACCTCGGACGCGGTCGTGCCGAGCCGCAGCAGCCGGCCGTCGGCGAAGGCGCCGGCGAGGTCGCGGCCCACCAGGTCGAGTTGCCAGGGGTGCGCGGGCAGCAGCCGGTAGCCGGGCGGGGCCTGGCCGAGAGCGTCCAGGGCCGAGGTGTCGCCCTCCTCCTCGGCCTGGTCCTCGCGCACCGCGAGCAGTGCCAGCGGGAAGCGGGCGTACGCCTCCGGCGCGTACGGCAGCCAGGAGGCGACCGGGCCGCCGCCGCGCGCCTTGGGCGCGGGGTGGTGGGGGTGGCCGGTGACCAGGGACTGCTCGGAGCGCGTGTACGGGTCCTGGGGCGCCGTCGCCCGTGCGCGGGCCTCCAGCAGCGCGGCCACGGTGTCCCGGCTGTCGATCATCTCCGCGGGCAGTTCGTGGTTGGACAGCCCGGTGTGCCGGCGCAGTTCCTCGGCGACCAGTTTGACCAGCTCGGTGTGGCCGAGGGGCTGCCAGCCGTCCGCCGTGCGCACCTCGGGCCCGGCGGGCCGCCGCCCGGGCCGCACCCGCAGCAGCCGGCCGCTGCCCGGCAGCCGGTACACCCGCCGGTCCCGCGGGTCCGCGCAGGGCTGCGCCACCTCGCGGAGCAGGCAGTTCAGCAGGGGCGCCGCCGCGTACGCGTCGGCGCGGGCCGCGACGTCGCCGCTGGGGGGCATGAGCTCCACGCGTTCGCGTTCCATTCGTTGCATACGTCCACACGGTGCGAAGGTGATCAGTATGTCTGCCCGGCGCCCACTACCGTGAAGCCCGACCGTTACCGGAGGAGCCCGACCGTGCACCGTCCCCCCACCGCCGAGGCCGAGGTCGCCGAGGAGCTGGCCGCCGTGCGCCCCGGCCTCGTGCCACGGTACGCGCAGGAGCTGCGCGGTGCGCGGGCCGCCGTGCTCTCCCGGTTGTGGCGGGCCCTCGCCCACGAGCCGCTGCCGTGGATCAGCGGCCGGGAGCGGTGCCGGGACACCCTGGTCCTGCGGCTCGGCGACGGCCGCCGGCTCAGCGGGCCGCCGGCGGATCCGTACGCCACGGCGGCGTACGTGACGGTCGTACACCTGGACGGAACGCCCTACGACGATCCGGCGGCCCTGACGACGGCCCTCGCCGTACCGCACGGCGACGCCTTCGCGGCTGAACTCGCCCACAGTGTCGCCTCCTTGGCGCTGTCGCGCGCCGATCGGCCGGCCCCCTCCGAGGCTCACCCGAACGAGTGGCCCGCCGAGGACTGGCAGTGGGAGCAGCGGGTGATCGACGGCCACCCCTTCCATCCGAACTGCCGTGCGCGGCCCGGTTTCTCGGTGGCCGAGCAGCTGGCGTACGGGCCGGAGCACCGGCCTGCGGTGGAGCTGGGTCTGCTGCCGGTCGCGCGGGAGGAGTGCCTGGTTTCCGGGGTCTGGCCCGACGAACTGTGCGACGGGCGGCGGCTGCTCGTGCCGGTGCATCCCTGGCAGGCGGCCCACGTGCTCAAGCGGTCCCGCGAGGAGCGCGCGCTCACCGCGCACCCGCTGATGTCGCTGCGCACCCTGGCGCTGCCCGGCGGGCCGCACGTCAAGACCGCGCTCACCGCCCGGCTGACTTCCTCGGTGCGGGACATCTCGGTCGGCTCGGTGGCGGCTTCGGCGACCCTGTCGGAGTTCGGGCAGGATCTGGCCGGACGTACGGACGGCCTGCTCCGTATCACCCGCACAACGGCCGCGATCGCGGCCGGCTCCCCGGACCTCGCGGCGCTGTGGCGCGAGTCGCCGCGCGCCTGCGCGGGCCCCGGCGAACACGTGCTGCCGGTGGCCGCCCTCGCCAGCACCGAGCTGCCCGGCTCCCCCGCCTGGCTGGCCGAGTTCACCCGGCTCGCGCTCACGGCCGGGCTGCGCCTGCTCGGACTGGGCGTGGCTTTGGAAGCGCACGGCCAGAACCTGCTGGTGGTCCTCTCCGCATCGGGTGAACCGCTGCGCCTGGTCTACCGCGACCTCGCCGACATCCGCGTCAGCCCCGCCCGGCTGGCCCGGCGCGGCATCCCCGTGCCCGACCTGCCCGCCAGGAACCTCACCGACGATCCGGTGGCCCTGCGCCGCAAGCTGTTCGGCTCCCTGGTGGCGGGCGCGCTGGCCGGCACGGCGGGATCGGGGGCGGCACTTGGCGCTGCCCTGGAGTCGGCCGTACGGGACCTGCCGCGCTCCCCCGACCTACTGGCGCTGCGTCAGGACGCCGTGCCGACGAAGGCGTTGACGCTGATGAGACTGTCGCCCGGGACTCCCGGCGACCTGTGGACCGAGCTCCCCAACCCGCTCGTTTTGGAGCCGCGCGCGTCCGGTCAATAAGATCCGCCGATGATCACAAGACAACGGCTGGCGGCGGGAGTCTGTGCTCTGCTCGCCGCCCTGACGGCCGGGTTCGCCCTGCCCGCCGGCGCCGCCGCCGCCGAGAGCGACGGCCAGGCCGCCCCCAAGGTCGAACTCGTCCTGGATGTCAGCGGTTCCATGCGGACTCGGGACATCGACGGCGGGACGCGGATGGCCGCGGCCAAGCAGGCGTTCAACGAGGTCCTCGACGCCACGCCCGAGGAGGTCCAGCTCGGTATCCGCACCCTCGGCGCCAACTACCACGGCAACGACCGCAAGACGGGCTGCAAGGACACCGCCCAGCTCTACCCGGTCGGGCCGCTGAACCGCACCGACGCCAAGACCGCCGTGGCGACGCTGAGTCCGACCGGCTGGACCCCCATCGGGCCCGCGCTGCTGAAGGCGGCGGACGACCTCCAGGGGGGCAACGGCACCCGCCGTATCGTCCTGATCAGCGACGGCGAGGACACCTGCCAGCCGCTGGACCCCTGCGAGGTGGCCCGCGAGATAGCCGCCAAGGGCGTCGGCCTGACCATCGACACCCTCGGCCTGGTGCCGGACGCCAAGACCCGCGACCAGCTCAGCTGCATCGCGGACGCGACCGGCGGCACCTACACCTCCGTACAGCACAAGGAGCAACTCAGCGACCGTGTCGGCCAGTTGGTCGACAGGGCCGCCGACCCGGTGGTGACGCCGGTGGCCACCGAGGGCGCCGCCGACTGCGCCAAGGCGCCCGCGCTCAAGTCCGGCCTCTACACCGACCGCGAGGAGTTCGGTCAGCAGCGCTGGTACCGCGTGGACGTCAATCCCGGGCAGGAACTGCGCGCTTCGGTGAGCGTGGCCGACGACCGCACCGTGAGCCCCGACTACGGGGTGCTGCTGCGCGCGGTGACCGTGCACGGCCGGGAGATCGTGCGCGGCGAGGCGGCGGGCAACGGCCGCACCGACGTGATGTCCACGGGCCTGCGCTACCCGAGGCCCGAGAGCGACGACAACAACGCCCCGGCCGAGACCGTGTGCCTGCAGGTCACCAACTCCTTCTCGGCCGCGCCGGGCGTGAAGACCACGCCGGGCCTGCCGCTGGAGCTGACCGTGGACGTGGTGGACGGACCGGACAAGGCCGCCGACGTGGCCGCCTTCGGCCTGGGCCGGGGCTGGTGGCTGCTCGGCGTGCTCGTGCTCGTCGGCTTCCTGGCCGGACTGGTGTGGGGCTGGGTGTCGCGCTGGCGGATCGCGGTCTGGAGGACCAACTGATGCGGATCACAAAGGCACTCGGCGCACTGACCGCCGCGCTCCTCACCCTCGGGGCGGTGGCCGCCGGTCCCGCGGCGGCGGACTCGACCCCCTCCCCGAGCCCCACGGGCGACACCAAGGCGCCGACGCAGGCCGGCACGTCGTTCCGTACGGCGACGGAGATCGAGCAGGGGCAGCGGGCCACCGCGAGCGCCGCCGCGGGCGACTACCTGTACTGGTCGTTCCCCGCGGACGCCGGTGCGCGCCCGACCGTCACGGCGACGGTGAAGCTGCCGGGCACGCACGCGTCGCAGACCTGGCAGATCGACGTCTACGACGGCCTGCGGCGCCGCCAGTCCTGCCAGTACGGCGCCCAGACGCGCACCGCCGCGCAGGGCACCGGCTCGGTGGAGCTCGCGTGCGTGCTGCGCACGGTCCGCGCCTGGTCGGAGGCGTGGTCCAACGACCCGCTGCCGGGCACGTACTACATCCGGCTGACAGCGGTCGGCCTCCAGTCCTCCGACCTCGGTCTGCCGGTGAGCGCCGAGGTGCGCGTCGACTCCAAGGACATCGGCGGCTCGGCTGCGGTGGACGGCTCGCTGGCGCAGCCGCTGGTGCCGGGCATCGCGGTCACTTCGCGGCAGAACGGGAGTGAGTCCGGCTCCGATTCCGGCTCCGGCTCCAAGAAGGCGGCTGTGCTCTCCAGCATCGAGCCGGACGGCGGCTGGTCGTCCGGCTGGTGGTCCGACCGGTGGGTGTGGACGGGGATCGGCGCCGTGCTGGCCGCCCTCGCGGGCGTCGGCGGCTACGCGCTGACCCGGGGCCCGGGCCGGCCGACGCGGGTGCCACCAGACGCCTGATGGCCCGTCATGCCGATGAGACGGCAGGCCCGTTCCTCTGGAACGGGCCTTTCGTCATTCCTCCCGCAGGGCGCGCAGTGCCTTGCCCGGAGTGCCCTCGCCGGACACCTCGATCCGCCCCGCGCGCACCGCGTCCGCCAGACTCAGCTCGCCCCGGGCGAGAGCCGTGCAGGTCGGCGAGTCCAGCGCCAGGCGGGCGTCCGGCTCACCCGGCGCCGGCCCGTCCCCGTAGACGGGGCCGCCCTGCGCACCCAAGTGCAGGTGGAAGTCCCCCTCTTCCAGGCGGACTTCGACGACACCCTCGCCCTCCAGCGCGCGTAGCAGCGGCAGTGCGAACCAGTGCGCGCGCACCGCGTCGGTGGGGCGCGGCTCGCCGAGTTCGGCCTGCCCCCACTCCCCCAGCGCCTGCAGCACGGGCAGCAACGCGGCGCCGCGGGCGGTGAGTTCGTAGACGAAGGCGGCGCCGGGCGGCGGCAACCTGCGCCGGGTGGTGAGTCCGTCGCGCTCCATGTCCTTCAGCCGCGAGGCGAGCACGTCGGTGCTCACTCCGGGCAGGTCCGCGTGCAGGTCCGTGTAGCGACGCGGGCCGGCCAGCAACTCCCGGACGATCAGCAGGGTCCAGCGGTCGCCGACGGCGTCGAGCGCGCGGGCGGCGGAGCAGTACTGGTCGTAGCTTCGGCGAGGTGACATGCGACGCAGTCTAGACATGTTGTTGGACTTTCCAAGCTCGAACTTGGTAAAACCAAGCAACACCTGATGGCGGAGGGGAAGCGACGCATGGAGTTCCGGCAGTCGAGCAAGCTCAGCGAGGTCTGCTACGAGATCCGCGGTCCGGTGATCGAGCACGCCAACGCGCTGGAGGAGGCGGGCCACAGCGTGCTCCGCCTGAACACCGGCAACCCCGCGCTCTTCGGCTTCGAGGCGCCCGAGGAGATCCTTCAGGACATGATCCGGATGCTGCCGCGGGCGCACGGCTACACCGACTCGCGCGGCATCCTCTCCGCCCGCCGGGCGGTGGCCCAGCGCTACCAGGAGCGCGGGCTGGAAGTCGGCGTCGACGACGTGTTCCTCGGCAACGGCGTCTCGGAACTGGTGTCGATGGCCGTGCAGGCGCTGGTGGAGGACGGCGACGAGATCCTCATCCCCGCGCCGGACTTCCCGCTCTGGACGGCCGTCACCACCCTGGCCGGCGGCAAGGCGGTGCACTACCTGTGCGACGAACAGGCCGACTGGTACCCGGACCTGGACGACATGGCGTCGAAGATCACGGACCGCACCAAGGCGGTGGTGATCATCAACCCGAACAACCCCACCGGCGCGGTGTATCCGAAGGAGATCATCGAGGGCATCCTCGATCTCGCCCGCCGGCACGGCCTGATGGTCTTCGCCGACGAGATCTACGACCAGATCCTCTACGACGGCGCCGTGCACCACAGCGCCGCGGCTCTCGCCCCGGACCTGGTGGTCCTCACCTTCTGCGGGCTGTCCAAGACCTACCGCGTCGCGGGCTTCCGCTCCGGCTGGCTGGTGGTGAGCGGACCCCGGCAGCACGCGAAGGACTACCTGGAGGGCCTGACGATGCTGGCGTCCATGCGCCTGTGCGCCAACGCGCCCGCGCAGTACGCCATCCAGGCCGCGCTCGGCGGCCGCCAGTCGATCAGGGAACTCACCGCGCCCGGCGGGCGGCTGCACGAACAGCGCGATGTGGCCTGGGAGAAGCTCAACGAGATCCCGGGCGTGTCCTGCGTGAAGCCCAAGGGCGCGCTGTACGCCTTCGCGCGTCTGGACCCCAAGGTGCACCGCATCCACGACGACGAGCGGTTCGTGCTCGACCTGCTGCTGCGGGAGAAGATCCAGGTCGTTCAGGGCACGGGCTTCAACTGGCCCGCCCCGGACCACTTCCGCATCCTCACGCTGCCGCACGCCGACGTCCTGGAGACGGCGATCGGGCGGATCGGCCGCTTCCTCGGCGGCTACCGGCAGTAGCGCGCCTGCCGGGCCACGGGGGCGGCCCGTGCCCCGCCCCCGTCCGGCGCAGTCCGCCCTGCGGGCCCGGGGACGGGTGTGACAGGCTGCTGACGTACGTGTCAGGAAGGGACGACGGGACGGAACGACGGCGTGGGTGATCTCTTTCTCGTCCGCCACGGTGAGACCGAGTGGTCGAGGTCCGGGCGGCACACCGGGTGGACGGACGTGCCGCTGACCGAGCGGGGCCGCGAGGAGGCGCGGCGGCTGGTGCCGCTCATCCGCTCGCACCGCATCGGCGCGGTGTTCGTGAGCCCGCTGCAGCGGGCCCGCGAGACGGCCGAGCTGATCGGCGTCCACGACGCCCGCATCGACTCGGACCTGCGCGAGTGGGACTACGGCGGCTACGAGGGCGTCACCACCGTCGAGATCCAGCGCACCCGGCCCGGCTGGTTCCTGTTCACCGACGGGGTGGTGCCGGGGCCGCCGGCGCACCCCGGTGAGACCGCGGAACAGGTCGGTGAGCGCGCCGACCGCGTGCTGAGCAAGGTCGACGCCGCGCTCGCCAACACCGAGGGAGTCGTGCTGCTCGTGGCCCACGGCCACTTCCTGCGCGTCCTCACCGCCCGCAGACTCGGCCTGGCGCCCGAGGCCGGCGCCCTCTTCCAACTGGCCACGGGCACGGTATGCCGCCTCGGCACGGAACACGGCCGCCCGGTGATAGCGGGCTGGAACATCAGACCCACACCTCAGGCGTAAGAGCGGGCCCGGCCGCGGGCCCGGGGCCGTGGGCGGTCCGCAGGCCATGAGCCATGTACGGGCCCAGACCGGGAGCAGACCGCGGGCCGTGGGCCATGTGCGGGCCATGGACAGGCCGCGGGCCATGGACATGCCGCGGGCCGCGGGCAGGCCGCAGCGCCTGGGGCGTGGGCTCGCTGCGGGCCAGGGGCCGGGGGTGAGCCGCGGGTCGGGGCGGGTCCGTGTCAGTGCCGGGGGCGTTGTCAGTGGTGGGTCGTAGTCTTCGAGTGGGTCGGGGTGGTGCTCGCCGGCCTTCGGACCAGAGGCTGCCGCGGCCATGGACAAAGGGGAGGAGTTCGTCGTGACACGACCGCCGACCGCTGCCCAGCGGCGCGTCATCGACGGCGCCGATCCCGGGACCGGGCGGGTCCGGGGGACCGAGGCCCAGCTCGCAGCGCTGGTGAAGCGCGGGCTCGCCTTCCGGCACCCGCGCCCGCCGCACGACCACTTCCTCACCCCGGCCGGTCACCGGATACGTGAGTCGCCGCCCGGCGCCGAGGACCCCGCCCGGCCGGCCGAACCACCCTCTTCCACTGGCGTGTTCGCCGCGCGCGTCGGCGGGGAGGAGGACACGGCGGCCGCCGGCCCGGCGCGGGCGCGCGAGGTGCACAGCGCGTGGCAAGGGCTGCTGGAGCTGCGCCGGATGACCAACCCGGACGCGGACACCGGCCGGCCCTGCGACTGGGAGCGCGCGCATCTGGTGCGGGCCGCCGCGCTCGCCCTGGAGGCGGCCGGTCACCGTGCGGCGGGGCCGGAGGGCGACGGCTACCGGGTGCGGGCGACACCGCAGCCCGAGGCGGTCGCCGTGTACGGGCCGGACACCGGCGTGCTGAGGGCCTGCGCGGCCACGCTGGAGGCGGCGGGCTGGCAGGCCGGCGAGTACACGGAGCCGCGTACGAGGGCGCGGTATCTGCTGGCTTCGCCCCGCAGGGTGTGAGGCGCGTGCCAGGATCGGCAGACCAGAGCATTCGTACGAGGTGAGGGAGTGCAGTGAGCGAGCCGTTCTCCGTCCGGGTGACCGTGCGCGGGTACGAGACCGATGTGCAGGGCCACCTCAACCAGGCCGTCTACCTCAACTACGCGGAGCACGCCCGCTGGTCGCTGCTCCAGGCCGCGGGGATAGGTCAGGCGGACCTCGTGGCGAGAGGCGTGGGGCCGGTCGCCCTGGAGACGACCATCCGCTTCCGGAGGGAGCTGCTCGCCGGTGACGAGGTGGATGTGACCTGCGCCTTCGAATGGGGCACGGGCAAGACGTTCACCATCGCCCAGACCGTCCGCAAGACGGACGGCACCGTCGCCGCGGAGATCTCGGCGGTCGGCGGACTGATGGACCTCAAGGCGCGCAGACTCGTCGCGGACCCGCGGGAGTACTTCAAGGAGCTCACGACGGATCCGGTCCTGTTCGGCCTGTGAACCCCCGCCGCCCCGCGGCCGCGCGCGGGGCACGGCGCAACGGCCGTACCCCGCGGGCGAGGTGACTGAGCGGGTTCAGTGGACGGCCGCGATCTCCTCGGCCGTCTCCATGGGATGGGTGACCTCGCGGGCCTCGCCGCCCCTGCCGACGTGGTTGAACAGGAGGTTGAGCACGACCGCCACCACGCAGCCGGTGGAGATGCCGGAGTCGAGGACGATCCGCGCGGTCTGGGGGAAGGAGTGGTAGAAGTGCGGCGCGGTGATCGGGATGATTCCCGCGGCGAGCGAGACGGCCACGATCAGGACGTTGTTGTCCTTGTCCAGTCCGGCCCGCACCAGCGTCTGGATGCCGCTCGCGGCCACCGAGCCGAACAGCACCACGCCCGCCCCGCCGAGCACCGGACGCGGCACCACGGCGATCAGGGAGGCGGCCGCGGGACACAGTCCCATGAGGACCAGGAAGCCACCGCCGAAGGCGACCACGAACCGGCTGCGGATGCGGGTCATCGCCACCAGCCCGATGTTCTGCGCGAAGGCGCTGCACATGAAGCCGTTGAACAGGGGGCTGAGCGCGGAGCCGAGGGTGTCGGCGCGCAGGCCGGCGGCGATGGTCCGCTCGTCGGCGGGCCGCTCGACGACCTCGCCCAGGGCCAGCATGTCGGCGGTGGACTCGGTCATCGACACCACCATCACCACGCACATCGACAGGATCGCGGCGAGCTGGAACTGCGGGGCGCCGAAGTGGAAGGGGGTGGGGAAGCCGATCAGCCGGGCGTCCGTGACCGGGCCGAAGTCGGCCATCCGGAACGGTATGGCGACGAGTGTGCCGCCGACCATGCCGAGGAGGACGGCGATCTGCTTGACGAAGCCCCGGGTGAAGCGGCGCAGCAGCAGGACGAGGAGGAGGGTGGCCCCGGCGAGGGCGAGATGGGACGCCGAGCCGTAGTCGCCGGCCGCCGGGTCGGGGCCCTGGGCCCAGCCGAAGGCGACGGGCAGCAGGGACACGCCGATCAGGGTGATCACGCTGCCGGTGACGACGGGCGGGAAGAAGCGGATCGCCTTGCAGAAGACGGGGGCGGCCAGGAAGCCGAGGAGTCCGGCCACGATCACCGCGCCGAAGATGACCGGCAGGGCGTCGGACTTGTCCTTGGTGGAGGCGACGATCGCGGTCATGGGGGCGACCCCGGCGAAGGTGACGCCGTTGACGAAGGGCAGCCGGGCGCCGATCTTCCAGATGCCGAGGGTCTGCAGGAAGGTGGCGAGTCCGGCGGTGAACAGGCAGGCGCCGGTCAGGAAGGTCAGTTCGGCGCCGGACAGGCCCACGGCCGCTCCGACGATCAGGGGTGGGGCGACCACGCCCGCGTACATGGCGGCCACGTGCTGGAGGCCGCTGGTGGCCATCTTCAGGGCGGGTAGTTTCTCGTCGACGGGATGGGTGGACCCGGCCGGGGTCCGTGCCTCGTCGATCTCGTCGCTGGACGTGCGGTGAGCGGCCACGGCGGCTCCTCCGGTCGGTGGACACGTCGTCGTTGACGTGGGTTCAGGGAGGTGGTGCGTGTGTGGTCGTGCGGGACCGGGGGCGGGGGCCCTGGGCAGGGCCCCCGGGTGGACGACGGAGGACCGTTCCGGGGCGCGCTGCCACGCGCGCCCCGGAGACGGCCCGCCGCGGACCGCTCGGGTCCACGGCCGCCGGCCGGGAGCCGTCCCTCCCGGCCGGGGTTCTTGGGCGGTGGCTCTTTGGCCGGAGGGCTTCCGGCCAAAGAGCCACCACGGCCGCTCAGTCCCGCGCGGCGATGCGCGCGAGCCGCTGGGCCTGCTCGCGGGTGGAGCGTGCGACGGCGTCCTCGTCGACGTGCAGCAGACGGCCGTCCGCCACGATCTGCCGGCCGCCCACGAACGAGGCGGTGACCGGGGCGGCGGCGCCGAGGACCAGCGCGGCCACCGGGTCGGCGATCGAGGCGTGGGCGAGGGTGTCCAGCTTCCACAGCACCAGGTCGGCCAGCTTCCCGGGTTCCAGGGAGCCGGTCTGCTGGGCGCGGCCGAGCACCTGCGCGCCGCCGTAGGTGCCCAGGCGAAGTGCCTGACGGACCGTCAGCGCCGCCTCCCTGTGCGGGCCCAGGCGGTTGACGAGCAGGGCGTTGCGCAGCTCGGTGTGGAGTTCGCCGGACTCGTTGGAGGCGGTGCCGTCCACGCCGAGGCCGACCGGGACGCCGGCCGCCAGCATGTCGGGGACCCGTGCGATGCCGGCCGCGAGGCGGGCGTTGGACGAGGGGCAGTGGGCCACCCCGGTGCCGGTGCGGGCGAAGGCGGCGATGTCGGAGTCGTTCATGTGGACGCAGTGGGCCATCCACACGTCCTGGCCGAGCCAGCCGGTCGACTCGAAGTAGTCGGTGGGGCCCATGCCGAACAGCTCGTGGCAGAACTTCTCCTCCTCGACCGTCTCCGAGCCGTGGGTGTGCAGCCGCACGCCCTTGCGGCGGGCCAGCTCGGCCCCCTGCCCGAGCAGTTCGGTGGTCACGGAGAACGGCGAGCAGGGCGCGACGGCCACCTGCGTCATCGCGCCGAAGGAGGCGTCGTGGTGCTCGTCGATCGCCGCCTCGGTCGCGGCGAGCGCGTCGTCGATGCTCTCGACGGCGAAGTCCGGCGGCAGGCCGCCGTCCGACTCGCCCCGGTCCATGGAGCCGCGGGCCAGGGTGAAGCGCACGCCCGTCTCGCGTGCCGCGCGGATGATCGCGCCGGTCAGGTCGCCGGAGCCGCGCGGATACACGTAGTGGTGATCCATGGCCAGGGTGACGCCGCCGCGGGCCATCATGGCCAGCGACCCCTGGGCGGCCGCGTGAACCATGTCCTCGTCGATGCGCGCCCAGGTCGGGTAGAGCGCGACCAGCCAGTCGAAGAGGTTGTGGTCCGTCGCCAGGCCGCGGGTGATCCACTGGTAGAAGTGGTGGTGGGTGTTGACCAGGCCAGGGGTGACCAGGTGGCCGGTGGCGTCGATCCGGCGTACGACGCCGTCCAGGCCGCCGGGGGCCCGGCCCTCGCCGACGGACTCGATGCGGTCGCCGGCGAGGATCACGTGTCCGGAGGCGTACTCGGTGTCATGCGCGTCGACGGTCGCGACGGCGCAGTTCTCGATGACGATGCGCTGGGGCGCCATGGTTCGTCCTTCTCGCTTCCGTCACAGGTTGGTGAGGTCCGCCGGGATGCGCGCCTCGCGGCCCTCGCGCAGGACGGTGGCCTCGATCAGGCCGTAGGGGCGGTCGGCGGCGAGGTACACCTCGTTGTCGTTCTTCAGCCCGAACGGCCCGAGGTCCACCAGGAAGTGGTGCTTGTTCGGGAGGGAGAAGCGGACCTCGTCGATCTCGGCCCGGTGCTCGATGATCCGCGTGCCCATCTGGTAGAGCGTCTGCTGCAGCGACAGGGAGTAGGTCTCGGCGAAGGCCTGGAGCATGTGCCTCTTCACCTGCTCGTAGGACTCGTCCCAGTCGGGCGTCTTCTCGGCGTCGTCGGTCCAGTCGAACCGCCAGCGGGCGGAGACATCGGTGGCCAGGATGCGGTCGTGGGCCTCGGGGAGTGTCGTGTACTTGTCCTTGACGTAGCCCCAGAACTCGGAGTCGGTCGAGTTCAGGACCGTCAGATCCTTCAGGCCGGAGACGACCTCCCAGGACGAGCCGTCGTACGTGATCTGGGCCAGCCGGGTCTCCTGGCCGGTGCGGACGAAGGAGTGCGCGCCCCGTCCCGCGTGCTCGATGCGCTCCCAGGCGTACTCCTCGACGCGGATGCGGGCCCGGTGGATCGCCGGCTGGGAGGTGACGAAGTGGCGTGCGAGGTGGATGCCGAACTGCTCGGCGGAGTCGATGCCGTGCTCCTTGGCGAAGGCGAACACGGTGTTCTTGGTGGTGTCGGTCGGCAGGACGCTGGCGTTGGAGCCGGAGGTGTGGACCTCGTCCATGTCGCCGGAGAGGGCGACGGAGACGTTCAGGTCCTTGATGTGGTGGGTGTCGCCGTCCCGCGTGATCCTGACGACGCGGTTCTCGGCCTTGCCGTACTGGTTCTGTCCCAGGACCACGGGGCGGGCGGGGCGGGAATTGTCTGCCATGTGTCTGCTAGCTCCCTCGGTATACGGAGTAGCCGAACGGGTTGAGCAGCAGCGGCACGTGGTAGTGCTCGCCCGGTACGACGGCGAACGTGATCGCCACCTCCGGGAAGAACACGCCGGTACCGCTGTCCCGATTCGCGGGGGCGTCCTGCTGCGCCTCGGCTTGCTTGTCGACGAAGTACGGCTCCACGGCGAAGTCGAGCCGTACGTGGGTGGTTCCCTCCGGCAGGGCCGGGAGGTCCTTGCACCGCCCGTCGGCGTCGGTGAACGAGCCACCGAGCTCCCGCCAGTCCGCGTCCCGGCCCGGACGGGCGGAGACGTGGACGGCGACGCCGGCGGCGGGCCGGCCGGCGGAGGTGTCCAGGATGTGCGTGGACACGGAGGCCACGGAGGTGTCGGTCCCGGTGCTCATGGGTCAGGCTTCCTCTTCGGCGAGTCGGGTCAGTCGGATGCGGTTGATCTTCCCCAGCTCGGTGCGGACGATCTCCCGCTCCCGCTCCGGCGAGTTGCCGATCCGCTCCTCGATCGCTTCCCGCATCTGCTCACCGGTCCTGCCGGTGGCGCAGATGAGGAAGACATGGCCGAACTTCTCCTGGTAGGCCAGGTTGAGTTCGAGCATCCGGTCCCTGAGTTCGTCGGAGGCCCCCGCCATGCCGCGCTGCTCCCGGGCGGAGGCCGGGTCGCCGGGCCTGGGGCGGCCGATCGGCGGGTGTCCGGCCATCGCCTCCTCGAGCCCGGCGGTGTCCAGCTGAGCCGTGGCGGCGTCACCGGCGGCGCACAGGTCGTCGACGGTGGCGTACGGACGGGCGGCGAGCAGGCGGTGGGCCCACTCCGTGGCGGCGCAGACCTCCAGGAGCGCGGCGCGGGCCGCGGGTTCCGGGAGGTCGTTGAGGCGGGCGAGGCCCGGCGGCATGGAATGCGAAGTCACGGCAGCCTCCGTGGCCGCGAGCGGCCTTCGTGCTGAACGGGCTGCGGATAGCTAACGCCCTCGGGAACAGGGCGTCAACACTTTGTTGAAAATTCCGGCACACGGGCCGGGGCCGGGTGGGCGGGGCCGCGGTGCGCGGGCCCGCGAGCCTACGGGCGTGCGGCGCGGGGGTGTGCGGCCCGTGGGCGTGCGGCCCGTGGGCGTGCGGCCCGCGGATGTGCGGGCTCAGCCCTCCTTCTCACGGTTGAGGTAGTTGTAGACCGTGAAGCGGCTGACGCCGAGCGCGCTCGCCACGGTCTCCACGCCGTGCCGCACCGAGAAGGCGCCGCGCGCCTCCAGCATCCGTACGACCTCCTGCTTGGCCTTGCGGTCGAGGTCCGCGAGCGGCACGCCCCTGCGGCGCTCCATCGCGGCCAGGATGTGGTCGAGGGAGTCGGCGAGCTGCGGCAGGCGCACGGCGACGGCGTCGGCGCCCTCCCAGGCCAGCACCACGTCGTCGGGGCCGGCCTCGTCCGGGGGCAGCAGCTCGCCGCCGATCGCGTCGACCAGCGGCTTGACGGCCGCGATGAAGGGCTCGTCGCCGGTCACCCCTGCCCCTCCCCGCCCGGGACCGTCGAGTCCGGAGCACCGGCGATCACGTTGACCTGGAGGGAGATCCGGGTGGCGCCGGCGTCCAGGGTCCTGCGCAACAGGGCGTCCACGGCGGTGAGCACCACATCCGCGCGGCCCTCGACGGTGTTGCCGAACGGGCCGACGTCCACGGCGTCCAGCTCCGCCGACTCGACGACCCTGCGGGCCTCCAGCGCGTGGGCGGGGGCCTCGTCCAGATCGAAGGGTTCGGTCGTGAACTCCACTCTCAATCGCACGGGCTCAACCTAACGCGCGCGAGGGGCCTCGGGGCAGCCCCGGTCCGGACGGACCCACCCCTTGACAAGCCACGACGGGCGACGGCAGTCTTCCAACAGACAGAAAGAAACTTCCGCTATACGAAATAGCCGGAAGGGCGACCACGGAAGGGAGCGCGGCCCCGATGGGATTCGCAGACCAGCGCTTCAACGTCAACCTGTCGATCCTCTTCACCGAACTCCCGCTCCTGGAACGCCCCGCGGCCGCCGCCGCGGCCGGCTTCAGCGCGGTCGAGCTGTGGTGGCCCTGGGTCGACACCCCCACGCCCGCGCAGCCGGAGCTGGACGCGCTGAGGAAGGCGATCGAGGACGCGGGCGTACGGCTCACCGGCCTGAACTTCTACGCCGGCCGGCTTCCCGGCCCCGACCGGGGCGCGCTGTCGGTCCCGGGCGAGGAGTCGGAGCGGTTCCGCGCCAACGTCGACGTGGCCGCCGGCTTCGCGCAGTCGCTCGGCTGCCGCGCGCTCAACGCCCTGTACGGCAACCGCGCCGAGGGCGTGGACCCGGCCGAGCAGGACGCGCTCGCCCTGGAGAACCTGGTGCTCGCGGCGCGGGCCGCCGACCGGATCGGCGCGGCACTGCTGATCGAGGCGCTGAACCTGCCGGAGTCGCCGCACTACCCCCTGGTGTCGGCGCCGGCCGCGGCAGGGGTCGTCGAGAAGGTCAACGAGGCGACGGGCCTCGGGAACGCGAAGTTCCTGATGGACCTGTACCACCTGGCCATGAACGGCGAGGACCTGCCCGCGGTCGTCGACCGGTACGCACCGGTCACCGGCCATGTGCAGATCGCCGACAGCCCCGGCCGCGGCGCGCCCGGAACCGGCTCGCTCCCGCTGGAGGACCTGCTCGACCGGTTGGGGAAGGCCGGTTACGACGGCTGGGTCGGCCTGGAGTACAAGCCGGGCGACCGCCCCAGCGCCGAGGCCTTCGAGTGGCTGCCGCGCGAAGCGCGCTGAACTCCCCGACCCCGCCCAGAAGTCAGGAAGGCACCCCGTCATCATGAGCAGCAACCTCCCGAAGATCGCCTGGATCGGCCTCGGCATCATGGGCTCCCCCATGTCCGAGAACCTGATCAAGGCGGGTTACGACGTCACCGGCCACACGCTGGAGCAGGAGAAGCTGGACCGGCTGGCCGCCGCCGGAGGCAGGACCGCCTCCTCGATCGCCGAGGCCGTGCGCGACGCCGACGTCGTCATCACGATGGTGCCCGCCTCCCCGCAGGTCGAGGCCATCGCCTACGGTCCCGACGGCATCCTGGAGAACGCCCGCGCCGGCGCCCTGCTGATCGACATGTCCTCGATCACCCCGCAGACCTCGGTCGACCTGGCCGGGGCGGCCCGGGCCAAGGGCATCCGCGTACTGGACGCCCCGGTCTCCGGCGGCGAGGCCGGCGCAATCGAGGCGGTCCTCTCCATCATGGTCGGCGGCGAGCAGGCCGACTTCGACGAGGCGAGGCCCCTCTTCGAGGCGCTCGGCAAGACCATCGTGCTGTGCGGCCCGCACGGATCGGGGCAGACCGTGAAGGCCGCCAACCAGCTGATCGTGGCCGTCAACATCCAGGCGTGCGCCGAGGCCGTGGTCTTCCTCGAGAAGTCGGGCGTGGATCTGAAGGCCGCGCTGGACGTGCTGGGCGGAGGGCTGGCCGGCTCGACCGTGCTGACGCGCAAGAAGGACAACTTCCTCGACCGCGACTTCAAGCCCGGCTTCCGTATCGACCTGCACCACAAGGACATGGGCATCGTCACCGACGCCGCCCGCAGGGTGGGCGCCGCGCTGCCGGTGGGCGCGGTGGTCGCCCAGCTGGTCGCGTCGCTGCGCGCCCAGGGCGACGGGGGCCTGGACCACTCGGCCCTGCTGCGGGCCGTCGAGCGTCTGTCCGGCGCCCGCGTCTGAGGACTTCCGGGCCGCGGTGCCGCCGACACCTGTCCTGTCGCGCCCAGGCGGCACCGCGGCCCGGAATCGCAGCAAGCCGCGTCCAGGGGCCCGCATGGGCCGGCCCGGACGCGTACGCCCCGCACGGCGGCCCGGACGACCCCGACAAGGACTGGTCGTCCACCCGCCGGCCGTGCGGTAGGGGCGAGGACCGCGGCGGTGTGCGAGCCAGTGCGGTGGTGAAGGAGCCGAACCGTCCTCCCGGCCAGAGGGAGACGCCCGGCCTCCGTCGCAACCGCCGCGGTCCCGGTCCGCCCGGAGGCGGCCACAGCCTGTCCCACTCCTTACGGCGCCGGCCACACGAACCTCGTGTCCGGCGCCACAGCCATGCGCACACGGGGCGGTGCGCCACCTCTGCCCGACCGAGACGGGGGGTGGGCGAGGGTGCGGAGAGGCGTCCCCGGCGGGAGGGTGAACGTATGGACAACCTCACGCAGCATCCGCACATCGTCGTGCACGCACCGGCCCTGGACGGCTCCCGGCGGGTGACCGAGGGAGACGTGACCCTCGGCCTGGCGTCCCACCTGGACGACGTCGTCGAGATCCTCCGGCTCGCCGACCTCGACCGCATCGAGGTGGAGGAGAGCGACCTCATCGAATGGCAGGGCGGCGGCCCCGAGGACTGGCCGGGCCTGACGGAACACGAGGACGCCTGAGCCCCCACCCCCACGGGACGTGGAAGGCGCCCCCACCGCACAACGAAGGGGCGACCCTCCCCCGCGGGCGGGCCGCCCCTGTCCGCCGGCCGCCCGGCGCGGCGTCAGACCTTCAGCGGCCTGACGGACGTCGGCGCGTGCCCGGCCTCCGTCGCCACCTCCTCGAACTCCACGACAGCGCCGATGTCGTTGGTCACCGACATGGAGATGTTGGTGACGCGCTCGAGGATCGCCTCGACCACCACCGGCACCCGGAACTGTGCGGCAAGCTTCCGCGCCCGCTCGAACGCGGCGCCCAGCTCCCCCGGCTCGGTCACCCGGATCGCCTTGCACCCCAGCCCCTCGGCGACCTTGACGTGGTCGACGCCGTACACACCCAGCTCGGGCGAGTTGACGTTCTCGAACTCCAGCTTGACCTGGAAGTCGATGTCGAACGCCCGCTGCGCCTGGCGGATCAGTCCCAGGTAGGAGTTGTTGACCAGCACGTGCACATACGGGATGTTGTGCTGCGCGCCCACGGCCAGTTCCTCCAGCATGAACTGGAAGTCGTAGTCACCGGAGAGCGCCACCACCTCGGCCCCGGGGTCGGCCTTGGCCACGCCCAGTGCGGCCGGGATCGTCCAGCCGAGCGGCCCCGCCTGTCCGCAGTTGATCCAGTGCCGCGGCCGGTACACGTGCAGCATCTGCGCGCCGGCGATCTGCGAGAGGCCGATGGTGGAGACGTAGCGCGTCTCGGGCCCGAAGGCCTTGTTCATCTCCTCGTAGACCCGCTGCGGCTTGATCGGCACGTCGTCGAAGTGCGTACGGCGCTGCAGCCGCGCCCTCTTCTCCTGTGCCGCCGCGGCCCACGCGCCGCGGTCGGGCAGCCGGCCGGCGGCCTTCAGCTCGCGGGCCACCTCGACGAACAGTTCGAGCGCCGCCTTCGCGTCGGAGGCGATGCCGTAGTCCGGGGCGAAGATCCTGCCGATCTGGGTCGGCTCGATGTCGACGTGCACGAAGGTGCGGCCTGCGGTGTAGACGTCGATGCGGCCGGTGTGGCGGTTGGCCCAGCGGTTGCCGATGCCGAGGACGAAGTCGGACTCCAGGAGCGTGGCGTTGCCGTAGCGGTGGGAGGTCTGCAGGCCGACCATGCCCGCGTTCAGGCCGTGGTCGTCGGGCAGGACGCCCCAGCCCATCAGGGTCGGCACGACCGGGGTTCCGGTCAACTCGGCGAACTCCACCAGGAGTTCGGCGGCGTCCGCGTTGATCACACCGCCACCGGCGACGATCAGCGGGCGCTCGGACGCGTTCAGCATGCCGAGCGCCTTCTCGATCTGGGCGCGGGTGGCGGCCGGCTTGTAGACCGGCAGCGGCTCGTACGTCTCGGAGTCGAACTCGATCTCGGTCTGCTGCACGTCGATCGGCAGGTCGATCAGCACCGGCCCGGGACGGCCGGAACGCATCAGGTGGAACGCCTGCTGGAAGACGCCGGGGACCTGCGCGGCCTCCAGGACGGTGACGGCCATCTTGGTCACCGGCGCGGCGATGGAGGCGATGTCGACGGCCTGGAAGTCCTCCTTGTGGATCACGGCGGTCGGGGCCTGACCCGTGACGCACAGGATCGGGACGGAGTCGCCGATGGCCGAGTACAGGCCGGTGATCATGTCGGTGCCGGCAGGCCCGGAGGTGCCGACGCAGACACCGATGTTCCCGGGCCGTGCGCGCGTGTAGCCCTCGGCCATGTGCGAGGCGCCCTCTACGTGGCGGGCGAGGGTGTGGGTGATGCCGCCGGAGGCCTTGAGCGCCGCGTAGAAGGGGTTGATCGCCGCGCCCGGCACACCGAACGCGTCGGTGACGCCCTCGCGCTTGAGGATCTCAACTGCCGCGCGGGCAGCGGTCATACGAGCCATCGAGTACTCCTGCTTCGGCTGACTTCAGCTGTCATCGGCTGCCGGATTCGCACGCCCGTCGCGCCCCGCGGGAGCTCTTCCGTAGCTCTCCAGTTTCTATTCCGTATTGCGGAATCAAACTTCTACTATCTGGAAGCAATGTAGAGGGGGGCCTCAGGGGCGTCAAGAGAGGGCAAGGAGGAGTCCGGCGGTGTCCGAAGTCCCGGACAGCGGAGGGTGACCGGGAGCACCATGGGAGGCTGCCTCGACCGCCACCTCGATGCGACTCCTGGAGTGGCCATGCCCGAGACCGTGCCGGTGCGCTGCCCGGCCTGCCGACGTGAGCACGTCTATGCCGCGCCGTCGTATCCGTGCGCGTGCGGAGCGCCTCTCGCGCCGCCGCTGGACCGCAGGGCCGCGCCCGTTCCGGTCGCGCACCGCGTCTGGGACGAGGACTGGATCACCGTCCGCTGCGCGTCCTGCGGCCGCCGCGACCAGTGGCCGCGCCCGGAACTCGGCTGCCCCTGCGGCACGGTACTGCGCATCGCCGTCACGAACACGCCCCCGCACGGCGCCAGGAGGGACACGCCTCCCGCACTCGCCCGGCCGCCCTTCGAACCCGTCGCCATCCGCACCGCGCGTGACGCGGTCACCGACGCCGCGCTGTATCTGCGCTGGCTCGGCTACGAGGACATCCGCCGGGCCGACCAGCGTCCGCCCTCCGGCATCGGCCTGGCCGCCCGGGGCTTACTGGCGCAGGTGGACCCGGCCGCGCGGCCCGCCTCCCTGCGGGACGTGGAGTGCCTGTGGCTGACCGCCATGACGGACTCCGCGGCCTGCGTGTACTTCTCCCTCACCGGATACGCGGACGATGCCCGGGCACGCGCGGACTCCCTCGGCATCCCGCTGTTCGTCCTCGATCTCACAGGTGCGGCCCGACCGGTGAACGGCCCTGCCGAGGGACTGCACGCCACTCAGGCCTGACTGCCGCGGGCCGCTCCGATGACCTGCCCGCGAACAGAGGGACTTCGCAGCGGACACGCCGGCGCCCGGCCGGAAGACCGGCCGGGCGCCGACGCGTTCGCCGTGCAGCGGATCTGCTGCTGTTGAAGGGGGCTAGGCCCTCACTGGACCACCTGCGTGACCGTCGCGGTGTCCCCGGCGAAACTCGCGTCACCGCCGTAGGTCGCGGTGATGGTGTACGGGCTGCCCGTCGTGTCCGCGTACGCGTGCGTGGCCGTCACCGCTCCGGCGGCGAGGGTCTGGGTGACGGGCGGCGTACCGTCACCGTAGTCGAGTGTCACGGTTCCTGCCGGCGTCCCCGCACCTGGTGCGTCCGCGGTCACCGTGGTGGTCACCGTCACATCCTCGCCCACGGCCGACGGATTGGGAGCGGACGTCACTGTCGCCGTGGTCGTGGCCTGGTCCACCGTGTGGGTGCCCGTCGCGGTGCTCCCGGTGAAGTCCGTGTTACCGCCGTAGGCCGCGGTGACGGCGTAGGGACTGCCCGCGACGTCGGTGTACACGTGCGTGGCCGTGGCCACGCCACCCGTCACCGTGGCGGTGGTCGTGCCCGATCCGTCACCGAAGTCGAAGACCACCGACCCCGTGGCGGTCCCCGCGCCCGGAGCCACCGGCGCCACCGTGGCGGTGAAGGTCACCGGCTGACCCACCACCGACGGATCCGGCACATCGCTCAGAGCCGTGGTCGTCGCCGCCGCGTCGACAGTGTGACCGCCGGAGCCCGAGGATGCGGTGAAGTCACCGTCACCGCTGTACGCGACCGCGACGGTGAACGGAGATCCCGTACTCGTGTCGTAGGCGTGTGTGGTCGTGGCCATGCCACCGACCACGGCCACCGGACCCGAGACGTTCCCGTCCCCGAAGTCGAACACCACCGTCCCGGTGGGAGTTCCCGCTCCGGGGGCCACGGGCGCGACCCGGGCGGTGAAGGTCACCGGCTGACCCACCACGGAGGGGTCGGGCAGGTCGTCGAAGACGCTGGTGGTGGTCGCCGCCGGGTTGACGGTGTGGCTGCCCGTTGCCGAGGATCCGGTGAGATCACCGTTCCCGTTGTACACGGCAGCCACGAGGAACGGGGAGCCCGAGGTCGTGGCGTAGGCGTGCGTGGTCGTGGCCACACCACCGACCACGGCCACCGGAGCCGAGACGTTCCCGTCCCCGAAGTCGAACACCACCGTCCCGGTGGCCGTCGGCGCGCCCGGCGCCGCGGGTGCCACCGTGGCGGTGAACGTCACCGGCTGACCCACCACCGACGGATCCGGCACATCGCTCAGAGCCGTGGTCGTCGCCGCGGGACTGACGGTGTGCGCGCCGGTGCCGGCCGAACCGCTGAAGTCGCCGTCGCCCCCGTACGTGGCAGTGACGGTGAACGGACTGCCGGACGCACTGGCGTAGGTGTGGGTGACCGTGACCGTGCCACCGGCGAGGCTGCCGCTCCCGGCCGGCGATCCGTCGCCGAAGTCGAAGGTGACGTTCCCCGTGGGGGTGCCGGCGCCGGGCGCCACCGGCGCCACCGTGGCGGTGAA
>NZ_BMVJ01000023.1:0-8578 GCF_014650655.1 Streptomyces anandii JCM 4720
GGAGGCCAGGACCCGGAGACCGGAGCCCGGGAGCCGGAGGCCAGGACCCGGAGACCGGAGCCCGGGAGCCGGAGGCCTGGGGCCGGGAGCCGGCGGCAGGGGTCGGCGGCCAGCGGTCGGTGGGTGGCGGCCGCCGGGTGGGGGCAGTCCGTCACGCGTCAGCGCGGCGCCGTGCCGGGGCCGGGTGCCGTCGGGCTCCGTTCAGCGGAGGGCTTCGGCGACCTCGCGCGCCGCGTCGACGACGCGGGGTCCCACGCGTTCCGGTACGGAGTCGGCGAGCATGACGACACCCACGCTGCCCTCGACCCCGGTGACGCCGAGGAGCGGCGCGGCGGCACCGCTGGCTCCGGCCTCGAGTTCGCCGTGGGTGAGCGTGTAGCCGGGGTCCACGGCCGGCTGGCGGCGGGCCTCGAGGATGGCCTTGCCGGCGGCGCCCCGCTCCAGGGGGTGGCGGAAACCGGCGCGGTAGGCCACGTGGTAGTCCGTCCAGGTCGGCTCGACCACGGCGACGGCCAGCGCCTCGGAGCCGTCCACGAGGGTCAGATGGGCCGTCGCCCCTATGTCCTCGGCCAGCGACCGCAGCGCGGGCAGCGCCGCCTCCCGCACCAGCGGGTGCACCTGACGCCCCAGCCGCAGTACCCCGAGCCCGACCCGGGCACGGCCGCCGAGGTCCCGGCGCACCAGGGTGTGCTGCTCCAGCGTGGCGAGCAGCCGGTAGACGACGGTCCTGTTCACCCCCAGTTTCTGGGAGAGTTCGGTGACGGTCAGCCCGTGGTCCGTGTCGGCCAGCAGCTTGAGGACCCTGAGTCCCCGGTCGAGCGTCTGGGAGGTCTCCGCGGTCACGACGCCCACTCCTTAAGTGGTGAGGTCGGCGTCCCTCCGCGCGGCGGTATACGTCACCGAGTCCCGTCAGTGACGCGCAACAGAGGCCGCCGATCGGTCGGCGGCCCGGGCAGCGGTCCCGGAGCCAAGTCGCTTCACGGCTGCGCTCCGCGGCGGCGCTGCCACGGGGCGTGTGCGTAGCGGGACATTAGCGAAGCCGGTTCGCTCAGCGGAAGCCTCCGTCCAGAATCCGGTCAGTGACCGGTTCGGACTACTTGCCTTTGTCCGGATACGCCCGGGCGGACAGGGGGGCGCGGGAGGCCCGCCGGGGGCGCAGGCGGAGAAACGGCGCCGAGAGCGCAAGGGTCGAATCCCCCGCCGGGGCGCAGGCGGAGAAACCCCCACCGGGGGTGCAGAGGGCGAAGCCCCCACCGGGAGCGCAGGAGGTGAACCCCGCAGCCGGCACAGGAGGCGAAGCCCCCGCAAGCGCGCGCAGGGGTGCAGGAGGCGAAGCCCCCGCCGGGGTCCGGGGCGGAGCCCCGTGGCGGGACCTGTCAGCCCACAGCGACGGGCGGGTGGGATACGGGGGTGCAGGGGGCGCAGCCCCCGCGTGGGGTCCGGGGCGGAGCCCCGTGGCGGTCAACCTATGACCCACCGAGACGGGCGGGTGGGCGGGAAACAAACCCAAAAGCCCACCGAAGCTCACCGCATCCGAGTAGCCCACTCCCGAACCTTCTCGATCCGCTGCCGCAACTGCCCGGCAGTGGCCTCCGCACTCGGCGGCCCCCCACAGACCCGCCGCAACTCCGTATGCACCACCCCATGCGGCTTACCGCTCTGATGGACATACGCCCCCACCAGCGTATTCAACTGCCGCCGCAGCTCCATGAGCTCCTTGTGACTCACCACGGGCCGCCGCTCGGCGGGCAGCTCCAGCAGATCCGCCTCCGCGTCCGGCTTCTTCCGGCTGTGCGCGATCTGCCGAGCCTGCCGCTTCTGCAACAGCAACTGCACCTGCTCAGGCTCGAGAAGCCCCGGAATACCGAGGTAGTCCTGCTCCTCCTCACTCCCCGGATGCGCCTGCATGCCGAACTCGGCACCGTCGTACAGCACCCGGTCGAACACCGCATCGGACTCCAGCGCCTCGAACGGCAGCATGTCCTGCTCACCGGTGTCCTCGTCCTGCTCCCGGTTCGCCTCCTCCATCTCCTTCTCGGACTCGGCGTACGGGTCCTCCTCGCCCTCCTTCTTCGGCTTGTCGAGGGCGTGGTCCCGCTCCACCTCCATCTCGTTGGCGAAGGTGAGCAGATCCGGCACCGTGGGCAGGAACACCGACGCCGTCTCGCCGCGCCGCCGGGACCGTACGAAACGGCCCACGGCCTGGGCGAAGAACAACGGAGTGGAGATGGTCGTCGCGTACACCCCGACCGCGAGCCGCGGCACGTCGACGCCCTCGGACACCATGCGCACCGCGACCATCCACCGGTCGTCGCCCGCGCTGAAGTCGTCGATCCTCTTGGAGGCGCCGGCGTCGTCGGAGAGGACGACGGTCGCCGCGCTGCCGGTGATCTCCCGGATGAGTTTGGCGTAGGCGCGCGCGGAGTCCTGGTCGGAGGCGATGACCAGGGCCCCGGCGTCGGGGATGGCCTTGCGGACCTCGGTCAGCCGGCGGTCGGCGGCGCGCAGCACGGCCGGCATCCACTCGCCGCGCGGGTCGAGCGCGGTCCGCCAGGCCTGGCTGACCGCGTCCTTGGTCATCGGCTCGCCGAGCCGCGCGGCGATCTCGTCACCGGCCTTGGTGCGCCAGCGCATGTTGCCGCTGTAGGAGAGGAAGATGACGGGCCGCACGACCCCGTCGGAGAGTGCGGAGCCGTAGCCGTAGGTGTAGTCGGCGGCGGACCGCCGGATGCCGTCCTGCCCCTCCTCGTACGTGACGAACGGGATCGGGTTGGTGTCCGACCGGAACGGCGTACCGGTGAGCGCGAGCCGCCGCGTCGCGGGCTCGAACGCCTCCAGGCACGCCTCGCCCCACGACTTGGAATCGCCGGCGTGGTGGATCTCGTCGAGGATGACGAGGGTCTTGCGCTGCTCGACGCGGTTGCGGTGCAGCATGGGCCGCACGCCGACACCGGCGTACGTCACGGCGACGCCGTGGTACTCCCGGCTGAGCGGGCCCGCGCTGTACTCGGGGTCGAGCCTGATGCCTATCCGCGCGGCCGCCTCCGCCCACTGCTTCTTCAGGTGCTCGGTCGGCGCGACCACGGTGACCTGCTGGACGACGTGGTGGTGCAGCAGCCAGGAGGCGAGCGTCAGCGCGAAGGTGGTCTTTCCGGCGCCGGGGGTGGCGACCGCGAGGAAGTCGCGCGGCTGCTCCTGGACGTACTTCTCCATCGCGCCCTGCTGCCAGGCGCGCAGCTTGCTGGCGGTACCCCAGGGCGCGCGCCCCGGGAAGGCGGGCGAGAGGTGGTGCGAGTGGTGTGACGAGCTGGAGCTGGCGGTGGTACTCACGGTCTCCGGTTCGTTCGTGGTGCTGGGGGCTCGGCTACGTATGACAACCGGGCCACCCTACCGGTGCCCCCACCGCCACTCGGGCCAACGGCGCCGCACCCAAGGCAGTTGCGACACGCGTCACAGATCACCAACGCCACCTGAGCGCGGCACCCCGGCCCGCTCGCCCCCGGTCGCCCCCGTACGCCGACCCGGCCCGGCTCCGTCGCTTCCCTGCGTCGGGCCGGCCCGGTCCGGTCCCACCGCACCGCCCACCACCCACCGCCGCAGGTCTCACCGCTCCCGCAGCCGCCTGGTCACCCAGGCTCCGGCCAGCGCCACCCCGGCCATCGGCAGGAACACCGCCGCGAACGCGGCCGGGTGGGCGGCGGAGCCGCCCGCTGTCGCCGTGGCGTGCGTCACCGTGCCGCCGCCCAGCGCGACGAATGCGGCGCCTCCCGCGGCGAGGAGGAGGACGTTGGACAGGGCGTCGGAGATCTGCAGGGCCGCCGAGTTGGCGCCGGCCTCCTCGGGGGCGGACAGCTGGAGCAGGAGCACGCTGGTGGAGGCGATGACCAGGCCCATGCCGAAGCAGCCGAAGCCCCAGGCGACCGCGACGGTCCACACCGGGACGGCGTGGACGAGCACGCTGGGCGCGGCGGCGATGGCGGCGGCCACCAGCACCATGCCGAGGGTCATCAGCCGTTCCCGGTACGGCGCGACGCGCGGACGCGACTGCACCCAGGAGCCCAGCGCCCAGGTGCCCCCGCCCGCGGCGAGCGAGAAACCGGCGAGCGTGGGCGACAGGCCCCGCTGGGTGACGAGCATCAGCGGCACGAAGGACTCGGCGGCGATGAAGGAGCCCGCCGCCACGCCGCGGAGCAGCACCACGGACGGCAGTCCGCGCGCCGCCCGCCAGGTGCCGTGCGGCAGCAGTCCCCGCACGGCCGGGACGAGCAGCGCGGCCCCCGCGGCCCCGGGCAGGAGCGACAGCCACCGCAGGTCCTGGGCCGCGTACTGCAGCAGCCCCGCGCCGAGCGAGATGCCGAGGGCGAGCCGGATCCGGCGCGGATCGAAGGAGGCGGCTGCGGAGGTCTCCCCCACGGTTTCCCCCGCCGGCTCCCCCACCGGCCCCGACGCTCGTCTGCGTATCTGCGGCAGGGCGATGACCAGCGGAAACACCACGAGCACCGGGATGCCGAGGAACACCCAGCGCCAGCCGAGGTGTTCGGTCACCGCGCCCGAGGCGAGCGGCCCGACGACCGACGGGACGACCCAGGCCGCCGCGAACGCCGCCATGATCGACGGCCGCAGCCCCTCCGGGTAGGCCCGGCCGACGACGACGTACAACGCGACGATCACCAGCCCGCCGCCGAGCCCCTGCACGGCCCGTCCCGCGATGAACACCCACATCGAGCCCGCGGTCCCGGCCAGCGCCAGCCCCGCCGCGAACGCCCCGATCCCCCCGGTCAGCGAGCCCAGCGGGCCCCGCCGGTCCGACCACTGCCCGGCGAGCACCATCCCGAACAGGCTCGTCGTGAAGTACCCCGAGAACGCGAACGCGTACAGCGACACCCCGTGCAGCTCCCGCGCCGCGACCGGCATCGCCGTGCCCACGGCGGTCGCCTCGAAGGCGATCAGCAGCACGACGGAGACGATCCCGACACTGAGCGAGCGATGGGCCCGGCTCAGCACACCCTCGCCCGCCTCGTCACCGGAGCCGACTCCGCCGGGGGCATCAGTGACGCCGGTGTCACGTGGTTCAAGCACGGTCATGCCCGCCAGAGTAAGGTCCAAGCCCGCTCTTCACCCCTGTCGGGGGTAGGACTCCCTTCTCCGGCCTTGGTCGTACGCCCCCTTTCATGAACGCCGTATGGCAGTCCCGTTGCAGCCCGTCCCCCTGCCTTGAACCGCCCCCACCCCCCGCCTACCGTCGATCACGAACACCAACACGGCCGTGTGCCCGAATGGTTCAGGGGCTCGCCTGCAAAGCGAGTTACGCGGGTTCGATTCCCGCCACGGCCTCTGTGGCCTTGACCAGGCAAAACAAAAGGGTGGCTCCCCCGAGGGGGTGCCACCCTTTTGGCTGTCCGTCTCAGTTTCCGTCTCAGTTCCGGAGCCTGAACCCACAGAGCGCCCCCAGTCCATCAGAGGTGACGGTGACGGTCAGCCAGAGCTTCCTACCGAAGCTAGCGGTGCTGCGCCCACCACACGAAGCCGACCACCACTGTGCTACCTGCCGCCGTGGCGGCGCCGCGGGTCATCGCAAACATCGCAGTAACGACAAGCCGCCGGGCTGTCTTTCTCGTCCACATGACCTGTTGCCCTCTCATCTACCGCCCGGGTCTTCCGAGCTCGGGTTCGAGCATCAGCGCGGACACGAGCGAGTTGGATGAGTAGAAGCCAGTCTTGAACATCTACGGACGTCACCACCTGAGTTCGGCTGAGATGCCATGCTGGTGGACGGTTTCGGACGGTCTTGGACGGGGGGCAAGCATGGGTAGACCGGGGTTTTTCCGCAAGCCGGATCTGACGGGCCGTGAGCACCGCGAGTTCAACGATGCTCTCCACCGGCTTCACCTGCTGGCCGGCCGGCCCAGTCTTACGGTTATGGCCCGAGAGGTGCGAGGGGCAGGGATTTCGCGAAGTTCAATTCACGACGCCTTCAGCAGCGTTCGTCTTCCGCAATGGCATGTCGTGGATGCGCTGCTTGAGATCCTTGCGTCCAAGGCTCCCGGTCTCACGGCCGAGCAGCAACTGGAGCCCATGCATGCTCTTTGGCTGCGCGCGGCCGAGGCAGAGCAGAGCCCGGTCAAGTCGGCGGCCGAGGGCATGGTGGCTGACGTCCAGAGAAGCATCCTGTTGTTCGACATCGAGCATTTCAGCGACCGCGATGATGTTGAGCAGGCATATCAACGCCGCATGCTGTACGAGATCGCCGATCACGTATTGGTCGCTGCCGGAATCACTGAGGCCCAGCGGCGACGTGCGGACCGTGGTGACTCAGTCATGGAACTGATCGATGCAAGCGCTTCTCTCACTGAGCTGCTGCGAGCGCTAATCACGGAGATGCCAAGGCAACTGCTTGCTGTCAACCGGGCGGCGTCCAGCAGCGTCCAGATCAGGATGCGCGGAGTCCTCGCGACGGGCCGCGTGACCATAGACGAGCACGACGGCTGGCTGGGGTCCGATCTCAACCGCGCCTGCCGCCTGCTCGATGCCGAGTTTCTGCGGAATGCGCTGCAAGAGGGGACCAACAACATCGCGCTCTGCATTTCCGATTCTGTCTATCAAGGGACGGTGCGGCACGGACACCCGCTCATTCCGCCGGAGAGCTTTCACCGGGTGACGTTCGACAGCAAAGAGGGGCAGATGACCGCTTGGCTGACCAGTCCCTCCTAGATCCACCACTTTGGTCAGACAAGACGAAGGGCGGCACCCCTAGGAGTGCCGCCCTTCTACTTATCCGCCTCAGTTGGCCGGTCCGAGCGCGCCAGCCGCGCCATTGCCGTCATCGTCAGGCCGGTCCGTCTTGATCTTCCAGATCAGCCCATCCACCTGCCGCGCGACATCGGCCCGCACGGCGTCCACCATGTGCTGATACCGCGCGGCCATGGCCGTGGTCGACCATCCCATGAGCCCCATGACGGCCCGCTCGGGGACACCGAGGATCAGCAGAACCGTTGCGGCCGTGTGGCGCGCGTCGTGCAGTCGCCCGTCACGGACCTTGGCCTCTGTTAGAAGAGCCTTCCACTCGGACCAGTCCCGGCGGTGGGATGGGCTACGGCCGTGCTCGTGGAATCACATCCCTTTCGGCCGCCTTGACCATTTCTGTCGTCCCTCTACTATCGGACTCCAACGCTACAGAATCATTCAGATGGGCTGCTGTTTCTGTTCTAGGATTGGCGTTTATCGCTGAACTGATATACGGAATCGTCGTCACCGTCCAACTAGCCCCAGGAAAAGTGGAGACTGAAGAGCAGAAAAAGGAAGCCGAGGTGAAAGAAAAGGCTGCCAAAGAAGAGGGAGAGACAAAATGAGAAGAAAGCGCCATTGGAAGGTAAGAGTCAAAATCAGTTCTCCCTACTACCAATGCATGTGTTGCCATGAGAGGCGTTTCCATCCCGATGGCTGCCCACTTGGGTATCTGCCGATGAGAGAGGCCTCTCGAAAACCGTGCCCAGGCATGCCGCAACCAGGCGGTGCATGAGTTATGTGAGACCGACCACCAGGCGTGGCGTAGGGCCAGGTCCCACGTTCCCCGAGCTGCGTCTTGTCCTAGTCTTTGTCCAGTGCACCGACGGCCGCCACCGTTCACCGCCGTATGCGCGACCCGTCTGACCTGCGTTGCGAACGCCTATGAACGCCCATGGACCGCCGCTCGGACAGTTGGAAAGCGTGTTGGGGGCGACCCCTCACGAGTTCGAATCTCGTATGCTCAGCCAGCCCGGGGCCGGACCACATCAAGCGGTCCGGCCATCTGGCGATCGGGCACCTCGGCGCCGGTCGTTATGTCTGTCGCCAGGGGTACCTGAGACGCTGGCCGAGCCACGTTGCCGGCCGGACGGCGCGCTCGGCATCCTGTCAGTCGGGAAAATACCGGATCAGACTACCCGGACGCGTTGCCCGGGTCTCAAGCCGGTCCTGACAGGTTCGGTGGTGTTCAGGCCCGCACGGATGCTGTGATCACCGAGGCTCAGTGAACGACTCTGGACGCCTCGGACGGAGATGAGCGAGACGGGAACTTAGACGCGCGCGACCTACTCCAAGAAATACCTGTACTCGCGTCTGCATTCCGCCCGCCTCAGACTTGAGGTGGCTCAAAGTAGGAGTTCGCAGCAACTGGTGGCCCTGCGGTAACAGCCCTTTCAAATACGTGCTGAGTGAGCCAGACGAACTCTTTCTCTCGTCTATTCACACTAGCATTGGCCCAGTCTATCCACTGCTGGCTGTAAATTCGCCAATGGCGGCGTGCGACCTCGCCCCTAAAGTGCACCTCTAACGTGATTCGAGTAGCTTCAAGAGTCATGCGACCAACCAAGTAGTCCGTGAGCCAAAGCCGATAGATCAAATTACAAAAGGTGTGTTGCCGTGTCTCCAAAAGCGTACAAGGCTCGGGCGGCGGATCCCAACAATACGCAAGCGTCTCGTCGTCCAGCGTGCGGAGTATAAGTTCTTTATGCATGGATGAACGGATCTCTTCATGCATGATACGAGTCTGCTTAGCCTGGTACCAGATCGAGACTAGTGCTCCGAGAAAGGCTGCTGC
>NZ_BMVJ01000023.1:8611-28884 GCF_014650655.1 Streptomyces anandii JCM 4720
GGAGAACAGTACGGCTACCGCTCCGTAGGCCTGGCTGACTTGGCTCAACCTGTTCCAGTCCATACCCGCGGGTGCTGCTGCCCGAAGGATGAAAGGGGACCACGCGACGAGTGCTACGAGTCCCATTCCGGTGGCTGTCCAGAGGATCCGTTGTTTCCACAGCCCGTGGTACGGCATCTACCCTCCCCCGGCCCTGCAATGACTAGCAGACATCCCCAGCAGCAGAGCTCATAGCAAGATGGCATAGGTCGGCGGGAATGCTAGATCAAACAACCACGAACATGACGGAGGAAACGATCCCAGCTCGTCACCGTGAAGAGTAGTTGCGGACTTGCCACCATTTTCGAGTCCCGAATCCGTATGCCGTCACGGGTACATGCAGCCTCAAGACAGTTCGCACCGGTGGCAGATCGTGAGCTCTTGCGCCAGGCCTGTTCAGTCACTCGGCCTCCTCCGGTCGTCGACACAGCCATACTCGCGAAGCCACACGCCCGCGTCCAGTAGGGGAACCGCCGCCCAGTGATGGCAGGTCGTGACGGCGGATCCGGAGGGGGCGTGGGACGGCTGCAAGCGGATGCACTGGGAGTCGAAGACCGACAGACGGCCCGACACGGGCGTTGGCGGCAGCCCTCGACACACCGCCTTCTGGCAGCCGCACGGCCCGAAAGGCTGTCAGTCGGCAAGAGGACAAGCACAGCGCCCGTCTCAGTTTCCGTCTCGTTCATCGCCGTACGCGGCGGTCCGAGGCCTTTCACCATGACCCGGCGGGCACGGCGGCCGTACGGGAATGAACGCGATTGAACGCGTCCGGATCACGCTCTGACCAGCACCGACAAACCTGCAAAGCGAGTTACGCGGGTTCGATTCCCGCCACGGCCTCCAATGGCGCGGTGCAGCAGTATCAGGCTGTGGACGAGGGTGGAGATGTCCTCGTTCGAGGGGTGGAGCGTGGCTTCCTCAGGGCTCCACAGGTATATCTCGCCCGTGGTGCCGTCGAGGAGCGGGGCGTGGGGGCCCGGCATGGTGCCGAGGTGGATCAAGTGGGCGGCCCGGGGCGGGAGTTCCGTGGCCGGGTCGTCGGCGTGGTGCTCGGTGAGGGTGGGCAGGGGGATGTCCGTGTCCGTGTCCGGGCTCAGGAGGCGGGGGTCGTCGGGGAGGCCCGTCTCCGTCAGGAAGCGGCGGGTCGGCTCGTGGGTCAGCGTGGGCGGGAAGTCGACCTCCTCGAAGCGGATCACGCGGCCCCGGCCGAACTCCCGCTCCAGCAGGCGCGGGGGAAGGTCCAGGGCCAGGCCCGAGGAGCCGCGGCGGTGCGTCGCGTAGGGCGCGAAGCGGGCCGCGGCTTCCCCAGTCCGTGTCCTCACCGCCGTGGCGGTGCCGGTCGTACTCATGTGGTCCCCCGTGTTCCCGACGTGCCGCGAAGCCCTCGCCCCACTGCCCGGAACACTACGCCGCGCCACTGACAACGCCCCGGGCCTGTGGAAAACCCCGGGGCGGGGCGCTCACTGGCCGGTGACCACCGCGGCCTGGGGGCGGATCGGGAGGCGGTTGACCGCCCGTCCGGTGGCCGCCCGTACCGCGGAGGCGACGGCGGCCGGGGACGTGACCACCGGGACCGCGCTGACCGCCTTCGCGCCGAACGGCGCCACGACGTCCCGCTCCTCGACCAGCTTCACGATCTGGATGTCGGGCGCGTCCAGGGCGGTCGGCAGGGCGTAGCCCGTCAGGTCGGGGTGGCGGATCAGGCCGCGCGGGGTGCGCAGGTTCTCCGTGAGGGCGATGCCCACGCCCTGGGTGACGCCCGCCTCGATGCGGGAGGCCAGCTGCGCGGGGTTCAGGACCCGGCCCACGTCCTGGGCGACCGCCAGTTCCACCACCCGGACCGAACCCAGCTCGATGTCGACGTCCACCACCGCGCGGATCGCGCAGAACGCCAGGCCCACGAAGGCGTCGCCCTGCCCCGCCCCGTCCAGCGGCTCGGTGGGGTGCGGACGGCACTGCGCGGTGGCCCACAGCTCCTTGCCGTCCAGCGCCTCCGTCACCGTCGTGGACAGCACGCCGTCGTACGAGGTGATCTTGCCGTCGGTGATCTGCAGCAGCTCGGTGGACATGCCGAACTTGTGGGCCAGCGGCTGCAGAAGCTGCGTACGGACCATCTTCGCGGCGCGCTCCACCGCACCGCCCGACACCCATGTGTGCCGGCCCCGGCAGCCGGCGCCGGCCGGGGGCTGGTCGGTGTCGACCGGGGCCACGTGCACCTCGTCGAGGCCGAGCGTCTCCTGGACGATCTGCCGGGCCAGCGTGGTGAAGCCCTGGCCGGTCTCGACGGCCGCGCACAGCACGGTCGCCACCCCGCCCTGCACCTTCACCGTGGCCGTGGACACCTCGTCGGCGCCCTCCGCGCCGAGCATGTGCACCATGCCCAGGCCGTACCCCACGCCCCGGCGCACCGCGCCCGGTTCGCCCGCGCCCTCGGGGCCCCCGGGCAGCAGCCAGTCCTCCTCGGGCGTGTCCTTGGGCAGCGGGGGCAGCGGGTGCTCCCGCACCGCCTGGAGCAGCTCGGCGACCGGCGCCGGGCACGTCACCGTCTGGCCGGTGGGCAGCACGTCGCCGGTGGCCATGACGTTGCGCATCCGCAGCTCAGCCGGGTCGAGGCCGAGCCTCTTGGCGAGCTTGTCCATCTGCGCCTCGTAGGCGGCGCACACCTGCATCGCGCCCTCGCCGCGCACATGCCCGGAGGGCGGGTTGTTGGTGCGCACGGCCCAGCCCTCGATGAAGGCGTTCGGCACGACGTACGGGCCGCAGGCGAAGGACACCGCGGCGGCGAGCGCCTCGCCGGAGGTGTCGGCGTAGGCGCCCGCGTCCAGCAGGATCTGCGCCTCGACCTTCACCAGCCTGCCCTCGGCGTCGGCGTGGTGGCGGTAGCGCAGCAGGGTCGGGTGGCGGTGGGCGTGGCCGAGGAAGGACTCCTCGCGGGTCGCGGTCAGCTTCACCGGGCAGCCGGTGCGCAGGGCCAGCAGGCCGAGCGGGAGCTGGAAGCCCTGGTCCTCGCGGTCGGCGGTGGCGCCCGGGACACCGGTGACGACGATCTTCACGCGCTCGGGTTCGAGGCCGTAGCAGGCGGCGAGGGCGTCGCGGTCGGCGTGCGGGTCGGTGGAGGCCAGGTACAGCTCCACTCCGCCGTCCGGCCGGGGCACCGCCAGGCCCGCCTCGGCGCCGATGGGCGCGGGGTCCTGGCGGCCGATGCGGTACAGGCCCTCGACGACGATGTCGCCGGCCGCGTCCGGGTCGCCGTGGCGCAGCGGGATGTGCCGGATCAGGTTGCCGTCGGGGTGCAGGGGCTCGGCCTGGAAGGCCTGTTCGGGGTCGGTCACCGGGTCGAGTACTTCGTACTCGACGATGACGGCCGCGGCGGCCATCCGCGCGGTGTCGGGGTGGTCGGCGGCGACGGCCGCGATGGGCTCGCCGTGGTGGCGTACGACCTCGGAGGCGAACACGGGGCGGTCGGCGGTGCCGCGCCCGTACAGCGGGCGGCCGGGCACGTCCTCGTGGGTGACGACGGCACGCACACCGGGCATCTCGCGCGCGTGGGTGGTGTCGATGGACACGATGCGCGCGTGCGGGTGCGGTGAGCGCAGCACGGCCGCCCACAGCAGGCCCTCGGCCCACAGGTCGGCCGCGTAGGGGAAGGTGCCCTCGGTCTTTGCGCGGGCGTCGGCGGCCGGCAGTGAGGAGCCGAGGCCGTGCGGCAGCGGCTCCGGGGCGGGGGCGGCCTCCGCGGCGGCGGTGGCGGCGGTCGTTGCCTCGTTGCTCACGCCTGGCCTCCGTCCTGGCCGTACGGGCCGTGCGGTTCCCTGGGCTCGAACGCCGAGGGGTGCACACCTCCGGCTCCCGGGCCCGCCTGGTGCGGAATGCGCGGCTCGTCGCCGTCCTGTTCGCCCTCGGCGGCGGACTGCGCCTCGCGCTCGGCGACGACCTCCTTGACGGCCTCCAGTACGCCCCGGTAGCCCGAGCAGCGGCACAGGTTGCCGCACAGGGCCTGCCGGGTCTCCAGCTCGGTCGGTGCCGGATTGCCCTCCAGCAGGTCGTGCACGGTCATCGCCATGCCGGGCACGCAGAAGCCGCACTGCACCGCGCCGCACCGCGCGAGCGCCCGCTGCACGTCCGAGGGCTGCCCGTCGGCGGCGAGACCCTCGACCGTACGGACCTCGCTGCCCGCCGCGGTGACGGCGGGCACCAGGCAGGAGGCGACGAGGCGGCCGTCGACCTGGACGTTGCAGGCCCCGCACTCGCCCTGCGAGCAGCCGTCCTTGGCGCCGGCGAGGCCGAGGCGCTCGCGCAGCACGTACAGCAGCGACTCGCCGATCCACGCGTCGGTGACGGGGCGGTCGACGCCGTTGACGCGCAGCACGTAGGAGGCGAGGGGGTGTTCGTCGTGCGGGGCCGAGGGGGGCGGGTCGTGCGCTTCGTGCCCTTGGGGCACGTCGTCCGGGCCGTCCGCCGGTGCGGCCTCCTCCGGTGAGCCGTGCGCGTCCTGCGAGCCGTGCGCGTCCCGTACGCCGTGCGCGTCCTGCGAGCCGTGCGGATCCCGTGCGGGGGCGGGGTCGGCGGACGCCGGAGCCGTGGCCGAGGCCGCGGCGGGGCCCGGGCCCCTGAGGGGCTCCTCGGCAGCCCGGGCGGCGGGCCCGGCCTCCTCGTCCACGGTGGGGTGCGCGAGCGGCTCAGCGGGGCCGCCGGCGGCCTCCATGGCCCCTTCGCGGTCCTCGGCGCCCTCGGTGCCGTCACTGCCGTCGCTGTCGTCGATGGCCCCGGCAAGCCCACCGCCGCCGGGAGCCGGCCGCATCGCGGCCTGGGCGGAGATCTCCCCGGACTCCGGGCGCCGGGCCGGGTCGCTCCCGCCCTCGCCCCCGGGCTCGGGCCTGCCCCACGGCTCCGTCGCCCAGGGCGCGGGCGCGCCGCCGGGAAGGGTGGCCGGCGGGGTGCCGCCCCACTGCTGCACGAGGGACGAGGTGGTGAACTCGCCCGATTCGTCCGGGAGATCGCCCCCTGCGACGGGGATCGACCACTGCCCGGTCACATCGTGACCGGCCGCGTCACGACCGTGCCCGGAAGGGCCGTGGGCGGCCGGAGCGTGCCCGGACCGTCCGTGCGCGGACGGCGCCTGCTCGGTGCCGCCCCCCGCCTGGGCGTCCTCGAAGGTCCACTGCTGGGTGGCGCCCGGGCGGTAGGTGAACCGGTCGTCCGCGCCCGTGTCCGCGTCCCGCGGCACGGCGTTCGGGTCGGGCCACCGGGCGCCGCCGTCCGGGGCGCCGGGCACGGCCCAGCTGCCGGTGGCGGACGGGTCGGCGGCCTCGGCCGGGGCGGACGTGACCGTTATCTGCGGGGGCACGTACCCGTGGCCGGGCGCGGCGAGGGGACTGTCGGCGGCCAGGAGCGCGTCGATGCCTCCCTCGGGGAGCTTCACGAACGCGGTGGCGCCGTCGTCGTAGTCGCCCTGGGGCAGCGGGTCCCAGCGGCCGCCGCTGCCCCTCGCGCCCTCCTCGTGCTGGTCGTCGGTCACGACAGCGCCCTCCCCAGTGCTCGTCGGGCCAGCGCGGCGACGGTGCGCCGCAGGTGCAGTACGGCGGGCGGAAGCTGCTGCACGGAGCCGTCCTCGGCCGGGGGCTGGTCGGGGATGCAGGCCGCGGCGACGTACTCGCCGAAGGCGTTCAGCGCCTCGGGGACGATCGCGCGGCTGTTGTCCCAGTCGATGAGCCCGGCCACCCACTGCTCGGCGTCCAGGGGCCGCAGCGGCATCGGCGCTATGGCGCCCACCGCGCAGCGCACCCCGCGCCGGGCCGGGTCGAGGACGACGGCCACGGAGGCGGTCGCGCGGCCCGGGCCGGTGCGGCCGGTGGCCTTGAGGAACACCTGCGGCGCGTGCAGCAGCGGCACGCGCACGTAGCCGATGAGCTCGCCCGCGCGGAGCATCTCCACGCCGGCCAGCAGGTGCGACACCGGGATCTCCCGGCGGGCTCCGCCCGGGCCGGCGATGATCAGCGTCGCCTCGAGGGCGGCGAGCACCGGCAGCGCGTCCCCGGTGGGGGCGGCCGAGGCGATGTTGCCGCCCAGGGTGCCCGCGTTGCGGATGTGCGGCGGTCCGGCTGCGCGCGCGGCGGCGGCCAGCGCCGGGATCAGCGCGGCGAAGTCGGGGCGTCCCATGCGCGCGTGGGTGAGGCCGGCGCCGAGCAGGGCGTGGCCGTCCTGGTACTGCCAGCCGCGGATCTCGCTGATCCGGCCGAGGCCGACCAGCGCGGCGGGCCTGAGCTGCCCGGAGTTGACGGCGGCCATGAGGTCGGTGCCGCCGGCCACGGGCACGGCGGCGGGCACGGCGGTGAGCGCCGCCACGGCCTCGTCCAGCGTCGTGGGCAGCGTGACGGCCTGCGCCGCCTGCGGTGCGTGCGTGGTCAAACCGGCTGCCCCTTCCCGCTGCCCCACTGGTCCCACCTGTGCTGCCGTACGGTACGTGCTGACAGGGCGGACGTGGCAACTCTGGCACATCTTCGCAGGGGCCGAGGACGGGGGTCCGCTAGGAGGCATTCGCCCACCTCATCGGGGACATGGCCCGATTTGGCACGGCATCACCGGTGCGAGCGAATTCCCACTCTTCGCTGACTCTTGCGGGTTTTTTCCCGTGTGTGTTCGAGACAGCCCGAGGGGCCGTTCACCGCGCGGGCGGCGGGCCCTGCGCGGGCCGGCCGGGGACGCCGGGGCGCCGCTGCCAGGGGTGAGGTCCGCCGGGCGGGCGGTAGGCGACGCCGAGGGCGTCCAGACGCCGGTAGTGGCTGTTCATGCGCCGCTCGAAGCCGGCGAAGTCCCGCGACTCCGGGGCGGGCAGGGCGCTCCAGGCGACCTCGGCGAAGGCGGCGAGCCGGGGGAACACCTGGTAGTCCACACGGTCCTGGCTGTCCATCACCTCGGTCCACACGTTGGCCTGGGTGCCCAGCACATGTCCGGCCCGGGCGGCCTCCAGCTCGGGCGGGAGCGGCTCGAACCGGTAGACGTCCTCCAGGGTGCGCACGTACCCGATCGGCACCGGCTCGTCCTCGCCCGGGGCCTGACGGTGGTCCAGATACACCTGCTGCTCGGGGCACATGACCACGTCGTGCCCGGCCCGCGCGGCGGCGATCCCGCCCGCGTAACCGCGCCAGGAGGACACGGCGGCGCCCGGGGCGAGGCCGCCCTCAAGGATCTCGTCCCAGCCGATGAGCCGGCGCCCGCGCGCGGAGAGCCACTGGTCGAAGTGGCCGACGAACCACGCCTGGAGCTCGTCCTCGCCGGCGAGTCCCAGTTCCTTGATGCGTGCCTGCGCGGTGGGCGAGGCGCGCCACTGGTCCTTGGGGCACTCGTCGCCGCCGATGTGGAAGAAGGCCGAGAAGGGGCCGGCGCCGGCGGGGAACAGCTCGAGGAGTTCCTCGAAGACGTCCTCGTAGAAGCGCAGGGTGCGGTCGGTGGGGGCGAGGACGTTCGGGTTGATGCCCCAGTCGTCCCAGACGGTGAGGGCGGCGGTGTCGACGACGTCGGTGTTGCCCAGTTCCGGGTACGCGGCGATGGCGGCCTGCGAGTGGCCCGGTACGTCGATCTCGGGCACCACGGAGATGTGCCGCTCGGCCGCGTAGGCGACGATCTCGCGGATGTCGTCGCGCGTGTAGTGGCCGCCGTGCGGCTTGTCCTCCCAGAGTGTGGAGGTTCCGTGGCCGATTCTGGTGCGCGCCCGCCAGGAGCCGACCTCGGTGAGCCTCGGGTACCGCTGGATCTCGACCCGCCAGCCCTGGTCGTCCGTCAGGTGCAGGTGCAGCACGTTGAGTTTGTGCGCGGCCATCAGGTCGAGGTGGCGCAGCACGCCGTCCTTGGGCGTGAAGTGGCGGGCCACGTCCAGCATGAGTCCGCGCCAGCGGAAGCGGGGCGCGTCCTCGATGACGCAGGCGGGCAGGGCGCGGGAGGCGTCCGGACGTACGGGGGCGCGGCGGAAGGCGTCCGGGCCGAGCAGCTGGCGCAGGGTCTGCGCCCCCCAGAAGACGCCGGCCGGACCGCCGCCCCGGATCTCGACGCCGTGGCCGGGAGTGACGGTCAGCCGGTACGCCTCGGAGGCCAGCGTGTCGTCGAGCTCCAGCCGGACCCGGTTCCGCCCGGCCCCGTCGCCGGCGGGCTCCTCGTGTGGGCCCCCGTCGCGAGCGGCCGGGAAGGGCAGCCCGAGGGCCGCACCGAGCGTGGCGCGAAGCCACCGCTCGGCGGTGCCCGTACCGGGCGCGGCGCACAGGGCGGTGTCCCGGTCGAGCCGGAACCCACCGCGCGCCTCGCCTTCGACGGCGCGGGGCGCCGGGATCACGTCGGATACGTCACGGTCGGTCTCGTCCTGCGGCACGCACCGAGCCTATGGACTGCCCCCGGCGCCCACAAGAGGTCTGGACCAAAGAGCCCCACTCGCAAGAGGTCCGGACCGAAGAGCCCGCCGGGCGGGCCCGAGCCGCTCCCGGCCCGGAGCCTACTTGTCGCCGCCCTTGCCGCCCTTGTCGTCGCCGCTGCCCATGGACTCGTAGATCTCCTTGCACAGGGGACACACGGGGTACTTCTTGGGGTCGCGGCCGGGCACCCACACCTTGCCGCACAGCGCCACGACGGGCGTCCCGTCCAGGGCGCTCGCCATGATCTTGTCCTTCTGGACGTAGTGGGCGAAGCGCTCGTGGTCACCGTCGCCGTGGGACACCTGCGGCGTCGGCTCTACGAGGGTCCCCGTACCAGTCCCGCGCTCGGGCTCGAGAGTGCTCATAAGCCCCAGGGTACTGAAGCCCCGGTGAAGCTCACACGCATCAGTTGAGCGAGGGGTCGTCCGGATACGTGGCCACCATCGCCAGCTCGTTGCGCTGGCGGCGCAGCACCTCGCGCCAGAGTCTCTCCGGGGACGGCGAGGAGACGTCACCGGGCTCGGACTCCACCACGTACCAGGCGCCTTCCTCGAGCTCGTCCTCCAGCTGGCCCGGGCCCCAGCCGGCGTACCCGGCGAAGATGCGCAGCGAGCCGAGGGCGGAGGCCAGCAGCTCGGGCGGGGCCTCCAGGTCGACCAGGCCGATCGCGCCGTGCACCCGGCGCCAGCCGAGGGGCGAGCGCCCGCCCGTGCCGCCGCCGGGGATGACGGCGACGCCGAGTGCGGAGTCCAGCGAGACCGGGCCGCCCTGGAAGACCACGCCGGGCTCGCCGGCGAGGTCCGCCCAGCCCTCGAGGATGTCGCCCACGTCCACGGGGGTGGGGCGGTTGAGGACGACACCCAGGGAGCCCTCCTCGTCGTGGTCGAGAAGGAGCACCACCGCGCGGTCGAAGTTCGGGTCCGCCAGGGCGGGGGTTGCCACGAGCAGCCGCCCTGTGAGCGAGGACACCTCGGTCATGCCAGACATGATCCCGCATCTTCCCCACGCGTGGGGAGCCAATCCGGCTACGTGAGTGAGGCCTGCTCACGCCCGCCGGAAGCACCGAGGGCGCACGGGGGCGCCGGTGACCCCATGTGCCCGGTGCTCAACGGTTCGTGTTGTGACACAGCTATGACCTGACTGGGTGGTCCTCGGGCTTACTTAAGGGGGGCGCACGGCGATTACTCTGTCTCTCCGGCCCCTGACCGAAGTGATCGGCCGGCTCCTGCCCAACTCATCGGAACGCGAGATACATGACCGTCAACGACGATGTCCTGCTTGTCCATGGCGGAACCCCGCTGGAGGGCGAGATCCGTGTCCGCGGTGCGAAGAACCTCGTGCCGAAGGCCATGGTCGCCGCTCTGCTGGGCAGTGCGCCAAGTCGGCTGCGCAACGTTCCGGACATCCGTGACGTGCGCGTCGTACGCGGTCTGCTGCAACTGCACGGTGTGACGGTCCGTCCGGGTGACGAGCCGGGTGAGCTGGTGCTCGACCCGACGCACGTGGAGAGCGCGAACGTCGCCGACATCGATGCCCACGCGGGTTCGTCGCGCATTCCCATCCTGTTCTGCGGCCCGCTGCTGCACCGCCTCGGGCACGCGTTCATCCCCGGCCTCGGCGGCTGCGACATCGGCGGCCGGCCCATCGACTTCCACTTCGACGTGCTCCGGCAGTTCGGCGCGCGGATCGAGAAGCGCGCGGACGGGCAGTACCTGGAGGCTCCGCAGCGGCTGCGCGGCACCAAGATCCGCCTGCCGTACCCGTCGGTGGGCGCGACCGAGCAGGTGCTGCTGACGGCCGTACTGGCCGAGGGCGTCACGGAGTTGTCCAACGCGGCGGTCGAGCCCGAGATCGAGGACCTCATCTGCGTCCTGCAGAAGATGGGCGCGATCATCGCGATGGACACCGACCGCACGATCCGCATCACCGGTGTGGACAGCCTCGGCGGCTACACCCACCGCGCGCTGGCGGACCGCCTGGAGGCCGCGTCCTGGGCGTCGGCGGCGCTGGCGACCGAGGGCGACATCTACGTCCACGGCGCCCAGCAGCGGTCGATGATGACGTTCCTGAACACCTACCGGAAGGTGGGCGGCGCCTTCGAGATCGACGACGAGGGCATCCGCTTCTGGCACCCCGGCGGGCAGTTGAAGTCCATCGCGCTGGAGACGGACGTGCACCCCGGTTTCCAGACCGACTGGCAGCAGCCCCTGGTGGTCGCGCTGACCCAGGCCACCGGCCTGTCGATCATCCACGAGACGGTCTACGAGTCCCGCCTCGGCTTCACCTCCGCGCTGAACCAGATGGGCGCGCACATCCAGCTCTACCGCGAGTGCCTGGGCAGCTCGGACTGCCGCTTCGGGCAGCGCAACTTCCTGCACTCCGCGGTGGTGTCGGGCCCGACGAAGCTCCAGGGCGCCGACCTGGTCATCCCCGACCTGCGCGGCGGCTTCTCGTACCTCATCGCCGCCCTCGCCGCCCAGGGCACCTCCCGGGTCCACGGCATCGACCTGATCAACCGGGGCTACGAGAACTTCATGGAGAAGCTCGTCGAACTCGGGGCGAAGGTGGAACTGCCGGGCCAGGCGCTCGGCTGACCGGCCGCGCGAGGACGCGCGTACGCGTACGACGATGGGGCGGCCCCCCGGGAAGGGGGGCCGCCCCATTGACGTCGTGGCCGGCCCTAGGCGGCCGAGTACGCCGTCTCGCGGCGCACCGACGGCAAGGTCACTTGCCCTTGGCGGCTTCCTTGAGCTTGCTGCCCGCGGAGACCTTCACGCTGTAGCCGGCCGGGATCTGGATCGGCTCGCCGGTCTGCGGGTTGCGGGCGGTGCGAGCGGCACGGTGGGTGCGCTCGAAGGTGAGGAAACCAGGGATGGTGACCTTCTCGTCCCCCTTGGAGACGATGTCGCCGACGACGTCGGCGAACGCGGCCAGCACGGCGTCGGCGTCCTTGCGGGTCACCTCGGCGCGGTCGGCCAGCGCGGCCACCAGCTCACTGCGGTTCATGTTGTTACTCCCATGTTCTTCTTGCCGTTGAGGCGTGCCACGCGGCTCAGCCGCATATCGGGCACAGCGAGGCCGATGCTGCCAGGCTCCTCGGTGGGTCCCCGGACCCGGGTCCGTCGCCGGACCCTCGCGCCCAGGGAGGCATCCTGCCCCCACCTGCGGCGGGAAAGCCAATCCGGCACCCGTAGGAGTCGTGAGAACACCCTTGGGAGTCACACGAAAAGAGGGCCTGGCCCGGCCGTCACCATAGAGGGCGCGCGAAGGCGCCCGGTTCAGCGACGCGCCGGTGGACCGCCGTGGCGATCCTCACAGGCGCGCCGCACGGGCGGGACCTACGACGCGGAGGCCGCCGGGGCCGCCGAGGCTCCCGTCCTCGCCGCGTCGCGGACCGCGCCGGCCACCGCGCCCGCGACCTTGTCGTTGAAGACGGACGGGATGATGTAGTTCGGGTTCAGCTCGTCCTCGGTGACCACGTCGGCCAGGGCCTTCGCCGCGGCCAGCATCATCTCCGTGTTGACGGTGCGGGACTGCGCGTCCAGCAGGCCGCGGAACACACCCGGGAAGACCAGCACATTGTTGATCTGGTTGGGGAAGTCGGAGCGGCCGGTGGCCACAACCGCCGCGGTCTGGCGGGCGATTGCCGGGTCCACCTCGGGGTCCGGATTCGCGAGCGCGAACACGATCGCGCCGTCCGCCATGGCGGCCACGTCGTCGCCGTCGAGCACGTTGGGCGCGGAGACCCCGATGAAGACGTCCGCGCCGCGCACGGCCTCCTTCAGGGTGCCGGTGAGGTTCTCGGGGTTGGTGTTGTCGGCGATCCAGCGCAGCGCCGACCCGGGGGCGGCCTCGCGCAGGTCCTCGCGGCCGGCGTGGACCACGCCGTGGATGTCGGCCACGACGGCGTTCTTCACGCCCGCGGCGAGCAGCAGCTTGAGGATGGCGGTGCCCGCGGCGCCGGCGCCGGACATCACGACCCGGATGCTCTCGATCGACTTGCCGGTGCAGCGCAGCGCGTTGGTCAGGGCGGCGAGCACGACGATCGCGGTGCCGTGCTGGTCGTCGTGGAAGACGGGGATGTCCAGGGCCTCGCGCAGCCGGGCCTCGATCTCGAAGCAGCGCGGGGCGGAGATGTCCTCGAGGTTGATGCCGGCGAACCCGGGGGCGATCGCCTTGACGATCTCGACGATGGCGTCGGTGTCCTGGGTGTCCAGGCACAGCGGCCAGGCGTCGATGCCGGCGAAGCGCTTGAAGAGGGCCGCCTTGCCCTCCATGACGGGCAGCGCGGCCTTCGGGCCGATGTTGCCGAGGCCCAGCACGGCGGAGCCGTCCGTCACGACCGCAACGGAATTGCGCTTGATGGTGAGGCGGCGGGCGTCCTCGGGGTTCTCGGCGATCGCCATGCAGACGCGGGCCACGCCGGGCGTGTAGACCATGGACAGGTCGTCACGGTTGCGGATGGGGTGCTTGGACGCCATCTCGATCTTGCCGCCGAGGTGCATGAGGAACGTACGGTCGGAGACCTTGCCGAGCGTGACGCCCTCGATGCCGCGCAGCTTCTCGACGATCTCGTCGGCGTGCGCGGTGGAGGTGGCCGCGATGGTGACGTCGATACGGAGCTTCTCGTGGCCGGACGCGGTGACGTCGAGGCCGGTGACCGAGCCTCCGGAGGACTCCACGGCGGTGGTGAGCTGTGAGACGGCCGTTCCGCTCGCGGGCACCTCCAGCCGGATGGTCATCGAGTAGGAGACGCTGGGCGCCGTTGCCATGGCCGACTTCCTCTGCTTTCACCGTGTCGCGTGTAGTGCCGTCCGATCGTCGCACCTACCCCTGAGTACGTGGTAGTCGCATCGGATTGCGAACGTTTTGTTCATGAACGAAAGAGGTCCACGCCGCGGCGGACGTGGACCTCTTGGACGTTCAGTGACACCGACCCGCCATGCTCGCCTCGCGGCAAGTGGTCGCTCGTAGCGACGAAGGTTGGGCCCGGGGGCTTGGATCGGGCCGGTGCCACACCCAGGCTAACAAACAGACGCCCGTGAACCATTCCCCTTGCCGCAGGAGCACCCGGTTCTCAGTCCCGCAGCAGGTCGGGCACCCCGGAGGCGTCCGGCTCGTCGCGTTCCCCGGAGACCACGGTGAGCTGCTGGGTGGCCCGGGTGAGGGCCACGTACAGCACGCGCAGGCCGGCCGGGGACTCGTCGGCGATCTCGGCGGGCGAGACGACCAGCGTGGCGTCGTACTCCAGGCCCTTGGCCTCCAGGCTGCCGAGCGCCACCACCCGGTCGCCGAGTCCGGCCAGCCAGCGGCGGGCCTCCTCGCGCCGGTTCATGGCGACGACCACGCCGACCGTGCCGTCCACCCGGTCCAGCAGACGTGCCGCCTCCTCGCGCACGGTGTGCCCGAAGCCGCCGTCCGCGACGGCGTAGCGCGGCTCGACGCCCGTGGAGCGCACCGCGGAGGGCGCCTTCGCTCCCGGCATGGCGAGGGCGAGCACCTTGGAGGCCAGCTCGGCGATCTCGGCGGGGTTGCGGTAGTTCACCGTGAGCTCGAAGCGGCGGCGCGGCCGGGTGCCCAGGGCCTCGTCGCGGGCCTCCGCCGCCTCGTCCGGGTCGGACCAGGAGGACTGGGCCGGGTCGCCGACGACCGTCCAGGTGGCGTGCCGGCCGCGGCGGCCGACCATGCGCCACTGCATGGGCGTGAGGTCCTGCGCCTCGTCCACGATGACGTGCGCGTACTCCGTGCGCTCCTGCGCCAGCCGCTCGGCCCGCTCGCGCTGCGACTCCTCGCGCACCGGCATGAGCTCCTCGAGGCCGGTGAGCTGGTCCAGCGGGTCCAGCTCGCGCTTCCGGCGCGGGCGGGCCGGGGTGCCGAGGATCGCCTGGAGCTCGTCCAGCAGGGCGATGTCGTGCACCGAGTGCCCGTCCCGCCTGAGCGAGCGGGCGACGCGGCGCACCTCGCCGGGGTTGAGGATCCGGCGCGCCCAGCGCCCGAGGCGCCGCTCGTCGGCCATCGCGGCGAGCACGGCCCCGGGGGTCAGCTCGGGCCACCAGGCGTCGAGGAAGGCGATGAAGGAGTCCTCACCGGTGACGTCCTCGTCGAAGGAGGAGCGCAGCTCGGCCGCCAGCTCGGGGTCGGTGTGCCGGCCCGCGCCGCCGGACTTCGCCCACAGGGCGTCCAGCAGCAGTCTGCGGGCGCGCGGGCGCAGCAGGTTGACCGGGGCCGTACCGCCGAGGGCGGTGTGCCGGATCCGGTCGAGCTCGGCGCTCTCCAGCTCCAGGCGCCGGCCGAAGGCGACGACCCGCAGCCTGGTGGGCGGCTCGTTCACCTCGAGGGCCCCGCGCGCCGCCTTCCGCAGCACCTTCAGCATCCGGTACGAGCCCTTGGCGCGGGCCACGGACGGGGTGTCGTACACGGTGGCCTCGGCGCCGTCGACGAGCGAGCCGATGGCCCGGATGGCGACCTGGCCCTCCTCGCCGAGCGAGGGCAGCACGCCCTCGGTGTAGGCCACCAGCAGCGGGGTGGGCGAGACGATCAGGATGCCGCCCGCGTACCGGCGCCGGTCCTGGTAGAGCAGGTAGGCCGCCCGGTGCAGGGCGACCGCCGTCTTGCCGGTGCCGGGGCCGCCCTCCACGTACGTCACGGAGGCGGCGGGGGCGCGGATGACCAGGTCCTGCTCGGCCTGGATGGAGGCGACGATGTCGCGCATGGTGTGGCCGCGGGCCCGGCCGAGCGCGGCCATCAGCGCGCCGTCGCCGATCACGGGCAACTCGTCGCCGTCCAGGAACGCCTTCAGCTCGGGACGCATGAGGTCGTCCTCGACGCCGAGCACGCGCCGCCCCTTGGAGCGGATGACACGGCGGCGCACGACCCGTCCGGGGTCGACCGGGGTGGAGCGGTAGAAGGGGGCCGCGGCGGGCGCCCGCCAGTCGATGACCAGCGGGGCGTAGTCCTCGTCGAGGACGCCGATGCGGCCGATGTGCAGTGTCTCGGCGATGTCGGCGGTGCCGTCCTCGCGCACCACGCCCTCGGCCGGCTCGACGGCGGTGTACGCGCCGTCCGGTCCCTTCTTGCCGTCCTTGCCGCGCAGCAGGTCGATACGGCCGAAGAGGAAGTCCTCGAACTCGTTGTTCAGGCGGTTGAGGTGGATGCCCGCCCGGAACACCTGCGCGTCCCGCTCGGCCAGCGCGCCGGGCGTGCCGACCTGGCCGCGCCTGGCCGCGTCGCGCATCAGGAACTCGGCCTCGTGGATCTTCTCCTCGAGCCGCCGGTACACCCGGTCGAGGTGCGCCTGCTCCACGCCGGTCTCCCGCTCGCGCACGGAGTCGTGAGCGTGAACCGATTCGACCGCGGAATCATGTTGAGCCTGAGCGGCCACCGGGCCCCCTTCTGACGTGCTGGGCAGCCGTCAACCGTACGCGAAGGGGACCCGTCGGCGGAAGCTGTGTCCCGCCCCGGCGCTCTATGCGTTGACCTGGACGATGCGCTTGCCGTCGAAGGTCATGACCTCGAAGTGGTCGATCTCGTTCGGCTTGAAGGCCGCGCCGCCGCGGACGTAGAGGGGGTTCTTGGCCTCCTCCGTCTTGGCGTTCGGCACGCCGTAGCCCCAGTTCGGGACGGACCAGGAGGTCAGGGTCTCGCGCTCGCCGTTCTTGCCGACGGCGATGAGCGAGCACTTCTCCGGGCCGGTGACGTTTTTCAGCTGGAGGACCGCGTTGGTGCCCCAGTCCTTCTTCTCCAGCGCGACGGTCGCGGTGGCGTGCGTCGACGGGTCGGTCGCGGTGACCTTGTCCGTCATCGTGTCGAACGCCGCCTTCGCGGGGCCCGCCGCCACGTTGGTACCGCTCCCGCCGTCCGAGCCGCCGCTCGCCGCGAGCACCGCGAGCGGGCCGCCGATGATCAGCGCCGCGGCGGCCGCGACCAGGTAGAAGCCGCGCCTGCGCTTCTGTGCGCGGCGCTCGGAGACCTCGTCGACGAGCCTCTCCACCACCCGGGGGCTGGGCTTGGCCGACAGGGACTCGCCGATCGCTGGCGTACCGGAGCCGGGCAGGTCCGCGAGGGCGGCCAGCATCGGTTCCATTCCGGCCAGCTCGTCGAGCTGCTGGGCGCACCATTCGCAGGTGGCGAGGTGGGCCTCGAACGCGGTCGCCTCGGCGTCGTCCAGGATGCCGAGGGCGTAGGCGCCGACTGTCTCGTGCTCGTTCGGGGCCGGTGATCCCTGCATGGACCCAGACATACCCGAACCACCCGTTCCGAACCCCCCGTACATGCTCATCACGCCGTCACCCCCCGCTCCTCCAGAGCCAGCTTCATCGATCGCAGGGCGTAGAACACCCGTGAGCGCACGGTGCCGCTGGGTATACCCAGCGTCTCGGCAGCCTCGTTGACGGTACGCCCCTTGAAGTACGTCTCGACGAGGACCTCCCGGTGGGCAGGGGTCAGGTCGTCGAGCGCGTCCGACAGAGTCATCAGCCACAGCGCCTTGTCGATCTCGTCCTCCGCGGGGATGACCTCCAGCGGCGACGGATCGACCTCTTGCGGCCGGGCCTGCCGGCTGCGGTGGCCGTCGATGACGATGCGCCGGGCGACCGTCACCAGCCAGGGGCGTACCGAACCGGTCGCTCGATTGAGCTGACCGGCGTTCTTCCAGGCACGGATGAGCGTCTCCTGCACCACGTCCTCGGCACGCTGGCGGTCTCCGGCGACCAGCCTGAGGACATACGCAAGGAGAGGTCCGGCGTGCTCCCGATACAGAGCACGCATCAGCTCCTCGTCAGGTTCCGAGGGCTGGGACATGCGATGTCGGGCCCTCGATCCACGTTCATTGGCCACGACGGAATCCTTGCGCACGCCCACCTCCGATGTCCGGGGGTTCCCCCAGTCGGTCGCTCGTCGACGGGTACGGATGCGGAACGCGTGATGTTCAAACCCCGCCGACAGATTTCTTCGGGGTGACGTGACGAGGGGGACATGGGCGCACATTCCCACCCCTTGTTCTTTACATTTCCGACACGTTAGAAAGGTTGTCAATAGTGCCCGTGAGCCGGGAACACCAAACCGGATGTTGCGGAAATCACTTCGGCGCCGCCCGGAGGGCCCCTTCACGAAAGCGGCAAACCGGGCTTCCGGCAAGACGCGTCGGACCACTCAGGCGCGGGCGAGGGCCGCTCGGCGGCGGTGCCGGGCGACCCGCTCGCGGTTCCCGCACACCTCGCTGGAGCACCAGCGCCTTCTGCGCCCGCGCGACATGTCCAGGTAGACGATCGGGCAGTTGTCGCCCTCGCACTGCCGCAGGCTCGCCCGGGCGACGGGGTCGGTGAGCAGTTCGACGACGTCCCGTGCGAGGGCGGCGAGCAGGGCGGCGCACTCGGGCGGTCCGGCCAACTCCCGGACGAGCCGGCCGTCTTCACCACGCACGGCACGGGGAGCCGGGGGCGCGGCGGCACGGGCGAGATCGTTGACACGGTCGAGGGCACTGCCGAGGTCGTACGAGCGAGGCTCGCCGTTGAGGCAGCCACGCACCAACTGCCCCACACAGCCCCTCAGTTCGCGGAAGGCCGTGAGCCAGGCGGCGTCGGCGTGGGCGAGCGGGGTGCCCGGCGGGACGAGGCCGGAGCCGGTTATCCAGGCGCGCAGCGGGGCGAGGGAGTCCAGCCGTTCCACGGGGTGGGTCGTGGCGAGGAGGTCCAGACAGATCCGCCCGGCATCGAAGCGCGGCTCGTACGGAACCGTGGCCGTACCCAGTGCCATGTGCCTGTCACCGCCTAGGCCACTCCGGTCCCGCCGAAGGGGCGGACGGAGTGCTCGTCAGGACCGGAGAAAGATTCCCCTCCCACAGTGCCTGCCCATTCCCGGGTCCGGAACCCCTCGTACCGCACCCGTACCGCGCACCGGGCCGGGGGCGGGGGCGGCGGGGTCGTAGTGGGCTAGCCGTCGGCGTACTTGGCGTCGGCCGCCGGGTCCAGGGCGAGCCGGTACCCGCGCTTGACCACCGTCTGGACCAGCTTCGGCGAGCCGAGTGCGTTACGCAGCCGGGCCATCGCCGTCTCCACGGCATGCTCGTCGCGGCCGGCACCAGGCAGCGCGCGCAGCAGTTCGGCGCGGGAGACGACCCAGCCCGGCCGCCGCGCCAGCGCCCGCAGCAGCGACATCCCGGCCGGCGGCACGGGCCTGAGCTCGCCGTCCACCAGCACGGCGTGCCCCCGGATCTCGATGCGGTGCCCGGCGACGGGCAACGCCCGGGCCCGCCCCGGCAGTTGCTGGCACAGCAACTGCACCAGCGGCCCCAGCCGGAACCGCTCCGGCTGGACGGTGTCGATCCCGTGCGCCTGCAACGGCAGCGCGGTGACCGGCCCGACGCACGCCGGCAGCACGTCGTGGCCCAGCGCGGCGAGCAGCTCCGCCGCCAGCCCCCGCTCCTCGGCCCGCGACAGCAGCGAGGCGGCGGCCGGCGCGCTGGTGAAGGTGAGCGCGTCGAGTCCGCGCGAGACGGTCGCGTCCAGCAGCCGGTCCAGCGGCCCGGCGTCCTCCGGCGGCATCCACCGGTACACGGGCACGGGGACCACCTCCGCTCCCCCGGCCCGCAGCGCCTCCACGAACCCGGGCAGCGGCTCCCCGTGCAGCTGGACGGCGACCCGGCGCCCGTCGACGCCCTCCTCCAGCAGCCGGTCGAGCACCTCGGCCATGGACTCCGACGACGGCGACCAGTCCTCGGTGAGCCCGGCCGCCCGCACGGCGCCCTTGACCTTCGGCCCGCGCGCCAGCAACTCCACCTCGCGCAGCCCGGCGAGCAGCGCCTCGCCGAGCCCCCAGCCCTCGGCCGCCTCGATCCAGCCGCGGAACCCGATCGCGGTGGTGGCGACCACGACGTCGGGCGCCTGGCCGATGATCTCCTTGGTGGCGGCGAGGAGTTCGCCGTCGTCGGCGAGCGGCACGATGCGCAGCGCGGGCGCGTGCACGACCGAGGCGCCCCGCCGTTCGAGCAGCGCGATCAGCTCGTCGGCCCGGCGCGCGGCCGTCACACCGATGGTGAACCCGGCCAGGGGCCCGTGCTCGGGCCGCCGCGCCCGCTGGGCCCGCTGGGCCGCTTCGGGTTCCGGTTCCGGTGACTGCTGTTCGTCGTACATGGCTCTCGTCCCGCGCTCGAGTCGTCGTGCCGCTCGTCGTATCGCTTGTCGTGCCGTCTTCGTACCGTCGAGCCTGTCAACGCCGCGTGACAGGCTCGGTTCGGTGTGATGTCACCAGTGTTACGCCGTCGGTCACATCACCGCCTCACACCTCGGCGTAACCGAGCCGCGGCTCGGTGCCGGCGGCGGCCGCGGTGGCCGGAAGGGGGCCGGTGCGGCGAAGGTATACGGCCCAGGTGACGGCGAAGGCGGCGCCGTAGAAGAGGAGGAAGGCGACGAAGGCGCCGGTCCCGGAGCCGTAGGAGAGGAAGGACTGCCGGAAGGCGAGGTTGATGCCGACCCCGCCGAGCGCGCCCACGGCCCCGATGAGCCCCATGGACGCCCCGGACAGCCGCCGCCCGTACGCCACGGCCGCCTCGCCCTCCAGCCCGCGGGCGAGCGCCTTGGCGTGGAAGATCCCGGGGATCATCTTGTACGTCGACCCGTTGCCGAGCCCGCTGAGCACGAACAGCACCACGAAGACCGCCACGAACAGCGGCAGCGACCTGTGCATGCTCGCGACGACGAGGACGCCGGTGGCGGCGGCCATGGCGACGAAGTTCCACAGGGTGATGCGGGCCCCGCCGTACCGGTCGGCGAGCCGGCCGCCCAGCGGGCGGATCAGCGAGCCGAGCAGCGGCCCCATGAAGGTGAGGTACGCGGC
>NZ_BMVJ01000023.1:28908-45205 GCF_014650655.1 Streptomyces anandii JCM 4720
CTGCAGCGGAGTACGGCCGAACTGGTTCGTCAGCACCTGTCCGAAGGCGAAGCTGTACCCGATGAACGACCCGAAGGTCCCGACGTAGAGGAAGGACATGATCCACGTGTGACGGTCACGGGCGGCGTCCAGGGCGGCCCCGGTGTCGTTCTTCACGCCGGCCAGGTTGTCCATGAACAGTGCGGCGAGCACGGCGGCGACGACGATCAGCGGGATGTAGATCCCGAGCAGCACGCGCGGCCCGCCGCCCGCCCCGATGACGGCGAGCGCGGCCAGCTGGATGACGGGCACGCCGATGTTCCCGCCCCCGGCGTTCAGCCCGAGCGCCCACCCCTTCTCGCGCATCGGGAAGAAGGCGTTGATGTTGGTCATGGAGGAGGCGAAGTTGCCGCCCCCGATACCGGCGAGCAGCCCGATCCACAGGAAGGTGGAGAAGGATGTGCCCGGGTGCATCACGGCGAAGGCGGCGACCGTCGGGACCAGCAGCAGACTCGCGGCGATGATCGTCCAGTTCCGCCCCCCGAAGACGGCCACCGCGAAGGTGTACGGCACCCGGACCACGGCCCCCACCAGCGTCACCAAGGAGGTGAGCAGGAACTTGTCGGCCGGCGTCAGCCCGTACTCGGGCCCCATGAACAGCACGAGCACGGACCACATGGTCCACACGGAGAACCCGATGTGCTCGGAGAGCACGGAGAAGAACAGATTGCGGTTGGCGACCCTCCTCCCCGTCTCCGCCCAGAATCCCTCGTCCTCGGGATCCCACTCCTGAATCCAACGACTCCCACGACTGCCTGCCATGACGCCTCCACGGTCCGCTCCAGTGGCCGATTCCCGAAGGTAGGGAGACCGCGTTTCCGCACTGTGGCTGTGGGTGACCGCCAGGGAACGTTGCACTCACTGGGGGCGGGGCGGGGGTGTGAGAGGTGACGGGGCCGGCCCGGCCCCGTACATCTCGGCCATCGTCACCACCAGGACCCGCCCCTCCTTCGCCGCCGCGACGAGATCGGGTGCGGGTTCGCTGCGCGTGTACAGGGCGAGCACACAGCCCTCCGCGTCCCACCCTTGGGCGCAGAGCAGGTCACGGATGTGCTCAAGTCGGAGGAGATCGGCGGTCGTTCGTGACTTGTTGGTCGCCTTGGCCTCACCGAGCAGGGTGATACGGGCCGGCTTGTCACGCGCCCGGGACTCCCGGCTGAGTGCGACGACGTCGACCTCGTGCCCACGGTGCTCGCGGCACGGGACGGTGGTCGTCCCCACCTGCCCGATGTCGTCGAGCCCGCGCTCGCGCCCGTAGCGCAGGGTCCACTGGCGGGCCAGGTCCTCGAAGTGCGGTCCGAGGACCTTGGAGGAGAAGGTCTCCCGCGACCGCTCCCAGGCGGCGCGCCCCTCCCGCATCTCGAAGTCGACGAGGTTCGGCCGCACGATCAGGTCGTGGAAGCGCACGATCGGGTCGGCGACCGTGATCACGGGCTTGCGCTGGAGGAGCAGATCCTGGTCGTAACGGATGAAGGCGGCCGCCTTCATGATGTTGAGGTGGTACGTCAGCGACTTGGCGTCCATCCCGACCAGCCCGCCGATCTGGGTGGGGGTGGCGGCGCCGGAGGCCACGGCCTCCCAGATGGCGTGGTAGGTGGCACGGTCGCTTATGCGCGGATCCTCGGCGAGCAGGTACTCGGGTTCGGTGAAGAGAATGTGCGACGGATTGAAGACACTCCGCTCCAGCCACTCGTAGAACCCGTCCTCACCGGCGGTGGGCTCCGGCGGATCCCCGACGACGTCCCGGTAACCGGGCGCCCCGCCGAGCACGGCGTCGACGAGAAAGGCGGTACCCGGTGCGTCGGCGAGCCCCCAGTACTCCGCCGCGTCACGGAACCCGAACGGCCCGATCCGCATGTCGATCACGGCGCGCCCGCGCAGAGCCTGGTCCCCGGCGAGCAGGGTCGACATGGTCGACATGGCGGAGCCGCAGAGGACGATCCGCAGTGGCGGCTTCCCGGAGGAGGGCCCGCGCTGGTCGTAGAGGGCCTGGAGCACGGAGGGCAGTTCGGGGGAATGGGCGACGAGGTACGGAAACTCGTCGAGCACGAGCAGCGGAGGGGTACCGTCGCCGCGGCGGCTGGTCAGCAGGTCGGCGGCGGTGTCCATCGCCTCCACCCAGGAGGTGAACCGCCCCACGCGGAAGCCGAGCCCCTGCGCCAGGCTGTCGGCGAACCGGTCCAGGGCCATGACCCGGCTCTGCTGGAGGGCGAGCGTGTAGACCCCGCCGACGGTCCGGCACAGATGCTCCAGCAGGAACGACTTCCCGTGCCGCCGCCGGCCCCGCACGACACCGATACGGAGCCCGGGCGCCGGCTCGGTGCAGAACCGCGCCAGTTCGGCCCACTCATGGGTGCGGTCGAAGAGGGCGGTGGGCTTGGTGGGGGCGGGTTTGGTGGGGGCGGGCATCGATTCGGCCTCCGGGTCCGCTCTGTGGCTAGGCTGATTGCATTTAGCCTAATCCCAGTCAGGCTAATCACAATCGGGTAACCGAGCGACTACTGGTTCCTGATCCCGCCCACCTCGAACCAGAGGAGCTTGCCCGCTCCCCGCCCCAGGAGGTCGCCGCCGAGGGGCCAGCCACCCCAGGAGTCGGCGCACCGCTCCACGAGCAACAGCCCGCGCCCGCTCTCGGCACCGGGCGGGGCGGGCGGTACGCGATCGCGGGGAGGCCCGCCGAACGGCGCGGGGATGTGCGGATGACTGTCCCAGACCCCGACCCGCAGCCGCCCGTCACTGAGCGCGGTCAGCCGCAGGGAGGCGGGCCCGGTGGTGTGCCGGTAGGCGTTGGTGACCAGCTCGGAGGTCAGCAACTCCACGTCGTCGAGCACTCCCCCCATGCCATGAGTGAGCAGCGCCGCCCGCACGGTCATACGTGCGACGCGTGCCGCGCGGGGGTCATGCGGCAACCGGAGGGCGTACACCCAGGTGTCGGGCAGGGCTACGGTGACCATGAAGTCCTCCGGATGAGAAGGCGAGGTGAGACGCGCTCAACGACCGCGCCAAGCGGTGGCTTTGCCTGGGGAGGTGCGCTTCCGGCTTATGGGCGTGGGGTGTTGGGCGGTACGGCCTTAGACTAGGGGCGACTTGAGAGATGCATCTCCCAATCGAGGGAGGTACATCTCTATTTAGCTCGTGTGAGGTACACGGGCATCAGAGCGCAGACCGAGGGCAGGTGCCTTGCCATCCACGAACAACCCGACGCTACGGCAGCGGAGGCTCGGCTCCGAGCTGCGGAAACTTCGTGAGCGAGCGGGGTTCACCGTCACTCAGGCTGCCGGGCACCTTGGCGTCAACCAGGGACGCGTCAGCATGATCGAGACCGGGCGTACTCCTCTGAGCGCCGACCGAGTTCGCGCGTTGGCGTCGGCTTACGACTGCTCCGATGAAGGCCTGATCGACGCCCTGGCCGCGATGACCGGGCGCCGGGGGCGCGGCTGGTGGGAGGAGTACCGCGAGTATCTGCCTGCCGCTCTGGTCGACTTGGCCGAGTTGGAGCACCACGCCACGGGGTTGCGAGTGGCGCTCGTGATTCACATCCCAGCGCTCTTGCAGACCACTGATCACGCCCGAGCGCTGTTCCGCGCCGTGGTGCCGGCCATGCGGCAGTACGAGATCGAGCACAGGCTCACCCACCGGATGAAGCGGCAGGCGATCCTCTACCGGGACAACCCGCTCCCGTACTCGGCGATCATCCATGAGTCGGCTCTGCGCATGGGCTTCGGTGGCCCCTCCGTCGCACGCGGCCAACTGGAGCACCTGATCGAGATGAGCGAGCTACCGCACGTCACCATCCGGGTCATCCCGTTCGGTACGGACTACTTCCCGAGTACCGGCCAGTCCTTCGACTACGTCGAGGGTTCCGTACCGCAGCTCGACACCGTACAACTGGACACGCACCACGGCGGCTGCGGTTTCCTGGACGCGGACGCGCAGCTGAGCAAGTACCGAACGGTGTTGAACCACATGGAGTCCTGCGCGCTCGATCCCGCCGAGTCACGTGACTTCATCCACCGCCTCACGCACGAAATCTGAGAGGACCAGCCGTGCAACCCCTCCACTGGCGAAAGTCGAGCTATAGCGGCGACAGCTCGAACTGCGTAGAGATAGCCGCCGCCCACAAGGCCATCCACATCCGAGACTCGAAGAACCCGACCGACCCCCACCTGACCTTCCCGCCCGCCGCCTGGGCAGACTTCATCTCCCAGTTGGTGAAATCGGCACGCTGAACCTCGGCGAGCGTTCTCGACCCCGTGTGGCCCGAGACCTCATCCATTCCCATTGCGCGCGACCTCTGAGGAGGCCAGCCATTATGCTCGACCTGCCCTGGCGCAAGTCCACCTACAGCGGCGACTCCTCGAACTGCATCGAGACAGCCGCTGTCCCGTTAGTGAGTTCCGCTGGCAGCGCCGACTTCAGAGAAAGAGCAGCGGGACGCGCCTGTTGATGCAGACCCGCAGGAAGCCGGCCAACCGCCGGGCGTCCTCGGTGTCCTGGTGGCGGAGTGGGTCGTCGTCGCTTTCTTGTGCCCACCCATCGGCGATCGCCTGCAGTCGGGGCAGGACCACCGCGCAGTCGGCAGGCGTGAGGTCGTCACCACCATCATCAGGATGGTTGAGCAGTGGCTCCAGCACGGTGGAGACCTCGCTCCATGGCCGATCGCCGCCGAAGCCCCACATCTCGGAGAGCGCGAATCCTGCGGACTGAGCCAGGCGCCGTCGAAACGCGGCAAAACCGCTGTAAGACCAGGAGACGTCGGGACTACTGTTGTCCCCATCTCCCGGGAAGAGAACCAGTCCCGCGCACCCTCCCTGCCTTGCAGCTGAACCCACAGGATCGATGGGGTCGGCCCGCCGTGGCAACTGAGATGATCTCCGGGTGGCCGGGATCACGATGCGGAGCGCACGGCTGCGAGGCGTGGAACCAGGGCACTGGCCCGGTCATTCCAGTGAACAACTGGAAGACCCTCGAGGGAACAGCCCTTAGGAACTCCTGAGAACCAAGACCTCATCACTGTCTGCGTCGACGCTCCAGAGGATGACACGGCCATTCTGTTCGCCAGCCCACAATGTAGCCGAGCAGCCGTCTGAGAATCGAATAATACCTCACTCGCCTGGCGATCGTGACCGCTCACTGAAACAATCTCATTCCCCCCGAATGCGGCAGACGCTCCTCGAAGTCACAAGCAGCGACGGCTCGGAGCCTGGCTTTCCACAGCGCCTCCAGGCACTCACCGATCGCGCACACGAACGCCTCGGCCGTGGATCCCGGCACTGGCTCGAACTCCAAAACGGACGACCAGGAAACAAAATCTGACCTGTCCACACAGCCGGCCTCATAGTCATTGTGGGCGACGTACACCTTGAACGCGTCCGTGGTGGCTGTGCCACCCGTCGATGCGCATCCGTGGAAGGTCTGCACGATGGAGCGCAGGATGAGTTCTCGATTCTGCGAATCAACGTAAATGGAGCAGTCTTGAGTCGCCGTGATCTTATCCCTCTCGATCCCCCAACCTGGATTGATCCGGACTTCGTCACCGGAGGACCTAACATTCTGAAAGTTGGATACCTACAGCCGTGCAAGAAAATGGCCGAGCCCCTGTTGACGGTGTCGTGCGCATCGGTGCTCGCGAGAGGGGCAGCTCATGCCAGCCATCCAGTCTCCACATGAGTTCAGTAGCAGCTTTGCCACCCCGAGAACCGCACCACTGACCTCACGTAGCGGCTGGCACCCACCACTTCAGGACTCGGGCCGGAATCACACTCATCATCCGTCAAGAAAAATGGAACGGTCCGCCGATCCCATCGGCGGACCGTCATGAGAGATTGGGGCTAGAACACTCGGGATTCCAATTTGCGAATCGAAGGAATACGGTCGAACTTTCCTTCCACTTCCAAGGGAACCTCATTTACATAGATGAGGACAGAGTATTCTGAAAAGTCAGGCTTAGCGAGAAGCCCGTCCTCATCTTGCCAGTGAGACTCGATGGATACATCCCACCCACCGTTGTCTCTATACCGAAAGTACTGCCCTCCCTTATAAGAGCTCTCTCGCAGCTCAAAAGTTACTTGAAGGGCGTTACTGATGGCGACCACGGCTTCTTCTACCGCAGTAGACTTCATTCCGTACACGAGATACTTCATTATCCTGCTCCCGGACTAGCACTACGGCTTCATGATGATACTGGGAGATCGAGTGACCGCATCTTCAATCCTCCCATAGATCATGAAGTGCACCTGACGACCACCAGCCTGTCTACTCAGGGACTTGCTCAGCTCACGAAGACCCAACGCCGAAAGATCAGCAGGTTCGAGAGGTGCCGTACGTGTCCCACCGGAACGAAGCTCGACGCCAGCCTTTTTAGCACGACCGAGCAAATCACTACTGGCCAAGGCGATGTCGAAATCGCTATGCGGACCGAACGGCTGCCCAGATTTGAAACTGCGTCCAGTCACCGAACTTCCATGCATGACAGGAGTCACGTCCTCGTACCCGGCCTGCTCCAACCCTCGAGCGAGTTGCGACCTGAAGGCCTCATATTCTGCCGCGTTGGGGAATCCCATTGGCATTTTGCGGGGCCCTGGCACGGGACGACCACCAAGGGGGCCTTCGGGAGCTAGCGGAACTACCCCAATCAGCCCGTTCTCGCATGGATATCCGGGATTGCATACAGGGCCTTCAATGAGCTGTCTAAGCAACTCCCGGAAGCTGAACTCCGGTTGCGGCCCATACCACCCAGTATCGGGAAAGTGTGGGGTCCCAGTATTTTCTTTTTCATCCACAGGTCCCGCTTGCGGCTTGCAGACTTCTGCCGGGCCGAGGCCGCTGCAGGCGTAGTAAGGGCCGCCGCTGGTAGCAGTGTTCCCAGAACTATCAGTGCTGGCGGTTCCGCCGTTGTAGCTCTCATGGTTCTCTGCGGCGGTCTCGTTCGCTGACTTCCTCGGCGTGCCGGGGACGTGTCCCGGTGTGGTGTTCTCGTAGTCGGGTCCCGGACGGGTCGGGCAGTCCATGGACGCGCACAGGCCCGTCGGGTCGGAACTGGTGACCGGTGTGTTGTCCGCGTAGGAGTACCCGTTGAGCGACTGCGGGGCGTCGGCGGCGAGCACCGGATCGACGCTCAGGAACTGGCCCGTTGCCGGGTCGTACTCGCGTGCTCCGATATGCGTAAGGCCCGTGTTTCCGTCGGCTGGCTTGCCCAGGAAGACCTTGTCGTCCGGCCAGGCAGCCGGCTTGGTGCCGCGTGGAGCGCCGAAAGGCGTGCTGTACCGCTTGGTGAGGGCGTACGTGCCCGATTCGAGGCTGACGTTGGAGGTGCCGTGCTGGTCGGCGGCCAGGAAGTTGAGCTTGCTGCCCGAGGTACCCACAACCGCGGTGCGGACGGCGATGGTCTGGCCGTTCGCCGAGTAGTAACGAGTGCCCGACAGCGTCTTCGTCGTTCCCTTGATCGTCAGCCGGACCTCGGTGCCCCCGCCCAGGTAGAGAACGGTGTCGCCGTCTCCCCTGGCTCGGCGGATCAGCAACTCTCCGTTGGCGTCGTAGAGGTAACTAGTCTCCTTCGTGCTCTCGGTGAGCTTGGCCAGGTCGCCCTCCGCGTTCCACGCCAGGGCCTGCTGAGCACTGGAACCCGGCCTGGACGTGGTGTTTCCGCTGTTGTCGTAGGCATACGTGCCGACGCGAGCGCCGGTCGTCTTGTCCAGGGTGTGGGGCTTGGTGTCAGAGGGGTCGTCGTACGTGTACGTCGTCGTCTTGTCGCCCGACGTCGTGTGCTGCGTCTCCGTCTTGCGCTGGCCGCCGTCGGTGTAGGTGTACGACGTCCAGTACGGGGCCGCCCCGTCGATGTTCGACATCGCCCGGCCGACTGCCGCGCAGTCCGCGGTCTTCGGTGTCCAGGCCTCGGTCAGCCGGCTGTAGCCGTCATAGGCGAAGCACTGGGAGTCGGTCTTGGCCGTACCGCCCTGAGTCGTCGTGTCGAAGATGGACGTGACGTTGCCGGCGTCGTCCTGGGTGAAGTTCAGGTCCTGGAGCGGGTAGCTGTGGACGTCGTCGGTGGTCTGGGCGCGGGTGAGGCGACGGGTGCCTTCCTCGTAGGACCAGGTGAGGTACGCCTTCTTCGCGGAGCTGGATCCGTCTGTGCCCAGGGTGAGCTGGCGCAGGTCGCCCTGCGGTGAGAACGCGGCGCCCTGTAGGTAGCCCGTGGTGCCCTTGGAGGTGAGTTGGCCTCCGACGGCGTTGTAGGTGTAGGAGACGGTTTCCGCCGCCAGGCCCGCTACCGCCGGAGCGCCCGCCTGGCTGACGGAGCCGTCCAGGTTGTAGCCGGTGGTGAAGGAGAGCGTCTTGGGCACGCCCGCCGTCACCAGCGGTTCGGTGTCCGGCAGCGCGAGCTGACTGCCGGTGACGCGGTACACGCTGTCGTAGGCCGTGACCTTCTGGGCGTACGCCTTGCCGGTGGCGCCTCCCTCGTAGCGGACAGCGGTGTCCAACTGCCCCTTGGCGAGAGTGTCGAAGGTCCAGGCGGCGAGCTTGTTGGCATCCGTCTTGTCGGTCTGCCACATGCCGGTCTTGCGGCCCAGGTCGTCGTACTCGTACAGCAGCGTGTTGTTGCTGCTGTTGGCGTTGGTCGTCTTGGTGACCTGGTCGAGGGCGTTGTACTGGGTGGTCGTGCGGCCCTTGTCGGGATCGACCGCCGCGGTCTGGCGTCCGAACAGGTCGTACTCGTAGCTCCACTTGGCTTGATCCGGCCCCGTGATGGTGCTTTGCTGCCCAGCGGCCGTGTACGTGTACCGAGTTGTGGTGAACTGCGTGCCCATGGGCTTGGGACCTGCGTACTCACGGCGCTCAGTGGTCTGGCCGAGAGCGTTGGTCACCGCCGCGGTCGCCTGGCCGCCGGTTGGAGCGCTGGTGGTGACGGTGTCACCGGTGTACGTGGTGTCGATGGTCCATCTGGGTGTGCCGTGGATCTTGGTGACGGCCCGGACCGCTCTGCCTGCGCCGTCGTAGGTGGTGTCGGTCTGGGTCGGCGCCTGCCCTTCCGACGTGCCCGCAGGGGTGGATACCGGACCGGAGGTGCTGTCCCAGATGTCCGACTGCTGGCTGAACGCGAGCCCTCGCGTGTCGTACAGGGCCAGAGAAATCAGCCGACCGCCCTGCGGGCTCGGGGACTGAGTCTGCCTGGTGCGCAGCAGGGAGTCGTAGAAGGTGTAGCTGGTGTTGTAGCCCGATCCGTCGCCGTTGAGGGTGCCGGTGGAAACCCAGGACATGGCCCCGCTGGTGACCTTGTAGTCGTAGACGTAGTTCGGCGTCTTGCCCAGGACTTTCAGACGATTGGGCAGCCAGACCTTGGTGACGCGGCCCAGGCTGTCGTACTCGGACTCGGTCACCTTGTTGTTCGGATCGGTGATCTTCAGCGCCGCGCCCGTGGCGAAGTCGAGGTTGCTGGTTGTCGCGAATCCCTTGGCATCGGTTGTGACGGTGGAGGTCAGTGGACCGGTGGTCTTGGGCGTGTAGGTGATGGAAGAGACGCTCAAATCATTGGTGTTCTTGGTGACCGTGGGCCGACCGAGAGCGTCGTAGTCGGTGGTGGACACCTTCTGCCAACTGGGGGTGCCGTCGGCGGCATAGCTCTTGGCTCTGCCTGTCCACTGCACTTCGCCCTTGGTCGGCGTCTGGGTGCTGGTGTAGGTCTTGGAGTCGTAGGCGGTGGCGGTGTCGGAGACGACGTCGCCAGGCCGGGTCGAGTCGGTGGGCAGATCCAGGTCGGCGTTGAGCGTCGAACAGGGCTTGGCGACGACTCGTACTCGGGAGACCAGGGAATTGATGCCCAGGGAGTCGTTGCGCGCGTAGGAGTTGCGCGTGCACTTCTCATCGCCGCTGACGGCGTCGTCGCCCCGGTCCTCCACCTTGGAGGCCATTCCGTAGTCGTCATAGGTGGTCGATACGGTGCGCACCCGGTCCGTCGGAGCGACCCCGCTGGTGATGCGGGTCCGGGTGTGGGTGGCCCCGGTGCGGACGTAGTAGGCCTCGGTGTCGGCGTACGACTTGTGCTGGGTAGCGGTCCTCTGCGACCAGGGATCATTGATCGTGCCGGCGACTTCGTCGTCGCCGTCGTAGGTGACGCTCTCACGGGTGAACCCGGCGTACTGCTCGGAATCGGAGATCTTCCCCGCTTTGATCCCGGAGACTTCCACGGTTTTGCGGGCATCCGGGTCCGGCGTCCTGCCGTCCGAGCCGAGGACCCGGTCGCCGTTCATGCCGCGTAGGTAAACGGTGACGGTCTTGCTCTGGGTGCTGGTCGGCGCACCGATCAGGTGTGTGACTTGGCCGAAGCCACGCCAGACGGACCAGGTGCGTTCCTTGGCCGGGGTGAGCGGATCCTCGTTGTAGTGCCAGGCCCCGCCACCGGAGTACTGGTAGACGTGCTGGACGGCTTCGGAGCCACCCTGCGGATCCGTGGTGGACACCGAGCTGACCGGGTACTTCTGGAACCAGTCGAGGATCGGGTCCTTTTCGCCGTTGGGTGACCAGTACACCGGGTAGCAGCGTCTGGTGTTCTGGTCCAGCTTCGGCTTGCTGCCGCCGGCGGTGCAGTCGGCGTCCATGTAGTTGACGATTGTCTGGGCGCCGGTCTCGGAGGTGACGGTTCTCAGTCGCGGCTTGTTCAGGGGCAGGATGTCGTCGGCTGCGCCGTCGACGCGGTTGGGCCGCATCTCGTGCGTGAAGGTGACCGGGTCCAGGGACAGATCGGTACCGCGTTTGCCGGTGTGTTTGATCTGGTCCAGCCACAGCGACTGGTCGCTCGAATCACCTGTGTCGCCAGGGTCCAAGTAGAGCTGCTTGAGCGTCCAGAGATCCACCGCCTCGAAGGCCGGGGTGGCTGCTGCGGCGTTCCATGCGTAGGTAGTGATGCCGGTAAGGCGCTTACGGGTGAAGAACGTCGGGCCGACGTTGCCGGTGCACTTGTCGCCGTCCTTGCAGACGGCGTCGAAAGGCACATCGGGCCAGTTGTCCCGGGTGTCCTTGGTCAGCGAATCGCAGCCCGTTCCGGATGCCAGGCAGCGCTCGTCGTAGCTGAGGACCACCTTGTCCGAGGCAGCCGGGGCCCCGGAGAACAGGGCGTCGGCGCGCTGGCCGTAGCGGATCTCCTTCAGGTAGCCGCCGCGGGTGTAGTCGGTGCCCGTGGTGTCGTCGCCGAGCTTGTCGTAGTTGTTGTGCTCGGCGGTGTACCAGTACGACATGGCGTTGCCGTGGGTGTCCTCGACGTAGTCGAGATTCCAGCGCCAGGCCTGCTTCTTGTCGCGGCCGGAGAAGGACGTGCCGTCGGCGTAGCCGGGCTCCCCCTCGTCGTCGCCGAAGACCGGCACCGTCCACACCGACTGGGTACGGTCGTCCGCGCCGGCACCGTCGAGCTTGTTCAGGCCGAAGACGTACTTGGTGCCGTCGCCCGTGAGCACCGTCCAGTACTCACCGTTGTCGTCACCGTTGTCGGCGCCCGTGGCGTGGGTGACCGTGGAAGCGTCGTCGTCCTTCAGGCGCCACTTACCGGTGGTGTCGTCCTTGACCAGTTCGGTGGCCTTGCCGTTCAGGACGAGAGAGGCGTTGTCGTACTTCCAGCACAGGTCATACTTGCCGTCCTGGCCGTCGTCATCGCAGGACCCGTACTTGCGCTCAATGAAGGACGAGGTGAGGTCAAAGCCCTCACCGATCTGGCTGCCCTGGTTGTTGGTGCTGGCCGTGCGTCCGTCGACGGCGCCGGAGTCGTAGGAGATGGCCAGGTCCGGCTGGGGGCCCGCAGCGGCCGGAGGCACCCGCAGGGGGTAGGACCAGGTGAAGGAACCCGAGGAGCCGCCGGCCTCCCAGGTCGAGGAGGACGACAGGGGGGTGGCTTTGTAGTCGCCGACTCCGGACTTGGTACCGGCGGCCACGGCCAGCATCATCGGCCGACCACTCGCGGCGAGGGTCAGGGGTGCGGTCAGGCTGTCATGAGCGCGGTCGTTGGTGGTCTCGAGCTCGGTTCGCTCGCGGCAGGATGCCCATGTGGCATGCTCGAGCGCGCAGTCCGGCAGGCGGTAGAGGCGCAGCCTGCCGGCCCAGTCGCCGCCGTAGGCGGAAGCGAAGGCGGAGTAATCGACACTCAGGTCTGTCCTGCCCCCGCCCTTCGAGCCGGTGACCGCGAGGAGCACACCCTTGACGCCCAATCCGCTCGCTGTCTTCTGATCCAACACCTGCACGGTGACGGGCCCGGCGGCCTTGCCTTTGCCGGGTGCCTTGAGGGCAACGGGCAGTGAGCCGGGGGTCGCCTCGGCTGTTCCGTCGGGCCGGACGCTCAAAGTGGCCCTGCCCGTGGTCGGCCAGGTGGTCCTCCGTTGCTGGTCGTGGCGAGCCCGTGCGGCGGCCGCGCTGTCTGCTTCAGCGGACCTCTTCGCTGTCGCGGCGTCTTTTTTGTTCACCGCGGCTGTGAATGGAGTGACCTTGGCGGCGCGCGGCGCCTTCAGTCCCGGCTTGCCCAGCGGGTCGGGGGTGGAGGCGAAGGCGACGGGGGTGAGCAGACCTGGCAGAAGAGCCAAGCCAGTGATGCCGGCAACACGGCGGAGCCAGGTTTCGCTTCTGCCCGAGCGGCCCGCTGAGGGCCGGAGTGTGCCCGAAGGGATCATGATGGGTGCTTCCTACGCGGAGCCAGGCCTTATGACGCCCGGCGCGTGCCGTTGACAGGGGGAAGAAGAAGGGCGAGGCGCGTTGTGGCGCCATCGCCTCGGGCGGCCCGCCTGGGAAGGCGGGCCGCCCGCCTGGTGCCAATCAGGCGCTGTCCAACATGTCCAGAACCTGGGATCGGACCTGGTCAGCGCTCATCGCGCCCGTCCAGACCCGCAGGGTGTCCAGTGAGCCGGGCAAGTAGTAGCCGGTGGATCCACCTGCCGTGCCGCGGCCTGCCGAAAGCGCGCCAGTGCCCTGCTGGATTGCCGAGAATCCGGAGGCGTCCTCACCCGGCTGTTCAGTCCCTCCGACAAAGAGGTGCAGGCGCCCCATGCGTGCCGCCGTCTTGGAGGGATCGGACGGATCGGTCCACTGCCACGTCTCCTGGGCGTCGAAGACGCCGGTGACGTCCACGCCCGTATCCAACTCGGCCAGGTCAGCGGCAGCCACCTGTGCGCTCTGAGTGACCTTGCCGCCTGGCCCGACGGCGGTGCGGGTGAACATCCACTGGTAGGTGTCGGCCGCGGGCTTGACCGCCCAAAGAGCCCAGGAGGATTCGCCGCCGACCGCTTGGCCGGCGACCTGAGCCTTGTAACCCACGGGCTTGGAAGCCAGTTTCTGAGAGTCCAGTCTTACGTGGGCGGAGACAGTGAACGAGCCGGACTCGTCGATCACGGGACCGTCCGCCGAGGCATAACCCGATGTTCCGTCCAGCACGAGGCTGTTGTTCTCCTCGTCCAGCACCGCACCGGTCGACGAAACTGTCAATGCAGGTGCGGGGTAAGGAGTCAGTTCCTTGACCTGGGTGCCGGCGGAGGCAGTGGCGTCCCAGTCGGCCACCAGTTCGTTGGCCGCGACGCCGTCCTGAGTGAGCTGCGCATCTTGGGCAATCTGCTCGGGGCTCAGGGCGTACTGCCACACGGCGACCTCATCGAGACGGCCTCGGAAGTTCTCCCCCCAGGCGCCACCGACCAGAGAACGGCCGAACTGCAGGCCCGCCGAGGATGTCCACGGCTGGTATCCAGTGGACAGCGTGTTCAGCACGACAGGTGTTCCCTGGGGACGTCCGTTGACGAACAACTGGATGGTGTCATTCGTCTTGTCCTTGTCGCCCTTTGTGTCGAAGACGGCCGCCAGGTGCGTCCAGACGTTCAGCGGTGGAGAATCCGCATCGGCGAGCGAGCGCAAGTAGACCGGATCGGTTTTGGTGTCCGCAGCGGTGCGGTTGAACACCCATTTCTTGTACGTGGAGGAGTAGTACAGCGTGAACGCCGAGGCGTTCGTGCCGGGCGCCGAGAGCACGACGCGGTTCTGGGAGGCGTCCGTGAGGTAGGCCCAGGCGGAGACCGTGAAGGAGTCCCCAGTGTTGACCGCGGGTGCCGCGGTTGCCGCATACCCGTCGCGCGCGTTGTCCGTGCTGCTGTCGTTGAGGTACAGCGAGTAGTCGGCGTCACCGCGTCGGCCCAGCGTGGACCAGCCGGCGTGTGTTGTGTAGAGATTGGCGTCGTGCCGTGCGCCCTCCGACGCGGTGTCCTTGGCCACCGTCACGCCGGAGTTGGGGGCTGCGTCATCGAAGTGCCAGCGCCCCACTGCTCCTTGGGCTGTGGCCACCTTGAAGTAGAACTCCTGGGGGGCGCCCCACCGGTTATAGACGTCCTTGGCCCGCACCGACAGGACCTGCGTGCCGGACAGCGGTGGTGTCACGTCCTTGACTTCGGCCTTGAGTCCACCGGAGACCTGGTGCGCAGGCGTGGACAGCAACTGCCACTCGTACATCGTGACGGTGGTGTGCCCGCTGCCGTCGATGTCGGCAAGGTTCGGCTGGAAGGTGAAGGAGCCGGGTACACCCGGGCCGCCCTTGCCCTCGCAGACTGTGCCGCACTCGGTGTACGGAGAGCCAGCGGTGATCCGCGGAGCCTTCGGCGCCGATGAATCAATCTTGAAGTAGCACCACGACGAGTAGGAGGACCACAGATCACCACTCTTGCCGCTGTAGGTCCAGTGCGACTGAGTCCGCGCCTTGTAGCGGTACAGGCCACCGTCTGCGCGTGGAGTGGTGCGCATCTTCTCCAGGGTTTCGTCCGGATCCCAGCCGGGGTTGGGTTTGTAGCCGGTCCATACCTGGTGCCAGGCCGCGTCGTCGCCGCGCTCCACCACATATTCGGCCTGCAAATCCCCCTCCGCGTCACCCTTGTGCGCTTCCACCAGCGTCTGCACACGGGCCTGCACCATGGGGTCCACGCGGGTCACGACGAGGGGGTCACTGGATGATTTGTGGCAGTAGGCCGTGGTTCCGTTGTCCGGGATCACTCCGATGTTCGTCGGCACACCCGGCTTGTAGGCGAACGTGACCTGCAGTTCGGCGCTGTCGTCAAAGCGCTTCCAGGCTCGCGGGTCACTTTCGTCCTTGGCACGCAGCATCAAGGTGAGACGGCTGATTTTTCCATCCGCGAACGAGCGCACAGTGCTCGTGAGGTTCTCGTCCGATTCATCGGGATTGTCATTGAACTCGATCCACGCGTCCGGTTGGTCCGGACTACACAAAGATCCGCGGCCGGCCGCGACGTAGCGGTCGCCCATCTGGTCCAGTTGCCTGGGTCCCGGCCATCTGGTGCCTTCGGAGATGTTGTCGGTGCGTTCCAGGTCCACCCAGTGCGGGTCACAGTTGAACGACCAGGTCTCCTTCGCACGGAAGGTGGCGTCCAGCACGTGCTTGCCCGCCAGTTTGGTGGGAGCGAACTCGAAGTACATACGGTCCACATAGCCGCCACCGCAGTAGTAGCCGTCTGCGGTACCGCACTTGCCGACGCCTTTGTCGCCGTCGAACATCCAGAACTTGTCGCCGTCGGAGGAGATTTTGGTGCGTTCGGAGACTCCCAGCCCGACGGAGGGGTCGATGAAGACCGGATAGACCGTTTCTTTGCCGCGGAGCAGCCCCAGATCCGGGTGCACAGCCACGCTGCCGTCGTCCACCTTCACCGGAAGTACAGCGGTGGCGTCACCCTCGGCCGGCTGCGACGGGTCCTCCTGCGGTTCACCGGTCTCCGGTGCCGTGGCGGTAGTTCTCACCGTCTGGGCCTCGGGGCCTGACGCCTTGTCACCGGCCGAGTCCCACATCTGTCCCGCGGGCCCGTGGAAGACCGCATTGCCATCGCCGTCGACGGCCCGCAGCCCGCCGCCGGCACCCGCGACCAAGGACAGTCCGTCTCCGGAGGCGGTGAGCTTGACCTGTTCCAGTGCGGGGTTCTGAGCCGCCTCGGACGTCTTGACGACGAGGATCTCTCGGTAGCCCTCGGCCGTGGCCGTCAGCTGGAGATCAACTCCGTCGAAAACGTTCGGGTAAGTAGCTGTTGAGCCGTCGATCGCCGGCGCGGGCAGGGAACCCGACCAGCCCAGCGTCACCGACCGGCCGCTTTTCGAAAGATGAATCATGTCCGACCCGGCTCCGCCACCGGAGAACGACAGATCGACCACCGCGCCCTTCGGGGCGATCCGCCCGTCCGGTCGGCGCTCCAGCGCTGTATCGACCGAGCCCCAGCTGCCATCGTGCTGCTTGACCCGCTCGGGTGTA
>NZ_BMVJ01000023.1:45228-52458 GCF_014650655.1 Streptomyces anandii JCM 4720
GTGGACTGGGTGAGCGTGAAGGAACCATCAGGGTTGGCCACAGTGGTGGAGTACTCGGTGCGATCAGCCGTCACCTCCACCGGCTCACCCGAGGTCTGTGCTCGGGACGCGGCCGTCGGCTCATTCACCGCGCCGATTCCGGGCATTGGTGCCGACTCCGCTCGCGCAGCAGCCGCTGTGGGCACCACAGGCAACACGGACAGCACCAGCGCAGCAGCCACGCCCCCGAACAGGCTGCTTGGCGTTCTCCGCGCCCTCCGCACCGGCGGCACCCCACGCTCGGGCTTCACGCGTTCCCCCAAGATATGAAAGTTGTAAAGGTCACGTAAAGCTAAGTCATGTTCACGGCAAGTCGTCAATTGCCTGTAAGGAAGGTCACAGACTCCTTGCCTGAAAGATCCACACCTGCGTCAACACAGCTGTTTGCAGCCCTACTTAGTGATTTCTGCATACCTGTCGATCTTGGGTCAGGCTGTCCCTCACGACCTGATCTACGGCTTCGGCGATGTCACGACCGCGGAACCCGTGTGGAGACGAAACTCATCTCCCCGTCCGGAAGGCAGTACTGGTGGCACTCGGCCGCGCCGGGCCCCTTCCCCCGGGGGGGAGTTGTCGTGGCAACACCGCGCGCAACCGCAGTCTCCGCCATCGCCCTGACAGTGATCGGGGCCGCCGTGGCGTGCGGTCCGGTGCATCAGGACGGTGGGAAGCAGAGGCCGACCGTTCGACCGCCGTCGCGGACGACGATGTCAACGCTCGGTCCGGCCGCGACGGGTGTGTCCTCCACTGCCCCGACGGGTGCCCGCCTCGCATGCGGCACCGAGCAATTGCGATGGCGGCTGACGCTTCTCACCGTCAAGCCGTCCAAAGAGCCGACTGCCCTGCTCAGCGCCACGAACACCGGTGCCACGCCCTGTGCCTTCGACGGTTACCCGGATCTGGAGGTCCATCTGGGCAAGGGGCCGGCGGTGGACGCGCAGCCGAAGACGACGACACGGGTCCGACTGCTGCTGGGCCACGGTCGCACGGTCGAGATCCCGCTCTTCTACCCCGCGGTCCGTCTCCGCGACGGGTACTGCGCCATACCGCCTGGCGAGGACCCCGAGATCAGCGCACGGCCGCCGCACCCGGCATCCACTGACTACGGCGCCTCCGTGCAGATGTCCGACCCCCAGGGGCGGCAGATTCGTGCGACGGTCTGCGACACCATCCACATGGGTTCGCCCCGGCTGCGACCGGTCGCCTGAGCAGCCACCCACCAGCATGGCTCCGTGACGGGCCCGGTCGTCGGCTACAAGGCCCTGCTTCTCCGCCTCTCCCTCCCGTTCGGCCACAGCCTCGGCTTGCGTTTTGCTGTCAGGTCCTCGATCCAGCCGAAGGTGAGGATGGCCAGGGCTATGAGGGGCCAGACCACGGCGAAGGTCCAGAAGGGGTAGGTCTTGTCCAGGAAGGACGTTGCCGTGTCGCTCTGCATGAAGGGGAGGTTGTAGGCCTGGTCCAAGAGGGGGACGGCGGCGGTGATCAGGGCGTTGTGCCAGAGGTAGATCGTCACCGCGCGGTTGTTCGCCAAGGTGATCGGGCCGTCCCAGCGGCGCAGGCGGCCGGGGAGTTCCGTCCAGGACGGGGAGTACTGGAGGAGGATCACCACTACGCCGAAGGACCAGGTGGCCTGGGCGAACGGGATGTCGTTCAGGTCCCAGCCGTCCGGGCCCCGGTGGCCCGAGGCCCACCACAGGCCCACCGCCATCAGCAAGGCCGAGGACGACACCGCGATGTAGCGCGGGACTTGCTTCAACGCTCCCTCGTGGTGGGCGAAGCCCAGGATCCAGCAGCTGCCGTAGACCGCGAAGTCGGTGATCGCCTCGCCCGTCTCGCCGGGGATGGTCACCCACCCCGTGCCGACCACCGCCGTCAGAGCGAGGGGGCCCAGCAGGGTCGGCCACGGGGCCCGGCGGAATGCCCACAGGAGCACCGGCGAGGCCACTACGAACCAGAGGTAGGCGCGCAAGTACCACAGCGGGCCCGCCGCGTCGTCCGGCCAGGTCGGGTCCAGCAGGCCCGAGTCCGAGCCCAGGTGCTCGGGGTACGGCGGGGCGCCTACCGGGACCAGGTAGTTCAGGAGTTTCGGCAGGCCCGTCGAACCGCCCAGGTCCGGGTCCCGCGCCGGGTTCCAGCCCGCGTACAGCATCAGCGGGACCAGCACGGCGGCGAAGATCCACAGCGGGGGCAGCAGGCGCCTCAGCCTGCCCCGGATCACGCTCAGCGCGGGGCGGTTCAGGCTGCGGGCCATGAGGGAGCCCGCCAGGGCGAACATCACGCCCATGGACGGGAAGAGGATCGTCAGCCAGCCCCAGCCGAAGAGGTGGTAGACCACGACCCGGACCAGGGCCAGGGCCCGGAGGAGGTCCAGGTAGCGGTCCCGGCCGGCGCGCGGAGGCGGTGGTGGCCTGCGGTCCGCCGTCGCGTCGGCTGCGAGTGTCTGTGTCATGTCACCGGGCTCCGTCATCGCACCGCACTCCGATCCGGTGTCCGGTCCGTGCCGCCCCCGTCGCCGGAGGCCACGGCCGCCCGCTCGCGTCGCGCCTGTCCCTGCACCGGTCCGCCCGGTGCCTCCACCACCCCCGTGCGCCGCAGCTTCTGCCAGCGCAGGCGGCCGCCCGTGAGTGCCGTGATCCAGGACTGGAGCAGGACCACGTACATCAACTGCCGGTAGAGGATCTGCTGGAGGGGCAGGGAGATGAGGTGCGTCATGCGCTCTTTGTCCAGGCGGAAGGCGTACGCGGCGCAGATCGCCTGGATGGCCAGTACGCCCAGCCAGGCCAGGACCGTCTTCCGGGTGGGGCCGAAGACGACCCCGTAGAGAAGGAAGACGTCGATCAGGGGCGCCAGCAGCGGGGCCACCACCATGAACAGGGACACCAGCGGCAGGCCCACGCGGCCGAAGCGGCCCGAGGGGCCCCGGTCCAGCAGGGCACCGCGGTGCTTCCAGATCGCCTGCATGGTGCCGTACGACCAGCGGTAGCGCTGGGACCACAACTGCTGGACGGATTCCGGCGCCTCGGTCCAGGCGCGCGCGTTCTCGGCGTAGACGACGCGCCAGCCGGCGCGGTGGAGCGCCATCGTGATGTCGGTGTCCTCGGCGAGGGTGTCGTGGCTCATGCCGCCCGCCTCCTCGAGGGCCGAGCGTCGGAAGGCGCCCACCGCCCCCGGGATCGTCGGCATGCAGCGCAGCACGTCGTACATCCGGCGGTCGAGGTTGAAGCCCATCACGTACTCGATGTGCTGCCAGGCGCCGATCAGCGAATCGCGGTTGCCCACCTTGGCGTTGCCCGCCACCGCGCCGACCTTGGGGTCGCCGAAGGGCTGGACCAGTTCGCGGACCGTGGACGGCTCGAACACCGTGTCGCCGTCCATCATCACGATCAGGTCGTGCGAGGCGTGCGCGATACCGCGGTTGAGCGCGGCCGGCTTGCCCGCGTTGCGCTGGCGGACCACCCGCACACCGGGCAGGTCCATGGCCTCCACGATGTCCGCGGTGCCGTCGGCCGAGCCGTCGTCCACGACCACGACCTCGACCGGGTGTTCGCTCGCGGTCAGTGAACGGACCGTGTTCTCGATGCACTTGGCCTCGTTGTACGCGGGCACCAGCACCGACACCGGTTCGGTGACCGGTGGGCCCCAGCGGAAGCCCTTGCGCCGCACCCGGCGCGAGTGCGCGCCCGAGAGCAGCAGCATCAGCGCGAATCGGGCGATCACCAGGCCGCCGACCACCGCGAGGCAGATCGCGAGCGTTCCGGTGACGTCGTCGGAGGCCTGCACGAGGAAGACCCACGCCTTGCCCTGCCACAGGTCGGGACCGGTGACCGGGGTGAGCGCGCTGGGCGCGCCGAGCGCCTCGGTGAGGTTGTCGAACCGGTAGCCGCGCGCCTGGAGTCGGGGGATGAAGCGGTCCAGCGCCTCGACGGTCTGGTGACGGTCGCCGCCGGAGTCGTGCATCAGGACGATCGCGCCCTTGCCGCCCTTCGGCGTTGCCCGGCGGATGATCTCCCCGACACCCGGCTTCTGCCAGTCCTCGCTGTCGGTGTCGTTGACGACCGTGATGTAGCCGCGCGAGCCGATGTACCGCGTCACCGGCCACGAGCGGTTGTCCATGGCGTCGGCGAAGGAGGAGTACGGCGGCCGGAACAGCGAGGTGCGCACGCCGGCCGCGCCGGTGATGGCGAGCTGGTTCTGCGACAGCTCCCAGTCGATCCGGCTCTTGGACTGGTAGGACAGGTCGGGGTGGTTGAAGGTGTGCAGGCCCACTTCGTGGCCCTCGGCCACCATGCGCCTGACCAGCGCGGGGTAGCGCGAGGTCATGGTGCCGGTGACGAAGAAGACCGCGTGCGCGTGGTGCTCCTTGAGCACGTCCAGCACCTTGGGCGTCCACGTCGGGTCGGGGCCGTCGTCGAAGGTGAGGACCAGGCGGTGGTCGGGCACGCGCAGGCTGGTCTCGCGGCCGTCCCGGGTGTCGATGACCGGGCCGCCGTCGAGGATCTTCTGCGGCACCCGGTCGGTGGTGGCCTCGGGCCGGATCCGGTGATCGGCGAGGATCTCGCTGTGCACGTAGCCGCGCAGCATCAGCATCGCCATCAGGGCGGCCAGGAGGAGGACCGGCAGCAGCAGGCGCAGCGGAAGCCGGCGTCGGCGCGCGGCGGACCGGGACGCCGGCCCGGACGCTCGCCTCGATGCCGGCCCGGGCGCGGACCGGGAGGAGTGCGGGGATCCCGAGGGGCGTGAGGAGCCCGGCGACCGCGACCAGCGGGACGACCGGGCGGAACGGGCGGAACGGGCGGAACGGGAGGGCAGCTGCGCGGGTCCCGTCGCGGTGCCGGTGGTACGGCGGGTGCGGGGTCCCATCAGGTCATGCTCCCGGAGGAGATCACGACCGTCGTCCCGGAGTCCTGCGCGGCAGGTGCGGCCGACGGCGAGGCAGGTGCGGCGGACCGCTGTCCGGCCCCCGCCGGCGACCCGCCGGTGCCGGGCTCCGCCGTGGGGCCGGACGCGGTGGTCGGAGCGGGGGTGGTGGTCGGACCGGGCGCGGTGGAACCCGAGGACGTCGTCGAACCCGAGGACGTCGTCGAACCCGTCTCGGTGGCCACGGGTACGGGGCTGCCCTGACCGTCCGCGACCGTGCCGGGTCCGCCGGTGCCCGAGCCGGGCGCTCCCCCACTGCCCCCTCCGGTGCCGCCCGTCGTCGGTGACGGATCGGGAGAGGTGGACGGGCCGCCGCCTCCGCCGCTGGGGCTAGGGTCGGGCGAGGCGGAGGACGGGGGCGGGGTCGGCTGCACGACCGGGCCGGTGGCGCCCGAGCCCGGGGCCTTGCTGGTCCCGCCGGCGCTCGGCCGGGGACCGGCCGAGGCGCTGCCCGGCTTGCGCGGTCCCCCGGAGGCCTTGGGCGCCGTGCCGGTGGCGCCCGGTGTCGGCCGCGCGACGCCCGGGGCGGTCACGGGCGCCTCGGGTACGACGAAACCGCCGCCGGTGCCGGGCGGGCGCGCGGGGTCCGAGGGCACCGGGGAGGTGTCGACCTTGCTCGAGGGCCGGTCGTCGGCCTGGCCGGGCACCGGCAGCCAGGGCGCGGTGGAGTTGCCCGAGACGAGGGTGACGACGATGACGACGGCGTACACCGCGCAGGCGAAGCCCACGGCCATGCCGAACCGGCGGAAGCGGCGGCTGCGACGGCCCGACTCGTCGACGAACACGGGCCCGCCGTCGGACCCACCGGCCCCACCGGCCCCGTCCTCACAACCACCTGGACCGTCCGAACCACCGGCGTCCGCCGGCCCGTCGCCGCGCGCGTCCCCTTCGCTCGCACGAGCGAACGTTTTGCCGGGCCGCCCCGCGGCACGGTCGAGCCGGACGGTCAGCTCCTCCGCATCCGGCTCCGAATCCGGCCCCGGGCCGGGATCCGGACCCAGGCCGGAATCCGGGCCCGAGTCCGGCCCCGGCCCGGCGTCCCCCCACGGGTCCTCGACCCGCGCCCTCTTCGCCGCCCCGGTCTCCGGGAACGCCCCGGCCTCCGGGAACGCCCCCGTCTCCGAGAACGTCTGCGCCCTCTGGGCGGCGCCGCCTTCGGCGGCAGGCGTCTCACCGGTCGCTGATGCGGCGGCGGGCCATTCCGGTTGGGCTTCTTCCGGCCCCTTTTTCACGCGCACGTACCTTCCCCCAAGGGAGTTCCGGGTGCGCGTACGACCCCGAGCCCGCGTCGCCGGAACCAGGCCCCCACCTGTCCCGCGCGCCCCCTTGCCACACCGTGCTCGGCGCCACGAACGTAGCGCTTGAGGGAGTTCCGGATTTGCGAAGTATCAATGGTGAACGGAATTGACCGTTTCGTCGATGGCTGGAATCCATCCTGTTTCGGGTCGCCTCAACCATCCCTCCATCCCCGCCAGTTCCGCGGCCGCGCGTCGAACGGCGTCGAACGCCGGATGCACCAGCCCCTTGCGCCACACCAGTGACACCGGCGACAGCGGAACGGGGTCGACGAGCGGCCGTACGACGGTGTGCGGCAGCGCGGGGAAGCCGATCACGGCGAGGACCGGGTGGCCGGTCTTGGCCATCAGCCGCTCGAACTCCTCCACCCCCACCGCGAGGGGCGCCGGTGGCGCGACCTCGATCCCGCGCCCGGCGAAGAGCAGCCGCGCGAGGTCGGTCCACTCGGGGGTGCGGGGGTTTCCGGCGCCGGCGTAGACGGTCTCGCCCGCCAGCTCGGCCAGCGGCACGGCGGGCAGCGGGGCCAGCCGGTGGTCCTCGGGCAGCACGATCGCCATCGGCTCGTAGCGCACGAGCTGGTGGTCCAGCCGGGCCCGCAGCGCCGGTTCGAGACCGGCGTACCGTCCGAACGAGGCGTCCAGGCGGCCCGCCAGCAACTCGGCGGCGGCGCCGGTCAGTCCGCTCTCGTAGCGGGCCATGATCTCGTGTTCGGGGGCGAGTTCGCGGGCGCGGAGCAGCACGCTGCGGCCGGTGGTCAGGCCCGGGGAATTCAGGTCGACCAGGAGCGGGCGGGCGTGCCCGAAGGCGGCCAGCAGCTCGTCCTGGGCCTCCAGGGCGCGGCGGGCGTGGGGCAGCAGCCGCTCGCCGTCGGCGGTGAGCGTGACCTGCCGGGTGGTGCGGACGAACAGCTCGGCGCCCAGTTCCCGCTCCAGCCTCCGTACGTCCCGGCTCAGCGCCTGCTGGGCGACGTACAGCCGG
>NZ_BMVJ01000023.1:52481-55619 GCF_014650655.1 Streptomyces anandii JCM 4720
GACGCGGCGCGGGTGAAGTGCAGTTCCTCGGCGACGGCGACGAAGGCGGCGAGCAGGCGCGGGTCCAGGTGGCGGGCGTGCGGGGCGGGCATGCGCCGAATTTACAACGCTGGTGCGTCAATCGGCTCCGAGAAGGTGTTGGACGGTTTGATCCACTCGGCGCGACGGTGGTGGACATGCCACCCAAGCCCGCCGCTCAGCCCGCCGCGAGAAGCTCCGAGGAGTCCACTCGGCCACCCACCAGGACCAACCCCTACCGCCGCCTCTTCGCCCTCCCCGGCACCCGCGCCTTCACCGCCGGCAATCTCATCGCCCGCCTCCCGCAAGGCATGTTCGGTGTCAGCGCGGTGGTGATGATCGCGGGCGTGCGCGGCTCGTACGCGCTCGCCGGGGCCGTCACCGCCACCGGCCTCGCCGCGACCGCCGTCACCGCGCCCTGGGTCGCCCGGCTGGTCGACCGGTACGGGCAGGCCAGGGTCGCCGTGCCCGCCACGGTGTGCGCGGTGCTGGGCAGTCTGGCGCTGGTGCTGTGCGTGCGCGGGGGCGCCCCGGACTGGACGCTGTTCGCCGCGTACGCCGCGACCGCGACGACCCCGAACACGGGCGGGATGTCCCGCGCCCGCTGGGCCCATCTGCTGAAGGGCCATTCCGAGGCCCTGCACACCGCCAACTCCTTCGAGCAGGCGGCCGACGAGCTGTGCTACATGCTCGGGCCGGTCCTCGCGGCCTTCCTCACCGGGACGTTCTTCCCCGAGGCCGGCACTCTGGTAGCGGCGGTGCTGCTGCTCACCGGCGTGCTGCTGTTCGCCGCGCAGCGCTCGACCGAGCCGCCGCCCAGGCGCCGTACCCCCGCGAAGGCCCCGCTGCGGGCGCCCGGCATGCCCGCCCAGCTCGCGGTGTGCCTGGCCATGGGGGCGGTGTTCGGGGCGATGGAGGTGGTCACCGTGGCGTTCGCGGACGACCGGGGGCACCGGCCGGCGGCGGGCGTGGCGCTGGGGCTGCAGGCGGCCGGGTCGTGCGCGGCCGGGCTGGTGTACGGGCTGGTGCGGCCTGCGGGCCCGGCCCGGCGACGGCTGCCGTGGTGCGTGGCCGCGATGACCGTGATGATGACGCTGCCGCTGATGGCCGCCTCGCTCACCGGCTCCCTGGTGCTGCTGTCGGCGGCTCTGCTGGTGGCCGGTACGGCGACGGCGCCCACCATGGTGACCAACATGACCCTGGTCCAGGAGCGCAGCCCCGAGGGCCGCCTCAACGAGGGCATGACGCTGGCGGTGACGGGCCTGCTCGGCGGCATCGGCTGCGGCAGCGCGGCGGGCGGCTGGGTGGTCGAGCACGTGTCGCCGACGGCCGGTTACGCGGTGCCGGTGGGGGCGGCGGCGCTGGCGCTGCTGATCTCCCTCGCCGGACTCGCCCTCACCCGCCGATCCGTTCGGCCCGCCGAACACTGACCGCCCGTCACGACAGCGTATGGCAGTGGGGCTGTGGCAGCCCGGCAGCAGGCGTCGGTCGACTCCATCAGTCGGTCGCGCACGAGTGGCGGGCGGGGGCGCGCACGGTGCGCACGGAGGCGCGGCCTCGCCGGCCCGGGAACCGGAGCACCGAGGTCGAAGGGCCGCGGGCATGACGAAGGCCCCGTCGCTCGTGAGCGGCGGGGCCTTCGCCCACATGGGGCAAGTGGAGATGGCGGGAATCGAACCCGCGTCCAACGGTGCGGAACCAGGGCTTCTCCGTGTGCAGTCCGCTTCGATTTTCTCGGCCCCGGAGATCACGCGGACAAGTCTCCGACGGGCTCAGTCACTGTTTGGTTTCCCTCTTCACCCCGTGACCGGGATCAAGGTTTAGTCCCCTAGCTGATGCCAGGATCCGGGTCGGGAACAGCCCCGGGCTGACACTCCCATCAGGAGGCTCGCTCTAGCTGCTTATCAGGCAGCGAGGGCGAAAGCCTGGGAGGAATCGCGCTTGGTGTTGGCGATTATTTTTTTCGGCCTGTGGTTTACGAGATCATGGCCGCTTCCTCGACACGCTTCCCCTGCTTCGACAGCCGCTGTCGAAACCGATCATCCCCATGTTGATTTCTCAAGGTGCGCACCCACCTGGGGTGCTGGTGCCATCGTACGGGAACAACGCACGCCCGTGCCACCGTATTCCCGCCGGTCACCCGGCTAGCCCCGCTGCTTGCGCCGCACCGCCGCCATCGCCCGGTCGGTCTCGCGCCGGTCCTGCTTCTCGCGCAGGGTCTGGCGCTTGTCGTACTCCTTCTTGCCCCTCGCCAGCGCGATCTCGACCTTGGCACGGCCGTCCTTGAAGTACAGGGCGAGGGGCACGATCGTGTGACCCGTCTCCTGGGACTTCGACTCCAGCTTGTCGATCTCGACGCGGTGCAGCAGCAGCTTGCGCTTGCGGCGGGCGCTGTGGTTGGTCCAGGTGCCCTGGCTGTACTCGGGCACGTGCACGTTGTGCAGCCACGCCTCGTGACCGTCCAGCTGCACGAAGCCGTCGACCAGCGAGGCCCGCCCCTGGCGCAGTGACTTCACCTCGGTACCGGTGAGGACCAGACCGGCCTCGTAGGTGTCGAGGATGTGGTAGTCGTGCCGCGCCTTCTTGTTCTGCGCGATCAGCTTGCGCCCTTTTTCCTTAGCCATAGTGCCGCCCATTTTCGCACCACACGGGGGCCGCCGGGCCAGTCGTTTCCGCGGCGCGGGCCGCGTCAGCCCTCCTGGGGCACGGCCATCTCGCCCAGCCGCGACCAGTCGTCCTGCGGCACGGTGACGTTGACGATGCGCGGGGTCTCCGCGAGGTGGCGCGGCAGGACCTGGCGGGCGGTCGCGAAGTGCTCGGAGCCGACGTGCGCCGCGCCGGCCTCGTCGTCGCGGAACGCCTCGGTCAGCACGTACTCGTCCGGGTCGTCGAGGCTGCGGGACCACTCGAACCACAGGCAGCCCGCTTCACGGCGGGTGGCCTCGGTGAACTCGCGGGTGATCTCGGGCCAGGCGTCGGCGTGCTCGGGCAGGACGCGGAACTTCGCGGTGATGAAGATCATCGATGTCTCCCAGGTCGTCGTGCGCGCGGGGGGTGCGGTGGCCGTGTGCGGCCGCCGACGCGGCGCAGCTTACGTCAGGCGCCCGCCCCCGGCGATCT
>NZ_BMVJ01000023.1:55645-57798 GCF_014650655.1 Streptomyces anandii JCM 4720
TCGACGGACGCGGTGAGGACGCGGGAAGGGCTCAGGAAAGGATCAGGAGGGGCTCAGGTGGGGCTCAGGAGGGGTCGCCCAGGCCCGTCAGGACCGTGCGGGCCCGCTGGATCGCGTCCCTGCCCGGGTCCAGGTCGGGGGTGATGCCGTGGCCGTCGACGCTGCGGCCGCCCGGGGTGCGGTAGTGCCCGACCGTGAGCTCGGCGACGGAGCCGTCGGGCAGCCGGCTCGGCATCTGCACCGAGCCCTTGCCGAAGGTGCGCGAACCGACGACGACCGCGCGGCCGCGGTCCTGGAGGGCCCCGGTGAGCAGTTCGGCCGCGCTCATCGTGCCGCCGTCGACGAGCGCGACCAGGGGTCTGGCCGTGTCGCCGCCGGGCTCGGCGTGCAGGGCGCGCTGGCGGCCGTCGACGTCGTAGGTGGCGACCAGGCCGCCGTCGAGGAAGGCGGAGGCGGTGGTGACGGCCTCGGTGACCAGGCCGCCGGAGTTGCCGCGCAGGTCGAGGATGATCCCGGAGTCGGCGGGGGCGCCCCGTACCGCGGTGCGGACCTTGTCGCCCACGCCCTTGGTGAAGGCGGCGACCTTGATGACGGTCACGCCGTCGGCGAGGCGGCGGACGGTGACCGGGTCGGTCGACAGGCGGGCCCGGCGCAGGGTCTCGGTCCACGCGCGCCTGCCGCGCTCCAGGCCGAGGGTGACGGCGGTGCCGGCGGGCGCGTCGTCGGCGTCGCCGCGCAGTAACGAGACGACCTCGGTGACGGGCAGTCCGTCCACCTTCTCGCCGTCCACGCTGCGCAGCCGGTCGCCGCTGCGGATCCCCGCGTCGGCGGCGGGTGAGCCCGTCTGGACCCGGGTGACGTCGATGCCGCCGTCCCGCTCGCGCCGCGCCCACAGTCCGACGCCGGTGTACTGGCCGTCCAGGGCCTCCTGGAACTCCTGGAAGTCGCCCTGGGAGTAGACGGCGCCCCAGCGGTCCCCGCTGCGGCTGACTGCCCGTTCGGCGGCCTCCATCGGGGACTTGCCGTCGGCCATGGCCTCGGCGGCGGCCTCCGACACGGCCGCGTGGTGCGCCGAGGCGGGCGAATCCGCCGTCCGCGCCGGGGACTTGCGGCCGCCGGCCCCGGGCGGGGAGCCGGGCAGCGAACCGGTGGCCGCGCCGGCCACGAGCACGCTCGCGAAGACCAATGCCAGGGCGGCCCCGCGGCGGCTGCGGCGGGGCGGGCAGAACAGGTCACGACCTGACATGGCGGTGAGTCTAGGACAACGCTCCGGGGCCGTACGGCCCCTTGACCGTACGACCCTCCGGGCGCGCGGAGGCGTGCGTCACACCTTCAGGTACTTGCGCAGCGCGAAGAACGCGGCGAGCGCCGGCATCAGCAGGCTCGTCGCGAGGATCAGCGGCAGCTTCGTCAGCACGGCGTCCCAGCCGATGAAGTTGATCAGGTTGAGCTTGTGCGACAGGGCGAGGCCGTGGTCGATGATGAAGTACCGCGCGACGACGAGGAATCCGCACGCGACCGTGCCGCCGATGAGCCCGGCGACCGCGGCCTCCATGATGAACGGCGCCTGGATGTAGAAGCCGGAGGCGCCCACCAGGCGCATGATCCCGGTCTCGCGGCGCCGGCTGAACGCCGAGACGCGCACGGTGTTGACGATCAGCATCAGCGCGACCACCAGCATCAGCGCCATCACCGCGCGGGCGGCCCAGTTCATGCCGTTGAGCAGACCGAAGAGGTTGTCCAGGATGCCCTTCTGGTCCTGCACCGACTGCACGCCGTCGCGGCCGTTGAAGGCGCTGGCGATGACCTGGTACTGCTCGGGGTTCTTCAGCTTGATGCGGTACGACTCCTGCATCTGGTCCGGCGTGAGGGAACTGGCCAGCGGGGAGTCGCCGAACTGCTCCTTGTAGTGCTTGTACGCCTCGTCCTGGGACTCGTGGGTGACCTTCTGGACCACCGGCATCTTGTCGAGGTCGGCGAGGATCGCCTTCTTCTGGTCCTCGGTGACGGCGCCCTTGGCACACTTGGGGTCGTTCTCGGCGTCGCTCTTGTTGCAGAGGAAGATCGAGACGTTGACCTTGTCGTACCAGTAGCCCTTCATCGTGTTGACCTGGTCGCTCATCAGCAGCGACCCGCCGAACAGGGCGAGGGAC
>NZ_BMVJ01000023.1:57828-65459 GCF_014650655.1 Streptomyces anandii JCM 4720
AGGGCGACGGAGACGACGACCGCGAAGGTCATCGTCAGGTTGCGGCGGAGACCCACACCGATCTCCGACAGGACGAACTGGGCGCGCATGGCCTTCGGTCAAGCCTTTCGTGGACGTGTCTCGGGCGGCGGTCAGTGCTGGTAGCCGTAGACGCCGCGAGCCTGGTCGCGGACGAGGCGGCCCTTCTCCAGCTCGATGACGCGCTTGCGCATCTGGTCCACGATGTTCTGGTCGTGCGTGGCCATCACCACGGTGGTTCCGGTGCGGTTGATGCGGTCGAGCAGTTTCATGATGCCGACGGAGGTCTGCGGGTCGAGGTTGCCGGTGGGCTCGTCGGCGATCAGCAGCTTGGGCCGGTTGACGAAGGCCCGCGCGATGGCCACGCGCTGCTGCTCACCGCCGGAGAGCTCGCCGGGCATCCGGTCCTCCTTGCCGCCGAGCCCGACGAGGTCGAGCACCTGCGGCACGGACTTGCGGATCTCGCCCTTGGACTTGCCGATGACCTCCTGCGCGAAGGCGACGTTCTCGGCGACCGTCTTGTTCGGCAGGAGGCGGAAGTCCTGGAACACCGTCCCGAGCTGGCGGCGCATCTGCGGCACCTTCCAGTTGGACAGGCGCGCGAGGTCCTTGCCCAGAACGTGCACCTGGCCGTGGCTGCACCGCTCCTCGCGGAGGATCAGCCGCAGGAAGGTGGACTTTCCGGAGCCGGAGGACCCCACCAGGAACACGAACTCGCCCTTCTCGACCTCCAGGGAGACATCCCTGAGGGCCGGGCGGGTCTGCTTGGGGTAGACCTTGGAGACGTTGTCGAATCGGATCACGGATGCACCACGGGTCGCCGGGGGTAGATGAGCGTGACCATACGCGAGTCGGGTGTGGGTGCGCAGTCGCCGGTCGGGGTTGGGGCAGGGTTGGTGGATAGTTGTACGTTTTGTCCGCGCGACCCGCGCAGGCGGCCCCCGCGCACGGCCGCCCGGGGTCTTCCGGGACCCCGCGCTGAATCCCGGGGAACCTGGCATTGTGGAGAGGGGAACGTTCGCGTGTCCGTGAGCGTTGTGTGAGTAGAACCGGTGCAAGGAGGGCGAGCGCATGACGTACGACCGGTTGGTGTGCGCGAACTGCGCGGCGCCCGTGAGCGAGGGCCGCTGCCCCGTGTGCCGTGCGAACCGCGAGCGGCTGCAGCAGGAGAACTTCCTCGCCGGCCTGAACCCGATGGCGCTGATCGCCCTGCTCGCGGTGCTGATCGCGGCGGTGGCGCTGCTCGCGCACCAGACCGCGTAGGCGAGCCGGTCCGGGAGGGCCGGCCCCGGGAATCCCGGGACTTCCCTAGAGCTCCTGAGAGTTCCCGGACTTCTTGAAGACGAGATGGGCGAAGGGCCCGGAGCATATGCCTCCGGGCCCTTCCGTCCACTTACCGTGAGAGCGCGGCTACGCTCAGGCGGCGGCGCCGCCGCGGCCGCCCATCACGCGCGGCAGGATCCGGAAGCCGATACCGCCGGCGATCATCGTCGCGGCGCCGATCAGCAGGAACGCGGTCTGCCCGGCACCCGTCTCGGCCAGCTGCTTGCCGTTGCCCTGCGGGGCGGCGTTGTTGTCGGAGCCGGTCTCGGTGAGCGCCGAGGAGCCCTGCTCCTGCGGGACGGTGTTGTTGCCGCCGCCGTCCGGGCCGGTGCCGCCGACCGTGCCGGAACCGCCGGTGGCGGAACCGCCGGTCGAGCCGCCGGTGGAGCCGGAGCCGCCCGCGCTGGAACCCCCGGTGGAGCCGCCGGAGTTGCCGGAACCGCCGCCGTTGCCCGAACCGCCGCCGGTGGAGCCCGCGGAGGTGCCGGTGGAGGTGCCCGTCGAGGTACCGGAGGACGTGCCGGTGGAGGTACCGGTGGAGGTCCCCTCGGACGTGCCGGAGGACGTACCCGTGGAGGTACCGGTGGAGGTGCCGGTCGAGGTACCGGTGGAGGTGCCCTCGGAGGTCCCGGAGGACGTACCCGTGGAGGTGCCGGTGGAGGTGCCGGTGGAGGTGCCGGTCGAAGTACCGGTGGAGGTGCCCTCGGAGGTCCCGGAGGACGTACCCGTGGACGTGCCGGTGGAGGTGCCCGTCGAGGTGCCCTCGGAGACGCCCACGGAGGCGCCCTCGCTGCTGCCCTGGCTGGTGCCTTCGGTGCCGCCCTCAGTGCTGCCCTCGGTGCCACCGTCGGTCGTGCCCTCGGTGGCGCCGCCGTCCGCCGCGACACCGAGGACGACCGGGCCGACCTGGACGTTGGCGTCGAGGGCGGAAGCGGCGCCCGCGGCGGTGAGCGAGGCGCCCGCGGCTATCACGGCGCCGGCGGCTATACGCGCGACACGGATCCGTGTCTTCTTGGTCATGTGGTTGCTACCCCCAGTAGCGATCGTCGAATGGGCCGCGCTCGGGGCAGTGATCAACGGAGGTGCAGAACGATGGAGCCCCCCGGTTCACATGCGCCCCAGAGACACGCATGCCGCCCATCACCCTTCCCACAATTCACAGCAACGTCAAGGCCGTTGCGCACGCGATGTCCGGGTACGGGTTCTTTGCCGGGAAGAGAAGAATGTGAGTATGACGACTGCGGCAACTACCGCTCGCGGAGCGGCAGTTGCCTTGTCGACAAATCAATCAGCTCTGCTGTTCCTGCTGCTTGCGCCAGCGAATGCCGGCCTCGAGGAAACCGTCGATCTCGCCGTTGAACACGGCCTCGGGGTTGCCGACCTCGAAGTCGGTCCGCAGGTCCTTGACCATCTGGTACGGGTGCAGGACGTACGAACGCATCTGGTTGCCCCAGGAGTTGCCGCCGTCGCCCTTGAGGGCGTCCATCTTGGCCTGCTCCTCCTGACGGCGCCGCTCGAGCAGCTTGGCCTGGAGGACGGCCATGGCGGTGGCCTTGTTCTGGATCTGGGAGCGCTCGTTCTGGCAGGAGACCACGATGCCGGTGGGGAGGTGGGTGATCCGCACGGCGGAGTCGGTGGTGTTGACGCCCTGGCCGCCGGGGCCGGAGGAGCGGTAGACGTCGATGCGGAGCTCGGACTCGTCGATGTCGACGTGGTCGGACTGCTCGACGACGGGGAGGATCTCCACGCCCGCGAAGGACGTCTGGCGGCGGCCCTGGTTGTCGAAGGGCGAGATGCGCACCAGGCGGTGGGTGCCCTGCTCGACGGAGAGGGTGCCGTAGGCGTAGGGCGCCTGGACGGCGAAGGTGGTCGACTTGATGCCGGCCTCTTCGGCGTACGACGTCTCGTAGACCTCGGTCTTGTAGCCGCGCTGCTCGGCCCAGCGCAGGTACATGCGCTGGAGGCGCTCGGCGAAGTCGGCGGCGTCGACGCCGCCGGCCTCGGCGCGGATGTTGACGAGCGCCTCGCGGGAGTCGTACTCGCCGGAGAGGAGGGTGCGGACCTCCATCTCGTCCAGCGCCTTCTTGACGGCGACGAGCTCGGCCTCGGCCTCGGTGCGGGTGTCCGGGTCGTCCTCGGCCTCGGCGAGCTCGAAGAGCACACCGAGGTCGTCGATCCTGCCGCGGAGCGCCTCCGCCTTCCTGACCTCGGCCTGGAGGTGGGAGAGCCGGCTCGTGATCTTCTGCGCCTCGTCCGGGTTGTCCCACAGGGACGGCGCGGCCGCCTGCTCCTCGAGCACGGCGATGTCTGCCCTCATCTTGTCCAGGTCGAGGACGGCCTCGATCGACTCCATGGTGGAGGAGAGGGACTTCAGCTCTTCGGATACATCGACGACTGCCACACCCCCAGCGTAACGGCTCCGCCAACCGGGCCGCCCCGGCCCACCGGCTCCGCCGGGCGGCGGCCTCGCGACCGGGGCCGGCCGGCCGGGGCCCGGGGCGGAGCCCCGGGGACGGTCACGCTATGACCCACCGAGTCGGGTGGGTGGGAAACGGGGGGGTGCAGGGGGCGCAGCCCCCGCCGGGATTCGGGGCGGAGCCCCGAGGGCGGGGGCCGCCCGCTGTCCGCGCCGCGGCTAGGGTGCGGTCGAGTGGGAGTTGGCGGGCGGCGGTGCCTGGTCGCCCTCCGAGGTGGCCCACCAGGCGCCGGCCCCCAGCGCGGCGACCAGGACGGCACCGGCGATCCCGAGCGTCACCCGGCGCCGCCGCGCGGCGGCCCGGTGCCGCGCGGACCCGGGCCGCGGCGCCCCGGAGGCCCGCGGCACCCGCGCGGTCCCCAGCGCCCCGCCCGCCAGCTCGTCCGGCGCCGGCACCCTCATCGACGTATGCGTGTCCCGGTTGGAGTCGGGCCGCGCCCCCGGCACCAGCGGCACCGCCCCCCGCCGCCGCGCCCGCTCCCCGCCCGCCGCGGGCGCCTGCGCACCGGTCTCCGCCGGCGGCTCCTCCAGCGGTTCGGTGTCCGGCTCGTCCACGTCCAGCGGCGGCATCCCGGTGAGCATCGGCAGCAGCTCCCGCAGCCGCGCCGCCAGCTCGGAGGCGCGCAGCCGCGAGGCCGGGGCCTTGGCCAGGCACTGCACGATCAGCTGCCACAGCTCGTCGGGGATGCCGGGCAGCGGCACCACGGTCTCCGTGACGTGCCGGCGCAGCACCGCCCCCGGATGCCCCCCGCCGAAGGGGGTGAAGCCCGCGAGGAGCTCGTACAGCACGGTCGCCAGCGCGTAGATGTCCACCGCCGCCCGCGGGGGAAGGCCCTCCACGATCTCGGGAGCCAGGTAGTCCGGCGTGCCGATGATCTTCGTGGCGCGCGTCCGCTTGGGCGAGTCGATGAGCTTGGCCACGCCGAAGTCGGTCAGCAGCGCGGGGTGCGCCCCGCCGGGGCCGAGCGGTCCCTGCATGTCCAGCAGGACGTTCTCCGGCTTGACGTCACGGTGCACGACCCCCGCCGCGTGCGCCGCCGCCAGCCCGTCCGCCACGTCGGCCGCGATCGCCACCGCCGCCTCGGGCGCCAGCCTGCGCTCCCGTTCCAGCCGGGTGCGCAGGTCCGTGCCGCGGACCAGGTCCATGACGAGGGCGAGGTCGTTGCCGTCGACCACGAGGTCACGTACGGAGACGACGTTCGGGTGCTCGAGGCCGAGCAGCGCGGTGCGCTCCTGCACGAAGCGGCCCACGAGTTCCTGGTCGGACGCCAGGTCCTCGCGCAGCAGCTTGATGGCGACGGGCCCGTCCGGCCCCTCGCCGAGCCACACCGTGCCGGCGCTGCCCCGCCCGAGGATCTGGTGGGCGGTGTACCGGCTGCCGATCTTCCGTGCCAAGACTGCTCCTACAGACGCGTGTTGCCGACAAAGCTACGCGTCCGGCGAGCCAACCTTCACCGCGGAGACGGAAATCACCCGCCGGGTGTCGACAAATCCCCGAACTCGGCGCCCGGCGGCACGCCCGGGCCGGCCTCAGTTGCCCTGGACGGCGCTTCCCACCTTCTTGAGCCACCCGGAGACCTGGTGCACTCCGTGCGTCAGCTCTCCCCAGTAGCTCCGGCCGGTGCCGATCCACTCCCGCAGCGGGCTCAGCTCCCACACCAGCCAGCCCGCCACGATCAGGATGACGATCGTGAACAGGCACCCCTTGAGGCAGCCGAGCCCGGGGATCTTCATCGGGTTCGCGCCGCGCTGCCGCGGCGGCCTCGGCTCGCGCGCGGGCCGCTGGGGCTCGGGCGCGGGCGGCGGGGCGTACCGCTGGGCCTGCCGTCCCTGGCGCGGCTGCTGGGGCTGCGGCGGGGCGTACTGCTGCGGCTGTTGCTGCGGTGCGTAGCCGTAACCGCCCTGCTGCTGGGGCTGCGGCTGCGGGGCCTGCCGGCGCGGCTGCTGCTGCGGCCGCGCGACCTGCCGCTGGGGACGGCGGCGCAGCGGGTCCTCGCCCGGGTCGAGGTACTGGACCTGCGTCTGCTCGTTGCGGTCACGGGCGGCGCGCAGCTGCGTCTGCCAGGGGTGCGGCTGCTCGGGCTGCCCGGGCTCGCCCTGGGGGCCGCCGCCGGGCTGTCCCGGAGGCATCGGCGGCACCACGCGCGTGGGATCGGCCGCGGCGTGGTGCGGCAGCACGGTGGTGGGGTCGGCCGCCCCCGGCGCGTTCCCGGGGCCGCCCGGTCCGCCGGTGTGCGGCAGGAAGCTGGTCGCGGCGTTCGGGTCGTACGACGCCGCGCCCTGCGGCAGCACCTGCGTCGGGTCGGCGGCGCCGAGGACGTCGGGGGCCGGCACGGTCGCGGGCGCGGGGTCCGGCGCGAGCAGGGCGCCGACGCCCTCCGCGGCGGCGATCTGCGCGGCGTTCGCGTGTACGCCGACGCCCTCGGCGACCACGCGCAGACCGCGCGCGAGGTTCTCGGCGCTGGGCCGCTCGCCGGGGTTCTTGCGCAGGCAGCGCTCTATGACCGTCCACAGCGGGTCGGGCACGGTGGACGGGCGGCGCGGCTCGGCGCTCAGGTGCTGGTGGAGGACCTCGAGGGCCGACCCGCCGGAGAACGGCGGACGCCCGGTGACCAGCTCGTACAGCAGGATCCCGGCGCCGTAGATGTCGACGGCGGAGGTCTGCGGGCGGCCCTCGGCGGACTCGGGCGCGATGTAGGCGGGCGTGCCGACGAACTCGTGGGTGCGGGTGAGGCCGGGCGAGTCGGCCAGCCGGGCGATGCCGAAGTCGGTCAGCATCGGGTGCATCTGGCCGCCGGCCTGCTGGAGCAGCACGTTGGCGGGCTTGAGGTCCCGGTGCACGACCCCGTCGGCGTGGCTCGCGGCGAGCGCGTCGGCGATCTGGGCGGTGACCAGCGCGGCGGCGACCGGGGTGAAGGGGCCGTTCTCCCGCAGGTAGCGGTGCAGGTCGGGGCCGTCGACGAGGTCCATGACCAGGGCGAGCAGATCGCCCTCGACGACCAGGTCGCGCACCCGGACGATGTTCGGATGGGTCAGCCGGAGCAGCACGGAGCGCTCCCGCAGGAACCGCATCACGACGTCCGCGTCGTTCGCCAGCTCCTCCTTGAGGACCTTGATGGCGACGGTCTCTCCGGGCTGACCGGGCACGGCCGCCTCGGCGCCCGCCGCCTCTCGCTGGCGGGCTCGCCAGACGGTCCCGGTGGCGCCGCGTCCGAGCGGCTCCTCCAGGAGGTACTTGCTGCCTACCGGCCGCACGTCATGCGCTCCCTGATCGCTTGCTTGCCTGGTCCCCCGCGCCCGGCGGGGCCTTCAGCGGGTGTTCCGACCCACTGTAGTGCCGCCCTGTGTGCTACCGGGCGGTCGTGATACTGCGCTCGCGTCCCTACGAGGCGACTTACGCGCGGGATGCCGTACATGTTCGACGGGAAGACGCTCGGCTCGGGTCGGTTGGTTGCCAGAGGCGGACGTGACCGATCTCAAGCGGGCCTCATCCGGACAGTCGCGGGTCACTGGACAGGCACTTTTGCGGGCAGAGCCGACCAATCAAGATCACTTGGCAGTGGGCGGCGGGCGCGGTGTCAGTGGCAGGTGCGAGGATGCCTCCAGAACTGGCCGACGTGCTCGTGCGGCGGTGGGGGAAGTCCGCGGTGGGGGACCGCGGGGCGGCTTCGCCCCTGCCGTTCGCGGGCGCCCGCGCAGAAGGGACCGCTGACGGCGATGCAGATCCGGCTGACCGTCGTAGACCCGCTGGGCCCGTCCTCCGACGCGCGGCGCCGCGCCGCGAGCCGCGACGTGCTGGTCACGGCGCCCGCGG
>NZ_BMVJ01000023.1:65480-112637 GCF_014650655.1 Streptomyces anandii JCM 4720
GCACGGCCCTGGCCGCGGTGGCGTCGGCGCTCGCCGCCGCGGCGGCCGGGGACGGCGGGGCGGCGGCCGGCGGCGGCCGTGAGCGGGGCGGGACCGAGCGGGCCGAGCGGGCCGGCCGGGAGCGGCCGGCGGCCGAGCGGGGCCGCGAGCCCGGCGCGGGCCCGGTCGTGCTGTACGCGGGCGCGGAGCGCCTCGACGCCCAGCGCTGCACGCTCGGCGAGCCCCCGCTGCTGGACGGCGCGGTGCTGTCCCTGGGCGCCCCCGCCGAGCCCGAGCCGCACCCCGAGCTCGACGACGCCCCGACCCAGCTGCACGTGGTGGCGGGCCCGGACGCGGGCGGTGTCCATCTGCTGCACGGCGGGCAGATCACCGTGGGCCGCTCCGCCGACGCCGACGTCCCGCTGGACGACCCCGACGTCTCCCGCGTCCACTGCGCGGTCACGGTCGCCCCGGACGGCCGCGTCTCGGTGGCCGACCTCGGCTCCACCAACGGCACCGCGCTGGACGGCCGGCCGGTCGGTGACCGCCCGCTGCGCTTCGCGCCGGGCGCGCTGCTGCGCATCGGCGAGTCCGCCCTGCGCCTGACCCCGGCCGCCGGACCCGGCGCGCGGCTGCGCACGGCGCCGGACGGCGAGGGTCACGCGCGGGTGCCCTCGGAGACCGGCGACAGCACCATGCCCGCGAGCCCGGCGTCCGCTTCGGCGGCCGGCCCCCTCGGCGCCCGGCCGACCCATCTCTCCTACGGCTCCGCGAGCTGGGGCGTCTCCGGTGACGTACCGGGTGCGAGCGAGCACGCGCCCGTGCAGCCCCCCGTGGTGCCCGCGCAGGGCGGCGCCCCCCGCATCGAGGGCCACGACGGGGACGCGTACGGCGGGGGCACCCACGCGGGCCGCTCCGGAGTGGCCGGCCGGCCCGGCGCCTTCGCCGCCCATGACGACCCGGAGGCCCCGCAGGACCCCGCGCCGGGTACGGCAGCGCCGCACGGCCAGGAAAGCGGCACCGTCGGCGCGGGCGGCCGCAAGGGAACCCCGCTGCGCGGCACCGAGGTCCCGCCGGGCCTGCGCCGGCGCGGCGGACTCGGCGCCTGGGCGCGCAGGCTGGCCGGTGGCCGCGCCGACCAGCAGCCGGCCCGCCCGGAGGAGTACGCGACGACCGGCACGGCCGGCGCATCGCACGGGACGGCGGGCGCGCCCGTGCGGTACGCGACCTCCCCGCAGCTGCCGGAGACCTGGCCGGACCCGGCGGCGCTGCTGCTGACCGCCCTCGGCCCCGGGCCCCGGCTGTGGGAGCGCGGTCCGGGCCACCCCGAGACGCTCACGGTCCGGCTCGGCACCGCCGACCGCCCCGCCCCCGACGGCTCGGGACTGCTGCCCGCCGTGCCCGTGACGGCGAACCTGCGCGAGGTGGGCGCCCTGGGCCTGGCCGGCCCGCGCGCCCGCCTGTCCGGGCTGGCGCGGGCGGTGCTGGCGCAGCTCACCGCGCTGCACTCCCCCGACACGCTCGAAGTGGTCCTGCTGTGCGCGGACCGCGCCCGGCCGCTCCCGGAGCGCACCGCCGAGTGGTCCTGGCTGGGCTGGCTCCCGCACACCCGCCCGGTCCACGGTCAGGACTGCCGTCTCCTCCTGGCCTACGACCGCGAACAGGCCACCGCGCGCACCGACGAACTCCTGCGCCGCCTGGAGGACCGGACACCGCAGGCCGCCCCCGCGCCGGACCCCGCGCCCGCCACCGCCCGGCGGCCCTCCTGGGCCCGGGACGACGACACGGCGGACGCGCGGGGCTTCGCCGGGCCGTACACCGTGCTCGTCGTGGACGGCGACCCGGGCGGCGCGGACGTACGGGAGGCGGTGGCGCGGCTGGCGCAGGAGGGGCCGCGGGCCGGGATACACGTGGTGTGCCTGGCCGAGGCGGTGCCCGCCTCCCCCGCGTCCCCGGTGGCGGAGACGTACGAGACGGCGTGCGCCGCGTCGCCGGTGTTCCGCGAGTGCGGCGCGGTGGCGCTGCTCAGCGGCGACGTGGCGACGGCGCTGCGGCTGATGCGCGTGGCGCGCACGGGCCCGGCCGAGACCGCGGCCGCACCCGTGGGGCCCGGCACCGTGGCCGTGGTCGACGCCGTGTCCCCCGCTTGGGCCGAGCGGTTCGCGCGGGCGCTGGCGCCGCTGCGCACGGACACCGTCGCCGGTGACCGGCCCGCGCGGGTGTCGGCGCCGCTGCCGCTGTCGGCACGGCTGCTGGACGAGCTGGGACTTGCCCGGGCCACCCCGGCGTCGCTCCAGGCCCGCTGGGCGGACGCGGCCGACGACACGGCGGCCCTCGGCGGGCGCGCCTGGGCGATACTCGGGGCCGGTCCGCGCGGCCCGGTCTGCGCGGACCTGGTGGCCGACGGCCCGCATCTGCTGGTCGAGGGCCCTTCGGGCAGCGGGCGTACGGAGCTGCTGCGGTCCGTGGTGGCCTCGCTGGCCGCCGCCGAGCGCCCCGACCGTCTCGGCGTCGTCCTGCTCGACGGCAGGGACGGCACCGGCGCGGCCGGCGGCCACGGCGAGGGCCTGCGCGTGTGCACGGACGTGCCGCACGTGACCACCCACCTCACGGCCAACGACCCGGTCCGCATGCGGGAGTTCGCCCAGTCGCTGAGCGCCGAGCTGAAACGCCGGGCCGAGCTGCTGGGGCGCGCCGGCTTCGCGGAGTGGCACACCCACCGCGAGGTGTCCGGCCGCATCGTCGCCCAGCGAACACCACCGGGCAGGGGCCCTTCCGGCTCCCGGGTGAGCGGCCTCTCGGCGTCAGGCCCGGCAGCGGCCGGTCCGGGTACGGCGGGATCCCCGGCGGCGGTACCCCCGGCGGCCGGACCCGGCACGGCCGGACCCGGTACGGCCGGACCCGGCCCGGACCGCGCCGAGGGCGCGGGCGGCACGGGCGGCACGAGCTGTACCGGGGGCACCGGTGGTGCGGCCTCAGGTGCGGGCGCCGCCGATCTCGACGCCCCGCCCAGCTCCACCCTGCGCCTGCGCCCCTCGGCGCCCCGCGCCCGTGCCGAGGCCGCGACCGCGCCGCCGCTGCCCCGGCTGGTCGTGGTCGTCGACGACCTGGACGCCCTGGTCTCCCCCGCGCTCGGTTCGCCGGGGCGGCCCGCAGCGGGGTCGGTCATACGCGCGCTGGAGGCGGTGGCCCGCGAGGGCGGGCGGCTCGGCGTGCACCTGGTGGCGGCCACCACGCCCGGCGGCCGTACGGCCGAGACGGAACCGGCCCGGCTGGCCACGCTTCGGGTCACGCTGGAGGCGCCCGCGGCCGGCCCGGACGAGCCGGCGCCCGGACGCGGCCGGCTGACCCGCGCGGACGGGCTGACGACCGCCTTCCAGGGCGGCCGCGTCACGGGCCGCATCCCCCGTACGGCGACCCAGCGCCCCACGGTCGTTCCACTGGAGTGGGACCGGATGGGCGACCCGCCCGCCCGGCGCTCGGTGCGGGAGCTGGGCAACGGGCCGACGGACCTGGCCCTGCTGGCCAGCGCCCTGGAGCGGGCGGCGAGGGAGGTGTCGGCGGCCGAGGTCCCCTCACTGCTCTGATCCCCCGTTCGCACGCGTGGCCCCTGACATGGAGTCACGACGTGGTCACGATCGCCCGCTTGACACTGTGGGCGCTCTTGCCGACTTCCTGACCCCGGCGTAGACCAGAGCGCACGGGACAGCGCTCGACGTTCGACGAGGAATACGAAGAACGGGGCAGTGATGCGCAGCACGAGCAGCACCATCCGGACACACACGGCCACGAGGAGCACCGCCGGCAGAGCCGCGAGGACGGCGGCGGTGGTCGCCGCGGGAGCACTGGCTCTCTCCCTCACCGCCTGCGGCGGCTCGGACGACAAGAAGAGCGACGGCGGTGCGAGCAGCAGCGGCGCACCCGCGACCGGCGCCACCGTCACCCTCCCCAAGCTGGACGGCACGACCCTGGAGGTCGCCGCCGTCTGGACCGGCGCAGAGCAGGCCAACTTCAAGAAGGTCCTCGCGGAGTTCACCAAGCGCACCGGCGCCAAGGTCACCTTCGTCCCCGCCCAGGACCCGATCATCAACTTCCTCGGCTCGAAGATCGCGGGTGGCCAGCCGCCGGACGTGGCGCTGCTCCCGCAGCCGGGCGCCATCAAGCAGGCCGTGGACAAGAAGTGGGCCAAGCCGCTGGGCGCCGAGGCCCAGGCGCAGCTGGCCAAGAACTACTCGCGGGGCTGGCAGGACATCGGCAAGGTGAACGGCAAGCAGTACGGCGCCTACTACAAGGCCGCCAACAAGTCGCTCATCTGGTACAACGCGAAGGTCTTCGAGAACGCGGGCGCGGCTGAGCCCAAGACGTGGAAGGACCTGCTGTCCACCGCGCAGAAGGTCTACGACTCCGGGGTCACCCCGTTCTCCGTGGGCGGCGCCGACGGCTGGACGCTCACCGACTGGTTCGAGAACGTGTATCTCTCCCAGGCGGGCCCGGAGAAGTACGACCAACTGGCCCAGCACAAGATCAAGTGGACGGACCCGTCCGTCAAGCAGGCCCTGACGACCCTCGCGCAGGTCTGGTCGAAGAGGGACTACCTGGCGGGCGGCCCGAGCGGCGCGCTGCAGACGGAGTTCCCGGCCTCGGTCACCCAGACCTTCACCGGCGGTGACCAGCCGAAGGCGGGCATGGTCTTCGAGGGCGACTTCGCCCAGGTCAACATCGGCGAGACCAAGGCCAAGGTGGGCACGGACGCGAAGGTGTTCCCGTTCCCGGCCGTGGGCTCCACCGCCCCCGTGGTCTCCGGCGGTGACGCGGCGGTGATCCTGAAGGACTCCAAGGCGGCGCAGGCACTGGTCACCTTCCTCGCCTCCTCGGACGCGGCGACCATCCAGGCCAGGCTCGGCGGCTACCTCTCGCCGAACAAGAACGTGCCGAACTCCGCGTATCCGAACGAGGTGCAGCGAAAGATCGCGCAGGCGCTGATCGAGTCGGGCGACAACTTCCGCTTCGACATGTCCGACCAGGCCCCGCAGGCCTTCGGCGGCACCCCGGGCAAGGGTGAGTGGAAGGACCTCCAGGACTTCCTGAAGAACCCCTCGGACGTCGCGGGCACCCAGGCGAAGCTGGAGAAGGACGCGGCGGCGGCCTACGGCAGCGGGAGCTGACCGCGATGACGTCGGCACCGGCGGAGGGCGTCGCCAGGACCCCGGCGACGCCCTCCGCCCCCCGCAGCCGCAAGAGCGTGACCGGCACCCGCAGGACAGTCGCGGCCCTCTTCCTGCTGCCCGCGCTGGTGCTGCTCGGCGCGCTCGTGGTCTACCCGATCGGGTACTCGATCGTCCGCAGCTTCTACAACGCCTCAGGCGACGGATTCGCGGGGATCGACAACTACAAGGCCCTGTTCACCGACGACGGCATCCGCACCGCGCTGAAGAACAACATCATCTGGGTGGTGTTCGCCCCGGCGGTGGCCACCGCGCTCGGCCTGATCTTCGCGGTGCTGACCGAGCGGGTGCGCTGGGGTACGGCGTTCAAGCTGGTCGTCTTCATGCCGATGGCGATCTCGATGCTGGCGGCCGGGATCATCTTCCGGCTCGTGTACGACCAGGACCCGGACAAGGGCGTCGCCAACGCGGTGTGGGTGGGCGTCCACGACACCTTCGCGCAGTCGTCGGCATTCCCGAAGGCGCACCCGGGCCGGAACTCGCCGCTCAAGCCGGACAACGGCGGCGACCAGGGCGGCTTCCTCACCACCACCCCGGTCCACACCGGCCAGTGGGTGGCCCTCCCGCTGGTCGGCGTCGCCCCGGACCAGATGCCGAGCAGCGCTGAGCGTGCCGTGCGGGCCAAGGCCGAGCCGGGCAGAATCACCGGCACCACCTGGCAGGACTTCACGCGCGGCAAGGGCGTCGGCAGGCTCGGCGCGGTCGACCCGTCCGAGCTGGGCTACGCCGGGATGCGCGTCGAGGCCGTGAAGGACGGCAAGGTGGTGGCCTCCACCAAGGCCGCCGACGACGGCACCTTCACCCTGCCCGCGAGCGCGGACGGCGCCCTGTTGCGGCTTCCGGCGGGCAACTTCAAGGAGCCGTACAACGGGGTCGACTGGCTGGGCCCGTCGCTGGTCACGCCGGCCATCATCGGGGCGTACGTGTGGATGTGGGCCGGGTTCGCGATGGTGCTGATCGCGGCGGGGCTCGCGGGCGTGCCCCGGGAGCTGCTGGAGGCGGCCCGGGTGGACGGCGCGAACGAGTGGCAGGTGTTCCGCCGGGTCACGGTGCCGCTGCTGGCGCCGGTGCTCGCGGTCGTCGCCGTCACGTTGATGATCAACGTGCTGAAGATCTTCGACCTCGTCTACATCATCGCCCCGGGCTCCTCGCAGGACGACGCGAACGTGCTGGCGCTGGAGCTGTACCGCAAGGGCTTCTCGGAGGGGCAGCCGGGCATCGCCAGCGCCATCGCGGTGTTCCTGCTGCTGCTGGTGATTCCGGTGATGCTGTTCAACATGCGCCGGCTGCGGCGGGAGGTGCGGCGATGACGGCGGAGGCATCGGCTGCGGCGAAGATGACGCCCGCCGAACCGGCCGGGGCCCGGCAGTCCCTCGGCTCGCGGCTGGCGGACGCGGTCAGCGGCGGGCTGGTCCGGGTGTTCCTGATCCTGGTGGGCCTGTTCTGGCTGGTGCCGACGATCGGTCTGCTGCTGTCGTCGCTGCGCTCGCCGGAGGACATGAGCGGCAGCGGCTGGTGGACGGTCTTCAGCAAGCCCGCGCAGCTCACCTTCACCAGCTACCAGAAACTGCTGGAGAACGGGGACATCACCAGTTCCCTGCTGAACACGGTCCTGATCACCGTGCCCGCGACCGTGCTGGTGGTCGTGGTCGGCTCGCTCGCGGGCTACGCGTTCGCGTGGATGGAGTTCCCGGGCCGCGACTGGTGGTTCCTGATCGTGGTGAGCCTGCTGGTCGTGCCGGTGCAGGTGGCGCTCATCCCGATCGCCGAACTCTTCGGCAGGATCGGCCTGTTCGGGACGATCTTCGGGGTGATCCTCTTCCACACGGGCTTCGGCCTGCCCTTCGCGGTGTTCCTGCTGCGGAACTTCTTCGCGGAGATCCCCCGCGAACTGCTGGAGGCGGCCCGGCTGGACGGCGCGGGGGAACTGCGCCTGTTCGCACGGGTGGTGATGCCGCTCGGCGGGCCCGCGATCGCGAGCCTGGGCATCTTCCAGTTCCTGTGGGTGTGGAACGACATGCTGGTCGCGCTGGTGTTCACCAAGTCCGGGACGCAGCCGATCACCGTGGCGCTGCAGACGCAGGTGCGCCAGTTCGGCAACAACATCGACGTGCTGGCGCCGGGCGCGTTCATCTCGATGGTGATCCCGCTGGCCGTGTTCTTCGCCTTCCAGCGGCAGTTCGTCTCCGGCGTGATGGCGGGCGCGGTGAAGTAGCCGCGCGGGCACGGGACATCGGGGGCGGACCGGGAACGGCCCGCCCCCTTCCGCTGTCCGGCCGATGTCCCCCACATGCCGGAGGGGACCGTAACCGATTCACTCCTTCGGACGTTCCAGGGTCGTTGCCGGGCAGAGCGCCCGCACCGACCGTTGGATGTCCCCGTTGCCCAGGTTCAGTCTCCACGTCCTGATGTGCGCGGTCCGGCTGGGACCGCGCCGCGCGTTGCGCGCGCCGGGCCGGGCGACGGTCCTGCTCCCGCGGACGCTGCGACTGGCCCTCAGACTCCTGCGCGCCCTGTGCGCCGCCCTGTTCCGGGCGTGCGCGGCGCTGTTCCGGGGCCCCGGCACACGCTCCGCCACCTCGCGGCCCACCCCCACCCGCCCGTCCACCTGGCGTCCGTCGGGCCGCCCGGGCCGCGGCCGCCGCGGCGGGCCCAAGGCCAGGACCGACACCAGGACGGGAGCCGGTACGGGCGCCAGGACCAGGACGGGAGCCGGTACGGGCGCCAGGACCACGACCAGGACCAAGACCAGGACCACGACCGAAAGAGCAGAATGCCCCGCTTCAGCATCATCGTCCCGTCCCATGGGGTCGTCGGCCGGCTCTCCCTGGCGCTGGACTCGGTCCTCGCCCAGTCCTTCGGCGACTTCGAGCTGATCCCGGTGTGCGACGCGCCCGGCGCCCCGGGCGCGGACGTCGCCGCCGGATACGCCGGGCGGGACGCGCGGGTGGCCCCGGTGCACTCGTCCCCGGCGGCGGGCCCGGGCGCGGCGCGCAACGCCGGGATGCGGGCGGCCACGGGGACGTACCTGCTGTTCCTGGACGGCGACGACATGCTGGCGCCCGGCGCCCTGGCCGCGCTGGACGCCCGGCTCGCAAAGACCGGGGACGTCGACGTGCTGTACTTCGAGCACGAGCGCACGCCCTGGTGGGAGGGCGCGCCCGCCAATCCGGCCGCTGAGCTGCTCGCGGGGGCGCCCGCGCACGCCTTCTCCCCCGAACAGGCCCCGTGGCTGACGGGCGTGCGGCTGCCCGTGTGGAGCGCGGCCTACCGGCGTTCCTTCCTCACCGGGCACCAGCTCGCCTTCCCCGGCGGGCACTGGACCGGCCTGGGCTGGAGCGGCCTGGTCACGGTGGCCGCCGGACGGGTCGCGGTGCTGCGCCGGGTCGTCGTACGGCATCTGCTGCGCCGGCAGGGCAGCAGGCTGCACCAGCCGGGCGAGCACCAGTTCGACCTCCTCGAGCAGGGCGAGCGGGTGCTGGTGCGGGCGGCCGCCGCGGGCCTGTCCGAGGGACGGTACGCGGCCCTGTTCACGCAGGTCCTCGACGTCGTACTGGACACGGCCGCGCACCCCGGACGGCTGCCCGCGGGCCGGTGCCGGGCCTTCCTGCGCCGGGCCCGCCGGCTGTACCGCAGACACCGCCCGGCCGGCTTCCGCATGCCCGGCGGCCGCCCGGGTGCGCGGCTTCGGCTGCTCGCGGCGGGCGCGTACACGGCGTTTCGCGCCCTGTGCGCCGGGGACCGGGCGGCCGTGCGGGCCGCGGGGAGGCTGCCGCGCGGCCGGCGGCTGCGGGCCCGCCTGACCTACCGGTGGCATCTGTGCCGCCCGCTGGAGGAGGACCTCGTCGTCTACTGCGCGTACTGGGGCCGCGGTTACGCCTGCAGCCCGGCCGCCCTGCACGCCAAGGCACGTGAACTCGCCCCGCATCTGAGGGGGGTGTTCCTGGTCGAGCCCGGCCAGGAACACACCGTGCCGCCGGACGTCGACCACGCGGTGATCGGCAGCCCCCGCTACTGGAGGGTGCTGGCCCGCGCCAAGTACCTGGTGAACAACGCCAACTTCGCCGACGCCGTGGTCAAGCGCCCCGGCAGCGTGCACCTGCAGACCCAGCACGGCACCCCGCTGAAGACGATGGGCTGCGACCAGTCGACGTACCCCGTGGTCGCCGCCGCCACCGGCAGCTTCACCAAACTGCTGGCCCGCGTGGACCGCTGGGACTACAACCTGTCCTCCAACCGCCACTCCACCGAGATGTGGGAGCGCGCCTTCCCCGGCGGGTACGAGCCGCTGGAGTACGGCTATCCGCGCAACGACGTATACCTCACGGCGGGCCCCGAGGACGTGGCGCGCGTCCGCCGGGAACTGGGCGTGCCCGAGGGCAGCACGGCCGTGCTGTACGCGCCCACCCACCGCGACCACCACACCGGCTTCGAGACGGGACTGGATCTCGAGGCCTTCTGCGCGGCGGCCGGCGAGGACGTCGTCGTGCTGCTGCGCGCCCACTACTTCTACGACCGCGGAGACCTGCGCGGCACCAGCGGCCGGGTCATCGACGTGACCGCGCACCGCTCCTCCGAGGACGTCTGCCTGGCCGCCGACGCGCTGGTCACGGACTACTCCTCGATCATGTTCGACTACGCCGTCCTCGACCGCCCCATCGTGGTCCTCGCCGACGACTGGGAGGTCTACCGGGAGACCCGCGGGGTGTACTTCGACCTGATGGAGACCCCGCCGGGGCCGGTGGTGCGCACCCCGCACGAGCTGGCCCGGCTGTTCCGCGACGGCTCCTGGGCGGGGGCCCGCTCGGCGGCGCTGCGGGCGGCGTTCCGTGAGCGGTTCTGCCAGTTCGACGACGGGCGGGCCGCCGAGCGCGTGGTGCGCCGGGTGTTCCTCGGCGAGCCGCCCGAGGCGCTGCCGCCCGTGATCCCGCTCGCCGAGCGGGCCCCCGCCCCCGCCGCGGCCACTTCGGTAAGGAGCTGACGAGAGCAGTGCCCCGCTTCAGCGTCATCGTCCCCTGTTACAAGGTCCAGGGCTTCCTGCGCGAGTGCCTGGACTCGGTCCTGGAGCAGTCGTTCCGGGACTTCGAGGTGATCGCCGTCGACGACTGCTCCCCGGACGGCTCGGGCGCGATCCTCGACGAGTACGCGCGCCGCGACCCGCGCGTGCGGGTGCTGCACCTGCCCCAGAACGTGGGACTCGGCCGCGCCCGCAACGCGGGCATGCCGCTCGCCGGCGGCGACTACCTCTTCTTCCTCGACAGCGACGACACCCTCACCCCTGGCGCGCTCGGCGCCATGGCCGGCCGCCTGGAGGAGACCGCCGACCCGGACGTGCTGGTCTTCGACTACGCGCGCACCTACTGGTGGGGCGGGACCCGGCGCAACGTGCTGGCCCGGGTGCTGGCCGAGGCGGGCGAGGAGACGTTCACGGCCGCCGGACAGCCCCGGATCCTGGACCTGTTGATGGTGGTGTGGAACAAGCTCTACCGGCGCGACTTCGTCGAGGCGGGCGGCTTCACCTTCCCGCCGGGCTACTACGAGGACACGCCCTGGACCTTCCCGGTGATGCTCAGCGCCGGGCGGATCGCCACCCTGGACCGGATCTGCCTGAACTACCGCCAGCGCCGGCAGGGCAACATCCTTTCCACCACCAGCCGCAAGCACTTCGACATCCACGACCAGTACGAGCGGGTCTTCGCGTATGTCGACGCCCACCCCGAACTGGCCTCCTGGCGGCCGTATCTGCACCGCAAGATGGGCGAGCACTGCCTGGACATCCTCGCCAAGCCCGACCGGCTGCCGCCGTCCGACAAGGCCGAGTTCTTCCGCCGTACCGCCGAGCTGTTCCGCGCGCACCGGCCGGAGGGCGCGCCGGTGGACGGGGAGGTCCGGGCGCTGCTCGGCGGGTACGCCGCCCACCGGCTGCGGCGGCAGTCCGGGCGGGCCCGGCGGGAGCTGGGGCGCCGTGCGCTGCGGGCGCGCCGGGCGGTGGCCGGGCGGGTCAAGGGCGGCTGGGCCGCGCTGCACACGCTGCGCCCACTGGACCCGGACCTGGTCCTGTACTCGGCGTTCTCGCACCGGGGCGCGCTCGGCGACCCGGCGGCGATCCACCGCAAGGCACGCGAGATCGCCCCTCATCTGCGCGGGGTGTGGGTGGTCCAGGACGCGGCCCAGGCCGAGCGGGCGGGGCTGCTGCCCCCGGACGCGGAGTACGTGCTGCCGGGCTCGCTGCGCTACCGCCAACTGGCCGCGCGGGCCGGCTACTTCGTCAACAACGTCAACTGGCCCGGCTCGCTGCCCAAGCGTCCCGGCAGCGTCCACATCCACACCCACCTGGGCACGCCGCTGAAGTTCATGGCGGCCGACCTGCTGGGCAAGCCCGGCGCCCGGCACGGCCTGGACGTGCCGGCCATGCTGGAGCGGGCCGACCGCTGGGACTACAGCCTGGTCGCCAACCGTCACTCCGAGCTGGTCTGGGAGCGGGCCTACCCCTGCCGCTTCACCTCGGTGCGCACCGGCAGCCCCCGCAACGACGTGCTGGTCAACGCGCGGCCGGGTGACGGCGCCGCGGTGCGCGCCCGGCTCGGCGTCCCGCCCGGCGACACGGTGGTGCTGTACGCGCCGACCCGCCGCGACTACCGGCGCGGCGGGCACGTCGAGCGGATCGACCTCGACCGGTTCGCGGCGGACCTCGGCCCGGGCCACACCCTGGTCGTACGGCTGCACCCCTCGCTCGCGGCCGGCCCCGCGCGCGGCATGGGCCTGGCCGAGCTGCACCGGCGCGGGGTGCTCGTCGACGCCACCGACGAACCGCACGTGGAGGACGTCATGCTCGCCGCCGACGTGCTGGTCACGGACTACTCGGCCCTGATGTTCGACTACGCCGCCCTCGACCGGCCGATCGTCGTCCACGCCGACGACTGGGGCGCGTTCACGGCGAGCCGGGGCGCGTACTTCGACATCACCGCCCAGCCGCCCGGCCATGTCACGGGCTCGTACGCCGAGTTGGCCCACCTGTTCGCGTCGGGGCGCTGGCGGGACGCGGAGTCGGCGCGGCTGCGGGAGGCGTTCCGGGCGCGGTTCGGCGAGTTCGACGACGGCTGGGCGGCCGAGCGGGTGGTACGGACCCTGCTGCTGGGCGAGAAGGGCTGGATGCCGGAGCCGTCCGCCCCGGCCCCGGTCCCGGCCGCCGCCGCCCAGGTGCCCGCGCAGGCCCTCGGGCACGACCGGCTCGCACCGTCATGAGGGCGCCGGTGAAGACGCGGACGATCCCACGCGCGTTGCGGCCGCGCACCTGGGTCCTGGTGCTGGCCGCGCTCTTCGCGCTGCTCCAGCTCGCCACCGTCACCGGCCGGGACACCCCCGACACCAAGAACTACCTCGCCTACGCCCTGAGCCTGCGCGGCGAGGACAAGCGCGAGACCGCGGCCGTGACCATCGACTACGCGTGCGCGGGACGGGCCGCCCGGGCCCGCCGGGCACAGCGCGTGGACGTGCTGCGCTTCCACCGGCCGGACCCGGCCGCCCGGGTGGCCCGGGAGTGCCGGGCCGAGTTGTGGCGGGCGGTGTCGGCGCGGCTGCGGGCCGGGCAGAGCGGCGGGCACACCCTGCCGTTCATGTCCGAGCGCTTCATGCGGATCTTCGAGGTGCGGCCGGGCTATCCGGTCTTCCTCGTGCCGTTCCTGACGGTGTTCGGGGTGACCTGGGGGCTGTGGGCGGCGGGCGTGGCGGTCACTGCGGCGGGCGGTGTCCTCGCCTACCTGGTGCTGCGCACCCGGCGCGTGCCGGTCCCGCTCGCCCTGACCGGCCAGGCGCTCTACTACGTGCTGCCGTGCGGCACCACGGCGATGCGCCCGATGGCCGAGGGCCTGATGCTGGCCCTCACCCTGGCGGCCCTGTGGGGCTGCGCCCTCGCCCTGGGCGCGGGCGGGCGAGCACCGGGAGAGCCGCCCCGGCGGGTGTGGGCCGGAGTGGTGCTCGTGGCCGGTTCGCTGCTGGCGCTGTTCGCGGTGAAGCACTCCCAGGCGCTGTTCCTCGGGCTGTGCCTGGGCGCGGCGGGCGCGCTGATCGCCGTGGCGCGCCGGCTGCGGCGTACGGCCGCGGGCGCGGGGGTGGTGGCGATCGCGGTCGTCGGCTGCTGCGCGGTGGCGCTCACGCTGCTGGCGGCACGTGCGCTGCGCTACCCGACCGAGACCGACAGCCTCCAGGACCTGCTCACCGACCACTACGCCCGGCCCGACCGCGCCCATCCCTGGCGGGAGCTGCTGCACCTGGAGGCGAACTTCTGGCGGGAGTGGGCGCGCAGGCAGTTGTGGCAGCCGGTGTTCGCCGCGCTGCTCGCGGCGGGCGCCTGGGGCGCGCTGCGCCGGCACCGGGCCTTCGGCCTGCTGGTGGTGGCGGCCGCGGGCACCGGGTTCCTCACCCAGGCGGCGCACCCCGACATCAGTGTGTGGGGCGAGCGGCTGATCGTGCTGGCCTGGCTGCTGCCGGTGCTCGGGGTGCCACTGCTGCTGGAGGCGGTGGCGGGCCGGGCGGCGCCGGCGTTCCCGGCTCCGCGCACGGCGGACGCCACGCCGGAGTGCACGACGGACGCCACTGCGGACGGGCCGCCGCACCCGTGGCACACGGACGACGACGGCCGAAACCCGATCACCCGATGAGGTGACTGGCACGTCGGTGTGTGCCGAGCGATGGGCCGCCCGTCCGTGCCGTCACTCGACGACGAGCTCGACCGGGATGTTGCCGCGGGTGGCGTTGGAGTACGGGCACACCTGGTGGGCCTGCTCGACCAGCTTGCGGCCGGTGGCCTCGTCCACGGTGTCGGGCAGTTCGACGCGCAGGGTGACGGCGAGCGCGAAGCCCTCGCCCTGCTTGCCGAGGCCGACCTCGCCGGTGACGGCGGCGTCGCTGACGTCGACCTTGGCCTGGCGGCCGACCAGGGCGAGCGCGCTGGCGAAGCAGGCCGCGTAGCCGGCGGCGAAGAGCTGCTCGGGGTTGGTGCCCTGGCCGTTGCCGCCGAGCTCCACCGGCGGGGCCAGCTGCACGTCCAGCTTGCCGTCGTTGGTGTAGGCGCGGCCGTCGCGCCCGTGGGTGGCGGTGGCGACGGCGGTGTAGAGCGCGTCCATGGCAGAAACCATCCCTCTCGAAACGTCGTGTCCGGGCGACCGGATCCGGCCCTGGTGGTCCGGGCCCGGCGGCCTCATGACCACAAGTAGAGCACACAATTCAGTTGTGCACAATCAAATGGCGGACCGGGGCTATCCTGGAGCCATGACCACCGAGCTTCAGCCGGGCGCGGCCCCCGAAGAGGACTGGCTGCGCCTCGACCGCCAGATCTGCTTCTCGCTGCACGCCGCCTCGCGCGCCTTCAACGGCGTCTACCGGGTGCTCCTCAAGGAGCTCGGTCTGACCTATCCGCAGTACCTGGTGATGCTGGTGCTCTGGGAGCACGGCGAGACGCCCGTGAAGAAGCTCGGCGAGCATCTGCGCCTGGACTCCGGCACCCTCTCCCCGCTGCTCAAGCGCCTGGAGGCGGCCGGTCTGGTGCGCCGGGAGCGCAGCACGCGCGACGAGCGCTCGGTCCAGGTGGGCCTCACCGGCGAGGGGGCGGCGCTGCGCGAGCGGGCACTGTCGGTGCCGCGCCGGATCATGTCGGCGACCGGCTTCTCCCTGGAGGAGATCCGCGATCTGCACACCCGCCTGGACCGGCTCACCACGGCCCTGGACGCGGCCGCCCTGGAGGAGACCCCCGGCTGCCGATAGGCGGCTCTTGGACGCCTCACCGGCGTATTGCCCGTTTTGTGGCATTAGTCCGGCTTACCATCCGCGTGATGAGTGCCTCCGCCGTGCCTCGTGCCCGCCCGAACGTGAAGCGCGCCCTCGAACGCGCGCCGAGGAGGCACCGCCTCCTCGCCCTGGCGGCCGCCTGGCTGCTGACCCGTGCCCTGATGCTGTGGCTGCTCGCGCACAACACCCGGCCGCTGCTGGGCCGGGGCGCGGTGGCGCGCGAGGTGTGGAAGCTCTACCACCACTGGTACCTGGTGCTGTCCCAGGGCGCCTTCCCGGCCCACGACACGCTGTGGCAGTACCCGCCGGGCGCGGGCGTGGTGCTGCTGTCGCCCGCGCTGCTGCCGGGGCTGACGTACTTCCAGTCGTTCGTGGTGCTCACCCTCGTCGTGGACGCGGTGATCGCCGCGGCGCTGGCCCGCGCGGGCACGCGCGAGGGCCGTTCGCTGCGCGGCGCGGGCTACTGGACCCTGGGCCTGCCGCTGCTGCTGCACGTGCCCCTCGCCCGTTACGACGTGCAGGTCACGGCCTTCGCCGTGCTGTCCCTGCTGGCGCTGCCGCGCGCCACGCGCGTGTGCGGCGTGCTCGCGGGGTTCGGCGCCCTGGTGAAGGTGTGGCCGGCCCTGGCGCTGCTGGGCACGCCCCGGGGCCGTACGACACGTTCGTCGTGGACGGCCGCCGCGCTGACCTGCGCCGGGGCCGGACTGTCCCTGGCCCTGCTGTTCCGCAACCCCCTGGCCTTCCTGCGGCAGCAGGGCGGGCGCGGGGTGCAGATCGAGTCGTTCGGCGGCACCGTGCTCTCCCTGGCCACACACGCCGGCTGGCCCGGCCGGGTGCGCTACCAGTACGGGGCGCTGGAGTTCACCGGGCCGCACGTGCACGCCGTGGCGCGGCTCTCACTGGCGCTGTCGGCGGCCGCCCTCGGCCTGCTGGTGCTCTGGCGCGTTCGGGCCCGCCGCTGGACCGAGGCGACCCCGTACGACGCGGCCCTGAGCGCCGTACTGCTGTTCACCGTCACCAGCCGGGTGATCAGCCCGCAGTACATGATCTGGCTGCTGGGGCTCGCCGCGGTGTGCCTGACCTCGCCCCGGACCACCCAGCGCCCGGTGGCCGCGCTGGTCGCGCTGGCGAGCCTGGTGAGCGTGATCGCCTACCCCACGCTGTACTACGAGGTCGCCGCCTGCACATGGACGGGCTGTGCGCTGATGGTCACCCGGAACGTTTTGCTGGGCGCCGCCGCGGTACTCTCCATGGCCCGGCTGTGGCGCTCGACCAAACTGGTGGCACGTCGAAGGGAACCCGCAACGGACGCACACCGTCTTCCGCACGGGACGCCAAGTCCCTCTTAACGGGAGATTACCGACCGCCCCTACCATTCCCGCACGTGGATTCCATGCAGCCGCACAGCCACCAGAAGCCCGCCGTCAGCGTCGTCGTGATCGGATACAACGACGAGGACCACATCACCCAAGCGGTGCGTTCGGCGCTCGCCCAGGGGCCCGCCGTCCGCGAGGTCGTCGCGGTGGACGACTGTTCCACGGACGGCACCTTCGACCTGCTCGGCGGCCTCGCCGCGGGCGACGATCGCGTGCGGGTGATCAGACGCGACACCAACAGCGGCGGCTGCGGCAGCCCGCGCAACACCGGCATCGACGCGGTGACCTCGCCGTACGTGATGTTCCTGGACAGCGACGACGTGCTGCCGCCCGGCGCGGCGGACGCGCTGCTCGCCGCCGCCCGGGACGAGGACGCCGAGGTGGTGAGCGGGCTGTGCGTGCGCCGCGAGCTGCCCTCCGGGCGCGAGGTGGCCTGGCAGGAGGAGCTGTACGCGGAGACCGCCGTGCTCGACCGGCCCGCGCGGCAGCCCCGCCTGGTGCACGACACCCTCTGCGTCAACAAGCTGTACCGCACCGACTTCCTGCGCGAGCACGCCATCCGCTTCCCCGAGGGCCGCTTCCGCTACGAGGACTTCGTGTTCACCGCGCGCGTGCTGGCCGCCGGCCCACGCATGGTCCTCGTACCGGACCGCGTCTACGTGTGGCACGTGCGCCGCTCCGCCGAACAGCTGTCCATCTCCCTGGACCGGGCGGGCATCGACAACTGGCGGGCCCGCGCGGAGGCGAGCCGGCAGGCGTACGAGATCCTGCTGAACTCCGGCCAGAAGGAGCTGGCGCGCGCGGCCCGCGCGAAGTTCCTCGACCACGAGCTGCGCATGTACGCGCGTGAGCTGGGCCTGCGCGACGCCGAGTACCGGCGGGCCTGGTGGACGCACACCCGCGAGTTCCTCGGCGAGTACGACGCGGCGGACTGGACCACGAGCCCCACCGCACCCGGCCGCCTGCTCGCCCGCGTCGTCCTCGCCTCGCCCGAGCCGCGCGACCTGCCCCGGCTCAGGGAGCTCGCCGCCCGGCCGACCCGCCTGTGCCCGCCCTACGCGCGCGACGCCCAGGGCACGCCGGTCTGGGCCACCGACCTGCCCCAGGTCACCCTGGAGCCCTTCCTCACCCGCCCGGCCCACCGGCTCCCCCTCGCCGTGGACGCGGAACTGCGCCCACGCGCGCGTGCCACGGTGCTGCGGCTGCGCCTGCACGAGATGTACGGCCGGGTGGCCGAGGCGGGTCCGGTGGCCGTGGAGATCGAGTGGCGGCACCGGGAGCAGGGGCGCACGCGCCGGCAGGGCACGGTCGCGCTCAGGGCCGCCGGCGAGGACCTGTGGTCGGCCGAGACGGCCGTGGACCTCGCGGCGCTCGGCGCCGGCACCTGGGACCTGCGGCTGCGGCTGCGCTTCGCCGACGGCACGGCCCGCGAGACCACCGCGCACGCGCGCACCGGCGGGGGACTGCTGCGCCGCGGCGTCGTGCCGAGCCTGCTGCACGGCGTGCTGCTGGTCCAGCCCTACGCCACGCACTCCGGCACGCTCGCCCTGCGCCTGGCCACCGGCCTGCGCGGGGTCACCTCGGTGCTGCGCGGCCGGCTGCGCCGCCTGCTGCGCTGACGGGCCGCCGCCCGGCCGCATCCCCCCGCTTCACGTACCACCCATGGGCCAACTGATGAGGAGACGCCCGCACATGACCTGGCTGATCACCGGCGGCGCCGGCTACATCGGATCGCACGTCGTCCGCGCGATGACCGAGGCGGGCGAGAGGGCGGTGGTGTACGACGACCTGTCCTCCGGAATCGCCGAGCGCGTGCCGGACGGGGTCCCGCTGGTCGTGGGCTCCACGCTGGACGGCGACCTGGTGGCCAAGGCGCTGGCCGAGCACGACGTCACCGGGGTCGTGCACCTCGCGGCCAAGAAGCAGGTCGGCGAGTCGGTGGACCTGCCGCTGCACTACTACCGGGAGAACGTCGAGGGCCTGCGCGTCCTGCTGGAGGCGGTGACGGCGGCCGAGGTCGGCGCGTTCGTGTTCTCCTCCTCGGCGGCCGTGTACGGCATGCCGGACGTGGACCTGGTCACGGAGGAGACCCCGTGCGCGCCGATGTCGCCGTACGGCGAGACCAAGCTGGCCGGCGAGTGGCTGGTCCGTGCGACGGGCCGGGCGACGGGCCTGGCCACGGCGTCGCTGCGCTACTTCAACGTGGCGGGCGCCGCGACCCCCGAGCTGGCGGACGTCGGCGTGTTCAACCTGGTCCCGATGGTCTTCGAGAAGCTGACGGAGAACGCGCCGCCGCGCATCTTCGGCGACGACTACCCCACGCCCGACGGCACCTGCATCCGCGACTACATCCACGTGGTGGACCTCGCCGAGGCCCACGTGGCCACCGCCCGCGCCCTGCTGGCCACCCCCGGGCTCGACCTGACCCTGAACATCGGGCGCGGCGAGGGCGTCTCGGTACGCGAGATGATCGACACGATCAACGCGGTCACCGGCTACGACCGGCCCCCGACGGTCACCCCGCGCCGCCCCGGCGACCCGGCCCGGGTCGTCGCCTCGGCCGACCGTATCGCCACCGAACTGGGCTGGAAGGCCAAGCACGACGTCAACGACATGATCACCTCGGCCTGGCAGGGCTGGGTCCGCCGCCACCCGGAGGCGGCCCGCGACTGACCGGGCCGCACGGCCACCCGGCCGCACCTCCCGCCCGCGGGGCCCGCTTCGGCGGGCCCCGCGGTGTTTCACAGCGCCTTTATGGCCTCCGCCGTCGCGCGGGCCAGGGCGCCCAGATAGCCCTTGGGCAGCTTCGGGGAGCGGATGACGACCGCGCGCCAGTACAGCGGGCCCGAGATCAGGTCGAGGGCGAGGTCGCGGTCCAGCTCCGCGCGGATCTCGCCGCGCCCGACCGCCGCCGCCAGAATGCTGCTGGCGACGCTCTCCTGCCCGTCCCGCAGGGCCTTCTGCATGGCCTCGGCGATCTCGGGGTTGCGGGCGGCCTCGGCCTGGAGGTCGGGGATGATCTGCGAGGCCACGGGGTGGCGCAGGGCGCGCGAGGTGACCTCGTACAGCAGCCGCAGGTCGGTCTCCAGCAGGCCGGTGTCCGGCGCGGGCAGGCCTTGGACCGCGAGCGCCGAGACGACGTCGAGCACCAGGTGCAGCTTGGAGCGCCAGCGGCGGTAGACCGCCGTCTTGCCGACGCCCGCGCGGCGCGCGATCCCCTCGATGGACATGCGCGCGTATCCGACGGCCGCCAGCTCCTCGAAGACGGCGGCGCGGATGGCCTCCGTCACGTCCTCCCTCAGTACGGCGGCCCCGGCGGGGGCGCGGCGCGGACGTGTCCGTGGCTCCTCGGCGTTCGTCGTCATGCCGTCAAGCATAGGCCGTTACGACGAAACGGTTGCGTTCCGACGTCGATTGGCCCTACGCTCGCGTTGCGACGATACGGTGCCGTTCCGACGTAAGAAAACGTGAAGAGAACCGTAAGGAAACGGGCGGCGGACTCGGACCCGGACGCCCGCACCCCCACCCCCCGAGCGAAAGCAGCGGATGTGAGCCAGGTCCTCCACACACCGCCCCCCGCCCCGGCCCAGGCCGAGGACGACCTCGCGGCGCTCGCCGCCCGCCACGGCCTGTCCGTCAGCGGCGCCCGGCCCTCGCTGCGCGAGTACGTCCGCCAGCTGTGGGCGCGGCGCCACTTCATCAGCGCGTTCGCCACCGCCAAGCTCACCGCGCAGTACAGCGAGGCGAAGCTCGGCCAGGTCTGGCAGGTCGCCACTCCCCTGCTGAACGCGGCGGTGTACTACTTCATCTTCGGCATCCTGCTGGGCACCAGCCGGGGCGTGTCGGACTACATCCCGTTCCTGGTGACGGGCGTGTTCGTGTGGACGTTCACCCAGAACTCGATCATGTCGGGCACCCGGGCGATCTCCGGCAACCTCGGCCTGGTGCGCGCCCTGCACTTCCCGCGGGCCGCGCTGCCGGTCTCCTTCGCGCTCCAGCAGCTCCAGCAGCTGCTGTTCTCGATGGCCGCCCTGGTGGTGATCCTGCTCTGCTTCGGCGTGGTGCCCGGCGTGTCCTGGGTGCTGGCCTTCCCGGTGCTGCTGCTCCAGTTCGTCTTCAACGCCGGCGTCTCCATGGTCATGGCCCGCATGGGCGCGAAGACCCCGGACATCGCCCAGCTGATGCCGTTCATCCTGCGCACCTGGATGTACGTCTCCGGCGTGATGTGGAGCATCGACTCCACCCTCAAGCACAGCAACATGCCGCACGTGGTGAAGGTGCTGCTGGAGTCCAACCCGGCCGCCGTCTACATCGACCTGATGCGCTTCGCGCTGATCGACAGCTTCAAGGCCCACCAGCTCCCGCACCACGTGTGGGCCTACGCGCTGGGCTGGGCGCTGCTCGCCGGCGTCGGCGGCTTCATCTACTTCTGGAAGGCTGAGGAGACGTACGGCCGTGGCTGAGCGAAACACCGAGGCGATCCCCACCGTCATCGCCGACAACGTCGACATCGTCTACCGGGTCAACGGCACCGGCTCCGGCAAGGGCAGCGCCACCGCCGCCCTCAACCGCATCCTGCGCCGCGAGAAGGCCGAGAAGGCGGCCGGCGTGCGCCGGGTGCACGCGGTGAAGAAGGTGTCGTTCGTCGCATACAAGGGCGAGGCGATCGGCCTGATCGGCACCAACGGCTCCGGCAAGTCCACGCTGCTCAAGGCGGTGGCGGGCCTGCTGCCGGTGGAGCACGGCAAGATCTACACCAACGGCCAGCCCTCCCTGCTCGGCGTCAACGCGGCACTGATGAACGACCTGACCGGCGAGCGCAACGTGTGGCTCGGCGGCCTGGCCATGGGCATGTCCCGGGAGCAGGTCAGGGAGCGCTACCAGGGCATCGTCGACTTCTCCGGAATCAACGACAAGGGCGACTTCATCACGCTGCCGATGCGCACGTACTCCTCCGGCATGGCGGCCCGGCTGCGGTTCTCCATCGCCGCCGCCAAGGACCACGACGTCCTGCTGATCGACGAGGCCCTGGCCACCGGCGACCGCGCCTTCCAGAAGCGCTCGGAGGAGCGCATCCGCGAGCTGCGCGAGCGCGCGGGCACGGTGTTCCTGGTCAGCCACAACAACAAGTCCATCCGCGACACCTGCGAGCGGGTGCTGTGGCTGGAGCGCGGAGTGCTGCGCATGGACGGCCCGACCGAGGAGGTCCTGGAGGCCTACGAGGCCTTCACCGGCGGCGCCGACAAGCCGGCCAAGAAGGCCTGAGCCGGCCTGGGCCGGCCTGAGCCGGAGGAAAGGCCCTAGGAAACCACGGCGTAGAGGGTCTGGCCGGCCGGTCCCCGGGCCACCGGCCTGAGGCCCGGGTCGCGGTCCGTGCGCGGCCCGTCCACGACCCAGCGCACCCGGTACGCGCGCAGGATGTCCCTGCGCACGGACCGCGGCGTGCTCCGCGTGTAGAAGCGCTGCACCGCCGCCTCACGGCGCGACTCGTCCGGGAGGAAGAAGTCCGGGTAGCCGGGGGCGACGGTGTAGGCGCCGTAGGCGGGCACCAGCCGGGCCGGGAAGTCGCGGGTCATGACCACCTGCCCGTACTTCACGTACGGCGTGATCCAGTGGTAGCCGGTCCACGGGGCCGTGTAGTTGGCGGCGAGCACGTCCGGGAGCCGGTCACGCCCCACGGCGTAGCCGACCACCCCGGCCTGGGCCCACGCGCCGACGGCCAGCGCCGCGGCCAGCGCACAGGCCCAGCGCACCCGCGCCGCCCGCCGGCCGCTTCCCACCACCGCGAGCGCCGCGGCGAGCTGGGCCGGGATCAGGGCGGCGGGCAGTGCCCGGCCCCAGGAGTAGTGGCCGGACACGAAGCCCGCCGCGCACACCAGGGCGCCCAGCGCGAAGAACAGGACGAGCGGATCGAGCCGGTCGCGCCGCCACCGCCGGTCGAGCGCGGCCACCCCGAGCAGCGCCAGCCAGTACCGGCCGATGAACTCGGTGTAGAGCGCGCGGTGCACCTCCTCCAGGTCGCCGCCGGCCCGGAAGAGGGCGAAGAAGTCGTAGTACGGCCACAGCCACAGCAGCAGGAGGCCCAGTGCCGTGCCGGCGGCGAGTTTGCGCCACAGCGGGCGCGGCGGCCGGGCGGCGATCACCGTGGCGAGACCGCCCAGGGTGGCGACGACGCCGGTGAACTGGTGGCAGAGCAGGATCAGCGCCCACAGCGCCCCCAACCCCAGCCAGGTGCCCCACCCGGTGGGCGTGCGCAGCGCCCGGCTGAGCCACGCCCAGTGGTGGAAGGCGAGCCCGAGCGCCAGGACGCTCGGATACGACACGGTCAGCGCGAGTGAGTTCAGGCAGAGGAAGCCGCTCCAGTTGATCAGCTCGGTGCCCCACAGCAGCACCAGGCTCAGCGCGGCCAGGGCGGGCGCGGCCGGATGCCGGCTGAGCGTCCTGACGTACCGCCACACTCCGGTGACCAGCAGCCCGAGCCCGGCGAGCGCGGCCACGCGCAGGACGACGAAGACGGACAGGCCGCTGAGGCGCGCGAGACCTCCGAGGAGCAGCATCCAGGGCGAGTAGTACGGGCTCGGGACGTCGGCGTCGACGAGCGGGTCGCCCGGGTGCAGGAAGCTGTGACGCAGACGTTCGATGGTCGCCGCGTGCATGCCGAGGTCACCGGCCCAGGGCAGCCGGACGATCACCAGGAGCAGCAGGGCGAGGATCAGCGCGGCGGCGGCCCGGGGGGCGGCGGCCCGTTTCGCGGGGGCCGGCGGCCGCGGCGCGGCTCTGCCCGCGGAGCGCGCCTCAGAGGGCGCGGCACGCAAGGGCGACACAGCCGGCCACGACGGTCGCGGCCGGTTTTCTCTCGGAGAGATTCATGGTCACGCGGCAACTTTATCCGAATGATCCCGATTAGCAGGAAAGGGTAAATTTGCCGTGTGGCGTGCTCCAGACCCGAACAAGAAGACGACGAGAAGGCGCCCCGGACCCTTGCGGGCCGGGGCGCCTTCGATCACTCGGGGCGCTCGGCGCCTGAGCTGTGAACGGCTCTACGAGTGCGTGCGCAGCAGCGTGCGCATGGTCCGCATCGCCACCGACAGGTTGGCGAGGTCGAACGCGTCCGAACCGTGGATCTCCACGAGCGTGGAGCGCGCCCGGGACAGGATCGCCGCGTTCTTCTGCTCCCAGACCTTGAACCGCTGCTCCGGCGTGGAGGTGCCGTTGCCCACCGCCAGGACGTCCGCGGTCAGGCCCGCGTGCGCCGCGTACAGGTCCTCGCGGATGGAGGCGCGGGCCATGGACTGCCAGCGGTCGTTGCGCGGGAGCTCGATGATGCGGTCCATCAGCTGGGTGATGTTCAGCCGGTCGGCGAGGTCGTAGTACACCTCGGCGACGTCCATCGGGTCCTTGTCCATGCGGTCGGCGATCGAGACGATGTCGAGCGCCGGGAAGGCGGAGGAGAACCCGGCGACGCGGGTGGCCACCTCGTCCGGGACGCCGGCGGCGGACAGCTCCTCGTAGACCTGTTCGTACCACTCCAGGTCCGCGCCCTTGAGCAGCTTCGGCAGCTGTGACCAGACCTGCTCGACCCGCTCGGAGAAGAAGTCCACCGTCTCCGACAGCTGGAGCGGCTGCGGCCGGTTGTTCAGCAGCCAGCGCGTGCCGCGTTCGACCAGACGCCGCGAGTGCAGCCGGATGCGCGTCTGGACGTCGGCCTCGACCTGGTTGTCCAGCGCCTCCACGGCGTCCCACACGGGCGCCGAGCGGAAGATCGCGCGGGCCACCGTCTGCGCCCGGACGATCTCCTCCAGCGAGGCGCCGGTCTCCTCCCGCAGCCGGTGCAGATACGTCGTACCGCCGGTGTTGACCGTGTCGTTGACCAGGACGGTCGTGGTGATCTCGCGGTGCAGCGGGTGGTTGCCGATCTGCTCGGCGAACTGCTCGCGCAGCTGCGTCGGGAAGTAGGCGTGCAGCAGTCCGCGCAGATAGGGGTCGTCCGGCAGCGAGGTGTGCAGCAGCTCCTCGGCGACCGTGATCTTCGTGTACGCCAGCAGGACGGCCGTCTCCGGGCCGGTCAGGCCGTGCCCGGCGGCGAGCCGCTCGCGGATCTGCCGGTCGGTGGGCAGGAACTCCAGCGCCCGGTCCAGATGGCCCTCGCGCACCAGGTGCTTCATGAAGCGCTGCTGGGCGTGGAGCATGTCCTTGGACTGGGCGAGCGCGTTGGCGATCGCCGTGTTCTGCGCGTAGTTGTTGCGCAGCACCAGGGCGCCGACCTCGTCGGTCATCTGGGCGAGCAGCTTGTTGCGCTGCTTGACGGTCATGTCGCCGTCCGTGACCAGGCCGTTGAGCAGGATCTTGATGTTCACCTCGTGGTCGGAGGTGTCCACGCCCGCGCTGTTGTCGATGGCGTCGGTGTTGACCTTGCCGCCGGCCTGCGCGAACTCGATCCGGCCCAGCTGGGTGCAGCCCAGGTTGCCGCCCTCACCGACCACCTTGACCCTCAGGTCGGCCCCGTCGACGCGGATGGCGTCGTTAGCCTTGTCGCCGACGTCCGCGTTGGACTCCGTGGAGGCCTTGACGTACGTACCGATGCCGCCGTTCCACAGCAGGTCCACCGGGGCCTTGAGGATGGCGCGCATCAGGTCGGCCGGGGTCAGCTTGGCGACGCCCGACTCGATGCCGAGGGCCTCGCGGATGTGCGCGTTGACCGGGATCGCCTTGGCGCTGCGCGGGAACACCCCGCCGCCCGCCGACAGCAGCGCCGTGTCGTAGTCCTCCCAGGAGGAGCGCGGCAGCTCGAACAGGCGGCGGCGCTCGGCGTAGGAGGTGGCCGCGTCCGGGTTGGGGTCGATGAAGATGTGGCGGTGGTCGAAGGCGGCGACCAGGCGGATGTGCTCGCTCAGCAGCATGCCGTTGCCGAACACGTCACCGGACATGTCGCCGATGCCGACGACCGTGAAGTCCTGGCTCTGGGTGTCCACGCCCAGCTCGCGGAAGTGCCGCTTGACGGACTCCCAGGCGCCGCGGGCGGTGATGCCCATGCCCTTGTGGTCGTATCCGGCCGAGCCGCCGGAGGCGAAGGCGTCGCCCAGCCAGAAGTTGTACGACTCGGCGACCGCGTTGGCGATGTCGGAGAACGTCGCCGTGCCCTTGTCGGCCGCCACCACCAGGTAGGTGTCGTCGCCGTCGTGGCGCACCACGTCCTGCGGGGGCACGACCTCGCCGGCGACCATGTTGTCGGTGATGTCGAGCAGCGCCGAGATGAACGTCTTGTAGCTGGCGACGCCCTCCGCCAGCCAGGCGTCCCGGTCCACGCTCGGGTCGGGCAGCTGCTTGGCGACGAAGCCGCCCTTGGCGCCCACCGGCACGATGACGGTGTTCTTCACCATCTGCGCCTTGACCAGGCCGAGGATCTCGGTGCGGAAGTCCTCGCGCCGGTCGGACCAGCGCAGACCGCCGCGCGCGACCTTGCCGAACCGCAGGTGCACGCCCTCGACCCGCGGCGAGTACACCCAGATCTCGTACGCCGGGCGGGGCGCCGGCAGGTCCGGGATGGCCTGCGGGTCGAACTTCATGGAGACGTAGTCGTGCGGCCGGCCGCCCTGCGCCTCCTGGAAGAAGTTGGTGCGCAGGGTGGCCTTGATGACGGTGAGGAAGGAACGCAGGATGCGGTCCTCGTCGAGCGAGGCGACCTGGTCGAGCGCCGCGTCGACCTCCTCCAGCAGGGCGTCCACCAGCTCGTGCCCGGCGCGCTGGCGCTCGGGCGCCATCCGCGCCTCGAACAGGTTGACCAGCAGACGGGTGGTGTGGACGTTGTTGCGGAGGGTGTCCTCCATGTAGTCCTGGCTGAAGGTGGAGCCCGCCTGGCGCAGGTACTTGGCGTAGGCGCGCAGCACCATCGCCTCGCGCCAGGTCAGCCCGGCGCTCAGCACCAGCGCGTTGAACCCGTCGTTCTCCGCCTTGCCGGTCCAGGCGGCGGCGAAGGCGTCCTGGAACCGGTCGCGGGCGTCGTCGCCGAGGTAGTCGCCGGAGCCGGGGGCGCCGGAGGCCGCCTTGGGCATGCGCAGCCCGAAGTCGTAGATCCACGCCGTCGTGCGGTCCGCGCAGCGCAGCTCGTACGGCCGCTCGTCGGTGACCTCGACGCCGAGCCGGCTGAGCACCGGCAGGACGTGCGAGAGGGAGACCGAGCCGCCCTTCTGGTAGATCTTGAACCGGCGCTCCTCGGGCGCGGCGCCCACCGGCTCGTACAGGCTCAGCGCGAACGTCTTGTCCTCGTTCAGCTGCTCCAGGTTGACCAGGTCCGCGACGGCCGCGCGCGGGGTGTGGTCGGCCTTGTAGCCCTCGGGGAAGGCGGCCGAGTAGCGGCGCAGCAGCTCCGCGGCGTGCTCCTCGCCCAGCTCGGCGGTGAGCGCCTCGGAGAAGGCGTCGGCCCAGGAGCGGGCGGCCTCGACCAGACGGGCCTCGATGCGCTCCTTGTCGGTGTCGGACAGCTCCGGCAGCTCGGTGCCCTGCGGGACGCGGACGACGAAGTGCAGCCGGGAGAGGATCGACTCGGTGTTCCAGGCGGTGAAGTCGACGCTGGTGCCGCCGAGTTCCTCCTTGAGGATGTCGATGATCCGCAGGCGCACGCCGGTGGTGTAGCGGTCGCGCGGGAGGTAGACGAGCGCGGAGTAGTAGCGCCCGTACTCGTCCTGGCGCAGATACAGACGCAGCCGGCGGCGCTCCTGCAGGTACAGCACCGAGGTGACGATCGACTGGAGCTCGGCGACCGGGGTCTGGAAGAGCTCGTCGCGCGGGTACGTCTCGAGGATCTGCAGCAGGTCACGGCCGTCGTGGCTGTTGGGCGAGAAGCCGGCGCGCTCCAGCACCTCCTCGACCTTGCGGCGGATCACCGGGACCCGGCGCACGGACTCGGTGTACGCGGCGGAGGAGAACAGGCCGAGGAAGCGGCGCTCGCCGACGACCTCGCCGTTCTCGTCGAACTTCTTGACGCCGATGTAGTCCAGGTAGGACGGCCGGTGCACGGTGGAGCGGCTGTTGGCCTTGGTCAGCACCAGCAGCTTGTGCTCGCGGGCCTTGGCGCGGGCGTCGGCGGGCAGCCGCTCGAAGGACGGACTGACCGGGTGGCTGTCGTCACCGCCGTGCTGCGGGTCCGATCGCAGTATGCCGAGCCCGGTGCCGGGGACGGCGGCCAGGGTGTCGTCGTCGCGCAGCTGGTACTCGCGGAAGCCGAGGAAGGTGAAGTGGTCGGCGGACAGCCAGCGCAGCAGCTCGCGGGCCTCCTCGACCCGCTGCCCCGGCAGGTCGGCGGGGACGGGCTCGTCGGGCAGGCCGTCGGCGATCCGCATCGCCGCGTCGCGCATCTTCTCCCAGTCCTCGACGGCCTCGCGGACGTCGGAGAGCACGCGCAGCAGATCGGCGGTGATCTGCTTCAGATCGGCGCGGTCGGTCTCGCGGTCGATCTCGACGTGGATCCAGGACTCGGTGTGCGCGTCGTGCGGCAGCGGTTCACCGGCCGGGCGGGCGGGAAGCACCTCGATGAGCTTGCCGGTGAGGTCGCGGCGGACCACGAACTGCGGGTGGATGACGACGTGGATGCCGCGTCCCTGCCGGGTCAGCTCGTTGGTGACCGAGTCGACGAGGAAGGGCATGTCGTCGGTGACGACCTCGACCACGGAGTGGCTGCAGGTCCAGCCGTTCTCCTCGACGGTCGGGGTGTGCACCCGCACGTTGGCCGTGCCCTGGGGGCGGTTCTCGGCCATGCGGTAGTGCGAGAAAGCGGCTCCGAAGACGTCGACCGGGTCACGGTCGGCGAGGTCCTCGGGGGCGGTGTGCAGGTAGTAGCGCTGGAGGAAGGCGAGTACGGAGTCCCGGTCCGGGGTGTCCTCGCCCGTCGTCCCAGTCGGTAGGTGCCCCCCGACCGGACTGTTCTCAGCTACCCGAGCGGCCCTCTCGAGCAACTCGGCCTTGGCTTCGTCCAGCTTGGTCTGCATTGTCCTCTGGCTCCTGTCGCGCGCCGTTGCGTGACGTTGAAGGAAGTACGGTCTCTTCCCCTCCGGAAAGACGCCACGGCCCGGGGTGTCCGGTCCGCTTCGACGCTATGCCGCAAGGTGAGATGAGCGGGGGGATATCAGCCATCTTCGACGCGCCCGACGGGTGTGACGCTGCTCTCCGCGACGCCGCTGCCCGGGGTTGACGCGGCGTCCCGGGGGCCGCCTCGGCCCCTTCCCGCCCGCGAGGACCAGCGACCGCCGCCCGGTCACGGATGTGGTCCGTGCTCGCCGGGCGCACAGCGGAGGCGACGGCGCCCCCGCGAACTATCGCGCTGATCACGCCACAAGGCTATCGCTCATTACGGGGGGCCCGTCATGAGCCGTATGTGTACAAAACCAGGGGTCGAACTTTGACGTTCTGCACAGGGGCGGAGGGGTGGGGGAGGGCGTATCCGGGCGGGCGGGGCGGAGAGGGTCCGGGCAGGGACGCACGTGGGTGACTGCCCGCGGTCGACGGTCCGCGGGCGGCGGGTCGGCGGGTGGGCGGCGGACTATGCCGCCAGGCGCTGGGCCTCGGCCACCGCTTCGGCGAGGGTGTCCACCACCGGGACGCCGGCCCCCTCGAGGCTGGCGCGGCTGTGCGAGCCGCCGGTGTAGAGCACCGCACGGGCTCCCGCGTGCCGCGCGGCCACCGCGTCGTCCGCGGCGTCCCCGATCACCACCGTCCGCGCCGGGTCCACCGCCGCGGACAGCGCGCCCAGGTGCCGGACCATGTGCTCGGCCTTGCTGCCCCCGGAAGGCCCCGTCCGCCCGTCGACGCGCAGGAAGTGCGCCTCGATGCCGAAGCCCCTGACCAGGGGTATCAGATCCGCGTGCCCGTACATGCTGAGGATCGACTGGCTGCGCCCGGCGGACACCCACCCGGCGAGCAGCTCCGCAGCGCCCTCGGTGAGGCCGCAGTGGACGCGGTGCTCGGCGTAGTACCGGTGGAAGACCTGGTCCATGGCCTCCCACTCCGCCTGGGTGGGCAGCCGTCCGAGCAGCCTCTCGTAGAACTTCGGCACCGGCACGCAGTACAGCGCGCGGTACCGCTCCAGCGTGATCGGCTCCAGGCCGAGCTCCGCGAAGGCCGCGTTCGTCGCGCCGACGACGGCGTCGTTGTCGTGGAACAGCGTGCCGTTCCAGTCCCAGACGATGTGCGCCGCTGACTGTTTCCCCATGCCCGAGAACGTACCCGTCACCACTGACAATCAGCTCCCCGCAACGTGCCCCACCAGGTTGGGGATCTCCTGCGTGGCGTACCAGAGCAGCTCGTGGTCCTCGGCACCGTCCACGACGAACTGCGCGTCGTCGTCACCGGCGCCGGCCGCGTCGAGCGCCCCGGCCGCCGCGCTCACGTCGGCCTCCGCCTCGTCCGAGTCCACGTGCACCGCGGCCGCCTTGGCCAGCGCCACCGTGCGGGCCACCCGCACCTCGCCCAGGGCGACCGGGTCGAGCGCCCGGTCCGGGTCGGCGGCCGCCTCGCCGTCGGGTACGTCCACGGCGACGACGACCCGCCGACGGGGGGCGTCCGGTTCGGCCGCGAGCAGCCGCAGCGAGGCCAGGGCGGCCCGGCTGAGGGCGGCGTACTCGAGCTCCTCCATGTCGTCGGAGAGGTACCACTCTCGCAGGGCGGGCGTGACGGCGTACGCGGTGAACGGCCCCTTGCCCAGCTCCCCCGTCCTGTGCGCCTCGGCGAGCCCGGGGAGGGTCAGGGGGACGTAGACGCGCATGGCTTGGCCGCTTTCGTGGTCGGAGGCTGTGCATGGGGCCGGGCCGCGAGAAGACTCGGCCGGGGCCACCCGGACGGCCTTCAGGATACGTGCGGGTGTCCCCTTTCGTGGCCCTGCCGGCACGCCCGGACGCGTCCACCCCGCGCCGCGGATGTCACCCTGCGCCGGCCGGTGCGCCCAGGCCGGCGGCCCGTGCCGCCACCCGGATAGGTGAACTTCCCCGACGCCCGCCACGGCCCCGCCTCTTCCTTGCAGCGGTGACACCGGCCCCGTACAAGATCCCCACCAGCAAGTTACCGACCGGTATCCCTCCGGCCGACGACGAACGGGGCCCCATGAACAAGGTCATGACCAGAACCCACCGCCGCCCGGGCACCCGCCCCGACACCCGCCCACCGGGCCGTCCCGGCGGGGTCCCGCCCCGGACACCGGGCGGGAGCGTCCGCCGCACTCCGGGAGGCGGCAGCCGCCCACCGGGGTCGCCGGGCGACCGGTCCCGCACCGGCCCCCGCGACACCCGCCCGCCGACCCGCCCGAGCCGGACCGCCGCGCCCACCCCACAGGCCGCCCGACCCGAGGTCCGCACGGCCCAACTGCCCCTCACCACCGACCTCTTCGCCGACCGCCTCCTCGCCGTGCTCAGCGGGCAGAAGCCGGTGCACTGGATGCTCCGCCACACCGTGGGCCGCGCCTACGACGAACTGGCACGGCTCGCCGAACGCGGCCCCCTGCGCACTCGCGGAACCCGCCCGGTCGTCCGCGACATCGGTTACTACGAGCCCCGCCCGGGCGCCGTGGAGGCCTTCGCCCGCATCGGCGCCGGCGACCAGCTCCGCGCGATGGCCTTCCGACTGGAACTGGGCCGCGACCTCCGCTGGCGCTGCACGGCGGTGGAACTGGGCGGCCCCCGCCCACCCCACCCGAACGACGACTGATCCCCAAGGAGCGAAAGACGCCTGGCGCACCCCAGCGGGCCCCACAGGCCCGGGCGGGACGGCGACCGACCCCAAGGCCGCGGCAACCTGCGGAGAGCCGCGCAGCAGGCAGGAAGGGTCCTCGGAGCACGGCCGGGCCGACGGAGCGAGTTCCTGCGGGCAGCGCAGCGCGCAGGCCCGCAGAGCCGGCCCGGGCCCGTCCGGGAAGCAGGAGGGCCGGGCGCCCCCAGAGGTGCCCGGCCCTCCTACGAACGTGCCGTTACTTCTTGCGGCGGCGGCCCGCCTTGGCCTGCTTGCGGCGTTCCGCGCGGGTGAGTCCGTCGGACTCGGAGCGGACCGGCTCGCCGTCGGTGGCGAACTCCCCCTCGACGATGCCGCCCTCGCCGTCCACGGTCGGCGCGGAGAAGTGCAGCTCACGCCGTTGCGGAGCGTCCAGCCCCTTGGCCCGGATCTCCGGACGCGCACCCGCCTGCGCCGGCACCGCGTCGTGCTTCTCCAGGTCGGCCACCGGCTTGGCGTCCTCGACCGGAACCTCCTCGACCTGCTGCTCGACCTGGACCTCCAGGTTGAACAGGTAGCCGACGGACTCCTCCTTGATGCCCTCCATCATCGCGGTGAACATGTCGAAGCCCTCGCGCTGGTACTCCACCAGCGGGTCCTTCTGCGCCATCGCGCGCAGGCCGATGCCCTCCTGGAGGTAGTCCATCTCGTAGAGGTGCTCGCGCCACTTGCGGTCGAGGACCGACAGCACGACCCGGCGCTCGAGCTCACGCATGATCTCGGAGCCGAGCTGCTCCTCACGCGCCTGGTACTGCTCGTGGATGTCGTCCTTGATGGAGTCGCCGATGAACTCGGCGGTCAGCCCGGCCCGGTCGCCGGCCGCGTCCTCCAGCTCCTCGATGGTGACCTTCACCGGGTAGAGCTGCTTGAACGCGCCCCACAGCCGGTCGAGGTCCCAGTCCTCCGGGAAGCCCTCGGCGGTCTCCGCCTGGACGTAGGCGTCGATGGTGTCGTCCATGAAGTGCTGCACCTGCTCCTGGAGGTCCTCGCCCTCCAGGACGCGGCGCCGCTCGCCGTAGATGACCTCGCGCTGGCGGTTGAGCACCTCGTCGTACTTCAGGACGTTCTTACGGGTCTCGAAGTTCTGCTGCTCGACCTGCGACTGGGCGGAGGCGATCGCGCGCGTGACCATCTTGTTCTCGATCGGCACGTCGTCGGGGACGTTCGCCATCGACATCACGCGCTCGACCATCTGTGCCTTGAACAGGCGCATCAGGTCGTCACCGAGGGAGAGGTAGAAGCGGGACTCGCCCGGGTCGCCCTGACGGCCGCTGCGGCCGCGCAGCTGGTTGTCGATCCGGCGCGACTCGTGCCGCTCCGTACCGAGGACGTAGAGACCGCCGAGCTTCTCGACCTCCTCCTTCTCCGCCCGGACGGCCTGCTCGGCCTTCTCCAGGGCGGCGGGCAGGGCGTGGGCCCACTCCTCGATGTGCTCCTCGGGGTCGAGCCCGCGCTGGCGCAGCTCCGCCTCGGCGAGGTCCTCGGGGTTGCCGCCGAGCTTGATGTCCGTACCGCGTCCGGCCATGTTGGTGGCGACCGTCACGGCGCCCTTGCGGCCGGCCTGGGCCACGATCTGCGCCTCGCGCTCGTGGTGCTTGGCGTTGAGCACCTCGTGCTGGATGCCGCGCTTGCTGAGCTGCTGGGACAGGTACTCCGACTTCTCGACGGAGGTGGTGCCGACGAGGATCGGCTGTCCCTTCTCGTGCTTCTCGGCGATGTCGTCGACGACCGCCTCGAACTTGGCGACCTCGGTGCGGTAGATCAGGTCGGACTGGTCCTTGCGGACCATCGGCTTGTTGGTGGGGATCGGGACCACGCCGAGCTTGTAGATCTGGTGGAACTCGGCGGCCTCGGTCATCGCCGTACCGGTCATGCCGGAGAGCTTGTTGTAGAGGCGGAAGAAGTTCTGCAGGGTGATCGTGGCGAGCGTCTGGTTCTCGTCCTTGATGTCCACCCCTTCCTTCGCCTCGATCGCCTGGTGCATGCCCTCGTTGTAGCGGCGGCCGGCGAGGATACGGCCGGTGTGCTCGTCGACGATCATGACCTCGCCGTCGATGACGACGTAGTCCTTGTCGCGCTTGAAGAGCTCCTTGGCCTTGATGGCGTTGTTCAGATAGCCCACGAGGGGGGTGTTCACCGACTCGTAGAGGTTGTCGATGCCCAGCCAGTCCTCGACCTTGGAGACGCCGGCCTCGTGGATGGCGACGGTGCGCTTCTTCTCGTCGACGTCGTAGTCGCCGGTCTCCTCGACTCCCTTGAGGGGGTTGCCCGCCTCGCCCCTCTTCAGGCGCAGGACGAGCTTGGCGAAGTCGCCGTACCACTTGGTGGCCTGGTCGGCCGGGCCGGAGATGATCAGCGGCGTACGGGCCTCGTCGACCAGGATGGAGTCGACCTCGTCGACGATGGCGAAGTTGTGGCCGCGCTGGACCAGTTCGTCCTGCGACCAGGCCATGTTGTCGCGCAGGTAGTCGAAGCCGAACTCGTTGTTCGTGCCGTAGGTGATGTCGCAGGCGTACTGCTCGCGGCGCTGGGCCGGCGTCATGTTGGCGAGGATGCAGCCGACGTTCAGGCCCAGGAACTTGTGGACGCGGCCCATCATCTCCGAGTCGCGCTCGGCCAGGTAGTCGTTGACCGTGACGATGTGGACGCCGTCTCCGGACAGGGCGTTCAGATACGCGGGCAGGGTGCCGACGAGCGTCTTGCCCTCACCGGTCTTCATCTCCGCGACGTACCCCAGGTGGAGGGCGGCGCCGCCCATCATCTGGACGTCGTAGTGCCGCTGGCCGAGGACGCGCTTGGCGGCCTCGCGCACGGTGGCGAAGGCCTCGGGCAGCAGGTCGTCCAGGCTTTCACCGTCGGCGTACCGCTGCTTGTACTCATCGGTGAGGGCCCTCAGCTCGGCGTCGGAGAGGTCGACGAAGTCCTCTTCGATGGAGTTGACCTGGTCCGCGATGCGGTGCAGCTTGCGCAGGATCTTGCCTTCGCCTGCACGCATGATCTTCGAGAGGACGGACACGGGGGTTGGTCTCCTTGCCGGTCGGGCCTGGGACGGTCGGTTTCCATTTGACTTGATTGAGCAACGGCCATCGTATGCGAGGACCCCGCCAAGCCGGGAGGGCCTGCCGTGACGGTCCCCGCCCGCTGCTCCGCTTCGCCTTCAATGGGACAACGGCCCAGGGTCGCCGATGGTGCCGCGTTCCGGCGGCGAATTGCGCGAATCGTGGTCGCGTGCTCACGGAGCGCGAAAAGCGATGGCGCACCTCGCGGCGGTCCGAGGACAATCAGGCGATGGAACCCGTCACGCTCACCACCGACCGGCTCGTGCTGCGCACCGTGGGCCCCGAGGACACGGACGCGGTGTTCGCCGCGGCCCAGGACCCCGACATCCAGCGCTGGACCACCGTGCCGTCGCCCTATCTGCACGAGCACGCGCAGGGCTTCACCGGGCAGCTGGTGCCCGACGGCTGGGCCGGCGACTCGATGTTCACCTTCGGGCTCTTCCTGCCCGCGGGCGACCTGGTCGGCATGCTCGGTGTCACCATGCGCGGACTGGGCGAGGCGGAGATCGGCTACTGGGGCACCAAGGAGCACCGGGGCAACGGCTACGTCTCCGAGGCAGCGTCGGCCGTGGCCCGCTGGGCCTTCACCGAGCGCTCCGTGGACCGGCTGGAGTGGCGTGCCGAGGTCGGCAACCAGGCCTCCCGCGCGGTGGCCGAACGGGCCGGCTTCACGGTGGAGGGCACCCTGCGCTCGGCCCTCAACAACAAGGGCGTGCGCCGGGACTGCTGGGTGGGCTCCCTGCTGCCCTCGGACCTCGGCCTGCCCTCGGCGGCGCCCTATCTGCCCGCCCGCGCGTGATGCCTTCGGCCCCTCGATGTCTCTGCGCATCCCGAGGCCCGCGGACAGATCCCCAGGTCGGCGCGGGTTGTCAGTGCGGGGCCCTATCGTGCCCAGCATGACGACCGCCCCGCGTCCCACCACCGAGCTCTCCGCGGACGAAGCCCGCCGCATGGCCCTGCGCGCCCAAGGCCTCCTCGGCGCACCCGACCGGAGGTCCGGCGTGCGCGGCGTCCTGCGTCACCTCGGCGCGGTCCAGCTGGACACCATCTCCGTCCTGGCCCGTTCCCACGAACTCATCCCCTACGCCCGGCTCGGCGCGGTCGGCCGCAGGACGGTAGAGGACGCGTACTGGAAGGACACCCACGCCTTCGAGTACTGGTCGCACGCCGCCTGCATCCTCCCGATCGAGGAATGGCCCCACTTCGCGTTCCGCCGCCGCGCCTACCGCGACCGCCCTCACTGGAACCACCAGCTTCCCGACGGCGCCTACGACCAGGTGATCAAGCAGTTGCGGGCCGAGGGACCGCTGACGGCGACCGAGCTGGGCGGCGCGAAGCGGACCAGCGAGTGGTGGGACTGGTCCGGTGCGAAGGTCGCCGTCGAGCGCGCCCTGATGTACGGCGAGGTGGTCTGCGTGGAGCGCCGCGGCTGGAAGCGGGTGTACGACCTCGCCGAGCGCGCGGTGCCCGCCGAGCTGCTGCACGACGAACTGGACGACGCCGAGTGCCTGCGCCGCCTGGTCCGGCTGGCCGGTCAGTCCCTGGGCGTGGGCACGCGCGCGGACATCGCCGACTACCACCGTCTCAAGGCCGAGCAGGTGGACGCGGTGATCGCGGACTCGGGTCTGGTGCCGGTCACGGTGGAGGGCTGGGGCAGGCCGGCCTGGGCGGACCCGGCGGCGCTTCTGACGCCCCCGCGCGGCCGCCACCGTACGACCCTGCTGTCCCCCTTCGACTCGCTGGTCTGGGAGCGGGCCCGCACCGAGCGGATCTTCGGCTTCACCCACCGCCTGGAGGCCTACGTCCCCAAACCCAAACGGGTCCATGGCTACTTCGCGATGCCGGTGCTCGCCGGCGGCCGTCTCGTCGGCCGGGTGGACCCCGCCCGTGCCGGACGCACCCTGGTCGCCAAGCAGGTCACCCTGGACGGCGTGAGGGCCGTGCCCGCGGTGGCGCAGGCGCTGGTCGAGGCGGCGAGCTGGGTGGACTGCACGGACGTGCGCGTCGAGCGGGTGGACGCGCCCGAGCTGCGCGAGGCCCTCGTCCGGGAACTGGCCGGCGCGCTCGGCTGACCGCCACTGAGCGGCGCACGCGCCCGTCAGCGGATCTCGAGGATCTTCTCCCGCATCGCGTAGACGACCGCCTCCATCCTGGAGTGCAGCTGCAGCTTCTCCAGGATGTTGCGGACGTGGTTCTTCACGGTGTTCTCCGAGATGAACAGCTCCTTGGCGATGTCCCGGTTGTTCATGCCGGTGGCGACGAGCTTGAGCACCTCCAGCTCCCGGTCGGTCAGCCGGGGCGCGGGCACCAGCCGGCGCTCGTCGGTGCGCTGGATCATCGACTTGAACTCGGTGAGGAGCTTGGAGGCCATCGAGGGGCTGATCTGCGACTGCCCGTCGGCCACCGCGCGGATGGCGGTGGCCACCTCGTCGGTGGAGATCTCCTTGAGCAGATAGCCCGTGGCGCCCGCCTTGATCGCGTCGTAGAGGTCGGCCTCCTCGTCGCTGATCGTCAGCATGATGATCTTCGCGCTGGGGGCGACCTCCTTGATCGAGGTGCAGGCCTCGATCCCGCCGCGCCGGGGCATCCGCACGTCCATCAGCACGATGTCGGGCAGCAGGTCGGCGGCCTTGTCCACGGCCTCCGCGCCGTCCCCGGCCTCGCCGACGACCTGGATGTCCTCCTCGGCGGCGAGCACGATCTCCAGTCCGCGACGGAAGAGGGCGTGGTCGTCGACGACAAGGACTCTGATCGGCTCCTTGCGTGGAGTGCCCGCCTCCGGGCCCATGCCGACGACGCCGTCGTCGGCATCCTCGTCCCGCATCGGTCCGAAGCTGTCCGTCATCGTGTTCCTCCCCCTGAGGCTGTGGCCTGGTGTCTCGTGCCGTGGCCAACCCAAGGCAACGGCCCATCCGTTGAGCCGTTGCGGCCATGATTCCATGTCCGGCCGACACCGTGGTGACCGAGACGTGCGCCCCGGGGTCGCACACCGGTGCCCCTGGGGGCGCACACGCGCTCCAGGGGCACCGGCTCAGCTGTCGGCCGGGGGGGTCAGCCGCCCAGCGTGCCGCCCGCCTCGGGAGAGTGCGTCTGAGTGACCATCGTGTCCGTCCGCAGATGGATCACGCCGTAGTCGTAGGCGTGCCGGCGGTAGACGACGCTGGGTTCCTTGGTCTCGGAGTCGACGAACAAGTAGAAGTCGTGCCCGACCAGTTCCATCTCGTAGAGGGCCTGGTCGAGGGTCATCGGGGAGGCGACGTGGGTCTTCTCCCGGACGACGAGGGGTCCGTCCCCCTGCACCTCCAGCGAGCCGACCTTCTTGGTGGGCACCTGGCCCGCTTCCTCTTCCCGGGACGCGTTCGCCCCGCCCATCGTCGCCGCGCCCGGGACGTGGTCGGGCACCTCCGCCGCCGAGATCCGGCGCGCGCCACGCCGGGAGAAACGCTTGTCGTGCTGCTTGCGCAGCCGGGCCCCCAGCTTTTCCGCCGCCAGGTCGAGCGCCGCGTACGGATCGCTGGCTGCCGCCTCCGCCCGGATCACCGGACCGCGGGAGCGGAGCGTGATCTCCACTCGGTCGCAACGGTCGGCCTGTCGGGGGTTGGGCTCCTTGGACACCTCGACGTCGAGGCTGATCACCTTGCCATCGAGCTTCTGGATCTTCTCCAGGTTCAGCTTCTCGGCCACGTGCTTGCGGAACCGCTCGGGCACCTCGGTCTTGCGGCCCTTGACGACGATGTCCACGCAGAACTCCGTTCCCGGATCGCTCCGCTTCGACGGCGGAGCATCTCCCTTTTGCACCCGGTTCCGGTCAGCCCCGGAACCTCGGACTCGGTGACGTCCACCTCCTCCTCCCCCGTGGGCAAGATCTCCACCCAGCCGTGCGGGTGATTGCGAAAACCCGCGGCACGGCATTCGGATATGACGGGGATGGCCTGCGCCTTTCCCTCACAACCGAACATATCTCGCCCGGACGGATGACGTCACCCTCTACTGCGGCGTACCTCCGTTCAGGTGAATTGACCTTCTCATTACCGGCAACGACGCGAGTTCGCAGTCAGTTCCGGTTTATTTCGAAGGAATCCGGCGACGACGCGACAACGGCCGCGCAGATCACCTCACCCGGGCCGATGGCAGCCGCCCTTTCCCCTGTGTCGTACACCGAGTTCCCCTCCTTCCGCCGTGCTCCCCTGTTCTTGTCCCCCATCCCTTCCCGGGTCCGCGCCGCGTACACGGCGGCGGGCGCACGGTCGTGCGCCGGCCCGCGCGCGGCCGCTCCGACCACCCGCGCCGCCTCCGCGAGCGACGCTCCCGTCGTCATCAGGTCGTCCACGAGGACCACCGGACCGCCGAGCAGCAGCCGGACGCCCGCTCCCGCGACCGCCAGAGCCCCGGAGAGGTTGTCCCTGCGCTGCCGGGAGTCCAGCCCCGACTGGTCCGCCACCGCACGCCGCTGCCGCAGCACGGCCACGGCCCGCGCCGGAGTTCCGCACCGTCGCAGTTCGGCGGCCGCCGCGAGCGCGATCCGGCGCGTCGGATCATGCCCGCGCGCCCGCACCGCACGCCGGGCCGACGGCACCGGAACGAGCAGCACCGGTCCCCCGGCGCCCACGCCCAGGGCCTGTCGCAGCCCGGCCCGCACCGCGCCCGCCAGGGCCGCGCCCAGCGGGGCGGCCAGGGCCAGCGCGCCGCGCTCCTTGTGGGCCAGGAGCAGCGCCCGCACCTCGTCCGCGTAAGGAGCCGCCGCGTGCACGGCGGGCAGGCCGGACGGCTCCGGCTCCGGCCTCACCCGGCGCGGCGCGGCCCCGGCGAGGACCGCACGGCACCGGGGGCAGAGCACCGTGCGAGGCCTGCCGCAGCCTCCGCACTCGGCCGGCAGTACCAGGTCGGCCAGGTCCTGCCACCACCCGCGCATGACCCCACTGTGCCAACGCCGGAGCGACCCTGCCAGCCCTGTGGAAAACCCCTGTGGAAAACTCCGGCGGGGCCGTTCAGCCCGGATAGACCGGCGCCGACCCGTCCTTGACCACCTTCTGCCACTGCGCCCCGGACGGCATCCGCACGATCCCGTCCTCCGAGTACGCCACCAGCGGCAGCCGCTCGTCGTCGGACGCGGCGATCGACTGCACCCCGGTCAGTGCGGCGGGCGCCGGCCCCTCCGGCGTGGAGCCGTCGACCTGGACGTACCGCATGGTCTGCACTCCGCCCTGCTCGCGCCCGGCCACGACGAGCCGGCTGTCGCCCGCCCACGACATGGCGGTGACGTCCTCCAGTTGCGGCGCCGCCGAGCGCAGCTCCAGCACCGACACCACCGGCCGGTCCCCGCTCCTGTCGTCCCGCTCTATCCGCCCGATGAGCAGCGACCGGTTGCCGTCCTTGTTCTGTACGACCAGCGCGATCCGCACCCCGTCCGCGGCCACCCGCACCGCGTTGACCCTTCCGTCGAGACCGGGCACGCGCACCTCGATGGGCTTGCCCGCGCCCTGCTCGAGCACCAGCAGCCGCGGCCGGGCCGGATCGCGGTCGGCCACCCACAGGTCGCCGCGCGCGTCCCAGCTGGGCGGTGTGAGCCGGTCGTCCTCGGTCTTGCCCGCGCTCTGCAGCACCGGATCACCGAGCGGGGCGCCCGCCGTCATCGGACCGACGAACAGCGACCTGCCGTCGAAGCCGACCGCGGCCGCCGTGTGCTCGTCCCAGGACACGGCCATCGACCTGAACTTCTGGGTGCCCTCCCCGAGCGCCCCCGGCACCGGTTCGGCGGTGCTCGTCGCCGCGCCGCCGCCGGCGATGCGCACCAGCCGGTGCTTGTCGTCGACGAAGTACAGGTATTCGGGCCGCTTCACCGACCCGCGCGTGGCGAGCGTCTCGGCGCGGTCCTCGTCGAGGGTGCACAGGGTGCTGCCGTCGGCGCGCCGCAGTTCGACCGTGTCCACCGTGGGCGTCAGGCTCTGCAGCGTGAACAGCAACTGGGTGGCCATCTCAGTGCACTTCGCGCGTCCCACGCGGGACGCCTTCTCGTTGAGCGGCACGGTCAGCTTGTTCTGGTCGTCGGGCGCCAGGCCCACGACGCCCTTGGGCAGCGCCGTACCGGTCGGGAAGCTGGACCTGACCACCGGTCGCAGCCAGCGCGTCGGCCCCTCCAGCACGGACCGCACCACCTGCGTCATCGCGTCCACGCGCTCACGTACGTAGACCGGATCGGCGACGGCCGTCACGGGCGGCGTCGAGACGGCGGAGGCGGCCCCGGCGCCGGTGGCCGCCGAGCCGTTCGACGCGAAGTAGTACTTGTTGACGGACATGTAGTTGCGCTGGAAGTCCGACTGCCCCATGACCACGCCCTGCGGCAGCACGTCGATGCGCCACTGGCCGGTCTTCTTGTCCCGGGCCAGGTGCACCGGTTGGCTGTAGTGGCCGCCGAGCGGCGTGTACGACTGCTGCTCGTCGACCCGGGCCACCTTGGTGCCGGTCAGTGTGAACGCATAGTCGTCGGTGTCGTCGCGCCCCGTGGAGCGGTCCACCTGGATGTCGGGCCCGTTGGCGAGCACGGTCGTCGCCGCGTCCGGCTGCCACTGCTTCGAGGCCGCGCCGGTCAGATACTGCCGGGCCGTCGCGTACGACGGGTCGTCGCTGGTCAGCGCCTCCAGGAAGCCCTGCACGATCTCCGAGGGCGGAGCGTCCTCGCGCGGCGGCATGGCGAACACCCGTACCTCGGTGTCCTGGCGGGGGGTGGACTCCACGTCCCGCAGGTCCCCGTTGTCGGGCATCGAGGCGCACCCCGCCAGCAGTACGACCCCGCAGGCGGCGAACGCCACCGCGCGCATCGGCCGCTGCCGCGCGCCCCCCTCGCGGTCAGCGCCCACGAAATGCCTCCCCTTGCCTCGGCTCCTCTTGCCCCTGCCCCTGCGTCGGCCCGGCTCCCTCCGGGTCCGCGGGGGTGACGTTCTCCCCGGTCACCGGCTCGGCGGCGGGAACGGCCTCCCGAAGCGCGCCCGAGGCCGGCCGGGGCACCACGCGCGCGCCGTTGCCGGGCAGCGCCGTCGGGTCGGCCGTGGGGGCCACCGGGGCCGGCCGGGACGCGATCGGGTCCCGGGTACGCGCCGCCGCGCCGCCGGACGCCTGCAGGGGCACGGTGGCCCGCTTGGCGCCGTCGTGCGGCAGTCCGGCGTCGGCGAGACCGCGGTTGCGGCGCGAGTCCTTGGGCTCCAGCGGTATCGGCGAGCCCCGCAGCGGCTCGTCGGCCGTCCTCGGCAGAGTCAGCCGGAACTGCGAGCCGCCGCCCGGCTCGCCCCACGCCTGCAGCCAGCCGCCGTGCAGCCGGGCGTCCTCCAAGGCGATCGACAGCCCCAGGCCCGTCCCGCCGGTGGTACGCGCGCGTGCCGGGTCGGCCCGCCAGAAGCGGCTGAAGACGCGGGTGGCCTCACCCGGCTTCAGCCCGACGCCGTAGTCGCGCACCGCGACCGCGACCGCGCCGCCCGCCGCGGCGAGCCGGACCACCACGTCCCGGCCCTCGCCGTGCTCCACGGCGTTGACGACCAGGTTGCGCAGCACACGCTCCAGGCGCCGCGCGTCGGCCTCCGCCACCACGGGCTGCTGGTCCCCGGTCACGCGTATGCGCGTGCCCTTGCGCTCGGCGAGCGGCTCGGCGCCGCTGACGACCCGGCGCACGACCTCCCTGAGGTCGATCGGCTCGGCCTCCAGGGCCGCCGCGCCCGCGTCGAAGCGGCTGATCTCCAGCAGGTCCGCCAGCAGCGACTCGAAGCGGTCGAGCTGGTCGGCGAGCAGTTCCGCCGACCGCGCGGTGACCGGGTCGAAGTCCTCGCGCGCCTCGTGGATGACGTCGGCGGCCATGCGCACGGTCGTCAGCGGGGTGCGCAGCTCGTGGGAGACGTCGGAGACGAAGCGACGCTGCATCCGGGACAGGTCCTCCAGCTGCTGGATCTTCAGCTGCAGGTTCTGCGCCATCTTGTTGAAGGCCTCGCCCAGACGCGCGATGTCGTCCTCGCCGGTGACCTTCATGCGTTCCTGGAGCCGCCCGGCCGACAACCGCTCCGCGATCCCGGCCGCCATCCGCACCGGCGTGACCACCTGGCGCACCACCAGCCACGCGATGGCCCCGAGCAGGACGACGACGAAGAGGCCCGCCGTCGCCAGGGTGCCCTTGACGAGGCTGAGCGACTTCTCCTCCTGGGTGAGCGGGAAGAGGTAGTACAGCTGGTACGGGTCGCCGTTGGGGTCGTTGACCTGCTTGCCGATGACAAGGGCGGGCTGGGGCTCCTTGTCGACGTCCTTGTAGACGATGCGGGTGTAGCTCTGGGCGGCGACCATGCTGCCGTTGATCCGCGCGCGCAGGGCCTCGGGCACGCTCGCGGTGGGGTCCACCTGACCGGAGGCGCGCGGACCGCGCCCGCCGGCGCTGTCGTCGCCCGCGGGCAGCGTCACGACGTCGAAGGCGCCCTGGCCGCCGCTGGAGAGCGAGGACACCAGCTCGCTCATCCAGGAGATGACGTTCTGGGAGGAGTGGCCGTCCCCGGGAGCGCTCTCCTCGGAGGTCCCGCTGGCGGCCTCGTCGGCCTTCTGCTTGGCGACGGCGAACCCGCCGGTGGCCTGGCTCTGCGAGGCCTTCACCTTGGCGTCCAGCAGTCCGTTGCGCACCTGACCGATGACGACGAAGCCGAGCAGCAGGACGACGCCCAGCGACATCAGCAGCGTGGTGGCGACGACCTTGAGCTGGATGTTGCGCCGCCACAGCCGCATGACCGGCAGCAGCGGCCGCCGCACCCAGCGCAGCAGCAGACGCAGGACCGGGCTGCCCTGCACACCACCGTGCAGCAGCCCGCCCTCCAGGAGGCGTCCCCAGCGGGAGCCCGCGCCCTTCCGGCCGACAGGCCGCCCCGCGCGGGCCCCGGTCCGTCCGGGCGCCGAAGCGGCACTGTCCCCGGACATGTCAGCTCGGTCCGGCCTTGTAGCCGACGCCACGCACGGTCACCACGATCTCCGGCTTCTCCGGGTCCTTCTCGACCTTGGAACGCAGCCGCTGGACGTGCACGTTGACCAGGCGGGTGTCCGCCGCGTGGCGGTAGCCCCACACCTGCTCGAGCAGCACCTCGCGGGTGAACACCTGCCACGGCTTGCGGGCCAGCGCCACCAGCAGGTCGAACTCGAGCGGCGTCAGCGCGATCGACTGCCCGTCCCGCTTCACCGAGTGCCCGGCCACGTCGATGACCAGGTCACCGATGGCCAGCTGCTCCGGCGCCGGCTCCTCCGACCTGCGAAGCCGCGCCCGGATACGGGCCACGAGCTCCTTCGGCTTGAACGGCTTGACGATGTAGTCGTCGGCGCCGGACTCCAGGCCCACCACGACGTCCACGGTGTCGCTCTTGGCCGTCAGCATCACGATCGGCACGCCGGACTCCGCCCTGATCAGGCGGCACACCTCGATGCCGTCCCGGCCGGGCAGCATCAGGTCGAGGAGCACCAGATCCGGCTTGGCCTCGCGGAAAGCGGCCAGCGCCTTGTCGCCGTCGGCTACGAAAGACGGCTCGAAACCCTCACCACGCAGCACGATCCCGAGCATCTCGGCCAGTGCGGTGTCGTCGTCGACGACAAGGACTCGTCCCTTCATAAACGACATCATCCCATTCTCGTAACGGTGGCGAAGATCCAGGTGAGGCAGCTCACTGGCCTGTGACGATAGTCGTATCGAGCCGCTACTGTCTGCCCTCGCCCGCGATCACGAGCGGAACACGATACGGGGCCACCGCCCGAGGACGCGCCCGCTAGCCCGACGTGGCCTGTCGCGAGCGACCGCACAATTCGGCCAGCCCCTTGGCGGTCACCGGCGACACGGCGCCCTCCTCGGTGACGATCGCCGTCACCAGCTCGGGCGGGGTCACGTCGAACGCCGGGTTGTACGCCTGGGTGCCGAGCGGCGCGATGGGCAGGCCGCCCCCGGCCCCCGTCACCGGAACCTGCGGGGTGATGAACTCGGTGACCTCGTACCCCGGGCGCTGCTCAACCTCGATGGCCGCGCCGTCCGGGGTCGCCGGGTCGACCGTCGTCACCGGCGCCACCACGATGAACGGCACGTGGTGGTAGCGCGCGAGCACCGCCAGCGGGTAGCTGCCCACCTTGTTCGCCACCGAGCCGTCCGCCGCGATCCGGTCCGCGCCGACCAGCACCGCGTCCACCTCACCGGCCGCGAACAGCGAACCCGCCGCGTTGTCGGTGAGCAGCGTGTACGCCAGGTCGTTGCGGGCCGCCTCGTACGCCGTCAGCCGGGCGCCCTGGAGCAGCGGCCGCGTCTCGTCCACCCACAGCCGCCGCAGCCGCCCCGCGCGGTGCGCGGCCAGCGCCACCGCGAACGCCGTCCCCTCCCCGCCCGACACCAGCGAACCGGTGTTGCAGTGGGTCAGGACACGGTGCCCGCCGCCGGGCAGCAGCTCGTCCAGCAGCGCCAGCCCGTGCTCGGCCATCCGCGCGCTGGCCCGGGCGTCCTCCTGGTGCAGCTGACGCGCGGCGGCCAGCGCCGCCGCGGCCGCCAGCCGGGCGTCACCGGTCTTGGCGAGCGCGCTCTGGTAGGCCGACTGCGCCCGGCGCACACCCACGGACAGGTTCACCGCGGTCGGCCGTGCGCCCGCGAGGGCGGCCGCGGCGTCGTCCACGTCGAAGCCGCGCGCGGCGGCGAGCGCGACGCCGTACGCCCCGGCGATGCCGAGCAGCGGCGCACCCCGCACCGCGAGCGACCTGATCGCCTCCACCAGCGCGGGCGCGTCCGTGCACACCAGCTCGACCTCCTCGGCGGGCAGCCGCGTCTGGTCGAGGAGAACCACGACCGGGCCCTCGGGCGGCTCCTCCCAGCGGATGGCCGGTGTCCCGGCGGGCCGGTTGTCCTCGCGGGTCTGCGCGTACTGATCAGCCATGCCGTCAGTGTGCCCGTTATCCGGCGGACAATTGAAGGTACGCAGCCGCCACCGCGCCCGGTCACCCGAAGACCACCCCATGGCACGATGGCTGCCAAGCTGCCGCCGCGACCGCGGACGGGCACCGTGAAGGAGCGACGATGAAAGACACTCCGGGCTGGGCCTCGCCCGGATCCGCCCCGTCCGACGGCCGGGAACCGGGCGCACCCGGCCCCGCCGACGCCTCCGGCCGGCCCGGTCCCGCGCAGCCGGCACCGCCGGAGCAGCAGCCCGCACGGCCGGAGCAGCAAGAGCAGCCCGTGGACCGTCCGGGCGCGCAGCCGCAGGGCCCCGGCGTGAAGTGGTCCAAGGAGCAGCCGCCCGCCGGCCAGTGGTCCGCACCCGCGGGAGGCCAGGCCCCGCCCGGCGGCACGCCCCCGCCTCCCCCGCCCGGCCCGGGCTGGGGAACCCGGCCCCCGTCCGGCGGCGGCCACGGCGCATACGGTCCTCCCGGCGGCTACGGCCCTCCGGGCAGCGGAGGCTACGGCGGCTACGGCGCCCCGGGCGGCTACAACCCCTGGGGAGCCGGCTGGGGCGGTCCCCCGCCCGCGGCCAAGCCGGGTGTCATCCCGCTGCGCCCGCTCGGCGTAGGCGAGATCCTCGACGGCGCCGTGTCGACCATGCGCGCCCACTGGCGCACCGTCCTCGGCATCTCCCTCGTCGTCGCGGTCGTCACCGAGATCGTCGTCGTCCTCGTACAGGGCCTGGCGCTGAACGACCTCGCCAACAGCGACGCCCTCAACGACCCCAACGCCACCCCCGGCGAGCTGTTCCGCGTCATGGGCGACTCGCTGATCGGGACCGGCTTCGTCTTCGTCGTCTCCATGATCGGCACCGTCCTGGCCACCGCTCTGCTCACCACGGTCACCAGCCGCGCGGTGCTGGGCAAGCCGGTCCGGCTCGGCGAGGCCTGGCGCGACGCACGCCCCCAGGTGCTCAAACTCTTCGGCCTGATCCTGCTGTTGCTGCTCATCGGCGTGGTCGTGTTCGGCGTGGGCATGCTGCCCGGCATCCTCGTCGCCATCTCCGGATCGCCCTTCGGCGGCCTGGCACTCGCTCTCCTGGGCGGCCTGGGCGCGGGCGTGGTCGCCGTGTGGCTGGCGGTGCGCTTCTCCCTGGCCTCGCCCGCGCTGATGCTCGAGAAGCAGGGCATCAGGCAGGCCATGAGCCGCTCGGCCAAGCTGGTCCGCGGCTCCTGGTGGCGGGTCCTCGGCATCCAGCTGCTGGCCGCGGTCATCGTCGGAGTGGTCTCGGCGGTCATCGCCATCCCGTTCAGCCTGATCGCCGCGGCGTTCAGCGGCGAAGGCATCTCCGGCCTGCTGAACGGCACCGGCGACCTCGGCTGGACGTACTTCGTCATCAGCGGGATCGGCGCGGTGATCGCGTCCATGATCAAGTTCCCGATCTCGGCCGGCGTCACCGTGCTCCTCTACATCGACCAGCGCATCCGCCGCGAGGCGCTCGACCTCGAACTGGCCCGAGCCGCCGGTGTCCAGGGCTACGGCGCCGGCACACCCGCCTCCGGGAGCTGATGCCGTGAGCCTGCCGGGGGGAGTTCTCACAGCGCTGCCCGCGCTGCCGCACGCGGCCCGAGGAGCCGTACGGCAACTGCTGCGCGTCCACGCCGCCGCGCTGGCGTCGGGACCGCGCACGGCCACCGAACCGCCGGTGACGATCCCGCGCGACCCCGCGCGGGAGGCGGCCCGGCGCGAGCTGTCCAAGCGGATGTACCACGAGAACGACCCCGGCCTGCTCCAACGCGCCCTCGACAAGTTCTGGGACTGGGTCGACAAACTCTTCGGCTCGGCCGCGGCCTCCACACCGGGAGGCACCCTCGGGCTCGTCGTCGTCATCGTGGCCGTCCTCGCGGTGCTGGGAGCACTGTGGTGGCGCCTCGGCACACCGCGCCGCGAACCCGCCTCCACCGCCGCCCTGTTCGACGACCGCCCCCGCAGCGCCGCCGAACACCGTGCGGCCGCCGAGGCGCACGCCGCCCAGGGCCACTGGAACCAGGCCGTCCAGGAAC
>NZ_BMVJ01000023.1:112674-116555 GCF_014650655.1 Streptomyces anandii JCM 4720
GGATGCGCGCCATCGTCCGCTCCCTGGAGGAACGCGCCCTCCTCGACGTACGGCCCGGCCGCACCGCCGACGAGGCCGCCGCCGAGGCGGGCCGCACCCTCCCCGCGCACTCCGACCGCCTCCACGCCGCCGCGCGGGACTTCGACGACGTCACATACGGCGGCCGCAGGGCCACCGAGCAGTCGTACCACCGCACCGCCCGGCTCGACCGCGACCTGGAGAACACACGGCCCAAGCTCACGAGCGACGACAGCACGGCCCGCGACATCCACCAGGGGGCCGCCGGATGACGACCGAGGCCACGCTCCCCGCCACCTCGACCGCCCCCACCGCCCGCCAGAGGTGGACCCGCGCGCGGGGCATCCTGCTCGCCCTGCTGCTCCTCGTCGCAGCGGCCGTGGCGATCGCCGCGCTCCGCTCCGGCGACCGGCACGGCCGCCTCGACCCCCGCTCCGCCGACCCCTACGGCAGCCACGCCGTCGCCGCGCTGCTCGCCCACCACGGCGTCACCACACGCGTGGTCACCACCCTGGACGAGGCCACGGCAGCCGCCGGGCCCGACACCACCCTGCTCGTCGCCGTGCCCGACCTGCTGACGGACGACCAGCAGTCCCGCCTGCACGCGGCGGCCACCGCCTCCGGCGGACGCACCGTCCTCGTCGCCCCCGACGTCCCCTCCCTCGGCCGGCTCGCCCCCGGCGTCACCGCCGACCCCGCACCCAGCTTCGACACCACCCTCGGCCCGGGCTGCGACCTGCCCGCGGCCCGGCGCGCCGGCACCGCCGAGACGGGCGACGGCATCCGCTACTCCACCACCGCCCGCGACGCCGACGCCTGCTACCCGAGCGACGGCCTGCCCACCCTGCTGCGCATCCCGCAGTCCACCAAGGGCGGCGACACCGTCGTCCTCGGATCGCCCGGCATCCTCTACAACGACCGCCTCGACCAGCAGGGCAACGCCTCGCTCGCCCTCCAACTCCTCGGCTCCCGCGCCCATCTGGTCTGGTACCTCCCCTCGCTCTCCGACGCCTCCGCCCCCGACACCGGCCGACGCGGCTTCTTCGACCTGCTGCCCTCCGGCTGGCTCTGGGGCACCCTGCAACTCTTCGTCGCGGCAGCCCTCGCCGCCCTGTGGCGGGCACGCCGGCTAGGCCCCCTCGTGCCCGAGAAACTCCCCGTCGCGATCCGCGCCTCCGAAACCGTCGAAGGCCGCGCCCGCCTCTACCGCAAGGCGAACGCCCGCGACCGCGCCGCCACCGCTCTGCGCTCCACCACACGCACCCGCCTCGCCCCCCTCGTGGGCATCCCCGTCACCCAGGCGCACGCGCCCGAAGCCCTGCTCCCCGCGCTCTCCGCCCACCTGCACGGCGACGGACAGTCCCTGCACGACCTGCTCTTCGGCCCGCCGCCCGGCGACGACGCGGCCCTCGTCTCCCTCGCCGACCGACTCGACGCCCTCGAAAGAGAGGTACGCCGTCCATGATGGACCCGACCACTGACAACGCCGGGCACACCGGGGACCCGGCCGCCGCCCGGGCCTCCCTGGAAGCCCTGCGCGCCGAGATCGCCAAGGCCGTGGTCGGCCAGGACCCCGCGGTGACGGGCCTCGTCGTCGCCCTGCTGTGCCGCGGCCACGTCCTGCTCGAAGGCGTCCCCGGAGTCGCCAAGACCCTGCTCGTCCGCACCCTGGCAGCCGCCCTCGAACTCGGCACCAAACGCGTCCAGTTCACCCCCGACCTCATGCCGAGCGACGTGACCGGGTCCCTGGTCTACGACGCCCGCACCGCGGAGTTCTCCTTCCAGCCCGGCCCGGTCTTCACCAACCTCCTCCTCGCCGACGAGATCAACCGCACCCCGCCCAAGACCCAGTCCTCCCTCCTGGAGGCCATGGAGGAGCGCCAGGTCACCGTCGACGGCACCCCGCGCCCGCTCCCCGAGCCCTTCCTCGTCATCGCCACCCAGAACCCGGTCGAGTACGAGGGCACCTACCCCCTGCCCGAGGCACAACTCGACCGCTTCCTGCTGAAACTGACGATCCCCCTGCCCTCACGCCAGGACGAGATCGACGTCGTCGCCCGTCACGCCGCCGGCTTCAACCCGCGCGACCTGCACGCCGCCGGCGTGCGCCCGGTGGCCGGCCCCGCCGACCTCGACGCGGCCCGCGCCGCGATCGCCAAGACGACCGTCTCCCCGGAGATCACCGCCTACGTCGTCGACATCTGCCGCGCCACCCGCGAATCGCCGTCGCTCACCCTGGGCGTCTCCCCGCGCGGGGCGACGGCCCTGCTCTCGACGTCCCGCGCGTGGGCCTGGCTCACCGGCCGCGACTACGTCATCCCCGACGACGTCAAAGCCCTGGCCCTGCCCACCCTGCGCCACCGCGTACAACTGCGCCCCGAGGCCGAGATGGAGGGCGTCACCGCCGACTCGGTGATCAACGCCATCCTCGCCCACGTCCCGGTCCCCCGCTGATGGCCCTCACCGGACGCGCCGCGCTCCTCGCGGCCCTCGGCTCGATCCCCGTCGGCATCTGGGACGCCGGCTGGACGGCCATGCTCGCGGTGAACGCTCCACTGGCCGTCGCCTGCGCCTGCGACTACGCCCTCGCCGCCCCCGTACGACGCCTCGGCCTGACCCGCTCAGGAGACAACTCCGTCCGTCTCGGGGAAGCCGCCGACGTAACCCTCACACTGACCAACCCCGCCGGCCGCCCTCTGCGCGCGCAGGTCCGCGACGCATGGCCGCCGAGCAGCTGGCAGCCCGGCACGGAGACGACGGCGTCCCGCCACCGCGTGTCGGTGCCCGCCGGCGAGCGCCGACGGCTCACGACCCGCCTGCGCCCCACCCGGCGCGGCGACCGTCACGCCGACCGCGTCACCATCCGCTCCTACGGCCCGCTCGGTCTCTTCGCCCGACAGGGCACCCACAAGGTCCCGTGGACGGTACGCGTGCTGCCGCCCTTCACCAGCCGCAAGCACCTGCCCTCCAAGCTCGCGCGCCTCCGTGAGCTCGACGGCCGCACGAGTGTCCTCACCCGGGGCGAGGGCACCGAGTTCGACAGCCTGCGCGAGTACGTACCCGGCGACGACACCCGCTCCATCGACTGGCGTGCCACGGCCCGCCAGACCACGGTCGCGGTACGCACCTGGCGCCCCGAACGCGACCGGCACATCCTGGTGGTCCTCGACACGGGCCGCACTTCCGCGGGCCGAGTGGGTGATGTGCCGCGTCTGGACGCGTCCATGGACGCGGGCCTGCTCCTGGCGGCCCTGGCCTCCCGCGCCGGCGACCGCGTGGACCTGCTCGCCTACGACCGCCGGGTACGCGCTCTGGTGCAGGGCCGCGCGGCGGGCGACCTGCTTCCGTCCCTGGTCAACGCGATGGCCACGCTGGAGCCGGAACTCGTCGAGACCGACGCCAGGGGCCTGACCGCCACGGCACTGCGCACGGCGCCCCGTCGCTCCCTGATCGTCCTGCTGACCAGCCTGGACGCCGCCCCGGTCGAAGAGGGCCTGCTGCCGGTCCTTCCTCAATTCACCCAGCGCCATACGGTGTTGGTGGCCTCGGTGGCCGATCCTCACGTCGCCACAATGGCCGCGGCCCGGGGGAACACCGACGCGGTGTACGAGGCCGCGGCGGCCGCACAGGCGCAGGCGGAGCGCCATCGCACGGCGGAACAGCTCCGCCGCCATGGCGTGACGGTCGTGGACGCGACACCGGACGACTTGGCGCCCGCGCTGGCGGACGCGTATCTGGCACTCAAGGCGGCGGGCCGGCTGTGAGCCGGGCCGCGCCCGGGGCCCAAACGCAGAAAACCCCGCACCGTGAGGTGCGGGGTTTTCTTCAATATTTGTTCGGCGGTGTCCTACTCTCCCACAGGG
>NZ_BMVJ01000024.1:0-8650 GCF_014650655.1 Streptomyces anandii JCM 4720
TTGCCGCCCGTGCCGCCACCGTTGACCACGGGCACGTTCACGTTGCCGCCCGTACCCCCGCCGTTGACGACCGGCACATTCACGTTCCCGCCACCGCGGGGGTGTGCGGGGCCGTGGTGGGCGGGTGCCATCGCGTGGGTGCCGGTCTGCGGCGTGGCAGCGAAAGCACTGGCCGGCACAAGAGCACCTCCGACAGCCAGAGCGCTCGCCGCGGTCAGAACAGCCAGACGCTGCATACGGATAACAGCCATGATGAAACTCCTTGCACATTCGAGGGAAGAGAACGGAAATCGCGGCCGGAACGAATTCCCCGACCGGGGGGAGTCGGTCACCGTCATCCGTGGTGACCTCCTGCATCCATTAACACCCCCGGCACTCCCCAGGGTCATGCCGCTCGAATTCGGGGCTTGACAAACACCCAACCCGGCAGCCCCCCTCAAGCCACCGACGAGCCCTACCCGACCGGAAGCCATGACGACAGCCGACCACCGGCCGCACGGCGCTCACAGCGCCGTGGCGCGGTGGACACGTACTGCCGTCATCGCACTGGTGGCGGTGCTCGCCGTTCTCGTCCACCACGACACGGCCGCCGCCGTCACGCACGTGCCGCCCGCCGGATCCTCCGGCACGAGCAGCATGGCGGCGTGGATCGCGCGGCCCCGCCGGCGATGTCCGCCCACGCGAGCGGGTACGCCATGATCGTGGCGGACCCAGGCACCAGCAGGTCGACGCCCTGCTGGTCGGGATGGGCGAGCGCTACGACGTCCTGGTCACCCTCTCTGACGGCGTCTTCCCCCCGGTGGCGCTGGCGGAGGGCAAGAACGCCACCGGGATGGCCGTCATCCGCACCGGCTCAGGCGGCACCCCCACCGCGACCGTCCGCCCGATGGAACTGGGCGGCACGATCACGGCCGCCTCGCAGCTGCGCGCGGCGGACGACGTCCGGCTGGCGTCGAAGAAGGCCGACGGGGTCCACCGCATCGAGCTGACCGGCTCCATGATGGGCTACGACTGGGCCATCGTCGGACGCCGATTCGACGTGAGCAATCCGGCCGCGCATGCCATCACCGTCGAGGAGGGCCAGCGGGTGCGGCTCGACTTCGTGAACACCACCACCATGTGGCATCCGATGCACCTGCACGGCCACACCTACCAGCTCGGCACGAGCGGGCCGCGCAAGGACACCACCATCGTCCTGCCCAAACAGACCGTGTCGGTGTTCTTCGACGACGACAACCCCGGACAGTGGATGCTCCACTGCCACAACGGCTGTCACGGCGAGGCAGGCATGATGGCGCTGGTCGCCCCAGGGCTGACACCTGGACCGACGACCCATACCCGGGTGAATCCACGCCGGGGCCGGTGCCGGTGCCGATAGCCACGGACACCGAGGACGCAAGGCGCGCGGGTGATCAGCGTGGACCGGTCGACGCACATCCTGCAGCAGGCCCACGGCCGCCCCCCGTGGCAGGTGCGCGCCGACGCGAGCAGGGTGCCGCTGACGGACCTCCTCCACGCGCCTGCCAGGCCATGAAGTCCGAGACCGGCTGGGGCAGTTGGGCGGTCCTGCGCCGTGCTCGCTGACCCCGGCAGCAGCGGAGCCGGCCGGGGCCGGCGCGGGGCCGTTGTGGTCGGGGGCGGCCCTGCTGCCCACTCCCGGCTCATCGGCAGTCGGCCGGGCCCGGTGGTTCGCGTGTGCCGGTGCCGCATGAGCCTGCGCTGACAGGGATAGGGCAGGCGGGCGCGTGTCAGCGCAGGAGGGGTCCCGTGGTGAGGGGAAGGAGCGCGCCGCCGGCGATGCCGAGGGCCAGGGAGGCCGTACCGGAGGTGTAGGCGGCACCGGCGGCCCAGCGGCCCAGGACGGTCTGGGCTTCGGCGGGCGCGGGTGCGGTGGTGGCGAAGAGGGGGGCGAGCCAGCGCAGGTAGTAGAAGAGGGAGGCGACGGTGTTGACGACCGCGACGGCCGCGAGCCAGGTGAAGCCGCCGTCGACGGCGGCGCTGAAGATCTCGAGTTTGCCGAGGAAGACGCCGGTGGGCGGGGTGCCGACCAGCCCGAGGAGGCAGACGACGAGAACGGCGGCGAGGCCGGGGTGGCGGCGGGCGAGGCCGCGGTAGTCGTCCAGGGTGCGGGCTTGCGGGAGTTCGGTGACGACCGCGAAGACGCCCAGGTTGGTGACGGCGTAGGCGGCGATGTAGAAGAGCAGGCTCTTCTGGGCCAGGTCGGTGCGGGTGGCGACGGCCAGGGCCATCAGGAGGTAGCCGACCTGGCTGATGGCGGAGTAGGCGAGCAGGCGCTTGACGGAGGTCTGGAAGAACGCGGCCAGGTTGCCCAGCGTCATGGTGACGGCGGCGATCACGGCAAGCAGCAGGGGCCAGTTGACGTCGCTGTCGGGCAGAGCCTCGTGCAGCAGGCGGTAGCCGCCGATCAGACCGCCGATCTTGGGCACCGTGGTGACGTAGGCGGCGACGGGGGTGGGGGCGCCGTCGGTGACGTCGGGGACCCAGAAGTGCGCCGGGACGGCCCCTGCCTTGAACAGCAGGCCGGCCAGCACGCCGATGAGTCCGACACCGACGAGGCCGTAGGCGGCGTGGGGCAGTGTCGCGTGCAGTGCGCGGTAGAGGGTGGCGTGGCCTGCCGCGTAGAGGAGCGCGGTGCCGGCCAGCATGGTGGTGCCGAGCAGGGCGCCCATCAGGTAGTACTTCAGGGCGGCCTCGGTGCCGGGGGCGTCCTTGGCGAAGGCGGCGAGCGCGTGGGCGGGGATGCCGGCGAGCAGGTAGGCGGCGAACAGCATCAGCAGGTCGCTCGCACCGATCAGGGCGAGGGTGCCGGCTCCGGTCAGCAGGAGCAGCACCCAGTACTCGGTCTCGCGCCGGTGTCCGCGGACGGTCTCCACCGACATGGCGATGATCAGCAGCAGGGCGCCGAGGACGGTCAGCCGGCCCACATCGGTGGCCGCGTCGACGGCGAAGGTGTGGGAGAAGACGGTCTGTTCGCGGCCGGTGGCCATGGTGATGCCGGTGGCGGTCAGGCCGGTCACGCAGGCGGCGGCCGCGAGGACGGCGACGGTCCACTGGCGGCGGCGGGGCAGCCAGGCGCCGGTGAGCAGGCCGATGACGGCCGTGGCGCACAGGGCGGTCTCTGGGACGAGTGCGGCGAGGTTCTCGTTCACCGGGCCACCAGCCCCGTCAGCGTGCGGCTGGCGGGTTCGATGACGTCCAGCAGCCAGCGCGGCGCGATACCGATCACCAGGGCGACCGCCATCAGTGCGACGGTGGGGACGGCCTCGGTGCCGCTCAGGTCGCTGATGCCGCCGGCCGGGATGGTCCGCGGCAGGCGCGGGACGCCGAGGAACATCGTGCGCAGGGCCCGCAGGAACAGGGCGGCCGTGATGAGGATGCCGGTCACGGCGATGGCGGTGGCGATCGCCTGCGAGGCCAGGGATCCGGTGAAGATCTGGAACTCGGCGATGAACCCGGAGAAGCCGGGGATGCCCAGGCTGGCGAAGGCCGCCACGGCGGTGATGCCCGCGAAGCGCGGGGTGTGCGCCGCCAGGCCGGAGTAGGCGTCGATCGCATACGTCCGTCCCCGGTCGTAGAGGACGCCGGACAGCAGGAACAGGGCGCCGGTGATCAGGCCGTGGCTGACCATCTGGGTGACGGCCCCGGTGACCGCGAGGGAGCGGGCCTGGGCGTCGCTGCCTGCGAGGCTTCCGGCGGCGCCGACGGCGAGGACGATGTAGCCCATGTGGTTGACCGAGGTGTAGGCGATCATGCGTTTGAAGTCGGTCTGGGCCAGGGCGACCAGCGCTCCGTAGACGACGGAGACGGCGCCGACCACGACGACGACCAGGGCGTAGTGACGCCAGGATCCGGGCAGCAGAGGCATGGCGATGCGGACGAACCCGTAGGTGCCCATCTTCAGCAGGATCCCGGCCAGGATCGCCGAGCCGGCGGCGGGCGCGTCGGTGTGGGCGGGCGGCAGCCAGGTGTGGAACGGCACCGTCGGGGTCTTGACCGCCAGTCCGACACCGATCGCGAGCAGAACCAAGCCTGCGTACAGCCCGCGGCCGGCGAGCGGGTTGCTGCTCGTGAGGTCGACGATGTCGAAGGTGTGCGGGGCTGCGGCGAGGTACAGACCGATGAAGCCGAGCAGCAGGGCCAGGGAGCCGATGAAGGTGTAGAGGAAGAACTTCAGCGCCGCCGCCCTGGCCCGTTCGCCGTGGCCCCAGCCGGCGATGACGAAGAACATCCCGACGATCGACAGGTCGAAGAAGACGAAGAACAGGATCAGGTCCAGGGCGACGAACAGGCCCAGGCCGACGGTCTGCAGGAACAGGAACAGGCACACGTACGAGCGCACCCGCCGCCGCTCCTTCAAGGAGTAGACGGCGACGGCCAGGAACAGCAGACACGTCAGCGCTACCAGGGGCAGGGACAGGCCGTCCACGCCGACGTGGTAGCTCACCCCGGCGCTCGGGATCCACCGCACCCGCTGCTGGTACTGCGTTCCTCCCGTCTGGTCGAAGCCGGCCCAGACGGTGACGACCAGGGCGAGGTCGACGGCGGCGGTGACGATCCACACCCAGACGTACGCCCGGTCGCCCAGAGCGCGGGGCCACAGCAGCAGCACCGCGCAGACCAGCAGAGGCAGGAACGTGATCACACTCAGCACAGGGGGCTACCTCACCAACAGGATGATCAGGACGAGCACGGCGAAGCCGACGGCGGCCTGGGCGTAGTACTGGTGCAGCAGTCCGGTCTGCGGACGGCGTGCCCACCGGCCCAGGCCGCGGACGCCGGCGGCGACCGCGGAGACGGCGGCGTCGATGCCGCCGTCGTCCACCCGGCCGGCGAGCCGGGCGGCGGCGAGCCCGCCGCGGGCGGTCTGCCGTACGGCGCCGTCGACGACGCGGTCGTCGAAGACCGCCAGCGCGCGGGCCAGCCCCATCACCGGCCGCACCACCACGGCTTGCGCGGCCCGCTCCAGATGCAGCCACCCCTGTGTCCACCGCACCACGGTGCGGGGAACGGAAGCGGGGTGCGTGGCCTCCCGCCAGGCCAGGGCCGCCGACGCGAACGCGACGCCAGCGGACAGAGCCAGTTCCCACGGCTGGGGCGACGGCTCTCCCGGGGAACCGACCAGTCTCTTCAGCCAGGACGCCGGTCCGGGCAGGGCCAGCACGCCCAGCACGGCCGCGGCGAAGGTGAGGGCGAGCAGGGGGGCCGGTGTGGTGCGGGCGATGTTCCGGGTGCCGTGCCGCTCGGTGTCGTATCCGCTCTCCGGGTCGTCGGGCAGCGACCGGGTGACGTACCACAAGCCCTTGATGCTGTAGACGGCGGCGACGGCCGCCGCCGCGAGTCCCACGGCGTACAGCGCGGTGCTCTCGCCGCCGGCGGCGGCGAGGACCTCGTCCTTGGCCGCCCACAGCGAAAGTGGCGGCAGGCCGGCCAGCGTCAGCGCGCTGACGGTGAAGGCGGCCCCGACCAGGCGATAACGCCGGGCGGCGCCGCGCAGAGCGGGCAGCTGCTTGGTGCCCAGCGCGGTCAGCCAGGCCCCGGCCGCGACGAACAGACCGGACTTGGTGGCGGCGTGCGCCACGAGCTGGGTGGTTCCCGCGGCGACACCGCCGCTTCCGGCGGCCAGCACCATGAACCCGATCTGGGCGGAGGTGGACGCCGCGAGCAGCTGCTTCAGGTCGCGCTGGGCGACGGCGACCACGCCAAGGGCGAGGGCGGTCAGGGCGCCGGCCCAGGCGACCAGCGGGCCGGCCCAGCTGGTCGCGGCGAGCAGCGGGTGCAGGCGCAGCAGCAGGTAGGCGCCGGCGGCGACCATGGTCGCCGAGTGCAGCAGGGCCGACACCGGACTGGGGCCCTGCATGGCCCGCGACAGCCAGAAGGAGAACGGCAGTTGCGCCGACTTGCCCAGGGCGGCCACGACCACGCCCGCCGTGATCAGATGCAGCCACGGGGAGGCGGCCCGTGGCAGCAGGTCCAGGCGCAGGGAGCCGACGCCGCCGGCCATCGCCGCACCGGCGGCCAGGTACAGCCCGAGGTCGGCGGTTCGGGTGGTGAGGAACGCGACGTCCGCCGCGTACGCCCGTTCCGGTTGCCGCCACCAGTATCCGATCAGCGCCCAACTGGTGGCCCCCATCGCCTCCCAGGCCATCAGCAGCAGCGGCAGCGTGGTCGCCGTGACGGTCACCAGCATCGAACCGGCGAAAAGCAGCATCAGCCCGAAGAACCGTCCCCGGTTCTCGTCCTGCGCGAACTCGCCCGCAGCGAAGGCCAGGACGGCGGTGGTGACGGCAGCGACCGTCACCACCATCACCGCGGACAGCCCGTCCACCGCCAGCCCGGCCCGCATGCCTGCGAACAGCGGCGCACTCGCCGCCGGCCGTGCCACCGCGGCGGCACATGCCACGCCGAACGTCACCAGGGCCACCGCCGTGCCGAGGACGGGCACCAGCCGGTTGCAGCGCGTTCCCGTCACTCCCAGGACCGCTCCGGCGCCGAGGGGCAGGCCGGTCAGCAGCCAGACCAGCGCGCTCATCCCTTCAGCTCCTCGGCCATGTCGGTCATGTCGACCTGCCGGGCCCGGTAGATGGCGGTGGTGACGGCGAAGCCCATGGCCATCTCCACCGCCATCGCCACCACCGCCGCCACGATCACCACCTGACCGCTGCCCTGGGCGGGGGCGAGGAAGTGCCAGAAGTCGGCCGCGGCGACGATGATCCCGCCGATCATCAACTCGATCCCCATCATGATCATGACGATGGACTGCTGGGACAGCGCGCCGAACAGGCCGGTGCAGAACAAGCCTGCGGCCAGTACCAGGATCAGTTCGAAGGTCATCGGCCCACCCCTCCCCCGGCCGGGTCGTCGGCCGGGCGCCGGTCGAGGTCGTCGCCGAAGCGGTCGTAGCGGCCCCGGCGGGTGGCCAGCACCGTGGCGCCGACCATGGTGGCCAGCAGCACGAAGCCGAGGGTGACCATCGTCAGCATCTGGTCGCCCATCAGCGACCTGCCGACCTGGAACGTGGTGTCCCTGGGCCGGATCCCCGTGCGGGCCGGCCAGGGCACCGCGAAGATCCCGGCGACCAGCGCGGCGAAGACGACACCGCTGATGGCGAGCGCGCCGCGCTTGTTGTGCAGCATCGACATCGGCATCAGACCCGCCGGGTTCATCATGTACGCGATCATGAACACCGCCATGATCACCATCTCCATGACCATCATCAGCACGATCACCACGCCCAGATAGGGAAGGCCGAGGACGGCCGTGATCCCGCCGACGCACACCAGGGCCGCCAGCAGCGCGAAGGTGACCCGGGCCATCGAGTTCAGCGTGAACACCAGCGCGCCGAAGACCAGGGCGAGCACGCCCAGAGCCACCAGCAGCACGGTGTCGAGCGGGCCCACCACGCGGCTCCCTTCTCTTAGCGATTCAGGTCGACCAGGGCCGGAACCAGGGTCTGGACGACGCTCAGCGGAATGAGGACCACCCAGGCGAACTCCACGTACCGGTCGGCACGGATGACCGGCAGCCGCCGCAGCGCCCACACCAGTGCACCGAGGACCACCAGGGTCTTGATCAGCGACCACGCCCAGGCAGGCAGCCCCGGGCCGGCGCCGCCGCCCAGGAACAGCGGTACGGCCATGGCCGCGCCGGAGGTGAGCCACAACCACCGGCCGGCCTGCAGCAACAGCCGGTCCACTCCGGACGTCTCGCTCAGGACCCCGCCGGAGAGGTCCCGGCCGACCGGGTAGGCGAACGGCCCCAGGAAGCTGAACGCCAGCACACCGGCCAGATAGGCGACGAAGGCGACCGGCATCCACACCACGTACCACAGCCCGGCTTGCGCGGCCGCGATGTCACCGACCCTCAGCGACTGCGCCCCCGTGGCGGCCGAGATCAGCGCGAACATCAAAGGCAGTTCATAGGCCAGGCCCTGGGCGAGGAACCGGTACCCGCCGATCAGGGAGAACGCGGCGTTGGGGCCCCAGCCGGCCAGCCACAGTCCGGCCCACGTCAGCACCTCCATGGCGTTGAACCACACCACCCCGACCGACAGGTCGGCGGCCATCCGGTTGCCGAAGGGGATGACCAGGGTGGACAGCACCGCGGCCACCGGCACGGTGATCACACCGGCCCGCCACAGAAGAACATCCGCGGCAGGCAGCCGCCTCGGCTGCGCCACCAGCGCCCGCGGAACACCGAGGAACGGCCGCACCACGGCCGTGAGGGTGACCGTCCGGCCCGCGTCCCGGGCGTCGAGAACCGCGTCGCCGGCCACCGCCAGCACGGCCAGGCCGAGCAGCAGCGCCGGACCGGCCAGCACCGTCCACCACGCCCCCGCCTCAACCATGCGCCACCTCCCGTGCGCCGAGGGCCAGTTCGTCCGGATCCGGGTCCAGGCCGGCCACGATGAGACGGGCCGCAGCGAACTCGGCTCCTGCCAGCAAGCGGGGCAGCAGCGCGGTCAGCGCCGCCGACGGCGGGCGTTCCGCATCCCAGAAGCCACGGGGGCTCTCCTCCGCCGCCACCTGAAGCGGTGACGACTCCTCCAACCGGTCCAGGCTGCGGCGGATCTCGGTGAGCCACTGCCGGTAGCGGTCGGTCACGTCCCCGTCCGCCCGCGCCACCGGACCGC
>NZ_BMVJ01000024.1:8676-49661 GCF_014650655.1 Streptomyces anandii JCM 4720
TCACCCCCGCCTCGCGCGCCTCCTCGGCCGTCACGACGCCGATGCCGCGGGTCAGCCAGGCCAGGGTCCGCGACCGGCCGACCCTGCGGGCGAAGCGTTCCAGCCGGGGTGCCACCGCGGCGCGGGACGCGCCGCACAGCAGGTCGTCGCGCAGCCGCCGGGCCGAGACCGCCTCGGCGGGCCAGCCCGCCACCGACAGCAGCCGGCCCAGACTGTCCAGATGTGCTGCGGCCCGCCTCCGCATCGCCTCGCCGACGGGCACCGGCTCGCCCGATGCCGCCCGCAGCCACGGCTGCACCCAGAAGGGCTCAACCGCCGACCCGGAGGTGTGCGCGGCAGGTTCCTCGGGATCGGCCTGCTGCACGACATCGCCCTGCAGCACCAGACGGATCGTCAGGCCCGTTGGCCAGTCGGCCAGCAGCGGCCCCAGCGGCACATGCAACTGGTCCAACGTCAGCCCGTCGCGGTCCTCGCCCTGCCCGGCCATGGGCAGCCCGCCCGGCATCTCCATCCCGCCGCCCCCGTGACTGCCATGGCCTCCGTGTGCGGCGTGACCGTCAGCGCCCTCGTCATCGTCATCGTGGTCGCCGTCCTCCGCCTCCGGGAGGTCGCCGTCACCGTGCTCGCCATGCTCCCCGTCGTGCCCGTCGCCCCCGCCGTCGGCGCCATCCGTCTTCCCGTCACCGGTGTGCCCCCCGTGACGCTCATGCCGCGCCTGGCCGGAACCACCGCCGTCGCCGCCCTCGCGGTGCCCCTGCCCCGCACGCTCTCCGTTCCGCCCACCGCCCGCTTCGGCCGCCGCTGCGAGCCCCTCCTGCTCAGCCGGTGAACGGAGCAGGGCGCGACCGGCGTCCAACACGGCCTCCACTTCATCGGCCCTGCGGGCGAACACCCGGGCGCGGGGGGCGGGCATGTCCTGCCACAGCCGATCCAGCGCCGCCCGCAGTCCGGGACAGTCGGGACCGGCGACGAAGAGGAGATCGGCCTGCGCCGGAGTGGACGTCTGCGGCCAGTCACGCAGCCGCAGCAGTCGCTCGGTGGCCAGCCGTACCGCCGCGCCGCCCGGCAGAGCCGCCAGGAGAACGCGCGGCCGCTCCGCCGCGGCGCGCAGAGCCAGGCCCGTCACGCCCATCGCAGCGCGCCTTCCCGCCAGGCATGGACGACCCCGGCGACCAGAATGGCGAGAAAGACGAACATCTCGATCACCGCGCTGGGCCCCATCGCGGAGATCACTCGCGTCCACGGATACATGAAGACCATCTCCATGTCGAACGCGAGAAACAGCATCGTCACCGTGTACCACCGCACGTGGAACCGGCTCACCGCGTGCTCCTCCGGCTCCAGCCCCGACCCGAACGGCGCGGCACTGAGCGGATCCGAAGCGATCCGCACCGCCCATCCCGCCCCGTACAGGGCGGCAACGGCGACCAGAGCAACACCGAGGAGGGACAGCGCCGCCGTTGTACCGCTCATGCGCCCTCACTCCCCCGGTGGGCGGCCGACCGGCCACACGAGCTTGGCCGGACCCGACCGCCGCGCGTCGCGTTCGCCGATTCCGTCCCGACCACGGACATGCCCTACCCTCCTACCTGGTGCAACCGAGTCCGCCAGGTACCCCTGGGGGGCATCGGCAATCCCGGAAGTGGTGGCGCCAGCCCTCCCGCACCGCTCCGTGCACACATCGGCCGCGCAAGCAGGGAACCGGCACGGCTGCCGCCCGCCGATATCGTCCTGCCTCACTCCGGCAGAGCGGGGTAGACAGGCCGCTTGTCGGCAAAACGAACCGATCCGGTCGTCCTTGCCGCCCGCGTACAGACGCTGCGTCTCTCGACGAACCGGCCGAGTTTCTCGGGGGTCACTTCCCCATGAGCACGCCCACGGCTGCGCCGCCACCATGGTCGACCCCACCCCGCCCCCGGCGAACCCCGGCGGTGGGGACATCGGCGACGCTACAGTCCAGACCACGGACGCGGCCGCCGGCGAGGGCGCGGATACGGCCGCGGTCGGCGGGCATCGCCGAGAACTCCCGGCCTGCATGCATACGCCCTGGAAGCCCGCCGGCCGTCAGCCGCACCCGGCACCCACCAACCGCAGAAGCCGGCGGGCCCGCCCCGACGAGGGTCACTTGGCCGCCGGCGCGGCCGCGCCGGTGGCGGTGGTGTTGCTGTTGGTGATGGGGATGTTGTTCACGATGATGATGTTGCCGACGGCGGGCTGGCCCCCGGGCCGGTTGCTGGCGCCGCTGCTGCCGTTGTGCCGGCTGTGGTCCCAGTGGCCGTGCCCGTGGCCACCGTGTGCGGCGGCGAGGGCGGGAGCCGCCGTGTGGGCGTCGGCGGCGAACGCACTCGTCGGCAGCAGGACGCCACCGGCGGCCAGGGCGGTCGAGGCGGTCAGCAGGGACAGACGCTGGGTACGGGTGCGGGCCATGAGGTCTCTCCTTGAGCGAGGAAGGGGATGAGGAGGTGGTGCCGGGGATTCCCGGGGACCGGGGCGGGCCGTGCGCCGTGCGCGGCCTCATGTCTCCATTGAGCCCACCCGCCCCCGGCCGGGTCATGCCGCTGCATGTCGGGACTTGACATGGGACCCCTGGAAGGCGTACAGCCCGACCGGCGCACCCGTGCGACGACGCGACCACCCGGAACACAACGCTGCAAGCCTAGAGGCGGCAGCCAGACCCGCTCCCGGCCGCAGCCGGGCCACGACCGCGGCGCCCGCCGCCCAGACCAACCCGGCATCCGGTAGCAGTACGCCACCAACTCACCCCGGTACCGCTGCCGCACAGCGGTCAGAAGCCTCTCCGAAGCGAACCGTGCGCCTGAAGCAGGCCGATCACCCGCAGGCATCACCAACTGTTCGACGGACCTTCATCGAGGGACCCTGAAGACCTTGAGAACGGCCTCCTACTCTCTCAGTGCCCGAAGAACAGACGACCACCTGAGCAGCACGCCCCCGCACTGTCCCCCTGCTTCCGCTGGAGGTCCACCGTGTCCATGCTGTGCCGCATGAAGCGTTTGCGCCGGGCACTCTCACTCGCCGTTCTCCCCACCGCCCTGGTCGGGGTGTGGGCCGCTGCCCCGGCCGCACAGGCCGCCGCTCTTCCCGCCCCCGACCACGTGGTCGTGGTGGTGTTCGAGAACCACTCCTACGAGCAGGTCATCGGCAGCACGAGTGCCCCGTACCTCAACAACACCCTCGTGGCCGGCGGCGGCAACCTCACCCAGTCGTACGCCATCACCCACCCCAGTCAGCCGAACTACCTGGACCTGTTCTCCGGCAACAACCAGGGCATCACCAACGACAATTGCTACACGCCGCAGTTCAGCAGCGCCGCGAACCTCGGCTCCGAGCTCATCGCCGCCGGCAAGACGTGGGGCAGTTACAACGAGGGCCTGCCCTCCCAGGGCTCCACGGTGTGCACCAACTCCGCCACCAAATACGCCCGGAAGCACAACCCGTGGTTCGCCTTCGGCAACGTCCCGCTGAACACGGCGTACACCTTCGCGCAGTTCCCGACGGACTACACGGCCCTGCCCAAGATCTCGTTCGTCATCCCGAACCTGTGCGACGACATGCACGACTGCTCCATCAGCACTGGTGACACCTGGCTGCAGAACAAGCTCGACGCCTACGCCGCCTGGGCCAAGACGCACAACAGCATCCTGGCCGTCACCTTCGACGAGGACGACAGCTCTCACGGCAACCACGTCGCCACCGTGTTCTACGGCGCACACGTTGCTCCGGGCAGCTCCACGACGACCCACTACAACCACTACGACACCCTGCGCACCATCGAGGATCTGGCCGGCCTGACCACCCATGCCGGGTCCGCGGCCAGCGCCTCGGACATCACCGGTATCTGGAACTGATCCGGGTCCGTCTTCGACGGCGGCGCGCGCCGCTCCGGAAGACCCGGTTGCGCCGCGACTGGAACGACGACGGACCCGAGGTCGACAACGACCTCCTGCACATCTCGGCCCTTCCGCTCCATAAGGCCGTCCTGGACGCGTTCGCGGAAGAAGTGGGCCCCCGGTACAGCTGCGGATTGGTCGCCTGCCCGACCGTTGCGGTGACCGCTCCTTCCCCGCGCCAAGTCAAGCCGGTGCGTGGACTCTGCTGGAGCTTGCGTAGGGGTGCCCCACGGCCGTTCAGTGTGGCGTTTGCCTACGAGGCTGCCGGACTCAGCCGCAGTCCGGTCAGTCCTGGGCGGGCATCACCCGGGTCACCTTGCCCTTCAGATCGGCGTTCAGATAGCCGGTAACGTGGTCGTCAGCGAGGTAGACGGCCAGTTCCAGCGGAGTGCTGAACGTGGTGTCGGCCGGGCGGACCAGGACGTAGCGCATGGTCGGCCGTTTCACGTTCAGGTCTCTTTCAGCCCGTTTCAGAAGGGCGGGGAGGACATCCCAGTTGAAGTCGTCCAGGCTGAACGGACGCTCGCCGCCGATGAGGGCGCTGCTGATGATCCCCTTCTGGACCCCCTGGCCCGGTCGGTAGGTGTAGCTGTCGTACTTCGTGTCACTGCCCTTGATCATGATCTCTGCGGACACGTAGTTCGGATAGACGGTGAGGTCGCACGCCCGGTCCGTGCCGGTCGCGGCCTTGATCTCCTTCACCGCCCTCCGGATGCCGTCCGGGGTGAGCAGGTCGGTCTTCGCATCGCCCCGCGGCGCCGGCGCCGAACGCGACGCTCTGGGCGGTGCTGGAGTGGGGCCCGTCGTTCTGGTCGAGGACGAGCCGAGTGAACTGGCGCCCCTTTCCCCGTCCTTGTCGCCTCCCTGCGGTAGCAGAGTCCACACCATGACACCTGCCAGCACGGTCCCCACGACGGACGAGGCGATCGCGATCCGGCTCTTGGCACGACCACTCGGCCGCGGCCGCGTCGGCCGTGTGGGGCCCACCGGGTAGAAGGCCGGCGGCTCATCGAGGCCGGGCACGGCCTGGTGCGGAGACGACGGTTCGAAGCCCGTCCGCGGCCCGTGGCCCGAAGGCGGCCCAAACCCGGCCGGTGCGGGGGGTGTGGGTGTCGGACCCGGCGGAGGTGCCAGCCGGTACGAGGTGGCCCCGCCCGTCCCGTGCGGAGTGCTCGCAGCCGTATCCCTGCCTTCGGCCGCTTCCGCGAGCATCCGGTCAGCGGTCTCCGCGTCAGCCCGGCCGGCCGGGTCCTTGACGAGTACGGCGTTCAGGAAGCCAGTCAGCGCTCCGGCCTTGAGGGGCGGTGGAAGCTCCTCGCTCAGAAGGGCCGCCAGCGTCGCGAGCGTGGTTCCCCTGCGCAGCGGATGATGCCCCTCGACTGCAACGTACAGCATCATCGCAAGCGACCACAGGTCGGAGCCCGGCCCGCCCTCACCGCCCGAGACACGCTCGGGCGCCATGTAATCGGGCGTGCCGATGACGGACCCGGTCGCGGTCAGGGCGGTCGACTCCCTGATAGCCGCGATACCGAAGTCGGTGAGGACGGGACGTCCGTCGGGCCTCATCAGAACGTTGGCGGGTTTCACGTCCCGGTGCTGGATGCCCACTTCGTGCGCGGCGCGCAGCGCGGCCAGCAGCTCGCGGCCGAGCCGGGCGGCCTCGACGGGCGGGATCGGCCCCTTCCCGAGCCTGTCCTGGAGCGATCCGCCGGTCACCAGCTCCATGACGAGCCACGGGTAGGTGTGCTCCCCGTCGTCCACGATGTGGTGGATGGTCACCACGTTGGGGTGGTCGACGCGGGCGAGTGCCCGTGCCTCGCGCAGTACCCGGGCTCTGAGCATCGCCGCGCCATGGGGGTCGTATTCGGCCAGACTCGGATCTGGCGGCCGCACCTCCTTGAGCGCAACGGCCCGGTCCAGGACCAGATCGCGTGCTCGCCATACCATGCCCATGCCGCCGCCACCGAGCCGCGCCTCCAGCTCGAAGCGCCCGTCTACGACCCGTCTGCCGGATTCCCCGTCGCTCATGACCGGGAGCCTACGAGATACCGGTGACGTGGCCTCGCACGGGTGGCTCCGACCCTTCCGGCCCGTTCGTGCAGGGGCAGTGGTCGAGACAGAGGGCCGCGGAACTCCGGTGTGACTTCCGGAACCTGCCTATGAAGCACGGTCAACAAGGCCCTGACCTCGGCTTGGCCGCAGCCACGCACGACAACCGCTTCGGCCCGGTCGTCGAAGCTGGATCCGTTCACGCTGCTGATCGACGAGCACTCCTCGTCCGAGGCGTCGCGTCGACCACTTGAACCCCAACCGATGAGAGGGCGCAAGCGTCCTGCGAGCAACCGCGCGGTCCGGCAAGAGACTGAGAGGCCGGTGCTCATACCTTGCTCGCGACCACCATGTAGTTCTCGGCCTCAGGATCGAACGTGCTCAGTTCCGTCTGGAGTCCGACCCGGTGCAGCTCGACTTCGAGTTCCTCGTACCGGTAGGGCCAGCAGGACAGCAGTTCCGAGCGGACAAGAACCAACCCGGTCGCATCAACTTGCGCGATCGCAATCTCGATGTGGTGCTCCTCCTCCCAACGCGGCGCAATCTCCCAGCGGTAGACCACGACGGCATCGCGACCGTGCCGGCGGACGAGTCGGTCACTGATCTCCAGCCGGGAACCTCTGGCCCTCACGAGTTCCCAAGTGCGCGACGTGAGTACCAAGCGCCCGCCGGGGCGCAGAAGCCGTGACATCGACTCCAGAGCAGCACCCCTGCCTGTCGCGCCCGTGGCATGGTGAAGGGAGTTGCCAACGCAGAAGACCATGTCGAACGTGTTGTCCTGGAAATGCTCGGGCAACTCTTCCCAGTTCGCCCGTAAGGCCCGGACGGATGCCCCGAACTCCTCAGACAACTCTGCAGTCCGACGAACCATCGCCTCGCTGGCGTCAGTTGCGACAACCTGCATGCCACGACCGGCGAGGCCAACCGCCAACTGGCCGGTTCCGCACGAACAGTCGAGGACGTGAGCGTTCGACGGCAGGAGATTGAGGACGTCGTCGAACGACGCAGCGAACTCGGCTGGAGGCAACTTTGCATCCGAGATGAGCCATTCGTACACCTCGGCAAGCACGTCATAACCTGTCACAACCACTACCTCCGTCACGCGGCAGACTCACGGCAGGACGTCAGTCCATCAGCGGAGCAAGCCGGGCACCAATGGTTTTCGCAAGGATGGCTCTGACCGCTTTTGTCGGTTGTCGGTTGTCCGTCTGAGTGGATGTCATCGGCTGGTTGGCTGGGAAGTATGTTCGTGAAATGTGCTCAGTGAAGGAGCACCTCCGATGCCGCCTGGTCAGTCGAAGGTCGAGCTCTATGCCGCGCTGCGGCGTGCACGACGGAGAAGAAGATCTCCATCTGGTTCAACCAGGAGGCGTGCACCGGAGTGTGGACCAGCACGGCGTTCGGGAACGCGGCCAAGAGGCGGTCCGCTGCGGCCTTGCCGCGGTGGGAGGAGCCGTTGTCGACGATCCAAAATACGTGTTTCGCTCTCGCGTGGGGCTCCTGGCGAATCACCTGGGCGACCAGGGCCATGAACGGGCCAGCGCGCCGCCGCGCCTGTAGGTTGTGAGGCACCCGCATCGCTCTGGCCTGGCCTGGTGCCAGGGTGGGATGGCAGCGGCAGCGGGCCTGGATGGAGGTCTTCTCGTCCGCGCTGATCACGTACTCGTCCGCGCCGAGCGTGGTGCCGTCCCAGGCTCGGGTATACAGGTTCAGCACCCGCTTGGCCTCGGGCCGGAAGTCCGGGTCGCTGATGAAGATCCACAAGCGGTGCTGCCAGGGCTTGAGCGCGTCCTGGTCGAGCCGGCGACGCACGGTGGACGCCGACAGGAAGGGCGAGACGTCACGCTCGACGGCCTCGCGGGCCGGCTATGGGCACGACCAGCGCGACAGCGGTGCCCCGGCCTCGGCCGGAAGCCGGCAGGCCAGCGCCTTGACCTGCGCAGCTTGCAACGCGGTGAAAGCGGCGGGCCGCCCGGGGCGCTTGCGGTCGGCCAGGCCCGGCAGGCCCAGGTCGGCGAGCCGGCCCGCCGCATGCGCACGGTGTCCACACCACTCCCACGTCGACGGCGATCCGCGCGTTGGACCTGCCCCCGAGCCGCCCGGAGCACGATCTGCGTCCGCAGCCTGGCCCTGTAGTCGGTCTTATGACCCCAGGCCGCTTTCTTCAAGCGGTGCCGCTCGGTGGCGGTCAGGGCTATCGGGCGCGCGGCAGCAACGGGCAAGGCAGGCACGCCGATCAGTAGAAGTGGATCAGACGGCCGCAGCCTGCCGCATCCGCTTCCACCTGGGCCCGGGCCGTGCTGGGGAAGCGGGCCCGGGCGCTCACGGTGATTGCGGAGGGCGTCGACAATGAACGGGCGGCTCAGGAGAGTTCGTGCAGAGTTCCGTCGGCGACTGCGCGGAGCTTGTCGGGGTTGGCCACGTTGTGGATGGTCGAGATGCGGCCTTCCGGATCGAAGTCGAAGGTCAGCGCGGCGACCACGCGATCCGGGCCGCAGAAGACAATGCCCGGGCCGCCGTTGATCCAGGTGAGCTCTGCCCGCATCTGCCCAGGCTCGATACCCTGGTAGGTCGCGGTGCCGAGTGCGGCGAACCAACGGGCCACGGTCTCCAGGCCGACGACCGGCTTGAGGGCCTGGCGGACTTTGCCGCCGCCATCGGTCCACAGCGTCACGTCCGGGGAGAGCACTTCCATGAGGGTGTTGAGGTCGCCGCCCGCCGTCGCGGCGAAGAAGCGCTCGGTGACGTCGCGTTGGCGGGCGCGGTCCGCGGTGAAACGGGGCCGGCGGGCCCGGACGTCTCTCGGGCGCGGTGCGCGGCCTGCCGGACCGCCGCCTCCGAGCGTTCCACCGCCTCCGCGATCTCCGCATAGCTGAAGGCGAAGACCTCCTTCAGCACGAAGACCGCGCGCTGCAGGGGGCTCAGCGTCTCCAGCACAACCAGCAGGGCCATGGAGACCGAGTCCGTCGTGGCCACGCCGTCAGCGGTGTCCGGGCCGGTGAGGATCGGCTCGGGGAGCCATGGCCCGATGTAGGTCTCGCGCTGATGGCGAGTCGAACGAAGCCGGTCCATCGCCAGGTTGGAGACGATCCGGGTCAGGTAGGCCTTGGGGTCGGCGACCTGGGAACGGTCGGCCGCCGACCACTTGAGCCAGGTGTCCTGGACCACGTCCTCGGCATCAGCGGCGGTGCCGAGGATGCGGTAGGCGACGGAGAAGAGCAGGGTGCGGTACTGGTGGAAGGCAAGCTGGTCGGGGCCGGCCTGCTGCGGCTGGGTCACTTGGCGCTCCGCATCCGGGTGTAGCGGCCGCCGCGCGGCCAGAACGCGCCCGAGGCGGGCATCTTCTTCATGCGGGCGAAGGTCGGCCACGGCGCGGCGGTGACCGCCTCCTTGTACTTTGCGGCTCGCTTGCCGGTCAGCACGATCCGGCGCGGGCTGTCGTCGGGGCGGGTGAACTGCACGACGGCGTCGTTCCGGCCCAGGCTGACAGGTGTGTGGTAGTAGCCGAAACGGAAGGGCTTGGGCTCCTTGCCGACCAGCACCCGCAGGATCGACAGGGCCGCGTGCACGCCGGTGGGCATACCCCCCTGACAGGTCCCGTGCATCACGCCGTAGCCCTGACGGATCGCCGCCGCATCGCCCACGGCGTAGACGTCCGGGTGCGAGACCGAGCGCAGCGCGCTGTCGGTGACCACACGGCCGCGCTCATCGACGGTCAGGCCGGCGGCGGCAGCCAGCGGCGAGACACGGGTGCCGCTGGTCCACAGCACCGCGCCCGCCGGAATGCTGGAGCCGTCCGCGAGCTCGACACTGTCCGGCAGCACCTTGGCTACCTCGACGCCACTGCGCACCCGCACGCCGAGCCGGGCGAGCACCGTGTTCATGTAGGCCTTGGCCTTCGGGTGCATGCTCGCGCCCGGCTCCTGCCGGCCCAGCAGCACGACCTTCAGTTCCGGGTGCCGCTCGGCGATCTCCGCGGCGGCCTCGACGCCGGTGAGGCCGCTGCCGCCGACCACGACGGTCCCACCGTCGAGCCGGGTCAGCCGGTCGGCGAGAAGGGCGGCGTCCTCCGGGCTGTTGAGGGTGTAGGCGTGGTCGTCCACGCCGGGGACGGTCACGGTGTTCGCGATGCTGCCCAGGCCGTAGACAAGGGTGTCGTAGCGCAGGACCCGGTCGTCGTCGATCCGGACGGTCTTCGTCTCGGCGTCCACGGCGGTGACCCAACCACGGACGAAGCCGGCGCCGGTGCCGTCGAGCAGCCCCGGGATGTTCATCGCGGCCGTCTCCTGACCGGTGGCGGTCATGTGCAGTCGGAGTCGCTCGGTGAAGGTGTCGTAGGGGTTGATCAGCGTCACTCGCGCGTTTCCGCGTTTCTTGGCGCGGACCGCGAGCTGGATCGCGGCGGAGAGCCCGGCGTAGCCGGCGCCCAGGACCAGGACCTCGTGCTGCTGCGCTGCTGTCGCGTTCATCGCTCTGCTGCCTCTTCCGTGTCGGTCGTTCCCGCTGTGCGGACGACCACCAGACGCAAGCTGCCCTTCCGTTCGTGACGTGGGGTCGATGTGACCCGCGTCACGTCGAGAGGAGAGAGTGTGCGTGGCACCAGCACTCCGAGCACCACGACGCGGTGCATTCCATCATGACCGACCGGCTCCGCATGGGAACTGACGGAACAACAGGAGCCGCAGGCCAGGCCGGCAGCAGAGCCTGGTCCTTCCACGCCGCCTCTGCCGTTGAGTACCGTGGTGGCCGCTTGAGCCGACTTACCCATGGAGAGGCCGACCCCATGCCCACCGCCAGGTTCTTCTTCGACGCGGGGTCAGGCGCAGTTCTGTGGGCGGGCACGGAGGATCGGGAGGCGTGGGGGTACCCGGTTGACCTGGAGCGACTACCGATCAGTCACGACCTCCGTCATGGCCTGAGTAGGCTGATGGCTCGGTACGATACGTCGTTGAACCGGGACTACCCCCCGGATCCGGGACCCTGGCGTGAAGCGGAGTGCCAGGACTTCAACGAGGCGGTGCGCCAGGCGCTCGGCCGCCTTCGCGCGGAACTCGGCCCGGCGTGGCAGATCCACGATGAGTTCCTCCCGCTCCACGAAGACCCGGAGCTCGACCGCTATCTGACGGACCCAGCAGGATTTGTCCGCACCTGATCCCGTCGGACACACTGATCACGACTGCGTCGCCCACGGCATACGTCAACGCCAGGACCGGTCGTCCCACTTCCAACCGCTCGGTGTGAAACTGGTGCGGACCGTCGGCACTGTCCCACCTCCCACAAAAAAGCCTTGGTACCCAGCCCCGGCCGGCAAGGGCCGCCTGCCCCAGCCGTCGTGAGCGGCCCCCGGTCGGCACATCCCGGTAGCACTGGGTGAAACGCAAACGTGCTGGCTGCGTGTTCTAGGGTTGCCGATGCCGTGTCCGGCGTGCGACGAGAGGTGGGCAAAGAGTGGTCCGGGACGACGACCGGCGGCACTGGAACCTGCCACCGCTCAGCTGGGACGACAACTTGGACCGCATCACCGAGCGGATCGGTCAGCTCGCCCAGGCGCAGCGGCGGATGCACGCCCTGCTGGACGCAGTCCTCGCCGTCAGCCGGGAGCTGGAGCTGCCCTCGGTGTTGCGACGCATCGTGAGCACCGCCATGGAACTCGTGGACGCGCGTTACGGTGCGCTCGGCGTGCTGACCCCTGACGGGACGGCTCTGGAGGAGTTCATCCCCCTCGGCCTCGGTCCGCAGGAACGCCAGGACCTGAACGGGAACGACCTGCCTCACGGACGGGGCCTGCTCGGCCACCTGATCCGTCATCCCGAGCCGCTGCTCGTGAAGGATCTGACCCGTCACCCGGACTCCGTCGGCTTCCCCCAGGGGCACCCGCCGATGCGGGGGCTGCTCGGGGTAGCGATCAGCGTGCGCGGCCGGATCTACGGCAACCTGTACCTCTGCGACCGGCGCGACGGGAAACCCTTCGACGACCACGACGAGGCGGTGGTGACCGCACTGGCCGGTGCGGCCGGTATCGCCATCGAAAACGCCCGCCTCTTCGAGCAGACCCGCTCTTCCGCCGAACGCTTCCAGCGGCTGCTGCTGCCCACACTGCCCGACCTGGCGCCGTTCACGGCGGCCGCGGTCTACCGGCCCGCCACCGCCCCCGGCCACCACCTGGGCGGCGACTGGTACGACGCACTGATGCTCCCGGACGGGTCCTGCGCAGCCATCATCGGCGACGTCCTGGGCCACGACCTGACCGCCGCCGCGGCCATGGCGCAGATCCGCAACATGCTGCGCGCCCTTCTCTACGACCGGCGCACCCCGCCCAGCCTGGTCCTGCAACGCCTCGACCTCACCTTGCACGCCATCACGGAAGCGCCCGTCACGACGGCCTGCCTCGCCCGCATCGAACACGTCGACGACACGTGGCGCCTGCACTGGTCCACCGCCGGCCACATGCCCCCGCTGGTCATGACCGCAGACGGGCACACCCGCTACCTGGAGGGCGAGCCCGGTGTTCCGCTCGGGGTGGACGAGCACCTGCCACGCCCCGACCACACCGACGCGCTGGCCGCCGGAGACACGGTGCTGCTCTTCACCGACGGCCTCGTCGAACACCCCGACCGCGCCCTGGAGCAGTGCCTGGACACACTGGCCGCCACCGCCCGCGCCCACCATCGGCTACCCCTGGACCAGTGGTGCCGCGCCCTGGCCGACCACCACCCCAGCGACGGCCACGACGACCTCGCCCTGCTCGCCCTGCGCATCCCGCGAACCGTCCCCGGCTCGTAACCGTACCGGGCGGAATCCCGTGGCGCTGCCGGGCGACGGCGGCGTCGACGCACTTCGTGGTGCACAGCACGGCGCTCAGCACCACGCCGAGCGTCCTCTCCGGCGCGTACTCCAGTTGATCGGATCGCCTCAGGCGTCACGGGCCGTCCGCTCCTCGCTCACCCCGGCCATCGCCCTGCGCACCTGGTGTCGGGCGGGTCCGGCAAGGACCGGCCGCTCAAGGGCTAGGCGCCCCGTGGGCCACACGCGTTCACGCTTCCAGGTCGTCGAACTGGTCGAGGAGGAAGTCGACCGGCGCGTGGCTCGTGGCGGCGGGCGTGCCGTCGAGGAGGAGCTGCTCCGTCCAGATGACCTTGCCACCAGTCGTGTACCGCGTGCCCCACCGCTGAGCGAACTGCGCCACCAGGAACAGCCCACGCCCGCCCTCGTCCGTTGTCGCCGCCCGCCGCAGACGCGGGGAGGTTCCGCTGCCGTCCGACACCTCGCAGACGAGGCAGCGCCCTCGCAGGAGCCGCACGCCGACCGGAGGCGAGCCGTACCGGATCGCGTTAGTGACCAGCTCGCTGAGGATCAGCTCGGTGGCGAAGCCGGCCTCCCCCAGCCCCCACTCCCGCAACGTCCGCCTGCATCGCTCGCGCACCTCGGGGACCGCCGCCGGGTCCGGCGGTACGGCCCACTGCGCCACGTGCGAGGACGGGAGCACCCGGGTGCGCGCCACCAGCAGCGCGACGTCGTCGGAGGCGTGCGACGGCTTCAGCTCATCGATCACCGCCTGGCACGTCTCCTCCGGAGCGCGTCCTCCCGAGCCGGCCAGGGCGTTTCGCAGCCGTTCCATCCCCACGTCGATGTCGTGGGCGCGGTCGTCCACCAGTCCGTCGGTGTACAGCACCAGCTGTGAACCCTCCGGCAGCGCGATCTCGGCGGTCTCGAAGGGGTGGCCGCCCAGACCGAGCGGGGGCGAGGCCGGAACGCCGGGACAGGCGACCGTCCCGTCCGGCCGCACTGCCACCGGCTCCGGGTGCCCGGCACGGGCCATCGTGCACGTCCCCGCCACCGGGTCGTACACCGCGTAGAGACATGTCGCTCCGGTCACACCCATCCCCTCATGCCCGTGAGCATGCCCGTCAGCCGCATCGCCCGCCCTCTCCTCCTCGCCCATGCGGATGACGAGATCGTCCAGGTTCCCGAGCACCTCGTCGACGGGGAGGTCCAGAGTGGAGAAGTTGTGCACTGCGGTGCGCAGCCGCCCCATGGTCGCCGCCGCTTGCAGGCCATGCCCCACGACGTCGCCCATGACCAGTGCCACCCGCATTCCGGCAAGGGGGATGACGTCGAACCAGTCCCCGCCCACCCCCGCCTCCGCGGGCAGATACCGCCAGGCCACCTGCAGTGTGTCCTGGTCCGGCTGGGCCCGCGGCAGCAGGCTGCGCTGCAAGGTCACCGCCATCGCGTGCTCCCGGGTGAACCTGCGGGCGTTGTCGATGGCGGTGGCCGCCCGCGCGGCCAGTTCCTCCGCGAAGGAGAGATCGTCCGGCTGAAATGCCGGGGAGTCCGCTGTCCGGTAGAAGTTCGCCACGCCCAGCGGTACGTTGCGCGCCCGCAGCGGTACGGTGACCAGTGAACGCAAGCCGTGCTCCACGGCCTTCCGGGCGCGCTCCGGGTCCTGTTCCCGCCAGCCGTGCGCCTGTCTCAGGTCCGTCTCCAGCATGCCCCGCCGCTCCTGCAGCGCGCGCAACTGCGGTGCCCGGCTCGAGAACGTGACCACCTCGCCGGGCGGGAACACCGGAATCGACCGCTGCTCGCCGCCGACTGCCGCCCGGCGCAGGTTCCGCCAGCCCTCCGCCGTCGGTTCCCACCCGCGCATCACCGCGTCCAGGAGGTCCACCGTCACCAGGTCGGCGAACCGCGGCGCCGCGACGTCGGCCAACTCCTGGGCCGTGCGCTCCACGTCCAGCGTGGTGCCGATCCCCACGCCGGCCTCGTAGAGCAGCATCAACCGCTCCCGCGCGGCCTCCGCCCGACCCGAGACCGCCGCCAGCTCCGTGGTGTCCCGAAGGGTCACGACATTGCCTCCCGGGCCGCCGTGCCCGTACGTCGGCCGTCTGTTCACCGTCAGCAGCCGGTCACCGACGAGGTGCACCTCGTCGGTGACCGGCTCCGACGACGACAGCAGGCGCATGACAGACTCTGGCAGCCCCAGCTTCCCCACCGGACGCCCTTCGACGTCGGCCGGCAGGTCCACCAGCCGCCTGGCCTCGTCGTTGACCAGCAGGAGCCGCCCGTCGGCGCTGTTGATCAGCACCCCTTCGCGCACCGAGTGCAGCACCGCGTCGTGGTGCTCGTACAGGCTCGCCAGCTCCTCCGGGGCCAGGCCTCGGGTCTGCCGGCGCAACCGCCGCGCCACCAGCGTCGTCCCGGCTGTGGCCATCCCCAGCGCGGCGGCCCCGCTGCCCAGGATGATCGGCAGCTGGGGCAGCCACAGTGCCGATACGTTCCTGACCGTGATTCCGGCGGAGACCAGACCGACCACCTTGCCGCGCGAGTCGGTCACCGGGACCACGGCCTGCACGTCCGTGCCCCTGCCCGCGGGCAGGGGCGGCCCGCCGGCCTGCTCGATCACGGTCCGGCCGTTCACCGCCGGCGCGATCGTGCCGACGAACTTCTTGCCTATCTCCCGCGGATAGGGATACGTGTAGCGGATCCCCTGCGTGTTCATGGCGACGATGAAGTCCACGCCCGTGCGCTTGCGCGCCTCCTCGGCCCGCGGCTGGAGCACCGCCGTCGGGTGGCGGCTCTGCAGTGCCGCCGCCGTGCCGGGGGCACTGGCGAACGACTGGGCCGCGACGACCGACTCACGGCGGCCCCGCTGCACCGCGTCCCGGGCCGTCTGGAACACCATGGCCGCCACCGCGGCCAGGACCAGCACAACCACGATGGCGACCTGGAGCAGGAACACCTGGCCGGCCGCACTGCGCACGTCCAGGAGGAAGCCCCGGCGCCGCCGCGGGTGTCCGGTGAGCGGATGACGTTCCGGGCTCCGAGGGCGCCCGGAAAAAACCTCCATACACCCTTCATAGCACCCACCCGTCAATGCCGACCGGCGCGTCTGTCCTTCCCGGGAATGCCGACGTCGACCACGCCGTAGCTCCCTCGGGTCCCTCGGTCGTGTCCCGGACGGACAGATCGGCGGGGTGCCGCGGGTTGCTGCGGAAGTCGGTCGCACATCCACTCCGCGGTCCAGAAGTGGAGGCGGCCGACTCCGCCTCGGAGTTCTTCTGAACGTCGTTCAACTCAAGGTCGATGGCCGCGAACGTCATCGACGAGGAGCCGTTTGCATGACCGGCAAGTCGTACCCGAGTGAGCGTCGGACGGTGACCGTCAGGCACGGGTCAAAGTGCCGTGAGCACCACATACTTGATCCTGCGAGAAGGTCCAGCGGTGGTTCTGAGGGGGAGCGGCAACGTGAGTGACGGTAGCCAGGGGCTGGGCAAGGTCGAGGTGCGACTGAAGTGGGATCCGAGTCCGTACGGTGAGCCGCCACGGCACCTCGACATCATCGCGACGACATACCCGGCAGACGACCCGTACGGCCGGCCGACGTATGTCGTGCACTACGACAGCCGGTCACCGGACGGCACCATCAACATGAGCCGGCACAGCCGGACCGGCATGGGCTTCGGGTTCGTGGAAGTGATGGTCCTGGAGTTCGACCGTCTCTCGTCCGCGTACGGGCGGGTGGTCGTCGGGGTGGCGATCCACCAGAATGGCCACCCCCGCACGTTCGGTGACATCTCGAACGCGGGGGTGGTTGTGGTCGAGGGATACCGGCAGTTGATCTCGGACGACTTCGCCCGGGTCGCCGAAGCCACGGCCGCGACGGTGGCCGAGTTCACTCGGGACTCCGCCGGACTGTGGCAGGTGCGGGAGATGATCCGGGGCTTCGACAGTGACCCGGTGCTCTTCACCGCGGAGATGGGCAGCCGGCAGCGTTGACTGCTCCCACGGGTCCTGTCCATCACCGGCTGCTTTCCTCACGGTTCAGTCCTCAGCCTGCGCCTCGACGTCCTCGATGCCGCTGGGCCGTCCGGTGCCGTTGACCCAGGCCAGCACGGGCTTGCTCTCGCTCCGGGCGAAACGTGTCAGGGCGAGCAGGCCCACCAGGAAGCTGACGAACACCGCGACGGCGTAGAAGAGGACGAGTTCCTGTTCAAGGCCGGCCGCCGCGACGATGATCAGTGCGGCCGCGGCCAGGTAGACCATCACTGACCAGTACGGGGTGTGGTCGCGGTTGGTCTGTCGGTGAGACAGAACCGGTCGCCCAGTTCCGCGTGTGCCTCGGGGTCGTCGAAGGTGAAGGCGGCGGTGTGGTAGCCCGGGTGACGTACGAACCGGGACTCCTGGCCGAAGACCAGAGAGCGCACGGCGGAATGGATGCCCTCGGCGCCGACAAGGAGGTCGGCGTCCAGTGCGCGGCCGTCTGTGAGTGTGAGGCGGGCGCCGTAGGCGCCCGTGTCGATGCGGGCCGGGCCGACGCCGAAGCGCAGACCGACGGCCAATGACAGCCGTTCCCGCAGCGCCAGCTCCAGGTCCGGTCGCATGATGCTCGACAGGCGCCCGTTCAGGAAACGGCCGAACCGGTCGTACCCGAGCCCGGCGCGGCACCGGCCCTGCTCGTCACACAGAGCGCCTCCGAGACCGCATAACTGAGTTCCGTCAGCCAGGGCAGCACACCCATGGCCTCGGCCGCATCGTAGCCGGGGCCGAAGAACACCTCCGCATGGCCGCCTCCCGCCGGCCACCGCTGCCGCCCCGGTGATCGACGACCGCGATACCTGGCACAATGCAAATTTTACCCAACGCAAAGATAACTTCTGTTCCGACCGACGTACCTGCTGACGACCACGCTGTCCCCCTCAGGAGCCACCATGCGCATCAGGAGCGGCACGATCGGAACCGTCTTCGTCGGCGGAGCGCTGAGCGTCACACTCGTCGCGCTCGCCTACCCGAGCATGCTCGGTGTCCAGAACGCGTCCAGCAATCCAGCCCGCGTCATTGCCACGACTCCGTACGGCCCGCTCACCGAGGCCGATCGCAACTTCGTCGTCTTCGTACGCGCTGCGGGGCTGTGGGAGTACCCGTCCGGGCAGTTGGCCCTCAAGAAGGGCACGACCCCGGCCGTGCGCACCGCCGGTCAGCACTTGGTCATCGGGCACGCCGCACTCGACGCCTCCTGCCGGAGGATCGCCCCCTTGCTGGGAGTCACCCTGCCCAACCAGCCCACTCCGCAGCAGCAGGGCTTTCTGAACACCCTGACCTCGGACAGCGGCAAGAATTTCGACACCGACCTGGCCAACATCCTCCGCGTCACCCACGGCTCGATCTTCAATACCATCGCCAAGATCCGCTCCACGACCAAGAACACCCTCGTGCGCCAACTGGCCGACCAGGCCAACGACGTGGTGCTCGACCACATCACGCAGATGGAGAAGACCGGACTGGTCAACTTCGATCAGGTCAACTTCCAGGAGACAACCCCGCCGAAGCTCCCCTCAGCCCAGGTCACCCCGCCCGTTCCCCCGGCCGGACAACCGCCCGTGGTCCTCACACCGCCCCCTGGGGTGCCGACGGACGGGGTACCGGTGGGCCCGCCCGTCGGCGCCCCCACCGCCTCCCGATGACGAGATGGGCGGCCAGGACGATGGCACCGACGATGAGCATGTACACCGGGCCGTGAACGGCGAATCCGAGGGTTCCCATACGTTCTGCTGCGCCGTGAACACGCCGCCTCGCTCGTGGCGCGGATCCACGGGCGGATGGAGTCTCCGCTGGGGGCGCCACCGGGGTGAGCAGCGTCGAGGCCGTCTGCGTAAACATCCGAGGACCAGGAGCCGGAACTCGGAGGCATGACGTGACACGACGACACGTGAACCGCGGCGGCCGCACGATCGGCGTCCTCCTGACATTGATCGCCGTGGCCGTCGGTGCGCTTCTCGCCGCAGCCGCACCTGTCTCCGCGCACGCGGTGCTGACGGGCAGCGACCCGCGTGACGGCAGCGTGCTGAAGGCCGCGCCGAGGCAGATCACAACGACGTTCGACGAGTCGGTCAGCCTCGTCGAGAACTCCCTGCGGGTGCTCGGTCCGGACGGCCGTCCGGTGACGGCGGGCAACCCCCACCATGCCGGCGGCAGTGGCAACACCGCTCGGGTGCCGCTGACCGGCGGTCTGGGAGAGGGCACGTACACCGTGTCCTGGCGGGTGGTGTCGGCCGACGCGCACGCCGTGTCCGGCGCCTTCACCTTCTCGGTCGGCGCACCCTCGCGCACCCGTGGTTCCACCGCTGCGGCACCGGCCGTGGACCCCGCCGTCGAGGCGCTGTACGGCGTGTGCCGTTACGTCGCCTACGGCGGTCTGGCACTGCTGATCGGCATCGCCGTGTTCGTCCTGGCCTGCTGGCCCTCGGCCACGTCCGTGCGGGTTCTGCGCCGGCCGTTGGTGATCGGTTGGTGGGCGCTGCTGGCGTCCACAGGCGTGATGGTGCTGCTGCGCGGTCCCTTCGACGAGGACGAGGGTCTCGGCTCGGTCCTCGACCCGGGACTGCTGCTGCGGACGGCCGGCACCAGGCCGGGGGCCGCTCTGTCGGCCCGGCTGGCTCTCCTGCTGGTGGTGGCCGCGCTGGTACGCCGCCGGCAGCGCGAGCCGGCACCCACCCGGGGCGTCGTCGCATCGGGCGGTGTGCTCTCCCTGGGCCTCGCGGTGACGTGGGCAGCGGCCGAGCACGCGTCCGCCGGCACACAGGTGCCCGTCGCCGTCTCCTGCGCCGTGCTCCATCTGCTGGCCATGGCGGTGTGGCTGGGCGGCCTGGTGGCTCTGCTGGTCGCGCTGTACCGGGCACCCGCGAACGACCCGCTGCCGCACACCGCCGTGATCCGTTTCTCGCGCCTCGCCCTCGCGTCGGTGGCCACGCTGGCCGCGACGGGCGTCTACCAGTCCTGGCGCGGGCTCGGGTCCTGGGAGGCGTTCACCACCGGTTACGGCAGAATCCTCGCCTTCAAGATCTGGGCCGTGATGCTGATGCTGCTGGCGGCGTCGTACTCCCGGCGCTGGACGGGCAGGCTGCTCGACGTCCGGAGGAAGGAGCGGGTGCTGCTCACCGCGGGTGGTGAGGTTTCGCCGCCCTCCTTGCCGGACGGCGACGATCCCGCCGGGCCGGTGCCGCCGTCGTCCCGCGGCCGGCTGCGCCGCTCGGTGCTGGCCGAGGTGACGGCCGGTGTGGTGGTCCTCGTTCTCACGACCGTTCTGACGGGCACCCGGACGGGGCGGGCCGCCGAGGAGACCGCCGCCACGGCGAGCAGGGTTCCGGGCCAGCCGGACGTGAACCTGACACTCATTCCGTACGACACGGGCGAGAAGAACCTCGTCGGACGCGGCAAGGTCCAGGTCGCGCTCGAACCGGGCCGGGTCGGCCGGAACGTGGTGGAGGCGATCGTCTACGGCGCCGACGACAGCCCCGTGGCCATCCCCGAACTGCGGCTCACCTTCACGCACCACGGCCGGGGCATCGGTCCGCTGGACGCGCGGCTCGCCGACGAACGCGGCTACTGGGGCACCGACACACTCAACCTCCCGGTCGCCGGGACATGGACGATGAAGGCCACCGTGCGCGTTTCCGACGTCGACCAGGTCACCGTATCGAAGACCGTGACGATCGGGCGCTGACCCTCCTCCGGCTCATGTCCGTCAACAGTCCCGCCACATGGATGCACCGCGCATCGCCCCGACCTATATTGCATAATGCAAAACTAAGGAAGGGGAACCGAATCGATGAGTGCCCTAGAGGCAGCCACGGCCGGTCAGCGCGTTGCCAGTGGTGACGGTGGTGGAGTACCGGCGTCCACGTCTTCGCCGAGACTGGCCGGCGTGCGCAGTGCCGCGTGGAGCGTGATGGCGCCGGCGGTCGTCGTCGGGGCGGGCGCCGGAGCCGGGTCCGTGGTCTTCCGCTGGTGCATCAAAACGTTCAGCCGACTGCTCTCGGGGCACGCCGACTACGCGGCCTCCCCCGGCGCGGGCAATCCGCATGTGCCGTGGCTCGGCCCGTACTTCGTACTCCTCGCCCCGGTGATCGGCGGCCTGCTGTACGGGCCGCTGGTCAACCGGTTCGCCAGAGAGGCCCGCGGGCACGGCGTCCCCGAGGTCATGCTGGCCGTCGCCCAGCGCGGCGGGAAGATCAGCCCCAAGGTCGCCGTCGTCAAGACGCTCGCCTCCGCGCTGACCATCGGATCCGGCGGCTCGGTCGGACGCGAGGGCCCCATCGTGCAGATCGGCTCCGCGCTCGGCTCCACCCTCGGCCGAGTCGCCAAGGGCACCGAGGGGCGCATGAAACTGCTCGTCGCCTGCGGGGCGGCAGGCGGCATCGCGGCCACCTTCAACGCTCCCCTGGCCGGCGTCTTCTTCGCCATGGAACTGATCCTCGGCACATTCTCCGCGGAGGCGTTCGGCGCGACCGTGCTGGCCAGTGTCACCGCGAGCATCATCGGACGCGCCGCCTTCGGCGACGCCCCCTTCCTCGACCTCCCGCACTTCCACGTCGATCACCTCACCCAGTACGGGCTGTTCGCCCTGCTCGGCGTCGTCGCGGCCGTGGTCGGCGTCGGCTTCGCCCGCGTCCTGTACCTGATCGAGGACGCCTGCGACTGGCTCTGGCGCGGTCCGGAGTGGCTCCGGCCGGCGATCGGTGGTGCGGCCCTCGGCCTGGTCCTGCTGGCACTGCCGGAGATGTACGGTGTCGGCTACCCGGTCCTGCAGAAAGCCACCGAAGGTGGCTACGCCATCGGATTCCTGCTCCTGCTCCTGGTCGGCAAGATGCTCGCCACCAGCCTGACCATCGGCATCGGCGGCTCGGGCGGTGTCTTCGCCCCGAGCCTCTTCATCGGCGCCATGCTCGGGTCGGCGTACGGCATCGGCGTCCATCACCTGCTGCCCGGCACGGCCGGAGCCGTCGGCGCCTACGCCCTGATCGGCATGGGTGCCACCTTCGCGGGCGGGGCGCGGGCACCGATCACCGCCGTCGTGATCCTCTTCGAACTCACCGGCGAGTACTCGATCATCCTTCCCCTGATGCTCGCCGTCGTACTGGCCACCGCAACCAGCCGCCTGCTCTTCCGCGACACGATCTACACCTTCAAGCTCCGCCGCCGGGGCATCGACCTCACAGGCCCGGCGCCCGGGGCGCGGATCGGCGCGCAGCACGTCGGCGCCGTCATGGAACCGCTGCCCTGTCCCATGCCCGCCTCCACGACCCTGACGGACGCCGCCGACCTGCTGAGCCTGTCCGGCCACGGAGCGCTGCCCGCCGTCGACGACACCGGGAAGTACGTCGGTGTCGTCACCGCCCAGGCCGTCGCCGAAGCCCTCGCGGAACAGGCCGACGCCGCGCCCTCGACCGTCAAGCAGCTCGCCGAGCCGCCCGCACCCGTCACCGCGGAGCAGCCACTCGTTCAAGCCCTGCACGTCCTGCTCTCCGCCCGCGGCACCGGCGTTCCCGTCTTCGACACCGAGCACGGCGAACCGGTGGGCTGGCTCAGCCACCAAAGCGCGCTCCGCGCCGTGCACACGCCGATGCCGACGGCCTGACGGCGGCGGGATGCGCTACACCCACTCGACCTTTGCATCATGCAAAATAACTTCGATGCTATGAGTCACATCACAGGACCCTGGGCACGGCCGCTCAGAGCGCCCAGCCGAGCGGCTGCGACTCCGCGCCCCCGGCGGAGGCAGGCGGCTCCCCGCCCGCCTCGTTGAAGGCGTCGAGCGCCTCGATGAGCGCCAGTCGCTGCGTCGGACGGAGGCGTTGGACGATCGCGGCGATCTCGGCCCGGCGTCGGACCGTCGCGGTCTCGACCGTGCGCCGCCCTTCCTCCGTGAGCCCCAGCATGGTCTCCCGGCGGTTGGCGGGATTGGGCTGACGGTCGGCGAGACCGGCCGCGATCAAACGGTCCACCATGCGCATCGCCGTCGACGGCGCGACCTGCAGCAGCTCGGCCAGGTCGACCAGCTTCGTGGCACCACGGCTGGCCAGCACGACCAGCATCCTGAACTGCGGCAGGGTGACCCGCTCCTCGACCTCGGCGAGCGAACGAGCGGAGACAGCCACCAGCAATCGGGAAGCAGTCAGCACAGCGCGCGTGACCGCGTCTACGTCGTCCAAGTCCCCGACCGGGGCTCCAATCTCCGCCATGGGTCCTTTCTACCGCGCAGGAACACCAGCCCCCGACCACCGCCCCTGCGGGCACCCGCTCCACCCGCCGTAGGAGAACCAAAAAATTTGCACTATGCCAACGAATTGGACACCCGCACCCGGATACCCAGACGAGGACCAAACGCCCGAACCGACGGGAAGGAGGTGGCCCTCGTGGCCACGCACACTCGCATCGAGGAACACCCGGATATCATGGCGATGCGGGCGCACTACGCGGAGGTCTCCGCACGACCGCAGCTGCAGGCCGCCGAGGGGCTCACCCTGCTGACCGGCCTGTACCTGGCGATTTCCCCGTGGGTGGTCGGATTCAACGGCAACCCCCTGGCCATCAGCAACCTGGTCACCGGAATCGCCCTGGCCGTCCTCGCGCTCGGCTTCGGCTCCGTCTACGAGCGGACGTTCGGCATGGGCTGGGTCGCGGCCGGCATCGGCGCGTGGACGATCGTCAGCCCCTGGGCCGTGCAGCACGCGTCGGCCACGACGGGCACGATCGTCAGCAACACCATCACGGGCGCCGTGGCGGTGATTCTCGGGCTGATGACCACGGCGATGGCCTCCCGAAGCCGGACTTGAGACCGGCAGTCGACCGGTCGGCTCGCGCCACGGCGCGAGCCGACCTCATGTGACCCGAACCCTCCGATCCACCGTGAGGAACGCGTTGCCGACCGGAAGTGGCGAGGTCGGGCAAGGGGCAGCGGATCACTGTCCACCGCCGGAATTCCTGGTGCCGAGCGGCAGCACCGTCACCTTCGGCGACAGCGGACCGCGAATCCTCCTCCATCACGTGCACCGTGCCACCGCAGAGCACACCCCGCCCGTGATCCTGCGGTTCGGTGTGGCCGGGATGGTGCGCGTACAGGCACGCGTCAGCTCGTCCTGAGAATCGGCCGACCCGGGGCCGAGGAGTCACACGCCACCGCAATCACTGGCACCGCACACTTGCAGTATGCAAAGCTTGCATGAGGGGATCCGTCGGCGGGCAGGGACCGCCGGGCGCTCAGGAGTGATCCGGCACCGTATCGCGGGCTGCCGGCGGCACACCGCCCGCCGACGGATCCCCCGCCCACCACCGGGCACAGCGGACACAGCGGGCACAGACGCGGCCGGTTGCGGCAGCGTTGCTCACCCCTGCCCCTGCCCCTGCCCCCGCCCCCACCCGGACCGGCACCGGGCCGAGTGGGCCGACGGGCCGGACCCCCAACCGGCACCGGGCATACCGGTCAGTATGCTCCGTGTCGTCGCCTCCGCCCATGGGAGCGACGACACGGACGAAAGGGGACCGCACATGGCTGTCGACCCCAAGGGTGCCGATCTGAAGCGCCTGCTCGCCGAGGAGGCGGGTGAACCGGTCGTGATGCTCAATCTGCGCTGTACGCGGGCAGCGGCGAGACAGCGCTCGTTGCCGAGGACGGTCAGGCGTGGGACGCGGTGATCCTCGTGCGCTACCCCAGCCGCGAGGCGTTCAGCCGTATGGTTGCCGACCCCGAGTACCAGACCGTCACACAACTGCGTACCCGCGCGCTGACCGAGGCGGTCCTGCAGCCCACGACGCCGTGGCACTCCTCCGCCGAAGGCACCTGAGCCGTCACGCCGATCGCCGGCAGGCGGGTTCCGCGTGGTGCGCCCCGTCGCATCACGCGGAACGCGGCCGCCCCTTGGTCACCGGGCCGGCTCGCGGAACGCCGGAACGGCGTGGACCAGACGGTGCGAGCGAACCACCGCGACGAGACAGCCGAGGACCAGCGCGGCGACGCAGCCCGCCACTCCGGCGAGGGACCCGCCCACCGAGGCCCCCGAGCCCGCTCCGCGCGGCGGCAGCCGTCCTTCAGGGTCGTACAGCACGGCCAGCACGTCCCCGGGACGTGTCCGACCCTCACAACCGCGCCAGATGCGCACCGGCAGAACCGCGCCGTCGCTGTCCTGGACCGTGCACAGGCGCCGGGGACGGCCGGCCGGGTGCCAGCCGTCCTCGATCGACGTCACCACGGCCGACTCCACTCTCCCCCGTTCCGCGAGCACCACGCCCGCCGCGGCCTGCGGTGACCGCAGGGCCAGGAAGACGGCCAGCACCGCGACCACGCCGACAAGCGCCCGACCGGCCCGCAAGGAGAGCAGATAGGCGGTCAGAACCGCGGCGCAGACCAGGCCGAACGCGCCGTCCGCCAGGGCGGGCGGACCTCGCCAGGCGCCCAGGACCGCACCGCCGAGGATGGCGGTCACGCCGGTCGTTCCGGCCGCGAGACCTTGCAGGAGCCGCCGCCTCGGCGGCATTCCCACGAACTCCGCGGGCCCCCACAGCCGGGTGCGCAGGTGATCCGGAAGGGACGGTCGCGTCGCCGTCGGCGGCCGGAGCCGTGAACCCATGGGTCACCTCCGTCACCACGGCCGCAGCGCCCGTGCGTGCCTTGGTCTCGATGCCCCGTGGGTGCCGGGGCGGCTGATGAACGGCTTGCATTATGCAAAACGTGACGAGTGCGGCGCCAGCGGCTCAGGCGTTCGGACTGGACAGCTTCGCCCCCGTCCGGACCGCCCAAGCCGTTCGACGGAGCGTTGGACCGGGCCGGCCCCGGACCGCCACCTCCGGTACACCGGCCACCAACCACTTCGGTGACCGATGTATTTTGTCTTCGGCTTGTTCGCGCAACGTACTGATCCTTAGCCGCAACGCCTCGGCCCGTTCCCACAACAACCGCCTCACGACTGTCCGTTCACTGCCGTCGGGTGACCTGGAGAAACATCAGGATGACGATCACTGCCATCGGGGCGCATCGCCGCCGCCTTCACTGGCGAACCGAACTGCCCCTCATAGCCGTCGTCTACGCCCTCTACTCCGGGACCCGCCTCCTCATCCGGGGGGAGGCAGGAGACGCCATGAGGCACGGTGCCGACATCCTGCACCTCGAGCGGCTGGTGCCCTTGGATCCGGAGCACTGGTTCAACCAACTCCTGGCGACGCACGCCGTACTGGGGGTGCCCGCCGACTTCGCCTACGCCTCGCTGCACTACATCGTGACGCCTGCTGTCCTGGTCTGGCTGTGGCGGCGTCGCCCGCAGCACTATCGGGCGGCCCGCACCTGGCTGATGCTCTCCACATTGACCGGCCTGATCGGCTTCACCGTGCTGCCCACAGCACCGCCCCGGCTGCTGGCCGGGGATTACGGCTTCGTCGACACCATGGCGCAGTACAGCTCCTACGGCTGGTGGGGAGCCGATGCGAGCGCGCCACGTGGGCTCGGGTACCTCACCAATCAGTACGCGGCCATGCCGAGCCTGCACGTGGGCTGGTCGGTGTGGTGCGGAGTCGTCCTCCTCCGCTTCGCACGCCACTGGCCGGTACGCGCCCTCGGAGCGCTCTACCCCGTGGTCACCGTCCTGGTGGTGCTGGGTACGGCCAACCACTACCTGCTGGATGCCGTCGCCGGCGTCCTGGTCATGGGAATCGGCCTTGCCCTCACCGGACTCGTTCAGCGTGTCACTGACACGGTCCGCCGTGATGCCGGCGCGTCAGGGGCCGAGGTGCCTCCCGGACACTCCGACGCGCCAAGGGCCCGGTATCCGGTGCAGCGTTGACATCCTCGCCGCCCTGAAGGACGGCGATTCCCGCTCAGAACTCCGTCACTCTGCCCGGACGACTTGCTGCTGGGCGGGGGATCGAGCCGCCGCCGGTCACAGGCCGTCACACGGCTCGGCGGACCGGCCGGCCGAGTCGTCACGGGGTCACTCCGGCCTGGTGTCACCCGCTGACTCACCAAGCGTTTCGGCGAGTTGGAAAAGGGCGGGCAGCGCCTGCCCGATGGCGCCTCGGGCGTCCTCGTCCAGGGCGGCGAGTGCCGCGTCGATGCGGCGCTCGTGGGCGGTGGTCCAGGCGGCGAGCTTTTCGCGGCCGGCTTCGGTCAGAGCGACGACCGAGGCCCGGCGGTCGGCGGAGTCGACGTCGCGGGTGACCAGCCCGGAGCTGATCATCTGGCCGATGAGGCCGCTGACGGTGCTCGGAGCCAGTCGCCGGCGAGCGGCGAGGTCGCTGATCCGGGCCGGCGAATGCTCGCCGAGCACCTGCAGCAATTCGACCTGTGCCATGGGCAGGGCCTCCCACGGGTAGTCGGTGCGGATCGACGAGCGCAGCGCGCGCCGCAGCCGGGTCACCGCCTCGGTGAGCAGACGGGCGTCCGGCTCCGCCCCGGCGATGCGGGCGGCGCCGGCTTCGGAACTGGCCTGCGCAGACATGGGAAAAGAGTATCCAGACCGGACTCCAGGCAGGGGCGGCCCTGCCGATCGCGGACGTGACAGCCGCCCCACGGCCGCTCGCCACAGAAACTTCGGTATCCGATGTATCGTCGGGGGGATCCCTTCCCGGCCGGCCCGCCGGGGCCCGCTGCGCGAAAGAAACGGTCGAGCTCATGAACCTGGCGTACCTTCCGAGCCCGTCCCAGGGGGTATGGCACATCGGTCCGGTGCCTGTTCGCGCCTATGCGCTGTGCATCCTGGCCGGTGTGTTCACCGCCGTGTGGCTCACCGGCCGCCGCTGGGAGGCAAGGGGCGGTCGCCGTGAGGACATCGCCGACGTCGCGATCTGGGCGGTGCCCTTCGGCATAGCCGGCGGTCGCCTGTACCACGTCATCACGGACCCGGAGCTGTATTTCACCGCCGGCCGGCAGCCCATCCGCGCCCTGTACATCTGGGACGGCGGTCTGGGCATCCCGGGGGCTGTCGCACTCGGCGCGGTCGGCGCCTGGCTCGGCTGCCGGCGCCGCGGCATCAAGCTCGCGGACTTCGCCGACGCCGTCGCTCCCGGACTCGTGCTGGCCCAGGCCATCGGCCGCTGGGGCAACTACTTCAACCAGGAGCTGTACGGCCGCCCGAGCCACCTGCCCTGGGCCCTGCGGATCGATCCCGCCCACCGCCCCGCCGACATGCCGACGGTCGGCCTGTACCACCCGACGTTCCTTTACGAGTCACTGTGGGACCTGGGAGTCATGGCGCTGCTGCTCTGGCTGGACCACCGCCACCACCCGCGGCTCCGCCGTGGCCGGCTCTTCGCCTGCTACGTGCTCGCCTACACCGCCGGGCGAGCCTGGATCGAGGCCCTGCGCATCGACCACGCCAACCGCTTCCTGGGGCTGCGCCTGAACGACTACGTCTCATTGCTTCTGTTCAGCGCCGCGCTGCTCTGTCTGATCACCACCCGCCGTCCGCGCCCGGACGACGACGCGCCGTATCCGCCGGGCCGGGAAGGGGCAGCGGAGCCGGCGCCGACATCGAATTGAGTTCGGCCACCCTGCCGAACGGATCGGCCGACTGGACGTGGGCGTGAGCTGCCGCTTCGCCATCCCCCACTTCCGACGTCACCTTCGGCGTACCGCGCCGGCCGGACGTCTGTCATCCCGGCTGCCACCGCTCGGTGTGCGGGCACTCTCCGCACGGCCACGCCGTCGGCCGGCCGGGTTCGTCTTCCGCGCCACGGCCCCGGCCCGCCTCTTGGCGGGGGCAGGTTCCTGTCGCGGTGTACCGGTGCGCGCGTGCTGGGCGCCTGCCGCCGGCCGGCACTCCCACGGGCATCCCGGCCACCGCGACCACTGCGCCGCCGACGCGGCTCCCCGAGTCACCCTCGTGGTCGGCTTCCTCGTCCAACGGCCGGTGACCCGCCTGCCTGCCCGTGGGTCCGGCGCCTCTCCCTGACTGCCAGCCACCCCTGTCGCAGCGTCAGCACGAACCACATGCCGGCCACGGCTGCCAGCCAGCGCGACCGCAAGGCCACCGCCCCCGTCACTGTCGCCGCCGTGGACAGGACGTCGAGGCCGGTCATCCAGGCATCCCGCGCGCAGGGAGCCGCTCTTCGGATCACCTCCGGGATCCCTCCGCGTCCTCTGTCGCGTGCGCCTGCGACGCTCGGGGATCCGTGCGGGGGCTCAGCCATGCCGATGCGAGGGCGAACGCCGAGGCCGCAATCAAGATGGCGGCGGCCGACCGGGCCCCGGCCTGCGTCCCGGCACTGCCCGCCAGGTGCAGGGCGAGTGTCACCAGGGCCACGCCCAGCGCCGTACCCAGACCGCGTGTCATGTTGACGAGACCGCCGCCGGTCCCCGAGGAACGCGCCGGTATCGCACTCATGATCACGGCGTTGTTGGCAGGGGTGAACATTCCCAGCCCCAGCCCCGTCAGAGCCAGCACGGGCAGCAGCCAGACCATGGTCAGCGGCACGACCAGCAGGGCGGCCAGCGCGAACATCAGGACGACGGAGCCGGCCATGCACCGCCCGCGGTCCGCGAGGCGCCGCGGCAAGAGCCGGTCACCGCCGGTCGCGGAGAGCGCGAAACCAGTCGGCAGCGCCGTCAGAACGAGCCCGGCGGTGAGCTCGGGCGTACCCCGGGCAGTGAGCACGACGGGCACGAGCACGAGTGGTCCGAACAGCACGAGATAGCCGTTCAGCGCGCCGACGAGCCCGAGCCTCACCGCACGTACCTTCAGCAGGTCCAGATCGAGCAGCGGCGTCTTCGTCCGCTGCTGCCGGTGGACGAACCCCCACCCCCCTACGGCCGCCATGAAGAGCAGCACGCCCACTCCCCAGCCGGGCACCCCCAGTCCTGATGCCGCGGAAACGGCCATCAGCGCGCTGGTGGTGGCACCCGCCAGCAGGACGAGCCCCGCCCAGTCGAAACGGGCGACGCGTGTGCGGGCCCGGGTCCGCGGCAGCAGATAGTGCCCGCCGGCCAGCGCGATCACCCCGATGGGCACATTCACGCCGAAGACCCAGCGCCAACCGAGCGTCGACACCAGCGTCCCGCCCACCGTGGGCCCCAGCGCGAGTCCGAGCGCCTGGGCGGCGGCCTGGACACCGAGGGCGCTGCGCATCCGCCGGCGCGGAGCGCTGGTGGTCACCAGCGCCACGCTGTTGGCCTGCATCATCGCTGCTCCCGCCGCCTGGACCACGCGGAAGGCCACCAGCGCGAGGAGGGAGGGAGCAAGGCCGCAGGCCGCGGAGGCCAGGGTGAAGACCGCGAAGCCGTACAGGTACAGCAACTTGCGGCCGTGCGCGTCCGACAGCCGGCCGACGGGCACGAGCAGCGCCACCAAGGTCAGCAGATAGGCCAGTGACACCCACTCCACCGCGGCCAGCGACGTGTGGAACTCGCTGCGCAGGCCGCCGTAGGTCAGCGTCACGATGCTGGCGTCCAGCTGTCCCATGAACGCGCCGAAACAGACCGTTCCCACGGCGAGCCACCACGCGTTCGGGCGCGAACGTATCCGTTCGGGCCGGGGCCGTTCCGCGACGAGCATCGCGGGCCAGCGGCTCTTGGGCAGGCGGGGACTCGTGCGCGTGTCCATGCACCCAGATTACATCGGTGACCGAAATATTCTGCCGGCGTTTCATGATGGCGGCGCTGAAGTAGGGGTCAGGAGCTGCGCAGACGGGCGAGCGTGGCATCCAGGTCGGCCTTGCGGGGCCGGTTGTGGGGAAGCTTGCCGAGCATGGCCGCCATGCCACAGGTGTTGGTCACGGCGGAGAACACCAGGCCGCCGGCGATGCCGGCGGACAGCAGCCGGAAAGCCGGGTGCACGAACTCACCGAGGGCCAGGCCGAGCAGGACGAGGGATCCGGCGGTGAGACGGACCTGGCGGTCCATGCTCCAGGCCGACTTGACGTCGCAGGCCTGCGCGCGGTCCAGTTCGTGGCCCTGGGCGGCCCAGGCCCCGGTGCCGCCCGAGAGCGTCACCGTGCGGATGCCCTCCGCGGCGAGCCGCACGCACGCCTTCTCGGAACGGGCACCGGAGGCACAGACCACGAGCACCTCACCGCGCTCGGCGGCGTCGCGGATGTCGGACAGCGCGGTGTCGATCTGGTCCAGCGGGATGTTCAGGGCGCCGGGGACGTGACCGCCCGCATACTCGCCCGGGGTGCGGACATCGATGACGACGAGTTCGTGCAGACGGGTCTTGGCCTGGCGAGGATCGATGGCAGCGATGGTCATGGCAGATGACTTCCTTATGTGGTGATGCAGCTCCGGAGCAGACGTGTCCGCGTCCCGTGAGGGACGGTGAGACGACTCCCGGGCCGCGGCGAGTCGGTCGGGTCGGTCGGGTCGGTCGGGTCGGTCAGAAAATGGCGTCGAGGAGCATGAAGGCGGCGACCGCGAGCAGGACGTACGCGAAGACACGCTGCAGCGTGCCGCCGTTGAGCTTCTTGGACAGGCGTTTGCCGTCCCAGGCGCCCAGAACGGCCGCCGCGGTGAACGGCGCGACGACGGCCCAGTCCAGCTGCGTCCCGCTGCCGGCACGGGCGCCGAGCGCGGCCAGCGAGTTGATCGTGATGACCAGCAGGCTGGTGCCGACCGCCCGGCGCATCGGCAGCCGGAGGACACTCACCAGCGCCGGTACTGCGAGGAAGCCGCCGCCCACGCCCAGGAAGCCGGTCACCGCGCCGAGGCCGGCCCCTGCGGCGCCGGCCTTACCAGCGTTCACCTGGGCGCCGGACGAGGCGACCGCGCGGTCGGGCCGCAGCATCCGCACCGCGGCGAGTGCCGCGACGACCGAGAAGGCGACGGTCAGCAGCGCCTGTGGCAGGTGGCCGGCGGCGGCCCCGGCGACCATCGCGGGCACGATACCCGCCGCGGCGAACAGCAGTCCCGTGCGCCAGGCCACGTTGCCATCCCGGGCGTGCCCGGTGAGCGCGGTGACCGAAGTGATGGTCACGATGACCAGGCTGGCTGTCGTCGCCTCCGCCGGGGAGAAGCCCAGAAGGTAAATGAGAGCCGGCACGGCGAGGACGCTGCCGCCCCCGCCGAGGCCGCCCAGGGCCAGGCCGACGAGGGCACCGGCGACGAGCGCGAGAATCAGAGCAGTCATGCTATCGAGCCGCTGTCCCCGGAGTCGTCCACGACCGGATACCCGGCGGCGGCCCACGCCCTCATACCGCCCTTGACGTCCACCACCTGCGCACCCCGCGCGGCCAGCAGTTCGGCGGCCTGCCGGGAGCGCTGCCCGCTGCGGCAGATCACGACCAGCGGCCGGGTCCTAGCCGCTTCCGGCAGCTCCGCCCCCGCCACCAGTGCGGACAGCGGCGCGTACACGGCGCCGGGCGCGTGGCCGGCGTCCCACTCGCACTGCTCACGCACATCCAGGAGAACGGCCGGAGCGTCGCCGTCCCGGGTGCGCCGGACGGCCTCGTCGACGGTGACACGGTCCTCGCCGGTGGGGAAGAGGGACATCACACAACCTCTCGAAATTGGGGAGGGGCGAAGCGGGAGGGGTGTTCGGCCGGTGGGGGCGCGGTCAGCGCCCGCAGCGGAGACAGCAGCCAGGCCGTCGTCCGCGGTCATCCCGTCCGGTCCGCCGGCGTGCAGCAGCCGGGCCTTGGCGGCGGTCCGTACACCGCCGCCGGCGAAGACCGGGGAGACACCCCGCCGGGTTACCCCCGGGGGTATGTGTCCGACGATAGCACAGGTACCCCTAGGGGTATTTTCACCGGCACCGCCACCTGGCGGTCCGACCCCTCCGCCCTCGACTTCCCGGCCCTGAACGACCCCCAGCCCCGGGAGACCGCAGACACAAGGCCGCCGCCAGGACAGCGCAGGTCAACCGGGGCGGCGGCGGCACACGCCCGGCCGTTCACCTTCGGTTCCGCGGCTACGGGCCGGCCACCCGGGAGGCCGCCGGGACCTTCAGGGCGGCTTGCCTCCACATACCCCCCTGGGTATACAGTGAGCCTCGTCGATACCCCCGTGGGTATCCGCCTGCACACCCCGCCGGGGACCACGGACTGCCGTTCCCCGCACTACAGGCGCCAGGAGGCACCTCATGTACTTCGCGCAGCACTACCTCGACTGCCTGTCCCAGGCGGCTTACGTCATCGGTGACCCGACCAGCGGCAAGGCGGTCGTCGTCGATCCCCGCCGGGACGTGGACGAGTACGTCGCGGACGCCGAGGCGCATGGCTTCACCGTCGAAGCGGTGATCAACACCCACTTCCACGCCGACTTCCTCGCCGGCCACCTCGAGCTGGCCCAGCGCACCGGCGCCTGGATCGGCTACGGACAGCGTGCCGTCACGGAGTACCCCATCCGCAAGCTCGCCGACGGCGAGCGGATCTCCCTGGGCGAGGTCACGCTCCAGATCCTGGAGACCCCCGGCCACACGCCCGAGTCGATCAGCATTCTGGTCTTCGAGAAGCCCGGGGACACCGTCCCCTACGGGGTGCTCACCGGCGACGCCCTGTTCATCGGCGACGTCGGACGCCCCGACCTGCTTGCCTCGGCGGGGGTCACGGCGGAGGAGCTGGGCGCGATGCTCTACGACAGCGTGCATCGCAAGCTGATGACCCTGCCCGACGAGGTCCGCGTCTTCCCCGCCCACGGCGCCGGCTCCGCCTGCGGCAAGAACCTCTCCACCGAACTGCAGTCGACGATCGGCATGCAGCGCCTGACCAACTACGCCTGCCGGCCCATGGACCACGACACCTTCGTCCGCCTCGTCACCGCCGGCCAGTCCACCGCCCCCGGCTACTTCTCGTACGACGCCGACCTCAACCGCCGCAACCGCGACCTGTTCCGGGCCCAGCAGGGCGCTCCCGCGCTGGACGCGACGGAGTTCACCCGCCTGCGCGCCGCCGGGGCCGTGGTCCTCGACGCACGCGACCAGTTCGACTTCGCCGCCGGGCATCTGGCCGGCTCGGTCAACGTCCCGCTCGACGGCCGCTTCGCCGAGCAGGCCGGCAGCGTTCTCACCCCTGAGGACGAGATCCTCATCGTCGCCCCCGAGGGCCGCGCCGAGGAGACCGTCACCCGCCTCGCGCGCATCGGCTTCGACCGGGTCCACGGTTACGCGGCCGAGCCCGAGCAGCTCTTCCTCGCCCTCTCCGACCAGACACGGCAGGCGGAGCGGCTGACCGCCGAGGCCCTGCGCGAGGAGCTCGCCTCCGACCGGCCCCCGCTGGTCCTGGACGTGCGCAGCTGCGGCGAGCGCGAGGACGGCCGCTCCATCGAAGGCGCTCTGCACATCCCCCTGGCCGAACTGGCCAAGCGTCTCGACGAGGTCCCGGCCGAGGGCCGTTTGGTGGTGCACTGCGCCGGCGGTCACCGCTCGTCCATCGCCGCCAGCCTGATCCGGCACAGCGGCCGCACCGACGTCTACGACCTGCTCGGCGGCTACGGCGCCTGGGAAACCGCTGCCTGAGCCACCCTGGACGACCGCGGGTTCGGGCGAGGGGGCGGCCCCCGAACTCGCGGCGATCGAACCCGCACACCTCTCCGTGGCGAGCGGGGCCACGGGTCTCCACCCCGGGAAAGGAAGTCCGCCATGTGCCGACGCGTCACCTGCTCCAAGTGCGGCAAGGCCACGTACGCAGGCTGCGGAAACCACGTGGACCAAGTCCTCGCGGGCGTACCGAGGTCGCGGCGGTGCGACTGCCCTCCGGAGCCCAGGCGCTCCTGGTGGCCCTTCGGCCGCCGCTGAACGCGCGGTATGTCCCCTGCCGGGAACCCACAGCGCCATGCCGGATCGGAGTGGTAGAGTACCCCTGGGGGTATTCTGAGGAGTGATCGTGGAACTGGAGCTCGAGGGCGCGTCCCTGAAGTCCGTGCTGAACCGGCTGCGTCGCGCACAGGGCCAGATCTCCGGCGTGATCCGGATGATCGAGGAGGGCCGGGACTGCGAGGACGTCGTCACCCAGCTGGCCGCCGCCTCGCGGGCGCTCGACCGCGCCGGTTTCGCGATCATCGCCACCGGATTGCAGCAGTGTGTGATCGACATCGAGTCGGGCCGCAAGGACGGCGAGAGCTCGGAAGCCATGCGCGCGCGCCTGGAGCGGCTCTTTCTGTCACTGGCCTGAGGGAGTCACGGCAGGACCTCAGGGAACGGCGACCTCCGCCCAGATGGTCTTGCCGGCGGCTCTGTGGCGGGTCCCCCACCGCCGGGCGAGCTGGGCGACGAGCAACAGGCCGCGCCCGCCTTCGTCGAGGGTACGTGCTCGCCGCAGGTGGGGTGCGGCGCTGCTGTTGTCGGACACCTCGCAGATGACCGCCGCGTCCCGGATCAAACGCAGTTGGACGGGCGGGCCGCCGTAGCGAATGGCGTTGGTGACCAGCTCGCTGACGAGAAGCTCGACGGTGCAGGCGATCTCGTCGAGCCCCCAGGCCGCGAGCTGTCGGGTGACCTCAGCACGCGCGCCTGCCACCGCCGCGGGGTCATTGGCCATGTCCCAGGTGGCGACCTGACGGGAGTCCAGCGCGCGGGTGCGCGCGATGAGCAGGGCGACGTCATCCGCGGGCGGGCCGGGGAGCAGGCTGTCCAGGACGGTTGCGCACACCTCCTCGAGCTGGTCCGCCGGTCTGGCCAGGGCCCCTCGCAGTCGCTGGAGGCCCGCCTCGATGTCGCGGCCGCAGGCTTCGGCCAGACCATCGGTGTACAGGGCGAGCAGACTTCCTTCGGGCAGCTCCCGCTCCACGCCCTCGAAGGGCAGCCCTCCAACGCCCAGCGGGGGACCGGGCGGTACGTCGATGAAGTCCACCGTGCCGTCCGGGGTGACCACCGCGGGCGGGGGGTGACCGGCGCTGGCGACGGTGCAGCGCCGCGAGATCGGGTCGTAGACCACGTACACACACGTGGCGATGAGATCGGTGACGATCTCCAGCTCGTGATCGACTGCCGTTTCCTCCTCGGCCGCGAGATGGGGGACCAGATCGTCCAGATGGACGAGGAGTTCGTCGGGCGGCAGGTCGACATCGGCCAGCGTGCGTACCGCGGTCCGCAGCCGCCCCATCGTGGCGGACGCACGCAGTCCGTGGCCCACCACGTCACCGACGACCAACGCCACGCGGGCCCCGGACAGCGGAATCACGTCGAACCAGTCACCGCCCACTCCGGCACGGGAACGGGCGGGGAGGTAGCGGGTGGCCACCCGCACCGCCTCCTGCCCGGGCAACTGCTGCGGAAGCAGGCTCTGTTGCAGGGCTACTGCCGTGGTGCGCTCACGGGTGTAGCGGCGGGCGTTGTCGACGGCGACGGCGGCACGTGCCGCGATCTCCTCGGCGAGGAACAGATCGTCCTCGGTGAAGGCCGCCCGGCGCCGATGGCGTACGAGCACCGCCACACCCAGGGTGATCCCGCGGGCACTCAACGGCACCACCATGACGGAGTGGACCCCATGGGCGTGAACCGTCCGTGACCGCTGCGGGTCGCCCTCCGCCCACCGCGCGATGTCCTTGTCCAGAAAGCGGTGAAGAGTGGACCGGCCGGTGGCCAGGACGCGGGCGGGCGGCGACGACCGGGGATAGTGGTCCACCTCGCCGACCCTGATCACCGACTCGGGGACGCCCGGCAGAACCGACTGGTGCGCGGCACGGAGAAGGGCCACACCCTCGGCACCGGGCCTGGGCTCCACACCACGGAAGAGCGAGTCCAGCAGGTCGACGGTGACGAAGTCGGCCAGCCGGCCCGCCACCACATCGGCCATCTCCTGAGCGGTCTGCGTCACGTCCAGGGTGGTCCCCACCCGGGCGCTGACCTCGTTCAGCAGGGCAAGGCGCTCCCGGGCTCCGTACTCCGCGGTGGTGTCCACCGCGGTGAACTGCACATGATGGACCGTGCCGACAGCGTTCCGCAGCGGGGACAGCGTCACCGACCACACTCGCTCACCGGGCTCCGCCCGGGAGTCGGCGAACACCACCAGGTGCTCGACCGTGCCGGTCTTGAACACCCGGCGCATCCCGCCTTCCACTTCCGCGTAAGCGGAGTCGGGCATGAACTGCGTGAACCGCCGACCGTGCATCTGGCTTTCGCTCAGGCCGGCCTCCTGGGCCATCCCCCTGCTCGCCCGCAGGACCCGAAGCTCGGTGTCGCATATCGCGACCGGCATGTGGCACTGTGTGAACGCTTCCTCCACGGCGGCGTCCCGTGCGCGGTGATTCGGTTCCTCGATCGGCGTGGACACGCTCGAAACCTCCGTGGACCGGTGGCGGACGCCCCCACCCGTAGCCCTGTCTCTTGGCCCTGTCTCTTGTGTACCGCCCTTTGCCCGCCCCCGCAGAGCGGGATCCGGCCTCACCGGTGAGAGCCGGACTTTCACGCCGGCGAGCGGCCCACCCGGCTCAGGGCGTCGTTCACCGGCACCCGCGGCGCCCGACTCGCCACCTCAGAACGGCCCGCCGGCCCCGGATGCGGCGGAAAGTCGCCGCCGGGTCCATCACGTCAGGTCCGAGGCGTCGACGGGCAGCTCCGACAGGCGCCACTCCAGCATGCCGTCGTCGAGACGGATCGCGCGCCGGCCGCGGTCGATCAGCAGTCGCACCGCGTCGTAGGCCAGGACGCAGTACTCGCTGCGGCAGTAGACGACGATCTCCAGGTCCTCGGGCAGCTCGTTGATCCGGGTGGCAAGCTCCTCGACCGGGATGGAGATCGCGCCGGGGATGTGCCCGGCCCGGAACTCCGACACCGGGCGCACGTCGAGTACGACGACGTCCCCGGCCGCGATGCGGACCCGCAGCTCCTCACGGCCGAGCTCGGCTGCGCCGTTCTCGCGGAGGTAGGCGTCGCGCGCGGCGGCCACGGCGGATTGGTGGGCTTCGGCCGGCCGGCTACGGCCTGCGTCCCCTCCCCGAGCTCATCGGTGTCGTCTTCGTCGGCGCTGGGCTCGCTCTCGCCTTGGCCGTGCGCGACACCGCCGCCCACGTCGCCCTCGAGCTCGCCCAGCACTCCGAGCCGCTGCCCAGCGACGAGAACACCGGTCTGAGGTCCACCTTCGCCCGCACCTCCTGGCTCAACCGCTCCCTGCGCGGCGCCAGCCAGGCCGGCCTGGTCAACAACCTCAACGACGGCCTCTCCTGGGGCGTCTTCCCCCTGCTCTTCACCGACCACGGCCTCGGCCTCGCCGCCGTCGGCCTCATCAAGGGCCTCTACCCCGTCCTGTGGGGCCTCGGTCAGGTCGCCACCGGCCACCTCTCCGACCGCGTCGGACGCAAACCGCTCATCGTCTACGGGATGCTCGTCCAGGCAGGCGGCTTCGTCCTCGCCCTCGTCCTCCTGGAGCGGCCCCTGCTCGCGGGCATCGTGTCCGCGGTCCTCCTCGGCCTGGGCACCGCCATGGTCTATCCGGCCCTCATCGCATCCATCTCCGACCACGCCCACCCCGCCTGGCGGGCCAACGCCCTCGGAACGTACCGGTTCTGGCGAGACATCGGCTACGCCGCCGGCGCCTTGGTCGCGGGCGTCCTCGCCGACACCCTGGGCCTGAACGCCACCGTCATCGCCGCCGCGGTCCTGACCGCCGCTTCCGGTCTCCTCGCCGCCCGCTGGATCAACGAGCACCGGTCCGACGCCCGCTGAACGAACAGCCCGACGGCGGCGGCCGAGCTGGACCGCTCGCTGTGTGGTCGACTCCTCGTACGTCAGGGCGCCAAGAGGGGGCTCCGCACGACTGCTGCCGCCGTTCGACGCCGTCCCACCGGTCCGCGGACGACCGGAACGCCCCGCCACACGGTGCTGGTGGACCAGGTGGTCGACGGCCGCGCACGGACGGGCGCCGGCTCGTGGCCGGTGCGGCGTGGAGACCGGGGAGCGACACCGCGGGTGCGGCCGCCCTCGTGATGCGGCGCCCGCGGATCCTGTCCGCGCTCTTCGCGTGATTCACCGATGTGGGCGAAGCGACCCCCGGTGTTATTCAATGAGGTGTGCGGTCAGGGATCCCGCCGGCCCCGGTCGCACGGGTCCGAGTACCCTCCCGGCCCGGCGTCGGGAATCGCTGAGAGAGCCGCATGGACTCCACACCCTCCCCTTCGTCGCCGTCGCCGTTCGAGATGGTCAGCGGCGCCCTGGGACGCCACATCCCGGGTGGTGGAGCGGCAGCCGCCGGCGCGCCCGACGACGCGCAGGACAACCACATCACCAGCCAGCGCCGGCCCGGCGACGCGGCAGCCGGCCGTCAGGACCAGATCCTCGGCGCCGTCAACCTCGACCGGGAGCTGAGGATCACCCGCTGCAATCTCCAGGCCCCCGTCTTCACGGGCCTGAACGCCACGGCGGGGAGCTACTTCGTCGGCCTCCTGCCGCCCGGGGACGTACCGACAGTCACCCGGCGGCTGCGACAGGTCCTGGAAACCGGTGAGGCACACGTCGCCCGGATCCAGCGCCTGCGACGCGAGGACGGTTCGGAACTGGTGGTGTCGCTGAGCATCCTGCCCGCCGCGGAACCCCACGAGGGCCTGACGGTCTCCGTGATCGCCATGGCGACGAGACTTCACCTGTACGCCGCCGAGACCGCGATCGGCACCTCCCTCGACATCGGCCAGACCGCGCAGTCGCTGGCAGAATCCCTGCTGGCCTGGGGAGACGTGGCCGCCGTCGACCTCGACTACGCGGTGTGGACGGGCGAGAAAGCCACCGGGCACAGGCAGGAGCGCATCCGGCTGCGGCGGGCGGCCCTCGTGCCGGACCGGGCGTGGCCCGAGGGCTACGCGACCCCGGGCGACGATCTTCCCGGCGACGCCAGTCGCCTGCTCGCACAGGCGGTCCTGCGGGACGACGCCCCGCAGGCCATCGTCCTACCCGACCGCGAGACGATCGAACGGGTCCTCGGCAGCCCCCAAGCCATACGCGCCCTGGTACCCGTGGACCGGTCCGCCGGCGTGGCCTGCATACCGCTGGTCCTGGACGACACACCACCCGTCGTCCTGGGCGTGGCGGAGGTCTGGCGGCGGGCGGACCACCCCTTCCACGACAATGAACTCCTCGACCTGCAAGAACTGGTGGCCAGAACCGCCCATCACGTCGACCTCGCCCGCCAGCACCAGCGCGAACACACACAGGTACTGGCACTGCAGCGCCGACTGCTGCCCCGGACCGGCGACGACACCATCGACATCGCCAGCGTCTACCAGCCCGCCACCCCGGACAGCGCAGGCGTCGGCGGCGACTGGGTCAACAGCTTCCCCCTGCCGGACGGCCGTACCGCACTCGTGGTCGGTGACGTCGTCGGGCACGGCCTGGGAGCCGCGGCGACGATGGGCCAGCTCAGCATAGAAGCCCGCGCGCTCCTCTCCGCCGGACTGGCCCCCGACGAGGTACTGCAGCACCTGGACGAGACCGTGTCCCTGCTGGACGAACCCGACACCGGACTCGCGGCCGGCTACAGCGCCCTGGGCTCGACCTGCTGCATCGCGCTCTACAACCCGGTCAGCCACCAGGTGGCACTGTCCAGCGCCGGCCACCTGCCCCCGGTCCTGGTCTCCTCGGACGGGCGAGCGGGCCCGCTCCCGGTCCGCCCCCATCCCGGGCTGGGAACCGAATTCGCCCTGCGTGAGCCCTTCCACGTACACACCTTCGACGCTCCCCCCGGCTCCCTGCTCGCCCTCTACACCGACGGCCTGGTGGAAGATCCGGCCGCCCCGATCGACGAAGGCATCGGCAGACTCACGGACGCGGTGTCCACGGTGCACCCCTGGGACCCCCTGCAGCAGACGGCGCGGCGCGTCGTCTCCGCGCTGGCGCCCGTACCCCAGCGCGACGACGTGACCCTGCTGCTCGCCCGCATGATCGGCTACCGCAAGCAGGCCACCGCCACCTGGCGGCTGGCCGCCCGCGACGACGCACCCGCTCAGGCCCGCACACAGGCGTCGGCCCTGCTGCGGCGCTGGCGCACCCGGGACGACACCCGCGACAACGTACTGCTGGTGATCAGCGAACTGGTGACCAACGCGGTCCGCTTCGCCACCGGGCCCATCACCGTGCGGCTGATCGCGAAGGGCCACAGCCTGCTGTGCGAGGTCGGCGACACCGGCAACGGCCGGCCGCGACTGCACAGCGACGGCCTCCTCACAGCCGGCGGCCGCGGCCTGCACGTCGTGCACAAACTCACCAGCAGATGGGGAGTGCGATGGACCAACACCGGCAAGGTGGTCTGGGCCGAAATCCCCAGGTGACGCGAGTACGAGCAGGACGCGGCCGCCCGGCTTCTGTCCATCGGCAACAGGCACCGGCCCACGATGCCGAACACAGCGGCATCCCG
>NZ_BMVJ01000024.1:49695-53519 GCF_014650655.1 Streptomyces anandii JCM 4720
GCAGTTGTCTCCTGCCGCCGGCCCGGACTGGCCCTCCTCCCCCGCCGCGATCGACGCCGCTTGCGATGCCGTCCTGGACCACCACGCCTGGCTTGGCAGCCGGGCCCGAGGACCTCGCGAGGGCCGGCACCCTGTTGCGGACGCAGGCCGAGCCCGCGATCCCCCGCACTCCAACCCGCCGCCGGAAACAGCGGCATGCTCGGCGTTTCGGCCACCAACGCTCCGGCCCCCGGCCCAGGGGCCGCAAGGGCCGATGCACCCCGCACGCTCCGGCGCGCGCTCAATCCCAGGGCTGCCAACACGACCGGTGCAGCGCGCAGATCCTCACCGCATGGTGCCCCGGCCTGCTGATCGACCACCCCCCCTCCCGCTTCACCCCCAGCACCGACCCGCCCGGGACTCCCTCCGCATCCCCCGCTCCCTCACCGCACGGGAGCGAGCGAACCAACACTGCGACGGGTCAGCGCTCTCACCGGCGAAGCGGCCGGTCGATCTACGTCACCTTACGGATTGCTGCCTACGCAGCCGGTGAGCCATGGTCGACGCCGTCAGCGGCAGTCCGTCGGTTGAAGCGGGAGAACATGGCATCGGAAGTCTTGACCACGCTCTTGTCGCTAGCCGGCGTAGGTGTCGGCTCGGCGGCGTCGTTCGCCGCTCAGTACCTGACATCGCGGGAGACGAAAGCCCAGGCCGCCGCCACCGCCGCCGCAGCGTTGCGCGCCGAACGCAAGCAGGCCCTTCAAGACTTCCTGGAGAGCTGCCAGCGCGTCGAACGAGCGGCGGAACACCGCTTCCAGAACGACAACCGCTTCGTAGAAGGCTCCCCGGCTCTCACGCACGACATGTGGTTCAAGCTGAAATGCCTCGACCTCGTTTCGAGCCGCCGCCTCAACGACGCCGCCTACCAGTTCGCGGACCGCCTGATGAAAGCCACCTACGGCAAACCTCCAGCGGGCAAGGACGTATGGGAGTTCATCAACGACAAGCGCGGGCCCTTCATGCAGGCCGCAAAGGCGGAACTGGACATTCCCGCCTGACCGGCCCGCAGCCCTGCCAGTGCCGCAGGACCAGATCGTCGAGCTCCCCCACCCCGCCAGACCACTGACACAGCACCCAACGACTCGATGCCATCGATCGCATGCTCCGCCACTGCCCTCTCCTGAGCCCGACGCACCCCGACAAGCAACAGGGGGTGTCCTTGAGCGAGAAGCTGCTGTTGAGACGCACCACGGTCGGACTCGCGCACGGCGGTGAAGTGCCGTAGCAGGGTGCTTCCCGGGACCACCCACGATCTTGTCCGCGCCGTTCGATGGACGTCATCGAGGCGGCGCCGACCTCTGGCGGAACGTTGACGGGCGTCGGCGCCCGAACCGTACGGGTGCCGCTCCTCGACCCCGGCAGCATGCACACCCGGGCGGACGGCCGGCGGACCCTCCGCCCGGGCTCCCGCATTGGCCGATGCCACGGACTCCCGCGCTGCGGCCCAGCTCACCGGCCTGGCCGCCGGTACGCACCCGCACCCGGCGCGGACCGTCAGCGGGCGGCCCTGCGGTAGCGGGTGAGGACTGCGCCTCCCACCCGCTCGGCAGCCAGGCACTCCAGCTCGGCGCGGGGGCCGTCGGCCGGGAAGAGCCGCCGGCCGGTGCCCAGGACCGTGGGGAAGGTCAGCAGCCGGTACTCGTCGACCAGGTCCGCGGCCCTCAGCCGCTCCACGACGCTCAGACTCCCGGTGACGATCACGTCCCGCCGCTCGCGCTTGACGGCGTCCACCAGGTCACCGTCGAGGACCGCGGAGTTCGCCCACGCCGATGTGTCGGCGCCGGTCAGGGTCCGGGTGGCGACCAGCTTCGGCACGGCGTTCATCCGCGCGGCGAACGGGTCGTCGCGGCCCGGCCACAGCCGCGAGAAAAGCTGCCAGGTCGCCCGCCCCAGCAGCAGCACCCCGTCGTCCAGCGTGCGGCCGAGCCGGAACTTGTCCCCGGCGACCGCCTCCCGGCCGTACCGGAACGCCCAGCCGCCCAGCGGCGTGCCGGCGGAGCCGTCCGGGTCGGACACGATCCCGTCCAGGGTGACGAATTCGATGACAATGACACTCACGATGAGGTTCCCTTCGATTCGGTGCTTCACCGGTACGTACCGGCGGCACCGCCCCGACTCATCGCTGACTGCGGAACTCGCCCGGAAGAATCTCGCCCGGCAGACCGAAGGCCTCCAGGACGCGGGGATCGGCGAACACCACGTTGCGCGCGATACGGCCGTCGGTCACGGTGAAGACCTGCAGAGTGTGCAGACGGTAGCCGCCGCCGACCCGCGGCGCGTACACCGCGAGCGCGGGCTGCCCGCCCGCGGTCAGCTCCCGCACGCCCCAGCCCGTGCCACGCATCGCGAACACCCGCTCCATGAACCGGCCGTAGTCCCGGCTCCCCCGGTACCACAGCGGCACCGGCGGCATCTCCAGTACCGCGTCATCGGCCAGCAGCCGTACCAGCGCGGGGACGTCCGCCGCCTCGAACGCCCGTATGTACCGCTGGATGACCGCCCGCACGGCGGGATCGTCCGGCTCGACGACCGCACCGGCGTCACCGACACCGGCGAGGGAGGCACGGGCCCGTTGCAGTGCGCTGTTGACCGCCGCGACCGTGGTACCCAACTGCTCGGCGACCTCCGCGGCGCTGAACGCCAACACCTCGCGCAGCACCAGCACAGCCCGCTGCCGCGCCGGCAGCACCTGCACCGCCGCCACCCACGCCAGCCGCAGATCGGCCCTGACCTCCACGTCGAACCGTGCGTCGGGGAACGGCTCCAGCCAGGGAACATCCAGCGCCGGCGCCAAGGGAGCCCCGGGGTCGTCGCTCGGCGCCCCCAACCCGGACGGCAGCGGACGCCGACCGCGCCCCTCCAGCGCGGTCAGGCACACATTGGTCACGATCCGGTACAGCCAGGTCCGCACCGACGCGCGCGCCGGGTCGTACCGGTCCCGGGACTTCCACGCCCGCAGCAACGTCTCCTGCACCAGGTCCTCGGCCTCGTGGAACGAACCCAGCATCCGGTAGCAGTACGCCACCAACTCACCCCGGTACGGCTCGAAGTCCACAGGCTCATCATGCCGCACACCGACCAGAAGCCTCCCTGAACCGAACCGTGCGCCTCCAGCAGACCGATCGCCCACGGGCACCACCAACTGGATTGACGAGCAAGGGTCGAAGATTGTGGATCAGTAGCTGTTCATACGACCTGGTGCTTCAGGTGGATGAGCCCTTCGATGGAGCCCAGACGGGTCTGCGGGGCCGGGTCCCCGGCCGGGGTGGTGATGAGCAACACCACCCGGACTTCGGGGTGTTCAGGAATGTAGAGGTCGTCTTCGCCGTCGTCGCCGGGGATCGGATTGGGCTGGATATCGATCCGTCCGTCGGGGCTGATGGCGCGGTGGTAGACGCCCCGGTAATAGCTGTCGCGCTCGGTGAAGTCCTCCGGTCCCTGAGCTGGATCGGACCGCGCGGGGTCAGCAGGTGAACTCCTCGCCGGTGACCTCCGCGACGGTCCAGGGCGCCGGCCCGGTGCCGTCGCTCCACGCCTGCAGGGCGGCCCGGTCCAGACACAGGATGCCGCACTGGGCGGCGTACTCGACGGCCGGCGCGGTGAAGTCGCTGGTGGTGACGAGGGCCGCGACGTCGGCCTCGTGCACCGTGTAGCAGGTACCGCCGAAGCGCTGCAGATCCTGGGAGCCGACCCGGTGCCCCTCCGCGTAACGCTTGCACTGGATGACCACGCGCCGTCCGTCCGGCGCCACCGCGAGCACGTCCGCACCGAGGTCACCGGCGCCG
>NZ_BMVJ01000024.1:53546-59992 GCF_014650655.1 Streptomyces anandii JCM 4720
CCCACCACCTCGACGCCGGCGCACCCGTCCCGTTCGCACAGCGCGGCCACGGCTTGCTCGAACTCGTCCGGGTCCAGTGCGTCGTAGTCGACGGGCTGTACGAGCGTGGGCTCCTGGCCCTCGGCGGGACCCGTACCGGCCTCACGCGGACCGGCCTGGTGCGGGACGAACGGAACCGCGGCCGGCGCGGCGGTGGCCCGCAGTTCTTCCAGTGCCGTGCCGGTGCCCGCCTCGAGCGCCGCGGCGGCCCGCCGTGCGGTGCGCGCCGCCGAGACGTGCCGCCGGCCGCGCCGGAGCGCCGGCACGCAGGCCACGGCGAGCAGGCACAGGATCACCATCCAGACGGGGCGCCGCTCGGCCGCGGCGGCCGCGGTCCGCAGGGCGAACCCGAGGATGCACACGGCGAGGGCGATCAGTCCGCAGTCAAACGCGGTGGCGCGCAGGCTGAACCGCCGGCGGCCGCCCTCGGTGCGGCGTACGGGCATGGTCACGGTGACGTTCCCCTCCCTCTCCTGGCCGGCCTGCCGACCGGAACGAAGATCACGTTCGCCGTCTGCCCGCGATCCGGCAGTTCAGTGACGTCCGCCCCGGGCTACGCGGTGGCGGCTCCGGGCGACGCGGTGGCCGCCCCGGGCTACACGGTGTCCGCCCCGGGCCGCACCCGCCACGGGTGCTACCCGGCCCGCCCGTGTCTCGGCACCGTACGGGACCCCGTGACCAGACCGCCCGGGAAGCGCAGCGGGGCAGCTGCGGCACTGCGCAGAGTGGCCATTGCAGGGAAGTTCGGGAACGCCTGCGGCCGGCCATGTCGCCGGCCCCCGCTACGGCTCGGAACCGGCGACCGAGCGCGACGCGGCTACAGGAGACGATCACTTACCACTGGAAGCGGCGACTTCGCGCACGTTGTCGATGCTGCCGCAGCCGCTCTCCAGGTACTTCGCGCGTGCCTCGCGGAACGCTGCGCCGAGCTGGGAGCGGCGTTCGTCGGCGACGTTCTCCCGCGCGTCGTTGAGCAAGGTTCGCTCCTCCTCGTCGGCGTGATGGTTGACCGCTGCGACGAGTTCCTCCAGCTTCTCGTCCCACTCTTCGGATCCGGTGTCCTCGACTTCGAGAAGGGCCAGCAGCGCCTCGTTGGCCTCCTGGTGTTCGTGCACGCTGTGATCGACGTCCTCGCCGTCGACGTTCTTGTAGCGCCGCAGGGCCGGGTACACCTCGTCCTCCTCGGCGGAGGCGTGAGCGATCAGCAGATGGGCGAATTCTTCCAGGGCAGCCGCGCGGTCGGATTCAGCGTTGCGCATGGTGCGGAAGAGGTCTTCCATACGCCGGTGATCCTGCAGGATGAGTTCGACGACATCTGTGGACGGCATGATGGCTCCGTACTGGTCAGGCGATGAGATTCCGCTCTCGCGGATACCCCCGAGCTCGCAGGTCAGACGCACGCCTTTCGTGTCTGCGCAGCTACGAGGCGACGGTCTCCTGGCGTCGGGTCTGACCGATGGATGCCTTCGGCTTGCCGTTGCTGCCAACTTTCCGAGTCGGCCGACGGGCGCTGCGCGTGGTGGGCGACGGCATCGCAGAGTGTCGCGGGGGGGCGTCGTCGTCGGCATCCGCTCCACGGACGGCCGTGCGGTCCGGGGCGTGCTTTGCGCGCTGCCGGGAGAACGGCCCCTGCCCTACGTCGCCCCGGCGTTCCTTGGTGTCTCGGTCGGCCGGTTGACGGTGGCAACGGGCGCGATCGTCTTGGCCGGCGGCCGAGGTGACCTGCCGGTTGCGGCTTCATTTTCCGGCGCGGCGGGCGCAGTGGTGGGCGACGGTGTCGGCGAAGGCGCGGGCCAGTGGGGAGAGAGCGTCCCAGCGGCGGACGGCCCAGCCCGCGGTGAGCGCGGGGAGGGCGGGTATCGGGATCAGCCGCAGGTCGGGGTGGCGGGGGCCGGTCCACTCGGGCAGGGTCGGAACGACCGCGTGACCGAGCCCGAGCTCGGCCAGCAGGATCGCGGTGTCCCAGTCGGTGACGCTGGTGTCGAAGATCGGCCGTATGCCCGATTCGGCCAGCCGTGAGCCGAGCTGGATACGCGCGGTCGAGTTCTCGGGCAGGCCGATGAGCCGGGCGTCCTGCAGGTCGACGGGTTCGATGAAGGACTTGGCGGCGAGCGGATCGCCGGCCGCGACGGCGAGTGACCAGGGCAGGTGTACGACGGGGCGCTGCTCCACGCTGCCGCCCGCCGGCCGCAGGGTGATCCAGGCGAGGTCCACCGCGCCGGTGGTGAGCGCGTCGAAACAGCCGCGGCTGGAGGTCTCGGTCTGGAATTCGAGGCTGGCTCGCGGGAAGCGCCGGCGGAAGTCGACCACGGCGGCGGCCATGAAGTGCCGGACGGTCGTGGCACCGGTGGTGACCCGTACCGATCCGCCCTCCGCGCGGGCGAGTTCCTCGATCCGGCGCACCGCCTGGTCGATGCGCCCCAGGCCCTCGGTCACCGCCGTGCGCAACAGCCGCCCCGCCGAGGTGGGCGCAACCCCGCGCGGTTGGCGTTCGAGCAGGCTGAGGCCCAACTCCCGTTCGAGACGCTTCACATGCTGGCTGACGGCCGACTGCGTACAGCCCAGGTCACGGGCGGCACCGCTGAGGGAACCGGAGCGGCAGACCGCTGCGAAGACGCGAAGATCGTCAAGTGTCACGAGACCCAAGCCTAAGCAGCGGCCCCACGGTTGAGCTTGGGTGTTCCCCAGTAAAGCCGTGGATTGACTTGGGTCGCACCAGGATTGATCATCGTTGCGGGCCCAGGGCGGCAACCCGCCCGCCGTCACTCCCGCGATCCGGACGCGGTGCTGAATGCGGGCGGGTGCCGACCCGTCACGGGCCCGACCGGCTCACGGCCCCGGCCGCCCGGCCCCTCGACTCATCGGTTTCCCGGACAGGAGCACACATGAGCACAACCAGGATGACCGTGGCGGTTCTCGGCCCGGGCGGCGTCGGCGGCCTGGTCGGCGCGCTGCTCGCCCGTGCCGGGCACCGCGTCGTCTGTCTGGCGGGGGAACGGACCGTCGCCGCGCTGCGCCAGGACGGGCTGCGTGTCGAGAGCAAGCGTTACGGGCAGTTCACCGCGGTGGTGGAGGCCGACACCGAGTTGCGCGAGCCGGTGGACGCCGTCTTCGTGACGGTCAAGCAGACCGCGCTCGCCGAGGCGCTCGACCGCGTCCCCGCCGATGGGCTCGGCACGGCGGTCCTGGTCCCGCTCCTCAACGGCCTCGACCATCTCGCCGTGCTCCGCGAGCGCTTCCCCTCCGCCCGGGTCGTCGCGGGCACGATCCGGGTCGAGGCCACCCGCACGGCGCCCGGTCGCATCGCCCACACCAGTCCGTTCGCCGACCTCGAACTCGCCGGTCCGGCGGATGACTTCGCGGAACTGCTGCGCCAGGCCGGCCTGGGGGTGACCGTACGCGAGGACGAGAGTGCGATGCTCTGGGACAAGCTGGCCTTCCTCGCCCCGTTCGCCCTGCTGACCACCCGCCACCAGGCCGATGTCGGTGCCGTCCGCGATCGGCACCGGCCCGAACTGCTCACCGTGCTCGACGAGATCGCGGCCGTGGCCCGCGCCGCCGGCGCGCCGGTGACCGCCCAGGGGTTGCTCTCCTTCTTCGACCGCGTCCCCGACACGATGAGGTCCTCCATGCAGCGCGACGCCGATGCCGGCCGTCCGCTCGAACTCGACGCCATCGGCGGGGCCGTCCTACGCGCCGGAGCCGCCCACGGCATCGCCACCCCGGCCACCGCCCGACTGGTCGCCGAGGTGGCACAGTCCGCACAGCGGGTCGACTGATGGCACGGCCCGCCCCGGCGCGACGGCACCGGGCCGAGGAGTTCCTGTCCGCCCGCGGCGCCGCCCGGACGGCCCATCCGGGCGGAACGCTCCTGGACCACCTGCGACGCGTCGCCCGCCTGCTCTCCGTCTGGGACGCCGACCCCGACGTCCAGCTCGCGGGGCTGTGCCACGCCGCCTATGGAACGGACGGATTCGACGAGCCGCTCCTGGCCACCACCGAGCGCGGGGTACTCGCCGAACTGATCGGCGATCGCGCGGAGGCCCTGGTGTACCTGTACGCGAGCTGCGACCGGGCGGCCGTCCATCCACGCCTGGGCCAGGGGCTTCCGGTTCTCTTCCGGGACCGCTTCACCGGCCGGGAACACACTCCGGCCGATGCGGACGTACGCGCCATCGCGGAGATGACGGCCGCCAACGAGCTCGACGTGCTGGCCCACAACGTCGGGCTGGCCGAACGTCACGGCCCGGCCCTCTACCGCCTCTTCGCCCGCTCACGCGATCTGCTGTCCGCACCCGCGTGGAACGCCTGCGCCGAGCAGCTGGCCCGGTACGCCCCGGAGCCAGGGATCGTGATCAGCGGCCTGGACCACCTGGTGCTGACCGTCACCGACGTCGAGCGGACCACCGCTTTCTACCAGCGGGTCCTCGGCATGCGGCCCGTCACGTTCGGGGAGGGGCGCCGGGCGCTGGGCTTCGGCAGCAGCAAGATCAACCTCCACCGGGCAGGCAGCGAACTCCTCCCCCACGCCACCCGGCCCACCCCTGGCAGCGCCGACCTGTGTCTGGTCACCCGGACCCCACAGGAACAGGTGCTGGCCCATCTGGCCGCCTCCGGGGTGCCCGTGGAGGAAGGCCCGGTAACGCGCACCGGCGCCCTCGGACCGATCCTCAGCACTTACCTGCGCGATCCGGACGGCAACCTGATCGAAATCTCCACCTATGCCTGAACCGCCGGGCGAGCGAAGCCGCTGCCCCGGCCTCCGCCAAGAGTCGCCCCAACGTCGAGCATCCCGCCCTGACTTAATCCCACCCTGGCTTAGGTGACACCACGATTGCCGAAGGAGCGGCGGGCCCCGCCCCGCCCAGGACGCGTGGGCCCGGGTCCCCGTACGGCAGGGCGTCGCAACAGCAGGCGTAGGCCATGTCGATGAGACGGCGCGGTACCGCTGATCGGCGGTGGCGGGAATCGGGTGCGCCTGTAGGTTGGGGGCGCCGGGCGGGACCCCGTCCGGCGCGAGGCGGGGCAGGGAGCGGGCTTTGGGTGTCTTGCTGTTGGCTCTGGGCGGAACGATATCCGTGCCGGACGGCAAGCGGGCGGCGCGGCTGAGTGGGGCGGAGATCGCCGCGGCCGTACCGGGACTGACGGAGTCCGGGATCCCCCTGGACGTACGGGACGTGCGGGCCGTGCCCAGCGGGAGCCTCACCTTCGCGCAGGTCCTCGACGTCGTGGCCCTCGCCTCGCGGGCCGTGGCGGACGGCGCGGACGGCGTCGTCGTCACCCAGGGCACCGACACGCTGGAGGAGACAGCCTTCCTGATCGACCTGGTGTGGCCGCACGAGGCGCCGTTCGTCCTGACCGGCGCGATGCGGCAGCCGGCCGCGGCCGGGGCTGACGGGCCCGCCAACGTGCTCGCCGCCGTGCGTGTGGCCGCGGCCCGGGAGGCACGCGGCGCGGGTGCGGTGGTGGTCCTCAACGACGAGGTGCACGCGGCGCGATGGGTGCGCAAGACACACAGTACGAACCCGGGGGCCTTCGCCTCGCCGGGCACCGGCCCACTGGGGCATGTCGTCGAGGGCCGGGTACGGATGCTGCTGGCAGCGCCGCGGTATGCACCACTGCCGGCCGCAGGGGACCCGGCGCGACTCGAGGCCGCCCGTGTGGCCCTGCACGTGGTCACCCTGGAGGACGACGGCGCACAACTGGAGGGGCTCGGGACCACGCACGCCGGCCTCGTGGTTGCCGGTTTCGGCGTCGGTCACGTACCGGGCATGCTCGCTCCCCGGCTCGGCGCCCTGGCCGAGCACATGCCGGTGGTGTTGACCTCGCGCACGGGCAGCGGATCGGTGCTGCGGCACACCTACAACGCGCCCGGCTCGGAGACGGACCTGCGCCGACGCGGGGTGATCGACGGCGGCTTCCTCGACCCGTACAAGGCCCGGGTGCTGCTCCGGCTGCTCCTGGCAGCCGGAGCAGCACGCGACGACATCGCGGAAGCGTTTGCTCTGAGGGGCTGACCGGTCAGCGGGTCCGGGACTCGGACAAGGAGCCTGATCGGATGGTACGGCCTGGCCTCGGCGAGGCCGGTGGTCCCGCGAGAATACGGTCCCGACAGAGGCATCGGTGTCCGTGGAGCGACAACTTGCCCTATCGCTCCTCAGCACCGGGTCGGCGCGCTGTGCTGAGTCGGCGCTGGTAGGCGGCGGGGCTGAGCGGGCGGCGGTCCCTGCAGTGGTGCGGAGACGGACGCGACCCGCCCGGCCCGACCCGCCAGCGTACGCGTGGCCTCGGTCAGATCACGGGGCACAGGTGTGCGCGGGTAGCCGTCCGCGCCGGCGACCAGGAGCGTGTGAGGAGCAGGATCCGTGGCGGCGGCGTCGACCGAGATGCGGATCCCGATGGATGAG
>NZ_BMVJ01000024.1:60020-61972 GCF_014650655.1 Streptomyces anandii JCM 4720
GTGACATGGATGACCGGGTGACATCGGTACCGGTCGGTGACACCAGCACGATCTCGTGGTCGACGCCGAGATGATTCGCTTCCGCAAATACCTCGGCGGGGCCGGCAACCTCCAGGAGCGTGACTCCGTCATGGACGAGGATCGCCACCCGATGCGTGGCGGAGCGCACAACCCCACCGCCCGCCTGTCCGGATTCGGGTGACTCACGGCCGGACCGAGGGAGCGTCGGACGCCGGGTGGTGGGCAGTGTGGAAGACGGACGCACCGTCCATTCATAAGACACCGGTACAGGAAGGAGCGAAGGTCATGAGCGAGATCATCGCGGGCGTGGAGATCCCTGAAACAGCGGCAGCCGCAGAGGCCACCCGCATTGCGCGGGAGATGACCAGCCCTCTCATCTACCATCACTCCCGGCGCGTTTTCGTCTTCGGCGCCATGCATGCTCACCGACTCGCTCTGGAGCCCGATCCGGAGCTTCTCTACCTGTCGGCCATGTTTCACGACACCGGACTCTTGACGCCGTTTTCCGATGTGCAGCAGCGCTTCGAGGTGGACGGAGCAGACCACGCACGCAGGTTCATGCTCGACCACGGTTTCCCGGCTACGGCCGCCGACGTGGTGTGGACGGCGATCGCGCTGCACTCGACCCCGGGAATTCCCGGGCGCATGAGGCCGGAGATCGCCGTCACGAACATGGGAGTTCTGACCGACGCGCTCGGCCTGGGGTTGAACGAGCTGGATCGCGGTCAGGTGGACGAGATCACCGCCGTCCATCCACGAGGTGACTTCAAGAACGAGTTCCTGCAAGCTTTCGTCGAAGGACTCAAGCACCGCCCGGAGACCACGAACGGAACCGTGAATTCGGACGTACTGGAGCATTTCGTTCCCGGCTTCCAGCGCACCACCATGGTCGAGCGCATCATGGGCGCACCCTGGCCGAGCTGATGGCTGCGCACCTGCGCGCCGGACGGTCACGCCCTCACGGACCCACCGTCGATCACGAGCTACGGCTGCCATGCCCGAGGGGGCCCGGCCCGCTCCGGCGGGGCCGTCTTCGAGGGGGTCCCCGATGGAGGCGTCCGCAAGGTGGCCGAAGTGCGGCATCGGGTCCGGGGCCGTTGCCCGGTGGACGGCCACCTGCGCCAGTCTCGACACCGGTCAAGGCAGCGGGTCCTTGATCACCCCTGGAGCCTGCGGTCGCCCGTCCGCCACCCGCAACGCGGTACGTCCGTCGGTAAGGGCCGGTTTGAGTGCGCAGAGCACGACGACCGCCGTCAGGGCGAAGGCCCAGGGATAACCGGTGCCGGCCGCGAGCCAGCCGAAGGTGATGGCGCCGGCACCCATACCCGCGTCGTAGGCGCAGTTCCACAGCGCGCTGACCGTGCCGTACCCAGCGGCGGGAACGCGCATGTACATCAGAGTCAGCGTGGCATTCTGCGCAATCCCGAAACCGGTCCCGAACAGGGCGACCGCGACGATGACGGCAGTTGGGCTGCCATTCAGCGCCATCAGCAGCGTTCCGAGGGCCGACAGCAGCAGACCGGGAAGCAGCAGAGCGGCGGGCTCGCGCCGGTCCGCGTACCGTCCGGCGATCCAGCGGGCCAGTGTGGCTGCCGCAGGCTGGACGAACAGGGCCACGGCGACGAGCCCCCTCGCCGATCCGCGCACGGCGAGGGGCAAGAAGGTGACGACGATGCCGGCGGCGACGGCCGTGACCGTGAAGACCGCGGCGGGACGTAGCAGATCGGGCCTGCGCAGCCCCTCCGCCATACCGATGGGGCGCCCGGACACACGCAGACGTTCCGGCAGGCCGGGCACCGCGGGCAGGGTGACGAGCGCGGCCACGGCCGCGGCCCCGAACACCGCGCTGTGACCCGCGTGGGCAGCCAGCCACACACCCAGCGGCAGTGCCACCAGCGAGGGCACGCCCCCGACGACACCGACCAGCGCCA
>NZ_BMVJ01000024.1:61999-64329 GCF_014650655.1 Streptomyces anandii JCM 4720
GTCCCTCACCACGCCTTTCGGCCGGAATCAGTGACACCGTCAACGCGCCACCCGCGACCACGGTGAACGCGAAACCCAAACCGCGCAGCAAGCAGACCGCAAGGACACACCACAAGTTCCCGCTGAACGCCAGCGCCAGCGCCGGCGCGCCGAGCAGTCCCAGGCCACAGGCCAGGACGACGCGGTAACCGCAGCGGCCGACCAGCGCGGGAGTGGCGAACTCGCCCACCACCGTGGCCAGCATCAACGTGCCGGTGGCCAACCCTGCTGACCCGCCACCCCCACCGTCACTCGCAGCGTAGGCGGGAACGACTGACAGCAGAAGGTAGAAGCTGGTCGACGCGCCCACAATGGACACGAAGCGCAACATCAACGGCCGGGTCACCAGCGGCGGGCGCCGTGCAGGGCCAGGGTCGATCGAATCGAGCGTATCGGTCATGCCAGGACGCTAAGATCACTCACCGGCCCGCGGTAAGCTCCAGTTCCATGCCTCCGGAGTGGTCCAGTTCCTCGCCCGATCTGCTGCTCGCCGTGGACCGAACCAGCGGCCACCCGCTGCGCGCCCAGTTGGAACACGCCCTGCGCGACGCCATCCGCAACGGCCGCCTGCAGGTCGGCGAACGGCTTCCGTCCTCCCGGGAACTCGCGCGTGCGCTCGGCCTGTCCCGCGGTCTGGTGCAGGAGTGCTACGCCCAACTCCTCGCCGAGGGCTACCTGGTGACCCGCCCCGGTTCGGCCACCCGGGTGGCCGGCGGTGCGGCGGCGACGTCCGTGACCGTGCGGCCCGGGACCATCGCCCCCCGTCTGCTCGCCGACTTCCGATGGGGCGTACCAGATCTGAGATCCTTCCCGGTCCAGGACTGGGTGCGGGCCATGAGGGAGGTGGCGTCGCACATCCCCACCGAGGAATTCGACTACGGCGACCCCCGCGGCACCAGGGCCTTGCGCGAGGTCCTGGCCGGCTACTTGCGCAGGGTTCGCGCTGCCGTGGCCGATCCCGAGCACGTCGTCGTCTGCGGCGGCTACGCCCAGGGCCTCGGCCTCGCCCTGCGTGCCCTCGCGGACCTCGGCGTGCGAACGGTGGCGTTCGAGGACCCCGGCTCGCCCGCAACCGTTACTGCGGCCGCCACCGCGGCCGGCGTGCAGGCGGTTCCCGTACCGGTCGACGAACTCGGCATCGACGTCCGTGCGCTGGCAGCCACCGACGCCCGAGCCGTCGTGGTCACCCCCGCGCACCAATGGCCGACCGGCGTCGCCCTCGCCCCAGCACGCCGACGCGCGCTGATCGACTGGGCCAGGGACCGCGACGCCTTCATCATCGAGGACGACTACGACGCCGAATTCCGCTACGACCGCGAGCCCGTCGGTCTGCTCCAAGGCCTGGAACCACACCGGGTCATCGGGCTGGGCACCGTCAGCAAGTCCCTGGCCCCCACGTTGCGCATCGGATGGATGATCTGCCCACCCGATCTGACCGAACCCCTGGCCGAGCTGAAACACCGCAGCGACCGCGGCGCGCCCGGACTCGATCAGCACGCCCTGGCCCGGCTGATCGAGTCCGGGCGCTTCGACCGCCACCTGCGGCGCATGCGCTCCACCTATGCCGCCCGCCGCGCCGTACTGCTCACCGCACTCAGCGAACACGCCCCCGAGTTGCCGGTCACCGGCCTCGCAGCCGGCTTCCACGCGGTCGCCCACCTGCCCGCCGATACCGGCGAACACCACGTCATCGCCGCCGCCCGCGCCCGCGAGGTGGGTCTTTACGGCATGAGCGCCTGCCGCGCTTCACACGCCGGCGCACCCGCACAACTCGTTCTGGGCTTCGGCAATGTCACCGAACGGGCCATAACAACAGGAATCGCCGCCATTGGCGATCTGCTCACCGGCAGGCTGAAAAGCACCCGCACGTAGCGGAGCTTGCCCAGGCCCTTGATGTTCGGGGCGCCCTTGCGGAAGATCACCGCCTGGATGCGGCGGCGTCGCAGCTCACTGCGCACAGCCTTCGAGTCATACGCCTTGTCGCCCAAAAGGCACTCAGGCCGCCTCCGGGGCCGGCCGGGGCGTCCGGCGACGGGCGGGATGCCGTCGACGAGGTCGAGCGTCTGAGTAACGTTCGCTGACGTTGGCGGCGGTCGTGATGACGTGCGATGGAGTGCCCTTGCCGTCGCAGATGAGGTGGTGCTTGCTGCCCGTCTTCCGCCGATCGACCTGCGACGGACCGGTCGCGGCTCCGCCTTCTTCGCGCGCACATGGGAGCCGTCCACGCACGCGCGGATCCAGTCGAGCTCACCGGCCGCGTTGAGCTCGGCGAGCAGGGTCCGGTGCAATCG
>NZ_BMVJ01000024.1:64360-65555 GCF_014650655.1 Streptomyces anandii JCM 4720
CTCGAAGACTCCGGCCCGCTGCCAGCGGTTCAAGCGTCGCCAGCAGGTCTGCCCGGATCCGAACCCCAGCTCCAGCGGCAGGAGTTGCCAGGCAATGTCCTGGTGCAGGACGTACAGGATGCCCTGCAGACACAGCCGATCATCCATTGGCCTCGGCCCCGGCGACCGCGTCGGCCAAGGCGGCAGCAGCGGTCAGCAATCTCTTTGCGCGCTTACACAGCCATGCGTCGTGATCCGATTCCGCCACCCAGTCAGCTGGGCCCACCGTGAGGCTACGGGCGTGAGACGCGTGTGTCAGGCGTTCGCCGCGTACCGCCAGAACTCCCTGATCACCGGAGCCGGCAGGGGGCCCATCGCTGCCACCTGAGTCAGCAGGATGGTGACCACACCCGTGGCCGGAATGACGTGCGCCGCTGTGCCCGTGCCGCCAACCCAGCCGTAACGGCCGGGCGCATTCCACGGGTTGGTCCGGTCGATGTCGACCGAGCCGCCGAAGCCCCAGCCCTGGCCCTCCAGGAACAGTCGGCCGATGGCGCGCGACGCCGGATTCGTATGGTCGGTGGTCATCAAGCGCACGGAGTCGGCCGACAGCACCCGGCGTCCGTCGGCCGCCACCCCGCCGGCCAGCAGCATCCGGCAAAAAGCCAGCCAGTCGTCGGCGGTCGAGGCCAGCCCGCCGTTGCCGAGCGGGAGCGCGGGCAGCCTGCTCCACTCGCCGTCCGGGCCGTCGGCGAGCTCCAGGCTGCCGTCGTCGCCTGGCCTGTAGAAGCTGGTGAACCGGCCCCGCTTGGCGGCCGGCACCTCGAAACCGGTGTCCACCATGCCCAGCGGCCCGAAGATCCGCTCCGCCAGGAACTGCGGCAGCGGCTGTCCGGTGACCCGCGAAATCAGCACCCCCTGGAGGACGGAGCAGGTGTCGTACAGCCAGGCAGCGCCCGGCTGGTACAGCAGCGGGATGCGGCCGAGCGCCGCCATCCACTCGTCGGCCGGCGGGAAGTTGCTCGGCACCCGGCCGTCCTTTTGCACCGTGAACAACTCCTGCACCGCCGGCAGCGTGAAGTCGGAGGAGAATCCGTACCCGGCCTGGGAGGCCAGCACGTCGAATACGGTGATGGGCCGGTCGGCGGGCACCACGTCGTCCACCGGGCTCGCCGGCGTGCGTACGACCACCGGCTTGCCCAGCTCCGGCAGCCAC
>NZ_BMVJ01000024.1:65582-74673 GCF_014650655.1 Streptomyces anandii JCM 4720
ATCCCGATCGGCTCGTCCAGTGCGATCCTGCCCTCGTCCACGAGGATCAGCAGTGCGGCGGCGGTGACGGACTTGGTGATTGAGGCGACCCGGAAGATGGAGTCCCTCGCCATCGGGGCGCCGTCGCCGGCGTCCTGCGCGCCGACGGCCGCCACCTCGACCTGGTCACCCCGGGCCACGAGGCCAACTGCTCCCGGCAGCGTACCGGCAGCGACGTGGGCTTCGAGCAAGTCGTGCAGGGTCGTCATGGGGCCGCCTTCCGGAAGATTGCTGTCGAAAGACAGACTCCCGCACGGTCCGGGAATCATCGGCGCCGACAGGTCTGGTGGCGGAAGCCTCGTCACGGAACGTCTCAAGAAGACCAGATCATGATCGCGTCACCAGCTCTGACGCCCGGGGAGGCTGATCAGGTTGAGCGGCCTCGACGCGGCGGGCACCGGCCGCACAGACCTCCATGAGCCAGGACGCCGCCCCGGGGCGAGCGCGAGGAACGACGGGCCGGCCTGCCTCACAGCCGACAGGCCGCGCCCGCGCAGGGCAATATCTGTGCCCGTGACATGAGAAATAGGTGTGGGACACGGCGAGAATTCCTCCTCCGCCAAGCCGGAATGCAATTATCGACCGTGCAGGGCCGATCGCACCGTGCTACTGTCGATCTCAGTTGCAGGTGCGGTTGCCAGAAGGTTGATTTCCGACGGGGTGATCATCACGGCGACACGGAATTCACGAAGGGTGAATTCCCGGCACCGCCTCCGAAGGAGAAATAATATGGCTACTGGCACCGTAAAGTGGTTCAACGCGGAAAAGGGCTTCGGCTTCATCGAGCAGGACGGCGGCGGCGCTGACGTCTTCGCCCACTACTCGAACATCGCCACCCAGGGCTTCCGCGAGCTGCTGGAAGGCCAGAAGGTGTCGTTCGACGTCGCACAGGGCCAGAAGGGCCCGACGGCCGAGAACATCGTTCCCGCCTGACACCGGCGCTGACGCGTACTTCGCAGCTGGGGCCCGCACCTCTGGGGTGCGGGCCCCAGCTCGCTGCTTTTCAGGACGCCCGACAGCAAGGCCTCACCACTTCACCGGCCGATGACGCATTTTCCGTCGGTCCGACTCGCTCCACATCGACTTCGGCTCGTCTCGAGATTCTCTGCGCCGCTCATCTGCTGCGGGAATTCCTTGGTACGCGCCTCACCAAGGAAGGACCCGCATGAAGCGTGCCCGAAAAGCCCGCACGTATGACCGCGTCGGAGGGGGCGCCGGCGGCAGCCGTTCCAGCGGTCCCCGCCGTAAGGGTCACGGAGACCGACACGCCGTACAGGGCGAGTTCTCACCGCCGACGACGATCACGCCCGCCCTGCCCGCCGTCGGGGCGTTCGCCGATCTCGTCATGCCCGCACGACTGCTGGCCACGCTCGGCCGCGAAGGCGTGACCGTGCCGTTCCCGATCCAGGCGGCAACCCTGCCGAATTCCCTGGCCGGTCGCGACGTACTCGGCCGTGGCCGCACCGGCTCGGGCAAGACCCTCGCCTTCGGCCTCGCGGTACTGGCCCGCATAGCGGGACGGCGTGCCGAGCCGCGGCAGCCGCTCGCCCTCGTCCTCGTCCCCACTCGCGAGCTCGCTCAGCAGGTCACCGACGCGCTCACTCCGTACGCCCGCTCCGTGAGCCTGCGGGTGGCCGCGGTGGTCGGGGGGATGTCGATCGGCAGGCAGGCCGGTGCGCTGCGCAGCGGAGCCGAGGTGGTCGTCGCGACGCCCGGGCGACTGAAGGACCTCATCGAGCGGGGCGACTGCCGGCTGGACGATGTCGCCGTCACGGTCCTCGACGAGGCCGACCAGATGGGGGACATGGGCTTCATGCCCCAGGTCACCGCTCTGCTCGACCAGGTGCGGTCCGACGGGCAGCGGATGCTCTTCTCGGCCACCTTGGACCGCAACGTCGACCTGCTGGTCCGCCGCTACCTCACGGACCCGGTCGTCCACTCCGTCGACCCGCCGGTGGGTGCGGTCACCACGATGGAGCACCACGTACTCCACGTGGACGACGCGGACAAGCATCGGACGACCACCGAGATCGCGGCACGAGACGGCCGAGTGATCATGTTCCTGGACACCAAGCACGCCGTGGACCGGCTGACGAAACACCTGCTGAACAGCGGTGTGCGCGCCGCGGCCCTGCACGGTGGCAAGTCCCAGCCGCAGCGCACGCGGACCCTGGCCCAGTTCAAGAGCGGGCATGTGACGGTCCTGGTGGCGACCAATGTCGCGGCGCGTGGGATCCATGTCGACAACCTCGACCTGGTCGTCAATGTCGATCCGCCCAGCGACCACAAGGACTACCTCCATCGCGGTGGTCGTACGGCCCGCGCCGGCGAGTCCGGCAGCGTCGTCACCCTGGTCACCCCTGACCAGCGCCGCGCCATGAGCCGGCTGATGGCTTCGGCGGGCATCGTTCCGCGGATTGCCCAGGTGCGGTCGGGCACGGCGGAACTGAGCCGCATCACAGGCGCCCAGGCCCCTTCCGGTGTCCCGGTCGTCATCACCGTGCCGGACGCGGAACGTCCCCGCGCAGGGTCGTCCTCGCCCCAGGGCCGCCGAGGCCGCCGGCGCCACGCCGGCCAGGCCCGCCCCGTCGGTGCAGCCGCGAGCCGCGGGGCACAGCAGCGCGCCGGGTTCGGCTCGGCCGCCTAGAGCCGTCGTGATCACCAGCCCATCCCTTCCCGCAGGAGGCGCCAATGACGACGCCGGTTCAACCACAGCACCAGGTGGCGGAGCACTCCCCCAAGGCCGTGGTCGACTACGGGGACACATCCGGACCTCGCGTCTGTGACGACATGACGGTCGAGGTGGCGCTGTCCCTCATGGCCGGCGCCCGTGTCGATCACCTCGTCCTGTGCGACGGGGACGACCAGAGGACGGGCCTGGTCACACTGGCCCGGCTCGCCGTGCTCCGCAGCAGCCCCGCCTACACGGACCGGATCCGTCTACGGGACCTTCTCGACGGACCCGTTCGCCCCGCTCGGCGGTCGACCTGAGGCACCCGTTCGAGCCGACCGAGAAGGGGGCGCCGGGCTCGCTCGCCGAAGAGCGTAGGGCCGGAGCTGGCCACAGGCGACTCCGTGACCATCGGCCGCCGCCACCCGATCGAACAGGTGGGCAAGGTCATCACCCGGAAGGACCGCCGCGCCTTCAGGAGCGGCGGAGTGGTCCGGGCTCCTTCGACACGTGCGGGGGTACCGCCTTCCGGGCGGCGTGAACACAGGCGGTGAACCGCCGCCGAAGACCCGGTGAGGGCCCTGCCGACGCGCGTCGGCAGGGCCCTCACCGTCGTTTCACCACCTCGTCGTTTCACCACCTCGTCGTTTCACCACCTCGTCGTTTCACCACCTCGTCGTGTCACCACCCCGCCGTTCGGCGTCCATGCGAAGACTCCCGGCCGAGTCGAGCGACGGAGCAGCGCCACTGCGACGGCTTCGTCCACCCGTCGACCTCCATAGGAGACCTGTAGCTGTCGAGAACCAAAATCTACTCTTGCCAGAGTAGACATTGCCCTTGAGGGCAGTTAGTCTTCTTCTCATCGAAACGGTCAAGTGAGACCCGGCAGACACGGACTGGCGGGTAGAGGTACGTAAGTTCGCAGGTCAGCCCGACTCTGGAGCTCAGAGAAAGGACGGAGGAGCAGACGCCATCAGGATCGCCCGGTCCGAGAGGCTCTCGGACCGGGTACCGCAAGACCCCGGAATGGATGGTGGTCCCCGGTCACGCAGCCGCGATCCCCGCACCCCTGCCCTTGCCGGGCCGGGTAGCGGAAACAGAAGGTCGGCAGAGCATCGCGCCGACGGATGGTGTTTCATTTCCTTCGGGGCCCTGGTGCCGTACGGCACCAGGGCCCCTCGACGCATTGCACAACGAGGTGACATGGAAGCAGATACTCCGCTCAGCGATCGTCTGGACGACGATGACTACCCCGCATACACCATGGGCCGGGCCGCCGAAATGCTCGGCACCACCCCTGGTTTTCTCCGAGCCATCGGTGAGGCTCGTCTGATCACTCCGCTGCGCTCGGAAGGCGGACACCGGCGATACTCCCGCTACCAACTGCGGATCGCCGCTCGCGCCCGCGAGCTCGTCGACAGGGGAACACCGATCGAGGCCGCGTGCCGCATCATCATCCTCGAGGACCAGCTCGAAGAGGCTCAGCGCATCAACGCCGAGTACCGCCGTGCCGCGAAGACGGCGTCCGAACGCCCTGCCCCAGGCCCGAGCTGATCACTTGGGCGGGACCGGGGGGCGGAAGTGTCCTTCGCGGGCTGGACATGCACCTTGCTGCGCGCACGGCCGCCCCCGTTCTGCTGTCAGCCAAGACTGTGGCGGCTCCGATGGCGTGGGCGACAGGATCGTCACATGCAGCCGATCTTCGTTCTCGTGCACAGTCCGTCCGTAGGCCCCTCGACCTGGCGCGCCGTGGCCGAACACCTGACGGGGGCGGGATACCAGGTACGGGTGCCCTCCCTGCTGCACATCGGCTCCGGCGCTCCGCCCTTCTGGCCCCGCATCGCCAGTGCTGTCCGCGACGACCTCCGGCAGGTCCCGGCCGACAGGCCGGTCACTTTGGTGGCACACAGCAACGCAGGCTTGTTCATCCCGGTGATTCGCTCGGGCCTCGACCATCCGGTGGCCGGCTCGATCTTTGTCGACGCCGCGCTGCCGGCCCGAACCGGACCGACCCCTGTCGCGTCGTCCGAGGTGCTGGATTTCCTCCGCCCGATGGCCGTGAACGGCAGGCTGCCGCGCTGGACCGACTGGTGGGACGAGGCAGACGTCGCACCCATGTTCTCAGATCCTGTGGTGCGGCAGACGGTCATCGAGGAACAGCCCACCCTGCCGATGTCCTACTACGAGCAGCACGTCCCGGTCCCCGACGGCTGGGATGATCATCCCTGCTCCTACTTGCTCTTCGGCCCTCCGTACGACGGCATTGCCGCCGAGGCGCGCGAACGCGGCTGGCGTGTGGCACACCTGCCCGGCGCGCACCTCCATCAGATCGTCGATCCTGCCGGCACGACCCGGCACCTCGTCGACCTCGCCACCGCGACTTGATCCACGTCCGATACACCCACGCAAGCCTCACTTCAGGACAGACGCGAGGTCAGGATCGTCACCCGGCCGGAATGCTCAGCGCGGTCGCGGAGCGCCTGCAGCGTGCCTCGTCGGCGTCGTCTCGTTCCGGACCGTTCGAGCCACGGACGGCACCGGCGGCCGCTGCCCCGGGCGTATCCTGACTCCACCGAGAGCATCTCGCGCAGCGCGACCACGGCGGTGCCGTTCCCGGCGAACGACGGAAGCGGACGGCCTGGAGCCGACCGGGACGGGATCGCGCGATGGACGTCACCGGAACGCCGGCCGAGGGTGGCTCCTCGGCCGGAACACGTACCTACCGGATGCCGGCCGCCAGGGTGGCACTCGCCCCAGGCATGGGCCACGGACCGCTCCAGGGAGCCTGGTGGCCGCGCTGCGACATGCTGGAGCTGGAACTGCCGTCGCTCCTCGGCTCGCTGGACCCCGGCCTCGGCATCGTCGCCCGCGTCACCGTCGACACAGTCGCCTGGCCCGGCGTCCCGCAGAAGGTCACGCTGCCCGGCCGCATGATCGAGGTCGCCCTGACCGCCGTGGATGCCGAAGTCCATGCCATCGCCCTGGACTGGGGCACCGCGGGACACCTAGAACTGCTGGTCATCCCGCCTGGTGAGTCGCGGGCGGCAGCAACCTGGTTGCTGGCCACAGCGGCTGACCCGGCGAACACCCTGACTGCCGCGCACATGCTTGCACTCGCCGAGGCCGGTTTCGAGGGCGGCCACAGATGAGCCGCGGCTGGTGGGCGCAGGACACCCACAGCGGGTGACATCCGGCCTACGCCGGCATACGTGAACCGACTCACTGCTGCTCTTCTCGGTCGGCGCGGGGCACATGGACGGCCAGGACGGCGGTGTCGTCGTCCACCCCGGTGCCGAACGTGTCGAGGAGGTCACGGACGGTCGTGATGGCGCCCTGGGCGGTGGCGGGGGCCAGGGCCCGGACGAAGTCGAGGAGGGCTTCGTCGCCGTAGCGTTCGCCGCCGATGGCGGCGGTGTGGGCCTCGGTGAGGCCGTCGGTGTGCAGGAAGAGAGTGTCACCGGGATCGAGACGGAAGGTGATGGTGGCGATGTCGGCGTCGGGCAAGACGCCGATGAGCTGGCCGCCGGGGGTGGGCAGGTAGTCAGCGGTGCCGTCCGCACGGAGCAGCAGGGCCGGGGGATGGCCGCCGCTGGCGAGGGTGATACGGAAGCCGCCCTGGTCGCCGTCGGGGGTGAGCAGGCCGAAGATGACGGTGCAGAACCGGGGGTCGGTGCCGTTGTACTCGTGGTTGAGGACGGTGTTGAGGTTGCTGAGAACCGCGGTCGGGTCGGGGTCGTAGACGGCTGCGGCTCGCAGGGTGTAGCGGGCCAGGGATGTGACGGCCGCCGCCTCGGCGCCCTTGCCGCACACGTCTCCGAGGAAGAGTCCCCAGGTCCCGGCTGCGAGGGGGAAGAGGTCGTAGAAGTCGCCGCCTACCTCGTCGATCGAGGCGATGTGGTAGTACGCGGCCACGTCCAGGCCGGGCACGTTCTCCAGTGCCGGGGGCAGCAGCGTTTTCTGCAGGGTGGTGGCCAGCTGCTGGAGGCGTTCGCGCTCTCGCTCGGCCTCTTGGCGGGTGCGCAGCAGTTCGTGCTCGTAGGCGCGGCGGTCACGGGCGTCGAAGATCGTGGTGCGGATCAGCAGTGGCTGCCCGTCGCTGTCCGTCTTGACGGTGGAGGTCACCAGGACCGGCAGGCGGCTGCCGTCGGCCGCTTCCAGCTCCAGCGCGATGCCGCTGATCTCGCCCTGCATGCGCAGGAGCGGCGCGAAGTGCGTCTCGTGATACAGCCGCCCGCCGACGGTGAGGAGGTCGCAGAACTTCCTCCGGCCGACCAGGTCCGTGCGCTTGTAGCCCAGCCAGTTCAGCAGGGTGGTGTTGACCTTGGCGATCTGCCCGTCCAGCGAAGTGGAGAGGTATCCGCACGGGGCGTTCTCGTACAGGTCCTCGATGCTGTCTTCCAGCAGAGCGGAGAAGGCCTGGGCGTCGTCCGGGGGCTCTTCGGGGTCCGGACCGGAGTCCTGGTCTCCGTCGGTCCGGCACATCATCGCAGTCTCCCTGCGAACGCGGCGATCGCCTGGGCGGTCTCCTCGGGGGCGCTGAGCTGGGGGCAGTGCCCGGTGGCGTTCAGGGTGATGAGCCGGCTGCCCCTGATCCGGGCGTGGACGAAGGCACCGACCTCCGGTGGGGCGATGGCGTCGCTGGAGCACTGGGCGACCAGGGTGGGCACCGTCACCTGCTCCAGGTCGGTGCGGTTGTCGGACAGGAACGTCACACGGGCAAAGACCCTGGCGATGTCCGGGTCGGTGGCGCAGAAGCTGTTGGTCAGCTCCTGCCCCAGTTCCGGGCGATCGGGGTTGCCCATGATGACCGGTGCCATCGCCCCCGACCAGCCCAGATAGTTGGCGTCCAAGGACTGCAACAGTTCCTCGATGTCCTCGGCACTGAACCCGCCGCGGTACCCGGCTGCCGGGTCGTCGATGAAGCAGGGTGAGGGGGCGAGCAGCACCAGCCCGGCGAAGTACTCAGGGTGTCGCGCCGCGGCCAGCACGCCCATCGTCGCGCTGACCGAGTGGCCCACGAACGTCACCGGGCCGAGGTCCAGCTCGCGGCAGATCTCCAGCACGTCGTCCACATAGCCGTCCATGCTGGAGTAGCGGTCCTCACTCCACGCCGACAGGTCCGAGCGGCCCGCTCCCACATGGTCGAAGAGCACCACCGTGAACTCGCGTTCCAGCGCCGGCACCACCAGGCGCCACAGGTTCTGGTCGCATCCGAACCCGTGCGCCAGCATCACCACGGGCCCGCCCGGCCGCCCGGACACCCGCACGTGGTTCCTGCTGCGCACGTCCATAGGACTCATCCTCGCAGAAACGAAGGACCCCAGGATGCCTGTAACCGGCGAGCGACCCGTGATGACGCCCCCACCATGCGGCTTACGGGGCAGGTCACCATCGATACCGGCGTCCGGTGCCAGAAGCAGAACGAGAAGCACGGGAACCCCAGGGCAGCCACTGTCAGCGAAGGAAACCTGCGGCTGATTTTCGCCGCATCTCGGTTGCGAAACCCCAGGTCAGCGGCGTGACGCGATGGCTCCGGTCCGGATCTGTGCCGACGGCCACAGCGAACCGGGTACACGTGGGCTCATACTGAGTCATGACAAAGTCTGCTGCACCGAAGCGCCACTTGCCCACCAGCCCTTTCAAAGCCCCGGTCACACAGGCTCCCAAGCACTTCGCCGTGGGCGACCGGGTCACCCACGACGTGTACGGCCTCGGCCGAGTGGTCGGCATCGAGGATGGAATCGCGGCGCTCGTGGATTTCGGCTCGGCGCAGACGCGGATCCTGAGCCCGTACGCCAAGATGACCAAGCTGTAGAACCGCTGTGCCCGGTCGCGGCACACCCAGGTCTCCTTCAGGGACCTGAAACGAAAGAGAGCCTCTCATCGATCTGACGTCACTGTTCTCCGCGCCGGAAGGGCAACCTCCTTGCTCCGCTGCGGCATCGCCGCCTCCGGCGACCAACCCGTTCCAGGCACCTGACTTCGGGCAGGGCGAGACCTTGCCGCTCGAGGGCCCCCTGGAGCACGGCTCGGGCATGCGTGCGGCGCGGCCCAGGGCAACTCGTCCCCGTGAATAACGGTTGCCACTCGTCGCGTAGATCACCGAGGTGCTCGAGCAGGCCTTGAGGCGGACGAGCCCTCGCCCGGTCGGGCCGGGTGGTCGCGACCGGGGCCTGGGAGCCGTGACGCCCGGCAGGAGGACTGGCACGGTCACCCTCCGTCGGCCGGGCAAGCGGCGGTCTCTGGGCGCGATGGCCTGAACGCTGCGGGCAGGGCGCGGGACCCATCCCTTTGATGAAGGTGTCCGCTTGACACGTCGTCAACCCTCGCGGCGCGGGTAGGCGCTCCATGTGACAGTCGAGGAAACGTCCCACGGCATGG
>NZ_BMVJ01000024.1:74705-91267 GCF_014650655.1 Streptomyces anandii JCM 4720
AGCGCGGCACGCGTGCGCCAGGAAGGATCTCGCACGGGAGACCCCGCGCCCGGTGGGGTGCGCTGGGCGGAGGAGTGACCTGCTGACCACTGTCACTGCCCCACACACTTCGACCTTTTCGGCCGACTACGGCGACAACGATCTCAGGGGGAACAATGTCTGGTCGACATGGCATGGGCGCGCCAACGGCACAGGAGGTGCGGACCGCGCTGGTGGACGAACGTCCCGGGCCACCCGGCCGGTCCCGGGGCAACGCGATAGGCGGCTGGGTTCTCACGATCGTGCTGAACGTGGTCGCGCCCATCCTGACCTACAGCGCCCTGCGCGGTCAGGGCTGGAGCGAGTTCACCGCCCTGCTCGCCAGCGGTGGCTGGCCGATGCTCGACAGCGTCGTCCATGTCGCATGGCGGCGCCGTCTGGACGAATTCGCCATCGTGACCCTGGTGTTCCTGGTCATCACGGCCGTGGTGTCACTCGTCGGCCCGCACTCGGCGCGAGCTCTGCTGTTCAAGGACTCGGCCACCACCGGGCTGTTCGGCCTGCTGTGCCTGGCGACGCTGCTGGCCAGGCGGCCGCTCATGTTCTACTTCGGCCGCAAGTTCGCCACCGACGGCACCGCCGCGAGCACCGCCTGGTGGAACGGCCTGTGGCGACTGCCGGGGTTTCGCACGACCATACGGACAATGACCGCGGTCTGGGGCGTGGCCTACTGCGTCGAGGCGATCGTCCGCATCGCGCTGACCACCGTGCTGAGCACCGGCACCATGGTGGCTCTCAGCCCGGTCCTGATCTACGGCGTGCTCGGCGGTCTCGCCCTGTGGACGGCCGTCTACGGCAAGAGGGCGCGCCGCAGGGGCGAGGCGCGCGCCGCCGCGGCCGCCGGCCGGAACTGAACCTCGTCCGGCCGTCGGCACGGCGGCCCCGTCGGCACAGCCGGACGGCGGGACCGCCGGGATTGCCGCCGAGTTCGATCGCGTACCGGCGTACCCGGAGCCCGGTCTACGACCGGTCGCAGGCCCAACAACCCGTCCGTCAGGGCGGGTTGGTGGCCCTGGGACGGCGCCGGTACTCGGCAGTCCCGTCCGGTGCGGCGGAGCCTCGGTGGCCCGTCCGGCCGCTGTCGGCGGGACGGGCCACCTCGGGCCGGTGGAGGCCGGCGCATAGCGCGCTCAGGCCGTCGCTCAGGCTGTGCCGAGCGGGTTGAGCACGGCGAACCGCCAGTAGCCGTCGACGCCCCGGCACGCCACGTTGGCGGTGGTGCCGGTCGGGGCGACACGGTCGCCGTCAGGCGTGGTGACTTCGAGGGTCCAGTCGGTGACCAGCAGCGCGGTCTCGGCTCCGACGATGGTGTGCCGGGGGATGTTGGTGAGCCGTCCACGGGCGGCGACAGTCCCGCTGATCTCGCGGTCCAGCGCCTCGTGACCGGTGATGACCTCACCGGCCGGCGTGCGCATGGTGGCGCCAGGGGCGAACAGGGCCAGGACGCCCTCGACATCACCGTCGTTCAGGGCATCCTCGAACGCGCCGGGCAGCAGCGCGGGATCGGTGATCGCAGTCTTCACAGTGGTGGGTCCTTACGTGGTGTGTGCCCATCGGGGCAGGGATGTACGAGCGCGCCGCGGGTCTCGGGAACACAGATCGGCAGCCCGGGGCGACGCCTCCACGATCCCCGCCGAGGGGCTCCCGCGACGAGGTAGAGTCGGGTCCCGCCATGGTCAAAGTTGGACAACGCGATGTCATCGACATCGCCTACCGCAATCCCGGGCGCCCGCGGCTGGGCCTCGAGGTTCTGACGTACGACGTGCTTCGCCGCCGCCTGAGAAGGGCAGTCGCGCGCTCAGCGAGTCGGCCGGACTTCCATCAACTGCTTCTCGTGCGAGGCGGCGACGCGAGCATGATGGTCGATTTCGTCCCCCAGCCCTGCGCACCGGGCAGGCTGCTGCATGTACGGCCCGGGCAGGTCCAGCGGTTCCCGGTCGATGCGGAGGGCCACCTGGCCGAACTGGACGCCGTGCTGGTGCTGTTCACCGCCGCCTTCCCACCGCGCCTGCCTCAGCTCGCGTCCCTCCTCGACGGCTTCGGCCCGGCCGGCTGGGCGCTGTCCCCGGGTGACTACCAGGTTCTCGACCGGGCCCTGGCCGAGATCGCGGCCGAGTACCACACCCTGGAGGGCCGCCTGGAGGACACGGCGGCCGGCCTCACCGTCCCACTGCTGCGCCAGCTCCTGGGCGCGGTGCTGCTGCGCCTGGCCCGGCTGCCCCTTCCGGACCCTGCCGCCTCGGCGGAGGCCGGGGGTGAGGTCTTCCGTGCCTTCCGGTACGAGCTGGAGCGCTCCTTCGCCGTCACCCGCTCCGTGCAGAGCTACGCCCACCGACTCGGCTACTCACCACGCACCCTGACCCGCGCCTGCCAGGCCGCCACCGGCCGCACCGCCAAGGAACTCATCGACGCCCGTGCCGCCCTGGAGGCGCAGCGGCTGCTCGTGCACACCGACCTGCCCGTCGCCGCGATCGGCCGGATGCTCGGGTTCTCCGAGCCCGCCAACTTCGGGAAGTTCTTCTCCCGCGAGACCGGCGACACCCCAGGCGGCTTCCGCACACGCCGGCGCTGGCCGGGAGCCGGGCAACAGGGAGCGGCTCCGCAGCACGGCGTGGTCAGATGAGACCTGCTCCAGCGAGGCCGTCGTCCTCCTCCGCCCGGCGTGCCTCAGGGCGGGTCGGTGGTGCGGTGAGGTGGTCGAGGACGGCGGTGAGGTGCAGCAAGCGTTCGAGGTGGGCCGGCCGGTTGTCCAGGTGGAGGGTCGCGCCGAGGGCGCTGGTGCGACGGTGGATCATGAGCAGCGCCGTCAGCCCTGAGGAGTCGATGGACGCCAACTCCCGGAAGTCGAGCCGGACATCGGCGGGCGACGGACGGCCGGCCGTGAGCCGTCGGCTCACCTCGTCGAGGAGGTCGTCGCTGGTGTCGTAGTCGAGTTCGCCGCCGATCATGACGGTCAGCGTGGCGGGCTCGTGGCGGAAGGCCAGGGTGAATTCGCTGGGTGGCAGGTGTGTCATGCGTGTATGTCGGGGCCGGGGACAGGACGGGTGGTGTGCTCGGTCAGGGCGGCCCTGCCGTGCTCGATCATCTTGAGCGCGCGGGGGAAATCGCGGAGCTGGTCGGCCAGGGCGTCGAGACCGGCCGCCAGTGAGCGGGCAGGGACGCCCCGGGCTGTGAGGATGCCGGCGGTCCAGGTCAGGAAGGCCGTGAACAGGTCGGGGTCGTCGACGTAGAGAGCGGTGGCCAGGAAGTCGACGATGTGGGCGATGTCCTCGGCGGTGCGTTCGCGCTGTGCGCTGCTGTAGGCGCGCATGGCGGGGAAGCGGTCGTCCAGGTCGGCAAGGGTCTGCTTGACGAACTGGGTCCTGGACCGGACGACCAGGGTGTATTCCTGGTCGGCCAGGTGCGGCAGGTCGTCCACCGTGTGCCGGATCGCCGAGGGGCTCGGCCGCGGTACTCCTGCCTCCAGTACGGCGACCGCGGCCCGTGCGTCGGCCGCCCAGCGGTCGGCCCCCAGAGCCGTGGCGTAGCGGCCCCGGGGGCCGAAGGCACGGCCGCCGGCCAGAACGGGGACACCGATGGCCTGGCAGGCGGAGATGGCGGCGTGCGCGGTCGGCAGGTGGGTGGGGATCGATCCGGAGAGCAGGACCGCGTCCGGGTTGGTCAGGTGCAGGTGAGCTATCAGGTGGGAGGTGGGGGTCTGGGCGCCGAGGTAGTCCACCCGCCATCCGCGCAGGGTCAGTACCTGGGCCACCAGGCGGGCGGGCAGCGCGTGCCACTCCCCGTCCACGCAGGCCACCGTCACCCGGCCGCGGTCGGGTGCGGGCCGGCCGGCGGCGGGACGGTGGGCGAGGGAGGCGACGACGCGCTCGTTGATCGCGGTGGCGGCGTGCTCCTGGGCGACGCTGATGCGGTCCGCCGCCCATTCGACGCCGACCTTCTCCTGCACGGGTGCGATGACCTGGAGCAGGAGCGTTTCCTCACTCAACCCCTGGGCCATTGCGTCGTGGACGGTCGCAGCGGCTCGGTGCTCGTCGCCGGCCATCACGGCGTGCCACAGCCGCTGCACCGCACCGGCTGTCGCGGTGGGCTCGCTCACCACCCGCTCCTCCTCGTCGTTCCACCGCTCGCATGACCGTCGGCGGTGTTCAGCGGGCCGGCTTTCGGGGCGGTGATGGCCATGACGGCCATGTCGTCGTGGCGGCCGTCGCGCAGCCACTGCGCGGCCAGCATCTGCACCCGTTCCACCACCGCTTCTCCCGGCATGCCCACGCACTCGGCGAGCGCCCGCTTCAGACGGTCCTCGCCGAAGAGCTCGTCGCCCAGCGGGCCGCCCCGGGCCTCGGTGACGCCGTCGGTGTACAGCAGGCAGGTCTCCCCCGGTGCGAGGACCGTCCCGACGGTGCGCGCGGTGACGGCCGGCAGGGCGCCGACCAGGGTGCCGCGGGTGCCGGCCTCCTCCACGGTGCCGTCGGTGCGGACGATGAGGGGCGGCAGGTGTCCGGCACTGGTCAGCCGCAACTGCGTCCGGCCGCCGCGGCGTTGTACGGAAGCCAGCGCGAGGGTGGCGAAGCGGGTGTGGTGGGAGGTGAGAAGCGCGCTGTTGAGCAGGTTGAGGATGTGCTGGTGGTCCTCGGCCAGTGGCAGCAGGGCATGCAGGGTGTTGCGGATCTTCCCGGTCAGGACCGCCGCGTCCAGGCCTTTGCCCGCCACGTCACCGAGGACCACCAGCGTCTCCTCGGACGGGTCGGCGCCGGGGTGGACGTCGTAGAAGTCGCCGCCGACCCGCTCGTGATCCTTCGAGGTCCGGTAGCTGCCCGCGTACTCCACACCGTGCACCGTGCGCAGCGTGGGCGGCAGGAGGTCCTGCATCAGCGTGGCAGTGATCGTGGCCTGCTCGGTGTAGAGGCGGGCGGCGGACAGGGCCGCGCCGGCGCGCGCGGCGAACAGGCGGGCGAAGACTTCCTCGCCCTCGGTGAACGCCTGCTCCGTGCTCGAGCGCAGCAGGATGAGTGCGCCGGCCGGGACGCCGTGTCCGGGCAGCGGGGCGACGATGACGGAGCCGACCGAACCGGCGAATCCGTCCGGGATCGCCCAGTCGGGGATGTCGTCGGGGTTGATCCAGCGGGCCGGCACCGGCGGGAATCCCTGCAGGGCCTCCCTGAGCCCGGGCACACCGGTCACGTCGACCTGTCGGCTGGTCTGGACGACGGGGTCGCCTTGGCAGGCGTAGGTGAGGGAACAGCGCCGCCCCTGGGGTGGCGCGATCAGGACGGCGGCTTCGGCGAGGTGCTCCGCGGCCAGGGCGGCGGCCACCTCCATGCAACGCGGCACATTGAGCGTGGACAGCAGCGTGCTGGACGCCTCCGACAGCACCTCGGAGCGGCGTCGCGCATCGCCGAGCGCCCTCTCGGCCACACGGCGGTCGGTGGCATCGACCAGCCACCACACCACATCGCCCCCGCTGAGGGTGATGCGCGCCTCGAAGTAACGCTCGCCGATGGCTCCGTGCGGGAGTTCGGCGGAAGTGCCCTGAGCAGGTGCGGCGATGGTCCGCTGGTGGGCGTCGGCGAGCCAGGCCGGCACCTGCTCGGAAAGCCGGCCGCCGCTCACCGCGTCCGGCAGTACCAGCCTGGCGGCGTCGTTCAGCCGCACGAGATGGCCGTGCCGGTCGGAGACCAGCACAGGATAGGGAGCCTCAGTCCACGCCGGGCCGGCCTGCTGGCCGACCCCGGGCGGAGGAGCGGAAGAGCTGCGAGGAACCGTCACAAACAGAGGCACGCACCGTGCGCACCTCACCACCTTCCTGCCATACGGAATCAGATGTCCTCGGGCAACCGTCGCTCACCGGCCCCGCCATTGCAAGCCGCTCGCGAAAGGCACACGCAAACACCACAGGCAATAGGGCGTGGGGCAAGCGGCCGACGGGCAACAGCAGACGCGGACTCAGGGTGCCGGCCACGGCTCGACGGCGGTGGTGCCGGCGAAACGGTGGGGCGCTTGTTGCATGCGGGTGAGCCGACGAACGAAGACGATGGCCAGGACGGCTGCCACCGCGTTGAGGAGGTCGCCGAGTGCGGTGAGGGCCACCGCGTGGCGCAGACCGGCGAGAGTGGTGGCCGCGTCGGTGGCGGCGGAACCGACCCGGCCGACGGCCACGGAGGCGATCACCAGCGCCCACCAGGCGTTGACCGGGGCTTTGGAGACGGTGCGCCAGGAGCCGTCGGACGTGCTCTGGGCGCTTGCGTGCCACATCTCGCTCGCGACGCGGTAGGGCAGCCACAGGTTACCGACGGGCACGAACCAGGCGCCGATGGCCCATCCACGGGCCATGGTGCACACGTCCTGTGCGAAGTGCTCGGCGTTGACGCGTGCCTGGTAGAACCAGGCGATGAAGACGACCCCCGTGACCAGGACGGCACCGATCTGGAGGTTCCCCGCCATGTCGAGGACATGCGCGGCGTCGACGCGGCCGGTACGGCCGGCCGGCGCACTGTCCAGGTGGCCGTACAGGTTGGCACCGGCCCAGACGGTGAAAACGTCCACCGCGGCGGCGGCGACGAGAAGTACTGAGACAGCGGCAGCCAGATTCCCGGCCGAACGCGGCACGGGACCGCCGACCGGTCTGCCGACAGGACCGTAGGACATAACAAACCCCCCAAGGAACGCGTCCCCACCCGCGAGCGAGGACCGGTGAATGTGCGCGCGCCACCGGCCGAACAGATTGCGCCGGCGCCCGGTGACGGTGCCCGCTCGCACCGCCTGGTCAGGGCGGCGGCAGCACCAGGCAGAGTCCCGTGCGCATCGCAGTGATCCTACCTATGAGGAAGTTGTGCCTTGCGCTCCTGACGGGTGCTAATGCAAGTCCGAGGAAAGCGTTGAGCAAGGTCCCACTAGACTTGTTCACGATGAAATGAAGCGGAGCGCTGAAGTCCCCCAAAGGGCCCAGGCCCTTGTGAGGGCCACCCTGAAGGTCAGGCGTCGTGAACTGGTTCTGGAGCGCGGTTCGGTCTTGGGCCGCCGGGCGGTGTCGGCGGGGCGTCGCGGCCTTCTCGGATGCGGGCGTGCAGGTGCATGTCGTGGCGGCCGTCGTCATGCACGGCGGCGCTGCGTTTGGTGCCTTCCAGGAGGTAACCGGACTTGGTGGCGACCCTGCATGAAGCATGGTTGCGGGTGGAGTGGTCCAGCTCCAGGCGGTGGAAGCCGATCTCGTTCAGGGCCCAGGCGGTGAGCGCGGCGAGGCCGTGCGTGGCGACACCGGCGCCGCGGGCGGCCGGGAGTACCCAGTAGGCCACCTCGGCTACGCCGTCGTCGAGGTCCAGGCCGCGCAACGCGAGCCGGCCGAGTACTTCCTCGCCGTCGCGGGTGATCGCCCAGTGGCCCCCCTTCTCGCGTTTCCAGTCCTGGCGGTATGCGTGGAACCACTCCAGGGCCTCGGCCTCGGAGGCGGGTCGGCGCGTGTGCCAGCGGCGGATCTCGTCATCCTGGTAGGCGGACAGGAACGCCGGTGCGTCGGCTTCTTCCCAGGGGCGCAGCAGCAGGCTCCCGGCAGCGGGGAGAACGGGCTGAGGGCAGTCCCCGAGCGAGCCGGAGGCAATGACGGGCGGCGTCGACAAAGCGCGAGTCATGCACCATGATCGCCCGTGGCCGGCGGCTCACGTCAACACGAGTCGGCCGTCGAAGCGGCGCCACCGCGGCAGGAGTCCGTGCTGTCGGGCCGGGGCAGCCGTCAGCGCGACGTGCTTGACTGGCCGCTCTGCACAACACCTCTGGTCAAGAAGGTGACAGGGGTGCCCGAGATGGAGTCCCCCGGCGGGATGCCCGGGTGGTGGCTGTCGCGCGATGACGGGTGATCGGACCGCGGACCGAGCGTCAGCCGGGAAACGATGCGGTAGCGATCACCTCGGTAGACGGAATGCACATACTCCACCGGGCGGTCATGAGTGTCCGAGGTGAGGCGCTCGAAGAGAAGGGCCGGAGAAAGCTCGGGGACACCGAGAAGTTCTCCCTCACTCCTGGTCACGACAGTGGGCTCGATGGACTGCTGCGCCTCGCTGACCTGAACTCCGTGGCGCTCCCGGAGGTGTTCGTACAGGTCGCCCCTCTCCAGTTCGTCCTCGGTGAGGTCCGGCACCAGGTCCACGGGGACGTGCAGGTACTCGATCGCCATGGGTGAGCCGTCGACCAGACGGACGCGTGCGATGTACCGGATCCCAGCTGCCGGCGAGATGCGCAGCCTGCGGCCCACCCGGGCTCCGGCCTGCACGGTTCTGAACGCCAGGAGCCTGCTGGTCCAGCCACCTGCCGCCTGGGGCAGACCGAAGCTCTCCCGGCTCGCGCTCAACTCCTGCGTGATCTTCTCGCCCGCAACGAACATGCCGCGGCCGTGCTCGCGTACCAGCAGTCCGGCGACGACGAGCTGGTCCACGGCCGCTCGCAAGGTGGGCCGTGAGACACCGAGTTGGGCGCACAGGGTCCGCTCGGAGGGGATGGCGTCACCCGGGCGCCGTTCCTCGATCAGCTCGAGGATGGCGCCGCGGACCTTCTCGCGCTTGAGCAACGAGCGTGAGGCGGAAGAGCCGATCTCCATGCAGAGCTCTCGATCGTGGTCGGGGCACGGTACTCGGATGAACCATAACTGGTCTGGTGGTAAAGCGTCTTGGGCCTCGCCCGACATGGCTCTCCCTCAACCTGCCGCAGACACAGGGGCAGGCAGATGTGGCGGGAAGGGTTGACGCGGACATTGGTCTATGCCACGTTCATCCGGCGTCAACTGGTAAGCCAGTTGGGTCAACTGGTCAAGTACGCGCGTGTTCCCCCCTCCCCCGATCGGATCCCTTCGCTCCTCCGCAGGAAGCAGAAGTCCTCCTGAAAGGAAGCCCCCCATGAAGAGTAGATCCACCCGACGCCGCGTCGCCCTGGCGCTCGCCGCTCTGCTGGGCAGCACCGTCGTGGCAGGAGTTCAGGTCGTCTCTGCCGCGGGGGCGGGCAGCACCGTCGCCGTGCAGTACCGCACCAGCGCGAGCACTTCCACCGCCGATCAGAGCGAGCCCTGGCTGAAGGTGCGCAACACCGGCTCCTCGGCTGTCCAGTTGAGCCAGGTCAAGGTGCGCTACTACTTCAAGGCCGACTCGGCGAGCGCCACGTACAGGTTCGCCTGTTCCTGGGCGGTCAAGGGCTGCGCCAACATCACCGGGACGTTCGGCACGCTGAGCCACCCGACCGCCACCGCGGACCGGTACCTGGAGATCGGTTTCACCTCCGGCGCCGGATCACTTGAGCCGGGCGCCGACACAGGTGACATGCAGTTGCGCTTCTACCAGTCGAACTGGCAGCCCCTGAACCAGGCGGACGACTACTCCTTCAGCGCCTCCCAGTCCGCGTACGCGGACTGGGCCGAGGTGACCGCACAACTTGCGGGAAGCACCGTGTGGGGAACAGCCCCTGAAGGCAACGACCCGGGAGACCCGACCGACCCCACCGACCCGCCCGGCGGTGGCGGGCAGACCCTGTTCGACGACTTCGACTACGCGTCCTCCAGCGACCCGTCACTGTCCGCCCACGGCTGGAACGTCCGCTCCAACTCGGGTGGTCCGGGCGTCCCCGGCGCGACGTGGGACCCGTCCAAGGTCACTTTCGCGAGCACCTCGGGCAACTCGGTGATGAACCTCCAGACCTCCACCGCGGGCTCCGCGGAGACCACCAGGCAGACCGAAGTCCTCACCAGGTCAATGAAGTTCAAGAACGGCACCTACGCGGCCCGCGTGAAGTTCTCGGACGCGCCGACGTCGGGGCCCGACGGCGACCACCTGGTGCAGACGTTCTTCACCATCAACGACCTCAAGGCGCCGATGGCCGACGACTACTCGGAGTACGACTTCGAGTACCTGCCCAACGGCGGCTGGGGCGAGTCCGGCAGCATCCTGTACACGACGTCCTGGGAGACGTACAACCCCGACCCCTGGAACGCCGTCAACCAGCACACCGAAGCACGCCAGAGCTTCGCGGGCTGGCACGACCTGGTCTTCACGATCGACGACAGCGACATCAAGTACTACATCGACGGCCGGCTCTTCGGCACACACGACGCCCAGTACCTGCCGGAGCGCCCCATGTCGATCAACTTCAACCAGTGGCTGATCGACCTCGCAGGTCAGAGCTCGACCGCTCCACGGTCCTACGACGAGCAGGTCGACTTCGTCCTGCACGTCAAGGACCAGGTCCTGACGCCCGCCCAGGTGACAGCGAAGGTGTCCGCGTACCGCGCCGCAGGCACCACGTTCGTGGACGACGTCCCGGCTCCGTAGGGCCTGTACGGGGCGGTCAGGTGGCTCCGACGGGAGTCGGACCACTCCCCCGGGCCCGGGCTGGAGCGGGGTGAGCGTGGCAGTCCGGCGGATGCAGGCAGGAGCGGGTGCGGCCGTTCCTGCCGGCCTCGGCTTCGCATCGGATGACCCGACGCGGCCGTCCTCGCTCAGGCCCGGCCGACCGAGTCCTGGTCGCCCACCGCTTCCCTCGCCTCCGCAGGCGACGCCGCACCCTCGCCCAATACGCCGCTCGCCGGTTCGGTCTTGCCCCGACGGCCCGTCAGCCGCAGGGCCACAGGCTCGGTGTAGCGGGCGGCGAGCGGGCCGAGGATCACCAGGATCAGTACGTACGCCGTGGCCAGCGGGCCCAGGGACGGTTCGATGCCCGCGGTGACGGCGAGGCCGGCGATGACGATGGAGAACTCCCCCCGCGCGACCAGCGTGCCTCCCGCCCGCCACCGGCCCTTGGCCGAGATTCCGGCCCGCCTCGCGACCCAGTACCCGGTGCCGATCTTCGTCAATGCGGTGACGGTCGCGAGGGCGAGCGCGGGCAGGAGCACCGGCGGAATGGTCGTCGGGTCGGTGTGCAGGCCGAAGAAGACGAAGAACACCGCGGCGAACAGATCACGCAGTGGAGCGAGCAGATTGTGCGCGCCCTCCGCCACCTCACCGGACAGCGCGATGCCGACCAGGAACGCTCCCACGGCGGCGGAGACCTGCAACTCCTGTGCGAGCCCCGCGACGAGCAGGGTCAGACCCAGCACCACCAGCAGCAGCTTCTCGGGGTCGTCGCTGGAGACGAAGCGTGAGATGTGCCGGCCGAACCGCACCGCCAGCAGCAGCACCAGCCCGGCCGCACCCAGCGCGACGGCCAGCGTGACGCTGCCCGCCGCGAGACCCGTCCCGGCCAGCAGCGCGGTGATGATCGGCAGATAGACGGCCATGGACAGGTCTTCCAGGACCAGGATGCTCAGGATCACCGGGGTCTCCCGGTTGCCGAGCCGGCCCAGGTCACCGAGCACCTTGGCGATGACACCGGACGAGGAGATCCAGGTCACCCCGGCCAGCACCACCGCCGCGACCGGCCCCCAGCCGAGCAGCAACGCCATGGCAGCCCCGGGCAGGGCGTTGAGGGCGGCGTCGACCAGCCCGGCCGGGTACTGCGTCTTGAGGTTGGAGACCAGGTCGCTGGCGGTGTACTCCAGGCCCAGCATGAGCAGCAGCAGGATCACGCCGATTTCGGCGCCGATCGCCACGAACTCCTCACTGGTGTCCAGCGGGAGCAGTCCGCCTTTGCCGAAGGCGAGCCCGGCCAGCAGGTACAAGGGGATCGGGGAGAACTGGAAGCGCCCGGCGAACCGGCCGAGCAGTCCCAGACCGAGGATGATCGCGCCGAACTCGATCAGGAAGATCGCGGTGGAGTGCACGCGGACTCACTCCCGCCCGAGTATCGCCGCGGCCGCCTCGACGCCCTCGCGGGTGCCGATCACGATGAGGGTGTCGCCGCCGGCCAGCCGGAAGTCCGGCCCCGGGGACGGGATCGCCTCCGCCCGGCGCAGCACCGCCACGATCGACACCCCGGTCTCCGTACGCATCCGGGTGTCGCCCAGCAGACGCCCGTTCCAGTGCGAGGTGGCGGACAACTCGATCCGCTCCGCCACCAGCCCCAACTCCGTCGTCGACAGAAGACTCGGGCTGCGGTGCTTCGGCATCAGCGCGTCGATGAGCGCATCCGCCTCCCCCGAGGTCAGCCGGACCGACAGCGCGCAGGCGTCCGGATCGTCCTTGCGGTACGCGCTCAGGGTCCGCGACCCGTCCCGGTGCGCGACCACGGACAGGCGGCGCTGCTCCCTCGTGGTGAGGTCGTAACGGACCCCTATCCCTGGCAACGGCGTACTGCTCATGCGCGCGGCGCCCACGGCTGTCCCCTGTCCGAGTCGGTGTTTCTTTGGGCAATCTTTACCGACACCCTAGCGATCGCCCGCGCTGGGCAGAATCGGCGGTGTCGCCGGCAAGCGCGGGCGGAGCCGTTCGTGTCGGTGACTCACATCACATCCGGCTCCTGTCAGCGATCGGGGCGCCCTCTCGTTCAAGGGGCACGCGAACGAGACAGGAGCATCGCCATGAAGCACCGCATCGTCGTCCTCGGCGCCGGATACGCCGGGGCCTTCGCCGCCGGAAGCCTGGCCCGCCGGCTGTCACCGGCCGACACCGAGATCACCGTCGTCAACGCCGTGCCCGACTTCGTTGAGCGCATGCGCCTCCACCAGCTCGCCGCCGGCCAGGACCTGACGCCCCGTAAGCTCGCCGACGTATTCGCGGGCACCGGGGTGCGGCTGCGCCTGGCGCGTGTCACCGGCGTCGACCCCGAGCGCAGGTCCGTCGCCGTGACCGGCATGACCGGCGAGGAAGGCGACGGCGAGCTCTCCTACGACACGCTTCTCTACGCGCTCGGCAGCTCCGTCGCCCGTCATGGCGTCCCCGGCGTGGCCGAGTACGCCTTCGATGTGACCGGCCGGTCCTCGGCGCTGCGCCTGGGCGAGCGCCTGGCCGATCTGAGCGAGGGCGGCACCGTGCTGGTCGTCGGTGAGGGGCTGACCGGCATCGAGGCCGCCACCGAGTTCGCCGAGTCCCGGCCCGATCTCTCGGTCGCGCTCGCCGCTCGCGGCGAGCTGGGCGCCTGGCTCTCCCCGAAGGCCCGTCGTCACCTGCGCCGGGCCTTCGACCGGCTCGGCATCACCGTCCACGAACACACCGGCATAGAAGCCGTCGAGCCGACACGGGCGATCGCCGCGGACGGCACGTCCATCCCGGCTGACGTCACCGTGTGGTCGGCAGGCTTCGCCGTGCATCCCCTCGCGGCCGCCAGCGGCCTGGAGGTCGCCGAGAGCGGCCAGATCATCGTCGACCGCACCATGCGCTCGGTCTCCCACCCCGACGTCTACGCCGCCGGTGACTGCGCCTACGCGATCGGCGACAACGGCCGGCCGCTGCCGATGTCCTGCGCCTCGGCCGGGTTCACCAGCATGCAGGCGACCGCCGCGATCATCGCGCGCCTGACGGGCAGCGAGGTCCCGGCCGTCGGGCTGAAGTACCACGGCAACCACATCAGCCTCGGGAGGCGGGACGCGATCTTCCAGATGGTGGACGCGGATGTCCGGTCGAAGTCCTGGTACCTGGGCGGCCGGACCGCCGCGCGGCTCAAGTCGGGCGTGCTCAACGGGGCCGGGTGGAGCATCGCCCACCCGACCTTCGGCATGCCGAGGCGCAAGCGCCGCCTGGCCACCACGCCCGATCGGGCCAGTGTGAGGGTCGCCGCCTAGGCTCCTCTGCATGGACAGCGCAGCCATCGATCGGTTCGAGGCCAGCCGGGGCCGGCTGGCCTCGCTCGCGTACCGTCTGCTCGGCTCGGCCGCCGACGCCGAGGACGCCGTGCAGGACACGTTCCTGCGCTGGCAGGCCGCGGACCGCGAGCGCATCGAGGTGCCACAGGCGTGGCTGACCAAGGTCCTCACCAATCTCTGCCTCGACCGGCTCCGCTCGGCGCAGGCGCGCCACGAACGCGCGGCCGGTGCCTGGCTGCCCGAGCCGCTCCTCGAGGGCGACCCGATGCTCGGCCCGGCCGACACCTTCGAGCAGCGCGAATCGGTGTCCTTGGCCGTACTGATCCTCATGGAGCGCCTCTCGCCGGTCGAGCGGGCCGTCTACGTACTGCGCGAGGTCTTTTCGTACCCCCACGCCGAGATCGCCGGGATCCTCGACATCACCGAGTCCGCGAGCCAGCAGCACGTCCACCGGGCCCGACGCCGGATCGCCGCCGAGCGCCGGGGCGGCCAGGTGGACCCCGCGTCCGCCCGCCGGATCGTCGAGGAGTTCCTCGTCGCGGCCACCTCAGGGCGCACCGAACGGCTGGTGGCGCTGCTCACCGCCGACGCGACCGCGGTCTCGGACGGCGCCGGACTGGCCAGGCGGCTGCTGCGGTACAGGACGCGCGAGCGCATCGCCTCCTTCGCACGGGCCGGTTTCAAACCCACTCCGGCCAAGCGGCGGCTGGCCGGCGGCTCCGTCGCGATGTACGTCGCGCTGGTCAACGGCTCCCCCGCAGTCCTCGCCGTGGTCGGCGAACGGGTCGTGGGCGCCGTGGCGTTCGAAGTCATCGAGGGCAAGGTGGCCTGCGTGTTCGGCATCGCCGCCACGGACCGGCTCACGCGCCTCGACGAGGCCTGGCGGCAGCACGAACCCGACGCGCCGGTCATCCGTGCATGGTGATCACAGCCTTCCGGGAACCGGTCGCGTCAGGAAGGCTTTGCCGCCCGTCGCGGATGCCGTCAACGAACCTGGTCGCTCCTCGGCCCGATGTCTGTGGTTCTGGCCGGAGTTCCGTCCGGGGTGTATGAGTGGTGGAAGGTGAAGGCGTGCGGCGCGGAGCCGTGGTCGTGGAGGTGTTCCAGCCTGGAAACCCCGTCCCGCCAGGTGGGTATCACACCGTCGGAGACCCACCAGAACACGTAATTCGGGTGGCCTGTCCTCTCGAACCAGTCGTAACGCCTGTTCAGCGCCTCACGGTGCAGACCGGTGTAGACGGCGTCGAAGGCGGGGCGCAGGTCGGTCCAGAGTGAGAGGGTGGCGGCCAGGGCGGTGGTTTCCCGCGTATGACCCTTGCCGTACCAGGCTGGTACGGCGAAGTTTCCCCATGCGCCCCAGTCCGCCTCGAAGAGGACGCCCCGGTCACCGTCCGCCGCTTCAGCGTGCCCGAGGTATCCGGGGTGCTGGCTGATCTTCCGGTAGACGGCCCCGCCCATGTCGTAGAACTCGCGCGTGAGAGGTGCGGGATCGGCGAGAGGTGACTTCAGGACGCCGAATGTGTACAGAGCAAGACGGGGCATGCGTCTCTTCCTGGTTGGGCTGCCTGGCGTGAACCAGGTTCGGTGGCTTGTGCATTGAGATGAAGCTGGCTCCTTCTGCGAACTCACGGTTGCACGGAACACACGCCTGGTCGTGCCGGGCGTGGCGCACGGCACACTGATTATGGAGCGGGCGGCGGCCGGTGACCTCCGGTTTCCTTCCCGTCGCTGCGGGCGCGGTGCGCGAGGCGGTGGGCGAACTCGGCTACGAGGTCGCGCAGTTCACCGGGGCGCTCGATGACGAACGGCCGGTCGAGGGCGGCGAGCACCGGGGGCAGCCAGTCGAGCCGCTCGGCCCGCAGCTCGACAAGCAGCCACCGTTCGGCGGCCGGGGATCGCGCGCCGGGCTCGGATTCCGGCTCCAGCTCCGTGAGCGTGGCGACGGTCGCGGGCAGCCGGGTCCGGATCTGGTCGAGGGTGCCGTGGATCCGCAGGGTGACCTCGTGCCGGTAGGCCGCGGTGGCGAAGTCGGTCAGAAGACGCTGCGCCGGGTCGGGGCCCGTGGGCGGCTCGAACGTCCCGGGCAGGGTCCTGGCGTCCGAGATCCGGTCGAGCCGGAACGTCCGGTCCTCCCCGATCCCCGGGTCGGCGCCGGTGACGTACCAGCGGCCGGAGTGGGCGACGATCCCGTACGGGTGCAGCGTGCGGTCGCTCGGCCGCCCGTCACGCCCGGTGTACCTGATGGAGACGGGCCGGTGGTGGCGTACCGCGTCGGCGACGGTGAGCAGGACCCCGGCGTCGGGGGCGGCGAACGTGCCGGGCGGTTCCGTGAAGTCGAGGGATTCCAGGACCGTGTCGAGGCGGCGGGCGAGGCGCTCGGGCAGCACCCGCCGGATCTTGGCCGCCGCCGTCTCGCTCGCGGTTGCGGTCGCCGGCGTCAGTCCCGCCCGGCGGCCCGCGGCCAGGCCGAGCAGTACGGCGAGTGCCTCGTCGTCGCTGAGCATGAGCGGGGGCAGGCGGTAGCCGGGGGCGAGGCGGTAGCCGCCGTAGCGGCCGCGCACCGCCTCGACCGGTACGTCGAGGTCGATCAGGTGGTCCACGTAGCGCCGCACGGTGCGGCCGTCCACGCCCAGCCGGCCGGCGAGCTCGGCGATCGTCCGGGTGCCGCCGGACTGCAGCAGTTCGAGGAGGGTGAGGACGCGGCCGGTGGGTCGGGACATGCTCTCGAATCTAGCGTGGATCCAGCCTGGATAGTGGACCGGTTCTGTCCACTATTGGTTCTAGCGTCGAGGTGCAAGCAAGCCGCACACCCCTCCAGGGAGAGCACCATGGACTTCGTCTCGATCCGCGTCATCACCGGCGACGTCGCGCGCCT
>NZ_BMVJ01000024.1:91290-96584 GCF_014650655.1 Streptomyces anandii JCM 4720
CGTCGCCTTCTACGAGACGGCCACCGGCGTACAGGCGACCTGGTTCACCGAGGACTTCGCCGAGCTCGGGACGCCCGGCGCGACCCTCGCCGTCGCCGGCACCCGCACCGTCCCACTGTTCGCACCGGGCTCATCACGCCCGGCCGACAACCACAGCGTGATCCTGGAGTTCCTGGTCGACGACGTGGACGCCGCGTACAAGAGGCTGGCCGGCAGCGTCCCCGCCCCCGACTTCGTCAACGAGCCCACCACGATGCCCTGGGGCAACCGGTCCCTGCTGTTCCGCGACCCCGACGGCAACCTGGTCAACTTCTTCACGCCGGTCACAGCGGTGGCGAAGGAGAAGTTCGCCCGCTGACGCAGGGCACGGCCGGGCACGTCGGCGGCGTCGGTGAGCGGGGAGGGGGCCGCTCCAGGCGGTGCGACGCACCCCCCCTGAGCGGCGCTCAGTGACGGTACGCAGCCGTCGCGATCTCGATGAAGGACCGGATCAGCGGGTTGGTCTCACCTTCCTTCCACGCCGCCACCACCCGGCTCGGGGCCATGTCCACCAGCGGTACCGCCGTCAACTCCGCAGGCAGATGATGTCCGAGCGGGGTGAGACCGACCGTGTCATTCCAGAGCACGGCCTGCAGGCACTCCTGGACGGCACGCACCACCGGACCCTCGCGCGGTCTGCCGCCGCTCCAGTACGACTGCCAGACGGGATCGGTGCCCTGCGGGAACCGGAACCAGCGGCGTTCGCTCAGGTCGTCCAGACGCAGTTGCCCGCGGCGGGCCAGCGGGTCGTCGGCACGCAGCACCACGCCGACCGGATCAGTCCGCAACGTGCGCACCATGAGGGCCGTCTGGTCGAAGGGCGCTCGGGTCAGGGCCACGTCGACCGATCCGGCGCTCAGCCCGCAGGTCGGGTCGGTCAGATCGGTGTTGCGTACGCGGACGTCGACCCCGGGGTGGCGTCGACGGAAGGCCGTGGCCAGCCTGTTCGCCGCCGGGTCCGTGCCGTCGCCCAGGATGCCGACGGTGATGGCCGGGGCGCCGGCCGCGGTGCTCACCCGTGCGCGGACGAGGTCGGCATGGTCGAGCAGGGCCCGGGCCTCCTCGAGCAGAACCGTCCCCGCCGGAGTGAGCATGACGCCGGCGGGCGAGCGGATGAACAGCAGGGCCCCGACGTCGGCCTCCAACTGCTTGATCGCCCGGCTCAGCGGCGGCTGACTCATGTGCAGTCGGGTGGCGGCCCGGCCGAAGTGGAGTTCCTCGGCGACCGCCACGAAGTAGCGCAAGGTCCGCAGCTCCACACTGCGACGATACCGGCAAGGTATCGACTCCGTCGTACAGGTCTTGGACACGGGCAAGGTCCCGGCGGTGCACTCGTGAGCATGACCGAGGAAGTCAGCAGCAGCGAATCACAGGCCGGCCCCGCCGTATCCGTGGTGGCTCCCGGCGACGGCGAGACGATCGTCCTGGGCACCACCCGCATGCGCGTCCTCGAGGACGGCAGCCACACCGAGCACCGTCTCGCGATCGCCGAGTCCGTCCTCGCCCCGCACACCCAGGGACCGCCGCAGCACCGCCACGACCGGCACGACGAGGGCTTCTACGTCCTGTCCGGCACCGTGCGGTTCACCGTCGGGGACCGGGACTACGACGCCACCGCGGGCACGCTGGTGATGGTTCCGCCCGGTACGCCGCACACCTTCGCCAACCCGACCGGCCAACCCGCCGTCATGCTCAGCACCTTCACCCCCGACCTGTACGTGCAGTACTTCCGGGACCTCCAGGACGTCCTCACCGACGGCCGGCCACTCACCCCTCAGGCCAACATCGACGTGATGAGCCGCTACGGCACCGAGCCCGCCGCCGGCCAGGCCGTCCCCCCGGCTCCTGCTGGTGCCCGACGCCGTCGACGGACTCCCGAGGGCCAGGTGGCCCGAGACGGGGAATGACGAGCATCGTCCACCGGGCCCTCTCGGGACTTCTCGCTCACGGTGGAGATCGGCGTCGGAGAGTCGCAGGGCTGATGGGCCATCACTCGATCCCAAGGGGCCCGATGCCGAGATCCTCGCGCATGAGGTGACGCATCCGTGCCATGGCCTTGCGTCGTCGCTCCATCAGGGGCGCTTCGTCGGCGGAGCCGACGGCCACTCCGCCGGCGTAGGCATCGCGGATCGCGCGCAGGCAGTGGAACGCCTCGTTCCCCGCCTCCACGACCTGCGGCGGGCCCACGAGCCAGAAGCGTTCGCTCGCCGTGTAGATCCCGGTGCCGCGCACGGCCTCCCGCACCGCCGCGTCGCGCGCCGACTCGGACCTGTGGTCGCCCAGAGCGACGGCCCGTATCTCCTCACCCGCGGCCTTGAGGGCGGAAACGTACTCCGTGTACACCTCGCGCCGTACTTCCAGTGCGTGCCTCGCCTCCTCCCGCCGCCACCGGCTCCGATCGGCGACCAGAGTGGCTGCGATGCCGATGACGGCACCGGTCAGTGTGGAGAGCAAGGGCATCCAGTCCATGTGTCGCAGCTTGTCCGAACTGATGCGCCGGGGCCAGTGGCCCTTGTGGGTCGCGCCGCTGTTCACCAGGTCCGCGAAGGGGTACTGGCGGGCGGCGCGCTGCGGGCCGAGGAACGGGATGGTCAGGTCGTCCGTCTGGGGTTCGTGGGCGGCCCACAGGGCTTGGATGTTGACGGTGGCGCCCAGTCCGCGGAAGCGGGGGAGGCCGGCGGCGTCAGGCCGGCGCCGGTCCCGGGAAGGGATCCGGCGGACTTCCCGGTGACCTCGGCTTGGACGTGCCCGTCATGAAGGCCGGCCGCCGAACTGCCAGTCGTGCACCTCGATGCCGGCGTACCGGTCCGGGGTCAGGATGTGGCGTGCCGTCTCCGGGTCCGGCGCCCGCAGCAACACCGCCGTGCCCAGCCAGGTGGCGCCGTCGTCGGACAGCAGTGGCCCGTAGGCGATCAGCTCGTCGCCGTCGGGCGGCACCGCGAGGTCGGCGGCCTGCCCCGCGCCGAGGCCGAGCACCAGATACCGGTTGCCTCCGGTCCGGCCGCCGGGGAAGTCCCACATGGTGCGCCCCAGCGTGTTGCGCCACCGCCGCAGCAGCACGTCCCGGTAGACGCCGGCCTGGTAGTTCGGCTCGTCGAAGGCGAAGGCGCGTGCCGCGGCGAGATCGGGCAGATCGACGATGTGCACGCTTCCGGTGGGTGTGTCGCCGTCGTCGGCGAGGGTCGGGCCCCGGGCGATCATCTCCTTCGCGTACCGGTCCATGTATGACCAGTGGTCTTCCAGCAACTCGTCGCGCAGCGGCAGCGAGCCGGGCCGGTCGCGGTGGTAACAGAGGAACTCCATGCCCACAGGGTGTCGTCAAGGAGGTGACCAGGGCGAGCGAGTTTCGGGCGTAGCCACGAAGTCCGGTGTGCGGCATTTCCGCGTGCGGGAAGCGGTAGATGTGCGACAGGTGCAGGCGCTCCTTCGACGATCAGGTACGCACACCCTTCTCCGACCGGCTCCACGAAGGACCGGTCGGCCTGCCCGCCCTGCCGATGCCCAGCTTCTGGGAGATCACCAAGGCAGGAACGGAAGACCCGGTGACGGTCGCTGAAGAAGTCCGCGAGCTGCGAGAGCGAGCCGCGCCCTACCGCACGTACGTCGGTCGGCTGTCAGCGGCTTACGAGACCGGTGACCTCGAACTTCTGCGGCAGCAGCAAGAACTCCTCGCCGACCTCATGGCACAGTTGGGTTCGACCATGCGCATACCGCGAGTGGAATGGAAGCGTGTCGTCATCCCCGTGAAGGTCAAGTCGCCTTTCGTCGAACTCGACCAAGTCTCACTCCGGGGCCCGGGTCCCAGCCGCCTCCGCGGATCCCGTTTCGCCTTCCTGCACGACTGGACGGCCCGCCACTTCCGAGTTCACCGTCGTCGTTCGATCCAACGGGCAGCGGCGTCATAGGTGGTGGCCGGGGTGGCGTTGAACGCGATGGCCGCATCGGGTGCGTGCAGCCGGATCAGGTTGATCACCTGCTCGAGGAGTTCAACCTGATCGTCGGAATGCCGCAGGCCACCGCCGACGGTGACGCACTCCCACGGATGGGCTCGCAGCGCGTTCCCGAGCACTGCTTCCACGTCGTCGCTTCCGTCAAGGCCGATCAGGCAGGTCTCGACGCCCACGCCATGTTCGGTGAACCTGGCGAGTCCCGCTTCGATCGCCTTGGCCACCGGTTCGGGATCCCACGGCCCCGGCACCCGATATGGATCAAGCCCGATCACGAGAACGCGTGGCGGAAGGGTGCTGTCCATGCCTGGACGATACGCGTCGAACGACCGCTTCAGGAGGTGATCCAGCGATGGATCGTGCCGTGGTGCATGACGAAGTCGACGCCGTCGGTGGAGGTGATGTCGTCGAAGGGATCGCCGGGCAGGGCGATGAGATCTGCCGTGGCGCCGGACCGGATCCGGCCCAGGTCGGGAAGTCGCAGCAGGTCGGCGGCGGTACTGGTGGCGGCGCGCAGCGCCCGTGGCGGCGAGATGCCGCTCTCCACCATGGCGGGGAACTCCTTCACGTTCAGGTGATGGGGGAACATGCCTGCGTCAGTACCGAACGCGACGCGCACGTCGCTGGCGGCCACATTGCGGGCGCTGTCCCGGAGTTGGTCCGCATAGCGGTGGAACTTCGCCCGCTCCGCCGGGTCCTTGCCCTGCCAGTAGCTCTCGTCCTCGAGGTGGTCCAGCGCGTCGAGGACCATGAACTGGGTGGGAACCAGAAACACCCCGCGCTGCCGCATCAACGACAGGGTCTCGGCCGAGGCGAGGTTGCCGTGCTCGACACAGCGCACCCCGGCCCGCACGGCGCGCGCGACGCCCTCATCGCCGTAGGCGTGCGGGGTGCAGGGGACGCCCAGGTCGGCGGCGGTGGCCACCAGCGCGTCCATCTCGCTCTGCGTGTAGGTGGCCTGCCCGGGATCGTCGGTGGGGCTGCCGAACCCTCCGGTGGCGCCGAATTTGATCCAGTCCGCGCCGGCACGGATCTCCGCACGCACGGCCCGGGTGACTTCGGCGGGCCCGTCAGCGAGTACGCCGATCTCGCGGCCGTACTCGGGCGCGAGCAGGGTGGAGAGGTCCCCGTGTGCGCCGCGGGCCGAGATCAGATGCGGTGCCACGAGCATCCGCGGCCCGGTGATCAGGCCCCGCGCGAGCGCGTCGCGCAGGTGGATCGTGATCGGCTCGCCGGTGAAGGTGGCCAGGTCACGCACGGTGGTGAACCCGCGGTCGAGCAGATCACGCAGCACCGGCAGGGCACGCA
>NZ_BMVJ01000024.1:96608-102096 GCF_014650655.1 Streptomyces anandii JCM 4720
GCGCGATGACCGTGGCCGCGTCGGCCGCGAACGCGGTGAGCAGGGCGGACGGGTCCATCGTCGTGTGGAGGTGGCAGTCGATGAAGCCGGGCAGCAGCATGCGCCCGCCGAGGTCGACCACCCGCCCCGCCTTACGATCGACTCTGTCGCCCACCTCGGCGACACACCCGCCGCGGACCACGACTTCGGTGTGCCCGGACGGCCTCCGCGCCAGTCCGTCCCAGCATCGCCCGGCCACCAGCACGACGGTCTCGGTCGAGGTCTTCGTGGTCATGGCCGCTCCCTGACTCACGGACTGGTTGCGGTAGCCCCGATCCCTGTCCAATCTTCCCACCGCGCGTGGGCATGCGCAGTCCGGTGCCGCAAGCGCGGCAGTGGACCGCGGGGTGGTGTGGGCGAAGGAGACCCCTTCCGAGCAGCCGCGGGGCGCCACCAAAGGCTCCTTCGGCAGTCGTCTACTCTCTCGGCATGCGGCGCAGCGATGTCACGCGGGGTGAAGGCACATGGGTGGGCCTGTGCCTGGAGGTGGAGAACCTTCAGCGGCCGGGACTGTGCGTATTCAGTGCCGGGCAGCGGCTGTTGGTCTCCCAGCTGTCGCGGCCTGTGTTGCTGGCCGTCGTCGACGACCAGCTCCAGGGCGTGGACTTCTGGCGCACCGAGGGGTACCGCTCCTTCGTCCCGCCGTTGCGTGCCGATGAGGGGCGTGCTCTGGCGGGGAGTCCGCAGCGGTGGGCGCACCGCTTTGCGCGGTACCTCGCCGACTCGCCCGACAGCCCCTTGCACGAAGGCCGATGGCTGCTGTCGTGCGAGAGTCCGCTTCAGCGGTGGCGCCACGCCAAGGTCTCACATGCGGAGTACTGGAGCTCGGTGCTCGTCGACGGTCATCCTGACGGGTACATCGACTGGTTCGTCCACTCCGGTGCGTGGGAGGTCCTCGCGCTGCGTCCGATGCCCGGTGCGGACGACGGTCGGGTCAAGGCGTACCGCAAGCAAGCCCGTGAAGGGACGCTGCCACCTGTTCTGTTGTGGTGGGTCAGCGGCCTGGACTGCCATTTGATCCTGGACGGTCATGCGCGGCTGGCCGCGGCGATCGCCGAATCGGTCGAGCCCCCGCTGCTGCAACTGCACCGCACGGTGCCGCGTGACGACCTGAACACGCGCATCGACGAGGCGGTGGACTTCTACGAACATGAACTGGCGCGTTTCGCCGAACTCCGAGCCGTGCACGGTCCCACTGTCCCGGACGGCACCGCCACCGCCGGCCCACAGCTCGTCCGCCTCCTGCACGACCTCGACACCGCGGCACAGCCGACCTGGGCCTGGCCCCTGCCCGGCGGGCAGGAACGATGGCGTCGCATCGCCCACGAGGCGACAGCCGGCCGGGACTGGCCATGCGATGACTGAAGCTCGTCCCGTTCGCGCGCGGTCTTGGATTTGGTCGTCTAGTCCAGACGGTCAAAGACGTGAACCTCGGGGGCGAACGCGTGGACCGTGGCCTTCAACCGGGTACGGTCCACGCGCCACAGAGCCATTGAGCGGCTCGCCAGGACGGTTCCGCGGAATGCTTCCACGAACTCGGCGGGAACCCGCGTAGCCAGGTATTCGTCGAGTTGCCGGAGTCCGGGGAAGCTCGAGGCCTCCGGCGGGGGTACAGATCCTTTCCTGTGGCGCACACCGATGTACGGCGTCTTCACCATGCGATGCGACTGCTCCGTCCACAGGTCGATGGACACGACCTCCGGCCAGCTCATTCGCTCAGTCCTGATGCCGAAGGGTGTGCCACCCAGCGTCACGCCTTCGGGATCGACGCGGAGAGCCACCCGGTGTGAGCAAGCGAGCAGGGCGGTCGCCAGGAAGGAGACGGTTCCCACGAGGCCGAGCGCGGCGGCGACCCAGCCCGGAGAACCTGGGACGAAGGCAAGTCCGAGGAGGAGCAGGCACAGCAGTGCCCCTTTCACCGTCGGAGCGTTCCAGCCGTAGCGGACTTCATAGGCCCGACGTCCGTCATCCATGGCCGAGATGATCTCAGAGGGCCCATCCCCACACACAGGCATCCGTCCGGGCCGCTCACACCTCGGAGGTGTCCGGTTCCGGGAAAACCACGACAAGGCGGTCGCTGAAGGAGCCGGCGGCGCTGTCGTCGGTGGTCTCGGCGCGGTACGCACGGATCGCCGGGTCGGCGAAGGTGAGCGTCAGCACCGGGCAGTCCGCGGAGTCGTTGGTGTCCTCGGGCGAGCACTTGTTGACGTCGAGCAGGTTGTGGCCAGGACACACCGCCCCGGCAGGCAGGTCCACGTCCAGGAGCAACTCCTTGCCGGGATCCACCCGGAAGCTGCCGGACGCCGGGGCTTTGACAGGCTTGCCCATGTAACCGCTGTCCACGACAGTCGCGGTGAGCCCGCGGGCGGAAGCGCGGACGCCCTCACCGTGCGGACCGTAGAGATCGAGCGTGACCCCGCCTTTGGCCAACGGTGCGTCGAGCAACAGCGGGCGGTCGCCCGTTCGGATCGCCGCGTGGACGGTGAAGCGGGGCTTGCCCGGCGACTTCGGTCCCGGATCGTAGGCGCCCCAGCTGGTGAGCACCAGCTGCGGATCCTTGCCGCGCTCGCCCTTCCCTCGCGGTACCGGTCGCGGCCAATCGTCCACCCCGCACTTCGAGAGTCGTGCGGTGCCGCCGGCGGGGAGCGGACTGTCCCGCAACGGCTGGGCGGGGGCCGGGTGTTCCATGGATGCGCGTGGATCGGACCTGGTCGCGGCATACGTCAGCACCAGCAGGCCCATGACGGGCACGGCGAGGACCAGCCAAGAACGCGGGGAAGCGCGGAACACTCAGTCACGTCCTCGCGCTCGGCCGACCGTCCCGGCACCGCCTCGAGGTCGTCCGCGTTCGTCGGCCGACGGCAACGGACAACGGTCCTCGGAAGCCGGACGGCCGGTGTCCCGGCTTCGCTCGCCTGCATGGGGGATCAGTCGCATGACGCCGACGCTCATGATTCTTTCTGCGCGCGGGACGGTGACAGCGTCACTCGCGCCGTCTGCCCTGCCCGGATTGCCGACTCGAGCAGGTCGTCGACCGTCCACTGGTCGTAGGCGTGTTCGCCGTGCTTCGCGGGCTCCACCGCCACGTGGCCGGCCGCGCGGAGCTGGAACGGCTGATCGTCGGCTCCGTGCTCGGCATCGTCGACACCGAGCCGCGGCCTGCGCGCGGGTGACTGACCCCGGGCACGCCGACCCCGCGTCCACCGCCGCCGCGAGACTGTGACTCAGCCCTCGCGCGGGCGCAAGGTGTCACACTCGTCGCCGTCGGCTCCCTCCCATATGGCACGACCGATCAGGACGACGGCCCCGTGTGCGCCCCAGGCCCACCGGTGGAGCCGCCCGTCCAGGGAGAGAGGAAGACGCGTGAAGCTGGTGATATTCGGGGCGAACGGACCGACCGGGCGGCAGGCCACCGAGCAGGCGATCGCGGAAGGGCACATGGTCACGGCCGTCACACGCCACCCCGAGGACTTTCCGCTGAGCCACTCACGACTGCGGGTGGCCGGCGCCGACGTGCTCGATCCCGCCGCCGTCGAACGCGCCGTGGCCGGGCAGGAAGCGGTGATCTCGACGCTCGGCGTGCCTTATGGCCGACGTCCCGTCACCGTGTACTCCGACGGCATCGGCCACATCACGCGGGCCATGACGAAGCACGGAGTCCGACGCCTGGTCTGCGTGACCTCGACCGTCCTCTTCGGCGTACCGGCGCCCGGCGAGACCTTCTTCTTCCGGGCGGTACTCGAGCCCCTGATCGCCCGTACCATCGGGCGCACCGTGTACGAGGACATGCGGCGCATGGAGCGGATCGTGAGCGACAGCGATCACCAGTGGACGATCGTCCGCCCCGCCGGCCTGTTCGACGCGGACGAGGTCAGCGACTACCAGGTCGCCACCTCCCGTCTGCCCGGCCGGTTCACCTCACGCGCGGACCTCGGAAACGCGCTGCTGCGCCACGCGACCGGTGACCGCCATGTGCGCGCCTTCGTCGACGTCCGCACCACGGAAGGCGCACCGAGTTTCCTCGACGTCATGCGCAAGGAGGCGCTCGGCGGCGGAAAATGAGATCCGGATACGACCGTGCCGCGCACGGAGCGTCCGGCATGTCACATTCCGGCCGCCCCGGCCCTCTCAGTAGTGAGCGCCGGACAGGAGGACGACCGATGGCAGCCACCCACGACGAGAGTGCGGCAACGCACCGAACGGGACCGGCCCAGGACACGCCGCACACGCCAGGCGCGGATCCCGGGCAGGCGGGTCCGGTGCACAACGCCACACGGCTCTTCGCCGACCACCGCGAGCTTCTCTTCTCCGTCGTCTACAACATGCTCGGCAGCGTCGCCGACACCGAGGACGTGCTCCAGGAGACCTGGCTGTCCTGGTCCGGCAGGAACCGCCGGGCGCCGCTCGCGGAGATCGGCAGTCCGCGCGCCTATCTCGTACGCATCGCGGTGAACCACGCGCTCGCCCGGCAGGCCGCGATCGCCTCACGCCGGGAGACGTACGTCGGTCCCTGGCTGCCCGAACCCCTGATCACCGATGCCGCCGCCGGCCCCGCCCCCGACACCGCCGAGCACGCGGTACGGACGGACTCGGTCTCCATGGCCATGTTGGTGGTCCTGGAGACCCTCACGCCCCTGGAACGGGCTGTGTTCGTCCTCCACGAGGTGTTCGGCTACCCCCACACCGAGATCGCCGGCGTGCTCGACCGCACCCCCGCCTCCGTGCGCCAGCTCGCCCATCGCGCCCGCGCGCACGTCCGTGCCCGCCGCCCCCGCTACCGCGCCCACCCCCGCGTCCGGCGCGAAGCGACAGAGCGGTTCGTCGCGGCCGCCCTAGGCGGCGACATCGGCGCGCTCATGGAGATACTCGCCCCGGACGTGACGGTCTGGATCGACAGCGGAGGAGCGCGGAGGGCGGCAGGGCTGCGCCCGGTCCACGGCAGGGAGAAGGCCGCCCGCATGCTGGCCGGCTACGCCACCCGGCGCACCGAGGACCCGGACATCCGCTACCGTCGCGTCAACGGCGACGACGCGGCGGTGCTGTTCACCGGCGACACCCCGTACGCCGTGATGGTCATGGACCTCACCCCGGACGGCGACCAGGTCTCGGACGTCTACCTGGTCACCAATCCCGCAAAACTCACCCGTGTACACCCGGGCGAGCCCGAGGAGAACATGACCCTGGACCGCCCGGAGCACCCACAGCCACCCACCACCCGTAGGGCGCCATGAGGGGGAAAGCGGCCGGCATGAAGCGGGCGGGTCAGGTCCGGCGGTGCGCAGACCAGTGCCAGCGGCGTCCCGGGCCGGACAGGAAGCCTGGCCATGGCCGCTGAGGTGCTGATCGCTGTGCACCCCGTGCAGGCCCTAGTTGTATTGACCTGAAGCGTTGTTAACGCGGCTGATCGGTGGGTGGCCGCCGAGTGCGGTGTGGCAGCGGTGGTGGTTGT
>NZ_BMVJ01000025.1:0-17201 GCF_014650655.1 Streptomyces anandii JCM 4720
GACCCCTCCAAGGTGGACCGCTCCGCCGCGTACGCGATGCGCTGGGTCGCCAAGAACGTCGTCGCGGCGGGCCTCGCATCCCGCTGCGAGGTGCAGGTCGCGTACGCGATCGGCAAGGCCGAGCCGGTGGGCCTGTTCGTCGAGACCTTCGGCACCCACAAGGTGGAGCCGGAGAAGATCGAGAAGGCGATCGACGAGGTCTTCGACCTCCGCCCCGCCGCGATCATCCGCGACCTCGACCTGCTCCGCCCGATCTACGCCAAGACCGCCGCCTACGGGCACTTCGGCCGCGAGCTGCCCGAGTTCACCTGGGAGCGCACCGACCGCGTGGACGCCCTGCGCGAGGCGGCCGGGCTGTAGGCACGGCCGGCAGCACCGCCACCCAGGCCCGGTTCCCCAACGGGGGAGCCGGGCCTCGGCCGTGCGCCGCTGTCAGTGGCATTTGGTAAGAATGCAAGCGTGAGCAGCGAGAACGGGCCGGGGGACGACGACGCCGCACAGGCGCCGCCGGAGCAGCTCGCGCTCATCCGGGAGAGCGTGCGCAAGGCCAAGGCGCCCCGGGCCAAGCCGCGCACCTGGCGGGGCGCCGCCCTGGCCGAGCACCTGCCCGTGGCGCGGGTGCTGGTCGACAAGGGCGTGCTCCACCTCGACCGGTACTTCGACTACGCCGTGCCCGCCGAGCTGGACGCCGACGCCCGGCCCGGCGTCCGGGTCCGGGTCCGCTTCGGGGCCGGACGGCACCGGGTGCGCGAGGGACGCCGCGAGGGCGGCGGACTCATCGACGGCTACCTCGTGGAGCGCCTCGCCGACTCCGACTACTCCGGACCGCTCGCGGCCCTCGCCCAGGTCGTCTCGCCCGAACCCGTGCTCAGCGCCGAACTGCTGGGCCTGGCCCGAGCCGTCGCCGACCGGTACGCGGGCAGCGTCGCCGACGTGCTCCAGCTCGCCGTGCCGCCGCGCAGCGCCCGTGCCGAACAGCGGCCCTCGCCCGCGCCGCTGCCCCCGCCGCCGGCCCCGGACCCCGGATCCTGGGCGCGGTACGAGCAGGGGAGCGCCTTCGTCGAGTCCCTGGCCGCCGGGGGCGCCCCCAGGGCCGTGTGGAACGCGCTGCCGGGGCCGCTGTGGTGCGAGGAACTGGCCCGGGCGGTCGCCGCGACGCTCGCCTCCGGGCGCGGCGCGCTGGTCGTCGTACCGGACGGGCGGGCCGCCGCGCGCGTGGACGCCGCGCTCACCGCCCTGCTGGGCGAGGGACGGCACGTGCTGCTCACGGCGGAGGCCGGCCCCGAGAAGCGGTACGCGCAGTGGCTCGCGGTGCGCAGGGGCGCCGTACGGGCCGTGGTGGGGACTCGGGCGGCCATGTTCGCGCCGGTCGCGGAGCTCGGGCTCGTCGCCGTATGGGACGACGGGGACGACAGCCACAGCGAGCAGCACGCGCCGCAGCCGCACGCCCGCGATGTGCTGCTGCTGCGCGCCGCGCTCGACAAGTGCGGCTTCCTGCTGGGCGGTTGGAGCTGCACGGTGGAGGCCGCCCAGCTCGTGGAGAGCGGCTGGGCGCGGCCCCTGGTCGCCGGACGGGAGCAGGTGCGGCGCGCCGCGCCCCTGGTGCGGACCGTGGGCGACGAGGACCTCGCCCGGGACGAGGCCGCCCGCGCCGCGCGGCTGCCCACGCTCGCCTGGCAGGTGGTCCGCGACGGGCTGCGGCACGGGCCGGTGCTGGTCCAGGTGCCCAGGCGGGGCTACGTCCCCCGGATGGCCTGCGCCAACTGCCGGGCCCCCGCCCGCTGCCGGCACTGCGCGGGCCCGCTCCAGGGGCAGGACGCCGGGACGCTGCGCTGCGGCTGGTGCGGCCGCGAGGAGGGCGCCTGGCACTGCCCGGAGTGCGGCGGCTTCCGGCTGCGCGCCCAGGTCGTGGGCGCCCGGCGCACCGCCGAGGAGCTCGGACGTGCCTTTCCCGCCGTGCCGGTGCGGACCTCGGGGCGCGAGCACGTGCTGGACACGGTGCCGGACGCTCCCGCGCTCGTCGTCAGCACGCCCGGCGCCGAGCCGGTCGCCGAGGGCGGGTACGCGGCCGCGCTGCTGCTGGACGGCTGGGCGATGCTCGGGCGGCCCGACCTGCGGGCCGGGGAGGACGCGCTGCGCAGATGGATCGCGGCCGGTGCGCTGGTGCGTCCGCAGGGTGAGCGGGGGACGGTGGTCGTCGTGGCCGAGCCGACCCTGCGGCCCGTGCAGGCGCTGGTGCGCTGGGACCCGGTGGGGCACGCGCTGCGGGAACTGGCCGAGCGGGCCGAGCTCGGCTTCCCGCCGGTGTCGCGCATGGCGGCGGTGTCGGGACCGCCGGAGTCGGTGGCGGAGTTCCTGGCCGCGGTCGAACTGCCCGCCGAGGCGCAGGTGTTGGGCCCCGTGCCCCTGCCGGTCACCCCGCCGGGCCGGCCCCGCCGCTCGGGCACGCCCCCGCCCGGCGAGCACTGGGACCGCGCCCTGATCCGCGTACCGCCCGGCAGCGGCTCCGCGCTCGCCACCGCCCTCAAAACCGCCCGGGCGTCCCGCACGGCACGGGGAACCGCCGACCCGGTATGGGTCCGGATCGACCCACCGGACATCGGCTGAGAGGGCGCGCGGGCGGCCCCAGGGCCGCGTTGGCGGGTCAGCTGTGGCCCGGGCTCGGTGAGCCGCCCCGTGGGTGGCCGTTGCGGGGCCAGGGACGGCGCGTCGTCGGGGCAGCCGTTGCGGGGGCCAGGGACGGCGCGTCGTCCGGGTCAGCCGTTGCGGGGACCGGGGAAGGCTGTGGGGCGGGCCTCGTCACGCAGGGACGGGCTGCCGGCCGTGGGCTGGGTCGGCATGGAGCGGGCCGCCGGGACCGTCGGCACCGCGGCGATGCCGCCGCCCACGTTGACCGTGCGGGTGCCGGAGGGCTCCGCGGTCCGCTCGGCCTCGGCGGCGGCCTGAGCGGCGGCCCGGCGCGCGCCGTAACGCCGGTGGACCGCCTGCTTGGTGACGCCGAGTGCCGAACCCACGGCGTCCCACGAGAAGCCGAGGGAGCGGTCGAAGTCCACGGCGGCGGTGACCAGGGTCTCGACGCTGTCCCGCAGTTCCTGCGCCAGGCGGACCGTCGGGGCGGGGGCACGCCCGTAGACGACGAAGCCCGTGGAGGGGCCGGTGCGGCGCGGGCGGTAGACGTTGCCCAGCTGGGCGGTGAGCGTGCGCAGTGCGTCCACCTGCCGGCGGACCCGCTCGATGTCCCGCACCAGCAAGTGCAGGCTGGCCCGGGCCTGGGCGTCGTGGGTTGCGTGGTCGGCCATGAACAAGCCTCTCGAACCGGCGTTGAAAGGAATCGGGCCGCCGATGCGGTCCCATTGTGGTCAACTCTTTCTTGACCAACGCGTTTTCCCTCCGCTGGTCACGGTGAGGGGGCGTAAGAAGATGTACGTACGCCCCCGTGGGTGGACGCGCGCTGCGCCGCCCGTCGTGGTCATAGACTGGTGCGCTGCCCGCCCGCCACGCCGCCCGAGAGGCCCAAGCCAGCCCATGAAGCTCGTCTTCGCCGGTACCCCCGAGGTCGCCGTACCCGCCCTGGACGCCCTGCTCGCCTCCGGACGGCACGAGGTGGCCGCCGTCGTCACCCGGCCCGACGCGCCGGCCGGACGCGGGCGCAGGCTGGTCGCGAGCCCGGTCGCCGAGCGGGCCCAGGAGGCCGGTATCGAGGTGCTGAAGCCGGTCAAGCCGCGCGAGCCGGAGTTCCTGGAGCGGCTGAGGGAGATCGCCCCGGACTGCTGCCCGGTCGTCGCCTACGGCGCCCTGCTGCCCAGGGTGGCCCTGGACGTGCCGGCCCACGGCTGGGTCAACCTGCACTTCTCGCTGCTGCCCGCCTGGCGCGGCGCCGCGCCCGTGCAGCACGCCCTGATGGCGGGCGACGAGATCACCGGTGCCTCCACCTTCCTCATCGAGGAGGGGCTCGACTCCGGGCCCGTCTACGGCACGGTCACGGAGGAGATCCGGCCCACCGACACCAGCGGCGACCTCCTCACCCGGCTCGCCTTCGCCGGCGCAGGACTGCTCGCCGCGACCATGGACGGCATCGAGGACGGCACCCTCAAGGCCGTGCCGCAGCCCGCCGAGGGCGTCACCCTCGCACCGAAGATCACGGTCGAGGACGCGAAGGTCGACTGGAGCACGCCCGCGCTGCGGGTGGACCGGGTGGTGCGCGGGTGCACGCCCGCGCCCGGCGCGTGGACCACCTTCCGCGGTGAGCGGCTGAAGCTGATCCAGGCCACCCCCGTGCCCGGGCGCTCCGACCTCGCGCCGGGCGCGCTCGCCGCGGGCAAGAACAGCGTCCACGTCGGCACCGGCTCCTACGCCGTCGAGCTGCTCTGGGTCCAGGCACAGGGCAAGAGGCCGATGAGCGCCGCCGACTGGGCCCGCGGCGCCCGCATCACCGAGGGCGAATTCCTCGGCACCTGAGCGGCCCCCCCCGCCGCGGGCGGGAAGCCCGGGGAGACGGAGCGCGGGGCGGGAGCCGGCCGGGGTGGGGCGTTCGGGGCGGCGCCGGCCGGGGTGGGGCGTTCGGGGCGGCGCCGGCCGGGACGTAGGGTGGAGGTACCGCGCACTCGGACATCCGGAGCACCTTTTTCGTGAGCGACACCGACCGTCGGCCCCGCAGGGCCGGCAAGCCCTACCGCCGTCCCCAGAAGGACCCCGTCCGCATCCTCGCCTTCGACGCGCTGCGCGCCGTGGACGAGCGGGACGCGTACGCCAACCTCGTGCTGCCCCCGCTGCTGCGCAAGGCGCGCGAGAAGGGCGGCTTCGACGGCCGGGACGCCGCGCTCGCGACCGAGCTGGTGTACGGCACGCTGCGGCGCCAGGGGACGTACGACGCGATCCTCGCCGCCTGCGTCGACCGGCCGCTCCGGGAGGTCGACCCGCCCGTTCTCGACGTACTGACCCTCGGCGCCCACCAGTTGCTCGGGACGCGCATCCCGAGCCACGCCGCCGTCTCCTCCACCGTCGAGCTCGCCCGCGTCGTCCTCGGCGACGGGCGGGCCAAGTTCGTCAACGCCGTGCTGCGCAAGGTCGCGCAGAACGACCTCGACGGCTGGCTGGAGAAGGTCGCCCCGCCCTACGACGAGGACCCCGAGGACCACCTCGCCGTCGTCCACTCCCACCCGCGCTGGGTCGTCTCCGCCCTGTGGGACTCCCTCGGCGGCGGCCGGGCCGGCATCGAGGACCTGCTGGAGGCGGACAACGAGCGGCCCGAGGTCACCCTGGTGGCCCGCCCCGGGCGGGCCACCGCCGAGGAGCTGCTGCGCGAGGAGGCCGCCGTGCCGGGCCGCTGGTCCCCGTACGCGGTGCGGCTCACCGAGGGCGGCGAGCCGGGCGCGGTGGACGCCGTGCGGGAGGGCCGCGCGGGCGTGCAGGACGAGGGCAGCCAGCTCGTAGCCCTGGCCCTGGCGAACGCGCCCCTGGACGGTCCCGACGGCAAGTGGCTCGACGCCTGTGCGGGCCCCGGCGGCAAGGCGGCGCTGCTCGCCGCGCTCGCCGCCGAACGCGGTGCCGCGCTGCTCGCCTCCGAGAAGCAGCCCCACCGCGCCGGCCTGGTGGCCAAGGCGCTCGCCGGAAACCCGGGCCCCTACCAGGTGATCGCCGCCGACGGCACCCGTCCGCCGTGGCGGCCCGGAAGCTTCGACCGCGTCCTCGTCGACGTGCCCTGCACCGGTCTGGGCGCCCTGCGCCGCCGCCCGGAGGCACGCTGGCGCCGCCGCCCGGAGGACCTGGACGGTTTCGCCCCGCTCCAGCGCGGGCTGCTGCGCACGGCCCTGGAGTCGGTGCGGCCCGGCGGTGTCGTCGGCTACGCCACCTGCTCGCCCCACCTCGCCGAGACCCGCGCCGTCGTCGCCGACGTGCTCAAGCAGTTCCCCGCGGCCGAACTGATCGACGCCCGCCCCCTCCTGCCCGGCGTCCCCGCCCTCGGCGACGGCCCGGACGTACAACTGTGGCCCCACCTGCACGGCACCGACGCGATGTACCTCGCCCTCATTCGGCGGACCGCCTGACCGAGGCCGGCCCGGGCATCAGGAAGTGGGCCGCCACCGCGAGCAGCAAGGGCAGCAGGCTGACGGTCAGCATGGTCAGCCGCAGTCCGTTGCTGAAATCCAGACCGAGGTCGAGGCCCGCCGCCTGCCGGAGCAGGTTCGGGTCGTACACGGCCGTGCCCGGGGGACTCACCGCCAGCTGGCTGCGCACGGCGTCCACCGCCTGCGTGGCCCGCGGCACCGACAGATTGCGCGTGGCGGCGTCGGCGAGCCACTCCCGGTGGAAGAAGAAGTTCAGCAGCAGCACGTAGACGGTCGGGCCGAGCGCGGCGCCGGTCATGCAGGAGGCCGACTGCATGGACGCCACCGTGCCGGAGCGCCCTTGCGGTGCGTGGGCGAGGACCGTCTCGGAGACCGAGGTGGAGGTGATCGTCACCCCGAGGTTGCACAGCCAGGTCGCCAGCAGGAGCAGCCACAGCGCCATCGTGGGACCCGCCGTGCCCGCCATGACCAGGGCGCTGGCCGTCAGCACCAGCAGACCGGTGACCATGACCGGCCGCGGGGTGTACCGGCCCATGAGGTGCCCGGCAAGGATCACGGAACCGGCGACCAGCCCGGTGCCGGGGAGAAAGAGCAGGCCGATGGCCTGCGGCGGCAGGGACAGCACCGCCGCGCCGAACTGCCCCAGTGAGAAGCTGAACCCGGTGCCGAGGAAGTTGAGCGCGAGGGCCGCCGCCAGGGCAACGCTGAACGCGGGAACGCGGAACAGCGCCAGATCCACCGCGGGTTCGGGAGCACGCCGTTCGTGCAGCACGAAGCCCACCGCGGCCGCCAGGCTGATCAGCAGGGGCACCCAGGTCTGGGGCCGGGTGACGCCGTTCTGCGCTGCGGCCATGCCGACGACCAGGGACAGCAGGGCAAGGCCCACCAGGACCACGGCGGCCACGTCGAGCCGGCGGCGTTCCTGGGCGGGCGGCCGGGGGACGTACCGGGCGGTGAGCCAGAGCGAGAGCACGCACAGCAGCGGGGCGATGAGGAACATGGACCGCCAGCCGGCGACCTGCACCAGCCAGCCCGCGAACGCGGGGGTCACCCCGCACAGGAGCATCTCGATGGCCATGAACACACCAAGCGCGGCGGGTCGCTTCTCCGGCGTCACCGAGACCTTGAGCAGGGCCAGGGACACGCCCAGCAGGCAGGTCAGTCCCAGTCCGTCGAGGAAGCGCATCGCCAGCAGGAAACCGTAGCCGGGGGCGAGCATGGACAGCAGGTTGGCGACGGAGACGACGACGAGGCCCGACATCAGCAGCCGCTTCAGCCCGAACGCGTCGGCGAGGTTGCCCGCGGCGAGGACGGCGGCGGCCACCACCAGCGTCGCCGCCCCGGTGAGCAGCCCCACGAGGTTGGGCGGCACGTGGAGGGCGTGGCTGACCTCCGACAGGTTCAGGCTGAGCACCAGCGGGTCGACGACGGTGACCGTGAAGGCCAGGGCCGGTCCGAGGACGACGGGCAGGTTCCTCGCGCTGGATTTCGTGGGGGCCGTCGGCACCGCAACACCTCCGTGGTCCGGCAGGCCGTCTGCCGGTCGACCATAGAACGGCAGCCCCCGGCCACCGCGCTTTTCCGGGCCGACGCGCGCACGGCGACCGGCGTTCGGGTCGGCCGCGGCCCCGCGCGCGCTCCGATCCGCGCATCAGGAGCCGGTACCGGGGCGAACAACCGTGCCGAGGCATGGCAGGCTTGGGGCATGGCCGTGCAGATCAACCCCAGCATCCTGTCCGCCGACTTCGCGCGCCTCGCCGAGGAGGCGAAGGCGGTCGAAGGGGCCGACTGGCTCCACGTCGACGTGATGGACAACCACTTCGTCCCCAATCTCACGCTCGGCGTACCGGTCGTAGAGTCGCTGGCCCGCGCGACGGACACGCCGCTGGACTGCCATCTGATGATCGAGGACGCCGATCGGTGGGCCCCGCAGTACGTCGAAGCGGGCGCCTCCTCGGTCACCTTCCACGTCGAGGCGGCCGCCGCGCCCGTGCGGCTCGCCCGCGAGATCCGCGCCAAGGGCGCCCGCGCCTCCATGGCGCTCAAGCCCGCCACCCCCATCGAGCCCTACGAGGACCTGCTCCCCGAGCTCGACATGCTCCTGATCATGACGGTGGAGCCGGGCTTCGGCGGGCAGGCCTTCCTCGACATCATGCTGCCCAAGATCCGCCGTACCAGGGAGCTGATCAGCAAGCACGGCCTCCAGCTGTGGCTCCAGGTCGACGGCGGGGTGTCGGCGTCGACGATCGAGCGCTGCGCGGACGCGGGCGCCGACGTCTTCGTCGCCGGCTCGGCGGTCTACGGGGCGAACGACCCGGCAGAAGCGGTACGTGCACTGCGCACGCAGGCGGAGACGGCCACCGCGAAAGCGTCCTGGGCGTGCGACCACTGAGCCACAGCTACGTGAACGGCTCCCATCAGGGCTGATCAAGTGCGCCGGATCTGCAAGGATGAACGGCGAGTCCAGAGTGTGAACAGCAGTGAGGAGATCGCCGTGTCGGGTATGTCGGCGGGCCGGTCAGCAGTGCGGATGGGACCCGCTGAGCTGGTGCAGGCGGCGGCCATGGCCCGCCGCTTCTACCTCGAGGGCAAGTCGAAGATCCAGATCGCCGAGGAGTTCGGCGTCAGCCGCTTCAAGGTGGCCCGGGTCCTGGAGACCGCCCTCGAACGGGATCTCGTACGCATCGAGATCCGCGTGCCGGCCGAGCTGGACGCCGAGCGCTCCGACGCGCTGCGCGCCCGCTACGGCCTCAGGCACGCCGTCGTGGTGGAGTCCCCGGCCGAGGCAGAGGAGACGCCCGACCCGGAGAACCTCGGAGAAGTGGCCGCCGACCTGCTCGGCGAGCTCGTCAACGAGGGAGACGTGCTCGGCCTGGCCTGGGGCCGCTCCACCATCCACATGGCGGCGGCCCTGGACCGGCTGCCCCCGTGCACGGTGGTGCAGCTGACCGGTGTGTACGACGCCGGGACCTCCGAGCGCGGCTCGGTGGAGGCCGTGCGCCGCGCCGCCCAGGTCTCCGGCGGCGACGCCCACCCCATCTACGCGCCGATGCTGCTGCCGGACGCGGCCACCGCGGCCGCGCTGCGCAACCAGACGGGGATCGCCCGCGCCTTCGAGTACTTCGACAAGGTGACGGTCGCCTGCGTGTCCATCGGCTCCTGGGAGCCGGGCATCTCCACGGTGCACGACATGCTCAGCGAGGAGGAGCGCGCCCACTACGCCTCCCTCGGCGTCGCCGCCGAGATGGCCGCGCACCTCTTCGACGCCGAGGGGCGCCGCGTCGGACGGGACCTGGGCGAGCGGTGCATCACGGTCAAGGCCGACCAACTGCGCCGTATCCCCGAGGTCGTCGCGATCGCGGGCGGGCAGCGCAAGGCGACGGCGATCGACGCGGTGCTGCGCTCGGGCCTGGTCACCAGCCTGGTGACCGACACCTCGGCCGCGGACTACCTGATGACGGCGGGGACCACCCCGAAGCCCGCCCTCAACCGGGCGGACCCGGACGGAATCTGACCGCCTCCGGCGGCCGGGCCCCGAAGGGGATCGAGCAGATCGGGGACGGCCGTGGCACCGTCGGCGCATGGTGCCGCGGTCCGTCCCCCGGCCAGTGTCGCCCCGGTCCTTGTGACGGTCCTTGTGACGGTCCTTGGAGGATCCTCCCAGCCCGTCCCCGGCCGGCCTGGACGTTGTGACAGTGCGTGACGGCGGGCCGGGCATGGGACAATGAAGTACGTGCTCTTTTCCCCCTGGCGCACCCGTCGGGGGGTCACCTCTGATCGACTGGGATGTGCGGCACGTGCGTTTCCTCAATGACATCCAGCCCGCGTACGACCTGACGTACGACGACGTCTTCATGGTGCCGAGCCGCAGTGCGGTCGGCTCGCGTCAGGGCGTGGACCTCGGCTCCCCGGACGGCACGGGCACCACGATCCCGCTGGTCGTCGCCAACATGACCGCCATCGCCGGCCGCCGCATGGCGGAGACGGTGGCCCGGCGCGGCGGCCTCGTGGTCATCCCGCAGGACATCCCGATCGAGGTCGTCACCGAGGTCGTGTCCTGGGTCAAGAGCCGCCATCTCGTGCTCGACACCCCGATCGTGCTGGCCCCGCACCAGACGGTCGCGGACGCCCTCGCCCTGCTGCCCAAGCGTGCGCACAACGCCGGCGTGGTCGTCGACGAGGAACACCGTCCCGTCGGGGTCGTCACCGACCAGGACCTCACCGGCGTCGACCGCTTCACCCAGCTCGAAGTGGTCATGAGCAAGGACCTGCTCCTGCTGGACGCGGACATCGACCCGCGCGAGGCGTTCAACACCCTGGACGGCGCCAACCGGCGTTACGCGCCCGCCGTCGACAAGGACGGCAGGCTGGCGGGCATCCTCACCCGCAAGGGCGCCCTGCGGGCGACCCTCTACACACCGGCCACCGACGCCGACGGCAGGCTGCGCACGGCCGCCGCCGTGGGCATCAACGGCGATGTGGCGGGCAAGGCCGAGCAGCTGCTGGCCGCGGGCGTGGACACCCTCGTCATCGACACCGCGCACGGCCACCAGGAGTCGATGATCAGCGCCGTCAAGCTGGTGCGCGACCTCGACCCGCGGGTGCCGATCGTGGCCGGCAACATCGTCTCCGCCGAGGGCGTCAAGGACCTGATCGACGCGGGCGCGGACATCATCAAGGTCGGCGTCGGCCCCGGCGCCATGTGCACCACGCGCATGATGACCGGCGTGGGCCGCCCGCAGTTCTCCGCCGTCCTGGAGTGCGCGGCCGAGGCCAGGAAGTACGGCAAGCACGTGTGGGCCGACGGCGGGGTCCGTCACCCGCGCGACGTGGCGATGGCGCTCGCGGCCGGCGCGTCCAACGTGATGATCGGCTCCTGGTTCGCCGGGACCTACGAGTCCCCGGGCGACCTTCAGCAGGACGCGAGCGGCCGCCTCTACAAGGAGTCCTTCGGCATGGCCTCCGCGCGCGCCGTGCGCAACCGCACATCGGAGGAGTCCGCCTACGACCGCGCCCGCAAGGCGCTGTTCGAGGAGGGCATCTCCACCTCGCGCATGTACCTCGACCCGGTCCGTCCGGGCGTGGAGGACCTGATCGACTCGATCATCGCGGGCGTGCGCTCCTCGTGCACCTACGCCGGCGCCGCCTCCCTGGAGGAGTTCACCGAGAAGGCCGTCGTCGGCATCCAGAGCGCGGCGGGCTACGCCGAGGGCAAGCCGCTGCACGCCAGCTGGAGCTGACCGCTCCGCCGGGCGGCCGTGGCGTCCCCGAACCGGCGGTCGTGACGCCCTCGCCGGGCCGCCGCGAAGCGTTCCGCCGGTGTCCTTGCGGCGCCGGGCAATGAAACGCGCACGCTTCGCGCACACACGCAAGGATCTTGCGTGTGTGCGCAAGGCTGCTGCATTACGCCCGTGAACCGTCGCCTCATAGGGTGCTTCGCTGTACGAGGCGTGCGGGGACCCCGCTCGGTGGGTTCCCGCGGGACGGGGCGCACCGGTCACCGCCGCCCAGCCCCGCAGCGACGAAGGAGCCGCGCGTGCTCGACCAAGGCGCACCCCCGCAGAACCGAACAGCCACCGTCCCCCTGTCCGCGGCCGCCCGCCTGATGCGGCGCAAGCCCGTGGAGCGCCTGGTCGCGGAGGGTGGCCAGGGCGAGGGAGGGGCGCTGCGGCGGTCCCTGGGGCTGTGGCAGCTCACCATGATCAGCATCGGCGCCACGCTCGGCACCGGCATCTTCGTGGTCCTCGGCGAGGCGGTGCCCAAGGCCGGCCCGGCCGTCACGCTCTCCTTCGTGATCGCCGGTCTGACCGCGCTGTTCTCGGCCCTGTCGTACGCGGAGCTGGCCGGCACCATCCCGGTCGCCGGCTCCTCCTACTCGTACGCATACGCAACGATGGGCGAGCTGATCGCCTGGGTGTGCGGCTGGTGCCTGGTGCTGGAGTACGGCGTGTCGGTGGCCGCCGTGGCCGTGGGCTGGGGCGAGTACCTCAACGAACTGCTCAAGGGCACCATCGGCGTGACCATCCCGGCCGCGCTGTCGGCGCCGCCCGGGGACGGCGGCGTCTTCAACCTGCCGGCGCTGATCGTCGTCCTGCTGGCGATGGTCTTCCTGATGGGCGGCGCCAAGGAGTCCGCCCGCGCCAACACCATCATGGTGTGTGTGAAGATCGCGGCGCTGGTGATGTTCTGCGCCATCGGCGTCCAGGGCTTCCGCTCCGGCAACTACTCGCACTTCATGCCGCTGGGCATGAGCGGGGTGAGTGCGGCGGGCGCGACGCTCTTCTTCTCGTACATCGGCTTCGACGCCGCCTCCACGGCGGGCGAGGAGGCGAAGAACGCCCAGCGCGACCTGCCCCGCGCGATCATGCTGTCGCTGGTCATCGTCACCGCGCTCTATGTCCTGGTCGCGGCGGTCGCGGTCGGCGCCAAGCCCTGGCAGAGGTTCAACGACTCCGAGGCCGCGCTCGCCCAGATCATGCGCGACGTCACCGGCCAGAGCTTCTGGGGCACCCTGCTGGCCTTCTGCGCGGTCATCGCCATCGCGAGCGTGGTCCTGACCGTCCTCTACGGCCAGACCCGCATCCTGTTCGCGATGTCCCGCGACGGCCTGGTGCCCAAGGTGTTCTCGCGGGTCCACCCCAGGAGCGGGGCCCCGCGCGCCAACACGGTGATCGTGTCGCTGTTCTGCGGCGTGCTCGCGGCCGCCATCCCGCTGGGCCAGCTCGCCGACGCCACCAGCATCGGCACCCTGTTCGCCTTCGCGCTCGTCAATGTGGCCGTGGTGGTGCTGCGCCGGACCCGCCCGCACATGCACCGCAGCTTCCGGGTGCCGCTGTCGCCGGTGCTGCCCGCGGTGGGCTTGCTGTTCTGCGTCTGGATGATGGGCAGCCTGTCCACCGTCACCTGGGTGGTCTTCGGCGGCTGGATGGCGGTCGGGCTCGTGTTCTACTTCGTGTACGGCTACCGGCGCTCCCGTCTCGCGGCGCCGTCGGTGCCGTCCGAGCCGACCGCACCATCCGCACCATCCGAGAAGTGATCCGCCCACCGTGCTGAACGATCTCGACGAACGCATCGTGCACGCCCTCGCCGAGGACGCCCGCCGCTCCTACGCGGACATCGGGCAGCTCGTCGGCCTGTCCGCGCCCGCCGTCAAGCGGCGCGTCGACCGGCTGCGCGCCACCGGCGCCATCACCGGTTTCACCGTGCGCGTGGACCCGGCGGCGCTCGGCTGGGAGACCGAGGGGTACGTCGAGATCTACTGCCGGCGCAACACCTCGCCGGAGACCATCCAGCGGGGCCTGGAGCGCTACCAGGAGGTCGTGTCCGCGTCCACCGTCACCGGGGACGCGGACGCGATCGCCCAGGTCTTCGCCGCCGACATGCGGCACTTCGAGCGGGTCCTGGAGCGCATCGCGGGGGAGCCGTTCGTGGAGCGCACCAAGTCGGTGCTGGTGCTCTCGCCGCTGCTGCGGCGGTTCTCCTCGGGGGCGCCGAGCTGAGGCCGGCCGTCCGGGCCGGGGCCGACGGCCGGTTACCGCGGGTAAGCATTGCGGTCCCCGCGGGTGATCCCGTAGGTTGTCCGGCACTTACTACCCGCCGGTAACACCGGTGTGCCGCCGGAACCGTCCCCACCACCGCCGGCCGGCAGCCGGCCGCTCGGCACGTCCCCGGGGAGACCATGCGCTGGCCCATCGGCCGTCCCACCACGGTCCGCGCCCGGATCGTGGCCCTCGCCCTCGCCCCCGTCCTCGCGCTGATGACGCTGTGGGGATTCGCCATGGTCTCGGTCACCTCCGACCTGCGCGCCCTCATCCGCCTCCAGGGCGTCTACGAGGACTTCGGAACCCCCGTCGACACGGCGATCGGCCAGATCCAGATCGAACGCCGGCTCGCGGCGGCCTACCTGGGCGGGCCCGCGCGCACGGGCGCCGCCGTCGACCTTCTCGAACAGCAGCGCCGTACCGACAGCGCCGTCGCCGCGATGCGCACGGCGATCCAGGACGGCGACCGCGGACGGCTCACCGGGGCCCAGCGGCGGGTGCTGGACACCATGGCGGCCACCACGGGCCGGCTCGAGGCGCTGCGCGAGCGGGTGCTCGCCCGCGGCATCACCTGGGACCGCGCGGTGACCGAGTACGACGCGCTGGTCGAGCCCGGCTTCGAGGTCCAGTCCTCGCTCACCGCGCTCCAGGCCGGACAGCTCGCCCGGGAGGCGCAGGTCGTCGTCGAACTGGTGCGGGTGCGCGAGTTCGTCTCCCGCGAGGACGCGCTCGTCGCCGGGGCCCGCGCCGCCGGCACCCTCACCGCGGGGCAGTACGCCATGCTCACCGCCGCCATCGAGGACCGACGGGTCTTCGAGCGGACATACGTGCCGTCGCTGCCCGCCGACTCGCGGGCCCTGTTCGAGCGCTTCCAGGACGAGGACGTGCACCGGGCGCTCACCCGCGGCGAGGACGCCCTGCTGCGGGCGGGCCCGGCCGGTGCCGGACGGGCGGTCGCGGCCGGCTCCTGGCGCACCACCACCGACCGGGCCGTCAAGCGCTACATGCAGCTGTGCACCCGCTCCGCCGAGAACTCGGCCGCGCGCGGGCGCGCCTTCGCCTACCGGGAGCTCGCCAGGGCCGCCGTCGTCGGCGCGCTCGGACTCGCCGCCGTCGCCCTGCCGCTGTGGTTCGCGGTGCGCGGCGCCCGCCGTATCTCACGCCGCCTGGAGACTCTGCGGGACGCCGCCGACCTGCTCACCACCCGCCAACTCCCTGATGTGATGGCACGGTTGAGCGCCGGTAAGGAGGTCGACGCCGCGGCGGAGGCGCCGCCGCTGGCCGACACCGGGCCGCGGCCCGACGAGATCGGACAGGTCGGCCGCTCCTTCAACGCGGCCCGGCTCGCCGCCGTCGAGGCCGCCGTCAAACAGGCCGGGCTGCGGCGCGGGCTGTTCGCGGTACTGCTCAACATCGCCCGGCGCAACCAGGCGCTGGTGCACCGCCAGCTCAAGCTCGTCGACACCCTGGAGCGGCGCACCGAGGACCCCGACACCCTGCGGGAGCTGTTCCGCATCGACCATCTGACCACCAGGATGCGGCGCCACGCGGAGAGCCTCATCATCCTCTCCGGAGCGGCGCCCGGCCGCCGGTGGCGGCGCCCCGTTCCGATCGCCGACGTGGTGGCCTCCGCGGTGAGCGAGATCGAGGACTACACGCGGGTCGAGGTACCGCCGATGCCGAGGGCCGGCGTCGCCGCGGACGCCGTCGCCGACGTCGTGCACCTGATCGCCGAGCTGCTGGAGAACGCCACGGTGTTCTCCCCGCCGCACACCCGGGTCACCCTGCGCACCGGGCACGCGCGCGGCGGGTTCGTGCTCGAGATCGACGACCGGGGGCTCGGGCTCGACCCCGACCAGATCGAGGACGCCCACCGCACCCTCACCCGCCCCGACGACTTCGACCCCACCCGCCACGACCGCCTCGGCCTGTACGTGGTCGGCCGCCTCGCCGCCCGCCACGGCATCGAGGTCACGCTGACGCGCTCGCCGTACGGCGGCACGACGGCGGTGGTCCTGCTCCCCGAAACAGTCCTCGCGGACGAACCCCCGGCCACGGGGCCCCTGCCCGGACGCCCACCGACCAAGGAACACCCGCCCCGCACCCTCGCCCCGGTCCACCCCCTCCCCACCCGCCCCCGCCCCGCACCGACACCGGAGCCGGCCGGAGCCGGCAGCACGGGGGCGCCCACGCCCACCGGGGCCGGCCTCGCGGCGGTGCCCGATTCCACTGGGGCCGGCGTCACGGAGGCGGTGCCCGCGCCCACCGGGCCTGGCGCCACGGCGGTGCCTGAGCCCGCCGGGTCCGGCGTCGCGGCGGAGACCGAGCCCGCCGGGGCCGGCGTACGTGCGGCGCCCGCGCTGCCCACGCGCGTGCGGCAGAGGTCGCTCGCACCCGAGCTGCGGGCCGGGGGTGACGTGAGCGCCCCCGGCGGGCCGGCGCCGCGCGAGGTCAGCGCCGAGGAGATGCGGGACGTCTTCGGCGCCTTCCAGCGCGGACTCGACCGCGGCCGCCGCGGCGTCCCCACCGCGCCCGCGCAGCCAACCCGTACCCAGGAAGGGATCGACACCGATGGCGCACCGTGATGAGGAAGCGCAGGCAGCCGACGTGGAGCAGGGGGCGGGACTGCCCGGGAGCGGGCTCGGGTGGCTTCTCGACGACCTCGTGGCCAGGACCGGGCACGTCCGCCACGCCGTGCTGCTCACCGCCGACGGGCTGCCGCTGAGCTGCTCCGAGGGCATGCGCAGGCGCGACATCGAGCACCTCGCCGCCGTCTCGTCAGGCTTCCACAGCCTGGCCGGCTCGGCCGGCGAGCGGTTCGCTGCCGGTGAGGTGCGGCAGACCATGGTGATGCTCGACGACGCCTATCTCTTCGTCACCCCGGCCGGCCGGGGCAGCCGTCTGGCGGTGCTCAGCGACGTACAGACCGACGTCGGGCAGCTCGCCCACGAGATGGCCCTCCTCGTGCGCAAGGTCGGCCGCCACATGAGCGCCGCCGCACGCACGGACGCGGATCCCGCCGCACCCTGATCCCGCCGTGACCGACGACCACTGGTACGAGGACGAAACCGGGGCCATGGTGCGCCCCTACACCGTCACCCGGGGCCGCACCCGCCCCTCCGACCGGCACACCATCGACCTGATGTCCCAGGTCACCGCCCTCGGCCAGGACGCGGACCGACGACCGGGCCTGGACCACGCCGCCGCCGCGCTGCTCGCCCTCACGCGCCGCGCTCCCCGCCCGGTCGTCGAACTGGCCGCCGACGCCGACCTCCCGCTGACCGTCGTACGCGTGCTGCTCGGCGATCTCGCCGAGGCCGGCCTCGTCCGCATCGACCCGCCCCGCACCGTGGACCCGCACGGACCGGCCGCCGACCCCGGGCTGCTGCGCGAGATCGTGGAGCGGCTGCGCGAGCTGTGAGCCGCCCGCGGCGACGGCGCGGGAGGCCGCGACCGGGAGGCCCCGCGAGGGCACGGGAGGCCCACCGGCGGCGCGGGAGGCCACGACCGGCAGGGCCCGCGAGGGCGCGGTGGCCGGGTGCGAAGCGGCCCGCTGCGCCGTAGGAGGCCGTGGCCGGAAGGGCCCGCGGCG
>NZ_BMVJ01000025.1:17225-18619 GCF_014650655.1 Streptomyces anandii JCM 4720
GTGCGCAACGAATCGCCGCGTGGGGCGTCCCGTACGCAACGATCCGCTCACCGCCGCGCAACGGCTCCCGCTTGTCCGCCCGAGCCCGCCGACCGTACCGTCTAAGCGACCCCGAAACCCCCAGTACCGGTGAGGATCACGCATGCGCACCGCCCTGCTCCAGAGCTCCGGCCGCCCCGGCAGCGTCGCCGAGAACCTCAAGGTGCTCGACGCCGCCGCCGGCCGGGCCGCGGCCGCCGGCGCCGGGCTGCTCGTGACGCCCGAGATGTTCCTCACCGGCTACGCGATCGGCGACGAGATCGGCCGCCTCGCCGAGCCCGCCGACGGCGACTCGGCCGACGCGATCGCCGAGATCGCCGGCCGGCACGGCCTGGCGCTCGCCTACGGCTACCCCGAGCGGGACGGCGAGGCCGTCTTCAACTCGGTCCAGCTGATCGCCTCCGACGGCACCCGCCTGGCGAACTACCGCAAGACCCACCTCTTCGGCTGCTTCGAGCGCGACCACTTCACGCCGGGCGACACCCCGGTCGTCCAGGCCGAGCTGAACGGCCTCACCGTCGGCCTCATGATCTGCTACGACGTCGAGTTCCCGGAGAACGTGCGCGCCCACGCCCTGGCCGGCACCGACCTGCTGCTCGTCCCCACCGCGCAGATGCACCCCTTCCAGTTCGTGGCCGAGTCCCTCGTGCCGGTGCGCGCCTGGGAGAGCCAGATGTACGTGGCGTACGTCAACCGGGTCGGCCGCGAGGGCGAGTTCGAGTTCATCGGGCTGTCCACCCTCGCCGGCCCCGACGGGATCGCCCGCACCCGCGCCGGCCGCGCCGAGGAGCTGGTGTTCGCCGACGCCGACCGGGCCTTCCTCGCCGCCTCCCGCGAGGCCAACCCGTATCTGAAGGACCGCCGCCCCGGCCTCTACGGGTCCCTCCTCTGACCCGGCCCGGCCCCGCCCAGCCTCCACCCAGTTCTTCCGCGCAAGGAGTCCGTACCCCATGACGTCCACGGTGCCCAACGCCGTCGAGCACGCAGACGAGCAGCAGCCGCCGATCACCATGTTCGGCCCGGACTTCCCCTACGCCTACGACGACTTCCTCGCCCACCCCGCGGGCCTCGGCCAGGTCCCGGCCACCGAGCACGGCACCGAGGTCGCGGTCATCGGCGGCGGCCTGTCCGGCATCGTCGCCGCCTACGAGCTGATGAAGATGGGCCTCAAACCCGTCGTCTACGAGGCCGACCGGATCGGCGGCCGGCTGCGCACCGTCGGCTTCGAGGGCTGCGACGAGGCGCTCACCGCCGAGATGGGCGCCATGCGCTTCCCGCCGTCCTCCACGGCCCTCCAGCACTACATCGACCTGGTGGGCCTGGAGACCAGGCCCTTCCCCAACCCGCTGGCGGAG
>NZ_BMVJ01000025.1:18641-37835 GCF_014650655.1 Streptomyces anandii JCM 4720
GCCACCCCCTCCACCGTCGTCGACCTCAAGGGCGAGTCGCACTACGCCGAGACGATCGACGACCTGCCCCAGGTCTACCGGGACGTCGCCGACGCCTGGAACAAGTGCCTGGAGGAGGGCGCCGACTTCTCCGACATGAACCGCGCCCTGCGCGAGCGGGACGTGCCCCGCATCCGGGAGATCTGGGCGAGGCTCGTCGAGAAGCTCGACAACCAGACCTTCTACGGCTTCCTCTGCGACTCCGAGGCCTTCAAGTCCTTCCGGCACCGCGAGATCTTCGGCCAGGTCGGCTTCGGCACGGGCGGCTGGGACACCGACTTCCCGAACTCGATCCTCGAGATCCTGCGCGTCGTCTACACCGAGGCCGACGACCACCACCGCGGCATCGTCGGCGGCTCGCAGCAGCTGCCGCTCCGGCTCTGGGAGCGCGAGCCGGAGAAGATCGTCCACTGGCCCTACGGCACCTCGCTGAAGTCCCTCCACGTGGACGGCGAGCCCCGCCCGGCCGTGACCCGGCTCAACCGCACCGCGGGCAACCGGATCACCGTCACCGACGCGGCCGGCGACATCCGCACCTACCGGGCGGCGATCTTCACCGCGCAGTCCTGGATGCTGCTGTCCAAGATCCAGTGCGACGACGAGCTGTTCCCGATCGACCACTGGACGGCGATCGAGCGCACCCACTACATGGAGTCCAGCAAGCTCTTCGTACCCGTGGACCGGCCGTTCTGGCTGGACAAGGACGAAGAGACCGGCCGGGACGTCATGTCGATGACGCTCACCGACCGCATGACCCGCGGCACCTACCTCCTCGACGACGGGCCGGACAAGCCCGCCGTGATCTGCCTGTCGTACACCTGGTGCGACGACAGCCTGAAGTGGCTGCCGCTGTCCGCGAGCGAGCGGATGGAGGTCATGCTGAAGTCGCTGTCGGAGATCTATCCGAAGGTCGACATCCGCAGCCACGTCATCGGCAACCCGGTCACCGTCTCCTGGGAGAACGAGCCCTACTTCATGGGCGCGTTCAAGGCCAACCTGCCCGGCCACTACCGCTACCAGCGGCGCCTGTTCACGCACTTCATGCAGGAGGGGCTGCCCGAGGACAAGCGGGGGATCTTCCTCGCCGGCGACGACATCTCCTGGACGGCCGGCTGGGCCGAGGGCGCCGTCCAGACCGCGCTGAACGCGGTCTGGGGCGTGATGCACCACCTGGGCGGACAGACCGACCAGGCCAACCCCGGCCCCGGCGACGTCTACGACGAGATCGCGCCCGTCGAACTCCCCGAGGACTGAGTCCTGCCGGGGGTGCGGGCGGCCGGTCAGACGCCGGCCGCCCGCGCCCTCTCGTACACCTCGGCGGCCACGTCCTTGAGCTCCTGCGCGTCCCGCGCGCCGCTCTGCACGTCGACGAGGATCTCCTGAAGTCCCAGTTCCGCGTACGGCAGCAGGTCCTCGGCGATCTGGTCCGCGCTGCCGTGGAAGGGGCGCCGGCCCGCCCCGCCGCGCGGCTCGGCCGAGAAGCGCGCGTTCACCCTGAGCACCGTGCGGATCGGCTGCTGCCGCCCGCGCTCGGCGGCGAGGTCCTGCAGGGCGTGCCACTGGGTGGCCACCTGCTCCACGCCCGTCCCGATCGGCAGCCAGCCGTCGGCGTGCTCGACGAGCCGCTCGCGCGCCCGCGCGGTACTCGCGGCCAGCAGAACGGGGATCGGCCGGGCGGGTTTGGGCCCGACCACGGCCGAGTCGATCTGGGCGATCCGCCCGTGGTGGCGCACCGGGTCCGGGCCCCACACCGCCCGGCACACGTCGATCACCTCGTCCAGCACCCGGCCGCGCTCCTTGATCGGCCGGATCCCCGAGGCCGCGTACTCGTCCAGCGACCAGCCGGTGCCGAACCCGGCGACCACCCGGCCGCCGCTGACCGCGTCCAGGGTGGCGAGCGTCCTGGCGAGCTGGAACGGCATGTGCAGCGGCGCGACCAGCACGCTGCTGCCCAGCTCGACCCGTTCGGTGGCCGCGGCGGCCAGCGTCAGGGCGACCAGCGGGTCGGCCACATGCCGGTAGGAGTCGGGCCAGGGCAGACCCTCCACGCCGTACAGGCCCTGCGTGGCGGGCTCGGGGAACAGGGCCCGCTCGTAGACCCACACGCTGTCGTAGCCGACGCGTTCGGCGGCGCGCGCCACCTCGGGCACGTCCCTGCCGAGGTCGTACTGCCGGTTCTGCGGTAGCCCGAGTCCGAGACGGGTCGCCATGCGGTGTGCTCCTTGTCGGTGCGGCAGAGGTGCGGGTCAGTGCGGCAGCGGGGTGAGCATCATGCGTCCCGCGAAGCCTACGGCCGAGTCCAGGCGCTGGGTGAACTCCTCGGCCAGGTCCGGGAGTCGGCGCAGCGCCCACAGGGCCCGCGCGGCCGACCAGGTGGCCTCCCTGGCCCGCTCCAGGCTCCACGAGCCGAGCAGGTGGGTGAGCGGATCGGCGATCTGGAGCAGGTCGGGGCCCGGCATCAGGTCCTCGCGGATGCGCTCCTCCAGCGACACCAGCAGGTCGCCGACGCGGTCGAACTCGTCCTCCAGCTCGGCCGGTTCGCAGCGCAGTGTGTCGCAGGCGTCCACGACGGCGAGGGCCAGGTCGTGCCCGATGTGCGCGTTGATGCCGGCCAAGGCGAACTGCAGCGGCCGTACCTCCGGATGCCGGCGCGACTGGAGCAAGGGCCGCCAGCAGGCGGGCGGGCGACGGTCCCCGTCCGCCGGTTCCACGGCCGCGAGATACCGCTCGGCGAACCGCACGTCGAGCACGGCCGCGGCCCACGGGTCCGCGAACCGGCCCGCCCGCAGCCGCCCGTCGACGGCCTCTGTGACGGCGAGGTAGACCCGGTTGAAGACCGCCACGCCGTCCCGCTCGGGCAGCGCGGCGTCCAGAGCGCGCATCCGCCGGACGACCGCCTCCACGGCGTCCACCGCGCGGGCCGCGTCCATCGTGTCCAGGTGACGGGTGAGTTGTGCCGATTGCCCCATGGGGGCAGCGTCCCAGGCCCGGCCCGGCCCACGCGCCGACGGGCCGCGCGCTTCCCCAGAACGGGGGAACGCGCGGGGGGAACCTCAGGACTCGGCGCGTCTGGTCCCCTCCGCGCTCTCGTCGTACGACGACGTGCCCTCGTCCAGCAGCGGCTCCTGGCCCTTGAGATGGGCGGGCGCGAAGGCGCGCAGCGTGTGGTAGCCGGTGATGACCACCAGGGTGCCGAGCGCGATGCCGCTGAGGGAGAAGTTGCTGGTGAACTTCATGCTGACGTTGCCGACGCCGATGATGATGCCCGCGGCGGCCGGCACCAGGTTCAGCGGGTTGCGCAGGTCGACCCCGGCGTTGGTCCAGATCTGCGCGCCGAGCAGGCCGATCATGCCGTAGAGGATGACCGTGATGCCGCCGAGCACGCCGCCCGGGATCGCGGCCACGACGGCGCCGAACTTCGGGCAGACGCCGAACAGCAGGGCGAAGCCGGCGGCGGCCCAGTAGGCGGCGGTGGAGTACACGCGGGTGGCGGCCATCACGCCGATGTTCTCGGAGTACGTGGTGTTGGGCGGCCCGCCCACCGCGGTGGACAGCACCGAGGCCACGCCGTCCGCCGAGATCGCGGTGCCCAGCTTGTCGTCCAGCGGGTCGCCGGTCATCTCGCCGACCGCCTTCACGTGCCCGGCGTTCTCCGCGACCAGCGCGATCACGACGGGGAGCGCCACCAGGATCGCCGACCACTGGAAGCTCGGCCCGTGGAAGGACGGCAGCCCGATCCAGTCGGCCCTGCCGACGCCGGAGAGGTCCAGGCGCCAGTGGTCGGTGACCTTCCCGCTGCCGTCCATCGAGTGGATCTTGCCGAAGATCCGGTCGAAGGCCCAGGAGACGCCGTACCCGAAGACCAGGCCCAGGAAGATCGCGATCCGGGACCAGAAGCCGCGCAGACAGACCACGGCCAGGCCGGTGAACAGCATCACCAGCAGCGCCGTCCACTGGTCCTGCGGCCAGTAGGTGGAGGCGGTGACCGGGGCGAGGTTGAAGCCGATCAGCATGACCACCGCGCCGGTGACGATCGGCGGCATCGCCGCGTGGATGATCCGGGCGCCGAAGCGCTGCACGGCGAGGCCGACCAGGAACAGGGCGACACCCACGACGAGGACCGCGCCGGTCACGGTCGCGCTCGTGCCTCCCTGCGCCCGGATCACCGCGGCGACGCCGACGAAGGAGAGCGAGCAGCCCAGATAGCTGGGCACCCGTCCGCGGGTGGCGAGCAGGAAGATCACGGTCGCGACGCCCGACATCATGATCGCGAGGTTGGGGTCGAGGCCCATGAGCACGGGGGCCACGAAGGACGCGCCGAACATGGCCACGACGTGCTGGGCGCCGAGCCCGGCCGTGCGGGGCCAGGAGAGCCGTTCGTCGGGCCGGACCACCGCTCCGGGTGCGGGCGTGCGCCCGTCACCGTGCAGCTTCCAGCGCACGCCGAGGTCCATGGTGGGGTTTCGCTTTCTCTGTACGTGAAGACTGTCCGAACCATTGTCGGGGGTACCTGGGCGTCCTCCGGTCACACGGTCCGCTGTCTGACGTGCGTTCACGCACATGACCGGCAGGGGCGGCGAGGGCCCACTGAGCGTCCGCTTAGGATGGTGGGGTCCCACTGCCCCACCCGTATGTCCAGGAGCCCCGCCGTGACCGCCGAAGCACCCGCCGCCCCCGCCCTGTCGCACGGGCGGCTGATCCCCGTCGCCGTCCACTTCGACGACCTGGACGCGCTCGGGCTGCTGCACAACGCGCGCTACCCGCTGATGGTCGAACGCGCCTGGGCCGAGCTGTGGCGCGAGCACGGCTTCCGCTTCGAGGGCGACTGGGCCGCCGCCGGGGACGCCTGCAACGCCGTCAAGGAACTGCGCATCACCTACGAGGCTCCCGTCACCCGGCCCGGCGAGTACGCCGTCCACCTCTGGCTGGAACGGCTCGGCACGACCGGTCTGACCTACGGCTTCCGCTTCTGCTCGGCCGACGGCGCGCTGACCTACGCGCACGGCACCCGGGTCCTGGTCCGGCTGGACTCGGCGACCCTGCGGCCGGCGCCCTGGAGCGAGGAGTTCAGGACCGCGGGCCGGGCACTGCTTCGGCCGGCCGGCTGACCCGCGGGCGGCCGCGGTCGCCCGCGCGCAGCACCCCGGCGAACGCGGCCAGGCCGCACGCCAGCAGCGTCACCAGACCGAACGACACCACCAGGCTCGTCGCCTGGGCGAGCCCGCCGATCGCGCTCGGCGCGACCAGGCCCGAGGTGTACGTGATCGTCGCGACGCCCGCGATGGCCTGGCTGGGGTTCGGGCCGCTGCGGCCGGCCGCGGCGAAGCACAGCGGCACCACGACCGCGATCCCGAGGCCCATCAGCGCGAACCCGGTCATCGCCACCGCCGGATGGCCCCCCGTGACGATGAGCACACCGCCGAAGACCGCCAGGACGCCGCTCGCGCGGACCGTGCGCACCGAGCCGAACCGGTCCACCACCCGGTCGCCCGCGATCCGCGCCACCGCCATGGTGAGGGTGAAGCCGGTCGTGCAGGCCGCGGCGAGCCCGGCCGAGGTCTCCAGCTGGTGCCGCAGGTAGACGGCCGACCAGTCCAGGCTCGCGCCCTCCGCGAACACCGCGCAGAACCCGATCGCGCCGATCAGCAGCGCCGACTTCGGCGGCAGCGCGAACCGGGGCGGCGGTTCCTCGTCCTCGGCCGGCTGGATGTCCAGCACCCACGAGCAGGCGATCAGGCCGAGTACCGTCAGCACCGCCGCCGCCAGGGTGTGGTGCAGCCGGGCGTCCGAGCCGACGTGCGCGGCGAGGGTGCCGGCCGCCGAGCCGATCAGGGCGCCCGCGCTCCACATCCCGTGCAGACCGGACATGATCGAGCGGCCGAGCCGGTTCTCCACCTCCACGCCGAGCGCGTTCATCGCGACGTCCGCCATGCCCGCCGAGGCGCCGTAGACGAACAGGGCCAGGCAGAGCGTGAGCAGGTCGGGGGCGAGGGCGGGCAGGACCAGGGAGAGCGTCCACAGCGCGAGCAGGCCGCGCAGCGCGGCGCGGGCGCCGAAACGGTGGCTGATCCCGCCCGCGAGCGGCATGGCCAGGGACGCCCCGAGCGCCGGGAAGGCCAGAGCGAGGCCCAACTGGCCCGCGCTGACCGAGGCGTGGTCCTGGATCCACGGCACCCGGGTCGCGAACGAGCCCGTCACGGCGCCGTGCACGGCGAAGACCGCCGCCACGGCGTACCGGGCGCGCTTGACCTCGCGCTGCCCGTGGACCACTGCGGTCATGAGTCCGGCCCCTCCTCGGCTCGCCCGTGCGCGGTTCGCCGGTGGTTCTCCTGGTGGTTCTCTCGGTGGTTCCCTCACGGTCGTGGTGACGGCCGTCGGGCGTAAACTATCAGGGACCCTGCCTGATAGATAGGGGCTATACGGCCGCCCGGCGCGGCCCGCCGATCTGGGAGGATTCCCGGCATGCCCGCATCCCCGAGCACCGCCCGGGCCATCAACGACCGGCTCGCCCTGCGGCTCCTCCAGGAGGAAGGACCGCTGACGGCCGGGCAGTTGAAGCAGCTCACCGGTCTGTCCCGGCCCACCGTGGCCGACCTCGTCGAACGCCTCACCGCCTCCGGGCTGATCACCGTCGTCGGCGAGTCCGGTGAGCAGCGGCGCGGCCCGAACGCGCGGCTCTACGGCATCGTCGCCGACCGCGCCCACCTCGCCGCCCTCGACGTGCGCACCGAGGGCGTCGCCGTGACGGTGTCCGACCTGCTCGGCCGGGAAGTGGCGCGTGCCTCCGTGCCGATCGGCGGCGACACCGGGACCGGGCCCGCCGTGGAGCAGGCGGTCGCGCTGGTGGAGCGGGTGGCCAAGGAGGCGGGGGCCGGGCTGCTGCACACGGTCGGCATCGGCGCGCCCGGGCTGATCGACCCGGTCAGCGGTGAGCTGCGGGACTCCACGGGACTGCCCGAGTGGCACCGGCGGCTGGTGGACGCGCTGCAGGAGCGGCTGCCGCGGGCCCGGGTGATCGTCGAGAACGAGACCAACCTCGCGGCACTGGCCGAGCAGCGGGACGGGGCCGCCCGGGGCCGGGACACCTTCGTGCTGCTGTGGCTCGGCCACGGGACGGGGGCGGCGGTCGTCCTGGACGGCGCGCTGCGGCGCGGTGCCTCCGGGGGTGCCGGGGAGATCGGCTTCCTGCCGGTGCCGGGTACGGCGGGGCTGCCGTCGGCGACGGACTGCGCGGGCGGGTTCCACTCGCTGGCGGGGGCGGCCGCGGTGGTGGAACTCGCGGGGGACTACGGGCTGGTGGCCGAGGCGGGCGGGCCTGAACTGGTCGCGGCGGAGGTGGTGCGGGGGGCGGTGGCGGCCGGCCCCGGGCCCGGGCCGGCCGCGCGGTTCCTGGGGGCGTTGGCCGACCGGGTCGTGCTGGGGGTCGCCTCGGCGGTCGCGGTGCTGGACCCGGGTTGCGTGGTGCTCGGTGGGGAAGTGGGGCAGGCGGGCGGGGGAGTGCTGGCGGGGCTCGTCGCTGAGCGTGTGCGGGGGATGTCACCGCTGGTGACCGAGGTCCTGGCGGGGGTGTTGGGTGGCGGTGGGGTGTTGCGGGGGGCGGTGCTCATGGCTCGTGAGCGGGCTCAGGAGGAGTTGTACTCCCCTGTCGGCCCACCCGCCCGCCCGACTCGGTCGGCCGAGGCGTGACCGTCCCCTGGGCTCCGCCCCGGACCCCGGCGGTGCACCCCCGCTTCCCAGCCGCCCACCCGTCTCGGTGGCTCAGGAGGTCCCGACGCGGGGCTTCGCCCCGGACCCCTCAGTCGTTGCCGAATCGGCTCCCCAGGTACTCCTCGAACGTGCGCTTGCCCGTCCTGTTGGCCGGAGTGAGGTGGCCGCCGGACCGGAAGGCTCGGTAGGTGCGGCCGGGGAGGGGGAGGTTCAGCACAGGGCGGTGGCGGGACGTGGACTTGAGGTAGGCGCGGGCCAGGGAGGCGAAGGTGCGGATCTCGGGGCCGCCCATGTCGGGGACCCTGCCCGACGGCGGAGACACGGCCAGTTCCGCCAGGCGGTCGGCCACCTCGCTCACCTCGACCGGCTGGTCGCTCACCCCGGCGGGCAGCAGCAGGACCGGGGACTTGGAGAGCGTGCTCAGCACGGTCACCACCAGGTCGTGGAACTGGGTCGCGCGCAGCACCGTCCAGCCCAGGCCCGACTCCTCCACCAGGCGCTCGACCGCGTGCTTGGTGCGGTAGTAGCCGAGGGGCACCCGGTCGACGCCCACGATGGAGATGTAGACCAGGTGCCCGGCGCCCGCCTTGCGCGCCGCCGCGATGAGGTGCGCGGCGGCCTCCTCGTCGCCGCCGCGCGGTGAGCTCGCGCAGTGCACGACCGTGTCCACGCCCGCGACCGCCGCGTCCAGGCCGGGGCCGCCCTCGCGCAGATCGACGGCGTACGGCGGGGTGCGCCGGCTGAGCACCCGCACCTCGTGGCCGTCCGCGCGCAGCCGCTCGACGACGAGCCGGCCCAGCGTTCCGGTGCCGCCGGTCACCAGGATGGTGGTCATGGTGGTCATGCGGTTCAGTCCTTTCCGGGGGAGGACGGGACGCTCCCGTACGAGGCCCAGCTTCCACTGGTTCCGCAGGACTTGCATTCCAACTCCGGGTTGGTACATACCTGTTGACGTGAGTGGTCTAGTCCTCTTACCGTCAACTCGGCGATCGGTCGACACATCGACGTGTCGCTCCCGGACCGGTCCGGCGGCGGTGACGACGGCCCTTGCCCGCCGCCGGACCCCCCACGGCGCACCGGGGACGCGCTCTGTGAGCGAGCCCACACCGATCGTCCGTATGGATGCCGGACGGGCGTGGCACACTGGCCCTGTACCAGTAGCAGCGCACTCCGGGGTCGGTGAAAGTCCGAACCGGCGGTTACAGTCCGCGACCCGGTCGCTTCCAGCGGCCGGTTGACCAGGTGAAATTCCTGGACCGACGGTTAAAGTCCGGATGGGAGGCAGTGCGCGGCGAGCGGACACCGCTGTGTGTGCGCCGCCGTCCGAGGGCCCGCCCGCAAGGGTGGGTTTCCGTCCGACGTAGCGTCGCCCCGGTGTTCCCGCTCGTACTTCTGTCGTCATCGACAGCCCCGGAGTCCGTGCCCGAAGAGGCAGGAGGACCCGGGAAGTGTTCACCGGAATCGTCGAAGAGCTGGGCGAGGTCACCGCCGTCGAGAACCTCGGCGACGCCGCCCGCTTCCGGCTCCGTGGCCCCGTAGTGACCGAGGGCGCGCGGCACGGCGACTCCATCGCCGTGAACGGGGTCTGTCTCACCGTCGTCGAGCACGAGGGCGACGAGTTCACCGCCGACGTCATGGCGGAGACCCTCAAGCGCTCCAGCCTCGGCGCCCTCACCGCCGGCTCCCGCGTGAACCTCGAACGGCCCACGGCCGTGGGCGCGCGCCTCGGCGGGCACATCGTCCAGGGGCACGTCGACGGCACCGGCACGGTCCTGGAGCGCACGCCCTCCGAGCACTGGGAGGTCGTGAAGATCTCGCTGCCGGCCGAACTCGCGCGCTACGTCGTCGAGAAGGGCTCCATCACCGTCGACGGCATCAGCCTCACCGTCGTCGACGCCGGCGCCGACCACTTCACCGTCAGCCTCATCCCCACCACCCTCGCCCTGACCACCCTCGGGCTGAAGCAGCCCGGCGACCCGGTCAACCTCGAGGTGGACGTCGTCGCCAAGTACGTCGAGCGGATGCTCGGCGACCGTGTGCGGGGGGCCGCCCAGTGAACTGGCTGAACTCCGAGGCCTTCGCCCTTCTCGGCCAGCACATCAAGTGGTCGGACATGATCGGCAACGTCGTCGGCCTGATCGCCCTCGCGTTCGGCTGGCGGCGCTCGATCTGGAGCTGGCCCACCCAGTTCCTCTCCGGTCTGATCCTCTTCGCCGCGTTCGCCACCGCCCACCTCTCCGGCAGCGCCGGAAAGCAGGTCGTCGTCATGGTCGTCGCGGTCTACGGCTGGTGGCAGTGGAACCGCGGCAAGGACAGGGCGGGCGACGGCCACATCGCCGTACGGTTCGCCACCTGGCGCGAGCGGGCCGTCCTGCTCGCCGCCGCCGCGCTCGGCACCGTCGCCGTCGCCGCTCTCTTCAAGGCCTACCCGTCGCTGTCCTGGGACCCCTGGCCCGACGCCTACATCTTCGTCGGCACGGTCGTCGCCATGTACGCCCAGGCGCGCGGCATGGTCGAGTTCTGGTTCGCCTGGCTGCTCGTGGACGCCGTCGGCGTCCCGCTGAACTTCGCCAACGGCTTCGCCTTCTCCGGTTTCGTCTACGTCATCTACGGCGCGCTCGTCCTGTGGGGCATGCGCGACTGGTGGCTGCGCTCCCGCCGGGCCGCGCAGCCGGTCCTGGAAGGAGCGCCCGCATGAGTGCGGCACCCGTCCTCTACAGCACCGACAACATCGAGGACTTCGCGCTCGACCCGGTCGAGCAGGCCGTCGCCGACATAGCGGCCGGCCGCCCGGTCGTGGTCGTCGACGACGAGGACCGCGAGAACGAGGGCGACCTCGTCGTCGCCGCCGAGAAGGCGACGCCCGAGATCGTCGCCTTCATGATGAGCGAATGCCGCGGCCTGATCTGCGCCCCCATGGAGGGCGCGGAACTGGACCGGCTGAAGCTCCCGCAGATGGTGGAGGACAACACCGAGTCGATGAAGACCGCCTTCACGGTCTCCGTCGACGCCTGTGCCACCCACGGCGTCACCACCGGCATCTCGGCCTCCGACCGGGCGACCACGCTCCAGCTGCTGGCGAGCGGCACCGCCGAGCCCACCGACCTCGTCCGCCCCGGCCACGTCTTCCCGCTGCGCGCCAGGTCCGGCGGGGTGCTGGTGCGCAACGGCCACACCGAGGCCGCCGTCGACCTCGCCCGCCTCGCCGGACTGCGCCCGGCCGGCGCCATCGTCGAGATCGCCGGCGAGGACGGCCGGATGCTGCGCCTGCCCGAGCTGATCGTCTTCGCCCGCAAGCACGGCCTGACGATCATCTCCATCGAGGACCTCATCGCCTACCGCCGCGACAGCGAGCCCACCGTCCGCCGTGAGGCCGAGGTCCATCTGCCCACCGCCCACGGAGCCTTCACCGCCTACGGCTACCGATCCACCGTCGACGGCGTCGAGCACGTCGCCCTCGTGCACGGCGAGATCGGCGACGGCGAGGACGTCCTGGTCCGCGTCCACTCCGAGTGCCTGACCGGCGACGTCTTCTCCTCGCTGCGCTGCGACTGCGGCCCCCAGCTGGACGCCTCGATGGAGCGCATCCAGCAGGAGGGCAGGGGAGTGGTCGTCTACCTGCGCGGCCACGAGGGCCGCGGCATCGGGCTGATGTCCAAGCTGCGCGCCTACGAGCTCCAGGAGCGAGGCCGCGACACCCTGGACGCCAACCTCGAACTCGGCCTGCCCGCCGACGCCCGCGACTACGGGGCCGGCGCGCAGATCCTCCAGGACCTCGGCGTCACCAGTGTGCGGCTGATGACCAACAACCCCGACAAGACCGACGCGCTGCTGCGTCACGGCCTGAAGGTCACCGGCCGCGAGCCGATGCCCGTCCAGGCCGGCGAGCACAACCTCCGCTACCTGCGCACCAAGCGGGACCGGATGGGGCACGACCTGCCGTGGCTGGACACCGGCGCCGTGTCCACCTGCGGCAACCAGTAAGCACGGAAAACTCGAGGAGACACGTGAGCGGCAAGGGTGCACCGGAACTGTCCGTCCGGAACGTCGGGGACCTCAGGGTCGCCGTCGTGGCGGCGCAGTGGCACGAGAAGGTGATGGACGGACTGGTGAACGGCGCGCTGCGCGCCCTGCACGAACTGGGGATCGACGAGCCCACCCTGCTCAGGGTCCCCGGCAGCTTCGAGCTCCCGGTGGTCGCCAAGGTGCTGGCCGGCCGCGGCTACGACGCGGTCGTCGCCCTCGGCGTCGTCATCCGCGGCGGCACCCCGCACTTCGACTACGTGTGCCAGGGCGTCACCCAGGGCCTGACCCAGGTGTCCATCGACACCGGCGTCCCCGTCGGCTTCGGCGTGCTCACCTGCGACACCGAGGAGCAGGCCCTGGACCGGGCCGGCCTGGAGGGCTCCAACGAGGACAAGGGCCACGAGGCGGTCACCGCCGCGGTGGCGACCGCGGCCACGCTGCGTTCAGTATCCGAGCCCTGGCGGTGAGCAGTGGCCCCGAGCGCGTAGGGTTGGCACCACCATGTCCAAGAAGACGTTCGAGGAGCTCTTCACCGAGCTCCAGCACAAGGCCGCCCACGGGGACCCCGCCACCTCCCGCACCGCCGAGCTGGTCGGCAAGGGCGTCCATGCCATCGGCAAGAAGGTCGTCGAGGAGGCCGCCGAGGTCTGGATGGCCGCCGAGTACGAGGGCAAGGACGCGGCCGCCGAGGAGATCTCGCAACTGCTGTACCACGTCCAGGTGATGATGGTCGCCCGCGGCATCTCCCTCGACGACGTCTACGCCCACCTCTGAGCACACCAGCGAACCCACCACCGTACGCACGAACGAAGGAAGCCGACCTCATGCTGCGCATCGCCGTCCCCAACAAGGGTTCACTCTCCGGCCCTGCGGCGGACATGCTGCATGAGGCCGGCTACCAGCAGCGCCGCGAGTCCAAGGAACTGCGCATCGTCGACCCGGAGAACGAGGTGGAGTTCTTCTACCTCCGCCCCCGCGACATCGCCATCTACGTCTCCTCGGGCCGCCTCGACATCGGCATCACCGGCCGCGACCTGCTCGTCGACTCCGGCGCCAACGCCGAGGAGATCCTCCCCCTCGGCTTCGCCCGCTCCACCTTCCGCTACGCCACCAAGCCCGGCACGGCCACCGGCGTCACCGGCCTGAACGGCATGACGGTCGCCACCTCCTACGAGGGCATCGTCGCCAAGCACCTCGCCGACAACGGCATCGACGCCTCCGTCGTCCACCTCGACGGCGCCGTCGAGACCGCCATCGAACTCGGCGTCGCCGAGGTCATCGCCGACGTCGTCGAGACCGGCACCTCGCTGCGCAACGCCGGCCTCGAGGTCATCGGCGAGCCGATCATGAAGTCCGAGGCCGTCGTCATCCGCCGCACCGGCGCGGACGCCGAGGAGCCCAAGGTGCAGCAGTTCCTGCGCCGCCTCCAGGGCGTCCTGGTCGCGAGGACGTACGTGATGATGGACTACGACTGCCGGGTCGAGCAGCTGGAGAAGGCCGTCGCGCTGACCCCGGGCCTGGAGTCCCCGACCGTCTCCCCGCTGCACAACGAGGGCTGGGTCGCCGTGCGCGCCATGGTCCCCTCCAAGGAGGCCCAGCGCATCATGGACGACCTGTACGCCATCGGCGCGCGGGCCATCCTGACCACGGCCATCCACGCCTGCCGGCTGTAAGGGGCACCGAGCGATGTCCGACCCGCACCGCCTTCCCGACCTGCCCGTCACCTTCCGGCCCTCCCGCACCCGAGCCGTCCTGCTCATCGCGGCGGCGGCGATCTTCGTGGTGATCGTCACCGTCACGATGCTGCTGGAGCAGCTCAACCCGGGCGAGCGGATCAGCTTCGTGTTCACCGCGGCCCTGCTCTCGGGCGTGCTGCTCCTGCTCGCCCGGCCGAAGGTCGTCGCCGACGAGTCCGGCGTCACGGTCGTCAACATCGCCGGCCGGCGCCATCTGGAGTGGCCCGAGATCCTCCAGGTGAACCTCCGCCCCGGCGACCCCTGGGTGTTCCTCAACCTCAGCGACGGCACCAGCCTGCCCGCGCTCGGCATCCAGCCGGGCATCGCCAAGCAGCACGCCATCGCCGACGCGCGCGCCCTGCGCGCCCTGGTCGAGGCCCGGTCCATCCAGGACCCCGAGCGGTCCCCGGGCGAGCCCCAGGGCTGACCCGTCAGGCCCCGACCGGCCCTCCCGGGGCGTCTTCGGCGCCTCGGGGGAGCGTCCACCCTGACGCATCGGCCGCAGTCTTGATTAATCTGGTGACGCGAGGCGTCGTACCGCTGCGCCCGCACCCCTGAGCTCCGGCCGGTGCCAGGGGTTCCTGCTACCCGAGGAGTGACACCCCCCGGCGATGGACGGATCGTCCTGCAGTACCTGCGCCGCCCCCTGCCGACATAGCGCGCACCGCCCGAGCGCGGTGCGGGTGAACGCGGAGGCGGCGGCATCATGACCATCCCCCTGCTGCTCCTTGCGGCTGCCTTCCTGCTGATCCTCGCCAACGGCTTCTTCGTGGCGGCGGAGTTCGGCCTGGTGACCGTGGAGCGCCCGGATGCCGAGAAGGCGGCGGCCGACGGCGACAAGCGCGCCCGTACGGTCGTCGAGTCCCTGGGGGAGCTGTCCTTCCAGCTCTCCGGCACCCAGCTCGGCATCACCATCACCTCCCTCGTCGTCGGCATGCTCGCCGAGCCCGCGCTGGCCGAGCTGCTGCGCGGCCCCGTCGCCGCCCTCGGCATCCCGGACGGAGCCGTCTCAGGCGTCGCCGTGGTCGTCGGCATGCTGCTCGCCTCCGCGCTGCAGATGGTGATCGGCGAGCTCGTGCCCAAGAACTGGGCGGTCTCCCGCCCCCTGCAGGTCGCGCGGTTCGTCGCCGGCCCGCAGCACCTGTTCTCCCGCCTGTTCCGCCCGGTCATCGCCGCGCTGAACACGGTCGCCAACCGGCTGGTGCGCGCCCTGGGCGTCGAGCCCGCCGAGGAGCTGGCCTCCGCCCGCACCCCCGGCGAACTGGTCTCGCTGGCCCGCCACTCCGCGCAGGCCGGCGCCCTGGAACAGGACACCGCCGATCTCTTCGTACGGACCCTGTCCCTGGGCGACCTGACCGCGCAGCACGTCATGACCCCGCGCGTGAAGGTCAGCGCGCTGCAGTCCTCCGCGACCGCCGAGGACGTGGTCAACCTGACCCGCGCCACCGGCCTGTCCCGCTTCCCCGTCTACCACGAGCGGATCGACGAGGTCGTCGGCATGGTCCACCTCAAGGACGCCCTCGCCGTCCCGGTCCACGACCGGCTGCGCACCCCCGTGGGCCGCATCGCCCGGCGAGCGCTGCTCGTCCCAGAGACGCTGCCGGTGCAGCAGCTGCTGGCCCAGCTGCGCAGCGAGCAGCCCATCGCGGTGGTCGTCGACGAGTACGGCGGCACGGCGGGCGTGGTCACCCTGGAGGACATCGTCGAGGAGATCGTCGGCGAGGTCCGCGACGAGCACGACGCCAAGGACGTGCCCGAGCTCGCCCCCGCCCCGCCGGAGGACGGCCGGCCCGCGTGGGACGTCGACGGAAGCTGCCGCGTCGACCTGCTCGCCCGCATCGGCCTCCAGGCGCCCGAGGGCCCCTACGAGACGGTCGCCGGCCTGGTCGCCGACCTGCTCGGCCGGATCCCGGCCCCCGGCGACCGCGCGGAGCTGCCCGGCTGGCGGCTGTCCGTGCGGCGGGTCGGCCACTACCGCGCCGAGCGGGTCCGCCTGGTCCGCACCGCCCCGGCGACGGACGTCGTCGCCGCCGTGGTGGAGGCCGCCCGATGAGCGTCCTGCAACTGGTCTTCGCCGCGCTGCTGGTGCTCGCCAACGGCTTCTTCGTGGGCGCGGAGTTCGCCCTGGTGTCGGTCCGCCGCAGCCAGATCGAACCCCTCGGCACCGCGCGCGCCCGCCAGGTGCTGCACGGCCTGGAACGGCTGCCGCAGATGATGGCCGCGGCCCAGTTCGGCATCACCGTCTGCTCGCTGACCCTCGGCGCGGTCGCCGAGCCGACCGTGGCGCACCTGCTGGAGCCCGTGTTCGCCCGGCTGCGCCTGCCCGACGGCATGGTCCACCCGCTCGGCTACGTCATCGCGCTCGCCGCGGTGGTCTTCTTCCACCTCGTCATCGGCGAGATGGTGCCGAAGAACCTGGCGATGGCCGCGCCGGAGAAGGCCGCGCTGTGGCTCGGCCCGGGCCTGGTCGCCTTCGCCCGTCTGTGCAAGCCGATCACCGTCGCGCTCGGCGCCTGCGCGCGGGGTGTCCTGCTGCTGTTCCGCGTCGAGCCCAAGGACGAGGTCGAGGCCGCCTTCACCAGCGTGCAGCTGGGCCGGCTGGTCGAGGACTCCGGCCAGGCCGGACTGCTGGACCCCGAGGAGCAGGAGCGGCTGGAGGACGCGCTCGAACTGGGCTCGCGCCCGGTGAGCGACGTGCTGCTGCGACGCGAGACGCTGGTCACGGTCAGCCCGTCGGTCACCCCGGGCGAGATCGTCGCGCTCACCGCCCGCACCGGGTACTCCCGCTTCCCGGTCGCCGCGGAGAACGGCGCCTTCATGGGCTATCTCCACGTCAAGGACGTGCTCGACCTGGAGGACTCCGAACGGGCGGTCCCGCAGCGCATATGGCGCCCGATGACCACCCTCAGGTCCGAGCTGCCGCTCGACGACGCCCTCACCGTCATGCGCCGCGCCGCCACCCACCTGGCCCAGGTCGCGGACGCCTCCGGCCGGGTGCAGGGCGTGGTCGCCCTGGAAGACGTACTGGAACTCCTGGTGGGCGAGGTACGCGATCCGGCACACCGCACCACTCCGGAAGTACGCCTGACGGAACCCCGCCCGAGCGGCGAACCGGACCAGGTCCTGGCGACGTGACGCCCCGGCCCCGGGTCCGCGCGCGGGTCCGGGGCCGGCCTCACAGGGCCGACGGGTCGTGCGGGCCGCGGCCCGACAGGACCTCGCCGTAGGCCTGCATCAGATCCGGGAGGCGGAGGGTCGCGAGGTCGTCGCGGGAGAGCGCGCCCGGGTAGACCGACAGGCGCAGATCGCGGTACGCGCAGCTCTTCTCGTACAGCGTGCGCAGGAACCGCCCGTTGCCGAGTTCGTCGATCCAGCCCTGGTCGACGACGTGCCCGGCGATCGAGCGGAGCTCCTCCAGCGCCTCCTCGTCCCACTGGTCGCCGTTCTCAGCGGCGAGCACCTTGCCGATCTCGGTGAGCTCGGCCGGACGGTACGAGGGGAAGTCCACGCGGGTCGTGAAGCGCGACGACAGCCCGGGGTTGGCGGCGAGCAGCCGGTCCATGCCCTCGGGGTAGCCGGCCAGTATCACCACCAGGTGGTCGCGGTTGTCCTCGGCGCGCTTGAGCAGCACCTGCAGCGCCTCGTCGCCGTAGGCGTCGCCCTTGCCGTAGCCGGAGTTGGACAGCGAGTAGGCCTCGTCGACGAAGAGCACCCCGCCGATCGCGGAGTCGATGAGTTCGTTCGCCTTCACGGCGGTCTGGCCCAGGTACTCGCCGACCAGATCGGCCCGCTGGGCCTCCACGAGGTGGTCGCCGCCGAGCAGACCGAGGGCGTAGAAGACGCGGCCGAGGATGCGGGCGACGGTGGTCTTGCCGGTGCCGGAGGGACCGGAGAAGACGAAGTGGCGTTTGGGCGGCTGCACGGGCAGCCCCTGCCCGGCGCGCAGCCGGGCCATGTTCAACTGCGCGGACAGCGCCTTGACCTGGCGTTTCACGGGCTCCAGGCCCACCATGCGCTCGAGCTCGGCGAGCGCCTCCTCGAGTAACGCGGGGTCGGTGGGCCCGGCCGGCAGCAGCGGCCCCGCGGCAGGCGAGACCCGCGTGCGCACCGCCGGATCGGCCGCCGAGGGCAGGGGCGAGGTGGCCGGCAGATCGGCCTCGCCGAGCTTCAGCTCGCGGCCCTCGGTGCCGAACAGCGGGTCCAGCACGTCCGGCCCGTCGGCAGTGTCCTGACCGACACCGGTCAGGGTGATCGCCGCGAAGTCGCCGACGTCGTCGTACCCGTCGCCCTCGGCGATCGCCGCGAGCCGCGCCGAGGTGTCCATGAAGGCCGGGTCGACCCGGTGCACCGCACGGTACAGCGGCAGCGCGGCCGCGCTGCGGCCGGTGCCCTCGTGGGCCCGGGCCAGCCAGTACCTCAGCTCCTTGCGCTGCGGCTGCTCGCTGCGGCACCGCATGAGCGCCGCCGACAGCAGGGGTTCCGCCTGCCCGTACATCTCCAGCCGGACCCGGGCCATGCCGCCGAACAGTCCGGCCTCGATGCCCAGCATGGGGTCGTCCAGCAGCGGGTCGGTGTGCCGGACGAGCTGCTCCCAGTCCTTGACGAGATAGGCGCGGCAGGCGTGCAGGAAGCGGACCTGGGCGTCGGCGTCCACCGGCGGCAGGCTCGCCAGCGCCCGGTCCAGCTCGGGCACATGGCGCCCGTCCAGCCAGTGGGAGGCGTGCGCGAGCAGGAGGTCCCGGGGGTTCTCCAGCACCGGCTGCACCCACCAGCCCAGCCAGTACCAGGAGTTGAGGGTGCGGCGGTGCCGGGCGCGCTGCTCGCCGAAGCGGTCGCGGTGCCGGAACATCCTCAGCAGCGCCGTCGTCGTGTCCACGCGCAGCGCGTGCAGCCCGAGCCACCCGTCGGCCATCCCGGGATCCATCCGCACCGCGGCCCGGAACTCCTCCTCGGCCTGCGGATAGGCGCCCATGGTGTAGGCGTCCACGCCCCGCAGCCAGGCGAGGTCGGCCGGGGCCTTGGGGCCCTGCGTGCCGAAGTCCATCACGTCCCCCACAAACCGTGCCCCCGTAGGTTCGCCGACGGGAATCCACCCGGCGGCTGCCTCTGGTCGAACCGCTGTGCCGCGGACCGGAGTTGCAGGTGCGCGAAGCAGTCGTTCGAAGGTCGCACCGAGGGCATCGTACCTGCGGGGCCACCGCCCGCCGAAGGGTGCCGCACGGGCCGTTCGTCGAGGTGGGAGCGGACGCGGGGCACCGCACGCGGTGACCGAGGGTGAGCGGACGGCGTCACCGGGCGCCCGGGAAACGGCACCAGGGCAGAACGAAGCCCCCGATCACGGGGGAACAACCGGGGGCTTCGCGTCTGCGAGCGGTCCTCAATGACCGCACATTGAGAACGTAAGACCTGTACGGCCCCCCGGTCAAGCGGAGTTGGGGCACTCCCGCAAGTTGCGCGGCGGCGATCTTCACGAGTTCAGCACATCGCCTACGACCCTTCACCCAGAGTGACATCCTGGTCCGGTCCAACGGTCACGCTGGGCCCGGGAGTGAACTCATATCCCATGGTCAACTGCCGTACCAGAAGATCGGCATGGGGCCTGGAGGGGTCCTCGCCGAAGTGCCGGAGTTCCGCCTCGACCCACCCGTCCCAGAACTCCCGCTGTTCCTCGCCGTCCCTGGACCGC
>NZ_BMVJ01000025.1:37860-39549 GCF_014650655.1 Streptomyces anandii JCM 4720
CCCCGCGCCCAGGCGGCCTCGCGGGGCATCTCCATCCACAGCAGGTGTGCCAGGTGCGGACGCAGGGCACGGCGGCCCGCGCCCACCCCCTCGATCAGGATCACCGGCGCCGGGGGCAGCGGGCGCGGCCCGCCGAAGCGCCGGGCGTGCCAGTCGTAGACGGGGCACCGCGCGGTCCTGCCGTGGGCGAGGGGTTCGATCACCTCGGCCAGCAGCCGCCCCTCCCACGCGAACAGTTCGTCGTGGCTCGCCACGTCGTCGAGGTGCACGACGGGCGCGCCGTCCAGCGCCCGGGCCAACTCCCCGGCGAACGTGGACTTCCCGGAGCCGGCGTGCCCGTCGACGCCGACCAGGCGGACCGGGCCGCAGGACGGCGGGAGGCGGCGCAGAAGTGAGGCGAGGGCGTGAATGACGGTTCCCGGGCGAAGGGTGCTGGTATGCGCTGGCATATTTCCGGGGAACATTCTACGACCTGGCTCCGCGCGCACATCCGGCCGCCCCGAAATAGTGTTCCGTTGAACAAACGGGAGGCCTCGGGCAGCCCTCGGCTGATTACCCGTCAGTCCATGTCACTCATCGCCGGTCTGCCGCGGCTGTCGCGGGAATCGACCGGGCCGAGATGTCGAAATCGGCGTTCCGGTTGTGCTCGGCGCTGAGTAAAGTACCGGGTGCGATACGGGGATACGGCGATACGTGAGACGCGTACGGGAACGGACGGGGGACGATGGCCGCCGGGTTATTCGAAGGGCAGTATGTGTGGCACCCGGCGGCCGACGACCGCGCGCTGGCGAGTGTCTGCGTCGACATCCGGGCCGGGCGCTGGGCCAGCGCCCGGGCCGCCCTCACCGAGACGCGCGGCGACCTGGCCCTGCGCGCCCACCGCTCCCTGGTGGTGGCCTCCGAGGCCGCCGACTCCGACCTCGCCGAACGCTGGCTGGCCGAGGAACCGGTGCCCGAGGCCGCGCTGGTGTGGGCGCGGGTGGCGGTGCACCGCGCCCTGCGCGCGGCCGACGCCGGCGACGAGCGCGCCGAGGCACTGGAGCGCATAGCGCTCTCCGCCTGCGAGCGCGCCTCGGCCATGGACCCCGCCGACCCCACCCCGTGGGTCGCCAAGCTGGCCATGGCCCGGCTGCACCGGCCGCGCGACCCGGCGCCGCAGGGACTGCTCACCGCGCCGCCCGGGCCCTGGCGGCTGTTCGCGCACGTCCTCTCCCTCGACCCCTGGCACCGCGAGGCCCACCACCGCTTCCTCGCCTTCTTCTTCACCCGTCACGGCGGCTCGGTCACCGCGGCTTGGGACGTCGCCGCCTTCCTGAGCCAGCGCGCCCCCGCCGACTCCGCGCTGCGGCTGCTGCCCCTGGTCGCGCTGGTGGAGAGCTACAACCCCACCCAACTGCTCGCCGAACGGGTCTGGGAGGAGCCCCAGTGGCGCGGTGCCGCGCTCGGGGTCTACCAGAACTGGCTGCCCACGGTTGCCGCTTACCGCTTCACCCCGGTGCTGGACCTGGCCTACCTCGGGCACGCCCTGCTCATGGCCAAGCGCGAGTTCGAGGCCCGCGCCGTGCTCACCGCCATGGGGCCCTACGCCTCGCGGATGCCGTGGTGCGCCTTCGGCGACCCCGTGGAGCAGTTGTCCCGGGCCCGGCGGGCCTGCGGGCTTCCCGTACCGCCGTCCGTCTGACCCTCGCC
>NZ_BMVJ01000025.1:39572-43254 GCF_014650655.1 Streptomyces anandii JCM 4720
CTGTCCCTCGTCCGACCCCCCACCGAGAGAAAGGCCCACCCGTGACGGAACGGATACCGGCCCCGCGCGCCCGTGCGCGCGGCGCGCACAGCGGCCGCCCCCAGGCCGACCCGAGCGCCCTCGACGACGACGCGACCCTGCACGCGATGGGTTATCCGCGCAAACTCACGCGCAGATTCCAGGCGTTCGACAACTTCGCCATCTCATTCACCATAATCAACATCATCTCGGGTATCTTCTCGTCCTTCGGATTCGGCATGAACGCGGGCGGCCCGCGCATTCTCGTATTCGGCTGGATCGGTGTTTCCGTGATGGTCCTGTTCGTCGGGGCGGCCATGGCGGAAGTCGCCTCCGCTTATCCGACGAGCGGGGCGTTGTATTTCTCGGCCGGGAAACTCGCCAAAAGGCACAAGGGCGCCTGGTCCTGGTACACCGGCTGGCTGAACTTCGTCGGCCAGGTGGGCGGCACCGCCGCGACCGGTTACGCCGCGGCCACCTTCATCCAGGCGTTCGTGGCCCTGCAGTGGCCGTCCTACCGCCCGACCGCCCACCAGACCGTGCTGATCACCGCGCTGATCATCGTCCTGCAGGGGCTGGCCAACACCTACACCGTCCAGCTCGTCGCCGTCCTGAACCGCATCTCCGTGTGGTGGCTGCTGATCGGCATGGTCGTGATCGTCACCGCGCTGGTCGCCGTGCCCGACCACCACCGCCCGGCGTCCTTCGTCACGCATTTCGCGAACAACACCGGTTTCACTAGCGGACTTTACGGCGGCATGCTCGGCCTGCTCGTCACCAGCTGGACGTTCACCGGCTTCGACGGCAGCTTCCACATGTCCGAGGAAACCGTCCGGGCCACCGTCAACGCCCCCAAGGGCATCACCCGTGCGATCGGCTATTCCGCCGTCACCGGTCTGATCCTCATGCTGGCCCTCGTCTACAGCATTCGCGACTACGACGATGTGGCGAGCGCGACCGCACCGCCCGTCCAGATCCTCATCGACGTCCTCGGGCTCGGCACGGCCAAGCTGCTGCTGCTGATCGTGATCGGGTCCATGCTCTTCTGCGGGCTGGCCAACCTGACCAGCAACACCCGGCAGATCTTCGCCTTCTCCCGGGACGGCGCCATGCCCGGCTCGCGCTGGTGGCACTCGGTCTCGCCGCGCACCCGCACCCCCGTCAAGGCGGTCTGGCTCGCGGTGGCCTGCTCGCTCGCGCTGGTCCTGCCCGGCTGGTGGTCCCACACGGCCTTCACGGCCATCGTCAGCGTCAACGTCGTGGGCCTCTTCCTCGCCTACGCCGTCCCGATCCTGCTGCGGCTGCGCCTCGGCGCGGAGTTCCAGGCCGGGCCCTGGCACCTGGGCCGCTGGGGGCGCCCGGTCGGCGTGGTGGCCGTCACCTGGATCGCCCTGAGCAGCGTGCTGTTCATGCTGCCGCAGGCCTCCCCGATCACCGTCGACTCCTTCAACTACGCTCCCATCGCGCTGGCCGTGGTCCTCCTCGTCGCCACCATCTGGTGGTTCACCACAGCCCGCCGCCACTTCCAGGGGCCGGTCAGCTACGGCCACCCGGACGAGGTAGCAGCAATGGACCTCATCTGAACAGCTGAGGCCCCTCCGGGAGGTCCGAGGCCTTCCGGGCGGGGCGCCTGCCGGGACGGCGCCTGCGGCGTGCGGCACCGTCTGGGCGGGGCGCCTGCCGGGGGCGGCGTCTGCCCATCCGGCCTCCGGTGGGCCGGGCCCCCGGCGGGCCGGGTGGGCGTCTGCGGCGGGGCTCCGGGGGAGGGCCAGGGGATGCCACTGGTGGGGACCAATATTGGTGGGCGTGGCGCGTGTCGAAGTGCTGGCCGGGGCGGGGGGCCGCCGTCATAGTGGGCGCATTGCCGTGCACGGACCCGCCGCCCGCCCCGACTCGGACACCTGGGGGTCTCACACCCATGAGCAGATCCGGACCGCCGTCCCGCAGATCCGTCCTGGCCGCCGCCGTGGTCGCCGCGGTCGCCGGCGGCACGTCACAGGCGACCGCCGCCCCGGCCGCCGCGCCCAGGGACACCGCCCCGGCCCGCCCGGTCGACTACCGCGCATGGACGACGTACGCCGAATGGCGCACCGGCACGGCGCTCGGCACCCGCGCCCTCGCCGGCGCGCGCCCCGGCATCGCGATCGCCACCCCGGCCGGCACCACCGACTACACCGACCCCCACACCGGCACCACCGCCGCCTGGGAGTACGCCACCTGGACCTCCCCCGTGCACCGCCTCACCGTCCCGGCCACCGAGGCGATCGCCTCCTGGAACGCCCACACCCCGCCCGGCACCTGGATCCAGACCGAGCTGCAGGGCACGTACTCGGACGGCACGCAGACCCCCTGGTACGTCATGGGCCGCTGGGCGGCCGGCGACGAGGACATCAGACGCACCTCCGTCGACGGCCAGACCGACGGCAGGAGCACCATCTGGACCGACACCTTCGCCGTCGACGACCCGGCCTCCGGCCTGCGTTTGGCCTCGTACCGCCTGCGGCTCACGCTGTACCGCCGCCCCGGTACGCAACTCACGCCCACGGTGTGGCGGATCGGCGCCATGGGCTCCGACGTCCCCGACCGCTTCACGGTCCCCGCCTCCACCCCCGCGCACCCCGCGAGGGAACTGACCGTCCCGCGCTACTCCCAGGAGATCCACGCGGGCCAGTACCCCCAGTACGACAACGGGGGCGAGGCCTGGTGCAGCCCCACCTCCTCGCAGATGATCATCGAGTACTGGGGCGGCCGGCTCACCCCCGCGCAGCTGTCCTGGGTCGACCCCTCCTACACCGACCCGCAGGTATGCCACGCGGCCCGCTCCACGTACGACTACCAGTACGCCGGCTGCGGCAACTGGCCCTTCAACGCGGCCTACGCGGCCACCTTCAAGGACCTCCAGGGCGTGATCACCCGCCTCGGCTCCCTCACCGACCTGGAGACGCTGATCGCCGCCGGCATCCCGGCCATGACGTCCCAGTCCTTCCTCAAGTCCGAGCTGACGGGCGCCGGTTACGGCACCTCGGGCCACCTGATGACCGTCATCGGCTTCACAGCCGACGGCGACGTCATCGCCAACGACCCGGCCTCGCCGAGCGACGCGGCGGTCCGGCGCGTGTATCTGCGCCGGGAGTTCGAGAACATCTGGCTGCGGACCAAGCGCTACAACGCCTCCGGCAAGGTCGTCTCCGGCTCGGGCGGCGTCTGCTACCTGTACTTCCCGGCGCACCCCACCTCCCACCAGCGCGAGGCGCTCGCAGCAGTGGGCGTGTGCTGACCCGGCCCGTACGCCGGCGCGGGGGCCCCGGGCGACCGGGGCCTTCGGCCCAGGCCCCGGCCCGCGCGTGACCGACCTGCCATACTGCCGGTGTCCTGCCGCCGGTTGGAGACCAGGGTCGAATTGACGACGAGTGAGCAGCCCGAGACCGTCCACCCCCAGGCCGCCGAACCGCCCCGGGCGGGCAGGACCCCCGGCCGGGCACGCGGCACCGAGCGCTCGTCGGCGCGTCGCGCCGAACTCATCGCCATCGGACGCAGGCTGTTCGCCGACACCTCCTACGACGCCCTGTCGATGGACGACATCGCACGGCAGGCCCATGTGGCGAAGGGGCTGATCTACTACTACTTCCGGTCCAAGCGCGGCTACTACCTCGCGATCGTCGAG
>NZ_BMVJ01000025.1:43288-47632 GCF_014650655.1 Streptomyces anandii JCM 4720
GACTCGGTCGCCGACCTGGTCACCTTCGCGGGCAGCGGCCCGCAGCGGCCGGCCGTGGACCGCGTGCACCGCACGATCGACGGCTACCTGCGCTACGCCGAGCACAACCAGGCGGCGTACCGCACCATCGTCAGTGGCGGCGTCGGCTTCGACACCGAGGTGCACGCCATCCGGGACGGCGTGCGCGAGGCGATCGTCGCGACCATCGCGGAGGGTGCCTACGGCCGCAGGACCGTCGCCCCGCTGGCCCGTATGGGCCTGCTCGCCTGGGTGTGCGGCGTCGAGGGCGCCACCCTCGACTGGATCGGCCGGCCGGAGCTCAGCCGCGACACCATGCGGGAGCTGCTGGTGAAGACCCTCGGCGGGGCGCTGCGCGCCATCGAGGAGCTCGACCCCGCCTACCCGGCCCCGGCCCCCGCCCGCCGGGACGGCTGAGCAGGGATGCGGGCGCGCGCCCGGGCACGTACCCTTTCTTGAAGTAAGCGGTCGTTAACCGGTGACTCCGTGCCGCCGATCGGGCATACTCACAGCGCACAGCCGCTGGTCAGCAGCTTCCGTGACCCGGGACTGCGGCGTCGGCTGGCCCGAGGAAGACTCCGGCGGAGCCGCCCCACCCAAGGCGCACGTCCGCCGATGCGCCCGATAAGGGAGGAGAGCGTCGCCATGCCCGACCGCGCCCCGCAGCCGGTGGACCGGCAACTGCCCACGGACGAGGCCCGGGATCTGATCTCGCTCGTCCGTGACATCGCGCAGCACGAGATCGCACCCAAGGCGGCCGAGGAGGAGGACGCCGGACGCTTCCCCCGCGAGATCTTCACCCTGCTGTCCCGCTCCGGACTGCTCGGCCTGCCCTACGACGCCGAGTACGGCGGCGGCGAGCAGCCGTACGAGGTCTATCTCCAGGTCCTCGAGGAGCTGGCCGCGGCCCGCCTCACGGTCGGCCTGGGCCTGAGCGTGCACACGCTCGCCTCCTACGGCGTGGCCGCCTACGGCAGCAAGGAGCAGCAGACCGAGCACCTGCCCGCGATGCTCGGCGGCGGTCTGCTCGGCGCCTACGCCCTGTCCGAGCCGGCCTCCGGCTCCGACGCCGCCTCACTGCGTACCAAGGCGGTCCGCGACGGCGACGGCTGGGTGATCACGGGCACCAAGTCCTGGATCACGCACGGCGGGGTCGCCGACTTCTACACGGTCATGGCCCGCACCGGCGAGGAGGGCCCCCGCGGCATCACGGCCTTCCTGGTGCCCGGCGACGCGGAGGGCCTGAGCGCCGCCGCGCCGGAGAAGAAGATGGGCCTCAAGGGCTCCCCGACCGCGCAGATCCACCTCGACGGGGTTCGCGTCGGCGACGAGCGGCGCATCGGCGAGGAGGGGCAGGGCTTCGCCATCGCGCTGTCCGCGCTCGACTCCGGACGCCTCGGCATCGCCGCCTGCGCCATCGGACTCGCCCAGGCCGCGCTCGACGAGGCCGCCGCGTACGCCACCGGACGCCGGCAGTTCGGGCGGCCGATCTCCGACTTCCAGGGCCTGCGCTTCATGCTCGCCGACATGGCCACCCAGATCGAGGCCGGCCGGGCGCTGTACCTGGCGGCGGCCCGGCTGCGGGACGCCGGGCGGCCGTTCGCCCGCCAGGCGGCCATGGCCAAGCTGTTCTGCACGGACACGGCCATGAAGGTCACCACCGACGCCGTCCAGGTGCTCGGCGGGTACGGCTACACGGCGGACTTCCCCGTCGAGCGATACATGCGTGAGGCCAAGGTGCTGCAGATCGTCGAGGGCACCAATCAGATCCAGCGGATGGTCATCGCCCGTCACGTCGCGGGTCCCGAGACCCGCTGAACTGCCCGAGGCCGAGGAAGGGCGCCGCGAGCCGTACCCACTCCGGGTCGTGGCGCCCCGGCAGGGTGCGGCCCCGGTCGGCCCAGGTGCGCACCAGATCGCGGTAGATCGGCGGATCCGGGAGCTGCGGCGGCGCGGGCGGCGGAACCGATTCCGCGGGCGCCGGCACGAGAATCCGGCGACGGCGTGCTGGTGCCGATTGCGTGGCGGTCATACCTGAGCAACGCCCCCGCGCCGCCCCAGGTCACCACCCGCGCATATCGAGCGTGAGTTCCCGGCCGTCCGCGCGGGCGCCCGGCCGGTGCCCGACGGGTATGGGACCCGCTCCACCGCGAGGCACGCCGACGCGTGCCGGAGCCGGGCACGTGCCTGGCCCGGGGTGGGGGTTTGCCGGCGCATGCCGGACCCGGCCCGCGGCAGGACTGCCGGACGCTGCCGGACCCGCCTCACCAGCGTGCCGTGCCGGGCGTGCATGCCGCGGCGGGGCTTGCCGGGTACGGGCAGGGCCCGCTCCGAGGGCAGGAGAGCCGGACCGGGCCACGGCCGGGCGTGCCGTGGGCGGGAAAGGGAGCGGGGCCGCTCAGGCGGCGTCGCGGCGCATCGCCGGGACCCGCATCGGGCGCGAGCCCGGGCCGCCGACGTGGGAGAAGGGCTGCGTACGCCAGTCGAGCCCCTGCGGGAGCGTCAACAGCAGGGCGGTGTCCTGCTCCTGCGGCTCCACCGACTCGTCCGCAGGACGGGCCTCGGCCGCCCTGCGTCCCGTACCGGCGCACACGGAGAGCCCGAACGGGTTCCACGGCGAGGCGCACAGCGCGTGCTCCGGCAGGACCTCCTCGTCCGCGAGCAGGGCGATGGGCTGCGCGCACTCCGGGCAGATCACCCGGTACATCTCGAAGGTGTCGTACGCGTCGCTACCGGTGTCGAACTCGTCCGGTTCGACGCCCTCCGGAGCGGGCTCGATGGCCGGCTGCTGCCGCTTGGGCACAGGACTACCAAGGCGCTTGAGACTCTGCATGGGATTCTCCCCCTAAGGCTGGGCCGTGAAGGCGCTGCGGCCTCGACCACAGCAAGCACTTCCCGCCCGCTCTCCGGGGTAATCACGAGAACATCACGGAGAGACGCCAAGGGCTGTGGTGTTCGTCACATGCCGCACGCAGGTGCCGGGGCTGCCGAGGTATCCGCGGAGATCAAGCGCACTGTAGGTTCTTGCGCCATGGAGGAGCTGGACCGACAGATCGTGCAGCTGCTCGTCAAGGACGGGCGGATGAGCTACACCGACCTGGGCAAGGCCACGGGCCTGTCCACCTCGGCCGTGCACCAGCGTGTGCGCCGGCTGGAGCAGCGCGGTGTCATCCGCGGCTATGCCGCGGTCGTCGACGCCGAGGCCGTGGGCCTGCCCATGACCGCCTTCATCTCGGTCAAACCCTTCGACCCCAGCGCCCCGGACGACATCGCGGACCGCCTGGCCGGCGTACCGGAGATCGAGGCCTGCCACAGCGTCGCGGGCGACGAGAACTACATCCTCAAGGTCCGCGTGGCCACCCCGCACGAACTCGAGGAACTCCTCGCGAGGGTGCGCACCCTGGCCGGCGTCTCCACCCGCACCACGGTCGTCCTCTCCACCCCCTACGAGGCCCGGCCGCCCCGCATCTGACCCGTCCGGGCGTCCCGGGGGCGCCACGGCGGCCGACCTGCGCGCCGGGCGCCCGCGCGCAGGCGCGAGACTGGTGCCCATGAGTGAGCACACCGCCGAGCCCCAGACCGTCCTCCTGCGCCGTGGCGAGGTCCACAGCCCCGCCGACCCTTTCGCGACCGCCATGGTCGTCGAGGCGGGGCATGTGGCCTGGGTCGGTTCCGAGGGGGCGGCCGACGCCTTCGCGGGCGGCGTCGACGAGGTGATCGACCTGGACGGCGCGCTGGTCACCCCGGCGTTCACCGACGCGCACGTGCACACCACGGCCACCGGACTCGCCCTGACCGGCCTCGACCTGTCCGGCGCCCCCTCCCTGGAGGCGGCCCTGGCCCGGGTACGGGAGTTCGCCGCCGCCCGCCCCCACGACCGGGTGCTCCTGGGCCACGGCTGGGACGCGGCCCGCTGGCCCGGCGGCCGCCCCCCGACCCGCGCCGAACTCGACGAGGCCACCGGAAACCGCCCGCTCTACCTGAGCCGGATCGACGTCCACTCCGCGGTCGTCACCACCGCACTGCTGGACCTCGCCGGGCTCGGCCCCGCCGACGGCCCGCTGACCGCCGACGCCCACCACACCGTGCGGGCCGCCGCGTTCGGCGCCGTCACCCCCGAGCAGCGCACCGGGGCGCAGCGTGCCGCGCTGGCCCACGCCGCCTCCGTCGGCATCGGCTCGGTGCACGAGTGCGGCGGTCCGCACATCTCCTCCGAGGACGACTTCACCGGCCTGCTGCGCCTGGCCGCCGAGGAGCCCGGCCCCCGCGTCGTCGGCTACTGGGCCGAGCAGGACGTGGACAAGGCCCGGCAACTCGGCGCGCTCG
>NZ_BMVJ01000025.1:47663-59211 GCF_014650655.1 Streptomyces anandii JCM 4720
GCGCGGCCGGCGACCTCTTCGCGGACGGCTCCATCGGCTCGCACACCGCCTGCCTGCACTCCCCGTACGCCGACGCCGACCACACCGGCACCCCCTATCTCGACGCTGCCGCCGTCGCCGCCCACGTCACCGCCTGCACCGAGGCCGGCCTCCAGGCGGGCTTCCACGCCATCGGCGACGCCGCCGTCACGGCCGTCGTGGACGGCGTGCGCGCCGCCGCCGAGAAGACCGGCCTGGCCCGGATCCGCGCCGCCCGGCACCGCGTCGAGCACGCCGAGATGCTCACCCCCGAGACCGTCGCGGCCTTCGCCGAGCTGGGCCTCACCGCGTCCGTGCAGCCGGCGTTCGACGCGCTGTGGGGCGGCGAGCACGGCATGTACGCCCAGCGGCTCGGCGCGGAGCGGGCCCGCACCCTCAACCCCTTCGCCGCCCTGCTGCGCGCCGGCGTCCCGCTCGCCTTCGGCTCCGACAGCCCGGTCACCCCCCTCGACCCGTGGGGCACGGTGCGCGCGGCCGCCTTCCACCGCACGCCCGGGCACCGCGTCTCCGTGCGGGCCGCGTTCACCGCGCACACGCGCGGGGGCTGGCGGGCCGTCGGCCGCGACGACGCCGGCGTCCTGGTGCCCGGCGCCCCCGCCGACTACGCCGTCTGGCGCACCGGCGAACTCGTCGTCCAGGCCCCCGACGACCGGGTCGCGCGCTGGTCGACGGACCCGCGCTCGGGCACCCCCGGCCTGCCCGACCTGGACCCGGACCGTGACCTGCCCGTCTGCCTGCGGACCGTGGTGGGCGGACGGACGGTGTTCGTACGGCCGGGCGAGTGATCTCCCGGGGTGGCGCGGCGGCCAAGATCGCCCGCCGCAGCGTCGCACGACCTGCGCATCCTCCGCACCGGCCTGGAAGGCGGCAGGGTCCGCGCAGGTCAGGGGCCTGTTTGACAGGCGACGGCAGGGGGCCGGTAGGTTCTGCCGGGTCCACCACCGCCACGCCCGGCCGGGGAACTTCCGTACCCGCGTCGCAGTGCCGCTGGGTCAGGGACGGTGTGCCGCACCGGGTCACCGTCACTGGGAGCCAGGCTCAGCGTCCGCGTCGGCGGGGGAGCGTTCCGGACGGTCGGCAAGGTGTGACCCGGGTGGGGCCCGGACGCTCAGTAGACAACGGCTTTCGGTCGATCCGCAGCCAGCGGGTCCGAGGTCGGCCCGAAGGGCGCCGGGCCCCCATCCGCAGACCGCTTCCGGCGATCATCCCCGTGATCATCCCAAAAGAGCACTCTTACCCCGCTCTTGTGCAACCGACACCCCCGTACGACCGTGGTGTCACGTCCTCGCAGGCCGTGACCACTATGGTGGTCCCCTGCGTACGGAAATGAAGGGGCAGCAGTGAACCACGGCGACGGCACCCTCGCGGCTCGAACCCAGGACAGGCGGTTCGGTCCGCTCGGCACGGCTCTGGTGATCATTCCGACCTACAACGAGGCGGAGAACATCAAGGCGATCGTGGGCCGGGTGCGCAAGGCCGTCCCCGAGGCGCACGTCCTCGTGGCCGACGACAACAGCCCCGACGGCACCGGCAAGCTCGCCGACGAACTGGCCGCCGAGGACGGGCAGGTGCACGTGCTGCACCGCAAGGGCAAGGAGGGCCTCGGCGCCGCCTATCTGGCCGGCTTCCGCTGGGGCCTGGAGCGCGACTACGGCGTGCTGATCGAGATGGACGCCGACGGCTCCCACCAGCCCGAGGAACTGCCCCGGCTGCTGACCGCGCTCAAGGGCGCCGACCTGGTGCTCGGCTCCCGCTGGGTGCCGGGCGGCCGCGTGGTGAACTGGCCGCGCTCGCGCGAGTTCCTCTCCCGCGGCGGCAGCACCTACTCGCGGCTCATGCTCGACGTGCCGATCCGCGACGTCACAGGCGGCTACCGGGCGTTCCGGCGCGAGACCCTGGAGGGCCTCGGACTGGACCGGGTCGCCTCCCAGGGGTACTGCTTCCAGGTGGACCTGGCCCGCCGCGCGGTCCGGGCCGGCTACCACGTGGTCGAGGTGCCGATCACCTTCGTGGAGCGGGAGCTCGGCGACTCCAAGATGAGCCGGGACATCGTCGTGGAGGCGCTGTGGCGGGTCACGTCCTGGGGCGTACGGGAGAGGGTGAGCAAGCTCACCGGCCGACGCGGCGGGAGCTCGCGGTAGCCCTTGTCCCGCACTGAGCGGGGCCCAGGCACACTGGAAGCATGACGACAGGCGTTCCGACCTCTTCGCACTCCACCCGGCCCGTCCGGCCGCGGCGCTCGCGCGTGCGCAGGTATCTGCCGCTCGCCGTCGCCGTCTGGCTGGTGCTGGAGATCTGGCTGCTGACGGTGGTCGCGGGCGCGGCGGGTGGCCCGACCGTGTTCCTGCTGCTCGTGGCAGGGTTCGTGGGGGGCGCCGCGGTGATGAAGCGCGCGGGGCGCCGCGCGTTCCAGAATCTGAACGAGGCGGTCCAGCGCGGCGGCACCCCGTCCTCGCGCCGCGGTGGCAACGGCTGGCTGATGCTGGCCGGCCTGCTCCTGATGATCCCCGGCATGATCTCGGACGCGCTCGGACTGCTCCTGCTGATCCCGCCGGTGCAGCGCGCCGTCGGCCGGCTCGCCGAGCGGACGGTCGAGCGCAAGCTGCGCGTCTCCGCCCCCGGCACCCTGGGCGACGCCTTCCAGCAGGTCCGCATCCACCGCCCGGACGGCAAGGTCGTCCCGGGCGAGGTCGTCAGGGAGCGGCAGGACGACGGCCCGGAGGATCCGCGCCGTCCGCTGACCCGCTGAGGACGACCCGGACAGGCCGAGGGCGCCGTACGTGAAGACGTACGGCGCCCTCGGCGACTCACGTGCTCCGGAAGACCGGCCCGGCCGCCCGCGGGAACTAAGCGCTCTTGCGGCTGTCCCGAGGATGAACGGCGATGTTCATCGCACCGGACCGCAGCACGGCCAGACGCTCCTCGAGGACCTCTTCGAGCTCCTCACGGGTGCGCCGCTCCATCAACATGTCCCAGTGCGTACGCGCAGGCTTGGCCTTCTTCTCTTCAGGTCCGTCGCCATCCACGAGGAGTGCCTGGGCCCCGCAGACCTTGCACTCCCACTCCGGCGGGATCTCCGCCTCGACCGAGAAGGGCATCTCGAAGCGGTGCCCCTTCTCGCATGCGTACTCCACGGCCTGGCGCGGAGCCAGGTCGATACCGCGGTCCGTCTCGTAGCTGGTCACCACGAGGCGCGTGCCGCGAAGAGCTCGCTCACTCATGAATCGTGCCTCCCGGGCTTGTCGCCCACAGGACAGGTGTCGCTGTCGTCGTCATCCGGTCAACGTCCGGTCGGCGGTAAAGATTCCCGTTCCGATGTCCCGTTCCGGGTCATGCGTCGCCGTCGTAGCCGCAGCCTTGTCAACCAGTGCAGTACCCACCGGCGCCCGGTTTGTCACATCTGCTAGGAGATGTCACCCAGCGTTTCGGCATCTTTGACGCGCAGTAACGGTACGCCTGGCAGGCCAAACGCGTACACTACAGCCCTTTCGCCCCGAGTGCTAAATCCGATCAGGGACCGGATTGCCCGCGTCGCGGATCGCCCGCCCCACCGGCACCCGCGCGAGCAGCAGGAACCCGATGGCGAAGAAGGCCACCAGCGAGACGATCGCGTCCCGGTAGCTCCCGGTCAGCTGGTAGGTCACGCCGAACAGCAGCGGCCCCAGCCAGCTCATGCCCCGGTCGCTCATCTCGTACGCCGAGAAGTACTCGGCCTCCTTCCCCGGCGGCACCAGGTGCGAGAACAGCGACCGCGACAGCGCCTGACTGCCCCCGAGGACCAGCCCGATCCCGGCCGCCAGCACGAAGAACCACACCGGCCGCCCGGCAGGCAGGAAGAACCCGGCCGCCAGCGTCACCGTCCAGGCGACCAGCGAGCCGAGGATCGTGCGCTTCGCCCCGTACGTCCGGGCGAGCCGCCCCATGCCCAGGGCCCCCGCCACCGCCAGCACCTGCACCATCAGCACCGCGGTGATCAGCGTCGACTGGCCCAGGCCCAGCTCCTCGGAGCCGTAGACGGACGCCTGGGAGATCACCGTCTGGATGCCGTCGTTGTAGACGAGATAGGCCAGCAGGAAGGCCAGAGTGAGTGGTTTGCGTCGCATGTCCCGGATGGTGGCGGCCAGTTGACGCCAGCCGTGCACCGGCGGCGCCACGGCGGCCGTACGGCGGTCGCGCAGCCGCCTCAGCGGTACGAGCGTGAACAGTCCCCACCACAGACCCGCCGAGGCCAGACAGATCCGCACCGCCATCGCCTCGGACACGCCGAAGGAGCCGTGGGCGGTGAACAGCACCAGGTTGGCGATCAGCACGAACGAGCCCGCCGCGTAGCCGAAGGCCCAGCCGCGCGAGGAGACCGCGTCGCGCTCCTCGGGCGGGGCGATCTGCGGGAGATAGGAGTTGTAGACGACCATCGACACGGCCACCGAGGCGTTGGCGACGATCAGCAGGAACCCGCCCAGCAGATAGCGGTGGCCGTCGAGGAAGAACAGACCCGTGGTGGCGCCCGCGCCCGTGTAGGCGGCGGCCGCGAGCAGCGGCTTCTTGCGGCCGGTGCGGTCCGCGGCGGCGCCCGCGAGCGGCATCACCAGGATCGCCACGATCACGGACGCCGAGACGCAGTAGGCGAAGAACGACCCGGACCGCACGGGTATCCCCAGCGGGTGCACGAACCCGTCCGCGTCCGCCGCGGACCGTGCCACCGAGGTGAGATAGGGGCCGAGGAACACGGTGAGCACGCTCGTCGAGTAGACGGAGCAGGCCCAGTCGTAGAAGTACCAGCCGCGCTGCTCGCGCCGCCGCCCGGTGGCCTCGTCGGCCACCTGTGCCCGCACGGTGTCGGTGCCCACCCGTGCCCTCGCTTCCCCGCTGAAGTCGCCGCGCCGGCCCGCCGGGAGGGGCGGCGGGCTCAGACCCAGACGCCCCGGTCCTCCATGACCTCGCGCAACGTGTCGATGTGATCGGTCATGATGCCATCGACACCGAGATCCAGGAGCCGGTGCATCCGCTTCGGTTCGTTGACCGTCCACACGTGCACGTGCAGCCCGCGCGCGTGGGCGGCGCGCAGGAACAGCGGATCGACCACCGGGACGCCCGACTGCGACACCGGCACCTGCGCGGCGACGGCCGAGCGGCGCAGCGCGGCCGGCACACCCCAGGAGCGCAGCCGCAGACCCAGCACCCCGCGCGTGCCGTACGACGTCGCCAGGCGGGGCCCGGCCAGCCGCTGCGCCCGGACCACCCGCGCCTCGGAGAAGGAGCCCACGCACACGCGCCCCCACGCGCCATGGCGCTCGACCAGCTCCAGCAGGGGAAGCAGCGCCGGCTCCGCCTTGACGTCGATGTTCCAGCGCACCTCGGGGAAGGTCTCCAGCAGCTCCTCGAACAGCGGCACCGGCTCCCGGCCGCCCACGCGCGCGTGCCGCACGTCCTCCCAGGGCAGGTCCGCGATCCGGCCCGAGCCGTCGGTGACCCGGTCCAGGGTCGTGTCGTGGAACGCGACCAGCCGGCCGTCCGCGGTGGCGTGCACATCCGTCTCGATGTAGCGGTAGCCGAGCGCGACCGCGCGCCGGAACTGCGCCACCGTGTTCTCCACGCCGTCGGCGGCCCCGCCGCGGTGCGCGAAGGCTATGGGGCCCGGATGGTCGAGGTAGGGGTGGCGTACGTGCGTGGTCACGGACGCAGTATCGCCCCTTCGGGTGTACCGGCGGCAACGACGGCGCCGCCCGCGGCCACCGCCGGGACGTCGAACACGCGCAGGAAGAGCTGGGCGAGCGGGCCGATCGCGACCGCGTACAGCAGCGTGCCGATGCCGATGGTGCCGCCGAGGAGGAAGCCGGTGACGACGACCGTCACCTCGACTACCGTCCGCATCAGGCGGATCGAGCGGCCGGTGCGCCGGTGCAGACCGGTCATCAGACCGTCCCGCGGGCCCGGTCCGAAGCGGGCGGCGATGTAGAGGCCGGTGGCCACCCCGTTGAGCACGATGCCCGCCAGCATCAGAGGGATCCGGACGGCCAGGGTGCGGGCGTCCGGCAGCACGGCGAGCGTGCCGTCCATGGCGAGGCCGACCACGAAGACGTTGGAGACCGTGCCGAGGCCCGGACGCTGGCGCAGCGGGATCCACAGCAGCAGCACCGCCGCGCCCACGACGATGGACACCACGCCGATCGTCAGGCCGGTGAGCTCGGCGAGGCCCTGGTGGAGCACGTTCCACGGTTCCAGGCCGAGGCCGGCCTCCACGAGCAGCGCGGAACTCGCGCCGTACAGCGCGAGGCCCGCGTAGAGCTGGATCAGTCGGCGCCCGAGGCGGGCCTGCGTGGACAAAGCGTCCCCCTGGTGGTGGAAGTGGCCTGGTGCATGACACTCTGTGGCGGGGGCAGGAGACCCATCCATGGCCAATTCGGGGAAGGTGGACTGATCGGCATGGCGCAGTGGACCTCGGCGGTGGGCGCGACGCAGCTGGCCCGGCTGCTCAACTCCCAGCAGGACCGCCCGGCGGGCCCGGGCACGCGCCGCCCGCCCGCCTACCGCGCGCTCGCCGACGGCGTGCGGCTGCTGGTGCTCGAAGGCCGCGTGCCGGTCGCCGCCCGGCTGCCCGCCGAGCGGGAACTGGCCCTCGCCCTGTCCGTCAGCCGCACCACGGTCGCCGCCGCCTACGAGGCGCTGCGCACCGAGGGCTTCCTGGAGTCCCGGCGCGGCGCGGGCAGCTGGACCGCGGTGCCGGCCGGCAACCCGCTTCCCGCGCGGGGCCTCGAACCGCTGCCGCCGGAGGCCCTCGGCTCGATGATCGACCTGGGCACCGCCGCGCTGCCCGCCCCCGAACCCTGGCTCACCCGCGCCGTCCAGGGCGCCCTGGAGGAACTGCCGCCGTACGCCCACACGCACGGCGACTACCCGGCCGGGCTCCCCGCCCTGCGCGCGATGATCGCCGAGCGCTACACCGCGCGCGGGATACCCACCATGCCCGAGCAGATCATGGTCACGACCGGCGCCATGGGCGCCATCGACGCCATCTGCCACCTCTTCGGCGGCCGCGGCGAGCGCATCGCGGTGGAGTCGCCGAGCTACGCCAACATCCTCCAGCTGATGCGCGAGGCCGGCGCCCGGCTGGTGCCGGTGGCCATGGCCGAGGGGCTCACCGGCTGGGACCTGGACCGCTGGCGCCAGGTGCTGCGCGAGGCCGCGCCCCGGATCGCCTACGTCGTCGCCGACTTCCACAACCCGACCGGCGCCCTCGCCGACGAGGACCAGCGCCGCCGCCTGGTGGAGGCCGCCCGGTCGGCCGGGACCGTGCTCGTCGTGGACGAGACCATGAGCGAGCTGTACCTGGAGCCGGGGCTGGAGATGCCCCGGCGGGTGTGCGGCTTCGACCCGGCCGGCTCCACGGTCATCACCGTGGGTTCCGCCAGCAAGGCGTTCTGGGCCGGGATGCGCATCGGCTGGGTGCGCGCCGCACCCGACGTGATCCGCAGTCTCGTCGCCGCCCGCGCGTACGCCGACCTCGGCACCCCGGTGCTGGAGCAACTGGCCGTGAACTGGCTGTTCAGCACCGGCGGCTGGGAACAGGCCGTCGAGGTGCGGCGCGGCCAGGCCCGGGAGAACCGGGACGCGCTGGTCGCGGCGGTCCGGCGCGAGCTGCCCGACTGGGAGTTCGAGGTCCCCCAGGGCGGCCTGACCCTGTGGGTGCGCACCGGCGGCCTCTCGGGCTCCCGCCTGGCCGAGGCCGGCGAACGCGTCGGCGTACGGGTGCCGTCCGGCCCGCGCTTCGGCGTCGACGGCGCCTTCGAGGGCTATGTGCGGCTGCCCTTCACCGTGGGCGGAGCGGTCGCCGAGGAGGCTGCGACCCGCCTCGCGGCCGCGGCCCGCCTGGTCACCACAGGAGCCCCGGGCGGCGGCGAACCACCGAGGACGTTCGTGGCGTAGCCGGGCGGACCCGGGTGCGTCAGGAAGGTTCCGCTACGGCGGCCTCCGTGGCTACGGGGGTGTCCTCCGGGACCGTTTCGCCGTCCGCCGGGGTCGTCTTCGGCGGGAGGAGGTCCAGCACCGCCTCGCGGTGGGCCTTGCTCGCCGAGTCGTCGTAGGGATCGGGTGTCGCCGGGACCTGGAGGCGGTGCACGGCGCCCGTGCCCAGCCGCGCGTATCCGCGCCCGGGCGGGACGACGGAGAGCGGGGTGGTGTGCGGCGGCGCCCCGAGGACCGCCTTGAGCTGCTCCGGCGTCGCCGGCCCGAGCACGACACGCGCGCGCGTGTGCTGCCGTACGGCGTCGCCCAGCGCCTCCGCGCTGTCGAACTGCTCGGCCACGACCACGGTCACGTTGACCGCGCGCCCGTGCCGCAGTGGCACCTGCAGCAGCGCCTGCGGGTCCTTGCGGCCGTCCGCGTCCGCGAGGTGGGTGAAGGCGGTGGGCCGGTCCAGCAGCAGCCACAGGGGCCGCTTGGTGTCGTCCGGCGGCGGATGCCCCGCCTGCCGTGCGCGGTTGACGGCGATGAGCCGGCGCTCGGTCTCCGTGGCCGCCCATTCCAGACTGGCCAGCACCCCGGCCAGCCCGCACTCCACCGCGAGGACCCCGTCGCGCCCGGTCAGGCACGCGTACTCACCGGTGCCGCCGCCGTCGACGATCAGCACGTCGCCGTTCTGCAGTGCCTGCAGCGCGATGGAGCGCAGCAGCGTGGAGGTGCCGCTGCCGGGCTGTCCGAGCGCCAGCAGATGCGGCTCGGTGGAGCGCAGCCCGGTGCGCCACAGCACCGGCGGGACGTCGCGTTTCTCCTCGCCGTAGGCGAGGGGCACGGTGCGCTGGACCTCGCTGGGGTCGGTGAAGCCGAGCACGGTCTCGCCCGGCGCGGTCACGAAGCGCTGTGCGGGGACGTCGGCGGGCAGCGGGGACAGGGCCGTGACCGTCAGCTGGTTGCCCTCCTCGTCCCAGCCGAACAGGTACTCCCGGCCGCGGCCGGCCTTGGCCGTGAGCAGGTGCTCGACGCGCGCACGGGACTCCGCCTCCCCGTCGGTGAAGTACGCGGGGTAGCGGATCAGCAGATGGGACACGCGGCCGGAGTCGTCGAAGTCGTAGGAGGGGAAGGCCTTCTCCCACTCCCCGCCGTGCGCGTACAGCGGCGCCGGGTCCTCGGCGGCCGAGAAGTACGGCACCAGTGCCTCGTACAGCGCGGACAGGCGCTGCGCGCGCGACTCGTCGGGGCCCTCGGACCGCGCGGGGCTGCGGTCGCGGCCCTGCCAGGCGGCCGCCGCCGTCACCACGAGCGCGGCGAGCAGCGGGCCGTACGGCACCAGCGCCACCACCAGGATCAGCGAGGCCACCAGGAACAGCAGCGGCCCGCGGCGGTCCTTGGGCGTGTCCACCCACCTGCGCCGCCCGGCCGAGGCCAGCCGGCGCAGACCCCGGGACACGGTGATCAGCGGGTGCAGGACGTCGGTGGCGCTGTCGGCCGCCGTCCGGGCCAGCTCTCGGCTCCGGGCGAGCTGCGCGCCTCCGGTGCTCAGAATGCGGGGGAGGGGACGCCGGGCCACTGCTGCCTCCTGGGTGTGCTGCGTGGGGTGACGGGCGGGGGCGTCAGAACCTCATGCCGCCGAGCAGGCTCGCCAGGCTCTCGCCGCCGGCTCTGATGGTCGGCGCGATGGTCGTGCTCGCGAGGTAGAACCCGAACAGGATCGACACGCACGCGTGCGAGGGCTTGAGTCCGTCCTTGCGGAAGAAGATGAAGCCGATGACGCCGAACAGGACGACGCCTGAGATGGAGAGGATCATGGGAGGTCTCCTGGTGTCGAGAGGGGACAGTCACCCTGAGTTCTTCCAGCATCACAGCATGTATCCATATGACAAAAGGTGCAACCGGGTGAATTTCGTTCGATTTCCTCCCCTTGGCGGAGCCGGACCGGGTGGTTGACCGGCCGCATGCGCCCGACCGTGTGCACGCGGCGTGGATGATCTTTACCTCGGGCACATCGGGTCATGTGCCGCACGAGCCAGTACCCTGGCGATTCACCCGTACGGACGGCGCCGGCCGGCACCGCACGCCGCCCGTACGCTTGCTCCCGCAGTGCCGACGTTCGCAGTGAGAGGCGGTCCGTCCGATGAGTGAAGCCCCCGACCCCGAGGTCGTGGAGCTGGCGACCAGGATCTTCGATCTGGCCCGGCAGGGCCGGACCGAGGCGCTCGTCGCCTACGTCGACGCGGGCGTCCCGGCCGACCTCACCAACGACCGGGGCGACAGCCTGGTGATGCTCGCCGCCTACCACGGCCACGCCGACGCGGTACGCGCCCTGCTGGCCCGCGGTGCCGAGGCCGACCGCGTCAACGACCGTGGCCAGACACCACTCGCGGGCGCGGTCTTCAAGGGTGAGCAGGACGTCATCGACGTCCTGCTCGAGGCCGGTGCGGACCCCTCCGCGGGCACGCCGTCGGCGGTGGACACGGCCAGGATGTTCGGCAAGACGGACCTGCTGCGGCTGTTCGGCGAGCAGTGATCCCCGGGGCCGCGGACAGCCGCCGCGACCCCTTTGGACAGGCACGACACGGAAAACGGGGGAGGCGGTACGGGGCCGCCGGAAATATCGGTCGCGGCAGCTTGCGGGCCGGGTCATCATGACGTCGTGATTCACGGACGCGATGGCTGGGCAGGTGTTGCCGCACCGCGCGGGCCGTGATGCGGTCCGCATGGGCCACCGACGAGAGGCAGAGGAAGATGGTCTACAGCAAGCTAGAGACGGCGGGCGCTCCGACGTGTTGTCGCGTAGCCAGGTAATGCGTGTTCCCCGGTTGCGTCGACGCTTGATGTGAGGCTGTTTCCCATGTTCGAACCGGTCATAGCGCCCAGCGGCACGCTGCTCGGCCTGCTCCAGCGGGGCCGCGGCGACGGCACTCTGCACGCGCTCACCGCCCCGCGCGCCGAAGCGCTCACGGCGCTGAACCACTGTGTGCTGCGCGATCCCCGCCACGACTGGCAGGTGGAGAACCGCTCCCTGTACTACGCCCGGCTCTTCCTCGACCTGAACGGCGAGCTGGACGCCGTGGAGGCGCACCTCTTCGACCCCGAGGACGTCCTCGACACCGACGAGTCCCGCACCGGACTCGCCCTCGCCGTCCTCGGGCACCTCGCCTCCTACGGCAGGCGCGACGCCCTCGCCCTGCTGCGGCGGTACGCGGCCACGGGCGCAAACTGGGCCTGGGCCCTGGACGAGCTGGCACTCAGGGACGACGACGCCGGTCTGCGCTCCCTGGCCGCGCCCGTCCTCGCGCGCTTCGCCACCGACGCCGAGGGCGAGGCCGAACTGGCCGCCGCCGTACGCGACGCCTTCGAACCGCGGCCCTGGCGGCTGTGGGCCGAGGACACCCGCGAGCCGATCGCCACGCGCGTGCGTGCCGCCCACGAGGCCGGCTGTTTCGACCGCTGGCAGCGGCAGATGCGGCCCACCGGGCCACGTCCCGGCTGGAGCGTGCGAGCCGTGTTCGAGTGGGCCCAGCAGGGCCTCGAACGGGGCACCGCGCTGCATGTG
>NZ_BMVJ01000025.1:59234-62783 GCF_014650655.1 Streptomyces anandii JCM 4720
CCGGCCGCCCGCTGCCTGGTCGCCGTCGCCGGCCCCGAGGACCGGCCCGAGATCCTGCGGGCCGCCCGGGAGGGCTTCGACGGCGCCCGCTGCACCGCCCTGCGCTACCTCGCCGACGGCGGCGACCCCGAGGTCCTGGACCTGATCGAGGCGGCCGTCTCCGACGGCTCGGTGACCGTGGCGGAGGCCGCCGTCGACGCCTTCGAACGCATGCGCGGTGCCGTCGCCGTCGACCGGGCCCGCCGATGGGCCGGCCGCCCCGACCCGCTCGGTGCCGCCGCCGGCCGGATGCTCGCCTGCCGCGGCGGCACCCGCGACCGTGACCTGGTCCTCGCGGCCCTCCGAGAGGCCGTACGCGGCGAAGGCCCCGACGTGCCCGCCCTGTGGACCCTGGTCGACGGCGCCGGCCGGCTGGGCATCACCTGCGCGGCCCCCGTCCTGCGCCACGTCTACCGCGAGACCGCCTCGTCCCACCTGCGCGGCCGCGCCGCCCGCGCGCTCGCCGCGACCGACCCCTCCTTCGCCGCCGGGTTCGCCGTCGAATGCCTGTGGGACTGCGAGGAGAGCACCCGCGAACTCGCCGCCCGGCACGCCGAGACCGGCGACACGCGCGTGGTCGAACGCCTGCGCAGGCTCGCCGTCGACCCGGCCGAGGAGGCCGAGGTCCAGACAGCCGTACGCAGCCGGATCGGCCCCGACACCCCTGCCGCCTGACTGCCCCGCCCGGCCGGACGGCGGCCCACTGAACCGACGCTGCCGGCCGGCGGTGCCGCCCCGTGGAGCGGTCGTGCGGGGGCAACGCTCATGGGGCGTTCCCCGGGTGGAAAGATCGACGTCGACGGGTCCACGTCCGGCACGGCGACAACACCGGTATGCGTGTCGTCATCGTGACCGAATCCTTTCCCCCCGATGTGAACGGCGTGGCCCACTGCGCGTTCCAGACCGCCCGGCACCTCGTCGGCCGCGGTCACGTCCCCCTCGTCGTCGCTCCCGCCACCGCAGCCGCGACGGGGCCCGACGCCGAGGCGCCGTGCCCCGTGATCCGCGTCCCCTCCCTCCCGCTCCCGGGCTACCCCCAGGTCCGCGTCGCCCTCCCCAGCCGACGCGTCGCCGCGGCGCTCACCGAGCACCGCGCCGACCTGGTCCACCTGGCCGGCCCCTTCGTGCTCGGCGTTCGCGGCATGGCCGCAGCGGCCCGGCTCGGCATCCCGGCCGTCGCCGTGTACCAGACCGACCTCGCCGGTTACGCCCGCACCTACATGGGCGCGGGCGAGGCCGCCGCCTGGCGGCGCCTCCGCTCCGTGCACAGCGCCGCCGACCGCACTCTCGCGCCCTCCACCGCCGCCCTGCGGGACCTGGAGGCGCACGGCGTGCCCAGGGTCGGTCTCTGGCCGCGCGGCGTGGACACCGTCCGCTTCCACCCCGCCCACCGCGACACCGCGCTGCGCCGCGAACTCGCCCCCGACGGCGAGCTGATCGTGGGCTACGTCGGCCGGCTCGCCCCCGAGAAGCAGGTCGAACTCCTCTCCGGCGTCCACGGCCTGCCGGGCGTCCGGGTCGTGGTGGTGGGCGACGGCCCCAGCCGTGCCCACCTGGCCGGCGCCCTGCCGGGCGCGGTATTCCTGGGCCGCCGCACCGGCGGCGAACTCGCCCGGATCTTCGCCTCGCTGGACGTCTTCGCGCACACCGGCCCCTTCGAGACCTTCTGCCAGACCGTGCAGGAGGCCATGGCCAGCGGCGTCCCCGTCGTCGCGCCCGCGGCCGGCGGCCCGCTCGACCTGGTCGCCCACGGCCGCACCGGCCTCCTGGTCCCGCCGCGCGACGCGGCCGCCGTACGCGAGGCGGTGCGGACGCTGGCGGCGGATCCCGCTCTTCGCGCCGCGTACGGGGCCGCCGGGCGGGCCATGGTGGAGGGCCGCACCTGGGCCGCGGTCGGCGACCGGCTCCTCGGCCACTACGCCGACGTCCTCGCCGCCCGGCGGACGGCGGTCGCGGCATGAGCGCCAGTGGCGTCGGCGGCACCAGCCGCGGCGTGAACGGCGGCGGACCGCTGAGGATCGTACGGCTCGCGAACTTCGTCGCCCCCGCCTCCGGCGGCCTGCGCACCGCCCTGCGCGAGCTCGGCAAGGGCTACGCGGCGGCCGGGCACCACCCGGTCCTCGTCGTCCCCGGCGAACGGCACACCGACCGGGACACCGAGCAGGGCAGGGTGATCACCCTGCCCGGACCCCTCCTGCCCGGCACCGGCGGCTACCGCGTCCTGACCGGCAGGCGCCGCGTGGCCGCCCTCCTGGAGGAGCTCGCCCCGGACCGCCTGGAGGTGTCCGACCGTACGACGCTGAGGTGGACCGGCACGTGGGCCAGACGGGCCCGGATCCCCGCCGTGATGGTCTCCCACGAGTCGGCCGACGGCGTACTGCGCACCTGGGGCATGCCGGAGGACCTCGCCCGGCGGGCCGCCGACTCGCTCAACACCCGTACCGCGCACACCTACGCGCGCGTGGTGTGCACCACCGGGTTCGCCGAGCGCGAGTTCGCCCGGATCGGCGCCCGCAACGTGGTACGCGCTCCTCTCGGCGTCGACCTGACGGAACGGCACCCGGTGCTGCGGTCGGCGGCGCTGCGGGACCGGTACGCGCGCGTGGACGAGGCGCTGCTGCTGATGTGCTCCCGGCTGTCGGTGGAGAAGCGGCCGGGCCACGCGCTCGACGCGCTGGAGGCGCTGCTGCGGCGGGGCAGGCGGGCGGTGCTGGTGGTGGCCGGCGACGGCCCGCTGCGGGCCCGGCTGGAACAGCGGGTCCGTGAGCGCGCCCTGCCGGTCGCGTTCCTGGGGCACGTCACCGACCGCGCCCTGCTCGCCGCGATCCAGGCCTCCGCCGACGTGTGCCTGGCGCCCGGGCCCGCCGAGACGTTCGGGCTCGCCGCGCTGGAGGCGATGGCCTGTGGCACTCCCGTCGTGGCGAGCGCGTCCTCCGCGCTGCCCGAGGTCGTCGGCCCGGCCGGGGCGAGCGCGGCGGACCACGGGGACGCCTTCGCCGACGCCGTGGAGCGACTGCTGGGCCGCCCGCCCCGGGAGCGGCGCCAAGCGGCACGCGCGCGTGCGGAGTGCTTCGGCTGGTCCGCGTCCGTGCGGGCGTTCCTGGCCGCCCACGACGCGCGGACAGCCGTACCCGGCCCGGCCGTACCCGGGGAGCAAGAGGCCCGCGCGTGACCCCGCGGGACGCCCGCGCGTGACCGGCCGGGAGGGCGGCGCGCGTATCGCCGTCGTACGTCCCCGGTGGCGTCCCGCGCGGGAGTGGCCGCCGTACGCCTCAGCGGCGGCCGACCGCGAGGAAGCGGACCGGGGTGCCCGGGGCCGCCTGGGCGGCGGCGGGGAGGTCGGTGTGCCGCACCACCGCGATCACCGGATAGCCGCCGGTGGTCGGGTGGTCGGCCAGGAAGACCACCGGGCGGCCGTCCGGTGGCACCTGGACCGCGCCCAGCACCATGCCCTCGCTGGGCAGTTCACCGGTCCGGGCGCGTTCGAGCGCGGGGCCCTCGGTGCGCAGG
>NZ_BMVJ01000025.1:62816-68069 GCF_014650655.1 Streptomyces anandii JCM 4720
CCGATGCGGTTGCCGGCCGGTGACACCCGGTACGGGCGGGAGGTGAACACCCTCAGCGCCCGCGGTGTGAACCAGTCCTCGCGCGGCCCGGGCGTCACCCGCAGGACCAGTTCGGCCGGGGGCCGCGGCTGCGGGGCGACGTCCACGCGCGCGGGGAGGCCGTACGGACGCCCCAGGGGCAGGACCGTACCGTCCGCGAGAGGCGCGGGACCCAGACCGGACAGCAGGTCCGTGGAGCGGCTGCCGAGGACCGGCTCGACGGCGATCCCGCCGCCGACGGCGACGTAGCTGCGCACCCCGGCGACGGCGGCCCCCACCTCCAGCAGGGCCCCGGCGGGCACCCGCACCGCGGCTCCCCAGGCAGCCGGGCGCCCGTCCACCGACACCGGGCAGGGCGCGCCCCCGACCGCGACGGTGACCGCCGAACGGGGCCGCAGCGCACAGCCGTTGAGCGTGGTCTCCAGGACGGCCGCCGTGACCGGGTTGCCCACCAGCCGGTTCACGAGCGCGGCCGCCGGCGCGTCCAGCGCCCCCGAGCGTGGCACCCCGAGGTGCGCGTGACCGGGGCGCCCCCGGTCCTGCACGGTGGTCAGCGCTCCGGCGCGTACGACGGCGAGCGCGCGGTCCGTCATGAGCCGCCCACCCGCCCCACCGGGACGAACCGCACGCGCGTGCCCGGCGTGAGCAGCGCGGCCTGCACACGTGTGTGGTCCCACAGCACCGCGTCCGTGGTGCCGATCAGCTGCCAGCCGCCCGGCGACGAGCGGGGGTACACACCCGTGTACGGTCCCGCGAGCGCCACCGCGCCGGCCGGCACCGCCGTCCGCGGACTGGACCGGCGCGGCACGTGACAGCGCTCGGGCAGACCCGTGAGGTAGCCGAAGCCCGGGGCGAACCCGCAGAAGGCGACGCGGAACTCGGTCGCCGCGTGCAGGTGCGCGACCTCCCGCGCGGGAACGCCCCAGTGGGCCGCCACGGTGTCGAGGTCCGGGCCGTCGTACCGGACGGGCAGCTCCACGACCCGCTCCCCGCGCGGGAGGACGGGCGGCACCTCCGCGGCGGCCAGTTCGGCGGCCACCCGGTCCGGCTCGGCGAGGCCGTCCAGCAGGACCGTACGGGCGGCGGGCACGATCTCGCGGACGGAGAGCAGGCCCTCCGCACGGCGGCGCACCAGCTCCGCGTGCAGGGCCTCGGCCTCCTGCCCGCCGGACACCTCCACGAGCAGCGCCGAATCGCCCACCGGCAGGATCCTCATGCGAAGGCCTCCACCCGCACGCCCGCCGCCACCAGCTCCGCGCGGACCCGCCGGGCCAGCTCCACCGCACCCGGCGTGTCGCCGTGCAGGCACAGGGAGCGGGCCTCCACGCCGACGAGCGCCCCCGAATGGGAGAGGACCGTCCCGGAGCGGGCCAGGCCCACCGAGCGCTCCACGACCGCCTCGGGATCGGTGACCACCGCGCCGTCCAGGCCGCGCGGCACCAGAGTGCCCTCGTCGGTGTAGGCGCGGTCCGCGAACGCCTCGGTGACCGTGGGCAGTCCGGCCTTCCCGGCCAGCTCCAGCAGTCGGGAGCCGGGCAGGCCCAGTACGGGCAGCGTGGCGTCGGCGAGCAGCACACCGTCGACCACGGCCGCCGCCTGCTCCTCGTCGCGCACCACCCGGTTGTAGAGCGCGCCGTGCGGCTTGACGTACGACACGCGCGCACCGGCCGCCCGTGCGAACACCTCCAACGCGCCGATCTGGTAGGCCACTTCGGCCGCCAGCTCGGCGGGCGGCACCTCCATCGCGCGCCGCCCGAACCCGGCCAGGTCCCGGTAGGAGACCTGGGCGCCGATCCGCACCCCGCGCTCGGCCGCCAGCTCGCACACCTGCCGCATGGTGGCCGCGTCCCCCGCGTGGAAGCCGCAGGCCACGTTGGCGCTGGTGACGACCGACAGCAGCCGTTCGTCGTCGGTCAGCCGCCAGCGGCCGAAGCCCTCGCCGAGGTCGGCGTTCAGATCGATCGAGGTCATGGATCGCTTCGCGTTTCTCCTCAGGCCACGCGGTACTGCTCGTCGCGGGCGTCGGTCAGGAACATCTGCCCCGGCGCGTGGGTGAGCGCGAACGGCGGCCGGGAGGCCATCACCGCCGCCTGCGGGGTCACCCCGCATGCCCAGAACACCGGGATGTCGTCCGGTTCGGCGGTCACCGGTTCGCCGAAGTCGGGCCGTCCGAGGTCGGCGATCCCCAGGCCCGCCGGGTCGCCGCAGTGCACCGGGGAGCCGTGCACCGCCGGGAGCAGGCTGCTCTCCCGGATGGCCGCCGAGAGGCGCTCGGGCGGCACCGGGCGCATCGACACGACCATGGGCCCCCGCAGCCGCCCGGCGGGCCGGCACTGACGGCTCGTCACGTACATCGGCACGTTGCGGCCCTGCTCGACGTGCCGGATGGGTACCCCGGCCCCGGCCAGCGCCCACTCGAAGGTGAAGCTGCAGCCGATCAGGAACGTCACCAGGTCCGCGCGCCAGTGACCGCGCACGTCGGTCGGCTCCTCGGCCAACTCGCCGTCGCGCCACACCCGGTAGCGCGGCAGATCCGTGCGCAGGTCGGCGCCGGCGGCCAGGGGAGTGGTGAAGGAACCGGCGTCGGTGACGTCCAGGACCGGACACGGCTTGGGGTTGCGCTGGCAGAACAGCAGCATGTCGTACGCCCAGTCGGCCGGGACCGAGATCATGTTGACCTGGGTGTGGCCCGCGGCCACCCCCGCCGTGGGGCCCGTGAGCCCCTCCCGGAAGCGCCGGCGGGCCGCACGCGGGGTCCACGCGCGCGCGTGCTCGTCGACGAGGGTGACGGGACGGTCCTGGGCCACTTCCGGGAGCCCGGCGGCGGTCCCGGTGCCGGCCCCAGGGGTGCCGGTGGTGGCGGTGACGGTCGAGGCCGTGGCGGTGAGGGCCGAGGCCGTGGCGGTGACGTCCGTGCGCCTCATGCGAGTTCCTTCCCGCGCGTCTCCGGCAGTCCCAGCAGCGCCAGGGCCGCGATACCGTAGCCGATCGCGCCGAAGATCAGCGCGCCGCCCACTCCCCAGCTGTCCGCGAGGAAGCCCACCAGGGTGGGGAAGACGGCGCCCACGGCGCGCCCGGTGTTGTACGTGAAGCCCTGGCCGGTGCCGCGCACCGGCGTCGGGTAGAGCTCGCTCAGGTAGGAGCCGAAGCCGCTGAAGATGGCCGACATGCAGAACCCGAGCGGGAATCCCAGCACCAGCAGCAGGGTGTTGGCGCCGCCCGGGATATTCGCGTACGCCACGATGCACACCGCCGACAGCAGCGCGAACAGCCAGATGTTGCGGCGCCGGCCGAGCCGGTCGGTGAGGTAGCCGCCGGTCAGGTAGCCGGCGAAGGCGCCCGAGATGAGGAGCGTCAGGTAGGAGCCCGTACCGACCACGGACAGGCCCCGCTCCGACTTCAGATACGTCGGGACCCAGGTCGCCAGCGTGTAGTAGCCGCCCTGGACGCCGGTGGAGAGCAGTCCCGCGAACACCGTGGTGCGCAGCAGACCCGGCGAAGTGGCCGTGCCCGGCTTGAAGATGGCCGCGAAGGAGCCGCGTCCCGTGCTGCCCTCCCTGACCGCCGTGGCCCCGGGCGCGTCGTGCACGCGGCGCCGCAGCCACAGCACCAGCAGCGCGGGCAGGGCGCCGGTCCAGAACATCACGCGCCAGGCCAGGTCGTTGCCGGCCACGGAGAACACCACCGTGTAGACCACCGCGGCCAGCGCCCAGCCGACCGCCCAGGAGCTCTGGACCGCGCCGAGCGTGCGCCCCCGGTGCCGGGCACTCGCGTACTCGGCGACCAGGATCGCGCCGACCGCCCACTCGCCGCCGAACCCGAGGCCCTGCAGGGCGCGGAAGACCAGCAGCGTCTCGTAGGTGGGCGCGAAGCCGCAGGCCACCGTGAACACCGCGTACGTGGTCACCGTGATGATGAGTGCCCTGACCCGGCCGACCCGGTCCGCGACCACGCCCGCGATGGCCCCGCCCACGGCGGAGACGACCAGCGTGACGGTGGTGAGCAGGCCCGTCTGACCGCTGTCCAGGCCGAAGTACGCCGCGAGCGCGACCATGCTCAGCGGCAGCGTGAAGTAGTCGTACGAGTCCAGGGCATAACCGCCGAAGGCGCCCGCGAAGGCCCGGCGGCCGCGCGGATCGAGGGCCCGCAGCCAGCCGAACGCGCCGTCCCCGGCCGTCCGTTCGCCGTCGCCGCCGGATCGGCCGGTCTTGGGATTCAGGGCCTGCGGTGGAGGGGTCGAGCTCATGGGCACCTCGCAGTTGAGGGGTGGAGAGTGCGGGAACAGAGCCGTGCGGTGTCCAGCAAGGTAGAGGATCGTTGAACGATCCTTCAATACCCCTGTTGTCTCGTTCCCGTGTCTGCGGTTGAATTCCGGGCATGGCAGAGCAGCTGACGCCACTGGCCGACGACCGCGCCCTGCTGGGCCGCACCAGCACGGCCGAGCGCGTCTCGGACATCCTCAGAAGCCGTATCGCCGAGGGCTACTTCCCGCCCGGCACCCGGCTGTCGGAGGACGGCATCGGCGGGGCGCTCGGCGTGTCCCGCAACACCCTGCGCGAGGCGTTCCGGCTGCTCACCCACGAGCGGCTGCTCGTCCACGAGTTGAACCGGGGCGTCTTCGTGCGGGTGCTCGCCGTCGAGGACGTCGAGGACATCTACCGCACCCGCCGGCTCGTCGAGTGCGCCGTCGTGCGCGGCCTCGGCGAGCCTCCGTACGCGCTGGACGCCCTCGCCGAGGCCGTGGCCGAGGGCCGGCGGGCGGCCCGCGAGACCGACTGGAAAGGGCTGGGGACCGCCAACATCCACTTCCACCGGGAACTGGTCGCGCTCGCCGGCAGCGAACGCACCGACGAGCTGATGCGCAGCGTCTTCGCCGAACTGCGCCTCGCCTTCCACGTCGTGGACGACCCGCGGCGCCTGCACGAGCCCTACCTCACCCGCAACCAGCAGATCCTCCAGGCCCTCCAGGCCGGCGACCGGGACGGCGCGGAGAAGCTCCTCGCGGTCTACCTCGACGACTCGCTGGAGCGGATCGTGGACGTGTACCGGCGCAGGGTCGGCCAGGAGGGCTGACCCGCCGGCCGACCGGGGCGGGCGATGCTGAGGCGGCCGGCCGGCCGGCGGCGTGCGTTGCGCGAGCGGGTGGGGGACGCTGCCGCTGCCGCTGCGGGCTGCGGGCTGCGGGCTGCGGGCTGCGGGCTGCGGGCTGCGGGC
>NZ_BMVJ01000025.1:68132-69572 GCF_014650655.1 Streptomyces anandii JCM 4720
CGTTTGGGCCGTTGTCAGACCGAGGACCTAGTCTGTGCACCGTGACTTCGCCTGCATCGACGGACAGCGTTCCGGCCCAGCTCAGCGCGGGGCCGCGCCCGGCGCCGGGCCCGGCCGCCGACGAGGGGCTGGCGCGCCGGCTGCGCGCGCTCGCCTGCACCGCACCGCTGCACGACCTGGACACGCGCAAGGCGAACCTGGCGGGCGAGTACTCGGTGTACGGCATGGCGGAGGTCGCCCTGGCCGCCATCGACCTCGTCACCCTCAACATGGACTTCGACACCGGCGCCGACCACGACCAGATCGTCGCCCGGCTCATCCCGCGCGTGGCCGCGCAGGCCCCCCGGCGGCCGGTCGCCGAGCACGAGCGGGTGGCCCGCTGGGTCCTGGAGAACCTGATCAACGTGGGCAGTGTCGACCGCGGCTTCCGCGCGGTGTACGGCACGTTCGCGCCGGACGGCACCTACGTCCGCCGGGACTACGACTTCAAGCTGATCGAGGAGGTCCCCGGCCCCGGCGGCAGCGTCTATCTCAGGACGACCGACGAGGCCGTCAACGTCCTGGTGGGCGCCCTCGACACCGACGTCACCAGTGCGCAGATCGCCGCCGAGGTCAAGCTCGAGGTCCTCATCAGCCGCGGCCGCCTCGCCGACGCGCAGCTCGCCGCCGAGCAGGCCCGCTACCGCACCGTGCAGTACTCCGAGACCCTGCGCAGGGCCCTGGACGCGACCCGGCGCAACGTCCGCGCGGTCGACTGGCTCAACGCCGTACCGGACATGATCGCCGAGGCCCTGGACCACGTCGCCGACCGCTACCGGCACGAGAACGCGATCCTGACCAACATCCGCAAGGCCCGCGACGAGACCGAGGAGCCCGAACACAAGCGGCGCGCCGCCGAGCTCGTCGACATCGTCAAGGACTGCATCCGCCGGCACACCCAGCTCCAGTCCCGGCTGCTGGAGGCCGGCCCGCTCTTCCGCGCCGAGCAGGACCGCCAGGCCTTCGCCACGCCCCGGACCACCTCGGGCACCGACCTGTACGGCCACCTGCTCGCGCCGTCGCTCCCGCTGCCGCTGCAGCAGGCCCTCAAGGTCACCGACGCGTTCTTCGCACGGGGCACGGGCCTGCGCACCCCGGTCTCCGTCCGGGTCGGCGACCTCGTCGACATACTGCTGACGCCGCCCGTGGAGCGGGAGCACCTCGGCGCTGAGATGCCCGAGCCCGACCTGATCGCCACGCCCGACGACAGCCGGTTCAGCGAGGAGCAACTGGCCGCCGCGACCGAGCTGCTGGACCTGCCGTCCGACGCGCCGCGGCGGCTGTCCGGGCTCCTCGCCGAGGCCCGCCGCAAGGACGCCGACCTTCCCTACCTGGTCGCACTGCTGGCCGTCCACGCGGCCAGCCCGCCCGTCGGCACCGCCTACCGGCAGGGCGAGCAGA
>NZ_BMVJ01000025.1:69596-82796 GCF_014650655.1 Streptomyces anandii JCM 4720
AGCTGCTGTTCGCCGTGGACGACGGGACCGAGCTGGACGACCCCGAGTTCGGCGGCGCCGACCTCATCGTCGGCACCGCGCTGCTGGACGCGGCCGGGATGGCCGCCGACCGGACGGAGGCCGCGTGAGATCCGAGCGGCACCCCACCTCTGAGCAACTTCAGGCAAGTGAGCACCAACGCACCAAGGAGCACCGACCGTGACCGAGCACGTCGACCGGAGTGAGCCGGAAGCCGGCGGCGCCCCCGCGACGGCCGCCGTCACCCCCGCCGACGCCGCGGACGCCGCGCGCCTCGTCGCCTTCGGGCTGCAGCCCAAGCTGCAGCCCGCACGCGACCAGGAGTACGCCGAACTGCTCCGCCGCCACCGCGAGGACCCCGCGTTCGCGCGGCTCGCGGACGCGGTGGCCGCCGGGCTCGGCCTGGTCGTCCTGGAGGTGTCACCCCGCGCGGGCATGGCGGTGACCGCCGCCGAGGACTCGGTGTTCGCCGTCCGCATGGGCGACTACGCCCGCCGTACCGCCGCCGACTCCGGCGACCGCTTCCTGCACGGTCTGGCCCACCTGGCCGTCGCCGCCCTGGCCTTCCCCCGGCCCGAAGACCTCGCCGACGACGGCTACATGGGGCGCGTCACGGTCAACGGCGTCGACGCCTTCGTACGCCAGGCCTGCCGCCGCCTGGAGGAGCGGGCCGGGGAAGCCGGGGAGAACACCGACCCCGCCACCGACGCGCCCGGACTCGAGGCCGCCTGGCGCGTCTGGTCCAGACGCAGCGCCACCGGCGCCACCAAGGACGCCCGCCGCCCCGCCGCCTCCACGACGGGCATCGTCGCCAAGGCCCTGGCTTTCCTCACCGACTCCGGGTTCCTGCAGCGCACCGGCGACGAGAGCGGCGGCACGTACCGCACGACGGCCCGCTACCAGCTCCAGGTGCGCGACATGGCGGCCGGTGCGGCCATGACCGAACTCCTCGAACTGGGCGTCGTCCCCGTGACCGACGGCACCGCGAGCCTGCTGCCCGCCGAGGACACCGAGGACCTGGAACTGGTGGCCGACGCCGGCCTGCCCTTCCACCCGCCATCGCCGTCCTGATCCCCCGAACCGCACGAAGCAGCACCCAGAAGACTGACGAGAGTCCGCCATGTACGAGCTGTCCCGGGTCCGCCTCTACTCCATCGGTCCGGCCGGTGCGCGCTACGCCGACACCGTGCTGGACCTGCGGGGTGTGGGCGAGCCGGTGCCCGATCCCGCGCCCACCCAGGCGGAGTTCTTCGAGGAGGAGCCGGTCGGCCCGCCGCGCCGGCCCGCACCCGCGGGCGTGCTCTTCCTGGAGAACGGCGGCGGCAAGTCGGTACTGCTCAAGCTGATCTTCTCGGTGATGCTGCCCGGCCACCGCAACACCCTGGGCGGCGCCAGCTCCGGCGTGCTGCGCAAGTTCCTGCTCGCCGACGACTGCGGCCACGTGGCCCTGGAGTGGCAGCACGTGCAGACCGGCGAGTGCGTGGTCGTCGGCAAGGTCAGCGAGTGGCGCGGCCGCCAGGTCTCCAACGACCCGCGCAAGTTCGCCGAGGCCTGGTACTCCTTCCGGCCGGGCCCCGGGCTCACCCTCGACAACCTGCCCGTCGCCGAGGCCACCTCGGTGCGGCCGCCCGTCGAGGGCCAGTCCGGCGCGCAGGGCCGCCGCCGCACCATGAAGGGCTTCCGCGACGCGCTCACCGAGGCGGGCAAGGCCTACCCGCACCTGGAGGTGCACTGGGAGGAGATCCACGACCGCTGGATCGAGCACCTGGGCGACCTCGGCCTCGACCCCGAACTCTTCCGCTACCAGCGGGAGATGAACGCCGACGAGGGCGAGGCCGCCGGACTGTTCGCGGTGAAGAAGGACTCCGACTTCACCGACCTGCTGCTGCGCGCCGTCACCGACACCCGCGACACCGACGGCCTCGCCGACCTGGTCAGCGGCTTCGGCAACAAGCTCGGCCGGCGCGCCGAGCTGATCGCCGAGCGCGACTTCACCGCCGGCTCCGTCGACCTTCTCGGCCGCATCGTCGAGGCCGCGGAGACCCGCACCCGCGCGCGTGACATCCTCGCCGGCGCCGAGCGCCGCACCCGCACCCTGGCCCGCAGGCTGTCCGCGCGGGCCGTCCAGGAGCGCGGGCGCGCGGCCGACCTCGCCCAGCGCGTCACGGCCGCGGCCCACGCCGTCACCCAGTCCGAGGGCGCCCGCGAGCGCGGCGCCCTGATCGCCGCCGAACTGGCCTACCGGCACGCCTCCCTGGCGCTGGCCGCCGCCGAGAAGTCCGCCGCCGCGCAGAAGCGCGAGCTCGCCGACGCGCGCACCCTGCACTCCGCCTGGCAGGCCGCCGAGGCCGTGCTGCGCCACCGCGCCGCCGCAGACCGCGCGGCCCGCGTCTCCGCCGCCATCCAGGAGGCCGAGCGCGACGCGGCCCCGGCGCTCGCCGCCCGCGCCAAGGCCGCCCTGGACCTCGTACGGGCCCTGCACGCCGCGGCGGAGGGCGCCGAGGCCCTCGCCAACGAGGAGGAGGAGCGCTCCGCGCGGCTCCAGCAGGCCGGCGAGGCCGCCTATCGGGACCAGACCGCCGCCGCCACCGAGGCGCAGCGCGCCCGCAGCGAGGCAGGGCACCTGCGTCAGCGCCTCACCGAGGTCGAGCAGGAGACCGCGGAGGCGGTGCGCGCCGGCTGGCTGGACGACAGCGCCCCCGACGCCGACCCGGCACGCGCGGCCCTCGCCGCGAGCGACGCCGAGAAGACGGCCGTCGCCGCCTGGGACCAGGCCCGCGAGGCGTCCCGCAGGGCCACCGAGCACGCGCGCGAGGCAGCTTCGACGGAGTCCCGCGCGGAACTGACGGCCGCCCGCGCCGCCGACGCCGCGAACGCGGCCGAGCGCGCCGTGGAGGCCGAGCGGCGCCTCGCCGAGTCACTGGCGGCCGAGGACCGGCTGGCGGAACTGCTCGGCCTGCCCGGCCGCGCCCTGCCCGGACGCCCCGGAGTCCCGGGCCCCCGCACCGGATCCGCCCCGTCGGCGGGCGATCCCGGAGCCACGGGCCCCGGCGCGACGTCCGGCGACGGGCACGGGCACGGCCACCGTGACGACGACGGGAGCCCCGCGTCGCCCGGCCGCGCGGAAGGCGGTCCCGCGGCCCGCTCCGCGCGGCCCGGCGCGGCGCCCGAGGGCGGCCCGGACGGCACCTTGGCGGACGGCTCGCGCGCGCCCGCCGAGGGCGCCTTCGGCCCCGAGGACCTGGACCGGTTCGCCGACGAGCTGCGCGAACTCCTCGACGAGGCCGTCTCCGGCGCCGAGCGCCACCTGTTCGAACTGCGCACGGCCGCCGCGGACGACGCCCGGATCCTCGGCGCCCTCGGCGACGGCGGCCTCCTGCCGCCCGGCCCCGACGTGCTGGCCACCGTGGAGTTCCTCGGCGAGCACGGCATCCCCGCGCTGCCCGGCTGGCGCTACCTCGCCCAGGCCGTCGACCCCGCCGACCACGCGCGCGTGCTGGCCGCCCGGCCCGAACTGGTCGACGGCGTGATCATCACCGACCCGGCCACCCACGCCCGCGCCCGCGAGACCCTCGCCGACGCCGCCCTGCTGCCCCGCTCCGCGGTCGCCGTCGGCACCGCCGCCGCGCTGCTCGCGCCCACCCCGGCCGCCGCCGCCGACGGCGCCGTCTTCCTCGTACCGCCGAACCCCGCCATGCACGACGAGCACGCCGCCGACGAGGAGCGGCAGGCGCTGCGCGCGCGGGCGACGGAACGGGACGAGGAGATCCGGCGGCTCGCCGCCCGGCTCGGCAAGGACCGGGAACTGGCGGCCCGCCTCGCCTCCTGGCGCACCGGCTGCCCCGCCGGACGCCTCACCGAACTGGCCGGTGCCGCGCGGGACGCCCGCGCCTTCGCCGAGGAGTGCGAGGCCGAGCTGGCCGAGGCCCGCACCGCGCGGGTCGAGGCCGACGAGGCCGCAGCGGAGGCCGCCCGGGTGCGCGACGAGCGTCAGGAGGCCGCACAGCGGGCCCGCCGCGCCGCCGACGCCCTCGCCGGGCTCGCCTTCCGGCTGCGCGAGCGCAGCGGCTGGCAGGTCAGACTGCGCGAACTCGCCGACGAGGCCGCCGAGTCGGAGGCCCGCGCCCAGGCCTGCCTGGACCGCGCCCGCGCCGCCGACGAGGACCGGCGCGCCGCGCAGCGCGCCGCCGACGACGCCCGCCGCACCGCCCGCACCCTGCGCGCCGAGCGATCGGAGATCGCCGGCGCCCCCGACGACGTACCGGAGGCCGACGAGGACGCGCCCAGGACGTCCCTGCCCGCCCTCCGCGAGGCCTACCGGGCGGCATCCCAGGTCTACGAGAAGGTCGGCGTCGGCGCCGACCTGCGCGCCGAACAGGCTCGCGCGGAGAGCGACGAGAGCGCGGCCCGCGCCGAACTCGACCGGCTCAGCAACAAGGTCCGCACCCGCGCCGAGCAGCTCCTGCGGTCCCCTGACGGCTCCGACGGCCCGTCCCGGCAGGCCGCCGCGGCCCGCGCGGAGGAGCTGGTGCAGCTCCTGGAGACCCGTATGTCGTCCGCCAGCGAGCAGCTCGGGCGGCTGCGCGGCGAGGCCGAACGCCACGCGCCCGAGGACGGCGAGGCGCACACCGGGCTCCCCGGCGAACTGGTCCCGCGCGACGCCGAGCACGCACAGGCCCTGCTGCGCACCGCCACCGCCGAACTCGCCTCCCGCACCGAGGCGCTCGCCGAGGCCCGTGAGGCGCACGCCGGGCTGCTGGAGTCCCACCGGGCCGCCGAGGACGCCGCCGGGGGCTTCGAGGAGATCGCCGCCATGCTCCGCGACCTGCTGCGCGAGCACACGAGCGAGGAGGAGCAGGACGAGCCGGAGCCCTATCCGGGCAGCCCCGAGGAGGCCCGGCACGCGGCCGCCGAATCCCGCCGCTCGCTGCGCGGCTGCGCCGCCGACCTGTCCGCCGCCGAGGCCGCCGTGCGCGAGGCGAGCGACGTCCTGGTACGGCACGCCAACTCCACCCGCTACGAGCAGGTCCGCACCCCCGCACGGCAGCAGATCCGCGAACTGCCCGCCGCCGCCCTGCCCGAGCACGCCCAGAAGTGGGCCGACGCCTTCGCGCCCCGGCTGCGGGTCCTCACCGACGAGCTGGAGCAACTGGAGCGCAACCGCGACTCGATCGTGGACCGGCTGCGGGGCCTGGTCGAGTCGGCGCTCGCCACGCTCAGGTCCGCGCAGCGCCTGTCCCGGCTGCCGGAGGGCCTCGGGGAGTGGTCGGGCCAGGAGTTCCTGCGCATCCGCTTCGAGGAACCCGACCAGGCCACGCTCACCGAGCGGCTCGGGGAGGTCATCGACGAGGCGACCCGCGCCGCCGTGCGGAAGAACTCCGACCTGCGCCGCGACGGCATGTCCCTGCTGCTGCGCGGAGTGGCCGCCGCCCTGCAGCCCAAGGGCGTCGCCGTGGAGATCCTCAAGCCGGACGCCGTGCTGCGCGCCGAGCGCGTCCCCGTCGGGCAGATGGGCGACGTGTTCTCCGGCGGCCAGCTGCTCACCGCGGCCATCGCCCTGTACTGCACGATGGCGGCCCTCAGGTCGAACGACCGCGGCCACGACCGGCACCGCCACGCCGGCACGCTGTTCCTGGACAACCCCATCGGCCGCGCCAACGCCACGTATCTGCTGGAGCTCCAGCGGGCCGTGTCCGACGCGCTCGGCGTCCAGCTGCTCTACACCACGGGCCTGTTCGACACCACCGCGCTCGCGGAGTTCCCCCTGGTCATCCGTCTGCGCAACGACGCCGACCTCAGGGCGGGACTGAAGTACATCAGCGTGGAGGAACACCTCAGGCCGGGTCTGCCCCAGCAGGCCACGGGCGAGGAGGCGGTGCACAGCGAGATCACGGCGACCCGGATGTTCAGACGGCCGGCGTGAGGCGCAACGTGGTACCGCGCCGGGACCCGTCAGCAGGGCCGGGTCGGAAGCCGTAGCCGATCCGGTGGGACAGCTCGGCGCCGGCCGCCACACTCCGCTTCGCGAGCCCGGGCAGCCGGTCGGGGCCGAGCCGGTACACCGGACCCGACATGCCGTAGCCCTGCTCGATCACGGCCTCCAACTCGGCGCGCAGTACGGAGGGGGCGGTGATCGTGCGCTCGTGAAACGGGCCAGGGGACGAGTCGGCGGATCTGCACGCAGGGCCGGCGGATCGTGCGCGAGCAGCACCTTTGCGCTGAACGTGGCGTGCAGCGGGGTGCGTCTGCCCGGCCCGGGTCATGATTCCGCTCACCTGGTGCGCGCGACGCGCCTTCGCGCTCTCCGGAACACCCGGGCTGCCGAAACCGCCCGTCGGGCCGGCCGGACTACGAGTGCGACAACTGCCCCGTACCCCCGTGCCGGCGTATCCGCTCCTGCCTCCGCTCGGCCGCCCGCTCCTCCCGACGGCTCCGGCGACGCTCGCGCCGCAGGGCCCTTGCGGTGCTGCTCGGGGCCGACACCACGCCGTTGCGCTGGTTCCACACCTGTCGGGTGACCCAGACGTCGAGCGCTGCCCAGGTGGCCACCACCGTGCTGACCACGCTGCTCAGGACCATCGGGAACGCCAGCCACGACCCGGCCATGGTGCAGAGGAAGGCCACCACCGCCTGTATCAGTGTCACGGCGATGATCAGCACCGCGCGCACCGCCGCGTCGCGCACCGGATCCGGCAGCCTCCGCCGCCGCGCGGGCTCCTCCACCCACAACGGTCTGTAACCGGGCTGTCCTTCAGCCTCTCCGGCATCCGACCGCACCTCGAGCTCACGCGTCCCGTACCGCTGCGCCGTGCTCATCACTGCCTCACTCCCCACCGCCGGCAGACCTCGCTTCGGTCTTCCGAAGAACCCGCTCCCCAGTTGGGCTGCCCGGCTTGCGCTGTTTTACGCCGCCCAGGTGCGAGACGCGGCTCGAGTGCCCCATTCCGCCCCATGTCCCATGGAGAAGGACGAACGAGACGTCACGAAGATTCCCAGGCAGGGAAAAATATCGGCCAACCGGCCACGCCGGCCCACCTGTTCCGCCCGCTCGCAGTCACCGCTTTCCTGGGCCGTCATCTCCCGCAATGCCCGGACAACTCGCCATCTCTCGTCGTGGACGTGCGAGTTCGGCCATGGGACGGCTCTTCGAGTTAACTGTGTGTCGGTAGTAGGCTCGCGCCGTTTGTTGACGTACATGTGTACCCCCTTCCGGTGGGGGTCGAGCTGGGGGAGGCCATGCGCTTTCGCGGGAAGTCCATCCGCCGGAAGATCGTGGCGCTGCTTCTCGTGCCGCTGCTGTCCCTGACGGCGATCTGGGCGTTCGCCACCGTGATCACGGGACGCCAGGCGACCCAGTTGTTCAACGCGTCGTCCGTGGTGGAGAACGTCTCCTATCCGACCGAGGACGCCGTGCGCGCGCTGCAGCAGGAGCGCCGCCAGAGCCTCGTCTACCTCGCCGACCCGCGCGCCTCCGACCAGCTCGCCGCCCTGCGGCGCAGCCGGACCGCCACCGACGAGGCCATCGCCAAGGTCCGCGGCAACGCCCGCGACGCCGACGTCCGGGACGCGATGGACGACGACAGCCGCGGACGGCTCACCGCCGTGCTCGACGCCTTCGACGGCATCGGGTCCCTGCGCCGCAGCGTCGAGGACGGCACCGCCGGCCGCATCCAGGTACTGGGCCTCTACAACCACCTCGTGGACCCCTGCTACGGCCTGCTCGCCGACCTCCACGTCTTCGACGACGTAGAGCTGGACGAGCAGTACCGCGCCCTGGTCAACCTCGCCCGGGCCCGTGAACTCCTCTCCCGCGAGGACGCCTTGCTGGGTTCCTCGCTGGTCGTCGGCACGCTCACCCGTGACGAGAGCCGTGACGTCTCCGACCTCGTGGCCCAGCGGACCCTGATGTACGGCATCAGCCTGCCGTACCTTCCCGCCGACGAGCGCGGCCACTACGAACGCTTCTGGCAGAACGCCTCCACCGCTCCACTGCGGGCGGCCGAGCAGGCCGCGTCGTCCACCCGGACGGGCACACCCCGTGACGTGTCCGCCAAGAGCTGGGACACCGCGGCCGCGAGCGTCCTGGACGACCTCGGCACGCTCGACGACCAGGCCAACGACCGCTATCAGGACCGCGTCCGGCCCGTCGCCATGGACGTCATACTCCAAGCGGCCGTCGCGGGCGTCCTCGGCCTGATCGCGGTGCTGTTCTCCCTGTTCCTGTCCGTGCGTATCGGCCGTGGCCTCGTGCGCGACCTGAGGAAGCTGCGCCTGGAGGCCCACGAGGCGTCCGGAGTCCGGCTGCCCAGCGTGATGCGCCGCCTGTCGGCCGGCGAACAGGTCGACGTGGAGACCGAGGTACCGCGCCTGGAATACGACAAGAACGAGATGGGCGAGGTCGGCCAGGCCCTCAACACCCTGCAGCGGGCCGCCGTCGAGGCCGCCGTCAAGCAGGCCGAACTGCGCGCCGGGGTCTCCGAGGTCTTCGTCAACCTCGCCCGCCGCAGCCAGGTCCTGCTGCACAAGCAGCTCACCCTCCTGGACGCCATGGAGCGCCGGACGGAGGACACCGAGGAACTCGCCGACCTGTTCCGCCTCGACCACCTGACCACCCGCATGCGCCGGCACGCCGAGGGCCTGGTGATCCTCTCCGGCGCCGCCCCGTCCCGGCAGTGGCGCAGGCCCGTGCAACTGATGGACGTCGTGCGCGCCGCCGTCGCCGAGGTCGAGGACTACGAGCGCATCGAGGTCCGCCGGCTGCCCAGGGTCGCCGTCACCGGTCCGGCCGTCGCCGACCTCACCCACCTCGTGGCCGAACTCCTGGAGAACGCCACGGTCTTCTCGCCCCCGCACACCGCGGTGCAGGTACTCGGGGAACGCGTCGCCAACGGCTTCACCCTGGAGATCCACGACCGCGGTCTCGGCATGGCCGCCGAGGCGCTGCTGGACGCCAACCTCCGGCTCGCGGAGACCCCGGAGTTCGAACTCTCCGACACCGACCGGCTCGGACTGTTCGTCATCAGCCGGCTCGCCCAGCGGCAGAACGTCCGCGTCTCCCTCCAGCCCTCGCCCTACGGCGGTATCACCGCCGTGGTGTTCATCCCCGACGCGCTGCTGACCGACGAGGTGCCCGACACCAACGGCATCGGCTTCCGTCTGGACCGCGAGCGTTCCGGGAAGGCCGCCGAGGGCGCGGAGAGCCGCGGGTCCGCTCTCACCGCGTCCCCCGTGCCGCTGCCCGGACTGCCGGCCTCCCTCCTGGACGGCCCGGTGGAACTGGAGGCGCCGGTCGACCTGGACGTCATCGAGAGCTTCCCGGGAGCCCTGGGCGAGGAGGACAGCGGGCGCGGCGGTCTGTTCCGTCCCCGACGGCTGCCGGACCAGCCCAAGCCGGACGAGGCGACGACCCACCACCTGGCCGAGCACCGTCCGGGTGCCGGCCTGCTCGGCGCGGCCGACCGCGCTACCGGGGAAGCGGGGGAGGAGGAACCGGACCTGCCGCTCTCCCTGCCCCGGCGCCGTACGCCCAAGCTGGTCAGCTCCCACGGACGACCGGTCACCGAGAACCGCTCCCGCCGCGGCACGGGGGACGGCAAGGCCGCGTCCGCGAGCGCCGGCGAAGCGGGACCCGCGGTGCCGCTGCCGGCCCGCCGTCGCGGCGAGACGCCCCTCGGCCGGCCCGCGGCCGAACGCCACCAGGGGCGCGGCGGACCCGTGCCCCCGGTGGCGGGCGAGGGACCGGAGCAGCCCCCGGCCCTCCCGCAGCGCACCCGCCGCGCCGCCCTCGCGGCCGGCGGCCCGGCAGCCACGGACCGCACCCCCGGCGACCGGCCGGACGCCGACCGGATTCCCGGCGACCGGCCGGACGCCGACCGGATCCCCGGTGACCGGGCAGCATCGAACCGGCCGTCCGGTGACCGGGCCACCGCACCGGGCGATCCCGGATCCGGAGCGGGACCGCTGCCCCGTCGTGTGCGGCAGGCGAACCTCGCCCCGCAACTGAAACAGGCTCCCCAGCGGCGCACCGAGGACCGCGCCGAGGCCGTCGAACGCGACGCCGAAGAGGTCCGCAGCCGCATGGCCTCGCTCCAGCGCGGCTGGCAGCGCGGCCGTGAGGAGAACGCCGAGGGCGACGACGCCCCGGGCGGCAGCACAGCACAAGGAACGACTAAGGGGGACGGTCGATGACCGCACCGAAGGCCACCGGCCACACCGCGACCGACAAGGCCCAGCTGAACTGGCTCCTCGACGATCTCGTGGACCGCGTCGCCAGCATCCGCAAGGCCATCGTCCTCTCCGGGGACGGACTGCCCACCGGGGTGTCCAAGGACCTGACCCGGGAGGACAGCGAGCACCTGGCCGCCGTGGCCTCCGGCTTCCACAGCCTGGCCAAGGGCGTGGGCCGGCACTTCGAGGCCGGCAGCGTCCGGCAGACGGTCGTCGAGCTCGACGAGGCGTTCCTGTTCGTCACCGCGGCCGGCGACGGCAGCTGCCTGGCCGTCCTGTCCGACGCCGACTCCGACGTCGGACAGGTCGCCTACGAGATGACACTGCTGGTCAAGCGGGTCGGCGTGCATCTGGGGGCCGCTCCGCGCACCGATCTGCCCTCCGGCGGGTAGTGAGATGACATGAGCGCAGACGGTGAGGCACGAAGCCACTGGTTCGACGACGAGGCCGGACCGGTGGTCCGTCCGTACGCCATGACCCGGGGCCGCACCAGCCACGCGGCCCAGCACCGCCTCGACCTGATCGCGGTGGTCGTCACCGAGCCCCACGTCGACGATGCCGAGACCGACAACGCGCTGTCCCCGGAGCACGTCGACATCGTCGAACTGTGCCGGCGGACCCCGCAGTCGGTCGCCGAGCTCGCCGCCGAGCTCGACCTTCCCATCGGGGTGGTGCGCGTGCTCGTCGGTGACCTCGTGGACGAGGAGTACGTGCACGTCAACCGCCCGGTGCCACCGGCGGAACTGCCGGACGAGAGCATCCTGCGCGACGTGATCAACGGCCTGCGGGCGCTGTGAGCGGCGCGGATGCGGAGTGGTAAGATGGCCGACTGGCAGTTCTGGGTCGACCGGGGCGGCACCTTCACGGACATCGTGGCCCGCCGCCCGGACGGCGGCCTGATCACGCACAAGCTGCTGTCCGACAACCCCGCGCGGTACGCCGACGCGGCCGTCGCGGGGGTCCGCGAAATCCTCGGCGGCTCGACCGAGCCCGTCGAGGCGGTCCGCATGGGCACCACCGTGGCCACCAACGCCCTGCTGGAGCGCACGGGCGAACGGACCCTCCTCGTCGTCACCCGCGGCTTCCGCGACGCCCTGCGCATCGCCTACCAGAACCGCCCGCACATCTTCGCCCGCCGCATCGACCTGCCCGAACTGCTCCACGAACGCGTCGTCGAGGTCGACGAGCGCATCGCCGCCGACGGCACCGTCCTGCGCGCCCCCGACCTGGACGCCCTCGCCGGCCCCCTCCAGCAGGCCTACGACGACGGGATCCGCGCCGTCGCCGTGGTCTGTCTGCACAGTCATCTGCACCCCGCGCACGAACGGGCCGTCGGCGAGCTGGCCGCCCGCGTCGGCTTCCCGCAGATCTCGCTGTCCAGCGAGGTCAGCCCGCTGATGAAGCTGGTCCCGCGCGGGGACACCGCCGTCGTCGACGCCTACCTGTCGCCCGTGCTGGACCGCTACGTCCAGCACGTCGCCCGGGAACTGGAGGGCGTACGGCTGATGTTCATGCAGTCCAACGGCGGGCTGGCCGAGGCCGGGCAGTTCCGCGGCAAGGACGCCGTGCTGTCCGGGCCCGCCGGCGGCATCGTCGGCATGGCCCGCATGTCCCAGCTGGCCGGCTTCGACCGCGTCATCGGCTTCGACATGGGTGGCACCTCCACCGACGTCTCCCACTTCGCGGGCGCGTACGAACGCGTCCTCACCACGCAGATCGCGGGCGTACGGCTGCGGGCCCCGATGCTGGACATCCACACGGTGGCCGCGGGCGGCGGATCCGTACTGCACTTCGACGGCTCGCGTTACCGCGTGGGCCCCGACTCGGCCGGCGCCGAACCCGGCCCCGCCTGCTACCGGGGCGGCGGCCCGCTCGCCGTCACCGACGCCAACGTCATGCTCGGCCGGATCCAGCCGGCCCACTTCCCGCACGTCTTCGGCCCCGGCGGCGACCAGCCCCTGGACGCCGCACTCGTCACGGAGCGCTTCACCGCCCTCGCCCGCGAGATCCGCGACAGCACCGGCGACGACCGCACACCCGAGCAGGTCGCCGAGGGCTACCTGCGGATCGCCGTCGCGAACATCGCCAACGCCGTGAAGCGGATCTCCGTGCAGAAGGGCCACGACGTCACCCGCTACGCCCTGACCACCTTCGGCGGAGCCGGCGGCCAGCACGCGTGCATGGTCGCCGACGCGCTCGGCATCCGCACCGTCCTCGTCCCGCCCATGGCGGGTGTGCTGTCCGCGCTGGGCATCGGACTCGCCGACACCACGGCCATGCGCGAACAGTCCGTCGAGGCCCGCCTGGAACCCGGCGCCATGCCCGGTATCAGGAAGACCGCCGACGACCTCGAGGGCGCGGCCCGCGCGGAACTCCTCGCCGAGGACGTCCCCGAGGAGCGCGTCCGGGTCACCCGGCGCGCCCAACTGCGCTACGACGGCACGGACACCACCCTCACCGTCGAGCTGACCGAACCCGGCACCATGGGCCGGGCCTTCGAAGAACGTCATCGCGCCACGTACTCCTTCACGCTCGACCGCCCGGTCGTCGTCGAGTCCCTCTCCGTGGAAGCCACCGGCATCACCGAACCCCCCGATCTGTCCGCCCTCGCCCCCTACCGGCCCGCCCGCGCGGGCCATCCCGCCGCGCCGGAGACCGTCCCCCTCCACACCGGCGGCGCCTGGCACGACGTCCCGCTCCACCGCCGCGAGGACCTTCCTCCCGGCGCCACCCTCACCGGCCCGGCGATCGTCACCGAGGCCAGTGCGACGACCGTCGTCGACGACGGCTGGCGGGCCGCGGTCGTGGACGACGGGCATCTGATCCTGGAACGCGCGGCGGTCACACAGAGTTCCGATCTCGGCACAGAAGTCGATCCGGTTCTGCTGGAGGTCTTCAACAACCTCTTCATGTCCATCGCCGAACAGATGGGCGCCCGCCTGGAGTCCACGGCCC
>NZ_BMVJ01000025.1:82820-100122 GCF_014650655.1 Streptomyces anandii JCM 4720
AGTCGGTCAACATCAAGGAGCGCCTCGACTTCTCCTGCGCCCTGTTCGACCCGGACGGGAACCTGGTGGCCAACGCCCCCCACATCCCCGTCCACCTGGGCTCCATGGGCACCAGCGTCAAGGAGGTCATCCGGCGGCGCGGCGAGCACATGCGGCCGGGGGACACCTACGCGGTCAACGACCCCTACCACGGTGGCACGCACCTGCCCGACGTCACCGTCATCACCCCCGTCTTCGGCGCCGACTGCACGCAGGGTGACCGCGTCCTCTTCCACGTGGCCTCCCGCGGCCACCACGCCGAGATCGGCGGCATCGCACCCGGCTCCATGCCGGCGCACAGCCGCACCATCGACGAGGAGGGCGTCCTCTTCGACAACTGGCTGCTCGCCGAGAACGGCCGGCTGCGCGAGGAGGAGACCCGCCGCCTGCTCACCGGGGCGCCGTACCCCTCCCGCAACCCGGACACCAACCTGGCCGACCTGCGCGCCCAGATCGCCGCCAACCACAAGGGCGTCGAGGAAGTCACCCGCATGATCGAGGACTTCGGCCTCGACGTCGTCCAGGCCTACATGCGGCACGTGCAGGACAACGCGGAGGAGGCCGTGCGCCGGGTGATCGATGCCCTGGACGACGGGGAGTACGCCTACGAGACCGACTCGGGCGCCGTCATCGAGGTCCGCGTCCGCGTGGACCGCGCCGACCGCTCGGCCACCATCGACTTCACCGGCACCTCCGCCCAGCTGAGGTCCAACTTCAACGCGCCGTCCGCCGTCGTCAACGCGGCCGTCCTGTACGTCTTCCGCACCCTGGTGGCCGACGACATCCCGCTCAACGACGGCTGTCTGCGCCCGCTGCGGATCGTCGTGCCGCCCGGTTCCATGCTCGCCCCCGAGCCGCCGGCCGCCGTCGTGGCGGGCAACGTGGAGACCTCCCAGGCGATCACCGGCGCCCTGTACGCGGCCCTCGGCGTGCAGGCGGAGGGCTCCGGCACCATGAACAACGTCACCTTCGGCAACGAGCGGCACCAGTACTACGAGACCGTCGCGTCGGGTTCCGGCGCGGGCGACGGCTTCCCCGGCGCGAGCGTCGTGCAGACCCACATGACCAACTCCCGGCTCACCGATCCGGAAGTCCTCGAATGGCGGCTGCCGGTGCGGCTGGAGGAGTTCGTGATCCGGCACGGCAGCGGTGGCGCCGGCAGCCGGCGGGGCGGCGACGGTGCGGTCCGTCGCATCCGCTTCCTCGAACCCATGACCGTCTCCACACTGTCCCAGCACCGCAGGGTCCCGCCGTACGGCATGGCGGGCGGCGAGCCCGGCGCGCTCGGCTCGGGCCGGGTGGAGCGCGCTGACGGCACCGTCGTGGAACTCGGCGGCAGCGACTCGGCGGACGTCGCCCCCGGTGACGTACTCGTCGTGGAAACCCCCGGCGGCGGAGGCTACGGACCACCGCCGCCCGATCCCCATCGAGCAGGAGTAGAGATCGATGATCTTCGGGCGTTCTGAGCGAGGCAAGCCCCCGGTCGAGCCCGTCACGCTCAAGATCCTGGTGGCCGGCGGCTTCGGCGTGGGCAAGACGACCCTCGTCGGCGCCGTCAGCGAGATCAGGCCGCTGCGCACCGAGGAGCTGCTGACCGAGGCGGGCCGCCCGGTCGACGACGTCAGCGGCGTCGAGGGCAAGCACACCACCACGGTGGCCATGGACTTCGGCCGCATCACGCTGCGCGAGGACCTGGTGCTGTACCTCTTCGGGACGCCCGGGCAGGAGCGGTTCTGGTTCATGTGGGACGAGCTGTCAGAGGGCGCGCTCGGCGCGGTCGTCCTGGCCGACACCCGGCGCCTGGAGGACTGCTTCGCCGCCGTGGACTACTTCGAGCGGCGCTCGATCCCCTTCGTCGTCGGCGTCAACTGCTTCGAGGGCGCCGCGCGCTACCCGGAGCAGGACGTCCGCCAGGCCCTCGACCTGGACGACGGCGTGCCGCTGCTGCTGTGCGACGCCCGCGACCGCGAGTCGGTCAAGGAGACCCTCATCGGGGTGGTCCAGCACGCGATGGCCCGCGCGGCCGAGCGCCGGCAGGCCGTCACCACCTGACCGCCGCGAGGCCGTGACCGTCCGCCAGGCCGTCACTTGTCCGACCGGCCGGAGCGGCCGTACGGCCCGTACCCCGCCGACCGGGGTACGGGCCGCGTCTCTCGTACGGCTAGTCGTCGCCGTCCTCCAGCCAGCCGAAGCTCTTCTCCACGGCCTTGCGCCAGTTGCGGTACTCACGGTCGCGGACCGAGGCCTCCATGGACGGCGTCCATTCGGCGTCCTTCTTCCAGTGCGACTTGAGCTCGTCGAGGTCGTTCCACACACCGGTGGCGAGACCGGCCGCGTAGGCGGCGCCCAGGCAGGTCGTCTCCGACACCTTGGGCCGGATCACCGGCACGTCGAGCACGTCGGCCTGGTGCTGCATGAGCAGGTTGTTCTTGGTCATGCCACCGTCGACCTTCAGGGTCGTCAGCTGCACCCCGGAGTCCTGGTACATGGCGTCGACGACCTCGCGCGTCTGCCAGCTCGTCGCCTCCAGCACCGCCCGCGCGAGGTGCGCCTTGGTGACGTAGCGGGTCAGGCCGGTGACGACACCGCGCGCGTCCGAACGCCAGTAGGGCGCGAACAGGCCGGAGAACGCGGGCACGATGTAGGCGCCGCCGTTGTCCTGCACGCTCGCCGCCAGCGGTTCGATCTCGTCGGCGGTCCGGATGATGCCGAGCTGGTCGCGGAACCACTGCACCAGTGCGCCCGTGATGGCGATGGCGCCCTCCAGGCAGTAGACCGGTGCCTCATCGCCGATCTTGTAGCCCATGGTCGTGAGCAGCCCGCTCTTGGAGGGCACCGGGCGGTTGCCGGTGTTCAGCAGCAGGAAGCTGCCGGTGCCGTACGTGTTCTTGGCGTCGCCCACCTCGTAGCAGGCCTGGCCGAACACGGCCGCCTGCTGGTCGCCGAGCGCGGAGGCCACCGGCACGCCGGCGAGCTGGCCCACGGCGGTCCCGTACACCTCGGAGGAGGACTTGATCTCGGGCAGCATCGCCTCGGGGACGTTCATCGCGGACAGGATGGACGGGTCCCACTGGAGGGTCTGGAGGTTCATGAGCATGGTGCGCCCGGCGTTGGTGACGTCCGTGACGTGCTTGCCGCCGTCGGTGCCGCCGGTGAGGTTCCAGATCAGCCACGAGTCGATCGTGCCGAAGGCGATCTCCCCGCGCTCGGCGCGGTCGCGCAGCCCGGGCACGTTGTCGAGCAGCCAGGCCGCCTTGGGGCCGGAGAAGTAGCTGGCGAGCGGCAGACCCGTCTGCTCGCGGAAGCGGTCCTGCCCGTCCGAGCCACCCAGCTCGTTGCAGAGCGCCGCGGTGCGCGTGTCCTGCCAGACGATCGCGTTGTGCACGGGCTTGCCCGTGGCGCGGTCCCACAGCACCGTCGTCTCGCGCTGGTTGGTGATGCCGAGCGCGCTGATCTGGTCCGCGCGCAGCCCCGCCTTGGCGATCGCGCCCGCGACCACCGCCTGCACCTTCGACCAGATCTCGGTGGCGTCGTGCTCCACCCAGCCCGGCTTGGGAAAAATCTGCCGGTGTTCGCGCTGGTCGACAGCGACGATGGCGCCGCCGTGGTCGAAGACTATGCAGCGGCTCGAGGTGGTGCCCTGGTCGATAGCGGCCACGTACTTCTCGGCGTTGTCCGTCATGGCTACCCCTTGGTGACGAGGTCAGAAGGCTGCGGGGGGAGGGCGAAGAGGCCTGGAGTCGGAACGGTCACGTCTGCGGTTCGGTCTGCTGCTTTTCCTCTGCTGCGCGCTTACTGGTATCAGTTTGGCCCACATTGTCCGGAAACTGCTCGGGATGACCGACAGGGGTGCGGGGGAGGAGGCAGGGGTGCCCGAGGCGGGCGGACCCGCGGGTGTGCCACGTCGACGTCATGCCACGCCGAGGTCATGCCTGAATGCGCCGTGAATGTACGGCGATGTCGACCGACACGGGAAGTGTTCTCCTGTGCACAGGGAGCGTCAAGGCGGCCGACGGCAACGAAGGAGGAGGGCGGCCCGCCCGCCTCACCGCACCGCGACCACCGCCGAGCCGTGTCCGAACAGCCCCTGGTTGGCCGTGATCCCCACGCGCGCGCCCTCCACCTGCCGGCCGCCCGCCGCACCGCGCAGCTGCCAGGTCAGCTCGCACACTTGAGCGATCGCCTGCGCCGGGACCGCCTCCCCGAAGGAGGCCAGCCCGCCGCTCGGGTTCACCGGGACACGACCGCCCGGGGCCGTCACCCCCTCGCGCAGGAGCTTCGCGCCCTCACCCTCCCCGCACAGTCCCAGATCCTCGTACCACTGCAGCTCCAGGGCGGTGGACAGGTCGTAGACCTCGGCGAGGGACAGGTCCCCCGGACCGAGCCCCGCCTCCTCGTACGCGGCCCGCGCGATCGACGCCCGGAACGTCCCCCCGTCCGGGTCCGCCCCTGCCGCGGAGTCCGTCGCGATGTCGGGCAGGTCGAGCACGGTGCTGGGAAACCGCGGCGTCACCGTCGACACCGCGCGTATGCGCACGGGCCGCGCGGCACCCCGCCGGCGGGCGAAATCCACGCTGCACAGCACAAGCGCCGCCCCGCCGTCGGAGGTCGCGCAGATGTCCAGCAGCCGCAGCGGGTCGGCGACGACCGCGGAGGCGGCGACCTCCTCGGCGGTGACCGGCCTGCGGTAGCGCGCGTTCGGGTTGAGCGCCCCCATGGCGGCGTTCTTCACCTTCACCCGCGCGAAGTCGTCCGGGCTGTCGCCGTGGACCGCCATCCGACGCCGCGCGTACAGCCCGAAGTAGGCGGGATTGGTCGCCCCCAGGACGCGGAACCGCAGCCAGTCCGGGTCGTCGGGACGGTCCCCGCCGGCCGGGCGGAAGAACCCCTTGGGCGCAGCGTCGGCGCCCACCACCAGCACCACGTCCGCGAGGCCGGCGAGGATCTGCGCCCGCGCGGCTGCCACCGCCTGCGCCCCGGAGGCGCACGCCGCGTACACGGTGGTGACCCGCGCGCCCTGCCAGCCGAGCGCCTTGGCGAATGCCGCCCCGGCGACATGGCCCGGATAGCCGCCCCGCACCGTGCCCGCGCCGACGATCGATCCCACGTCCCGCCAGTCCAGACCGGCGTCGGCGAGTGCCGCGCGGGCCGCCGCCGTCCCGTACTCGACGAAGCCGCGCCCCCACTTCCCCCAGGGGTGCATGCCCGCCCCCAGCACCACGACGTCCGCGCTCACGACCTCACCCCCGCCATCACGCCCCCGCCCCCGTCGTCATGTCGCGCCCGCCGCCGTCCCCGCCCGCAGCCGGCCGCCACTTCCACGTCGTCCAGGTCGTCTCCGCGTCCTCCGCAAGCACGCCCGGGACGGCCTCCACCTCCATCCCCACGGCCAGGTCGGCGACGGTGACACCCTCGGCGGCCTGTCCGAGTACCACGATCCGCTCCGCTTCCAGCTCCACAGCGATCAACGCGTACGACACCCAGGGAAGTTTCGGATCGCTCACATAGGGTGACGGAGGGCGGTACCGGGTGTCCGTGTACGACCAGATCCGCCCGCGCCGGGACAGTGGGACCTCCTCGAGCTCCCCGCCGGGGCACCCGGGATTCCGGCAGTGGCCGTCCTCGCGGGGGAAGAACACCGACGCGCAGGCCGAGCAGCGCGTGCCCAGGAGCCGGAAGGCCTCTCCCTCGCCGGTGAACCAGCCGGCCACCACGGGTGTGCGTGTGCGTGACAAAGCCCCTCCCGGCACGCGAGCTGACGGACCGTCAGGAGTGTGCCACGGGCCGGGCGAGATGGGCAGCCATGCGCTGTTCGAGGGCCGCTGCGGCACGGCGGGATCCAGCCACGGCAGCGCCCGCCCCCGGACCCTCAACCGCCTGACTGAAGAAGTCCCTCGTCTGATCGGATACAGTCCGCGCGTGTCCGAAACTCATCACCCGACTGTCAACTCCGTACCGGGCTCCCACTGTTCGAGCTGTGGGGCGCCCTACGGAGAAGGCATCACCGGCTGGCCCCGCACCTGCCCGGCCTGCGGGGCCGTGGCCTACCGCAACCCGCTGCCGGTCGCGGTGGCCCTCCAGCCCGTGTACGACACCAAGGGCACCGCCCTGGTCGTCATCACCCGCACCATCGCCCCCGCGCGCGGGGGCACGGCCCTGCCGGGCGGCTACATCGACGACCGCGAGGACTGGCGCCAGGCCGTCGTCCGTGAGCTCAAGGAGGAGACGGGCATCGACGCCGCCGCCCGCGACGCACGGCTCGTCGACGCCATGAGCTCGCCCGACGGCCATCTGCTGCTCTTCGGGCTGCTCCCGGAACGCCCGGCGGAAGGCCTGCCGCGCTCCGCCGCCACGGACGAGACGGAGGGCTGGCACCTGCTGCGCAGGCCGCGGGAACTCGCCTTCCCGCTGCACACCCTGGCCGCCCGGGCCTGGTTCGAGGGCCGCTACGTCTGACCGGCGCCCTCGACGAGCCCCCGCACGCGCAACGGGCGGGACGGCGGCACCCAGGCCCCGTCCTCCCGTTCACGCTCGACGACCACCCGCCGGCCCTGCCGGCGGGTGACGTAGCGCTCGATCGTGGCTCCCTCCCAGCCGTCGCCCGCGTCGGCCACCACCAGCCCGCCCCCGGTGCGTCCCAAGGCGGGCGCCCACACCTCCAGCTCCAGACCGCCGTCGTCCCCCCGCACCGGGATCACGGCACCCGCGCGGGCGAACACCGGTATCCGGCCCGGCGGCGCGTCGACCATCACCTGTGCCGGCCCCTCGTGGGCCCGGCCCGTCGCCGTGTCGTACCAGCGGCCACGGGGCAGCCGCACCGCCCTGCGGTCCACCCCGGGATCGAGCACGGGCGCCACCAGGAGTCCGTCGCCGAGCAGGAAGGCGTCCCCGCAGTCGCGCAGGGGGCGGTCCTCCGGCGTGTGCCACCACAGCGGCCGCACGCAGGGCGCCCCGGTGCGCCGCGCCAGATGCGCCAGCGTCACGAAGTACGGCAGCAGCCGCCGCCGTTCGACGAGCGCCACGCGCGCGTGGTCCAGCACCTCGGGACCGAACTCCCACGGCTCCCGGCGCCCGGCCCGAAGACTCGCGTGCGTGCGGAACAACGGCAGATACGCCGCCAACTGGAACCAGCGCAGATACAGCTCCGGCGCCGGGCTGCCGTCGAACCCGCCCACGTCGGGCCCCGAGTAGGGCACTCCGCACAGCCCCAGTCCCAGCACCAGCGACAGCGACGCCCGCAGACCGGGCCAGCCGGTGGCCACATCCCCCGACCAGGTGCCGCCGTAGCGCTGCATCCCCGCCCAACCCGACCGCGAGAGGACGAACGGCCGCTGCGCGGGAAGCAGGGCCCGCAGCCCCTCGTAGCCGGCCCGCGCCATGCACAGCCCGTAGACGTTGTGCGCCTCGCGGTGGTCCCCTCCCCGGCCTTCCAGGGCGTGGCGGGCCGAGCGGGGCAACGTGGTCTCGCCGAAGGCGGCGAACGAGGTGGGCTCGTTCAGGTCGTGCCGGAAGCCCGCGAAGCCCTGGGCCAGCCGCTCCTCGTACAGACCGCCCCACCACTGCCGCACGCGCGCGTGCGTGAAGTCCGGGAAGACGCTCTCCCCGGGCCACGTGACGCCGCGCACCACCTCTCCCGAGGCGTCCCGCACGAAGGCGTCCTGCGCGGTCCCCTGGTCGTACACGGCGTTTCCCGGCGCGAGGGCGACCGCCGGGTCGACGATCGACACCAGACGTATCCCGTCGCGCCGCAGCTCCTCGGCGAGCACGGGCAGCTTGGGGAAGCGGTCCTCGTCGACGGTGAACACCTGGTGCGCGTCGTAGTGGTCGATGTCGAGGTGGACGGCGTCCAGGGGCAGCCCGTGCTCGTGGTAGCCGGCCACGACCCGGCGCACCTCCTGCTCGTCGCCGAAACCCCGCCGCGCGTGATGATGACCCAGCGCCCAGGCGGGCGGCAGCGCGGCCGCGCCCGTGAGCGAGGCCCAGGTGTGCGCCACCCGCGCGGGAGTGCCGACGACCACCCAGCAGCGCAGCGGACCGCCGTCCATCCTCAGCTCGCTCGTCCCGGCCCGGTCGTGGCCCGAACCGGCGCCCTCCTCACCCTCGCGCAGGAGAACCGTGCCGTCCCAGGAGTTGTCGTGGAACACCAGGTGTGTGCCCGCGTCCGCGACGACCAGCTGCACCGGCATGGTGACGTGGAGGGGGTCGTCACCGGGCCCGAAGGGCCGGCCCGGGTCGGTGTTCCACAGACGGTAGGCGCCGTCGCGCAGCCGCGGCCCCGACGCCCGCCCGCCCAGACCGAAGAACCGGGCGTCGGCCGCCACCTGCGACCGCTGCGTCCAGCGCGCCGGTCCGCCGCCCACCGGCTCCCACCAGCGAGGCGGCAGATCGTGCCGCAGAGGGACACCGCCGGGGGTGCGGACCTCGATCGCGCCGTGCCGCGAGACCGTCACGGTGACCCGCTCGGCCACCACCCGCCAGCCGCCGTCCTTGTCCGGCTCCAGCACCGCCCGGGGATCCGGCTCCGGACAGCGGCCGGCGAGCGCGTAGGAGGGCTCGGGGCCCGCCCCGTCCCAGCCCCAGAAGACGGCTCCGTTGACGGCGACGAGAATGCGCAGCTCCGAACGGCTGAAACGGACGACGCCGCCTCCCGGCCCGGGTTCGGCCTCCCGCACCGCGCCGGGCACGCGCGCGCGTTCGGCCCCGCGCGGGGGCAGCCCCTTGGCGTCGGCACGCCGCCGGCGCCAGGCGGCCCGCACGGTGCGCAGCCCCTGGGCCGGCCCCGCCGAACCGACCGCCTTCACCGAACGCACCAGGTCACGACCGTCCATGCTGCTCACCCTGCCATCGACGGCCCGTCGCGCGTGTGTCGTTCAACTGCCGTTCACCCGTGTCCGGACCACATCTTCACGACACGGACTGTGTGGCGGGCACCCTGGTGTCAGAGTCGATCACATGGCATCGTCCCTGTCAGCCGCGTCACGCGCACACCCCAGCACGTGCGCGGACCGACGCACACGACGCGCACAGTCCGGGAGCCGCCCATGTCGACCGTGAACCCCCTGCCGCTGTGGCAGCCCGATCCGCAGCGGATCGCCCAGGCACAGATCACGAAGTTCCAGGCCTGGGCGGCCGAGCAGCACGGGGCCCCGGCCGAGGGCGGCTATGCGGCCCTGCACCGCTGGTCCGTGGAGGAGCTGGACACGTTCTGGAGGGCCGTCACGGAGTGGTTCGACGTACGGTTCTCGAGCCCCTACGCGCGCGTGCTGGGCGATCGCTCGATGCCGGGCGCCCAGTGGTTCCCCGGAGCGAAGCTGAACTACGCCGAGCACGCCCTGCGCGCGGCGGACGCCCGCCCCGGCGAACCCGCCCTGCTGTACGTCGACGAGACCCACGAACCCCGCCCCGTCACCTGGGCCGAGCTGCGCCGCCAGGTCGGCTCGCTCGCAGCCGAACTGCGCGCCCTCGGCGTGCGCCCGGGAGACCGGGTCAGCGGCTACCTGCCGAACATCCCCCAGGCCGTCGTCGCCCTGCTCGCCACGGCCGCCGTGGGCGCCGTCTGGACGTCCTGCGCCCCGGACTTCGGCGCCCGCAGCGTCCTGGACCGCTTCCAGCAGGTCGAACCGGTCGTCCTGTTCACGGTCGACGGCTACCGCTACGGCGGCAAGGAGCACGACCGCCGCGACGTCGTCACCGAACTGCGCCGCGAACTGCCCACCCTGCGCGCCGTCGTCCACATCCCGCTGCTGGGCACGCCGGCTCCCGAGGGCGCCCTGGAGTGGTCGGACCTCACCTCGGGCGACGCCGAACCCGTCTTCGAGCAGGTGCCTTTCGACCACCCCCTGTGGGTGCTCTACTCCTCCGGCACCACCGGCCTGCCCAAGGCCATCGTGCAGTCCCAGGGCGGCATCCTCGTCGAGCACCTCAAGCAGCTCGGCCTGCACTGCGACCTCGGTCCCGAGGACCGGTTCTTCTGGTACACCTCGACCGGCTGGATGATGTGGAACTTCCTCGTCTCCGGCCTGCTGACCGGTACGACCGTCGTCCTGTACGACGGGAGCCCGGGCTTCCCCGACACCGGCGCCCAGTGGCGCGTCGCCGAACGCACCGGAGCCACCCTCTTCGGAACCTCGGCCGCGTACGTCATGGCCTGCCGCAAGGCGGGCGTGCACCCCTCCCGCGACTTCGACCTGTCCACGGTCCAGTGCGTCGCCACCACCGGCTCCCCGCTGCCGCCCGACGGGTTCCGCTGGCTGCACGACGAGGTCGGCGAGAACCTGTGGATCGCGTCCGTGAGCGGCGGCACCGACGTGTGCTCCTGCTTCGCGGGAGCCGTGCCCACCCTCCCGGTCCACATCGGCGAACTCCAGGCTCCCTGCCTCGGCACCGACCTGCGGTCCTGGGACCCGAGCGGCGCGTCGCTGACCGACGAGGTCGGCGAACTCGTGGTCACCAACCCCATGCCCTCGATGCCCATCCACTTCTGGAACGACCCGGACGGCAGCCGCTACCACGACAGCTACTTCGCCATGTACCCCGGCGTGTGGCGGCACGGCGACTGGATCACGCTCACCTCCAGGGGCTCGGTGATCATCCACGGCCGCTCCGACTCCACGCTCAACCGCCAGGGCGTGCGCATGGGATCCGCCGACATCTACGAGGCCGTCGAGCGCCTCCCCGAGATCAAGGAATCCCTGGTCATCGGCATCGAGCAGCCCGACGGCGGCTACTGGATGCCCTTGTTCGTGCACCTGGTCCCCGGAGCGGTCCTCGACGACGCCCTCCTGAACCGGATCAAGCAGACCATCCGCGAACAGCTCTCGCCGCGGCACATCCCCGACGAGGTCATCGAGGTCCCCGGCATCCCGCACACCCTCACCGGCAAGCGCATCGAGGTCCCGGTCAAACGCCTTCTCCAGGGCACCCCCCTGGAGAAGGCGGTCAACCCCGGCTCCATCGACGACCTCGACCTCCTGCGCTTCTACGAGGACCTGGCCCGCAAGCGCGCCTGAACGCCCGCACTAGCCGCCGTAGGTGGCCTCGGACTCGCCCAGTACGGCGGCGAAGTCCGAGGCCAGCCGCACCGCGTCCGCCGGCTCCAGACCGGCCACGGAGATCCGCACACCCGGCCCCGACGAGAGCCGGAACCTGGCCCCTGCCGCCACCCACCAGCCGTACGATCGCAGCCCGTTGACCACGGCGGACTCGTCCGCCACCGGCACCCACACGTTCATCCCGCTCACCCCGTGCGCGGTGATCCCCCTGTCCGTCAGCTCCCGCAGCAGGGCGGTGCGCCGCCGGGCGTACGTCTCGCGCGCGCGTGACACCAGCGCCCGCGTGTCCTCGTCCGTCATCAGCCCGTGGACCGTCTCCTGGAGCAGATGGCTGACCCAGCCGGACGTCAGCAGCAGCCGCCCGTCGTGCCGCGCCAGCGTGGTCGCGTCGCAGGCGGCGGCCGCCCAGCGCAGGTCCGCACCGAGGAACTTGCTCACCGTCCTGACGTGAACCCAGCGCGTGAGACCACCGGAGGCCAGCGTCCGCAGGGGAACGTCCGCCACCGCCGAGGCATGGTCGTTCTCCACGACCAGCACGTCCGGCTCCTCCCGCAGCACGGCGAGCAGCGCGGAACGGCGCGCGGCGGAGAAGCAGCCGCCGTAGGGGTTCTGCCCGCGCGGGCTGCACACCACCGCACGCGCGCCCGCGCGCAACGCGGCGCGGAGCGCGTCCGCGCGCATGCCCTCGTCGTCCACGGCCACCGGCACGCCGCGCAGCCCCAGCGCGGTCACCAGATCCAGCAGATGGTGGTAGCCGGGGTCCTCCATCGCGACCGCGTCCCCGGGCCGCAGCTCAACGGAGAGCAGCCGGCCGATCAGATCCAGCGCGCCGTGCGCGAACGTCACGTGCTCCACGGGCACCCCGTCGGGCCGCAGCCACCCGCGCACCACGTCCTCCAGGCGCGCGAGGCGCGGCGTGGAGCGGTGGGACCGGGCGCCGGGGGACAGCCGGGACGGCGGCACCAGAGCGGGTAGAAGGCGCGGATCCGGGTGGCCGCCGGCCAGGTCGCGCAGACCCCCGGGGACCTTCGGCGGACGGCGCGAGGCCACCGCCGGGGCCGCCGCCACCACTGTCCCGCCCCTCCCGCGCGTGACCACGATGCCCCGTCGGCGCAGCTCCTTGTACGCGGTCGCGACCGTCCCGGGGCTCACCCCCAGTTCGTCCGCGAGCCGCCGCACCGGAGGCAGCGCGGCTTCCGGCCCGAGCACGCCGTCGGCCACGCCCCGCTCGACGGACGCGGCAATCTCCCTGGCCGTCGATCCACTGATCGCATATTGTGTTGCCACGTAGAAAATTATGTATCAATACATAAGACTGTTGCAAGGGGGAGCAGTGGTCACCACCACGCGAACAGACGGACGAACGGCCCGGATACCGGGTGGACCCGACGGCCGCGCCATGCTCGTCATCGCCCTCGTCGACCGCACCGGCAGCGGACTGTGGGCCGCCGTCTCGGTCCTGTACTTCACCTACGTCTCCGGGCTCTCCGTGGCCCAGGTCGGCACCCTCGCCGCCCTCGCCGGAGCGGTCGGCATCGCCGGCGCCCCGATCGGCGGCCGCCTCGCCGACCGCCTCCCGCTCACCCGCGTCCTCGTCGCCCTCCAACTCCTGCGCGCCGTCGCCTCCCTCGGCCTCCTCACCACCCACGACTACCTTCTGCTGCTCGTCCTCTCGGCCCTCGGCGGCCTCGGAGACCGCGCCGCGAGCGTCCTCACCAAGCTCTACGCCACCCGCGTCGCAGGATCCGACCGAGTCCGTTACCAGGCGCTCAGCCGCACCGTCGCCAACGCCGGCTGGGCCCTCGGCGGCCTCGGCGCCGCCGCAGCGCTCGCCCTCGGCACCACCACCGCCTACCGATGGCTGCTGCTCGGAGACGCGCTGTCCTTCCTCGCCGCCGCCCTGCTCACCCTCCGCTGCGGCGAACCGCCCTCGCCCGCCCGCACCGTCGCCGGCTCAGCCGCACCCACCCCGGCCACCAGGCCCGCGACGCCCTGGCGCGACCGCACCTACCTCGCCTACGTCGCCACCGAAACCGTCCTCTTCCTCGACGACGCGGTGTTCAAGGTCGGCCTTCCCCTCTGGATCGCTCACTCCGCGAACGTCCCGCACGGCCTCGCCCCGCTGCTGATGGTGCTGAACAACGTGATGGTGGTCGGCCTGCAGGTCCCGCTGGCCCGCTTCGGCGCCACCACCGCGGCCGCCCGCGGACTCCTCCTCCCGCTCTCCGCCGCCTTCGCCCTCGGCGGCGTCGCCATGACGCTCTCCGCCACCGGCGGCACACCCGGCGCGATCCTGCTGCTGACGGCCGCGGCCGCCCTGTTCACCCTCGCCGAAATGCTCCACGCCACCGTCTCCTGGGAACTGTCCGTCGCGCTCGCCCCCGACAGCGCGCAGGGCGCCTACCTCGGCGTCCACGGACTCGCCCAGTCCGCACAGCGCAGCATCGGCCCCCTCGCCGTCACCGCCGCCATCGCCGCCGGCCCCGCGGGCTGGTCCGTCTTCGGCGCCGCCATCGCCGCCACCTGCCTCGTCCAGCACCGCACCGTCCGCGACCGGCTCGCCGGGACCCCACTGTCAGTGCCGCCGGTTACGGTGAGTGAGCATCGATAGACCGTGCACACACAGGGGGACCACATGACGTACACCGACCACCGGACCATGCGGCGCGTCCTGCGCAGGGAGATCGCCGGAACCATCGGCCTGCTCACCGACGAACACGACTTCCGCGCCATGCGGCGCTACCGCAGCTTCACCTTCGACGACCACACGACCTACCTCCGGCAGATCGAAGTACTCCTCAAGTCGCGCGCCGCCGACGGCGGCCACACCGCACTGGCCCTCTTCGACCCCGAGGAGTACGCCGAATTCTGCGCGGAGAGCGGCCTGGAACCCGACACCCCCGCCAGCCGCGCCCGCTTCACCGCCGAACTCGCGGCCACCGGAACCACCCTGCCCTACGACGGCAGGCCCCTCACCCAACTCGTCCCCGCCCTCGTCGACGAGGCCGTCCGCCGCGCCACCTGGGAGTACGCCTCGGCACTGCTCGCCCGGCTCGGCCCCTGCACATCCTGCGGCGAGGACCTCGGCCGCGCCGCCTTCGCCCGCGCCGCCGAACTCCTCGCACGCGTCCTCGACACCGCCCCACCGGGCAACCGGCACCTGGTCTGCAGCGTCTCCACCGCGCCCGAAGACCTCGTCGCCGTCCTGCACGCGGACGACGACGACACCGGAGCCACCCGGCTCGACGAGGCCGAGGCACTCGAATTCGCCACGGTCCTCGCCCTCGGCATGGCCACCCGCAGCCCCGGCGGCCTCGTCATGCGCACCACAGCCCCCGGCACCCCCGACCGCATCTACGGCTGGCGGCTGCGCGAACACACCCTCGAACCCCTCACCGCCGGCGAGGTCTTCGACGCCTACTGCACCGACATCGACTCCGGCGATCTGATCTCCCCCGAATCCGGCGTCGATTACGGCACTCCACCCGACCTCGGCGAGGACCCGCCGGCACGGCACCGCCACTGACCCGGGACCCCACGCACGAGGGGCGCCCCACCCGGAGGTGGAGCGCCCCTCACAGCACCGGCAGCCGTGCGCCGGCCCCGGTCACTCGCCGGACAGCACCGCCTGCGCCGCCGCACGCGCCTCGTCCGCGCTGTCCGCCGCACGCGCCGCGGCCGCCGCACGCTCGCACTGCGCCAGCGTGTACTTGGCCAGCGTCGCCCGGACGTACGGAAGCGACGCCGCACCCATCGACAAGGAGGTGACACCGAGACCGGTCAGCACACAGGCGAGCAACGGATCCGCCGCGGCCTCACCACAGACACCACAGCTCTTGCCCTCGGCCCGCGCCGCCTCCGCGGCCAGCGAGACCAGGTCGAGCAGCGCGGGCTGCCACGGGTCCTGCAGCCGCGACACGGCACCCACCTGCCGGTCGGCCGCGAAGGTGTACTGCGCCAGGTCGTTCGTCCCCAGGGACAGGAACTCCACCTCCTGCAGCACCGAACGCGCACGCAGCGCGGCCGACGGGATCTCGACCATCACACCGAACTTCGCCCGCAGCCCCGCCTCACGGCACGCGTCCGCGAACGCCCTGGCATCCGCCCGGTCCGCGACCATCGGCGCCATCACCTCGAGGTAGACAGGCAGTCCCTCGGCAGCCTTCGCCAGCGCCGTCAGCTGGGTGCGCAGCACCTCGGGGTGGTCCAGCAGCGTCCGCAGACCCCGCACACCCAGGGCGGGGTTCGGCTCGTCGGCCGGGGTCAGGAAGTCGAGCGGCTTGTCCGCACCCGCGTCCAGCACCCGCACGACCACACGGCCCTCGGGGAACGCCTCGAGCACCTGCCGGTAGGCCTCGACCTGCTTCTCCTCGGAGGGAGCCTTCTTGTTGTCGTCCAGGAACAGGAACTCGGTCCGGAACAGACCGACACCCTCCGCACCCGCCTCGACCGCCGCCGGCACGTCCGCGGGACCACCGATGTTGGCCAGCAACGGCACCTTGTGCCCGTCGGAGGTCGCACCCGGACCCGTCGACGCGGCCAGCGCGGCCTTCCGCTCGGCGGCCGCGGCCTCCAGCTGCGCCTTCTTGGCGTCACTGGGCTCCACGAAGATCTCGCCGGTGCTGCCGTCCACCGCGATCACGGTGCCCTCGGCCAGCCCACCGGCCCCCGGCAGCGCCACCACGGCCGGCACCCCGAGCGCCCGCGCCAGGATCGCGCTGTGGCTGGTCGGCCCGCCCTCCTCGGTGACGAAACCCAGAACCAGAGCCGGGTCGAGAAGCGCCGTGTCGGCCGGCGCGAGATCACGCGCGACCAGGACGTACGGCTCGTCGCTGTCCGGCACACCCGGCATCGGCACACCCAGCAGACGCGCGACGATACGGTTCCGCACGTCGTCGAGGTCGGCCACCCGGCCCGCGAGGTACTCACCGGCCCCAGCCAGCAGGTCCCGGTACGCGGCGAACGCGTCGTACACCGCGCGCTCGGCGGTGCTGCCGACCGCGATACGACGGTCCACGTCCGCGATCAGCTCCGGGTCCTGGGCCATCATGGCCTGCGCCTCGAGCACGGCCTGCGCCTCACCGCCCGCCAGATTGCCGCGCGCAGTCAGGTCGGCCGCCACAGCCTCCACGGCCTGACGGGCACGCCCCTGTTCGCGCTCCGCCTCTTCCGCCGATATCTGCTTGGCCGGCGGCTCCAGGACCGCCGTCCCCATGTGCCGAACCTCGCCGATCGCCACCCCGTGGCTCACACCGACGCCTCGCAGCGTTGTCTCCATCTCACCGTCTCCGCTAGTGCGGCGGGCCCGCCGCCGCGATGGTTCCTTTGCACGCCGCCCCGCGGACGGCACGGGTGTCACTTCCAGGCGAAGAGACTGTCGCCGGCCTTCACATCGCCGTCTTCGCGAAGATCGGAGAGGGACTCGGCGGTGGCCTCGAGGGCCACGACCGGGCACACGGGAGACTTGCCGGCGGCCTCGACGGCGGCGGGGTTCCAACGCACCACGGTCTGGCCGCGCGTGACCGTGTCGCCCTTGTCGACCAGCAGCTCGAAGCCATCGCCGTTGAGCTGCACGGTGTCGATGCCGAGGTGGACGAGCACTCCGTGACCCTCCTCGTCGACGACGACGAAGGCGTGCGGATGCAGTGACACGACGACTCCGTCGACGGGGGCGACGGCCTCGGAGGGCTCACGCACGGGGTCGATCGCCGTGCCGGGGCCGACCATCGCGCCGGAGAAGACCGGGTCGGGCACGGCCGGCAGTCCGATGGCGCGGCCGGCGAGCGGGGACGTCACGGTGGTCATGGGAAGCCTCCCAGGGGTGGAGATCCAGGTGGTCGTCACGGCCTGTCCCGGGACGGCGCACTCTGCAGCAGGTTATGTCACGGTAAGTACCGCTTCCGGGCGAGAGCTTACGACAGCTCACGTTGGTGGTCTAGACCACCAAACCAATCGATTTGCACCCGCTCCGTGGCTCCGTGTACTGTCGTACCCCTGCTCGGGGATGAGTGACGTCGCCAGGCGTCCTTGCCCAGCAGCACCCAACTTGTCAGATCCTATCTCGGGATCGCCTTACGCATGCCTGCGGGACGGTGGTCAGAGAGACCGGAAAACCCTGATAGAGTTTGGATCACTGAAGGGAAGCGCCCGGAGGAAAGCCCGAGAGGGTGAGTACGAAGGAAGCGTCCGTTCCTTGAGAACTCAACAGCGTG
>NZ_BMVJ01000026.1:0-5871 GCF_014650655.1 Streptomyces anandii JCM 4720
CCGTCGCCGTGATGGTCACCGGCTGGCCCACCACCGACGGATCCGGCGACGACGACACCGTCGTGGTCGTCCCCGCCCGATTCACCGCCTGCGTGTCCGACCCCGAGGAACCCGCGAAGTTCGCGTTGCCGGAATACGTCGCCGTCACCGTGAACGGACTGCCGGCGGCCGTGGTGTAGGCGTGCGAGGTCGTCGCGGAGCCGCCGGCCAGCGCCACGGTCACCGACGGTGTCCCGTCCCCGAAGGCGAAGGTGACCGTTCCCGTCGGCGTACCGGACGCCGGCGCGACTGGCGCCACCGTCGCGGTGAAGGTCACCGGTTGACCCACCACCGACGGATCCGGTGACGAACTCACCGACGTGGTGGTGGCCCCCTTGCTCTGGACCGTGTGCGTGTCCGTCGCCGACGACTGGATGTAGCTGGTGTCCCCGCCGTAGGTCGCGACGATCGTGTGGGAGCCGACGCTCAGCGCGTTCGTGCTGACCGTCGCCGTTCCCCCGACCAGAGGCGCCGTCAGCGTCGGTCCTCCGGTGATGGTGAATGTGACAGTGCCGGTCGGCGTGCCCGAACCGGGCGCGATCGGCGTCACCGTCGCCGTGATCGTCACCGTCTGCCCGAAAGCGGACGGATCGGGCGAGGAGGCCACCGTCGTCTGGGTGAACGCCTTGGTGACGGCCTGGATGGTGGAACCTGTCGACCCGGTGAAGTTGGCGTCGCCGCCGTAGACCGCGGTGACCGTGTGGTTCCCCGCGGACAGGTTGGTGGCCGTCGCGGTGGCGGTACCGCCCACGACCGGCGCAGTCAGTGTCGGACCGCCGCTCACGACGAAGGTCACGGTCCCGGTCGGATTCCCCGCTCCGTGCGGGAGGATCGTCGCAGTCAGCGTCACCGGCTGGCCGACGACGGATGGATCTGGTGAAGTGGACACCAAAGTGGACGTGGTAGGCATGAGAGTGCCTCCAAAGGGGTCAGGGGTGGTCGGTGCCGCCTCTCGCCCCGCTGACGGGGGCCGCGATCGGCAATGCGGAGGCTGAGCACCACAAACGCCGTCCCCGACAGGGAATGGGCGGCCCCGGTCGGTACCACCACTACGCCCATGTCCCTTTGCGCCACGCCAGACCCACGACGCCCGATTCCCCCGAACAGCCGAGCGCGCACGCCGCGCAAACGGCGCAGAGACCGCCTACGACACCGTCGCGAACGGTCCCTGTGCCTTGCGACGGCGGGACGCCCCGCCTCCCGGCGGGACGCCCCGGCCGTGCGCTACACCCCGTACTTCTCGCGCAGTTCCACCTTGCGCACCTTGCCCGACACGGTCATCGGGAAGGAGTCGAGCATCCGCAGCCGGCTCGGGATCTTGTAGTGCGCCAGCCGGTCCGCGCAGTAGGCGCGCAGTTCCTCCAGGGTCAGCGGGTCGGCCGGGTCCAGCGGGATGACGCAGGCCAGCACCTCCTCGCCGTACTTCTCGTGCGGGACGCCGACGACCTGGACGTCGCGGATCTTCGGATGGCCGTAGAGGAACTCCTCGACCTCGCGCGGGTAGATGTTCTCGCCGCCCCGGATGATCATGTCCTTGATCCGGCCGACGATCTCCACGTACCCGTCCTCGCGCATCACCGCGAGGTCGCCGGTGTGCATCCATCGGCCGGGGTCGACGGCCTCGGCGGTCTTCTCGGGCTCGTTCCAGTAGCCGAGCATCACGCTGTAGCCGCGGGTGCACAACTCGCCCGCCGTGCCGCGCGGCTGGGTCACGCCGGTGGCCGGGTCGACGATCTTCACCTCGATGTGGGGCAGGACGCGGCCGACGGTGCCGGTGCGGTGTTCGAGGTCGTCGTCCATCCGGGTCTGCAGGGAGACCGGGGAGGTCTCGGTCATGCCGTAGCCGATGGAGACCTCCTCCATGTGCATCTCGGCGACGACCCGCTTCATCACCTCCACCGGGCAGGGCGAGCCCGCCATGATGCCGGTGCGCAGGGAGGTGAGGTCGTACTCGGCGAAGCCGGGGAGGTTCAGCTCGGCGATGAACATCGTCGGCACGCCGTACAGGGAGGTGCAGCGTTCCTGCTGGACGGCGTCCAGGGTGGCCTTGGGCTCGAAGGAGGGCGCCGGGATGACGATGCACGCGCCGTGGGAGGTGGCGCCCAGATTGCCCATGACCATGCCGAAGCAGTGGTAGAACGGCACGGGCAGGCACACCCGGTCCTGTTCCGTGTAGCCGACCGTACGGCCCACCCAGTAACCGTTGTTGAGGATGTTGTGGTGGGAGAGGGTGGCGCCCTTGGGGAAGCCGGTGGTGCCCGAGGTGTACTGGATGTTGACCGGGTCGTCGCAGCTCAGCTCCGCCTGCGCGGCGGCGAGCCGCTCGGCCGGGACCCGCTCGGCGGCCGCGGTCAGCGCGTCCCAGGTGGGGTCGCCGATGTAGACGGTCTCGCGCAACTCGGGACACCGGCCGCGGACTTCGTCGACCAGGGCGCGGTAGTCGCTGCCCTTGTGCGCCTGTGAGGCGATGAGCAGCGAGATGCCGGCCTGGCGGAGCACGTACTCCAACTCGTGCGCGCGGTAGGCCGGGTTGATGTTGACCATGATGGCGCCGATGCGGGCGGTGGCGTACTGGACGAGCACCCACTCGGGGCAGTTGATCGCCCAGATCCCGACCCGGTCACCCTTGACCACGCCCTTGGCGAGCAGGCCGCGCGCCACCTCGTCGACGGCGGCACCGAACTCGGCGTAGGTCCAGCGGCGTGAGGAGGGCACGTCGACGAGCGCCTCCCGTCCGGGGAAGGCGGCGATGGCCCGGTCGAGGTTCTCGCCGATGGTGTCGCCGAGCAGGGGGGTGGTGCTGGTTCCGTGGGCGTACGACGGCTGCGTGGTCACCGGAAGTCCTCCTCGCGGTACTCGGCCTGCGAGCCCTCGGCCGTGGCCTCGCGCAGCTCGATCCTGCGGATCTTGCCGGAGACGGTCTTGGGCAGCTCGCCGAACTCCAGCCGGCGGATGCGCTTGTACGGGGCGAGGACCTGGCGGGAGTGCTCGAAGAGCACCTTCGCGGTGTCGGGTCCGGGCTCGTAGCCGGCGGCGAGGACCACGTACGCCTTGGGCACCGCCAGGCGCACCTCGTCCGGCGCGGGCACGACGGCCGCCTCGGCCACCGCCTCGTGCTCCAGCAGGGCGCTCTCCAGCTCGAACGGGCTGATCTTGTAGTCGGAGGCCTTGAAGACGTCGTCACTCCGTCCGATGTAGGTCAGATAGCCGTCTTCGTCCCGTGATGCGACATCGCCCGTGCGGTAGTAGCCGCCCGCCATCGCCTCGGCGGTGCGGTCGGCGTCGCCGTGGTAGCCGGTCATCAGGCCGACCGGGCGTGCGGACAGGTCGAGCGCGATCTCGCCCTCGCTCGCGCCGGGCGCGCCGGACACCGGGTCGAGGAGTTCGACCCGGTAGCCGGGGCTGGGCCGCCCCATGGAGCCCGTCTTCAGCGGCTGGCCGGGGCTGTTGGAGACCTGCACGGCCGTCTCGGTCTGCCCGAAGCCGTCTCGGATGGTCACCCCCCAGGCCCGCCGGACCTGCTCGATGACCTCGGGGTTCAGCGGTTCGCCCGCGGCCACGGCCTCGCGGGGCGGGGTGCCCAGTTGGGTCAGGTCGGCCTGGATGAGCATGCGCCACACGGTGGGCGGGGCGCAGAAGGTGGTGACACCCGCGCGGTCCATCTCGGCCATCAGCCGGGCCGCGTCGAAGCGGGTGTAGTTGTGGATGAAGACGGTCGCCTCGGCGTTCCACGGCGCGAACAGGTTGGACCAGGCGTGCTTGGCCCAGCCGGGCGAGGAGATGTTCAGGTGGACGTCGCCGGGTTTCAGGCCGATCCAGTACATGGTCGCCAGGTGCCCGATGGGGTAGGAGGCGTGGGTGTGCTCGACCAGCTTGGGGCGGGCGGTGGTGCCCGAGGTGAAGTAGAGCATCAGCGGGTCGTCGGCGAGGGTGGGGCCGTCGGGCAGGAACTCGGCGGGGGCGGTGTAGCCGTCCTCGTAGGGCTCCCAGCCCTCCTCGGGCAGTCCGCCGACCGAGATGCGGGTGTAGGCGCCGGGGACGTCGGCGAACTTCGCGGTGTCCTCGGCGCGCACGATCACGTGTTTGACCCGGCCGCGCTCGACGCGGTCGCGCAGGTCGGCCGGGCCGAGCAGCGGGGTGGCCGGGATGACGACCGCGCGCAGCTTCATCGCGGCGAGCGCGGTCTCCCACAGCTCGGCCTGGTTGCCGAGCATGACGAGGACGCGGTCCTCGGCGGCGACGCCTCGGTCGCGCAGCCAGTTGGCGACCCGGTTGGAGCGTTCGGCCATCTCGGAGAAGGAGAGGCGGGTCTCGGCGCCGTCCTCCTCGACGATGTGCAGGGCGGCGCGGTCGTTGCCCTCGGCGACGGCGTCGAACCAGTCCAGCGCCCAGTTGAAGTGCCCGGGGCGCGGCCACTCGAAGCCCGCGTAGGCCGTGGCGTAGTCCTCGCGGTGTTCCAGCAGGAAGTCCCGCGCCCTGCGGAAGTCCTCCGTCGCCGTCGTCATCTGTCCTCCTCGGTGCCGGACCATTGCCGGGCGGCTCTGTCACATCGTGTAATCCGTGATGCGGGTCTCACTACCCCCGAACGGGGGTGTGGTGAGCACGGGTCCGTGAAGAAGGGGCGAGCGGGTGACGGCGAACGACTCCGGGACGGTGGAGATTCGAGCCGCGCTGGTGCGGCTGCGGCGCGCGACGGGCCTGCCGGTCGCCTTCGGCGGGCTGGTCGAGCCGGGCCGGCCCCGGGTGCGGATCAGCGAGCTGACCGGCACGTCGACACTCGCGCTCAGCGCGCTCGCGGTGACCTCGGGCAACGGGCTCGGCGGCAAGGCGGTGGCGCTGGCCAGGCCGTGCGCGGTGGCCGACTACTCGCTGTCCCGGCAGATCAGTCACGAGTACGACGTGCCGGTCGCCGCGGAGGGGTTGCGCTCGGTGCTGGCGGTGCCGGTGGTGGTACGGCGCCGGGTGCGCGGGGTGCTGTACGGGGCGCTGCGCACCGCCCAGCCGCTGGGCGACCGCACCCTGAGCGCGGCGGTGGCGGCGGCGCGGGACGTGGAGCAGGCGCTGGTGGTGCGGGAGGAGGCCCGTGACCTCATGGCGGCGGCCCGTCCGCTGCCGGTCGCGGACGCGCCTGCGTCCGGTGCCGAGTGGTCCGGAGCGGCGTGGGAGGAGGTGCGCGAGGCGCACCGGGAGCTGCGCTCGCTGGCCCCGCGGGTCGCGGACCCGGCGCTGCGGGCCGAGGTGCTGGGGGTGTGCCGGCGGCTCGCGGGGGCCGCGCCCGCGGATCTCCTCCGGGAGGCCGGGGAGCCCGTCCGGGGCGCGGCGGGTGAGGCCGGGGCGGACGGGTCCGCGCGGGCGGGCCGCCTGTCGCCCCGGGAGCTGGACGTGCTGGCGTGCGTGGCGGCGGGCGCGACCAACGCGGCGGTGGCCGCCCGGCTGGGGGTGCGGCCGGAGACGGTCAAGGGCTATCTGCGCGCGGCCATGCGCAAGCTCGGCGCGCACACCAGGGGCGAGGCGGTGGTGTCCGCCCGCCGTGCGGGCCTGCTGCCGTAGGACGTCGACGGCGCCTTCAGGACAAGAGCACCCCCGGGACCCTCCGGGGGTGCTCTTCCCCTTTTCGCAGCAACGCAAGGAGTTTATACGAGAACCCCTGTTAAATACTAATCTTGATTGGGACTACTCTCCCCTCAGGACACGGCACCCGTCACCGACGGGTGTCTGGTTGAGGGAGGCATGACATATGGGAGCAGTACCGGCCGACCCCGGCGGGGGCGGCGGACCGTCCGGGGACAAGCGGCCGCGCATGATCGCCCGCGGCTGGGTGCAGGCGGCGGT
>NZ_BMVJ01000026.1:5901-28312 GCF_014650655.1 Streptomyces anandii JCM 4720
CCTCGTCACACTCGGCGGATTCCTCGTCCTCGGGTTCCTGGCGTTCCGCACCTACGAGGCCCAGCCGCCGATCCCCGTGCGCACGGTCACCGCGAACGGCCGGGTGGTCTTCACCGGCGACGACGTCCGCGAGGGGCAGAAGGTCTTCCTGCGCGCCGGCCTGATGCAGTACGGCTCGATCTACGGCCACGGCGCCTACCTGGGGCCCGACTTCACCGCCGACTACCTGGACCGCAGCGCCCGGATGGTGCGCGACTCCTACGCCCGCGCCGGCACCGGGGACCCCGCCGAACGGACCGTCCAGGACTACCGGGCCAACCGCTACGACGCCCGGACCGGCACCCTGGTGTGGAGCGACGCGCAGGGCGCCGCGTTCACCGAGCTGACCGAGCACTACGCCGACCTGCTCGGCAGGCCCGAAGGAAAGCAGGGCCTGCGGCCGAAGGCGATCACCGACCCGAAGGACATCCACGACGTCACGGCCTACTTCGGCTGGACGGCCTGGACCTCGGCGGCCGAGCGCCCCGGCCACGACTACTCGTACACCAACAACTGGCCTTCCGAGCCCCTGGTCGGCAACAAGCCCACCGGTCACACCGTGACCTGGAGCGTGCTGTCGCTGATCTTCCTGCTGGCCGGCTCCGGCGCGCTGTTCGCGGCCTTCGGACGCTGGAACTTCCTCGGCTGGCACCGCCGCGACCACCGCGAGCTGCGCTTCCACGCCCCCGACAAGGTCCGGCTCACCCCGGCGCAGCGCACCACGGCCTGGTTCTTCCTGGTGATGGCCGCGCTGTTCCTGTGCCAGGCGCTGCTGGGCGCGGCCGCCCAGCACTACCGGGCCGACCTCGGCAGCTTCTTCGGCATCCCGCTGGACCGCTGGCTGCCGTACAACCTCGTCCGCACCTGGCACACCCAGTTGGCGATCTTCTGGGTGGTCACGTCCTTCCTGGCCATCGGCGTCTTCATCACCCCGCTGATCGCCAGGGGCTGGGAGCCGCGCAGGCAGGCCCTGCTGACCAGGGCGCTGCTCGGCGCGCTGGTCGTCGTGGTCACCGGCAGCCTGCTCGGCGAACTGGCCGGACAGCGCGGCCGGCTCGGCCGGCTGTGGAGCCTGCTGGGCAACCAGGGCTGGGAGTACCTGGACCTGGGCCGGCTGTGGCAGGTCCTGCTGACGCTCGGCATGGTGGTCTGGGTGGTGATCCTCTTCCGCGGTCTGCGCCGCAGGCTGCGGCGGGAGAGCGTCGCCAACATGCCGTGGCTGTTCTTCCTCGCCGCGCTCGCCCTGCCCGCGTTCTACGCGGTGGGTCTGCTGGCGAGCCCCGAGTCGCAGTTCACCGCGGCCGACTTCTGGCGCTTCATCGTGGTGCACCTGTGGGTCGAGGACTTCATGGAGTTGTTCACCACGGCCACCGTCGCCTACCTGTTCGTCCTGCTCGGCGTGGTCCGCGAGCGGGTCGCCCTCGCGGTGATCTTCCTGGACGTCGTGCTGTACGGCGCGGGCGGCGTGATCGGCACCATGCACCACCTGTACTTCTCGGGCGAGCCCGCCGAGCACCTGGCGCTCGGCGCGACGTTCTCCGCGCTGGAAGTGGTGCCGCTGCTCTTCCTCACCGTGGAGGCGTGGGGCTTCCTGCAGATCGGCGCCCGCCGCCACAGCCTGTCGGACACGCCGTTCCCGCACCGCTGGGCGGTCATGTTCCTGGCCGCCGTCGGCTTCTGGAACTTCCTGGGCGCCGGAGTCTTCGGCTTCCTGGTCAACCTGCCGATCGTCTCGTACTACGAGATGGGCACCGGTCTGACGGCCAACCACGCGCACGCCGCCATGATGGGCGTGTACGGGATGCTGGCGGTCGGGTTCGCGCTGTTCGCGCTGCGCTACCTCATCCCGGAGAACCGCTGGTCGGACCGCTGGCCCCGGCTGTCCTTCTGGTCGCTCAACCTGGGCCTGGCCTGGATGTCCTTCGCCACCCTGCTGCCCGGCGGCGCCCTCCAGCTCTACAAGGTGGTCGAGAGCGGCTACGCCGACGCGCGCAGCCTCGGATACCTCCAGGGCGACACCAATGTGTTCCTCGAGTGGCTGCGCCTGCCCGGTGACGTGGTGTTCCTGGTCGGCGGCGTACTGCCGCTGCTGTGGATGACCTGGCTGGGCGTACGCCACCGGGTCGGCCGAACCCGGCAGCCGGACGACGCCGAGCTGAGCCTGCTGTTCACCGAGGTCGGACCCGCGGCGGACGGGGACGGCGACGCGGCGGACGAGGACCCGGCGGACACCGGTCCGGCGGGCGGATCGGGAGCCCCGGAGGCGGTGACCCCGTGAGCGCCGAGACGCTGCTCGCCGCCGGCTACGTGGCGGTGCTGTCGGTGGTGGCCCTCGGACTGGACCTCTACGGCCGCCAGTCCACCGCCGCCTGGGAGTCCCGCGTCTTCACCGGCTACCACCGGGCGGTCGACGAGGCTCCCCCGGCGGTCGGCGCCGACACCTGGCCGCACTCCGAGGTGCACCGGTTCCACCGGGCCTTCTCGCTGTTCGTCTGCGTGGTCGGGGTGGTCCTGGCGGGCGCCGAGACGATCCGCCATCACTCGCCCGCGGACATCGCGCTGCTGGCGGCGGTGTGCGCTCCGCACTGCGTGCTCCTCGCCCTGCTGGGGCGCAGGCTGCGGCGGACCGGGTTCACACCACCCGGGTGAGCCCGGCGGGCCAGTGCTGAGCATGAGCACCTGAGGCCGCGGGGGTTAGAAACGGTACTTATTGTTTCTAACCCCCGCGGCCGTATCATTCCTGCATGACTCCCCGACGACAGCTCACCGATCCCGGCACCGCCGCCCCGGCCCAGCGGGGGCGGCGCGCGGCCGTCCTCCAGTTGCTGCGGGAGGCCGACGGGCCGCTCGGCGTGGCCGAGGTGGCCGAGCGCGTCGGCGTCCACCTCAACACCGCCCGCTTCCACCTGGACGCCCTGGTCGCCGACGAGCTGGCGGCCCGCGGCACCGCGCCGCGCGACGAGCCGGGGCGTCCGAAGGTCGTCTACTCGGCGGTCGCAGGCGAGGGCTCGGACGGCTCGCGCAGCTTCCGCCTGCTGTCCGACATCCTCCTCGGCGTCGTCTCCTCCTCGGTGGAGGACCCGGTGGCCGCCGCCACCCGGGCCGGTCACTCCTGGGGTTCGTACCTGACCGACGCCCCGGCGCCCACCGAGCGCGTCGGCGCCGAGGAGGGCGAGCGCCGGCTGGTGGCGACGCTGGAGGACATCGGCTTCGTCACGGAGCCCGAGCCCGAACCCGTACCGGAATCCGTACCGGAATCCGTACCGGAGGGGTCCGGGCGGGAGGAGTCCGGCCACGGGGAGTCCGGGGGGAAGCCCTCGGCCGGCGCCGAGCGGCGGCTGCGTCTGCACCACTGCCCGTTCCGCGAGGTGGCCCAGCGCCGCCCGGACATCGTCTGCGCCATCCATCTGGGCCTGATGCGGGGCACGGTCGAAACCCTGCGCGCCCCGCTGGCCGCGGAGGGCCTGGAGCCGTTCGTCACCCCGCACCTGTGCGTGGCGACCCTGCGGCGCACCGACACGGACTGAAGCCCCGCGACCGGATCTCCGAAAAGGCCCGGATCACGGCGCCGCCGTCCACGCCCCGTCTACGCCGTGGTGCCGATCTCCTCGGTGATCCGGTCGATCAGGGCGTCCAGTACGCGCGCGGCCTGCTCCGGGTCGAAGTCCTCGCCCAGCCGCTTGCGCACCCCGTCGTCGCTGAGCAGGTGGTGCACGGCCGGCGTGACCCCGTGGCGGGCCAGGCAACTGCGGGCGCACTGGAGCACACAGCCGTCGACGGCGATGACCGGGCGGCCCCCGCGCGCCTTGCGCACCAGGCTGGGTACGTCCCCGCCGACGCCGGCGATGCACGACATCTCGGCGATCCCGCGCCGGTCGAGCTGGACGGCGATCCAGTTCGTCATCTGCGCGGCGCTCGAACAGCCGGAGCAGGAGTAGACAAGGGGCAGATCACGGCGACGGGTCACCAAAGCGGGCCTCACTCAACGCAGTAGGAACGGCGCGAGCGTAGGACGAGCGGGCGGTGGAATCCTGGGCCGACCGGGGTCCGGAAAGGTCCGTTCGGGCCCTGTGAGCTGTTGCTCTTCGGTCACCTTGTTATTTCCCTCACCGCCCTGACCCCCCTCAAGGCAAAGGTCCGCTGCCTAAGATTGGCCTGGACGCGACATGAGAGGGGAGCGGCCGTCCGTGGGAGGAGACTTCATGGAGCCGGGCAGACCCCGCACCGACGTCCTGATCGGCCGGGAGGAACTGCTCGCGGCGGCGCGCGAACAACTCTCGCGCGGAGGCAGCGTGGTCGTCCAGGGCCCCGCCGGAATCGGCAAGTCGACCGTGCTGCGCACCCTGGCCGCGGAGTTGTCCGGCACCGCCCGGACCGTGCTGCGCTGCACCGCCACCGAGTCCGAGTCCCACCTGCCCTTCCTCGCCCTGGCCGACCTGTTCGGCCTGGTCCTGGACGAGGTGTCGGCCGGCCTGCCCGCCGCCCAGCGCACCGCCCTGGAGTCGGCGCTCACCGGACGCGGCGAGTCCAGCCTCCAGCGCGACGGCCTCGCCCTGCGCCTGGCGGTGCTGTCCGCGCTGCGCGCGCTCGCGGCCAAGGGTCCGGTCCTGGTCGTCGCCGACGACCTCCAGTGGCTGGATTCGGCCAGCGCCGAACTGCTCGGCTTCGCCGCCCGCCGACTGGGCGAGACACCCGTGCAGATGCTCTGCGCGGTGCGCACCGAGGACGAGGACTGGGACCGCCATCTGCGGGCCTGCCCGCCCGACACCCTCGCCGTCCGGATCGGGCCGCTCTCGCGCACCCAGGTCTCCGCCCTGCTCGACCACCGCGGCTACACCGGCCTGCCCCGCTCCACCGTCCGCGACATCCACCGCACCAGCGGCGGCAACCCGCTGTTCGCCCTGGAGCTCGGCCGCGCCCTGGCCGAGAACCCCACCCCGCCCCGGCCGGGCGAGCCTCTGCCGGTGCCCACCTCGCTGCGCGCGCTGGTGCTCAGCCGCCTGGAGATGCTGTCCGACGGGGCGCGCCGCACCCTGCTCGTGGCCAGCGCCGGCGCCCGCCCCACCCCGGCGCTGCTGCACGCGGCGGGCCGGGAGAACGCCGAGGCCGAGTGCGCCCAGGCGGCCGAACTGGGACTGCTGGCCACCGAGCCCGAGGGGCCGGCCGTACGGTTCGCGCACCCCCTCATCTCGGCCGCACTGTACGCGGAGGCGCCCGCGCAGGAGCGCCGCGCCGCCCACGCCGCGCTGTCCACGGCGGCCTCCGACCCCATCGAGCGGGCCCGCCACCTGGCCCTGGCCAGCAGCGGCACCGACCCGGAGGTGGCCGCCCGGCTGGCCGGGGCGGCCGAACTGGCCCGGGACCGCGGCGCGCCGTCGGTGGCCGCCTCGCTCTCCCTGCTCGCCGCCCGGCACACCCCCGCCGACGGGGACCCGGCCCCGGACGTCCGGCGTCTGGAGGCCGCCGAGGACGCCATCACGGCCGGCGAGGTGGACCTCGCCCGGGACATCGCCCGCGAGGTGCTGACCCGGGCCACCGTGCCCGCCGACCGGGTGCGGGCGTGGATGGTGGTCGTCGAGGCGGCCGGCCAGGCCCTCGGGGACGTCGACGCGGTCTTCCCTCAGGCGCTGGCCGACGCCGGGGACGACCCGCGGCTGCTCGCCCTGGTCCACTACCAGCTGGCCTGGCGCGCCCTGGTCGTGGAGGGCGACTTCGCCGAGGCACGCGAGGAGGCCGCGCACGCCGCCGAGCTCGCCGCGCGCGGCCGGGACCGGCGCACCGAGCTCATGTCGCTCGCCTTCCAGTCCTCCACCGAGACCCTGATGGGCCACCCGGACGCGCCCGTCACCATCAAGCGCGCGATGAGGGAGCCTCAGGACCCCTACGTGGCCTGCCACCACAACGGCGTCGGCTCGGCCCGCTTCCGCTGGCTGCTGATGAGCGATCAGCTGACCGAGGCCCGGGCCACCATCACCGCGCTGCTGCGCGAGGTGCGACGGCGCGGCATGGTCGAGAGCGAGGTGCACTACCTGCGGCTGCTCGCGGAGACCGAACTGCGCGCCGGGCACTGCGGCCGCGCCCTGGACCTGGCCCGCGAGAGCCTGCGGCTGGCCCGGGACACCGGCATCGGCGAGGGCGCCTCCGCGATGCTGGCCTGCTTCGCCGAGGCCTCCGGCGGCGACACCGGGCGGGCGCTCGCGCTGGCCCGGGAGGCGGTGGAGCACGCCGAGGAGGACGGCGACCAGATGTACCTCTCGCGCGCCCTGGCCGCCCTCGGGTACGCCCAGTTCGTCGCCGGGGACGCGCAGGCCGCCGTGGAGGCGCTGCGCCGGGTCCGCGAGCTGGAGCAGGGGCTCGGCATCACCGACCCGGCGCGCGGCCGCTGGCACGGCGATCTGGCGGAGGCGCTGGTGCTCGTCGGCGAGCCGGCCGAGGCCCAGCAGGTCATCGACGTGGCCCGGGAGCACGCGATGCGGCTCGGCCGGGACAGCGTGCTGGCCGTCCTGGACCGCTCCGAGGCGCTGGTGCGGGCGGCGCGCGGCGACGAGGAGGCCGCCGCCGTCCGGCTGACGTCGGCCCAGGACCGGCTGGCCAAGCTCGGGCACGGCCTGGAGGAGGCGCGGGCCGCGTTCGCGCTGGCCCGGCTGCGCACCACCCGGCGCCAGGGCCCGACGTCGTACGACGAGGCGGCCCGGCTGTTCCGGCGCTGCCGGGCGCTGCCGTGGCTGCGGCTGGTGGACGCGGCCGCCGTCGCCCGTCCGGCGGAGTCCGGGATCGCCCCCGGGGCGCTGGACGGGCTCGCCACGATGGAGCGTCAGGTGGCCGCGCTGGTCATGGAGGGCGCGACCAACCGGGAGATCGCCGCGCGGCTGTTCGTCAGCGTGAAGACGGTGGAGGCGACACTCACCCGGGTCTACCGCAAGCTGGGGATCCGTTCGCGCGTCGACATCGTCCGATTGGCGGCGGGCCGGCGCGCGCGTTGAGCCCGCCGCGGGTTGACTGACCGGGTGGATCCAGTGAGGGCCGCCACCGGGTGGCGCGCCGCGGGACGGCCGGGAACCGCCGGCCGGGACCGCCGGGCCGGACCGAGGGTTTTCCCTGTCCAACTCCCCTAGGGGGTTCCCTCATTGGAGGAGGGTGGGCCCGGACCTAGCGTAAGGGGCGTGCCGCTCGCCCGGGCACACGGGGTTCTGTGCAGGACTCCCAAGGACTCCCGTGCTTCCACCCCCACCCGCGCGACCCCCCACCGGCCAGCCCTCGAGGAGACGCCTTGTTCCGCCTCACCCGAGCCAGACGGACCGCCGCCGCGCTCGCGGCCGGCGCCGCCACCGCCGCCACCGCGCTCTTCACCGCCCCCTGCGCGGCCGCCCTCCCGCAGCCCGTCGTCGGCGGCACCACGACCACCACGACGGCCTACCCGTTCGTCATGCAGATCACCGACGCGTCCGGCAACCAGTTCTGCGGGGGCACCCTGGTCGCGGCCCGGAAGGTCGTCACCGCCGCGCACTGCATGGTCGGCGAGACCACGAACAGCGTCCGCGTGGTCGGCGGCCGCACCTACCTCAACGGCACGAACGGCACGGTCAGCAAGGTCAGCCGGATCTGGGTGAACCCCGACTACACGGACGCCACCAGCGGCGACGACGTGGCCGTGCTGACGTTGTCCGCCTCCATGCCGTACACGGCGGCGAAGTACGTCTCGGCTTCCGACACGGGCGTCTACGCGGCCGGCGCCACCGCCCGCATCCTCGGCTGGGGCACCACCTCCGAGAGCGGCAGCTCCTCCAACCAGCTGCGGACCGCGACCGTGCCGGTCGTGTCCGACTCGAGCTGCCGCGGCTCGTACGGCTCCGACTTCGTCGCGAGCGACATGGTTTGCGCCGGATACTCCTCCGGCGGCGTAGACACCTGCCAGGGCGACAGCGGCGGTCCCCTGCTCATCGGGGGCGTCCTGGCAGGGATCACTTCCTGGGGCAACGGCTGCGCGGAGGCGGGCTATCCGGGTGTCTACACCCGGCTGACCACCTTCTCCGGCCTGGTCAGCGCGCAGGTCGGCTCCTGAGAGCCCTGCCCCGGTGAAGCCAGGGGGCGTTGCGAGCCACCACGAGCGGCCCGCAGCGCCCCCTCTCCATGCCCCCGGCGGGTCAGCGGGGCACGACCGTCCCGAAGCGGACGTCGTACGGCTCCCCCGGGTGCAGTACGGCCATCGTGCGCAGGCCCTCCTCGGCCACCTGGTCCCGCTGCGCGGCGGTCAGCTTCCCGAACGGCTCCACGACGACCACGCCGGCGTCCGGCTTCCACACGCCCGCGAGGAACCCGTCGACGAGGAGGGTGCGGAAGGCCTGGTTGCCCAGCCGGCTGCGGCCCCAGTGTTCCGGGGGTATCACCCGGCTCCGGTCGGCGTGGGAGAGCAGCAGGTTGTCGTACTCGGGCAGGAAGCGGGGCGGGGCCGGGGTGTCCGGGTCGGGGCGGGGGGCTTCGGGGAGGTCGAAGAGCTCGGTGCCGTTCTCGTCGTGGAAGGTGACGAGCCGTGGGCGCAGGCGTTCGAAGGCGTCGCGCAGTCGGGTGAGCCCGGCCCAGGTCTGCATGTCCTTCACGGAGGCGGGACCGAAGGCGGCGAGATAGCGCAGCACGGTGGCGTCGGGGGCGGGGGCCTTCGGCGCGGGGGGCTCCGGCATGGCCGGCGTCTGCGGCTCGGTGGTCGCCTTCCCGGCGGGTGCGGGACGGCCGAGCCAGTGGTCGGCCGTCGTGAGGGCGACCTGGCCGCTTCTGCCCCACAGTCCGCGCGGGGTGACCTGGACCAGCGGCAGCCGGCAGCGCGCGGCCAGGGCGAGGGCCTGCGGATCGGCGTCCGGCCACCGCGCGGTGAGCGCCTCGCGCAGCTGCGCCATGGTGCGCGGCTCGGCCTCCACCAGCTCCCGGACGAGCACGGTGAGCAGGCCGAGGTCGACGCCCGCGAGTCCCCGGCGGAACTGGCCGAGTTCGCGGTCGCGGGCGGGCTGCACGAGCGGGCGCAGGGTGAAGCAGTCCTCGGCGGTGTGGGTGTGGATGGTCGAGCGCAGGGTGACGATCCGGACCGCCTCGCGCTCGGACATCAGGCGCGAGAGCTCCTCGGGCGCGAAGCCGTCGAGGCGGGCGGCGAGGGCGTAGTACGGCGGCTTGACGTTCTGGGCCTGGAGCCCGAGCAGGTGCCCGACGGCGTCCCGGGCGCCCATCTCCGAGCGGCGCAGGAGCAGCTGGCGCGCGAGGGTGGCCCGGTTCAGCGCCCGTGCGCCGAGCACGGGAGGGCCGGCGGAGGTCGTCTTCCTCGTCATGCCCGGCACCGTAGCGCCGTATGCGGACGGATGTTGTCCTCGATCAGCGGTTGGGGTCGGCGTTGCTGATGTCCGCGAGGGCGGAGTGCGGGTCCTCGGTGGTGGCGAGGTCGCCGAGGCTCACCATGCCGACGGGGCAGCCGCCGTGCTCGACGACCGGCAGCCGGCGCACGGCGTACCGGCGCATCAGCTCGACCGCGTGGTCGACGGTGTCCTCGGGGGCCAGGGTGACCACCGGGGGCCGGGTGCAGACCGAGCCGACGGCCGTATCGTGGGGGTCGCGTCCCTCGGCCACGGCCCGGACCACGATGTCGCGGTCGGTGAGGACTCCGAAGAGGTCGCAGTCGTAGGCCACCAGGACGTCGCCGACGTTCTGCTCGCGCATCACGTAGGCCGCCCGCTCCAGTGTGGTCATCGGCTCGACGGCCACCGCGCCGGGTGACATCACGTCGCGCACTCGCCGGGTCATGGGGCACCTCCCGGATCCTCGGTGGTCAGCGGCTGCCCGCCGCGTAGCCAGAACCGGCGGTCCCAAACGGCGGCTTCCCGGCGGGGTCCGTGGGCGAAGGGGCCATGGGCGAGGGAGCCGTGGGCGAGGGGTCCGCGGCCCGCCAGCCGGTCCAGCGGTGGACGGTCACGGCGATCACCGGGCCGTCGGGCGGGGTGCGCCGGTACTGGGCGTACTTCTCGCGCAGCAGGGCCAGTGCCAGCTCGTACTCCTGGCGGACGGCGGGGTCGGTGGCGTCGGCGTGGACGATCCGCGCGCCGCCGTCCGCGCGGGCCCACCACAGCCGGTCCCAGTCCTCGTCGTAGGCGTCGGCCAGCAGGCACACCGCCGGGGTGACCTCGATGTCGTGCAGGCGGGCGAGGCGGGAAGTGCTCTTCGGCTTGCGGTCGACCGCCGTGACGATCCCGTCGCGGCCGTGGACGGCGAAGACCACCGGGACGAGGCGCGGCAGGCCCGCGTCGTCCACCGTGGCCAGCCGCGCCACCCGGGTGGCCGTGAACCGCCGGCGCGCCTCGCCGGCATCCATGCGTGACACTGGCGTGCCTCCTCCCGGTCCCCCCGTCCTCCCGGCACGTCTTCCCAGCACGCTGGGTACCCCTTCCGGCGACGGACAACTGCGTACGGGCACACAATGGGCGGCGGGGCGGACGCGCCGGCGACGGGAGGCGACCTATGCCGTGGCTTGCGGCCGGGCTGTGGGACGTGGGCAATGGGCAGGGCGGACGCCAGCTCGCCGAACTGGGGCTCGCGCTGGTGCTGTCGAGCCTGATCGGCTGGGAGCGGGCCGCGCAGCAGAAGAGCGCGGGGATGCGCACCCACACGCTGGTCGGCGTCGCGAGCGCGCTGATGATGGAGGTGTCCCAGCACGGGTTCACGAACGTCCTCGGGCTGGAGAACGTCTCGTTCGACCCGTCCCGGGTGGCCGCGCAGATCGTCTCCGGGATCGGCTTCATCGGCGGCGGGCTGATCTTCGTACGGCGGGACGCCGTGCGCGGGCTGACCACGGCCGCCACCATCTGGCTGACCTGCGCGGTCGGCATGGCGTGCGGGGGCGGCCTGCCGATCCTCGCACTGGCGGCCACCGCGCTGCACTTCCTGGTCGTGCGCGGCTACCCGCGGCTGCCCGGCCGGCTCTCCCCCGGCCCGGTGCCCGCCACGGTCGAGCTGCGGCTGACGTATCTGACCGGCCGGGCGCTGCTGCCCCGGCTGATGGAGACGTGCACCCGGTGGGGCTTTCGCATCGTGCAGGTCAGGGCCGACCGGCTGCCCGGGCGCACCGACTCCGCCGCCCGCGTGCTGCTCCGGCTCGAGGGCACCGCGGACGCCGGGCAACTGGCCTCCGAGCTGTTCCACGGCGAGGGCGTGCTCGACGTCGACCTGAGCCTCGGGGACGGCGACGAGCAGGACGAGTGAGCGGGGCGGGCGACCGGGCCGACGGTCGGGCCGGCGGATGATTGACGCGGGGCCGGGCCGGGCACCCGGGGCGCACTGTGCCCGGAGAACGGCGAGCGTCACGCACTCTGCTCACGGGGTGGTTCAGCTTCCCGGACGGGGAGGCGACCGCCGGTGACGTGCTGGCCCTGCACCGCGTCGAGGACGTGCTGCGGCGGTCCGGCATCCCCTACGACGTCGCCTGGAGCCCCGGTTTCCGGCCCGGAGCGCTGCACCTGGACGACGTGGACGCCGGACGGTACGGGCGGCTGGTGTTCCTGTGCGGTCCGCTGCACGGACCGCAGGTCGAGGCGCTGCACCGCCGGTTCGCGCACTGTCTGCGGGTGGCGGTGGGCACCTCCGTGATCGACCCGGACGGCCCCGCCGTCACCGGATTCCACCACGTCCTCGCCCGCGACGCCCCGCGCTCGGAGCCCGCCCTGGACCTGGCCGCCCGCGCCCCCGCCCTCCCGGCGCCGCCCGTGGCCGGGGTGGTGCTCACCCACGGGCAGCACGAGTACGGGACGGCCCGGCGCCACGACGTGGTCGCCCGGGAGGTGGGCTCCTGGCTGGGTGGCAAGGACTGCGCGCGCGTCGAGCTGGAGACCCGGCTCGACGCCCACGACTGGCGACTGTGCGCCACGCCCGCCCAACTGGAGTCGGTGCTCGGACGGTTGGACCTGGTCGTCACCGACCGGCTGCACGGGATGGTGCTCGCGCTGCGCGCGGGGACGCCCGCGCTGGCCGTGGACCCGGTCGAGGGTGGGGCGAAGGTGACCGCGCAGGCGCGGGCCTGCGGCTGGCCCGCGCTGGTGGCGGCCGAGCGGCTGAGCACGGGGGAACTGGACCGCTGGTGGCACTGGTGCCTGTCCTCCGGAGTGCGGGAGGCACGCCGGGTGCGGGACGAGTTCGCCGGGCACGCGGTCGCCCGGGACGGTGCTGAAGGGCTTCTGGAGGCCCTGGGGGCGGGCCGCGCCGGTTAGTCCGCGGGCGGCCGGGCACCCGGGAGGCGACGCGGCAGCCAGGTCGGTCCCTCCCCCTCGTACGCCCGTAGGAGCAACAGTGTCGACAAGCCGACTCCCCGATCGCGAACAGCGGATCCTCAACGAGATAGAGCGTGCCCTCAGCCGTGACCGGCGCCTGGCGAGGCGCCTGCGCGCGGCGCGCCGTCGCAGGCGGCCCGATCTCTCCCGGGTGGTGCGCTACTCACCGCGCCCGTGGACCGTCGCGGTACTGCTGGCGGTGGCCGTGGTGCTCCTGGTGGCCGGCATCGTGACCGCGCAGCCCGGTGTGATCTGCGCGTTCGCGCTGGTGTGGCCGGTGAGTCTGTACGCCGGGTTCCGGCTGCTGTGCCGGTGGTCGGGGTCGGCGGGTTCCTGAGCTTTTGCCCGGGGGGGTCTCAAAGGGCGAGCGCCCCGGCAACACCGACTGATCCGCATCGTCGACGCCGTCGACCGATCCCGCCACGGACCCCCGCCGGCTTCCGGCGGGGGTCCGTGGTGCCGCTCTCACCCGACGTAGGAGCGGGCGGTGGAGCGGCGCTGGCCGTCCTCCAGGAGCCGGAGCCGCCCCTCCACCTCCGGGGGGAGCACGCGGCGCTCGCGCAGGACCCACGGCAGTGCCGCGGTCGCCTCGGCGAAGGCGCGCAGCGAGGCGGTGTCGCGCGGCACGGTGCGGGCCAGGTGCAGGGTGCGGCGCAGCGCGGGCCGGGCGGGCCGGCGCAGCCAGGTGAACCACAGGGTGTTGCGGATGCCGTCCCGGCGGCGGCGCCTGGAGTCCCGTGCCACCGAGGGCTGGTGATGGATCGTCAGGTCCTCGGCGTACGTCAGCCACCAGCCGTCCGCGGCCAGGTCGGCGGCGAGCAGTTCCTCCTCACCGCCCAGCCACAGGCGCGGGTTGAAGCCGCCCGCGCGGCGGAAGGCGTCGGTGCGCAGCACGGTTGCCGCGGCGAGGAAGGAGCCGAGCGCCGGGCCGGGGAGCCAACGCGGGCCGGGGACGGGTGAGTTGCGCAGTTCCTCGACGATCGGGTCCTCGGTGCCGTCCGGTTCGACGACGATGCGGGCGGTGACCGCGCCCAGCGCGGCGTGCCGGTCGAGGAGGTCGGCGGCGCCGGCCAGGGCGCCGGGCGCCCACCAGGAGTCGTCGTCGCAGAAGGCGACGTACGGGGTGCGGACCCGGCGGACGGCGAGGTTGCGGCCGACGGCGCCCAGGTTGCGGCCGGGGCGCAGCAGCCGTACGTGCGGGTGGTGGCGGGCCACGGCGGCGGAGGTGCCGTCGGTGGAGCCGTTGTCGGTGACGAACACCTCGGGCTGCTCGGGGAGTTCGGCGAGGCGGTCGAGGGTGCGCAGGAGTTCGGGGCGCCGGTTGTGGGTGATCACCACGACCGTGGTGCGGGGATCGGTCATGTGCGGGCCTCCGGGCGGGCGCCGTCCAGGAGCCGGGCGGCGTTCTCGACGTACGGGGGCAGGGGGCTGCGGGCGCGCAGGGCGGCCGGCAGCCGGGCCAGGGCGCCGCGCAGGGCGGCCCGGGCGTGCGGGTCGCGGCGGGCCTCGGCGGTCAGGTCGCGGGTGCGGGCGAGGGCGAGCGGCAGGGGGCGGCGCAGCCAGGCGGTGAGCAGTTCGTTGCGGCGCTGCACGGCCGGGCGGCCGGTGCGCGGGGCGGGCGCGGGATGGTGGTGGGCGGTCACCTCGGGGCAGTGGGTTACGCCCCACCCGCGCGCGGCCAGGTCGTACGCGAGCAGGGTCTCCTCGCCGCCGAAGAACAACACCGGGTGGAAGCCGCCCGCGTCGAGGTAGGCGGTGCGGCGGGTGACCGAGGCGCAGGCGAGGAAGCCGAGGACCTGGGTGCCGGGCAGGTCGGTGGCGGTGCCGAGGGGCGAGTCGGCGAGGACTTTGTCGAGCGGGTCGGGTTCCTGTTCGGGTCCGACGAGGGTGTGGGCGGCGAGCAGGCCCAGCCGCGGGTGCTCGTCGAAGAGGCGGGCCGCCTGGGCGAGGGCGCCGGGCGCCCACCAGGAGTCGTCGTCGCTGAAGGCCACGTAGGGCGTGGTCAGGGCGCGGACCCCGTCGGTGCGGGCGAGGGCGCCGCGGTTGGCGGGCAGGGCCAGTACGCGGACCTCGGGGAAGTCGCGGGCGAGCATGGCGCGGGTGCCGTCGGTGGAGGCGTTGTCGACGACGACGATCTCGGGCCGCTCGGGGAGGGCTCGCAGATGGCGGAGGGTGACGGCCAGGCTGGCGGAGCGGTCGCGGGTGGCGATGACCACGCCGACGGGTGAGCGTTGCATGGTGCGGGTCCCCATCGTGTCGACGGCATCGGTCGGTTGGCGGGACGTACGCCGGGTACGTCAGCGGGACGGTGGCGGCTCGGGGAGGGCGTCGAGGGCGTCGAGGACCTCGTCGGGGGTGATCCGCAGGAGCGCGGGGTCCGGGCGGCGGCCGTGCGGGTCGCCCTCGGGGCCGTGCCACAGGGCGCGGTGGCGGGGGTCGTCCGGGGGCGGCCCCCAGCGGCTGGGCGGGACCGGGCCGCACAGGGTCACCGAGGGGGTGGCGTGGGCGACGGCGAGGTGGGCGATGCCGGTGTCGCCGCTGACGACGGCGCGGGCGCCGGCGACCAGGGCGGAGAACCGGTCGTAGGGGAGGCCGCCGCCGAACACGTCGGTGTCGGGCAGCCCGGCCCGCTTGGCGAGGGTGGCGACGAGGTCGCCCTCGTCCGCTCCCCCGGTGACGACGACGCGGTGCCCTCGGGCGCGCAGCGCCTCGGCGACTGCGGCGAACCGGTCCACGGGCCAGCAGCGGGCCGGCGACCCGGCGCCGGGGTGCAGGACGACCGCGCCGGGCGCCGGGGAGGGGCCTTGCGGCCGGGGCAGGCGGAGGTCGGTGGGGTCGGCGTCGACTCCGTACCAGCGCAGCAGGCGGCACCAGCGGTCCCGTTCGTGCTCCTCGGCGTACCACGGCGGGCCGTCGATCTCCGGTGTCCCCGGGTGCGCGAAGGCGAACAGCCGGCCGGGGGCGAGGTCCTCGAGCAGCCGGTGGCTGGGCGGGCCGTTGCCGTGCAGGTCGACGGCGAGGTCCGGGGGCGGCCCGGTCCAGTCCAGGGCGTCCGGTACGGCGCGGCCGGGCGCGGACGCGGGCAGCAGCCGGTCCACCGCTCCGGTCGCCGCGGCGAGCGGCTCCAACTCGCCGGGCGCGGCGAGCACCAGCTCGTACCCGGGAAGACCCCGCCGCAGACCACGCAGCGCCGGCACCCCGGCCAGCAGATCCCCGAGCCCCAGCGCACGCAACACCAGCACCCGGGGCCGCACCCCGGACCGCCACTGCCGCCCCTCGGGCCAACACCGCTCGCCGCCGGACAAGGACCGGTCTCCTCCGAGCCCGCCGCCGGCCTCACGGTCACGGACCCGGGTCGTCGGCCGGGGCGCCGGACGCCCCAGGGGGCGCGGTGATGCGGTCATCGGGCGGCCCGCACCCCCGGACCGGCCGCCCGCCCGACCACCGGCCACTTCGGGCCCCCGGTCCCCCAGGACACGGAGCCCACCGGCCCCGCCCGTCTGGGCCATCGGCCCGCGGCCGGGCTCATGGCCGCCGGCCTGTGCCGTCGGGCGGGGCGTCGGGCGCCCCGGGGGCCGCGCGGGCGACAAGCGCCCCGGGTTCCCGGGTGCCGCGTCCGCCGGGACGCCGCCGCGCCCGCCCGCCGCGCCCTCGCCGGGCTCACGGTCGCGGACCCGGGTCATCGGGCGTCCTCCGACGCCCTGGCCAGGAGGGCTGTGGAGGAGCGGCCGTCGAGGTAGGGGAGGAGGACGGCCTGGCCGCCCCATTCCTCCAGGAGGGCCGCTTCGGGGAGGTCGGCGCCGGCGTAGTCGCCGCCCTTGACCCAGACGTCCGGGCGGAGTTCGGCGAGGAGGCGTTCGGGGGTGTCCTCGTCGAAGACGGCCACGGCGTCGACGCAGGCGAGCGCCCTCAGCACGCGGACCCGGTCCGCCAGCGGGTTGACGGGCCTGCCCTCGCCCTTGCGGCGCTGCACGGAGGCGTCGGAGTTGACGCAGACGACCAGGCAGTCGCCGATCCGCCGGGCGGCCTGGAGCAGGCCCACGTGCCCGGCGTGCAGCAGGTCGAAGCAGCCGCCCGCGGCGACCACCGTGCCGCCGCCGGCCCGTACCCGGGCGACGAGGCCGGCCGGGTCGTCGCCGGGCGGCCGGGTGTCGCCGGCGGGCGCGGTGCCGAGCAGTCCGCCCGCTCCCCCGGCGCCGACGAACGCGGTCGCCGCGGTGACGGCGCCTTCCACGGCCTCTCCGACCAGCGCGCCGTCGGCGAGCAGCCCCGCCGCGGTCGCGGCGAAGCGGTCGCCCGCGCCGCACGGGTCGCCGTGGTGGGCGGCGGTCACGGGCACCAGCAGCGGGTGCTCGCCGTAGGACAGCAGCGCGCCGCGCGCGCCGAGGGTGACCGTGACGGCGGCGACGCGCCAGTGCCGTACGAGGGCGCAGGCCTCGTGGGCGACGGAGCGCAGTTCGTTGCCGGGGCCGCCGGGGGCCGCCCGGTCCTCGGCGTCGCCGCGCTCGGCCGCCAGGGCGGCCGCGAAGCCGTGGGCCTCGGCGCGGGCCGGGGTGACCAGGCGGGTGCCCGGCGCCGGGGGGCCGCCGCGCGGGTGGGGGTCCCACACCACCGGGGGGCGGCGGCGCAGTTCGTCGCGCAGCGCGTCCGCCGTGCCGCGGCCGTAGTCGGAGACGAGGACGGCGGACGCGGAGGCGAGCGCGGCGCGGGCCTCGGCGGTGGCCTCGCGGGCGCGGCCACCTCCGCGGTCGAGGCGGACGACCGGGCGGCCGCGCGCCAGGACGCGGGTCTTCTCCGACAGCTCGCCCGTCATCGGCAGCGGAACGAGCCGCAGCCAGGGCTGGAGGAGCCGGCGCAGCTCGCGCGCGGCCGGGCCGTCGTCCAGGCCGGTGATCAGGGTGACGTCGCGGCCGTCGCGGGCGGCGAGGTACGCGGCGAGCGCGGCGCCGCCCGGCCGCAGCCGCTCGTCGCAGTCGGCGACGACCGGCACGGGCGCGTCGGGCGCGAGCCGGTCCGCGTGTCCGGTGAGGTCGCGGTCCAGCAGGGCGTCGCCGACCACGACGAGGGGTGCCTTGCCCGTCATGTCACCTCCCGCCCCGCGCGAGGGCCGCGTCGAAGGCCGCGCACACCATGTGCACGGCGACCAGGTGGAGTTCCTGCACGGTGGCCGTGGAGGCCCCGGCCACGCACAGCGCCTCGTCGCTGCCCGCGCTGAGCGGGTTGGGCGCGGGCCCGGTCAGCGCCCACACGCGCATGCCGGCGGCGCGTCCGGCGTCGGCGGCGGAGAGCAGGTTGGCGCTGGCGCCGCTGGTGGACAGCAGCATCAGCACGTCGCCGCGGCGGCCGTGGGCGCGCACCTGGCGGGCGAACACCTCGTCCACGCCGTAGTCGTTGGCGATGGCGGTGGTGCTGGAGGTGTCGGCGTGCAGGGCGATCGCGGAGAACGGGGGGCGGTCGTCGCGGTAGCGGCCGACGAGTTCGGCGGTCAGGTGCTGGGCCTGGGCGGCGCTGCCGCCGTTGCCCGCGGCGAGCAGCCGCCCGCCGCCGCCGAGGACGGCGGCCAGCCGCTCGCCCCACCGCTCGGTGATGTGCGCGGAGCCGCGGAACTGGCCGAGGGCGGCGAGGAGTTCGTCGCAGTGGCCGGCGACGGCCGGTGTGTCGACGCTCATGACGTCACCTCCGGAGGTTCAGGGGACGGCGGGTTCGGTGGCCGGCCGGGGCGCGCATCAGGCCACCTCCGGCTTCAGTTCGTGCTCGGCGGTGACCCGCCGGTAGACCTGTTCGGCGCCGTCGGCGACGCGCCGCCAGGTGAAGCGGGCGAGGACGCGTTCGCGCCCGGCGGCGCCGTAGCGGCGGCGGGTGCGGTCGCTGCCGAGCAGGTCGCGGACGGCGGCGGCGATCGCCTCGGGGTCGCCCTCGGGGACGAGCCGGCCGGTGCGCCCGTCGGCGACCGAGTCGCGGTGGCCGCCGACGTCGGTGGCGACGACGGGCACCGCGCAGGCCATCGCCTCCAGCGGCACGATGCCGAAGGGCTCGTACGTCGGTGTGCACAGCACGAGGTCGCTGCCGCGCATCAGCGCGGGCATCCGCCGCGGGTCGACGGCGCCCAGCAGCCGTACCCGGTCGCCGACGCCCTCCTCGACGGCGAGTTCCAGCAGCCGTTCCGCCTCGGGCTCGGTGTGCAGGAGTCCGGCGGGCGGGCCGCCGGCGACGAGGAGTTCGGTGTGCGGGATCCGGGTCAGGGCGCGGATGGCCTGGTCGTAGCCCTTGCGGCGGACGAGCCGGCCGCAGGCGAGCAGCCGGTGCCGCTGTTCCCGGGCGGGCACACCCGGGTCCCCGGAACCGGAGGCGCCGGGGTGGAAGTGGCCGGCGTCCACTCCGCAGGGCACCACGGAGACGTGGTTCGGGGAGATGCCCATGGCGGCGAGTTCGTGCACCTCGTCGCCGCAGGTGGCCAGCACGCGTTCGCAGGTGCGGCCGATCTGCCGCTCGATGCCGATGCGTTCGCGCGGGCTGGTGTCCTCGCGGCCCTGGTGGCGGCGCTTGACGGTGCCGAGCGCGTGGAAGGTCTGGATGACGGGGATGCCGTGCGGGCCGGCGCCGAGCAGGGAGGCCATGCCGGACATCCAGAAGTGGGCGTGCACGACGTCGGGCCGCTCGCGGCGCCAGACGCGCGCGAGATACGCGCCGAAGGACGGCATGTGGGGGAACAGGGCGTCCTTGGGGATGGCTTCGGGCGGTCCGGCCGGTACGTGCTCCACGACTGAGCCGCCGGGCAGCGGCACGCGGTCGGGCAGTTCGGTGCTGTCGCGGCGGGTGTAGACGGTGACGTCGTGTCCGCGCCGCGCCAGCTCCTCGGTGAGGCGGGCGACGTACACGTTCTGGCCACCGGCGTCGACCCCGCCGAGCGCGGCGAGCGGGCTCGCGTGCTCGGACACCATGGCGATCCTCATCGGGTCACCTCCTTGAGCAGCCGCTCCCAGTCGTCCAGGAAGCGGGGAAGGCCGTAGCGGGAGAGCGCGGCGGCCCGTGCTCCCTCGCCGACCGCGCGTGCGTGCAGCGGGTCGGCGACGAAGTCCCGTACGGCGTCGGTCAGTACATCGATCCGGTTGGAGACCACTCCGGCACCCGGGGGCACCGCCTCGGTGACCTCGGTGGTGGCGAGGGCGACGACGGGCATGCCCAGGTGCATCGCCTCCAGCAGGGACAGGCCGAGGGAGGTCCAGCGGACCGGGTGGAGGTAGAGACGGCGCCTGGCCATGGCCGAGTGCAGGTCCTTCTGGACGAGTTCGTGGGAGCGGCACCGCCCGGGCGGCACGCCCAGGTGGCCGGCGAGACCGTCCGTGCCCATGCCGAAGACGTCCAGCGGGGCGGCCCGCGCGAAGGCGGGCAGCAGGTCGGTGCCCGTCGTACGGCCCCGCCGCACGGGCTCGTTGACGACGACGGCCGCGTGGGGCAGTTCGCCGGTCCACAGCGGGCCGGGGTCGACGATGCCGTGCTCGATGACGGCGGTCTCGGCGCTTCCGGCGTCCCACATCAGCCGGTTGAAGTGGGTGACGTGCACCAGCGGGATGCCGTCGGGGAGTTCGGTGACGGGGTGCCGGGTGTCGGGCACGTTGCCGTGCGGGGCGTTGTGCTCGAGGTAGACCATCGGCGGTCGGCGGCCCAGCCATCGGCGTACGAGGTCGTATTCGTGCGGGCGTTGCAGCACGACGAGGTCGATGTCCGCCTCGCGCAGTCGCTCCGGCGGGAGTTCGATCACCGAGCCGGGCCAGTCGAAGGTGCGGGCGCGCCCGAGGCCGTCGGGTCCGCGGTCGGGAGTGACGGGGACGATGTAGGTGTGCGGGCCCTGGACGAACGCCGTCGTCCAGGAGCCGTGCACGTGCCAGATGAGGATCCTCACGCCTGCATCACCTTCTCCACGGCGGTGAGCACGTCATGGGCGGTCACCGACTCAAGGCAGGGGTGTCCGGGCACCGGGCAGTTCCGGGCGCGGCTGTCGGCGCACGGCGCCTTCTGGTCGCCGAGCAGTACGTAGGGCACGCCGTAGGGGCGCCAGCGTTCGGCCGGTACGACCGGCGCGAACAGGGAGACGACGGGGGTGCCGACGGCGGCGGCCAGGTGTGCGGGGCCGGTGTTGCCGGTGACGACCGCGCGGGCGCCGGCCAGCACGCCGGCCAGTTCGGGGGCTTCGGTGCGGCCGCCGAGGTCGAGGCCGTGGGCGCCGGCCACGCGGGCGGTCAGGTCCCGCTCGCCGCGGCCTCCGGTGACCACCACGCGGTGTCCGGCCGCGGTGAGTTCGCGCACGGCCTGGGCGCAGCGTCCGGGGCTCCAGGCGCGGGCCGGGACGCTCGCGCCGGGGTGCACCACGAGGTAGGGCTCGGGGCCGGTGAGCGCGGAGGTGTTTGGCGGGGGCAGCACGCGCAGGCGGGTGTCGTCGGGGCGGGGGAACCCGGCGGCCTCGGCGAGGTCGAGGGCGGCCTCGGCCTCGTGGGCGTGCGGGGCGCGCTGGTGGCGTACGTCGAGGAGGGAGCCGGGGTAGTCCACGCTGTCCGCGGCGATGCGCCGGACGCCGGCCAGGCGCAGCAGCAGGGCGGTGGGCAGCGGTGACTGGTGGAAGGAGGTGAGGACGAGGGCGGTGTCGGCGTCGACGGCGGCGAGGAGCGCTTCGGTCTCCGCCCGGTTCACGGGCGGCGGCTCGAATCCGGCCCAGGGCGCGTCCCATACGAGGATGTCGTCCACGCCGGGGAGCAGCCGTGCGGCGGGCTCGCCACGCGGCCCGCACAGCAGGGTGACGTGGTCGGCGCGGGCGGCGACGGCACGGACGGCGGGCCCGGCGAGCAGCACGTCGCCGAAGCTGTCGAGCCGGGTGACCAGGGCCTTCATCGGGGCCTCCGGACGGCCGCGCCGGGTGCGGGCGGGGCGCCGCCCGCGCAGGCGGCCTCGGCGGGGCGTTCGCCGGCGAGGACGCGGTCCGGGGGCGGTCCTGCCAGGATCGCGCGGACGGCGGTGGTCAGGTCGGGGGCCACGTGGCCGGCGCGGGCGGTCTCCTCGGGGCGGGTGACGGGGGTGGGGACGAGGATGCCGTGGGCGCCGGCACGGCGGGCGGCCTCCATGTCGGCGCCGATGTCGCCGACGACGACGATGCGTGACGGTTCGGCGCACAGCCGGCCGGCGGCCCACAGGATCATTCCCGGCGCGGGTTTGCGGCAGTGGCAGCCGTCGCCGGGTCCGTGCGGGCAGACGGCCCACACGTCGAAGGGTCCGAGCAGCGTGTCGACGCGTGCGTTGACGCGGCGGACGTCGGCGGCGGAGACCAGGCCGCGGGCGATCCCCGACTGGTTGGTGACCACGCCGGTGCGGATGCCCCGCGCCCGCAGCAGCCGCACAGCCTCGCGGGCGCCCTCGACGGGGCGTACGAGATCCGGGTCGCCGTTGTAGGGGACGTCCTCGACGAGGGTGCCGTCGCGGTCGAACAGGACGGCCTGCACGGGACGTCGGGGGCGGTTCACGGCGCGACCTCCTGCCAGGCGGGGGCGCTCCGGTGTCGCCACCGTCCGCTCAGCCAGTGCCAGCTGGCGGCGGGCGGAATGAGCACGCTGGTGGCGGCCATGGTGGTGACCTCCTGCCGGGTGCGCGGCCCGGGTGCGATGCGCGCCCAGGCGAACTCTGCGGTGCCGGCCGCCCAGCCGAGTGCGGCGAGCGCGGCGGCCCGGCGGTGCCCGCTCAGGGCGAGCGCGCAGGCGGCGGCGCCGGCGGTGGTGACGGCGAGGTGGGTGCGGATGCGGCCGCGCGGGGCGACCGCCTTCTGCCACCAGTCGGGGCCGTGCAGGCGCAGCATGAGCGCGTCGTCGGCGTTGCCGCGCTGGGCGCGCAGGGACACCCAGCGGTCGGCGGGGCGGACGGGGTGCCGGGTGGTGCGGCGGCCCTGGCGGATGCGCCAGCCGGCGTCGAGGACGCGCAGCGCGAGGTCGGCGTCCTCGCGGAAGGCGCGGCGGAAGCGTTCGTCGAAGCCGGCGACCTGCTTGAGGGCGTCGGTGCGGTACGCCATGTCGGCGGTGATCCAGCGGGCGCGG
>NZ_BMVJ01000026.1:28342-32601 GCF_014650655.1 Streptomyces anandii JCM 4720
GCGAGCCCCGCGGTGCCGCGCTCCCAGTCGGTGGGGCGGCGCTCGCCGGGCAGGGGCACGGCGATGACGCCCTGGACGGCCCCGGTGTCGGGGCTCGCCTCGGCGAGGTCCTGGGCGAGCTGGTGGCACCAGTGCGGGCCGACCTGCACGTCGTCGTCGAGGAAGGCGACCCAGCCGGTGGTGACCGCGCGCAGCCCGGTGTTGCGGGCGGCGGCGGGTCCGCGGCCGCCGCTGGTGAGCACGGTGGTGCGGGCGCGCAGGTCGCCGAGGACGCTCAACGGGTGCTCCAGACCGTCCGGTTCGGGCTCGGGCCGGTCGTCGACGAGGACGATCTCCTCGGGCCGGGGTCCGTGCGCGGCGGCGAGCGCGGCCAGGCAGTCGGCCAGCGTGTCCCGCGCCAGGGTGGGGATCACCACGGCGTAGGCGGGCCCGGCGGCGGGGCTGGTCATGCGTACGCCCTTCCCCGGCGCACCGCGTACGGGCCGATCGCCAGCAGGTCGACGGGCGCGGAGCCGAAGCACTCCAGCGCGTCGCGCGGGTCGTCGACCATGGGCCGGCCGGCGGTGTTGAGGCTGGTGTTGACGACGACGGGCAGCCCGGTGCGCCGTTCGAACCCGCGCAGCATCGCCGCGACCAGGGGTTCCTGTCGCTCGTCGACGGTCTGGATGCGGGCGGTGCCGTCGACGTGCACCACGGCGGGGATGCGTTCGCGCCAGTCGCGGTGGACGTCGTGCACGAACAGCATGTAGGGGCTCGGGACCGGACCCTCGAACAGCTCGTGCGCGCGCTCGGCGAGGACCATGGGGGCGACCGGCCGGAACTCCTCGCGGCCCTTGACCCGGTTGAGCCGTTCCAGGTTCTCGGCGCGGCCCGGGTGGGCGAGCAGGGAGCGGTGGCCGAGGGCGCGCGGCCCGTACTCGCTGCGGCCCTGGAACCAGGCGACCACGCCGTCGCGGGCCAGTTCCCCGGCGACCGTCTCGGCGATGTCGTCGGGCCGCTCGTACGGTACGGCGGCCTCCTCCAGCCAGGCGCGCAGCTCCTCGTCGCTCCAGCCGCGCCCGAGGTCGGCGCCGGGCATGGGCTCGGGTACGTTGCCCTCGCTCGCGGCGAGGTAGAGGGCGCCGCCGAGGGCGGTGCCGGCGTCACCGGCGGCGGGCTGCACCCAGACGTGGCGGTACGGGCCCTGCGCGGCGATCTTGGAGTTGGCGACGCAGTTGAGGGCGACGCCGCCGGCCATGGCGAGGGCCTCGCCGCCGGCCTCGCGGTGCAGCCAGTGGACGAGTTCGAGCAGGACCTCCTCCAGCACGGCCTGGCAGCTGGCCGCGAGGTCGGCGTGCTCCTGGGTCCACGGCTCGTGCTTGCCGCGCGGCGGGGCGAGGGCGGCCCAGTCGACGCCGTGGGCGCGGAAGCCGCCGTCGCCGGTGGGGTGGACGTACTGGCGCAGCTGGGGCAGGAAGCGGGGCTTGCCGTAGGAGGCGAGCGCCATGACCTTGTACTCGTCGCTGCTGCGCAGGAAGCCGAGGTGTTCGGTGAGCTCCTCGTAGACCAGGCCGAGGGAGTCGGGCAGGGCCTGCGCGGCGAGCGTGTCGAGCTTGCCGTCGTGGAAGCGGCCCGCGAGGTGGGAGGCGGCCTCGCCGCGGCCGTCCAGGACGAGGACGGCGCTGTCGGGGTGCGGGGAGGCGGGTCCGGCGGAGGCGGCGTGCGCGACGTGGTGGGGCACGAAGACGACCTTGGCCGGGTCCAGGCCGGGCAGCGCCTCGGCGAGGAACTCGGGGGCGCGGCTCGCGTACTCCAGGCGCAGCGGGTCCCAGGGGTCGTTCAGGCCCATGTCGGCGGCGGGCCGGGCGAGGGCCGGGTCGAAGGAGTAGGTGACCGCGTCGAGCTCGTCGGCGCGCAGTCCGGCGTGTTCCAGGCACCAGCGGGCGGACAGTTCCGGCAGTTCCCACGCGGAGAAGGGCACCGGGCGCTTGCCGTGCTTGCGTCGGCTGAAGCGCTCCTCCTCCCCGGCCGCGACCGTCCTGCCGTCGACGACGAGGGCGGCGGCCGGGTCGTGGAACAGGGCGTTGATTCCAAGGATGCGCATGGGGTGGGCTCCGTCCCGTTCGGCGCTTGCGAGTGCGAGGGGGGGACCGGTCGGTGCCGGTGGGCACCACGGGGTTCTGGGTGCCGCGCCCCAGCTGTCTCAAACACGTGAAGACAACTGGCGAGGGAAAAGGATGATTTTTCGCTCTATGTCATCTTTTTCTCACCGTGCGTGAAGCGCCCTGGCCAGGGCCGCACAGTACGGTTCGGGACACTGCGGTCGACTGCGGCAGGGGCTCGCTCACGCGGCGACCGCGCGGGTGAACCAGCCGATGGTGCGCTCAAGCCCCTGCGACCAGGGGACGCGTGGCTGCCACCCGAGCCGCTCGCGGGCGAGCCGGGTGTCCGGCCGGCGCCGGCAGGGGTCGTCGGCCGGGCGGTCGACGAAGCGGATGCGGGAGGCGGAGCCGGTCAGGTCCACGATCCGGCGGGCCAGCTCAAGCATGGTGATCTCGTCGGTGCCGCCGATGTTCACCGGGCCGCTCTCGCGGGAGGCGGCCAGGGCGAGGACGCCGTCGACCGTGTCGTCGACGTAGCACAGGGAGCGGGTCTGGCTGCCGTCGCCGGCGACGGTGAGCGGCACGCCGTCCAGGGCCTGCGCGATGAAGGTGGGCACGGCGCGGCCGTCCCCGGTGCGCATGCGGGGGCCGTAGGTGTTGAAGATGCGCACGATGGCCGTGTCGGTGCGGTGGACCTTGCGGTGCGCGGTGACCAGGGCCTCGGCGAAGCGCTTGGACTCGTCGTAGACGCTGCGCGGGCCGATGGGGTTGACGTTGCCCCAGTAGTCCTCTCGCTGCGGGTGCTCCAGCGGGTCGCCGTACACCTCGGAGGTGGAGGCGAGCAGGAAGCGGGCGCCGTCGGCGCGGGCCCGCTCGAGGGCGTTGCGGGTGCCGTCGCTGCCCACTCCGAGGGTTTCCAGGGGCAGCCGCAGGTAGTCGGCCGGCGAGGCGGGGCAGGCGAAGTGCAGGACCAGGTCGAAGCGGCCGGGAAGGGCACGCACCGCGTCGGCGTCGGTGGCGTCGGCGCGCACGAAGCGGAAGCCGCGGTGCCGTTCGAGTTCGGCGACGTTGGCGTGCGAGCCGGTGGCCAGGTTGTCCAGGCAGATGACGCCGGTGCCGGCGTCGAGCAGCCGCGCGCACAGATGGGATCCCACGAAGCCGGCTCCGCCGGTCACCAGGGCCCGGCGCCAGGTGCGTCCGCTCACGGGACTCTCCTCCCTCTCGCCTTCACTTGCGTGTCGGCTTGAGTAACCCCGTGGCGGCCCGGCACACATCGGGCCAACCGGGGCGCATCGGGACCGATCAGCCGTTCGTCGAGCACGTTTTCGACACCCGTGCACAACACGCCCGCAGGCCCTGCATAGAGTCCCCGGCATGCCTTCTGCGACCAAGAAGATGAAGACGAGGGGGCCGGGCGCGGGGGCCCGGCGGGGGGTGCGCGCGGCCGGGGCGCTGGCGGCGGCCGCGTGCCTGACCCTGACGCTGGCCGGCTGCGGTCACGGGGACGCGACCCGCCCGAGCTCCGTACGCGACCGGGCGGCGGGCGCGCCCGCCCGGTTCGGCACCGTCGACTGCCGTCAGGCCAAGTGCATCGCCCTGACCTTCGACGCCGGGCCGAGCGAGAACTCCGCCCGGCTGCTGGACATCCTGAAGCAGAAGCAGGTCCCGGCGACCTTCTTCCTGCTGGGCGCGCGGCACATCGAGAAGTACCCGGAACTGGTGCGGCGGATGGCGGCCGAGGGCCACGAGGTGGCCAGCCACACCTGGGACCACAAGATCCTCACCCGGATATCCCCGGCGGAGATACGCGACGAACTCGGCCGCACCAACGACGCGATAGAGCGCCTGACCGGGCACAAGCCCACGCTGATGCGCCCGCCGCAGGGCCGCACCGACTCCACCGTGCACGGCATCTGCAAGGAGATGGGCATGTCCGAGGTGCTGTGGAGCGTGACCGCCAAGGACTACGCCACCACCGACTCGGCGCTGATCACCAAGCGCGTCCTCGACCAGGCGACCCGGGACGGCATCATCCTGCTGCACGACCTCTACCAGGGCACCGTGCCGGCCGTGCCCGGCATCATCGACGCCCTCAAGGCCCGCGGCTACGTCTTCGTGACCGTGCCGCAGCTCCTCGCCCCGGGCAAGCCGGAGCCGGGGAAGGTGTACCGGCCCTGA
>NZ_BMVJ01000026.1:32630-42085 GCF_014650655.1 Streptomyces anandii JCM 4720
CGCCCGTACGGCCACGCGGGTGAGCCGGGTCCGAACGGGCAGGCCACGGGCGCTCGTTGCCTACGATCGTGACGTGGTCAACTTCTCCCTGGAACGCACCCCGCCGCTCTCTCCCGACGAGGCCTGGCGGCGGCTCACCCGGTGGCAGCGGCACGCCGACGTGGTCCCGCTGACCCGCGTGACCGTTCTCACCCCGGAACCGGCCCGTGAGGGCACGCGGTTCGTGGCGCGCACCGCGCTCGGCCCGCTCGGCTTCGACGACCCGATGGAGGTCACCGTCTGGCGCCCGCCGGCCGGCGGAGAGCCGGGCCTGTGCCGGCTCGAGAAGCGCGGCCGGGTGGTCCTGGGCTGGGCCGAGATCGAGGTGCGCGCGGGTCCGGGCGGACGGGCGCGGGTGGCGTGGCGGGAGGAGCTGCGGGTCCGCTTCCTGCCGGGCCTCTTCGACCCCGTACTGGCGGGCGCGGCGCGGTCGGTGTTCGGCCGGGCGGTGAACAGGCTGCTGCGGCGCCCGTGAGCGGCGGGCGGCGTCCACGAGCGGCGGGCCGCGCCGCCGGTGACGGCACCTGGAGCGCGGAAAGAGCCGTATGGCCCTCCTCACGGTCCCCGACGGCCCCGGACTGCACCTGCGAGGTAAGGGTAGCCTCTCTTCACTGAAAGGTGTCGTGGGGGCGGGTTCGCCCGGCGTAGTTCCGGAGACAGAATGAACAGTGGTGACCGGCATGTGGATACCGAGCCGGGCCGTACGGCCGCCGGTCCTGGCCCGGACGGCGCCCACCGGGCGCTGGCGGACCTGCCGCCCGGCGCGCGGGGCAGGGTCGTGACCGTGACCGACGACGGCTCCTCCCGCACGGCCCGCCGGCTCAGGGACCTGGGCTTCACCCCGGGCACGGTGGTGGAGGTGGTCCGCCGGGCCCCGCTGCGCGACCCCGTCGTCTTCCGCGTCAAGGACTACGACCTGTGCCTGCGCCGGGCGCAGGCCGCCTGTGTGCGCGTCGTCGAGGTGCGGCCGTGACCACGAGCTGCCACGGCGTCGCGGGCGAAGGGGAAGTGACCGCCGGGCAGCCGAGGTTCGCGCTCGTCGGCAGCCCCAACGCCGGCAAGACCAGCGTCTTCAACGGACTGACCGGGCTGAACGCCAAGACGGGCAACTATCCCGGCGTGACCGTCGCCCGGTTCGTCGGCGTCTGCCGCACCGGCGGGGACAGCTGCCTGATCGAGGACCTTCCCGGGACGTACAGCCTGGAGCCGATCAGCCCCGACGAGCGGATCACCGTCGACGTGCTCGACGGCCGCGTGGCCGGGGTGGCACGGCCGGACGCGCTCCTCGTGGTCGCGGACGCCACCACGCTGCGCCGCTCGCTGCCCTTCGTCGCCCAGGTGCTGGCGCGCTCCCTGCCGACCTGCCTGGTGGTCACCTTCACCGACGAACTGGCCCGCCGTCAGGGCACCCTGGACGTCGACGCGCTGGGCGAGGCCCTGGGCGTACCCGTGCTGGCGGTGGTCGGACACCGCGGGCGCGGGGTCGCGCGACTGCGGGACCGGCTCGCCGAGTGGGGATCGTGGCCCACGCCGGTCCTGGCGCCGCCCACCGACCCCGACGAGGTGGACGCCTGGGCGGAGTCGGTGCTGGAGTTCGCCGGCTACCGGGCCCCGGAACGGCACCGGATCACCCAGCGGGTCGACGCGGTGCTGCTCCACCCGCTGTGGGGCACGCTGGTCTTCTTCGCCGTGATGATGCTGTTCTTCCAGACCGTCTTCACGCTCGCCGCCCCCTTGCAGGGCGCGGTGGAGACCGTGTTCGGGCGGCTGTCGGAGCTGGTCTCCGCACACGTCGGCAACCGCTGGCTGTCCGGGCTGCTCGGCGACGCGCTCGTCGGCGGGGTCGGCGCGGTGCTGGTGTTCGTACCGCAGATCATGCTGCTGTTCCTGCTGCTCGCGCTCCTGGAGGGCGTGGGCTACATGTCGCGGGCGGCCTTCCTGATGGACCGGGTGATGGCCCGGGTCGGGCTGGAGGGCCGCGCGTTCGTGGCGCTGCTGTCGTCGTTCGCGTGCGCGATCCCCGGCATCATGGCCACCCGCACGCTGCCCTCGGCCCGGGACCGGCTCGCCACGATGATGGCCGCCCCGCTGATCACCTGCTCGGCCCGGCTGCCGGTGTACGTGCTGCTGATCGGGCTGCTGGTCGATCCCTCGTACCACGTGGGCCCGTTCGGCGCGCAGGGCCTGGTGATGTTCGGGCTGTACGTGCTGGGCGCGGTGTCGGCGATGCTGGCGGCGTGGGCGTTCAAGAAGCTGGGCGACCACCGCGGCGGGCTGCTGCCGTTCCACATGGAGCTGCCGCCCTACCGGCTGCCGTCCCCGCGTTCGGTGCTGGTGATGATGTGGTCCTCGGCCCGCGCGTTCCTGCGCAAGTGCACCACCGTCATCGCCGCCACGAGCGTGCTGCTGTGGCTGCTGCTGAACCTGCCGCTGCACTCGGCGGCCGAGCTGCGGGCGGCCGGTGTCGACACCACCGACCGGACCGCCGTGTCCGCCTACGAGGTCGACCACAGCTACGCCGCCGGCCTGGGGCGTCTCGCCGCCCCGGTGTTCTCCCCGCTGGGCTTCGACTGGCGCGTCAACGTCGGCGTGCTGTCCGCCCAGTCGGCCCGGGAGACCTTCGTCGCCACCCTCGGCCAGGTCTCGGCCGCGCAGGACCCCGAGAACCCGGCGCGGGCGCTGCGGACCATGACCTATCCGGACGGTCCGCACGCCGGTGAGCGGGTCTTCACCGCGCCCACCATCGCGGCGCTGCTGGTCTACTTCGCCTACGCGCTGCAGTGCATGGCCACGGTCGCGGTGCTGCGCCGGGAGACCGGCACGTGGAAATGGCCGGCGATCGCCTTCACCTATCTCACCGGGCTGGCCTGGGTGATGGCGTACCTGGCCCGGACGCTCACGGTGTGGCTGGGCGGGTGAGGGTCCGGTGATCCCCATCCACCCCCAGCCCGTGCCCGGTCACCCCGACCGGCTGCGCTGGATCGTCCCGGCGGACGCGATGCCGTACGCCGGTCCGCTCGCCGGGCTTCCCGGCCCGCTGGCCGCGCTCCTCGACGACGGCACGCTCGCCGGCGTCACGGCGGAGCCCGGCGCGGTGGTCACCCGTCTCGGGGCCGGCCGCACCTGGCCGGGCGCGGGCGCCCGGGTCCGTACGGCGCTGCACGCGGCGCTGGAGGACCGCGACGGCTGGACGCCCGGCCCCGGCGCGGACGGCGACCACGGCGACGCGCTGCTGCGCGCAGCCGTCACCGAACTGCTCACCGGCCCGGTCGGAGGCGTCGCCCGCTCGCACGGCGGGGGCATCGAACTGGTCGGCGTGCGGGACGGTGTCGTCACCGTCCGCCTGCACGGCGCCTGCCACGGCTGCCCCGCCGCCTGGTTCACCCTCCACCAGCGCCTGGAGGCCCAACTGCGCCGCACCTGCCCCCAGTTGCGCGAGATCCGGGCGGCCGCGAGCGCATGAGAAGACCGGGCGCACCCTCGGGTGTGCCCGGTCTTCCCGGGGCCGGCCCTCCACCTGGCCGGCCGGTTCAGTGGTGTCCGCCGGGGCGGGACAGGTCCCGTGCGGTGAGCACGAGCGCCGCGCCCACGCCGGTGAAAAGGGCGCCCAGACCCTGGACGAGCGTGGTCAGATGCCAGGCCTGATAGGCCGACAGCAGGGAGCCGCGCAGGGTCTCGCCCATGAACGCGGTCTGCCTGAGCCGGGTCAGCTTCTCGTCGTCGCCGCCGGTGGCGTGCAGTTCCTCGGTGATCTCCGCGTAGGTGCGGCCGCCGGTGGCGTGCGTGAGGTGGTCCTTGATCAGCTCGGCGTAGGCGTGGGCCTGCGGGCCGGTCCGCACGGGAGCGCCGGCGTGGGGCGCGAGGCGGGCCGGCAGGCCGTGGCCGGGGAACGCGATCCGCTGCGCCGCGAGTTCGGCGCGGATCTCCTTCCGGCCGCCGCGGCCCCGCAGCAGCATGACGGCCCCGGCGGCCACCATGGCCGCGCCGGCCGGCCCGACCAGGGCCGCGGCCCGGCGGTGCACACAACGCATGACGTGTCTTCTTCCCCTGTGGGCTGGGTGGCTGAACTCGTTCGGGCGGCACGGCCGGGCGGCCGCCGTCAGTGGTGACTCAGGAGCAGCCGCCAGGCCTCCGGGCCCCGCTGGAGGTACTCCACGGAGAAGGCGCCGGGGGCGCGGCCCTCGATCTGGGCGAGCAGCGGGAGCGGGTCGTGCGGGGCCACCAGCACCATGGCGCCGCCCGACGGCACGGCGTCGAGCGCGCCGAACACGGTGGCGTGGCGCAGGGCGTGGGGCACCTGCCGCACGTCCAGCTCGGGCACGGCCTCCTCGTCGGCGCCGCCGCAGCCGCAGGCCCCGCCGCAGCCGGTCTCCTCGGGCTCCTGGTCGTTCACTGTCCTGTCTCCTTGCTTCTCCCGGGCGCCGGCGGCGCCGTCGGTGGGTGTGTGGTGTTCGACCCGGTCGTGCATGTCCCCGAGCAGCCCGGCCAGGGAGACGTCGGGCTCCCTGGCGAGCAGGGAGAGCACCATGCCGTTCTCCTTGGCCACGTGCTCCTCGAACAGCACCTGGAGCGCCCGCGCGTCGGCGGCCGCGGCGACCGGTGCGGGGGCGTCACGCAGCGCGTCGACGAGCGCGGCCAGCCGGCGGTGCTCGCCGATCAGGGCCTCGACCAGCAGCCGGGCCTCGGGGATGCGGTGGGCGGCGGCGTAGAGGGTCTCCTCCTCGGCGGCGGCGTGCGGCAGCAGGTCCCGCTCGCAGAAGGCCACGAGGCCGGTCCGGGGACTCCCGGTGGTACGCGGATCGCTTTCGGTTGCGGTCAGCAGCAGACCGACGTGTCCGGCCATCTGCCCGACCAGGTGGGCGTGGTGCGCCTCGGCGGCTTCGAGGGCGGCGGCGTCCTCGGGGGCCGATGCGAGAGTGAGGGCGCTCATGGCGGTCCTCCAATGGTTCGGGGTGGTCCGGGTGCGGACCGGTCGGATGCGGTGGCCGGCCCTCCGGGCGCCGGGCCCGACAGGTCCGGGCCGACGCCGCACCGGGCGGGCCGGGCCGGGCCCGCGGCAACGGGGCCGGGACGGGGCGGGGCGGGCCGGGTGCCCGGCCGTGGCAGGTGGGCGGCCGGGCACCGGCCGGACCGGGGGCTCGCCGTGCCTGCCACGGCCGTCGGCACGAGAAGACGTGGCCGGACAGGCAGGGTGCGGCGATCGGCGGCGGGTCCCGGTCGGTCGAGAGCCAGCATCTCCGTCCGGCCGGGGCGGCGCTTGGGTCGTACGGTCCTTCCCTGCGAGGGCCGCTGGTCCCTGACCCGCGGCCCGGGGCAGGGCCGGACGGCGGCCGGGGAGGGGCCGCCCCGGCCCAAGGAGCCGCGCCGGGCGGGCGTCTAGCGTGCGGTTCCATGCACTACGGCGGCGACGTGGACCATCACGGCGCCCGCGAGCGAGGGGATCGGCGAACAGACATGACGGCACGTCCCGGACGGCCCGCGCCGCACGCTCCCGCGACGGCGGGACGCACGCCGTGATCCTCGAGGACCTGCGCACCGCCTGCCGCAAGGACCCCGCCCTGCGCGGCGCCCACGTCGTCGAGGTGCTGCTGTACCCGGGCCTGTGGGCGATCTGGTCGCACCGCGTGGCGCACCGGCTGCACCGGCTCGGGCTGCCGCTGCTGCCCCGGCTGGTCTCCCAGCTGTCACGCGCCCTGACCGGCATCGAGATCCACCCAGGCGCGGTCATCGGCCGCCGCTGCTTCATCGACCACGGCATGGGCGTGGTGATCGGCGAGACCGCGGTGGTGGGCGACGACGTGATGCTCTACCACCGGGTGACCCTCGGCGGCACCGGCTGGTGGACCGACACCCCGGGCGCCCGCCGGCACCCCGTCGTCGGCGACCGGGTGGTCCTCGGCGTGGGGGCCACCGTGCTGGGCCCCGTGCGCATCGGGCACGACACCGTCGTCGGGGCCAACTCCCTGGTCCTGTCCGACGTGCCCGCCCATGCCTCCGTCCGCGCCGCGCGGGCCGGCACCCTCGTACGCACCCGCGACGCCCGCGCGGCGGCGCACCGCACCACAGCTCCGCATCCGGAGCCGACCCGGAAGGCAGCCCCATGACGGCGATTCACCCCTCGGTCACCGCGCTGATCGGCCGTACCCCCCTGGTGGAGCTGTCCCGCTACGGCGAGGACCTGCCCGTCCGCCTGGTCGCCAAGCTGGAGTCCGCGAACCCCGGCGGCAGCGTCAAGGACCGTATCGCCCTGGCGATGATCGAGGACGCGGAGGCCACCGGCGCGCTCCGGCCCGGTGTCCGCATCGTCGAGCCCACCAGCGGCAACACCGGCATCGGCCTGGCCATGGTGGCCGCCGCCAAGGGCCACCGGGTGACCTTCACCATGCCGGAGAGCATGAGCGCCGAACGGCGGGCGCTGCTGCGGGCGTACGGCGCGGAGCTGATCCTCACCCCGGCCGCCGAGGGCATGCGGGGCGCCATCGCGCGCGCGGCCCAACTGGCCGATGAGCACGGCTGGTTCATGCCGCAGCAGTTCCGCAACCCGGCCAACCCGGACGCCCACCGCCGCACCACCGCCGAGGAGATCTGGCAGGACACCGACGGACAGGTCGACGTCCTGGTGGCCGGGGTGGGGACGGGCGGCACGGTCACCGGGGTCGGGCGCCTGCTCAAGGAGAAGAAGCCGGAGGTCACCGTGGTGGCCGTGGAACCCGCCGAGTCCGCGGTGCTGTCCGGCGGCTCCCCCGGCCCGCACCGCGTCCAGGGACTCGGCGCCGGCTTCGTCCCGGACATCCTGGACACCGAGGTCTACGACGCCGTCCACCGCGTCGGCCTGGAGGACGCGCAGGCCGCCTCCCGCCGCCTGGCCCGCACCGAGGGCATCCTCGCGGGCGTGTCCAGCGGCGCCGCCCTCCACGCGGCCACCACGCTGGCCCGCTACCCCCGGCACAGGGACGCGCTGATCGTCGTCGTCCTGCCCGACACCGGCGAACGGTACCTGAGCACCGGCCTCTTCACCTGACCGCGCGGAGACCCGGCCGCCCGTCCCCCGTCTCCGCGTCCCGCAGGGCCCGCCCCCAGACCGAGCGGGCGGCCGCCGCCAGCAGGAGGCGTTCGCGGGGCGGCCGCGGGCCGACCGGGCGCCAGACGAGGTCCGTGTCCGTGGCGGAGGCGGAGCGGGTGCGCAGGGCGACGACGTCGTCGTGGGCGAGCAGGGCGCGGCGGAACAGCGTGTGGCTGCCGGTGTCCTCGGTCGACGTGGCGGGATGCCACCCGTGTTCGGCGAGCCGGGCCAGTACGGCGGCCGCGTAGGCGGGCGCCCGCCGCTCGGGGAACCACAACAGCCGCAGACCGGCGAGGTCGTCCCAGCGCAGTTCCGGGCGGGCGGCCAGTGGATGGCGGCGCGGCAGCAGCACGCCGAGCGGCTCGTCGCCGATCACGCGCAGCTCCAGGCCCGCGGTGTCGTCGGCGGGCGCCCGCAGGATGCCGTACGACAGGGCTCCGGCGCGCAGGAGTTCGCCCTGGCGGGCGGAGTCGGCCTGTTCGTGGACGATGCGCAGCGGCCGGGCGGCGGTCAGGAGGCGCTCGGCGCGCTCCAGCGCTTCGGGCGGTACGCCCCTGCACACTCCCAGGGTCGCCGTCACGGGGACGGCGCGGGCGGCGGCCACCGCCGAACCCAGCGCGTCCAGCGCCTGGTTGACGCCGTCGAGGAGCAGCCGGCCGGCCTCGGTGAGCTCCATGCCCCGCGGCAGCCGCCGGAACAGCTCGGTGCCGACGCGGCGTTCGAGCGTCGCGATCTGCTGGCTCAGGCTCGGCTGGGCGATGCGCAGGCGGCGGGCCGCCTCCGTGACGGTGCCCGCCTCGGCGACGGCGGCGAAGTAGCGCAGCTGCCGCAGTTCGAGCCCGGCCTGCCCGGCACTCTCGGGGTCCATAGGCGTGAGCCTATACGTCCCGCGGTGACCGGTCTTGGCGCGGGGAGGCCCCCTTGCCGTTGGCTGGGGGCATGTTCGTGATCGTGTTCAAGTACCGTGCCCCGCTGGAGACCGTCGACGCGCTCAAGGAGGCGCACTACACCCACCCGGAGGGCGTGTTCGGCCGGGGGCTGGCCCGGCTCGCCGGTCCGCTGGAGCCCCGTACGGGCGGAGTGGTCATCGCAGAGGGGCCGCGCGAGGCGGTCGAGGCCGCGGTCGCCGCGGACCCGTTCGTCACCAGCGGCGCCGCCACCGCCGACATCCTCGGCTTCCGTCCCGTCTTCCGCGCCGCCCGCACGGCGGACGCCGGGAACGGGGACGGCGACGGCGACGAACTGTGAGGCTCAGGCCACCGACCCGATCCGCCGCGCCGAGGAGACCTGCCGGGGTGGTGCCGTGTCGTGGTGGATCGGCGTGTGCGCGCCGGTCAGGGACACTCCGCTGCCGCCGCGCCGGGCCGCGACGATCTCCGCGGCGATGGACAGGGCCGTCTCCTCCGGTGTGCGGGCCCCGAGGTCCAGCCCGATGGGCGAGCGCAGACGGGCCAGCTCCAGCTCGCTCACGCCGACTTCGCGCAGGCGCCGGTTGCGGTCGAGGTGGGTGCGGCGGGAGCCCATCGCGCCGACGTACGCCACCGGCAGCCGCAGCGCCAGTTCCAGCAGCGGTACGTCGAACTTGGCGTCGTGGGTGAGCACGCACAGCACCGTACGGCCGTCCACGCGGGTGCGTTCGAGGTACTTGTGCGGCCACTCCACGACGATCTCGTCGGCCTCCGGGAAGCGCGCCCGGGTGGCGAACACGGGCCGGGCGTCGCACACGGTGACATGGTGGCCGAGGAACTTGCCGACCCGGACCAGCGCCGAGGCGAAGTCGATCGCGCCGAAGACGATCATGCGGGGCGGCGGCACCGAGGACTCGACGAGGACCGTGACGGGGGCGCCGCAGCGGGAGCCCTGCTCGCCGATCTCCAGGGTGCCGGTGCGGCCGGCGTCCAGGAAGGCCGCGGCCTCACCGGCGACCGTGCGGTCCAGCTCCGGGTGCGCCCCGAAGCCGCCGATCGCGCTCTCCCCCGTCTCGTCCGGGCGGACCAGCAGGGCCCGGCCCAGCAGCTCGGCCGGACCGGACACCACGCGTGCGAGGGCCGCCGCCTCCCCCGAGGCCGCGGCGGCCAGCGCCGCCTCGCACACCGGCCGGGCGGGATCGCCCGCCCGTACCGGTGTGACCAGGATGTCGATGACGCCGCCGCAGGTCAGGCCGACCGCGAAGGCGTCCTCGTCGCTGTAGCCGAAGCGCTGGAGGACGGTTTCGCCGTCCGTCAGCGCCTGTTGGCACAGCTCGTAGACCGCGCCCTCCACGCAGCCGCCGGAGACCGAGCCGACCGCCGTGCCGCCGGAGTCCACCGCGAGGGCGGCGCCGGGCCGGCGGGGCGCGCTGCCGCCGACCGCC
>NZ_BMVJ01000026.1:42115-47697 GCF_014650655.1 Streptomyces anandii JCM 4720
ACCACGGTGGCGACGGCGAAGTCACGGCCCTGCCGGGCCCAGTCGTTCAGTTCCTCGGCGATGTCCAGCATCTGTCGCTCTCCTCGGACTGAGTCTGTGCGGAGGGATCCCGGTTCCTGTGGCGGCGCCCCTAGTGGACGCCCAGCCAGCTCTCGATCGGGTTGAGGGCGAAGTACACGAGGAAGACCGCCGTCAGACCCCACATGAAGGCCCCGATCTCGCGCGCCCTGCCCTGGGCGGCCTTGATGACCGTGTACGAGATGACACCGGCGGCCACACCTGTGGTGATGGTGTACGTGAACGGCATGAGCACCACGGTCAGGAAGACCGGGATCGCGGTGGCCCGGTCGGACCAGTCCACGTGCCGCGCGTTCATCAGCATCATCGCGCCGATGACCACCAGGGCGGCCGAGGCGACCTCCTGGGGCACGAGCGCGGTGAGCGGGGTGAAGAACAGGCAGGCCGCGAAGAACAGTCCGGTCACGACGGAGGCGAGCCCGGTGCGCGCGCCCTCGCCGACCCCGGTCGCCGACTCGATGAACACGGTCTGCCCGGAGCCCCCGGCCACACCGCCCACCGCCCCGCCCGCGCCGTCGATGAACAGCGCCTTGGACAGACCCGGCATCCGGCCCTGTTCGTCGGTGAGCTTCGCCTCGGTGCCCACGCCGATGATGGTGGCCATCGCGTCGAAGAATCCGGCCAGGACCAGCGTGAACACGATCACCCCGACGGTCATCGCCCCGACCTTGCCCCAGCCGCCGAACTCGACGTGCCCGAAGAGCGAGAAGTCCGGCATCGACACCGCGCCGCCGTGGAGTTCGGGGGCGCCGTTGGCCCAGGCGCCGGACTTGACCACGCCGGCGGCGTTCAGCACGGCCGCGACGACCGTGCCGGTGATGATGCCGATGAGGATGGCGCCGGGGATGTCACGGGCCTGGAGCGCGAAGATCAGCAGCAGGGTGCCGGCGAACAACAGCACGGGCCAGCCCGCGAGTTCGCCCGCCGGGCCGAGGGTGACCGGGGTGGCCTTGCCCTGGTGCACGAAGCCGGACTTGTAGAAACCGATGAGGGCGATGAACAGGCCGATGCCCATGGTGATGCCGTGCTTGAGCGCCGGCGGGATCGCGTTCATGATCATCTCGCGCAGGCCGGTGACCACCAGCAGCATGATGACCACGCCGTAGATCACGCACATGCCCATGGCCTGCGGCCAGGTCATAGCAGGGGCGACCTGCGAGGACAGCACGCCCGAGACGGACAGTCCGGCGGCGAGCGCGAGCGGCACCTTGCCGACGAAGCCCATCAGCAGCGTGGTGAAGGCCGCCGCGAACGCGGTCGCGGTGATCAGGGCCTTCTGGCCGAGAGTGTCACCGGCCGCGTCCTTGCCGGACAGGATCAGGGGGTTGAGCAGCAGGATGTACGCCATCGCCATGAAGGTGGTGACGCCGCCGCGCACTTCGCGCGCGACCGTGGATCCCCGCCGGGATATGTGGAAGTACCGGTCGAGCCAGGACCGTCCCGCCGGGACGCGGCTGCCCGCGCCCGCGTCTTCGGCGGTGGTCGTAGGCTCCACTGACTGCTGGGTCATGGGCCATCTCCCAAGGTTCACAGGGGCACCCGTGCGGTGGTTCTCGGCGGTGCACGGGATTTGGGAATGGACGACCCGGGGGACGGCCCGAGACGCACGTGTGGGTACTGAAGGGGGTACTGCCGTGGTTGCTACGTCATTCCTGCGGTGGAACGACTGCTCCTACGCGGTGCCCGTCAGGTGTTCCGGACGTACGGGCGTGCGGTTGAGCTCCAGCCCGGTCGCGTTCCGGATCGCCGCGAGGACGGCCGGGGTCGACGACAGGGTGGGGGCCTCGCCGATGCCGCGCAGCCCGTACGGCGCGTGGTCGTCGGCGAGTTCGAGCACGTCGACGGGGATGACCGGCGTGTCGAGAATCGTGGGGATGAGGTAGTCCGTGAAGGACGGGTTGCGCACCTTGGCGGTCCTGGGGTCGACGACGATCTCCTCCATGACCGCGATGCCCAGGCCCTGGGTCGTGCCGCCCTGGATCTGGCCGACCACGGACAGCGGGTTGAGCGCCTTGCCGACGTCCTGGGCGCAGGCCAGCTCGATCACCTTGACCAGGCCGAGTTCGGTGTCGACCTCGACGACGGCGCGGTGCGCGGCGAAGGAGTACTGGACGTGGCCGTCGCCCTGTCCGGTGCGCAGGTCGAAGGGCTCGGTCGGCCGGTGCCGCCACTCCTCCTCGACCTCGACGGCCTCGTCCTCCAGTACGTCCACCAGGTCGGCGAGGACTTCGCCGCCGTCGGTGACGACCTTGCCGCCCTCCAGCAGGAGTTCGGCGCTCGCCCAGGCGGGGTGGTAGGAGCCGAACTTTCGCCGGCCGATCCCGAGCACCTTCTCGCGGACCAGTTCGCAGGCGTTCTTCACGGCGCCGCCGGTGACGTAGGTCTGCCGGGAGGCGGAGGTCGAACCGGCGCTGCCCACCTGGGTGTCGGCGGGGTGGATGGTGACCCGGGCGACGCCGAGTTCGGTGCGGGCGATCTGCGCGTGGACGGTGACACCGCCCTGGCCGACCTCCGCCATCGCCGTGTGCACGGTCGCCACGGGCTCGCCGGCGACGACCTCCATGCGCACCCGGGCGGTGGAGTAGTCGTCGAAGCCCTCGGAGAAGCCGACGTTCTTGATGCCGACCGCGTAGCCGACCCCGCGCACGACGCCCTCGCCGTGCGTGGTGTTGGACAGGCCGCCGGGCAGCTGCCGTACGTCCGCTCCCTCGGAGCTCTCCCACTGGCGCTCCGGCGGCATCGGCATCGCCTTGACGCGGCGCAGGAGTTCGGCGACCGGGGCCGGGGAGTCGACGGGCTGTCCGGTCGGCATGATCGTGCCCTGGCTCATGGCGTTGAGCTGCCGGAACTCCACGCGGTCCATGCCGACCGCGTCGGCCAGCTTGTCCATCTGCGCCTCGTAGGCGAAGCACGCCTGCACCGCGCCGAAGCCGCGCATCGCGCCGCAGGGCGGGTTGTTGGTGTAGAGGGCGATGGCCTCGATGTCGACGTCGTCGACGACGTACGGTCCGATGCCGAGCGAGGAGGCGTTGCCGACGACCGCCGGGGAGGCGGAGGCGTACGCGCCGCCGTCCAGCACGATCCGGCACTTGACGTGGGTCAGCTTGCCGTCCTTGGTCGCCCCGTGCTCGTAGTACAGCTTGGCGGGGTGGCGGTGGACGTGGCCGAAGAAGGACTCGAAGCGGTTGTAGACGATCTTGACGGGCTTGCCGGTGCGCAGCGCGAGCAGGCAGGCGTGGATCTGCATGGACAGGTCCTCGCGGCCGCCGAAGGCGCCGCCGACGCCGGCCAGCGTCATCCGCACCTTGTCCTCGGGCAGTCCGAGCACGGGCGCGATCTGGCGCAGGTCGGAGTGGAGCCACTGGGTGGCGATGTAGAGGTGGACGCCGCCGTCCTCCTCGGGCACGGCGAGCCCGGACTCGGGGCCGAGGAAGGCCTGGTCCTGCATGCCGAAGCGGTACTCGCCCTTGACGACGAAGTCGGCACGTTTCGCGGCCTGTTCGGCGTCCCCGCGCACGATCGGCTGGCGGTGCACGATGTTGGGGTGGGGGACGTGGCCGAAGTGGTGGTCGGTGCGGCCCTCGTGGACGAGGACCGCGTCCGGCGCGGTCGCGGACGCCTCGTCGGTGATGACGGGCAGTTCCCGGTACTCCACCTTGATCTTGGCGGCGGCCCGGCGGGCGGTCTCCGGGTGGTCCGCGGCGACGATCGCGACCGGCTCGCCGTGGTGGCGCACCTTGCCGTGGGCGAGGACGGGGGTGTCCTGGATCTCCAGGCCGTAGTGCTTCACGTCGGCGGGCAGGTCGTCGTACGTCATCACGGCGTACACGCCCGGTGTGGCGAGGGCCTCGCCGGTGTCGATGGAGACGATCTCGGCGTGGGCGACGGTGGAGCGCAGGATCTGGCCCCAGAGCATGTCCTCGTGCCACATGTCGGAGGAGTACGCGAACTCGCCGGTGACCTTGAGGGTGCCGTCCGGGCGGAGCGTGGACTCGCCGATGCCGCCCCTGGTCCGCGACCCTTGCGTGATCCTGGTGGGAGCGCCGGTGGGGGCAGCGCCCTGCTCGAACGCGGTTGAGAGCTTGCGGGAGGGCATGCTCAGACCCCCTCGGACTGCCGGGCGGCCGCGAGGCGGACCGCGTCCATGATCTTCTCGTAGCCCGTGCAGCGGCACAGGTTGCCCGAGAGCGCCTCGCGGATGTCCGCGTCGCTCGGGTTGGGGTTGCGCTCCAGCATCTCGTCGGCGGCGACGAGCAGACCGGGGGTGCAGAAGCCGCACTGGACGGCGCCGGCGTCGATGAATGCCTGCTGGATGCAGGAGAGTTCGGTGCCCTCGCCGGTGTGCGAGTCGGCGCCGCGGGCCTGCCGTGCCCGGGCCTCGTCGAGGGACGTGCCGGACGGGCCGGAACCGCCGGACGCACCGCGGGCTCCACTCGCGCAGCCGCCCTCGGCGCGCTGCCTGGCGAAGTCCGCCAGCCCCTCGACGGTCACCACCTCGCGGCCCTCGGCCTGCCCGGCGGCGACCAGGCAGGAGCACACCGGCACCCCGTCCAGACGGACCGTGCAGGAGCCGCACTCGCCCTGTTCGCAGGCGTTCTTGGAGCCGGGCAGGCCGAGGCGCTCGCGCAGCACGTACAGCAGGGACTCGCCCTCCCAGACGTCGTCGGCCTCCTGCGGGCGTCCGTTGACGGTGAGGTTGACGCGCATCACGCGGCTCCCTTCGAGGCGTTGCGGGCGCCGCGGTACGACTCCCAGGTCCAGGTGAGCGTCCGGCGGGCCATCACACCGACCGCGTGGCGGCGGTAGCCGGCGGTGCCCCGGACGTCGTCGATCGGGTTGCAGGCGGCCGAGCACAGCTGGGCGAACTGCTTGGCCACGGAAGGGGTGATGACCTTGCCGTTGTCCCAGAAGCCGCCCTCCTGAAGGGCCGCGTTCAGGAACTCCTCGGCGGCGCGGGCGCGCACCGGGGTCGGGGCGGCGGAGCCGATGCCGGTGCGGACCGTGCGGGTGTCGGGGTGCAGGGCGAGGCCGAAGGCGCACACCGCGATGACCATGGCGTTGCGGGTGCCCACCTTGGAGTACTGCTGCGGCCCGTCCGCCTTCTTGATGTGCACGGCGCGGATCAGCTCGTCGGGGGCGAGCGCGTTGCGCTTGACGCCGGTGTAGAAGTCGTCGATCGGGATGCGGCGGGTGCCGCGCGCGGCGGACTCGGCCTCGACCTCGGCGCCGGCCGCGAGGAGGGCGGGGTGGGCGTCGCCGGCGGGCGAGGCCGTGCCGAGGTTGCCGCCGACGCCGCCGCGGTTGCGGATCTGCGGGGAGGCGACCGTGTGCGAGGCGAGCGCCAGTCCGGGCAGCTCGGCACGGAGATCTTCCATGATCTTGGCGTAGGGCACGGAGGCGCCCAGCCGCACACTGTCCTCGCCGGCCTCCCACTCGTAGAGGTCGCCGACGCGGTTGAGGTCGAGGAGGTACTCGGGCCGGCGGTGGTCGAAGTTGATCTCCAC
>NZ_BMVJ01000026.1:47727-48099 GCF_014650655.1 Streptomyces anandii JCM 4720
CATCACGTCGGTGCCACCCGCAATGGGGACAGCGGTGGGGTGCTCGGCCTTCGCGGCGAGCGCCTCCTCCCAGCTGGCGGGGCGAAGGAAGTCCATGACCGGCTCTCTTCTTCGTCTCTTGGGGAGTCGTACGGATCGAGCCAATCCGGTGCGGCGGGCGAGGCTCGTTCATGTGCTGTTCACGCTGAGTGGGCTCAGTACACAGCTCTGTACTCCGGCGGGGTCAGTCACCGAAACCATGAAGGGTTTGGCTGGCCAGGGCGGGCATCTTGTAGATTCGTATGAACGGAGCTGCTGACCGGTCGCGGGGCCGGGCCCTCGCCACAGCATCCGACGTGGATATCGAGACAAGAGAACGGCGGCGACGAGACA
>NZ_BMVJ01000026.1:48123-59968 GCF_014650655.1 Streptomyces anandii JCM 4720
TGAGGCTGCGCGCACTGCTGGAGACCGACGCGCTGGGCCTGAAGCTGCTCGGCGGCGAGGACGAGCTGGACCGCACCGTCCGGGGGGTCATGACCACCGACCTGCGCGACCCCAGCCGCTACCTTTCCGGCGGGGAACTGGTGCTGTCCGGGCTGGCCTGGCGCCGCGACGCGGCCGACTCCGAGCCGTTCGTACGAATCCTCGTGCAGGCCGGCGTGGTCGCGCTCGCCGCCGGCGAGGCCGAGCTGGGCGAGGTGCCCGAGGACCTGGTGGTGGCCTGCGCCCGGCACCGGCTGCCGCTGTTCGCGGTCAACGAGTCGGTGGCGTTCGCGACGATCACCGAGCACGTCGTGCGGCAGGTGTCCGGGGAGCGGGCCGGCGACCTCGCGGCCGTCGTGGACCGGCACCGCCGGATGATGACCTCCGGTCCTGCGGGCGGCGGCCCCGATGTCGTCCTGGATCTGCTGGGCTCCGACCTGGACCTGCGGGCCTGGCTGCTCTCCCCCGCCGGGCGGCTCGTCGCCGGCCCGAAGACGTCCGGCCCCGGGGCCGGCCCCGCCCTGCCGGCCGAGCTGTGCGCCCGGCTCGCCGCCGAGCACCTGGCGGCCGCCCGCACCGGCCGGCGCGGTCCCCACCGGGTGACGCTCGGCGCGACGACGTACTCCCTCTTCCCCATCCGCAGCGGCGGCCGGGCACCGCAGACCGGGCAGGCGGGGCAGGCCGCGCCGAGCGGGCCGGACGCGCGCGAGAGCGTGCTGTCGGAGTGGCTGCTGGCCGTGGAGGCGGACGCGGGCGACTGGCCCGAGGAGCGGCTCGACCTGCTGCACGGCGTCACCCAGCTGATCGCGGTCGAGCGAGACCGCCGGGACGCGGCCCGCACGGTGCGCCGCAGGCTCGCCCAGGAGGTGCTGGAGCTGGTCCAGACGGGCGCGCCGCCCGCCGAGATCGCGGCCCGCCTCCGGGTCGCCGCGCCGGTGCTGCTGCCGGGCCTCGGATCGGCCCCGCACTGGCAGGTGGTCGTCGCCCGCGTCGAGTGGGAGGGCCAGGCGGAGGGGACCGGCCCGGTCGCCCAGTCGCTGCTGGAGGAGATCCTCGTCGACCCCCGCGCCACCGGGCCCGAGCCCTCCGACCGGATAGCGGTCGCGCACGCCGGCGACGAGGCGGTCGCGCTGGTGCCGCTGCCGGCCGTCCCGGCCGAGGGCGACGGCGCCGAGCCGGGCATCCTCGCCGACGCGCTCCTCGCCGCCGTACGGGACCCGCTGTCGGCCGGGCTCGACGGCGACGGGCGGCTCACACTCGGCGTCAGCGCGGCCGTGCACTCGGCGGAGGGGCTGCGCGGGGCGCTGGAGGAGGCCCGGCACGCCCGCCGGGTCGCGGCGGCCCGGCCCGGACGGGTGTGCGCGGCCGGACACCAGGAGCTGGCCTCGCACGTGCTGCTGCTGCCCTTCGTCCCCGACGACGTGCGACGCGCCTTCACCGCCCGGCTGCTGGACCCGCTGCGCGACTACGACCGCCGCCACCGCGCCGAACTGATCCCGACCCTGGAGGCGTTCCTCGACTGCGACGGCTCCTGGACGCGCTGCGCCACCCGGCTCCACCTGCACGTCAACACGCTGCGCTACCGGGTGGGACGGATCGAGCAGTTGACGGGGCGTGACCTTTCGCGGCTGGAGGACAAGCTCGACTTCTTCCTGGCGCTGCGCATGAGTTGAGGGTCGGCGGGCGCCGGCCGTCGCACGACTTTGTGAAATCTTTCACCCATCCTCTTGGCCGGGCGCCGGGATTCGTGCTGAGATGCCGCCACCACTCAAGGCTCGAAGGCGTGCTCGGGGAGGGCAACGTGGCGCATACCGCCATGTCTGGTAACGGAACGACCCCTGGTGACGATCCACTCCAGACCGCGGTATGGCGGCTGCGCTCACGCGCGTGCTGGACCGACGCCGCCGCGCTGCTGCCGGGGGCCACCGCGGCCGCCGCCCTGCAGAGAACCGTGCTGCTGGTGGAGCGGTGCCTCTACACCGAGGCCGGCTGGGAGGACGCCGAGGACGCGCTGCGCACGGCGGAGGCGCTCGCCCACGACGACGAGGAGCGGGGCGCGGCCGCTTGTGAACGCGGGTACTTGGCCTACGCGGCCACGCTGCACGGGGTGCGTGACCGGGCCGACGAGGCGCGGGCCGCGCTCGGGCGTGCGGCGGCGCTGCTCGCGCCCGGGGCTCCGGGGCGGGCCCTGCTGGACTTCCGGCGCGGGCTGATCGCCGAGAACCTGACCCGCTCCCCGCAGGCCGCGCGCGCCGCCTACCGCCGCGCGCACGCGGGCGCGACCGCCCACGCGGATCCGCTGCTGCTGTCCTTCACCTGGCGGCATCTGGCCGGACTCGCGCTGCGGGAGGGAGAGCTGGCGGAAGCGCGGCACGGGTTCGCCGAGTCGCTGCGGATCCGCGAGGAGCTCGGGTACCTCGTCGGCACGGCCCCCGCGCTGGCCTCGCTGGCCGAGACGGAGGCGGAGCCGGAGGCGTCCCGGCTGCGGGACGAGGCGCGACGGCTGTTCCGGCTGCTGGGCGGCGTGCCCACGTGGCTGGCCCGGCAGCTGAGCCCCTCGCCGCCGGCCGCGGGGGCGGCCACGGCCTGAACCGTGCGGTGCGCGACGTGCTCAGAGGAAGCTGAGAGGTTGCTGTGCCAGGCTGACGCGCCCGAACACGCGGACGGAACTGACGTACGTCCCGGTACCCCCCGTCCCGCCGCGTGCACCCCCCACGGCCGCCCCTGGAGGAGCGTCTGATGAGCCTGATCAACGGCCTGCCCGCGCACGTGCTGCTGGTCCATGTCGTGGTCGTCCTGGTCCCCCTCACCGCCCTGGTCCTGGTGGTGTGCGCGCTGTGGCCGCAGGGCGCCCGGCGCCTGGGCCTCGCGTTGCCGCTGCTCGCCCTCGTCACGCTGGTGAGCGTCCCGCTGGCCACGCAGGCCGGCGAGTGGCTGGAGCGGCACGTGGACAGCGACCCGCTGGTGCGGCGGCACGCCGAACTGGGCGACGGCATGCTTCCCTGGGCGCTGGGCCTGTTCGTCCTCGCGGCCGGCGTCTGGTGGCTCGCCCGTCGCACCCCGGCCCCGGAGGCCGCCGAAGCCCCCCGCTCGGGCGCGGGCCTGGTGATCCGCGTCGCCGCGGCGGTCCTCTCCGTGGCGATCGCCGCGGGCGCGGTCGTGACGGTCTACCGGATCGGCGACTCCGGCGCGAAGGCCGCCTGGCACGACGCCTACTCCAAGACCGCCACCAAGGGCGGCGACGACTGACCCCACCCGCAGCCGCGGCCCGGCCGGCCATCCGGCCGGGCCACACCCGTGTCCGCCCTCACCCACGCGCCGGCGACGGCGCGGCCACAGACCCCGCCCCCCCCGTGCCGCCCGCCCCGCGGGCGGCTGGACACGTGAATCACCGCCCCCGCGTCCACCACCGCCTCGCACGCGGACGGCAACGGCCGCACCTGCGCGCGGGGCGGACCCCGCCCGGCGGCGGCACGAGCGCCACGCGCCCGGCCGCCCCGCCGACAGGCCCCGTGCCCACCCCGGACCGCCGCGGGCCGCAGCAGCACGGCCGCGGACCGCGCCGGCCACAGCCGGTCCGCCCGCGAGAGCGGGCGACGGCCGCAAGGCGGGCCTCGTCGGCGGGTACGCACCGCATCACCCCCGGGACCGCCGCCCACGCCCGGCCCGCCGGCCCGGACCTCGCCCACGCGCCGGGCCAGGGCCCGCCGGCGCGACCGCCGCCAGGTGCGCCGCGCAGGGCGCGGGGCGCACCTGTGCGTGGGCCGGATCTCGCGTGGGCGGCGTCAGGGCTCCTGGTGGAGCGGGGTCAGGTGTTGGTGGAGGAGGCGGGTCACGAGGGGGAGGTCACCGGCGGTCAGGGCGTCCAGGAGGGTGGTGTGGGCCGTGGCGTCCGCAAGGAGGTCGGTGCGAGCGGTGGCGGCGGTCAGGGGCCACTGGGCGCGGCGGTGGAGGTCCTCGGCGACGTCGGTGAGCTGGGCGTTGCCGGCCAGGGAGAGCAGGGCGCGGTGGAAGGCGCGGTCGGACTCGGCGTAGGTGGCCCGGCAGCCGGAGGCGGCGGCGCGGACGGTGGCCTCGGCCGGTGCGCGCAGGGCGTCCCAGCGCTCGGCCGGCAGCGTACGGGCGAGCCGCAGGACCACCGGGACCTCGATCAGCGCCCGCACCTCGGCGAGCTCCGCCAGCTCGCGCGCCCCCCGCTCGACCACCCGGAAACCGCGGTTGGGCACCACCTCGACGGCGCCCTCCAGGGCGAGCTGCTGCATCGCCTCGCGCACGGGCGTCGCCGACACCCCGAACCGCTCCCCCAGAGCGGGCCCGGAGTACACCTCGCCGGGCTTCAGGTCCCCGGCGAGCAGCGCGGTGCGCAGCGCGTCGAGGACCTGCCCTCGCACGGAGGAGCGCCGCACGACGGGGCGGGGCCGCGGCGGGGGCGGCTCGGCGTGGGTGTGCTCACCCCGGGTGGGCTCACTCCCGGTGCGCTCGCCGCCGGTGCGCTCGCCCCGGACGGGCTCACGGCGAGCGGCCTCCGCGGTCGGGGCGTCGTCCCGTCCGCGCCCGCGGTCCCCCGGTCCCGGCTGCCGTGGCACCCCGGCCGCCGGGGCCACCCGGCCCGTTCCGACCTCCTGGGTCCCGGTGCCGGCGGAGTCCTGCGCGCCCTGCTTCACGGTCCTCCTCCGGACTTGGGAGTGCTTGCGGTCATTACGACGGGTTGTTACTCACCCGTCAAGCACCATAGGCGCTCCAGGCCAATGGTTCACAGCCCGTTCAAGTGAAGTAAGGTAAGCCTTACCTTAAATGACCCACGTTCGAGTGCGGATCGGCGGTTCGGCATGCCCGTGCACCCCTCAGCCGTGGCGGACGCCTACGCCCGTCTGACCGAGGCCTTCCCCGGCCTGGCCGTCACCGAGCTCGACCCCGCCGATCCCGCCCCCGCCGGCGGCGGCTGGACCGGCGCGGCCGCCCTCGCGGCGGGCGGCCCCGGCCTGGACGCCTTCCTCGCCGAGGACGAGGCGCAGATACTGCACGACTACGGCACCCGGGCCCGCCCGGACGTCGTGGCCAGCTTCGGACTCCACCGCTACGCCTGGCCGGCCTGCCTGCTGTTCACCGTCCCCTGGTTCCTGCACCGCAGGGTGCCCCGCCTCCCCGCGACGCACGTCTGGTACGACCGCGCGGCCGGCCGCATGGCCGTACGCCCCCGCTCCTTCGCCTGTCTGCCCGGCGACCCCGCGGCCGCCCTCCCCGGCGCCCGCGTCGTGCCCGGCGAGGAGGCCCTGCGCGCCGAGCTGCGCGCGGCGGCCGCCGAGCACCTGGAGCCCGTCCTCGCCGCGTTCGGACCGCGCATGCGGCGCCGCGGGCGTGCCCTGTGGGGCATGGCGACCGACGATATCGTCGAGGGCCTCTGGTACGTCGCCCACCTGCTCGGCGAGGACGAGCGCGCCCGGCGTGAGCTGGAGCTGCTGCTGCCCGGCGCGACGCGCCCCTACGCCGGCTCCGCGGCCTTCCGCGAGCTGACGGGCCCGGACGGCGAGCGCCTGCCGACCCGGGACCGTGCCAGCTGCTGCATGTTCTACACCGTGCGCCCCGAGGACACCTGCACGACCTGTCCACGCACCCGCGACGCCGACCGGATCGCCAAACTGACGGCCGGGTCCGCCTGCTGACCGGCCGTCACGTAAGATCGCCCGGAGCGGGATCCCCACACCGCCCGCAGGTGATTCACAACTTCCTCACCGGTCCCGGGAACTTTCCGTGGAACCACCTGTACGGGTAGTCTTATTCGAACTCAACTCCCGCCCCTCAAGCGGCAGTTCGAGCAGAACGCCGCCCTGGGCAATCCCTTGCACTTCCTTGGCGGCCTCTTGCCCCGAAACCCCCTGAGGGCCGATGGGGTTGGGCCACTATGGCGGGCGTTACGCCCTATCCCAATGCAAGGGACCCCTAGATGAGACTGACCGACATATCGCTGAACTGGCTGCTTCCGGGCGCCGTGCTGCTCCTGGGCGTGCTGGCGGCGGTGGCGGTGCTCGCGCGCGGCAAGCGGTCCGGGGAGAGCACGAGCGCGGACGACTCGTGGGAGCGCAGCGAGGAGCGCCGCAGGCGCAAGGAGGCCGTCTACGGAACCGCCTCCTACGTCCTGCTGTTCTGCTGTGCGGCGGTCGCCGCCGCGCTCTCCTTCCACGGCCTGGTGGGCTTCGGCGAGCAGAACCTCGGCCTGACCGACGGCTGGCAGTACCTGGTGCCGTTCGGCCTGGACGGTGCGGCGATGTTCTGTTCCGTGCTCGCGGTGCGCGAGGCCAGCCATGGTGACGCGGCCCTCGGCTCACGGATACTCGTGTGGATGTTCGCCGCCGCCGCGGCCTGGTTCAACTGGGTGCACGCCCCCAGGGGCGTCGCCCACGCCGGCGCGCCGCAGTTCTTCGCCGGGATGTCCCTGTCGGCGGCGGTCCTCTTCGACCGCGCCCTGAAGCAGACCCGCCGCGCCGCCCTGCGCGAGCAGGGTCTCGTGCCGCGCCCGCTGCCGCAGATCCGCATAGTGCGCTGGCTGCGCGCTCCGCGCGAGACGTACCGCGCCTGGTCGCTCATGCTCCTCGAGGGCGTGCGCAGCCTGGACGAGGCGGTCGAGGAGGTGCGCGAGGACCGGCGCCAGAAGGAGGACCGGCGGCGGCTGCGACGCGAGCAGGAGCGCGTGGAGCGCGCCCAGCTCAAGGCGATCAGCCGGGGCCACCGCGGCTTCGTCGGCCGGGGCGGCCGGCAGGTGGAGGCGCAGGCCCTGGAGCGGGGTTCCTCGCAGGTCACCGCGGAGCCTGCCATATCCCCCGCGGAACAACTGCCCGTCCGCGCGCGTCCCTCCCTGCAGCCCGTCCGCAAGGGGTCTGACCCGATCACCGTCGACCTCACCGCGGAGGACGACACGATGGCCCTGCCGCGGCTGGACTCCCTGGAGCGCAAGCTCAAGGACCTGGAGCAGCAGTTCGGATGAGCCCGGCCCCGGCTTCCGGCCGGATCCGGTGACGCACTCCGGGAGGGGGCGCGGCCCGCGGGCCGCGCCCCCTCCCGCTTCCGTTCACGCGGCGCCGGCGCCCGCGCCCAGGACGAACCACACGGACTTGCCCACCCCGTGCGGGCTCACGCCCCAGGCATCCGCGAGGGACTGCACGAGCACCAGCCCCCGGCCGCTGGTGTCCTCCTCGCCCGCCTGCCGCCTCGGCCGCGGTCGACGCGACACGAAGTCCCGCACCTCGACGCGCAGTTGACCCGGCGACACGGTGGCCGTGAGGATCGCGTCGTCATCGGTGTGGACCAGCGCGTTGGTGACCAGTTCGCTGGCGAGCAGTTCCGCGACCTCCGAGGTGCCGGGCCGCCCCCAGTGGCGCAGCAGCTCGCGCAGCGCCCGGCGCGCCTCGGGCACCGCCTTCAGATCCGCCCGTCCCAGTCTGCGCCTGAGCTGGGGCGCGCAGGGCCCCGCCGTCACCCCGTCGGTCTCTTCCTCCACCGTCTTAGCCGAGGAGGCCCCGACCATCATGGGACCGCCCCCTCGTGCCTGCCTCTTCATGACCCCCGCCCGCGTGCCGATGTCGGTTCCCCTCCAGCTCGAACACGTTCACGGGGATCCATGCCCCGTCGGGCACGCGCCAGTCATCGCCCGTCGCCGACGACCGGGTGTTCGGCCACCGGCACACCGCCCCACCGCCGCCGCACGGGCCCCCGGACACCCGTTTCCGGCCCCGCGTCGACTCCGGCGGGACGGGCCGGGCCGTGTGGACTGCGCCCAACTGCCCATGCGCACGTGCCGATCCGGTCGTATTCGGGTAAACAACGGCGCGCCGACTGGCCGCCGCGCCGTCCCGCGGACACCCCGCGCGCCCCCGGGACGCCCGCGGCGGCCGCGCGCCAACTTGGCCGGAGTACGACGCTTTCGGCCCTCACGGCCGGGGAACGTTGCGCAGATTGGAACGCGCCATCTGCAGCATTCGGCCCACCCCGCCCTCCAGCACGATCTTCGAGGCGGACAGAGCGAACCCGGTCACCATCTCGGCGCTGATCTTCGGCGGGATGGACAGCGCGTTGGGGTCGGTGACGACGTCCACGAGCGCCGGGCCCTTGTGCCGGAAGGCCTCCTTGAGCGCACCCGGCAGATCCTTCGGCCGCTCCACCCGCACCCCGTACGCGCCGCAGGCGCGGGCGACGGCGGCGAAGTCGGGGTTGGTGTTCGCCGTGCCGTACGAGGGCAGGCCCGCGACCAGCATCTCCAACTCAACCATGCCCAGCGAGGAGTTGTTGAACAGGACCACCTTCACCGGCAGGTCGTACTGCACCAGCGTAAGGAAGTCGCCCATCAGCATGGAGAATCCGCCGTCCCCCGACATGGAGACGACCTGCCGGCCGCGGTCGGTGAACTGGGCGCCGATCGCCATCGGCAGCGCGTTGGCCATCGAGCCGTGCGAGAAGGAACCGATGATGCGGCGGCGGCCGTTGGGCGAGATGTACCGGGCGCCCCACACATTGCACATCCCGGTGTCGATGGTGAACACGGCCTCGTCGTCGGCGACTTCGTCGAGCACGGCGGCCACGTACTCCGGATGGATCGGGACGTGCTTGTCGACCTTCCGCGTGTACGCCTTGACCACGCCCTCCAGCGCGTCCGCGTGCTTCTTGAGCATCCGGTCCAGGAACCGCCGGTTCTTCTTCTCCTTCACCCTCGGGATCAGGCAGCGCAGCGTCTCGCGCACATCGCCCCACACGGCCAGGTCCAGCCGGGAGCGGCGGCCGAGGTTCTCCGGCCGCACGTCGACCTGGGCGATCTTCACGTCCGTGGGCAGGAACGCGTTGTACGGGAAGTCCGTGCCGAGCAGGATCAACAGGTCGCACTCATGGGTGGCCTCGTAGGCGGCGCCGTAGCCGAGCAGACCGCTCATCCCGACGTCGTACGGGTTGTCGTACTGGATGAACTCCTTGCCGCGCAGCGCGTGTCCCACCGGGGACTTGACGCGGCCGGCGAACTCCATCACCTCGGCGTGCGCGCCCGCCGTGCCGCTGCCGCAGAACAGGGTGACCTTGCCGGCCTCGTCGATCATCTGCACCAGCCGGTCGATCTCGTCGTCGCCGGGCCGGACGGTGGGCCGGGAGGTGACGATGGCGGTCTCGGCCGCCTTCTCCGGGGCAGGCTCGCCGGCGATGTCACCGGGCAGGGCCACCACGCTGACCCCGCTGCGGCCGACCGCGTTCTGGATGGCGGTGTCCAGCAGCCGCGGCATCTGCTTCGGGCTGGAGATCAGCTCGCTGTAGTGGCTGCACTCGGCGAACAGGCGGTCGGGGTGGGTCTCCTGGAAGTAGCCGAGGCCGATCTCGCTGGAGGGGATGTGCGAGGCCAGCGCCAGGACCGGGGCCATGGAGCGGTGGGCGTCGTACAGGCCGTTGATGAGGTGCAGGTTGCCGGGGCCGCAGGAACCGGCGCAGGCCGCCAGCCGACCGGTGATCTGCGCCTCGGCCCCGGCCGCGAAGGCGGCGGTCTCCTCGTGGCGCACGTGGATCCAGTCGATCGCGGCGTTGCGGCGGACCGCGTCGACGACCGGGTTGAGGCTGTCCCCGACCACTCCGTACAGACGTTTGACTCCGGCGCGGACGAGGATGTCGACGAACTGCTCTGCGACGTTCTGCTTGGCCATGGCTGACGGACGCCCCTTCGGTCTCCCGCGGATTCCTTTTGGTTCCCGGTTCTCCTGGGTTCCTGGTGCTCCTGGGTTCCTGGTTCTCCTGCGTCCATGAATTCACAGCACGGGCCGTCACGCCTCCCACACGGCCGCGGCCGTACGGTCGTCCGAGTACCCCTTCACCCGCACCTGCGAGTCGGCGAGGAAGGCCGCCAGACCGGGCGGGGTCGGCCCGGACCACCGCCGCCCCAGGTACGCGCACAGTTCCGGCTCGCCCCGCAGCGGGTCGGCGAGGCCCCCGGTGCACATCAGCAGCGCATCACCCGGCCGGGCTACGGAGGCGCGGAACCGGAAGGGCTCGGGGGGCGGCCCGGGGTCCGGTTCGTACGGAGTGCCGGGTGGAGAGGTGGTGATCCCGAGGTCCATGGTGAGCCGGTCGCCCTCGGGGGTCTCGGCGGGGACGCCGTCCCCGGCCGCCCGGCGTGCGCCGGCCGGCTCGGGGACCCGGGGCTCGATGTCCTGCCACTCGCCGTCCCGCAGGCGGAACAGCCCGCCCTCCCCCGCGCCGAAGAAGACCCGCGTACGGCACTCGGGGTCGGCGGGCAGGAGCAGACAGCGCAGGCTGGCCGCGTACTCGTCGGGCGCCACGCCCTGTTCGGCGGCGCCGGCGCGGAGCCTGCCGAGGCTGCGGTCGGTCAGGCGGTGCAGGCCCGACTTCAGGTCGCCGCGCCGGGCGGCCCGGATGTCCTCCACCAGCCGGGCGTGACTGCGGCCCACCGCCCGCGCGATCCACTGGCACACCTCGGCGGCCGCGAGGTGCGCGGCGGGGGCGGCGCGGGTGCCGGTGGCCATCGCGACGAGGACCAGCGCCTGTTCGCCCGAGCCGAACCTCGCGGTGAGCAGCGCGTCGCGGCGCGGCTCGCCCCGGTACCGCGCGGAGTCGCCGCGCAGGGACACCGCCCGTAACGTGCAGGCGCCGTAACGGGCGCCGTCCAGCACGGTGTCCGGCACCAGGTCGTCCAGCCCGTCCGGGTCGGCGGGCGGCAGCGCGGTGGGTTCGGGGTCGTAGGTGGGAGGCCCGGAACCGATGTAGTCGAGGGCGGGCGGCGGGAGTTGAGGACCCGCCGGGGACTCGTCGGCGTCCGGTGCGGAGGCGGACGGGGGTGCGGTGCCCTCGGGTGCGGTGGCCGCGGGTTCCGGTTCCGGAGCGGGTACGGGCTCTGGTGCCGGGGCGGGTGCGGAGGCGGGGCTCACCGGGGCCAGGGCGGGGGTGGGCGGCGGTGGGGTCTCCCACGGGGTGCGGAGCCACCAGTCGGGCCCCCGGGGATCCTGGGGATCCGGGTCCGCCTCGGAGGGCGGTTCACCGGCCGGCTCGGTGCGGGGCGCCGGGACGGTCGCCGTGGGCGTGGGCGCCGGCGGGGACGCGGGCGCGGAGGCGGGCCTGGGCGGCGGTGCCGACGCGGGTGCGGACGCCGAGGCCCGCGGGGGCGGCCCGGGCGTGGACGCCGACGCCGACGCGGGCGCCGATGTCGGCCGCGGCGGTGGCCCGGACGTCGGTGGCGGAGCGGGCGGTGGTGTCGGCGGCCCGGGCGGTGGTGTCGGCGGCTCCGGCGCGGGGGGCGGTCGGCGGTCCTCCGGGGACGCCTGCGGCCCCCCGCCCACCGTGCCCGCCGCCGAGGCGAAACGGTCGTCCAGGGAGTCGGCCGCGGCCGTGGCGCCGGTGTCCTCGGTGGAGTCGTCGTACAACTGCCGCCACCAGTCGTCCTCGTGACCGGTGGGCCTTCCCCCCTGCTGGCTCATGCCCCCAATTGTCCACCGCGCGGGCGGTATGAAAACGGGGCATCCGGAAAATCCGGTGGGTGCTCACCCCTCGAACACCTCACCGAGTGAACCATCGAATACCGGTACGACTATCGGTGCGACTACCGGTACGGCACAAAGCCGCCGGGTGATCCCACCCCCCACGGGAAGACCACCCGGCGGCATTGGGCGACCCGGCGCCGGATCCCCTGATCCGCGCAGGCCACGTACCCGACCGGACACCGGGAAGATCCACAGGTGATCCGGTGGCGCCACCTTGTCAGAGTGACCGCGGGTACGGCGATGATGTCCTGCGGCGGGTTTGCGCCGTGGCCGGTTTCCGCCACGCGCGG
>NZ_BMVJ01000026.1:59994-62622 GCF_014650655.1 Streptomyces anandii JCM 4720
CGCGCCGGGGTTCGTGGGCGGGTGGCCCGTGAGGGGAGGGACGGCAGTCGATGCTGGGAGCGATAGGTCTGGACGACCGGCACGAGTCGGCGTACCGGGCACTGGTGACCGTGGGCGCCGCCGAGGTGCCCGATCTGGCGCGCCGGCTGATGCTCGGCGAGGAGGACACCGAACAGGCCCTGCGCCGGCTGGAGCGGCACGGGCTGGCCGCCCAGTCGTCGGCGCGACCCGGCCGCTGGGTCGCCGCGCCGCCCGCCGTGGCGCTGGGCGCGCTGCTCACCCAGCGGCGCCACGAGCTGGAGCAGGCCGAGCTGGCGACGGCGCTGCTCGCCGAGGAGTACCGCGCGGCCGCCGCCCGGCCCGCGGTGCACGACCTGGTGGAGGTGGTCACCGGCGCCTCGGCGGTCGCGCAGCGCTTCCTCCAGCTCCAGCTGGGCGCGACCGAGGAGGTCTGCGCGCTGGTCACGGGCCGTCCGGTGGCGGTCTCCGGCACGGACAACGACGCGGAGGAACAGGCGGCGGGCCGCGGTGTGCGCTACCGGGTGGTGGTCGAGCGGGCGGTACTGGACCTGCCGGACGGGATGACCGAGCTGACCGCCGCGCTCGCGCGCGACGAGCGGGTGCGGGTGGCCGACAGCGTGCCGACCAAGCTGGTGGTCGCCGACCGGGCGCTGGCGATGGTGCCGCTCACCTCGCACACCGCCGAGCCCGCCGCGCTCGTCGTGCACGCCAGCGGCCTGCTGGAGCTGTTGTCCGGGCTGTTCGAGTCGGTGTGGCGGGAGGCGCTGCCGCTGCGTCTGGGAGCCTCGGGCGTCACCGAGCAGGGCCCGGACGCCCCGGACGCCGCCGACCTTGAGGTGCTGTCCCTGCTCCTGGCCGGTCTCACCGACGCGAGCGTCGCCAAGCAGCTCGACCTGGGCCTGCGGACCGTGCAGCGGCGGGTGAAGCGGCTGATGGAGCTGACCGGGGTGACCACGCGTCTGCAACTGGGCTGGCACGCCTACGAGCGCGGCTGGGTCTCCCGCGACCGGCACGGCTGCTGACCGCCCTGACCACCCTGCCCGCAGCCGAGCAGCGTGCCCAGGACCACCGCGTCGGCCACCGCGCGCAGGCCCGCGTCGTCGAGGTGGAGGTGGTCGCCGGAGTCGTAGGCGGGGAGGATCCGCTCGGGCCGCGCCGGATCCCGTACGACGGCGTCGAAGTCGGCGACCGCGTCGAAGAGGCCGCCGTGCCGGATCAGGTCGTTGACCTTCCGCCGTACGGCCTCGCGGGCCGCCGTGTACGCGCCGTGGCCGCCGTAAGGAGTGAGGGTCGCGCCGACGACCCGGATGCCGTGGGCGTGCGCGCGGGTCACGATCGCGCGGTACGCCGTCGCGAAGGCGGCGGGGTCGCTCGCCTCCGGGGCGCCCTTGACGTCGTTGATGCCCTCCCACACCACCAGCGCCCGCACCCCGGCCGGCGAGAGCGCGTCGGCGTCGAGCCGGGTGAGGGCCGCCGGTCCCACTCCGTCGCGCAGCAGGCGGTTGCCGGAGACGCCGGCGTTGAGGACGGCGAGGCGGCGGGACGGAGGGAGCACGCGGAGTCGTTCGGCGAGCCGGTCGGGCCAGCGGCGGCCGGCGTCGAAGGTCGAACCGGTGCCGTCCGTGAGCGAGTCGCCGAACGCGACGACGCTTCCGGCCGCGGGAGCGCCGAGCACGTCGACGCCGGTGACGTAGTACCAGTGGGTGGTGGTGGCGGTGTACGCGGTCCCCTCGGCGTCGGCTGTCCGGTCGCCGCCGGGGGCGAGGTAGCCGGTCCGCAGGGCGGTGCGGTGATAGGTCGCGGGGCCCGAGTCGCCCGGGGTGTAGACGGTGACCAGCAGGTCCGCGGCGGCCGGGACGTTGAGCCGCACGGGATCGCTGACCACGTCACGCCCCGGCGGCACCATGACCGTGCGGGCGCCCCGGAAGACGGCGGCGCGCAGCGAACCCGGGACGGCGCCCGGACCGCCCGCCCGGCGCAGCGCCACCGTGACGGCGCCGAGACGCAGGGGCGACCGGCCGAGCCGGTTGCTGAGGCGCACGCGCAGGGCGGTGCCGCCGACGCTGGTGCGGACGACATTGCGGATGGAGGCACCGGGCAGGGCGGCCGCGGTACCGGAGGGCGCGGCCTCCCAGGTGCCGGTCCAGACGGCCGGACGGGCGGGGTCGGGACGGAGGGGGGCGAGCGGGGCGGGAGCGCCGGTCGCCGTCGTGGCCGCGGTCGCCGTCGTGGCCGCAGTCATGGCCGCAGTCGCCGTCGTGACCGTGGCCGCGGTGGCCGTCGCCGCCGTGGTCCCCGGCAGGAGGAGCAGCGCGGCCAGGACCCGCGCGGTCGCGGGCATCGCCCGCCTCCCGTGCACCATGCCGTACCCGCCGTCCTTCCGCCGCCCCCGCCGCACCGTCCGGAAGGCGACCGTGCCACACCCGGCGGGCCGGGGAGGGCACCGCACGGGCACGGTCACCCGCCCGGCCGAGCGACCGCGCGACCGCGCGGGCCGGGGCTACGACGGCTGCGGCAGCACACCCTCCAGGCCGAGCAGCCGGATCTTCCGCTCCAGACCGCCCGCGTACCCGGTGAGGGAACCGTCCGCGCCGATCACCCGGTGGC
>NZ_BMVJ01000026.1:62645-86286 GCF_014650655.1 Streptomyces anandii JCM 4720
AGGGGCGCAGCACCAGCAGCGGGTTGGCGCCGATGGCGCCGCCGACGGCGCGTACGGCGGCCCGGGAGACGCCGGCGCGGGCCGCGATCTCGCCGTACGTGGCGGTCGCACCGTAGGGGATGTCGGTCAGCGCGGCCCACACCCGCCGGCGGAATTCGGTCCCGTCCGTGCTCAACGGCAGTTCGAACTCCTTGAGTTCACCCGCGAAGTAAGCCCCGAGCTGCTCCTCGGCCGCGCGGAAGGGGCCGGGGTCGTGCCGCCACCCGTCCTGGACGGTGCGGCCGCCCTTCTGCCCGGGCACGGACAGGGAGCTGAGCGCGCCGTCCGGGCCGGCGGTCAGGAGCAGCGGGCCGAGGGGGCTGTCGAGGCTGGTCCAGTACGTGGTCGGGGTGGCGGGCGTGGTCATCGTTCCTCCAACTCCCCTGCGGTGCGCAGGTGGTGCAGTGCGTAGGAGCGCCAGGGGCGCCAGGTGTCGGGGGCGTGCGCGCCGGGCGGTGCCGTGTCGGGGTCGCCGAGGGCGCGGGTGCGGATGGCCGCGGCGGTGGCGGCGTCCAGGCCGGGCAGGGCGAGCAGCGCCCGGTGCGCCTCGTCCCGGTCGGCGCCGGCGTCCAGTCGTACGGCGCCGTCGGCGAGGGCGGTGGCCAGGGCGCGGAGGGGGCCGTCGGCCACGGCGCCGGCGAGGACGGCCGGTTCGGGGAACAGGTGGGTGAGGGTGCCGGCGGGGGCGTCCAGCGGCTTGCCGTGCCGTCGTACGAGGTCCGCGGCCGCCGCGGGTCCCACCAGGAGCCTTACCGCCGTCTCGTCGGGGTCGGCGGCGCCCGGTGAGCGCAGACCGGGCCGGGCGGCGACCAGCGGGGCCAGGCGGGGATCGGCGGCGAGGCGTTCGTCGACGGCGTAGGGGTCGGCGTCGAGGTCGAACAGCCGGCGCAGCCGCTGCACGGCGGTGGTCAGGTCGCGCGGGTCGGTCAGGTGGAGGCGGGCGTCCAGCCGGCCGCCGGGGCGCGTGCCGCGTCGGGGGCGCGGGGCGCGGGAGTGCTCGCGGACCTCGGCGATCCCGGTGCCGTGGGGCAGGCGCAGGGTGCGCCGGTAGCCGCGTGCGCCGGGCGGACCGGTGACCTCCTCGACGCCGGGCACGGCCTCGCGCCGGAGCAGGTCGAAGACGGGGCCGGCCTGGTAGGGGCCGCGGTGGGCGAGCCGCAGGGGGATCCCGGCGGCGGGCGCGGCCGTGCGGCCTCCCGTGCGGGGCGCGGTGGCGCGCAGCTCGCTCGGGGTAGCCGCGTAGACGGCCCGCACGGTGTCGTTGAACTGCCGCACGCTGGCGAATCCGGCCGCGAACGCGACCTGCGTGACAGGCAGTTGGGTGGTCTGGAGCAGGACGCGCGCGGTGTGCGCCCGCTGCGCGCGGGCCAGCGCGACGGGTCCGGCGCCCAGCTCGGCGATGAGCTGGCGCTGCACCTGCCGGGCGCTGTAGCCGAGCCGCGCCGCGAGCCCGGCGACGCCCTCCCGGTCGATCACACCGTCGCCGATCAGGCGGACGGCGCGTCCCACGGCGTCGGCCCGGACGTTCCACTCGGCGGAGCCGGGCACGGCGTCCGGGCGGCACCGTCGGCAGGCGCGGAAACCCGCGCCCTGGGCGGCGGCCGCCGTGGCGTAGAAGCGGACGTTGTCCCGCTTGGGGGTGACGGCGGGACAACTGGGACGGCAGTAGATCCCGGTCGTCACGACGCCGAAGAAGAACGCCCCGTCGAACCGCCCGTCCCGGCTGCGCACCGCCTCGTACCTGCTGCTCTCATCCATCACACCCCCCAGTCTCCGCCCTCCCCCGCCCGCCGGCTGGCGGAATTCGGACATGACGCCACCGACGGTACGCCGGGCCCGGCGAACTCGGCGGCGGGGCGACGGGGGCCCGGCGGCCGAGCGGCACGCGCACGGACGGCAGGCGCGCGGGCGGCCGGGCGGCACGCGGACGACCCCCCGGGGCGGCACCCGCACGCCCGCCGGAGCTGCCGGCCCGGCGGGCGGTGGGGGCTGGGGCGGTCAATGCAGGCGGCCGCGCTTGGCCTCCATCGCGGCGCGGCCCGCCGCGCCCTTGCGTTTCCAGTCGCGGCGGATTTCGGCGCGCAGTCGCGCGTCGGTCTTGGCGACGATCCACTGGTTCTCGCGCATCAGCTTGCGGTAGCTCTCCAGGCGCCGTTCGGGCAGTTCGCCCGAGTCGATGGCGGCGAGCACCGCGCAGCCGGGCTCGCTGCCGTGGGCACAGTCCTGGAAGCGGCAGCTTTCGGCGAGTTCCTCGATCTCGGAGAAGACCTGGCCGACCCCGGTCTCGGCGTCCCACAGGCCGACCCCGCGCAGTCCGGGAGTGTCGATGAGTACGCCACCGCCGGGCAGCAGGAGCAGATTGCGGGTGGTCGTGGTGTGCCGCCCCTTGCCGTCGACGTCACGGGTGGCCCGTACGTCCATGACGTCCTCGCCGAGCAGCGCGTTGGCGAGGGTGGACTTGCCGGCGCCGGACTGCCCGAGCAGCACGGACGTACCGCCGGCGACCACGGCGACGAGCACGTCGAGCCCGTCCCCGGTCACCGCGCTGACCGGAAGCACCGGGACGCCGGGCGCGGTCGTCTCCACGTCCTGGACGAGGTACGACAGCCCCGTCGCGTCGGGCACCAGGTCGGCCTTGGTCAGTACGACCAGCGGCTGGGCGCCCGACTCCCAGGCGAGGGCGAGGAAGCGCTCGACGCGCCCGAGGTCCAGTTCGAGCGCGAGCGAGACGGCGACGATGGCGTAGTCCACGTTGGCGGCGAGGATCTGGCCCTCGGACCGCTTGGACGAGGTGGACCGCACGAACGCGGTGCGCCGCGGGATGAGCGTCCGCACGTACCGGGGGTCACCGCCCGCGTCGACCGCGGCCCAGTCCCCCGTGCACACGACCTTCATCGGATCACGGGGCACGACGAACTCGGTGTCGGCACGGACGGTCCCGTCCGCGGTGACGACATCGCACTGCCCCCGGTCGACGCGGACGACACGACCGGGCAGGAGACCCTGCTCTGCGTACGGAGCGAACTCCGCTTCCCAGCCACCGTCCCACCCGTAGGCAGCGAGAGGATGCGACGAAGCGGAATAAGCCGTGAGAGAAGAGAGATTCAAGGGGAACCCTTCGGAGGGCGGCCCCGGCGCCGCGCGCACTGGCGCGCGCGAGAAGGCAGGAAAGATCAGCCGGAGGCCACGGAGGTGGAGTGGACGAACTTCTGATTGCGGGCAGCGCCCGTCACAGAGACAGCCATCGGTCACACCTCCCGTTCCTCACCTGATCCACACCGGCGATCACCGGCCGCCGTACGAAGCGGTCCTCACTCTAGAGCGGCCCACACCGAAGTGCCACCGATTAGTTCGCGTCCACCCAATCGGCTCGCAGGTCCGCGCAGCGGACGGTGATCGTCGCGTCGGTGAGCGCGATCTCGTGCAGGCCCGGTTTCGTTGAGCCCGGGGCGCCGGCGTGTTTCGACGGCGCCCCGGGCCGCCCGGGCGGGCCCAGGGGGCTCTCACCTGCTGTCGCTGGTTCGTGTGTTCTCCAAGGTGGCTCGGGCTGCTTCCAGTCGGGCGGCGGGGAGGCGGAAGGGGGAGCAGGAGACGTAGTCGAGGCCGGCCCGGTGGAAGAAGTGGATGGAGGCGGGGTCGCCTCCGTGCTCGCCGCAGACACCGGTCTCCAGGCCGGGGTTGACGGTGCGGGCGGCCTGGACGGCCAGTTCGACCAGCCTGCCGACGCCTTCCTGGTCGATGGTCTCGAAGGGGGAGACGTCGAAGACGCCCTTGTCGAGGTAGAGCGGGAAGAAGGAGGCCTCGGCGTCGTCGCGGGACAGGCCCCAGGTGGTCTGGGTGAGGTCGTTGGTGCCGAAGGAGAAGAAGTCGGCGGCCTCGGCGATGCGTCCGGCGGTGAGGGCGGCGCGCGGCAGCTCGATCATGGTGCCGATCGGGCAGTCGAGGGCCGTGCCGGTCTCGGCGGCGACCTCCGCGAGGACACGTTCGGCCTCGGCGCGGGCCAGCCGCAGTTCCTCGACGGTGCCGACCAGTGGGATCATGATCTCGGCGCGGGGCCGGCCGCCGTCGCGCAGCCGCGCCACGACCGCCTCCGCGACAGCGCGCACCTGCATGGCCATCAGACCGGGCACGGCCAGGCCCAGGCGCACCCCGCGCAGGCCGAGCATCGGGTTCTGCTCGTGGGTGCGCTCGACGGCGTCGAGCAGTTCGCGGTCGTGCGGGTCGGGGTGCTCGGTTCGGGCGAGGCGCACGGCCAGTTCGGTGCGGTCGGGCAGGAACTCGTGCAGCGGCGGGTCGATCAGACGGATCGTCACCGGAAGGCCGTCCATCGCCTTCAGGATGCCGGTGAAGTCCTCGCGCTGCAGCGGCAGCAGGGCGGCGAGCGCCCGCTCGCGGGCGGTGTCGTCGCGGGCGAGGATCATCGCCTCGACCAGGGCGCGGCGTTCGCCGAGGAACATGTGCTCGGTGCGGCACAGGCCGATGCCCTGGGCGCCGAGCGCGCGGGCGCGGACGGCGTCCTCGGGGGTGTCGGCGTTGGCGCGCACCTCGAGACGGCGTACGGCGTCGGCGTGCGCGAGGGTGTCGAGCACGGCCGCGGTCAGCTCGTCGGTCGCCTCGCCGGTCTCCAGGGCGCGGCCCACCTCGGAGGCGGTGAGCGGCAGCGCGCCGAGGTGGACGGTGCCGGCGGTGCCGTCGACGGAGACGGTGTCGCCCTCGCGGACCACTACGCCGGTGTCGGTGGTGAACCGCTTCCCGGCGACGTCCACGGTGAGGGACTCCGCGCCGCAGACGCAGACCTTGCCCATGCCGCGGGCGACGACCGCCGCGTGGCTGGTCTTGCCGCCGCGGCTGGTCAGCACGGCCTGGGCGGCGATCATGCCGGGCAGGTCGTCGGGGGTGGTCTCGCGGCGGACCAGGACGACGTCCTCGCCGTCCGCGGCGCGGCGCCGGGCCGTCGCCGGGTCGAAGACGACGACGCCGACCGCCGCGCCCGGCGAGGCGGGCACGCCGTGCGCGAGGGGCGCGTCGGTGGGTCGTACGTCGAAGCGGGGGAACATCAGCCGGGTGAGCTCGGCGCTGTCCACGCGGACCAGGGCCTCGTCGGCGGTGATGGCCTTCTCCTCGCGCAGGTCGTGCGCGATGCGGAACGCGGCCTGGGCGGTGCGCTTGCCGACGCGGGTCTGCAGGATCCACAGCCGGCCGCGCTCGACGGTGAACTCGACGTCGCACAGGTCGCGGTAGTGGTTCTCCAGGGTCCGCAGGTGGTCGCCGAGTTCGACGTAGGAGCGCGGGTCGAGGCGCTTGAGCTCGGCCAGCGGCACGGCGTCGCGGACGCCGGCGACGACGTCCTCGCCCTGGGCGTCGGACAGGTAGTCGCCGTACATGCCGCGAGCGCCGGTGGCCGGGTCGCGGGTGAAGGCGACACCGGTGCCGGAGTCGGGGCCGAGGTTGCCGAAGACCATCGCCTGGACGTTGACGGCGGTGCCGAGGTCCTCGGGGATGTGTTCGCGGTGGCGGTAGACGCAAGCGCGTTCGCCGTTCCAGGAGTCGAAGACGGCGCGGATGGCCCGACGCAGTTGCTCGGCCGGGTGCTGCGGGAAGTCCTCGCCGGTCTCGCGGCGGATGATCTCCTTGAACTCCTCCGTGAGTTCGGCGAGTTCGGCGGCGTCCAGTTCCTGGTCGACGGTGACGGAGCGCTTCGCGCGGTGCGCGGCGATGGCGTCCTGGAACAGGTCGCCGTCGACGCCCATCACCGTGTGCCCGAACATCTGCACGAGGCGCCGGTAGGAGTCCCAGGCGAACCGCTCCTGGCCGGAGGCCTTGGCCAGCCCGTGCACGGAGGCGTCGTTGAGGCCGATGTCGAGGATGGTCTCCATCATGCCCGGCATGGAGAACCGGGCGCCGGAGCGCACCGAGACCAGCAGCGGGTCGTCGGGCGCGCCGAGGTCGCGGCCCATGGCCCGCTCCAGGCCGGCGAGGGCGCGGGCGAGTTCGACGGCCAGCTCGGGCGGCTCCTCGCCGGTGGCGAGGTAGACCTTGCAGGCCTCGGTGGTGACGGTGAACCCGGGCGGGACGGGCAGGCCCAGACGGGTCATCTCGGCGAGTCCGGCTCCCTTGCCGCCGAGGAGTCCGGCCATGTCCCGGCTGCCCTCGGCGAAGGCGTACACGTAGGTCCTGGGCGTGTTCATCTCGGCCGGGTCCTCTCAGTCGTGGAAGACGACCGCCACGGGGCAGCCGACGTGGTGGATGGCGGCGTGGGTGACGGGGCCGGTGCGTGGGCCCGCGGGCCGTCCGGGCGGGCGGCGGCCCACGACGAGCAGGCTCGCCTGGGAGGCGGCGCGCACCAGTGCGGTGGACGGCTTCTCCTTGACGACCGTCTCGACGACCTCGACGTCGGGGTACTTGTCCCGCCACGCCTGGAGCACGGCGGACAGGAAGCCCTGCCACTCATCGGCCCGGCCGGGGTCGTCCACCAGCGAGATCTCGCCGGGGCCGAGGCCCAGGGCGGACGGCTCCTGCCAGGCGTACACCGCGCGCAGGCGGGAGTGGCGCAGGCGTGCCTCCTCGAAGGCGAACTCGATGACCTCGTCGCACGGGACGGCGACGTCGAGGCCGAGTACCACGTCGCGGTAGCCGGTGTCCGTGGAGGCGCTGCCGTCGGCCGCCGGGAGGTGCTCGTCGGAGGCCTCCTCACCGCCGCGGACGAGGACGACGGGGCACTCGGCGCGGGCCACGGTGCCGAGGGCCACCGAGCCCACGAGGAAGCCGGTGAAGCCGCTGAGGCCCCGGGAGCCGAGGACGAGGAGGTCGGCGTGCTCGGATGCGCGCAGCAGGGCCGTGGTGGCCGGTCCGAGGACCTGTTCCTCCTCCAGGCGTACGCCGGGGCAGACCGCGCGGACCCTGTCCTCGGCCTGGTTCAGCACCTGGCGGGCCAGGTGGCGCTGGGCAGCGTCGACGCGGGCGCCGTCGCCGGAGCGGGGGTGCCAGTTCCAGGCGTGGAACAGGCGGAGGTTCCGTCCTCGGCGCTCGGCCTCTCGTGCGGCCCATTCGGCCGCGGCCAGACTCTCCTGTGAACCATCGACTCCGGCGACGACGGGTGACTGCATGGTGCACACCTCCTGCGGGCAGGGCGCTCGATGCACCCTCTGTCGCCAGGGTGGCGCTGCCGGGCAGGGGCGGGCAGGGGCCGCCCGGGGGCGGAGTGGGGGCCGTTAGGCCCCCCGGGTGGCCCTGCCCGCCGCGCCGCCGCCGCACCGCGGGCGGAGGGGCGGAGGCCCGGGCGGCGAGGGGTGTCAGCCCACCCGTTCCCAGCCCCGTCGGGGCGGGCGGTTGCCGAGTCGGGGGTCTCGGGAGCGGTAGACGATGTACGGGCGGGTGAGGTAGCCGAGGGGGGCTGTGAGCATGTGGACGAGGCGGGTGAAGGGCCAGAGGGCGAAGAGGACCAGGGCGCTGAGGGCGTGGAGTTTGTAGAGGACGGGGGCCGCGCTCATCAGGCCGGGGTCCGGCTGGACGTAGAAGATGGAGCGGAACCAGGGGGAGATGGTCTCGCGGTAGTTGTAACCGCCCTCGACGATGTTGGCGTCGACGGTGGCGGCGAGGCCGAGGGCGATCGTCAGGGTGAGCGAGACGTACATCACCTTGTCGTTGCGGGTGGTCGCCGAGAACACCGGGCCGACCGTGCGGCGGCGGTAGATCAGGATGGCGATGCCGCCCAGCGTGCACACGCCGGCGACCGTGCCAAGGGTGACCGCCACGACGTGGTACTGGGTCTCGGTGATCCCGGCCGCCCCGGTCCAGCTGTCCGGGATGAGCAGGCCGATGACGTGCCCGATCAGCACGACGAGGATGCCGAAGTGGAACAGCGGGCTGCCGATGCGCAGCAGCCGCTTCTCGTACAGCTCCGAGGAGCGGGTGGTCCAGCCGAACTTGTCGTAGCGGTAGCGCCAGATGTGGCCGAGGACGAAGACCGCCAGCGAGATGTACGGCAGCACCACCCACAGCACGATGGCGCCCGTGCCGGCGTCGGCGGCCATGGTCGTGGTGCCGTCGGGCCACGTGGTCGGGACGGTCATCGCGGGCCTCCTTGGGGGTCGGGCATGAACTGCGGGGGCGTGTACGGGGCGAGCCCGACCTCCTCGCCGGGCGGTCCCTCGGCGGCGAGCCGTGCGACGGCCTCCCGCTCGTCGCCCTTGAGCGGCGGCAGGGTCGCGGAGACGGAGCGGAGCAGGTGCGCCCAGGGCGAGTCGTCCTCGTCGAGGGCGAGGCGCAGCAGTTCCAGGCCGGCGCGGTGTTCGAGGAGCAGGCGGTGCCCGGCGGCTGGTTCGGCGCCGGCGAACTCCAGGACGACGGCGAGGTGGTCGGGCAGCTCGTCCTCGGCCAGGCGCAGCCCGGCGGCGGCGTAGGCCTGCTTCAGGCGGAGCAGGGCGATGCCGCGCTTCCGGGTGTCGCCGTGCGCGTAGTACGTCAGGTACGGGCAGCAGCGCTTGCGGTGGTCGAAGGTGGCCACGTAGGCGGCGCCCAGCTCGGCGGCCGGGGTCCGCTCGGCGTGCGCGGTGAACGCCAGCAGCGGGTCGCGGACCTGCTCGGGCAGGGCGGGGGCGACCCGGCGGGCCAGGGACAGCTTCTGTCCGAAGTCCTCCTCGGGGTAGGCCAGGAGCAGGGACTGGGCCTGCCAGGCGTAGGGGTGCCAGGGCTCGGTGCGCGGGGTGGCTGGGCGCAGCTTCCGCTTCAGGTTCGGGGCTTTCATGGCTTGGGCTCGACCTCTCCGCCACCGTCCACGGCCTTGTCGTCGCCGGGTGTGCCGGCCTGGGGCGGGAAGAGGCCGGGGGGCGCTCCCTTGCCGTCCCAGTTGAGGAGGTTGACGCGGGTCTCCTTGTCGACGGGCGCCGCCGAGGTGTCGGACCTCTGGCGGTCGCGCAGGGCGTGGAAGTTCTCCACCGCGACGGGGGCGGCGCCGCCGGACGCCTCGCCGAAGGGCCCGGAGCCCCCCATGCCGGGGCCGCCCTCGTAGTCCAGGCTGCACTCGGTGGCCAGTTCCTCGAGATTGTGGGCCTGTTCGGCGTGGGCGGGCGGGATGACGTAGCGCTCGTCGTACTTGGCCAGCGCCAGCAGCCGGTACATGTCGTACATCTGCTCCTCGCCCATCCCGACCTGCTCGGGGATGGCGGCGTCCGGCTCGCGGCCGAGGTTGATGTCGCGCATGTAGGAGCGCATCGCCGCGAGCCGGCGCAGGACCGCGTCCACCGGGGCCGGGTCGCCCGCGGTGAACAGCTCGGCGAGGTAGCTCACCGGGATGCGCAGGGCGTCGACGGCGGCGAACAGGTTGCGGTGGTCCTCGGCGTCCTGGCCGGTGTCGCGCACGGCGTCGACCACCGGGGAGAGCGGCGGGACGTACCAGACCATGGGCATGGTCCGGTACTCCGGGTGCAGCGGCAGCGCCACCTTGTACTTGTTGATCAGGGCGTGCACCGGGGAGCGCTGGGCGGCCTCGATCCAGTCGCGCGGGATGCCGGCCCGCTCGGCCTCGGCGATCACGTGCGGGTCGTCGGGGTCGAGGAGCACGGAGCGCTGCGCCTCGTACAGGTCGGTGTCGTTCGGGGTGGAGGCGGCCTCGAGGACCTTGTCGGCGTCGTAGAGGACCAGGCCGATGTAGCGCAGGCGGCCGACGCAGGTCTCGGAGCAGACGGTGGGCAGGCCGACCTCGACGCGCGGGAAGCAGAAGGTGCACTTCTCGGCCTTGCCGGTGCGGTGGTTGAAGTAGACCTTCTTGTACGGGCATCCGGTCACGCACATCCGCCAGCCGCGGCACCGGTCCTGGTCGACCAGCACGATGCCGTCCTCGCTGCGCTTGTAGATCGCGCCGGAGGGGCAGGAGGCCGCGCAGGACGGGTTGAGGCAGTGCTCGCAGATGCGCGGCAGGTAGAACATGAAGGTCTGCTCGAACTCGAGCTTGATCTTTTCGGAGATCTCGCCCAGTACGACGTCCTGGTCGCCGTGGAGCGCCGAGCCGCCGAGGTCGTCGTCCCAGTTCGCCGACCAGGAGATCTTCATGTCCTTGCCGGTGATCAGGGACTTGGGGCGGGCGACGGGGGTGTGGTCCTGGAGCGGGGCGTTGGTCAGCGTCTCGTAGTCGTACGTCCAGGGCTGGTAGTAGTCGTCCAGGGACGGCAGGACCGGGTTGGAGAAGATGGTGATGAGCTTCTTGAAGCGGCCGCCGGCCTTGAGCGAGAGCCGGCCGCGCTTGTTCAGCTCCCAGCCGCCGCGCCAGGTGCCCTGGTCCTCGTAGCGCCGGGGGTAGCCCTGACCGGGGCGGGTCTCGACGTTGTTGAACCACACGTACTCGACGCCGGTGCGGTTGGTCCACGCCTGTTTGCAGGTGACCGAACAGGTGTGGCAGCCGATGCACTTGTCGAGGTTCATCACCATCGCCATCTGGGCCATGACGCGCATCAGTACGTCACCTCCTGGTTCGTGCGGCGGCGGATGACGGTGACCTCGTCGCGCTGGTTCCCGGTCGGGCCGAGGTAGTTGAAGGCGTAGGAGAGCTGGGCGTAGCCGCCGATGAGGTGGCTGGGCTTGACCAGCAGCCGGGTGAGGGAGTTGTGGATGCCGCCGCGGCGGCCGGTGGTCTCGGTGCGGGGCACGTCGATCAGCCGGTCCTGCGCGTGGTACATGTACACGGTGCCCTCGGGCATGCGGTGCGAGACGACGGCGCGGGCGGCGACGACGCCGTTGCGGTTGACCGCCTCGATCCAGTCGTTGTCGCGTACGCCGATCTTCGCCGCGTCCTGGGTGCTCATCCAGATGGTGGGGCCGCCCCGGGACAGCGACAGCATGAACAGGTTGTCCTGGTACTCGGAGTGGATGGACCACTTGTTGTGCGGGGTGAGGTAGCGCACGCTCACGCCCAGTTCGCCGGTTTCGCCCAGGCGTGGCTCGCCGAAGAGGGCGTTCATGTTCAACGGGGGGCGGTACACGGGCAGTTGCTCGCCGAGCGCGGTCATCCAGTCGTGGTCGAGGTAGAAGTGCTGGCGGCCGGTGAGGGTGTGCCAGGGCTTGAGCCGTTCGACGTTGACGGTGAACGCGGAGTAGCGGCGCCCGCCCGACTCCGAACCGGACCACTCGGGGCTGGTGATGACCGGCACGGGGGCGGCCTGGGTGTCGGCGAAGGTGACCTGCTTGCCCTCGTGCTCGGCGGCCAGGTCGGCGAGGCGGGTGCCGGTGCGGGCCTCCAGGGTGTGGAAGCCCTGGGTGGCCAGGTGCCCGTTGGTGGTGCCGGACAGGGCGAGGATCGCCTCGCAGGCGTGCACGTCCCGGGCGAGCGAGGGCCGTCCGTCGGCCACTCCCCCGCGCACGGTGCCGTTCTTGTGCCGCAGGTAGTCGAGTTCGCGGTCCACCTTGAAGGTGACGCCCTTGGTGGTGGCGCCCAGGGAGTCGAGCAGCGGGCCGAGCGCGGTCATCTTCTGCGCGATCGCGCCGTAGTCGCGCTCCACGGTGACCAGCTTCGGCATGGTCCTGCCCGGTACGGGCTCGCACGCGCCGGTCCCCCAGTCGCGCACGCGGCCGTGCGGGGTGGCCATTTCGTCCGGGGTGTCGTGCAGCAGCGGGGCGGCCACGACGTCCTTGCGCACCCCGAGGTGGGTGGCGGCCAGCTCGCTGAAGCGGCGGGCCAGGGTGTTGAAGGCGTCGAAGTCGGTGCGGGTCTGCCAGGGCGGTGCGATCGCCGGGTTGAAGGCGTGCACGTAGGGGTGCATGTCGGTGCTGGACAGGTCGTGCTTCTCGTACCAGGTGGCGGCCGGGAACACCACGTCGGAGAAGATCGTCGTGCTGGTCATGCGGAAGTCCAGCGTGAGCAGCAGGTCGAGTTTGCCGGTGGGGGCCTCCTCGCGCCACACCACGTCCCGGGGGCGGGCCTCGGGCGGCGCCTCGGTGGCGTTGACGGAGGAGTCGGTGCCCAGCAGGTGCTTGAGGAAGTACTCGTTGCCCTTGGCCGAGGAGCCGAGCAGGTTGGCCCGCCAGACGGTGAGCACGCGTGGGAAGTTCTCCGGCGCGTCCGGGTCCTCGCCGGCGAACTTCAGCCGTCCGGCCTTGAGTTCGTCCACGATGTGCTCGCCGGGCGGGCGTCCGGCGGCCTCCGCCTCATCGGCGAGGTCGAGCGGGTTGCGGTCGAAGGTCGGGTAGGAGGGCATCCAGCCCATCCGGGCCGAGGCGGCGATCACGTCGGCGGTGGCCATCCCGGCGAAGGGGCCGCCGGCGCCGGCCGCCGCGAGGGTGTCGGCGGAGAAGGGGTCGTAGCGGAACTGGTCGCTGTGCAGGTACCAGTACGCCGTCTGGATCATCTGGCGGGCCGGGCGGTTCCAGTCGGCGGCGGTGGAGAACGCCGAGTAGCCGGTGAGCGGCCGGACCTTCTCCTGGCCGACGTAGTGCGCCCAGCCGCCACCGTTGACGCCCTGGCAGCCGGTCAGCGTGGTCAGGGTGAGGAAGGCGCGGTAGATGGTGTCGGAGTGGAACCAGTGGTTGGCGCCCGCACCCATGATGATCATCGAACGGCCGCGGGACTCCTCGGCGTTGGCGGCGAACTCGCGGGCGATCCGGGCCGCCCGCCCGGCGTCCACGCCGGTGATCGCGGCCTGCCAGGCGGGCGTGTACGGCTCCTCGGCGTCGTCGTAGGAGGCGGGCCAGCGGCCGGGCAGGCCGGGGCGGCCCACGCCGTACTGGGCGAGCAGCAGGTCGAAGACCGTGGTCACCAGCCGTCCGGCGACGCGCCGCACCGGGACCCCGCGCAGGAGGGTGCCCGCGGTGCCGTCGGGGGCGTCGAAGCGCGGGAGTTCGACCGTGACGGGCGTCTCGGCGCCGCCCTCGGCCGTGAGGAGCGGGTCCACGCCGTCGAGGTCGAGGTTCCACTTGCCGGCGCCGCTCTCGCCGAAGCGGTCGCCGAGGGTGCCGTTCGGGACGACCGGGTCGCCGGCCGCGTCCAGCAGCACGGTGCGGAACTCGGCGTGTTCGGCGGCCGCGTGCTCGCCGCCGAGGTCGGCGGCGGTGAGGAACTTGCCCGGCGCGTACGTCGCCGTGCCCGCGTCCGTCCCTGTCCCCGTCGCCGGCGCGCGCTCGTCGAGGGCGACCAGGAAGGGCAGGTCGGTGTAGCGCTTGACGTACTCGTCGAAGTACGGGGTGCGGCGGTCGACGAAGAACTCCTTGAGCACCACGTGGCCCATGGCCATCGCCAGCGCCCCGTCGGTGCCGGGCTGGGCGGGCAGCCACTCGTCGGCGAACTTCACGCTGTCCGCGTAGTCCGGCGAGACCGCGACGACCTTCTGGCCGCGGTAGCGGGCCTCGGTCATCCAGTGGGCGTCCGGGGTGCGGGTCACCGGCACGTTGGAGCCCCACATGATCAGGTAGCCGGCGTCCCACCAGTCCCCGGACTCGGGGACGTCGGTCTGGTCGCCGAAGACCTGCGGGGAGGCGACCGGCAGGTCGGCGTACCAGTCGTAGAAGGAGAGCATCACGCCGCCGAGCAGCGAGTAGAAGCGGGCGCCGGCCGCGTGGGAGACCATCGACATCGCGGGGATGGGCGAGAACCCGGCCAGGCGGTCGGGGCCGTACTCCTTGATGGTGTGCACATGCGCGGCGGCGACCATCTCCACCGCCTCGTCCCAGGTGGCCCGCACCAGGCCGCCCTTGCCGCGGGCGGACTTGTAGCGGCGGGCGCGCTCGGGGTCGGAGACGATGTCGGCCCAGGCCGCGACCGGGTCGCCCAGGCGCGCCTTGGCCTCGCGGTACATGTGGAGGAGTACGCCGCGGACGTACGGGTACCGGACACGGGTCGGCGAATAGGTGTACCAGGAGAAGGCGGCGCCGCGCGGGCAGCCGCGCGGCTCGTACTCGGGGCGGTCGGGACCGACGGAGGGGTAGTCGGTCTGCTGGGCCTCCCAGGTGATGATGCCGTCCTTGACGTACACCTTCCAGGAGCAGGAACCGGTGCAGTTCACGCCGTGGGTGGAGCGGACGACCTTGTCGTGGGACCAGCGGTCCCGGTAGAAGTCGTCCGCGCGGCGGCCGCCCGTCTTGTGCAGGGTGCGCAGGTCCTTGGAGACCTCCGCCCGGGTGAAGTACCGGCGGGAGCGCACCAGTGCGTCCGTCAGTTCGCTGTCCAGTCCTGGCCGTGGTGCTCCGCGCGCCGGTATCGACGTCGGGTCGGTCTCCGTGGCCACCGCGCCGCTCCCTCCCGGGTCCTCACCCGTGGTCGCTCACTCGCTCGTCCTCTTGACCCCTTGCCGCTTCAATCACCACAGTGCCTACCGCACATGACGCGTTCGACACACGCGAACCAAGGATTTCATCGAACGCACGACCGCGCCGCCCGGCGCGGGAGGCGCGCCGGACGGCGGGAGTGGCGGGAGGCGGGAGCGGCACCGGCCCGGGGCGGGTCCGGGGCCGGTGCCGGGGTGTCAGGACACCGGGGCGGTCGCACGGGCCCGGACCGCCTCGACGGTCTCCCACTGTTCCGTGCTCAGGAAGGCCAGGGCGGCGGGGAAGACGCCGTCCTGCTCCTTGAGGATGTGGTCGCGGAGCATGGCCAGGGTGTCGAGGAGACGGTCCGGCCAGCGGGGGTCCGCCGGGGTGCCGTGCTCCGCCTCGGCCAGTACGGCCTCGATCACGCGGTGCTCCTCCTCCAGCGCGGCGATCTTCTCGGGGAAGTCGTCGGCCAGGGCGGGGAACAGTCCGTGCTCCTCGACCTCGGTGTGCGGTTCGAGGACGGAGGCGATGCGCCGGGCCAGTTCCGCCACACGGGTGAGGTCGCCGGCCCCGTGCGCGTCCCGGACCAGGCCGATCAGGTTCACCACCGTGTCGTGCTCGCTGGTCAGCTTCTCGATCGACTCCACTGCCTGGCAGCCGCAGTACTCGCACATGGGAGGTTCTCCTCCTCTTTCTTGGACTCGGTCAGAGCCGGGGCCGGGCCGGTCTGCCGGCTCAGAGCTGGGGCTGGGCCACGCGCCGGGTGCGGCGGGTGACGGCGCTGCGGACTCCGGTGCCGGTGAAGGCGAGGGCCGCGAGGGCGACCAGGGCCAGCAGGACCAGGCCCAGCGCGTAGGAGCCGTAGGTGCCGTACAGCGAGCCCATGACCAGCGGCGGTACGAAGCCGCCCAGACCGCCGGCGGCGCCGACGATGCCGGTGACCGAACCGACCTGGTTGGCCGGTGCCAGCAGGGCGACCAGGGCGAAGACCGCGCCGCTGCCCGCGCCGAGCGCGGCGGCCATGGCGAGGAAGGCGATGGTGCCGGTCGGGGCGAGGGTCGGGGTGAGGGACTGCACGAAGGCCGCGATCACCACCGCGCTCAGCGCCACCGCGAGCACCCGCACCGCGCCGATGCGGTCCGACAGCCAGCCGCCGACCGGGCGCATCGCCACCGCCAGGAGCACGAAGCCCGCCATCCGGTTCGCCGCGTCCGCCTGGGCCAGGCCGTAGCCGGTCTTCAGATAGGTGGGCAGGTAGACCGAGAAGGCGACGTATCCGCCGAAGCACACCGCGTACAGCGCCGAGGCCTGCCAGGTGACGGGCAGCTTGCAGGTCGCGGCGAGCCGGCGGCCGAGGGGCTCGGTCGGCACGGTGCGTCCGGGGGCGTCCCGCAGCAGGAGCGCGGCGAGGACCGCGTAGGCGGCGAGGACGGCCGCGGTGATCAGGAAGGGGTTCGCCATGCCGTGCGCGTTGACCAGCTTGACCGTGGTCAGCGCGCTGATCGCAGTGCCGCCCATGCCCATGCCGAAGACGCCGATGGCGAGGCCTCGCCGCTGCGGCGGGAACCAGGCGTTGACGAAGGGCACGCCGACCGCGAACGCGGTGCCGCCGATGCCCAGGAAGAACCCGCCGGCCAGCAGCGCGGCGAGCGAGTCGTGCCCGGCCAGGCCCAGGTAGAGCACCGGGACGATGGTGGCCGCGGACACCAGCGGGAACATCACCCGGCCGCCGAACCTGTCGGTCAGCGCGCCCACGGGTATGCGGCCGAGCGAGCCGACCACGACCGGCACGGCCACCAGCAGCGACTGCTGGAAGGACGACAGGTCCAGGGTGTCCTTGAACCGGGGTCCCAGCGGGCTGAGCAGCGCCCAGGCCCAGAAGTTCACGGCGAAGCCGATCGTGGCCAGCGCCAGCATCAGCCAGGCCCGCCCGGACACGGGGGCGGCCTCCGACGCCGGCATGTCCTTCTTCTTCCCTGACGGCTGAAGCATGCCGCCTTTCCCTTCACTCGCCGAGTGGTACGGAACCGGGTCCCACCCGGTCCGCGGGTCCCCCGTTCACCTGCCCGGTGGCCCGATTGCAACTATCCGTGGCGCCTGACGCCCCGAGCAGGGACCGAGGGTCCCTGCGTGCGCGGCGGACCGTCCCGATCAAGCGGGCCCGGTCGACCCGGTCCCGGAGGGGCACCCGGCCATGGGTCCCATGCGCTCGTCCGTGCTCGTACGTGCCCGGGCGGGGTACCCGCGCCCGCGGGGCCGCGGAGGGCCGCGCGCAGATGTGGGCCGACCGGCCCTAACGGCGGGGGCGGCCGGCACGCACGATGGAGGGATGTTGAAGAACGACGGCTTTCGCTCGATGGACCGGCAGGAGTGCCTGCGGCTGCTCGCCAAGGTTCCGGTCGGCCGTGTCGTGTACACGCGCCACGCGCTCCCCGCGGTGCTCCCGGTGAACTTCTCCCTGGACATCGACTCCGCGGTGCTGCTGCGCACCTCCGCGGGGTCGGACCTGGTGCGGGCCGTCGACGGTGTGGTCGTCGCCTTCGAGGCGGACGAGTTCGACGCCGACAGCCGCTCTGGGTGGAGCGTGGTCGTCACCGGCCGTGCCACCGCGGTGACCGACCCGGCCGAGCACGAGCGGCTGCTGCGGACCGGTCCGAGTTCCTGGATGCCCATTCAGCAGGACCTCTTCATCCGCATCGAGGCCGAGATGGTCACCGGCCGGGAACTCACCGACCTGCGCGTGACCGGCTGAGCGGGCCGGCGGCCCGCTCAGGCGGAGCCGGCCGGCTCGGCGTTGTGCGCTCCCATCGCGCCGGCGGAGCCGTCCTCCGTGTCCGGCCGCGTGGTGGCGCGCGGGGTGCGGCCGCCGTCCGGGCCGTAGCCGAAGCGGATCAGCAGATGCGGGAAGCGGCGGTGCCGTGCGCCCGTCATGGCCGCCCGCAGGTCCGGCCACTCCATGGCCTGGTGCAGCATCGAGGTGCGCACGCCGTGCCGGGTGGCCACCAGCAGCGCCCGCTCCAGGGCCTGCCCCGCCCGCAGCCAGTCCTCCCGCCGGTCGTACGGGGTCCACAGCAGGGCCACCTGCGCGTGCCGCTCGAAGCGCAGCGCGGGCAGCCGCAGCCCCGGCAGCGGGCCGGTGAAGTCCCGCATCGGCATCCGTCCGGCCGCGTCCGCCGGGCCGAGCGAGGTGAGCGGAATGCCGTACGGGGCGGGCGCGTCCGGGGTGTTGATCCACGACCGTGCCTCGGCGGCGCGGGCCGGGTCGGCGGCGTTGCGCGCCTCGGCCGCGGAGGTGAGGCTGAGCAGCCGGCGGGTGCCGGCGAAGTCGGGCATGTCCAGGTGGGCGCCCTCGGCCCGGGCCGCGGCGACCATCTCCGACACGATGTGCTCCGGGACCGGCCGCCCGGTGAAGGGCATCCGGCTGGTGTGCCGGCGCGCGACGGCGTCGTAGAGCATGCCGTACGACGGCTGCGCGCCCGGCATGGCCACGCCCAGCCGGACGGTGGCCAGCAGGTCGGGGTCGCCCGGGTCGGGCAGGAGCCGTACGACGGGGTCCCAGCCCAGGTGCGCGGCGGCGACCCTCAGGTTGAAGACGGCCGCGCCCACGGAGAGGTGCTGGGCGCGCAGCCGCGGATCGGTCAGCGGGAGGGCGCGGCTGCGGTCGGCGCGGACGTGGATCGAGCGGGTGCCGGCGTCCATGCCGAACCGCCATGGCTGGGTGTTGTGGATCGACGGGGCCGCCACGGCCGAGTACAGCAGGCTCTCCAGGGCTGTCGCGTCGACTTCCGGCGTCTTCATGACGGCTCCTTTCGCGGCGTGCCTCGCAGGTCGTTGCCCGGTCCACCCTCCGTCGCCGCCCGGCCGGGAAGGGAGGGCTCACCGGGTCCTTCCGAGGGCCGCAGGTCCCGGGCCGCCCGCAGGTCCCGGGCCCGCATGCGCCTGCCCGGCGCGCCCGGTGCCCGCACGCGCGCCGCCGGCCCCCGGCGTCCCCCGTACCGCACGGTCAGGTCGCCGGAAGCGCGGTGGCGAGGAGGACGACCCCCAGGGAACCGACCAGGGAGGCGACGGCCAGCGCGCGGGCGAGGTCGGGGCGGTGCCTGGCGTGGGCCCAGCCGTGGGCGGCGGCGGCGAGCATCACCAGGGCGAACAGGCCCAGCTTGGTGGCCAGTACGCGGCCGTAGCCCGGCTCGCCCAGGGAGGCCCAGGTGACGCCCTTGTGCCAGGCGATGGCCCAGCCGGTGCCCAGCTGGACCGGCAGGAACAGGGCCCCGGTGAGGATCCCGAAGCGGCGGCCGACCCGCGCGGCGAACGCGTCGCGGTCCTTGGCCGCCAGCATCCGCCGGGACAGCGGAAGCACCACCAGCGACAGGGCCAGCTGACCCCCGACCCACAGCACCGCGCCGGTGACGTGCAGGAACCGCACCAGAGACCAGAGGCCGACGCCCATCACCTCACCTCCACGACGCCGTGCGCCCCGGCCTCGGCGTGCCGCATGTCGTGGTCGACGAAGGCGTAGTGGCCGGCCCCCGGGAACACGGTCTCGACGAAGCCGCCCTGGGCGGCCGACAGGTCGAGCGCCTGGGAGCCGCCCGCGCCGCCCGGCCGCAGCAGGTACGCGCCCTCCTTGTAGACGGTGTCGAAGACGGTGCCCACGACGTGGAAGGCGATGCCGTCGTTCGGGCCGGCCGCGACCACCCAGAAGCGGACCCTGTCGCCGGCGCGCACGCTCAGCGGGGCCTTGTCGTACTGTGCGGCGACGCCGTTGAACATCCAGGCGTCCGGGGTGTCCTGACGCATCTTCGCGACCTGGGCCGTGCTGCCCGGGGTGCCGAGGAACAGCTCGGAGGAGACGAGCACGTACTCGTGGTCGGCCTTCGCCAGTCCGGGCGGGTCGATGATCACCGCGCCGTACATGCCGTTGCCGATGTGCTGGAGCATGGGCATGGTGCTGCAGTGGTACAGCCAGGCGCCGGACCGGTCGGCGCGGAAGCGGTAGACGAGGCGCTCGCCCGGCTGGATGGTGCGCATCGGCTTGTCGGGGGCGAGGGAGCCGGCGTGGAAGTCGATGCCGTGGCCCATCGTGGGGTCGTCGTTGACGAGGGTGACCTCGAAGACGTCGCCGACCTTGCCGCGCAGGGTGGGGCCGGGGGCGGTGCCGCCGAAGGTCCACATCTCCTGCTTGACGCCGGGGGCGACCTCCACCGTGCGGCGCACGGCGTGCAGTTCGACCTTGTGCACCGTCGCGACGGGCGCCGCGGGCAGGGCCGCGGAGCGGGGCTGCCAGCCGTGCGAGAAGCCGGCGGCGAGGTCGGGGCCCGTGCCCGGGGTGCTGCCCGTGGAGTCGCCGCTGCGCCCGTGGGCGCCGCTGTGCATGCCGTCCATGCCGGCCATGTCGTCCGTGCCGGTCGCTCCGCTGCCGGTGCCGCCCTTGACCACGATGTCGAGGGTCATGCCGGCCGCGCGGTGGCCCGGGACCGTGCACCAGCCCTTGCGGTCGGCGGTGACCGTGCCGAGGTCGAGGGTGCGTGACCGGCCGTCGGACAGCAGCGCGGTGGCCGGGCCGCCGTCGATCTTCAGATCGTGGCGCTGCGCGTCGCGGTTGGTGACCTTCAGGCGCAGCGCGGTGCCCTTGGCGACCTCGATGCGGCTGGGGGTGATGCGCATGTTGCCCAGCGAGACCGCCACGGTGCGCGTGGTGGTGGCGACGCCGCCGCCTCCCTGTCCGGCGGCCACGTCCGAGCCGCCGCCCGTGCCGCCGCTGCCCGCGACCAGTACGGCGAGCACGGTGACGACCACGGCGGCCGCGGTGCCGAGCAGTACGGGGGTGCGTGACGGCTCGTCCGGCCGGCCGCGGTGGCCGAGCACGGCGACGACGAGGACGAGGAAGGAGAGCGCGGCGGCCGCGGCCAGTACGGTGCCCGCGGTGGCGGCCGGGGCGGGCAGGGGCAGGACGAGCAGCGCGACGGCGAGGTCGAGGGCGGCCAGCCGGGGCGCCCAGCCGCGCTCGAGCACCGCCCGCAGTCCGGCGCGCTCCTTGGGGCCGGAGGACAGCACGATCGGCAGCAGGTACGTCAGCGCGCCGACGAGGACCTGTGCGACGAAGCCGAGCAGGATCAGGGGGACCAGGGCGTCGACGCCGTCCTGGGCGGCGGTCTCGGAGCGGGTGGCCAGCAGCACCAGGTCGAAGGCGACGCCGGCCACCAGCCAGGCGGCGGAGGCGGCCAGCGACCAGGCGGCCGCGACCGAGACGGGGCTGCGGCCCCGGCGCACGGTGGCGGTCAGGAGCCGTGCCGTCACGGCCAGTCCGGCGGCGTACGCGGCGAGTCCGGCGACCGCGGCCCAGCGCAGGTCGGCCGCGAGGCCGGTCACCGCGACGGCGAGTCCGCCGCCGGTGCAGACCAGCACCCGGCGGGCCGTCGTCGTGGTGGCCTCGTGCATCCGGACGCCGAGGACGGTGGGCCAGAGCATGAACAGGGTGCCGAGGACGGGCAGTCCGATCCAGCCGAGGAGGGTGACGTGGATGTGGGCGAGCCGCAGCCCGGACTGCCCGTGGGCGCCCGCCGCGCCGGTGGCGAGCAGGCCGCCCAGCACCGCGCCCACGACGAGGGCGGCGGCGGCCGTCCGGTAGTACGCGGCGATGGGCGCGAGCCGGCCGCCGAGGGCGCCGCGTCCCATGCGCACCAGGACGAACAGGTGCGCGGTGACGGCGGCGACCAGTCCGGCGCAGGCCGTCACGGTCAGCACGGGCAGTTCGGCCCACACGCCGGTCAGCACGCCGGCCACGGACAGGTTCACCCCGGCGAGCCGTACGGCGCCGAGGCGTTGGTCGGGCAGTCCGGCGTGCAGCATGGCGACGGCGAAGTGCTCGGTCCACACCACGATCGCGGTGGTGGCCGCGCCGAGCAGGAACAGGTGGACGGCCAGCCAGCGGGCCACGGGCAGGGTGCCCTGGGCGGTGGCCGCGAGCAGGGCGAGGCCCGCCCAGCCGGCGACGAGGACGTGCGCGCGCAGATGGCGGGAGCGCACGCCCGACCGCTTGAAGCGGCTGGGGCCGGCGTCGGCGGGCTGGAGGAGCGGCAGTTGCCGTCTTCCGTCGGCCTTCGGCCCGTCGTCGAGTTCGTTCACGGCGCTCCTCGCACGTGCTCCGGCCGGGCGGGCGTCGCTTCGCCGTGTGCCGCCGCCGGCCCGGACAGCAGTGCGGCCAGCTCCCGTTGGTACGGGAAGGATCCGGGGACGTAGCCGCACCAGGGCTCCTCGGCGTACGGGTCGCCGGTCAGGCCGTAGGCGCGGGAGCGGGAGCCGCCGCACACGCGGCGGAACTCGCAGGAGCCGCAGCGGCCGCCCAGCCGGTCGGCGTCGCGCAGGCCGGTGAACAGTTCGGAGGTGCGGTAGATCTCGGTCAGCGGCCGCTCGCGCACGCTGCCCGCGCCGAGCGGCAGGAAGCCGCTGGGGTGCACGGTGCCGGTGTGGGAGACGAAGACGAAGCCGCGGCCGGCGTTGACGTCGAGCGGGGGGCGGCGGGCGCGGCGGCCCCCGCCGGTCAGGCCCAGCCCGGCCGCGCGGTCGCGCAACTCCCGGTACAGCGGGCCGAGTCCGAGCACCTTCTCGTGGTCCTCGCCGAGGTCGGCGAGGATGCGGCGCTGGAGGGCGACGCGGCGGAAGTGGTGGGCCTCGGTGGTCTTGGCGGGGACGGTGAGGCCGACGTCGTGGACGAAGTTCAGCACGTCCTCGGTCTCCTCGGGGGTGAGCGCTCCGAGTGCGGCGCCGCGCCCGGTGGGCACCAGGAAGAACGCGCTCCACAGCATCGCGCCGTGGGTGTGCACCAGGCGCACGACGTCCGGGAGGTCGTGCAGGTTGTGCCGGGTGACGGTGGTGTTGATCTGCACCTTCATGCCGAGCTCGCGGGCGGTGTCCCAGGCGTCGATGGTCCAGCCGTAGACGCCGGTCACGCCCCGGAAGCCGTCGTGGAGTTCGGGGGTGGAGCCGTCCAGACTGAGCGAGAGGGCGGCCGCGCCGGCCTCGTGGACGGCCCGCAGCCGGTCCGCGGTGAGGGTGGGGGTGCCCGAGGGCGAGACGGCGACGCGTACGCCGGCCTCCTTGCCGTAGGCGATGAGTTCGAGGAGGTCGGGGCGCTGGAAGGGGTCGCCGCCGGTGATCACGAAGAGGGGGGCCGGCTGCCCGAAGGCGGCGATCTGCCGCATCAGGTCCTTGGCGGCCTCGGTGCCGAGCTCGCGCGGATCCCGGTCGGGCACGGCCTCGGCACGGCAGTGCAGGCACGCCAGCGGGCAGGCCCGGGTCGACTCCCAGATCACGATGAAGGGCCGCTCCCCGACGTCCTGCCGCTGCACCCGGACGACCCGCCCCCGGGGCCCGGGCACTCGCGGGGCGGTCATCGGGCGGGCCGTTCGCGACGCGTGTGTCCGGCCCGCCGGGCGTCAGGGCAGACTGGGCCGGCGGCCGGACCGTGACCGAACCGGAGGGGGGCGCATGTCGTACGGCGTGCCTGCCCCGGCCTGGGACGGGGGATGGGGCCGGGCCGGCACCGGGTGCGGTCGTACATGCGCTGCCTCCGATTCGATCACCGCCCAGCCTGCACCGCGCGAGCCCCCCGCCCGCCCCGCCGAGGGGCCCTGGCCGTAGGGCCATTGGTCCCTGGCCGGGCGGGCGGGCCGGGGCCTTAGGGCATGGGTCAGGGGGCATTCGGCCCAAGGATCACCGCCTGGCCGCGCGCATAGATTTCCGGCCATGGAGAACGACGAAAACGCACGGCAGCGGGGACCGCGCGCCGGACAGGGCTGGCCGCTCGCCGCCCGCAGGCTGCTGACCCGTAGCGAGGTCTCCGCCGACGGGCGCGCCGTCTTCGGCGAGAACGACGGCAAGTGGGAGGGCTTCTACCGGGACCGCTGGTCCCACGACAAGGTGGTGCGCTCCACCCACGGAGTGAACTGCACGGGTTCCTGCTCGTGGATGGTGTACGTCAAGGACGGCATCATCACCTGGGAGCACCAGGCCACCGACTACCCGTCGATCGGCGCGGACTGCCCCGAGTACGAACCGCGCGGCTGCCCGCGCGGTGCCTCGTTCTCCTGGTACACCTACTCGCCCAGCCGGGTCCGTTACCCGTATGTGCGGGGCACGCTGCTGAAGATGTGGCGCGAGGCCCGGCGCCGGCTCGGCGACCCGGTCGCCGCGTGGGCGGAGATCACCTCGGACCCGGCGAAGGCGCGGGCGTACAAGCGGGCCCGCGGCAAGGGCGGCCTGGTGCGCGCCGGCTGGGACGAGGTGACCGAGCTGGTGGCCGCCGCCCATGTGCACACCATCAAGAACTACGGCCCGGACCGGGTGGCGGGCTTCTCACCGATCCCGG
>NZ_BMVJ01000026.1:86309-97196 GCF_014650655.1 Streptomyces anandii JCM 4720
CGATGTCGATGGCGTCCTTCGCGGCCGGCTCCCGCTTCATGTCGCTGATCGGCGGCACGCTGCTGTCGTTCTACGACTGGTACGCCGACCTGCCGGTCGCCTCGCCGCAGATGTTCGGCGACCAGACCGACGTGCCCGAGGCGGCGGACTGGTGGAACGCGGGCTACCTGGTGATGTGGGGCTCCAACATCCCCGTCACCCGCACGCCCGACGCGCACTTCCTGACCGAGACCCGCTACAACGGCACCAAGGTCGTCGCGGTCAGCCCCGACTACGCGGACAACGTGAAGTTCGCCGACGAGTGGATGGCGCCGCACCCGGGCACCGACGGGGCGCTGGCGATGGCCATGGGCCACGTGATCCTGCGCGAGTTCCTCGTCGACCGCGAGGTGCCGTACTTCCGCGACTACTTGCGGACCTACACCGACGCGCCGTTCCTGGTGGCGCTCCGGGAGGGCGAGCACGGGCTCGTCCCCGACGGGTTCCTGACGGCGGCCGACCTCGGCCGTGACGAGGAGCACGCGGACGCCAAGACGGTGCTGATGGACCGGACCACCGGCGAGGCGGTGGTCCCGGGCGGCTCGCTCGGCTTCCGGTGGGGGGAAGCCGGGCGAGGCCGCTGGAACCTTGAACTTGGCGACGTGGTCCCCGAGTTGAGCCTGATGGAGACGGCGGAGGACACGGTCCGGGTGGCGCTGCCCCGCTTCGACGAGGGCGCCACCGAGGGCGGTTCGGTGATGGTGCGCGGCGTGCCGGTCAAGCGCGTGGGCGGCCGGCTGGTCACCACCGTGTTCGACCTGATGCTCGCCCAGTACGGCGTGGCCCGGCCGGGTCTGCCGGGCGTGTGGCCGCTGGCGTACGACGACGCGTCCCAGCCGTACACCCCGGCCTGGCAGGAGACCATCACGTCGGTGCCGGCCGAGCAGGCGGCCCGGATCGCCCGGGAGTTCGCCCGCAACGCCGAGCGCACGAACGGCCGGTCGATGATCGCGATGGGCGCGGGTACCAACCACTGGTTCCACTCCGACACGATCTACCGGGCCTTCCTGGCGCTGACCACGATGACCGGCTGCCAGGGCGTCAACGGCGGCGGCTGGGCGCACTACGTGGGCCAGGAGAAGGTCCGTCCGCTCACCGGCTTCCAGCACCTGGCGTTCGCCTTCGACTGGCAGCGCCCGACCCGGCACATGACGGGCACCTCCTACTGGTACCTGAACACCGACCAGTGGCGTTACGAGGCGTTCGGTCCGGACGAGCTGGCCTCGCCGCTGGGCGAGGGCCGCTTCAAGGGCAAGGCGTTCGCGGACTGTCTGGCGCAGGCGGTGCGCCTGGGCTGGACGCCCGGCCACCCCGGCTTCAACCGCAACCCGCTGGACCTGGCCGACGAGGCCGCGGCCGAGGGGCGCGGCGTCGCCGAGCACGTCGTGGACGAACTGAAATCCGGGCGGCTGCGGTTCGCCGCGGAGGACCCGGACGACCCGGCCAACTTCCCGCGCGTGCTGACCGTGTGGCGGGCGAACCTGCTGGGCTCCTCCGGCAAGGGCAACGAGTACTTCCTGCGCCATCTGCTGGGCACGGACGCGGCGGTGCGCTCCGCCGAGTCCCCCGAGGACGAGCGGCCCGAGGAGGTGGTGTGGCGCGAGGAGGCGCCCGAGGGCAAGCTCGACCTGATGGTCACCATGGACTTCCGGATGACCTCCACCGCCCTGCTGGCCGACGTGGTCCTGCCGGCCGCGACCTGGTACGAGAAGGACGACCTGTCCAGCACGGACATGCACCCCTTCGTGCACGCCTTCACCCCGGCCATCGCGCCGCCCTGGCAGGCCCGTACCGACTACGACACCTTCCTCGGCATCGCCGACCGGTTCAGCGAGCTGGCCGCCGAGCACCTGGGCACCCGTACCGACGTCCTGGCCGTGCCGCTCGCGCACGACACCCCGGACGAACTCGCCCAGCCCGGCGGGGTGGTACGGGACTGGAAGAAGGGCGAGTGCGAGCCGGTGCCGGGCCGCACGATGCCGAAGCTGGTCGTGGTGGAGCGCGACTACGCGGCCGTGGCGCAGAAGATCCGCGCGATCGGCCCGCTGCTGGACTCGCTCGGCACCACCACCAAGGGCGTCACCGTCCACCCGGACCGGGAGATCGAGGAGCTGCGGCACCGGAACGGCACGGTGCGCGACGGAGCCGGCGCGGGCCGGCCGGCGCTGGCCACCGCGAGCGACATGTGCGAGGCGATCCTCGCGCTGTCCGGCACCACCAACGGCCGCCTGGCGACCGAGGGTTTCCGGGAGCTGGAGCGGCAGACCGGCAGCGAGGGCCTGGTGGAGCTGTCCGCCGAGCGCGAGGCCGAGCGGATCACGTTCGCCGACACCCGCACCCAGCCGCGCGCGGTGATGACCTCCTACGAGTGGTCGGGTTCGGAGACCGGCGGCCGCCGCTACTCCCCCTTCGTCATCAACGTCGAGCACAAGAAGCCCTGGCACACCCTCACCGGCCGCCAGCACTTCTTCGTCCAGCACGACTGGATGAGCGAGCTGGGCGAGCAACTGCCCGTCTACCGGCCGCCGCTGAACGCGATCCGGCACTACGGCGACGAGCACCTGGGCGAGGACGGCCGCGCCGAGGTCACGGTGCGCTACCTGACCCCGCACTCGAAGTGGTCCATCCACTCCAACTACCAGGACAACAAGTACATGCTCGACCTGTCCCGCGGCGGGCCGGTGATCTGGATGTCCGACGCGGACGCGGAGAAGATCGGCGTGCGCGACAACGAGTGGATCGAGGCGTACAACCGCAACGGCGTCGTGGCCGCCCGTGCGGTGGTCACCCACCGGATGCCCGAGGGCACGGTGTACATGTACCACGCCCAGGACCGCAACGTGAACGTGCCGAAGACCGAGATCACCGGCAAGCGCGGCGGCATGCACAACTCGCTGACCCGGCTGCTGCTCAAGCCCACCCATCTGGCCGGCGGCTACGCCCAGTTCACCTACGCCTTCAACTACTACGGCCCCACCGGCAACCAGCGTGACGAGGTCACCGTCATACGCCGCCGCAGCCAGCAAGTGGAGTACTGATATGCGCGTCATGGCTCAGATCGCCATGGTGATGAACCTGGACAAGTGCATCGGGTGCCACACCTGCTCGGTCACCTGCAAGCAGACCTGGACCAACCGGACCGGCGTGGAGTACGCCTGGTTCAACAACGTGGAGACCAAGCCGGGCGTCGGCTACCCGCGGCGCTACGAGGACCAGGAGAAGTGGAAGGGCGGCTGGACGCTGGACCGCAAGGGCCGGCTGGTGCTGCGCTCCGGCGGCCGGGTCAAGCGGCTGCTGTCGCTGTTCTCCAACCCGGACCTGCCGTCCATCGAGGACTACTACGAGCCGGTCACCTACGACTACGACAACCTGGTCAGCGCCCCGGCCGGACCCGACATGCCGGTCGCCCGCCCCCGCTCGGTCCTCACCGGCGAGCCCACCTCCATCACGTGGGGCGCCAACTGGGAGGACGGCCTCGGCGGTGCGTCCGAGCACGCGGGCGGCGACCCGAACCTGAGCGGCGAGTGGGCCGAGAAGGTCAAGTTCGAGTTCGAGCAGACCTTCATGTTCCACCTGCCGAGGCTGTGCGAGCACTGCCTCAACCCGGCCTGTGTGTCGGCCTGTCCGTCGGGCGCGATGTACAAGCGGGAGGAGGACGGCATCGTCCTGGTCGACCAGGACCGCTGCCGCGGCTGGCGGATGTGCGTGACGGCGTGCCCGTACAAGAAGGTGTACGTCAACCACGCCACCGGCAAGGCCGAGAAGTGCACGTTCTGCTTCCCGCGCATCGAGGCGGGGCAGCCCACGGTCTGCTCCGAGACGTGCGTGGGCCGGCTGCGCTACCTCGGGCTGCTGCTGTACGACGCCGACCGGGTGGGCGAGGCGGCGGCGACCCCGAACGAGCAGGACCTGCTGGACGCCCAGCGGGGCGTGTTCCTCGACCCGTTCGACCCCGAGGTGATCGCCGCGGCGCGCGAGTCGGGCATCCCGGAGGACTGGCTGGACGCGGCCCGCCGCTCGCCGGTGTACGCGCTGGTGTCGAAGTACAAGGTGGCGCTTCCGCTGCACCCGGAGTACCGCACGCTGCCGATGGTCTGGTACGTGCCGCCGCTCTCCCCCGTCCTGGACGCGGTGACCTCGGCGGGCGGCAACCAGGACGACCCGGACCACGTGTTCGCGGCGGTGACCCGGCTGCGGATCCCGCTGGAGTACCTGGCGGAGCTGTTCACCGCCGGGGACACCGACGTGGTCGGCGGGGTGCTGATGAAGCTGACCGCGCTGCGCTCCTTCATGCGGGAGCGGACGCTCGGCGAGGCCGGTGACGAGAGCGCGCTGAAGGCCGTGGGGCTGACCGCGCGCGAGGCGGAGGACCTGCACCGGCTGCTGGCGGTCGCCAAGTACAACGACCGGTACGTGGTGCCGGCCGCCCACAAGGAGGACGCGGCCGCGCTCACCGCCATGGAGAACCGCTGCCCGGTGGAGTCCTCCGGGGAGCCCGCCGAGCGCAAGGTGATGCTGGGCATCCCGACCCTGCGCCGCCGCGATCCCGACGCCCCCGCCGGAGGCCACGCGTGAGCCCGCTGCCCGCATCCGTGCCCGCCATCGTCCGCACCCGGCTGCGGGCGGCCGCGCGCCGCCCGTCCCGGCTCACCCCCGAGGAGATCCTGGACCGCGCGCTGGTGCTGCGGCTGCTGTCGCTGCTGCTGCAGTACCCGGACGCCGAACTCGCCGCCGCGCGGCCCACCGTGGTCGCCACCGTCGAAGCCCTGCCGCCGTCCCCGGCGGCCACCGAACTGGCCGCGTTCACCGACTGGTTCACCGAGCAGGAGCCCGAGGCGCTGGAGCGGCACTACGTCGAGATGTTCGACCTGCGCCGCAAGAGCAGCCTCTACCTCACCTACTACCTGCACGGCGACACCCGCCGCCGGGGCATGGCGCTGCTCACCCTGGCCCAGCGCTACCGGGCCGCGGGCTGGGAGACCGGCGGCGGCGAGCTGCCCGACCACCTGCCGGTGGTGCTGGAGTTCGCCGCCCTGTCCGGACCGGGCTCGGGCGAGGCGCCGCTGCGCCAGCACCGGCGCGGTCTGGAGCTGATCCACCACGCGCTGGGCGACGCGGACTCGCCCTACCGGCACCTGCTGGCCGCGCTGATCGGCCTGATGCCGCCGGCCACCGAGGCCGACCTCGCCGCCGTGGCCGAGCTGGCCGCCGAGGGACCGCCCAACGAGGACGTGGGCCTGGACCCGTACGCGGGCGGCTCCTTCGCCCCGCCCGGCACCTTCGTCCCGCCCGAGCAGGCCCCGCCCACCCTCGTGCCGCCCTTCCCGTCGTCCACGGATGGTCCTCGATGAACGCTTCAGGTACCGACCTCCTGCTGTGGGTCGCCTTCCCCTACATCTGCCTGGCCGTGTTCGCCGTAGGGCACGTCTGGCGCTACCGGCAGGACCAGTTCGGCTGGACCTCGCGCACCAGCCAGTTGCTCGAGCACCGCTGGCTGCGCTGGGGCAGCCCGCTGTTCCACCTCGGGGCGTTCATGGTGATCGCCGGGCACGTGGTCGGACTCGCGGTCCCGGCCTCCTGGACGGAGGCGGTGGGCGTCAGCGAGCACACGTACCACACCACCGCCGTGTGGGCGGGCTCGGTCGCGGGCGTCGCCATGGTCACCGGGCTCGGCATGCTGTGCGCCCGACGGCTGCTGACCCGGCGGATCAGGCTCGGCACCGACCGCAGCGACAAGGTGCTGTTCCCGCTGCTGTCGGCCACCGTGCTGCTCGGCATCTCGGCGACGGCCGCGCACAACGTCTTCGGCGGGGGCTACGACTACCGGGAGACCGTCTCGGTGTGGTTCCGCGGGGTGTTCACCCTCCAGCCGCAGCCGGAGGCGATCTCCGGCGCGCCGCTGCTGTTCCAGCTGCACGCCCTGAGCGCCTGCCTGCTCTTCGCGTTCTGGCCGTTCTCCCGGCTGGTGCACGTGTGGAGCGCCCCGATCGGCTACCTCGCCCGCCCCTACGTGGTCTACCGCCACCGGGCGGCCGCCAAGTCCCCCGTGGTGCGCGGCGCGTCGGCCCGCGAGGCGCGGACCCGGCGCGCCGCATGACGACGCCCGCGACGGGGGAGGCGGGCCGGCGGATCGGCTGGCTCATGACGCTGGCCGGCGTGGTCGGCTGGCTCGCCTCCTTCCAGCTCACCGTGGACGACTGGCGGCTGCTCAGGGACCCGTCCTACCAGCCGCCGTGCAACATCAGCCCGATCGTCAGCTGCGGCAGCGTGATGTCCAGCCCCGAGGGCAGCCTGTTCGGGTTCCCCAACATGCTGCTGGGCCTCGGGGCCTTCGCCGCGGTCGCCGTCCTCGGCGTCGCCGTGCTCACCGGGGCCCGGCTGGGCCGGCTGATGTGGCTGGCGCTGAACGCGGGCGCCCTCGTCGGTGTGGTGTTCGTGCACTGGCTGATCCAGCAGTCCCTCTTCGGCCTGGGCCGCCTGTGCCCGTACTGCGTGGTCGTCTGGATCGTCACCATCGCGCTGTTCTGGTACGTCACCCTGCGCAACCTCCGGCGGGGTGTCATCCCCGTGCCGCCGGCCGGGCGCGCCATGCTCTCCCTGGTCCTGGAGACGCACTGGCTGCTCCTGGCCGCCTGGTACGGGGTGATCGCCATGCTGGTGCTCACCCGTTTCTGGTCGTACTGGAGCAGCCTGCTGTGAGCGGGCCGGTGGTCCCGCGGGGCGGGGACGTTCGGCCCATACCGGGCCGGAAGTCGAAAGTTAGGCTTGCCTAAGCAGGTCCGGCGGGCAGGGACAGGAAGCGCGCCGGCGGGAAGCGAGGCACGCGCCATGGCGACCATCGGCCACTCCGGACCCCTCCGCCCCTCCCCCACTCCGCCCGGCGACGGGCCCTCACCCGTCCTGCCCGGCGACGGTTCGTCTCCCGTCCTGCCCGGCGACGGACTGGACGCCGCCCGCATGCCCGGCCACCGGCTGCTCGCCCGGCTCGGCAAGCGGGTGCTGCGGCCGGGCGGCGTCGAGCTGACCCGGTGGATGCTGGACGCCCTGCGTGTCGGGCCCGGGGACCGGGTGGTCGAACTGGCCGGCGGACTCGGGGCCACCGCCCGCCTCACGCTCGCGCGCGGTCCCGCCGCCTACACCGCCGTCGACCGCGACCCCGCCGCCGTGGCGGCGCTCAGCATCCTCACCGCGCCCGGCCGCGGCCGTGTACGCGCGGTCAGGGCCGACGCCGCCCGCACCGGGCTGCCGGACGGCACGGCCACCGTGGTCTACGGCGAGGCGATGCTGTCGATGCACTCCGAGCCCGCCAAACGCCGTGTCGTCGCCGAGGCGCGCCGGCTGCTCGCGGACTCCTCCGGCCGCTACGCCCTGCACGAACTGTGCCTGCTGCCCGACGGCCTGGACCCGGCGCTCGCCGAACGGATCGGCACCGACCTCGCGGGCGTGCTGCGCGTCGGCGCCCGGCCGCTCACCCCGTCCGGCTGGTCCGGCCTGCTCGCCGCCGAGGGCTTCACCGTGACCGCCCGGCGCATCGCGCCGATGGCGCTGCTCGAACCCCGTCGGCTCGTCGCCGACGAGGGGCTCACCGGCGCCCTGCGCATCGCCGGCCGGGCCCTGCGGGATCCGGCGGCGCTGCGCAGGGTGCTGCGGATGCGCCGCGTCTTCTGCCGCCACCGGGCCCACCTGGGCGCGATCGCACTCGTCGCCCGTCCCGCACCGACCCGTCCGTGAACCGAGACCGAGGAGAACTCCCATGCCCGCCACCGTGATCCACGACCTCGCCGCCGAACTGCCCGTCTCCGAGGACGGCACGCTCAGCCATGTGCTGTACCGCGACGACCGGCTGCGCGTGGTCGGCTTCGCCTTCGACGAGGGCGAGGAGCTGACCGAGCACACCTCGGCGCTGCCCGTCGTCATCCAGGTGATCGAGGGCCGGCTCGAACTGGTCCTCGGCGAGGAGAAGACGGAGGCCCGGCCGGGAACCTGGATCCACCTGCCGGCCAGGCTGCCGCACACCGTGCGGGCCACCGAGCCCAGTGTGATGCTGCTGACCATGCTGCCGGCACCCCGGTCCGAGGAGGGCTGATCCGCCCTGCCTTCCGCACGCGCGGGGCCCCCGGCAGCCGGACGGTGCTGCCCGGGGGCCCCGGTACGCGCCCGAGGGCGCCCGGAGGTCAGCCCTCCGCGTGGGCCAGCCACAGGTCGGGGCCGAACACCTCGTAGCGGATGCGGCGGGCGGGCACACCGGCCTTGAGGAGCTGGGTGCGCACGGCGCGCATGAAGGGCAGCGAGCCGCACAGGTACACGTCGGCGTCGGCGGGGAGTTCGAGTCCCTCGGTCTCCATCAGGCCCTCGCGGGCGCCGGGTTCGGCGGCGGTGTCCTGCTCGTACCAGAACTGGGCCCGTGCGTCGGGCAGTTCGTCCACCAGGCGGCGCGTGTCGGCGCGCAGGGCGTGGTCGGCGGGGCTGCGGTCGGCGTGCAGGACCCACACCTCGCGGCCGGAGCCGGTCGCGGCCAGGTGCTCGAGCATGCCGGCCATGGGGGTGCAGCCGATGCCGGCGGAGACCAGCAGCAGCGGCGCCTCGGAGTCGTCGAGGACCACGTCGCCGAACGGGGCGGACAGGGTGAGTTCGTCACCGGCGCGCACGGTGCGGTGCAGCTGGTTGGAGACCTCGCCCTCGGGAGCCCTGTCCGCGCCGGGGACGCGCTTGACGGTGATGCGGCGCAGCTGGTCGTCCGGGCCGCCGGAGAGGCTGTACTGGCGCAGCTGGTGGACGCCGTCGGGCATCAGGACACGGACGCTGACGTACTGTCCGGCGCGGGCGGGCGGCACCGGCTCGCCGTCGGCCGGGCGCAGCAGGAAGGAGACCACGTCGGCGGTGTCCTCGCGGCGCTCCACGACGGTCCACTGCCGCCAGGGGCGGCGCGGGTCGACACCGGCGTCCTGGTAGAGGCGGGCCTCACGGGCTATCAGCGCGCCCGCCATCAGCCAGTACACCTCGTCCCAGGCGCCGGCCACCTCGGGGGTGACCGCGTCGCCGAGGACGTCGCCGATGGCGCGGAAGAGGTACTTGTGGACGATCGTGTACTGGTCCTCGGTGACGCCGAGCGCGGCGTGTTTGTGCGCGATCCGGGACAGCAGCGCGTCGGGGCGGGCGTCGGGGTCGGCGAGGAGGGCCTGGGCGAAGGCGGCGATGGAGCCGGCCAGGGCCCTGCGCTGCTCGCCGCTGGCCTGGTTGCCGCGGTTGAACAAGCCGTCGAGCAGCTCCGGCTGTTCGCTGAACATCGTGCCGTAGAAGCGAGTCGTGATCTCGTCGAGGGCTCCGCCCACGGCGGGCAGGGTGGCGCGGACGACGGCGGCGGACTCGGGCGAAAGCATGGGTCTCCTTCAGGAGGACGGGCGTCGGGGGGTGCGGCTCACGCATCGCAGCCACCATTCGTCTATCAGCCGGTACGGCCCTCGAGGGGCCCTGACCGGTTGATCGAGGCCGAACGGCGGCGCAGGTCAGGACGGTCGGGTCCGGGGGCTCGGGCGGACCGGGGCCGTACGGCCCTACCGGCCTGCCCGGCCGTCACACCTCGCGTACCCGCTGGGTGATCTCCAGTACCTCCGTGACGGGGCGGCGCGGGGTGGCCGGACCGGAGGGGCCGTGACCCAGGCGCAGCACCATCTGGACGTCGCCCCGGCCCGAGACGGGGTCGCGCGCCAGCATGCGCAGATCGCCGCGCTCCAGCGGGTGGGAGGTCAGGGAGGTGGCGAGGCCGGCGGCGGTGGCCCGGAGCAGGACGCGCTCAAGGGCCTGCCCGGCGAGCAGCCAGTCGGCGGGCGTGTCGCCGTGGGTGCTCAGCAGTGCGAGGTGGGGGTGCTGTTCGAAGGCGGCGCCGCCGCGGCCGGCCACCGGGCGGCGCCCGGCGAAGTCGCGCATGGCGGACCGGCCGTCGCGCGGGCGCGGCCCGAAGGCGTACTCCGGTACGCCGTCGACGGCCGTGCCGGCGTCCGGGCCGCGCCGGGTCCAGCGCGCCAGGTCCTCCGCGGCGGCCGCGTCGAGGGCGTCCCGGCTCTCCGCGTCCCGGACCAGCTCGAGGACGGCCTCGGTGTGCCAGGTGCCGGCGAAGAGCAGCTCGGCGCCCTCACGCGCGGCCTCGGCCGCGAGCGCGGCCCGCACGTCCTCGGGCACGTCCCGTTCCTCGAAGGGGTGCCGGCTGGTGTGCCGCCGGGCGATGGCGGGGTACAGCGCCCGCAGGTCGTCCGTGTCGTCCGTGTCGTGCGGTGCGGCGGCGGCCGGGGTGAGGTGGACCGAGGCCAGGAGCTGTGGATCGGCCGGGTCGGGCAGGAGACGTACAGCGCAGGTCAGGCCCGCGTGGGCGGCGGCGACGCGCAGGTTGAACAGGGCGGCGCCGCAGCCGATGTGGAGGGCGCGGTCGCCGGGATCGGTGCGGTGCATGGCGCGGGAGAGGTCGGCGTACAGCTCCAGGGTGTGCGCGTCGGACAGGTAGCGGAACCGCCATGGCTGCGCGTTGTGCATCGAGGGGGCGGCCGTGGCGTCGGCGACCAGTGCGGTCACCGTCCTCGTGTCGAGCTGTCGTACGGACATCTCAGCCTCCTGGGACCGGCAGTGCGCCGGTGCCGGGCCGGCGCCTCCTCCGTACCGCCAGTCAACCGCCCCGCGTTGGCTCGCGCATGAGCCGACCGGCCCGCGGTCAAGGTGCCAATGGGCCCGTTGTGGGCGTTCCCGCGTGTGTTTCCGGTCTCAGCGTTCCGTGTTCGCCACGGGTGCGTGCCAGGTCAGCCGGGTGCCGCCGCCCTTGGGCGTGGCCCATTCCATGTCACCGCCCAGCTTGCGGGC
>NZ_BMVJ01000027.1:0-17107 GCF_014650655.1 Streptomyces anandii JCM 4720
TGAGCTCGCGGGCCTATGCCCGGGGCGGTGTCCTGGTCCCCAGCGAACACCACATCGGCGCCTTCCACGACTGGGTCCAGAGCAGGCTCGGGACGCGGCCCGCGCACTGATCCTCCACCCCGGTACGGCCGTCCACCTGCTCCCGCGGCCCCTGCGGCAGGTGGACGGCCCATGGGTGCTCCCGCCCGCGACCACCGCCGGGTGCGTTGCGTGATGTGCAACATGGGGCGTCCTTGTCAACTGATATCCGCGCATCCCTTGACAACCCCGGGAGTGGCCGGAAATCTGTTGCACATAATGAATTGCGTTGTCTAATGCGAGACGAAGTCGTCCCGAGATCGTCGAAGGGGAGGTCGACAGCCGTTCCTCACGGCCGTCCGCCGGCGCGAGGGCGCTCCCGTCGCCGTGCTCTCCCTCGGCCGGCCGAAGTTCTCCAGCCGGATCCGCCGCACCCTCGACCCCGCCGCGGCGGTCGTCGACTCATGAGCACCACCCCGTCCCGGCCCGCTCCACCCTCAGAGCGGGGCCCCGCCAGGAGGCTTCCGCAGCGCCTGCACCCGAGGAGACCGCCGATGACCCTGTTCAACCAGCCCCTGCACGAGGCCGATGCGGAGGTCGCCGCCGCGGTCTACGCCGAGCTGAACCGTCAGCAGTCCACGCTCGAGATGATCGCCTCGGAGAACTTCGCCCCCCTCGCGGTCATGGAGGCGCAGGGCTCGGTCCTCACCAACAAGTACGCCGAGGGCTACCCGGGCCGCCGCTACTACGGTGGCTGCGAGCACGTCGACGTCATCGAGCAGATCGCGATCGACCGCGTCAAGGAGCTGTTCGGGGCCGAGTACGCCAACGTCCAGCCGCACTCGGGCGCCTCCGCCAACCAGGCCGCCCTGTTCGCACTGGCCCAGCCCGGCGACACCGTCCTCGGCCTCGACCTGGCGCACGGCGGGCACCTCACCCACGGCATGAAGATCAACTTCTCGGGCAGGCAGTTCCAGGTGGTCGCCTACCACGTGGACGCCGAGACCGGTCTGGTCGACATGGCCGAGCTGGAGAAGCTGGCCAAGGAACACCGGCCGAAGGTGATCATCGCGGGCTGGTCGGCGTACCCGCGGCAGCTGGACTTCGCCGAGTTCCGCCGGATCGCCGACGAGGCCGGCGCGTACCTGATGGTCGACATGGCGCACTTCGCGGGGCTGGTGGCAGCCGGGCTGCACCCCAACCCGGTGGAACACGCGGACGTGGTCACCTCCACCACGCACAAGACCCTCGGTGGCCCGCGAGGCGGGATCATCCTCGCCAGGAAGGAGTTCGCCAGGAAGCTCAACTCCTCCGTCTTCCCCGGCTTCCAGGGCGGTCCCCTGCAGCACGTGATCGCGGCGAAGGCGGTCTCCTTCAAGGTCGCGGCGAGCGAGGAGTTCAGGGAGCGCCAGCACCGCACGGTCGAGGGCGCCCGCATTCTGGCCGAACGGCTGACGGACGCCGACGTCCGCGAGGCGGGGGTGAACGTCGCGTCCGGCGGCACCGATGTGCACCTGATCCTGGTCGACCTGCGTGCCTGCGAGCTGGACGGGCAGCAGGCCGAGGACCGTCTCCACGAGGTCGGCATCACGGTCAACCGCAACGCCGTCCCCCATGACCCACGCCCGCCGATGGTGACCTCGGGCCTGCGGATCGGGACGCCGGCCCTGGCCACCCGCGGCTTCACGGCCCAGGACTTCGCAGAGGTCGCGGACGTCATCGCACTGGCGCTGAAGGCGCCCTCCCCCTTCGCAGCGGCCGACGCGCACTCGCTCAGGGCCCGGGTGAAGGCCCTGGCGGACAAGCACCCGCTGTACCCCGGCCTCCAGGACCGGTGACAACCTCCCGCAGGGGTGTGCCGGGACACGCTCGGCACACCCCGCCCACCTGACGGAGCACGGCGTGCCAATCAGCGTCTTCGACCTCTTCTCCATCGGCATCGGCCCTTCCAGCTCGCACACCGTCGGGCCGATGCGCGCCGCCGGGATGTTCGTGGCCAGGCTGAAGCAGGACGGCGTACTCGCGCAGACCGCCGCGGTACGGGCAGAGCTCTTCGGCTCCCTCGGTGCCACCGGGCACGGCCACGGCACCCCCAAGGCGGTGCTGCTCGGCCTGGAGGGCAACGAGCCCCACACGGTCGACGTCGTCCAGGCCGACGCGGACGCGGAGCGCATCCGCAGCACCGGGCGCATCCGCCTGCTCGGTGCCGAGATCGGACCGGTGCACGAGATCGGCTTCGACGTCTCGACCCAGCTGGTCCTGCACCGCCGGCGCTCGTTGCCGTACCACGCCAACGGCATGATCCTCTTCGCGTACGACGCCGGCGGCCTGCCGCTGCTGGAGAAGACGTACTACTCGGTGGGCGGCGGCTTCGTCGTCGACGAGGACGCCGTCGGAGCGGACCGGGTCAAGCTCGACGAAACCGTGCCGGCCCATCCCTTCCGCACGGGTGACGAACTGCTGCGCCTCACCCGGGAGACCGGTCTGTCGATCTCCGCGTTGATGCTGGAGAACGAGAAGGCCTGGCGCACCGAGGAGGAGATCCGCCTGGGCCTGCTGGAGATATGGCGGGTCATGCGGGCCTGCGTCTCCCGGGGGCTGGGCCGCGAGGGAATCCTCCCCGGCGGACTGAAGGTGCGTCGCAGGGCCGCGGCGGCGGCCCGGGCGCTGCGCGGCGAGGGCGACCCGGCAGGCCGCGCGATGGAATGGGTGACCCTGTACGCCATGGCGGTGAACGAGGAGAACGCCGCCGGTGGCCGGGTCGTCACCGCTCCGACGAACGGTGCGGCGGGCATCATCCCGGCCGTGCTGCACTACTACCTCGGCTTCGTGCCGGGTGCGGACGAGGACGGCGTCGTCCGCTTCCTGCTCGCGGCGGGCGCCATCGGCATGCTCTTCAAGGAGAACGCCTCCATCTCCGGCGCCGAGGTCGGCTGCCAGGGCGAGGTCGGCTCCGCCTGCTCGATGGCCGCCGGCGGCCTCGCCGAGGTGCTGGGCGGCACACCCGAGCAGGTGGAGAACGCCGCCGAGATCGGGATGGAGCACAACCTCGGCCTGACCTGCGATCCCGTCGGTGGCCTCGTCCAGATCCCGTGCATCGAACGCAACGGCATGGCCGCGGTGAAGGCAGTCACCGCCGCCCGGATGGCCCTGCGAGGTGACGGTCGGCACCACGTGTCCCTGGACAAGGTCATCAAGACCATGAAGGAGACCGGCGCCGACATGAAGATCAAGTACAAGGAGACCGCCCGCGGCGGCCTCGCCGTCAACGTCATCGAGTGCTGAACAGCGGCTCCGTCCCCCGACGAGCGTCCCCGCGGCCGGCCCGTGCCGGCCGGCGGGGCCGGCATCCGGGCGCGGAGCACAGGGACGGTCAGGGACAGAACCGGGAGTGAGGCCATGGGACGGGTCACCGAGCGACGGCGGGTGCTGCGGATCCGGGACGGGGCGCTGAGCACACGCCCGGACACGCTGGTCGCGGAAGAGCCGCTGGAGATCCGCCTGAACGGCAGGCCCCTGGCCGTCACCATGCGCACGCCGGGCGACGACTTCGCGCTCGCCGCGGGGTTCCTGGTGAGCGAGGGCGTCGTGGCCCGGGCCACGGACGTGGCGAACATCGTGTACTGCGCCGGGACCGTGCAGGACGGCCCGAACACCTACAACGTCGTCGACGTGCACCTCGCCCCCGGTGTACCGCTGCCCCGCATCACGCTCGAGCGGAACGTCTACACCACGTCCTCGTGCGGCCTGTGCGGGAAGGCCGGCCTGGACGCCGTACGGACCACGGCACGCTGGCCGATCGACGACTCACCCGGTGTCCGGCCCACTCCAGAACTCCTGGCGGCCCTGCCCGGCAGGCTGAGGGCCGCGCAGCGGGTCTTCGACCGGACCGGGGGTCTGCACGCCGCCGGGCTGTTCTCGCCCGAGGGCGAACTGCAGGACCTGCGGGAGGACGTCGGCCGGCACAACGCCGTCGACAAACTCACCGGCCGCGCGCTGCGGTCCGGCCGGCTGCCGCTGTCCCGGAGCATTCTGCTGGTGTCGGGGCGTGCCTCCTTCGAGCTGGCGCAGAAGGCCGTGATGGCGGGCATCCCCGTGCTGGCGTCGGTCTCGGCACCCTCCTCTCTCGCCGTGGACCTCGCGGTGGAGACCGGACTCACGCTCGTCGGCTTCCTGCGGGGCGGCTCCATGAACGTGTACGCGGGCGGGCAGCGCCTCGACCTGGGCGCCTCGGCCCCGGCCGGAGGGGCTGCCGGGTGAGCCGGTACGCGACCCGGGAGGAAGGGCCCCGGTACGGCCCCGCCCACGGCAGTGTCCTCACCGGCTCGCCGCTGCCGCGACGGCCCGGTGCCCACGGCCGTCCGAGGCGCGTCGCGATGCTCAGCGTGCACACCTCACCACTGCACCAGCCAGGCACCGGCGACGCGGGCGGGATGAACGTCTACATCGTCGAGCTCGCCAAGCGCCTGGCCGGCATCGGCATCGAGGTGGAGATCTTCACCCGCACCACCTGTGCCGCGCTCCCGCCCAGCGTCGAACTCGCGCCCGGCGTCCTGGTGCGGCACGTCGACGCAGGACCCCACGAGGGCCTGGGCAAGGACGACCTGCCCGCACACCTGTCCGCCTTCGCACACGGTGTGACGCGGGCCCGGGCCGGCCACTACGACCTGGTGCACTCCCACTACTGGCTCTCCGGCCACGCCGGCCGCCTCGTCGCCGAGCGCTGGGGCGTTCCGCTCGTCCACGTCATGCACACCATGGCCAAGGTCAAGAACGCCTGCCCCGCCGAGGGCGACGCCCCGGAGCCCGCGGCCCGCGTGATCGGCGAGGGACAGGTCGTGCGCGCCGCCGACCGGCTGATAGCCAACACCGAGAAGGAAGCCGAAGAACTGCGCCGCCACTACGACGCCGACACCGGCAGGGTCGCCGTCGTCCACCCCGGTGTCGACCTGGAACGCTTCCGACCCGACGCCCGCGGTGTCGACGCCGGCCGGGCCGCGGCCCGCTCCCGCCTCGGACTCCCGCACGATGCCCTCATCCCCTTGTTCGTGGGCCGCATACAGCCGCTGAAGGCGCCGGACGTCCTGCTGCGCGCGGTGGCCCGGCTGCTGGACGAGCGACCACGGCTGCGGCGACGGATCGTGGTCCCGGTTGTCGGCGGGCCCAGCGGAAGCGGCCTGGCCCAGCCGGAGGGACTGCAGAAGCTGGCGGCCCGGCTCGGCATCTGCGACGTCGTGCTGTTCCGGCCGCCGGTCGGCCAGGACCGACTCGCCGACTGGTACCGGGCGGCGTCCGTCCTGGTCATGCCGTCGCACAGCGAATCCTTCGGCCTGGTGGCCGTCGAGGCGCAGGCCTGCGGCACCCCGGTGGTCGCCGCCGAGGTCGGCGGCCTGACCGTCGCCGTACGGGACGGGGTGAGCGGCGTCCTCGTACCGGGGCACGATCCGGCCGACTACGCCCGGGCGCTGCGCGGATTCGCCGACGACCCGGCCCGCTCCGCCCGGATGGGCCGCGCCGCGGCCGAGCATGCCCGGTCCTTCGGCTGGACCGCGGCCGCGGCGGCGACGGCGGAGGTCTACACGGCGGTTCTGCGCGAGCGTCGGCCCACACCATGACCCCGGTCGAGGACACCGCCCGCCGGGCACCGGGCGAGGATCAGGTCCGCGGGCCGGGCCGGCGGGCCGCAGGGGGCCGGGCCGGCCGGGCGCTGCGGTCCCGCTTTCGTCACCGCGTCCCAACCGCGCGCAGCCATCCCGGCGGATCGGACAACGCCGTCCGCCGCGCGACCGGCGATGCTGGGGCGATGCGTCGACCACAGGAGCACGCCGCGATCGGTACGGCGGACGACCGGCGGTCCTGCGAGAGCGGGCCGAGCGCCGCGCTGGTCGCCGACATCGGGCGGCTCGTGCGCTGTGAGTCCCCCTCCGAGGACCTGGCAGCCATCGCCCGCAGTGCCGAACTGGTCGCCGACACCGGCGCCCGCCACCTGGGCACGCGACCGGAACGCCTGGTCATCGACGGGTGCACCCACCTGCGCTGGCGCTTCGGCGACACCCCGCGCGTGCTGCTGCTCGGCCACCACGACACGGTGTGGCCGATCGGCTCGCTGGCCCGCCACCCCTTCGAGGTGCGCGAGGGAGTGCTGCGCGGCCCGGGGTGTTTCGACATGAAGGCGGGCCTGGTGATGGCCTTCCACGCCCTGGCGGCCCTGCGCGGCGCGGGCGGCTCGGACGGTCTGGACGGCGTCACCCTCCTCGTCACCGGTGACGAGGAACCGGGATCCCCCACTTCGCGTGAGCTCATCGAGGACGAGGCACGCCGGTGTGCCGCCGTCCTCGTCCTGGAGGCCGCCGGGCCCGGGGGCGCCCTGAAGACCGAGCGCAAGGGCGTGTCGCGTTACGAGGTGCTGGTACGCGGACGGGCCGCTCACTCCGGCCTGGACCCGGAGCGCGGGGTGAACGCCACGGTCGAGGCGGCCCACCAGGTCCTGGCCGTGACCGCACTGGGCGATCCGGCTCTGGGCACCGCCGTCACCCCGACCCGCCTGGAGGCGGGCACCACCGTCAACACCGTTCCCGCCGCGGCCCGTTTCGACGTCGACGTCCGAGTCCGCGATGCCGCCGAACAGCACCGCGTCGACACCGCCCTGCGGGCCCTGCGGCCCCGCCTTCCGGGCGCCGTCCTGGAAATCCGGGGCGGCCCGAACCGCCCGCCCCTGCCCGCCGCGGCCTCGGGGGATCTGTTCGAACTCGCGAACCGGCTCGCGGAAGGCCTCGGCATCGGGCCGCTCACCTCGGCCGCCGTCGGCGGCGCCTCCGACGGGAACCTCGCCGCCGGCGTCGGCACGCCCACCCTCGACGGCCTGGGCGCGGTCGGCGCAGGAGCGCACGCCGACGACGAACACGTGCTGGTGGCGCAGCTGCCGGAGCGGACCCGCCTGCTCGCCGCGCTGGTCGCCGAACTGCTGGCGTCCGGCGGCACCGGATGGTCCGCCCCGACGAATCCGCACCCCCCCTCCTGTGCTTCCGGACCAGCTACGGGACGACAGCGGATGGAACCATGACCGACGTGAGCGATCTCCTGCGCGACCGCAACGGGACCCCGCCCCTCGACGCGGCCTGCGCCGCGGCCCAGGCCGCCGCGCGCACCGCGGGCGTCGACATCCGCACCCTGGACGGCATGAGCGAACTCGCGGCGGTCCAACGCCTGTACGAGCGCGTCTGGCGCACCGGCGAGAACCACCCCCCGGTGGCGGCCGACCTGCTGCGTGCGATGACCAAGGCGGGCAGTTACGTGAGCGGCGCCTTCGAGGACGGCCGACTGGTGGGCGCCTGCTTCGGCTTCTTCACCCCGCCGGCGCGCGGGGCCCTGCACAGCCACATCGCCGGGGTGCTGCCGCGCTTGCGGGGACGCAGCGTCGGGTTCGCGCTCAAGCTGCACCAGCGTGCCTGGGCGATGAAGCGCGGCGCCGACGAGATCTGCTGGACGTACGACCCGCTGGTGCGCCGCAACGCCTACTTCAACATCGCCAAGCTGGCCGCCGACCCGTCCGAGTACCTGCCGGACTTCTACGGCCCGATCGCCGACGACATCAACCGCGGCGACGACAGCGACCGGATCCTGGTGAGCTGGCGGCTGCAGTCGCCCGACGCCGAACTGGCCGGCGCCGGCCGTCCCCGGCTGACCAGCGCGCGGGTGGCACGGGCGGCGGGCGCGGTCGTGGGGCTCGGCGCCTCGACGGCGGGTGGGCCGGCCGCCGGGCGTACCGACGCGCCCACCGTGCTCGTGGCCGTTCCCGAGGATGTCGAGGCCCTGCGGGTGAGCGACCCGGCGCGCGCCGCCGAGTGGCGCACGGCGGTCCGGGAGGTCCTCGGCGGTCTGTTCTCGGAAGGGGCCCGGGTCCGTGGTTTCGACCGCGCGGGCTGGTACGTCGTGGACCGTCCGGCGACGGGGCCGGCGCGGACCGAAGGAGCCGCGACCGGGCGGGTCCCGGGGACAAAGGCCCCAGCCGGGCAAGCCGGAAGCGGACACGCAGCGGCCGGACGGACACCGGGGAGGGCGTCGTGAAGCTCAGCGGAGTCGAGATCCGCACCGTCGAACTGCCGCTCGTGTCACCCTTCCGCACCTCCTTCGGCACCGAGACCGTGCGCGAGGCGCTGCTCGTGCGCGTGGTCACCGACGAGGCCGAGGGCTGGGGGGAGTGCGGCGCGGGCACCGCACCGCTGTACTCCTCGGAGTACACCCACGCCGCGGCCGACGTCCTGACCCGCTTCCTGGTCCCCGCCCTGGCCGGGGTGCCGGGCCTGGACGCCCACCGGGTCGCCCCGGCCCTGGCCCCCTTCAAGGGCCACCGCATGGCCAAGGCCGCACTGGAGACGGCGGTCCTGGACGCGGACCTCCGGGCCCGCGGCGTCTCCTTCGGGCACGCACTCGGCGCGGTCCGCGAGACCGTCCCGTGCGGGGTGTCCGTGGGAATCACCGAATCGGTCCCCGCCCTGCTCGACGCGGTCGCCGGCTACCTCGACGCCGGCTACCTGCGCATCAAGCTGAAGATCGAGCCGGGCTGGGACGTCGAGCCGGTCCGTGCCGTGCGCGAGCGGTTCGGCGACATCCTGCTCCAGGCCGACGCCAACACCGCCTACCGCCGCGCAGACGCCCGCCACCTCGCCCGCCTGGACCCCTTCGACCTGCTCCTGCTGGAACAGCCCCTGGCGGAGGACGACCTGGCCGGGCACGCGGAACTCGCCGCGCGCCTCACCACGCCGATCTGCCTCGACGAGTCGATCGTCTCCGCCCGCGCCGCCGCCGACGCCATCGCGCTCGGTGCCTGCCGGGTGGTGAACATCAAGCCCGGCCGGGTGGGCGGTTACCTGGAGGCCCGGCGGATCCACGACGTCTGCGCAGCGCACGGCGTGCCCGTGTGGTGCGGAGGCATGCTGGAGACGGGGGTCGGCCGGGCCGCCAACCTCGCCCTCGCCGCCCTGCCCGGGTGTTTGTTGCCCGGCGACACCTCGGCGTCCGACCGCTACTACCGAACCGACATCACCGCGCCGTTCCGCCTGGTGGACGGGCACCTCGCGGTGCCGACCGGGCCGGGGATCGGCGTGACTCCGATCCCGGACGTGCTGGAGGCCGTCACCACCGCCACGAAGTGGGTGCCCGTTCCCGCCGGGTGACACCGGCGTGATCGCCCGCCCCTCTCCCCGCCCACCCGACCCTTCGACCACGTGTACGGCGTTCCCCAGGTCCGATGTCCCGTCCGACGAAAGAAGTGGAGCCATTTCGTCATGCGCGACGAACAACGACACGGCGGGGCCGCGCTACTTTCGGCCCCGTGTTCATCCCCGTGACCAGCATCCCGCCGGCCAACCTCGGACGAGTACTGGAGGAACTGGGCACCACCCTGCTCGAAGTGGTCTGCGGCGACGTCGGACGTGTCGACGCCCTCGGCGGCATCGTCATCCACGACCCGCTCGACGAACCGGAACTGCCCCGCAACGCCCTGGTGATGGGCGTCGGCCTGCACGACCCCGCCGACATCGCGCGGGTCGTGACCCGGCTCGGGCACCACGGCGCCGCCGCCCTGGTGGTCCGCGCACCCGTCGTGGCCGACGAACGGCTGGTCGCCGCGGCGCGCGCGTCGGGTGTGGTGGTCCTCGCCTTCGCCCGCGGCGCCTCGTGGACGCACCTGGGCGGGATGCTCCGCACCCTGACGGCGGAGAACGGGGGTTTCCACGATGCGGACGCCCCCGCCTCCGGCCGCGCCGGGTCCGGCGACCTCTTCGCCGTCGCCAACGCCATCGCCGCGCTTCTCGACGCACCCGTCACCATCGAGGACCGCAACTCCCGCCTGCTGGCCTTCTCCAGCCGCCAGGAGGACGTGGACCCCTCGCGTGTCCAGACGATCCTGGGCCGTCAGGTCCCCGAGCACTACACCCGCATCCTGGAGGAACGCGGGGTCTTCCAGGCCATCTACCGCAGCGACCGGCCCGTCTTCGTGGACTCCCTGCCCGTGGCCGACGACTCGCGCGAGCCGGCCGAACTGCCCCGCGCGGCCATAGCCGTGCGCGCCGGGGACGAGATCCTCGGCACGATCTGGGTGGTCGCCCCCGAGCCCCTCGACGAGGTGCGCAGCCAGGCTCTCCACGAGGCGTCCAAGCTCGTCGCGATGCACATGGTGTCGCAGCGGGCCGACGCCGACATGGAACGGCGGCTGCGCGCGGAGCTGCTGGCCACCGCGCTGGAGAGCGGGCCGGGGGCACTGGAGGCGACCCGTCGCCTCGGTCTGGAGGACGAACCCGCCACGGTCCTCGCGCTCACCGTCGTCGACCCGGACACCGGCCACTCCCTGCCCGCCCGCCTCGCCACGGAACGCAAGCGGCTCACCGACGCGTTTGCCATGCACCTGTCCGCCGTGCATCCGCGCGCCACCACAGCGCTGATCGGCGACGTGGCCTACGGCATCCTGCCCCTGCCGCCGGGCCGCCAGGACCGGGCAGCGGGCCGGCAGAGAAGACAGGAAGGACGGCTCGCCCGGAGCGGACAGGACGCCGGGGAACGCGCGTCCGGCATCGCCGCGCAGTTCCTGGCCCGGGTGGGCTCCTGCCTGCGCCCGCTGATCGGAGTGGGCCCGCTCGCCACCGACAGCTCGGACCTGGCCCGCTCCCGTGCCGGAGCCGACCGGGCCCTGCGCGTCCTGCGGTCGGGAGCCGTCGCCGGGCAGCGTGTGGCCCGGCTGGACGACGTCCATGTCGAGGCACTGCTCCTCGAACTCGCCGACCGTGTCCCGCGCGGAGACCTGCCGAGCGGTGCTGTCGCCCGGATCGTCGCCTATGACCGCAAGTGCCAGACCAGCCTGGTGGAGACACTGCGCAGCTGGCTGGACGCCTTCGGCGACGTGGCCGTGGCCTCGGCCGCGATGTTCGTGCACCCCAACACGTTCCGCTACCGGCTGCGGCGCGCGGCCGAGGTGGGCGGCATCGACCTCAACGACCCGGGGGCGCGCCTGTCCGCCATGATTCAGCTCCGGCTGATGTCCCTCAGGCCGGCACCGGACGACTGAGCCGCCCACGCCGTTGCCGTCCCCGCCCCGCAGTCCCGTCGGCACAGCACCCCGCACGCTTCACGCGTCCCGTTCGTCCCGCGGACCGCGCCTGCGCCGCGGTACCCGCAGGCCAAGCGACCCGGCCAGGAACGCCAGCCACTCGGCGTCCTGCGCCAAAGCCACCTCTCGCGGTGTCGCCGCGCCGTGCCCGGCATGCTCGAAGACGTGCGCCAGGATCGGCTGCGGCCCCTGCTGGGCGGCCTGCAACCGTGCCGCGAACTTGCGCGCGTGCCAGGGGCGGCAGCGCGGATCGGCCGCTCCGGCCTGGACGTAGACCGCCGGGAAGACCGCGGGTTCGACCAGGTGGTACGGCGACCGCCGCAGCAGCCGACGGACCTGCGCCGGGTCGTCCGGGTCCGCCCACGCCTTGCGGATGACGAAGTCCAGGTAGGGGTCGCGGGTGCCACCGATCAGGTCCAGCAGGGGTGCCCGCGGAAGTACCGCCCGCCACAGGTCGGGGCGGGTGGTGACGGCCACCCCGCACATCAGGCCGCCGTCGGACCCGCCGGTCAGGGCGAGCCGGCCGGCGCTCGTCAGGCCGCCGGCGATGAGGTGCTCGGCCACCGCGACGAGGTCGGTGTCGCGCACCTCCTTGCGCTCCCGGTGCGCGGCCAGGTACCAGTCCCGGCCGAACTCCCCGCCCCCGCGCAGGTACGCCTGGACCAGGACACCACCGGCTGCGACGAAGGCGGCGAGGTCCGGCTGGTACTGGGGCAGCAGCGGCACGTTCGCCGCGCCGTACGCGGAGATCAGTACCGGTGCCGGGGCAGCGGGTTGCGGCGCCCCGGCTTCTTCCCCGCCGCCGGTCGGGCGTACCACGTGGTACGGCACCCGGACGCCGTCGGGCGCGGCGGCCCACCCCTCCTCGACCTCGGCGCACAGGGTGACCGCCGGGGCCGCCAGCGTCTCCGTCCCCTCCTCACCGGGCCTGTGCCGGTAGACACCCCAGGAACTGGTCAACGTGGAGAAGGCGAAGACGAAATCGTCCACGGGAGCGCCGACGGCCAGCGCGGTCAGCGGGAAGAAGGGGGCGGCGAGCGCACCACGACCGGGGAGCGGCACCTCACCGGTCACGGCACCGGAGCGGTCGAGGATCCGTACCCGGGCGTACGTCCGGTCGAACTCGCTCAGGTAGAGGTGGTCGCCGACCGGGCAGAGCGACCGCAGAACCGTCTCGCCCTCCGGGACCAGTTCGGTCCACCCCGCCGGATCGCCGGGGTCCACCGGGCCGTCGGCGTTCGCGGCCCTCAGGGGGATGGCGACCACCCGCCCGCGCGGGGCGGCGACATCGGTCACCGCCACGTAGTGGTCGCCGACGATGTGGCCGGCGACCGTCCCCGAGCACGCGGTCACGAAGGGGCGCCACGCCCCGCCCGGGTCGGACAGGTCGCGCACCGCGACCGGTATCGGGCTGCCCACCCGGTGGCTGGCGACGGCCCACCGGCCGTGAGGAGAGACCTGGATGAGGGTGTACTCCCGCGAGCCCTCCCCGACCGGAACCGCTTCCACGGTGGTGCTCGCGGTGCCGTCGTTCGACGGCCGGCCGAGCCGGTGCAGGAACACCGCCTGTTGGAACTCCTCCGGCGAACCGGTGAGCGCGAAGAAGTAGAAGCCGCTGCTGTCGGGCAGCCACGAGACGCCGCCGGCCCACGCGCTGTGCAGGACCTGTCGCGGCGCACCGGCGAGCACCCGCCCCGAGGCGACGTCGACCAGGCGGACGGTGTTGTGCTCGCTGCCGTCGGTGCACACGCCCAGGGCCAGGGTGCGACCGTCCGGCGCGGGGGCCAGCCAGGACAGGACCGCCGGCTGGTCCGCGGTCCCGAATCCGGCCAGGTCGACCACCTCCCGGCCCTCGCCCAGCGGCCGGTCGGCCACCACCACGGTGGGTGCCGCCGCGCCCGGCGGTGTCACGGCGCGGAACCAGCGGCCGGCCGCGTACCGGGGCAGGGACGGGCGGGACCCGCTGTCGTGTTCCCGGACCAACTCCCGGACGGCAGCCGGGTCCTGCCCGCGGTAGGCGAGGGCGGTGGCGAGTTCGGCCTGCCGGCGCTGCCACTGCCGCACCTCGTCGGTCTCCTCCTCCAGCCAGCGGTACGGGTCCGGTACGCGGACGCCCGCGACGTCGTCGAACACCTCCGCGACGCGCGTGGGCGGGTAGGCCGGGGGAGCCGGGTCGCGAAAGCCGCGGGAACGAGAGGAACGAGAGGAACGAGAGGATGAGGGACCGGTCACGGTGACTGCGACTCCTTGTAGGTCTTCGAGCTCTCGGAACGACCGGGGCGCCTTGGCCCTCCCGGCCCCGGCGAACTCCGCGCGCAGCCGCTCGAACGCGCCCGGGACCGGTGTGACCCGCCGGAAGTGGACCAGCGCGTCATAGGCCGCGGGGAAGTCGTCCACGGTGTCGACGGCGCCACCGGCGAGCGTGCCCTCGACCCCAGCGAAGAACCCGGCCGGCGCCCGGCGGAGGTCGACGACCACCGCGGACCGCCCACCGGGCCCCGGCCGGTCCCCGGCCCGTTCGTCGGCCAGTTGCTCCAGCCGGGCCTCGACGCAGTGCGGTGCCAGTCGTCGCGCCCCGAGGGAGACCTCGCAGTCGAACGGACGCGCGGAGCGCTGGGTGAAACGGACCTCCGGACCGGATCCGTAGGTCGTCGCGATGACGACGAGGCCGGCCCCCGCGGAGGCGGCGAGCAGCCCGCCCGCCATCGGCCGGCCGTCGAGCGGCGAGCGCCGGACGTGCGCGTTGTGGGCGCTCACCAGGACACGCCGCTCCCGCTCCAGGATCCACTCCACGGTCTCGGCCATGAACGCGTCCCGCGGGTACGGTTCCGCCGGGAACGGGTCCGCCCCCTCCAGCTCCCGCACCAGAGCCCGCAGCGAGGCCGCGCACCGCCGCGCCACCTCGTCGTGCAGTGAGAAAGCCCGCTCCACCAGCTCGTCGAGTCCCGCGAGCAGCCGGATCCGTTCGACGGCGGGCATGGCCGCGTAGCGGATCGCCGCCTCCGTGCGGCCCCCCAGGTCGGCCAGCCGGAGCAGTTCCCCGTCCCCCGGGCGTCCCGGGATCCTGTCGAGGCATGCGCGTACCGCCGGCCCGGGGGAGGTGCAGGAACCGGGAAGGTCCATCCCGTAGAAGCTGACCCCCGCCCCGCCGGCCCGGGGGCTTGCCTCCTGCCCCGCGTGCTCGGCCCGTCCGGCGTTCCACCGGCGCATCCAGCGCAGTTGCCGGCGTACCGGCTCACACTCGCCGAACCGGTAGGTCAAGCCCTCCCGGGCGATCGCCCCGGCCTGCCCCGGACCGCCGTGCACCCAGGCGTCGACGGCCAGCCCCTCGGCGAACCCGGACTCCGTCACGAGGGCCGAGAAACCGAGATCCCGCACCAGGAGGCGGAACAACCGGTCCCTGAACTCGTGGAACTCCGTGATGTTGTGCGCGCCCTCGCCGAGGGCCACCACCCGGGCGTCACCGACCAGGTCGCGCACCGCGTCGAGGCCGTCCCGGTCACCGGCTCCCATCACCCTGGCGAAGTCGGGGGACTCGGCGGCGCCTTCGGATGCCATGGGAGGCTCCTGAACTTTCCGGTGGAGACGGACGGATGGACAGGCGGGCGGGGAGGATCAGCCGTGGAAGTACCAGAGCTCCGGCGTGTAGAGGAAGCTGAGCAGGGAGTTGAACGACGACGGCGGTCCGGACAGGGTGTCCTTCCACACGACCAGGGTGTCCGGGGTCGGGAAGAAGAGCACCGGCAGGTCCTCGGACAGGCGGGTCACCTCGGCCGACAACACCCTCGGGTCGGCCCCGAACGTCGAGGCGTTGATCAGCTTGTCCGCCTCGGGATCCGAGTAGCTGCCGAGGTTGAAGCTGCCGTCCGTGTTGAACACCGTGTTGCTGCTCGGGTACCCGGCCGCCAGGTACAGGGGTCCGTAGTCCTGCATCGCCCACTTGTTCCTGCCGGCCGGCGCGAAGGTGTTGCCGTAGTTGGTGTACATGTAGTTGAGCGACTTGGTGACGATCCTGACCCTGACGCCGAGCTTCCTGGCCGCCGACGCGAACGCGGTGTCCCGCGCACCCACGTACGCCGGGCTGGTCGCGGAGATGAGGGTGAAGTCGATCGTCTGCCCCTTGGGAATCCCGGGGCCGCACTCGCCCGTCCCGGTGCCCGGGCGCTCGCAGACGGTGGCGCCGTCCGGCACCACCTTCCAGCCGTGGCCGGTGAGCAGCTTCCCGGCGGCGGCAGGGTCGTACGGGTAGGGTGCGCGGTCACCGAAGCGGGGCGGATAGGGGGAGTCGCTGCCGGCCGTGCTGTAGTTCGGGGAGGCGGCGCCGTTGTGGACACCGCGGCTCTTGATGTACCCCTCCTGGTCGATCAGGCGCTGGAGGGCCTGCCGGACGTACGGCTGCGCCACGACCTTGTCGAAGTTGTTGCTGGTGTCCTTGAAGTTGAGGGTCAGCGGGTCGAACCGGGCGGGCGCCGGGGCGCCGTAGACGTGGTAGCCGTGCTTCTTCAGCGCGTTGATCTGGGTGATGAAGCCGGAGTCCAGTGTGCCGACGGTCAGCCTGCCGGCCTTGAACTGGTTGAGCACCGCGGAGGCGGAGGTGAAGGCCTTGAAATCGACCTGGTCCAGTCGTGACCCGCCCGGACCGCTGTAGGACCTGTTGGGGACCAGCGAGAACGAACCGGTGCTCGGGTCGAAGCTCTTGAGCCGGTACGGTCCGTTGACGACCTGCCACAGCGGGTTGGTGGCGAAGGTGGACTGGTGACCGGACTGGTTCGTCAGGTAGTCGTAGATGGCTCTGGCGTTCCTCGGTCTGGTGTAGTCCAGGTGCGGGCCGCCGGTGCGTGCGATGTTCCACCGCTCGGACGGCATGACGTACAGCAGCGTCAGCATGGACAGCAGGTAGGACGGGTTGTAGGCCGTCCTCAGCTTGAGGGTCAGGGTGTCCGGCGAGGTGGCCTCGGCGGTGATCCCGTCGGGGAACTGGCCCGGTGTGTAGAAGCTCCAGTTGGCCGGGCTCTCAGCCACCGCCGCCTTGAGCAGGGCGAGGGAGAAGACGACGTCGCCGGCGGTGACCGGCTTGCCGTCGGACCACGTGTAGTCCTTCATCCTGATGGTCACGGTCTTGCGGTCGGAGCTGTATGCGGGGGCCTCGGCCAGGCTCAGCCCGAGGTCGGCGACCTGGTCGCCATTCCCACTGGGGCGATACAGGGAGCGCCACATCAGCCCCCGGGCGACGACGGTCCCGTCGTCGGAGGCCGGCGGGTAGGGGTAGATGTAGTTGGGGCTGACACCGGGGGTCAGCGCGATGGTGGCCGTTCCGCCGTTCCTGGGCTTGCCCGACTCCTTCGGCAGGGTCCTGTAGCTGTGGTGGACGTCCTTCGCCGCGCCTGCGCCGCCGCTGGTGCACGCCGTGGCGAGCATTCCTGACGCGGTGGCGAGCGCCAGCAGGAGGCGCCCTCGGTGCTGACCGGACACATGGGTCATGGTTGGCTCCCTGCGGTGTGTGGTGGGGATGGGCGAAGGGGGACGGGGCGGGAATGCCGCCGGCGGAACGCGGGTGGCGGCCGGTCCCGCCCCGCGGCGCGGGTCGCAGGCGCCCCACCTGCCATCGGCCGTGTTCGAACGGGCCCGACGATTCCGGCGGTCAGCGTCCGTCGTGACGGACACAGCAGGCCGCGGAGCGGGCGACGGGTCGGTCCCCGGGCGCGCGGAGCCCTCAGCCGGCCCGGCGCCCGACCGCGTCGCGGAGCGCGTCCGCGAGCAGGTTGAGCGCCAGCACCGTCAGGACGATGCAGCCGCCGACGGGATAGATCAGCCACCAGTAGTCACCGGAGATGTAGGTGACACCGCTGGCGAGCTGGCTGCCCCAGTCCGAAGCGGGATAGGTCAGGCCGAAGCCGAGGAAACCCAGGGCGGCGACGACCAGGACCGCGTCGGCGACCTGGAAGGTGATGTTGACGATGACCACCCCCAGCGCGTTCGGGATCA
>NZ_BMVJ01000027.1:17133-28534 GCF_014650655.1 Streptomyces anandii JCM 4720
GATGGGTGAGGACGAGCCGCCGCCGCGAGGCCCCCATCACCCGTGCGGCCAGGACGAACTCCCGCACCCGCAGCGTGAGGACCTCGCCGCGGACCAGCCGGGCGGCGACCAGCCAGGAGAAGCCGCCGATGACCAGGCTCAGCGAGAGGGGGTCGGCGTGGAAGCGGGCCGACAGGATGAGCACGAAGAAGAGGAAGGGCACCGACAGCATCACGTCGACCAGTCGCATCATGACCCCGTCGACGATTCCCCCGGCGAGACCGGCGACCGCCCCGTAGACCGTTCCGACGATGGTCGCGAACAGCGCGGCCAGCGCCCCGATCTGCAGGGAGACCCTGCCGCCCGCCATCAGCCGCCCGAGCACGTCGAACCCGTTGGTGTCGGTCCCCAGAGGATGCCCGGGGCCGGGGGGCAGGGCCGCGTCGAGCAGGTTCACGTCGGTCTGGTCGGTGCGGTGGAGCAGCGGGCCCAGGAAGCAGAAGCCGACGATGAGCAGCAGCAGCAGGCCGCCGGCGAGGCCGAGCGGGTTCTGCCGGAGCATGCGCAGCACCGACCGTGCCGAGGGGCCCTTCGCTTCGGTGGCGAACTCGGCGTCGGGCCGCTGGACGGTGGCCGCGGCGCCGGTGGGTTCGGCGTGGGGTGAGGTCATTTTCTCAGCTCGATTCGGCGGTCGGCGGCGGCGACCACGAGGTCGGCGACGAAGTTGCCGACCACGGTCAGGACGCCTCCGATGAGGGTGTAGGCGAGGAGCACCGGGTAGTCCTCGCGCTGCAGGCTGTTGAGGAACAGCAGGCCCAGTCCGGGGTAGTTGAAGAGCGACTCGACGATCAGGTTGCCCGCCAGGAGCGTGGGGACGAGCGTGCCGATCAGCGTGATCAGGGGCAGGCAGGCGTTGCGCAGCAGGTGACGGGTGAGGATGAGCCGCTCCGGCAGCCCCTTGGCCCGCGCCACCCTGATGTAGTCCTGGCCGAGCTGGTCCAGGGCGGAGGAACGCTGGTACTGGGAGAAGACCGCCACGCTGGTGATGGCGAGCGTGATCACCGGGAGCGCCATGGCCCGCGGATCGGTGAACACCACCCACGGGGAGTGCGACTGCGAGGCCTCGGCCGGGAACAGGGGCAGCAACTGGCTGAAGACGGCGATCAGGAGCAGTCCGAGCAGGAACGACGGTGTCGCGTAGAGCACGTACGACACGGCCGTGGCACTCCGGTCGATCGCACTGTTGCGCTTGACCGCCTGCAGGACGCCGAGGGGGACGGCGATCAGCAGTGCCAGGACCAGACCGGCCAGCGAGAGCATCGCGCTGCGGCCGGCGTTCTGCTGGAGCAGGGTCACCACGTTCTCGTTCAGCTTGTAGGACCTGCCCAAATCCCCTTGGAGGAGCTGCCAGAGGTAGCGCACGTACTGCACGACGACCGGGCGGTCGAAACCGTGCTCGCGGTTGAAGTCCGCCACCGCCTGGGGCGAGGCGCGCTGCCCGAGGACCACGCGGCCCGGGCTGTCCGACACCAGGTGCAGGAGGAAGAAGATGACCGCCGAGATCCCGATCAGCACCAAGAACGAGACCGCCAGACGACGGACCACGTACCAGGTCATGCGGACCAGCCCTCTCTCTGCGACTCCCCCGAGCCGTGGTGGTGTGATCCCCGCGGCGCGGAAGGCGTCGTATGCGGGGGCCGCAACGGGTGGTGGCAGGCGACCCGGTGCGTACCGCCGACCACCGACAGGGGCGGCTCCTGCGCGGCGCACCGGTCGGTCGCCAGCGCGCACCGGGTGCGAAAGCGGCAGCCGCTGGGCGGATCGACGGGGCTCGGCAGTTCGCCGCGCACCCGCGCGCCCGCCGCCCGGGAACCCGGCGCCCCGGGGTGCGCCTCCGGGACCGCCGCGAGCAGCCCGGCCGTGTACGGGTGCGCGGCGGCGCCGTACACCTCCTCCGTGGTGCCGATCTCGACCAGCTTGCCCAGGTACATGACGCCCACTCGGTCGGCCAGGTACCGCACCACCGCGAGGTCGTGGGAGATCACCACACTGCTCAGCCCGCGCTCCGCCTGGACGCGGCTCATCAGGTTGAGGACCTGGGAGCGGACGGAGACGTCCAGCGCGCTGACCGGCTCGTCGGCGACCAGCACCTTCGGCTCCAGGGCGAGCGCCCGCGCCAGGCCCACCCGTTGGCGCTGCCCGCCCGACAGTTCGTGGGGGTAGCGTTCCAGGGCACCGGCGGGCAGACCCATGTCCTGGAGCAGTTCGCGGGCCCGTGCCGCGCGTTGCGCCCGGGTGCCGGCGCCCTGGATCGCCAGCGGCTCGCGCAGGATGGCGGCGATACGCATCCGCGGGTCCAGCGAGGCGTTGGAGTCCTGGAACATCATCTGCAGCTGGGCCCGGCGCGGCCCCAGTGCGCGGGAGCCCCTCCCGGTCACCGACTCGCCCTCGAAGACCACCTCGCCCGAGGTGGGCCGGTCGAGGGCCACGAGCATCCGGCCCAGGGATGACTTCCCGCAGCCCGACTCCCCGACCAGGCCGAACGTCTCCCCGGCCGCCACCTCGAAGCTCACCCCCGACACCGCTTTCACGGTCCGGCGCCGGCCGAAGGGCCCTGCGCCGCCCACCGGGTACTCCCGCCTGAGGTCGACCACCCGCAGCCGCGGGGCCACGTCGTTCCCGTCGCCGGGCCCGCTGCCGCCGCGCGGCCGGGCGACGGCAGCGGACGGGGCGACGACCGGCCCGAGGCGTGCCCCGGCCGCCGGTTCAGGAAGCGGATGCCAGCAAGCGTGGGTGTGGCCGCCCGGCTCACGGGACGGTACCGGCCGCTCCGTGCGGCACCGGTCCCCGGCGGCGTCGCAGCGCGGCGCGAAGGGGCAGCCGGCCTGGGCCACGGTCAGGTCCGGCGGCGCGCCCGGGATGCTGAACAGCTCCGCGCCCCGGTCGTGGGTCAGCGAGGGGATCGAGGACAGCAGCGCGTGGGTGTAGCGGTGCCGGGTCCGGTCGAACAACGCGGCGGTCGGACCGGTCTCGGCCACCTGCCCGGCGTACATCACTGCGACCCGGTCGCTGTGCCGGGCGATCACCCCCATGTCGTGCGTGATGAGGATCATCGACATGCCCAGCCGGGACCTGAGGTCGTCGAGCAGGTCGAGGATCTCGGCCTGGATCGTGACGTCGAGCGCCGTGGTCGGCTCGTCGGCGATGACCACTTTCGGCTCGCACACCAGCGCCGTCGCGATCATCACGCGCTGCCGCATACCGCCCGAGAGCTGGTGCGGGTAGTCCTCCATCCGCTCGGCCGGCCGGGGTATCCCGACCAGCGCGAGCAGTTCCTCGGCGCGCTCGCGGGCGGCCTTCCTCGAGGCGCCGTGGTGCAGCCGCACCGGCTCGGCGACCTGTTCGCCGATCCGGCGGGTCGGGTTCAGCGCCGTCATCGAGTCCTGGAACACCATCGCGATCTCATTGCCGCGCAGGGCCCGGTACCGCGCGGCGGGCAGCCCGACCAGCTCCCGGCCGGCGAAGTCGATCGATCCGCCGGTGACGCGGCCACCGGCGGGCAGCATGCCCATGACCGCGAGACCGGTCATCGACTTGCCGGAGCCGGTCTCCCCGACGATGCCCAGCGTCTCGCCGCGGGCCAGCGCCAGGCTGACTCCCGAGACGGGACGCACCAGCCGGCCGCCGCGCCGGATCTCGACCGACAGATTCCGGATCGTCAGGACGCGGTCGCCCTCGTCCACCGGTCCGCGCGAGCTCTGGCGAGCGTCGTCGCAAGCGTCCGTCCTGCGCACGGCACCGCTCTGCATCTCCTTGGCCACCCGACGATATTGAGCCACGTGCCGACGGGTGGCGTTTGTCGGGTTCATTTAATGTTTGGGCCGTTCTTCGTCCTGCCGGACGAGATGACCGCTGCGGCTCTCACGAGCCGGTGGTCCAGGATGAGCGTTTCCTGCCCGTCTCATGAGCAGACGATGACGGCGGGCGGAGGGCAGCGTCCGTGCTGTTCTGCTGTGTGCATGAACAGTGGTCACACGTCCCGCTTCCCGTATCGGTGCACGGTCCGTCATCCCTCCCGTCACGTCCTGATCACGGCGGCTGCGGCTGCCGCGCTCGGTGTCGCCCTGGTCGGGTGCGGTGGGCGGGGCACCGGTGCCCGGCCGGAGGGGAAGAGCGGGACGACGAACGATGTCAGGAGCACCGGTACGAAGGTGCTGTGGATGGGCGACTCGATCGCAGGAGCCGAAGGCCCCGCCCTGGGCGCGGCTCTGAAAGCCGCCGGCGTGGGGTTCAAGGACGCTTCGTCCGCCGGCGGCGGTACGGTCGTCGCCGGCGGTGAGGAGATCACCAGGACGATCGCCGCCGACACGTGGAAGCAACTGGCCAGGAGCATCCAGTCGTTCCGGCCCACCGTGGTCGCCTATCAGGTCACCACATACGACTGGGGAACCCCGGACCAGCAGCGCGCCGCCTACGAGAAGCTCGTCAGGACAGCCAAGGCCGCGGGGGCCGGAACGGTGTTCGTTCCGGCCCCGCCCATCAGGATCGACGAGTTCTACAAGAAGTACGCGTCACAGATGCGTACCGCTCCCGAAGCCGCCGGCGAGGTCGCCCGGAACAGCGGCGGCGTGGCGGTGTTCCTCGATGCCTCGCGACTGTGGGGCACCGATGCGTCGGCGAAGAAGGCTCAGCGCGCCTCCGACGGGATCCACAACTGCCAGCAGGGGGCGGCCGCCTTCGCAGCCTGGTTCACCAGGGAGCTCGGCGAGAAGGAGGGCTTCACGCCCGCAGCCGTGGACGCCTGGGCCAAGGGCTCGTGGACCGGTGACGACCGGTACGCCAAGCTCAAGTGCGACAGCTGAAGGGGACAGCACCTCCCATGAGTGAGCGTCGCGCGCACATCGCCGCCCTCGACGGGCTGCGCGGGTTCGCGGTCGCGGCCGTACTGCTGTTCCACGCCGGGCTTGTGCGTGGCGGCTTCCTGGGCGTCGATCTGTTTTTCGTGCTGTCCGGATTCCTGATAACCGGGCTGCTGCTCGGTGAGGCAGGGCGCGGCCGAACCGCCCTGGCCGCGTTCTGGGCCCGCCGTGCCCGTCGTCTGCTGCCCGCTCTGGTGGTTGCGGTGGTCGTGACGGTGTCGGCGACGTGGGCCTGGGGGACTGCGACCCAGCTGCGGTTCGCGCTCGACGACGTGCCGTGGGTCGGGGCCCAGGCCGTCAACTGGCACTACATCACCGAGCAGATCGGATACTGGAACGCCTCCGACACCCGGGTGTTCGCCCACCTGTGGAGCATCGGCGTGGAATGGCAGTTCTACCTGGCCTGGCCGCCGGTGGTGGCGGTGGCAGCCCGCGGCCGGCACGCAGAGCGCGTCGTGGCTCTGCTCGCCGGAACGGGCGCCCTGCTCTGTCTTGCCCTGACGTTCTCGCTCGGCGCCGCGGTGGACACCACCCGCGCCTACGAGGGCACCGACACGCGCGCGGCCGCACTGCTGCTGGGGGCGCTCGTGGCCACCGCGCCAGTACGTGATCTCGCGCGCCGGGTTCCACGCCGCGCGGCCGACCCGGTGTGCCTGGTCCTTGCGTGCGCACTTGCGTCGGCGTGGGCGGTGACTGACGGAGAGAAGGCGCCGCTGCTCTTCCGGGGCGGCCTCTTCCTGCACTCCCTGGCCGCGGCTGTGCTGATCGTCCTCATGACCCGTGTGCCGGGCACCCGCGCGGCCCGGGCCGCGGGCGGTCGCCTGCCGCGCCGCCTGGGTGAGGTGTCCTACAGCCTGTATCTGTGGCACTGGCCGGTGTACCTGCTGCTGTTGCCCCGGCTTTCCGGACTCGGGCACTGGGGTGGCGCCGCCCTCGCGATCGGGGTGTCGCTGGTGGCCGCCGAGGCGACGAAGCGGCTGGTCGAGGATCCGGTACGGTTCCGCGCGGGCTGGGCACGCGGCCGGCGCGGCCCGGTCTCGGTGGTGGCGCTGGGCCTCGTCGGGGCCGCACTGTGGGTGGCGGTGCCTGCACCGGTGCCGGGCGCAGGCACCGTGGACGTCAGCCAGTTGAGATGAGTGGAGGGCAGCGGCCCGAACGTACAGTGAGCGACTGCCTTTTCCGTGCCGCAGTCAGTACCGGATCAGCTCATTTGCCGGAAGGGGCCCTGTCCATGACCCGCGTCCTGTTGATCGAGGACGATCCGGCCGTACGCCGCGGTGTCGTCCTGGGCCTGTCCCGCAACGGCCACGAGACCGAGGCGGTCGGCACCGGCGAGGACGGTCTGGAGGCGCTGGCCGCCTTCAGGCCCGACCTCGTACTCCTCGATCTGATGCTGCCCGGCATGAGCGGTCTGGACGTCTGCGGCCGTATCCGCGAGACCAGCCGCCTGCCGATCGTGATCCTTTCCGCGCGGGGCGACGACATCGACGTCGTGATCGGTCTGGAGGCGGGTGCCGATGACTACGTCGTCAAGCCCGCGAGCGCCGCGCTCATCGAGGCCCGTATGCGCGCGGTGCTGCGCCGCGTCGCGCCCGCCCAGGCCGATACCGGCGCGGATACGGGCCCCACCACCGTGGGAGATCTGGAGATCGACCGGAACGCGCTCATCGTCCGCAAACGTGGTCAGGAACTACCGCTCGCGCCTTCCGAGTTGAAGCTGCTGCTCTTCCTCAGCGCCGCGGCGGAGCGGACCTTCAGCCGCCGTCGGCTGCTCGAAGACATCTGGGAACACAGCTACTACGGGGACGCCCGTCTGGTCGACGCCTGCGTGATGCGACTGCGCGCCAAGATCGAGGAGGATCCGCGCCACCCCGTGTACGTCCAGACCGTGCGCGGCTTCGGCTACCGTTTCGGCCCGCTGCCCGCATGAGACTCGCCCTCCCCCGCGGCCTGCGCCCCCGCCTGGTCGTCGCCTTCCTCCTCGTCGCCGCACTCAGCGCGCTCATCACCTCCGCGCTCACCTTCCGCCAGGCCCGCAGCGCGATCCTGGACCGCACCCAGAACAGCGCCGTCCAGGACCTGCGCCTCCAGGTCGACTCCCTCGTCGCCAACCTGCCGCCCGACCCCACGGACACGGACCTGCGCACCTTCACGCGCCAACTGGACCTCGCCTCCGGATCCCAGGGCCGGCACACGGCCGTCTCCCGCGACGGCGGCTCGCTCATCGGCACCGCCGACGGGATCGGCAACGTCCTGCGCGCCGCGGCGAAGAACGGCACCACCACCTTCTACGAGCGCGTGGAAGACCCCGGCGGCCCGCGGCTGCTCATCGGCATGCCGGTGGACAGCACCGACCGGCGCACAGGAGCGGGGAAACCGTCGGGGCTGGTCGTTTACGCCGTCCTTTCGCTGCACGCAGAACAGGCGGACATCTCCGCGCTGATCACCGCGGCCTGGGCGGGAGCCGTCCCCGCGCTTGCCGCCGCTGTCGCCCCCGCCCTCTTCGCGGCCCGCCGGGTGCTGCGTCCGGTACGACAGCTGCGTACGGCCGCGGAGAGGATCACGTCGGGGGCCCTGGACACGCGCCTGGACGTCGTCGGCAACGACGAACTCGCCGCGCTGACCGACACGTTCAACACCATGGCTGCCACGTTGGAGCGGGACGACGCCGAACTACGGCGTATGGAGGCCAAGGCCCGCCGGTTCGCCGCCGACGTCTCCCACGAGCTGCGCACCCCGCTCGCCGCGATGACGGCCGTCACCGACGGACGTCTCCCACGAGCTGCGCACCCCGCTCGCCGCGATGACGGCCGTCACCGACGCCCTGGACGAGGACGCCCGCTCCGGCACCCTGCCCCCGGACGCTGCCGAAGCCGTCCTCCTCATCAGTGACGAGACCCGCAAGCTGGCCGTCATGGTGGAGGACCTGATGGAGATCTCCCGCTTCGACGCCGGCGCGGCCGTCCTCGACCTGGACGACGTGAGCCTGCGCACCGTCATTCACAAGACGCTCCAGCTGCGCGGATGGCGAGAACCGGACGAGGTGATCACCGAACTTCCCGAAGCCGATCCGCGCATCCGCATCGACGCGCGCCGCATCGACGTCGTCCTCGCCAACCTGATCAGCAACGCGTTGCGACACGGCGCCGCGCCCGTCGTGGTCCGGGCGACCGCTACGCCGGGGGCCGTGGTGATCGAGGTCGCCGACCACGGCCCGGGTATCCCGGACGACGCCCTGCCGCACATCTTCGACCGCTTTCACAAAGCGGACGCCGCGCGGACCCGTTCCGAAGGGAGCGGTCTCGGGCTCGCCATCGCGAGGGAGAACGTACGCCTGCACCACGGCACCCTCTTCGCCGCCAACCTCCCCGAGGGCGGCGCGGTGTTCACGCTGACCCTTCCGAACCGGCACTTGCAGGAGGACCCACCGTGAAGCGTGCACTCGGCGTCGTCCTCTTCGCGGTGTCGGCAGCGGGCTGCGGTGTCGGTTCCACCGGCCCGGTCCCGGCAGGCGCCCCGGCCTCCGGTCTGCAGACGGGTTCCGGGTCCCACTACGCCCGCCTGTACTTCGTCGGCCCGTACGGCATTCAGGCCGTACCCCGCGAAGTGGATGCCCCCGCGACCCCGCAACGGACCGTCGACCTCCTCCTCAAGGGCCCTGACACTGCCGAACGGGCCCGCGGCCTGATCACCGAGGTCCCCCCGATCCGGGGCCGCCTGACCGTCCGGGCCGCCGACGGCGCCGTGGACGTGTACCTCCCGGTGCCCGTGGCGCACATGACCGGCGGCGGCCTCGGTCTCAGCCAGATCATCTGCACGGCGGCCAACGCCGACGTACCGGGCGGCAAGCAGCCCCCGGACGTGGACGTAAGGGTCCATGAGGCGGGCTACTCGACGGCGTGGACCGTGCGGTGCAACGCGGCGGGCAACGTCGTTCCCGTACCGACGTGACCCGGACCGCGCCTGCGCATCCTGCTCAGCGGTGGACGCCTGCCGCCATCATCCGTTCGGACACTTTCCGGGGCCGTTCACGACGCCAGCCGCCGATCGGCCCGGCCGGTGTGCAGATACGCGGCGCGGCCCCCGTCGTCACCGAGGAACGCGAGCGGGGTGTGGACCCCCCGTTCCGGCTCGACCGGCAGCAGCGTGTCACCGCGCCAGGCCACCAGCTCCGTGCGGTAGGGCGCCCCGTCCAGCTCGGCGGTGACACCGATGGGCGTGCGCTCCAGCCACAGCCGCCCCTGCCCGTCCCGGCTCACCGTGGTCTCGCTGGTGCCCGAGACGTATCTGCCGACGTACCGCGATGCGTCCGCGGCGTCCGGTGCGGTCATCCCCGGTTCCGGCACCGGCTGTCCGGGCGGCCGGATCCCGCCCAGTTCGCGCAGCACCCGGCCCGCGATCTGCGCGTACACCCGCCGGGACAGGCCGCCGTTGGTGAGGACCGCCACCGCCACGTCGCGTCCCGGTACGGCGCGCAGGAACGCCGACTGGCCGATGGTGTTGCCGTCGTGGCCGAAGACCGCGCCGTCCGGCAGGTCGAAGAGCTCCCAGCCCAGGCCCCAGGCGGTGCCCTGGCCGATGTCGGGCAGCATGACCTGAGGCTCCCGCATGGCCCGGGCACTAGCCCGGCTCAGCACGCGGTCGCCGGCGGGTCCAAGGCCGCCGGCGAGGTGCATCCGGGCGAAGGCCAGCAGGTCGCGGGCGCGCATCGCCAGCATCGACCCGGCCGGCGCGTTCGAGCGGGCCAGCGCCCACACCCGGGTCGGTTCGAGCCCGGCCCCCGGTGTCCGTTCGATGTGTCCCACCGCCGTCCGGTGGAGGATCGCCTCGTAGGGGTCGCCGGCGGCGTGGGTGAGCCCCAGCGGCGCGAACAGGTGCTCCCGGACGCAGGCGTCGAACGGTTTTCCGCGGGCAACCTCGACGATCCGGCCCAGTACGCAGTAACCGGCGTTGTTGTACGAGAACATCTCCCCGGGTGCGAAGAGCTGCGGCACATCGCGCAGGGCGTCCAGGTACTTCTCCAGGCAGTCGTCGCCCTTGCCGGTGTCGGTGAAGACGTCCCCTTCGAACCCTGCGACGTGGCACATCAGCTGCCGTACGGTGATCCGCTGCGCCGCCCGTTCGTCGGCGACGCGGAATGCGGGAAGGCGGACGCGCACCGGTGCGTCGAGGTCCAGCTTCCCCTCGTCGGCGAGCTGCATGATGAGCGTCGCGGTCAGCACCTTGGTGACCGAGCCGATCTGGAAGAGCGAGTCGGGCGTGGCCTCGACACCGGTGGCCGTGCTCAGCACCCCGGCCGCCGCCTCGACCACCTCGTCGCCGGCGCAGACCGCCACCGCCGCCCCGGGAACCCCGCTCTCGGCGATCAGGCCCGGCAACCGGTGCCGCAACCACGCACCGATCCCCTCCAGTTCACCCGGCTTCGGCACGGCGTTCCTCCCGCTCGACTCCGGCCGAGCATAGAACCGGCCGAAACCGTCCTGTTCGTCCGCTGCCACCAGGAGCGGCGCACCGGTTCGTCCGCCCCGCCGAACGGGTCCTGTGCCCTACCGGCCGGCGCCGCGGGGGAGTCCGTGGCCGGCCGTCGCGGTGCTGCGGGGGCGTCGTCGTCAGCCGGTCAGCGCGGCCGGGGAGCTCGCGTCGCGGACGAGGAGGCGGGGGGCTCCGTCGCCGTCCACGGGAACGGCCCACACGTCCCAGCCGCCGCCGTGGCGCGGCAGCCCGTACATCACCGTGCGGCCGTCCAGCCAGGCGGCCTGGTCGTCGACGCTGCGCGTCTCCGCGAGCGGCCTCTCCCGCATCGTCGCCAGGTCCAGCACGTACAGCCGCCACGGCCGGTTGGCGCTCGCGCTGACCCGTTTCTTGAACACCAGGCGGGTCCCGTCCGGGGAGAGGGAGGGGCACTCGGCGTTCTGCCGCAGGGTGCGCGCGGTCCACTTCCGGAAGTCGCCCCGGACCAGGTAGGTGCGGCCGCCGGTGCGCACGGTGGCGTAGAAGGTGGTGTCGTCGGCGGCGAAGGTGACCCCCCAGTAGTTCACGTCGGCCGCCCGGTACGGCCGGCCCTCCAGTGTGAGCGGGATGCGCTCGATGTCACCGGTCAGCCGGCCGGTGCGGGTGTCCAGGACGCCGGTGCGCGTGGAGAAGTCGTCGCGCAGATAGGAGTCGCCGCGCACGAACATCGTCCACGACAGCATGGCGCCGTCCGCCGACACCCGGGCCCGGTTGGGAAAGCCCTCGGTGCGCAGCCGGCGCACCTTGCGCAGCGCGCGGTCGAGCACCGTGACGGAGGTGCCGGGCACGGGTCCGGTGCGCTGGAGGCACAGGCCGGTGCCGTGGGCGGCGTAGACCCGGTCGCAGGCCGGGGCGCCGACGGTGCGCGGACCGCCGGGCCGGGCGGCGGACACCGAGGCGATGCGGCCGAAGCCGGCGCCGGGCGCGGTGTCGCGGAACAGGATCCGGCCGGGGGCGTCCAGCCGGACCGTGCCCGTCACGGCCGCGCCGGC
>NZ_BMVJ01000027.1:28561-32913 GCF_014650655.1 Streptomyces anandii JCM 4720
GCTGTCGCGTGCGTGCCACACGTACCCCGTGGCGGCGGTGGCCGCCAGCAGCGCGGCCGCCAACAGGATCCACAGGCGTTTCCTGACGGTCATACGGGGCGTTCCTCCGGGTCGTGACCGGGCTCGGGTGCGTCGGCGGGGTCCTGGCCGGCGGTGTCCCTCCCGGCGGCTTGCTTCCAGGTCCGGCGGGGCAGGACGCACAACGCCAGGACGATCGCCACGGCCAGGGCGGACAGGGCGAGGACCAGCGCGGTGTGCAGCCCCCACCTCGACCAGCACGCCCCGAAGAGCACCGACGAGGCCAGTGCGGCCACCGACTGCGCGGTCTGGACGAGCGACAGGCCGCCCGCCCGCAGCCGCGCCGGGACGAGCGGGCCCACGGCCGCCATGAGCACCCCGTCCGTGGCGGCGTAGAACACACCGTGCAGCACCAGGACGACGACGACCAGCGGCAGGCCGGCCCGCGGGAAGAACAGCAGCGCGCAGGCCGCGAGCAGGCACAGGTGCCCGGCGACGAACATCCGCGGCCGCCCGTACCGGTCCGCCAGCCGCCCGAGCGGCACGGCCAGCAGCAGATAGGCGCCCGCCGTGCCCAGCGGCAGCAGCGGGAAGAACTCCTCGGACACGCCGAGGCGTTGCTGGAGCAGCAGGTACACGAACGGATCGCCCAGCACGACCGCGCCGAGCAGCACCGCCGCGCCGCCCACCCGCAAGAAGTCCCCCCGCCTGAGCAGGGCCAGCACATCACGCAGCCCGGCCCCTTCCCCGGCCGCCGCCTCGGCCGCGCGGGCCCGGCGCGGCTCGCGCACCAGCACCCCGAGCGCCACCACCCCGAGGGCGGCGACGCAGAAGCTCACCACGAACACCGTGTCGTAGCGGCCGGGCGTGAGCAGCAGCAGGGCGAACGCCACGAGCGGCCCGAGGAACGCCCCGGCGGTGTCCATGGCCCGGTGCACCCCGAAGGCGCGGCCCAGCTCCGCGGGCGCGCTGCTCAGGGAGATCAGCGCGTCCCGGGGGCCGGTGCGCAGTCCCTTGCCGGTACGGTCGGCGGCGATCACCGCGCCGAGCAGGGGGACCGAGGAACCCGCGGCGAGCAGGCCCAGCTTGCTCACCGCCGACAGCGCGTAACCGCCGCCGGCGACCAGCTTGCGCCGTTCGAACCGGTCCGCCGCGTGCCCGCCGGCCAGCCGCACCAGCGCGGTCACCCCGGCGTACATGCCGTTGAGCGCCCCGAACTGCAGCGGGCTCAGGCCCAGGGTGAAGATGACGTACATCGGCAGCACCGCGGTGATCATCTCCGACGACACGTCGGTGACGAGGCTGACCGTTCCCAGCGCCAGCACGTTGGGGGCCACGCCCGCGGGCGTGCGGGCGCGGCGCCGTCCTTGCCGCCCCGCACCCGGCCCGGGCGCCGGGGCCCCGGGGGGCCCCGGCTGATCGGCGGCCGGGGTGGTGGCCCGGCTCGACGAGATGTACACGGCCGCCTTTCCTCAGCCGTCGATCTCGTAGGAGTCGCCGTAGACCTTCCAGCGCAGCGGCGGGTTCAGGTCGAGGTTGTGGTCGCGCAGGAAGACCCGCTGCTCGGTGTCGACCCTGCTGGTGTCGCTGTGCGCCTCCTCCTGCTTCATGGCCCACACGCGCGCGTCCAGGAACGCGTCGAGGTACTTCACCTCGTCACCGCCCTGGGCCGGCGGCTTGGCGCTGCGCAGGGCCCGCTTGCGGATGCCGTCGAAGCTGGTCGCCTCGTCACCGGGGCCGTGCATCACGATCGCGTCGTAGTACGCGAACTGCCCGAGCGCGCGCAGCCCGTCGGCCTTGGCCTGCTTGAGCGCCGGGTTGAAGTACACCCGGTCCCGCTCGTCGTCCTGGGCCCGGCGGAAGACGGCGTCGTCGGCGGCCTTGTGCCAGTCGCGGACGAAGGCGTCGCCCAGCCCGGCGTGCGAATCGCTGCCGTTGACCTTGCGCAGCGCCGGCAGGTACTTCGCGAGCACGTTGCCGGACTTCAGGTCCGTGTAGTGCTCGACGAGGTCGAGCATGTCACCGGTTCCGGAACAGAATCCGACGATGCCGGCCGTGTAGCCGCGGCCGTCGCCGATGTCCTCGATGTAGGTGTACTGGGCCTTCCAGTCCAGCGAGGAGTTCTCCGCGCTGGAGACCAGCTCCATCGCGATCTCCTTCTTGGCCGGGTCGTCGAGGTCCTTGCCGCTGTTGCTGGGCGGCGGGGTGGCCGAACCCTTGCCGTACACCTCGAACTCGTAGAGCGAATAGCCGTACGACGTGCCGCGCTTGGTGCCGTACACGCGCACGTACCGCCCGTGGCCGCTCACCGACAGGTCGTCGGTGCCGCCGTTCCCGCTGGTGGTGGAGTACACCGTCTGCCAGGTGGAGCCGTCCTGCGAGGTCTGGACGGTGTAGGCCTTGCCGTAGGCCGCCTCCCAGGTCAGCTTCACGCGGCTGATGTCGGTGTCGGCGCCGAGGTCCACCGAGATCCACTGGGGGTCGGAGCCCTCCTTGCTGGCCCAGCGGGTGGCGGGGTCGCCGTCCACCGCCTTGTCCCCGGCGAGGCCGCTGCTCTCGGTCGACGAGGTGCGCACCGCTCGGTTCAGGGCGAGGTTCGACGAGTCGTCCGGCGGCGTGGTGCCGCCGGTGTCCCAGACGTCGGTGAGGGGCTTGCGCGAGGCGGCCGAGCCCAGTGCGGGCAGCCCGTGCATGTCCTCCAGCGTGCGCAGCAGCGAATAGAGGTCGCCACGGGCGGTGGCGGTGTACCCCTGCTTGACGTGGGCGCCGACGATCAGCGTGGGGATGTGGTTGACGTTGTCGTCGCCGTCGTCCTCGTCCCAGGTGACGATCAGTGCGCTGTTGTGGGTCTTCGCCCACTGCACATAGCCGTCGAAGTGCTTGCGCAGCCAGTCGTCGCCCTGCCGCACGGTGCCGTCGTGCATGTCGTTGTCGAGGGTGGGGGTCACGAACGCGACGTCGGGCAGCTTGCTGTAGTCCGTGGGGAAGCGGTCGAGGCGGAGGTTGGAGGAGGCGGGCACGTTCTTGAAGTCGACCCAGCCGTTGTGCTTGCGGGCGTAGCCGCCGTCGTCGTTGTCCCCGCAGTCCTTCGAGCCGTCGGACGGCAGTCCCTCGGAGTAGCCGATGAACGAACCGCCGTGCGTGAGGAGCTGGTTGCCGAGGTTGTCGCCGTCGAAGTCGTACGGGCAGTCGTCGTCGGCGATGCCGTGCGTGGAACCCGAGAACAGGGCCACGTAGTTGCCCTGGCTGGGGTGGGTGATGCCGTGGAAGTCGGTGAAGGAAACTCCCTGTTTGGCCAGGGAGTTGATGTACGGGGCATCGGAACTGCCCATCACGTTCTCGTAGTACTTGTTCTCCTCCGTCACGACCACCACGTGGTCCAGCTTCGGTACGCCGCTCGCGGCGGCGGCCGTGGTCTGCGGGCTCGCGGCCTGTGCCGCCGGGGCCGCGGGGGCGCTGGCGAGACCGAGCAGGGTCAGCGCGGTGCTGGCGCCGGCGGCGACAGCGGTCCGTCGCAGCCGGCGTCTGGTAGGCGTCATGCCGAACTCCTTGATGAGGGGCGTGGGGGTGCCCGCGTACAACAGGGATGAGCAGCGCCTGGGCGACTTTGCGGCAGGCGGCGGTCCGGCGGGCGCGCCGAGGCGGGCACCGCAGGACGCCTTTGCGGCAATCAGGCTGGGAGCGGCATACGGCCGCCGACGGTCGGGTCACCGGCATCCGGCCGCGCCCGTACGGGCATGGGATGCGGTGAGCGCGTCGGTTCCCAACTTCCGCGCCGGACCGCCGACCGAATTGGTACGCCCGTCCGTAGGGGTCTGTCAACGGCCGGGCCGGGTTCCGCCCGCGGTCTTGACGGCTCAACTACCGCGACGGTATTCATCTGTTAGGAAAGTTTCCTTACTAGCTCGGGCGGGCCTGAGTCGCGTGGCGACCGCGGCCCCGGTCCGCCCGGGCGCCTCGGGCAGGCGGGCGCGTGGGCCGACCCGCTCACCGTGGCGATCGCCCGTCGGGTCCGGCGCGAAGAGCGCGACGGCCGGCGCGTCGGCGTGGTTCGGGCCGGCGTCCGTTCAGGGTGGCGGGACCGCTTGTTCGGCCCAGATGACTTTCCCCCGGGGGATGTAGCGGGTGCCCCAGCGCTGGGCGAGCTGTGCGACGAGGAAGAGGCCGCGGCCGCCTTCGTCGGTCCCGGCGGCCTGGCGCAGGTGGGGCGAGGTGTTGCTGGCGTCGGAGACTTCGCAGACCAGGGTCTTGTCCCGCAGGAGGCGCAGATGGATGGGACCGGTCGCGTGGCGGATGGCGTTGCTGAGGAGTTCGGTGACGATGAGTTCCGTGGC
>NZ_BMVJ01000027.1:32940-40956 GCF_014650655.1 Streptomyces anandii JCM 4720
GAAGACGGAGTCCTGCAGGTGCCAGTCGTTGAGGCGTTTGGTGGCGGCGGCTCGGATGAGGGGCACGATGGCCGGGTCGGCGGGAAGGTGGTCCCAGCCGGCCATGTGGTGGGAGGGCAGGCCATGGGCGCGTGCGACGAGGAGGGTGAGGTCGTCGGTGCGCGACTTGGGGGCGGGCAGTCTTTCTATGACGGCCTGGCAGGTCTGCTCCGGTGAGCGGCCGGGGTGGGCGAGAGTCCGGCGGAGGTCTTCCATGGCTGCGTCGACGTCGCGCTGCTGTTCCGGGAAGAGCCCGTCGGTGTAGAGGACGAGCTGGCTGTCGTCGGGGAGGTCGATGTCGACGGCGTCGAAGGGGAGTCCGCCGAGACCGAGCGGGGGATTCGCGGGGAGTTCGGGAAAGGTGGCCGTGCCGTCGGGCAGGACCAGTGCGGCGGGAAAGTGCCCGGCGCGGGCGAGACTGCACCGGCGCGTGGTGGGGTCGTAGACCGCGTACAGGCAAGTGGTCCCGATGAGGACGTCGGCGTCGCGCGGGTCCGTGGTGACCATCTGGTCCACGAGGTTGTCGAGATGGGTGAGGAGCTCGTCGGGGGCGAGGTCGAAGGCGGAGAAGTTGTGGACGGCTGTGCGCAGGCGGCCCATGGCGGCGGCGGCGTGCACGCCGTGGCCGACGACGTCGCCCACGACCATGGCGATGCGGGTGCCGGACAGGGGGATGACGTCGAACCAGTCCCCGCCGACCGCGGCGTGGGCGGGCAGGTAGCGGTGGGCGGTCTCGAGGGTGGCGTGCTCCGGCAGGACCTCGGGCAGCAGGCGGCGTTGAAGGGCGAGGACCGCGGTGCGCTCACGTGTGTAGCGGCGTGCGTTGTCGATGCAGACCGCGGCGGAGGTGGCGAGTTCCGACGCCAGGGAGAGGTCGTCGTCCTCGAACGGGGCCGAGCCCTGTGCGCGGTAGAAGCTGACGGTGCCCAGCACGGTGTCGCGGGCGGTGAGGGGGACGACGATGAGGGAGTGGATTCCCTGGTCGAGGATCCTCGCGGAGCGCTCCGGGTCCTGGGCCGCCCAGCTGTCGGCGGCTGTCAGGTCCTGTTCGATGACCGGGCAGACACATGCGAGGCATCTGGCCTGCGGGGTGCCGGGCTCGAAGACGACCTGGTCGCCCACGGCGTAGAAGGGGATGTCGTGCTGTCCGCTCACCGCGGCTCGGCGCACCCGGGGGTCGCTCGGGGCGGGGTCGTCGCCGCTGAGTACGGCGGGGTGGAGATCCACGGTGGCGGCGTCGGCGAAATGGCCCGCCACCACCTCCGTGAGTTCTTCGGCGGTGCGGATCACGTCCAGAGTGGTGCCGACGCGGCGGCTGGCTTCGTGCAGGAGCTGCAGGCGGTTGCGTGCGATGACGGCGGAACGGCCGGCGCTGGGCTCACCGACGGCCTGCAGCCATCGGGAGGCGCCTTCGCCGGCCGTGCGGGCGGCCGGCGAAGAGGCGTCACGGCCGGGCGCGGGAGCGGGCGGCGCGGGGCCGGATCCGTGTGCACCGAGCGCGTGGTTCCCGGTCCCGGAGGATTCCTCCGCCGGCCACTGCAGTCGCTGCCGTCCTGCCGGGTCCACGGGGGCGGAAGCCGGCTCGGCCGCAAGGAGCGCTTCGACCGCCAGTCCGTCGAGTCCTTCGCCCACCGGTTCGGCCAGGAGCGTGACCACGCGGCCCGTGGACAAGGGGACCTCGGTGGCCGCCCTCTGGCCCGAGGCGATCAGCTCCAGCGCCTTCTCGTCGAGCAGGAGCCGGTCGGCCCTGCTCAGACTGTCCATGGCCGGTGATGCGAGGTCGACGCGGTTCCCTTCCCCGGCCCGGGCGCGGTGCGCCGCGTCCGTGTACGCCCGCAGCAGGGCACGCTCGCGCTCCGACTTGCCCTCCAGCAGCCTGCGCTCGATGTCCAGGGCGGCCCTGCGGACCATGACCTCCTCCCGCAGGGCGGTGGACTCGGTCCTGCGGAGGGCGAGATCCAGAACTCCGACTATGCGTCCGCTGAACGGATCGTGCACAGGAGCGGCGACGCAGTCCTCCACGATCCAGGAGTCGGAGAAGTGTTCATGGCCCACGACGCGGGCGATGCCCCTGTCCATGAGGGCGAGCCCGATGGAGTTGGTGCCGGCAAGCGATTCGCGGAAGCTGAAGCCGGGCGTGCTGCCGCCGACCTCCTCGAGGTACCGGGACACCTGCTCTCTGCCCGGGGTGCATTTCAGCACCACTCCCTCGCTGTCGACGAGGGTGACGGTCGCCCACGCCCCGGAGATCCGGGCGACCAGCCTTTCGTACACCGGCAGTGCCGCGTGAACGAATTCGGTGTCGAGATCGGGATCTCCTTGGTAGGGCGCCTCGACATTTCCCGGGGTGAGTCCGAGTGCCCGGCAGCGACGCCAGGAAGAAAGAATTTCGTTCCGTAGGCCCACGCCGACCTGCTCACCGGAGAAAAACCGCTCGCGGCTACGGGCGGTGAATTCTTCGCTGCGACGGTTGGTTGGCAATTGCATCACTTCCCGGCCGGGAAATATGCGGCTACGGCGTCAAAGGCAGACTACACCCCGGTGCGGCCGACACTGCGTGGCCGTCCGTGTCCGGACCGTTCCTGCTGCCGCACGAGCGGTGCGGCAGCGGCTCACGGATAAGTAGTTCTGCGGATGGTGTTCCACCGGCGCGCCTTCTAGGGTTGCGTTCGCTTTCCTTGCGCCCGGGGCCCCCACCTCTGAAAGCCTCCGATTCCCATGACCGAAACAACCGCCGATGCCGACCGAGGACCCTCAATCGGCCTCGCGGCAAGGTCCCTGCGCTGAAAGGAAGCTCAGCCCCATGAGCGGAACGACTCCGTCCCACCGGCGTGCTTCGGTACCCGCCCGCCTCAAGATCGCGGCAGGCGCCGCGGTCGCCGGCGTCGTGGCCGTCGTCGCTCCCCTGGTGGCCAGCGCCAGCACCGCCACGCCGTCCGGCAACCCGGCCGGGTCCGCCGCCTGGCCGGGCAGCGCCAAGGTGTCCACGGCCGACGCCTCCGGCCTCTTCGGTGAGGACCTCAGCGGCCTGTACCAGGAAGGCGGTGTCATGTGGGGCGCGCAGAACAGCGGGAAACTGTGGCGCCTGGTCCGCGACGGCTCAGGCGGCTGGAAGCCCGACACCAGGGACCACTGGGCGTCGGGGAAGAAGATCCACTACCCGGACGGCTCCGGCACCCCCGATGACGAAGGTGTCACCGTCACCGGAGCCGGCTCCGCCGCGGGCGTCTACGTGGCCAGTGAACGCGACGGCGACGACTCCGGCACCAGCCGGCTCTCCGTGCTGCGCTACGACGTCTCCAGGACCGCCAAGTCGCTGACCGCCACCAGGGAATGGAACCTCACCTCCGACCTGCCCCCGGTCGACCCCAACCTCGGCTTCGAAGGCATCACCTGGATACCCGACAGCGCCCTGACCGCGGCCGGCTTCAAGGACTCCTCCACGGGCGCGGCCTACGATCCCGGCTCCTACGGCTCCCACACCGGCGGCGTGTTCTTCCTCGGGGTCGAAGGCACCGCCATGGTCTACGGCTACGTCCTCGAGGACTCCGGGGCCTTCACCCGTGTCGCCTCCGTCCGCAGCGGCATGGACGGCGTGATGGAACTGCAGTGGGAACCGCAGGCCTCACGCCTGTGGGTCGTGTGCGACGACAACTGCAACGGCCAGCACCGCACGATGCAGATCGACAAGTCCGGGAACTTCGCCGTCACCGCCGTCCTCAACCGGCCCAAGGGCATGCCCGACTTCAACAACGAGGGCTTCACCCTGGCCGGGGCCGACGAATGTGCCAACGGCTCCAAGCCCGTCTACTGGGCCGACGACTCCAACGACGACGACCACGCCCTGCGCAAGGGCACCGTCGCCTGCTCGTGACACCCCGTCCCGGCGGATGGGCACCGAGGAGCCGCCTGCACCGTGCGGCGGCGCGGGACATCACAGCTCCTGACTTCCTCCCGGGGGGAGGCTGAGGACGGCGACGGCCCCGTCGGGCGTGGTGTTGGCCAGGGTGAGGCGGGCGCCGATGACCCGGGCCTGGCCGATGGCGATGGTGAGGCCGAGGCCGTGGCCGCGGCCACGCTCGGCCGCGCCGGTGTGAAAACGCCGGGGGCCGTGGGCGAGGAGGTCCGCAGGGAAGCCGGAGCCGTGGTCGCGTACGACGATGCTCGTGGCGTCGACGGTGACCTCCACCGGCGGCCTGCCGTGGCGGTGGGCGTTGAGGACCAGATTGGTGACGATACGGTCGAGGCGGCGGGGGTCGGTGTGGACGACCGGTCGCCCGGTCACGAGGACGCGTGTCTCCAGACCGGTGCGTTGTGCCGATTCCGTCACCAGTTCGCCGAGAGGCACGCGCCGGACTTCGGCCTGCTCGGTCCCGACGTCGAGGCGGGAGATCTCCAGCAGATCGTCGACCAGGACACGCAGCGCCTGTACGCGGTCGCGGACGAGGTGGGCGGCCTCGCCCTCGGCCAGGAGGGAGGCGGAGGTGACCAGGGCGGTGAGGGGGGTGCGCAGTTCGTGGGCGACATCCGCGGTGAAGCGCTGTTCGGCCCGAAGGCGTTCCCTGAGGGCGTCGGCCATGTGGTCGACGGCCGAGGAGATCTCACCGATCTCGTCACCGTGCCGGCTTGCGGTGCGCGCGTCGAGTTCACCGTGGCGGATACGGCGGGCGGTGGCCGCGACGCGGCGCAGACGGCGCAGCACCGGCTCGGCGGCCAGAAGGGTGAGGGGAACGACGACGGCGAGCGTGGCGATGGCCGCGTACTTCATGTGACGGTCCAGTGCCTGCCGGCTGAACAGGTCGGTGGTCATGTCCGTCTGCACGGCCATCACGGTGCCGTCGACGCGGGCGGCCGCCCACATGGAGGCTCCCTGCGCCGGCTTCCTGGTGTCGTACCAGGTCACGGGGCCGGACCGGGAGCCGAGCAGGTCGCGCAGCTGATCCGGTATCTCATCCCCGGTGACGTAGCCGGGCTCCGCCGGGTTGCGGCCCGCGGACGGATGACCGCGGAACTCCGCCTGGGCCGCCTGCAGTTCGCGCAGGGCGCCGGCGCGGCCGATGCTCATGGAACGGACCTCGGTGCTGTGGTGCACCAGGACCCCGATGCCCAACGCCATCGCACAGGCCGCGGCGGCGACCGCGGCGGTGATCTTCCAGCGCAGGGATCGCGGATCGACCAGGCGCCGCAGCGCGCGGCCGGGCGGAGCGCGGTGGACCGCGGTGCGGGCGGAGGGGGCCGCGCCGGTTCCGGGGGCGGTGGGGCGCCGCATCTCAGCGCCGGAACTTGTAGCCGAAACCACGTATGGTCTCGATGTGATCGGCACCGATCTTCCTGCGCAGGCGCTGCACCGTCAGGTCGACGACTCGGCTGTCGCTGTCCCAGCCGTAGTCCCACACCCTGCGCAGCAGTGTCTGGCGCTCCAGGACGATGCCGGGCGCGGACACGAACTCCAGCAGCAGGCGCAGTTCCATGGGAGTGAGCGCGAGAAGCCTTCCGTCCACCCGCACTTCCAGACACCGGGTGTCGACGCTGAGGCCGCGGAAGGCGAGCACGCTGCCGTCGTCGTGCGGTGACCGGCCGGCCGGGGCGGAGGGCGGGGTGAAGGCGGTCCGGCGCATCAGGGTCCGGATGCGCGCCAGCAGGACGGGAGTGTCGACGGGTTTGACCACGTAGTCGTCGGCGCCCGCCTCCAGACCGCCCACCACGTCCAGCGAGTCGCCGCGCGCGGACATCATCAGGATGGGCGCCTGGCTCGTTTCACGGACCCGGTGGCACAGTCCGATGCCGTCCAGGTGCGGCAGCATGACGTCGAGCAGCAGCAGGTCGGGGTGTTTGTCGCGGAACATCTCCAGGCCGGTCAGTCCGTCGGGCGCCGCGGATGTCCGGTACCCGTAGCGTTCCAGGGCCATCGCGAGGGACCTGCGGATCGCTTCGTCGTCCTCCACCAGCAGAACATGCACGGGAGCGGGGGCGCCGTCGGGCTGTTCCGCCGGCTTGCTGTCGTGTCGTGGCATGGCGTCACCTGAAACCTGTCGTCCGGTTCCGCACGACGGTATCCGCAGGCGCCCTGGGGCGGTTGTGATCGCGCCTCTCGGGCGGGCACCGGCTCGTGACGCCGTGGGGCAGGTCGCCCGGCAGCGTTCCCCGCGCAGGGCGGCGGACGTCGGGGCAAGCCCGTCACGTTTGGCCCTCACAGGCGCAGGGAGGCCGCGACGGGCAAGTGATCGCTGCCGGTGCGCGGCAGGGTCCAGGACGCGACCGGGGCGATGCCCCTGCTCAGGATCTGGTCGATCCGGGCCACCGGAAACCCGGCGGGCCAGCTGAACCCGAAGCCGTCTCCGGCCGCCTCCTGCGCCGATCGCAGCTGCGCGGTCAGGGGCCGCAGCGCCCTGTCCCCGGTGGAGCCGTTGAAGTCGCCCACCACCAGGACGCGGGGCAGCGGCTCGGCCCGTACGGCATCGGCGAGCCTGCCGACCGACCTGTCGCGCTCACTCGTGGTGAACCCCGTGCCCAGGTGCGCCCGTACCGAAGCGAGATGGGCGGCGTACACGGCGAGCGGTCCCTTCGGCGTGGCGACGGTGGCCCGCAGGGCACGGTTCCACCGCATGACCGCGACCGGTGCCGCGTCATGAAGCGGGTACCTGCTCCACAGACCGACGGTGTCCTGCACCGTGTGGTACGGATAGCTCCCTGCCAGGACGCGCTCGTACACCGGTGTCGCCTTCGCGGTCAGCTCCTCCAGGGCGATCAGGCCGGCGCCCGAGCCCGCGAGCTCGCGGGCGCTGCCTTCCGGGTCGGGGTTGCCGGCGCCGACATTGTGGGTCAGCACCGTCACGTCCCCGCCGTCGGAGCGTTTGTCGGCGAGCGTGCCGCCGAACATCGAGCACCACACGACGGCCGGAAGCAGGACGGTGACGGCAGCGGTCGCGGACCGCCGCACCAGCGCCAGTGCCAGCAGGACGGGCACGCTCACGCCCAGCCACGGCAGGAAGGTCTCCAGCAGGCTGCCGAGATGCCCGAATGCGTTCGGTACCCACGCGTGGGCGAGCATGAGCGATGCGGTCAGTACGGCGGCCACGGCGACCAGCCGTCCGCGCCGCCACCGGCTCGTGCCGCCGGCCGGGATCCTGCCCGGTCGGTTTGCGTGCCGGTGCCCGCCTTCCCCCGCGGCCGGCGCGGACCGGCTCGTGGCATCGTCCCCCGCCCGGCCGAGCAGCACGCTCACGCCTGCCTCCCGATGGAGCCGAGGACCGAGGGAAGGTTCTTCCGCAGGACGTCGATCAGGTCACCGCTCCTGTCCAGGGCGGCCGCCAGGCCCACCGCGGGGGTGGTGTGGGCGCGCTGGCCCAGTACGACACCGAGCAGGAGGTACTTCTTCGTACCGGCCCACGCCTCGGCGGCCCACATCAGGTTGCCGCCCGCGGGAGTGCTCGACCCGGTCTTGAGCCCGATGACCCCGGGCCGGTCCAGCAGCCGGTTGGTGTTGGTGACCGGGCCGGGCACACCGGAGACCGTCGCGGTGCGCATGCGGACCACCGCGCGCAGCGTGGGCAGCTCCACGGCCTCGCGGGCCAGCTTGAGCTGGTCGTCCGCCGTGCTCGTGGTGGAGGACTCGATGCCGCTGGCCCCGGTGTAGGTGGTGTCGGCCATGCCCAGTTCCGCGGCCGCGCGGTTCATCTTCCCGACGAACGCCCGCTCGCTGCCCGCATCCCAACGAGCCAGCAGCCGGGCGACGTTGTTGGCGGACGGAAGCAGCATCAGCTCCAGCAGCTCACGCTGGGACAGCCGCTGCCCGGCCGTGAGCCGGACGGCCGACTCGCTGCCCGAGGAGGACTCGTTCGCCGCGGTCTCGTCGACGGTGATCCAAGGCCCGCCCTCCCCGCCCCCGAGCGGGTGGTCCTCGAGGACCACGTACGCGGTCATCACCTTGGTGACGCTGGCGATCGGCACGGGGTGGTGCCCGCCGGTCCTGCCCAC
>NZ_BMVJ01000027.1:40983-45505 GCF_014650655.1 Streptomyces anandii JCM 4720
ACTGCCGACGCCGTCCACCTCGACGCTCGTCTGTCCCTCCTTCGGCCACGGCACGGCGTCCGACGAGCCGTGGCCGCCGCCGGCTCCGGCGGACAGCACCAGACAGCCGCCCGACGCGACCACGGCCAGCATCGCGGCCGCACGGCACAGCGCCCTGCCCCGGATCCGGCCGCTTCGCGGTGGCCGGCCCGTCGCGGCAGCGCATGCCTCATGAGTCCTCACTGGAACAACCGCCTCTCCCAAGCCCGTCGTACACGCGGGATCCGTGCACGCTCCAAGCCTCGGAAAGCACTGCATCCGGCCAGGCATGATCCGGTATCCGGCAGCACGCGGACGTGTGCCGGCCGGGTATCAGCAGCCGCTGCGGCACCGTCCCTTCGGCAACCGGTCGCCATGGCCGCCGTGGTGGGCGGCGCCCGCCCGCTGCTCTACGCGGTGAAGGCGCCGGCTTCGTCGAGTGCGGCGAGCGCCTCGGCGGCCTCGGCCTGCCGCGGGCTTCGCAGCGCGGCGAGGGCGTCTCGAGCGGCGAGAAGCGTCCTGCGGGCCTCGGGATGCCCGGTCGCGCCGAGCACCTGCCCCAGGTCGAGCCGCGCCTGCTCCGACCAGACCCGCATCTGCGCGGCGTCGAAGGCGGCGAGGGCCTGCCGCAGCGGCGCTTCGGCCTCTTCCCAACGCCTCAAGGCCGCCAGGTCGTTGCCGATCTGCTGCCGGGCGACCGCGTGGTACAGCGCGATCACCTCCTCCGTCCGGCCCGGGACCCCCGCCCGGCAGATCCGCTCGCTGCGGCGGTGGACGTCCAGCGCCTCGGCCGCCCGGCCGGTCTGGCGCAGCAGGGTGCCGAGGGCGTTGAGGATCGTCAGCTCGGCCAGCCGGCCCTGCGGGGACACCTGTGAGGTGAGGCAGCGGGCCCCCTCACGCAGGCGCTCCTCGGCCTCCCGCGTCCGGCCCAGCCGGTGCAGGGCGCCCGCTCCGTAGCCGAGTGCCCAGCCCTGCTGGAGGCCGTCCCCGCACTCGAGAGCCGCCGCCAGCGCGCCGTCGGCGGCCGTCAGGGCGGCGTGGGGGTCGTGCAGACAGAGGTTGTAGGCCCAGGCGAGGTAGTTGAGGTGAACGGCCTCCTCCTGTCTGCTGCCCAGACGGCGCGCGGAGTCGGCGGACCGCCGGAAGACCTCCACCCACTGCTCCCAGTGCTGGTTGAGGTCGGAGAACCAGTGCATCGCCTCTGCCGCGTCCAGCACCTGCCGGTGCCGGCCGGCCTCGTGGGCGCGGCGCAGGGCGGCGAGCCACTGGGCGCGCTCGGCCTCCAGCCAGGCCCGCGCCTCTTCCCGGCCGGTGGGTGCTCCGTCCGGGTCCGGGTCGCCGTGCGACGCGGTCCGCTCGTGGTCGACGTCGAAGTGCAGTGCGGCGGCGGTTGCCCGGCGCAGCATCCAGTGCGCGGTCCGGTCGAGGGCGGCGTCGCGGACCTCGGGGCCGTCCTCGGCATCGGCCTGCTCGGCGGCGTAGAGCCTGAGCAGGTCGTGGAAGCTGTACCGCTCGGCGGCGGGATCGCTGCGCAGCAGCCCGGCGTCCGTCAGTTCCTCCGCGCAGGAGACCGCCTCGTCGTGGGTGAGGCCGGACAGGAGGGCGCCGGTCTCGGGGCTGAAGTCCGCTCCGGCTGCCAGCGCCGCACGACGCAGCAAGGTCCGTGAGGCCAGAGGCAGTTGCCGGTAGGAGAGCGCGAAGGCGGCACGCACCTGGAGGCTGCCGGCCTGGAGGCCGTCCAGTCTGCGGCCCTCGGCGGTGAGCCGGATGACGAGCTTTGCGATGCGTTCGTGCGGCCGGCTCAGGAGCCGTTGGCCGGCGATGCGCACGGCCAGCGGCAGGTACCCGCACAGGTCGGCGAGGTCGCGTGCGGCCTGCGTCTCCGCCCGCACCCGGTCCGGGCCGATGATGCGGGCCAGGAGTTCCACCGCCTCCTCGCGTCGCAGCAGGGCCAGATCGGTGCGGTGGACGGACTCCAGACCCGCCAGGGCGCGGCGGCTGGTGACGATCGTCAGGGACGGCCCGGTGCTCGGCAGCAGGGGGCCGACCTGGGACTCGCCGGCCGTGTTGTCCAGCAGCAGGAGCATGCGCCGCTCGCCGGCCAGGGACCGCCACAGGCCGGAACGCTCGTCGGTGCCGGCCGGGATCGCCACGTCGGCGACACCCATCGCGCCCAGCAGCCGGGCCAGCGCGTCCCGCGGGGTGGTCGGCTCCGGATCCATGCCGTGCAGGTCCAGGGCGAACTGCCCGTCCGGAAAGTGCGGGGCGAGGCGGTGTGCGGCGTGCACCGCGAACGCGGTCTTGCCCAGGCCGGGCTGCCCGGAGACCACGGTGATCGCCGGCCGGCCCGGACCGGCGTCCTGCGCCAGCTCCAGCAGCCGGGACAGGGCCGGGCCCCGCGCGGTGAAGTCCTGGATGTCGCGCGGCAGGGCCAGGGGGCCGGTGCCCGCCGCGGTGGTGGCCGCGCGGCGGCGCGGGCGGCCGGCGGCGGCGGACCTCTCCAGGCTCGCCGCCTCGATGGCGTCCAGTCCCAGAGCTTCGGCCAGCGCCTGCACCGTGCGACGCTGCGGCCCCCGGGTTCGCCCGCGTTCCATGTCGGCCAGCGCCCTGACGCTCACCCCGGAGGCATGCGACAGCGCCTCCTGGCTCAAACCGCAGCCCACTCGCAGGTTCCGCAACTGCCGGCCGAAGTCTCCAGCGAAAGGCGTCCCGCCGCGCACCGTCCATGTCCCCGATCGTCCGGCCCGTCCGGCTGCGAGCTCCGGCAGAAGTATGGCCGAGGGTACTTCTGCCGGGAGAACTGCCTGGGCACGGAGCACCGGGAATGGTCGACTGAAGACAGATGCGGGCCACCCTCCGGGCGTTCGCACCCCGCTCGGCACACCCGTGGCGGACGGCCACCGGTGAAGAGCCGGTGCGGCGAGGGAGCGGGCTCGGCCGTTGCAGCGTCCCTTGAACCACCGCCGGCCGTGCGCACCGTCCGCGCGGGTGCGCCCACACCCTGGTTCCGGCTGTCGGCCGGGCGGGGGCGGCCGACCATCGACAAGAGCAAGCAGACAGAACGACACCGGCCGGCGGCACCGAACCGCGGCCCTGCACCACTCACGGGGGAATCCTCTGATGCACACTTCGCGTCGCCGCTCCATGCTGCTCGCCGTCGCGGGCAGCGCTCTCGTCCTGTCCCTCACCGCCTGCCAGAGCGACACCGGCGGCAAGTCCTCGTCCGCGTCGGCCTCTTCGGCCACAGAGGTGTCCAAGCAGTCCACCGGCACGTCCGACGTGACGGGATCGGGAGACCCGACGCGCTCGGGGGGACCGAAGGGATCGGCGGGCTCCTCCGGAGCCTCCGCCGGCTCGACCGGCCGGCCGGGGACCGCCTCCACGCCGCTGTGCACCGCCAGGGACGTCCGGGTCACCGCGACCGGGCAGGACGGTCCGCCCTACACCCACATCGTCCTGACCGCCAAGAACACCGCCCGGCACTCCTGCCGGCTGACGGGCTTCCCGCACATCCAGTTCCTGGAGAGCCACAAGCAGGACGTGGCGGCCGTCGCCAGGAGCAAGCCGGCCACGCCGGTGGTCCTGGCCCCGGGTGCCCCCGCCTACGCCCTGGTGAAGCTGTCGAACGGAGGGGTCGACGAGGACAACGAACCCGTGTCCGCGTTCTCCGTCGTACTGGAGGGCGACTCCACGGTGATCGCCGTCACCGCGCCCGGCAGCGGTGGCATTGCCGTCGACCCGGCGAAGGCCCTCACCGGCTACTGGACTCCCGAGTTGCGCAACGGCGCGGACGACTTCTGAAGGCCGTCCCCCGCGACGACGTTCCCGAACGGCCTTCGGGGAACGTGCTCGCACCGGCTCAGGGGCCGCCGCTCGGGCCCGCGCCGGTGCGAGGCGACGGCCCCCGCCGCGCGGGAGCGGACCGGCCGCACGCGGCAGGGTGCCGCGTCAGCGGCAGGGTGAACGCCAACGCGCGGCCGGGCCGCCCCGCCGCAGCGCATCGCTCGGGGCCCGAGCCCGTTGCCACGCAGCGGGCCGGAGACCGCGGGCACATACCGGTCGAGGTCCGCAAGATGGACGGGCTCCGCTCGCCGTACCGGCCGGCGGGGACCGCCCGCGGCCGCGGCAGGCCGGCTGCGGCGCTGCCGGCGTGGAAGCCGGGCGGCGATCACGCGATCACCTCGTCCCAGGCCAGGGGAAGGACGGCACACACACTCTTGCCGGCGACCGTGCCGTCCTCGTCCCTCTTCGGACGCCAGGTGAGGCGGCCCCGGTAGTGCCACACCCACCACAGGCCGCGGCCGGTGGGACGTCCCGGGGTGTTGGCCGTATCGAAGTCAGGGAACTCCGGGCGCGCGTCGTCCACCTCGATGCGCAGGTGCTCGCTGTGCAGCACCATCAGACGGAGCACGACACAGCCGTCGGGGAACGCCCGGCCGTGCCGCACGGCGTTGTCGACGAGCTTGTCGGCGACCCGGGCGGCGATGTCGGTGTTGCCCGGCCA
>NZ_BMVJ01000027.1:45527-63073 GCF_014650655.1 Streptomyces anandii JCM 4720
GCGGGCTTCGCGGAGCCAGTGGCGCACCCACAGCCGGGTGTGGGAGCCGACGGCCCGGATCGCGGGCAGCCGGATCTCCGAGCGGCACCGGGGCCGCGTCTGCCAGTCCTCGAAGGAGAGGGGCGCGACCGGGTCCTTGCGGGCGTGGTCGGTGCGCCGCGGGGGCGGGTTCACGAGGGGACTCCCGGGTTGATGGTGTGTTCGGTCAGGAAAGGGAGGGGAAGCCGGTGATCACCCGCGGGAAGCGGCCGGCCTGCGAGCGGGTGACGGAGTTCGGCGTCTAGGTCCTGTCGTCGAATTCCCGTCGTCCGTTTGACGACAGGGCCTAGCGCACCCCTTGCCCTTCCAGCGCCGTTCTGAGGCTGCGCAAGGCGTAGTACACGCGGGACTTCACGGTTCCCTGCGGGACGCCGAGGGCCGAGGCCGCCTGCTGGGTGCTGTGGCCCGCGAAGAAGGTCGCCCGCAGCACTTCACGGTGCGCGGGGGTCAGGGTCTGCAAGGCGTCCTGCACCACCATGGACGACAGCATCCGGTCGACGTGGTCGGCCTCGACGCCCAATTCGCTCACCCAGGTGGCGCCGCCGACCTCCTGAGGCCGCTTCGCCCGCGCGCGGTGTGCGTCGATGACCAGGTTGCGGGCGACCCGGAACATCCAGGGACGCACCGACATTTCCTCGTCGTCGACCAGATTCTGCTTGTTCCAGCACCGCAGCAGCGTCTCCTGGACGACGTCCTCCGTACGGTGCGTGTCTCCGCTCAGCATGCGCAGCACGTACGAATAGAGCGCCGGGCCGTGCAGCAGGTAGAGATCGCGCAGTGCCCGTTCCTCCGGAGTGGCCGCGCCCGCCGATCCGATCACGCTCATGTTCATGGCTGTGCTCCTGCTCCCTGGGTGAGCGACCCGGCCGGAAGGGGGGAGCCGGAGTCTGCTGGGCACGAAGTGTCGCCAGGAGCGTTCCAACGTTCGTTTGACGCCGGTTGTACGGGTCGATGGACGAGCAGGTCAGGGATGGTGTGCGCCGATGTGTGCGCGGCCTGCCCGCGGTGGCTCAGACGCGCGCCGCCAGTGCGTCGACCCGCCTGCGGACCTGACCGACGAGTGCGGTGTCGCGGGGCGGAAGCAGGCCCACGCGCAGCAACCGGTCCCACATGTGCAGCAGTTCGCGCCCGTGGACGAGGGCGGCCCTGTCGTCGTCGATCCGTTGCCAGGCCGCCGCGGCCCGCGCCACCTCCGCCGACGCCCGCCCGTCCCGGGCCCCGCACCGGATCCGGGCCACGCCCAGGGCCAGCACGGTGGCCTCCCGGTGGTCGCCGCGCAGATGCGCCAGATACGCCTCCACCGCCCGGGCCTCCAGGGCGTGCGGATGCCCGGGCCCCAGGGAGCCGGCCAGGTCCTCGCGCAGCGCGCTCGCGTCGGCACACGCCTCCTGGAGCCGGCCACCGGCCGCCAGCGCGTTGATCCGGCCGATCCGTTCGGCGTGCTCGGCGGGAAGAACGGGGGCGTCGGCTGTGGCGCGGGCACCGCCCCCGGTGGTGACGGCGGATACCGGCGCCGGGCCGGGTTCAGGGACCGGGCCGGCTTCCGGTGACTTCGGTGGCTCGCACGGCTCAGGGCGGTCCGGGACCGGCCGGACCTGCGCTGTGCCGGGACCGAGCACACGGCTCGACCCGTCCGGCGACACCTGGACGAGGAAGCCGGCGGCGCCGGAGCCGTCGTCCACCGTCGCCGCCACCGTGGCGGCGCGCTCCCGTGCGAACTGCTGCAACCGGTCCAGTACGGCGTCCCGTACGCACTGGCCCGGCTCGGGAACGAGTGGCTGTCCGCCGATCTCGGCGCGCTCTTCGCCGGTGATGCGCACCTCGAAGCGGGTCATGGGCCGTCCTCCTCGTACGGTGGGAGCGGAAGTGACTGGGGACGATCAGGCGGGGCCGGGGGTGTTGCCCGGGGTGGCGCCGCCGGACGGGGCGGCGATGCCCGCGAACTTGGCGAACTGGGCGCGGACGGCGAGAACGTAGCCCTGGGCCTCATTGGTCTTCGGCACCCCTTGTGCCGTTCGGACGGCGTCCATGCCGACGTGGTAGCCCGCCAGGGCGAGGTCCAGAACGCTGTTGGCGGTGCCGGTCCGATCGATCTCCCCGTCGTCGATCATCTGTTTGGCCCGGTTCGCCAGATCGCACATGTAGCGGCCCTGAGCCATGATCGAGTCCTCCGCGTCCAGGGCGGTGACCTTGCCGTTGTGGTTGTCGTCCTTGCCGTACCGCGTGAAGATCTCGGGCGGCAGCTGCGACAGTCCCCGCTCGCCGCGCGGGCCGACCAGGGACGCCTTGAACGCGGACTCCTTCTCGATCTGGGACGCGATGACGATCGGGCCGACCGCGTCGCACAGCTCACCGGCGTCCTGAATGGGCTTCACCAGGTCGTGGGGGACGGTCGAGGTGTCCAGCTTTCCGGAGCCGTCGCCCTGCAAGGTGGCGATCACCCGGTCGGTGAGCGCCGGGACGTCGGAGCCGCCGCCCCCGCCGAAGAACAGGATCAGCGCCACGAGCGGGGCCAGCAGCACCCCGAGACCGCCGATGATGATCACGATGATCACGGCGCCCGTCAGGACGACCGGTGACAGCAGGCAGCCGCAGCCCGTGCCGGCGGCGACGGCGTTGCGGACGGCTGTCGAGGAGCCGTCCCCTGCCTTCTCTCCCGTTGCGGAACCCATGGGCCTCGTGCCTGCTTCCCATCACCTTGAACCGTTGTGGCCGGATGGCCCGTTGTGCTGCCCGACGGGCTCGGCAGATCCAAACGGGCCTCGGAGCGAATGGGTTCAAAACCGTGAAAACCAGATGACGTCAAGCGGCAAGACCACGAACGAAGAGGGGGACGGAGCACACATGGGCACACATGCGGCCACGCCGGCGGGCCTGTCACGATGGGTACGGGGACCGAAGTCCCCCCGGCCCCAGGCGCCTTCGGACCCGCAGCCGCCCGCCGCCGGCGGCGCGCACCGTACGCCCGGACCCGCCCCGGACGAGCCCGGACGGGTCGAGGCGGGCAGTGGGAAGGCCCCGGACGGGATCGGGTGGGTCCAGGCACACGGCGGGGCCGGTGCGACGTCGTTGGCCGAGGCCCTCGGCGGAGTGGACCTGGGGTCCCGCTGGCCCGAGCCGACGCGGGGCGAGCCGCGGCGGATCGTACTGGTCGGCCGGACCAGCGCGCGCGGACTGCGCTCCGTCTCCCAGGCGCTGGGTGCCCTCGAGGAGGGCCGGCCCCCGCAGGGACTCGACCTGCTCGGCGTGGTCCTCGTCGCCGACGCCCCCGGGCGGCTGCCGCTCGGTCTGCTGAACCGTATCCGTGTGCTGCGCTCCGTCACGCACGTACACCGGGTGCCGTGGATACCGGCCTGGCGGCTGGGCCGGCCGCCGGAGTCCCTGCCCCGGCAACTCGCCACGCTCGCGGAGCTGGTGGGCGGTCAGGCGCAGCACGAGGGAGCCGGGTCGTGACCCCTGTCCTGACCGCCGCCGCCTACCAGCCGCCCGCCGGCGCCGGCACGATCCTCGGCATCCTCGCCTGGTGCGCCACGGCCGCCGGCGTCGCCGGCCTGCTGATCGTCGGCCTGAACATGGCGATACAGCTCAACCGGGGAGACCCCGGTGAGGGCGGCGCGCACCTGCGCGGCGTCTTCTTCGTCACCCTCGGCTGCCTGGTCGCCTCGACGGCGGGTCCGCTCGTCACGTTCCTCGGTGACCTGTCGCTCCTCGGCCCCTAGCCACAGGCCTCAGCGCCCTCCAGACACGGCCGTTCCCGCAGTCCCCCACTCGCCCGCCGCCCGGGCGGGGCACCTCATCCTCGGAGATCCGCATGTCCTCACTGCTGCACGAATCCTCCCATGTCATGGCATCTCTGCTGCCCACCGAGCTGGCGGCTGCCGTTCCCCAGCCCAAGAGCAACGCCCCCGCGTCGCTCACGAAGAAGGTCGACACCGTCCTCGGCATAGCCGCCTGGGCGGGCACCGCCGCCGGCGTCGCGGGGGTGCTGATCACCGGGGCGATGATGGCCATCTCCCTGAAGCGGGGCGAGAGTTCGGAGCACATGGGCCGTCTCGGCATGGTGCTCGGCGGTTGTGTCCTGGTGGCCACCGCGGGCCCGCTGGTCAGCTTCGTCTTCGCGTGAGCCGGCGGGCGGTCGGGATGTTCACACGCAAACAGCGGCCGGCCGGGGAGCCGGAGCCGTACTGGAAGCAGCGCAGCTGGCAGCTGTCGGCGGGGTTCCTCGCCGTCGTGCTGGTGCTGGGCGGGATCGTCGCGCTGACGTCCGGTCAGGACACCGGCGCGGACCGCGTGGGCGCGGCGCCGCCCGGCCCGCTGTCCGGCGGCGCGGCAGCGCGAAACGGCCGCCCCCAGGGCTGCAGCACCGACGACAGCACCGGCGACGCGCTGCCGAAGAGCCCGCCGAAGGACGTCAGCTGGCACACGTTCGGCGTCACGCGCGTGCCCGTCTCCGCCTCGGCGGGGCCCACGCGCACGACGGGGGACGTGCGGTGGTGCTTCGCGCGCACGCCCCTGGGCGCCGTGCTCGCCGCCCACGTCATCCCGTCGCAGATGAGCGGCTCGGGCTGGCGGGCCGTCGCTCAGCAGCAGATCGTGGCAGGGCACGGACGCGACCTGTTCGTCTTCCAGCGTTCCACCGTCCAGGGCATCGACGGCGGCGAGGGGTCCGGCGGTACGTCCGCCGCCTCCTACGCCGGTTTCTCGGTGACCTCGTACAAGAGCACGGCCGCCACCGTGAAGCTGCTGCTCAGGACGGGCCAGGGCTACGCGGCGACCACCATCGTGCTGCGCTGGAGCGGCGGCGACTGGAAGGTCCTGCCCAACAGCGACGGTTCCCTGCACTCGCCGGTGACGGCCGTCCAGGGCGACACCAATGGCTACACCCTGTGGGGGATCTGACATGAACTGCTCGACGGGTGATCCGGCCCTCGACGTGGTGAAGGGCTTCTTCGACTTTCTCGGCGACCCCATCGGGACCATCATCGAGGTGATCGCGAGGGCCGTCCTCGCCGGTGCGGTCGCCGTGTTCGGGGCGCTGATCACCGGCGTGCCGACCCTGACCGGGACGGCCACGGCCAAGAACGTCGACGGCCAGACGCAATGGCTGGTGGTCTACCTCGCGGTCGGCTCACTGATCGTCGCGGCGATCCGTATGGCACTGGAACGGCGCGGCACCGCGGGTGTGACCGCGCTGAAGGGCGTCCTGCGGGTCATCCTGGTCTCGGGCGCCGCCACCACCGTCTTCACGGCGGCGGCGACCGTCGCGGACGGCTACGCCTCACACCTCTTCAAGGAGGGCGCGCAGAAGCAGCTGGGCCAGATAGGGCCCTGCTCGGGCGACTCCGGAATCCAGTCCTTCCTGCTGCTGATCCTCGCCTTCCTGCTGCTGATAGCCGGGGTCATCCACATGATCCTCATGTACATCCGGCTCGGCGCCATGATCCTGCTCCTAGGCACCCTCCCGCTGGCCGCGGCGGCCTCGATGACCGACTGGGGCGCCGGCTGGTGGCGCAAGCACATCGGCTGGATGATCGCCTGGCTGCTGTACAAACCCGCGGCCGGTCTCGTGCTGTACGCGGGATCGGCGATGACCACGTCGGACGGCCAGGGCGGCGGCGACGTCAACGAACGCATCGCCGGTATCGGCCTGATGCTGCTGTCCGCGGTCTCCCTGCCCGCGCTGCTGAAACTCGTGGTGCCCGCCACCGCCGCCCTCGGCGGAGGCGCCCCCGTGTCCGACGCGTTGTCGGCGGTGGGCGGTGCGCTGCCCACCGGCGCCCGCTCGGTCGGCGGCAGCGGTGGCGGCAGCGGTGGCGGTGTCGGCGGGCAGGCGGGTGCCGCCGGTTCGAAGGGGCCCTCCGGGTCCGGCGGTTCGGCGGGTGCGCAGGGCTCCGCCGGCCCGGGCGGAGCTGCGGGTGCGACCGCCGTGAAGGGCGTGGGACGGGGCGGTGCCGCGGGTGCGGGTGCGGGTGCGGGTGCCGTGGGCACGGGTGCCGGGGGCGCGAACCCCAGTGGTGCGGGTGCCGGGGGCGCGGGCCCCAGCGGTGCGGGTGCCGGTGGTGCGGGCGCGGGTGGTGCGGGTGCCGGTGGTGCGGGCCGGGCGGGAGCCGCGGCCGGGGGACCGGCCGGTGCCGCCGTCGCCGCAGCGGTGACCGCGGCGAAGATCGTCGGCCGGACCGCCTCGGGCGCCCTGGACGGCGCCGATGGGGAACGGGGCCACAACACCTAGCAGGCACCCCGTCGAAAGGCCGCGGGTGGTCCCGCACCGCGCGTGCCGTCGGCCATTGCCGGGTACCGCCGGTCCGCCGCCCTCTCGAGGGAGTCCGGCGGTCCTTCCCCGCCCCTCGCGGCGCCTTGACACGTCACTTCACGAAGGGAAACCGGACCCTCTTGTCCACGCAAGCCGTCACCCATCCGACCTACGGAAACTGGCGCCGGCCACGCCGGCCCGGACTCGGACCGCTCGGCCTCGTCGGCACCTTCGGTGTCTTCGGCGGACTGGTCGTCACCCTGCTCGCCTCACTGATCTCGCTGTACGCCGCGCTGGCCGTGCTGGTCCCCGTCGCGCTGTTCCTGGTGCCGCTCGCCATCCGCACCCAGGACGGGCGCAACGTCTACCAGTTGATGGCCCTGCGCGTCGGCTGGTGGCGCCGCAAGGCCAAGGGCTCGCACCTCTACGCGTCCGGACCCCTGTCCTCCCGGCCCGGGGGCCGGTTCCGTCCGCCGGGCCTGCTCAACAAGGTCACCGCGACGGAGGGGCGGGACGCCTATGACCGGCCCTTCGGCGTCCTGCATCACCGGGCCCGCAACCAGTACACGATCGTCCTGGGCTGCGACCCCGACGGCGGTGCCCTGGTCGACCCGGGTCAGGTCGACGTCTGGGTCGCGCTGTGGGGCGAGTGGCTGGCCCGGCTGGCCCACGAGCCCGGGCTGCGCGGCGCCACCCTGATCGTGGAGACCGCCCCCGACCCCGGCACCCGGCTCGCCCACGAGGTGCTGCCCCGTATCCATCCCGACGCGCCGGCCGCCGCCCGCGCCGTGATGGAGGAAGTCGTCGAACGCTATCCGACCGCCTCGTCCGAGATGCACACCTACGTCACCCTCACCTACGGCGTCCCCCCTGGCCACAAGCGCAAGCCGGAGGACGTGATCTCCGACCTTGCCATCCGTATCCCCGGCCTGCTCAGCGGACTCGTCGCGGCCGGCGGCGGCACGGCCTACCCGCTGTCGGCCGAGCGGATCGCCGAGGTCGTCCGCGTCGCCTACGACCCCGCCGTCGCCGCCGACGTCCTCGACGCCCGCGCCCGGCACGGCAGGACCGGCCTGGAGTGGGACGACGCGGGACCGGCCGCCGCCGTCGAGACGGTGAACAGCTACCAGCACGACTCGGGCGTGTCCCGGACCTGGCTGCTCACGCTGGCGCCGCGCGGCACGGTCCGGTCCTCGGTGCTCAGGGGCATGCTGGAGGCTGCTCCCGGCACCCGCCGCAAGCGGGTCGCGCTGGTCTACCGGCCCATCGACCCGGGCACCTCGGCGCGGATCGTCGAGGCTGACCGGCGCAGCGCCCAGTTCATGGCGACATCCGGCCGGGGCATGGTGCGGGCCCGCGCGGCCTCCGAGATGCTGGCAGCCGAACAGACCGCGGCCGAGGAGGCGTCGGGCGCCGGGCTCGTGGAGTTCTCACTGATGCTGACGGTCACCGTCGACAGTGCCGAGGAACTGGCCGGCGCCGAGGTCACGATCCGCAATCTGAACGCGGCCTCCCGGGTGTCGATGCGGCCCGCCGACCGGATGCAGGCGGCCGCGTTCGCCTGCACCCTGCCCGCCGGGATCCTCCCGTGGGAACAGACCCTGATCCCGCACGAACTGCAGGAGGCGCTGTGAGCCGCAGGAGCGAGGAGAAGGACGGCGGGGAGACCGTCGCGTCCGGCCCCCAAGAGCCGTACATCCCGCACCGCGGATGGCACGGGCCGGGCGGTGGACGCGTCGGTTACCTGGACCCGCCCACCATGTGGCGGGCCACCACGGTCCAGGCATGCGGAATGTGGCCGTTCGCCGCCGGTTCCGGTTCACCCATGACCGGTGTGCCGCTCGGACAGCACCTGATCACGGGTGCCACGGTCTGCGGCGACCCGGTGAACTGGTTCACCCGGGCCCGCTACATCTCCAACCCCTCGCTGTTCATGCTCGGGATGCCGGGCCTGGGCAAGTCCACCCTCGTCAACCGGATGCTGATCGGACTGGCCGCCACCGGCGTCGTCCCGCTGGTGCTCGGCGACCTCAAGCCCGACTACGCCGACACGGTGCGGGCGCTGGGCGGTCAGGTGATCTCCATCGGCCGGGGCCGGGGCGGCATCAACGTCCTCGACCCCGGCGCTATGGGCGAGGCGGCGGCGAAGATCGGCGGCGAGGCGGGCGAGGTGCTGAGGGCCGAGACGCACGGGCGCGTGCTGAACATGGTCGCCGCGCTCATCACCATCGTGCGGGGCCGCCCGATGGACGACCACGAGCAGTCGGTGCTGAGCGCGTGCCTGCACCATCTGCGCGAACGCACCCCCGCAGGCGGTACGGTCCTGCTGCCCGACCTGCTCCGCGTGCTCACCGAGGGCCCCGACCGGGTCCGGGCGGTCACCCTGGACCGCGGCGACGACGCACGCTACCGGGACGCCGTCGACCCGCTGCACCGCTCCCTGCTCGGCGTCCTCGACGGCCCTCTCGGCGGCACCTTCGCCTCCGAGACCTCCACCCGCATCAACCCCGACGCGCCCGCCGTGTGCATCGACATCTCCGGCATCGGCGAGGCCGACACCCAGCTGACCGCGGCCGCGATGCTCGCCGCCTGGTCCGACGGGCTCGGCACGGTGGCCGCCTCGCACGCCCTCGCGGACGCCGGCCTCGCTCCCCGGCGCTGGTTCTTCACCGTGCTCGACGAGCTGTGGCGCCCGATGCGCGCCGCCTCCGGCATCGTCGACCGCATCGACGCGCTCACCCGCCTCAACCGCTCCCTGGGCCTGGGCGACGCCAAGATCACCCACACTCTCAAGGACGCCGACGCCCTGGGCACCGACTCCGACCGGGCCAAGGCGCGCGGCTTCGTGGAGCGGGCCGGGATGGTCGTGTGCGCCGGACTGCCGAGGACCGAGATGGAGGAGCTCGGCAAGGTGGTGGGCCTGTCCCGGCGTGAGATCGAGCTCGTGTCGTCCTGGTCCTCGCCCGCGGGCTGGGGTGTCTCCGGCGAGCACGAGGAGCCGCCCGGCCGCGGCCGCTTCCTGATCAAGGTCGGCGGCCGGCCCGGCATCCCCATCAAGGTCGTCATCACCGACGCCGAACGCCGTCTGCACGACACCAACACCCGCTGGACTCCCGACGACGGGGGTGTCGGACAGGCCGTCGCCGACGCCGCCGCGCGGGTCGCGCGGGCCGCGGGGGAGGGCGCCCACGACCGGACCGGCGCGCCGGCGGCGGACGCGAGGTGGACCGCGTGAGCGGTCCGCGCGCCGGCGGCGACTTCCAGGAGCAACTGCCGTGGGCCGTCGTCGCGCTCGCCGGCACCGGCCTCGCCCTGTTCACGGTCGTCTGGTCCGGCGGAACCCTCGGCTCGGGCCTGTCCGGCCATGGTTTCCACGCCCCGCCCTTCGCCATGTCCAGCATCGTCCGCCTCACCACCGACGGCCCGGTCGCGCTGTGGCCCACGGCACCGGCCGCCGCCGTCTACGCGGGCATGCTCGGCCTGCTGGCACTCGTCGCGGCCCCCGCCGCCCTCGTGGTGCGCCTCCTGATGAACCGGGCGGACCGGCCCAGGGGCCTCGCCGGCCGCCGCGAGCTCGCCGCCATGTGCCCCAAGGGCATCGAGGCCCGCGCCCGTGAACTGCGTCCCAGCCTCAAGGGCCGCGAACAGGTGCACCCGGACGAGACCGGCAACCTCCTCGGCGACCTGGATCCCCGAGGGCCCGAACTGCGCAGCAGTTACGAGGACGTGGAACTCGACCTCATGGCGCCCCGGGCCGGCAAGTCCACCGGCATCGCCGTCCCCCGGGTGCTGCGCGCCCAGGGCGCCGTGCTGCTCACCTCGAACAAGTCGGACGTGTACGCCGTCACCCGAGCCGAACGCGAGAAGGCGGGCACCGTATGGACCTTCGACCCGCAGGGCATCGCCCACACACCGCGGGCCATGTGGTGGGACCTGCTGGGGGAGTGCCACACCATCGAGGGCGCGCGACGTCTCGCCGGCCACTTCGTGGCATCCGTCAACGACGACAGCGCGAGCAAGGACTTCTGGATCTCGGCCGCCCAGAACACCCTCACCGCCCTCTTCCTCGCCGCGGCCCGTGGCAGGGCCTCGGTCGCCGACCTCCTCGGCTGGCTCGCGGACCCCGCCGACCGCACCCCGGTCGACCTGCTGCGCAACACCGGACTCCTCGCGATGGCCGAGCAGTTGCAGGGCACGGTCCGCGGCGCCGTGGAGACCCGGGACGGCATCTTCGAGACCGCCCGTCAGACCGTCTCCTGCCTGCTCGACCCGGAGATCCTCGCCTGGGTCACCCCCGACCCCGGACTGCCCGAGTTCGACCCCCACCAGCACGTCCTCAACAAGGACACCCTCTATCTGCTGTCCAAGGACGGCGGTGGATCGGCGGCGGGCGTCGTCGCGGGCATCGCCGACGCGACACTGCGAGCGGGCGTGGTCGCCGCCGAACGCATGGGCGGCAGGCTCGATCCGCCGCTGACCGCGGTCCTCGACGAGGCCGCCAACGTGTGCCGCATCTCCGATCTGCCCGACCTCTACTCGCACTTCGGCTCCCGCGGCATCAACGTCGTCACACTGCTGCAGAGTTACCGCCAGGGCGCCCGGGTGTGGGGGGAGGTGGGCATGGACGCCCTGTGGAGCGCGGCGACCATCAAGCTCCTCGGCGCGGGCCTGGACGACGCCGACTTCGTGCAGAAGGTCTCCACCCTCGTCGGCCAGCACGATGTGCGCACCCCGAGCATCTCCCGCAGCAAGGACGGCACGTCACGCTCGTACTCCTACCGCCAGGAGGCCGTCCTGCCACCCGACAGGATCCGCGCCCTGCCCAAAGGCTCCGCCCTCCTCCTGGCCACCGGCGTCAGGCCCGCCCTGATCCGGCTGCGCCCCTGGTACAAGGAGCCCGGCGCCGCCGCGATCTCGGCCGCGGCGAAGGCGGAGACGGCCGCCATCACCGAGCGGGCCGCACGGCGCCTGCCGGGGGTGACGCTGACGAAGCCGGTCGGCGCCCAGGGCGCCGCGCCGAGGTGACGGCAGCGGCTCGCACAGCGGCCGGGGGCCACGCCTCCCGGCCGGGCCGGCCGCCGGCCGCCGTACGACGACCCCGCGCAACCGCGCCCGGTCCCGCCCGCACGGTTGCGCCGGGGGCGTGCGCCGTTTGAGAAGCGCTGCCACGGCACCCACGCCCCGGACGGACGTGCCCGCGGCACGAAGCCGGGGCCGGCAGGGCGCCGAGCGGTGCGCGGTCGCGCGGCACGTCGTCGATCACGCAGGCGCGAGGACACGCGGGCCGCACCCGCTCGGTCTCACGCCGTCGCCATCACACCCGTGCCGAAGGCCAGTGCCGAGCACAGGAACCACCCGAACGGCGGCGCCAGCAGATGCCGCGGCGTCCACAGCCGGGCCGCGGCCGGCCGCGCCCGCGCGAAGACCACGGTGACCTGGCCGCCGACCTGCGGCAGTCCGCACAGCGGACCGTACCGCCCCGGGTCGAGGACACGGTCCCGGCCGAGGTGATCGCGGAACACCACCACCGCACCGCGCCGCGGGTCGTCCGCCGCACGGGCCGCGACCACGCCCGTGACGCGCAGTCCGTGCAGCCACAGGCGTGCCGCCGCCGACGACGTCCCAAGGGCCGGAAGCAGAAAGCCGAGGCCGGCTCCGGTGCACAGTGCCCGCAGCACGAACTCCGCGTTCATGAAGACCCCTTCGCCGCCCTGGGCGCCCCACGGCGCCCCGCCGCAGGAACAACGGCTCCCGCAGCGGACACGGTTCACCCCCTGAACCACCGGACGACACCGCCTCGCTGTGAGGTCGGTCCACGGGAGGAACTGAACGCTCTCCGGGCCAACCGTCGAGCCCCCGCACCTCCCAGGAACAGCGGCGGCAGCTCAAGCGCGTCCCCGTCGAGGACACGCGCCTCGCTCGCCGTCCTTCTTCCAGCCGGTGAACGGGAATGCCCCGTCCGCGGGCCTAAAGCGTCCGCGTGGTCGCCGCCCTGTTCACCGCGGGCCTCGCCGGCGCCTGAGCGGCCGGGTCGGTGACGCCCGGGCCCGCCGGGGACGGGGCTCGAGGCACGGCCAGGCCGGCCACCTGCCCGCGGAGCTCCTCCAGGTTCACCTCCGCGGGCGGCGGACTCGGGGTGCGCCGCGGCGAGTTGTCCGCCGACGTGGAGAAGTGCACGTCGTAGGGCAGATGCGCCGGCCTGTTCAGCCCCTCCATGCCCAGCCCGGCCGCCTCGCGGACACCCAAGTTGCTGACCTGGACGAGGGTGACCCGCCTGTCCATCTGCAGGCGGCTCACGTCCCCCGGGTCGTCCGTGCCCGGGGTCCGCCAGCTGTTCTGGTTGTCCTTGCCCAGGCTCAGCTGCGGCAGTACCCGCACGTTGCCGACCTGGTACGCCCGCATGGTGATGGCCTCCCAGGTCGCCTCGTCCACCGTCGGCATCGGCATGCCGCCCTGCTCGGTGGGTCCGGTCGGTGTCCCGGTGTTTCCGTAGACGACGTGGATGCCGTCGGCGAGGGCGGCGACGGCCATGTGGCCGATGATGTTCCCGCGGGCCGGGTCCTGGGTGTTGTACTTGGCGCCCAGCAGGTTGTCGGACTCGAGGTTGATGGTGTCCGGGCGGAACCGCCGGCTGTTGTCCTCAGGACGGAAGCCGACGTTGCCCTTGCGCACCTGCTGGCGGGACATCTGGGCGAGATAGCCGATCCACTGGCTCGCGGCCGCCTTGGCCACCTCCTGTCCGTTGGTGCCCGCCCTCGTGTACATGGCGAACACATCGAGGTGCGGCAGCATCTGGGGCTCGATGTCGGCGTCGTCGTGCTGCTCGGTCGTCGGCATGAAGCTCGAGTTCAGGACGTGCCGCCTGATGGCCGGTTGGTTGTGCGAAAGGTCGACCACCTTCAGGTCGGTGGTGGAGAAGTCGAACGGCGCCACGGCGTCGGCGGAGAACCGGGGGTCCTCCCGTACCGCCTGCCACTCCGTTTCCGTCATGTGGTGGTGGGACAGGTCCAGGCTCAGGCCTGTCTCCTTGCCCCTCAGCAGAAACGTGGCCAGGTCCTTCGCGGCGATGTGGCCCTGGTTGCTCACCTCCATGCCGAAGATGTCGTCGAGCGTCGTCCTGTCGTACTTGGGATTGCGCTCGGTCGACCTGACGACCCCGGCCAGTTCCTCGGTGTGGTCGCGGATGTGGAACACCCGGACGCCGTGTCGCTCCGCCTCGCTCCGGTAGCCCTCCAGGAGCTGCTCGGCCCTCCGCCGTCCGGTCTCCCCGGGAGGACGCCGGGGCAGAACCCACAGTTCCTTCTCGGAGTTCGGGTACCGCTCGCTCAGCGCTCGCAGTCCCGTCCTGGCGTTGTCGCTCATCTCCTCGCCGAACCAGATGAACTGCACCTTCTCCGGCTCGGAGACCGGGTTCCGTTCGGGCACGCGGGTTCCTCCCTTCCGGGCGGTCGAGCGCCGCCGGCTGACACGTACAACGACGCGCTCACAGGCGGTAGTTCAGCGGCCGGCTGAACCCCCGGGCACTGGAGGACCGTAGTACCGGCGACGACGACCCTGACGGAGAACCCGGAGCAACGCCATGACCCTCGCGTCACAGCCGCCGCAACAGCAGCAGGAGGGGCCCGCCTTCATCCTGTACTTGCAGGGTTCCGAGTACGACGACGGTCTGCACCGGCTCACTTTGTGGGTACGCCACCTGCTGCTGCCCGTGTACGGCAGGGAGGTCGGCTCCACCGCCCCCTGGTGCCCCAGCTGGTGGCAGCATCCGGAGGCGGTGGCGCAGCTGTACGGCCTGTGGATGGCGTGGAAGGAGCTGACCGGTCCCGGTTCCCCGGCGACCGGGCCCTCCACCTGGCACCGCGACTACCTGGCCCACGTCATGGCTTCGCTGCGGGACCCGTCGGGGCCCTTCGCGGGCTGCAAGGCCGGCGCGCACCGGGCCAAGGAGGCACCGGGGATGGACCCTTATCCGGGCTGAGCGGCGCCTTCGCGCTCAGGCCGCGTCGTGCCGGGCCCTGCCGCCTCGGCAAGTCGTTGAACCGCTGGCCGGCCCCGGCCCGTTGTCGTTGCAGTCAGCGCTTCCGAACTGAATGAGGGGCACCGTGCCGGACGATGACGCGCCTTCTGTGGGCGGCAACCGGCCGGCCGAGGGGCACGGCGAGATCGAGCTGGCTCGACGGCTGGCCCGGGAGCTGGCCGAAGCCGAGCTGGTGTCGAGCGTCTCGCGTGCCGCAGAGGTGCAGTGGGAGAACCTCCTGGCGAGGCTGGCGGATGAGTTCCGTGTCCTGTGGGAGCAAGCCACCGGCGCGTCACGGTCGGCGCCGGCCGGCGCGGAGGAGTCGTTCGCCGACCGTCCGGACACCGGCACCTCCGGCCCGGACCGGGGCGCACCGGGCCGGGGCGGGGGCGCACCGGGCCGGGGCGGGGACGCACCGGGCCGGGGCGGGGCCGCGCGGCCCCTGCCGATGCCTGCCTGGCCCTGGCAGCCCTCCGTCTCCCAGCCGTCGGCGCGTGCACGCCTCCAACAGGAGATCGGCCGGCTATCGCCGGCCGCGCGCATGGCCTTCGAGGACGAGCTCCTGCGTCTGGTCACGACCAACGCCGATCTGAGGGCGGTCTTCGACAAGTCGCCCGGGACGATACCGACCGTCGTGAACTACGCCGGCAAGGCGCGCGAACGGCAATTGCTGCGGGAAGCGGCTTCACCCGCGCAGTCGCCGCACCAGGAACCGGCGAGGGACGACGTGACCCGGGCGGCCACCGAAGGGGTGGCCACGGAACGGGTGGCCACGGAAGGGGTGGCCACGGAAGGCTGGTCCTGGGAGCAGTTCGCCCATGAGGTGTCGGGCGGGCCGCTGCCGTCCTCGGAGCGGTCCCGGGCCCTCTCCCCGGGCGACACCGGCATCGCCGGCCGGGCCTTCGGTACGGCCGGACTGTCCGGATCGGAGGGACACGGGCACAGTGACACCGACCCGGCCCCGCCGGCAGCCGGGTCACGGGACCGCACCCAGCCCCCTCCCGCAACGAGCCCCGCCGCTCCCCGGCTGCTCGATGAACAGGGACAGGAGCTCCTCGCGGCACAGGTCGCCGGTTCCGGGCCCACGGCCCGGGGGATCGGGAATGCCGCAGAGCTGGGCCCGTCCGGCCCCGCAGCCGCTCGTCCGGCCACGCACAGCGGACAGACTCGAGCGCTGTGACGTTCCGCCGTCCGTGGACCCGCCACCGCCCCGCGTTCGTCGTGCGCGGACACGCGGGGGACAACCGGAGTCCCGGGCGCGTCCGTGGCGCGAGGCGTCCCGAGGGCACCTGCGGCGACACGAATCGACGCGGTGGTTGAACCCAACTCCTCCGTCGGCCGTTGTTGGGGTGCAGCCTCGCCGTGCCCATCCCCTGAGGCACGGCGAGGTTCGAGGGAGAGCCATGTCAACCGGACCGTCCGTACGCGGTACCACGGGTGCCGTAGCCGAGCGCGCCGTCCTTGAGACCACCGAGTCTCTCGCGGATCTTCTCGGCGTCCGGATGATCGGACTCGGCGAAGAGCGCCAGTGCCTGCTGCCAGCTCGCGCGGGCGGCCTCCGGCTCACCGGCGGCAAGCTGGACGTCGCCGAGATTGCTCAAAGTGTGGCCCTCGGCCCACCGATTGCCGACCTTCCGATGGGTCTCGAGTGCCTGGTGGTAGTGGGCGACGGCGTCCTCGTGGCGGTGGAGCCGGTGCTGGACCGTGCCGAGAATGTCGAGTGCGACGCCGGCGACCCAGTGATTGTCGCTCGCGCGCAGGACGGACAACGCCTGCCCCAGGCAGGTGAGGGCTTCGTCGTAGCGGCCGAGCCGCTGGTAGGCGTCGCCGAGGTTGGTCAGGGAGATTCCCTCACCCCAGGAGCTGTCCAGGGCCCGGGTGAGTTGCAGCGCCCGGTGGAGGTACTCGACGGCCTCGTCGAGCCGGCCGGAGTGAAGGCAGGCGTCGCCCAGGTTGCCCACGATCGTCGCCCGGGCCGCGGTGTCGCCGATCTCCTCGAAAGCGGCCAGGGCCTGGTGAAGGAGGTCGATGGTCTCGTCGAACCGGCCGGAGGTGCGCAGCGCGGTGGCCGTGTCCGCGAGGCCGTGGGCCTCGCCGATGCGGTCGCCGGCGGCGCGTGCGGCGGCCAGGCCCGTCTGGGCGACGTCCAGCCAGTCGTGCAGGTGGCTGCGGAGGTAGAAGAAGCCCCAGAGGACGGCCGGCAGCCGCCAGGCGATGCCCGGCTGCCCGGACCCGGCGGCCTGGTGCACCGCGGAGACAAGGTTGGCCCGTTCGGTCTCGCACCAGTTCAGGACCTCCTCGTGCGTGGTGAACGCCAGGGGCCGGCAGGTGGCGGGCAGTGGTTCGAGGGGTATCCGGCGGCGGTGCGGGGTGAGGTGCCGGTAGGCGACGTCGGCGGTGTGCAGATACCAGTTGAGGAGCCGCTCGACGGCCCGGTCCCGCTCCTGCGGTGTCTCCTCCGCGTGGACGCGTTCTGCGGCGTAGACGCGCAGCAGGTCGTGCAGGGCGTAGCGGCCGGGGAAGTGTTCGGTGATGAGATGGGCGCGGGTGAGCTCCAGGAGCAGGCCGCCCGCCTCCCGCGGGGTGAGCCCGGCGAGGCCGGCTGCGGCGGGCGCGGAGATGTCGGGTCCCGAGTGCAGGCCCAGCAGCCGGAACAGGCGCGCGGCAGGGGCGGAGAGCGCCTTGTACGACCAGGAGAAGACGGCCCGGAGATCGGTGTTGATGTCGTCGCCCCCGGCGAAGGCGTCGAGACTGCCGTGGCTGTCGGCCAGTTCCCGGGCGATGGCGCTGAGAGGGAAGCCGGCGTGGGCGGTGGCGTGGGCGGCGACCACCGCCAGCGCCAGCGGCAGCCGTGCGCACTGCCTGATGATCTCCTCCGCCGCCTGCGGCTCTGCCACCAGCCGCTCGTTGCCGAGGCGCCGCGCGAGAAGGTCGTGTGCCTCCGCGGACGTCAGCTGGTCCAGTGCCACCGGGTGGGCACCCTCGCCGACGACCAGACCGGTGAGCTGGTTGCGGCTGGTGACGATGACCAGGCAGCCGGGGGAGCCGGGCAGCAGCGGACGGACCTGGTCGGTGTCACGGGCGTTGTCGAGGAGCACCAGCACCCGGCGCTCGGCGAGCATGCTGCGGTACAGCGCCGCCTGGGCGTGGAGACCCGCGGGAATCCGTATCGGCGGAACGCCGAGCGCGTCGAGGAAGACACGGACGGCCTCCTCCGGCGTCACGACCGAACCGGTCGGA
>NZ_BMVJ01000027.1:63105-65535 GCF_014650655.1 Streptomyces anandii JCM 4720
CGTGCAGGTTGATGTAGAGCTGTCCGTCGGGGAAGCGGTCGGCTATCTCGTGCGCCCAGTGCACGGCCAGGGTGGTCTTGCCGATGCCGCCCATGCCGCCGATCGAGCTGATCACGACTGTGTCCGGAGGGCTGCCGTCCCCGGGTAATAAGGCCCGGGCGCGGTCGAGTTCGGCGCGGCGGCCGACGAAGGTCGCCAGGTCGGCGGGCAACTGCGCCGGACGGGCCGGGTGCTCGGGATGCGGGGCCGGGCCCTGCGCGGGCGGGTCCGTCCGCGCAGGCGTGCCCGAGTCCAGGGAGGCGTCGGCCGCGAGTATGCGGTCGTGCAGCTCCTGGAGCGGGGGGCTGGGGTCGATGCCCAGCTCGGCCACCAGGGTGTTCCGCGTCCTGCGGTACGCCTCCAGCGCCTCCGCCTGCCTGCCGGACCGGTACAGCGCCAGCATGAGCAGCCGGCACAGCCCTTCCCGCAGCGGGTGCGTGCCGGTCAGCGAGAGCAGTTCGGCGATCACCTCGCCGTGACGCCCGCGTTCGACGTCGGCGTCAAGGCGGGCCTCCAGAGCGATCAGCCGCTCCTCGCTCAGCCGCGCGCGTTCTGAGTCCGCCAGCGGGCCGGGGACGCCGGCCAGTGCCGTTCCCTGCCACCCGTCGAGGGCGGTGCGCAGCAGCTCCGCGGCGGCGGACCCCCGGCCGGCGGCTCGCAGCTTCTTCGCCTCCGCCACGCGCTGTTCGAACACGGCCAGATCCAGGGCGTCCTCCGCGACCCGGGCCAGGTACCCGTCCCCGACCGAGACGATGACCCGCTCCGACTCGGTGGTCTCCGCCCCGGACTCCAGCACTTTTCGCAGACGCGACACATAGGTCCGCAGCATGGACACGGCGGCCGCCGGCAGGTCCTCGCCCCACACGGCGTCCAGGAGTTCATCGAGTGCGACGGGGCGCCCTCTGCGCAGCAGCAGCGCCACCAGAACCGCCCTCTGCTGCGGCGAGCCGAGGCTCAACTCCTGTTCCCCGCGCCACGCCCGGACCGGCCCCAGCAGGGCGAAGCGCACGGAACCTTGACGGGCGTTCATACGGCGTCGCCGTCGGTGCGCAGCAGGTGTACGTCGGCGGCCGGACCCGCGGATGTCCCGGACTGCCGGGAGACGGGTGTGGATCTGGTTGACGTGTGCAAGCAATGCCTCTTCTGCATTCGAGGGACGGAGCGGAGGCCGTGTCCGTCCCGGTGACGGGACGCCCGGGGAGACGGGGTGGAGAGGCGTTTCGCTTCCTCGCCCAGGAGTGAAGTGGATCACAATGGGGGGGTATGGGGGTGCTTTTACGTCCACCACCCGGCCCTGGCTGGTCAGGTCATGCGTCAGTTGCTTCGGTGGCGTCTGCCTCATGGAAGGCTCCCTCTCCCCCGGCCCATTGAGGGCGCGTCAGGCGGTTGAACCGCATTCCTGCAGCGCCCGTTGCGGTACGAGGGGCCGCCGAGGCGGACCCGACCAGGGCCATGCGGCCGGGAACGTCAGGAGGGAACGGACATGAGCCAGTGTGCGGAAACGGAGGAGTCGGTCGCGGGGGCCGATCACGCCACATCGCAGGGACCGGCCTCGCATCACTTCAGGGTGGTCGTCTGCGACGACGGCTCGGCCACCGTCGACGGCGAACCTGTGCCGCTGGAGGAGGGAGCCACGGTCGACGCCTCGATCCTCGACGTCCTGCACGGATACGCACGGGAGCGCGACGCCGCCGTGACGGCGGACGTTCACGGCACCTCGGCGGGCCCTCTGGCATCCGTCGAGGTCGCCCCCGACGGTTCGAGCAGGTTGTTGGAGGGGTGCAGGGAACATCAGCTGCACCGCGAGCGGCCTCCGGTGGAAGCCGGACGTACCGGCCTGGACGACGACCAGGGCCCCGCCGACGAGCCGGACGACGAGGCACACGTCCTGCCGCGGCCCGCGGAGTCCCTGCTCACACCCCGCCCCGCCCCGTCTCTGCGGATCGGCCGCAGGCACGCGCCGCGCCAGTCGGACGAGGAGTTCCAGCCGCCCGGCCTGTTCCATCGGCCCCTGTTCATCGGGCCGATGGCACTGGGCGCAGCCGCCACGCTCGTCATGGTGCCCCTGATGATGCTGGGCGGTGGCGAATCGGGTGACGTGCACGACGGCCGGACCGCCCGTGCCGCAGGGGTGACGAACACGAGCCGGTCGGCTGTGACCGGTCACCCGCCGACGACCGCGTCCCGGCCCGTCGGCGTCATGGCTCCGTCCAGCGCGTTGACCACCGTGCCGAAGAACAAGCCGGAAGGCGCGCGGAAGGCCAAGCCGGAAGGCGCGCCGAAGGCCAGGACGGAGGGCGCGCCGATGGCCAGGACGGAGGGCGCGCCGAAGGAAGCGCCGGCCGTGAAGGACGGTGGTGGCGGCGACACCGAGCCTGTGACCGCGGAGCC
>NZ_BMVJ01000027.1:65558-76153 GCF_014650655.1 Streptomyces anandii JCM 4720
TCGGCACGCTCCCGTGGCCGTCGAGCCTCCTCATGCCCCCGTGGCCGTCAAGCCCCCGCGCGCCCCTGTGGCCGTCGAGCCTCCTCATGCTCCCGTGGCCGTCAAGCCCCCGCACGCTCCCGTGGCAGCCAAGCCCCCGCAGGACACCGCCGCCTCCGCCGTGAAACGTCTCGCCGACAGCGACCCGGCCGGACGGCACATCTGCTACCGCGTCTACCTCTCCGGGCGGGGCTGGCAGAAGCCGGTGTGCGACGGCACGACATCCGCCACGACAGGGCGGAACGAGCCGATCAAGGCCCTCAACATCGCGGTGACCGGCACCGGGGGCTCCTCAGCCGGCGCCTTCCTCCAGGACCCCGGGTCGACCGACCGGCAGGGCAGGTGGGCGGATCGGTGGACCGACGTCATCGCCGACGGCAAGGACAACTACATCGGCAGCACGAAGGAGAGCGCGCCCTACATGACGGGCTTCGCCATCGACATCGGCAACGGTCCGGTATGCCAGACCACCAAGGTCCGCGGTGACGACTGGAGCGGTTGGGGCTGTGCCGAGGCGCGACCTGGCTTCATCTTCGGTGGGAGCCGTGAGAACGAGCGCTGGCTGGAAGCCGTCGAGCTCACTGTCTGACCGGACCGCCCAGGGCCGAACCGGCCTGCCTGGCCACGCGACCGCCATGGCAGGTCGGTTCGTGGGTTCGCGCAGGGCTGTATCCCGCCACTGCCGAGGTCGCGGGACGCGTCCTGCCCGACGGCCCCTCGCCACGGTCTTCCGGAGGCGATGGCCGCTTTCGATCCCGCGCGGGCGGACTGCGGACAGCCGGGCCGATGCTGCTCACCGCGGTCGGAGGCCGGAGAGCGGAAGGGGACCGGAGCGGGCCGGAGCCGCCTGAGCGGACGGGGCCGGAACGGGCAGTACGCGGTGAGACGCGGACGCCTGGCTGGAACCCGCGGTGGCGACGAGGACGCCACCGGCCACGGTCACAGCACCGGCGAACATGATGATCTTCTGCTTCGCGCCGGCTCTTGCCGTTCGCATCATCCGATCTCTCCCGTCCTCGTCCCCGGAACACAAAGGGGGGCCAGTCACCGTGACCACGTGTCGTGACAACGAGGGCAAGGGCCCACAGGGTCAGCGGCCCGCACCGTCTGACACGTCGTTCGACATCCGAACCCGCGCCGGCGGGACCGGAAACGGCCCCACATTGCTGTGGGGCCGTTGCGCTCAGAGCGTGGGCGTGGGGGGTTTCGCGGCGAGCCTTGGGGACCCCTGCACGGGGGCCGACGACGGCTGATGGCTCTCCGGCTGTCCCGTGCTGGCGTGGGGGGAGGCCAGGCCGGCGACGTCGGCCGTGAAGAACTTCACGCCACCGTCCATGATCTGCTTCGAGCCGAGCACGTTCCCCTCCTTGGCCTTCGTGCCCGCTTCCACCAGGGCCGTCCCGGCGTTTTCCCAGGTGTAGTGCTTCAGCACGTTGTGCAGTTCGTAGGCGCCGACCTTGCGGTCCGCCCAGTTGTCGGCCACATTGCCGATGGCGTCCGCCCACGCGATGTGCCGCTGCGAGACATCTTCCGGTGTCATGACCACGCTGTCCTTGCCGAGGTGGGCCGCACCACGGTCGGGGTCCTGGAGGAACTTGGCCATGCCGCTGTCCCGGTTGACGAGGATCGGGATGCAGTGCGAGGCGGCTTCGGTGGCGACCAGGCCGAAGCCCTCGGTCTTGGACGGCATGATCACCACGTGGTTGCCGTGCATGTCGTCGACGAGGTCCTGCTTGCGCTTGGTGAAGGGCTTGACGGTGACCCTTCCCGCTCCGCCGGCGAGGGCGTCCGCCTCGGCCTGTTTCGCCCCGAGCGTCTCCTCGCTCGCGCCGCGGATGGTGAGATGCACGTTTCTGCCCTTGTCGTTGAGATACTTCACGGCCGCCAGGGCGTCGCCGCCCCCCTTCATGGGGTCGTCCATACGCCCCATCAGCAGAACGTTGAACTGGTCCTTCGGTGAGGGAGGGCTGAAGGTCACGACCCCTTCGCCACCGGGCATGAGATCGTGCCAGCTACGGGCCTGCGCGGTCAGCGCCTGGATCCGCCGGACCTCTTCGGCGAGCAGTTCGCCGACGCCCACGCCGACGGACGCGGTGCCGAGAAGTTTCATCTCGACTTCCAGCTTCCGCCGGCCTGCCTCCTCCCTCATCGCGACCATGGCCTCGTCGCTCAGGTTGGTGATCTTCGCCCTCTCCAACTTCTCGGGCGCGGTGTGCAGGAAGTTCAGATGCATGGCGTCCGGATACCAGGCCGACCGCATGGCTGACGCCGCAGGGCCGGAGAACCGGCTGTGTCCGACGATGATGTCGTAGGTCTTCTCTCCCTTTGCCGGGAGGCCGAAGTCCCGAGGATCCCGTTGAGAGGCATTCAGCAGCGTCTGAATCTTGTCCTCACCCGGCACGGGCGGGATGGTGTGGACCGTCGCGGCTCCGTGATCCTGTGGATCGTCCGTCACATAGAGCAGGTCCACTTGGTGGTCCTTGTTCTCCGCGAGCCCCTCGGTGAGGAGCTTGTTGAACACGGGGACTCCGCCGAGTCCCATGCCACTCTCGTTGGAGACGACGAGGATACGTTTCGTTGCCATTCTTGTTCGCCGTTCTCTTGTGCGTTCGGAAGGTCTTGGACGGGAATCGGGGTCCGGATCAGCCGTCGTACACGTCGACCTGCGGCGGCTGCTTCGGCCGGTGGCTTCCGGGCTTGCAGCCCGAGAAAGGTCCCGAGGGGTCGCGCAAGCCCGTCATCGCCGGTATGAGGAAGTCGCGGTGCCAGATGGCGGGCCCGTTCATGCCGGCCTTGGCGGAGGTCATCTCCTGCCACGCCATCCACAGGCCGTAGAGGTGGGCCATCGCGTCGGGGTGCTCCCACCAGCGCGGGCACCACGGGGTGCGGGACGACTCCTCCCCGGCGTAGACCGGCAGGAGGAGGTTGTGCACCCAGGTGACGAGGCCGCGTTGAGCCGCCGTCAGGTCCTCACCCCGCTGGTAGAGGATGAACGGGGGAGGGCCCGGTCCGGCTTTCTCACCGCCGGTGATGTCGTCGTTCATCCGGTACGCCTCTCCATACGTGGACGTGGTCCCGTCGGCCCGGCCGGAATGTGAAAGCCGACGATTCACCCGGGCTGACCAGGCGCCGTCCGCGAGGTCTGGTGCCACTCCCCGAGGGGGAACCACAACCGCGCCGCAATCACGCGGACTCGATGTCCGCATGAGCATTCGCCGAACGTGTCGTTCGTGAACACAGCCGATTGCCGGGCGTGGACGTCCTCTCCCCTCGACGCGGCTCCTCGGGCCCGCGGGCTGCCCTGCCGGTGCGCAGGGCGACCTCGATGACTGACAACGGGCCGCACGGCAGGAGGGTTCAGAACACGGGGACGCTTTCGGGTCACCCAAGTCACCCAGGAATGCGGTCCTCACCGTTGTCCGCCAGGCAGTCGACCAGTCCACCGGCCGATGCCGGCTTCAGCTCACCGGAGGGGCCAATCCGTTTCCGCGCCGCCGGGGAACGTTTCCGCAACAGGCCGCGGAGCCACGCGCGTGCCGGCCGGCCGGTGAACCGGCGCGCCACGGGGGGCGTTGTCTGACCAGCCATTTGAATTCGTTGACGTACGGGACCCATTCATGACCACAAGCAATGCCGGACGCACACGCGCGTCACGGCGCCGGCGCCCGGCCCTGCTCGCCGCGATGGCCACGCTGACCGTCGCCGGCGCGACCGCCGTACCGGTACTGGCACTGGCCGACGGCGAAGCCGGTCATCCGGTCACGACTCTGGAAGAGGGCTTCACGGCCGCCGCCGCCGAGTACGGCGTTCCCCGTCAGGTGCTGCTGGCACTGGCGTACCAGGAGTCCGCCTGGGAGACGCGTGCGGGGCAGCACAGCACGGACGGCGGCTACGGACCGATGCACCTGACGGACGTCACCCCCGCCATGATGGTCGCGGGCGAAGCGGGTGCGGCGGGGCGTGGCGATGTGGCGAAGCTGGCCGCGGCCCCTGCCCTGCACACCCTCCAGGCCGCGGCCAGGCTCACCGGCCTGTCCGCCGAGGAGCTGCGCAACGATCCGGCCGCCAACATCCGGGGCGGTGCTGCGCTGCTCGCCTCGTACCAGAAGGCGGCGACCGGGACCACTCCGTCCTCCCCCGGCGACTGGTACGCGGCCGTCGCCCGCTACAGCCAGTCCACGCGGCGGCGGGGCGCCGCGGCCTTCGCCGACCGCGTCTTCGCCGTCGTGAGGAAGGGCACCCACCGCACCACCGCCGACGGACAACGCGTGATCCTGAGGGGCGACGGCGCGGTCCGCCCGGCCACCGGTCAGTTGGACGCCCTGCACCTGAAGGCCGAGGAGATCCCCCACGCCGAATGCCCCGCTACCGTCGCCTGCTCCTTCGTCCCGGCGTCCCCGGCCAACGGCCAGGTCTCCAACCGTCCCGCCAACGGCATCCGCATCGACAGCATCGTCATCCACGACGTCGAGGGTTCGTACGACAGCGCCGTCGCCGCCTTCCAGAAAGCGGGCTCCGCCGCCGCGCACTACGTCATGCGCTCCTCCGACGGCGCGGTGACGCAGATGGTGCCCACGAAGGACCTCGCCTTCCACTCGGGGAACTACTCCACCAACATGCACTCGGTCGGCATCGAACACGAGGGCTTCGCCGCGCACGGCGCCACCTGGTACACCGAAGCCCAGTACCAGGCCACGGCCGAGATGGTGAAGTACCTCGCCGCCCGCTTCGACATTCCGCTGGACCGTCAGCACATCCTCGGCCACGACAACGTCCCGGGCCCGAAGTCGTCCTTCGTCGCCGAGATGCACTGGGACCCGGGTCCGTCCTGGGACTGGGACCACTTCATGAGCCTGCTCGGGGCGCACACCGGACGGCACGGCGTCGGCCCCGTCGGCTCGGTGGTCACCATCGCCCCCGGGTTCCAGGACAACCAGCAGACCACCGAGATCTGCCCCCCCGACGACCCGACCGGCGCCACCACCGCGTGCACCAGGAGCCTGCAGCCGGCGAACTTCGTTCCCCTGCACACCGAGCCCGGCGCCACCGCCCCGCTGTTCGGTGACCAGGCCATCCACTCCGGAACGGCCGGCACCGACCGGATCAACGACTGGGGCGGCAGGGCCTCCGCGGGGCAGCAGTTCGTGGTCGCCGGGCAGGACGGTGACTGGACCGCCATCTGGTACAGCGGCGCGAAGGTGTGGTTCTACAACCCGCACGGCCGCAACACCACACAGACCTGCGGCGTGAAGGTGATCAAGGCGGCCGGCGCCTCCCCGGTGGCGGTGTACGGCACCGGCTACCCGGACGCCGACGAGTACCCGGCAGGCCTGTCACCCTCGGCGCAGGCTCCGCTGGGCATGTACACCATCCCGGCCGGCCAGGCCTACGTCGCCACCCGGCCCCCCGACCGCACGGACGACTTCTTCCCGTCCGGCGGCACCGTCGTCGCCGGCGGCAAGTCGATGTACACCGTCCAGTACAACCACCGGGTCGCCCTGGTGTACGCCTCGGACGTCACGGCCCAGGACGGATGACGGTCCGCCGACACCCAGGCCGGGAGGCCACCGGTGAGCCGGCCGGCCGTACGCGAAAGATGCGGAACGTACCCGCCCGGCAGGGCCTCTGACTGACTGTACGGATGTACCTCTCTGAGAGGAGTTGTGCCGCATGATGCGTCGCATTCGTGTACCGCTGCTGACCGCCCTCGCGCTGCTCACGGGCTCGGTGTTGTCGTCCGCTCCGGCCCACGCCGTCATCGGCGGGTCGAAGAGCACCTACGGCCCGTGGGCGGTACGCATGCTCGTCGACGGCAAACCGGTGTGCACCGGGACAGCGGTCACCCGCCAGTGGATCCTCACTGCCTCACACTGCTTCTACGAGCAGGCACAGCCGGTCGCCGACAAGCGGATTTCCTTCCGCGCGGGCAACCTTGACATGCGCAAGGGCACCACGGTGCGCCCCGTACCCGGCAAGCGCGTGGGCAGCGCGCACGCCGACATGATGCTCATCAAGGTCGCGCCGATGAATGTGCGCACAGCGCGCCTGGCCACGGTCGGCGTCCACCGCGGCCAGGCCGTGCGGCAGTACGGGTGGGGTGCCACCTGCACCACGGACGAGAGCGCCTGCCAGTCACCGGTCCTCAAGCAGTCGGACCTGAAGGTCGTACGGCCGGACGACCCCCTGTGCGCGGGTCACACCGCACCGGGCGGCCCCGACTTCTGTATGAAAAAGGTGTCCGGGATCCCCGCCGGAGGCGACTCCGGAGGCCCGGTGATGACGGTCGGCCCGCGTGGCACCGAAACCCTCGTCGGCGTCTTCAACGGATCCGACCGGGAGAAGAGCGCCGAGGCGGGAGAGGTCTCCCAGCAACTCGCCTGGATCCGCTCGGTCATTCGGCGATAGCGTCGGCGTGGCCGACGCCACGCCGACGAGACCGATGGCGAAAGGACGCCCTGGGCCGGGCTCGAGCGGCGAAGGCCGGCCCCGCCCACTGGTCACAGGGCAGGTGCCGAAGAGCTGCTCGAAGGCCTGAGTACCGACGGCGGGAGCGACTGCGGGGACGCCTGACGCTGCTCATTGCTCTGGGACTGCCCGGGCCGTGTGGTGTTCGCCGACTGCGTGAACCCCGGGTAGTCCCTCTTGATCGTCGCCAACAGGGACTCCGCGATCTCCCGCTTCGAGAACCCACCCTGGAAAAGCCTGTCCGAGGCGTCCGGCATCACGGGCGGGAATCCGTTCTCCATGAGCATCTTGGGCAGCAGGATGTGATTGTTGACCCTGCGGTTGTAATCGGTGAAGGGGTGCACGATCTGCAACGTGCGGACCTGCTTCGCGATCACCTCCAATTTCTCGATGTCGCTCCCGGCCTGCGCCACCTCGTCGTAGTAACGCTCGAAGGAACTGTCCACCAGCCCCTGCACCTGGCCCGTCAAGTAGTTCGTCCTCAGGATCGCCTGACCTTGTGGATTGGAGCGGTCGAGGATGGTTATCGGATCCGGTTGACGGGAATGGATCACGCCCGCCGAAAAGTACTCCTGTATGTCGATCAGGAGCTCCCGCTCGTTCAGCATCTCCTGCCTCGGCGAGGAACTGGCCTGCTCACCTCGCAGCGGGAACTCGGTCGCACCGTCTCCCGACCACCGGGTCTCTACGGCATTCGTCAGGTGCTCTGCGACCTTCCAGTGCATCTGCGCGTACGCTTCCGCATTCATTGGCGCCGCAAGGTCCCTCGGTGCGTCCAAGAATTCCTTGTACGCCTCCTCCATGCTTTGTTGATACCCCGGCGACGGATCGACAGGATGATTTTCGTAGTATCCCCCAGGATTCTCCGGAATTTTTTCCTGCGCCACGCTGTGGTGTTTGGGGTCGATGTACAGCTTCCACCACTGGTCTCTCGGAAGGTAAGTGGAAAGGCGGCCCGGTTCGCCCGCGCTGCCTGACGGCAGAGCCTGGAGGTGCGCCGCCTGCGAGACGGTGATGTCCGAGTGCGTGGTCATCGCATGCCTTCCCGAAACGCGTTCCCAATCCGGGGCCGGGTCGTCTGCGGTATCTGTCGGGCGCCCATGTAGGACGGCCCAGGTACGCCGTTCATGTACTGCCTCTCGCCTGGTGTGTTCTGCATCCGGAGAAACGGACCGGGGCCGGCCCTGGTTCATCGAACGCACCGGACCGGAACGGCAGCAGGTGACCCGGCGCTCGCCAGTTCCCGCCGGCAGAACCACGCCTATGGCCGAGATGCGAGAGGTGTGCTGCTGAACCGGCGAGTTCCTGTGCACGTTGTGACGGGTGCATGTGATCGGGGTGGCTGGACCGCCGTCGCGGTTCAGGGACAAAGACAGGAGACATCGAATGAAGCAGAAGACGAAAACCAGTAGGAAGCAGAAGACCGTCATGGTGGTCGGCGCTCTTGCCGTGGCCGGAGGTGCCGTCATCGCGGCCGCGGGTACCAGCCAGGCGTCTGGGACCGATCGCGGACTGCCCTCTGCTGTCTCCTCCGTGTCGACCCGGCTCTCTCACCTCCTGCCCGGGCTTGACGATCGACGGGCAGAGGCGTACGGCGAGTACGGCGCGGGCCGAAGGATTCCGCGCGCGTAGGTGCTGGGCCTCGTTGACGGATTCGACGGATGTCGGCTCCGTTCTCGTCTTCGTTCCGTCTGATTCTGTTCCATCCGGTGGGTCTCGGCCTCGGGAACCCTCGACGCCGAGGCCCACGGATGCCCGAACATCCGCACATCTCCAAGATGTTGTCGGAACCTGTCTGCGGAATTCCCCATCCTGCCTGATAAAAATACAAACCCCCGTCGAGGAAACAGTGATGAAGAGAATCAAGAGCGCCGTCACGGCAGTCGCGGCCCTGGCCGCCTTCGCAGGGGCGGGTGTCGCGGCGACTCCGGCGCAAGCGGCGTCCTGCCCGCGGGAGATGGGCCAGAAGTACATGTGTCAGTTCGGCGTCGCGAAAACGAAGCTCGCCGACGGAACGACGCAGGAATTCGTCGTCGGCACCGATCACGCGGTGTGGACCAACTGGAGCCGGGGCGACGGTTCCTGGCACGGGTGGGAGTCCCTGGGCGGATGGGTGAACAGCGCCATCACGGTGGACGCTCAGCAGCGGGACAGCAATTCGAACATAATCATGGGGGGCACGGGCCGGGACGGCTATTTCTGGATGCGGGTGCGCTACTCCGATGGCTCGTGGTCCCATTGGTTCAGCTGCTTCGTCAACCCGACCAACGTGTGCGCGTGACGGTGGTGGTGAGCGACCGGCCCTGACACCCCGGGGCCGGTCCCTGACGCTTCCTCTCCGGCGGCTAGCCGCGCGTCGAGCCGGCCGACGCGTTCGGCACTCCGCACCGACCCCCGTGCTTCCCTACCGGGCAGGTGCCTCCCACCACTCGTTCCAAGAACTTGGCATGGGCTCTGCCCCTCAAAAACAGAAACAGCATCAGTGACTGTGTATTTGAATGGGCCTGACACACCGTTGACCCTGCGCGAGGCCGTCGACGTCATCACCAGTCAGTGGGATTTGGAATCCCCCTCTCCGCACTTGAGGGTTGTGAACGATCTCATCCAGGACAGGGCGGAGTACTCGGTCACGGAAGATGCTTTCTGTGAACTAGTGTCCTCCCTCAACGCCAGTCTCCCTCGCGGCACTGGCCCCACCCTCGATGACTACTATCGATCAGAGCTTTCCGAGATTTTGCCATACGTGGCCGGCGGCCCCCCTCTGGTGCAACGCGATTTTGACGGGATGACACATGATTTCTTGAACAGGGGAGATATGCGGCATGCGTATGTCGATATGGGCGAAACCATGGTTGCAGTCAACAAGCCCCTGGGCACTACCGGACGGAACAAGTTGAGCTCCTTGAGTACATGAGGAGTCAGGGTATGACCCAAAATGCCACGGTACGACTGACCAACGAGCCGGAGTTGGTGGACTGCAACAAGTCGGTGATCATCGAACGCACAGGGCACGTGGGGTACGCGATAGAAAACGCTTCTTACGCCGAGATCGCGCACAGAGCGAGTGTCGCTCGGTTAGGGCAAGGCCAGGCCGACGTTGTCGCCCAAAGCAGTTCCTCAGGCGCGGCCTATGGCGCACCCGCCGCCGCACTCCCGCACGGACCAGCGAGGGGAGCGGGTCACTCGAGGTAACTGCCCGCTGCTCGCAGGGCCGCCGGTCCGTTCCGGGGCGGCGGCCGCTCACACTGCCACGTGGGAACTCAAACGGTCGGGGCAGACGGCCGCCGCGGCGCACCACTGCTGCCAACCGCGCCTTCGCCGACCTGCACAACCTGATCACCGCCGTCCGCCATGTTCTGCGCCGGCTTCTAAGGCGGCCTGGTGCCCGGCGTCGGACTGAGCGGGGATCCAGCAACATGGGGGCAGTATCGGCGACCGTCGTGCCGCATCGCCGGTCGGCGCAGGATCCCGCCGATCTAGTCGGGGGTGAAGGCCGCAGTTCCGCGCCTGGTCCGTTCAGCGCACCGGGGAGTTCGTCCGCACCGCTGGCCCTCCACCGTTGACTGCCGGCTCAGCGGGAGAACCCTGTTGTATCCGAGAGGGGCGTCAGCCGTCGAGGCAGCGGGGGCAGGGCTGCCCGCGGCTGCCCTGCTTCGCTCTGCACGACGCGGACGGGTTGCGCAAGGAGACCGAGGGAGCGATCGAACTCGCGTTTCGTCGGCAAGGCCGCGGGACTTCGAGCACCGGCATCCACCTGGCCAGCCACATGCTCATAGGCTCCGCCCGCCGGTGTGTCGCTGCAGCACCTGGGTCGCGACTCGGGGAGTCTGAGCAGATGCGGTCCTATCGCTGCTCCCGGTACGGGGCATCCTCATTCCTGCAGCTTCCGCGACGCTGATCTCACGAGGACGGTGCGGATCGGTGGCGGGATGAACCCGACCGCCCGTGGGCCCAGCGGCGCTCCTCCCCGCAGCCACGGGCGCCGGGACGGCGGTGGGGGCCGGGAAGGTGTGCGACTGGGGGGATTTGAGGCCATGGTCGCGGCAGAATTGCGTGAAGTGTTCTTGGGAGACTGTGTATTTGTCGGGGTC
>NZ_BMVJ01000028.1:0-11336 GCF_014650655.1 Streptomyces anandii JCM 4720
GGCAACGTGAATGTGCCGGTGGTCAACGGTGGCGGCACGGGCGGCAACGTGAACGTGCCCGTCGTGAATGGTGGCGGTACCGGCGGCAACGTCAATGTGCCGGTCGTCAATGGTGGGGGCGCGGGCGGCAACGTGAACGTGCCGGTGGTCAACGGCTGAGGACGGGGTCCGGCCGGGTGGTGGTTCCGCCCGGCCGGACCGCTGTGTGTACCGGTCCACGCCATGCCGCGTGGGCCGTCGGCCTGTGCCGGGACACGAGGACACGCGGTGCCGTCCGGCGGGCGGGGCGCCGCTGCGACGGGCTCGGGGAGGCACTAGAGGTACGCGCCCGGGGCTGGTGCTGCCCAGCCGCGGTGGCGTGGTCCGGGGCGTCCATCGGCGTGGCGGGCTTGCGTCTGCCGCGCAGCATCAGGCCCTGGGCTCGGGACGCACGTAAGAAGCGGGGCCTGACCCGACACTAATCGTCATACGACCGCACATTGTGGCTCTGACCGCGCCAACTGAGCGCTTGACTGTAGATCGCCGTCGCAGCCGGTGATCAAGGATGCGACGGGCCTGGCGTAGGGAGCCGGTGTCTCTGCGCCAGCTGTTGGCGGCGCCGGCGGACGTGGACAAAGGAGACGGGACGAGGAGAGAGACCGATGACTTCAACGGCTACTTCGCCTTCGACGCGCGAGGTCAGGTGCTGCGGCCGACCGGATGCCCCAGTCCGCCGGCGAGCGGACGTCCGGTCCTCAGCTCGGCCGGCCGGCCTGTCATCGGATGCAGAGAGGTAATCCAGTGAAAGCGATCGTGGTGACTGACAAGGCCGCCGGAACGGCCGGGATGAAACTGGTGGAGCGGCCTGATCCGGATGCGGTGAGGCTCGCCGGCCTCGAGGGCGCCAACTACGGCGATGTCGTCGTAGCGGTCCACGCGTCGAGCTTCACCGGGAACGAGTTGGAGTGGCCATCGACCTGGGTCGATCGCCTCGGCCGGGACCGGACGCCTTCGATTCCCGGCCACGAGGTGGCCGCCGGCAACGTCTCCGCCGGAGGCAAGGGCTCACCTCAACCGCATCGACGTGCTTGCGGCGCCTTGTGCGAGGACGGCGCAGCCTCCGGTACGGCGTAGCGGGGTCCGCGTCGTCTCCCTGGGAGATCGAACGCGCTGGCGCGCACGATGCAGTTGGTAACTCGTGCGGTGCGTGCCCCGCACTGGAGTGCTCCGGTGCGGCTTCGCCGTCTCACGGATCCGCGCAGAGATCCCGCCAGGTTCCGATCCCACGCTCAACGAGTCTGCGCTCGCCCGCAGAAAGTGACCGAAGCAGGCCGGTTCCGCTGAGGCGGAGCGGGAGCGTGAGTCAGACGGGGCGACGGCCGGCCACGGCGCCACTCGGATCGTGCCTGATTTCAGAGCGACACTGGAGACGGCGGCGGACGCGCAACGGTGCTTGACGCGTCGGTCGCCGACCGGCAGCGTCCCCGTCAGGTCGACGCCGACTGCCGCTGAGGGGTCCCCGTGCGCCCCAGTTGATACGTGTGGGCAAACGTCCGGCTCAAGCCGCACGGAGTCACTCGCCGCGGTTGAGCGTCCTCACACCTACTCCATCACGTGCGCGTCATGGCTGTCCGGCCTACCGTTAAGAGGGTTGGCTGGGTCAGTCAGGTCACCGGACCCACACTGGGCCCGCCACTCGGAAGCGGTCGCCCACGGCCTCCGACCTGCACATGGCTGGTCGGCCCCCACCACAGCGCAGTCTGCGCCCGTGTGAGGCAGCGGTTTGTGTGGCACTCGCCGGGTGCGGGCCGCCCGACCACACGCGGCGGCCCGACCAGATCGGGGCGGAACCCGAGGGGAGGACGGTGCCGAGGTGACCGAGACCAGCGCTCTCGCGGCATGCTCAGTCCCATGAAGCGCGGCAAGCGATACGCCGTTGCCGCCTCCGGACAGTGGACCGCCGAGGAGGACGGCCGGCGCAGGCTGCCCGCCGGCGAGGTCCATGCTTGGGAACTGGGCCGGAACGAGACCGTGTGCGGGCTGTCTCTGAGCCGCTCGCAACTCGTTCGCTTCCCGCATGTCAGCTGGCCCGACACCTTCCCGGAATCCGGCGGCGCGGCCGACCGTGTGCAGAGGGTGTGCCGACGCTGCGGCTCCGTGGCCGGGCACCGCGGAGGTGACGCACGCCCACCATGGCATCGGGCCCACCCCCGACCATGAGCCCCGCCTTAGCTGCTGGGCCAGCGCAGGAAGCCCGATGTCGGTATCCCCGATGCCGGATGGTGCCCGATTCCGCGTTCGTCAGCGCCCCCGCACGCGCCGTCGTAATGCCCATGCCCCAGCACGCTCACCGTTCCAGTGACGTGGTCAGGCCGAGCGGCTGGCGTTCGTTCTGCATGGCCCGGATGACGGTGTGCGGCCGAGTGAGGCGCGAGGGCACGGGGACGGGGTCGAGGACGGTAAGACGCCAGGCGGGGATGTCGACGAGCTTGATCTCGTACCCGTCACGGCACCAGTTTCCGTACAGCTCCTTCGTCTCCGGAATCCTTCCGGACCTGCGTGCCGCGGCGACGCGGGACGGCCACTTCTCCAAGCCGGGACCGCTGCCGCTCTTGACGATCCTGCCGCCGGCCGCGTTCATCTGCTCCTCGAACTGCTGCAGGGCGGCGGCGAACGTCTTCCTTCTGGACGCCGAGTCCTTGAGCCTGGTCTTGTCCGTCAGGCTCGTACGGCGGTGCCGTAGTCCCACCCGAATAGCTGTTGTTCCGTCCATGCTCCGGCTTCCTTCTGTGCAGGGTGGTGCGCTCGGTGGGCGTGCTTGTGTTGGAACGCGCGGGTGCCAGGCGGTCTGTGGCGTCAGCGCTGACAGGTGGCTCGCTCTTTGAAGAGCTCGAAGCCGCGCTGCATCATCGCGACGGTGCGGTCTGTCGCCCAGAAAAGCACCTTCGGGGAACTGGTGATCTGTGCGAGGTTCACCCGTCCCTGGGTGCCCACGATGTTGCGCTCCAGGATGCTGAGGGTGCTGTAGATGTCGCCGTGTGCCAGCGAACTGCAGCTGCTCCACACGACTTCGGCCTCGGCGGAGCCCATGGGAGTCAGGGCTCCCGCTTCCCGCACGATTTCCGAGTACGTCGCGGGCTTGAGGACCCTCTTGGCGTCCGCCGAGTCTGTTCCCGCCTTGATGACGAGGTCGGTCAGCTGCTGCATCCGTACGTCCAGCGGCCGCCTGGGCTGTTGCTGGAGCAGTGCGTTCATGCGGTCGGAGTTTTTGTTCTCGCCGGCCTGCATGCACAGCCGCCGCTGCACGCGTACGAGGCGCTGGTTCGGCCTGAGCATCCACACCGCGCGGGCGCTGTTCTCGAAAGCGCCTCGCAGCAGCGAGTACTGCCCGTGGGTGTGGAGCGTGATCGAAACCGAGTTGTCCCGCGGGTCGTCCGCAAACGTGGAGCTGAAGCAGTGGAGGTGGTCGACGGCCACGCCCAGAGCGTTCCAAGCGTTGTGCGACACCTGGTAGGGGTCAGTCTTGGCGTCATCCCCGGCCAGGGCGCTGCCGGGCTGCACCTGCCACTGCCTGGAGTCGGACTGGGTGAGGCTCTCGTACGGCCTGGCACTGTCCAGTAGTGCAAGGATCCGTCTGAGGTATTGATCTTCCTCAGTGGTGGTTGTCACGACTTGAGGGTATGGGTGAAAGTCGTAATAGTGCGCGGGATTTACGTATCTCGCCTGACCGTCAAGTCGGGATGACCGGGGCGGCTTCATGTACGAGCGTGGCCGCCCCGGGAGCCCGAGTACGTCAGGACGGTGCGACGGTCAACGTCGTCTCGGTCCTGCTGTCGGCAAGCGCGGCGAGGTACCGCTCTGCGTCGAGTGCCGCCTGGCAACCACTGGCGGCGGCCGTGATGGCCTGGCGGTAGGTGTGGTCGACGACGTCGCTGGCGGCGAAGACGCCGGGGATGTTGGTGCGCGTGGAGGGCGAGGCGACCTTGACGTAGCCGTCGTCAGGCCGCCGCCGAGCTGTCCGCCCTGCTTGTCGAGCATCCGCTGCGGGAGCGGGTCTGCGGGCTTTTGATGACCGCTCTGTATGGTGCGGGACGGCAGTCGGAGGCGTTGACGACCTACCACACGACCAGCCATTTGCTGCGCCAGCGTCTCGGTGTCAACCCTTCGCCGGAACTGCGGCAGGTGCACGAGCGTATTCTCTCCGGGCGGTTGCAACTGCCGCAGGGCGTCGGCCGTGAGACCGGCGGGCGGCGTCCTGTCTCCCCGCAGGCGCCGGCGCAGCTGCCGGCGGCCCTGCCCAGCCTCGTCGGGCGTGAGAGGGAGCAGGAGCAGGTCGAGCGCCTGGCGGACGAGGCCGAAGCGTCGTCTTCGGTGGCCGTCTGCGTGGTCGGCGGGATGGCAGGCGTGGGCAAGACGGCGTTCGCCACAGCCACCGCCCACCGTCTGGCCGAGCGTTTCCCCGACGGCCAGCTCTTCGCGGACCTGCAGGGCGCGGGGCCGGGAGCTGAGCCGAGGAATCCGGCAGGCGTTCTCGTGGACTTCCTGCAGTCCCTGGGAGTACGGAGCGAGGCCATACCCGAGACCACGCAGGCCCGAGCGCTCATGTTCCGGGGCCTGCTGGGCAAGCGTCGCATGCTGGTCGTGCTCGACAACGCATGGAACACCGACCAGCTCAAGGACCTCCTTCCGGGGGGCCCCGGTTCCATGGCGATCGTCACCAGCCGCATGCAGCTTCACGCGCTCGTAGCCGCCTACCAGGCGCTTCCCCTGACCCTGCTGCCACTGAGCCAGGACGATGCGCGCAGCTTCCTGGCCCGCCGTCTGGGAGCATCGAGGACCGCGGCCGAGCCCGAGGCCGTCGACCGCATCATCCGATGCGCCGGCCGCCTTCCCCTCGCACTGGCCAACGTCGCGGCCCGCGCGGCCTACCGCCCCCAAATGCGCCTGACCAGCCTCGCTGACGAATACGCCCCCTCCGAGCACGACATCCTGGACGCCTTCACGAGCGAAGAGGACCCGGTACTCGACGTCCGCGCCTCCATCGCCAGGTCGTACCACCAGCTCGACTCGGAGGCAGCCTCGCTCTTCCGAGCCCTGGGAGCCCGGCCTTCGGACATGTTCGCCGCGTCCGATGCCGCCGACACGGCCGCGCAGCCCGAACAGCGGGTGCGGCAGACGCTGCCGCGGCTGATTCACGCACATCTCATTTCAGAGGTCGGGCCCGGCAGGTACAGCTGGAACCGGCTCGTCGCGGCGTTCGCCGCCGAGCAGGCGCGATTGAGCAGACCGGAGGTACCCGACCAGTCGCGCAGAACCTGACACGTGTGAAGCCCGGGACCGCGCTCCTCTGCTGGGAGGATGGACAGCCACTGATCGCTGGGGAGTTTCGGCCGCTGCCGGCGGCAGGTGGGGCCGTCGCGGGTCCCGCACATCACGTGCGGGACCCGCGACGCCGGCGTCAGCGGTGCTTGCCCACGACGGTGCAGAAGTTGCCGATGTTCTCGTGGTTGCCGGCGGTCCCCAGTTCGACGCCGACGGCGGGCGCGAAGGCGGTGCCGGCGTCGAACGTCTGGTGGCAGTGGACGAACTGCGCGTTGCCGGCGGGGTCGTCGTACCCGAAGTCGCCGGCGTGGGCGGCCGTGCCGACCAGCCCCATACCGCCAACGACGACCGTCAGGGCCGCAGCCCGCGCGAGCATCCTCATTGCATCTCCAGTTCCTCTGAGTACGGCCATCACGGACCGTGCGCTTACCGCACCAGAATGTAACAGAGTCTGGACATATCTCGTCGTATGCCTTGGAGTGCCGCAAGGCTGGCCAAAACGTGCTTTGAGGCTAAAAGCGCAACCAACGCATCACGGGCACGTGCCAGGGGCTGCTGTCACTCTCCCGGGCACGTGCACCGGTTGGGCTCAAGGGCGCCGGACCGAGCCTCCTGTGAGCGCGTGTGCTGCCACCGGCACCGCCTTGTGGTGGCTGCGTTCGCGGCTCGATGTCCGTGCGGCCGCGCGGTGACGGACCCCTCATCAGTGATCTCCCGGGGCCGCCCCCCCCCTGACTTGTCTCCGGCTAGATGCGGAACCTTGGAACGTGGTCAGCGACAGGGCCCGTCGTTCCGGACCATGCGTTCTCACGGGCAGCCCACCGTTCAGGCGCCGCGCCACGCAATGGCCGACCGCTGTCGCCGGTCGTATCCGGGGCCGACACCGTGCGCCCCGGCTCCTGCGCGGTCCGGGCCGTGCACGGGGATCCGTCCGTACGATCCGGTGACCTTGAAGGGGCCGCGAGGCCGGTGCGGCCGCCTGCCCATGCCCGCGCCTTCCCGGCAAGTGGGTCGTCCGGGTGCGACTCGGCAGGGAGTCGGCAGGCGGCGCACGTCAGGAACGTGGTCGCACGGATGGCCCGTCCACCTCCTTCGAAGCGTCGGCCATCCGTGCGTCCTCCTTGGAAGCGTCGGCCATCCGTGCGTCATCGTTCATTTGCGCAGGTCCGCGCGGCGGCGGAGCCCTGGCCGGTAGACGTCGGCCGCACGCCGGCAGCCCCACGTCGGGCCCTGGTCACTACTTCGGCGTGCCGTGGCCGAAGAGCCGGCGCTCCCCGTGCAGGGTGAAGGGAGTGGTCCGCAGGTCCACGACGCTGATGCCGAAGATCTTCAACTGCAGCATCAGTTCGGTCTTCAGGTCGTAGCCGGCCGTCAGTTCCCAGGCCGGCTCTCCGCCCGAGGCCGCGCTCGCCCGTCCACGCAGTTTTACGGAGAGGTCGCCGCCTACTCCGGCAGCGTCGTAGAGCGAGACCGTGGATCTGGCGCCGATGACCGCCTCAGCGGTGGCCGCACCTGCGACGCGCGGCTGGGCGCCCCCGGTGTGCTGCTCGGTGTGGTGGACGGACCGCCAGCCCGTTGCGCGGTCGTAGCGGGCGCCGATGTCGAACGAACCGGACGTGCGCTGGTCGGCGTCGAGGACGATGCGCCCGTCGGCCGTGAAGCGGTAGACGAAGACGACCTCGGTGTTGACGACGACGGGCACGGGACCCAGCCAGAAGGTGTGCCGACCGGTGACCGCCGCGAGCGGCCGGGTGATCTCGCCGGAGTCCACCGCGCGGCTCACCTTGCCGTGGACCTGCCAGTCGTATCGGTAGGAGCCGCCGAGGCCGACGGCCGCCCGCTCGGGCAGGACCGACAGCCCGCGCCGCTTCTCGTACTGGAAGAACACCTCGGGCGTGAACCGAACTTCGCCCGCCAGCCGCGCGGGTGAGCGGTCGGTGGCCCCGATCCCGGCGGGCAGCGGCACGTCGAGGGCCAGGCGGAGCGTGGTGAGCGGTGTCGCCGCCTCACGCGGCAGGCCGGAATCGGTGGTCTGCGCCGGTGCGGGGGAGGAGGGGGCGGAGGACTTCGAGAACGCGGTGAGGGGACGCGACGGCGACGCGGACGGTGCGGCCGAGGCCGTGCCGGTGCCCGGATCCGTGCCCGTCGGCCCGGAAGAGGAGGGGGTGCCCTGCGAGGGAGCCTGACCGGCGGGTCCGGACTGGACGGGCGAGGCGGGCGCCGGGGCGTCCGCGGCGGTCGAGGCTCGGTCCACGGTGGCCGTCACGCCCTTCGACAAGGGCCTGACGCGCAGTTCGCGTGAGGAGAGCGCCATGCGCTGCGCCACGCTGCGCTCACCGAGGAGTTCGGGAAGCGTCGCGGGCGCCGTCGTCACGGAGACCTCGTCTCCTGTGCTCGCGACCACCTTGGCGACCTTGAACAGCGCACCGGCGGGGGCTGAACGTGTCGGCGCCGAAGCGACGACGTCACCGGCGCGTACGGGCTGGTGCCGGGAGGTTTTCAGCAGCGCTGTGCGCCGGCCTCGGTCGTACGCGGCGACGCGGACGGACGCGGAGTGAACGCCCCGGTCCGGCCGGGCAGTCGGCTGAGCGACCACGGCGGCGTCGCTGTCGCTCTCCGCTTCCTCGTGGCCGGGTGCGGAGGCACTGCTCAGGGGCGCGGCGGCGGGGTCCGTGGGGGTGGCGCTGGACGGGGAGAGCAGCGCCCCCACGCCGAACCCGGCGGGCACGAGTATGCCGAGGACGGTGGCGGGCAGCGCCACGCGTCTCCAGGAAAGGGCCATGGAAGTCCTTGATGTGCGATGAGAGGGGGGGTGGGACCGGCAGCGCGGTCCTCCAAGTCCCGTCGCCCATCGGCCACATGACGTATGTCGGAGCTCCGGACCCCGGGACTGCTGGACCTAGCATGGCGAGCGTTCGAACAACGCACCATGGAGGAAGGCAGCGACCTATGGGGGGCACGGAGGAGGTTTCCACAAGGGTGCCGGCGGCGGTCGCCGCCCTGCGCGGCGACCTGGCCGGCATCGTCGGTGAGATGACCGACAGGCTGAGGGCGGAACTGCCGTCGTACGCGCGCGTGCCGCCGGATCTGCTGACACTGCGAGTGACGCACGCGGTGGATCGTGGCCTGGGAGTGGTGTCGCGGCTGTACGCGGCCGGAGTTGCGGGCGCGCGGCCGGCGGCTGCTCGTGGGGACGGCGGCGCCCCGGCGGTGCCGGCCACCGAAGCCGGGGCGATCGGTGACACCGTGCCGGTCGACGAACTCATCCACGCCCACCGGATCGGCGTGGACGTGGTGTGGTCGCGGTTCGCCGCGGAGATGGCCGCGCGGCAGGCCACCCCCGAGGAACTGCTTGCGATCGGTGAGCAGGTGTGGTCGTGGGCGGGCGCGACGACACTGCGGATCGTGCGCCGCAGTGCGCGTCGGAACGCGGGGACCGGCACGCGTCCCGCATCTGCCGAGGAACGGCTCCATACCTACGTACGCCTCCTGTTGACGACCCCGGGGGATTCGGTCGCAGTACGGGCCTTCGCCGGACAACCGGGCGCGGCGCGCCTGCCGTTCAGGGCACGGGCGGTGTCCGGGCCGACGGTGCTGGGCGATGTGGTGGGCTCGCTGCAGCCGTGGCTGGCCGCGGACCCGGCCGGTCAGCCCATGGTGACCGTCGTCGACGGTGACGCGGCGGGTCTGCTGACCGTGCGCCCTTCCGCCCTGTGCCGGAATATGGTCGTGGGCCTGGGCGCGGCGGTCGAGGCACCCGACCTGGCCGGGGAGTTCAAGGCGGCGGGCCGAGCGGTGGACACGGCGGTGGCCTTCGGTATGGCCGGGGTGTTCACCTGCGACGAGCTGGGGCTGCGGGCCGCCGTGGCGCAGACGCCGGGGCTGGGCGAGCGCCTGGTACGCCAGCGACTCGCCCCCTTGCGCGAACACGGGGACGACGGCGCCCAGTTGGAGGAGGCGGTGGCGGCATACCTGGAGCACGGGCTGCGGCTGGAGGCGGCGGCGCGCACCCTTTTCGTCCACCCGAACACCCTGCGCAACCGATTGCGCCGCTTCGAGCGGATCTCCGGGACCAGTCTGCGCGATCCGGCGGACCTGGCGGAGGTGTGGTGGGCGCTGGCGCACCAGCGGGTGCACGGCCGTCCGGCCGCCGCGACGCCGGTGGGCGATCGGTGAGGGCGGCACGGGCAGTCGGCAGGTGGCCGCCACGGCGCGTACCGGCTCCCGACGGGACCGCGGCCACGACGCGGACGGCGAGGAACTGATTCGAGCGACACGGGTTTCAGCGAGACGGGTTTCAAAGGGGGAGCGACACGTATCGCACGGGCACCTTGCCACGGGAGCGGCCGCCGCGGTGAAGCCGCTGTCACCTCTCGCCCCACTCCTTGTGACATCTATCGAATCTCGATAGATTTCGACCGGGAGTCGATGGAAGGAGAGGTCGTGGGTAACCTGACAGTGCACGCTCTGCGCGCCGTGCTCGCGGTGGTGCTCGCCGGTACGGCGTTCGTACAGGCGTCGATGGTCTGGGCGTTGGCCACCGGCGAGCGGGAAGGGACGCTCCCGCTGACCCCGCTGCGCGTGATCACCATTTTGGGCATGGTGGCGGCTCAGGTCGTCCTGGTCTGTGTATGGCGCCTGGTGACGATGGTGCGACGCGGAACCGTGTTCTCCCACTCCGCCTTCCGGTACGTGGACGTCGTCATCGGCGCCATCGTGACGGCTGCCCTTGCGTGGTTCGCGGTCACCCTCGTCAACGCGCCGGGCCAGCGGGACGACCCGGGTGTCACCTTGGTCATGGGCGGGGTCGGCGTGGCCATCCTGGGCGTCGCGCTCATCGTGCTGGTGCTGCGGATGCTGCTCGCCCAGGCCGTCGCACGCGACGCCGAGGCGGCACGTATGCAGGCCGAGTTGGACGAGGTGATCTGATGCCGATCGTCGTCGACATCGACGTGATGCTGGCCAAGCGGAAGATGTCCGTGGGCGAGCTCGCGGACCGTGTGGGGATCACGCCCGCCAACCTCGCCGTACTCAAGAACGGCCGCGCCAAGGCAGTGCGCTTCGCGACGCTCTCCGCCCTTTGCGAGGTGCTCGAATGCCAGCCGGGCGACCTGCTGCGCTGGGAGCCTGCCGAAATGCGCGATGCGTTCACCTGATCCCGGCCTCCGGCCTTCGCGTCCGGCCCGCCGCCTCGTGCCCCGTACCTCGGGAAAGTAACTCCCACTTCGCATGCTTCCGGGCCGGAAGCAGGGGCATCCGGTGGTCAGGAGGTTGATGACAATGGTTCCCCTGCTTCTGGTTCTGCTGCTGGCTCTGATCCTCTTCGGCGCGGGTTTCGCGCTGAAGGCGCTGTGGTGGATCGCGGTGATCGTCCTCATCGTGTGGCTGCTCGGCTTCGTCGTCCGCTCGGCGGACAGCGGTGGCCGAAGGGGGCGCTGGTACCGCTGGTAGGCGAACGCGGCTGAACGCCAAGAGGGTGCCGCGCGAAAGGTGTGAGGCCCGGCCGGACACGGCCGGGCCTCACACATGTATGCGCACGCCCCGGGACGGCTGGGAGAGATCGGGCGCATCGGGCGTCCTGCCGGGTACGTGTGCATAGCGGCGGCCGGGTCGGTACGGGCCTCCGGTTCCGGACCCGCGGGACCTAGATCCGCAGTGCCGCCTTGACGGACTGGGAGCCGATGACGGTGGCGACAGCGCAAGGGGCCCGGCCCGTCTCGCGGCGGATGCGTTTGCGCAGTTGGCCGCGGATCTGTCAGGCCGGCGGCGGGAGGAGAGGTTCGATGAGGGCCACCCGGTCAGGTGTCGACGTGCTCGGCGATGACGAAGCGCAGGCAGGCAGTCCCGCGCGCATCTGCCTGGGCGTCAGCAGACGGCTCGCTGGCGACAGCAGTGGCCCGAGCAGACCGTGCTCGACTGGCCATCAGAGCCCACCACCTTGACGTCTGCCTCAACCTGAGGCGCGGATGCTCCCTGAGTCTTGTCGGCTCCCACTCTGCGCGCTCCGGTTCACCGTGGCGTCGCCGGTACCGGGG
>NZ_BMVJ01000028.1:11358-15194 GCF_014650655.1 Streptomyces anandii JCM 4720
TCGTCTTGCCGAGACGATGCGGTGTGACGCGCCGGCGGCGCCTGCCGGACTGGACCGGAGTCGGTGTCCGGCCTCGCCCGCGCGGAGTGCTCCTCGTGCTCGCGGGATGACATCGAAGATCGCCCGCAGGGACACCGCCCACGGCCCTGGCCACGGCAAGACCTGCCTCGTAGCCGGACCCGCTAGGAGAGCTGCCGCTGTGGGGCTGGGGGGAACCCGCGGCCCACGCCTGGGCTCCTCGACGCCGTGCGCCGGCCTCAGGGGCCGCTTCTTCATCCGTCAACTCCACCTGCGCAGGGTGTGGCGCAGCAGCCTGCGGGCCTGCCGCAGCGGGGAGCGGGCCGCTGGGGGAGGGGCGATGCCGGGTCGGGTCGGTGGAAACTCGGGCATGGGATGGCTGCGTCCAGCGATCTCCAATACGCAAGTGGGGGCGCTCTCGGCGGCCTCACCGGTGTGGAGTGTCACGGCGAAGGGCTTCGGTGGGTCACCTGGCAGTTCGGCGGTGAGCGCGGTGGCGGAGGGGCGGTGTCGCGCTGGGGTCTGCTGATATCCGACCACCTTTCCGTCCACGAGCAGCTCGGTGGTACGTGCGGCGTGGCGGGTCTGAACCGTCACCGAGTGACCTTCTACTTCGAGGTGGAAGTGGTGGGCGCGGGTCACGGCACACCTCCCGGATGTCTCGAGAGCGGCACGTATCTCCAGCGTAAGCGGCATCCCAGGCAGTGCCCCTGTTCACCGCGGTGTGCGGGAGCGCGCCGTGCGGGGCAAGACCTGCTGGTCAGGCCGCGACTCCTGCGCTCCTCGTCGCTTTCGCGGGAAACCGCAGGGGTTGCGCTCCGGGTCTCCATCGTGCGGCTGTCGCCATCGCTGCGGACCCGCTGGCCTCGGCTACTGGCCCGTGGCTGTGCCGGAGCCGGGGTGCTGCTGCAGTCTTGCCGCCAGTACCGCGACGTCGTCCTCGGCCCTGTGCGCGTCAAGTCGGGCGAGCATCGTGTCGAGGATGGCGTCCAGGCCCGTCGCACTCTTGAAGTCCACGTCTGTCAGACGGCTCAGCGATTGGTCGATGTCCTCGCCGCGGCGTTCGACGAGCCCGTCGGTGAACAACACAAGGGTCTGTGAGGCGTCCAGCCGGTAGGTGACCGCTTCATAACCGCCCAGTCCGGTGCCCAGCGGCGGTCCTACGGGTACCGGCAGCAGAGAGGTCCGGCCCACCCGGTCGATCACGGCGGGTGGCAGGTGCCCGGCACTGGCCAGCGTGATCTGGCCGCGATTGGGGTCGACCTGCACGATCAGGCAGGTGGCGGGTCTGCGGTCCGGCTCCTTGGAAGCCGCGTCGTCCAGCTGCCGCAGCACACGGTGGGGCGGCAGATCGGTGGAGGCGGTGTAGCGCAGAGACGACCGGTAGGCGGTCATGTCGACGGCGGCTTCCAGGCCGTGCCCCATCACGTCCCCGACGACGAGCAGTGTGTGGCCGAAATGCAGCCGGACGGTCTCGCACCAGTCACCGCCGATCAGCGTGCTGTGGCCGACGGGCAGGTACCGGATGGCGACGTTCAGATTGGGGTGCGGCCGGCCCGGCTCGGCGAGCAGGGCACGCTGCAGCTTGCCGACGATGCTGCTCACCGCGGCGTGCTCCCTGGCATGCCGGATGTGGGACGCGGCGTGCCCGGCGAGGAGGACCACGAGCTTCGCCTCCGCCGCAGTGAACGGCCCTCCCTCACGGGCGCACGTCAAAACTCCGTAGCAGCGGCCGTGGGCGGCGATCGGTACGCACACAGCCGACCAGGCGTCCCTGGACGCGGTAGCGATGCCACAGCTGCCCTGGGTGTCGGCCGCTTCCCGTGCCACGGACGCGGCCCACCAGGCGTCGGGCAGCATCGCGGGATCGCCGCAGACGGCCTCGTACACCGCGTCGGCCTCGCGGTCGACCTCCATCACGGCCACTGCGCCGCCCACGAGCCGGGCAGCCGCTCGGGTCAGTTCGACGCGGGTCGTGTCCTCGTCGAGTGTGGTACCGATGGCAGCTGATGCCTCGCCCAGTGCGATCAGCTCGGCGGGCACTTCTTCGTGCAGGGCTGACGCACCCTGTCCGACGGTCCCGGCCGTCGGCGGTGTCCGAATCATCCGAGAACGGTCCGCCACACCGAACACTCTAGACGGCCCTGCGGGCTGCTCCCGGAGTGTGCATCCGCCACACCCGTTCGCGGAGGACGATCAGGCCGTTGGATCCGGCGAGCCCGCGATGGCCTGGTCTCCGTGGCGGCTTGCGGATCTCGAGGGCATTCCCGTCGGCGTCGGGCAACCGCAGCGGCAGCGGCCGGAAACCGAAGGCCTCCAGGACTGTGCGGACCTTCACCGCCAGCCCCCCCGAGTGCCTTCCTCGGGACGAAACCGGGCACTGGCCGGCGACCGACCGATGAGGGCCGCCACCGCCACCCGGGCGCGTCCCGCGGCTGCGCGACGACCTCGCCGTGCTGCAGCTCCCGCCCTTCGGGACCTGAGCGCTTCCTGCACGATCTCACCGGCGGCCGGCCGCCTTCGTGCGACGGTTGTGGGTGCGGCACGAGCTGAAGTCCTCTGCTCCCGGCCGTCCTTCGCTGGGGCGCGCGGTGACAGGACGCAGTCGGATACGGGCGTCGAGGCCGGTGCCGGGGGCGGGGTGGAGACTGATGGTGCCGCCGGAGGTATGGACGAGGTGGCGGACGATGGGCAGGCCGAGGCCAGTGCCGTCGTGGTGGGAGTCAGAGGAGCGCCAGAACCGGTCGAAGGCCCGCTCCCGGTCGGCGTCGCTCATGCCCGGCCCTTGGTCGATGACGTGGAGTGCGGTGCCGGGAGCACGGCGCAGGGTGATGGTCGTACCTGGTGGGGAGACCCGCAGGGCATTGGCGAGGAGGTTGTCGACGATCTGCTCCAACGCACCGGGGATCGCCCACACGGGGCCGACGGGCGGGCCGCTGATGTACAGGGCGACGTACTGCTCGGCCGCCAGCGGCTCCCACATCGCCACCCGGTCGGCGACGACGGCGTCCAGGTCGACCGGTTCAGGGGTGGTCGCGGCGTTCTCCAGACGGGCCAGTGCCAGTAGACCCTGAACCATGCGGCCGAGGCGTTCGACCTCCCCCACGGCCTCCTCCAGACTGCCGTGCGCACACGGGTCGAGGTAGGGCTCGAAGTTCTCCAGCCGCAGCCGCAACGCGGTCAGCGGGGTCTTGAGCTGGTGGGAGGCTTCCGAGGCGAACGCCTGCTGGGCCCGCAGCAGGTGCTGGAGCCGGGCGGCGGTGCGGGTGAACGAGGCGGCGAGGCGGCGGAGTTCGGGCGGCCCGGTGGTGGCGTCGGGCGGGGTGGTGAGCCGGCCGTCGGCGAGTTGGGCGGTCGCGGCCTCCAGGGTGCGCAGGGGCCGGGTGATCCAGCGGGCCAGGCTGAACGCGACCAGTGCGACCAGCGCCAGAATGCCGGCCCCGGCCAGGGCAAGAGCCCCCCAGATGCGGTGCACCCGGGTGCTGACCTGATCCAGGGGATAGGTCAGCCGCAGGGTTCCGCGGATGGTGGTGCCGGAGGAGCCGGGCATGGTCGAGGACAGCACATCACGGCCGGCGCTGTCGGTCGTGGTGGTGAAGGTGGGCTGATTGCGCAGGGCGCGGGCGATGTCCGGCTGCGCGGCGAGGCTGATACCGGTCCGGCCGGCCGGGTCCGAGTCGGCCAGGACGATTCCCTGCTTGTCGGTGACGATGACATGCCCGCCGGTACGGGTGGCGTAGTCGCGGACGACATCGGGCAACGCGTTGAGCTGACCTTTTTCGATGTTCTCCTCCGTGACCTCGGCGAGCATGGAGGCG
>NZ_BMVJ01000028.1:15215-23954 GCF_014650655.1 Streptomyces anandii JCM 4720
TCGCGTTCCACGCTCTGTGAGGCGCGGGAGGTCTCGCCGCGGGCGTAGATGTAGCCGAGTGGGAGCTCCAGTCCGGCCAGCACCAGCAGGGCCAGGGCGAGGTAGCTGAGCAGCAGACGACGCGTCATCCGGACGCCTCGGCGGCGGTGTGGTCGCCGGGGACGGTGAGGCGGAAGCCGACGCCGCGGGCGGTGGTGATCCAGCACGGGTCGCCGAGCTTGCGGCGCAGGGCGGCCACGTGGGCGTCGAGGGTCTTGGTGGGACCGAAGAAGTGCGGATCCCACACCGCGTCCATGATCTGCTGCCGCGAGTACACCGTCCCGGGATCCTTGGCGAGGAAGGCAAGCAGGTCGAACTCCCGAGGCGTCAAAGCGACCTGGCCTCCGGCGAGGTGGACCTCGCGGGTACGGCGGTTGATGGTCAGCCGGCCCAACACCTGTGCGCTGGCGGCCTGTTGCTGCGTCTGGGGTACGTCGACGGGGCCGGTCGGTGCGTAGGCCGGCGCTCCGGCACGGCGGGTGACCGCGCGGATGCGGGCGATCAACTCCCGTACGCCGAAGGGCTTGGCCAGGTAGTCGTCCGCACCGAGTTCGAGGCCGACGACGCGGTCGGCCTCTTCGCCCCGCGCGGTGATCATGATGATGGGGACGGTGGATCGGGCGCGCAGGCTGCGGCAGACGTCCAGGCCGTCCATGTCGGGCAGCCCGAGATCGAGCAGGACCAGGTCCGGGGCGGCCGCGCGGTCGGCGAGCCCGGCGGCGCCGGTGCGGACGTGGTCCACGGTGAATCCGTAGCGTCCCAGTCCTTCGGTGAGGGGGCCGGCGATTCGGTCGTCGTCTTCGATGAGCAGCAGCCGCATAGCGCCAGGCTCGCACAGCTGTGCCAGGGGAGTTGGAGGGTTCACGGGAAGCCGCCTGAGACCAGTGAGACGAAGGGGGGGCGACGGTGGACAAGCCGGTGCCGTCCGGCCGACGGAGACGGAAGAACTGCGTCGGCCGGACGACGGTGGCGGAACGAGGGGCAACGCCGATCGGGGGAGTCCGTGACCGGCGTCGCCGCTGTCCTCTCGTCCCTGGTCCTCTTGGCCTCTCTCCCACCCGGGAGCCCGGTCCTTGCTGTTACCGGACGCCAGGCTCGTCTGACGGTTGGCGCAGTCGGGCCGCGGTCCCTGCGACAGGGCGCCCGGCACCGCATTCAGGATCACCGTCTGGTCGGCGTCCGCAGGTGAGCAGGAGGTCTGCTCGGTCTCGGGCGGCAACCGATCTCTCCCTTGCGGTGGGCCGGCCCGGCCGTCAGCCGGCGTCCTCGGTCTCCTCGGTGCCTTCCTTCTTGGTGTCGGTGACCTTGAAGGACTTGTCGATGTAGACCTCGATCGAGGTGCCGTCCGCCTGCTTCACCTCCACCGCGTACATACCGGGCTTCTCCGCGTCCTCCTCCGACTTCACGACCGTGCCCGGGTACGCGGCCAGCGCGGCGGCCTCGGCCTTGTGCTTGATGTCCCCGGTCAGCGGCGGTTCGGTCTTGTGGTCGGTGTCGCCGTCGGCCTGGTCCGCCGCCCCGGTGCCGCCGGCGCTCTGAGCCTGCTGCTGGGTGTCCGCGGCCTTCGAGTCGGAGCCGGAGTCGGACCGCCGCAGGCGACCAGCGTGAACGCCAGCGCGGCAACGGGAGCGGCAAACAGGGCACGGCGGGGCAGAGGACGCATGGGGGTGTCTCCAAACACTGGGGGTCTTGCGAAGGCGGTGGAACCGGGCCTTCGGTGGATGACAACGACCCTAGGAACCCGATGTCGAGAGACGGCCCAGCAAACGGAGAGAGGCAGACCAGCAGAGCGCCAATGTTTCGCCGCACTCGCCGCTGTCCACCATGGGAATGAGCACTCAGCTCCTTGAGCCGCGCCGTGTTCGGTGCCAAGGCAAGGCGGCAGCAGCGGACTTCGCGCGCCGTGCAGCACCACGGCGGCCGGGAGGCCGTAGATCCGAGTGAGCCTTCCTTCGGTCTTGAGTACCGGGTCGTCCAGCGCGGCATCGGTGCGGCCCTGCCACAGCAGGACCGCACCGGTGTCACAGCGGTGACGGCCGTCCAGGCGATGCGCCGGCGCGGATTGGTGGGGGAGCCGGTGACCGGCGTCCGCCGGGGGCTTCTGGCCTGCACAAGCAGCTCCGGGGCGGGCAGCGCGAAGCCGGCGCAGTCCAGTACCCGGATCACCACGGTCGAGCGTCGATCTCGGTGAGGGAGCGCAGATCGAAGCATGGCAGTGCGATCGAGCAGGCGTTGAGCACAACGATCGCGAGGACCACTATGCCGATCATTCCAGCCCAGGGTGGTGTGCCTCAGGACGAAGCCGAGTCGCCGAAAGGCGGTTCGGGCCGTGGCGGGCAGCGCCGGCATGGGCGTCGATCATCACGGGAGTCGATCACCGCGCGGAGGTGGTGGCGGTCATTCGGTCAGTGCCTGGCGGATGCGGCGGGAGGGGGTGAAGGCGTACAGGTCCAGTACGCCGGGCGGGTCGGCCAGGCCCGGCCCGCCGGCCTCCACCCAGGCGGTGATGTCGCCCGCGGCGTCGGTGTCGTTGACCAGGCCCAGCCACACCGGCCGCCCGCCCGCCGCGCGGCCCGCCGCGGACGGCTGGACGACGATGACATTGCCGTGCTCGCAGGCGTCCAGGCAGCCGGTCACCCGCACCTGCGCCGTTTCCGCGAGGGATCGGCGCAGCTGGGTGAGCTGAGCGTCATGGTCCAGGCCGGGAATTTTGGGGGTCCCGCAGCAGCAGCCGCGGCAGATGGTGACCGTGCAGCGGGCCGGTGTCCCCGAGCCGGCGGGACCGGGCCCGCGGGTGCGGCGGCTCACTGGCCGTTCCCGGAGCGGGCGCGGCGCCAGGCGGAATCGGTCAGCAGGCGCAGACCGTTGAGGCCGACGATGACGGTCGAGCCCTCGTGACCGGCGACGCCGACCGGCAGCGGCAGCGTGCCGGCCAGGTCCCAGACGACCAGGCCGGTGATGAACGTCCCGGCGATCACGAGGTTCTGCACGACCAGGCGCCGGGCCCGGCGGGAGAGGGCGACGACGGCGGGGATGGTGGCCAGTTCGTCACGGACCACGACGGCGTCGGCGCTCTGAAGGGCGAGGTCGGATCCGGCGCGGCCCATGGCGATGCCGGTGTGGGCGGCGGCCAGGGCCGGGGCGTCGTTGACGCCGTCGCCGACCACCAGCACCCTGCGCCCTGCCTGCTCCAGCTCCCTCACCGCGGTGACCTTGTCCTGCGGCAGGAGACCGGCACGGACCTCGGTGATCTTGGCCTCGCTCGCGAGGCGGGACGCGGCGCGCGGGTTGTCACCGGTGACCAGTACCGGCGCCCGGCCGGTCAGGGCCTTCAGCGCGGTGACGGCGGCAGCGGCCTCTTCGCGCAGCCGGTCGGCGACGCCCAGGACCCCGACCGGGGCGCCCTCGACCTCGACCAGGACCGCGGTACGGCCCTCGTCCTCCAGCCGGGCGGTCACCGCGGCGGCCGGATGACCGGCCCGGCCGTCGGTGAGCCGGGCGGGGCTGCCCACCGCGACCGCCCTGCCCTCGACGGTGGCGGTAACCCCGACGCCGGGGGCGGAGGTGAAGTCCTCCACCGGCGGAATGTCCAGGTTCCGGGTGCGGGCGGCGTCCACGATGGCGCGGGCGAGCGGGTGCTCGCTGGGGTGCTCGGCCGCCGCCGCGTACCGGAGCAGGGCGTCCTCGTCCAGGCCGGAGGAGTCCAGCGGGCGGACGTCGGTCACGCGCGGGGTGCCCTCGGTCAGCGTGCCGGTCTTGTCCAGCGCCACGGCGTCGACTTGGCCCAGCTGCTCCATGACCACGGCCGACTTGACCAGTACTCCGTGACGGCCGGCGTTGGCGATCGCCGACAGCAGCGGTGGCATGGTGGCCAGCACCACCGCGCAGGGCGAGGCCACGATCATGAAGGTCATCGCCCGCAGCAGCGTCGGCTGCAACGCGGCACCGAACAGCAGCGGCAGGGCGAACAGGGCGACCGTCGCGGCGACCATGCCCACGCTGTACCGCTGCTCGACCTTCTCGATGAACAGCTGAGTGGGCGCCTTGGTCTCGGAGGCTTCCTCGACCATCGCCACGATCCGGGCGATCACCGAATCGGACGGATCACGCTCGACCTTCACCCGCAGCGCGCCGGTGCCGTTCAGCGTGCCGGCGAACACCTCGTCCCCGGCCTCCTTGGTCGCCGGCAGCGGCTCGCCGGTGATGGTGGCCTGGTCCACCTCGCTCGCACCGTCCAGCACCCGGCCGTCCGCACCGATCCGCTCGCCCGGGCGCACCAGGATCACATCGCCCACCGCCAGCCGCTCGCTCGGCACACTCTCCTCGGTCCCGTCGTCACCGAGGCGGGTCGCGGTCGCGGGTGCCAGATCCAGCAAACCTCGCACCGAGTCCGCGGTGCGGGCGGTGGCGATCGCCTCCAAGGCGCCGGAGGTGGCGAAGATGACGATCAGCAGCGCGCCGTCCAGTACCTGCCCGATCGCCGCCGCCCCCAGCGCGGCGACCACCATGAGCAGGTCCACGTCCAGCATCTTCTCCTTCAGCGCCTGCAGACCCGCCCAGCCCGGCTCCCAGCCGCCGCAGGCGTAGGTGAGGGCGAGCAGCGGTCCCCACGCCCAGGCCGGCGCGTCCAGCAGATACAGCGGCAGAGCGACCAGGAACAGCACCAGCGAGACGGCCGCCCAGCGCGCCTCCGGCAGCGCGAGGATCCGGGTGCGGCGCCTGGGCGCCACCGTGTCACGGATGGCGTCGCCGGCAGGTGCCAGACGCGTGAGGGGGGAAGACATCGAACCAGAATTCCTTCGAAACGGGGCGGACGGCGTCCAACGCCACCACCGTAACAGGAAAGAATGAACATCGATTCATGTGTTCATTCGGAGGCGTACGATGGCCGCATGGGTCATGGAGCCGCACCCCCCGCCAGCCGCGTCCCGCGCACCCGCCTCACCGCGGACAACGCCGCGAAGGTGGCCGCCACGCTGCAGGCGCTGGCCACCCCCTCGCGGCTGCTGATCCTCTCCCGCCTGCGCGAAGGCCCCCTGCCGGCGACCGAACTGGCCGCCGAAGTCGGCATGGAGCAGTCCGCCTGCTCCCACCAACTGCGCCTGCTGCGCAACCTCGACCTCGTCGTCGGCACCCGCCAGGGCCGCTCCGTCGTCTACTCCCTCTACGACAACCACGTCTGCGAACTGCTCGACCAGGCGCTGTACCACGTCGAGCACCTCCGCCTCGGCCTCAGCGACACCGCCGCCACCGAACCAGAACGCGAATCGGCGGGCGCCCCGCGCGTCTGACATCCCGGGTGTGGGCGATAGAGGGCCCGTACGCTGCCACGTTCCGACCACACGAGGTGCCCGCCGATGCGGCGGACCGGCATTCTCACCGGTGATCGGCGCCGGGATGGTGATGCCAAGAGGCCGGCCGCCGGCAGGACCAGCCGCCCCGCGCCGCCGGTCGTGGGCCGACCACGCGGCATCGGTTCGGGCAGCAGGTAGGTGCGGCTTCGCGGGAGGCCAGGACGAGGCGGACCCTCTCGGCGACCTTGTGGAGCCGGCCCGCGCCCGAGCCACGCCGACTCAGGGCAGAGGGAGCCGCATCCATCCGCGAGGCAGCCGCCTGCGCTCCCACTTCGCGCAGGAAAATGCGTGAACGCTCGCACCACGTCGTCGGCCTGGGCTATACCTGTGCCGTGACTGTGCCGAGGGACGTGGACGAGGTACGCAATGAATTACGCGCTGTTCTCGATCGGTGCGAGGTGTGGCTTCGCGCCGCGTCGGCCGCTCCTGAGACTCCGGCGGAATGGGCAGATGAGGCCCTCAGCGACGCGGGCACGATGACACGGCTGAGGACACGTGCGGCCTCAACACTGATCAACGTGGCGCTGCTGGGCGCCTTCTCCTCCGGCAAGAGCTTTCTTCTCAGTGGCCTGCAGGGCGGCCTTGAGTTGGTCGAGGTGCCGACGGCCGACGGTCACACGGCAGACAAGTTCGTGGGCCTCCTGCCTTCATCCCCTGTCCCCACCACCGCGTGTCCCGCCAGTGTGGTTCCGGTGGACGGCCAGTCCAACTTCGACGCATCGGGCACCGGCTTTCTCCGAGTGCGCTTCACGGATTCCGCCGACGACAGATGGGAGGAGGTGGGGAACTCCCCTGCCCCCTCTGTGGTCGCGGCGTATGCGATGCAGGATGCGGATGTGACCGACCGGCACAGGCCTCACCGCGGACGTGAGGTGGCCGAACTCGAGATCCTGCTTGCCAGCGCCAAGCTTCCGGCCAAGCTCTACGACCTTCCTGGGTATGGCTCCCCGAACCCGGTCCACGACATGATCGTCCGGACTGCGATGGCCGACGCGGACTGCTTCATGTACGTGTCGCATGCCAGCCGCACCCTCTCGGAACGTGACCTCGATCTGATCCGCTTCCTGTACGACCACTACCTGCTGTCCGGGAAGCGGGTGGTGTGGGTGGTCACCGCCATCGACGCGGCAGCCAATCTCGACCTTCGCAACGTCCCGGAGTGGAAGGCGACGATCGCCCGCAACAATGCTTACCTGCGAGAGAACTTCACGCTGCCGAGCGGCCAGCCGGATCTCGGTTTCATCGGCGAAGGCTTCCTGCCCGTGTCCCCCGCCCTGGAGGCACGTGCCGACAGACTCGGTGCGCAGGGAGCGGAGGCCGCAGCGCAGCGGCAGCGTGCCGAAAGTCGCATGGAGACGCTGCGCCAGGCGATCGAGGACCTGATCAGTACCGGGACCGGCGCCCGTCACATCGCCGCGGTGGCGACGGAGGCCCGGATCCTCGTGGCCCCTCGGCATCAGGCGCTCAGCGTGCGGCTGCGCGACGAACGCCTTGAGATCGACGAGCTCAAGGAGTTGCTCAAGAGCGAGCGGCAGCGACTGGAACTTCTCGACACCGCGTTGCCGCGCATGCGCGAGGACCTGGAGCGCAAACTTCACAATCGCATCGCGCGGACCGTTCGCCCCTTCACCCGGTTGGCCGCGCGTCTCCACGCGGAGTTGGACGATGCCATCAGGGCCACGGACCTCAACAAGCCCGCCAAGGCGAACCAGATCCAGGTGCTGAAGGCGCAGGCCCTGCGTACATGGATCGAAGGGCCAGCCGGTCCGGCGACGCTGTGGACGGAGGAGTTCGAGGGCTTCAAGAAGGACCTGGTCCAAGCGGTGGACCAGGTTTTCGGCGACAGGGATCTCGCGGGACGGCTTCCGGACTTCGCTCTGGACGTGAACAGCCTCTCGCTCCCCCAGCAAAGCCGGCGTTCGACCACCCGCCACGACGTGGTGCAGCGGGCAGCGGCGCTGGTCGGCATCGTCACACCCGTCGCAGCCAGCGGCGGCTGGCTGTACGGTCTGGCCGCAGCCGGCACGCTTTTCCCACCCGCCGGCTTGGTCGCCGGGGTCGCCGCTCTGGTCTACCTCGGTGTCCAGCGCCGGAAAGGCAGGATCAGTTCGCTGCAAGTTCTCCAGGACGAGTGGATGAGCGCGATGGACGCAGAAGTCGCTGCGATCAAGGAGCAGTTCACGCTGGCAACAAGCGTTCAGGGGACCGATGTCATCGATCACCTGATGGATAATTTGGCGCAATATCGGGAGCAGCTCGAACAGTCCCGCGACCGAATCAGTGAGCGCATCACGAACCCTGAGAACCAGGTTCGGCAGGAACTCATCGACCAGCTCGAACCGCTGTGCGCCGAGGCGGACACTCTCGTCGCGTCCCTCCGGACTTTGGAGGCGCTCTGACCGTGCGACGACATGGGACCCGATTCCGGGACACCACACATGGCGTACCGCGGCAAGCCGACGGCACCAGCAGCCCCCGAGCGAGAGGCGGTATCTGCCGTAGCGGCTCGGTAGCTGGAAAACCGTGTACGTCATGAGCACCAGCCCCACTTCCGCGATCCCCGCGCCCACCACCGCGGTGCCCGCGTCCATTCCGGCCGGGCAACTGTTGCAGGACGTGGCTCCCGACATTGCCGACCGTGAGCCGATGATGCGCGGCGCAGGGCACGGCCGCTGAAGCGCTTCGCGCGCCTGGGGTCTTGTTGGTAGCGACGTACTGCCGCACGAAGCTCACGTTGCGGCAGGTGGCACCACTGTTCGGAGTTTCGAAGTCGCTCCCGATGCGAGCGTCGGACATATGAGACAGCCTTCAGCTCCCGCCGGTTTCGCCGCCTAGCAGTTGTTGTATCGAGGCGAGGTCTTCGTCGACCAGGTCGCGACGTGCCCGCGGGCCGCACGCGCGCAGCAGACGGGCGAAGTCGGCTGCGGCGGTGGCGATACGTTCCCCCAGGGCGGGGCCCGCTTGGGAACCGAAGTCGCTGGTTGCGGCGTAGACGGCCCGTGGTGAGACGATGGCGTGCAGATAGGAGAACATGGGGCGCAGCGCGTGTTCGAGGACCAGGGAGTGTCTTTCGGTTCCGCCGGTCGCGCCGATGAGGACAGGCATGTCGGAAAGGGCCTGCGCCGGCAACACGTCGAAGAAGGACTTGAACAGTCCGCTGAAGGAGGCGTTGAAGGCGGGCGTGACGGCGATGATCCCGTCAGCTGCTGCGACCGCTTGAAATGCGGACTCCAGTGCGTCTGCTGTGACTCCGGTGAGCATCGCGTCCATGATGGGATGGCCCAGGGGGCGGAGTTCCACGAACGATGCCTCGGCATGGTCGCCGAGCTGTTCGAGTTCGCCGGTC
>NZ_BMVJ01000028.1:23982-48997 GCF_014650655.1 Streptomyces anandii JCM 4720
ACGGCTTTCACCAGCCGGTCCGCGAGGAGTCGCGTCGAGGACGGCTCTCGCACGCCGCCCGTGATGATCGTCAGTTTCATCGCGCTTCCGGATTGTCTTCGCTGTCGGTCTGCGGTTCTTCGTCGGCCGTACGGGCACGCAGCAGGGACTCGTGAGTGGGTGCTGCCGGAACGCCGGCCGGCCTGCCGACGGCGAACTCCTGGCGAAGCACCGGCACCACCTCTTCACCCAGGAGATCAAGCTGTTCCAGCACCGTTTTGAGCGGGAGACCCGCGTGGTCCATGAGGAAGAGTTGGCGCTGGTAGTCACCCACGTAGTCACGAAATCCCAAGGTTCTCTCGACGACTTGGGCCGGTGATCCGACCGTCAAGGGCGTCAGTGCGGTGAAGTCCTCCAATGACGGACCGTGTCCGTAGACCGGGGCATTGTCGAAGTAGGGCCGGAACTCGTCGACCGCGTCCTGACTGTTGCGGCGCATGAAGGCCTGTCCGCCCAGGCCCACGATGGCCTGTTCCGGAGTGCCATGGCCGTAGTGCTCGAACCGCCGGCGATACAGCTCCACCATCGCCTGGGTGTGCGAGGTCGGCCAGAAGATGTGGTTGGCGAAGAATCCGTCTCCGAAATAGGCCGCCAACTCCGCCACTTCGGGTGTGCGGATGGAGGCGTGCCATACGAAGGGTGGGACGTTGTCGAGCGGCCGCGGCGCAAGTGTGAATCCCTGCAGGGAGGTGCGCAGCTTGCCCTGCCAGTCCACCACTTCCTCGCGCCACAGGCGGCGCAGCAGGCCATAGTGCTCGACCGTCAGCGGCAGGGCGTTGCGTATGTCCTGCCCGAACCACGGATACACGGGGCCGGTGTTTCCCCGTCCCAGCATGACGTCGGTACGACCGCCGGACAGGTGTTGCAGCACGCTGAAGTCCTCAGCGATCTTGACCGGATCATTGGTGGTGATCAGCGTGGTCGAAGTCGACAGAATGATCCGTTCGGTCTGCCCGGCGATGTAGCCGAGCAGCGTCGTCGGCGAGGACGGCACGAAGGGTGGGTTGTGGTGCTCGCCGGTGGCGAAGACGTCCAGTCCCGCTTCCTCGGCCTTGCGGGCGATGGCGACGGTGGCCCGGATACGCTCAGCCTCGGTGGGTGCCTTTCCCGTAGTCGGGTCGGGAGTGACGTCGCCGACTGTGAAGATGCCGAACTGCATCCCGGACGCTTCGGACGAGCCCATGTCGAACTCCCTCGGACGCGCATTCTGGGCCCTTTCCCCCATTTTTCCACGCTCGTGCCCACCGTGCAGAATGCGCTTGACCGAGTGAGGTTCTCGCCGAGGGTGACCTACGTTTCCCGGGTCGCGCGGGTCACAGACCGGGGAACGACTCCTTCAGTGACTCCAGCACATGGTCGGCTTTCGCGGCGCGAAGTTGCTGGGCGGTGTAGTGTCCGCTGGCGACCCCGACAGCGGTGGCGTCCGCCGCGTGCGCTGCCTCGATGTCACGTGGAGTGTCTCCGACGACATACACCTCGGTTCTGGCGAGGGCGCGGCCATGGAGTCTTGCTGCCTTCGCGACGGCCAGGCGCGTCACCTGTTCCCGGTCGGGGGAGTCCGATCCGTAGGCGCCGAAGACGAAGTAGCGGCCCAGCTTGCCCGGTTCCATTTTGAGCCTCGCCGCGCCTTCCATGGCACCGGACACCACACCCAGGATGGCACCCGCTCGCCCCAGTCGGCGCAAGGTCGCCTCGGCGCCGTCGAGGACTCGATAGGCCTCGGAGGACCAGATTTCCTCGGACAGGTGCCACAGATAGGCGCTGTACAGCCGCATCATCTCGTCGTGGCTGGGGTCACGACCCAGCACCGCCCTGAATGTTTCCCGTCCAACCTGAGGGTCGGTCTCGCCCGCCGACGTGTGTTTCCCGATGTCTGCGGGAACGCCGTGCAGTTGATCAAAGGCCCAGGCCCAACTGCGTGTTCCCGCACCCCCGGTGTGGACCAGGGTTTCGTCGATGTCGAAGAGGACAGCGAGGGGTCCTGTCATATCCGTTCCTCTGGGCGCGGGGTGGTGAGTGGTGTCAGGTCCTTACTGCAGAAAACCACGAGGACGAGCGTGGGGCGCTTCGAGGGGATCCGGTGGGAGGAGCGGAGCATGGCTGCCAGCTGGGGTCAACGCCATGACAAGCGCGCTACCTGGACGCGAACAGGTCTTACGGTGTGTACGGCAGTGACCACCGTAGTGGGCGGCGCGGCCTTCGCCGCCGGGGCGGCCCCTGTCTCAGCGTGCCGACGTCGAAGACCGATGCCGAGCCCTGTCGGGCGGCCCGTTGCGGTGTACCTGCCAGTGGACGACGCCGGCATTCCCACAGGTCGGCGCCCGGTCGACGGCACGCCTTACGACCTGCGGGAATCTGAACCCGTGCCTGGGGCAGGTCGCCAGGAACAGGTACCGTCCGCCGGTCAGAGATCCAGGCGATAGGGGAGCAGGCATACGACCACGTCGGTGCGCGCGCTCAGCACGCCGGCGAGCAGGATGCCGCGTTGGTTCTGCAGAATGCGAAAGCGGCGGTGGGCGGGCTCCACCTGAGGGATGAGCACTGCCACCTGCCTGCCGTCGCGGCTGGCCTGCTCCACGTAACCAAGGACCGGAGGCACCAGCGAGTGCAGGGGGCTCTCGACGATGTCGAGCCGGACACCCGTACCCCACCGTGCCCAGTCGGCGCGCATGGTGGCGGCTTTCGCCTGATCGGAGAAGGCCGCCACCACCACGACCTCGTCACCCAGTGAGAGCGCGGCGGCGACGGCGCGCTCGGCGACCGCGTCGACCTCACCCAGGGGAACGATGACCAGACTGGAGGCTCGTGCGGGCACCGCGGGCATGCGTCCCCGTCCGAGTTCCACGCCGGCCAGCGTGTAGTAGCGCTCAATCCTGGAGAACAGGAGCATGAGCAAAGGCACGATGAGCGCCACGAACCAGGCTCCCGCCAGGAACTTGGTGGTGATCAGCACCACGGCTGCCACGGCAGTGAGCACGGCTCCGACTCCGTTGATCACCGCCCGGGGCACCCAGCCGGCCGGACGCCCGGTGGCCCAGTGCCGTACAAGACCGCTCTGGCTGATGGTGAAGCCGACGAACACCCCGACAGCGAAGAGAGGGATCAGCCGCTGCGTGTCGGCGTTGACCGCGATCAGCAGTGCACACGCCAACACGGCCAGAGCGAGGACACCGTAACGGTGGACGGGCCGTTCCGCGCGCAGCGCGAACAAGTGGGGCAGGCGGTTGTCCCGGGCGAGCAGGCTCATCAGCACCGGCAGGCCGCCGAAGCTGGTGTTGGCGGCGAGGCCGAGCGCGAGGGTGACGACGACGCTGGTGGCGTAGTAGGCCCAGCCGGTTCCGTAGGCGCCCGCGGTGAGTTGGGCCAGGACCGTCACGCCTTGGCGGGGGACCACGTGGTGGCGGTGGATGACCAGCGTCAGGCCGGTCAGCAGCGCGCCCAGGAGCACGCCCAGCAGGAGTTCGGTGCGCTGTGCCCGCCTGATACGCGGCTTGCGGAACATCGGGACAGCGTTGGCAACGGCCTCGATCCCGGTCAGCGCGGAGCATCCCGCGGAGAATGCCTTGAGCAGTAGGAGCAGCCCCAGTGCCTCAGTGGCATGGAAGGACTGAGGCGTACCGACTGTGGCGGCGGGTGCGGACCGCGACAGCCCCACGACGACGATGCCGAGCACACTCACGACGAAGAGGACCATGGGCAGCATCAGCACGCGCGCGCTGTCCGCGATACCCCACAGGTTCACCACGGTGAGCAGACCCAGCCCGCCCAGACACACGGCGAGAGAGTGGTGCGCGAGGACAGGGAAGGCTGACGCGAGGCTTGCGGCGCCGGCGGCAAGGCTGACCGCGACGGTCAAAACGTAGTCGACCACCAGGCCGGCTGCGGCAAGCAGACTGACCTGGGGCCCCAGGTCCTTCTTCGCCACGGCGTACGATCCGCCGCCGTCCGGATGCACGGCGATCACCTGGCAGTACGAAACGATCAGGACGCCCAGCAGCCCTCGATGACCAAGGTGATCGGCAGCGCAGCGGTGATCGCTCCCACTCCGGCGGCCACAAGCGTGAGCATGATGGCCTCGGGACCGTACGCGACCGAACTCAGCGCGTCCAACGACAGTGCGGCGAGCCCCTCGGTGGCAGTCAGATGTGACTTGTCGCCCTCGCCGTGGCACCGCACGACCTTCGGATGCAGCTTTCTGGTGGCCAGTCCGAATGTCACGCCAACCTCTCTTGGTTGCTTGGCGCCCCCGCACTGCTCTCGGGCACGGACGTGTCACGCCTCACGAAGACAGACGGGATTTAGTTGTACCGAAGTGGTCCGTCAGGGTTCTTCCATCGGAGGCCATCGCCGGTACGTGTTCGCTCCCCTGGCCGAAGCATCGGAACTGAGCGGGCTGAGGTGCGTCGCGACACGCTGTCGGAGGCAGGGAGGAGACGCGGGCCTTCGGCGCATGCAAGCGGCGCACCTGGGACAGGCGGTGCGACTGCAAGCGGCCCTGGCGGACTCGATCGCGTCATCACTCGGAGGGTGCTGATGAACGGGTTCGTGGCCGATGCCCTGCACAAGACCGAGGACAACGTCAAAGCGGTCGTCGGCCTCCGCACCCCGGAAGCCGCCGAGGCGGAGAAACCCGATTTCGGCCCGGCCGCTCCCGCCGAGCCGCTTTCGGCGTGCTTCGCGGACGTGCACGCGGCGTCAGTCCGAGGCCTGAGTCTGCAGTGGTTGCCTGCCGAAACGAGCCTGGAGAGCGGCGTCCACCTCGTTGAACTCGCGGTTGCGGGTCTCGGGCACGTATCGACCGACGAACCACAGGGTGAAGGCACAGACCGCGGCGAAGATCCAGAACGTCGCGCCCGGTCCGATCGCATCGGCCAGGGGAAGGAAGACGAGACTGACCACGAAGTTCGACGCCCAGTTCACCGCCGTGGACGCGCCGGAGCCGGCGGCGCGGGCCGAGGAGGGGAAGAGTTCCCCGACGAGGACCCAGAACACCGGACCGAGCCCTACGGCGAAGGAGGCGATATAGACCACCATGAACACCAGCGACAGGACCGAACTCATATCTGCCACATAGGAGAATCCCAGCAGGACGAGCATGACCAGCATGCCCGTCAGTGAGCCGAGCAGGAGTGGGCGACGCCCCGCGCGGTCGACCAGTTTGATCGCTACAACCGTCATGATCAGGTTGATCACACCGATGGCCACCGAGTAGAAGATCGAGTTCGAGGCCGACAATCCGGTTTTCTCCATGAGCGTCGGCGCGTAATAGATGATGGTGTTGATTCCGCCGAACTGCTGTGCGCCGGCCAGCGTGAGACCGACGATCAGTGCGGGTCGGACCCGGGGCACCAACAAGACGCGCCAGTTCTTCTTGTCGGAGTCTTTCTCCTTGTCCTCCGTTGCGCGTCGCCGGGTAGCGAGTTCGATCAGGTGATTCGCTCTTTCCTCGCTGCTGACCGATTCGATCACCTGCCGCGCTTGGTCCGTCCGGCCTTCCAGAATCAGCCACTGCGGGGATTCGGGCAGCAGGAACATGGCTCCGGCGACCATCAGCAGCGCCGGGATCGCGCCCACAGCGAACATCCCGCGCCAAAGTCCACCGCTCGCGAAGGCGAGGTTCACGAGATAGGAGATCAGGATACCGGTCGTGATCATGAGTTGGTTGAGTGTGAGAAACCGTCCCCGCAACTCCGTCGGAGAGACCTCCGACAGGTAGACGGGGACGGTCGCCGACGCCGCGCCGACCGCCAGGCCGAGGACGACGCGCCCCACCAGTAGCATCGCGTAACCGGTGGCGAACACCAGAATCGCGGTGCCTGCGATGAACACCAGGCCTTCGACCGCCAGCGTCCGTCTGCGGCCGTGCCGGTCCGCGAGCCGTCCCGCTCCAAGGGCGCCCAGCATCGCACCGATGAGCAGGACGCTGACGACGCTGCTCTGCTCGAGCGAGCTCAGATGGAAGTCTTTCTTGATGTACAGCAGCGCCCCGGAGACAACACCCGTGTCGTAGCCGAACAGAAACCCGCCGAGTGCGATGGTCAGCGCCCAGATGTGAACCTTCTGGACCCCTGCGGGGGAGATGCCGGAAACGGGACTTTCCGTTCCCGGCTCCCGGGAAAATCCCTGCGTCATTCGATTCCTCGTTATCGCGGGCGGAAAACGGCGAAGACCCCGACGCTGCATAAGGCATACGTCCACACGGGCTCGTCGTGCACAGGCGACCCGCGACGCTCCGAGCGGACAGTCCGTTTCTCCATGAACAGAACCACAGCCCCGCGCGGACAGCATGCCGGACGATGCGACCGGGTGCATCGGCGCCGCAGAGTCACCGCACGCTCGGACGCGGAGGGAGACCTGCCCGACCAAGATCACGAATGGCAGGGATCCAGGGGGCGGAGCAGGCACAGTCGCCCCTGACCGCCGACCGCCGTCCCGTCTCGCGCGCATCGACCCCGACGACCCGTTCATCGTCTTCGCGGTCCTGTACGAGGGCCAGTCTCTGGGCCCGGCAGAGCTGTCTGCCGCCCGTGGAAGAGCTCCGCGGAGGCATACCAGGGGGCCTCTTCGTCGGGGAAACGCCCGCACGCTTTGACCGCCTGTATCCGCAACGGTGGTTGACGGGCTCCGGGATCCTGGCGGGCCAGCTGGTCCCGGCAGGGACAACCGGGCCGCGTCGGGCGGCCGGGGGAGGGGCAGCTCGGTCGCGCGGGTGGTGCCTTCGGCGTCGGCGGCCGCGGTGCGGCGCGCGGTCCCACCCTCCTGGTCACGATTCCCCACCAGGGTGCTGACCACCGACGGTGCTGCTGACCGTGTCAGAACCGGTGTGAGAAGCCGTGCTGGAGGCCCTCGATCACAGCGAAGCCGCCATCTTTCCCGCTGAAGCTCGGGCGCTCATCTAGGGTGAGACGATGGGGTTCGAACTGCGGGAACGGTGGGGCGCACAGCCGTTGTGGGCCAGATGCGTTCTCGCGGTGTACTTGATCGGTTTCGGTGAGGGCACGGGTTCTCACATCGCGGATCTGGTACGTGGCGGCATCCACGCCTATGCGTCGTTTTCTGAGGTCTCTCTGCAGGTATTCCTCGTCAGTTTGGTGATCCTCGATCCGTTGGCTGCCGTGCTGCTCGGGCTTGTGCGGCGGGAAGGGATCTGGCTCGCAAGCGTCGTGATGGTGTTGGACGTCAGCGCGAACTGGTGGGGCAACCGGCACTGGTTGAGGGATGACCCCGCGCAGTTGCTCTGGTTGTTGCCCATCACTGTCTTCGGTGTGTTCGTCGTTGCGTTCGCGGTTCCCTTGCACCATACGGTTGCCGGGGCGGCGAGCAGATCGCCGGTGGCTCTGCCGTCAGGCTGACGGCTCACGTCGTCCAACCTCTGCTGCCGGCGTCAGGGCCGTAAGCACGGTTTCCGGTATCCCCTGTTTCAGGTGGTCCGGCGCGCTTTCAGGCATTCCAGGAGAACGTTCACCATGGTCGACATTGTCGCGATCCACGTAGACCGGCGAGCCGCGGGAACGGCTGGTTCGCTGGTTCCAGGAGTTCGCGTGCGTGACGGCCAAGTTCAGGGAAGGTCCTGTTGACTCATCGCGGTGACGAGGGAGGAGGAGATGTGGGCCAGGGCGGGGTCTGCAGCGACGAAGAACGTTTCGACTCCGGCCAGTTCGTGGTTCATGCGGGCCATCGGCATCTCGTAGTCCAGGTCGGCAACGCCGCGGACTCCGCGGATGACGACGTCGATTCCGACCCGGCTGCAGTAGTCGACCAGCAGGCCGCCGGTGTGGGAGTCAATCGTCACGTTACGCAGGCCAGTTGCTGCCGCACGGAGCCGGTCCAGCCGTTCCATGACGGGGAAGCGTCCGGTCTTGTGAGAATTGAACATCACGCACACGACGACCTCGTCGAACAGGAGGGCAGCGCGCCGGAGTACGTCCTGGTGCCCTCGAGTGACCGGGTCGAAGGATCCTGGGAAGAGGGCTCTCATGATCGGAAAGAATAACCGGCCGCCCGGTACTAAGACGCCAGAGCAGCCAAACCACCAAGATCATGCGTGACAAGAGAAGAACGTCTAGCGCCGTGACCGGATGGCTGAGCCTGTTTGTGTGCGCAGACCGACCCATCAGGAGGGGCAGAAGCTCTGCAAATCGTTCGTCGGGGCAACACCAGTTCGGTGCGGTACCGGCGCGCAACGATGCTGTTGGCTTCGGTCGGCGGGAACCGGGCGCTGGTGATCGCCCAGTTGCTGCAGGCTGGAGCGTCTGGGCGCCACCGCTCACGGCCCGCGAGCGGCCGCGTAGTGGCGGCGATCGCGGTTGTCCTGGACCACACCACTGCGGGTGCCTTGTACGACCCGAAAGATCCGTTCAACGAGGCGGTCGCCGCGTTCTACGTCCAGGCCTCCGGCGGACTCGGTGACCTGTATGCGCCGGGGCTGTCGCTGACGGCCGGCGAGGCCGAACGGCCGGGCCTGCTCGGCTACGTCAACGGGCTGCGGTTCATCCGCATCGAGGCGTTCGACACCGACGCCGCGGTGACCGCCACCGAACTGCTGCGCTTCGGGCACTCCTGGGCCGCCGTCCACGCCGTCCACGCCGCCCGCCCTTCCCCCGCTCACCCCGCCGGCCGGTACCTGCTCACGCTGAAACCGAAGGCGTACGCGGGCACTGGCGTCCAAGCCGTCCACCCCGACCAGTAACAACTCCTGGCGACAGAAAGGCGGCCGAACCACCCCTCCCGCACCACCTACCACCGACACCACCATCGCTCGTCCTGAGTGAACACCCGAATTCGCCAGCACTTCACCGACGTAACCGATGAGTTCCAGCAGCAGTCGGCGGTCAGCGCGTTCGCGCATGCTCACGAGGTTGACGGCGCTGACGTCAGTGAGGACGTCCGCGCTGACCACGGAAATGACCAGCGGCTCCGCAGGACCATGCGCGGTAGTCTCGGGCCATGCCCGAGACATCAGTGGCGCACTTCTACGACGAACTGGCCGACGACTACCACCTGATCTATTCAGACTGGGACGCGAGCATCCGTCGGCAGGGGGGCGCCCTGGACGCCCTGATCGGCCAGGATCGCGCGGCGGTGCTCGACTGCTCCTGCGGCATTGGCACGCAGGCCATCGGCCTTGCGCTGTATGGGCACCGCGTCACCGGGACGGACCTCAGCCCACGCGCCGCTGCCCGCGCTGCCCGTGAGGCGGCCCGCCGGAGCCTGAGTCTGTGCACGGCCGCCGCCGACATGCGGCGCCTCCCGTTTCCCGATGACCAGTTCGACGCCATCGTCTGCGCAGACAACTCGCTGCCTCACCTGCTGACGGAGCAGGATGTGCACGCTGCCCTGGCCGAGATGCGCCGTGTGTTGCGTCCATCTGGCCTGTTGCTGGTCAGCACGCGCCCCTATGACGACCTGGTGCGCGACCGCCCCGCTTCGACGCCTCCACAAGTCCACCGGGTCGCCGACGACGGAGAACGGACAGTCACCTTCCAGCTCTGGCACTGGCATGACGACGGCGAACACTACGACTTGGAACTGTTCCAACTCCTGCAGGCAGGCGGAGAGTGGTGCGTCACCGTGCGCCGGACCACCTACTGGGCACTCGGCCAGGACCGGCTGGCCGGCCTCGCAGCCGAGGCCGGGTTTGTAGACCCCGGCTGGCGAATGCCGCAGGAGACAGGCTTCTTCCAGCCACTGCTCGCCGCCCGTGCTGGCAAGTAGGCGCTTCCACCGCCCGACTCGACCGCCGCCCACGCGCGGACGCCAGTGTCGGGGTGGCTGGCCTACTCGCTGCGGTACGGCGCAGGCGTGGGTGGGCCGGCTGGTCACTCTCCGCCCAATGTGGGCCGCCAGCACGCGATGGACGTCACGCTCGTAGAGCCGGAGCTGGTGGGGGAAGCCCGCATCGACATCGCGCGTGATGCTGCCGGCCCGGTGGCGTCGTCCAGGACGCTGACATCGTGCCCGCCCATGTCTGTCCCACATCGACATCGCCCAGCGGACGGTCGACCGGGTACTCAACTGCTCAGACATTTACGGCATCTGACGACGCCTCGTAGAGCCCACGGCCCGCGACGCCACCGGAAGCAACAGCCACGACGGACCGGCCCCGGCCACGCCGGCCGCGCCCCCGCACGAGGTTCCGGGCGCACGAACCACCGCCGGCAGGAGCGGCAGCCGGCCGGCCGGGAGCAAGGGCGTACAGGCCGACCGGCAACCACCCGCGACGGCGCGACCGCCCAGAACGCAAGGCTGCCCGCCCATGGGCCGGCGGCAAGGACCGGCACACAGACGCCGGCCGGCCACGCCCAGGTACGCCCAGACCACCCCACTCTGCCCGGCCCCCAGGCACGCGCCTGTCGCCCCGCCCGAGCCCGTCGCACAGTGCCGCGTGACCTCGTGTTCTCGGCACAGGTTGGCGGCGCGCGCGGCAGGGCGTGGGCCGGTACACCCAGCGGCCCGGCCAGGCGGAACCACCGCCCCGCCGGACCCCCTCCTCCGCCGTTTGACCACCGGCACATTCACATTCCCACCCGTGCCGCCACCATTGACGACTGGCACATTCACGTTGCCCCCGTGCCGCTACAGAAAGCACTGGCCGGCACCAGAGCACCCCGCCATAGCCAGAACACTCGCCGCGGTCAGAACAGCCAGGCCCGTTTCGGACGGCTCTGACCAGGTGGTCGCGGTCGGCGCGGACCACGTTGGTGGCAGAACGGCGGAGCAATGACCAGATGCCCTCGACCGGTTCAAGCCGGGTGCACAGGACGACAGTTGGTCGATGGTGAGCCAGTCGCGATCAGTTACCTACTGGCGTAATCGACTTCAGCGATGAACATCGATGTCCCAGGCGACCACAATGGGTCCGTCGAGCTGCAGGTGAGTCCGGACGAGAAGGTCGCGGTATTCCTGCCAGGTGAAACGTCGGTGAGCAACCCGGGGATCGCCCTGGCTGCCGGGACGGTAGATCAGCAGGACCAGCCGTGCCGCCTGAGCAACTCCCACACCCCACGGATCGACTGCGACACGTTCAGCTGATCTGTGATCAGCAGGCGCACCCGCGTGAGTGGCCACCGTTCATCTGCCCGGCCTTGCGCATCGCGCCTGCAAGCAGTGACGGCTTGTTGCCCGAAATCGTGGTCGTCGACCGTGGGTGACGTGGCCGGGCATGAGGGACGCAGTACCTGTTGTCCTTCCCTCGCGCCAGGACCGGCGCCAACACGCGGCCGGCATGCGTACCCGCTCTCGCGCGACCTGGTCCTGCGGAGCGAGGCCCCCGCCCTTACGGAGGTTGGGCGGGAGTGTGACGGGCCCCGCCCGGGTTGCGGGCATGGCCACGACTGGGGCTGCTGAGGGGCGACGCGAGCGGCTGGCCCGGCCCGAGTGCGGGTTCTGCCACCGGCAGTGGGCAGGCATGCGGTCGCGGAGCGGCCCCTAGAAGCTCGGGAGGGTTCCAGGGGCCGCGTTTGTTGCGCGTTACGCCTGGCCGGCGCTTTTCCGCCGGCAGGGGCGCGTGTGCTGTCGGGGCTGGGTTCCGTGTGCTGAGCGGCGGAACCCTCGGCCTCTTGTTAGCGGGGCGTGCCGATGACGGTGCAGAAGTTACCGATGTGCTCGTTGTTGGTGCCGGTCACCGCACCGGTGGCGGGGGCGAAGGCAAGGCCGCCGTCGAAGTCCTGGTCGCAGTGGACGAACTGCGTGTTGTTGCCGGGGTCGTCGTTGCCGAGGTCGCCGGCGTGAGCGGCTGTGCCGGCCAGCCCCATGCCGCCAACGAGGACCGTCAGAGCTGCGGCCTTTGCGAGCTTGTTCATAGTGTCTCCTGCTTCTCTCATTACCGGCCATCACAGACGGTGTCTGGACGATCCCAGACTGTAACAGACCGTTGCTGAGTGTCCGCATATCTCGTCCAGTGCAACGAACCGGAACGCCGGGACTGCCAAGTGCTGCGGGCTGCTACCGAGGGCCGCGCGAGGACGGTTGCGACGTTTCGCCGCGAAGTACACCCGCTTGGCTCAAGAGTGGAGGGTGCCGAGGTTCCACGGCGCGTGTCCTGCCCTGGTGGTGCCTTGCGCTGGGTATCTTTGTGGGGAGTCGGAACAGACGCTTGAGGCGAATATGTTCTGCAGGGGACCCGTCCGGCCTTTGAGGCCGCGTGGTCATGCGACGGGCCCTGATGGGGCCCACTCAAAGGTGGCGCCACGATGGCTTGTCTCCGGCCGTCGTGGGCGAAGCCTGGGGAGTGGCCAACGCCAGGGCCCGTCGTCCCGGACGATGCGGCTGCGCGTGAAATTCGCTCCGCCGGGCCGTGTGCGGACGGGGGTGCGGGACGCGCGCACCGATGAGCACGGACAGGGACACGTCGACCGCCATGTGGTCGTCGACCTGCGGCCCGGGAGAGTGCATGGCGTCACGGGCGGTCAGACGGGTGCCGTCGGCGTTAGCGGGCTGCTGTGTTCGGGGCGGGGACGTTGTCAAAGGCTTCTCCTCCTCGTTGGGGCAGGCAGGACGGGCGACAACTCGTCCCGACCGCAGGGCGCGCTTCCCCGGCCTTGAGCTGTGGGTTGCTCTTCGGCGCAGGCCGACGGCCCGGGCAAGGCCCTGCCGCTTCCGCCGCAGCTGGCGGCCCGGTTCCTGTGATGCCGGCCGACGGATCTCTTGCCTGCGGGGCGTCCTTCGACCAATGCGGAGAGGACGACGGGCACGCCGGAGGGAATGCGGGCGCGGTGGCACGACCAAAAGGTGCCTGCGTCCGTGCCCGGGCGCCAGAACGACGGTGCTCGATGCGTGCGCGGTGGTGGCCCGGCGTACCCGGACGACCTGGCCGCGAGCATGCGGGCTGGCGCTCCGGTCCATGCCGTGCCGGTCACCCGGACACTGAGGATTCGGCCCCTGCCGTGGCAGGCCGGAGAGGAGCTGCGGGAGTTCTGTCGGGATATCGGAGGTGCGCGGCCACCACGCCCCCTCGATACGGCGCGGGAGGGCGCCTTCGGACGCCAGGTACGGGCGGAGCAGGGGCGGCCCCGTTGGCGGCGGCCGTAGACGGTCGCTCGTCATGAAGGCCTCCAGTCGAGTGGCTCGGCGCGGTACGTCGTCCTCTGCCGAAATGGAGTTCCTGGTCGGCAAGGAACGCGTCGGCTCGGCTCGCTGGTGCGGTCACGCGGGTCGTCGGGGCGGATCGACTGCGCCGGGGTCGGCTGTTCGTCCCTCCCAGGCGTCCTGCGCGCCCACGTACGCGGGGAATCGGTCGAGGAGACCGTTGCAGCGGAAAACCAGGCCCGTCGTGTGGTTGCGCTAGACGACGCGCAGCCAGCCGCTCCGGGCGCGGCAGTCGTACCAGGCATCGCACAGTGGCGTCAGGATGCTGCAGTCGGTGAAGGCGGCCTTGCTCAGGTCCACGATGAGGAGGAGCCGTCCGGGCCGGGCCGCGCGGGCTTCGGCCAGGGCGCCGGCCAGGGCGCCGGCCAGGGGCGCCGCGGTCTGCCTGCCCAGTTCGCCGTGTGCGCGGACGATGCGGCATTCCTCGAACAGCGCGGGCGCCCCCCCCTTGCGTGGTCAACGACTCGCGACGGGACGGGTAGGCAGTGCCGGCCGTTGGCGCCCCAGGGCCGGCGTGCCTCATTCCGTTTCGGTGAGGGCCATGTGCGCGGCGGATAGCAGGTTCTCGGGGTCGGCGGCGGCCAGCAGCCGGGCGGCTGTTTCCGCCGGTTCATCCGGCGGGACCACCAGGGGCACCCAGCGTCTCACGGAGCCGCAATCCAGGGAGATCACGTGCGTCTCGTCTCCGGGGTGAGGGACAGGCGAGGCGTGGGCATGTGGTCTGTGGTCGCGTCGGCTGAGGACACGCCTTCGGCTGGTGTTCCGCCGGGTACCATCGTGCGATCCCGTTCCGGGCGCCGTCGGACGACTGCCCCTTTCGTCACTCGCCGGGAACGGCACCGTCGGTCGCGCTGCGCGAAAAGCTCTCGGTGTGGTCAGGTCACCTCTGGATGAGGCGACGAGGGCGGATCAGTCGTCGGGCTGTGCGTCCTCTGGCTCCACCTGGTCCTTCTGTTGCTCCTCCAGTTCCTCCATCAGACGGATGCCCTCGTGCGTGAGCGAGACGGTGGCGGGGGTGCGGTGTGACGTCCAGTCCACGCTGATCAGGCCCTCGTCGGCCAAGTAGGCACAGGCCGCCGAGAGATCCTCGTCGGGCAGGCCGAGTTCGGCGCGCAGCGCCGATCCGTTGACGTCGGGGCGGTTGTGCTCGACGGCCCCGTACAGGGATCGCAGGACCGCCTTCCGGTTGCTCTTGCGTTCGCGGAGTTTCGTCATGGCTGTCGTTCTCCGGTTTGACGGCCGCGCGGGGACTGTGGCGACGACGGATCCTCGAGCCGCTCGGATTCGGCTCACACCTCGTCGGCGTGTGTCTGTGTCTGCTCTGTCGAGGTGCTGGTCGTGAGCCAGGACTGTGCGGGTTCCGCCGCTTGAGCGGTGTCGAGGGTGATGTGGAGCCGAGTCCCTCCTGCGCGGTCCGCGGGATAGCTGCGCTGCTCGGTCGAGGCGAAGCAGCGCCGAAGCACTTCGGCGACGCGCCGGGCGACCTCTGGCGTCGCGGCCACGATGCGGACCTCGGCGTGGCTTTCGGAGGGGAAGGGCTCGTGCTTCATACGGACCTCCTGGCAGGTGAGGGTGCAACCACGACTGAGGTCGCTGCCCGGCGCCCGTCAATGGTGGGGGCTGCGGCGCGCACCGTTGACACCCCCTTTTTGAAGGGTATGCCCGGCAAGGGAGCGTGCGTGCCACGACCGACCCTCGCGGACACCAGTGCCCTGCTGGAAACAGGCTGTCGCAGTTGTCGGCCGCCGCCGCCATCTGGCGGGCCCGGCCGGGAGTACGCCTGGGAGACGCCGAGGGCATTCCGCGCACCGCGGCTCCGACACCGGCGCCCCTCTTGGCATCGGCGACGCCGGATCGGCCCTGGCCGGACCCGGTGCAGGGTTCGACTCATGAGCGCGCACATGCTCCTCCCGACGGCCTCGGAGTTCCTCTGCCCCGGTCGGCACCGGGCAGGTCGCGCACACGTAGGCCAGGCCAACCGAAGCGGGAGCGGGGATCCTCCCCCCGCGAGGGAGAACGTCTCCGTCCATTGGCGCACGGCCAGGTCGAGGACCGCCTGCAGGAGCTCGGCGACCTGTACGCGGAGCTCTCCGGCGGTGGCCGATGGGCGTGGATGAGGGAGCTGGCGAGCAGGACGGTGTCGCCCGTGCCGATGCGGATCACGTGGTCGCGGTTGGCCATTCGTGACAGCGCGGCCATCGGTTCGCCCGGGGACCCGGTGCACACCAGAGTGATCTTGTGGCGCGGCCCCGCCCTCCACGGCACTACCGCCCCCCCACGTCACTGCCTCGCTCCGGCAGCGCGCCCCCGCTCGCCGGCACCCCGTCCCGGCACGGACCTCAGCCCCCGTACCCGGTTCACGCGCGGGCGCGGTCGGCGACGGCTTCGATCGCTGGGGGTTTGTCGTCGTACGCGTCGAGGGTGAGCTGCTGGGTGGCCCGGTCGGCGGGGCGAAGGGCATCGGCACGCAGCGATGCTGCGGACCCGGGCGCGCTGGAGACCGAGGGAGTCGTACACCGCGTACGCCGCACGGGCCAGGAGGACGGTGTGCTGGGTGGCTTCGGGCAGGGTTCGGCTGCGGCGGGTGGCGCTGAGGGCGGCGTAGCGGATCGTGCAGGTCACGCCCGTGGCTATCTGGCCGGCGTCCGGTTCGGCCGGGAGGTCGAAGTGCAAGTGGAGGATGTGACAGCCCATGGTGATCACCCAGCGCTTCCCTGACTTCGGTGGCCGAGCCGGCGCAGGTCCGCCGAGCGGGTGTCGGCGGGCAGCAGGTCGGCGTATGGGTGCAGGCGGGCTCCGGCGGTGCCGTCGGCGAGCGTGCGCTGCGAGGTGGCCGTCTGGGTGGGGGCCGGGCTGGTGCGGCCGAGGAGGTCGAGGGCGGCCTGGGGGGCGTGGTCGCGGCGGGCGGCGGCCACCTCGTCCAGGTCCCAGACCATCTCGCCGATGATGGTGCGGCGCTGGCCGCGGGCCTCCACCGGGCCGCGGACCGGGACACGGCTCCGAACGCTCCGCACGGGGCGGACGGGGCCACCTGCGTACAGGCTGGCACCTCCGCCGGGGCCGACACCCACACCCCGCACCGGCCGGGTTCGGGCCGCCCTCGGGCTACGGGCCGCAGACGGGCTTCGGACCGTCGTCCTCGCACGACGCCGTGGTCGGCCCCGATGAGTCGCCGGCCTCCTACCCGGTGGGCCCCCGCGGCCGACGCCGCCACGGCCGGGTGGTCGTGCGAGGAGCCGGACGCCGTCGCCTCGTCCGTGGTGGGGACCGTGCTGGCAGGAGTCCTGGTGTGGACTGTGCTACCGCAGGGAGGCGACAACGACGGGGGACAGGCCGCCAGTTCGAGGGTCGCCAGAACAACAACTGTGCCAACGCGAACGTCAGCGACATCTCCGTGACCGGCAGTGAAGTGGACTCCGAGTGCCTGAACACGGACCGCTCGAACGACAAGCGCAGCGTCACCGCGACCGGCGGTGCCCGCGCCGAGGGCGGTGCCGGCGGAGCTGTCTTCGTCGGCCAGCAGAACACCTCGCCCCTCGTGAAGGGGGGCGGCGCAGGTACCAGCGGAGGCGCCGGCGCCGCCAACCTGTTCCGGCAGAGCACCGCTCAGGAAGGACGCCAGAACAACCACTGCATCGACCTCAACGACACCGACCTCACGCTGACCGAGGCTGAGGTGAGCGGTGAGTGCCTAACGAAGACCACTCGGACAACAAGTACACCGTCACCAAGGGCGGTGGAGCCCGGGCCGAGGGCGGCTCCGGCGCCGCGGAGGCAACGGCTCCGGTGGGTCGGGAGCTACGCCGCCGCCAGGACGTCGATCACGCAGACCAGGGAGGCACCCGCGGGAATTCCCTTCGGCGGATGGTTCCCGTAGGCCTGGTCGGGCGGGAACACCAGGAGCAGCCGACTGCCCACTCGGCTGCCCACCAGCGCGTGGTCCCAGCCCCTGAGCACGTTGCCGCGTCCGATCACAACCGCGAGCGGGCCGCCGTCGGCCGCCGAACTCTGGACCAGTGCTGCCTTGTCCTTGCCACGCTCGGTCTGCCACACGGCCGTGGAGTACTGCAGCACCACCGTCTGACCGGCCTTCACGACCGGTCCGCCACCCGTCACCAGAGGGGCGGTGACCGTGTGCCGGGGCGCGTCGCGGTCGGGGACCGCGATGGTGTCCGTGCCCCGGCCGTGGTCGGGACTGACCTGCGGCAACGAATTGGCGACAGCGTGCTGGTCACCGGCAACGAGCGCATGCGCGGCGACGACGTTCACCACGTCCACCACGAAGACCACGGTGTCCTTGCCCGACAGCCCGAAGTGGCCGTTTCCGGACGGGCCGTAGGCCGCTGCTGGCGGGGCGACCACGAGCACCCGGCTCCCGGCGCGCTGTCCCGCGACCGCCCGGTCGAGCGCGGGGAGCGTTGCGCCGCGACCCACGGCGAACACCAAGGGATGCGCTCCCTTGTCGTAGGGGCCGGGCAGGAGCCGGTCGGTGCGCCACACCTTGGCCGCGTACCTGATGACGGCGACGTCTCCCGTGTGCGCCGCCCGCCCGTGACCGCCGTACTGGGGGGCGACGACGAACCGGCCGCTCGGGCGGGTCTTCGGCACGGTGATCCGGGGGCGTTGTCCGAATCGGCCGGAGACCGTCGGCAGCACCGTGTCGGTCGGCTCGGCCGTGGGGACGGGCCGCTCCCGCGGTGCGGGGGCGCTCGGTGCGGCCATCGGCCGGTGCCAGCCGTCTGCGGAGCCGGGGCTGTGCGCTGCGTGGCCGCTGCAGCCGGCGAGGGCGACAAGACAGCCGACGAGCAAGGTGGCGAGGAGACGCCACGCCGGTTTTCCACCCTGACGGTGGTGGGGGCGGTCGTTCATGTTTCCCACGGGTAGACCTTCTTGTTCTTCTTGCGTCCGCCGAACAGGAGCAGCGCGACGATCGCTGTGGGCCCGAAGAACAGCGTGATGAAGCTCCAGTCGCGGTGATCCGCCCCCTTTCGGCGGGCGATGCGGGAGGCCGCTACGGAGCATCCGATGTTCAGCGCGAGGCAGAGGATGCCCAACAGGATCCGGACCGGATCGTGTGAAACGGAGATAGCCATAATTCCTCGAGAGCTCGACACGCGACCGCCACCGGGCAGGGCGGGCCCGGAGCCCCACCCTGCCCGGCCGGTCACGGCCTGCGTCAGTAGTAGTACCTGATTCTCGCGTCGTACATGTACGGGCCGTCATAGACGGTGTGCCGCCATGTCAGGAACCAGAGGGCGGTGATCTCCACCGTCCCCTTCGCCACGTACCAGTAGTAGGTCTCCTTCTCGTGCTCCCACCGTCCGTGGTGGCAGCGTCTGAAGTACCAGTTCTGGTAGCCGTACCGGGTCTTCATGCCGACGACCTTGATGCGCAGGTTGCCGTAGGACATCCCACCGAAGATCCAGTTGAAGAGATTGAGCGCGTTGCGCTTGAACCAGCTCTTCATCCACTGGCTGTAGTTGTCGTGCCAGCGGCCCCAGTGGATGTGGCCGATGGAGGTCTCCCGCCAGTAGCTGTTGGACCGGGTGCACTTGCAGTGGCTCGACGTACCGGAGTCGTCCTGCTGGTTCAGCGGGTCCTGGCCGACGTAGTCGTAGGCGTTCGCCGACCCGCCGGGCACGGGGTCGCTCTGCAGGAACCGCCCGGTGGACGGGTCGTAGACGCGCAGCCCCATGAGGACGTCGCCCGAGACGGTTCCGCTGTCCCGCAGTGTGGCGCCGCGGAAGCCGTACGTCGCCGCGGCGGCGCCGGACTCGGGGTTGCCGAACTCGTCGAAGGACTGCGAGACGACCGGGGCCGACTGGTCCAGGGGCAACTGGACCGTCACGTTGCCGGCCAGGTCGGCCAGTTGGAGCACGGTACCAGCCGTGGCGCCGGTGACGGCGTCGAGGCCACCGCCGATGCCCTGGACGTTGCGGCTGACGGTGCCTGCCGCGTCCACCGTCGACCAGTCGGGGCTGTCGGTGTCGTCCCCGTAGTGGTCGCTCCTGACCGCCGTCTGGCTCCAGGTGCCGTCGGCGTTCTGGGTCTCGGTGACCGAGGACGCCGGACGTCCGGCCGCGTCCAGGCTCCAGGTCTGCCGGCGCGTGCCGGAGGTCTCCTGCCGGACGAGGTCGGTGGTGTAGTACGCGAAGGTGGTGCCGTTGGCCTTGGTGGTGGTGCGGCCGAATGCGTCGTAGCCGGTTCCGGCGTTCACCAGCCGGTCGGCGCTGTCATACGTGTTGGTGGTGCTGGTCGCGCCGGTCGAGGAGCAGCCGGCACCGACCGCGCCCACCGAGACCGCCTCACTGGTGCGGTTGGAGTCGCCGTCGAACCCGTAGTCCCTCCTGGTGCAGTTGCCGTCCGGGCTGCTGTCGTCGGCGCGGGTGAGCCGGCCGACCCGGTCGTAGCCGTAGTCACGGCTGGCCGTCTGACCATTGGTGTCGTCGTCCGCGACGACCTGGTCCTGAACGGACCGTTCGGCGGAGTCGGACGCGACGACGGTGCCGTCGCTGTCGCGCGTGTAGGTCCTGGAGGTCTGTGCTCCTGTCTCGTCGGTGCCGACGCTGAGGGTGTAGCCGCCCGGCAGTTGCTCGGTGGCAACACCACCGTCCGCGTCGTAGGTGGCGCTGAAGGTGCCTGCCACGGAGTCGGTGCGGGAGGTCTCCAGACCGCGCGGGTCCTTGGTGGTGTCGTAGGTGTAGGTGGTGGTCGACGGCGCCGAGTCGGTTGTCCTCACCGGGCGGCTGAGCAGGTCGTACGCGGTGGTGCGGACGTTGCCCGCGCCGTCGGCGTAGGAGATGTCCCGGCCCAGCGAGTCGTACGTCCGCCTGACGGTGTGCCCACCCGACGCGACGGTGGCGACGTTGCCCGTTGCCGCGTCGTAGGTGGCGGTGGTGTCGGCGACCGCGGTGCCCGTGCCGCCGGTGATGCTGACGGTGGTGGTGCGGCCCGCCGCGTCGACGGTGACGGTGGTGGTGCGGGTCGTGCCGCCCGCGGTCCGTGTTTCCTTGGAGACATCGCCCCACCGGTCGTACTCGTACGACTTCGTGGGCAGTTGGGCCGGGTTGCTGCCGCCGCCGGTGATGTCGCCGGCCGGACCGACGGAGCACACCATGTCCGCCCACTCGGGGCGCCCCTGGCAGTTGCCGGTGCCGGTGGCCGACCAGTAGGTGGTGACCGTGGCTCCGGCGTCGGAGCCGTTCGACGTGGGCATCATGCTCTTGACCTCGCGACCCTGGGAATCGTATGAGGTCTTGCGCGTGATGGCCAGGCCGGACGGGTCCTGGGTGCTGGAGGTGGGCAGGCCCTTGACCCAGTCGTAGGCGGTCGCGGTCGTCCGGGTGTCCGCGTCGGACGGGTAGCCGTCCACGTGCGCGCCGACGACGACGGTCGTGGGCTCGTTGCTCACCGAGGCGGTGCCGTCGGTGGGACGGCCCTCGTCGTACGTGGTCACCGTGTGCCGACGGGCGGCGATCGCGGTGCCGGCGGGCAGGTCGGTGCCTCCCGAGCCGGCCTTGAGGGTGCCGGTGAGCGTGACCATGTGCAGCGGGCCGTACTGCTGCAGCTCGCGCAGCCCGTCGCTGGAGTACACGTGGGTGGTGGACAGTTGCTCGGCCCGTTCCGCGGGGGACAGACTGCTGATGCCGAGCGAGGTGAGTTCGTCCAGCTTCGTCCCGGAGGAGGCGAGAGCCAGCTCACGGTTGCCGGCGGTCAGCTCCCGGAGCGTGTTGCCGGTCCCGTCGTATTCGGTGGTGGTGATGTGCCCGCCCGGCGACGCGGAGTTCACCTCGCGGCCGGAGGCGTCCGCGTAGCTCAGCGACGCGCGGGTGTACGACGAGGCGGTGAGGTCGGTTCCGTTGTGCGAGGCGGGCACCGAGTCCGCCGGGAACACCGCGGCGGCGTCCGTCGGCACGTCCGTCTGCCCCCAGGCGGCCACGTCCGACGTGCCCATCTGGTACGGCGCGGCGCTCCCGCTCAGCGGTATGTCGTAGACCATCGAGACGGTGGCCGTGCCACCGTCGGTCTGGCTCTGCGAGCCCTGCGCGAGCGTCGGCCGGGATGCCGACAACAGCATGCCCGCACCGGCCGTGGCGGCGTTGCCGGCCGTGCCGTAGGCGAAGGTCCACGGCAGCTCGCCCGGCGGGGTCAGGGTCGCCACCCGTCCCGCGCTGTCGTAGGTGTAGGTGGTCTTCAGCGCGGGCGAGATCCGCGGGTCCCACTCCTCGCGCAGACGACCGGAGTCGTCGTACGCGTACTGGGCGATCGCCGTGGACGTCGCCGTCGAGGCGCCGGGGCTGGTGGCCCATTCCAGGATCTGTTTCACCTGGCCGGTGTAGTCGCCGAAAGCGTTCGAAGTGGCGGTGGTGGAGGTCGCGTAGACGTACTGCAGCATCCGGCAGCCCGCGGTGGAGGGGGTCGCCGCACACGTCGACGAGCTGACCGCCGATGTCGGGGCGATCAGGTACTTCGGGCGGGCCAGCGTGCTGGTGCCCGACGTCACTTTCTCCGACACCACCGTGGTGGTGGAGTCGGAGAGGGGGGTGAACGTGGTGGACACCTGCCAGGTGGCCGCCGCCGGATCCACCTTGGCGAAGGTGGTCGTGGTGCCCTGGTCATCCGTGAGCGTGAAGGTGCCGGTCAGAGAGCCGGTGAGGGTGAGGTCCTCCGCGCCCGGCTCCGGCTTCCAGCCGCCGCCACTGGTGGCCGTGAAGCCGGTTTCGTTGCCCTCACTGTCCACCACGCCGACCGAGGTGGACGAGGTCTCCCGCAGGTAGTCCCAGCCCGAGTCCGAGGTCTGCGCCGTGGTGCCGGAGGTCCACTGGGGGCCGAAGACGGGAGCCTGTCCTTCGGCGTCCGCGCCCGCGGTCGGGCGGCGGGAGGAGGCCGTGCGGGTGACCGTCATGCCGAATGCCGAGGCATCGGTGGACGGCAGGGTGTAGTCACCGGTCAGTTCGTTCGCCGAGCCGGGGCCGATGTCGGCCGAGGGCGCGTCGCCGGCGTTGCGGTCGACGGTGACCGTCACGGGCTGCGAGTAGCCGGTGGTGGTGCCGTCCGTGAAGGCGGCACGGATGTCGACCGGACCGTCCTCGCTCAGGCTGGTGGTGATGTTCCATGCCAGAGCGGGCGGTGCGCCGTTCGGAGCCGTCAGGGGCCAGGAGGTGACCGCCGAACCGTCACTGTTCTTGGTGACGTCGGCCAGCGGCACCGTGTGCCAGGAGTCGGTCTCGCCACGCCGGTACTGGTACGTCACCCCGGTGTAGGTGGACTTTCCGGTGGCGGACAGTGCGACGCGCCGCGCGGGCCGGTCGCCGTCGCCGGGCGAGAGCACGGCCGCGCCGTCGGCTCCGACACCGAAGGCGTACTGGGTTGTCGTGGTGGACAGGTTGCCGCCGGAGTCGACGGTCTTGGCATACAGGGTGTGCCAGCCGTCGGCCGGGTCGACGGTGATGGTCAGCGGGTCACCGCCGTTGCCGTCGACGGTGTCGTCGATCCGGTGCGGGGTGCCGGCGTCGTCCAGGCCCCAGTAGTAGCCCTGCCCGTCGCTGGAGGACGTGTCCAGGGTGCAGGTCGCACCGTTGGAGGAGTCGGTCGTCCAGGAGCTCTCGGTGTACGGGTCGCACGTGATGCTCGGAGCGGCCGGCTTGGCGGTGTTGAGCACGAAGGTGGTGTAGGCGGACCAGGTGCCGTAGTCGGTGCCGTCGTAGCCACGCACCCGCACCCGCAGGTGTGAGCCGGCCGGGAAGGCGTTGGCGGACGGCACGGTGAGGTTCGCCGTCGAGCCGGAGGCCACGCCCGACGAGGTGGCGGTGTACGAGTACGTGCCCGCGTCGTTGTAGGCCGGGTCGGGGGTGACCTCGAACTGCGCCTTGACGGTGCCGCCGTCGGCGTCGGTCACCTTGGCGGACAGCTGCGGAGTCAGCGAGGTGACGTACCGCTTGCCGTTGTAGGCGTTCATCTGGGACGGCGAGATCGCCACCGACGCCGGTACGGCCGGGTACGAGTTGTAGGTGACCGTCAGGTGCGGTTCGACCGAGGAGTCGCCGGAGACGTAGTTGGCGGAGCGGAAGCGCCGCCAGGTCAGCGCGTCGGTCTCGCTGGCGCCGCGGACCTGCAGGCCGTAGTTGGCCGAGCCGCTCGCCCAGGCCTGCACGATGGCGTCGATGTCGAAGTTCATCGTGCCGGCCGGGCAGGAGGAGCTGTATCCCAGCGCCGCCGTGTTGGTGACCGCGCCGGTGGTGGTGGTCGACGGCTGCGCACCCCAGGTGATCGTCGAGGGGTCCCAGTCGGAGGTGATCCGCCGCACCTGGGTACCCGGTCCGGAGGTGGAACAGGTCGAGGAGTAGTACGAGTACAGCGACAGGTTGGTGTCCAGGATGTGCTTGCCCGTGAACTTCGACACGTCGAAGTCGAGGTACGAGCGCGCCACGTGGGAGCCGCTGTCGTAGGTGCCGGACTTCAGCTCGGTCGAACCGCGCTGGGAGTCCAGGTAGTCAGGGGTCTGCACCCAGGTGTCGGTGGTGACCGCCAGCGTGGAGGTCGGGTCGATCGTCACCGGATAGGTCAGGTCCTTGCGGAACAGGAACGACGCGTCAGGGGTGAGGACCAGGGTCTGTCGGCCGTCCGCTGCGGTCTCGACCTTGGTGGCGACCTTCGTGACGTGCGCGGACTCCCCGGAACGCCGGTCCTTGGAGGCGTCCCACATGTGCGGCGCCGGAGCGTCGGCGACCAGGTGGCCGTGGGTGTCCTTCAGCTGCAGGTGCCCGGCCTTGGTGGCGGAGAGCTTCAGGCCCTTCAGGTGCAGCGGGATGCGGTAGGACGGTCGCGACGCGGGAGCGTGGGCCAGGTCGATGGTCTCGCTGAAGCCCTGCGGCAGTGCCGTCGCCTTCAGCGTCTGGCCGTTGCCCAGGCCGTAGGAGGCGGTCGCGCCGGTGACCTTCGGTGTCGGCAGCTCGTTCTGCCAGCCGATTCCGAACGACGCCGCCCCCCGGGACACCGAGGCAAGGGAAGTGTCACCGCCGTCGGACACGGCGACATGAGCGGCTGCTGCCCTGGGGGCCAGCGTGGTGCCCGCGTGTGTCAGCGCGGTGTCGACGTCCTTCCAACCGCCGCCCTGCTTCACCCGGATCGGCCCGGCGAAGGACTCGGTCTGGAAAGCTCCCGAGGGAAGCGCCCAGGTCGTGGTCTTCTCCGTCCGGTCGGCCAGCACCTCGATCCTGCGGTGTTGCAAGCGGGCCATCAGGACCGCGGACGCTTCGTCCTTGGCCTGCGCGGGGCCACGGACGGAGGACTTCGCCGACTTCCCCGTCGGCGCGTGGGCGACGACATCTGGGGTGGCGAAGGCGGTGCCGGTGGACTGCAGTACGAAAGCCGTCTCGGCGAGCAGCACCAGGGAGACCAGACCGGCGGTGCGGCGCAGTCCTGGTGACAGGCGGGACGGTTCTGTCCTGAACGGTCTCGGCCGCGCTCTCAAGCGGGCACGACTCATCCAAAACTCCTGTGAAAGATAAGTGCCGGGTAGGAAGGTGGGGGGCGAGGTGATTATTCGCAGCGCACACCCAGTCGCGGACGGCCGGTAAAGATCTTTCCATCAATGAGGAAAGAAGCGGGCCGCCGTGCCTCGCCGGGCGGGATGGCGACGCGCCGATCCGGTCGCGGGCGCGGCCGGCGGCCGCCGCTATGCGGCATTTCGCCTGCCCTGCCGGGTCGTTGACCAGCCTGCCGCCCCGCACAGGGGTTTACTTGATCTTGACGGAATAAGATGAAGATCCACCCGCAAATGATCATTGCAAGTGGAACGGGATGTTCCGGACTGTTCGCGCCAGTCGGACGCATGGGCGATGCGCGGCCGCTGCCGGGTAGCGCTCACAGCCACGTGATCCGGGTCAGG
>NZ_BMVJ01000028.1:49019-64499 GCF_014650655.1 Streptomyces anandii JCM 4720
GAGAACCGACAACGGGTGGCGGCCCTGCACCTTGTCGCGCGACAAGGGCCGGGCGAGCCGCGCCCGGATACCACATGAGGCCGAGGCGCACGGCCCGGGTCACGGCCGTTGTGCGGTCGTCGAAGTCCTTCACCGCGGATTCGCTGATGAAGAGTCACCGACCGACCTCCGCACTGGTGAGGCCCTCGGCAACCAGACGCGGTACCTCGGTCTCCCGCTCGGAGAGCCGTGGCATCCCGGGCTCGGCGCGAAGCAGGACCGTCAGACGGGCCGAGACCAGGGGAGCCGGAACTGTCTCGCCGCGGGCAGCGCCGCGGACGGCATCGGCCAGCTCGGAGCGAGCGAGATCTTTCAGCGGGTAGCCGGCTGCACCCGCTTCCACCGCCGGCGGGGTGGCGCCGTCCGTCGCGTAGGTGGTCGGAAGTCGGAACGATCACTCGACCGTGGACGCCCGAGGCGGTGATCCGTCGGGCCGCTGCTCACCGGCTATGCGCCGCAGCCGAACTTGGCTGTAGTCCCCACCGCCTCTCCGGGCGAGGTCGCAGACCCTTTCGCTCGATCCGGCCTCACCCACCGCTTCTGGGACGACCCCACCGCGCCCGCACGGGAAGTCGACCGGTACCGAGACGCCGCGAACCTCCTGGAAGTCCTCGTGCCCAAGGTGCTCATGACCGACAGCACAGACATAGCCCCGGTGGCAGTCCGGAGGCCAATATGGCGTGCTGGCCGGTGCGGCGTCCTATGGTTCCTGCTTTCGCAGAGCATCAGCTGCTGGTGAAGCCTTATTAGCGCATGACGGCTTCACCGCGCTTGCCCGCCCCGGTGTTTGGCGAGCCCGTCAGTGTGTTGGAACGACGGCACGCCAGGTTTGATTGGACGATCCGCTGCAGTCCCACAGCTGGATCAGTGTTCCCGCCTGGGTCCCGCCGTTCAGCGCATCCAGGCACAGGTTGCCCTGACGGATGCTGCCGTCGCCCCCCAGGATCCAGTGCTGGGTCTGACCGCCGCTGCACTGCGCGAGGACCACAAGGGCTCCTCGGGAGCCGCCCTGGGCGGTGGCACACAGGTCCCCGGCGGCACGCAGTTGGTGAGTGTCGCTGTAAGTGAAGCGTTCGGTCGCTCTGCCGTCACATCCGGCCAGGTTCAGTCTCATCGCCGTGGCACTGGACGCGTCCATGCACAGCGCGGAGGCAGCTCCCGCATAGGTGACCTGCTGGGGAGCGGAGGCCGTCCTGGTGCGGGAGACGGGTTGCTTGGAGGGCGTCCGCATGGGTGAGGGCGACGCAGCGCCGGCGGTGGCATGCGGGAGGGCGGAGGCCGGGCCCGAGGGAATGTCTCCGCCGCCGTTGAGGATGGGAAGGCCCACCGGTGAGCGCTCGACACTCGCTGGTGGAGCCGCCTCGGACTTCGAATCGGCCTCTCCGAAGAGCAGTACAGCCCCCGACACGACAGCGGCGCATACGCCGATGAAGACTGCCACCCGCACCCGGCTCCTGACCGCCGACCGCGAAGGTCCGGACGCACGCGGCGTGCTCGGCGCCGTGCCGCCCGCCCCAGCGGGCTCGTCGCGCCCGCCCGCCTCCGCCCCCGGTTCCCGGTCGGCTTCCTCGAAGGCCGCTATCCACCGCTCGTCGGCAGTGACCGATGCAGCGGGACGGTAGACCGTGCTCGCGGTCCGTCCGTCTGTGAGACCCGAGCCGGGAACCGAGCGTCGCCCTTCGCCTCCGTCGTCCTTACCGACAGGGCTGTTGTCGCCGTGCGGAACCCTAGGGCTTGGTCCAGCGGTCATCTCTTCTGACTCCCTTGTGCGTTCGGGAGCAATCTTGAGCCATGCGCGGCCCGCAGCGGTACCCGGGACGGCGGCGGAACCTTCGGCTGTACAACCTTTCGTCCGGGAGAACCATCACGACCGGGACGTATCGGCACAGTGGGGCTCTGCCTTTTACCTCTGCGTGCTGTGTCTGCGGGTGCCTCTCCGTGGGACGCGGTTTTGATCACGGGGAAGGGAAGAGCTGATCGCGCACCCATCCGGGATCGGGGTTGGTGTGTGGCCGGCCCGCCACGACGACGGTCGGCACGGTCTCGTTGCCGTCGTTGGCTGCTCTCACCGCTGCGGCTCCTGCCAGGTCGCGCCAGATGTTGACCCAGTGCAACTGGCGGGCGCTGCGGCCCAGCCGGATGCGCAGTCGTATGCAGTACTTGCCGCCCGGCCGCCAGAAGACGACCGGTCAGTTCGTCGACCGCGCTGCGGCGTTGTGCCTCCTGCGCACCGATCGACCTTGGGAAAATCAGGGGTGAGTGCACGCCGACGAGTGCCAGGAACGCCGGCAGGAGGGCTGCGGCTGTGCCGGGGCTCACCTCGAAGATCTGCCCAGTCGCGATCGGGACAGTCCACGCCCGAGGGCTCCGCGGTCGAAGTCGGTCGGCCTTGTACGACACGAGTGTGCGGCTGTGAAGCATGCGGTTCAACCGACAGCTTGATCGGCTGCACCACGCGGCGGGACGCCAACCGCATCCCGCCGGGGCCGCCCACTATCCTGCTTCCGTCATGGGTCGAGGTGACCAGGGGGAGGCGTGCGTGCAGTCGTTGGAGAGCACGGATCCGGTCACGATCGGCGGCTATCCGCTGCTGGCGCGGCTCGGCGCCGGCGGTATGGGGCAGGTCTACCTGTCGCGCATGCCTACCGGTCGCCCCTTGGCGTTGAAGACAGTCCGGCCCGACCTCACCGCCGCCCCGGACTTCGAGCGGCGCTTCGCCCGGGAGATCCGCACCAGCGACCGCGTCCGCTCGCCGTGGACGGTCTCGGTGGTGGACTTCAGCCCACCCGACCACCGCCCGCTGTGGCTGGCCACCGAGTACGTCGCTGCGCCTGCCCTCTCCGACTGGGTCACCGGGCACGGGCCGCTGCCGCCCGCCGCTCTGCGCGCCCTGGCCGCCGAACTCGCCGCGGCGCTGGCCGCCGTGCACGCCTGCGGGCTCACCCACCGGGACGTGAAACCGTCCAATGTCCTGCTCGGCCGCGAACGGCCCATGCTCATCGACTTCGGCATCGCCCGGGCCGCCGACGACTCCCGTCACACCAGCACTGGCGGTGTCATCGGTTCGCCCGGCTACCTCGCTCCCGAACAGGCCGCGGGGGGAGCTGTCACCGAGGCGGGCGACATCTTCTCCCTGGGCGCGGTCCTGGTGTTCGCCGCGACCGGCACCGGTCCCTTCGAGTGTCCCGGTGAGCAGCCCTCGGCCGCGTCCCTGCTCTACCGCATCGTCCACGAGCCGCCCCGCCTGGACGGCGTACCGGCCGAACTGGCCCCGTTGATCCGCAACTGCCTGGCGAAGCGGCCCGAGGACCGGCCGGAGGGCGCCGAGTTGGCGGCCCGGCTCTGCCGGGGAGGGGCCACGGACGACCCACGGACGGCCGCTCAAGAGGGCAAGCCCGCTTTGGTGGCCGACGCATGGAAACGCGCGCTCCCGCCCGGACTCGGCGCCGACCTCGCCGCCCGCGAGGAGGAGGTCGCACACCGGTGCGCGGTACCGCCGCACGGTCAGGGGCAGGCCCCGTCGGACGCGGTGACGTCCGCCGGCGGGAGACTGACCGCGGAGGCGACCGCCGGGGCGGTGTCCCCGACCCCGTCCCTCGACCACACGGCCCCCGCCACGTCGTACGCGCCGCCGACCAACACCTGGGCACCGTACGCCCGGCGAACCCCGGACATCCCCACGCCGTACGTCCCGTTCACCCCTGACGCCGCCCAGCCCCACACACCGTTCGGCCCCTGCACCGCCGGACCTGCCGGGCTCGAGCCGCACGGCGTCCCCGACCCCGGCAGGGACGGGGGTGCACGCCGCCGCGTCCGCTGGACCGCCGCTGGTTCCGTCCTCGCGGTGGCCGCCCTGGTGACCGGCGTCCTGCTGTGGAACCCTTTCGGCAAGGAGGCGGCCGGTGACAGCTCCACGGCCTCCCCGATGTCGTCCTCCTCCGCGCCCGCCCTCTCCGCCGCATGGGCGGGAGTCTGGACCGGCACGGGGCCGGGCAACCCTGACGCAGATGGCCAACAGCACCCGCGCACCGAGTCGTTCACGGTGACCCTCACCCTGCACAACGCCGACACGGGCGAGCTGGCCGGCAAACAGGTCAGCAACATCAAGGAGGCCGGCACCGGCCGGGAGGTCGGTTGCACGGAAGCCTTGGAACTCCGGTCGGTGCGCGGCACGACGGCCACGTTCGTCGCGGCCACCAGCCACCCGACCAACCGCTCGGACACCTCGCTGCAGTGCGAGAGCGGCCACCTGTACGTGGTCCAGCTGACCGCTGCCGACACCATCAGCCTCGGTGACGAGGGCAGCCAGTCCGCCGGTGCGCCCACGGCGCTGCACCGCAGCCGCGGCACGTCCTGAGCGACGACGGCCGGGGCGGCGCGGAAGCCACGGAATCAGGTTAGGCGGGCCGCCGCAAGCGGTGTTTTGACGCCGGTACCGGAGCGGGGCCGGGTCCGTCCGCGGCAGGACATCGCCGTCGGCGCTCGACGGGTGGGCCGAAGCGGGTCCTTCGGGTGGTGCCGGGTCTGGGCGCCCCTCTAGTGGCTGAGAACAAAACCGTTCGCCGCGTTTGCGGCTGTGCGGCTGTGCGGCTTCTCGGCAGCGACAGCGTCTAGGTGAGCCTGCCCGCCAGTGCTCGGCTCCCGCAGCGAGGAAGGTGGCCGCCGAGAGGTCGGCGCGCTGCTCCGCGTCGACATCAAAAGGCGTCGAAGCCAAGGGCACCGTCCTGAGCCTCATCAGTACGTGCGGCATCCCCACCGCTCCGACGAACAGCGCCAACTGCACGCTCAGCGAGTCGAGTTTGCCCACGGTCATGTCTCCGTGGCTCACGCACGGGCATCCAGCTCGCCCAGGTCGCGGGCCGCCTGGGCCAGGGAGGCGGGCATGCCGGTCGGGCGGGCGTCGTACCGGTCGGCCTGGTCGATGTGCGCCGTACCTGGTCGCGGGCCTTCTCCGCGGGTATCGGCGTGGTCGTGCTTTGCGGGTGGCGCGGGTATGACGCGAGGGGCTGAGCGGTGATGTGCGAACAGGGATGGCAGGAGCGTAAAGGTTCTCTTGACGCCGCAGATCGCGTAAAGGCATTCTTGACACGTGACTGATTCACCGATGTCTCTCGCGGGCCTGGCCGCCCGCCTTAGCGAGCAGGCCTCCGCCCTGGCCCAGTCGCTCGGCAGCCCAGTGGCTCAGCCGGCCTATCTCGACCTCGTCCGGCTCGCCCAGGATGTCGACGGCTTTGCAGATCAGGTGCTGAAGCTGTGCGTGCAGCAGTCCCGGGACGCCGGACACACCTGGCAGGAGATCGGGGAACTACTCGGCGTCACCCGCCAGGCCGCATTCCAGCGGTTCGGCAAGCCCATCGACCCGAGAACGGGAGAACCCATGGACAAGACGGTGCGCATGGCTGATGCCGGCGCCCGCGCCACCGAGATCGCCACCGCCGTCCTCGACGGCCGCATGGACGAAGCTCGCCAGTCGTTCAACGCCGAAGTGCTGGCGGCCTTCACCGACGAGGTTCGCCTCAACGGACTGGCCACGGTCACCGGCCTCGTCGGCGCCTTTGAGGGCTTCGGCGAGGGCGAGCCGTTCGTGCGCCGCATCGGCGACCACACGGTCGTCGACATCCCGCTGCGCTATGAGGCCGGCGAGATGAAGGCCCGCGTCGCCTTCGACGCGGAGGAGAAGGTCGCAGGCATCTTCATCCTCGCACCCGAGACCCCGTGACCCCCACGCACCGCTCCCCGGCCCACAGGGTGGAACGTCAGAAAAGGCAGATGAGCATGGCCACAGCCGACTACGACGACGGCACGATCCGCTGCGACGACCATGGGATCACCATCCGCCGCTACTACCCGTGGGGGCCCAAGACGATCCCGTACGCCTCGATCATGGGCATCAAGACGCTCGCGCTGACCGGCGCCAACCAGGTGCGCCGGTGGCGCATCTGGGGCTCAGGTGACTTCGTCCACTGGTGGAACCTCGATCCGCACCGGCCCAAGAAGGACACGGCCCTCGTGCTCGACGTCGGCCGCAGGGTCCGCCCCACGATCACACCGGACGACGTGGCTGCCGTGGCCCGCATCATCACCGGACACGAGCAGGGATGATGGGGTCGTACGTCATCACGCTGATTCCCCTTGCGGTCCTGCTCGGGAGCGTGGGCTGGGTCTACCAGGACGCGTCGGCCCACGCCAGGAGCGGAACACCCATCTACTTCTCGGCGGGATCGATCGAGTTGAGCAAGCCTGCTACCTGGGCCCTCGGCTGCCTGTGCTTGTGGATCGTCTTCCTGCCCCTCTACCTCACGTGCCGGCGGCAAGCCAGCTGACAGCCGATGACTGCCTGTTCTCTTTCCGCGTCAGGGCCGCAAGGACGGTTTCCGGTATCGCCTGTTTCAGGTGGGCCGGCGCACTCAGGCATTCCAGGAGAACGTTCACCGCGGTCGGCATTGTCGAGATCCACGTACACCGGTGAGCCGCGGGAACGGCTGGTTCGCTGGTTCCTGGAGTGCGCGTGCATGACGGCCAAGTTCAGGGAAGAAGCACATGCCCGGCACGCTACGCCCGGCCGGATAGCGAGCATGCGCAGAAGCGGATGCCCTCAAGGAATGTGCGACCGCGCGTGGGCTGGCCACCTCGGCAGCCTCCACGCCCCTCCCGCGCTCCGCGCACCCACCTCCCACGATCAGGGCGTTTCACCTTCACCAATCCTCCCCTCACCCTCCGTTCATGGAAGTGTTACGCCCTGTGACGGGGTGCCGTGCCCCGCACCACCAGGAGGAGACTCATGCGAGCAAAGACGGCTCTCACCGCCGGCGCCCTGGCACTCACCATCGCCGCCGGAGCCGGATGGGCCGCCCAGGCGGCCCCCGACCACACCCCCGCCACCAAGCCCGCACACACCCGCGTCGTCGACGGCTACCAGATCGTCACGCTCCCCAACGCAAACGTCCCCAACTTCCAGCGCCGCACCGTCTACTGCCCGCCCGGCAAACACGTCATCGGCGGCGGAGCCGAAGCCCAGGGCAACGACGCCGTCCTCGTCGGCAGCTTCCCCACCCCCGACGGAACCGGCTGGATCGCCCTCGGCAGGCAGAACTCCTACAGCAGCGTCGGCATCAGCGTCTACGCCATCTGCGCCAACTGACGACGCCTCCACCCGCTCCAGCGCCCCGCCCTGGACACGGTGGTCAACAAATCGTCGCGACGCAAAGGGTGTTGGGGTCGTTCTGTCGCTGACTGGAGAAGCGCTCGGCTGGGGTGTCCCAGCCGAGCGCTTCCTGGGTCTGGAGTTCAGCTCGGCCGCGGCGGCCTCCAGATCTTCCCGGCTGTACTTCGACAGGTCGGTGCCCTTGGGTGCCTCTTTGTTTGTCAAGCCGGTTGAGTAGAGGTCATCTCGTTTGGCTGAGTAGGCCGTCGGCTGTGGTGGGGATCATTGAGCGGCTGGTGCCGGACGAGCTGTGGGAACTGTTCCAGAGGGTCGCGCCGGAGGCGCCATCGCGGCCTCAAGGTGGCGGCCGGCGCCGGCATGGCGATCGTGAGGTGCTGGCGGCGATTGTGTTCGTGGCGACGTCGGGCTGCACGTGGCAGCAGCTGCCGAAGTCGTCGTTCGGACCGTCCGGAGCGACAGCTCACCGACGGTTCACCGAATGGACGAAGGCTCGCGTGTGGGCCAAGCTGCACCGCCTGGTCCTCGACGAACTCGGAGCCCGCGGAGACCTGGACTGGTCTCGCTGCGCGATCTCGGTGAATATGAGGGCCCTGAAAAAGGGGAGCTGACAGGTCCGAATCCTGTCGACCGGGGCAAGTACGGCTCGAAGATCCACCTGATCACCGAGCGGACCGGTCTGCCCCAGTCTGTCGGGATCTCCGGTGCCAACGTCCACGACAGCCAGGCCCTGATCCCGCTCGTGAAGGGCATACCGCCGATCCGATCCCGGCGAGGTCCCCGTAGGCGTAAGCCCGGCAAACTGCACGCCGACAAGGGTTACGACTACTCCCACCTGCGGCGATGGTTATCCCAGCGGAGTATCCGGCACCGCATAGCCCGCAAGGGGGTTGAGACCTCGCAGCGGCTCGGTCGGCACCGATGGACCATCGAGCGCACGATGGCCTGGCTCGCTGGGTGCCGTCGTCTCCATCGTCGCTACGAGCGCAAGGCTGAGCACTTCCTCGCCTTCACGAGCCTCGCATGCACCCTCATCTGCTACCGCAGACTTACCAAAGGAGATGACTTCTTAACCCCGCCCCGTGAGTTGCCTCGCTTCAACACGCGGAAGCGGGCAGCCGGGCTCGGCGACGACGACGTCCTCGCGACCAAGCCGGAGCTAGCCGCCCGCGTGATCGGCCGGTTCCTCGACGTCGGGCACCGTGTGGGCTGGGTCGCGGGCGATGATCTCTACGGCGGCAACCCGAGCGGTCCATGCTGGAAGAGCGTAAGGTCGGCTACGTGCTCGCTCGCCGTCGCCTGCTTGGCCGAAGTGTCCACCGGTGTAGGGAAGTTCCGCGCGGACGCCCTGGCCGTGAAGGTGCCCAGGCCGGCCTGGCAGAAGCTGTCGGCCGGGGCCGGAGCTAAGGGGCACCCGCTTCTACAACTGGGCCATCATCGACCTGGCCGCAGAACGGCCCGGCAGTAACCGGCTGCTGATCCGCCGCAACCGCACCACGGGTGAATTGGCTCGTCTCAGCCACGTCTGACCGGCCGGGGGGTGATCGCCTTGTCCCTCTGCGCTGGACGCAGCCTCCACCGTCTGCCGCCTCGGCAGGGCAGCGCCGCAAGTCCTGAAAGCTTCCCCGACCGACGCTCTCTTGCCAGGTCCAACGGCAATGCGGCGATGGTTGGTTCCCGATAGAGATGTGACGTTTCGCCCAGCCAGATGACCTGTCGCAGTACACCGTGACGACTCCATACTCCGGGACCTGACGAACCGACGAGTGAAGGAGCACGATGAGCGCAGCAGCGGCAGCAGGGACCTGGAAGCTCGGGGACCTGGAGGTGAATCGCATCGGCTACGGCGCGATGCGGCTGACGGGCAACGGCATGATGGGCAACTCCGACGGCGCGCCGATCGACCGCGATGTTGCCGTCGGCCTGCTGCACAGCGCGTTCGAGCAGGGGGTCAACCACGTCGACACGGCCGCCTTCGTCCTGGTCCGGCGATGTGGTCGTGGTGACCAAGGTCGGCCCGGGGCGTGATCCCTCCGGCGAGTGGCTCGACACGGTCCGCCCCGACCAGTTGCGGGGCCAGGTGGAGGAGAACCTGCGTCAGCTCGGCCGGGACTGCCTGGACGTGGTGAACCTGCGCGCCGGCGGTCCCCGCACGGCCTCGATCACCGAGCACTTCGGCGCTCTCGCTGAGCTGCGCGAGGCCGGCCTGGTCCGGCACCTCGGGCTCTCCGCTGTCCTGCCTGAGCACGTGACCGAGGCTCAGAAAATTGCACCCGTGGTCTGCGTGCAGAACTCCTACGGCCTGGACTGGCGCCGTGCCGACGAGAGCGGGCTGGTGGACCTGTGCGGGGAGCAGGGCATCGCCTTCGTCCCGTTCTTCGCAGTCTCCGGCCTGCGGCGCGAGGCAGCCGCAGGCCAGGAGCACGACGCGCGGGTCCACTCAGTCGCTCGCGCCCACAACGCCACGCCGGCCCAGGTACGGCTCGCCTGGGCCCTCCACCGCGGTCCGCACGTGCTGGCCATTCCCGGTACCACGAACCCGGCACACCTCGCGGAGAACATCGCCGCCGGAAGCCTCCGCCTGACCAAAGACGAATTGGCCCTCCTCGACAAGCCGGACGAGGGCACTGCCTGAGTCAGGAGTCGCCATCACAGGCAGAGGGATCGTCAGGCGGCTGAGGCGAGGGGGGTTGGAACCGCCTCGGTCCAGCGGTTTCGTCGGGTGAGGCGGCGGGTCATGAGGGTGATGAAAGCCCACTGGATGTGGGCTTCGGCGTGGGACATGAGGCGTTCGTAATCCCACGCGTTGCGGCGGGCCCGCATCGTCCACGAATTCGACCGTTCGACCACCCAGCGTTTGGGCAACAAGACGAAGCCCTTGGCGTCTTCCGGCCACCGTCCGCACCCGGAGGAACCGTCGCGGTGTCAGGGGCGGTTGAGCCGGTAGGACATGGCATTGAGTGTTGACGTGGCTGCTCCGGAGGCGTTGTCGATCTTCCCGCTCCGGGCGTAGAGGCCGAGCATGGAGATGATGGGCGCCGTGCTGGACGAAGAGTTCCTGGCGGTCCGGGGGACAGGCCGGGGGAGGAGGCGGGCTTGCCGGCGGAGTCGCGGCCGACCAGGCGGTAGGCGGCGCCGTCGGCTCGGGTCGCGGTCCGGGTCAGCGTCCAGTGGTTCGGCTTGCCGGAGTCGATGTGTGATCGTCCGCGCCGACGGCACGGTGGAGGACGTACCCCCGCACGGCACCTTGGTGAGTGCCCCGTCGGCCGTCACGGCGCACACGGTCCAAACGGTGCTGGGGGCGCGCGGTGGCCCCTGGGCGGCGAGTTCTTCGGCGAGCACTGCCTGCGGAGGACCCTGTCCGATGCGCAGGTCTGCCGACGGAAGCGGTCGTGGAACGGGTGCAGACGCTGGCCGCCCAGTGGCTGGGAGCGGGCCGCCACGACGACATGGCCATCGTCGTCATCAGCGTCCTCCGAGCCGGCCCGCGAACGCCGTGCCCGCACAAGGACGACTCCCGCCCCGGATAATTGAACCAACGTCAGGACCGACGGTTGCAGAACCGTGAAATTTCTCGGTTTATTGGATCTCTTCTTGCTGGAAAAATTCCATCGTGCCTCATTCGGGGGGTATCGGTGCGAGGGAACACCAGGGGGAAGTGTGACAGGGGCGACCAATCGTAACGGATGGAAAGTCGAACAGGGTGGCGATTCTTGGACCGTTCCCGGCTACATCGACTTGAAGAAACTCGGTAAAGGTGGCTGTGGCCGGGTGGTGATCGCTCGTCATACCGCGACCGGCCGGAATGTCGCGATCAAGTACCTGAATGAGGAACTGTCTTCGAGGGAGGAATTCCGCACCGCCTTGCGCAGGGAGGCCCGGCTCCTCAGTGGCCTGACATCGCCCCATGTGGCGCGGTTGTACGAGTACGTCGAAGCCGAGCAGGGCGCGGCCATCGTCATGGAACTGGTATACGGGGCCGCGCTCCGTGCGCTGCTGAAGAAGGAGGGACACACACACCCGGAGGCCGCCCTCGTCGTGCTGAAAGGATCCATTCTCGGGCTGGCCGCCGCGCACGGCGTCGGTGTGGTGCACCGCGACTACAAGCCCGAAAACGTGCTGGTGGACTGGGACGGCCGGACCAAGCTGGTGGACTTCGGAATTTCCACGCGCACCGGCCGCCACCGGAACCTGAGTGGCACGTGTGCGTACATGCCCCCGGAGCAGTGGAAATCGGAGGCTGCCGCCCCATCTGGCGATGTGTACGCGGCGACCGCCACCCTCTACGAATGCCTGACCGGCGTGCCCCCGTTCCCTGGTCCAGAAGTGTGGGACTTCCAGCGCCAACACGTCGAGGACCCCGTGCCAGTGGACCGGGTGCCGGAAGAGGTACGCGGGCTGGTCCTGCGCGGCATGGCCAAGGACCCGGCCCTGCGGCCCCCGAGCGCCCTCGACTTCCTGCGGGAACTGGAGTGGGTGGCCGAGAGCGCGTACGGAGCAGACTGGGAGGAACGCGGCCAGAATCGACTGGCCGCGGTGGCGGCGGCCCTGGCGCCGCTGGCCATCTCACGCCTGGACGCTCGTCTGGTGGGCTCCTCGGCCGAACTGGCGCAGACCGTGCTGACCGCGCGGCGCCGCAGTCGGCTGCGTGGACGGGGCGATGTGCTCACCGGGGCGGCCGCCGTGGCGGTGGCGGGACTGCTGAGCCTGATGCCCAGCGGCTGGGCGGGCGGGGCCGAAGCGCACGCCGGTGCCAACACCGAGGCTGTCACTAGGCTCGACGCGCCGAAGGTCACCGGTTCGGCGAAGGGGACGCGGGGCACCGGCGGGAGCCACCCGGCCGGGTCGGCCTCGGACTCCGACAGGGCTGCATCCGGCGCCCAGGACGGTGGCGGCCGCACAGACGGCGGCGCCGGCATCGCGCCCGCCGATGGCGACACGGGTTCCGGCTCGGGTTCCGGCGGTGCGGCCGGGGACGGCGGCACGGACTCCCGGACGCACACGGGTGTTACCGGCTCCGGCACGGACGAGGACAAGGACAGCGGGCACGGCGACACCGGGTCGAAGACCGACGGCGGCACCGGCCCACAGGACGGGACCCGCAGCGGCGACACCGACACTCAAGGCGACAAGGACACCGGCACCCAGACCGACACCGACCACACCCACGAGAGCACCACCGCGGAGAAGGGGACCGACCACAGCGACACGGACTCCCACGACCACGGGAACGGCGGCGCGGGGAGCGGCGGCGACGGGAACACCGACGTGGGGAACACCGGTGACGGGCGCACCGGCGAGGGGAACGGCGGGACGGACACCACGGGCACCGGCCACACCGGCGGTGGCGGAGGCGTGGACTCCCGCACGGGGACCACAGGCCACGCTGGATCCGAGCAGGGTCGTACCACCGAAGGGAACACGGCCGGGGGCACGGGGCACGGTCACTCGGGCGCCGGGACCGGCGGCGGCAATCCCGGGTCGGCGGGAGGCACCGGGTCCGGCAAAGCTGGGGGCACCGGCAGTGGCACCAGCGCCGGTTCCCCCGGCGGCTCGGGCCTCGTCTCCGGAACGCTGTCGCTCAGCACCAGCACCCAGAACGGCGCCACCACCCAGAGCGGCACCGGCTCCGGCGACTCCGCTGGAGGCACCGGCACCGGTTCGACGTCGCCGTCGGCTGTGACCCCGCGGCAAGGGGTTCCGGTTGCCGTGAAGGGCGAGCCCCTGTGATGTCGGCCCACCGGGGTCTGTGAGAGCGAGCCGAACGGAGGGGCGAGGATGACGGACCGGGGCGAGCGCCCGGTGAGGCCATGGAAGTTGCCGGATCCCGACGTGAAGCCGACCCTGCAGGACCCGGACGTGCAACCGACCATCAGGGACGTCGACGACGCCACCTACGTTCCGACCGTCCTCGACGCCCACTGGACCAGCGCCGAGCCCGAGCCCGAGCCGGAGCCCGCGCCCGAGTTCGAGTCCGAGCCCAAGCCGCAGCCCCAGCCCGAGTCCGACGTCCTGCACTTCGGACCGGGCGTCCCGCCCCTGGGATTGACGGACACCGCCGTCGACGTCTGGCACCGCCCGGCGAAGCACAGGAGCCGGCAGGAGGCCCGCGGTCTCCTGCACAGGCTCCGCAGATACCGCTTGGCGGCGGCCGTCCTGGCCATCGTGCTGGCCTGGTTGTTCTGGCAACGGCACACGGCGGACCTGCGGATCACCCAGGTGACGGCGCGGACGGGCAGTGTCCTCGGATGTGGCGGAACAGCCGAGGTGGTGGCGGTGGTGAGAACCAACGGGGCGGCCGGCACGTTCACCTACGAGTGGAACCGCAGCGACGGCACCTCCTCGGGCCCCCGCGAGGAACGGCTGGGCAAGGGAGAGGACGAGACGAGCCTCCGCCTGCTGTGGACCTTCCACGGCAGGGGAACCGGCAAGGCGACCGCGCGGCTGGTCATCGACTCCCCCGGTCGGCACACGGCGTCCGCGTCCTTCTCCTACACCTGCCGCTGATCCCGCACGGTCCGGCGGTCGCAGCGCCGCCCGGCGCGGGGTCCGGCCCCGTCGGCCGCGCGCGTGGTGCTCCCTGAAGCGACCGGGTGTCTCAACATCGCTGGTGGCGAACGCGCCCGTCGGGGCCCCGTTTACGATCGAAGCCTTTGTGATCTTCGGACAGAGGGTCGAACAAGAGTGACCGACAAGTGGCTTTATCAAGCAGTAAATGGCGTCCCGTAAGCGCTGCTCGGGCACATGATGATCTTGGTGTGGGCGCTGTGGTGACGGCGAGGTGCTGCCCGGGAGGCCAACCGACAGCTCACCAGGGCCTTGAACCAGCGCGAGTGACAGGACGGTTACTGATTGGCGGGCCCAGATCCAACGCGGGAGCAGTGGGTGATGCCGGTTTACGCTAGGGAACGATCTTGCTCGCCCAGCATTGTGGGGTGGGATCGGGCGGTTGCGAGCCGAGCGGGGGGAGGGCGAGATCGCGATCGGCGGTGCGGCTCTCGCCGCGGAGGCTGCCGTGTTGGGTTTGATCGACGAGTATCGGGCCAGGTTCTACCCGGTGGGGGTCGGCGGTGGCATCTCGTTCTTTCCCCAGCACGAGCGCCGCGTGGATCTAGTGGCTCGTCACGCAGCCTTGGCCGGGTAATCGACCCACTGCGTCAGCCAGCAGACTGTCTCCAAAACCTGATCTTGGAGGTGGTCGTGGGGTGTTGACCGAGTGTGCTGGTGCGGCCGGTCACGATCGACGAGGGTCGTAGGCTGCAGCGGATCAGCCGGACTGTGAAGGACCCGGTCAAACTCCGTCGGGTAATCGTGGTGCTGATGTCCGCTCAGGGCCAGACGGTCAAGGACATCATCTCGCTGATGCAGGTCGGTGAGGACTGCGTCCGCGATGTCATCCACGCCTTCAATGAGCGGGGGTTCGATGCGCTGGACTCAAAGTGGAGCGGGGGATGCCCCAAAACGATCAGTGACGAGGTGCGCGAGCACATCTGCCTGATCGCCCGGACGTCCCCCCCGCTGACTGGAAGATCACTGCGTTCTCCACCTGGAGCCTGAGCAAGTTCGCCGAGCACCTGGTCAAGCAGAAGGTGACCTCGGCCGTCAGTCGGGAGACCCTGCGCCGGATCCTGGACGCCGGCAAAGTCTCCTGGAAGACCACCATTACGTGGAAAGCGTCCACTGACCCGGACTTCATCGCCAAGATGCAGCGTGTCCTGGTGCTGTATGACATCCCGCCCGACGACGGACGGGTGATATGCGTCGACGAGTTCGGGCCGCTAAACCTGATGCCCTGCAAGGGCAAGGCCTGGGGGCCGGTGAGGCGCCCGCGGAGGCTGCGTATGCTCGCCGCCCTCGGTCTGGCCACCGGCAAGCTGTACTACCGCATCCGCCCGCGCAAGCGCTGGTGCGAGTTCCTTGGCCTACTCAGGGTCCTATGTGCGCGGTGGCCCGGTCAGAAGCTGTACGTGGTGCTGGACAATTTCTCCCCGTACAAGCATTCCGAGGTGCGGACCTGGATTGCTGACAGCGATGTCCAGTTGGTCTTTCTTCCGATTTATGGCTCATGGCTGAACTGGATGGAAGCGGAGTTCGCAGCGCTGCGCTACTTCGCGCTCGGCGGTACCGGCCACCGTAGCCGCAACGAGCAGGACGCCGCCGTCGCCGCCTATGTCCGCTGGCGCAACGCCCGCGCCGAACCGAAGACCGCCTTCGCGCCCGAGTCTTCGATCCGTACCTGGACCGAATACTCCGTCAGGGCGGTCTGGCCCAGCTCTACG
>NZ_BMVJ01000029.1:0-13324 GCF_014650655.1 Streptomyces anandii JCM 4720
GATCAGCTTGATGCCCTGGGTCTTTTGGATCTGATCCGCGTTCGGGTAGGCGTAGTCCTCCACCGCCGACGGCGGAGCGACCCCCGCGGACCCCCCGGTCGGCTGTGGGTCGGCGGTCGCGAGCGCCTGAGCCCCCGCGAGCGCCAGGGTGGCAGCAGCCCCCGCGACTGCAAGCATCCTGCGTATGCCAGGAGTCACCCGAGTTCCTTTCCAGGCACGGATGACGGCATGACGAAACAACATCTGCAGCCCCCCGTGCACACAGACGTAAAGCAAAAATAAGTGGTCGACGCGACCCTAAAACAGCATCAGATCCGAAACAACGTGAGCGCGATCACGAAGGTTCACAGGATAGTTTCGCCATGAATGAGCCTAGCGAATTCTTACTCAACACTGCCCTGCGCCTTGCCTTCGCAGCGCCCCTGACGAGGGACGATGACCTACGGCTGGTGCGGGCGCCGCAGCGCGGGCCCCGCCGAGGGTCCGGCTCCCCCGGCGCCACGGGAGGCCCGTGGAATTCGACGGGTAGGCGGAGTCACCCGCTGGACTCGAGCATTTTTCACCGGCTGATCGCCTTCTGCTGAAAGCGAGAACCAGAACGGCGCGGCCAGCGGGTCGGAGCGGACTCAGAACTTGAGGCTGCCGATCATCCCCGCGATGTTCGTGGTGAGTTGGTGGATCGTGGGGGCGACCGTGGACGAGGCGAGGTAGAACCCGAGCAGCATGCAGACGATCGCGTGGCCGGCCTTGAGGCCGGACTTCTTGACCAGCAGGAAGACGATGATCGCCAGCAGCACCACCGCCGAAATCGAGAGTGCCACGGCGGCTCACCTCCAATGATCCCAGGACGCGGGGGGTCGGGGGTTCGGACGATGGGGGCAGATAAATCCACACAACGGGCAGCAGGTTCATACCCACTATGCGCTAGTGATCATAACTTTCCGCACGCGCGCATCGGTCGGCGCACGGCCGCACAAGGGGGCGCATGGCCAATATGGTCATGGCATGACGACCGAGCCTGTCTCCTTCCCCCGACTGCACGCGCGCACCCAGCGGTTCACGCTCGGCGCGCCGCGGGCGTTCACGGTGGCCCCCGACGCCTCGCGCGTGGTGTTCCTGCGCTCCGACTCCGGTACCGACCGGGCCAACTCCCTGCGCGTGCTCGATCTGGAGGGCGGTGGGGAGCGCGTGGCCGCCGACCCGCGCGCCCTCCTCGGCGGTGCCGCCGAGCACCTGTCCCCGCAGGAGCGGGCGCGCCGCGAGCGCAGCCGCGAGGGGGGTGCGGGGATCGTCGGGTACGCCACCGACACGGCGGTGGAGCTGGCGTCTTTCGCCTTGTCAGGGCGGCTCTTCGCGGCCGAGCTGCGGGCCGGGACAGCACGTGAACTGCCCGTCGGGGGACCGGTGATCGACCCGCGTCCGTCCCCGGACGGACGGCACATCGCCTACGTCGCCGGGGGCGCCCTGCGCGTGGTGGGCGCCGAGGGCGAGGGCGACCGGGCGCTCGCCGAACCGGAGTCGGAGAACGTCACGTACGGCCTGGCGGAGTTCGTCGCGGCCGAGGAGATGCACCGCTCGCGGGGCTTCTGGTGGGCGCCGGGGGCGGACCGGCTGCTGGTGGCGCGGGCGGACGACACGCCGGTGCGGCGGTGGTGGATCTCCGATCCGGCGCACCCGGTGCGCGAGCCGCAGCGGGTGGCGTACCCGGCGGCCGGCACCCCCAACGCGGACGTACGGCTGTTCGTGATCGGCCTGGACGGGGTGCGCACCGAGGTCTCCTGGGACCGCGCAGGCTATCCGTATCTGGCGCAAGTGCACTGGTCAGCGGCGGGTGCGCCACTGCTGCTCGTACAGGCGCGCGACCAGCGCAGTCAGCTGTACCTGGCGGTGGACCCGGACACCGGGGCCACCCGGATGGTGCACGCCGACGAAGATCCAGTTTGGCTGGATCTTTTCGCCGGGGCGCCGTGCTGGTCGCCCTCCGGGCAGTTGGTGCGGATCGCGGACGAGGGCGGCGCGCGGGTCCTGACGGTGGGCGAACGACCGCTGACGGGGCCCCAGTTGCACGTGCGTGCCGTGCTGGACGTGTCGGACGACGACGTGCTGGTCTCCGCCTCGGCGGGCGAGGAGGCCGCGGAACCGGAGACCGGCGAGGTGCACGTGTACCGGGTGAACGAACTCGGCCTGGAGCGCGTGAGCCAGGAGCCGGGTGTGCACTCGGCGGTGCGGGCCGGGGGCGTGACCGTACTGGTGTCCGCGACGCTCGACCGGCCGGGCGCCCAGGTGAAGGTGCTGCGCGGCGGAAAGCAGGTGGCCACTGTCCCGTCGTACGCCGAAAATCCTGGTCTGTCCCCCCGCGTGACGCTCACCCAGGGGGGCGCACGCCGAATTCCGTGCGCCGTGCTTATGCCTACGGACTACCCCGGTGACACTCCCCTCCCGGTGCTCATGGATCCGTACGGCGGCCCGCACGGTCAGCGGGTGGTCGCCGCGCACAACGCGCATCTGACGTCCCAGTGGTTCGCCGACCAGGGCTTCGCGGTGATCGTGGCCGACGGGCGGGGCACGCCCGGCCGGTCCCCCGCCTGGGAGAAGGCGATCCACCACGACTTCACCGTCACCCTCGACGACCAGATCGAGGCCCTCCAGGACCTCGCGAAGACCTACCCGCTCGACCTCGGCAGGGTGGCGATCCGCGGCTGGTCCTACGGCGGTTACCTCGCCGCGCTCGCGGTGCTGCGCCGCCCCGACGTCTTCCACGCGGCCGTCGCGGGCGCCCCCGTCACCGACTGGCGGCTGTACGACACCCACTACACCGAGCGGTACCTGGGCGACCCGGCCGCCGACCCGGAGTCCTACGCGGGCAGTTCCCTGGTCACCGACGACGGCCTGGTCGATCCCGCGGGGCCGCACCGGCCGCTGATGATCGTGCACGGTCTGGCCGACGACAACGTGGTGGTCGCGCACAGCCTGCGGCTGTCCTCCGCCCTGCTCGCCGCCGGCCGTCCGCACGAGGTGCTGCCGCTGTCCGGGGTGACCCACATGACCCCGCAGGAGCAGGTCGCCGAGAACCTGCTCCTGCTCCAGGTGGACTTCCTGCGGCGCTCGCTTCTCTGACGGCGAAGAATCACGCCAACGGCGTTAACACGCGGGCAACTTCGCGGAAGCGGCACCGATATACGGACGCGCCAGGCTGAACGACGTACGGCCGTGCGGGTGCCGTGGGCGGGCCGGGGTGCATCACGTCACCCCGGCCCGTTGCCGTGCTCCTCGGCCGGCACGACCCTCAGCTCCTCAGCGAAGTGGCACGCCGAGTCGTGCACCGCCGGGCCGGTGGCGTACCGGAACTCCGCCGGGACCGCCAGCGCGGGCACCTCCAGCGCACACCGCTCGCGCGCCTTGAAGCAGCGGGTGCGGAAGCGGCAGCCGGAGGGAATGTCCGCCGGGGACGGCACATCACCCGAGAGGATGATCCGCTCGCGGCGGTCCCGGGCGTCCGGGTCGGGCACGGGGACCGCCGACAGCAGCGCCTGGGTGTAGGGGTGAGTGGGATGGTCGTAGATCTCCGTGTCGGTGCCGGTCTCGACGATCCGCCCCAGGTACATGACGGCGACCCGGTCGGAGATGTGCCGCACGATCGACAGGTCGTGCGCGATGAAGACGTAGCTCAGCTCGAACTCCGCCTGGAGCCGGTCCATCAGGTTGATCACCTGGGCCTGGACCGACACGTCCAGCGCCGACACCGGCTCGTCGGCGACGATGATCTCCGGGTGCAGCGCGAGGCCCCGCGCGATGCCGATGCGCTGGCGCTGGCCGCCGGAGAACTGGTGCGGGTAGCGGTTGACGTACTCCGGGTCGAGCCCGACCACGTCCAGCAGCTCCTGCACCCTGCGCCGCCGGTCCCCCTTCGGGGCCGCCTCCGGGTGGATCTCGTACGGCTCCCCGACGATGTCGCCCACCGTCATGCGGGGGTTGAGGGAGGTGTACGGGTCCTGGAAGACCATCTGGATGTTGCGGCGGACCGCCTTGAGCGCCTTGCCGGACAGCTTGGTGATGTCCTCGCCCCGGTAGCGGATCGCGCCCGCCGTGGGCCGCTCCAGATGGCAGAGCAGCTTGGCCACCGTGGACTTGCCGCAGCCGGACTCGCCGACGATGCCCAGGGTCTCGCCCCGGCCGAGCGTGAAGTCGACGCCGTCGACGGCCTTGACCGATCCGATCTGCCTCCTGAACAGGACGCCCCGGGTGAGCGGGTAGTGCTTGACGAGCCCCTCGACCTCCAGGACCGGCTCAGCCATCCAGGCACTCCCTCCAGAAGTGGCAGGCGGAACCGCGCTGTTCGTCCACCTCGTACAGCGGCGGCGGGTCCGTGCGGCACACGTCCCGGGCCATGGGGCAGCGCGGGTGGAAGGCGCAGCCCGGCGGGATGCGGGTCAGGCTGGGCGGCAGGCCCTTGATGGCGTACAGCTCCCGTCCCTTGAGGTCCAGACGCGGGATGGAGTCCAGCAGGCCGCGCGTGTAGGGGTGGGCGGGCGCCTTGTAGAGGTCGTGGACGGGCGCGGACTCCACGATCCGGCCCGCGTACATCACCGCGATCCTGTCGGCGACGTCCGCGACCACGCCCAGGTCGTGGGTGATGAGGACGAGCCCCATCCGGTACTCGCGCTGGAGCTCGGCGAGCAGGTCCATCACCTGGGCCTGGACGGTGACGTCGAGGGCCGTGGTCGGCTCGTCCGCGATGACCAGAGCCGGTTCCAGGGCCAGCGCCATGGCGATCATGATGCGCTGGCGCATGCCCCCGGAGAACTGGTGCGGATAGTCCCGCACCCGCTGGGCGGCGGCCGGGATGCGCACCCGGTCCATCAGCTCCACGGCCCTGGCCCGGGCGTCCTTGCGGGACGTTCCGAGGTGCACCACGAACATCTCGCCGAGCTGGTCGCCCACGGTGAGCACGGGGTTGAGGGCGGACAGCGCGTCCTGGAAGATCATCGCCATCTCCGCGCCCCGGATCCGCCGCCGCTCGTCCTCCTTGAGCTTCAGCAGGTCCTGGCCGCGGAAGAGGATCTCGCCGCCGGTGATCCGGCCGGGCGGCGTGTCGAGGATGCCCATGACCGTCTGTGCGGTGACCGACTTGCCCGAGCCGGACTCCCCCAGCACCGCCAGCGTCTCGCCGGCGTCGACCTGGCAGGTGACCCCGTTGACGGCGTGGGCGACACCGTCGCGGGCGCGGAACTCCACGCGCAGGTCGCGGACTTCGAGCAGCATGGGCGCGTTCACCTCAGCTTGGGGTCGAGGGCGTCGCGCACCGCGTCGCCGAGCATGATGAACGCCAGCACCGTGATCGCCAGCGCTCCCGCGGGCCACAGCAGGGCGTGCGGGGCGTTGCGGATGTAGGGCGAGGCGGCGGAGATGTCGATGCCCCAGGACACGCTCGGCGGCTTCAGCCCGACACCGAGGTAGGACAGGGTCGCCTCCAGCGCGATGTACGTGCCGAGCGCGATGGTGGCGACCACGATCACCGGGGCGACGGCGTTGGGCGCGATGTGCCTCAGCAGGATGCGGGAGTTGGAGGCGCCGAGGGCGCGGGCGGCCTGCACGTAGTCGTGCTGCTTGGCGGTGATGACCGAGCCGCGCGCGATGCGGGAGATCTGCGGCCAGCCGAGCAGCACGATGAACCCGACGACCGGCCACACGGTGTTGCCGGGGACCACCGACAGCAGCACCAGGCCGCCGAGGACGACGGGGATGGCGAAGAAGATGTCGGTGATCCGGGACAGGAAACCGTCCCACGTCCCGCCGAAGAACCCGGCGAGCCCGCCGAGCACCGAGCCGAGCAGCGCCACCCCGAGCGTGGCGCACACGCCGACCGTGACGGAGGCGCGGGCGCCGTAGACGGTGCGGGTGTAGACGTCGCAGCCCTGCCCGTCGAAGCCGAAGGGGTGGCCGGGCGCCGGGCCGTCCTGGGCCCTGGCCAGATCGCAGGTCAGCGGATTGCCGGAGGCGATCAGGGAGGGCCACACGGCGATGACGACGAGGAAGAGGATCACCAGCGCGGAGACGACGAAGACCGGGTTGCGGCGCAGGTCACGCCAGGCGTCGGACCACAGGCTGCGCGGCCGGCCGGCGGCGGGGCCCGCGCCCTCCGCGTCCTCGCGGCCGCCCGGCCCCTCGGGCCCCTGGGGCCCCTCCGGGCCGCCGGGGGCGCGCTCCAGCGTCGTCGCCTCGCTCGCCGCGAGGTCCATCGCGCCGCCCATGCCCGTCCCGGCGACGGCGCCCTCGCTGTCGTACGGCGGCTGCTCAGGCATAGCGGATCCTCGGGTCGAGTACGGCGTAGAGCAGGTCCACGAGGAGGTTGGCGACCAGGAACACCAGGACCAGGACGGTGACGAAGCCGACCACGGTCTGGGTGTTCTGGCGCAGGATGCCCTGGTAGAGCTGGTAGCCGACGCCGTGGATGTTGAAGATGCGCTCGGTGACGATGGCGCCGCCCATCAGCGCGCCGATGTCGGTGCCGATGAAGGTGACCACCGGGATGAGCGAGTTGCGCAGCAGGTGCCGGGTGACGACCCGGTGGCGGGGCAGGCCCTTGGCGACGGCGGTGCGGACGTAGTCGGAGCGCCGGTTCTCCGCGATGGAGGTGCGGGTGAGGCGGGTGACGTAGGCGAGGGAGACCGAGGCGAGGACCAGGCCCGGCACGATCAGCTCGCCGAAGGCGGCCGCCGGGGACACCGAGGGCTTGATCCAGCCCCACTTCACGCCGAGCAGCAGCTGGAGCAGCAGACCGGTGACGAAGGTGGGCACGGAGATGACGACGAGGGTGAGGACGAGGACCGAGGTGTCGACGGGCCGGCCGCGCCTCAGACCGGTCATCACGCCCAGCACGATCCCGATGACGATCTCGAAGAGGACGGCGACGACCGTCAGCCGGATGGTGACGGGGAACGCGCTCGCCATCAGCTCGGTGACGGGCTGGCCGTTGAACGCCGTGCCGAAGTTCCCGGCGAACACGTTGCCCATGTAGGTCGCGTACTGCTGCCACAGTGGCCTGTCGAGGCCGAACTCCCGCTTGAGCTGGGCGGCGGTCGCCGGGTCGCACTGCCGCTCCCCGCACAGCCCGGCCACCGGGTCGCCCATGACGTTGACCATGAGGAAGATCAGCAGGGTGGCGCCGATGAACACCGGGACCATCTGCAGCAGCCGTCTGACGACGTAGCGTCCCATGGCGGGTCAGCCGACCTTGATCTCGTCGTAGACCGGGACGCTGAAGGGGTTGAGCGCCACGTCGTGCAGCCGGTCGGTGTAGCCGGCGCTGCCGTTCTGGTACCACAGCGGGATCGCGGCCATGTTGTCCCGTACGACGCCCTCGGCCTGCTGGAAGAGCTGGACGGCCCTGGCCCGGTCGCTCTCGGCGTTGGCCTGGTCGACGAGGTGGTCGAACCGCTTGTCGGACCACTTGCCGTCGTTGGACGAGGCGTTGGTGTAGTACAGCGGCTGGAGGAAGTTCTGGATGAGCGGGTAGTCCATCTGCCAGCCGGCCCGGAACGGCCCGGACATCTTGTGCTGGGAGATCTGGTTGCGGAAGTCGGCGAAGGTGCCGACCGGATTGCCCACGCACGCCTTGTCGTTGCCGAGGGCGTTGTTGATGGAGTTGCACACGGCGTCCACCCATTGCTTGTGCGAGCCCGTGTCCGCGTTGTACGTGATCCGCACCTGGCCGCCGGGCAGCCCGCCGCCTTCCCGCACCAACTGGCGGGCCCGCGCCGGGTCGTAGGTGCAGGCCTCGCCGCACAGCCCCGCCTTGTAGCCGCCGTCCGCGCCGAGGACCGGGGAGGTCCAGTCGGTGGCCGGGGTGCGGGTGCCGCGGAAGATGGTGTCGGTGATCTGCTTGCGGTTGATGGCCATGGACAGGCCGGTGCGGACCTTCCGCGCCCCGGGCGTGTTCCACTTCGGGTCGTAGTAGGGGAAGGCGAGGGTCTGGATGATCCCGGCCGGGGTGTTGATGTAACGGCCGTTCAGATCGGTCTTGACGTTCTTGAGCTGGGTGGCGGGCACGTCGTCGACCAGGTCGAGGTTGCCGGCCAGCACGTCGGTGTAGGCGGTGTTGCTGTCGGTGTAGACCAGGAGGGTCACGCCGTCGTTGCGTGCCTTGTCCGGGCCCGGATAGCCGTCCCACTTCCTCAGGTTCATCGCCGAGCCCCGGGTGTAGGACTCGATCCGGTACGGCCCGTTGCCGACCGGCTTGGCGATCCAGCCCTCGTGGTCGGTGAAGAAGGTGGAGGGCAGCGGGTCGAAGGCGGCGTAGCCGAGGGTGTCGGGGAAGGTGGAGAACTTCTGGTTGAGCCGTACGGTGAAGGTGCGCGGGCCGGTGACCTTCAGCCCGGACAGGGTGTCGGCGGTCTGCCTGCCGGTCTCCGGGTGGACCTGGTCGTAGCCCTCGATGTAGCCGAAGAAGTAGGCGTTCTTCTGGTTGTTCCTCAGGCTCGCGCCGTAGTTCCAGGCGTCCACGAAGGACTTCGCGGTGACCGGCTCGCCGTTGCTGAACTTCCAGCCGTCCCTGACGGTGATGGTGAAGTTCCGCGAGTCGGTGGTCTCGATGCTCTGGGCGAGCATGTTCTTGGCCTTGCCGGTCCTCGGGTCGTAGCGCTTCAGTCCCCGGAAGACCATGTCGAGCACCTTGCCGCCCTGCACCTCGTTGGTGTTGGCCGGCTCCAGCGGGTTCTGCGGGTCGCCCCAGGAGGAGCTGAGCACCGCGCCCGAGCCGCCGCTGCCCACCCCGCCCCCGCAGGCTGCCGCCGCGAGAGCGCCCGCCATGACACAGGCGGCCCAGGCGAGGCGCTTGACTGCGCGCGGGCTGCGCATGGGTGCCTCCTCGGGAGCCGGCGCGAGGCGTTCTGGCGGGGCGGGCTGCGCGGGCAGACCCGCCGACATATCAGCACATCAACCGCAAATCGCACGCTCGCCGCACCGGAGGGGGTGAGGGCACCAGCCGAAAGGGGCACTGGAAAGGACACCGGAAGGGGCACGAACGACCGATTCCCGGCCCCCTGGAGGGGAGCCGGGAATCGGATGCGTGGTGCCGCCGGAGGTGGGCTACGCCGCGTGGACGACGTCCTTCTCCTCGGCGAAGTGGCAGGCCGACTCGTGGGCCGCCGGGGAGTCCGAGGACTTGAACCGCTCGGGGATCGCCAGGAGCGGGGTCTCCTCGGCGCACTTGTCCTGCGCCTTCCAGCAGCGGGTGCGGAAGCGGCAGCCCGAGGGCGGGTTGGCCGGGGAGGGCACGTCGCCGGTGAGGATGATCCGATCGCGGTGCTCGCGGGCGTCCGGGTCGGGCACCGGGACCGCCGACAGCAGCGCCTGGGTGTAGGGGTGCGTCGGGTGGTCGTAGATCTGCTCGTCGGTGCCGATCTCGGCCATCCGGCCGAGGTACATCACGCCCACCCGGTCGGAGATGTGCCGGACGATCGACAGGTCGTGCGCGATGAAGATGTAGGACAGGTTGAACTCGTCCTGCAGCCGCTCCATCAGGTTGATGACCTGCGCCTGGACGGAGACGTCCAGCGCGGAGACCGGCTCGTCGCAGATGATGACCTCGGGGTTGAGCGCGAGGCCGCGGGCGATGCCGATGCGCTGGCGCTGGCCGCCGGAGAACTGGTGCGGGTAGCGGTTGATGTACTCCGGGTTCAGACCCACGACGTCCAGGAGCTCCTTCACCCTGCGCCGCCGGTCGCCCTTCGGCGCCACCTCGGGGTGGATGTCGAAGGGCTCCCCGATGATGTCGCCGACCGTCATGCGGGGGTTGAGCGACGTGTAGGGGTCCTGGAAGATCATCTGGATGTTGCGGCGCACGGCCTTCAGGGCGCGCCCGGACAGCTTGGTGATGTCCTGGCCCTTGTAGAAGATCTCGCCCGCCGTCGCCCGCTCCAGGTTCATCAGGAGCTTGGCCACCGTGGACTTGCCGCAGCCGGACTCGCCCACGATGCCCAGGGTCTCGCCCTGGTACAGGTCGAAGGAGATGCCGTCGACGGCCTTCACCGCGCCGATCTGGCGCTTGATGAGGATGCCCTGCGTCAGCGGGAAGTGCTTGACGAGGTTGCGCACCTGGAGGATCGGCTCGCCCCGGTCGACGTGCTCGTCGAGCGCGGCGACCGCCTGCTCCTCGGACTTCACCTCGGCGACCCGCACGTCGGAGACGTTCGGCGTCGCGTCCGTCGGCTCGCCGGCCTTGGTCGTGTCAGCCATGGATCGTCTCCTTCCAGAAGTGGCACGCGCTGGCGCGGCCCGGCAGTTCCGTCCCGTCCCGCTCGGTCACGGGGACCAGCGGCGGAAGGTCGGTGCGGCAGATGTCCTGCGCCTTCTCGCAGCGCGGGTTGAAGGCGCAACCGCTCGGCACCTTCAGCAGGTTGGGCGGCAGGCCCTTGATCGCGTAGAGGTCCTGGCCCTTGAGGTCCAGGCGCGGGATCGAGTCCAGCAGACCGCGCGTGTAGGGGTGGGCCGGGCGCTTGTAGAGCTCGTGCACCGGCGCGGTCTCCACGATCCGGCCCGCGTACATCACCGCGATCTTGTCGGCGACGTCCGCGACCACACCGAGGTCGTGGGTGATCAGGATCAGGCCCATGCGGTACTCGCGCTGGAGCTCCGCGAGCAGGTCCATCACCTGGGCCTGGACCGTCACGTCGAGGGCCGTGGTCGGCTCGTCGGCGATGATCAGGTCCGGCTCCAGGGCCAGCGCCATGGCGATCATGATGCGCTGGCGCATACCGCCGGAGAACTGGTGCGGGTAGTCGTTCACCCGGGCCGCGGCGGCCGGGATCTTCACCCGGTCCATCAGCTCGATGGCCTTGGCCTTGGCCTGCTTGCGGGACAGCCCCTGGTGGACGCGGAACATCTCACCGAGCTGGAAACCCACGCTGAGCACGGGGTTGAGCGAGGACAGCGCGTCCTGGAAGATCATCGCGATGCGGGCGCCGCGCAGCTTGCGCCGCTCCTCGCCCGACATCTTGAGCATGTCCTGCCCGAAGAAGCGGATCTCTCCCTTGGGGATGCTGGCCGGCGGCATGTCCAGGATGCCCATGATCGCCTGCGCGGTCACGGACTTGCCGGAGCCGGACTCGCCGAGCACGGCGAGCGTCTCGCCGGAGTCCACCGAGTAGTTGACGCCGTTGACGGCCCGGACCACGCCCTCGCGGGTCTTGAACTCGACGTGCAGATCACGCACTTCGAGCAGCGGGCTGGTCTTGTCCCCGTCGCCGGATCGCGGAGCCGGGACGGCGTCCGTCGGGTCGATGATGGTCACGTACGCCTCCCTCAGCGCATCTTGGGGTCGAAGGCGTCGCGGACCACGTCGCCGAGCATGATGAACGCCAGCACGGTAAGGCTCAGGGCACCGGCCGGGAAGAGCAGCGCGTGCGGCGAGGTCAGGAACCGGTCCTGGGCGTCACTGATCATCAGACCCCAGGAGATGTTCGGGGACTGGATGCCGATGCCCAGGTAGGACAGGGCGGCCTCGGCGGAGATGTAGACACCGAGGTTCATCGTGGTGATGACGATGACCGGGGCGAGCGTGTTCGGCAGGATGTGCCGGAACGCGATGCGCCAGGAGTCGGCGCCGAGTGCCCGGGCCGCCATCACGTAGTCGTTGTATTTGTTGGAGATGACCTCGCCGCGCATGATCCGGAAGACCTGCGGCCAGCCGAGGATCGCCATGATGAACGACACGGTCCACACGTCGCCGGTGCGCCAGATCGACATGATCAGCAGACCACCGATGATGATCGGCAGTGCGGAGAACACCTCGGTGATGCGGGACAGCAGCATGTCGACCCAGCCGCCGATCAGACCGGCCAGCATGCCGAGCAGTCCGCCGATCAGCGTCGTGGCGATGGTGGTGACCACGCCCACGACGATGGAGTTGCGGGTGCCGTACACGGTGCGCGTGTAGATGTCGCAGCCCTGCACGTCGAAACCGAACAGGTGGCCCGAGGACGGCCCGTTCATGGAGTTCTGCAGCTGGCAGAAGCCGTCGGAGAACGGCGAGCGGGCGGTGAACAGGCTGGGCGCGATGGCCAGCGCCAGCAGGCACACGATCACGAGGGCCGAGAGGATGAACAGGGGCCGCTTGCGCAGGTCCGCCCAGCCGTCCTTGAGCAGGCTCGCCTGCCGGGCCGCCGCCTTCTCCTCGGCCTCCAGCTCCTTGGCGAGGGCCGCCTCGTCGGTGGTGGGCCGCTCTATCGTCTTCTCACTCATAACGGATCCTCGGGTCGAGCACGGCGTACATCAGGTCTACGACGAGGTTGGCGACCAGGTAGATGAGCACCAGGAGGGTCACCAGACCGACGACGACCGGCCGCTCGCGCAGATAGACGGACTGGGCCAGCTGGCCACCGATACCGGGCATGTTGAACACGCGCTCGGTGATGATGGCGCCGCCCATGAGGGCACCGAGGTCGAAGCCCAGGAAGGTCACGACCGGAATCAGGGAGTTGCGCAGGGCGTGCAGGCCGATCACCCGGCGCTGCGGCAGGCCCTTGGCGATCGCGGTGCGCACGTAGTCGGCGCGGATGGACTCGGTCATGCTCGTGCGGACCAGTCGCGCGATGTACGCCATGGAGGTCGAGGCGAGGACGATGGCCGGGAGGATGTAGCTCTGCGGCCAGCCCCGCTCGATGCCGGCGACCGGCGTGATCTTCAGGTTCACACCGAACTCCAGCTGGAGCACGCTGCCGAGCACGAAGACCGGGATGGAGATGAGCACCAGCGTGGAGACGAGCACCACGTTGTCGATGAACTTGCCCTTGCGCAGCGCGGAGAAGAGACCCGCGACGATGCCGATGACGGCCTCGATGGCGAAGGCGGTCAGACCCAGCTTGAGGGTGACCGGGAACCGCTCGGAGACGATGTCGGAGATGGCACGGCCGTTGTAGGTCTCACCGAGGTCACCGGTGAAGACGCCACTGATGTAGTGCCAGTACTGCTGGTAGAGCGGCTCGTTCAGGTGGTAATGGTCGCGGAGGATCGCCGCGATGTTGGGGTCGGCACGCTTGTCGCCGGCCAGAGCCTGGATCGGGTCGCCGGGCAGAGCGAAGACCAGGCAGAAGATGATGAACGTGACGCCTATCACCACAGGGATCACCTGCAGGAGGCGGCGCACGACGTATCGGCCCATGGGTACTCCAGAGGGGGGTGCGGGACCCGCCCGCGGCCGGGGCGGCAGCACTGTCGGACGGGAGACGGCAGAAGGGGTGAGCAGGGGAAGGCTTGCGCTCCCTCCCCCTGCTCACCCACCTGTCCGCTGTGTCGGGACTACTCAGACCGTGCTCAGCTGAGCTTG
>NZ_BMVJ01000029.1:13354-44605 GCF_014650655.1 Streptomyces anandii JCM 4720
ACCGTGTCCCACAGGATCTGGTGACCGGCGACCTTCATCGACTTGATCTTGTCGCTGTAGCCCGCGTTCAGGGTGTAGAAGTACACCGGGATGTACGGCAGGTCCTTGAGCAGGATGTCGTCGGCCTGCTGGTACGTCTTGACGGCCTCTTCGTGCGTCGCGGCCTGGTCGCCCTTGACCAGGAGCTTCTCGAAGTCCTCGTTGACGTAGCCGGAGTAGTTCGAGCCGTTGGCGATGGCGTCCTTGGAGAAGACCGGGCGGAGGTAGTCCTCCATGTCCGGGTAGTCCATGCTCCACGCCATGCGGAACGCGCCCTGGTACTTCTTGGCGTCCAGGTCGTTGAGGATCGTCTGGAACTGCTCGAACGGCTTCGCCGTCACCTTCAGGCCCAGGTTCTGCTGGAGCTGGTTGGCGACCGCCTCGACCCACTCCTTGTGACCGCCGTCGGCGTTGTAGCCGATCTCCAGCTTGTTGCCGGGCAGGCCGCCGCTCTTCTTGTAGAGCTCCTTGGCCTTGGCGACGTTCAGGGTGCAGGCATCGCCGCAGGCGCCCTTGCGGTAGCCGTCGATGATCGGGCTGATGTAGTCGTCGGCCGGCGTACGGGCGCCGAGGAAGACCTTGTCCGCGATCGTCTTCCGGTCGATGGCCATGGAGATGGCCTTGCGGAGGTCCGCGTTCTTGAAGGCCTTGTTGTACTTGATCGGGAAGCCGATGTAACCGACGGCGGAGTCGGCCTCGTCGATGTAGCGGCCGTTCAGGTCCTTGTGGTACGTCGGCAGGCCCGACGTCGGGATCGTCAGCAGGCTGTCGAGGTTGCCGGCGACCAGGTCCTTGTAGGCCGTGTCCACGTTCGAGTAGATCTTGAAGTTGACGCCCTTGACCTCGATCTTCGAGGCGTCCGGGTACTTGTCGTACTTCGTGGTGCTGATCGACTCGTTGTGCTTGAACTTGCCGCTCATCTTGAACGGGCCGTTGCCGATCGGGGCCTCGCCGAAGCCCTTGGGGTCCTTGAAGAAGGCCTTGGGCAGCGGCACGAACGCCGTGAAGGACAGCTGCGACGGGAAGGCCGAGAACGGACCCGTGAGGGTGACCTGGAGGGTGTTGTCGTCGACCGCCTTCAGACCGGACATCTTGTCGGTCTTCGGCTTCTTGCCCTCGCCCGGGTTCAGGTCGCTGTAGCCCTGGATGTGGCTGAACAGCGGGTTGGTCTGCTGGGCGTTGGCCTGGTTGGCGCCGTAGTTCCAGGCGTCGATGAAGGACTGGGCCGTCACCTTCTCGCCGTTGTGGAACGTGTAGCCCGGCTTCAGCTTGATCGTCCAGACCTTGTTGTCCTTGGTCTCGATCGACTGAGCCATGGCGTTGACGACCTTGTTGGAGGCGTCGAGCTTGGTCAGACCCGTGAAGAGGGCGTTGATGACCTGGCCGCCCTCGGTCTCGTACGTGTTGGTGGGGACCAGGCTGTTCTGCGGCTCACCGATCTCGACCGAGACGACGCCGTTGCCCTTGCCACTGCCCGAGCTGCCGTTGTCACCGCCACCGCCACAGGCCGTCGCACCCAGCGCCACAACCGCGGCTATCGCAACCCACTTGGCGCTCTTGGCACCACGCATGGGGCTCCTCCTCATGAGTCCATTGGTTCACCGCATGGAGGGGCACATGACACATCACCGTCACCGGTGCCTGAAATGGTCAGGTGCCCCCGCGCTCGTGAGTCGGCGCCACCAGCAGCGCGTGACCCGTTTACCCGAGCTCTACGCGCCTAACTATCTGCCATCCGAACCGGACCGAACCACACCTGCAAGGTCTCGGTTCGATCACACCTGACGCCTACTTCTTCCAAAATCCGGACAAAGGGTTTGGTGAAAGATCCCTGCGAAACGGACTTGTTACACAACTATCGGGCTCGACTGTCCGCATAGCGGACACGGGGCCCGGAAAATCAGTTGCGTGGAACGGCGGAGTGGCTCTAGCGGTGCCGCCTCGACGCCTGAGTGCGGGACAGACCGGCGCGAAGGGTTCGGTAAGCCGCAGAATCCCAGCCACTTTAACAACGCGGCGTGGCCTCACAGGTGAGAGTGAGGGACCTGACACCCGGTTATAGGGAAAACCCTGTACGGCCCTGACGGGGCGAAAGGCCGAGGGGCCCGTCCGGCGGTGTGCCGGACGGGCCCCTCGGCCCGGTTGCCTGACGCGGCCGGTGGCCGGCCCGTGGCTCAGCCGTGCTTGGCGCGGCTGGCGGCGCGGGCGCGCTCGCGGGCGTCCAGGTTCACCTTGCGGATGCGGACCGCCTCCGGGGTCACCTCGACGCACTCGTCGTCGCGGCAGAACTCCAGGGACTGCTCCAGGGAGAGCTTGCGCGGCGGGACGATCGACTCGGCCACGTCGGCGGTCGAGGACCGCATGTTGGTGAGCTTCTTCTCCTTGGTGATGTTGACGTCCATGTCGTCGGAGCGGGAGTTCTCGCCGACGATCATGCCCTCGTACACCTCGGTGCCCGGCTCCACGAAGAGCACGCCGCGCTCCTGGAGGTTGGTCATCGCGAAGGCGGTGACCGCGCCGGAGCGGTCAGCGACCAGGGAGCCGTTGTTACGGGTCTGGAGGTTGCCGAACCAGGGCTCGAAGCCCTCGTGGATGGAGTGGCCGATGCCCGTGCCGCGGGTCTGGGTGAGGAACTCGGTGCGGAAGCCGATCAGGCCGCGGGAGGGCACCACGAACTCCATGCGCACCCAGCCCGAGCCGTGGTTGGACATGTTGTCCATACGGCCCTTGCGCACGCCCATGAGCTGCGTCACGGCGCCCATGTGCTCCTCGGGCACGTCGACGGTCATGCGCTCGACCGGCTCGTAGACCTTGCCGTCGACGTCCTTGGTGACCACCTGCGGCTTGCCCACGGTCAGCTCGTAGCCCTCGCGGCGCATGGTCTCGACGAGGATGGCGAGCGCGAGCTCGCCGCGGCCCTGGACCTCCCAGGCGTCGGGGCGGTCGGTGTCGAGGACGCGCAGCGAGACGTTGCCGATCAGCTCCCGGTCGAGGCGGTCCTTGACCTGGCGGGCGGTGACCTTGCGGTCCTTGACGGCCGCCTTCGCGTCGGCGCCCTTGCCGGTGCCGCCGCGGCCGACCAGCGGGGAGGTGTTGGTACCGATGGTCATGGAGATCGCCGGCTCGTCGACCGTGATCAGCGGCAGCGGGATCGGGTTCTCGGTGTCGGCCAGGGTCTCGCCGATCATGATGTCCGGGATGCCGGCGACCGCGCAGATGTCACCGGGGCCGGCCTTCTCGGCGGGCTTGCGGGTGAGCGCCTCGGTCATCATCAGCTCGGAGATGCGCACGTTCTGCACGGAGCCGTCGCGCTTGATCCACGCGACGGTCTGGCCCTTGCGCAGCTCGCCCTGCTCGACGCGCAGCAGCGCGATGCGGCCGAGGAAGTTGTCCGCGTCCAGGTTGGTCACGTGCGCCTGGAGCGGGGCCTCCTCGTCGTAGGTGGGGGCCGGGATGTGCTCCAGGATCGTGGAGAAGAACGGCTCCAGGCTGGTGGAGTCGGCCGGGACCGTGCCGTTGTCCGGCTTGGTGAGGGAGGCGATGCCGTCGCGGCCGCAGGCGTAGACGATCGGGAACTCGATCTGCTCCTCGTCGGCGTCCAGGTCGAGGAAGAGGTCGTAGGTCTCGTTGACGACCTCGTCGATGCGGGCGTCGGGGCGGTCCGTCTTGTTGATGCACAGGATCACGGGCAGGCGGGCCTGAAGGGCCTTGCGCAGCACGAAGCGGGTCTGCGGGAGCGGGCCCTCGGAGGCGTCCACGAGCAGCACGACTCCGTCGACCATCGACAGACCGCGCTCGACCTCGCCGCCGAAGTCGGCGTGGCCGGGGGTGTCGATGATGTTGATCGTGATCGGGTCCCCGCCGTCCTTGGGGTGGTACTTCACCGCCGTGTTCTTGGCGAGGATCGTGATGCCCTTCTCACGCTCCAGGTCGTTCGAGTCCATCATGCGGTCGTCGACCGAGTCGAGCTGGTGGGCGGCGAAGGCACCGGCCTGCTTCAGCATTCCGTCGACGATGGTCGTCTTGCCGTGGTCGACGTGGGCGACGATGGCGACGTTGCGGATGTCGTGGCGCGTGGCCATATGAAGGCGTACTCCCGGAGTGTGAGGACGGCGCGCGCGGACGTCTGTGTCGCGCGGCCCTGCCGGGCTGGACACGCCACGGCCTCACCCCATGGTACGGGTGCGCCGCCCATGGGGCTTGCGGGGCTGTGTCACCGCAGGTCAGGCCTGCTTGACGGGTGCCTGGGCGGCCGACGGGACTACGAGGACGGGCCGCTCGACGCCTTCATGCCCTTCTTCAGGTAGCCCATGTCCTCGTACACGGGGGTCCGGAAACCGAAGGAGCCGATGTTGGCGAGGTTCTTGCGGACGGCGGTCAGCTGGGGGCGCTGGTAGAGGGGGATGGAGCCGGCCGTGGCCCAGATGCGCGCGTCGGCCTTGCGGATCAGGTCCCGCTCCTCGCCCTGGTCCAGGGTGGCGATGGCCTGGTCGAGGAGCTGGTCGACCTGGTCGGTGCCGACCCGGGTGTAGTTCTGCTGGACGTTCAGGGAGCCGTCGGCGCCGGGGACGGGCTTGGCGTAGATCGGGCGGGCGTCGGTGGCCGGGAAGGCGGAGGACGGCCAGGAGTAGAGGGCGAGGTCGTACTGGCCGGAGGCGATGTGGTCGCGGAAGTAGCTCTCGTCGGAGACCTTGGTGATCTCGGTGGCGATGCCGACCTTGTCGAGCATGGCCGTGATGCGGTCGGCGACCTTGCGCAGGGTGTCCGAGCCGGGTCCGGAGGGCAGCACGAACCGCAGGGAGAGCGGCTTGCCGTCCTTGGCCAGCGGTCCGGCCTTGGCGCCGGCGCCGGCCGGGGCCGCGGTGCCCTTCGGGGCGTACGCGCCGGGGGCGCCGCCCTGCTTGAGGTGCTCCTGGGCGTAGGGGCGGCCGTCCTGGGCGAGCTGCCGGGCGCCGCCGTCGCCGGTGTGGCCGTCCTCGCTCCCCCGGTGGCCCGGCTCCTGCCGGTTCTTCTGCTGGTCGTCGTGGCCCTTGTTGTCCTCGACGTGGTCGTTGACGCCGACGATGTAGGTGCCGTCGTCGCTCTGCGAGGGGTCGGGCGAGCCGCCGGCCGAGCGGCCCTCGGCGCCGGCAGCCTTCTCGCCCTTCTTCTGCTCCTTGACCGGGCCGGGCACCCAGCCGGCGTCGGCGAGCAGGGCGCGGGCCTGGGCGGTGTCCTGGCCGCCGAGGGCGTCGCTGCTGTCGGCGTAGGCGTCCTGGCCGGACAGCGCGAGGTGGCTGCCGACCGGGACGGCGGGCAGGCCGAGCGGCTGGAGGACGACCTGGGCGAGTTCCTTGCGGTTCAGTGCGTGGGCCACGGCGTGCCGGACCCGCTCGTCGGCGAGGGGGCCGTCGGCGCCGTTGAGGGCGAGCTGCGTGTAGGCGGGCTCCAGGGACTTGCGGACCTCGAAGTCGCGCAGGGCCTCCTGCTGCGCGAGGTACTTCGCGAGCGACTTGCGCTGCTTCTTCAGGGCGCGCCGCTCGTGGCGGGCGGCCTTCTCGTCGGAGCCGTGCAGCACGGCCCAGGAGCGCAGCGCCTTGGCGGCGGTGCGGCCGCCGGCCGGGCCCTGGAAGGGGAGGCTGCCCTGGGCGCCGGCGACCTGCGTGATGCGGTCTGCCTCGGAGGGGTCGACGTCGGCGACGTCCACGGTGCCGTCGGCGAGGGCGGCGGCCCGCTTGTCGCGGGGCACCTCGTGCAGCACGATCTCGGACAGCTTGGCGGTGTGGCCCCACCAGCGCGGGTTGCGGGTGAGCACGACGTCCTTGTCCTTGGTGTCGATCTTCTGCACGGCGAAGGGACCCGCGCTGACCTTGAGCTTCTTGCGGGCCCCGTCGTTGAAGGCGTCGGCGGTGCCGGTGACGTCCTTGGGGTAGAGCGGGGAGAACAGCGAGCGCCAGTCGGCGTAGGGCTTGGCGAAGGTGACGCGGACCTCGAGGTCGTTGGCGCCGCGCTCGACCTTCTCGATGCGGTCGTAGCCGGCGTTGCGGGCGGTCCAGTAGGCCGAGTCCTTGCCGGACAGGGCGCGCCACTGGGCGGCGAAGTCCTCGGCGCCGATCTCGCGGCCGTCGCTCCAGACGGCCTGCTGGTTCAGCCGGTAGACGACCACCTGCTTGGGCTCGGTCTCCACCACCCGGGCGGAGTCGAGGTAGTCGGCGTCGCGCTGCGGGCGGCCGCTCGCGTCGGGCCGGAACATGGCGGGCAGGACGGCCTGGGCGACGCGGGTGGTGCCGGCGTCGGCGTCCGCCTGGAAGGCGTTGAGCGTCTGCGGCATGGCGTCCACGGCCCAGCGCAGGGTGCCGCCGTCGGCGAGCCGGTCCCGGGGGGCGGCCGCGATGTCCTGCCCGGCCAGGGGCTTGCTGCCCTCGTCGTCGGAACCGCAGCCGGCCAGGAGGGGCACCGCGAGCGCGCCCGCGGTCAGGAAGGCGACCGAGCGCATGACCGCGCGCGGCCCGACACCGTCGTACGACATCTGTGCTACCTCCGTGGAGCCGCTCCCGCCGGTGGACACGGGTGGGGTTTGTTCACATTTGGCGGTATTTTGGTGCTGATCAGATCTACGCCGATCCACGGCCCACTGAAGAGGAAAGGGTTCGCCGTCCGGGGACGACACGGCGGCACGGGCCCGCAAGGTCACCCGTCCGGCGCAACGCACGCCCCCGGCGCAGACAGAGCGCGTGCGGGCGCGTGAGTGGGGTGTGCAATCCGCCAATCGCTGCACACGCCTTCCCACCGACAGGTGTGACGCGCAACACTCGCAGGCGCATGAACGATGCCGTCCAGGGCAGGTCCCGCCGACAGGGCCCGGCCCGCGGAAGTGAGGTCACGTCATGTCCGTGCACGACGACCTGACGTCGGTACAGCGCGCCGTCGACGACCTGATGCGGTCGGTGGGCCGGCTGGAGCAGCAGCTCGGCGGTGGGCTGGAGGTGCGCCGCGTGCGCACCGACGCCGATCACCTGCGCGAGAGCGTCGCCCTGCTGCGCGCGGCCTCCGAGGGCCCTGCCACCGCTCCGCGGCCCTCGCTCGTCACCATCTCCGACGCCCCCTACGACATCACCCTGTGGACGGACTCGGACGACGAGGGTCTCGGCGCCCGCGACCGCCACGCCCCCTGACCCGACCCGACCGGAGTCCTTGAGTTGGCCACTGGTACGGAACCTCCCGACACCCAACCCCATCCGCGCGGCGGCGGCGTCCACTCACCGGCGCGCGCCGCCATCGCCGCACCGCACCTGCGGACCGACCGCTGGTGGCTGGCGCCCGCCGCCACCGCGGCCGGCCTGTTCGCCTTCGTCGTGTACTCGACATGGCGGGCCTTCGCGAACGCGGACTACTACGCGGCCCCCTACGTCTCGCCGTTCTACTCGCCGTGCCTGGCCCAGAACTGCCGGACCATGCACGCGGGCCCCAACGCCGATCTGTTCGGCAGCTGGTGGGCGATCTCCCCGGCGATCATCATCCTGATCTTCCCGCTGGGCTTCCGCCTGACCTGCTATTACTACCGCAAGGCCTACTACCGGGGCTTCTGGGCCTCGCCCCCGGCCTGCGCGGTGGCCGAGCCGCACAAGAAGTACACCGGCGAGACCCGCTTCCCGCTGATCCTGCAGAACGTCCACCGGTACTTCTTCTACGCGGCGATCCTGGTCGCCGGCGTGCTGACCTACGACACGGTGCTGTCCTTCCGCGACCAGCACTACCGGTGGGGCCACATGGGCCTGGGCACCCTGGTCTTCCTGGTCAACATCGCGCTGATCTGGACGTACACGATCTCCTGCCACTCCTGCCGGCACATCGTCGGCGGGCAGCTCAAGCACTTCTCCAAACACCCCTTGCGCTACCGGGCCTGGCGGTTCGTGGGCCGGCTCAACGCCCACCACATGCTGCTGGCCTGGCTGTCGCTGGCGAGCGTGGCGCTCGCCGACTTCTACGTCTACCTGGTCGCCTCCGGCGTCTTCGACGATCCGCGCTTCTTCTAGAGATCCCAGTGAGGAACTGAACTGATGTCCGTGGTCGACCGGCAGGAGTGGGACGTCGTCGTGGTCGGTGCCGGGGGCGCCGGACTGCGGGCCGCCATCGAGGCGCGCGAGCGCGGGGCGCGCACGGCGGTGATCTGCAAGTCGCTGTTCGGCAAGGCGCACACCGTGATGGCGGAGGGCGGCATCGCGGCCGCCATGGGCAACGCCAACGAGCACGACAACTGGCAGGTCCACTTCCGCGACACCATGCGCGGCGGCAAGTTCCTGAACCAGTGGCGGATGGCCGAGCTGCACGCGCAGGAGGCGCCGCAGCGGGTGTGGGAGCTGGAGACCTGGGGCGCGCTGTTCGACCGGACCAAGGACGGCCGGATCTCGCAGCGCAACTTCGGCGGGCACGAGTACCCGCGCCTGGCCCACGTCGGCGACCGCACCGGCCTGGAGCTGATCCGCACCCTGCAGCAGAAGATCGTCTCGCTGCAGCAGGAGGACCACCGCGAGACCGGGGACTACGAGTCCCGGCTGAAGGTGTTCCAGGAGTGCACGGTCACCCGGGTCCTCAAGGACGGCGAGCGGGTGAGCGGGGTCTTCGCCTACGAGCGGGAGTCCGGCCGCTTCTTCGTGCTCCAGGCCCCGGCGGTCGTGATCGCCACCGGCGGCATCGGCAAGTCGTTCAAGGTGACATCCAACTCCTGGGAGTACACCGGCGACGGCCACGCGCTCGCCCTGCTGGCCGGGGCGCCGCTGGTGAACATGGAGTTCGTGCAGTTCCACCCGACCGGCATGGTCTGGCCGCCGTCGGTGAAGGGCATCCTCGTCACCGAGTCGGTGCGCGGCGACGGCGGAGTGCTGCGCAACTCCGAGGGCAAGCGGTTCATGTTCGACTACGTCCCCGACGTCTTCAAGGAGAAGTACGCCGAGTCGGAGGAGGAGGCGGACCGCTGGTACGAGGACCCGGACAACAACCGGCGTCCCCCCGAACTGCTCCCCCGCGACGAGGTGGCCCGCGCGATCAACGCCGAGGTGAAGGCGGGCCGCGGCTCGCCGCACGGCGGGGTCTTCCTCGACGTGTCCACGCGCATGCCGGCCGAGGTCATCCGGCGCCGGCTGCCGTCCATGTACCACCAGTTCAAGGAACTGGCGGACGTGGACATCACGGCCGAGCCGATGGAGGTCGGGCCCACTTGCCACTACGTGATGGGCGGTGTCGCGGTCGACTCCGACACGGCGGCGGCGCGCGGGGTGCCGGGGCTGTTCGCGGCCGGCGAGGTGGCCGGCGGCATGCACGGCTCCAACCGGCTGGGCGGCAACTCGCTGTCCGACCTGCTGGTGTTCGGCCGCCGGGCGGGCTGGCACGCGGCCGAGTACGCGCAGGGCCTGGCCTACTCCCGGCCGCCCGTGGACGACACCCAGGTGGACACGGCGGCGGCGGAGGCGCTGCGGCCCTTCTCGGCCGAGGAGTCCGGGGCCGAACAGGAGACGGGCGGCCCGCCCGAGAACCCGTACACCCTCCACCAGGAGCTGCAGCAGACCATGAACGACCTGGTGGGCATCATCCGCCGCGAGGGCGAGATGGCACAGGCGCTCAGGAAGCTCGCCGAGCTGCGGGTGCGGGCCCGCCGGGCGGGCGTGGAGGGGCACCGGCAGTTCAACCCGGGCTGGCACCTCGCGCTCGACCTGCGGAACATGCTGCTGGTCAGCGAGTGCGTGGCACGGGCCGCGCTGGAGCGCACCGAGTCGCGCGGCGGGCACACCCGCGAGGACTGCCCCTCGATGGAGCGCCAGTGGCGCCCGGTCGGCCTGCTGTGCCGGCTCAGCGACCCCACCGGCGGTCTGGCGGCCACCGACCCGGTCCGCGGCCAGATCACCCTCACCCGTGAGACCACCGAACCCATCCGCCCGGACCTGCTCGCCCTCTTCGAGAAGGAGGAGCTGGTCAAGTACCTCGCCGAAGAGGAGCTGTACGAGTGAGCAGCTACGAGGCCCGCTTCAAGGTGTGGCGGGGCGACGCGGACGGCGGCGGCCTCAAGGACTTCGAGGTCGAGGTCAACGACGGCGAGGTGGTGCTCGACATCATCCACCGCATCCAGGCCACCCAGGCGCCCGACCTCGCCGTGCGCTGGAACTGCAAGGCGGGCAAATGCGGTTCGTGCTCGGCGGAGATCAACGGGCGGCCGCGGCTGATGTGCATGACCCGCATGTCGGTGTTCGCCCCCGAGGAGACGGTCACCGTGACCCCGCTGCGCACCTTCCCGGTCGTCCGGGACCTGGTGACGGACGTCGGCTTCAACTACGCCAAGGCGCGGGAGGTCCCGGCCTTCGTACCGCCGGCCGGTCTCGGCCCCGGCGAGTACCGGATGTTCCAGGAGGACGTGGACCGCCCGCAGGAGTTCCGCAAGTGCATCGAGTGCTTCCTGTGCCAGGACGTGTGCCACGTCGTGCGCGACCACGAGGACAACAAGCGGGCGTACGCCGGGCCGCGCTTCCTGATGCGGGTCGCGGAGCTGGACATGCACCCGCTGGACGCGGCCGAGGAGTCGGGCCTGGACCGCAAGAGCGCGGCCCAGGACGAACACGGCCTCGGCTACTGCAACATCACCAAGTGCTGCACGGAGGTCTGCCCCGAGGGCATCAGGATCACGGACAACGCGCTGATCCCGCTGAAGGAACGGGCGGTCGACCGCAAGTACGACCCGCTGGTATGGCTGGGCTCGAAGATCAGGAGACGGCAGGCGTAGGGTCCTCTCGCTCGGATTGGGCCGGGCTCATGACGGGCGGACCCAGCCTTCCCGGTACGCGGTCCAGTCGGCCCCGGTGGCGGCGAAGTCCACGTAGAGGGCGACGCCGAAGCGGGCGCGGTCGCGGTCCGTGCGGGACAGGCCGAGGCGGACCCCGCGGACCGCGGCCGGGACGGTCTCCGCGTGCGCCCAGTGGCCGAAGCGGTTCTCGTGGAAGAAGGGCAGGCCCATCAGCAGGTGGGTGGTGGGCGGGGTGACCTCCAGGGCGAGGGAGGTCTGCTGGGCGACGTAGCCGCCGTACAGGCTCTGCAGCGGCTGCATGGTGTCGTACGACATCACGGCGATCTGGTCCACCCGGCGGGCCACCTGCCCGAAGTAGGCCTGCGACCACCACTTGGGGTGGTTGGTGAGGGTGCCCCACAGGGTGTGGAAGGCGGGGAGCGGGTCGATCTGGTGCGCGGCGACGGACAGCGGGACGTGGTGCGCGCGGGTGAGGGCGTGCAGGTCGTCCAGGAGGTCCAGGTAGTCGGTGTCGCCCGAGTGCAGCGGCTCCAGGTCGAAGTGGGCGCCGTCGAAACCGGCGGCCAGGACGGCGCGGGTGGAGGTCACCACGTTGGCCCGGGTGCGCGCACGCTCCAGCCGCAGGCCGTCGGGGCTCTCGGTGGCCAGCTTGTCGCCGAGCCAGGCCTGCACGCGGACGCCGGGCAGGGCGCGGTGCACCGACTCCACGAGCCAACGGGCGTGGGAGTAGGCCGACTCGGGGAGGGTGCCGTCGTGCTCCAGCGGGCCGGCGTGGACGTAGAGGTCGCGGATGCCGGTGCCGTCGAGCCGGCGGGCGAGGGCCTGGGCGTCGGCGTCCTTCTTCCGGCCGTCCACCCAGGCGTGGCCCAGCCAGATCGCGTCCTGGTTCCTTGTGTGCGTGCCGTCGGCCGGGTCGCCCGTGAAGTTGACCCGGAGGGCGGTCTCGGCGGCCAGGAGGGGCAGGACGAGGACGAGCACCAGGGCGAGCGCGACGCGCCGGACCAGCCGGAGGCGCCGGCTGCGGCGGGAGGGGGCGGTGGCCGGGGTGGTGGCCGGCTGTTCCTGCGTTTCCGTCCGCGCTTCCGCGTCCGCCTCCGTCCGCGTTTCCGCGTCCGCGTGCGTTTCCGTGTCCGCGTCCGTCTGCGGTTGTGCTTCCGAGTCCACGTCCGTCCCCTCCCGCGCCGCGTCGCTTCGGGGTACGACGATCAACGGCGGCGGCGCGGTTGCGTCAGAACAGGCTCAGCAGCGCCTCCGCCGGATCGGTGAGGCCGTTCTCCCCGCCGGGGAGCGGGAGTTCGAACCAGACCGTCTTGCCGCGGGGCGTGCGGCGGGAGCCCCAGGCGGCGCTGAGGAGCCCGACGAGCTGGAGGCCGCGGCCGCCCTCGTCGGTGTCGCGGGCGCGCCGGCGGCGGGGCTGGACGAGGCCGGAGTCCCACACCTCGCACACCAGGGTGCGGTCGAGCAGGAGGCGGAGTCTTATCTCGCCCTCGCCGTAGCGCAGGGCGTTGGTGACCAGTTCGCTGACGAGTAGTTCGGTGGTGTCGACCAGGGGCTCCATGTCCCAGGCGAGCAGCTGCGAGCGGGCGTACTCGCGGGCGCGGCCGACGCTGCGCGGCTCGCGCGGCAGGGTCCAGTCGCCCACGGAGTCGGCGGGCAGGCCCTGGACGCGGGCCATGAGCAGCGCGATGTCGTCCTCGCCGTGGTGGCTGCCGAGGGTGTTGAGGACGTGGTCGCAGACGTCCTCCAGGGGCCGGCCGGGGTCGGTGAGGGCGCCCACGAAGGCCTGCAGGCCCTCGTCCAGGGGATGGTCGCGGGACTCGACCAGGCCGTCGGTGTAGAGGGCGAGGAGGGCGCCCTCGGGGAGTTCGACCTCCACCTCCTCGAAGGGCTCGCCGCCGACGCCCAGCGGCATGCCGGGCGGCACGTCGAGCATCAGGGCCGGCTCGCCGGGTTCGACGAGGACGGGCGGGAGGTGGCCGGCGTTGGCGAAGGTGCAGCGGCGGGTGACGGAGTCGTAGACAGCGTAGACGCAGGTCGCCAGGTACACCTCGGACAGGTCGGCCTCGCGGGGGCGGCGGGCGGCGCGGGTGGCCTGCTGGACGCCGCCGGGCGCACCGAGGCCGCGGGCGATCTCGTCCAGCTGGGAGAGGACTTCGGCGGGCTCCAGGTCGAGCAGGGCCAGGGTGCGTACGGCGGTGCGGAGTTCGCCCATGGCGACGGCGGCGCGCAGGCCGCGGCCCATCACGTCACCGACGACCAGCGCGGTGCGGTGGCCGGGGAGTTCGATGACGTCGAACCAGTCGCCGCCGACCTCGCTGGGCCGGCCGGTGGCCGCGTTGCCGGGCAGGTAGCGGCAGGCGATGTCGAGGCCGGAGGCCTCCGGGTCGCCGGGCGGGAGCAGGGACCGCTGCAGTATCAGCGCGCGTTCGTGCTCGCGGCGGTACAGGCGGGCGTTGTCGATGCAGACGGCGGCACGCGCGGCGAGTTCGACCGCGAGGCCCCGGTCGCGGTCGCCGAACGGCTCGCTGCCCTTGGTCCGGGCGAACTGCGCGAGTCCTACGACGGTGTCGTGGGCGACCATCGGGACGGCCAGCGTGGACTGCACCAGGCCGCCGTCCTCGCCGGACACGGTCTGCGGGCGGGCGGTGCGCAGGGCGTCCGCGCAGGGCGAGTTGAAGGGGTAGTGGTGGACGGCGCCGACCTCGACGGGGGTGCCGGTGCCTCCGAAGGGCGCGTCGGAGACGGCGCTGGCGAAGGCGACCCGGCGCAGCTGGGCGCTGCCGTCGGCGAAGCCGGGCGGGGTCTCGTCGCCGGCGAGGAGGCCCTGGTAGAGGTCGACCGTGGCGAGGTCGCAGAAGCCGGGTACGACGACGTCGAGGAGTTCGCGGGCGGTGGTCTCCAGGTCGAGGGAGTTGCCGATGCGGGCGCCGGCGTCGTTGAGAAGAGCGAGATTGCGCCGCGCGGCGGCGGCCTCGCGGGCGGCGGCGCGGCGGGCGGTGATGTCGGTGCCGAGCCAGGCGATGCCGATCGGGCGGCCGCTTCCGCTCTGTACGCGGTAGAGGTTGATGGACCAGTGGCGGCGCTCGTCGGAGCCGGGCACGAAGCCCGTGACGTGCATGTCCGTGATGGACTCGCCGTTCTCCAGGACCCGGCGCAGGGTCGCCGCGACCCGCTCGGCCTCCGCGCGGGGCAGGTAGTCGTGGACGCCCTTGCCGCGGTGGTCGTCGGGGGTGCCGCCGAAGATGGATGCGAAGCGCTCGTTGGCGCGGCGAACCCTCAGGTCGGTGTCGATGAGCAGGAAGCCGAAGGGAGATTGTCCGAAAATCGCCTGCGAGGCGGCGAGGTCGGTCTCGATGCGGCGCAGGGTGCGTACGTCGACGACCGTACAGACGGCGGCCTTGTCGCCCTCCGCCGTCCGGGTCGGCATCACGTAGACCTCGGCCAGGCCCTCCTCGCCGCGCCGGCCCTCCTCGTCGTCCGGCGCGCGGAAGGGCACTACGCCCGTCCACTCGCGGCCGTCGAGGATCTCGGCCATCTTGCGCTGTCCGCGCTCGCGCAGATCGGCGTCGACGAAGGCCTCTATCGGGTCCATGCCGACGGCGCGTTCGGCGGGGATGCCGAAGAGCTGCTCGGCGCGCAGGCTCCATTGGTCGACATGTCCGTCGGGGCCGATGGAGAAGGAGGCGACCTTGATGTAGTCGTACATCGAGCCGGGCGGGCTGCTCTGCCACATCGCGTCCGCGGGCGGCGCCACGTCGGCTCCGTCGCCGCTCGCGGACTTGGCCCTCGCGCCCTCCGACGGGTCCTCGGACTCCGTGGACTTCGCTGGTATCTCGCTCACGCGAACCGTCCCCTCCAGCTCACCGCGTCCGGCACCGGTCACCGGGGGCGGCTGCCCGCAGTATCCAGCACTACGGCGCCGCGCAACACGGTGTTCACGATCACAGGACCATCCCGATGCTTTTCGGTCCGGCCTGCGACAACACAACCAGTCTTCTAACCAGGCAACACCCCGTCGAATCCCGCCCGGGGACAACGGTTCAGCGGTCGGTTCCGGTCGGTCGGCGGTGGTAGGGGCGAGGGCCCGGTCATCCGGGGACGGCGAGTTCGAACCAGACCGTCTTGCCGGACGCGCCGGGGCGGGTGCCCCAGCGGCGGGAGGTGGAGGCGAGCAGTTGCAGCCCGCGGCCGCTCTCGTCGTCGGGGCGGGCGGGGCGTTCGCGGGGCGGGTCCGGGAGCGGGTCGGAGACCTCGACGAGCAGGACGTCGGGCAGTCCGGCGGGACGGACCAGGCGGACGCCGATGGGACCGGTGGCGTGTCGCAGGGAGTTGGTGACGAGTTCGCTCACCAGGAGGGCGGCGGTGTCGCCGACGCTGTCGATGTCCCAGGCGCGCAACTGGGCGCGGACGGCGGCCCGGGCGGTGCGCACGGCGCCCGGGTCCGCGGGGAAGGTCCACTCGGCGCGGTCGCCTTCGGTGTCGATCACGCCGATCACTTCCCAGGCCAGTGAGCCCACCCATGTCCGGTTTCATGGGGTTAATGGGCACATACCCGATATCCGGGGGCGAGTACCGCCCTGCCGGAGCCAGTACCGCCCGTGACGGCGCACTGTGGCACGAACGGCGCGGGAAGCGCCAGTCTCGCGCAACCGATGCCTCCGGGCACCCCGCGAAGGGCTCGGGCGCGGGCGCACGGAGGGTCTTGAGCGCGGGGGTGCGCGCGGGGTTCACGCTGGGGTGCGCGGCTGTCGGGGCGTCCGTGCGCGTCTATCGGGGGGTGCGGGGAGCGCGGGAGCCGGCGCCGAGGTGGGCGAGGGTCTCGCGTACGGCAGGGACGTCCTGGTCCAGCCAGGGGACGTCCCAGATCTCGTCCGGGGTGAGCCAGCGCAGCGCGTCGTGGTCCTCGAGGGGTTCGGGGGCGGCGGAGCCGGGGCGCAGACGGGCGGTCCACACGTGGAGTTCGTACGGCGCCCTCAGCGGCCAGGCGCCGGGGACGCGCTCCACGGGTTCGGCGTCCACGCCGAGCTCCTCGCGCAACTCGCGGACGAGGGCGGCCTCGGGGAGTTCGCCGGGCTCCACCTTGCCGCCGGGGAGTTCCCAGCGTCCGGCCAATTCCGGTGGCGCGCTGCGACGCGCGGCGAGCAGGCGGCCGGCGTCGAGCAGGGCGGCACCCACCACCACGGTCCGTTCGGTCATGCGCGGGAGCCTACGGGAAGGGTCAGTCGGCGGCCGGGGCGCCGTTGCCGTTCTGCCCGAGGCGCTCGACCCAGTAGAGCTGCTTGTGGCCGCGGCTGTCGAGGCTGTCCGCGATCTTCTGTGCTTCGGCGCGGGTCGCGTACCGGCCCACGCGGTAGCGGTTGCCGTTGTCGTCCTGCCGGACGACGAGCCAGGGAAGAGTGATCGTGCCGTCGTTCATCCCGCCCCACGACTCCTTCCCTCCCCCGGCCGGGCCCCGTCCACTGAGGAAACCGCAGTCCGCATATGCCCGAGCGTACGCCTAACCTTCACGCAGCGAATACGGATTCTCACAAAGAGGTAGGCAACCGGCCAGCACGGAGGGGGCGCACGAAACCGAACGCGCCCTCTGTGGGCCTGGATGCGCCGAATCGGCAGCCTACGGCCGCCGCCGGTACAACCTGCGGAAACGGCCGGAATTGGACGCCGGGGGACGAGACTCCCCGCTCGGGAGATCCCCGCCGTTTTCCCCCGGGGACGCAGCGCGGGAGCAGCCCAAGGGCGCGCGCCGGGGGTACTGGACCGGGTGGGCGCCGGGGCGCCGGACCCGGGAGGGGGGCGCCAGGTTCCGGCGGAGCCGGGGTTACTTGACCGGAAGGTGGTAGGAGACTCGGTAGCGGTCGGCCGGGATTACTACGTCTGCTGTTTCCACCGGGCGGCCGGAGGCGTAGAAGGTGCGCTGGACGACCAGGACCACGTGGCCGGGGACGCCGCCGAGGGCGAGGAGTTCCTCGGCGAGGCCGGGGCGGGCGCCGACCTCCTCGGTGACGTTGTCGACGATGACGTCGATGGCGCGCATGCGCTCGACCACGCCCATGCCGCCGAGCGGCCCCTCCTCGGGCAGCATCACGGGCGTACGGCCGGTCACGGCGAGCGGCTCCCAGGAGGTGGACAGCATCATCGCCTCCCCCGCCTCCCGGAACACGTACTTCGTGCACATCACGCGGTCCCCGGGCTTGATGCCCAGCCGCTCGGCGATCGCCCCGCTCGCCTCGGTCTGCCCACTGCCCGACTCCCAGGTGCCACGCGCCTCGCCGTCGGCCTGCTCCTGGCGGAACGGCGTGGCCCCGCCCGCCGGACGGAAGCCGGAGCGGGCGACCCGGCGCGGCACGGGGCGCTCGCGCACATACGTCCCCGATCCTGAGCGGCCCTCGACCAGCCCCTCGGCCATCAGCACCTTGCGCGCCTCCAGCGCGACGGTGTCCGAGACGCCGTACTCCTCGCGGATCCTGGCCTGGGAGGGCAGGCGGGTGTGCGGTGGCAGCAGCCCGTCGACGATCTTCTTGCGGAGATCACCCGCGACGCGCAGATACGCCGGCTGCTCACCGAAAGTCACTGGCCACTCCCATCAGGTTGTACAGACAGCAACAGCGTGGCAACCCAGGGTTGTACTTGCAAGCGAAGGCCAGAGAATCACTCGATGTGATGACATCCGCCGCCGGGACGCTTAACCAGGTGCTTTGCGCAAAGCGACCGCGCTCGTCACCCCTCCCGCGCGGGTGCCTCACCGCACCGGCCCGGAACCGGCGCCCACCGCCGTACCGCGCCCGACCCCAAAGCCTCGCGTCCCGTGACGGCCGCCCGGGGCACGCCCGACGCCGTACCCGGGAACGCCCGGCACCGGCCCGTAACCTGCGGGCATGACACCACTGCCGGACCGTTACTGCCCCGTCGACGGCATCCGTATCCCCGGTGACTCGCTCGCCTGGTGCTGTCCGTCCTGCCACGGACCCCTCGACCTCGACTTCGCGCCCACCCCGGCACCGCTGAAGTCCCTCACCGGACGGGTGAACTCCCTGTGGCGGTACGCGGAGACGCTGCCCCTGTCCGCGCCCCGGGTGTCGCTCGGCGAGGGCCGCACCCCGCTCGTGGAGCTGACGGACGAGGTGCAGGGCAAGCTGGACTTCCTGATGCCCACCCTGTCCTTCAAGGACCGCGGCGCGGTCATGCTCGCCGAACTGGCCCTGCGCGCCGGGCCCCGCCGGGTCGTCGCGGACAGCAGCGGCAACGCGGGCACGGCCGTCGCCGCGTACTGCGCCCGCGCCCGGCTGCCCTGCACGGTGTACGTGCCGCTGGGCACCTCCGTGAAGAAGCTGGAGCAGATGGAGGCGCACGGCGCGCGCCTGGAGGTGGTCGACGGCGACCGCGAGGCGGCCGCCGCGGCGGCACGGCGCGCGGCGGACGAACCGGACACGTTCTACGCCTCGCACGTCTACAACCCGTACTTCCTGCACGGCACGAAGACCTACGTCCACGAGCTGTGGGAGGACCTCGGCGGCCGGCTCCCGGAGGTGCTCGTGCTGCCTGTCGGCAACGGCACGCTGCTGCTGGGCGCGGCGCTGGCGGTGGCCGAGCTGTACGGGGCCGGGCTGCTGGACCGGCGTCCTCGGCTGTGGGCGGTGCAGGCCGCGGCCGTCGCCCCGCTCGCCCACGCCTTCGCCGAGGGCGCGGACGACCTCACCGGCACCACCACCCTGGCACCCACCCACGCCGAGGGCATCGCCATCCCCCGGCCGCCGAGGGCCCGTCAGATCCTGCGCGCGGTCCGGGAGTCGGGCGGCACCTTCCTGACCGTGACCGAGGACCGGATCCGCCACGCCCAGCTGGACCTCGCCTCCCGCGGCCTCTACGTCGAGTCGACGGGCGTGGTCTGCTGGGCGGCGGTCCGCGAGGGCGCCCTCGGCGGCAGATCGGCGGTGGTGCCGCTGTGCGGAGCGGGACTGAAATCGGGCCCCGCGCGGGACTGAGGCCGTCCGGGCGGGCCGGAGCCGGCGTGACACCGGCCCGGCTCGAGCCGGGCTCGAGTTCAACTCCCTTGTTGGATACGGCCGTTCATTAACCTGCCCGGTATGTGGCTGCTCGGGGTGGTCGGTGGGTTCGTCGTGCTGGTGCTTCCGGCTCTGCTGGGGCGGCGGCTGCTCGGGGTGCGCGCCGGGGTGGTGCGCGTCGCCGTGGCGTCGCTGGTGGGAATCTCCGTGTCCGGCGCGGCGCTCGGGCCGCAGATGCGCGAACCGGCGCGGCGGGCCACGCTGTTCCCGCTGATGCTGGGCACCGGGCTGCTGACCGCGATGGTGTGCCTGGTGGTCCTCGACCTGCTGCTGCCGCAGGGCGCGCCGGGGCCGGTGGCCCGGGCGCGCGCGGTGCGGGCCAGGCTGGCGCGGGCCCGGCGCTACTCCGAGATCGTGGCCCTGCTCGGGCGGCACGGCCTCGGACCGTATCTGCGCGGCCGCCACCGCGGTGGCGCGGTCCGCCACGAGCAACTGGCCGGTGAGCTGCACGACGCGCTGCGGGATGGCGGCACCACGTTCGTGAAGCTCGGCCAGCTGCTGTCCACCCGGCGCGACCTGCTGCCCGAGCCCTACGTCGCCCGGCTCGGCCGGCTCCAGGACCGGGTGCCGCCCGCCGACTGGGCTCAGGTGGAGGCCGTACTGGTGGAGAGCCTGGGCGCGCCGCCGGAGAAGGTGTTCGCGCGGTTCGAGCGCGAGCCGCTCGCCGCCGCGTCCGTCGCCCAGGTGCACGCGGCCGAACTGCGGGACGGCACACGGGTGGTGGTGAAGGTCCGGCGGCCGGGCATCCGCCGGGCGGTGGTGCGGGACCTGGACATCGTGGCGCGGCTGGCCCGCACCCTGGAGCGGCGCACCGAGTGGGGGCGCGGCCTGGGTCTGACGGTGCTGGCCGAGGGGTTCGAGCAGGCGCTGCTGGAGGAGCTGGACTTCCGCGTCGAGGCGCGCAACCTCACGGCGGTGCGGCGGGCCGCCGAGGCGCGCGGCGACACCGGTGTCGTACTCCCGGATCTGCACGAGGAGTTGAGCGGGGAGCGGGTGCTGGTGCTCGGCCGGATCGACGGCGTGCCGCTCGGCCGGGCGCGGGTCGGCGGCCCGGAGGAGGGCGAGCGGCTCGCGGGGACGCTGCTGACCGCGTTCCTCGACCAGATCGTCTACGACGGGGTCTTCCACGCCGATCCGCACCCCGGCAACATCCTGGTGCTGCCGTGCGGGCGGCCGGCGCTGCTCGACTTCGGTTCCGTGGGGCGGCTGGACGCGGGGCTGCGCTCGGCCATGGCGGGGCTGTTCGTCGCGGTGGACAACGGGGACCCGGCCGCGCTGCGGGACGCGCTGCTGGAGGTGACCGAGCGCCCCGAGGAGGTGGACGAGCAGCGGCTCCAGCGGGCGCTCGGGCGGTTCAGCGGCCGGCATCTGGGGCGGGGGGCAACTCCCGACGTGCGGATGTTCACCGACCTGTTCCGGCTGGTGGCCGACTTCCGGCTGGCCGTCCCGCCCGAGATGGCGGCGGTGTTCCGGGCGCTGGCCACGCTGGAGGGGACGCTCGGGCGGATGGCGCCGGGCTTCGACGTGCTGGCCGCCTCCCGCGCGTACGCGGTGAGCCGGTTCGCGCGGCAGCTGCAGCCCACGACCCTGCGGGACTCGGCCCGTGACGAGCTGCTCGCGCTGATGCCGGTGCTGCGCAATCTGCCCCGGCGCCTGAACCGGATCACCGGGGCGCTGGAGGAGGGCCGGCTGGGCGTCAACGTACGGCTGTTCGCCGACGCACGCGACCGGCGGGTGGTGGCCGACCTGCTGGGCCGGGTGCTGCTGGCCGTCCTCGGCGTCTTCTTCGGCGTCCTGGGCGTGCAGCTGCTCGGCACCGAGGGCGGCCCGGCCACCGCGGCGGGCCCGGGCCTCTACGCCCTCCTCGGCTACCACCTGCTGGTCCTGTCCGCCGCGGTGACGCTGAGAACGGTCCTGCTGCTGACCCGCCCCCTGTCGTGACGTGAGGGCGTGAGGGGCGGGTCCCGGGTCAGACGGTCAGGCGGTCGGTCAGGGGCCGGCGGGTCAGGTGAAGGGTCACGGCCGTCACCAGCGCGACCGCGGCCAGGCCCAGGAAGTAGGCCGGACCCGGGACCCGATCGCCGGAGAGCTTGAGGGCGTTGCCGCCGACGCCGCCGCCGAGTGCGCCGGAGAGCCAGAACAGGGCGACCGTGCGGTTCACGAAGCCGGGCGGGGCGATCGCGGTGGCCGCGCTCATCCCGACCGGCGCGAACGACACCTCGCCCACGGCCAGCAGCAGGAAGGCGAGCACCAGCCACAGCGGCGACACCCGCGCCCCGTCCGACGCCCGGGCCGCCGCGCACGCCATGACGGCGTAGGCCGCGGCCGTGGCGCCCATGCCGGCCGCGTACTTGACCGCGGTCGGCATCCGGTCGCCGGCGCGGGTCCACCAGCGGGCCAGCAGCGGCGCGAGCACCAGCACGAACAGCGGCACCGCCGCCTGGAACCAGCTGGCGGGCACCGTACGGCCGAACACCTCGCGGTCGGTGGCGTGCCGGGCGAACAGCGCGAAGGCCGAGCCGCCCTGGAGGAACAGCGCCCAGAAGACGGCCGAGGCGAGGAACAGCCAGACGTAGGCGCGGACCCGGACGCGTTCGCCGGCGGTCAGCCGCCGGTCGCGCAGCAGCCGCCAGAAGCACAGCACCGGCGACACCACGCACAACAGGCCTACCAGGGCCATGAGATGGGCGATGCGGAAGGAGCCGAGCGCCGCGTCCGTGCCGTAGCCGAGGACGGCCGCCGCGGTGGCGGCCAGCGCGATCCGCAGGACGCGGGCGCGTTCGCCGGGCGAGGCCGGGCGCTGCGGGGCGCGCCCCGCGTCACCGAGGTGCCGCAGGCCGCGGACGTACTGGAGCAGGCCGGCGCCCATGCCGAGCGCGGCGGCCCCGAAGCCGAGGTGCCAGTTCACGCCCTCGCCGAGCGCGCCCACGGCCACCGGGGCGATGAGGGCGCTCACCTGGACGCTCATGTAGAAGACCGCGAAGCCCGCGTCGCGGCCCGTGCGGTCCTCGCGGTCGTAGAACTCGCTCAGCAGGCCCGCCATGTTGGGCTTGAGCAGGCCGGTGCCGCAGGCGATCAGCAGCAGACCCGGGTAGAGCAGGCCGGTGACGGGCACCGCCATGGCGAGGTGGCCGAGCGCGATGAGGACACCGCCGTACAGGACGGCCCGCCGCGCGCCGAGCACCCGGTCGCCGAGCCAGCCGCCGGGCACGGAGGCCAGGAACACGGCGGCCATGTAGATCCCGTACAGCAGCGCAGCGTCGCCGGCGGACATGCCGAGGCCGCCGCGCGCGGTGTCCTCGGTGAGGTAGAGGACGAGGATCGCGGACATCCCGTAGAAGCTGAAGCGCTCCCAGACGTCGGTGGCGAAGAGGGTGACGAACCAGCGGGGACGGCGCGGAACCTCGGTGGCGGAGGTCGTGACGGCTGAGGCGAGGTCGGTCACTGCGTCGCGAGGTCGGGGCGGGGCGGCCATGGGTCCTCCGTACGGGGGTCGGGCTGTCGTGGGCCCGACCGTGCTCGCCGCGCTTCGACGACCGCTCGAGGACTCCTCGCGGCGCCGTGCCTCCGGGACTCGCGCGGCGCCCGGCCGGGGGAGTGCCGGGCGCCGCGGGCGGAAGGGAGGCGGCCGGACCGCGGGGCGTCAGGCGGCGTGGGTGACGGCCGCGACGCCGGGCCTGCGGTCCGGCGGGCCGGCCCGCGGGTCCCTCACGCCCGGGGCCGTTCCCTTCACGCCCTCAGCAAACCGCCCCGTCCTCGGAGTTCGCTCGGGGCCCGCTCGCCCTTCGCGCGAAGCCGTGCCTGCGGCGACGTCACGACGCGACGGAGCCCGGACTCCCCGTCAGGTGGGGTCCGGGCTCCGCGGTGCGGGGGCGACGGCGCGTGGCCGTGCGCGTCAGGGTCGGCCGTGGTGCTCCAGGTCGAGCTTGGGCAGCGCCCGGTCCAGGCCGGACGGGAGCCACCAGGCGCGGCGGCCCATGAGCTGGAGCGCGGCCGGCACGATCAGGCAGCGGATGACGACCGCGTCGACGAAGACGGCCACCGCCATGCCGAAGCCGAACTGCTGGAGCATGCGGTCGCCGCCGAGGATGAAGGCGCCGAAGACCGCGACCATGATGGCGCCCGCGGCGAGGACGACCGAGCCGGTGTGCGCGAGGCCCTCGCGGATCGCCAGGGAGGCGTCCTTGGTGCGGGTCCACTCCTCGCGGATGCGGGAGACCAGGAAGATCTCGTAGTCCATGGAGAGCCCGAAGACGATCGCGAAGATCATGATGGGCAGGTAGGCCTCGATCGGTCCGGGTTCCAGGCCGAACATGCCCTTCTGGAAGACCAGCGTCATGGCGCCCAGCGCGGCCCCGATGCTGAGCAGGTTGAGCAGCGCCGCCTTCAGCGGCACCAGCACCGAGCGGAACACCATGACCAGGATCAGCAGCGACAGGCCGACCACGATGGCGATGAACAGGGGCATGCGGCGAGAGACGGTGTCGGCGTAGTCGATGACGGCGGTGGTGGAGCCGCCCACGAGGTAGTGGGCGCCGGTCTGCCGGCCGAGTTCGGGCAGTACGCCGTCGCGCAGGGTGTGCACCAGCTCGGTGGTGCGGGCGTCCTGGGGTGAGGTGGTCGGGAAGGCGATGACGGTGAACGCCTTGTTGTCCCGGGCCGGGATCGGCGCGGTGGCGGCGGCGATGCCGGGGGTGCCGTTCAGCCGCTGGGTGAGGGCGGTGCCGGCCCGGCCGGCGCCTTCGGCGACCACGACGAGGGGGCCGTTGAAGCCGGGGCCGAAGCCGTCGGCGAGCAGGTCGTAGGCCTTGCGGCTGGTGGTCTTCGCGGGGTCGTTGCCCGCGTCGGCGAAGCCGAGCCGCAGGTCGAGCGCGGGGGCGGCGAGCGCACCGAGCGCGGCCACGGCCAGCACCAGGGAGACGAGCGGGCGGCGCTGCACCAGGCCCGCCCAGGCGCGCCAGCGGGCCCCGCCCTCGACCGGGCGGCCCTTGGCGGTGCGGCGGGCGGCCTTGGCGGTGAACTGGCGGGCGAACCGCTTGCCGAACAGGGCGAGCAGCGCGGGCAGCAGCGTCAGGGAGGCGATCATGGTGACCAGCACGGTGAGCGCCACGGCGACCGCGGTGCCCTGGAGCGAGCCGAGGCCGAGGGCGACCAGTCCGAGCAGGGCGACGATGACCGTGCAGCCGGCGAAGAACACCGTGCGGCCGGCGAGGTCGAGGGCGCGGCGGCCGGCGTCCTCGGGGGACGCGCCGCGCACCAGCTCGGCCCGGTAGCGGGCGAAGATCAGCAGGGCGTAGTCGATGCCCACGCCGAGTCCGACCAGCATCATGATGTACGGCGTGTAGCTGGCGATGGTGAAGACGTGCGAGAGCAGGATGATCACGCCGAGGGTGCTGCTGACCGCGAACACGGCGGTGATGACGGGCAGTCCGGCGGCGATGACGGTGCCGAACATCAGGCCGAGGATCACCAGCGCGGCGAGCATGCCGATGCCCTCGGCCGCCCCGCCCTGCGCCTCGCCGAGCTTGCGCGCGGCGTCGCCGCCGAGCTGGACGTCCAGGCCGTCCGCGCGGGCGGTGCGGGCGGTGTCGTAGATGCGCTGCGTGTCCGCCTTGGCCATGTCCTCGGACTTGCCCCGCAGGACGACGGTGGCGTAGCCGATGGTGCCGTCCTTGGAGACGGCCTGGCGGTCCTGGTAGGGGCTGCGCACCTGGGCGACCTGGGGCAGGTGGGCGACCTCGGCCAGCATCTCGGTGACGGCGCCGCGGGTGCCGGGGCCGTTCAGTCCGTGCCGGTCGTGCAGCACGATCTCGAGGCTGTCGCCGGCCTGGGCGGAACCGTGCTTCTGCATGGTCTGCAGCGCCTGCTGGGTCTCGGTGCCGGGCAGCGAGAAGTCGTCGCGGTAGGCGTCGCCGAGGGCGGAGGCGCCGGTCCAGACCGCGAGCAGGACGGCGACCCACAGTAAGAGGGCGGTCCAGCGGTGGCGTTGGGCGAATCCGGCGGTGCGTTCCAGGACGGAGCGGCGCCTGGGGGGTGGCGGCGTGGTGGGGGTGTCGCTGCGGACCGGGCTAGTGGTCACCATGCTCTCCTTGTCGAGACAGTGCGCCCAGAGGTGCCACGCCGGCATCGACTCCGGCTCGGGCCGCGGTGGAGCGGGGTGAGCGGAGCAGGGGTGCCCGGGGGCGCCGTCAGGTACGGGACTGCAGGCGGACGGTTTCCGTGTGGAAGATCTCGTTGCTGCGGTTGGTGACGTCGAGGAGGAGTTCCTGCTGCTCGGTGGTGAGCTCGGACAGGAGCTTGCCGAGCGCCGCGCGGAAGTCGGCGAAGGCGGTGTCGACGCGTTCGGCGAAGGCCTCGGGCACGGTCTCGACGATGACCCGCCGCCGGTCCCCGGCGTCCGGCCTGCGGCGTACGAATCCGGCCTTCTGAAGCCGGTCGACGACCGTGGTGATCGCGCCGCCCCGGCTCAGTCCGGCGCGCTCGGCGAGCCGGCCGGGGGTCATGGGTCCTTCGAGGTCGAGCAGGCTCAGGCAGTTGAAGTCGGTGGCGTTGAGCCCTATCGACTGGGCCACCGCCGCCTGGAAGAGGACCGTCCTGGCCGCCTGCACCCGCAGGGCCGTGGCCAGCGACATGAGTGTGCCCATGGAGCGGTCCTCTTCGCTGTGCGGTCGCATGGTGGCGCTGCCTTTCTGCCGGTGGGTTCCGGCCAGCGTAACTGCGCGCGCCCCGGCCGGGCGCGGCCCGGTGAGCGGGCTCAGGCGGAGCGCCGGGCGCGGTCCACGCGCAGCCGCACGGCGCGGCTCGCCACCTCGAACAGCGGCCCGCTCGTCGGGAAGGGCTTGATCCGGCTGTTCTGGAAGCCGGTGATCAGCCAGCGCCCGTCCCGCCGCTCGAGGATCAGGGTCTGCCTCGACAACCGCTTGGGCGTGACTTCCTTCTGCCAGGGGTAGAGCGCGGCGCCGGTGGAGACCACGACCACGCAGTCCTCGCCGACCTGGCGGACGCTCTCGATGTCGTGGGCGATCAGGCGGGTGCCGTAGAGCATCGTGCGGAACATCAGGTCGTGCATCTCCGCGATCTCCTGACGGCCGTTCAGCAGTACGCCGTTGAACTGGACGTAGGTGGCGTCGGGGGCGAACAGCTCGCCGTAGCCGTGGCCGTCGCCGGCGTCCCAGCGGGCGGCGAGGCCGGCCAGCAGGGCGCGGGCGTCGGCGTCGGTGAAGCGGGCGCGGGTCTCGTGGGTGGCGTTCATGACGGCTCCTCTTCTTCGTCTTCTCGCTTTGAGTGCTTCTCTGTTTCCGTGCATCTCTAATTTAGAGAGACATCTCGCGGGAGTCAACCCCTCGCCGCCACCCGCGCTTGAGCGCCCGTCTAGGCGTCGTCAGGACCATCGGCGCACCGCCAAGGCACAGCACCCGGCGGGAGCACTCGCCCGACAGCGCACACGGAAGAGGTGCATTGCCATCGACACGCACACGGAGCACACCCAGCAGCCGACGCCCCGGGGGCCGGGCGGGCGCCCGTCGTTCGTCGACGTCTTCACCCCCATCGCCGTACGCGTGGCGGCCACGCTGCGCATCGCCGACCACATCGAGGCCGGCGTCCGTACCCGGGCCGGGCTGGCCCGGGCGACCTCGGCCGACGAGAGCGCGCTGGGGCGGCTGATGCGCTTCCTGGCCTGCCGCGACGTCTTCACCGAGGACGAACCCGGTGTCTACGGTCTGAGCGACACCTCGCGCCTGCTGCTCGACACCCACCCCTCGCGCATGCGGCACTGGCTGGACCTGGAGGGCGCCAGCGGCCGGATCGACCTGGCCGCGTGCGGCGGGCTGCTGCACGCGGTGCGGACCGGCGAGCCCGGCTACGACGCCGTGTTCGGCACCCCGTTCTGGGACGACCTGGCCGCCCACCCCGAACTCGCCGACTCCTTCAACGCCCAGATGGCCGCCGTACAGGGCCGCCTGGCCCCCGAGGTGGCCCGGGCGCACCCCTGGCACGAGGCCCGCCGCATCGCCGACGTCGGCGGCGGCACCGGGGCGCTGCTGGAGGCGGTGCTGCGGCACGCGCCCGACGCGCACGGGGTGCTGGTGGACCTGCCCGGCACGGTCGAGGGCGGCACCGATCGGTTCGCCGCCGCCGGGCTCGCCGACCGCACCGAGGTCGTCGCGGGGTCCTTCTTCGACCCGCTGCCCACCGGCGCCGACGTGTACCTGCTCAGCCAGATCCTGCACGACTGGGACGACAAGGAGTCGGTGGCGATCCTCGCCCGGTGCGCCGAGGCGCTCGCCGAGGGCGGCAGGGTGGTCGTGGTGGAGCGGGTGGTGGCCGAGGACACGGGCAAGCGGCTCAACACCGAGTACGACCTGCGGATGCTGGTGTTCAACAAGGGCCGCGAGCGCACCCTGGAGGAGTTCACCGCGCTCGCCGCCGAGGCCGGGCTGCGGCCCGCCGGCGTGACGCGGCTGCCCTCCCACCACTGGCTGCTGTTCTGGGAGCGTGCGTGAGCGGCGCCACGGACAGCGACCCGGACGTGCTGGTGGTCGGTGCCGGCCCGGTGGGCCTGTGCACCGCGATCGAACTGGCCCGCAGGGGCGTAGGGGTACGGGTCGTGGACCGGCGCGCCGAGCCGCGCCCGGGCACCCGGGCCTGCACGGTGTGGCAGCGCACCCTGGAGGTCTTCGACCTCATGGGCCTCCCGGTCGGCGACTACCTGGACTCCGGGGTCCCCTACACCCACCGCACCCACCACTTCGCCGGACTGCCCCCGCTGGTGCGGCCCGCCGACCAGCCCGGCACGCCGTATCCGCGGCCGCTGCTGATCGGGCAGCGGCGCACGGAGGAGATGCTCACCCGGCATCTGGCCGGGCTCGGGGTGCGGGTCGAGCGGGGCCTGACCGCGGTCGCCGTCGAACAGGGCCCGGCGCGCGTGACGGTCACGCTGACCGGGGCCGACGGCGGTGCCGAGACCGTGCGGGCCGGCTGGGTGGTCGGCGCGCAGGGCCCGCACAGCACGGTGCGCGACCAGATCGGGGCGAGCTGGGAGAAGAAGCCCTGCCCCGGCACCCAGTTGCTCCAGATCGACGCCCGCTGGACGGGTGCGCTGCCCGGCGATCCGGCGCACTGCCATCTGTTCCTGAGCGAGGCCGGTTCGCTCGGCACCGCTCCCCTGCCCGACGGACGGCACCGCTTCTACGCGGGCGTGGCCGACCCCGACCGGGCGCGGACCGGCGACCCGGACGTGGCCGAGGTGCTCGACGCGGTGCGCCGGGTCAGCGGGGTACCCGGTCTCGCCTTCCACGACGGCCGGTTCAACTGGCGGGTGCGGCTCTACAACGCGGTGGCGGGGACGTACCGGACAGGGCGGTGCCTGCTCGCCGGGGACAGCGCGCACACCGTCATGCCGGTGACCGCGCAGGGCATGAACACCGGCCTCCAGGACGCCTTCAACCTCGGCTGGAAGCTGGCGGCGGTGGTGCGGGGCCGGGCGCCGGCCCGGCTGCTGGACAGCTACGAGGCCGAGCGCAGGCCCGTCGCGCTGGCCCTGGCCGAGCGCAACGCCCGTACGTACTGGGGTGGCGTGGGCCCCGTGCCGCCCTTCGCGCGGCTGCGCGCGGGGCTCGCGGGGGCCACCGGCACGGCCGCGCACACCGGGCTGACCCTCGCCTACCCGGACAGCCCGCTCAGCGCCGGCACCGCGCCGGACGGCGAAGGGCCCGGCCCGGGCGCCCGCGTGCCGGACGCCGCGCTGGGGACGGGGCGGCTGTTCCGGCTGCTGGGGCGGGGCGAGTGGACGCTGCTGGCGTTCCCCGAGGACCCGGCGGACCCGGCGGCGGCCGAACTCGCCGCCAAGGAGGCCGGTGCGGCGGCCCGCCGGGCCGGGATCCCCGTGCACACGGTCACCGCCGCCGGACGCGGACCCGCGGGCACCGTCGCCGACCCGTCCGGCGCCGCGCGCACCGCGCTCGGTGCCGCGTCCGGCGCACTGCTGCTGGTGCGCCCGGACGGGTACGTCGCCTTCCGGGGCGGCGTACGGGACGGAGCCGCCCTCGACCGTCACCTGGCCCGGCTGCCGGTCTGACATCAACGGCGAGACGACTTCGGGGCCCGTCCGGTGGACGGGCCCCGAAGTCGTGCGGTGCGTCAGAAGGCCACCGGGAACAGCGCGCCGTAGTCGCCGGCGCGGGCCGCCATGAGGGCGGCGAGGGTGCGCAGCGGGGTGTGGTCGGCGGTACGGAGTCGCGCGGGCGTCTCCGCGCAGAGGTCGCCGGTGCACAGGCCCGCGCGGGTCCAGGCGGTGACGGCGTCGGCGCGGGGGCGTTCGATCCAGGTACCCATCACCGACGCCTCGAAGGAGAGCGCGGTGCCGCTGCGGTAGAGCGCGGTGCCGGCGCGTACGGCGGCGGCCCCGGCCCGGGCGCGGCGGGCGAGGGCCGGGTCGTGGCACAGGTCCGCGGCGGCCGCGAGCCGGGCGGCGCGCACGATCGACGCGCCGCCGCCCGCCGCTCCGGCCGGGCGCAGGGGCGAGCCGGTGGCGCACATCGTGCGCCGTGCGGCCGGGGAGTCTGCGGCGTCGAGCGCGGTCAGCAGCAGACGTGCGTCGTCCGTGGCCCGCACCCCGCGCAGGGACGGCGCGGGCAGGCCGCGGTCGACCTCGCGGGCGAGGGCGCCACCCAGTGCCCGCGCCACCAGGCGCAGGTCGACCCGGTCGACCAGCCGCGCGGTGTCGTACGGCGCGGGCCGCCGCTCACGGGGCAGCCACACCTCGCGCACCTGACGGGCGAGCGGGCCGGCGAACTCGGCGCTCTGGCCGGTCCTGCGGGCCAGCGCCAGGGCGGCGGCGGTCGCGCTCAGCGCCGTCTGGTCGGTCTGCCCGGCGGGCCAGCCCGCCCGCGAGTGGGCACCGGCCGCGGGGACGCGCACGGCCGAACAGCCGAGCCGCAGTGCCCAGTACGTTGCCTGCGGATCCCCCTGCCGGGCGCCGGGAAGGCCGATCCCGCCGTCGGGGAGCACATGTCCGTCGCAGGCGGCCGCCGGGAAGGCGGGCAGGCGCGCGCCGAGCCGGGGGGCCGCGTCGCGCAGGGCGCCCTCCCAGGCGAGCCGGACCGGTTCGACGGGGTAGGCGGACAGGGCGCGTGCGGCCGCCGTCGCGAGGGCGGCGGCGCGGGTACGGTCGGCGCCGGTCACGCCGAGCAGGGCGGCGGTCTGCAGCACCGGTACCACCTCGCCGGGCGCGGTGGCCGCCTCGCGCACCGGAACCGCCTGCAGGGCAGCGGAGTTGGCCTGCCGGACCGGCTCGGGAACGGGCAGGCCCAGCCGGGACAGGACGCGCACCGCGACCGCCGTGCTGCCCGGGTCCGTACGGGCCGCGGAGGGCGCGGTGCGGTAGCCGCCGCCCTGACGCAGGGCCTCGAGCGTCCGCCCCACGTCCGCGCGGTCGGCCGTGCCGCCCGAGGTGAGCAGCGCGTCCACGGCCAGGTCGACCTGCGCGACGGGCGGCAGCCCGGACGAGTCCAGCCGCCCCCGCTCGGCCGCCCGCACCCACAACCGCAGCCGCTCGTGGTCGACGGCGGGGCGGGCGGCGTGCAGGGCCGTCAGCCGCAGCCGCCAGGCGGTCTCGTACAGCGAGAACGGGGGCTGGGCGGTGGATGCGGCGCCGTCCACGAACCAGCCGCGCCGCCCGTCGGTCACCCAGGAGTCGCGCAGCAGCTCGCGGGCGTCCACGCGGGCGGCGGACCGCACGGAACCGTCCCCTGACGGAGCGGGCGCGGGCGCGCCGCCCGGGTCCGCCGGGGCGCAGCCCGCGGCCAACGCCACCGCGGCCGCGACCGCCGGCGCCCAGCGGGCCGGGCGGGGACCGGCCGCGGGCCGCCGCCCGCTCCCCTTCCGTACGGGCGCGGACATCAGCTGTAGGCCCGGGCGCGGGTCGTCACGGTGTAGAAGGACGAGCCGAACTGGAAGGTGCCGGTGACCGAGTGGCTGATGCGGAACACGTTGGAGTAGTCGTCCTGGTTGGGCGGGTAGAACGCGACCTGGTCGTAGGCGTGTTCGCTGTACCAGTTGTCCTTGACCGTGGTGGTCCAGCTGGCCTGCGCGTTGCTGCCGGTGCTCTTGACCGTGGCGCCCTGGGGAGCGCCGACCACCCAGAAGGGGGCGCCGACCGACCCGACGTCCCAGGTGTCGGTGTGCTCGATGCTGTCGGCGTCGAAGGGCCGCTCGCCGAGCCAGGACACGTCGGAGGAGGTGTCGGTGAAGATGGCGTAGTACTCCATGAACGGCACCTTCACGTAGCTCGCCCCGGCCGCCGAGAGCGTGCCCTGGCCGCCGGGCACGGCGGCCTTGCGGGTCTTCGCGGAGTCCAGCCACTGGTCGCGGACCGGG
>NZ_BMVJ01000029.1:44632-49008 GCF_014650655.1 Streptomyces anandii JCM 4720
AAGCCGGTCTGGTCGCCGTGGCCGCCTCCCCCGCCGGTGGCGGTGGGCGTCGGCGTGGGCGTGCCGGTCTGCCGCTCCTTCTCGCGCCGCTGCTCGTGCACCGCGTCGACCAGCGCCCGCTTGTCCCGTACGGAGGCGTCGGCGGTGAGCACCTTGCCGTGGGCGTTCTCCTCGACCACGACGGTGCCGGGCACGGTGGTCGCGGCGGCCGTGGAGCCGGTGGCGCCGCGGGTGACGCCCAGGGCGAACCCGCCCAGGGTCAGGGCCGCGGTCACGGTGAGCGCCACCGTGCGCCGCGACGGGCCGTGGCCGGCTGTGATCCCCATGATGTGCTTCCCTCTCTGCGTGCTGGTGTTCACGGCTTCTCGCGGTGCAGGAAGATGTCCGGCTGCCCGTTGGTGTCCCCGGGCACGAGGTTGGTGGCGTACGAGGTGAAGACCACCGCTTCGGCGTGCTGGTCGGCGTCGGGGAAGTAGCTGGCCTCGTCGGCCTGCTGCCCGCCGGAGCCCACGCTCACCCTGCGCAGCGCGCCGCCGGGCAGGTCGGCGACGAAGATGTCGCGTACGCCGTTGGTGTCACCGTCCACCAGGTGGGGGCCGGAGGAGGACATCGGGATGTGCAGGCCGTCGCCGGTGATGCTCGCCCAGAACGTGCCGCCGGGCGCGGGCACCCCGTCGGCGCCCTTGTCGATCAGTCGCAGCGCGCCCGTCGTCAGGTCCTGGAGGTAGGCGTGGTCCTGGGTGGTGTCCGGGCTGTCGGCGGTGAGGTTGGTGGCGTGCGAGTTCAGTACGACGTAGCGGTTGTCGTCGCTGATGGTGCCGCCGATGGTGATCTGGTCGGACTGGATCCCGGCGGCCGTGACGCTGAGCCGGGTGGTGCGGCCGGTGGCGGTGTCGTGCAGGAACTCGTCGACCTTCTTGTTGGTGTCGCCCTCGACGAGGTTGGTGGCGTTGGAGAAGAAGGTGACGTAGCGCCCGTCGGCGCTGATCTGGGTGCCGTCGCTGGCCGCGTTGCCGGGGGTGCCGTCGCTCGCCGCGCTGGTGCGCACGACGGTGCCGGTGGCCATGTCGCGGACCACGGTGTCCCAGGTGCCCGCGGGCGTGTCGCCGGGGACCAGGTTGTCGGCGGCGGTGGCGAAGGCGACGTGGCGGCCGTCGGCCGAGAGCGTCGGGCGCATGCTGTCGCCGTCGCCGGGGGTGCCGTCCTTGGCGGCCGAGACCAGCACGGTCTCGCCGGTACGCAGGTCGGTGCGGTAGATGTGGGAGCGGCCGTCGCGGACCCCGCGCACCAGGTTGGTGGAGTCCGCGGAGTAGACGGCGTAGCGGCCGTCGGCGCTGATGATCGGGTCGATGCCGGTGCAGCCGTTGGACTCGCGGCCGTTGTAGCCGCGGTCGACGCGGACCGTCCTGCCGCGCGCGACGTCGCGCAGGAAGACGTCGGTGCAGCCGTTGCGGTCGCCGGGCACCAGGTTGTCGGCGTGCGAGGTGAAGACGACCAGGCGGCCGTCGGCACTGATGGAGGCCCGCTCGCTGGGCCCGTCGGCCGGCTTGCCGCCCAGTCCGACGCTGATGAGTGTCGTCTCGCCGTCAGCGGCACGCGCCCCGGCCGTGTGCGCCTCGGCGGCGGGCGTACCGGTGGCGGGTGCGGCGGCGGGCCTCCCGGTGGCGGGCGCTCCGGCTGCCGGGCCCGGTGCGGCGGCCACCGCGACGAGTGCGAGCGCGCTGCCCAGCAGCGCCCCGCGGGCGCCCCGGGCGCGGGCCCTTCGGTCCGTTCTCATACTGCCCTCCTCGTGCCGCGCGCCGGGCGGCGCACGGTCGCCGAGAGGGTCACACCCGCTCCTCGCGCCCGGCTGCAATGCACCTCGAACCGGCCAACTGGCGGGAATCCGGCGTCGGTTCGGCCACGAGAACGGCACAGCCACCCGGACGGCGGGGGAAGGTTGCGCCGGGTGGCTGTGGATCCGGGGGCGGCCCGGGCCGTCCGCTACTTCGCGGTCGCCGGGGCCGGAGCCGGCGCGCCGACGTGGGCGGCCAGGGCCGTGAGGACGGAGGTGAGGACCTTCTCCAGGCGGGACTCGATGCCCAGTTCGGCGAGCTTGCGGCCCAGCAGGCCGGAGTTCGGGACCACGTTGTGGACGCGGAGCACCACGCGGCTCGCCGCACCCTCGGGCTCCACGGTGTACGTGCCGCCGAACCAGGTCTGCACGCCGACCGAGCGCGTCCCGCGGTCCACGGTCAGCTCCAGGTAGTCCTCCCCCGAGCCGCCGAACCGGCCGGTGAACTTGTCCGGGCCGCCCTCGAGGGTGACCGCCCCGGCCTCCCTGGTGTGGTCGCCGGCCAGCACCAGCGCGTTGCCGTCCACGCCGGCCGGGCCCGGGCGCACGGCCAGCAGCGCCTCGGTGACCTGCTCGGCGGGCGCCTCGACGACGCCCTCGACGCGCCACTTGGCCCGCTCTCCCGCGGAAGTGTTCATCGCTGCCCCCTACGGCTAGTCTAATTCCATGATTGGGAATTCTCGTTGGATCGGAAATCTCGATCTATCGAAATACTTTCCTCCTGGAGGTGGGCCATGTCAACCCGAACCGGCCGCGACCGCGACCGCGCACCCGACCGGAGCCGCGACCGTGCGGAGCTGATCGCGGCGATCGAGGACGCCGTGCGCGACAACGGCGGCCGCGGGCAGCTGCTGCACCAGGCGATCGCCGAGCGGTTCGGCCTGAACCCGACCGACCTGAAGTGCGTGGACCTGGCCCGCACCGAGCCGAGGCTGACGGCCGGCCGGCTCGCGGAGATCACCGGTCTGAGCACGTCGGCGACCACCGCCGTCCTCGACCGCATGGAGAGGGCCGGGTTCATCGAGCGGGTCCGCGACCCCGCCGACCGGCGCCGGGTCGTCGTGGTCTCCACCGGCCGCCGGGAGCAGGAGCTGAACACCGCCTTCGGCCCGCTCAAGGACGCGATGACGGCCGTACTGGAGTCGTACGACGACGAACAGCTCGCCCTGATCGCCGGCTTCGTACGGCGCCTGAACGACCTGCTGCGGGACCTGACGGCGCAGCCGGACGACAAGCCGCTCACCACGCCACCGGAAGCGCGCTGACCCCCCGGATCATCCCGGTCCCCCACGTCAGCTCCTCCTCGGCGACCGCGAGCCGCAGCCCGGGGAAGCGGCGCAACAGCGCGGAGAACGCCACCTGGAGCTCCACCCGGGCCAGCGGCGCGCCCAGGCAGCGGTGGATGCCGTGCCCGAAGGCGATGTGCCGGGCGCCCTCGCGGGTCAGGTCGAGCCGGTCGGCGTCGGGGAAGGCGGCCTGGTCGCGGTTGGCGGACGCGGTGGAGGGGATGACGGCCTCCCCCGGCCGCACCACCGTGGTGCCGATCTTCAGCTCCTCGGTGGCGATCCGGATGGTGCCGCCGCTGACCGGTCCGGGCGTCCAGCGCAGCAGCTCCTCCACGGCCTCGGCGGGGAACCGCCCGGCCCCGCGCAGCGGTTCGAGCTGGCCGGGGTGGCGCAGCAGCGCGAGGACGGAGTTGGCAAGGGAGTTGGCCACCGTGTGGTACCCGGCCGTGATGAGCGTGGCGGCGACCGTCACCAGTTCGGCGGGGCGCAGCCGGTCCTCGTCGCGGGCGGCGATGAGGGAGCCCAGCAGGTCGTCGCCGGGGGTCTGCTGCTTCTCGGCGATCAGGTGGCGCAGGTAGTCCGCGAGCCGCTGCCGGGCCCCGGTGACCGCGCCGGCCGCGTGCGGGGCGAGGGTGAGCGCCGCGTCCGTCCACTCCTTGAAGGACTCCCGGTCCCGGTCGGGCACCCCGAGCAGTTCGCAGATGGTGATGATGGGCAGCGGTCTGGTCAGGTGCTCCACCAGGTCGGCGGGCGGCCCGAGTTCGGCCATGTGGTCGAGCAGGTGCTCGGCGGTGCGCTCGATGCGGGGGCGCAGCAGCTCGGCCCGGCGTCCGGTGAAGGCCGGCGCCAGCAGGCGGCGCAGCCGGGTGTGGTCGGGCGGGTCCATCGCCATGATGGAGTCCGGCTCGGGCCGCGCGGGGCCGAGCCTCGGGGCGTCCGGCCGGGTGGCGGCGGCCCGGCTGAGCCGGGGGTCGTTGAGCACGGACCGTACGTCCTCGTACCGGGTCACGAGCCAGGCGCGGTCGCCGGTGGGCAGTTCGGCGCGGGCCACCGGGCAGGTTCCGCGCAGCCGGCCCCACTGCGGCGGCGGCTCGAACAACTCGGCCTGCTCGAACGGGAAGCGCAGGTCCTCGCCCGGCTGGTCACCGGACACGGCGTCTTGGGTGTCGTCGGACAAGACGGTCCTCCACAGGGCTTCGGTCAGGCGCGGCGGGCCGTTCGGTCGACGACTTCCATCTGGCCCATCATCCCCATGG
>NZ_BMVJ01000029.1:49035-62182 GCF_014650655.1 Streptomyces anandii JCM 4720
TCATGTGGCCGAGCAGATGGCAGTGGTACATGAACTTGCCCGTGTAGTCCGTGAACTTGAGCTTGAAGCGCACGCTCTTGCCCGGCATCACGGTGACGGTGTCCTTCCAGCCCGCCTCGCCCGGCGCGGGCGCCGTCCCGTCCCGGTCCACGATCTGGAAGTGCTCCAGGTGGGTGTGCATGGAATGCGGGATGCCGAACTTGGTGTCGGTGTTGTGGACCGTCCAGATCTCCGTGGTGCCGACCCGGGGCCGTATGTCGACGCGTTCGGGGTCGAAGGGCTTGCCGTTGATGAGGTGCCGGCCCGTCGCCGCGTCGAAGGACATCACGAAGGTGCGCTCCACGGTGGGCGCGCCCACGTCGGCCACCGGGCGCAGCCGGTCGGGCACGCTGGAGCGGTCCTCGGCGGTGCGGACCACGTCGAACCGCATGACCTCCGGGGCCTCGCCGCGGTAGGCGATCCGGTTGGCGAGCACCAGCTTGGTGCCGACCGGGTAGCGGGAGAAGTCGATGACCACTTCCTGGCGTTCGGCCGGCCAGATCTCCAGCGCGCGGGTGGCGTACGGCGCCGGGAGCAGCCCGCCGTCGGAGGCGATGTGGGTCATCTCGTCGCCCTCGCCGAGCTGGAGCAGGAAGGCGCGCTCGTTGCTGGTGTTGGTCAGGCGGATGCGGTACTTGCGGGCGGCGACCTCGAAGTACGGGCGGGGGCGGCCGTTGACCAGCACGGTCGGCCGGTTCATGAAGCCCTCCATGTCGTACACCAGGGAGCCGTCCGCGGCGAACTTGGCGTCCCTGAGGTACAGCGGCACGTCGTAGCGGCCCTTGGGCAGCGGCAGCCGCTGCTCGAACTCGTCGGTGAGCAGGTAACCGGCGACCGCGCCGAAGTAGACGTTCTCGGCGTGCGCGTGCAGGGAGTGGTCGTGCAGCCACATGCTGGACGCCTGCTGGTTGTTGGGGTAGTAGAAGACGCGGCCGGCGCCGGTGAGCAGTTCGTCGTCGGGGTGGCCGTCGTCGTGGGCCGGGACGTGGCCGCCGTGCAGGTGCATGGCGAAGGGCACGCCGAGGCCGTTGGTCTGCTGGATCACCACCGGGCGGCCGCGGACCGCCCTGATCAGCGGCACGGGCTCGCCGTTGAACAGCCGCATCCGGGTGGTGGTGCCGGGCACCACGGTGACGTCCGTCTCGCGCGGGCTGAGCCGGTAGACGTCGTAGCCCATGCCGTGCCGCCCGCGTCCCGCGCCGGCGCCGAGCGGGCGCAGCACGCGGGCCTGGCGCAGCGGCACGGCGAAGGGCTCGTCCGGGTTGCCCGGGCCGCCGCCCGTGGTGTCGGCCATGGCCACCGCCCCCGCGCCGGAGACGGCCGCCAGCAGACCGGTGGCGGCGCTCGCCCTGATCAGTTGCCTGCGAGTCAGCACGTGCTCTCTCCCTGTCGGTGGCGTCGGAGGTGTCCACATTCAGCCGGACGGGGCTAGGCGCGCACTTGAGCGGCGGTACATCCCCCTCGGCGGCTCGGCGGGGGCCGCGGCCCGGCGGCGTTTCTCGACGCGCCCTGCAGCCGCTCTTGAGGCCGGCTACGGAGCATCCGGGCCCAGGCCCTGTCGTCGAATTCCCACCTGCCCCGCGACGTCTGGCACGCACTCCCCCGAGCTCTTCGAGCAGGGGGACTCCCAGCGGCGTCGCCGAAGCGCCCACGTGGCTCCTCCCCCAAGCTCTTGACGAGCAGGGGGACCCCCATCGAGGACGCTCCGGCGCCTCGCGATCGCACGCACCGGACGCCGCGGGGCCCGCCCTCCGGGCGGACGACGGGAATTCGACGACCGGGCCTCGGGACTGGGATTTCCAAGGAGGGACCGCCGGATGGACGCGAAGTCGAGTGTTGTGGGGCGCCGGTTGGGGCGCAGAGGCGTGCTGTTCGGGCTGGCGGGCGGTGCGGTGGCGCTGGTGCCGCAGGCCGCCGCCGCTCAACCGGCCGCGCAGGGCGGGCCGTTCGGCCGCGGGGCGGCGCCGGACGTGGAGGCGGTGGCCGCGCCGGACGGGCTGTCGCTGAGCGGCGGCACGGTGCCCGCCGGGACGGTCACCCTGCGGGCCACCACGCCGGACCCCGCGCTCCAGCATCCGCTCGGGCTGGTCCGGCTGAAGCCCGGGGTGGGCATCGAGCAGTTCCTGGCCCACTACCAGCAGGCGGCCACCGCGCAGGACCCCGCCCAGCGCCGGGCGGGCCTGCAGCTCATCGACACCGAGGCCTGGTACTACGGCGGCCCCGCCGTCACGGCGGCCGGCGGCGCGCTGGAGGCCACCTGGATCCTCACCCCGGGCACCTACCACCTGCTCGACTACACCACGGTCGACCCCGCCCACCCCGAGCGGGTGCGCACGCTCACCGTGACGGGCACCCGCCCCCAGGGCCGCCCCCGCGCCACGGCGCACATCATCGCGCCCTACGACGACGGCGACCAGGGCCGCTACCTCACGGACGGCACGCTGCCCGCCCGGGGCGCCTTCCAGGTCGTCAACCAGACCGGGCAGCTCAACGAGGTGATGTTCCTGCGGACCACGCCGGGGGCCACCGAGGCGGACGTCACCGCCTGCATGGAGGCGTTGCGCAAGGGCGAGAAGCCGCCCGTCTACCCGTTCACCGGCGTGCCCACCGGGCTGACCCCGCTGCAGCCCGGCGCGTCCGCGGTGTTCGCGCACGACCTCCAGCCCGGCCGCTACCTCCTCACCTCCTTCATCAGCAACCGCCAGACCCTCGTCAAGCGCGCCTTCGAGGGCATGTGGCGCCTGGTCACCCTGCGCTGACCACCCGCCGCCAGGTCCCAGTCGGCCAGTCAGTCCCACGCCAGTCGGTCCTATGCGAGAGAGAGTTGAATCCCTATGAGGACGGTGGCCCAACGAGACGGGGGGCGGCGGCGCGTCCTGCTGTCCACGGTCTCCTCGGACGCCCACACCTGGAACCTGGTCTTCCTCCGGATGCTGCTGGAGGAGATGGGCCACGAGGTCGTCGGTCTCGGGCCGTGCGTGCCCGACCGGCTGCTCCTCGACACCGTGCGCCGGACACGGCCCGACCTGCTGGTGATCAGCACCGTCAACGGTCACGGCCGGCTCGACGGGGCCCGGGTGATCCGCGCGCTGCGCGCCGACCCGGTGGCCCGGGACGTCCCGGCCGTCATCGGCGGCAAGCTGGGCATCGACGGCGACGAGGGCGCGGCGGCCGCCCGGGCGCTGGTCGAGGCCGGCTTCGACGCGGTGTTCACCGACACCGCCGACACCGCGCTGATCGGCCGGATCCTCGGGGCGCTGCCGCAGCGGGCGCCGGAGGGCAGGGCGGTATGACACGGCAGAGCCCGCCCGGACCGCGCCCTGCCCGGCCGGGCGCCGTGCGGCGCCCCGGCCCCGCCGACCTGGGCGAGGCGGTGGCGCGGGCGGCGCGGGAGGGGCTCCTCGTCGTGCAGCCCCGGATGGGGATGGCCGGCCCGGATGCGATGGCCGCGGGCCTGCGCGCGGTCTGCTCGCTGCCGCACCCCACGGTCGGCACGCTCACCCTCGACAGCTACACCCGGGTCGGCGACCACGGTCTCGCGCGGGCCGCGCTGGCGGCGGGCGAGCCCCTCAACGGCTTCCCGCTCGTGGCGCACGGGCCGCACACCACCGCGCGGGTCGCGGCGGCGGCCGGTGACCGGCCGGTGCAGGTGCGGCACGGCTCCGCGCTGCCGCGGGACATCTTCCGCACCATGGTCGCGGCGGGGCTGTCCGCGAGCGAGGGCGGCCCGGTGTCGTACTGCCTGCCCTACGGGCGTACCCCGCTGGCCGAGTCGGTCGCCAACTGGCGAGCGGCGACGGCCGAGTTCGCGGGCCTCAGCGCGGAGCGCGGGCTGCGCGCCCATCTGGAGACCTTCGGCGGCTGTCTGCTCGGGCAGCTGTGCCCGCCCTCGCTGCTGGTGGCGGTCAGCCTGCTGGAGGCGCTGTTCTTCGTGCAGCAGGGCGTCACCAGCGTGTCGCTGAGCTACGCGCAGCAGACCGACGCGCGCCAGGACGTGGAGGCGCTGGCCGCGCTGCGGATGCTCGCCGACGAGTGGCTGCCGCCCGGTGTCGACCGGCACCTGGTGCTCTACACGTACATGGGCGTCTTTCCCGGCAGTCCGCGGGGCGCGCAACTGCTGATGGACCGCAGCGCGGAGCTCGCGGTGCGCGGCGGGGCGCGGCGGCTGATCGTGAAGACGCCCGCCGAGGCGGTGCGGCTGCCCACCGTCGAGGAGAACGTCGCCGCCCTGCGGTCCGCGGCCCGCGCGGCCGGCCGCCGGGCGGTCGGGGACGGCCGGGTGCCGTACGTCGGCGAGGTGGATCCCGGTGAGGTGCTGGCCGAGGCGCGGGCGCTGGTCGAGGCCACGCTGGAGCTGCACGCGGACGTGGGCACCGCGCTGACGCGCGCGTTCGCCGCGGGCCTGCTGGACGTGCCGTTCTGCCTGCACGAGGACAACCGGGGGCTGACCCAGGCGGCCGTGGACGGCGAGGGCCGGCTGCGGTGGACGCGGACCGGGCGGCTGCCGCTGCCCCGCCGCACGGTGCCGCACCCCGCCCCGGTCACCGCCGCCCGGCTGCTGCAGATGCTCCGCTACACCGCCGACCGGCACGACCTGCTCGCGCTGGAGGCGGCCGACGACCCCGACTGGGCCGAGCTGTCCGGCCCCGGCCCGGCCGTGCGGCCGCCCGAGGCCGACCCGGAGCCGTACCGGATCGCGGTGGTCGGCACCGGACCGCGCGGTCTGTCGGTGCTGGAGCGGCTGGCGGCCCGGCTGGCCGAGCGGCCCGCGCCGCGGCCCGTGGAGGTCTGCGCGATCGACGCCCACGAGGTCGGTCCGGGCCGCGTCTGGCGCACCGGCCAGCCGCGCTGGTCGATGATGAACACCGTCAGCGGCGAGGTCACCATCTACTCCGGACCGCCCGACGACGGGCCCGCCCGCGCCGGGGCCGGGCCCTCGCTCTACGAGTGGTGGCGCGACGCCGACCCGGAGGCGGCGGCCCCGGACGAGTGCGCGCCGCGCGCGGTGTACGGGCAGTACCTCGCGCACGCCCTGGACCGGATCGAGCGGACCGTGCCGGACGGGGTGCTGCGGCTGCACCGGCTGCGCCGGACCGTGCGGACGCTCGCCCCCGAGGGCGGGCGCTACCTGCTGACCCTCGACGACGGGCGCCGGCTGCGCGCCGACCGCGTCGTCCTCACCACCGGCCACCCGCTGCCCCGGCTCACCCCCGACCAGCAGGAGCTGGCCTCCTTCGCCGAACGGCGGCCGCGGCTGACGTACGTGCGGGGCGACTCGGCGATCGACATGCCGCTCGACGGCATCGCGCCGGGCAGCGTCGTCGGGGTGATCGGCCTCGGCCTGTCCTTCTACGACGTGGTCGCCGCCCTCACCACGGGGCGCGGCGGCCGGTTCGTGCCGGACGCCGGCGGCGCGCTGCGCTACGAGGCGAGCGGGCGCGAGCCGCTGCTGGTCGCCGGGGCGCGCAGCGGCGTACCGCTGCGCGCCCGCGGCCGCAACCAGAAGGGGCCCCAGCACGTCTACCGGCCGCGGCTGTTCACGCGCGAGCGGGTACGGGCCCTGCGCCGGCGCGGCCCGCTGGACTTCCGCGCGGACGTGCTGCCCTGGCTGCTGGCAGAGGTGGAGCTGGTGCACTGCGCGACCGCGCTGCAGCGCGCCTACGGCCCGGACATCGCCGAGCGGTTCCGGCAGGAGGCGGAGGAGGCGGTGCGCAAGGGCACGGCCGGCGCCGGTTCCTCGCGGGAGGGGCGCGGGCCGCAGGAGGCGGTGTTCGGGGCGGCGGTGCGCTGCGGGCTGCGCGGGCACGGGCCGGTGGACCTGCGACGCTGGGCGTGGCCGTTCGGGGACCGTGTCTTCTCCGGACCGCAGGCGTACCAGGAGGAGCTGGCCGCGCTGCTCAGGCAGGACGTGGAGCTGGCCGCCGAGGGCAACGCCGAGGGGCCGGTGAAGGCCTGCCTGGACACCATCCGGGACGTGCGCGGGGTGCTGCGCACGGCGGTGGACTTCTCCGGGCTCGCGCCCCGCTCGCACCGCGAGGACTTCCTGGGCGACTTCGTGCCCATGGTGTCCCGGCTGACCACCGGGCCGCCCCTGGTGCGGCTGCGCCAGCTGCTGGCCCTGCTGGACTGCGGGCTGCTGCGCGTCACCGGACCCGACGCGCGCTTCACCGCCGACCCCGCCTCGGGGCGGTTCCAGGTGCACTCGCCGCGCGTCGCGGGCAGCCGCACCGAGCTGGACGTACTGGTCGACGCCCGCATCCCCGACCCGGACCTGCGCCGGGCGGACGGCGACCTGACCGCGCGCCTGCGCGACCAGGGGCTGCTGACGCCGTACGTCAACCGGGGTCCGGACGGAGGCGAGTTCGCCACCGGCGGTGTGGCCGTCACCGGCTCGCCCTTCCATCCGGTGCGCGCGGACGGGCGGCCGGAGAAGGGGATGTACGTGCTGGGCATCCCCAGCGAGTTCACGCGCTGGTTCACCCAGGTGGGCAGCGGACGCCCGGGCGTATGGGGCGAGTTCGCCGCCGACGCCGACGCCATCGCCGAGGACGCCCTGCACGGCGCCCACGACGGCACCACCGCCACCCCCCTGACCGGCGTCCTCCTGGGCCCCCGCTGGCACACGGCCCTGACCGCGCCCGACGAGGAGACGAACCCCTGATGCCCCAGCCCACCGACCCACCGCCGCCCCGGAACAACCCCCCACGGTCACCGACTACCGCCCCGCTGCCACCGCAGGACGCCCACCCGCGGGGGCCGCGCGGCGGCCCGCTGAAAGCCGGCCCGCGGGGGCCGCGCGGCGGCCGCCCGCGCACCGGCCGGGGCGCGGGCCCCGCGGTGGCCGACGACGGTTACAGGGCCTGTCGTTGGACCGCCGCGCACGTGGAGTTCCGTGCCGCGCGCGATCTGCTGCTGCGGCACCGTGCGGATCCGGAGACCGCTCGGGCGCTGTTCCGGTGGCCTCGGCCGGAGTTCTTCAACTGGGCGCTGGAGTGGTTCGACGTGATCGCGGCCGGCAACGACGCGCCCGCGCTGGAGCTGGCCCGCCCGGACGGCGGCGCCGACGTGGTGTCGTACCGCGAACTGTCCCGCCGTTCCGACGCGGTCGCGCTGTGGCTGGCCCGGTGCGGGGTGGCCCGCGGGGACCGGCTGATGGTGGTGCTCGGCACCCGGGCCGAACTGTGGGAGGTGCTGCTGGCCGCGCTGAAGCTGGGCGCGGTCGTGGTGCCCAGCCACCCGGACCCGGCCCCGGCCGAGGCGGAGGACCGGTTCCGCCGGGGGCGGCTGACCCACCTGGTGTGCCGGGCCGCCTCCACCCCGGCCTTCGCCGGCGTGGACGTGCCGGGGGCGCGGGTCGCCGTGCCCGGCCCGGACGGCGCGGTGCCCCCCGGCTGGGCCGACTACCGGGGCAGTACGGACGTCACCGAACGTTTCGTGCCCGAGGGCCCCACCCCCTCCGCGGACGTGGCGTTCTGCTACTTCACCTCCGGCACCACCTCGGCCCCCAAGCTGGTCGCGCACACCCACCTCAGCTACCCGGCCGGGCACCTGTCCAGCATGTACTGGAACGGGCTGCTGCCCGGCGACCGGCACGTCAACGTCTCCTCGCCCGGCTGGGCCAAGCACTCCTGGAGCAGCCTGTTCGTGCCGTGGAACGCCGAGGCGACGATCGTGGCGCTGCCCGAGGGCCCGCTGGACGCCCCCCGGCTGCCGTGGCTGCTGCGCGGACTGCGGGCCACGAGCTTCTGCGCCCCGCCCAGCGCCTGGCAGGCCCTGCGCCCCCATCTCACCACCGCCGCACCGCGGTTGAGGGAGGCGACCAGCGCCGGGGAGCCCCTGCCCGGCGACCTCGCGGCCGCGGTGCGGGACGCCTGGGGCGTCGAGGTACGCGACGGGTACGGCCAGACCGAGACGACCGCGCTGGCCGGCACCACCCCGGGCGTCTCCCCCCGCCCCGGCTACCTCGGCCACCCCCTGCCCGGCTACCGCCTCACCCTGCGCGACCCGGAGACCGGCGAACCGGCCGGCCGCACCGGCGAGATCTGCGTCGAACTGGGCGGCGGCGACCGCCCGGTCGGGGTGATGGCCGGGTACGCGGACGAGCCGGAGCGCACCGAGCGCGCCCTGGGCCGGGGCTGGTACGCGACCGGGGACCTCGGGGAGCGGGACGCGGAAGGCCGGCTGCGGGTGCTGGGCCGGCGCGACGACGTGTTCAAGTCCCACGGCCACCGGGTGTCCCCGTACGAGGCGGAGGCCGCGCTGCGCACGCACCCGGCGGTCGGCGAGGTCGCGGTCGTGCCGGTGCCGGACCCCGTGGCGGGCCTGCTGCCGCTCGCCGTGGTCGTCCCGGCGCCCGGCCACGCGCCGGACGCGGAACTCGCCGCCCGGCTGCTCGCGCACGCCGGGCGGCTCCTCTCCCCCGTCGGCCGCCCCGAGCGGCTCCGCTTCGCCCCGCGCCTGCCCCGCACCGCCTCCGGCAAGGTCCAGCGCCGCCTGGTGCGCGAGCTGCTGCCGCGGTACGGGACCACGTACGCCCACCCCGCCGCCGTAGAGGAAGGGAACTGAACCCATGCCGGAACTCACGCCGGAAGCCCGGCCGGCCTCCGTGCCGCAAACCGTGCCGGACCGGCCGCGCGCCACGCCGTCCGCCCCGCTCGTCGTCGAGGGGCTCGACCGGCCCGAGGAGCTCACGCGGCGGCTGCGGTTCACGCCGCTGACCGCGGACGGCCGGGTCGGCGTCGAGGTCTTCCCGCTCTACACCACCGAGCAGACCGGCCCGGCCGGGCCCGCCGCCTCGCTGGTGCGGTACCACCCGGGCGCGAGCGCCGCCCCGCACCGGCACACCTCCTACGAGATCATCCTCGTCCTGGACGGCGAGCTGATCACCGAGGAGGGCCGGCACCCTAAGAACTCCCTGCTGGTGATGGCCCCCGGCAGCGTGCACGCCCCGCGCACCGAGCATGGCGCGCTGATGCTGGTGGTGTGGGAGGCCCCGGTGGAGCCCGCCGAGCCCGTCGGGTGAGCCCGGGTAGGGCCGACAGGGCCGCCGCCCCCACGGGGGAACGGCGGCCCTGTCGGCCGTACGCAGGGCGAGCGGTCACAGATCCTCGGAGGCGATGCCGTACACGGCGTAGTGGCGTCCTCGTGAGCGGTCCTGGAAGGGGCGCAGGGCCGAGGGGTTGTCCTTGTGGTCGGGCCCGAACTGCCAGGCCCGGTAGGCGTCCAGGCTCTCCCACTCGCCGTGCAGCGCGAACTCGCCGGGCCGGTCCACGTCCCGCAGCAGCTCACTGCGCAGCAGTCCGGGCACGGCCTCCGGCCGCCGCACCCAGCTGATCTCCCGGTAGGCCTGCTCCAGCGGTTCCGCGCCGTCCTCGGGGGCGCGCAGGTACACGACCACGCGGACGCGTTCGGTGGCGGCGGTGCTCATCGGCGGGTGCCCTTCCTGTCGTGACGGGGTGCTGTTCGCGTGACGGTGTGCAGGTTCGCGTGACGGTGCGCGGTCCGCGTGACGGGCCGTCGGTCAGTCGTAGTACGCGGGCGCGACCCGCAGCGTGGGCCACTGCCCGGCGTCGTGGCCGTGGACGATCAACGCGCCCTCCGTGCGGGCGAGTTCGACGAGCTTGCGGGTGCTCTCGCGCAGTTCCTTCTCGTCCATGTCGAAGGGCAGCACGGGCCGCCGGGCCGCGTCGAGGGCGGCGGTCATGGGGATGGCGTCCACGGCGAGCAGCACCGGCCCGGTGTGCGGCAGCCGCACCAGCACGGACTGGTGGCCGGGCACATGCCCGCCGGAGGCCACCAGCTCGACGCCGGGCAGGAGTTCGGTGTCGCCGTCGACGGTGGTGTATTTCAGGCCGGGTACGTCCCACAGCGGCCGGCACGCCGCGAGCCTCGGCACGGTGCCGGAGCGGGCCAGGTCCAGGTGGGCGCGCTGGATCACGAACTCCGCACCAGGGAAGGCCGCGTGGCCGCCGACGTGGTCGGGGTCGAGGTGCGAGCACACGACGTGGGTGACGTCCTCGGGCCGTACCCCGAGCCGGCCGAGGGAGGACACCACGTCCTGGCCCTCCTCCACCAGCACCTGCGGTCCGCCGGGCGCGGCCCCGGTGTCGACCAGCACCGTCGCCCCCTCGTCGGTGCGGAGCAGATAGCCGGGCACCGGCGCCCCGAGCCCCGGGATGGTGCCCAGTCTCAGCAAGTACAGCCTCATGTCGGCCCGTTCCCTTCCTCCGCGGCCGGATGCCGCTGCCGCGGGCATGGTCGGCGGGCTCGCTCGAGCGTGACTCGACCGGAGGCGATCACACTCGGCGCAAGCGCGCCGTCGGACGACAGGAGAACCCCGTGACGCACGCAGAAGACGAGACGTATGTGGAAGGAGAGGGGGTACCCGACCCCCAGCGGTGGCGCGCCGCCGCCGTGATCCTCGTCGCCATCGCCCTCGATCTGATCGACACCACGATCGTGAACGTGGCGCTTCCGGTGCTGCAGACCGATCTGGAGGCCAGCAAGGCGGCGCTCCAGTGGGTGGCGGCGGCCTACACGCTCACGTTCGCGCTGAGCCTGATCACCGTGGGCCGCGTGGGCGACATGGTGGGCCGCAAGCGGATGATCTCCATCGGCATCCTGGTGTTCGTGGCCGCGTCGCTGCTGTGCGGTGTCGCGCAGAGCACGGAGATGCTCATCGCCTCCCGTGTGCTCCAGGGCTTCGGCGGGGCGATCGTGATGACGCAGGGCCTGTCGGTGTTCCAGGTGAGCTTCCCGCCGAAGGAACGCGCGGCCGTCTTCGGCATGTTCGGCGCCCTGTCGGGCATCGCGGCGATGCTCGGCCCGGTGCTGGGCGGCGTCCTGGTGGACGCGGACCTGTTCGGCTGGTCGTGGCGGCCCATCTTCCTGGTGAACGTGCCCGTCGGGCTGTTCGCGCTGCTCGGGGTGCAGGCGTTCGTGCGCGAGTCGCGCGCGCCGCACATCAAGCACCTGGACCTGGTGGGCGTGGCGCTGGTGACGCTGGCGCTGCTGTCGCTGCTCTACCCGCTGGTGCAGGGCCAGGAGGCCGGCTGGCCGGCCTGGACGTTCACCGCGATGGCGTGCTCGGTGCCGCTGTTCGTCGTCTTCGCGCTGTACGAGCGCAGGAAGGCGGCGCGGGACGGCTCCGCGCTGGTGGAGCCGAGCCTGTTCCGCGAACGGTCGTTCGTGGCGGGCCTGCTGGTGATGCTGAGCTTCTTCGCCATCATCGCCGGACTGTTCTTCCCGTTCACCCTGTACCTCCAGGTGGGCCTCGGCTTCACGCCGCTGGCCGCGGGTCTGACCACCGTGCCGTTCTCGTTCGGCGCGATGATCACCTCGTCGTTCTCGGCGGTGCTGGCCATCAAGATGGGCCGCAAGGTGCTGAGCATCGGCATGGTGATCATGGGGGTGGGCATGGTCGCCCTCATCTGGACGATCGGCCACTTCGGCTCGGGCATCAGCGGCTGGGACATGGCTCCCGCGCTCGCCGTGCTCGGCCTCGGCCTCGGCTTCGTCATCTCCCCGGTGGTGGACATCGTGCTCGGCGGCGTCCCGGTGGAGCACGCCGGTTCCGGCTCGGGCGTGCTCAGCACCGCCGACCAGCTCGGCGCGGCGGCCGGCGTCGCCGTGATCGGCGTGCTGTTCTTCAACCTGCTGACCGCGCAGGCCGTGCCGGGCGCCGACGCCACGCTGCCGCACCTGCGCAAGGAGCTGAGCGCGGCGGGGGTGTCGGCCGCGTCCCAGGACAGGATCGTGGCCGATTTCCGGGCCTGCGCGCGGCAGAGCGCCCAGCACGAGGACGCGAAGGCGCCGCCCGAGGTGTGCCGGCACATCGTGCCCGCGGGCGCGGTGCCCACCGGCCGCGCGGAGCAGGTCACCAAGGCGATCGCCGACGCCTCCGTCAAGGCCCGCAAGGAGGGCTACGCCAGGGCCACCGACCACGTGCTGTGGTACGAGGTCGGCATCATCGCCCTCGGCTTCCTGCTGACGTTCATGCTGCCCAAGCGGGCCCGCAAGCCCGAGTGGGAGGACGACGACGAGCAGGGTGCGGAGCAGCGGGACGGAGAGCGGCAGGACGGTGAGGACGGCGAGAACGGCGCCGCGTCCTCCAAGGCCCAGCCGGCCGGCCAGCCCTGACCGCCGGCCGGCAGCCCTGACCGGCGGCCGACCGGCACTGACCGGGGAGCTGTAGGGCCCTTCGAGCCGATCTGAAGAAGCGGGACGCACCCTTGCCGGGCCACCGAGGCCCGGCCGTGCTCCCGCTTCTTCGTCTTCCTGGAGGGTCCGTGTCCCTGCACCTGTTCACCTCGGAGTCCGTCACCGAGGGCCACCCCGACAAGATCGCGGACCGGATCAGCGACACGATCCTGGACGCCATCCTGCGTGACGACCCCACCGCGCGCGTGGCCGTGGAGACGCTGATCACCACCGGCCAGGTCCATGTGGCCGGCGAGGTCACCACCTCCGCCTACGCGGACATCCCCACCCTGGTCCGCGAGGCCGTCCTGGAGATCGGCTACGACTCCTCGGCCAAGGGATTCGACGGCGCCTCCTGCGGGGTGTCCGTCTCCATCGGCGCGCAGTCCCCGGACATCGCGCGTGGCGTCGACACCGCGTACGAGACCCGGGTCGGCGACGGCGCCGGGCGGGACGCGGACGAGCTCGACCGGCAGGGCGCCGGCGACCAGGGCCTGATGTTCGGCTACGCCACCGACGAGACGCCGACGCTGATGCCGCTGCCGATCTTCCTGGCGCACCGGCTGTCCCGCCGCCTGGCCGAGGTCCGCCGCGACGGCACGCTCCCCTACCTGCGCCCGGACGGCAAGACCCAGGTCACCATCGAGTACGACGGCGACCGCGCGGTCCGTCTGGACACGGTGGTCGTCTCCACCCAGCACGCGGGCGGCATCGACCTCGCCTCGCTGCTCGTGCCCGACATCACCGAGCACGTCGTGGAGCACGTGCTGAAGGGGCTCGCCGACGACGGCGTCAAACTGGAGACCGAGGGCCACCGGCTGCTGGTCAACCCCACCGGGCGGTTCGAGATCGGCGGCCCGATGGGCGACGCCGGCCTGACCGGCCGCAAGATCATCATCGACACCTACGG
>NZ_BMVJ01000030.1:0-26664 GCF_014650655.1 Streptomyces anandii JCM 4720
ACACTGGCCGCCGACACACTGCGCTCGGCGGCCAGCCACCGATCACCCGACTGTCACCAAAGTCATGACCGGGTACAGCTAGACCGAGGTACGGCGCCCCTCGGCGGGAGCGGCGGATCAGCAGCCGTCGAGCAGCGCGCGCATCCGCTCGGCGGCACGGACGGCAGCGTCGGCGCAGCAGTTGTTGAACAGCACGTGGAGCCGTTCCACCCGGGCGGCCAGCGCGCGCAGCCGGGGCACCCACTCGGCCAGCTCGGCGTCGGCGTACTCGTACCGGAACCGGTCCTCCTTGCTCCCGGTGCCCCAGGCCGTGCTGCGGCCGTGGAAGCGGACGACGCCCAACTGGGGCGAGGTGACCGGGGTGACCGGCGGGACGGACGACGGCAGGGTCCGCGCCATGTCGACGGCGACGGCGGCGAAGCCGTGCCCGCGCAGCAGCGCGGCGGTCGCGTCGGCCTGCTCCTCCCGCCACCACGCGGGGTGCCGGAACTCCACCGAGACGGGCCACTTGGCGGTGCGCGCGGCGCACTGGCCCAGGAACTCCTCGGCCGCCGCGCCCGGCCGGAACCACGGGGGGAACTGGAACAGCACACTGCCCAGCCGCCCGCCGTCGCGCAGCGGCCCGATCGCCTCGGCGAACCGTTCCCACACCGCGTCCAGCACCTGGGGATCCCGCGGGTCGGGCGCGTCGCGCAGATCAACGGGCAGCGCGCCGCGCCGGGTGGGATGCCCGGTGAGCAGCGAGAAGGCCTTCACGTCGAAGACGAAACCGTCCGGGGTCCGCTCCACCCACAGCCGGCTGTTGCGGGCGGAGGGGAGCGCGTAGTAGCCGGAGTCGACCTCGACGACCGGTAAGCGGGTGGCGTAGTGGCGCAGACGCCCCTCCGCGTCCCGCGAACCCTTGGGATACCAGCCGCTGCGCACCAGCGCGGGGTCCGTCCACGAACACGCGCCCACCAGGATCTCGCCCATGACAGCCGGTTACCCGAGCGGGCGGACCGTAGCCGCCGAACGCAGTATGTGGCGCGTCGGCACCGTGAAACCGCATCGGCTTCGGCGTATGGTTGACATCGCTGCGAGGAAATTGCGGATCATTCCGTGTGGGATCCCGCCGTCGAAAATATCCCGCCGAGTGCCGAATGACGGACGGGTGTCCGGTGGAGGCGTCCGCCCGGCTGCCGGTCCGGACATCGTCCATCTCGTCGGCTAGACGGACGAGACATCCGATCGCACAATATAGGTCTGATCGGGGAATTCCTTCACCCGAATGCCGCGCATCCGGGGAAGTTCGGCGACGTTAGTCGGGATATGACTAAGGCAACCAGGGAAGGGTACTTGGGTCTGCTCGTAGGTCAAGAGCGACAGGACACGAGTGCTTCACACGCGGTGGCGCTGGGCCCCTACACCTACTCCCCGGCCCCGGTGCACGCGTCGGCCACCGTCAACGGCACCCTTACCAGAGGCGGCCTGCCGGTCGCCCTCAAGGTCACCGAGCCGTTGCTGAGGGATTTCCTGGATGCGATGAGCGCGCTGGAAGCCGATCTCGCCCGCCGCTGGGTCGGTTCGGAAGGCCGATCCGCCTTCTCCTGCGCCGAATAGCCGGCGGCGTAATGTACGACGAACGTATTGACCGCCGTTCCGGATATTTTATGGGCCAACAGAATGACCATTCCAGTGGGCAGCTCGGTGATTACGCAGGGGAATACGCAGGCGATTACGTAGGCGGTCATGTGACCAATCACGTCACGGACTACATGACCGACCACGCGGGCGATCGCCCGCTCGGTCACCAAGCGGCGGGCACCGGCCGGCACCGCGCCCCGGAACGGTTCTTCTCGACTCCTCTGGTACCACCGGATTCGGGCTGGGACCCGGCCGAAGAACTGGCCTTCATGCTCCAGGACGCGATGCAGGAGGCCAACTCCCCGAAGATTCCTGGTGCCCGCGAGGAACACCCTTCCGCCCGCGACGAGTACTCGTACCCACGCGAAGAAAATCCGGTTCCCCGCGATGAAACGCCGGTCACCGAACCGGTCCCCGGCTCCCCCTTGGACAACCTGCGGGAGATCACCGCGGAGCTGCCCCCGCTGAGGCGGCTGAAGGGCGAGGCGCCCCGCGGCCACCGGAAGGTGCGCCGGCGCGGGAGCCTGAAGAGCATTCGCACGGTCAGCCAGGTCATCGCCGCCCTGACCGCGGTGATCGCCTCCGCGGTGAGCTTCTTCGGCGGAATGGTCTCCTACGACCCCCTGCGCATCGTCGCCATCGCCCGCATGGAGGCCGGAGTCGCCTCCTGGTGGCCCCTGCTGGTGTACGGCCCCTGGCTGGTGGCCTCGCTCTCCGTGCTGCGGGCCGCGCTGCACCAGCGCCGGGCGGTGCACTCCTGGTGCGTGGTGCTGTTCTTCTCCTCGATCGCGATGCTCTTATGCGTGCTGCAGGCGCCCCGGACGATCGTCGACATCTCGGCGGCCGCCCTGCCGGGCCTCGCGTCCCTGGCCTGCTTCCAGCAGCTCGTACGGCAGATCACCCTCACCCGCCCGCCCCGCCGGGCCATCCCCCGCCACCGCCTCCCCCGGGCGACCCCTCCGGAACCCCAGGCGACCGACAACCCGGCCACGACCCCCAAGCCCGGCTCACCGAGGCCCGCACCCTCCAAGACATCCACCACCACGCCCAGAACCCCGGGCACCTCCACACGCCGCTCACCGTCCCAGGGCCGCTAGCCGTCAGGGCCGGATCCCGGCCTCGGTGGCCCGGGTATGCGGGCGCACGGGAATCAGCAGCGTCCGGGCCTCAGCTCGGCTTGTGCTCGCGTCTGAGGCCGTCCAGTTGGCAACCATCACGTGGTCTACGCGGGCCAGGACCGCCAACTCGTCGTGCGGGTCCTTGCGCCCCAATCGTCGTGGCGTCTGCCGTCCGGATGCCTGCTGCTCGGTGACGCGACCGGGTCATGCCGAAGAGCCGAGTCGCATCGGCGGCTCGGCTCTTCGTTTCGCCTGTTCAGGCGGCTGCGGAGGATACGAGATTCGGAGGGCCGGACCCGCCTTCTGGTACGAGGCCGAGCTCATCCCGCGCATCGGTCCCTTCGCCCTGTACGGGCTGTTGTTCACGATCGTCATCCTCTTCGCCCTGCAAGGTGACGCCATCACCTCGCAGCCGCTGGACGTCGCCCGCATCACCCTGCCGCTGCTGGTCTACTTCGGCGTCATGTGGGCCGGGTCCATGACCCTGGTCCGCGCGGTCGGCCTCGACTACTCGCGGGCCACAACGCAGGCGTTCACCGCCGCAGGCAACAACTTCGAACTGGCCATCGCCGTCGCCATCGCCACCTTCGGCGCCACGTCCGGCCAGGCCCTCGCCGGCGTCGTCGGCCCCCCATCGAAGTGCCCGCACTGATTGGCTTGGTGTACGTCGCCCTGTACGCCCGCCGCTACTTCACCGCCCCCGCCGTCCCCGCGCCCCAAGAGGACTCCACCCATGTCTGACACCGCCACGCCGTCCGTGCTCTTCGTCTGCGTCCACAACGCCGGGCGCTCACAGATGGCCGCCGCCTTCCTCACCCACCTCGCGGGCGACCGCGTCCAGGTGCGGTCCGCGGGCTCCGCCCCCGCCGACACCGTCAACCCGGCCGTCGTCGAGGCCATGGCGGAGGTGGGCATCGACATCACCGCCGAAGTGCCCAAGGTGCTCACGGTGGAGGCGGTCCAGGCGTCCGACGTCGTGATCACGATGGGATGCGGTGACACCTGCCCCGTCTTCCCGGGAAAGCGCTACCTCGACTGGCAGCTCCCTGACCCGGCCGGGCAGGGCGTGGAAGCGGTACGCCCGATCCGCGACGAGATCGAAAAGCGCGTCCGCGGTTTGGTTGACGAGATCGCCCCGCAGGCTTGACCAAGCGGAGACTCAGCGACTACTTCGCAGTGAAACACGCATGCGCGAGCCCATCGGAGATCATCCGTGGGCTCGCTCGACCGCGCCAGGGCACCCCGGCGCGCGGTAGGTCATCGCCCTCGCCCTCGCCCTCGGGCTGCGGCAAGGGGAAGCGCTCGGGCCGCACTGGGAGGACGTCGACCTCGACGCGGGGTACGTCCGCATCCGCAAGAAGCCCAGGAGCTGGAGCGGATCGCGGCTGGCGCCGACCGGGAGGGCAAGGGCTGCGTCTTCGCCTCGCCGACCGGCGGGCCGCTGAGCCCGAACACCGACTTCCATGTCTGGAAGCGCCTGCTTCGGGACGCCGGTGTCCGAGACGGCCGTCTCCACGACGCTCGCCACACCGCCGCGACCGTTCTCCTGATCCTCGGTGTCCCGGACGTCGTGATCGACTCGATCACGGGTCGAGAGCCTGGGGGAGCGGCCCGGATGCGCGCTCCCTGCACCCCCTCCCGGCTCCGAGGAAAAAACGAACTGAGACGGAAAACTGAGACGGACAACGTCGAAGGGCCCCACCGCAAGCGGTGGGGCCCTTCGACATCGTGCCCGGTGAGGCACTGGCGGAGGATACGAGATTCGAACTCGTGAGGGGTTGCCCCCAACACGCTTTCCAACTGTCCACGTGGCCATTTAGGAGCGTCCATGTAGGTTCAAAGGCCAGGTCAGATGGGGGACGCGAACGGCGGCGAACGGCGGCGATCGTCAGCGCACTGGACAAAGACCAAGACAACGAGCGGCGCAGTGTCAGTGGTCCTCCCTACGATCAAGGTCGGACCGGGTGACGGGAGGGGACCCATGACCGCTACGGGGTTGACGGATGCCAGCATCGTTCGGCGTGTCGTCCAGGAGTACGACGACATGGGGCGGGATGCCTTTCTGGACAGACACAGATTCGAGCGTGCCAATCAGTACTACCTTCAGGTGGCTGGTCGGCTGTACGACGCCAAGGCCATCGCCAACGTGGCACATCGCTATGAACACCAGGATCCTGACGCGCGCGTGATCAGCGGTGGACGGGATCACAGCAACCGCCTGCTGGAGCGCCTCGGCTTCACAGTGATCGACGGACGCCCCACCACGGTCGAGGGTGAGCGTGCCTGGCGTCTCGCGATCTGGTCGCACCTGCAGCTCACAGAAGACCTTAGCCAGGTTCCACCTGGCGTCCTGCGCGGATTCGGTGTCTATGGCGGAGGCCAGGGCATTTGGATGGACAAGGCCAGGACAGAGGCCGTTCACGAGGGCGGAATCACTGTGGGAGTCCTCCACACCGGTGCGCACTACCCAGACGAGATCAGCGACAACGACGTGATCTACCACTACCCCACTACTGGCCGGGGTCCGGGCCGTGATGAGTCAGAGGTCGCCGCGACCAAGGCAGCAGCAGCCCTGAAGCTGCCCATCTTCGTCATCGCGAAGCCAACCCCCCGGTCCAGCGTCCGCATTGTGCGCCTGGCGTGGGTGGAGGGGTGGGAAGAGCGCTCACGGATCTTCTTGATCAGCTTTGGAGACAGCAGACCGGAACACCTCTTGATCGAGGATCACTCAGACGAGCAGCCCTTTTCCCTGACCGGTAACAGCAGCCGGAGCAGCCGGCGAAACGTTCGTGAACGCCCAGGGCAGCGCCGTTTCAAGCTGCGGGTCTTCCAGCGCTATGGACCTCGCTGCCCCCTCTCGGGGATCGCAGTGCCCGAGATGATCGAGGCAGCTCACCTGCGGCCCGACGCCGAGGACGGCACAGACGATCCTCGTAATGGCTTGCCGCTCAATGCAGCACTCCACCGCGCCTACGACGCACACCTGTTCGCCATTGACCCGGAGAGCCTCGACGTGGTGACGCGCCCCCAGGGCCCAACTATCGAAGAGCTCGGTATCGTCACGCCGCATATTCGTGAGCTGTCTCGGCGCCCACACGCGGAGGCGCTGCGCTGGCGGTACAGGGAATGGCAGTCACGTACTGGCCGGCAGGGGTAGCGAGACCGAGCGGTTTTCAAGACCATCCGGATTCATACGACCAGATAGGCCTTGACCTGCGCCTTAGGAGGGTCGAGTCACTCGGTGCGGGTTATGTTGGCCAGAGGATGGCCACAGGAGGCTAGACGAACCCCCGGCTCCAGGCGCCGGCGACAACCAGGACTCACCCTCACCACAGGTGAAACGGCCTCTTCGTCCCGAGCCTCGAACCCGTCCGGCAGGTTACGCCTTCACCAATTAAACCCAATAGAAGGGGCAACTCTCCCGTATCTCATCAAGTGTGTTTTTAGCAGCTCTCGGGGTCCTACCTGGGCCACCGGCGAGGGAATCATGCCAAGCCAGTGTGGTCCTAGGATATTTCCTCCAGCGCTCCTTGAGCCGATGCTCAATGAATTCAGTGAATCTATCCCGAACATCGAAAGCCGGGTTGACTTCTAGATACGATGGAGCGTAACCAGCATGGACGATTCTGTTGCGCAACTTGTATAGCTTCACCTCGTACTCTCCGGGTACCGAGTCAAGTCCGCTCCATCTCCCACCCAGCAGGCCAGGAAGCTCCCTTTTTATGAGAGATTCGAATGGGATCTCTGATTTCTCGGCGATTACCTCCGGTTGAGTTCCCATGTCACGGTGCAGCATTGTGCATAGACCCCGAAGCAGGCTTTCCACCGATGCTTGCAGAGATACAATGCTGGCTGATGCGGCTCCATGCACCCGTTGAGTCTGCGCCTCCAACGCAAGTGAACGAGCGGTGACAAACGGATGGGGGGCATTTGCTGCCTCCGACTCAAGTCGACGCGCTATAGCTTGACGTATCCGTTCGCTAACTTCTCGTTCATTGTGCGCCAAACTGACAGTATTTATTTTGCGGTGATTTATTCGCAGAGAATTTTCTGCCAGTACTGCACCACTACGAGGGTCGAGTACGTCGCATTTCACCTCTGGGTCTAGAGAGTCTTTAGCTATCGGATAGGACCAGATTTCACCAGTTGTGAGGCGCGAGCTTTCGCTTAGCAGGTTTATCGCGGCAAGGCACCTCTCAAAGGCTCGGGTCAAAACTTGATTCAGTTTTTTGGCCTCTGGCTCGTCATCAAATGCAACATCTAGAGTGTCCGCCACAACCCAGGATTGAGTTGACTTGCCACCCGACTCCTGAGGGGCGGCTTCCCCTCGGAGGATTTTCAATCCTGCCCGATATGGATCGAGTGCCGAGTCGACTAGCGATATGTGGAACTGCCGCAAGGAGATAACAACCCATGCCGGCTGATTGGGATCAGCAGATCGGCTCATGCGGAACGTCTGACCACTTGGGATCGGCAGATGGTAGGGAAGCCGGATGAAGAATCGGAGCAGTGGTACCTCTTGGGCCGGTTGCACGGCGGCAAAAGCGGGCATGCTTCCGACAACTCGCACTTGCTTCGGATAGTCCTGCATAAACGGCGATTATGGCAGGGTACGAGACCTGGGTGCACCCCGTTTGGCAAGTTCCCCGGTGCGGTCCCCATCGTGCCTCCGTCGGGCGGCCCTGCAATCAGCCCGCCGAGGAGCCTGGCGAGTCCTCCAGAGGAGCAACGTGCACCAGATAGTGCGGTACCCAGAGTGTGGTTGGCACCAATCGGCGCACCACCCCAGCGTGATCACTCTGGCAAGACTCTGGCCCTTCAACTCTGGTGCGCTTATCCTAGTGAGCTCTACCTGGGAGGGGTGTCGGTGGGAGACAAATTCGGGGAAGTTGATTTCAAAGTCCCCCCTTCAGAACACCAGGGGCTGGCATTTAAGGACGAGATCAGTGCCAACCTAAAGTATCGACTTCCTGACTTTTCCACGCTAATTTGGGCCGTCGAAGAAGAACTCCACATCGTCACTCGAAGATTCTTTACAGAAACCACGAACAAGTCCGCAGTCATCATCGGGAATCACGCCTTCAATGATTATATTGGTCTAGTTGATTCCCTGCTCATCGGTGATGGTAGATCGGCAGCGCGGGTTTCCAGATCCCTCTTCGAGCATCTCGTGAATTATTGCGAGGTGATGACATCAGCGACGGCAGCAGAAAGATACCTGGAACACAAAGCTGTGACAGCCGACCTGCTGGCTAACCTTACTCGCGGATTGCACTACCTAAAGGGAGTCGCACAGAAGCGCGAAAGAAACAGGCTGGCAAAACTGAAGCGTGATGCCCTACTTCCTCTCAAGCGCGTGCTAACGAAGTTTGGCCCCGCCTATCGCCGCGACTGGAGTTCACGCAATCTGTACGACCGTGCCAAAGACCACGGGTACGAAAGCCATTATGACACTTACCGTCTCCTTTCGCAGGTTACGCACGGGAGTTACGGCGGAGTGCTGGGCAGCCACGCAGAGATATCCGGTGCGAGCGTCCATAGGATCGGACCATCTCTCGACCTAGCCATCCTTTCCTATTTGGAAGGGTTGACCTTTTTCCGCAGCTTTGCCTCAGAAGTAGGGAGTCGCCAGTCCGTCGACACGGGCAAGCTTACAGAGGCAATTGATGCCCTCTTGTCTTACTGGCCCACCTATCGTCAAGGGCTCCTGGACGTCGACAAGTATGTCTGGCCCGCCTCTCCGCCACCTAGCCCAATTGCCGTAATGGCCCTATATCCAAGTGGGCGAATCCGATGGTTCTTCTTCGAGCCTGCACTGAGCAAGATGAAATTGGCCGATCCGCCACCGAACTGTGAATGGATGGAGGAAAGATTTCGTGAGTATGTTGAGGCGGGTAACGTCGCGCTACCAGCCAACATGGACGGCCGTCCCATAACATCCGCGGTCAGTGGAGTCCAGGTGACCCCGAAAGCTGATGCACAGTGGGTCACGGCGGCAGCCATTTTTACTCCCAAAGCGGGAGACAACACCATGATCCCATGGTTCAACCCCACGCCTTCGTGAGTCCGTCGATTACCAGCGCAGTGCATCGGCGGATGTGCGGCGAACTGCCGGTAGGTGTTGCGGGTCAGATGGGATGTTTCGCTCAAGCCGCAAACGGAAGCCGTGCGGGAGTCGGCGTGCAGTCCGTGAATCCGTGCTCTGCCGGCCGTGCCGCGCGCTGAGCGAGCCACCCTGAGACGCGCGGGCCGCCGTTCACAGCAGTCCCCTCCCGGACCGTACGAACGTGCGTGAAGCCTTGCGCGAGGTAGTAGCGCTGGAGTCCCTCGTTCGTCGTCCACGCGTCCAGTCGGACCCACTTAGCGCCCGCCCGGTGCGCACGGTCGCCAGCCCAATCGAGCAGTCGGCCGCCAAGGTTCTGACCGGCGTACTCTCGCGCCACGGTGAGTTTGTTGATGAACAACGACGGTTCGGTCAGTTCGTCATCAGTCCAGAGACCGTCTTCCGCATCCGGGGTGAGCGTGATGGTCCCGGCGGTGGTGTGCCCATCGCGGAGCATGAACACGGTGCCCGCTTCGATCGTCGCCAACAGCTTGTCCGCCGGATACGGACGGCTCCACTGGTCGGAGCCGATACCGCGCAGCCAAGCCGCTGCCTCCTCACGGAAGGACAGGAGCTTGGCCAGGTCGTGCGGTTCTGCAGGAGTGATGATCACGTGGTCTCGCTTCGGGCGCTGAGGTCGCCAATCTCGTAGTTCATCCGGTTCAGGTCACCCCGGAACGTCGTGATGGTGCATCGGATCGGACGGTCTGCCGAGTAGCCCGTGCGTGTCCAGAGCAGCACGGGTACGCCGGCGCCTACCTCCAAGAGGCGGGCCTCTTCCGGTGTCGGCATACGCGTCGCGATCTCGTCGAAGTAGCCGACCTGCTCGATTCCGCTAGCGGCCAGATACCTGGTGGTTCCCTCTTCTATGTCTTTGGGCTCAGCCAAGCGCGGGCGCTCTTCGATCAGCCAGGCGGGGTAGTACGTGGCCTGCGTGGACCACGGCACGTCATCCACATACCGGTGACAGAACCGCAGAGCTGTCGTGCTTCCCTCTTCGATCTTCAGTCGCTCCGCGATGTCTGCTGGTGCAGGCAGCATTTCGACCCGGAACGACTGATGGGGACGGCGGCCGGCGTTCGTTACGTCGGTGTTGTAGGCGTCCCCGTTCTGGGGGAACTCCAGGTTCTCGAAGCGCGAAGCGTTGAGCTCGAACACCTCGTGTGATCGAACCTCGTAGCCCAGACCCTGGCTGGACGTAATCAGCCCCTCGCTGACCAGCAAGGCAAGGCCCGACCGAACGGTGTTACGGGAAGCATCGAACCGGGCTGACAGCTCGCTTTCCGAGGGCAACCGGCGGTGGCTGTCGAACGCGCCGTTCACGATCTCACGACGTAGGGCGTCGGCCACCTGTCGGTACTTGGGTTGCTTGCTCATGCGCCCATCATGACGCACTCGCTCAACTTGTCGGTACATGTAGGCCCCAATCCCTTGACGGCTCACTGTCCGTGGGTGCAGCATCACTGCATCAACTTGTTCCTACAAGTTGAGCAGGTGGTGCAGCTCCATCAAGCATGCTCGCCTGTGCTCAAAAGGGCCCCTTCGGGGGTCATGAGGCCCCGCTGCGGCGGGGGCGAGGGACCCGGACCCCTTGGCAGTTCGGAGGGCTTAGACCGAAAGGTCGCGTCTCCATACGCCTGAAACGGGAGCTCGTGTTCCCGAAGGAGACACCCGTACGACCACCACCCACCGCGGCGCTTTCTGCGCCGCGTCCGGTTGCCTCCGCTGCTCGTCTCGTACGAGCAGCGGAGGGGAGCCGGAAACTCCGACTTCAACGGCGCGCGCCCCCCGGACTGGCATCCGGGGGGCGCTGTTCGGGCCGTTCACCTGTGAGAGGACACACGACCCATGAAGCACATCGCTGCTGTTCAGGCGGTTGTTACCGCCGACGAGTACGACCGCGAGCCGACGGCCGCGGAGCTGGACGCCATCGCGGTGGAGACGCCGCTGATTCTGGCGGAGGTCGAGCTGCTGGACGTGCGTATCGCGTTGATGGACCGCACGCCGAGTGAGCTGGACACGCGGCGTCTGCGTAAGGCGCTGCACCGGGTGCTGAGCGAGCGGGCGGCGCTGGCCAACCGCGCGACGGCGGGGGAGGCGGCGTGATCCGCATCGTCACCGCCGGCCGTCTGGCCCGGCTGGAGCACGACGCCCGCGCCGCCTGCGAGCACGCGCGGCACGCCAGCGGGGCGGCGAACGAGGCGTTCGGCCAGCACGTGAGGGAGTTGTACGCCGTCACCGATCGCGCGGAGCGGGCGGAGGCGACCACGGACGAGGTGGGCGTGATCCTGGCCCGTGCGATGGAGGAGCTGTCCGCAGCGCAGCGGGAGCTGCTGTTGAAGGACATCGAGATCCGCCGACTCCGCGAGGAGCTGGAGGGCGAGCCGTTGGAGGGGCGGACGCTTACGGTGCTGCTGCACTACGGCGAGCCGCACTCCATCTACCGCTCCCGCGAGGACGCCTACGCCGACACCGCCACCCACGGCGGGCCGGCGGACCACGTGTGGAAGCCGTGCGATGAACGCCCGGCAGCCGAGTTCACGTGGCGCTGTGAGGCGTTCATCTACGACCCCGCCTCCAACGGGTTCCGGCGCGCGTACATGCCCGCTGCGAAGCCGATGGAGGGGGCGGCGTGAACGGGGTTCAGATCCGTTCAGCGGAGCGCGCGTTGTCGGTGGGCACATGGCTGATCGTGTGCGGCGCCATGCTGTACTCGATCCTCACGGTCACGCCGCTGATGGCCGCGCACACCCCCCGCGCCTGGCACTGGACGGCCCCCATCCTGCCGCTCGTGGTGGATGCCGCGGTGGTCATCGTGGTCCGGCTGGATTCGGTGCTGGCCCGTCTGGGTGGGCACGGTGGGCGGTGGCCGGTAGCGCTGCGGTGGATGACCGGCGCGATGACGCTGGCCCTGAACACCGCGGACTCCGCGTTGAAGAAAGACCTGGTGGGCGTGGCCGTGCACGCGGTGGCGCCGCTGCTTCTGATCGTCACCGCGGAAACCGGGCTGGCCTACCGCCGGGCCATCACCGCCGCCGTGACGGCGCTGGAGGAGCGGCAGCGCGCCGAGCGCGAGCGAGCCGAGCAGGCCCGACGCGAACGCGAGGAAGCCGCCCGCCGGCAGGCCCGCGAGGAACGCGAGCACGAAGCAAGGCTCGCCCGTGAACAGCGTGAGCACGAAGCCCAACTCGCCCGCGAGGCAGCCGAACGGGAGGAGCGGCGCTGGCGTGCCGAGGAGGAGCAGCGGGCCGCCCGCGAGCGTGAGGAGCGGGCCGAGCGTGAACGCCGTGAACGCGAGCTTGAACAGCGTGAGCGGGAGCGTGAGCAGGCCGAGCGGCAAGCCGCCGAACGCCGCGAGCGTGAGGCGGCGGAGCGCGAGGAGCGTGAACGCCGTGAACGCCAGGCCCGCGAGGAGCGGGCCGAGCGTGAACGCGCCGCGCTGCTGGCGCGCGGCCCGGCCGCCGGCAAGCTTCCGGAGGACGAGGCGCGCGCGATCGTGGCCGCTGCGTTCGCCGCGAGCCTGTCGGTGCGGGCCGCGGCGGAGTTGTGCGGCTGGTCGGTGGGGTGGGTGTCCGCCCGCTACGCCGAGCACCGCGACCCGAGCACGGGCGGCGCTGAGCTGGCCATCGCGAGCCAGTGATGGCCGCCGTCCCGGTCTACCCGTGGCGGCTCGCCCCTGACGGCTTGGCCACCCGCCGCCAACTGCGCGCCCGTGGGCTGCGGCCCGGCGGGCAGGACGTGGCCGCGCAGATCGAGCGTCCGCGGCGCCGCCGCGGGCCGCTGGTCGCCTACCTCTACGAGATCGAGCAGGCCAAGCCTGTCCGGCCTATGACGCCCGCCAAGCGGGCCGCCCTGGACAAGGCGAACGCCGCCCGACGCAGGTGCCCGGAGTGCGGTCGGGATGCCGGATACGTCATCCCGACCATGCTCGGCACGTGCGTGAGCTGCGCCTATCCCGAAGAACAGCGCGTCGCATAAGCCCTGTTGGCAGGCCCGGCCGAACACCTTCCACAGCACCGGCCGGGCCCTACTCCCCGCAAGGAGTGCTCACAGCATGACGGAACTCAGCACTGAGCCGGTAGCCGTCGAGGCTGCCCCCACCCCTTCGGCCCCGCCGCCCGAGCCGCAGACCACCGCGGCCAAGGAGGTGGAGCACACGCCCGGCGGCTGGCCGGTCGTCCCGCTCGCTTTGACCGGGGCGAACAGCACCGTGGGCACAGTCGCCGCCGCCTCCCTGGCAGGCGGCCCGATCGCCGCTCTGGTCGCCGTGACCGGGGCCGTGGTCCTGGGCACGGTCGCCACTGTCCGCTCCCGCAAGCCCGACCCGCGCCGCGAGGCACGGCGGGCCGCCGCACGCGCCGCCGGCCGCAGCGCCGCCCGTAGCGCGGGCCTGCACCAGAGCCGGACAGGAGCGGGCGGAGCACGGAACAGCGGCAGCCGGAGCGGCGGTGGCCGTTCTGCCGCCTCCCGTGCTGGTCGGAGCAGTGGTAGCCGGTCTGGCAGGGTGCCGGGCCAGCACCGCCGCGGCACCGGCCCCACCGCCCACCACGGCAGCACCGCCGCCGGCACGAAGAGCGGCGGCAAGGCTGGGCACGGCCTGTCCAAGCGCGCTGCCAGCGGTGCGGGGAAGGCCGCTGGCCAGCTCGGGCAGATCAAGGCCCTGCGCGCCGCACAGAAGAACGCCGCGGGGTCCCGCGCGGACAAGCGGGCACAGACCACGGCCGCCCGCCGCGCCGTGGCCGACGCCCGCAGGAACGCCAAGGCCGCAGCTGGCAGCCGCCGACTGGGCAGGGGCGGCACCGGTGTGGGCCGCTTCTTCGGCGGTGCCGTCCGTAAGGCCCGTGCCGCGCGGGATTCCGCGGTCGCCAAGAACCGGGCCAAGCGGGATGCCAAGACCGGCAGCACCATCGCCGCGCAGCGCGCGCAGGTACGCAAGGCCCCGGCCCGCAAGGCGGCCCGGCAGGCGCTGCGCCGGTCCGCGGCGCGCTTCCACGGCCGCCGCCTGCTCGCCGCGCTGCTCGCCCTGCCCGCCGGGCTGTTGGGGCTCATCACCACCCCGATCGGGCGCAAGTTCGGCATTCCGTGGCTGATGAACCCGGGCCGACGCCTGTACCGACGGCTCGTCACCACGGCTGCCGAGCAGCGCGCAGCACGCGACGAGACCACCCGCAAGAACCTGCGTGAGCAGGAAGCCGCCGCCGATGCGGAGGCCGCCGAGGACGGCACGGACGGCATCGCGGACGGCATCGAGCGGCCCGCGGCCACGGTCCCCACCAGCACCACACCCGAGGTGAGCGAAGGAGAGCACGTGTCCGGTTTCCGGTTCGAAGAAGTCGCGGCCGAGATGGAGCAGGCCGCCACCCAGTACGACCCCGAGAACGCCATGGAGATCCTGGCCATGGTCGAGGGACTGCCCGCCGCCCTCACGTCGGTGGCGAACGTGATGAAGATCCTCGCCGAGCGCTCCGACTCCGAGTTCCCGCTGGAGAAGGAGGTCGCGGACGGCTTCAACGACATCTTCGGCGCCCTGATGAGCGCCGTCGCGGTCGCCGAGGACATGGGCCCGCTGTTCCGGCAGGCCCACGAGCAGGACATCGCCCGCCACGAGGACCCCCGCAACGGCCACGAGGCCGAGAAGGGCTGGAACGTCTGAGATGAGCAGCACCGCCACCGCCAACAAGAGCAGTGGCCCGGTGCTGGACTGGACCGCCGGTCACGGACCCGTGACCGGCGCCCTGTCCGCCACCACCGGAGCCTTCGCCGTCGCCACCACCGGCGCCGCCACCGCCATGCCCCCCGGATGGGCCCTGGCCGTCGGCGCGGCCGGCGCCCTCGGACACACCGTCGTGGGCCTGCGCGTCCGCAACGCCGGCCGGACGCTTGCCACCCGTGCCGCCTCCTGGCTCGTCGGCGCGGGCTGGACCACGTGGGCCATGACCCACGGCCCCCTGACTTGGGCCGCCCTCGGCTCGCTCGCCACGATCGGCGTCGGTATCGGCGCCGCCGCCCGCTCTTCGGCGCTGTATGAGGAAGCGCGGGAGGAGGAGGCCATCGCCGCGGAGCAGCGGGCCATCGCGCGGGAGCTGTCCGCGGAGCGGCGGGCGATCGCCGCGGAATGGATCGACCGCATCCAGCGAGTGTGCAACATCACCATTCGCGTGGTCGGCGTGGAGAAGTGGGAGACCGGCGCCGGATACTCCCTGGACGCCGAGCTGCCGCCCGGCGGCGCCACCTGGAACAAGATCGCTGCCGAGTCGGCGCGGCTGTCGGCGGATGCCCGGCTGCCGCACGGCTGCACCGCCACTGCGTCCCCCGGCATTGACCAGGGCCGGGTCATCATCGACGTGACCACGGTCAACGTGCTGGAACAGGAACGGACCTATCCGGCTGAGTACGGGCCGCTGTCCCTGCACACCGGCATCCCCTGGGGCTACCGCACCAACGCCGAACAGATCCTGGCCTACCTGCGCGAGCAGTGCGCGCTGATCGTCGGCCCCACCGGGTCGGGCAAGACGAACATGGTCCATTCAATCCTCGCGGGGTTCGCTCGCGCCGAGGACATCCTGACGTGGGTGATCGACCTCAACGCCGGATCCGCTGGTCTGCCGTGGGTGCTGCCCGCCCTCAACGGCGAGATCACTGCCGAGGACGGCAAGCCTGTGCGGCCCGGTATCGACTGGCTGGCCGGGACGTTCGACGAGGCCATGACGATGCTGGAGACCGCGGTCAGGGTGGCCAAGCAGCGCAAGATGGGCTATCAGGACCTGCTCGCCCGCGCGAACACGGACCTGTTGCCCATCAGCGCGAAAATCCCGCAGATCATGCTGGTCATTGACGAGGGCGCGGAGATCCTGGCCAGTCCGGACCGGCAGATGCGCAAGCTCGCCGAGAAGATCCTGGAAGTGATCCGGATCGCCCGCGCGATGGGCCTGCGCACCGTGCTCACCGCGCTCGGGGCGACCGGGAGCGTGCTGAGCAACCTGATGATCCGCCGCGAGGCCAAGGTGCGCGTTGCCCTGACCGGCGGTGAGACCGAGGGCATGGACCTGTCGAAGATGTTCCCCGGTTCCCGCGGGCTGCGCGTGGACCAGGCCCCGTACAAGGGGGCGGGGTTCATGGGCACCCCGGAGTCGCCGGCCGCGCTGTTCAAGGCGTGGCGGATCCTGCCCAACCAGATCCGGGAGATCATCGCCGCCACGTCCGACCGGCACCCGGTGCTGGACGACATCTCTGCCAGGGCGGCCGGGCCCGCCTACGTCCGCCGCTGGGACGCGGAGCGCACCGCATGGATGCGCGACCACACCGCAGACGACACCACCGAGGGCGCCGCGGCCGGGGCGGGGTTGAACCTGTCGGCGCTGCGCAGCGAGCAGCCGGCCGAGCAGGTCTCGCCGGAAGAGGAGATGCTGCGCCAGTTCCGCGAGCAGATCGACGCCCAGTTCGGCACCGCCCCCGACCCGCACACCCGCACCACCGACGCGGCGCCGCCCGCCACTGGCGGGCTGAACCTGTCGGCGCTGCGGGGCGAGCAGGAAAGCCCCGCACAACAGGCCGCGCTCGCGCTGCTGCTCGCCGCCGGCACCGAGGGCACTGGGGCATCCGCGATCGCCCGCGCGCTTGCCGACGAGTACGGCACGACCCGTCAGACGGTCGTCGGCTGGCTCAAGACGTGGGTGACGGACGGCACCGCCGTCCGCGTCGGGGAGGGCACCAAAGCCCGCTACGTCCACCGCCGCCACGCCCCCGGGCAGCCGTCCGACGGCTGATCACTTGTCGCTTGTCGTCCCCGGAAAACAGAAGGCTCCAGAGCGGGTCTGGAGGCGCGGAAACGGCTTGTGACCTGCAAGGCGACAAGCGACAAGACAAGACAAGCGACAAGCCGCACGACAAGCGACACGACAAGCAGGCACGGGCAGCCACCGCACAACGCGGAGGCTGCCCGCCGCATTGAAGGGACCCCGTTGTGCACCCCGACACCCCCGCCGAGAGCGCCCCCGACGCGATCCACTCCAACCCCCGCTTGACCGACGCCGAGGCCGCCGCGGAGGCCCGCAGGATCATCGCGGAGGCTTACCGGCCCGTGCCGCAGATGCCCACCGCCTACCGCGACCCGACCCCGCTGCCCGCCTACGGCAGCACGCCCCCGGTCCCTCAGCCGGACCACCGCATCGTCCCCGCGTGGGCCGCCGGGACCGCCGTCGCCGGAATCGGCGTCGGAGCCACCTGCGTCGGCGTCGGCTGCGGCATCTGGCTCGCCTGCCAAGGATTCGCCGCCGTGACCCTGACCAGCGTCCTGTTCGTCACCCTCCCGATCGCCGCCGTCGCGGCCGTCGCCGCCGCCATCGGCTCGGCGATCGCCGCCGTCGCGGCCGTCGCCGCCGCCATCGGCTCGGCCGTGCGCTCCATCAAGGCCACCCACACCGAAACCCACCACCACTACAACGGCCCGGTCCGGCAGGAGAACACCACTCTGAACACCCACACGCGCGGACTGACCGCCCGGACCAGCAACCACGTCACCCGCTGAACGCCCCAGGCGTTCACGAACCGGGGGCGGTGGCTGCGCGCGGCCGGCCCGTGCGCAGCCCGACACCCGCCGCCGCGATCCCCGAGGCTGCCCCGCGCCCACGCCCACCGCCTCACTCCTCACCACAAAAGCGCGGGGGCGAAGGGGCCGCAGAGGGGATGTCAGCCCCCCGACCACGTTGCTGTGAGCCGTCTACCAGGCACAACACCCGATGGCTGGATCAGCAACCGCAACAGATGACGCAACACCTGCTGCCACAGCAGAAGCAACTGGTAGGCGCAACCGACGTCGCCGCGCCCTGCGCGGAACCTGGCCACAACCAGCAGCGACAAAGCGGCTGATGTTTACCAGACTCCAGCAAACCCGCCCGTACCTACGTCAAAGGCGGCCCCCGTCTCGCCAAAGTCCGGGGCCGCCCTTGTCTCCAGTCCTCAACAGACCTGTTGGAGGTCTCCCATCATGACGCATGACGCCCGATCCGCGCTGCTGCGTGCAGCGTCGGATGCGGCCGAGCACGGCTGGCACGTCATCCCGTTACGGCCCGGCGACAAGCGGCCAGCCGGGCACGCGCAGAAGTACTGCCCCGGCACCGATCGCTGCGCGAACGGCCACCAGACACCCGAGCAGCGCGCCACCACCAACCCCGAGCTGCTGGCCACCGCGTGGGCGCTGCGGCCCTACAACGTCGGCATCGCCACCGGCCCGTCCGGGCTGCTGGTGGTGGACCTGGACACGCTCAAGCCTGAAGAGCCAAAAGGAACGCCTGACGGCGTAACCAACTTTGCCGCGCTCTGCGAGCGCGCCGGGCAGGCCGTCCCCGACACCTACCGGGTGCGGACCGCCCGCGGCGGAGAGCACCTGTACTTCACCCAACCGCCCGGCGCCCGCCTGCACTCCACCGCCGGACGGCTCGCCAAGAAGATCGACACCCGTGGCTGGGGCGGGTACGTCGTCGCCGCCGGCAGCACCACCCCGGACGGCACGTACACCGTCCTGGACGACCGCGACCCGGCACCGCTGCCCGACTGGCTACACCAGGCACTCACCAGCCGCCCCAAGCCGCCGCAGAACGCCATGGCGACTTCCATGAAGTGCCGCAGCGGGTATGCCGCGGCGGCGCTGCGGGGCGAGGTGCACAACGTGGCCACCGCCGCGGACGGCACCCGCAATGCCACGCTGCTGCGGGCCGCGCGGGCGCTGGGTCGGCTGGTCGCGTCCGGCGACCTCGACCGTGGGGAGGTCGAGGAGGCTCTTAGTAGGGCGGTGGCGGGCAACGCCACCCAGTCCCAGCGCTACTACGACGACGTGATCGCGCGGGGGCTGGACTGGTCCATCGCCCACAACCCGGCCGGCGGGAGGGCAGCGTGACCAGCCCCCCGCCTACTAAGAGCCCTTCCGTCACCACCAGCGGCCCGCCAGCCGCTCCACAGCCTGTGGACACCCCGGCCGTGGGCGGGCCGAAGGTCGCCGCCCGTAAGGGCGTCCTTTCTGCTCTTCGCTCTGACCGGTTCCAGGCCGACGAGGCCCGCCACGGCACCGAGGACCCGACACCCGACCGGCCCGGTATCTGCATCTACGCCCCACCGGTCTATCGCCACCACTACGACGGCGCCCGCTGGACCAAACGCCACGGCGACACCCCCGCCGCCGCCTACGCCTGCACCTGCGGCCAGACCGGCACCGCCACCGGCCCCCGGGCCGTTGCTGCCCTGGTCACCGAGTACGACGCCCACAAATCCGCCTGCACCGGCACGCCCGCACCACTCATGGAAGGGAGGGACGCCGCATGACCGACCCCATCAACGGCGCCGCGCTGCTCAACGAGGTGGAAGCCTTCCACCGCCGCTTCAACGTCTTCCCCACCGAGGCCGCCTACGTCGCGGTCACCCTGTGGGACGCGCACGCCCACCTGCTCGACTGCTTCGACTCCACCCCCCGCCTCGCGTTCCTTTCCCCCGAGCCCGGCTCGGGCAAGTCCCGCGCGCTGGAGATCGTGGAAACGCTCACCCCCCGTGCCGAGGCCACCGTGAACGCCTCGCCCAACGCCCTGTTCCGGCTGGTGGACGCCGCCGAGGGACGGCCGACGCTGCTCTTCGACGAGATCGACACGGTGTTCGGACCGAAGGCAGGCGACAACGAACCCGTCCGCGGGTTCCTGAACTCCGGATACCGGCGCATCGGGACCATGCTGCGCTGCGTCGGGGACGGAGCGAACCAGAGCGTGCAGCGGTTCTCCTCGTTCTGCGCCGTCGCCATGGCCGGGCTCGGCTCCCTCCCGGACACGATCCTGACCCGCTCCGTCATCATCCGCATGCGCAAGCGCGCCCCGAACGAGAAGATCGAGCCCTACCGGCAGCGCATCAACGAACGCCAAGGCCACGCCCTGCGAGATCGGCTCGCCCAGTGGGCCGACAGCGTGCGCGAGCAGGTCACCGACGCCTGGCCCGAACTTCCCGAAGGGGTCACCGACCGGCCGGCCGACGTGTGGGAACCCCTACTCGCCGTCGCCGACGCCGCCGGGGACGACTGGCCGACGCGAGCCCGCGCCGCCTGCCTGGAGCTGGTCAACGCAGCCCACGACAACGACGAAGCCTCCCTCGGAGTCCGGCTGCTGACCGACCTGCGCGACAAGGTGTTCTGCGGCGCCGACCGCATGCCCACCGCCGTCATCCTCGAAATGCTGCTCGACCTGGACGACGCCCCCTGGGGCGACGTGGACGACAAGCCGCTCAACTCCCGGATGCTGGCCAAGCTGCTCAGCCAGTACGTCACCCCCGCCAACAAGCCGATCAAGCCCCGTGGCATCCGCACCCCTTCGGGGTTCCCGAAGGGCTACTACGCGGAAGACCTCACGGACGCCTGGACGCGGTACTGCCCCCCACCCCCCGGAAAATCCGCCACGTCCGCCACGTCCGCCACACCGCAGGTCAGCGGGGGTGAACCCGTGGCGGATACCGCCACAGTCATCCGCCACACGCCCGCGGAAGCCGCCACGCAGCCCACTCTCGCCGGATAGCGGATCCGGCGCCCTCGGTGCCGCCACGCCGCACTGATGTGGCGGCACCTATCCGCCACAAAACCGCTATCCGCCACACGATCAAGGCTCTGACCTGCGGTGTGGCGGCGTGGCGGACGTGGCGGATTCCCCAGAAGGGCCCGCCGCCCTCACTCGTCGCGAGAAGAAGGAGATCCGCCGCATGGACACGGCCCAACTCGCCGACTCCATCGACCACACCCTTGTCCTCCTGACCGTCGAAGAGGCCGCCCGCCGACTCTGCATCGGCCGGACCACGTGCTACGCGCTCATTCGCTCCGGAGAGCTGGAGTCCATCGACATCGGCCGTCTACGTCGCGTCCCCGCCGACGCGCCAGCCGCGTACCTCGCCCGCCGACGTGCGGCCCGACGAGCTGCTTGACGACGTTCGAGACGGCGGGCAGTCCTCCCGCCGTCTCGGTTCCCGCCCCAACAGGGAGAAAGCAGGAGCCTGCCTGTGGCAGAAGAGAAGAAGCGCACCCGCCGTGCCAACGGCGAATCCGCCATCTACTTCGGTAAGGACGGCCGTTGGCACGCCCGCGTGCCGATGGGCTACAAGGACGACGGCACGCCGTACCGCCGACACCTGACGCGCCCGACGCGCAAAGAGTTGGTTGATGAGGTTCGGAAGCTGGAGAAGCAGCGCGACGAGGGTTCGGCGCGGCAGCCCGGCAAGCCGTGGACCGTCGCAAAGTGGCTTGAGCACTGGGTGGAGAACATCGCCCGGCCCGTCATCAGCGAGAACACTTACGCCGGCTACGAGGTGGCCGTACGGGTGCACCTGGTTCCCGGCATCGGCAAGCACCGCCTTGACCGCTTGGAACCGGAGCATCTGGAGAGCCTGTACCGCCGGATGCAGAACTCTGGCAGCAAGCCGGGCACTGCTCACCAGGCCCACAGGACGGCCCGCACCGCCCTGGGGGAGGCGGTACGGCGCGGCTACGCAGCCAAGAACGCTGCGACCCTGGCGAAACCGCCACGGATGGAGGAGGACGAAACCGAGGTTGAGCCCTACTCGGTGGACGAGGTGCAAAGCCTGCTGCTCGAAGTCAACAAGCGCCGGAACAGCGCCCGCTGGATGCTCGCCCTTGCACTCGGTCTGCGGCAGGGCGAGACGCTGGGGCTGCGATGGTCTGACGTTGACCTGGACAACGAGTACCTGAAGCTTCGCCGGAACCGGCTGCGGCCGAAGTACGAGCACGGTTGCGGCGACGAGGCCCCCTGCGGCCGGAAGGCTGGCTACTGCCCGGACCGGGTGCAGGTACGGCGCGAGACGAAGAACACCAAGTCCCGCGCCGGGCGCCGCGCGGTGCCACTCCCCGGTCCCCTGGTCGTGATGCTCCGCGCCCACAAGGAAGCGCAGGAACGGGAGCGCGAGACGGCCGGGAACCTGTGGGTGGAGTCGGAGTACGTGTTCACCAAGCGGCTGGGTGGTCCGCTCAGCCCGAACACGGACTATCACGACTGGAAGCGGCTGCTGGGAGACGCCGGGGTCCGTGACGGTCGACTGCACGACGCCCGCCACACAGCCGGCACGGTGCTGATGCTTCTCGGGGTCCCGGATCGGGTCATCGACCAGATCATGGGATGGGAGCCGGGAGGCGCCGCCAGGATGCGGGCGCGGTACCTGCATGTGACCGACCCCATGCTGAAGGAGGCGGCTCGGAAGATCGAGCGCGCCATCTGGGGAGCACCGGAAACACCGTCTGTGGACAAAAACCAGGACAACGACGGCTGAGTGAACAACGAAGCGGCCCCGCTGTGATCAACGGGGCCGCTTCGTTTCGCCTGTTCAGGCGGCTGCGGAGGATACGAGATTCGAACTCGTGAGGGGTTGCCCCCAACACGCTTTCCAAGCGTGCGCCCTAGGCCTCTAGGCGAATCCTCCGCCGGAAACATTACATGACGCGGAGGAGTGCTCGCGAACTCGTTCCCGGCCCCCGGGATCAGGTAGTCTTTCGGCAGCCCCTCACGCGGCGCTATCTGACTGAACTCCCCCAGGGCCGGAAGGCAGCAAGGGTAGGTCGGCTCTGGCGGGTGCGTGGGGGGCGCTCGCGTTCCGGGCGGCGCCGGGCGGCTGCGGGGCCGCGTACCCGAGGTCACGTCCGCGAGCCGGGCTCGTTGTCGGTGGGCGCCTATAACCTCGTATGCGTGTCGTCTCTCGCGCTGTACCGCCGCTACCGACCGGAGTCCTTTGCCGAGGTCATCGGGCAGGAGCATGTCACCGACCCGCTGCAGCAGGCGCTGCGGAACAACCGGGTCAATCACGCGTACCTGTTCAGCGGTCCGCGCGGCTGCGGCAAGACGACCAGCGCCCGCATCCTGGCCCGCTGCCTGAACTGCGAGAAGGGGCCGACGCCCACCCCGTGCGGGGAGTGCGATTCGTGCCGGGACCTGGCGAGGAACGGGCCGGGGTCCATCGACGTCATCGAGATCGACGCCGCTTCGCACGGTGGCGTGGACGACGCCCGCGACCTGCGCGAGAAGGCCTTCTTCGGACCCGCCCGCAGCCGGTACAAGATCTACATCATCGACGAGGCCCACATGGTCACGTCGGCCGGGTTCAACGCCCTGCTCAAGGTCGTCGAGGAGCCCCCGGAGCACCTGAAGTTCATCTTCGCCACCACCGAGCCCGAGAAGGTCATCGGGACCATCCGCTCGCGGACCCACCACTACCCCTTCCGGCTCGTTCCGCCCGGCACCCTGCGGGACTACCTCGGCGAGGTCTGCGGCAAGGAGGACATCCCCGTTGAGGAGGGTGTGCTCCCGCTCGTCGTGCGCGCCGGCGCCGGGTCCGTGCGTGACTCCATGTCCGTCATGGACCAGCTGCTGGCCGGTGCGGGAGAGGAGGGTGTGACGTATGCCATGGCCACCTCCCTCCTCGGGTACACCGACGGCTCGCTGCTCGACTCCGTCGTCGAGAGCTTCGCCTCCGGGGACGGCGCCGGTGCCTTCGAGGTCGTCGACCGCGTGATCGAGGGCGGCAACGACCCCCGCCGGTTCGTGGCCGACCTGCTGGAGCGGCTGCGGGACCTCGTCATCCTCGCCGCCGTGCCCGACGCCACCGACAAGGGCCTCATCGACGCGCCCGCCGACGTCCTGGAGCGGATGCGGGCCCAGGCCAGTTCCTTCGGGGCCGCCGAGCTGAGCCGCGCCGCCGACCTCGTCAACGAGGGGCTCACCGAGATGCGCGGCGCCACCTCCCCGCGTCTCCAGCTCGAGCTGATCTGCGCCCGCGTGCTGCTGCCCGCCGCCTACGGCGACGAGCGCTCGGTCATGGCCCGCCTCGACCGTCTGGAGCGCGGCGTGAGCTTCTCCACGGGGGCGGGGACGCCCGCCATGGGGTACGTGCCCGGGCCCGAGGGGCATGGAGGCGGTGCCGGTGCCGTTGCGGGTGCGGCGGTGCCGCCCGGTGGCGGTGGCGTCCCGGGTGCGGTGCCGCCCGGTGGCGGTGCCGCGGCCGCCCGCGCCGCTGTGCGGGGGGCCGGGGGAGCTGCGGCTCCCGGGGGCGAGGGCCAGAACGAGGGGATCGTCGGGGCCGGTGCCGCCGATGCGCCCGTCGGTCATGGTGCGCCTGCCGGTCATGGTGCGCCCACCGGGCATGGTGGGGCCGTCGGGGGCGAGGGTGCCGGTGCCGGGGCAGCGGCGGCTCGCCGTGGTGATCCCTCCGTACCGACCGGTCCCGCCACGGGTGAGCCCGCGCAGCCGCCCGCCTCGCCCGGCGCCTGGCCCACCGCCACCGGCGCGGGCGGCGGCGGTGGCAGGCGGCCCGGTGGCTGGCCGACGGCGGCGGCGCCCGGCGGCGGCCCGGCCGCCCCCGCCGCACCGTCCGCCCCGCCCCAGCAGTCCACACCGGCCCCGCCCCCGGCCGCATCCGTCCCGGCGGCCCCCGCCGGCGGCGGACTCGACCCGCGGACGCTGTGGCCGAACATCCTGGAGGCGGTGAAGAACCGCCGCCGCTTCACCTGGATCCTGCTCAGCCAGAACGCCCAGATCGCCGGCTTCGACGGCACCACGCTCCAGCTCGGTTTCGTCAACGCCGGCGCCCGCGACAACTTCGCGAGCAGCGGCAGCGAGGACGTGCTGCGTCAGGCGCTGGCCGAGCAGTTCAGCGTGCAGTGGAGGATCGAGGCGGTCGTCGATCCCACGGGCGGCGGCTCCGCACCCCCGGCCCCCGGCGGACACGGTGCCCCCGGCGGGTACGGCTCCGGCGGATACGGCGCGGGTCATGGCGGCGTCCCCGCGGCGGCGCGTACGGCGGCTCCCCGGCCGTCCTCCGCGCCCGCCTCGCCCGTCTCCGCGTCCCCGGCCCAGCCCCCGGCGGGCTCCACGGGCGCGTCCCCGGCCGCGGCGCCCCGCGGCACCGCCGCCGAGACGGCGGCACCCGCGGCCCGCCCCGCCCCCGTGGCTCCCGAGGACGACATCCCCGAGGACGACGACCCCGACCTCAACGAGTCCGCCCTCTCGGGCCACGAACTGATCGTGCGTGAGCTGGGCGCAACGGTGGTCGAGGAGTACACCACCGAGTAACCGCACCGGTGCGGCCGCGCGGTCACGGCGCCGGTGGCGCCCCTGCCGACGGGCGGCTCGGAGGAACGTACGAACACCTCGCCCCCGCCCCCTCGGTGGCCCGCACAAACCCGATCGCCCCGCTGCCGTTAGGCTGGCCCCGTGAAGGTCCTCGTCATCGGCAGCGGCGCGCGTGAGCACGCCCTGTGCCGTTCCCTGTCCCTCGACCCCGACGTCACCGCGCTGCACTGCGCGCCCGGCAACGCCGGCATCGCCGAGGTCGCCGAGCTGCACCGGGTCGACGCCCTGGACGGCGCCGCCGTCGCCGCGCTGGCCACGGAGCTCGGCGCCGACCTCGTCGTCGTCGGCCCGGAGGCGCCGCTGGTGGCCGGGGTCGCCGACGCCGTGCGCGAGGCGGGCATCGCGGTCTTCGGCCCGTCCGGCGAGGCCGCGCGGCTTGAGGGCTCCAAGGCCTTCGCCAAGGACGTGATGGCCGGGGCCGGAGTGCCCACGGCGCGCTCGTACGTCTGCACCACGGCCGAGGAGGTCGCCGAGGCCCTCAACGCCTTCGGCGCTCCCTACGTCGTCAAGGACGACGGCCTCGCCGCCGGCAAGGGCGTCGTCGTCACCGACGACGTGGAGGCCGCCCGGGCGCACGCGGCCGCCTGCGAGCGGGTCGTGATCGAGGAGTACCTCGACGGCCCCGAGGTCTCCCTCTTCGCCGTCACCGACGGCGAGACCGTGCTGCCGCTCCAGCCCGCCCAGGACTTCAAGCGGGCCCTGGACGGCGACGAGGGCCCCAACACCGGCGGCATGGGCGCGTACTCGCCGCTGCCCTGGGCCGACCCCAAGCTGGTCGACGAGGTCCTGCAGACCGTGCTCCAGCCCACCGTGGACGAGATGCGCCGCCGGGGCACCCCGTTCTCCGGCCTGCTCTACGCGGGTCTGGCGATCACCAGCCGCGGGGTGCGGGTCATCGAGTTCAACGCCCGCTTCGGCGACCCCGAGACCCAGGTGGTCCTGGCCCGTCTGAAGACGCCCCTGGCCGGTGTGCTGATGGCCGCCGCCACCGGCGGGCTCGCCCATCTGGAGCCGCTGCGCTGGAGCGACGACGCGGCCGTCACCGTGGTCGTCGCCTCGCACAACTACCCGGGCACCCCGCGCACCGGCGACCCCATCACCGGACTGGACGAGATCGCCGCCGTCGACGCACCGCACGCCTACGTCCTGCACGCGGGCACCAGGCGCGAGGGCGACGACGTGGTGAGCGCGGGCGGTCGCGTGCTGTCCGTCACGGCCACCGGCAAGGACCTGACCGAGGCCCGGGACCGCGCGTACACCGCCGTCGCCCGGATCCGCCTCGACGGTTCCCAGCACCGCGGGGACATCGCCGCGAAGGCGGCCGCGGGCGCGTAGCGCACGGCTCCTGCAGCCCGCGGCCCGGCCGCGGCGCGCGCGGCTCACCGCCTCCAGGCCCCGGACGAAATCCGGGGCCTGATCGTTGCAGTACGTCACCCACCTCTGACCAAAGCCATTCCATCGAGTGAGCAATGCTCCATCCGGCTGACGGGGGACGGGGCCCCAACTAGGGTGCGGCGCAGGTGTTCCGGCACTTGGCCCACCGGCATTGCGATGTCAGTGGCGGGTGTCACAGTGGGGGAGTGAGCAACACCAGGACTGCCGGGAGGGGGTGACGTCCGTCGTGACCGGTACGGGTGTGGAGATCGGCGCGCAGGCCGCGCGCTCCCGG
>NZ_BMVJ01000030.1:26689-49366 GCF_014650655.1 Streptomyces anandii JCM 4720
GCCCTCGCCGTGCTGCGCGTGCGCAGCCGCGCGCTGGCCGTCGCCCTGCTGCCCGCCGCCGTCGCGGTGATCCTCTTCGCCGGCGACAGCACGGGCCACCTCGTGGGCCGGGGCTGGGACGTCGCCCGCTGGGTGGTGGGCGCCGTGGCGGTCGTCGTCCTGCTGCTGGCGGCCGGCATCGGTCTGGTCGTCGCCCGCGCCCGCCCCGCCATGAGTCCCACGGTACCGATCGCCGAGGAGTCCGCCCCCGACCTGTACCGCCTGGTCCGCGACCTCGCCGACCGCCTCGACGTCCCCGCCCCGTCCGCCATAGCCCTGACCCCCGACTGCGACAGCTGGCTGGAGGACCGCACCCACCCGGCCCACGGCCCGCCCCCGCGCGAGGAGCACGACGGCGCGGACGGCCTGCGCGGCCTGCCCACCTCCCGCCCGCGCGGGACGCCGGCGGCGCCCGTGCTGGTCATCGGCTCCCCGTTCCTGTGGTGGATGCGGGTCGGCGAGCTGCGGGCCGTCCTCGCCCCGGTCGTCGCCGGTACGGGACCTTCGGCGCACCCGGACATAGCCGCGGCCCGCCGCTTCGTCCGGGGTCTGGACGCGGCGGTGGCCGTCGCCTCGACGTCCGGTCGCTGCGCCCCGTCCCGCTCGCTGTGCGCGGGCCTTGGCTGGGCGGCCCGGCTGCTGCTGCGCGGCTGCCGGGAGCACGCGGCGGAGATGGAGCGAGGGGTGGCGTCCGCGGCCGCCGAGCGCGCGCAGGCCGTGGACTACGGTCTGCGGATCGTCGCCCAGGAGCAGGTGGGCCTGGCCTACGCGGGCTGGGACCGGCTGCTGACCCGGGTGGCGCTCCCCGCCTGGCGGATGGGCCGCTGGCCGTCCCGGCTGGACGCGGGCGTCGTCGCCGCCCTCACCGAGCTGTCCCGGCGGGACCGGCTGGCCGAGGGGTTCGCCTCGAGGCTCGGTGAGCGTCCCGCCTGCGACCTGCTGGAGGAGCCCGGCACGGTGGACGAGGCGGCCTCGCTGCTGGCCGCCCGGCTCTTCCACGGCGGTCCGGCCGAGCGCGGCCCGGACTGGGCCCCGGTGGACTGGCAGGAGTATCCGGAGGAGGTCGTCGACCGCAAGTGGCGCACCGACGCCGCCCGTCTGCACCGGGTGCTGGACACGCTCGGCGTCCGCCGCTCCCCCGGCCCCCCGGCCCCCGATCCGCACGGACCGACCCTGGCCCGCGTCCTGGACCACCTCACGCTGGACCACCGGCCGCCCGTCCCGGCCACCTCGGCGGCCCCGCCGGCGCCGCAGGCGGGCAGAAGCGATGACGACCACCCGGACGACCCGGACGACCCGGACGACACGGACGACACGGACGACACGGACGACACCGACCTGACCAACGAGCGCAGTGCCGTGCTCGCCGCCGGGCTCAGTGCCGAGCTGGCCCGCGAGGAGGCGGTCGCCCCGGCGGCGCGGACGGTTCCGGCGGAGGACGCCGCCCTGCTCACCGGCACGCTCGCCTGGGACGAGGGCGCGCTGCCCCTGTTCCCGCTCCAGCCGCCCCGCAGCGGCCGCGACCTGCTCGCCGACCACGTCACCGCGATGGTGTGCTGCGCGGCGATGGACACCGCCGGCGCCACCCCCGGCCTCGACTGGCTCGACGGCCCCGCCCTGCTCATGAACGGCGGCAGAGCCACCGACCTCGGCCCCAAGGTCCTCGCCCTCGTCGAGGAGGGCGATCCGGCCCCGCTCCAGACCTGGCTGATCGATTCGGGCATACGTCCTGAGAAGCCGATACGCCTGGTCTGACCTCGGGCAATGCCCGCGCCCCGGCCGCAGTACCGGACCCCCCGCTTCCACTTTCGGCCAATTCGCAACGAATAGTGACAGCCTGCGTGCGTAATGTGATGTGCTTGGACCGATCGCGCACCTGGCAAACGCTCGCGACATACGACACCCGTCGAAGGCAGACCACGGGGGCACGAGGGAGGGGACGGCCATGGCACCGGAGCACATCCGACGCTGGGAGTCGGGAGCACTCGCGCACGCCGTGACGGACCCGTTCGGCCAGGGTCCCGTCCCCTGGCTGCGCGGCAGCGAGACCTACTTCGACGACACCGGCCAGGTCGTCCCCTGGTACGTGGACCCCCAGCCCGCGCCCGGCGCCGCCCCCGGCACCGCCTCCGGCACGCCCTCCGCCCAAGCCGCCGGAGCCACCGCCACCGCCCCCCGCGTCCCGGCCCCCCGCCCCTCCGGCGGCGGCCCCCGCTCGGCCGACGACGTGCGCCGCCAGATCAAGGGCTTCGCCTCCACCGGCGCGGTCACACCCGGCGAGGCGATCGACTTCCACATCACGGTCGACCCGCCCCAGCAGTTCGGCGTCGACGTCTACCGCATCGGCCACTACGGCGGCGACGGCGCGGCCAAGATCACCACCAGCCCACGCCTGTCCGGCATCGTGCAGCCTCCGCCGCTGACCGCCGACCGCACCGTCTCCTGCCACCACTGGTGGCTGTCCTGGCGGCTGCAGATCCCGTCGTACTGGAGCATCGGCGCCTATGTCGCCGTACTGACCACCGACGACGGCTACCGCTCCCACATCCCCTTCACCGTCCGCGACAACCACCCCGCGGACCTGCTGCTGCTCCTGCCCGACATCACCTGGCAGGCCTACAACCTCTACCCGGAGGACGGCCGCACCGGCGCGAGCCTCTACCACGCCTGGGACGAGCACGGCGGGCTGCTCGGCGAGGCGGACGCCGCGACCACGGTCTCCTTCGACCGGCCGTACGCGGGCGCGGGCCTGCCCCTGCACGTCGGCCATGCCTACGACTTCATCCGCTGGGCCGAGCGCTACGGCTACGACCTCGCCTACGCCGACGCCCGCGACCTGCACGCCGGCCGCGTCGACCCCACCCGCTACCGCGGCCTGGTCTTCCCCGGCCACGACGAGTACTGGTCGACCAGCATGCGCCGCACCGTGGAACTGGCCCGCGAGAACGGCACCTCGCTGGTGTTCCTGTCCGCCAACACCATGTACTGGCAGGTGGAGCTGGGCCCTTCCCCCTCCGGCGTGCCCGACCGCCTGCTCACCTGCCGCAAACGCAAGGGCCCGGGCCGCCCGGTGCTGTGGCGGGAGATCGACCGGCCCGAGCAGCAGCTGGTCGGCATCCAGTACGCGGGCCGCGTCCCCGAGCCGCACCCCCTGATCGTCCGCAACGCCGGCCACTGGCTGTGGGAGGCGACCGGGGCCGCGGAGGGCGAGGAGATCGCCGGCCTGGTCGCGGGCGAGGCCGACCGCTACTTCCCGCGCACCCCGCTCCCCGACCACCAGGACCGCATCCTGCTCGCGCACTCGCCGTACACCGACGGCGAGGGCGTACCGCGCCACCAGGAGACCTCGCTGTACCGGGCGCCCTCGGGGGCCCTGGTGTTCGCCTCCGGCACCTTCGCCTGGTCCCCGGCCCTGGACCGGCCCGGCCACACCGACCCCCGTATCCAGCGCGCCACCGCCAACCTCCTCGACCGGATCTGCAAGCGCGACTGACCCGGCGTCCGCGCCCCGTGCCCGATACGGGAGAATCGGGGCATTGGACAGAACCACGGGGAGGAACCGTGTCCGGATTCGTCGAAAAGCCCGAGCCGATCCAGGTTCCGGGCCTGGTGCATCTGCACACCGGCAAGGTGCGCGAGCTGTACCAGAACGAGGCGGGCGACCTCGTGATGGTCGCCAGCGACCGCATGTCCGCCTACGACTGGGTGCTGCCCACCGAGATCCCCGACAAGGGCCGCATCCTCACGCAGCTGTCCCTGTGGTGGTTCGACAAGCTCGCCGACCTGGTCCCCAACCACGTCATCGGCACCGAACTGCCCGAAGGCGCCCCCGCCGACTGGGCCGGCCGCACGCTGGTCTGCAAGTCGCTGCGGATGATCCCCGTGGAGTGCGTGGCCCGCGGCTATCTGACCGGCTCGGGCCTGGTCGAGTACGACGAGAGCCGCACGGTCTGCGGACTCGCCCTGCCCGAGGGCCTGGTCGACGGCTCCGAGCTGCCCGCCCCGATCTTCACCCCGGCCACCAAGGCCGAGGTCGGCGAGCACGACGAGAACGTCTCCTACGAGGAGGTCGCCCGCCAGGTCGGCGCCGAGACCGCCGCCCACCTGCGCCAGGCCACCCTCGCCGTCTACGGCCGGGCCCGGGACATCGCCCGGGAGCGGGGGATCATCCTCGCCGACACCAAGTTCGAGTTCGGCTTCGACGGGGACACGCTGGTGATCGCCGACGAGGTGCTCACCCCCGACTCCTCCCGCTTCTGGCCGGCCGACCAGTGGCAGCCGGGGCGCGCGCAGCCGTCGTACGACAAGCAGTTCGTCCGCGACTGGCTGACCTCCGCCGAGTCCGGCTGGGACCGCCGCGGCGAGCAGCCCCCGCCGCCGCTGCCCGAGCAGATCGTCGAGGCGACCCGGGCCAAGTACGTCGAGGCCTACGAGCGGCTGACCGGCACCCCCTGGAACTGAGCGCACGACGAAGGCCCCGGTCGGTGACCGGGGCCTTCGCTGCGGAGCGGACGACGAGGCTCGAACTCGCGACCTCAACCTTGGCAAGGTTGCGCTCTACCAACTGAGCTACGTCCGCGTTGCGCCGTGGCGCGAGGCCAACTATACCCAACCTCGCTCCCGCGCGAGCCGTACCGCCGCATGCCGGTTCTCGGCGCCCAGCTTGGTCACGGCGGACGACAGGTAGTTGCGCACGGTCCCCGGGGAGAGGGCGGCCCGCTCGGCGATCTCCGCCACCGGCGCCCCGTCGACGGCGAGCTCCAGCACCTCCGCCTCCCGCGCGGTCAGGGGGGAGTCCCCGGAGGAGATCGCGTCGGCGGCCAACTCGGGGTCGACGTAGCGGTTCCCGGCGTGCACGGCGCGGATGATCTCGGCGAGCCGCTGCGCGCTGAGGGTCTTCGGCACGAACCCGCGCACACCCGCCTCGAGCGCCCGCTTCAGATGCCCCGGCCGCCCGTGACCCGTGACGATCAGCACCTGGCAGCCGGGCAGCTCGGCCCGCAGCGATGTGGCGACCTTCACACCGTCCGCGCCGGGCATCTGCAGGTCCAGCACGGCCACGTCGGGGACGTGCGCCCGGGCCATGGCGAGCGCCTCCGGGCCGCTCGCCGCCTCGGCCACGACCAGCAGGTCGTCCTCCAGGGCGAGCAGCGCGGCGAGCGCGCCCCGGATGAGGTGTTCGTCGTCCGCGAGCAGCAGCCGGACGGGTCCGACGGGTGCCGTCGCGGCGGACGTCTCAGCGGATGTCGTCATGGTGCTGCCTCGCTGGTCTCTCTGTTCGGGTCTGCCGCCCCCGTCACGGCGGTCCCGGGCGTCACTCCGGGCCGCGGGCCGGGGGGAGGCAGCGGTATGCCGGCGGTCAGCCGGAAGCGGCCGGGGCCGGCGGGGCCGGCCCGCAGGGTGCCGTCGAGTTCCTGGAGGCGTTCGCGCAGCCCGGCGAGTCCGGAACCCGGCCGGTCGCCGGCGGGCGGGTCGGGAACGCCGTCGTTCTCGACGCACAGCTCGGCGAGGTCGTCCGTCACCCGCAGGGACACCGCGCACCGCCGGGCGTCGCCGTGCCGGAGCACGTTCGTCGTGGCCTCCCGGACGACCCAGCCGAGCGCGGACTGCACCGGGGCCGGGAGGCCGGGGGCCGAGCCGGTGACCGAGCAGTCGATGCCGGCGGCCGCCAGGACGCCCTGCGCACCGGCGAGTTCGGCCCGGAGGTCCGCCTCGCGGTAGCCGCGGACCACCGCGCGCACCTCGCGCTGCGACTCGTGCGCGAGCCGCTGCACCTCGATCATCTGCTCCACCGCCTCGGGCCGCCCGCGCCGGCCCAGCTGCACGGCCAGCTCCGCCTTCAGCGCGATCACCGCGAGGTCGCGCCCCATCACGTCGTGCAGGTCCCGACCGAACCGCAGCCGTTCCTCGGCGACCGCGAGCCGGGCGCGGGTCTCGCGCGCGGCGTCGAGTTCGTAGACCGCGTTCAGCAGCCAGACGGAGAAGACCGAGGTGAAGGCGAGGAATCCGCCGCCCACCAGCACCAGCAGAGCGGTGACGAGAGCCGCGGCGGCGGGCAGGCCCAGCGACACCGCGGCCACTGTGGAACCGGCCGCGAACCCCGCCACCACCGCGAACGCACGGCGCCGGCTGCGTGTCCCGAGAGCGAGCGTACCGGTGCCGAAGACCACCACTCCGGCGAAGACGCCGCCGGCGGCGGTGGCCGCCCTGCCGCCCGGGCTTCCGTGCGTTTCGATGACGAGCGCGGTCATGGCCAGGACGGTGGTGAGCGTGCCGAGCGCCCGCAGCAGGGCCAGGGGCTGATCGCGCCGGCCACGTGTCCAGTCGAGCGCCCGCGAGGCGGTGACGGCGCAGGCCACTGCGTGCACCGTCACCATTCCCGCCAGCGAGGCCGCGAGCCCCGTCCCCGCCTGGGCGAAGGCCGGCAAGCCGATCGCCGGAACCTCGAGCACCGCGAAGAGGTGGAACGACCACCGCGTATACGTCTCGACCTTGGCCGGCGTGGTCTTGTTCCGCCACCAGCTTCCTGGTCCCCGCATGTTCCTCCGGCCCCCCTCAGCGCCGCGGCTCCCACCCGAACCACCGCCGTACAGCAAACACCCCGAGGACCAGCCAGGCCAGCGCCACCGCCACCGCGCGCAGCACCTCGCCCGCTCCGGCTCCGCCGGTCCAGCCGTCCCGCACCAGGGTCATCGCCGGGGTCAGCGGCAGCAGCGCGCACGCGGCGGCCAGCCGGTCGGGCAGCATCTGGAGCGGCACGGCGAGCCCGGAGCCCATCATGGTGACCAGCACCAGCGGGATCGAGGTGACCTGGGCGCTCTCGGCGGTGCGGGTGAATCCCGCGGTGACCGCGGCCAGCAGCACGCTCAGCGCGAGCCCCAGCAGCAGTCCCAGCACGGCCAGTTGGGGAGCGCGGGGCGCGGGGACGTGGAGCAGGGCCGTGCACCCGGCCGCGAGGAGCAGCGACTGCGCGAGGCCCGTGAGGACGGCCGGGATCGCGGCCCCGGCGAGGATCTCGCTGTCGCGGAGTTCGCCGGTGCGCAGCCGTTTGAGGACGAGCTGCTCGCGCCGGGCGACGAACACGCCGACGAGCGTGGAGTACACGGCGAACAGCAGCGAGAAGCCGATGGCGCCGGGCAGCAGGATCAGGCCCACCGTGAGCCCGGTGCCCTTCAGGTCCATCTGCTCGACCGCCGAGCGCACGGTGAACGGCAGCACCAGCGGCACGAACAGGGCCGTGACGACGGTGCTCCTGCTCCGCCCGAGCAGGGTGAGTTCGGCGCGGGCGAGGGCGGTCATGCGACCGGTGGGTGTGGTCATGCGCCCGGCGGGTGTGGTGAGTGTGCCGCTCATGCCGCGTACTCCTGTGTCCGTGCGGGTTCCTGTGCGGTGGACGCCTCCCGGGCGATGGTGAGGAACGCCTCCTCCAGCGAGGCCGACCGGGCGTCCAGGCCCCGCAGTTCGAGCCCGGTCCGCCGGGCCCACAGCAGCAGTTCGGTGGCGGTGCGCTGGAGCTGGCGGGTCCGCAGCCGTACGACGCGGCCGTCCGCCTCGTGGCCGCACACACCGAGGGCGGCGAGCGGGGGCAGGTCGCCCAGGAAGTACCCGTCGGGCAGTTCGAAGGAGATCCGGGACGGCTGGGCGGCCGTGACCTCGGCCGGGGTGCCGGCCGCGGCGATGCGTCCCTCGTGCAGGATGGCGAGCCGGTCGGCGAGGCCCTCGGCCTCCTCCAGATAGTGCGTGGTGAGCAGCACGGTCGTCCCGCCCTCGCGCAGCGCCCGCACCAACTCCCAGGTCTCCCGGCGCCCTTCGGCGTCCAGTCCGGTGGTCGGCTCGTCCAGGAACAGCACCTCGGGGTCGCCGAGCAGCGCGAGCGCCAGGTCCAGGCGCCGCCGCTCGCCGCCGGAGAGCTGTTTGACCCGGACGTCCGTGCGCCGCCCGAGGCCGACCTGGGCCAGCACCTCCCCGGTGGGCCGCGCCCCGCTCACACAGCCCGCCCACATCCGCGCGGTCTCGGCGACGGTCATCTCGGAGGGGAAGCCGCCCTCCTGGAGCATCACACCGGTGCGCGGCCGTACCGCGGCACGCTCGGTGCGGGGGTCGTGGCCCAGGACGCGTACGCGTCCGCCGGTCGGTGCCGCGAGGCCTTCCAGGAGCTCGACCGTGGAGGTCTTGCCGGCGCCGTTGGTGCCCAGCAGCGCGAACACCTCCCCGCGGTCCACGTGGAAGGTGATGCCGCGCACCGCCTCGAACCCGCCCCCGTAGACGCGTTGGAGATCTGTGACCTCGATCACGTGCTCGTGTTCGTCGTTGTACATGACCCCAGCGTCCCGGCGGCCGGGGTCGGGCAGCAGTGCGCGGTGTCATCTCTCGGCATGACAAATGTCAGACGCGGAAACGGGCAGCGTGGAGGTAGCGGGAGAACGAAAAAACCCCGGTCCAGTGACCGGGGTTTCTCTGGAGCGGACGACGAGGTTCGAACTCGCGACCTCAACCTTGGCAAGGTTGCGCTCTACCAACTGAGCTACGTCCGCATTGCCTCCGACCGGCTCCCACCGATCGGCGCGAGCACCAGCCTACCTGATCCACAAGAGTGGTCCGGACCGGCGGTGCAGAGCGGGTGACAGGAATCGCACACTGCGCCTTCCCCCTGGAAGGGGGATGTTCTGCTACTGAACTACACCCGCGTGTACTCCGTGGGTCCCGGCCTTTCGGCCGCGCCCCTCGGCGTGCTGCAGACATTAGCTGATCAGCAGGGGGGTTGCGCAAGTCGGTTGTGCCCAGGGCCCGCTGAGGGACCCTGGAACCCGGCCCGGGCGGGCCTCACTGGGCCGCGCTGAACGCCTCGTAGACCTTCTTGGGGATGCGTCCGCGGGCCGGCACCTCCATCTTGTTGGCCTGTGCCCAGGCGCGGACGGCGGCGGGGTCGGGGGCGACCTCCGTCTGCCGGTACGCCTTGCCCGACTTCGACCGCTTGCGCCCGGCCTCCACGTACGGCTCCAGCGCCTTACGCAGTTTCTTCGCATTGGCTTGGTTCAAGTCGATCTCGTAGAACTTGCCGTCCAGTCCGAAGGCGATCGTCTCCGCCGCTTCCGAGCCGTCCATGTCGTCAAAGAGAGTGACCACGACACGCTGCGCCACGAATATCGGTCCCTTCGTGCGACACCACTGCGGCCACGTGCTCCGTCATGACCCGCGGGGCATGGGGAGATGTTCGCAAGATGTCGGCTGTCCGCCTGTTATCGCCGGAAAGTATCGGCTGTTGCCAATTCATTTGTACAGTGCCGGGCATTGCAAAGTGAAGCCCGACTAAATCTCTCCGCGTGTCCCGGTGCAATACGGATCGGGAGCGGATCGCCGAACTTTCCCAGAACTTTTCACGAAGCGCCCCCGACGATGCCGGATCGTGATGGCCGTCACGTAGATTCCTACGAATCTACCCGCGTAGAAATTTTGTGCGGGTAGTCTGAAGGAACCTGCTCAGCACCACACACCGGGAGTGCCAGTGGCACGCGTCGTAGTCGACGTCATGCTCAAGCCGGAGATCCTCGACCCCCAGGGCCAGGCGGTGCAGCGCGCACTGCCGCGCCTGGGTTTCGAAGGCATCTCGGACGTACGTCAGGGAAAGCGATTCGAACTGGAAGTTGACGGGCCGGTCGACGAGGCCGTGCTCGCCCGCATTCACGATCTTGCCGAATCCTTCCTCGCCAACACCGTGATCGAGGACTTCACCGTCAAGGTCGAGTCCGACGACGTGGTCGCGGGGGCCGCGAAGTGACCGCGCGTATTGGCGTCGTCACCTTTCCGGGCAGTCTCGACGACCGGGACACCCAGCGCGCGATCCGCCTCGCGGGCGCCGAGCCGGTCGCCCTCTGGCACAAGGACAAGGACCTCAAGCAGGTCGACGCGGTCGTCCTGCCCGGTGGTTTCTCCTACGGTGACTATCTGCGGGCCGGCGCCATCTCCCGCTTCTCGCCGGTGATGGGCAGCGTCATCGAGCAGGCGAAGGCCGGCCTGCCGGTCCTCGGCATCTGCAACGGTTTCCAGGTCCTCACCGAGGCCCACCTCCTCCCGGGCGCCATGCTCGGCAACGACCACCTGCACTTCATCTGCCGCGACCAGAAGCTGCGGGTGGAGAACGCGTCCACCGCCTGGACCAGCGACTACAGCGAGGGCCAGGAGATCTTCATCCCCCTGAAGAACATGGACGGCCGGTACGTCGCCGACGAGTACACCCTCGACAAGCTGGAGGCGGAGGGCCGCGTCGTCTTCCGCTACGTCGTCCGCGGCGAAGCCGCTGATGGATGTGGAAACCCCAACGGCTCGCTCCGCGACATCGCCGGCATCACCAACGAGGCCGGCAACGTCGTGGGCCTGATGCCGCACCCCGAGCACGCCACCGAGCCGCTGATCGGCACCGGCCGCACCGACGGCCTGCCCTTCTTCACCTCGATCCTCAAGAAGCTGGTCACCGCATGAGCAGGACGCCTCTGGACACGGTCGAGCACGCGGCCGCGACCCCCGACGTCGAGCTGCCCTGGGCCGAACTCGGCCTGAAGAAGGACGAGTACGAGCGGATCGTGGAGATCCTGGGCCGCCGCCCGACCGGCGCCGAGCTCGCCATGTACTCCGTGATGTGGTCCGAGCACTGCTCGTACAAGTCCTCCAAGGTCCACCTCCGCCAGTTCGGCGAGAAGGCCCCCGAGAACGACGCCATGCTCGTCGGCATCGGTGAGAACGCCGGCGTGGTCGACGTCGGCCAGGGCTACGCCGTCACCTTCAAGGTGGAGTCGCACAACCACCCCTCCTACGTGGAGCCCTACCAGGGCGCGGCCACCGGCGTCGGCGGCATCGTGCGCGACATCATCGCCATGGGCGCGCGCCCGGTCGCCGTCGTCGACCCGCTGCGCTTCGGCGCCGCCGACCACCCCGACACCAAGCGGGTGCTGCCCGGCGTGGTCGCGGGCATCGGCGGCTACGGCAACTGCCTGGGCCTGCCCAACATCGGCGGCGAGGTCGTCTTCGACGCCTGCTACCAGGGCAACCCGCTGGTGAACGCCGGCTGCATCGGCGTGATGCGGCACGAGGACATCCACCTGGCCAAGGCCTCCGGCGCCGGCAACAAGGTCATCCTGTACGGGGCCCGGACCGGCGGCGACGGCATCGGCGGCGCGTCGATCCTCGCGTCCGAGACCTTCGACGACGCCAAGCCCTCCAAGCGCCCCGCCGTCCAGGTCGGCGACCCCTTCCAGGAGAAGCTGCTCATCGAGTGCACCCTGGAGGCCTTCGCCGAGAAGCTCGTCGTCGGCATCCAGGACCTCGGCGCGGCCGGCCTGTCCTGCGCCACCAGCGAGCTCGCATCCAACGGCTCCGGCGGCATGCGCGTCACCCTGGACGACGTGCCCCTGCGCGACTCCACGCTCTCGCCCGAGGAGATCCTCATGAGCGAGTCGCAGGAGCGCATGTGCGCGGTCGTCGAGCCGGAGAAGGTCGACCGGTTCCTGGAGATCTGCGCCAAGTGGGACGTCATCGCCACCGTCATCGGCGAGGTCACCGACGGCGACCGCCTGGAGATCTACTGGCACGGCGGCAAGATCGTCGACGTCGACCCGCGCACGGTCGCCCACGAGGGCCCGGTCTACGAGCGCCCGTACGCCCGCCCCGACTGGCAGGACGCCCTCCAGGCCGACGACGCCGGCAAGCTGCCCCGGCCGGCCGACGGCGAGGAGCTCAAGGCCCAGATCCTCAAGCTGGTCGGCTCGCCCAACCAGGCCTCCAAGAAGTGGATCACCCAGCAGTACGACCACTTCGTGCAGGGCAACACCGTGCTCGCCATGCCGGAGGACTCCGGCATGATCCGCATCGACGAGGAGACCGGCCTCGGCGTCGCCCTCGCCACGGACGGCAACGGCCGCTACGCCAAGCTCGACCCGTACACGGGCGCCCAGCTGGCGCTCGCGGAGGCGTACCGCAACGTGGCGACCACGGGCGCCAGGCCGCTCGCGGTCTCCGACTGCCTGAACTTCGGCTCGCCCGAGGACCCGGCGGTGATGTGGCAGTTCGCCGAGGCGGTGCGCGGCCTGGCGGACGGCTGCCAGCAGCTCGGCACCCCGGTGACCGGCGGCAACGTCTCGCTCTACAACCAGACCGGCGAGGCCGCCATCCACCCGACGCCGGTCGTCGCCGTCCTCGGCGTGATCGACGACGTGGCCCGCCGCACCCCGGTCGCCTTCCAGGAGGAGGGCCAGCTGCTGTACCTCCTCGGCGACACCCGCGAGGAGTTCGGCGGCTCGGCCTGGTCCCAGGTCGTCCACGACCACCTCGGCGGCCTGCCGCCCAAGGTGGACCTGGAGCGCGAGCGGCTGCTGGCCGAGATCCTCATCTCCGCCTCCCGCGACGGCATGATCGACTCCGCGCACGACCTGTCCGACGGCGGCCTGATCCAGGCGGTCGTGGAGTCCGCGCTGCTCGGCGGCAAGGGCGCGCGTCTGGTCGTACCGGACGGGCTGGACGCGTTCACCTTCCTGCTGTCGGAGTCGGCGGGCCGCGCGGTCGTCGCGGTGCCCCGCTCGGAGGAGGTCCGCTTCAACGACATGTGCGGTGCGCGCGGTCTGCCCGCCACCCGCATCGGCGTCGTCGACGGCGAGACGGTCGAGGTCCAGGGTGAGTTCGAACTGACCCTGGCCGAACTCCGCGAGGCGCACGAGACCACCATCCCGTCCCTCCTCGCCTAGCCCACCGGCAACAAGGGGGCCCGACCGCTTGGGCGGCCGGGCCCCTCGTCGTGCCGCGAGGACTAGGCTCTCCCGCATGCCATCCGCCAAGAAGCGTGCCCGGTCCTATGACCCGGTGAAGATCCGTGCGGCGGTGCTCGCGCAGCTGGAGCGGGTGCGGGAGGGCGTGCGGGGGCTCACGGACGAGCAGCTCGCGCTGCCGACCCGCCTGGGCGACTGGACGGTCCGGGAGCTGGTCGCCCACATCGGGATGGCGGTCACGGCGATCGGGCGGGCCCTGGAGCGGCCCGAGCCGGCCCGGCCGGACGCGGTGCTGCTCGACTGGCCGTTCGCCACCGCCGCCGACTCCTCGGCCATCGACGAGTTCACCCGGCGGCTCGCCGCCGAGCACACCGACCTGGACGCCTACCTCGCGGGCGTCGAGAAGGACCTCGCACGGCAGCTCGACGAGCACCCCGGTGCCCGGCTGCTGGCCACCAACGCGGGCGCGCTGCCGCTCGCCGACTACCTCGTCACCCGCACCGTCGAACTCGTCGTCCACACCGACGACCTGAACGCCGCCGTGCCCGGTCTGGAGGTGCCCTTCGAGCGCCAGGCGCTGGCCGCGTGCACCCGGCTGCTGGCCGACGCGCTCGCCGCGAAGGCGCCCGGCGGGTCGACCGAGGTGCGCGTCCCGCCGTACGCGGTCGTGCAGTGCGTCGAGGGGCCCCGGCACACCCGTGGCACCCCGCCCAACGTGGTCGAGACCGACCCGCTGACCTGGATGCGGCTCGCGACGGGCCGCCTGGCCTGGAAGGACGCGCTCGACGAGGCCCGGGTGAGCGCGAGCGGGGAACGCGCCGACCTGTCCGGGCTGCTGCCCCTGATGAGGTGAACCCCTCGCCCGGCGGACCGTCGCCTCAAGGGTGAGGGACGTCTCACTCAGGTCTTGCCGCGACCGGACCACGACGGTCTGACCGCTCGGCGTTTGCGCAGGTCAGAAGGGGATGGGCCAAGGATGATCCACTACCGGCGCGGATCCCGAATTCGGACCAGTGGTCGATCTCGCCTACACTCGGAGCCGTGCCACGTGGTGACGGTCGACTCAATCACGATCTGCTCCCCGGTGAGAAAGGCCCCCAGGACGCGTGCGGCGTCTTCGGTGTCTGGGCTCCGGGCGAAGAGGTCGCAAAGCTCACGTACTTCGGGCTCTACGCCCTCCAGCATCGGGGCCAGGAATCCGCGGGAATCGCGGTCAGCAACGGCTCCCAGATCCTCGTCTTCAAGGACATGGGCCTCGTCTCCCAGGTCTTCGACGAGACCTCTCTCGGTTCGCTTCAGGGTCACATCGCGGTCGGACACGCCCGCTACTCGACCACCGGCGCCTCCGTGTGGGAGAACGCCCAGCCGACGTTCCGTGCCACCGCGCACGGCTCCATCGCACTCGGCCACAACGGCAACCTGGTCAACACCGCCCAGCTCGCCGCGATGGTCGCCGAGCTGCCCAAGGAGGGCAACGGCAACAGCCGCTCGGCCCGGGTCGCCGCGACCAACGACACCGACCTGCTCACCGCGCTCCTCGCGGCCCAGGTCGACGAGGACGGCAAGCCGCTGACCATCGAGGAGGCCGCCCACACGGTCCTGCCGAAGGTCCGTGGCGCCTTCTCCCTCGTCTTCATGGACGAGCACACCCTCTACGCCGCCCGCGACCCACAGGGCATCCGCCCGCTGGTCCTCGGCCGCCTCGAGCGCGGCTGGGTCGTCGCCTCCGAGACCGCCGCGCTGGACATCACCGGCGCCAGCTTCGTCCGCGAGATCGAGCCGGGCGAGTTCGTCGCCATCGACGAGAACGGCCTGCGCACCTCCCGCTTCGCAGAAGCGAAGCCCAAGGGCTGTGTGTTCGAGTACGTGTACCTGGCCCGCCCGGACACCGACATCGCCGGCCGCAACGTCTACCTCTCCCGCGTCGAGATGGGCCGCAGGCTGGCGAAGGAGGCCCCGGCCGAGGCCGACCTGGTCATAGCGACCCCGGAGTCCGGCACCCCCGCCGCGATCGGCTACGCGGAGGCCTCCGGCATCCCCTTCGGCAACGGCCTGGTGAAGAACGCCTATGTGGGCCGCACCTTCATCCAGCCCTCGCAGACCATCCGCCAGCTCGGCATCCGCCTGAAGCTGAACCCGCTCAAGGAAGTCATCAAGGGCAAGCGGCTGGTCGTCGTCGACGACTCGATCGTGCGCGGCAACACCCAGCGCGCCCTGGTCCGGATGCTGCGCGAGGCGGGCGCCGCCGAGGTGCACATCCGGATCTCCTCGCCGCCGGTGAAGTGGCCCTGCTTCTTCGGCATCGACTTCGCGACCCGCGCCGAACTCATCGCCAACGGCATGAGCATCGACGAGATCGGCACCTCGCTCGGCGCCGACTCGCTGGCGTACATCTCCATCGACGGCATGATCGAGGCGACCACCATCGCCAAGCCGAACCTGTGCCGGGCCTGCTTCGACGGCGAGTACCCGATGGAGCTCCCGGACCCCGAGCTGCTCGGCAAGCAGCTGCTGGAGACCGAGCTGGCCGCCGGCCCCGCCGCCACGGCCGCCGCCGACGCCATCCGCCGCCCGTAGACGGCCGTATCACTGCCGTACGACACGAAAGTTCTCATCGTCATGTCTGAGACCCCGACTGCCGAGGGCGGCGCCAGCTACGCAGCCGCGGGCGTCGACATCGAGGCGGGCGACCGCGCCGTCGAGCTGATGAAGGAGTGGGTGAAGAAGACCCGGCGCCCCGAGGTGCTCGGCGGCCTCGGCGGGTTCGCCGGCCTCTTCGACGCCTCCGCCCTCAAGCGCTACGAGCGGCCGCTGCTCGCCTCCGCGACGGACGGCGTCGGCACCAAGGTCGACATCGCCCGGCAGCTCGGCGTGTACGACACGATCGGCCACGACCTGGTCGCCATGGTCATGGACGACATCGTGGTGTGCGGCGCCGAGCCGCTGTTCATGACCGACTACATCTGCGTCGGCAAGGTCCACCCCGAGCGGGTCGCCGCCATCGTCAAGGGCATCGCCGAGGGCTGTGTGCTGGCCGGCTGCGCCCTGGTGGGCGGTGAGACGGCCGAACACCCCGGCCTGCTCGGCGAGGACGACTTCGACGTCGCAGGCGCCGGTACGGGCGTCGTGGAGGCGGACCGGCTGCTCGGCGCGGATCGCATCCGTAAGGGTGACGCGGTCGTCGCGATGGCGTCCTCCGGTCTTCACTCCAACGGGTACTCCCTCGTCCGGCACGTCCTGCTGGACCGCGCCGGGATGTCGCTGGACGCGCGCGTGGAGGACTTCGGCCGCACCCTCGGCGAGGAGCTGCTGGAGCCCACCAAGATCTACTCGCTCGACTGCCTCGCGCTGACCCGCACCACCGACGTGCATGCCTTCAGCCATGTCACCGGCGGCGGGCTCGCCGCCAACCTGGCTCGTGTGATCCCCGACACGCTGCACGCCGTGGTCGACCGCGCGACCTGGACCCCGGCCCCGGTGTTCGACCTCGTGGGCCGGAGCGGCGGCGTGGAGCGTCTGGAGCTGGAGAAGACGCTCAACATGGGCGTCGGCATGATCGCGATCGTGCCGCAGGAGTCGGCGGACGTGGCCCTCGCCACCCTGGCCGACCGCGGGGTCGACGCCTGGGTGGCCGGCGAGATCACCGACCGCGGCGAGCACACCACGGGTGCGGAACTGGTGGGCGACTACGCCGGCTGAGGTCCGGGGGCCGCGAGGCCCCGCGGGCACTGCGGTCGGCCCCGCCGACCCGCGGACAGCACAGAACCCGGTCCGTGGAAACCCACGGACCGGGCACTGGTCGAAGCAAGGTCAAGCGCCGCGGCGACGCTGGTGCGAGGAGTCGTCGTCCTCGTCCTCTTCGTCGTCCTCATAGAGGTCGGCGTACCGTGCGTACAGGTCGTCGTCGTGCTCATCGTCCTCGAAGCGGTCGCCGTTCGGCGACTGGTTCGACGTCGATGCGCCCAGCTCCTCGGCCAGGCGTGAGAGGTCCGTCCCACCGCTGTTGTACTTCAGCTGGCGGGCGACCTTCGTCTGCTTGGCCTTGGCCCGGCCGCGCCCCATGGCTCGACCCCCTCAACGACGGGGCTCAACGGCCCCAGAGTCTGACACGCGTTCATGATCCGGAACGGGCTCTCCTCGGAGAGACCGGTCCGTAGGGCTTCCACGGTACCTGAGCCCGCGCCCATACGGTACGTCGCCCGCAGCACGCGCGTGTGCACAGGACCGTCGAGGCGCCCCGTCCTCGCTGGTCAATGGCGATTTTAACCACTTATTGGCCCACGACCCGCCGGTGGAAGTGAGAGTTCTCTCCAACTGTCCACCGGCAGGTACCGGTCAAACGAACGACACCCGCGGTGTCAGTGCTTGCCGGCGGCCGCGGCGCGCGCCTCCGCCATCCGCTGCTCGGCGATCCGGTCGGCCGCGGCGGCCGGCGGAATCCCGTCGTCCTTCGCACGTGCGAATATGGCCAGCGTGGTGTCGAAGATCTTCGCGGCCTTCGCCTTGCACCGGTCGAAGTCGAAGCCGTGCAACTCGTCGGCGACCTGGATGACACCGCCGGCGTTCACCACGTAGTCGGGCGCGTAGAGGATCCCGCGGTCGGCGAGGTCCTTCTCGACGCCCGGGTGGGCGAGCTGGTTGTTGGCCGCGCCGCACACCACCTTCGCGGTCAGCACAGGCACGGTGACGTCGTTCAGGGCGCCGCCGAGGGCACAGGGGGCGTAGACGTCCAGGCCCTCGGTCCGGATGAGGGCGTCGGTGTCGGGGACGGCCCGCACCCCGGGGTGCTGCTCGAGCACGCGGCGTACGGCGTCCTCGCGCACGTCGGTGATCACGACCTCGGCGCCCTCGTCGAGCAGGTGCCGCACGAGGTGGTGGCCGACCTTGCCGACGCCGGCGATGCCCACCTTGCGGTCGCGCAGCGAGGGGTCGCCCCACAGGTGCTGGGCGGAGGCCCGCATGCCCTGGTAGACGCCGAAGGCGGTGAGCACCGACGAGTCGCCCGCGCCGCCGTTCTCCGGCGAGCGGCCGGTCGTCCAGCGGCACTCGCGCGCGACGATGTCCATGTCGGCCACGTAGGTGCCGACGTCGCACGCCGTGACGTAGCGGCCGCCGAGCGAGGCCACCATCCGCCCGTAGGCGAGCAGCAGCTCCTCGGTCTTGACCAGTTCCGGGTCACCGATGATCACGGCCTTGCCGCCGCCGTGGCCGAGCCCGGCCATGGCGTTCTTGTACGACATTCCGCGCGCGAGGTTCAGCGCGTCGGCGACGGCGTCCTCCTCGTTCGCGTACGGGTAGAAGCGCGTACCGCCGAGCGCGGGGCCCAGGGCGGTGGAGTGGATGGCGATCACGGCCTTGAGGCCGCTGGCGCGGTCCTGACAGAGCACGACTTGCTCATGACCGCCCTGCTCCGAGTGGAACAGGGTGTGCAGGACGCCGTTGATCACGTCGGTCACGGTGGTGACTCCCGGGTAAGTAGCGGCGAGTGGGGACCGGCTCCCTGAGGGTGGCGGGGGCCGTGCCAGGAGCGTAGACCCTGACCCCCCTCACCATGGTCGCAGTGGTGGGGATCACCCTCCCCCGGAGTACGTTCCCACCCGGGCGTGGGACGATTTGCAGTGGTTTTCCGTCCGTCCGGGCGCGGACCGGTCGGGTTTCGCCTCCGGTCCCGTGGGGAGGGAGCAGGCGTGCCCAAGGTGTCCTCCGTGGTCGTCCCGTACGCGGCCTACTTGCGCGTGTACGAGCCGCTGGCCGCCTTCCCGGAGCCCGAGCGCGGCCACTGGGCCCGCTACGCCCGCCGCCCCGACCGCCCCTCCTACCAGGACGAACTGCGCCGCTCACTGGCCGACCTGCTGCCCACCCCGCCCGTCCCGGTCCCGGTGCACGAGAGCCGGGACGCGTTCGTGCTCGACGTCGACGGAGTGGTCTGCGTCTGCCCCTGGCGCACCCGGCTGCGCGGCTGGCAGGCGCTGGGCGAGCTCGCGGAGGAGCTCCCGGCGGTCGTCCTGGACGCGGTGCTGCCCCCGGTCGTACGGCGCCAGGCCGCCCAGGACTACGAGCGCTGGATCACCGACAACCCCGACGCCCGCCCCTGGATCCGCACCGCCACCTGGCAGGTGCCGCTCAACTGGTTCGTGCTGGTCTCCGACGACGAGCGGGAGTACGTCAAGGGCTCCGGCGCCCCGGGCGACGCCGGCGGCCTCGGGGGCGAGGCCCCGCTGCTGCGCTACCGCACGCCGATGGTGCAGGCCCGGCGGCGGGTCGCGCGGGGACTGCGGGCGCTGAGGGACGCCATCGACGAGGGGCCGCTGATCGACGGCCTCGTGGACGTAGGGCGCTGGCTCGAGGAGTTCCACCCGCGCTCGCTGGTGGAGCTGGACTACGGCGGCCTGGTGCACGTGCTCCCGGCGGGCGAGCTGGAGGGCGACCACTCGGCGGCGGACGTGGCCGCGGGGATCGAGGCGCTGCGCCACGGCGACGGGGCGGCCGCGGGCGAGGCCTACGGGCGGCTCGTGGAGCGGTGGCGGGCGGTGCGCGACCGGCGGTCGGCGAACTGACGGTGTGACAGGAGTGACCTGGGTCACGGCCGGGACGTGCTTGAACAGCGTACGGTCAAGGGCATTTCGGGAAGCTGACGGGATGTAGCCCCCGATCCGGGCGTTTGCGTCAAGGGTGACGGACTGCACTTACCCGACCCTTGCGCCGCTTGCCCCTCCTCATGCCAAAATAGGACAAGGAGCCCGGGGAGGGCTCCTTCCGCCCAACTATGCTCCGCTCAGGGCGGAATCTCAGCATTGCACGCTTTGGGGGGTCTGGTGCCTCCTGATCGCCCTGTGACTGATCGTCACAGTGGCGTGACTGTCCGCTATGGCATGGTCCATCGGCTTCCGTCGCTGATGAACACCTGGGAGGGCAATTCCATCGGTTTGGCCGACGCGGCTGGACAGATGGTGTAGTTGTAGTGCCGAGGACAAGCCGTTCGTCCTATAACCGACTCGACTCGCGTCCGCCATTTCGGGCAACGCGGGTCAAGGTGCAGAATTTAGAGGAAAGAACCGAGAAGGTTCGGTTCTCCCGAGGAGGCCGCTCATGACCGCTCGCACCCCTGATGCCGAGCCGCTGCTGACCCCGGCTGAGGTCGCCACCATGTTCCGCGTCGACCCGAAGACGGTCACGCGCTGGGCGAAGGCCGGCAAGCTCACGTCGATCCGCACGCTCGGCGGGCACCGCCGCTACCGCGAGGCCGAAGTCCGCGCTCTGCTCGCGGGCATCCCGCAGCAGCGCAGCGAGGCCTGAACAACTGCATAACCGGGCAAACCGGCTGGTCCCCCACTGGCCGACACGTCCGGGCACCACAGCTCCAAGCGACGCGGGACCTGCCCCAACAGGCCCCACGCCCAAGCCGTCAGAGCTTTTGAGGCACACGTAAACGGGTGCGTCGTCGATCGCGCTGGACTCCGCCGGGTCCAGCGCGATCTTTTTTGTGCGCACGGGCGCGCGCGGGTACGAGCGGGCGCGCACAGGTGCGGCCGGCGCGGGCTCCGGATGGCGCCCCCGGGCGGCTCTGTGAGCGGGCTTGTCGGAGTCTGGGGAGGGCTGTCGGATCACCTGTGAAGCAGCCCGCCGAGTGGTGCAATTGCACATATTAAATTGACCGGTTGTAGGACAGGCGTAAGTACCGCGCTCTCAGAAACTCATGCGGTGACACCCGTCACATGCCGGGACGCTTGTTGCGTACGGCGGCTTTGCGCTAGAGGAGGCTCCGGTTCCACCGGCCCACGCGCGCACGGGAGTTCGGGACCGCCGGCCTCGCTCGTTCGTGCGCCGGCTCACGCGGTCGAGGGGCTCTCGGGGGCCGTGGCCGGCTCCTGCGGTGCGTCGGGGGTGCCGGGGGCCGTGGAGGCCGTAGGGGCGGTGGGGGCGGTGGGGGCCGTCCGTGGGGGACTGTCCATCGCCAGCCGCAACAGGTGACGGCAGACCGGGCAGTGGCGGGTGAGATGGCGGTACGACGAAGCGGCCGCGAGGTGCGCACGGAGCAGCGCCCGGGTCTCGTGCCTGGCCGATGCCGCCATACGCCACCTCCAGCGGACCGTACGGGAACGGGCCCTGTTCCTTGGGTACCGAGGGAATGTGACCCCGTCAAGACGCCCCGACACGCGACCGGCCCCCTGGCGACCGGCCCGGCATCCCGCCCGCCGCGGGACCGAACAGCCGCCCCAACAGGGCCACTCAGGCAGGCCACCGCATGCGAAAGGCCCGCGTCCGTTGCCGGATGCGGGCCTTTCGCTTCTTTCTGCTGCGGTCCTGACGGGATTTGAACCCGCGGCCTCCACCTTGACAGGGTGGCGAGCACTCCAAACTGCTCCACAGGACCAGGTTTCGCGGCGCCATTCGTGCGTTGCGCTGCGAGAAGAGACTGTACAGGAGCCGGGGCGCCTGGTCGAACTCACTCAGGGTGCGGGGGCCGTCACCGGCCACCGCTCACCGCTCACCGCTCACGGGGCCAGCGCGTCGATCGCCTTCACGATCCGCTTGTCCGAGACCGGGTACGCCGTGCCCAGCGCGTGGGCGAAGTAGCTCACCCGCAGCTCCTCGATCATCCAGCGCACGTCCAGCACCGCGGACGGCACCGGCCGGCCCTGCGGCATCTGCTCCAGCAGCCAGGCGTACTCGTCCTGCATCTCCCGGACCTTCTCCATGCGCGTGGTGTCCCGCTGGACGCCCGTCGGCATCTGCTGCAGGCGGCGGTCGGCGGCCACCAGATACCGCATCAGGTCCGGCAGCCGCCGTATGCCGGCCTCCGTCACGAAGCCGGGCCTCACCAGGCCGTCCAGCTGCGCCCGCACGTCCGCCAGGTTCGGCAGCAGCGCGGGGCTGCGCACCGCCTTCAGGCGGCGCTCGCACGCCTGCCAGGCGGCCAGCACCTGCTGCACCTGGCCCACCGTCCGCACGGTCACGTCCACGATCTCCGCGTGCACCTTGTCGTAGAGCTTGCGGTACGACTCCTCGTCCCACACCGGCCCGCCGAAGTCCGCGATCAGCTTGTCCGCCGCGGCCGTCGCGCAGTCGTCGAAGAGCGCCTGGACCGAGCCGTGCGGGTTCGACGACAGCGCCAGCTTCTGCTGGTTGGTCAGCTTCTCCGACGCGAACTTCGCCGGATTCACCGGGATGTTGCGCAGGATGAGCCGGCGCGTGCCCTTCCACATGGCCTCCGCCTGCTCGGCCTCGGTGTCGAAGAGCCGTACGGAGACCGTGCCGGCGGCCGGACCGTCGTCGACGAGCGCCGGGTAGGCCTTCACCGGCTGCCCGGCCCGGCGGGTCTCGAACACGCGGGTGAGCGTGCCGATCGACCAGTCCGTCAGCCCCTTGCGCTCCAGCGACTCGCCGCCCTGCCGCTCCGCGGTGGCCGCGGCGGCCTGCGAGAGGGCCTTGCGCGCCTTGGGACGCAGCTTGAGCCTCAGCGCCTCGAGGTCCTTGTCCTCGGCCAGCTTGCGGCGCCGCTCGTCGACGATCCGGAAAGTGATCTTCAGATGGTCGGGGACCTTCGACCAGTCGAAGTCCTCGGCCTCGAACGGCACCCCCACCATCCGCTTCAGCTCGCGCGCCATGGTGGTGGTGAGCGGCTCCTGAAGGGGGACCGCGCGCTCCAGGAACGCCTTGGCGTAGTTCGGCGCGGGCACGTAGTTGCGGCGGACCGGCTTGGGCAGGGAGCGGATCAGCTCGGTGACGACCTCTTCGCGCAGACCCGGGATCTGCCAGTCGAAGCCCTCGTCGGTGACCTGGTTGAGGACCTGCAACGGGATGTGCACCGTCACACCGTCCGCGTCCGCGCCCGGCTCGAACTGGTACGTCACCCGGAACTTCAGCGGCCCCTGCCGCCAGG
>NZ_BMVJ01000030.1:49394-52986 GCF_014650655.1 Streptomyces anandii JCM 4720
AGTCGGGATAGTCGGCCTTGGTGACCGCCTCCGCCGACTCCCGGATCAGCATCTCCCGCTCGAAGTCCAGGAAGTCCGGCTGCTCCTGCCGCTTGCGCTTCCACCAGGAGTCGAAGTGCGCGCCGGAGACGACGTGTTCGGGCACCCGCTGGTCGTAGAAGTCGAACAGCGTCTCGTCGTCGACGACGATGTCCCGCCGCCGGGCCCGGTGCTCCAGCTCCTCGACCTCGCTGAGCAGCTTGCGGTTGTCGGCGAAGAACTTGTGGTGCGTACGCCAGTCGCCCTCGACCAGCGCGTTGCGAATGAAAAGCTCGCGGCTGACCTCAGGGTCGATCCGCCCGTAGTTCACCTTGCGCTGGGCGACGATCGGCACGCCGTAGAGCGTCACCTTCTCGTACGCCATCACCGCCGCCTGGTCCTTCTCCCAGTGCGGTTCGCTGTACGTGCGCTTGAGCAGATGGCCGGCGAGCGGCTCGACCCACTCGGGCTCGATCCTCGCGTTGACCCGGGCCCACAGCCGGGAGGTCTCGACGAGCTCGGCCGACATCACGAACCTCGGGGGCTTCCTGAACAGCGCCGAGCCGGGGAAGATCGCGAACTTGGCGTTGCGGGCGCCCAGGTACTCGCCCCGGCCGCCGTCCTTGCGGGCGCCCGGAGCCGAGTCCTTGGAGTCCTTGGACTCCTTCACGTCCTTCATGCCGATGTGCGACAGGAGGCCGGCGAGGAGGGAGACGTGAACGCGGTCGGCGGGGGCGTCCTGGTCGTTGAGGTGGATGCCCATCTGCTTGGCGACCGTGCGCAGCTGGGTGTAGATGTCCTGCCATTCGCGAATGCGCAGGAAGTTGAGGAACTCCTGCTTGCACATGCGGCGGAAGGACGACGAGCCCCGCTCCTTCTGCTGCTCGCGCACATAGCGCCAGAGGTTGAGGAAGGCGAGGAAGTCGCTCGTCTCGTCGCGGAATCGGGCGTGCTGCTGGTCGGCCTGGGCCTGCTTGTCTGCGGGGCGTTCGCGCGGGTCCTGGATGGACAGCGCGGCGGCGATCACCATGACCTCGCGCACACAGCCGTTGCGGTCCGCCTCCAGGACCATGCGGGCCAGACGGGGGTCGACGGGCAGCTGGGCCAGCTTGCGGCCGGTCTGGGTGAGCCGCTTGCGCGGGTCCTTCTGGGCCGGGTCGAGCGCGCCCAGTTCCTGGAGCAGCTGCACGCCGTCGCGGATGTTGCGGTGGTCCGGCGGATCGATGAACGGGAACTTCTCGATCTCGCCGAGCCCCGCCGCGGTCATCTGCAGGATGACGGAAGCGAGGTTGGTGCGCAGGATCTCGGCGTCGGTGAACTCCGGCCGGGACAGGAAGTCGTCCTCGGAGTACAGCCGTACGCAGATGCCGTCCGAGGTGCGCCCGCAGCGGCCCTTGCGCTGGTTGGCGCTGGCCTGCGAGACCGGCTCGATGGGCAGGCGCTGCACCTTGGTGCGGTGGCTGTAGCGGGAGATACGGGCGAAGCCGGGGTCGATGACGTACTTGATGCCGGGCACCGTGAGCGAGGTCTCGGCGACGTTGGTCGCCAGAACGATCCTGCGGCCGGTGTGCGGCTGGAAGACGCGGTGCTGCTCGGCGTGGGACAGCCGGGCGTACAGCGGCAGCACCTCGGTGAAGCGGTACTGCTTCTTGTTGAGCGCGTCGGCGGTGTCGCGGATCTCCCGCTCACCGGAGAGGAACACCAGGATGTCCCCGGACCCCTCGCCCATCAGCTCCTCGACGGCGTCGGTGATAGCCGTGATCTGGTCCCGGTCGGCGTCGTCGCCGTCCTCCTCCAGCAGCGGCCGGTAGCGCACCTCCACCGGATACGTCCGCCCGCTGACCTCGATGATCGGGGCGTCGCCGAAGTGGCGCGAGAACCGCTCGGGGTCGATGGTGGCCGAGGTGATGACGACCTTGAGGTCCGGCCGCTTGGGCAGCAGCTGCGCCAGGTACCCCAGCAGGAAGTCGATGTTGAGCGACCGCTCGTGGGCCTCGTCGATGATGATCGTGTCGTAGGCACGCAGCTCGCGGTCGGTCTGGATCTCCGCGAGCAGGATGCCGTCCGTCATCAGCTTGATGAAGGTCGCGTCCGGGTCCACCTGGTCGGTGAACCGCACCTTCCAGCCGACCGCCTCGCCGAGCGGTGTGTTCAGCTCCTCGGCCACGCGTTCGGCGACCGTGCGGGCGGCGATCCGGCGGGGCTGGGTGTGCCCGATCATGCCGCGCACACCCCGGCCCAGTTCCATGCAGATCTTCGGGATCTGCGTGGTCTTGCCGGAACCGGTCTCACCGGCCACGATCACGACCTGGTGATCGCGGATGGCCTCCGCGATCTCCGCCTTCTTCTGGCTGACCGGCAACTGCTCGGGGTAGCTGACGGCGGGTACGCGCGAGCGGCGGCCGGCCATGCGCTCCTCGGCCCTGCCGACCTCGCCCTCGATCTCGGCGAGCACGGCGGCACGCGCCTCCGCCTTGCGGATCTTGCGCGCGCCTTCGAGCCTGCGACCGAGCCGGTGCGCGTCGCGCAGCGACAACTCGTCCAGGCGAGCGGCGAGGGGGCCCAGAGCGGGGGCGGGATGCGTAGACATATGCGACCCAGGATCTCACCTCGGGGAAAACGCAGGCGAATGATTTGCTCCGCGGCGCCCGCGAGGCCCGCGGTGGCCGTGAGGTCCGCGGGGCGGCCTCGGGGGAGGCGGGCACGGCGGACATGCAAAAGGCCCCGATCCGGAGATCGGGGCCTTGGCGGTGGCTGGGGCCGGGGTCGAACCGGCGACCTTCCGCTTTTCAGGCGGACGCTCGTACCAACTGAGCTACCCAGCCACGAGGTTTCACGTGAAACCTCAGCGGTCCTGACGGGATTTGAACCCGCGGCCTCCACCTTGACAGGGTGGCGAGCACTCCAAACTGCTCCACAGGACCAAGCGCTGCGTACGACAGTGTCGCACACGGTCTTGCGTGCCCCCAACGGGATTCGAACCCGTGCTACCGCCTTGAAAGGGCGGCGTCCTAGGCCGCTAGACGATGAGGGCTATCGGCCCGCCTGGGCGCTTCTCAGCGCGTCGGGGACGTGAGAAGCATATGGGATGGCGGGGGGTATCGCCAAAACCGTTTACGGCCTGGAGGGGGAGGCCGATGAGGGGGCCGGGGTGGCGCCCGGCTGGTTGTCCTTGGGCAGGTGGCGGCTGACCTCCGCCGTCGTCAGGCCCAGGCCGCCCAGTTTGATCTCGTCCCAGGCCTGGAGGCGCCGGCTGTCCCGGTCGAAGTAGAGGATCGAGGCCTCTATGGGGGCCGGGTACTGGTGCTCGACGGCGCGCAGGCCGCTGCCGCCCGTGGAGCCCTCCATGCGCAGGCGGGTGCCGTACTTGAGGATCTTCATGTCCTCGTGGTGCAGGTGACCGCACAGGACGAGCGGGACGGTGCCGTCGGTCTCGCGCGCCGCCGCCGGTTCGTGGGTGACGGCGATGTCGACGGGGGTGCCCTGGGTCCGCTGCTCGCGCAGGGCGGAGGCGAGACGGGTGCCGGCCATCTGCTCCGCCGCGTCGCCGCCGGGCGTGAGCGAGCGGTCGGGG
>NZ_BMVJ01000030.1:53007-59852 GCF_014650655.1 Streptomyces anandii JCM 4720
GTGAACTGCGGATCGCCGATGCCGGCGAAGCGCAGTCCCGCGACGGTCTCGGCGCGGCCGTCGTCCAGGACGCGCACGTTCTTCATGCGCTCCAGGTAGCGCTGGGTGGTCGCCGAGTCGTGGTTGCCCCGGACCCAGACGTAGGGGACGCCCAGGTCCTTGACCGGGTCCAGGAAGCCGTTCTCCGCTGCCGTGCCGTGGTCCATGGTGTCGCCGGAGTCGACGATCACATTGACGTCGTACTGCTTCACCAGCGAGGCGATGATCTTCCAGCTCGCCGGGTTGAGGTGGATGTCGGAGACGTGCAGGACCCTGATGGTGGTGGGGTCGGGCTGATAGGCGGGGAGGGTGGAGGTGACGTCGTAGAGCTTGGTCACGTTGGTGACCAGGCGGGCCAGCTCCTTCTGGTAGACGTCGAACTCGGTGACGATGCTGCGCGCGTTGCCGACCAGCGAGGGCGCCGAGGAGAGCAGCCCGGAGAACCGGGGTTCGAGGACCGACTTGGGGTTCCAGGTGGCGTACGCGGTCGCCCCGGAGGCGCCGAGGAGGGCGAGGGCCAGACCGCCGGCGGCCAGGGCGCGGCGGGGGCGGCGGTAGACCGCGAGGCCGAGGGCGACGGCCCCGGAGACCACGGCCACGCAGGAGCGGACGGCGAGGTCGAGGGTGCCGTGCTCGACGTCGTGCACCACCTCGTCCTGGAGGCCGGATATGCGCTCGGGGTGGTCGACCAGGGCCTGGGAGCGCTCCGGGTCGAGCTGGTCGACGTTCACGTCCAGGCGCACCGGGGCCTGGTGGCTGTCCAGCTGCAGGGCGCCCAGCGGGGACACGTTGATCTTGGTGCCGCCGCTGAGGGAGGGGCGCAGCGTCATCGTCGTGTTCATGGGGCCCACGGGCACGCGCACGTTGCCGACGATCAGCAGACCCAGCCAGGCGCCGACGACGACCACGGTGACCAGGCCGAGGGCGCGGGCCCAGGGGTGGGGCTCGTCGGTGAGGGTGAGGGTGCGGACGGGCTGGGAGCGGAGCGGGCGGCGGCGGGCCATTGGTCGCGTATGCCCATGGGCGGCACTGGATATGCGGGCGACAGGTATGCGGGCACGGGACATGCGGGCACGCGAGATGCGCGGCTCGGGAGCGGGGTCGGCCCGGGGTCCGTACCGGACAATGGCGGTGTGCTGGAGATGACGCGCGAGGAGTTCGAGAACCTGGTCGCCGAGGCCCTCGACCGGATCCCGCAGGAGCTGACGCGGCTGATGGACAACGTCGCGGTCTTCGTCGAGGACGAACCGCCCGCCGACGACCCCGAGCTGCTCGGGCTGTACGAGGGGACCCCGCTGACGGAGCGGGGCGAGTGGTACGCGGGCGTGCTGCCCGACCGGATCACCGTCTACCGGGGGCCGACGCTGCGGATGTGCGAGACACGGGAGGACGTGGTGGCCGAGACCGAGGTCACGGTGGTGCACGAGATCGCCCACCACTTCGGGATCGACGACGCGCGGCTGCACGCGCTGGGCTACGGCTGAGGCCGGACCCCGCCGTGGCCGAGGTCCGCGTGGGCGGTCGCGTGTCCTCTTGCGGGTGAAGGGAGTTGGGCACGGTGACTTCTTCACTCCGGAGGTGGCTTCCGTGCGCCCCTTGTACGTGTCCGTCCGTCTCGCCGCCGCGGCCGCCGTCGTCGCCACCGCCGCCGGCTGCGTGAGCGTGGGCGGAGCCTCCGACGGCGGGGCCCGGCCGTCGCACTCCGCGGGTCACCGGGTGGGTGACGGCCGGCAGGGCGGGCCGGGGGTGTCCGGCGGCGGGGTGGGGCGTGCCGGTGGCACCGGCGACGGCAAGCACGGGCACGGCGGGAAGGGCAAGGACGGTGAGTCGCCGTCCGCGTCGGCCTCGCCGTCCGCGGCGGGCAGCGCATCCGCCGTGCCGCCGGGCAAGCACGGGGTGCCGCCGAAGGCGGGCGATCCGACGCCCACGCAGGCGGTGCCGGCGCCGCCGCAGAGCTCCGCCGCGACGGAGGCGCCGCCCGCCTCGCCGCCGGCCCCGCCGCCCTCGTCCGACCCGACGGTGGCCGAACCCTCCTCCTCGGCCCACGAGGGACCGGGGCCGCAGCTGGAGGAGCGGGAGCCGGCGCCGGCACCGGGCCGGTTGCGTTCGCGTCGGACCTGAGCGCGGGGGCTGGGCGTCGGGGCGCCCGAGCCCGGGGCGCTGACCTGGGGGTATGGTGCCGGTTTGCCTTCGGGGGTGGAGGGTGCGTATGGTGGTAGATCGTTTGATCCCATTTGCCCGGCGCCCACGCAGAGCGCGCCGTGTGGCGCGTACTCTCCCTTGCCGTGGCGGACCGCATCGAGGCGGTCGTGAATCGAAACACGGAGTTGACGGGCGCGTGCCGACGAGACTCCGGAAGGTTTCGCATTCGCATGTCCATTGCCAGTACTGATCACGTCGTCGTGCCCGAGAACGCCGACGTCGCCGAGGTCACGGAGACCTCCGAGACCCTCGAAGCGGCCGCCGAGGCTCCCGAGATCACGTTCGCCGACCTCGGCCTGCCCGAGGGTGTCGTGCGCAAGCTCGCGCAGAACGGCGTGACGGTCCCCTTCCCGATCCAGGCCGCGTCCATCCCGGACGCCCTGGCCGGCAAGGACATCCTGGGCCGCGGCCGCACCGGCTCCGGCAAGACCCTGTCCTTCGGCCTGCCGACCCTGGCCACGCTGGCCGGCGGTCGCACCCAGAAGCACAAGCCGCGCGCCGTGATCCTCACCCCGACCCGTGAGCTCGCGATGCAGGTCGCCGACGCGCTCCAGCCCTACGGCGACGTCCTCGGCCTGAAGATGAAGGTCGTCTGCGGCGGCACCTCCATGGGCAACCAGATCTACGCCCTGGAGAAGGGCGTCGACATCCTCGTCGCCACCCCGGGCCGCCTGCGCGACATCATCAACCGTGGCGCCTGCTCGCTCGAGGACGTGCGGATCGCCGTACTCGACGAGGCCGACCAGATGTCGGACCTGGGCTTCCTGCCCGAGGTCACCGAGCTGCTCGACCAGGTCCCGGCGGGCGGCCAGCGGATGCTGTTCTCCGCGACCATGGAGAACGAGATCAAGACCCTCGTCGACCGCTACCTGACCGACCCCGTCTCGCACGAGGTGGACGCGGCGCAGGGTGCGGTGACGACCATGTCGCACCACATCCTGATCGTGAAGCCCAAGGACAAGGCGCCGGTCACCGCGGCCATCGCCTCCCGCAAGGGCCGCACGATCATCTTCGTGCGCACCCAGCTCGGCGCCGACCGGGTGGCCGAGCAGCTGCGCGACGCCGGCGCGAAGGCCGACGCGCTGCACGGCGGCATGACCCAGGGCGCCCGTACCCGGACCCTCGCCGACTTCAAGGACGGTTACGTCAACGTCCTGGTCGCGACGGACGTCGCCGCGCGCGGCATCCACGTCGACGGCATCGACCTGGTCCTGAACGTCGACCCGGCCGGCGACCACAAGGACTACCTGCACCGCGCCGGCCGCACGGCCCGCGCCGGCCGCACCGGCACGGTCGTGTCGCTCGCGCTGCCGCACCAGCGGCGCCAGATCTTCCGCCTCATGGAGGACGCGGGCGTGGACGCCTCGCGCCACATCATCCAGGGCGGCGCCACCTTCGACCCGGAGGTCGCCGAGATCACCGGCGCCCGTTCGATGACCGAGGTGCAGGCCGAGTCGGCGGCCAACGCCGCGCAGCAGGCCGAGCGCGAGGTCGCGCACCTGACCAAGCAGCTGGAGCGGGCGCAGCGGCGCGCGGCCGAGCTGCGCGAGGAGTCCGACCGGCTGGTCGCCCGGGTCGCCCGTGAGCGCGGCGAGGACCCGGAGGTTGCGGTGGCCCAGGCCCAGGCGGCCGAGACCGTCGTCGAGCGGGTGGCCGAGGTGTCGGTGCCCGAGCAGTCGGCGGCCCAGGACGTCGACCGCGCGGAGCGGGGCGAGCGCTTCGAGCGGGGTGAGCGTGAGGAGCGTACGGCGGTCTCGTCGTACGACCGTCGTGAGCGCCGCGACGACCGGGGTGACCGGGACCGCGACCGCGCCCCGCGCTCCTTCGACCGTGACCGGGATCGTGACCGGGACCGTGGGTTCCGCCGGGACGACCGTGGTGGCCGTTCCTTCGAGCGCCGCGACGACCGGCGTGACGACCGGGGCGGTTTCAACCGTGACCGTGACCGCGGCGGCCGTGGCTTCGACCGTGACCGTGACCGGGACCGTGGGTTCCGCCGGGACGACCGTGGTGGCCGTTCCTTCGAGCGCCGCGACGACCGCCGCGACGACCGGCGTGACGACCGGCGTGACGACCGGGGCGGCTTCAACCGCGACCGCGACCGCGACCGCGCCCCCCGCTCCTTCGACCGCCGGGACGAGCGCGGCGGCTTCCGCCGGGACGACCGTCCGGCCCGGCGCGACGAGCGCGGCGGCCACCGCGGCAGCGACCGTCCGTTCAACCGCGACCGTCAGGGCGACCGCCCCGGCTTCCGTACCGGCGGTCACGACCGTCCGTACGGCCGCCGCGACGACCACCGCGGCGGTGGCTCCTTCGGCCGCCGCGAGGACAAGCCGCGCTGGAAGCGCAACGGCTGACGCGCTGACACCGGCCCGCCAGTGACGCATGTCACGCCCCCGGCAAGGGAATTGCTGGGGGCATGACAGATGACGCCAGAACGGGCTCCAGCGGTGGGCTGTCGGACGAGGAACGGCTGGCCCAGCTCGGCTACACCCAGGTCCTCGCCCGCCGCATGTCGGCGTTCGCCAACTACGCGGTCTCCTTCACGATCATCTCCGTCCTCTCCGGCTGCCTGACCCTCTACCTCTTCGGCATGAACACCGGCGGCCCCGCCGTGATCACCTGGGGCTGGGTGGGCGTCGGCCTGATGACGCTGTTCGTCGGGCTGTCGATGGCCGAGATCTGCTCGGCGTACCCGACCTCGGCGGGGCTGTACTTCTGGGCGCACCGGCTGGCGCCGCCGCGCTCGGCCGCCGCCTGGGCCTGGTTCACCGGCTGGTTCAACGTGCTGGGCCAGGTCGCGGTGACCGCGGGCATCGACTTCGGCGCGGCCTCCTTCCTCGGCGCCTACCTCAATCTCCAGTTCGGCTTCGAGGTCACCCCTGGCCGCACCGTCCTGCTCTTCTCCGCGATCCTGGTGCTGCACGGCCTGCTGAACACCTTCGGCGTGCGCATCGTCGCCTTCCTCAACAGCGTCAGCGTGTGGTGGCACGTGCTGGGCGTCGCGGTGATCGTCGGCGCGCTGGCCCTCGTGCCCGACCACCACCGGTCGGCGTCCTTCGTGTTCACGAAGTTCGTCAACAACACCGGCTGGGGCAGCGGGCTCTACGTCGTCCTGCTCGGCCTGCTGATGGCCCAGTACACCTTCACCGGCTACGACGCCTCCGCCCACATGACGGAGGAGACCCACGACGCCGCCACGGCGGGCCCGAAGGGAATCGTCCGCTCCATCTGGACCTCGTGGATCGCCGGCTTCGTCCTCCTGCTGGGCTTCACCTTCGCCATCCAGTCCTACGACAAGGAACTCGCCTCCCCGACCGGCGCGCCGCCCGCCCAGATCCTCCTGGACGCCCTCGGCGCCACGGCGGGCAAGCTGCTGCTCCTCGTGGTCGTCGGCGCGCAGCTGTTCTGCGGCATGGCCTCGGTCACCGCCAACAGCCGTATGATCTACGCCTTTTCGCGCGACGGCGCGCTGCCCTTCTCGCACGTCTGGCACACGGTCAGCCCGCGCACGCGCACCCCCGTGGCGGCGGTCTGGCTGGCGGCCCTGGGCGCCCTCGTCCTCGGCCTGCCCTACCTGATCAACGTGACCGCCTACGCGGCCGTGACCTCGATCGCCGTCATCGGCCTCTACATCGCCTACGTCGTGCCGACCCTGCTGCGGGTGCGCCGGGGTGACGACTTCGAGCGCGGGCCCTGGCACCTGGGCCGCTGGTCGCGGACGATCGGGGTGATCGCGGTGGCCTGGGTCGGCGCGATCACGATCCTCTTCATGCTCCCCCAGGTCTCCCCGGTCACCTGGGAGACCTTCAACTACGCCCCGGTCGCCGTCCTGGTCGTCCTGGGCTTCGCCACCACCTGGTGGCTCGTCTCGGCCCGCCACTGGTTCCTCAACCCGGCCCACGAACGCACCGTCGCCCGGGAGGCGGCCCGCACGGGCGCCCCCGACCCGGCCGACCCCTGACCCGTACGGCAGACTTCCGGCCCGGCACTCCGATACCCGATCGGAGACCCGGCCTCGTCCGGCTATGCTCGGGGAGGCAACATCGCCTGGGCCCTTAGCTCAATTGGCAGAGCAGTGGACTTTTAATCCATTGGTTGTGGGTTCGAGTCCCACAGGGCCTACGGATGCGGACGGAGGGTCGGCCTCTGGTCCGCCGCGCGGCGCCCGGGCCGGCTTCGGCCGGTCCGGGCGCCGAGTCCTTCCGTCAGGCCGCTCAGCCGGTGCAGCCGCAGCCCGAGGCGGCCTTGGCCTCGGTGACGGTCCGGGACGGGTCGGCCGCCGACTCGGTGGGAGTGCAGCAGGCGTTGACGCCGCAGCAGGTGTCGGCCGTCCCTCCGGCCCCAGCGGTGGCGTCGGCCGCCGCGGGCTTGGTGGCCCGGATGATCGCCGAGTGCATTCCGTCCGCGACCGGGTGGGTCGGAGTGATCTCGATGTCCGTGAAGCCGGCCGCCTCCAGTCCCTGGTGGTATTCGGCGAAGGAGAGGGCACCGGCGATGCAGCCGACGTAGTCGCCGCGCTCGGCCCGCTGTCCGGGCGTGAGGGCGTCGTCGGCGACGACGTCGGAGACGCCGATGCGGCCGCCGGGCCTGAGGACGCGGAA
>NZ_BMVJ01000031.1:0-1394 GCF_014650655.1 Streptomyces anandii JCM 4720
ACTCGTCGTCGCCCAGGTCGACTACGGTCTGCTCCCTGCGCCCGCGGGGATGGTCCCAAGATGCGCGACCACATGGCGAAAGCCGTGAACTGCTCCCCGCACCTGCGGGGATGATCCCATCAAGGCCCAGCGCGGCCCGGAACCCGGTGGGCGAACAACGTACGCCTTCTTCGCCCGCCGGCGACGGCCGGACTGGTAGCCGAGCTGCACGGACGGCTGCGCGCAGCGGATCCCAGATCAGTACCGCTACGCTGGTCAAATGTTCGAAGACCAGTCGCTCTACGACTACTTCTCCGGCTGCTTTGAACGTGCTGACAAGGTGGGCTTCGCCCTCGTTGACGGCAGGGAGTTCCTCGGCTGGATCCATGAGGTGACAGAGGATCGTATTCTGTTGGCCTGGGCACCCAGTCCGTTCTACGCCCAGGCCAACGATGCGGAGGCGTGGGCGCCCAAGGACGAGTGGGTGGCGTTCACCGCCCTGGTTCTTGAGTCGATCGCCAGCTACGACCCGTCCGTACCAGGGTGGGTGAACTACCTCAGCTGAACGCCCCGGCAACCGCACGGGTGGGCCTGCTCCCCACACCGGCAGGGATGGTCCCTGCTTCTGATGACAGGCGCCGACAAGGACCGGCTGCTCCCCGTACTAGCGGGGATGGTCCCAAGTGCGCGTCGCACGGTGCCGAGGTGGCGCCGCTACTCCCCCGCACCCGCCGTGATGGTTCCCCGTACGGCTCGGCCAGCGCGAGCGACAGGGCCTGCTCCTCGCACCGCGGGGATGGTCCCGTCACGTACGCCTGCTCACCGGTCTGCACGCTCTCTCTCCCCCCCCGCATCCGTGGGGTGGTCCCGAGACCGAAGTCAACGCAATCGCCTCGGCGATCGCCGCCTCGACTGCCAGAACGCTACGGGCCGTGGGACCGGGTCTACGACCTGTTCCGGCGCTAGCAGCGCGATGGCACCTGGGCCCGGATCGTCACCCAGCTCCAGGCCGAGGCCTACGTGAAGGGCCTGATCACCGGGATGTGAATGTCGACTCCACCGTGTGCCGGGCTCACCAGCACGCCGCCGGAGCGTCGAAAAGGGGGCTTGCAAAGGGAGCCGCCTGGCGGCATCGCCGTCGAGCCGACCGACCACGGCCTCGGACGTTCCCGGGGCGGGCTGACCACAAAGATCCACCTCGCCGTCGAACAAGGGCAGAAGCCTCTGTCTGTACTGATCACGGCCGGGCAGCGGGGTGACTCGCCGCAGTTCGGGCAGGTCCTGGAGGACCCGGTGCGGGCTGACAAGGCGTACCACTCCCGCCGCAACCGAGCGTACCTGCGAAGACGCCGAATCAAGGCGCCCATCCCGGTCCCGGCGGACCGCGTCCGCAATCGTCAGAAGCTAGGCCTCCG
>NZ_BMVJ01000031.1:1421-22547 GCF_014650655.1 Streptomyces anandii JCM 4720
AGGCGGTCGGCCGCCGAAGTTCGACAAGACCGACTACCGCGAGCGCCATGCCGTGGAGTGCGCAATCAATCGTCTCAAACGCCACCGGGCTGTCGCCACGACGTACGACAAGCTCGCCGTCCGCTACGGGACGACAGTGCTGGTCGCAGTTCTCAACGAGTGGCTGTGACCAGCACTTTCCCAACAGACCCTAACCGACACGCCCGGGCGAGTGCCCCGGCATCTGCTCCGCGCCCCGGATCAGGCACTCGATCAGGTAGTCGCCCGTGTCCTCGTCGATGGTCACGCCGTGGGTCTCGCTGCGGAAGCCGGGAAAGCGGCGGTCGAAGGACTCCAGGGCGGTGAGATAGCGCAGCAGCGGGCCGTCGGGTGCGCCGATGGACTCGCCCGGCATCAGGACCGGGATGCCAGGGGGAGTGACCGTCACCATGGCGGCCGCCACCCGGCCCGCCGCCTCCGAGATCCGGACCCGCTCGGTGTCACCCCGCACCAGCCGCTGGTAACAGTGCTGAGGTGGCGCCACGGGCTGCGGGAGCTGCTGGAAGGCCGTGTCCAGAAGCTCCACCAGGCGCACCGAGCGCAGTTGCTCGTGCATCTCCTGGCCCAGCCCGCGCAGGGTCAGGCCCGCGTACCGGCGAGGATGCGCGGCGACGGCCTCCGGCAGGACCCGCTCCAGTGGGGCGTCGGCGTCGTAGAGGGCCTTGAAATCCGTCAGGGCGTCCAGCAGGGTGCCCCACTTACCCTTGGTGATGCCCATGGAGAACAGAATCAGCGTGGTGTAACTGTCGGTCTTCTCCACCACAATCTTGCGGGTGGCCAGATAGGCGGTGAGCACCCGGGCCGGGATGCCCTCCTCGGCCATCTCGCCGGTGGCGCTGATCCCCGGACAGGTCAGCGTGACCTTGACGGGGTCCAACATGCAGTGGCCCTCGGTCAGTCCGGGGAAACCGTGCCAGTCGGCGCCGGGCTCCAGCAGCCAGCAGAACTGCTCGGTGCGCAGGAGCTCCGGCGGGGCTTCCTCGAACGGCAGCCGGTCGCCGGTCGCCGGGTCGGTGACCGTGTCCGGCTGCCACACCCCGAAGAACCACGGCGGCCGGTCCCCGGCGCTCTCGATCCGCCGTCGCAGGCGCACCATCTCCTGACGGAAGCGGATCGCCTCGGTCACCGCCTCGTCGATCAGCCACTCGCCCTGCGGGCCGTCCATCATCGCCGTCGCCACGTCGAGCGAGGCGATCATCGGGTAGAGGGGCGAGGTGGTGCCGTGCATCATCAGCGCCTCGTTGAACCGGTCATGCTCCACCGGTGCCCGCGGTGCGGGTCGCATGTGCACCATCGCGCTCTGCGACAGCGCCGCCAGCAGCTTGTGCGTGGACTGGGTGGCGAACACGGTCGGGCGGTCCGGGCCGGGGAAGGCATCCTCGTCCACCGACATGCCGTAACGGCCGGCGTAGAGCGGGTGGAAACGGGCGTACGCGAACCACGCCTCGTCGAAATGCACCCGGGGCGTACTGGAGGCGAACGCGCGAGCGGTGACTACGGCGTCGTAACACAGGCCGTCGTAAGTGGAGTTGGTGAACACCGCGTACTGCGGGTGCGGGGACACCGCGCCCTCGGTGAGCGGATGCGCGGCGATCCGGGCCGCCACCGCGTCCGCGGCGATCTCGGCCGGGGGCAGCGGTCCCGCCAGGCCGTAGCCGTTACGGGTGGGGACCAGGTAGACCGGCCGGGCACCCGAGACGACCAGGCCGTGCAGCACGGACTTGTGGCAGTTGCGGTCCACCAGCGCGATCTCGTCGCGGGTGACGCTGAAATGGCCTACCAGGCGATTGCACGTGGAGTCTCCGTGCAGCACGAAGTAGGTGAGGTCGGAGCCGAACACACGGGCCGCGTTGCGCTCCGCCTCGCCGATCGGGCCGGTGTGCTCGAACAGCGAGCCCAGTTCCTCGACCGAGATCGACAGGTCGCTGCGCAGCAGCCGCTCTCCGAAGTAGTCGTGGAAGGCGCGTCCCGCCGGCGACTTGAGGAAGGCCACACCGCCGGAGTGGGCCGGGGTGTGCCAGGAGTATTCGTGGGCGTCGTCGAAGCGGCGCAGTGCCCGGAAGAACGGCGGCAGCACGGATTCCCGGTAGGCGCGGGCCGCGGTGGTGATGCGGCCCGCGATGAAGCCCGGGGTGTCCTCCAGCGGCCAGACGTAGCCCACGACCGACTCGGACACCCACAGCGGCAGGTCCCCCAGGTCCTCGCCGGCCATCACCAAGAAGACCGGCAGGTCCCGGAACCGGCGGCCGATCCGGCGCAGCACAGCGCCGCCGCCCGGGGTCCCGTCGAGGGTGCTGCCCGGCCGGGCGAGTGTGCCTCCCGGCGCGGCGAGCGCGGCGCCGGGCCCGTCACCGGCGGCCCTGGGAAGGTCCCAGGCCACCAGCGCCGCCGCCAGACCAGCCTCGGTGCGCAGTACCGCGTCCGCGTCCTCCGCCGTTACCGCCCACCGGACTTCGAAGCCGCCCGCCTCGATCGCGTCCCGGATCTTCCGTAACTGCTGGGGCCCGGCGCCCTCGCCCCGAGGGTGTTCCGGTACCGCGACCAGGATCCTGCTGTCGGCCATGCGCTCTCCCGCCCTCCACGGCGGCGCCCCGGCCGCCACGGCCAGTGTCCTGGCGGCGCACTGGGCAGAACGGCGGCCAGGACGGCAAACCGCCGCTATGGCGGAAACCGCCGTCCCGACGTTGACTTTCGCAACACCCTTTACGAGCTCGTGATCTGGCTAAGCATCGAGGTAGTGGTAATCCCCATCCGGGAGGCCGATCACCAGGCCGCCGTTGTGGACCCTCCACTCACTCATGCCGTCGACGTCGTGGCTGACCAGAAACAGCCCCCGGGGCCTTTCGTCGTACTCGTCATCCTGGCAGGAGGCCGGGATCTGGGCGATCTGACGCAACCTCTCCTCGAACCAGCCGAGGGACACCGCACGGATATCGCCCCCGTAGAAGGCCCACCTGACGTCGTTGTACTGCCGAGCAGGGAAGGCCCAACCCCCACTGTAGGTACGCTCGGGATCGTCGGCCTCCACGATCTCCTTGATCTGGGCCAACTGTTCCTCGTCGCACTCCAGCCAGCCCCTGACCGAGACCATCACTCCCACGGCGGTTGCTCCTCGTTCGTGGCGCGCGCTGCCCTGCCACGCGGTTCCTGTGCGTCTGCACGCTAGGGTGACCCGTTCAGTCACGCAAAGGGATTGACGGTGGATCAAGCGTCTCGGGCGAGCGCGCGCCGTCCTCATCCGCGGCCCTCGCGATTTTGCGCTGGGCTCGGGTGAGTACAAGAACGGCCAACGCTTGATCATCAGGGGTTGTGTGGGATCCTGAAGATCGTGCGATGGCCGCGGGCCACAGCATGGACGGGGCCCGCTGGCAGGCGATGTCCGCCCAGGCCATGGCCCGCATCGCCGGCCGGTTTCGCCGAGTGGAACCGCAGGCGACGGCACGGGCGTTCATCCTCGGACTGCTGTCCGGCGTCGAACGCAAGAACTGCTGGCAGCTGGCCGAAGAGGCTGGCCATGCCCCCCCCCCGGCGCGATGCAGAGGCTGCTGCGAAGCGCACGCTGGGACGCCGACGGGGTGCGCGACGAGGTCCGCTCCTACGTGCTGGACCACCTCGGCGGGGACCGCGTGTTGATCGTGGACGAGACCAGGATCCTGAAGAAGGGCCTGCGTTCGGCCGGCGCGCAACGGCAGTACACCGGCACTGCCGGTCGGATCGAAAATGCCCAGGTCGGGTGTTCCTCGCCTACGCGTCCTCGCGAGGCCAGGCCCTGTTTGACCGTCGGCTCTACCTCCCCGAACACACCTGGTGCCAGGATCCCGATCGCCGCTCTGGCTCCGGGATTCCCGAGGAGATCGAGTTCGCCACCAAGCCCCGCTGGCCTGGCAGATGATCGAAGCGGCCCTGGACGCCGGGTACTCCTCCAACTGGGTGACCGGCGACGAGGTCTGCGCCCAGGACCCACAGCTTCGGTCCGCCCTTGAGGCACGCGGAATCGGCTAGGTCCTGGCAGTCGCCTGCACCACCAAGGTGCGGATCAACAAGAACCGCACGGTGGTCCAGGCCGCCACCGTGGCCGCCTCACTGCCCCGGGACACCTGGCACCGGCAGAGCGTCGGCGCCGGAGCGAAAGGCCCGCGCTACTACGACTGGGCGTGGGTGCAGACCGGAGCCGACAAGAACCGGTTCCTGCTGATCCGCCGCACCCCCGCAACCGGCGAACTTGCCTTCTGCCGTGCTGGTCACCGGGCGAGGTGGCCCTGGCCGCGCTGATTTGCGTCGCCGGGACCAGGTGGTGCATCGAAGAGTGCGTCCCAGCCGCAAAAGGGCCAGGTCGGCCTGGACCACTACCAGGTCCGCCACCGGACCTCCCGGCACTGCCACATCACCCTTGCCATGCTCGCGCTGGCCTTCCTCACCACCGTTGCCGCCAGCGCGAAGCCAGACTGGAGCACCGAGCCGAACCGCCCAGTCCGCAGCTGTGACCCGATCGACCTGACCATCCCGGAGATCCGCCACCTCATCGGCACGCTCTTCAGACCACCGGTTACACCGCCGCGCCACGTTTTAGCCTGGTCAATCTGGCGCAGGCTCCACCAGGCGCAGGCCGGACGCGCCCACTACCGACGACGGCTCACCAGCCACTTGGACACCTACATCGCGAAGTCACACTGGAGCACTGGAGATCTTTAAGGGTGCGGGTTACGTCGGTTGGATGTGCCTTGGCGCTTGAGCGAGTGGACGCGTCAGCCCGCGATGGGAGCGCCACGTCCCGACGGCGTGGGGTGGGGGTGGGCCTTGGCGTCGATTGGCGCCTCTGGGGCTGTTATGTCAGTGGCGCCGGTTATGTTGCTGGGCATGACAAGTTGGATCGACTGCGGCGTCATGGCGTGGGTGGAAGAAGAGCGGTACCGGGAAGACGAAACGGTCCTGGTCTACTTCAAGGGGACCAGCCTGGCCGCCATGGCTGAAGGCCTGTCCGCCCAGCAACGGCCGCCGTTCGCCTACGGCAACGACACGGTACCCGGCGACTGGGGCGTGATCGTGCACCACATGTTCAACCGCGACGACTACGACGAGATCGACTACCGCGAGCTGTGCCCCCAGGGCGCTGAGCTGATGGTGTTCGTTCCCAAACCGTGCGTTGCCAAGGCCCACGGGCCCAAGGCATACCACTACAAGGACGGCCAGATATCGTCCTGCATCGACTACGAGAATCCCGAGTACGTCGGAGAATACTGGCCCAGCAAGATGGCCTCCCTCATCACGGCGGCCGGACTGGACCATCAGAACGAGACCTACGAGGAGCAGCTAACCCAGTTGATCTGTGACCACCTGGGGCTGCCCGCACTGGATCGCGACACCATCACGGTGGACCGCGACCTGGTGGCCTCCTACTTCTAGGAGATCTTTGACGGCCGAAGTTACGGCACTTGGAGGCCGAGCCCGGTCTTGGTGATGAGGCCCTCGATCAGGCGGGGGCGGTACGGCATCCGTTTGAGCCGGGTCTTCACCAACGCGGTGAGCTGGTCGAGGCTGTGTTTGGTGAGGTCGGCCAGAGATCTCTTCAGGTGCGACCACACGCCCTCGATGGGGTTGAGCTCGGGAGCATAGGGCGGCAGCTGATAGACGGTCAGCCATAATCGGGCGGCGATCAGCTCGTGCATAGTGCGGCTGATGTGCGTGTTCAAGTTGTCCCACACCAAAACGATGGGACTGCCGAGTTGCTGGTGCGCGGCATCCAGCAGGCGGGCGTAGTCGGTCTCGGTGAAGCCCTTGCGACGGCCCTTGGCGGGACCGCGGTCGAGGTGGACGCGGTAAATCAGCCGCGGCCGGTGGCCGGCCTTGATACAGATCAGCGCGGCCATCGAGACGCGCTTGGTGCCCTGGGCGGTGACCCGCACGACGGTGTGCGGCCCCGGCGGCCCCAAGTGCGGCCCTTGGGCGGCCTCAAGCCCTGGCCGGCCTCGTCCTCGAAGCAGACCCAGGCGCCCAAGTCCGCCGCCCACTTTTTATGACGGGCCACTGCTCGTCCTTCCAAGCGGCGATCTTCGCCTCGTCCCGCTCTGTGGCCCTTCGGGAGGGCACCTGCACACTCCAGCCGATCCGGTGCAGCAGCAGGTCCAGCCCGGCCAGGGTGTACTCGACACCGAACCGGCGGCGCACGATCTCGACGATCCTGGACAACGTCCAGCACTGGTCGGACCCGCCCGAAGCTGCCGGGCCGGCATCCAACAGGGCTTCCAAAGACGCTGCCGGCCCGGCAGCGTGACCGGCCACGGAGCCCGTTCCGGACCGGCTGGCCGGGGTCCGGTCGGCAGGCTACAGCTGCGGCTGTGGCATCCGTTGCCAGCTAAAGGGGCCGTACGTGGTGTCGGTGACGGGGTAGTTGGCGTTGGGGTCAGCGGTCAGCTTGAGCCATTCCAGGGGTGTGGTGCTGCCGTGTACGACGATGCGGTGGAAGTTGGGGACGTTGTAGTACGGGTGCTCGTTCCACGCGTTGTTGCCCGGGTCATGAGCGCATACGCCGGAGCCGGTGGCCGGGTCCGTCTCGCCGGTGCACGTCGCCGTGGGCGACAGGGGGTTGTCCGAGCGGTACAGGTGCGAGTCACCGTTGAGCATGAGTACCGGACGGTCGAACTCGGTGGTTTTCGCCGCCACTTCGCTGATGATCGGTTCGTAGTTCGTCAGGTGGTCCTTGGTCTTGCCGTCGAGGTCCCACATGTCGGCCTGCGTCGAGATCACCACGGCCTTGGCGTGCTCGGCCCGGGCGTCGGCGAAGGCAGCGTCGAGCCAGCGGACGTCGGCCGCGGTCCGGTCGTTCCGTTCGCCGGTCTGCGCCTGGGTCGCGGTCGGTACCTTGTACCAGGGGTCGGTGTCATTGTTCGAGCCGCCCGGCACGTTGATGGTCACGAAGACGATGTCGTTCTGTGCCCATCTCACGTTCTCGGCGTACTGGGCGTCGCCCGGGTGGTTCGGGTCGTAGGCGGCGGCCTGGGACACCACGTTCAGTGTGCCGCTGCCGAGGGTGTGGCCAGGCTGCCCGAAGAAGTCCTGTCGGACCTTCGCGAGGTTGTCGAGCGGGCTGCCGCAGCGGTAGCTGACGCAGTCCGCGGTGCTGGTGGACAGACCGCTTGTGCCGATGTAGTTGATCGCGCCGGAGGCCGGATCGTAGAAGCCGCCGCCCTGGCCGGGCGATGTGAGGCTCGACGCCTTGTGGCAGTCGGCCCACTCGTTGTCGCCCGGCGTGTAGACGAGCGGTTTGGTGAAGGTCTGCCACGCGGTCGCGATCGAGGCGTCGTAGTCCTCGGTGCAGAACTCCTTGCCCGAGTGGATGTCGCCTACCTGGATGACGTCACTGACCGTGGGATCGCTGTTGATGGTGCCGATGAACGCCGGGGTCTTCTGGAACTGCGAGGTGTCGGCGCTCTGGCCCGCGGGCGCGTACGCCGACTTGCCGTACGGCGAGTCTCCGAACACGGCGAGCGTCAGGGGGCTGCCGGCCGCCGATGCGGTGGCGGCCGGCAGTACGGAAGAGGCAAGGCCGACGGCGACGAGCGTGATGAGCCCGCGCTTGAGCATGCGTCCCAACGTGTGTCCTCTCTCAGGTCCGGTTGAGGGGGGCGCTCCAGTGGACTGGATCGGAGCGAGCGCGCGATGGCATCAACGGCCACCTGGAGATGACGAGCAGGCAAAATTCGGGCGGTACACCCAGGCCGGTTTGCCCCCGGCGTGATCAGGGGGTCGTCTGGCCGTGGCCGTCGCCCACTGGCCCCTGGCTGGGACTGCGTCGTCTCACGGCGCCGCGCAGGAGCCCCGTCGGGAACGTGCGCCAACGGTCTTCGCCGTTCGACGACGCTCCTATAACGAGGGACAGCGGGTCCCGTCCTGACCAGGTTTCCGGGAGCGGTCCCTGATGAGGTCGACGGTGTTGCGGACGTGCATGGCGATGAAACCGTCGTCCGTCACCTTCTACGACAGCATCGGCGACGTCACGGACTCGGCAACGGCTGCTTCACATCACCGTGAGACCAGGCACATGGCTGGACCCACGGTGACCGCACCACAGTTCATCAGGGTCGGCAGGACGGCCGGACGCTGAGCAACTCGGTCCTCAGAACGGGCGTGCCATCGACAGGCGCCGGGTCCTGCGTAGTAGGCGCGATTCCGCTGGCAGCGATCTTGTCGAGCGTCTTCAGGCCGGCGGCACCGACCGTGCCGAACACCGTGTAGTTCGGTCGCAGCGCGGAGTCGCCGTAGACGACGAAGAACTGCGAACCGTTCGTGTTCGGCCCTGCGTTGGCCATCGCCAGCAAACCGCGCCCGTAAAGGCGACGGACGCCGGTCGGATCGCTCGGTGCCGGCGGCAGGTCCACCGGCAGCTCGTCCTTGTACGCGTACCCCGGCCCACCCTCGCCAGTGCCGGTCGGGTCGCCACACTGCAGGACCTTGAGTGTCGGATACGCCGTCAGCCGATGGCACACCGTACGGTCGTAGAACCGGTGCCGCGCCAGGTGCACGAAGCTCTGGACCGTGCACGGCGCCTTAGCCCGGTCCAGTCGCAGCGGGAGCGGGCCCTGGCTGGTCGGAACAGCCATATCGACCGTGCCGTGACTGGGGGTGTGCCGCGGGTCGGGCGGCAGGGGAACCGGCCGCGCCGCCGGCTCGTTCGGTGTCTGGGTGTACTGGCAAGGACCGTGGGTGGTTCGCGGCGGGGCACCGGTAGCGGAGGCGGTGGTGCTGCCCCCGGACACGGCCAACGCTGCTGCCGCCAATGCGGTCATGAGAGCTCGGTTCACCCTGCACACCCTCCAAAAGGTCGTCAGATTTCGGAGCGGTCGCAGTCTAAAGCGCGGCCCGGCGGGCTAGTACCCGTCGGCCAGCCACATCCGCCCCCAGCCTTCGGCCCGGCCGCAGGCCACTTCGTTCGGATGCGGCATAGCGTCGGCTGGCCGGTCAGGGCGTCCACCCGGTGCACGACGGATGCTCCCTGAACCCGGTCGAGCGGCCTCCAAAGTCCATCGCCAGTCGGCCAGCGTTCCGGCAGACCGAGGACGGTGTGGACGGAGCGAATCGCGGGCTGGCGCTCGACCTGAACACGTGGAGTTGGATCCCGGCCAGCGGTCCATGCTCGGCCGCGTGCTGGGAGAGAGTGCGGCCGGGCACGTAGGCGGTGGCCAGCCACGGGGTCTCTGCCTCTGGATCGGCCTCCAGCAGCGGCACCGGGCACGGGCCCGAAACCCGGCACCTGCACTTCGCGACGGAACCGGGCCCGGCACTGCTCATCCGCCGCCTGCGCGGCGTGCACGACCTTCCCCGCCACCCGCTCGCCCCGTTCCCCCAGCGCGGCGTACATCGTGCCCATCCTGCCAGCGCCCGGAACCCCGACCACCCGGAAGCGGCCGATGCTGACCGGATCCGAGGCACGACGAGCAGGCGATCAGCGTCACGAACAACAACCCCGCCAAAAGGCGGAATGTGTGCGCGATGTCAACCCTAGCGAGAATTACTGACACCGCAGGCCAGTTGGCGTCAGCTGAGATATGCCCGTGTTGTGGCTCGCCAACAGGCCGACCAGGAGGGCCTGGCGTGCCTCCGCAAGGCATGCCTGCGGTCCCAGTCCCCTCCCTTCCCCGGCTGCGCAGGCCCAGACCAGCATCAGCCACGCTGGACGTTTCTAAGATCACGTACATGTCGAGGACCACACCGCCGCGCCCGCTCGATGTCGAGGCGCTCTTCCCGGAGCTGGCGAACTACCGGGGCACCACCACCCGACTCCACCCGCGCCCGGGCCGACCTGAGGTGACGGCCAGTTCCGTGGGTGGTCCACTGCTGTGGCCGGCGACCGAACCCTGGCCGGTGTGCACCGAGCCACACAGCCATGCGCGTGGCCGAAGCCCGGCGGACATCCACCGGCAGCGGAAGATCCGGGCTGCTGCATGGCTCCGTGAACCGAACCCCGGCCCCACGGATGAGGAGCGGCAGCTGCTGGAGGAACTGGGCAAGGAACACCGCGTGCAAGAGGCTGCTGCGACCGATCCACTACCGCTGATCGGTCTTGCGCAGCTGTACCGGAGGGACGTTCCCGACTTGCCGGCCGGGCCGGACGACTGTGATCTGCTCCAGGTCTTCTGGTGTCCCTTTGACGCGCACGGCCCGAGCGGCCACGGCATGCTGCTCGACCTGCGCTGGCGCCGGTCGTGGGAGGTGACCGACGTGCAGACTTCACCGCCACAGCCGCAGGTCGTCGGCTACGAAGGGTACGTGCCCGAGCCGTGCGTGCTGCATCCCGAGCAGGTGACCACCTACCCCTTCGCGGGCCTGCTCCCGGAGGACCTGTGCGCCCGGATCGATGCCTGGGAAGAGGCCATGGAAGAGGAGGCCGAGCAGGCGGCGGACGAAAGTACCGCCCCGACGGCGGGTTACCAGTACGACCTGTCCATTCCACCAGGCTGGCGCGTCGGCGGATTCGCCTCCTGGCACACCACTGACCCCTCCCCCATGAACTGCGCGACCTGTGCGATCCCGATGCACCTACTGCTGACCATCGACAGCACGGAATGGGACGGCGGCAGCGGCAGCTGGAAGCCACTGGAAGACCAGGACCTGCCCACGTACCAGTCCGCCAGGCCGACCCAGCTCACCGTGGGCCGCTGGGGCGAACTCAACATCTTCGCCTGCCCCGAAGCGCCCCGCCACCCACACCGCTGGAGCATCCAATAGTCACTCAGTCATGTGTCGACCCCTCGCTAGTGAGCCGGTCTTGTGGTCTCGCTTCGCCACGTGAGCGGATTTCTGTTTCAGATCATGGCTCTACTGGTGACAGCACTGCTGTTCTTCGGTGTGCTGGCGGTATGGGGGACAACAGGCTGGAAACGCTGGCGTTATCCGAAGCCGAGCAGTTGACGTTGCAGGGCTGGGCGAGACTCCGGACGACTGCTCAGGGCCTGGCGAAACGAGCGCGGATCGTTCTGACGTGCGCGCGGGGCCTGAGCAACACCGCGGTGGCCGCGCGGCTGGACACCGACCTCGGGACCGTTGCCCGGTGGCGGACGAGATTCCTCCTCGACGGGCTGTCCGACGAGCCGGGCCCCGGGGTACCACGCACCATCACCGACGCCCAGGTGGAGGAGGTGGTGGTGCGCACTTTGGAAGAGGTCCCCGAGGGCCACCGCACAACCCGCGGCGCCGAAGCGCTGTCGAAGGGATGACGCGCAGGGTCCACGTCGTCCCAGGTCAGGTAGCTGGAAGCCAGGGCGACAATCACCGCGCAAGCCTGCCACGTCCACCCGACTGCGCATCAAGCGCATTCCCGCAGGTGGCTTCCGTCCACGAATCCGGTTCGCCGTCCACCGCCCCAAGCCCTCCTGAAACTCCGCCCTCTCGAGGGGAGCCGTTCGTCAGCAGCAGGTGGCAGGTGCGGCCTCGGGGGACGAATGTGGCGGTGTCGGAGCCGCTGCCATCGAAGTACGCCGGCGCGCCCATCTTCTCCCCCCTGCTGCGCCGCATCCGTGCCACCGCAGGACCGGGAAAGATCAACGCAACCGACCCATGGAGCTCTATGGGCGGCTTCCGGCTGGAGGCCACCGACGGCCCGCCCCGTCCCGATCCGGTCCGCCTTCTCGGCGACGGACCGACCGGGCTGGGCTGGGAAGTCGATCACAAGACGTGCGCCTGTCTGTGCGATCACATCCGCGGCGGCTGCAACATCGACTTCCGCGACCCGGCCACGGGCTACTTCGTGTACTACTCGAACGGGATGTGGGCCGCACCAACTACGAGCGGCACCGCAGCTTCTTGGCCGACGCCAACCGGGACGCCTTCACCCGCTGACGGCGCACCGGCACTCGATGGGGGCGTCGCACCCGTCGGCGGGGCTGATGGGCTGTACCAGGGCGTTGTCCCGTGCCGCTGGATCTTGACCGTTCGTCATCGGATTTTGATGGACGTGAGTTTGTGTCATCGGAGTTTGATCACCGCCGGTCAGCGACTCAGCGCATCGAAGGTGCGCTGAGTCGCTGACCGGCACTTATGTGCAGTTCCTCGTAACCGCGTAGGTCAGAGCCCTGCGATCGTCATGCAGGCTGCTCAATTTGCGGGGACGGGGGGTCAGGAAGGCTTGACCGCCGAGACCGGGGTGACGGTCACCTTGTTGTCGCACTCGGCCCACACCCCGTCGTTCAGGGCGACCTGGTGCTTCCCGGAGTGCGGCAGCCCGATGACCATCGTCGGATACGTCACCGGGGCCTTGCCCGACACGCAGTAGCCGTCGGCCTCCCCCTGGACCTGGACGAAGGTCAGCTTCACCCACGCCTTGCCGTGCGGCCGGACCGTCACGGTGGCCGCCCTGCCGATGGGGGTGACCTTGAGCGGGGTGTTGTGGGCAGGAGAGCCGTTGGCGGCGCCCGCGACCGTCGGATGGCCCTTCAAGACGCACGTCTTCCGGGAGACGTTGGTGAACTGCACGACCGCCGCCCCGGTCCCGGTCCCGACGGGCCGGTGGACGGCCTGCCAGGCGCTGACCTGGAGGGCGGAGGCCGGGCAGGCGGGCGGCGGGGCGGAGGTGGTGGTGCTCGCCGCCATGGCGGTGCCGGGCACGATGCCGGCCACCGCCGCCGCGACGGCCGTGACCGCCGTCGTGGCCAGAGCCGCCCTGCGAATGCCGTTGCTGTGACGCATGCTGTCGGTCCCCCTGAGTCGTCTCGTCCGCGGGTCTCGGTCGTCGGTCGTCGCCCCGCGGTACGCGTGGTCGTGGTACGTGAGTGCAGACAGGGCGGGAGAGCGGCAGGGTTCCGTGCGGCGACTACCTGTGACGGAACGGTGACGACAGACTGCACCCGTGCAGATGAATGCCAGGGCAGACGCGGTGCGGAAGGCCAAGGCGTCGCGGCGGCAGGCCCCGAGCAGCTCCAGGTACTCCTCTACCGGCCAGGTGGCCAGTGTGCCGGAGCGCGAGAGGTACAGGGCGACGGTGTCGACGCGGTACCGGTCGTCGGTGTCGAGCAGCAGGTAGCCGGACAACTGCCACGCTTCGGCCTGACGGAGCGTGCGCGTGTGTTGCACCCCGAGATCAAGATCGTGCGGGCCGACACCTCATACGCCGGAAAACTCGTCGACTGGGCGAAAACAGCACCTCAACCCCACGATCAAGCCCATCAGCCGGCCCAAGAACGCCTCGGCTTCGTCGTACTGTCCCGCCGCTGGGTCGTCGAACGCAGCCCGGCCTGGATGATGCATGCCCGCCGCCATGCCCGGGGCTATGAGCGTCTCCTCCAGCACTCCGAGGCACTGATCACCTGGGCAGCCCTCACCCTGATGACCAGGCGACTCGCCCGGAAAGCTTGCCGGACGCCTTCCACATCGGCGGTCCTGGACCGGGAAGTGGGCGCCGAACGTGTCCGCCGGGGCCACCATTGCCATGGCCGCTCCGCCGCCGACTGGAGGGATCCAGCTCACCGGCAGCTCAGAGAGTGATCGATGCGTCGGCCCCGCTCCCCTGCCGCCACCCCCTCAACGGCGCGACCGCCTGGCACCCCACCCGTGCTGGATCGTGAGCGGCCCGCTTCGGCAACCGACGGGAAGCGGCTGTCGGCGCGGGCCGTCGCATCGCGCCGTCGGTCGTCAGCCGGAGCGAGTCACGACGGGGGACCTCCCGATCACCTCCCCCTTCGCGTTCAGCGCCCTCACCTGGAAGTACGGTCCCGGGTTGTCCGTCGTGACGGCCGTCTCGAAGCCGGTCCGGCCCGCGTGGTTGACGACCACCGACAGGGAACGGGCGTCCGGCCCGGCGAGCACCTGCCACGCCCTGGTCTGGGTCGAACCGTTCCAGGAGGCGTAGACGACGCTCCGCCCGCCGCTGCCGTCACGCACCGCCGCACTGGGCGGATACCACGGCCGGCCGACCCACTCGTGGCGGAACGCCCGGTACGAGACGTCGGAGCCCGGCATCATGGCGTCGTAGAGCAGGTTCTTCGAGCCGTCGCCCTCGGTGTTCCCCGCGCCCCGGTACTCCGAGTAGTAGGACTCCTGCCCCCAGCCGACGAACTCGTCGCCGTTGCTGAGCGCCTGGGTGTCTCCCTGGGACGCCGCGTACAGGCCCGGTGCGTGGTAGTAGGTCCGCACCGCGGTCGCGCGGTGGTGGGGGAAGTCGAGGTTGAGGATCAGACCGTGGGACTGCTGTTCGGGGGTGCCGCCCGGCTGGTTGCAGCAGCCGTCGTCGAACATGCTGATGCGGTTTCCCGGCCGGAACCGGGCGTGGTGCTGCCAGTAGAAGTCCGCGTTCGGGCCGAAGCTGAAGTCGCTTCTCTTGCCGCCGAGCTGCCAGCGGATGTCGCCCGTGTGCCGGGCGACGTCGTACACCGCCCAGAGATTCCGGGCCGAGATCAGCAGTTGGCCGTCGGGGCCCTCGTCGATCGAGTTCACGTGGTAGGCGTCCCACACCCCGCCGGACGAGGACGCCGAGGAGGCCGACACCTCGGAGTCCGCCGGGTTCACGTGGTCCAGGATGTCCCAGGAGAAGACGAGTTTCCCGGTCGCGAGATCGACCTCCTGGATCTCACTGTCCTCGATGGCTCCGTTCTTCGGGCCCCCGTACGGGGTGAGGTCCATCGGGACCGGCTTGGACGCGATGAACAACGCGGTCCCCCGGCGCGTCAGGAGGAACTCGTGGAAGTCCGGGTAGAAGCCGTGCCGGGCGAAGACCGTCCTGAGCAGGCGGTAGTGGTTGTCGTAGATGTAGTAGCAGCCTCCCGGCTCGGGGGCGCCGCCGGGCAGGTTGGTGTAGTACGGGGGAATCGCGATGGTTCCCTGCCAGAACGTCAGCACCGGCTGCGCGTGGCCGGTCCGGGGGTTGTGGTACGTCTGCACCCGGAAGTCGCCGTTCTCGAGGTTCGCGACGGGAAGCGGGCGGAACCAGACCGGATCGCCGGAGTCCTCGAGCATCAGCGCCCCGGTCTGGCCGACCGGCTGGGTGAGGTTGTACGGGGCGACGAAGACGTCCCCCGGGGCCGTGCCCGGCCGGCGCGTGGTCACGGTGACCCGCATGGGATGCAGATTCGGCGCGGACACGAAGCTCCACACGCCGCTGCCGGAGGTGATCGGTGGCGGTACGCTCGTCGCCGGCGGGGCGGGCTGGGTCGCGCACTGAGCACCGTCCCACCCCCTCGGGTCCGACGCCGCAGACGTGCCGGCCCCGAGCGAACCGAGCGCCCCAGCCGTCACCATCACCGTCGCGGCCGCCATCCAGCGGCGCCAGACACCCGTAGCTGCAGGCACGTCCCTCCTCCTTCTGCTGCTCACCCGCGTGGAATCGGAGCGATGACCCCACCGGCCTGGCCGTTCCGTCCGGAAGCGGCGGGGAAGCCATCGCCCCCTACGAGGTTGTAGTGGCCTGCGTCATTCGCCTCGGAGCCCCTCACCCCGGGTGACCGGTATGGCCCACAGGTGGCACCCGAACAGACCCGGCCACGGGGAACAACAGAAGGGCCGGTATGGGTGCGAGGTTGATCCCCGGCGTGGACACCGGGATTCATGCGACGAATGGGCGTACGTGACGTGATCAGTTGCTGTTCCTGATCGGCTGGCGCGAGGTAGCCGAGGGCGGAGTGGCGGCGGCACCTGTTTAGTACGACAGCCAGCTGAACAGTTCCCGCCGCGTCCGCGCCTTGAGGTCCAGCGCCTTCCGTGCGGCAACTCGCGCTTGAGGCCCTGGAAGAACGATTCAGCGAGGGCGTTGTCGTAGCTTGAGCCGACGCGGCCCATGCTGCGGCGGATGCCGTGCCGACGGCAGACCTCGGCGAAGGCGGCCGATCCGTATTGCGCGCCCCTGTCCGTGTGAAAGACGACGCCGTGGACGTGACCGCCGCGGGCAACCACGGCCATCTCGATCGCGTCGGTGACCAGCGAGGTGCGCATGTGGTCCGTGATCGACCAGCCGACCCCGCGCCGCGAGCAGATGTCGATGACCGTGGCGAGATACAGCCAGGTCGAGCCGACGGCGACGTACGTCATGTCGCCGCACCACTTGGTGTTGAGCATCTCCGCCGTGAAGTCACGCATCACCAGGTCCGGCACAGGCGGGGCCGTCTTGTCCTGAATGGTCGTGCGCCTTTGCGCCGCAGATGACGGCCGACGATACGGTTGATCCTCGTCAGCCGGCTCACGCGCTTGCGATTGATCCCTCTCCCGCGGGAGCGGAGTTCGGCATGGACGCGCGGGGCGCCATAGGCGCCCGGGTGGTCGGCATGGATCTGCCGGATCTCCGACACCGTCCCCTCTTCCTCGACGGCTCGTTCGGCGCGGGCGTCTGCAGTGGCCCGGTGCTGGTAGCAGCCGGAGCGGGAGACGCCGAGGACCCGGCAGTCCGCTTCACGCCGAACGCTCCGCTGGGGTTCTCGGGGCGAGATCACCGGACGGACGCGGGTCCGAAGCGGGCGTATTCCCTTTGCCTCGCGCCCTGACCGCCACGTAGGGTCACCGCGTCCCAGGAGGTGAGGTCGTGACCACGTACGGCACGATTCTGATTCCCGTGCCGCTCGAACAGGCGGCCCCCGCCCTGCGCGAGGTCTGCGCGGCTGGCTATGCGACTCCCGCCGGGCCGAGATTCTGCCTCGTCCATCCGGACCGGTCCGTCGCCGACAACGGTGTCTTCGCGCTCGCCGGGCCGATCAGCGCCGAACTGGGCGCGCCCGTCCTGGCTGCCTTCCAGTACGACGGCGACCGACTGGAGTTGGAGGTCTGGCGGGACGGAGCGCGCGCCCACCGCTACGACTCCTGGCCGGTCCGGGACGATGAGAGCGCGGACGACGCGCCCATGGGCGCAGACCCCGCTGCGTTCTGGGACTTCGCCGCCGGGCCCGTGGACAGGCACCGCTTGGCCTCCGCGCTCGCGGACACCCCGATCGACGCGCGAGACATGGACGTCGACGGCGAACCGGGCTACGTCTGGGCTCAGTCCCTTCACTGGGACGTGTTGGGCGCGCTCAGCCACCCGGACCAGGTGATCGGCCGCGCGCAGTGGGACTACTTCCACATGCGCGGCGCGCCGCAGGCGCTCGCGGAGGTGCTCGACGGCATGGAACTCGTCGTCCTGGGTCCGACCGATCGCCCGTTCTGAAGCACCACCACCCGCGCACGGCGAGAGTTCTCACGAGGTGGCACGGCACAGACGGTGTCAGCTGGTCAGGTCCAGGGGCCGGACGGATTCGGAGGACGGGAGTCGGACGGAGATCCGCCGCCGGCTGACCCGGGCGGAGGAGGTGACGCGCGGCGCAGCCACCGCCGAAGGACGCCTCCGGGTTGGTCGTTCTGCCGGCGTCGGGTCGTCGAACGCTCACACGCCTGGGTCATGCACACCCGCTGGCACCCACGCGACGACGAACGGCTCATCCAGTACTCGGAATCGCTGATCACCTGGGCCGCCCTCGCCTCATGACCAGGCGAATCACCCGGCGATCCTCCCGCAGGAGCAATCAGCCAGCCTCCCGGGAAGCCCAACGATACTGATCATTCTCAAGGTAATGGTGCTGACCTTGGCCCGCACGGCCCGAACCGTACCCGGTCTGGGCGCCACCCTCGCATCTCCGTCCGTGGCCTGTCAGCGGAACACCACCGCGGAGTGGGCCATCATGGCGCCGGCGGATACCGGGGCGCCGCATCCGCATGTGCAGCGGATGTGGAACCTGAGCTGGGGAACGCTCACCGCGCAGTGTGGTCCGGGCGCTCGGCTCCGTCGAGCAGCCCCCGGACGGCGTCGTTGAATCCCGCCGTGTCGGTCAAGCCGAAGGCGACGCGCTGGAGCAGGAATCCGTGCAGCAGACCGATCAATACCCGTGCGCCGCTCTCCGGCTCCACGGTTGGGACAGCGCCCGCCGCCTGTCCGCGGCGCAGGGCGTCGGCGATGCTGCGACGGACCCTTTCGAAGCCTTCCAAGGCGCGGGTGTGCAGGCCGTCGTTGCGCAGCAGTTCAGACCAGGTCTGCACGACGCACTGCAGCAGTTCCTCGACCGGCACCACCTGCCCTGCGGTGTCCGTGGCGTTCTCGGCACTCAGTGCCTGAAGGGAGGCGGCGACCAGGTCGCCCAGGGAAGGGGCATCAGCGGCCACGGCCACCCGCTCCATCGGCTCGAAGATCAGCCGGAAGGCGTCCGCGGCGATGGTCAGGATGATCTCCTCCTTGCTCGCGAAGTAGCGGTAGGGGGCACCCGCGGAAACTCCGGCTGCGGCGGCAATATCCGGCATCGACGTCTGGTGGAAGCCGCCCCGCGCGAAGCAGCGGCGCGCCGCCGCCACGATCTCCGCACGTCTGGCCTCCCGACGCTCGGGCGTGATGCGCGGCATGGGCCGCCTCCCTCAAAGTGAATGATTGTTCATCTTGACATGCCACCATATCGGGCTCATCGTGAAAAGTGAAAGGTCATTCACGGAGGCGGGGATCTTGATGAGCAGCGAGCTGACCATCGGCACCTACCGGTACGAGCACACCGAGGCGCTCTTCGACGGCCGCGTGAAGATCGACGGTGTGGACGCGACCCTTGAGACGGAGCCCCTGGTCTCGGACCTCTTCCGGCACATGCTCGAAGGCCGCTACGGCATAGCGGAACTCGGCCTGACCTACTTCCTGCGTACCTTCGACCTGGAGGACGCGCCATTCATGGCGCTGCCGATCTTCCCGAACCGCAACTTCCGGCACTCGGCCATCTTCGTGAACACCGAGGCGGGGATCGAGAAACCGCAGGACCTCGCCGGCCGGACACTCGGTGAGTTCGCACTCTTCGGACACGACGCCGGGGTCTGGCCCAAGGGCATCCTGTCGGACGAGTACGGCGTGACCGTCGACCAGTGCCACTGGGTCATCGGCGGCACCGACCACCCCATCCCCGCGTTCGACTGGCTCCCGCAGCCGGTGCCGGACGGCGTGCACGTGCGGCACGCCGACGACGGCCGGACCCTGGGCGCCATGCTCGAGTCCGGGGAGGTCGACGCGCTCATCTCGGTCGACGTGCCCCAGGCCATGCTGCGGGGATCGACGAAGATCGCCCGGCTCTTCCCCGACTATGAGAACGTCGAGCGCGACTACTACCGGCGCACCGGGATCTTCCCCCCGATGCACATCGTCGCCGTACGCAAGGACCTGGTGCACCGTTGCGAGGATCTGCGCTCGGTCTACCGCGCCTTCGTCAAGGCCAAGGACCTGGCCGAACGCACATACCTCGAGGACGCCGCTAAGCAGCACATGAGCCTGGTGACCCCCTGGTTCAGCAGCCTGTTCGAACACAACCGCAGCCTGCTCGGTGAGGACTGGTGGCCCTACGGGCTGCGCGCGAACCGCAAGGCGGTCGACACCTTCCTGCGCTACCACCACGAGCAAGGCCTCTCCAAGCGCCTGCTGACCAGCCGCGACATCTTCATCCCCGAGTTCATCGACACTTAAGGGCTGTCCCCCAAGGGCCTGCGCGCTGCCTGGCATGATCGACGCGTGACCAGCGAACCTGGGCGGCAAGGCCGCATGAAGTACGTACTGTTCGACGTCGACGGCACGCTGATCGACGCGGTGAGCAACCAGCGTCGAGTCTGGGGAACCTGGGCGGAGCGGTACGGGCTGGACGCAGACGAGGTCTACCAGGTGGCTCTACGGACGCGGCCGATGGAGACGTTCACCCAGGTCGCTGCGGACCACGATCCGCGTGAGTGCCTGGCCACGCTGCACGAGCTGGAAGACGAAGACGTCCGCTCCGGCGTCTATGCGGCTTTCGACGGCGCGTCGGAGCTGTTGCACGGCCTGCCACTGAAGTCCTGGGCGCTGGTGACCTCGAACTACGAACACCGGGTGCGCGGCCGTTTCCTGCGAACGGGTTTGCCGGTGCCGGGCGTGATCGTGGACGCGGCTGCGGTCGAGGAGGGCAAGCCCTCTCCCGTTCCCTATCTGCGAGCAGCTGAGCAGCTTGGCGCCAGTCCGGGAGACTGCCTGGTCATCGAGGACGCCCCGTCCGGAGTGCGGTCCGGGCTACGGGCCGGGATGACGGTGTGGGGTGTGAACGCCACCGTCGCGGTGGAGGGCGTGCATCGCCACTTCGTCAGTCTTCGTGAGGCAGTTCCCCACATCCTGGCCTTCGCGTCCGGATCTGACGCGAGCGCCGCAGTCTGAGCCCGCCCACCGGTACCGGGCAGCACTGGGATGACCGTGCGGTGACCGGTGTGATCACGGCGTCGGAGCCTTCCTGGATAGCCCCGTTCAGGGGACTGAGCCCGCGACAGTTCGGCAAGCTGATCACGGCGCTGCGGCGTGAAGGCGCGGACCCGGTTCGCAAGGGCCGGCCGTGGAGCCTGCCGCTGGAGGACCGGGTCCTGCTGGTCGCCGCCTACTGGCGCACCAACCTCACGCTGCGTCACCTGGCGTCATTGTTCGGGGTGTCGAAGTCGGCGGCGGACCGCATCATCGACCATCTCGGACCGTCACTCGCACTCCGACAGCGCAAGCGGTTCGGCAGGGACGCCGTGCTGGTCGTGGACGGAACCCTGGTGCCCACTCACGATCACACCATCGCGGAGCAGTCGAAAAACTACCGGTTCTCCACCGACCAGCAGGTGGTCATCGCTCTCACCCGCGCTGCCGGGCCGGACTGACGACCTGACCGCTGCCCACACCCAGCTGAAGAACCTCACTTGATCAATTGCGTGAGGCCTGTCCGGTCGAGATCGCGGTCGAGTTCGGCGTGGTCTCGCGGGTTGAGGCTGGGGTCGTGGTCACAAAGGGCCAGGTCGGCTCAACGGTGCCCGAATGTGTCGTATTTCAACCGCCTGGCCCGGAATCACATGTTCAGGTCCGAAGTGTGTCTTCACCTCCTAGCCTTGGTTCATCTCTGGACGGACGAGGTGGGGGGGCCGCCATGGCCGATGTGGATGGACGCCGACAGGATGCGGGCGCCGGGGAGCCGGAGGGGGATTGTGACCGGGCCCGGGGGCAGGAGTACGAACCCGGACCGGACTCCGAGCCGGGCCTCACCGCCGGCCAGGACCCCGCGCCCGTACCGGCTCCCACGCCGCTCGGCGGCTGCGGCGACTCCCTCCCGATGCTGTCGATCACCCGCC
>NZ_BMVJ01000031.1:22571-22890 GCF_014650655.1 Streptomyces anandii JCM 4720
ACTTCGACTTCGGCCAGTTCGTCATCGTCCACTCGGAGTCCGAGGGCGACGCCGGCGGACAGCCTCCCGAGAAGGTGGTCATCGACCCGACCGGCGGCAAGTACGGCGCTTACCGCTCCTGGCTGGAGCAGTTCCGCAGGAGCGACCTCGTCAAGATCGGTCCCCGTCCTCCCGAGCGCGACCGGGGCCCGCTGAGGGACCCCCTCGGCGGCGTCTCGCTCTTCCAGCTCGTCGACTCGCGCGGCCCCACCGCTTGGGCGCCGCTGGAGATCCCCGTCGCGTCGGAGGAGCTCGCGGATGTCATCCGCAAGGGCCGGAT
>NZ_BMVJ01000031.1:22915-27582 GCF_014650655.1 Streptomyces anandii JCM 4720
CCCCTACGGCAACCGGTCGGTCGCGCTCCAGCTCGACGAGGAGGCCGTCGCCTCGCTCGCGGCGGGTCGCGAGACGCTCGTGATGGCCGGCCCACGGGACGAGGCGACCAGGCCCTTCCTCACCAAACTCGTGGTTCAGGTACCGACGGTCCGGCTCGACGAGGACGCCGTCGACCAGGTCCTCGCCGAGGGCAGGATCGTGGACGGTGAGGTCGAACGCCCGCTGGCGATTGCGGAGGAGGTCACCCGGGCCCTCCTGGACGGACGGCCCGTCGTGGCCTGGACGTCCGAGAGGTCGCCCAGGCTCGTCCGGCTGGAACCGCCCGGCGAGGGGCGGCGGGCCACCGCGGCCGAGGTGGTCGTCCGGGACCTGGCGGGATTCCTGTCCCAGCCTCTGGTCCCCGGCTCGGACGGGCGTCCGGTCTCCGTCGCGCTGAGCCGGTCACAGGTCAGCGCACTGCGGTTGGACGGGACGGCCACGGTCAACCTCGGCGGGGACCAGATCACGCTCATCGACGGCAACCGCGAGGACCAGGCGCTGCGCGACGGCCACCGGCTGGCAGCCCGCGCTCTCACCGAGCGGGTCAGCCTTGCGGCCGGCGTGACGCCCGTACGCCGGATCGAGAACCGCGTGACGGCGGCCCTGCCGTCGCCGCGCGCCCGGAGCACCGACGAGTCCCGTGCCGTGGTGCCGCTGGGGCTGCCCGTCGCCGTCTTCATGCCCTGGCGGCAGGTCTGGCAGCTCACCGGGTTCAGCCGCGGCGAGCTGCGCGGCAGCCTCGCGCTCGCTCCCCAGGAGGAGACGACCGTCGAAGTGTCCAGCTGGGAGCGGAGGTTGCGGACGCTCGACCAGTCCTCGCAGACCGAGGTCGACCAGTCCTTCGAGTCCGTCCAGACCCAGCGCGACACCGACGACGTCTTCGCCGAGCTGACCCGGCGCCACGACTTCGCCTGGCAGCTGGAGGGTTCCGTCGACGCCACCTACAGCACCGGCAACGGTTCCATCACCGTGGCCGCCGGCGGAAAGGTCAGCGACACCAGTCAGCTCCAGTCGGTGGCCCGGGTCACCCAGCAGCGCATGAAGGAGTCGACCCTCAAGTCCGCCGCCCGGATCCGGGCGATCCGTACCACCCGTATCACCGACGCGGTCGAGACCGGCGGCCAGAGCAGAGTCACACGGCTGATCAAGAACACCAACTACTCGCGCACCCTCACCCTCGACTTCTTCGAAACGCTGGCCCACTACAAGGTCACACTCGTCCCCCGCCCCGAACGGCTCGTCCTCGTCGCGCTGTTGCCCAACCCCCTGGCAACCAAGCAGTTCAACCGCGAACTGGTGCGCCGCCACGAGTCGGCCCTGTACCGCGCTCTGCTCGACCCGGCCGTCGCGGACGGGTTCGCCGCGTGCCGCACGACCCGGGCGTATGAACTGGCGAAACTGGTCATCGCCGATCAGGCGACGATGGGCAAGCAGGTCGACATCGCGGCCGACGACCTCAACCAGGGACCGACCACCCCGGCCACGAAGACCAGCCCGCAGGAACAGGCCGTCATCGATCTGCTCAAGATCATCCGCGCCGCCTTCGCGAGCGTGTCCGAGGGAGCGGCAACGGGCTGCGATCCGGCGCTCAAGCGGATCCCCCCAGGGGAGGACATCACGCCCGGCGAGAGGACCGCAGCCCAGCAGTGGCTGTTCCAGCAGCTGTGCAGCAAGTACTTCCCGGCGGTCTGGTCCGCCCTGGCACGCGTACCGGCCACTGCCACGGCCGCCGACGCCGAGCTCCTGGTGGCCGTCGTGCCCGCCCAGGGTTCGGCAACCACCCTGTCCGGCCTGAACGACAAGTCGGACCGGGACAAGGAACAGTGCGGGCTCGGGGAGAAGATCGGCGATCTCGTCGGCCGCTTCAACTGGAACTGGTCCTCCGGACGGACACGCGAGGAGAACCTCTACACGGCCGACGACGGTGGCCTCGCCGGCCTTCTGGAGCGTCTGAAGGTTGCCTACCAGGCGTATCTGGGCAAGCAGGTCGAGGGCGAGCTGGCGGCGGAGAAGGAAGTCGTCATCGCCAAGGCCAACGCGCAGCAGGACAAGCTGAGCACGGCAGACAAGCTCGCCATGGCCTTCCCTCTCGACGAGCTGGCCGCGGCCGGAGAGCGTGAGGAGGCCCTGCTGGCCCACCTCAACGAGCATCCCGACCACTACAGCTTCGCTCTCTTCCAGGGCATGTCACCGGCGGAGCAGAGCCGTTGCATCGAGGTCGCCTCGCAGGGCGCGCTCAAGGTCGGCATGTTCGAACCCCGCGTGATCGCCGTCAACGGAGCCGAGCTCGCCGTTCCGCTGGCACCTCAACCGGCCGGTGGGCTGCGGGACTTCGTCGAGGAACTGCGCGCCGGTTTCGAGGCGGCCTTCACCGGAACGGCGGACACGCCCGACGAGCTGGTCTTCCCGACCCCGGGGCTCACCATCAACACACGGCTGGGGCAGTGTTCCACCAGCGAGGAGTACGTGGAGACCTCGCGCCGGACGGAACTGCGACGGCTGGCGGCCGAGGCGCGTGCGGCCGAGCTGGAGGCTGACCGGCGGGCCGCGCGCATCCAGGCCGGGGACTACGGCGATCCCGACGACGATGCCGCGAGCCTGCGGGTGTGCCTCGACCGGCAGGGCGACGGCTGATGGGCTCCCCGGACCCGGGACCGGACCCCGCTGCGGACCCAGGACCGGACCCCGCTGCGGACCCAGGACCGGACCCCGCTGCGGGCCCGGGTCCGGGGGGCTCGGGCGCGGGAACGGCGTACCCCGGCGGGACCTATGTGCCCGGCGTGGCGCGCAGACGCCAAGGCCCCCCGGACGCGCACGAACTCGTCGTGGTCGTGGGAGGAGTGGCGGACAAGGCGGGCGCGTCGAACCCGGACGTCGACCCCTTGGATCGTGCCCCGTTCATCGGCCCGCGCGAGTTCCTCGATCGGCCCACTCCGCCCTTGCGGCCCATGGTGACCGTCAACAACCGCCTGTACCAACTCCCCATCGGCGACCCGCAGGCACTGCGCGACTTCGTCACCATGGCGTATCTCGCCTACGGCTGGCCATCGGTAGTCGCCGTCCGGAGTGAGCTGGAAGAGATGAACGACATTCTGATGCGACCCGGGCCCCACACGGGGGCGAACAGTGCGACGTCGGCGAAGCGCGAAGCGCTGCGTGCCGCCGGGGCAGCCCTCTCCGACACTGCGCGCTGGATCAACGGGTTCACGGACGCCGCGGCGCAATTGCGCCTGCGCGTACTGCACATGGCGCGGCTCCTCGAAGCCGAGGCCGCGTCGGTCGCCGGCTCGATGCTGCGGCGCAGCGGTGATCGGGTGATCGACGAGATGACGCGATATTTCCAGTGGCAGGACAGGGCTGCGGCCAGAGCCGCGCTGGACGCGCTGCGCGCACCGAGGCTGCAGAGCCGGCAGCAAGCCGTGCGGGACCTCAGGGAGGCGCTCGAACGCCTGAGGCCGTTGGCCCGGCAGCTGATGGCGGCGGGCAGGGCGGCCGGGGAGGCACGTGCCCGACAGCGACGCCAGCTCGGCAGGGATCAGGTCGGCATTCTGAACGAGGCCGCGGTGTCTCGTCTCAATGCGCTCGAAGAGGCCGCGTTCAGGGCATCGAAAGCCTTCGCGGAGGCGCTGCTGCGCGAGGCCCCCGCCGCGCCCGTGCTGTACCGCTTCGACGTGGAGACGGTGCTCTCGAGTCCTGTGGAGCTCGAACGCGCCGTCTTCGACCGGCTCCGCAGATCGTGGCGGGCGAGCCAGGATCTCGGCGAGCGACTGCGCCGCAGCCGCCCCGCCGATCGAGTGGAGGAGAAAGAGGTACGCAGGAACACGCTGCCCGAGACGCTCATTGCCAGGGACGCGAAGGGTTCGGTCTGGCAGTACGAGAAGGTGCTACGGGCAGCCGTCGCTCGACTGCCCGTCGAGGAACGGGATCTGTACGAGCGCCTGCTGGACAGCGTGCACGCCGCCCGCGAAGGCGCGGACCTGACCGAGGTGCGTACCGGTGTGGTGAAGACAGTCAGTCTCGGCGTACTCACCCTCGCGCTCACCGCCGTCTGCCCGCCCGTGGGGATGGCTCTCGACCTCGGGCTGTCCGTGGCCGACATCGTCGAAGCCGCGTCCGAGTACATGGACGCGGCCAGCGAGACCGTGTCCGATCTCGACCCGCGTCAGTGTCTGTCCGACGTGCAGCCGTCGTCCGTCGGGCTCGTCATGGCGGTCGCGGGCGGGCTGCTGAGCGTGGCGCTCTGATGGGCGGGGCCGCGGCGGGCGACGACGCCCTGAAGTCGTTGGGAAAGCTGGCCGGCCTGCTGGACGCAGTCCACGACCTCGATCCGGCTCTCATCGAGGAGATCATCCTGACCGCTATGCCGGTCCGGCTGTTCCGCAAGGGCAGCAAAGTGGAGGCCGATTTCCTGCTGGAGTCGGGCGTGCGGGCGTTGGCCGGGCAACTGGCCAAGGACCAGAAGAAGCTGGGTGCGGTGATGGCCGACTTCTACCACCAGTTCGGGCTGGCGGTGAGACACCCGGGTAAAGCAGCGCCGTTCTTGCTGGACGACCTCCACGCTGCGGGAGTGCGGTGGCGCGAGGTGAGGGCAGAGTTGCGAAGCGGCAAGACGGAGGGGGTCGAGGAG
>NZ_BMVJ01000031.1:27608-33693 GCF_014650655.1 Streptomyces anandii JCM 4720
TTCATCAACTGGTTCGACCGAGAGGTCGATGAACTGACCGCGGTCGCTCAGCGGACCCGGAAGCAGGCTCAGAAGTCCAAGTGGCACGGCACGCAGAGTCAGCCGGCTCTGGCCAAAAAGCCGAAAGCGGCCCAGGCGAAGGCGCATGCGCCCGTGACCACCGCGGAGGACGGCCTGCGCATCTACGAAACCTTCCTCGACGCGGCGATCGAATCCCCACCCGAGATGTCCGCCCTGATGGAACGGATCTCCTGCTTCCTCCCTCAAAACGATCCGGTCTGGCGCCGGATCGCCGAAAAGGCCGCCTCCATGAAGATGGCCGGCTCCCTGAAGCCGAAGGACATCGAAGATTTCGCCATTCACCTGCAAGGAGTCCTCGGCGAGGCCATGGCACTGCGCCACCCCTGGGTCAACCATCTGATGGCGGAAGCGGGCGACCGCGCCCAGAAGCTGGTCACGAAGCTCGGGAGGGGCTGGCGGATCGTGGTCGTCGAGTCCGAGGTGTACGCGACCAAGACCCGGGGCAGCGGGCTGGCGCAGCTGTACGACACGTCCCTGTGGCTCGTCCGTGACGGGAAACGCGAGGCCGCGCCTCTGTGGATCATGGAGGTGAAGAGCGGAAACCTGTCCACGGCACCGGAGCAGATGCGAAAGGGCTTCTTCCGCGAGATCGGCGGCAGCGCCCAACTCCCCGTCGCCGGCGGCGAGGTCGAACCGTTCGCGGTGAGCAACCTGAGGAGCCTGCTGGAGAGGAACGGCGTCGATCCCACAGCGTCGGGCCTCGACGACCTGTCGACGCAGCGCCTCCTCGTCGCCCCCCGCCCACCCACGGACAGGGCGCTGAGCCGCGGTCTGCCCAAAGGTGTCGCCGTCGACTACGTCGAGTCGGTCATGACCCAGGCGGACATCCGGGCCGTGTCGACATATCTGGCCCGCGCGATCAAGAAGGCCAAGCCGGCTGCCGCTCCGTAGCCTTCCGGGACAGACGAAGAAGTGCCGAAAACTCACCCGAAGGCCCGAAGCCACCCCCACGAGACCGGCGTGGCCCTCGCATATTCCTGGGGGCGGCCGCCCACGGGCGCCCAGGTGCCCGGCGACTGGTCAGGCGGCACACCGCACGGCGTCTTGGGCCCGATCGACGCTGCCTTGTCCGTTCCGCAGGCATTCGCCGAGCCGTCCTTGACGGACGGGCCCCGGGGCGTCACGGGGCGGCCGCGGCTCTGCGCTGGGCCTGGTCGAACTCGGTCAGGGGGTCGCCGCCGGCCTGCCAGGGCCACTGGGTGACCACCCCGCCCAGTACCTCGAAGACCGGTGCGGCCTCCCGGCGCCGGTCGGCGGCCATCAGCGCGTAGGCGAGCGTGTTGAGGTCGGCCAGGGACCGGGCGTGGCGGAGGAAGCCGGGCTGGACCCAGGTGTGGGCCACACGGTCGAGGGCCTGCTTGGCCGTGACGTTCGACCAGTGGTTGCGCGCCACCAGCGCTTCGACTCCGCCCCGGCCGAGGATGGCCAGGTACTGGCTGACATGGGCGGTGAGTTCCGTGGCCGCGCAGGGGACATTCGCGGGCATCCGCAGGATCAGGGAGTCCACGAAGTCCAGGATCTGGAGGCGTGATCCGCCTTCCTCGGGGCTCAGGTACCCCAGCATGCTCAGGTAGGCCTCGCGGTTCCAGCGGTCGCGTGCGAGCACTTCGTTCCAGACTCCGAAGACCTGCGGCTGCGCCCAGTGTTCCAGGCGGGCGACCTTCAGGAGGATCACCCAGGGAGTGGGGTCCTCCGGGGCGATCTCCGCGGCCCGCAGGCAGTCGTCGGCCACTTCGGTCGCGTTCGCGAGGGATCCCTCGTGGCGGGCCCGCGCCACGCGGGCCCAGGCGTACAGCGCGAGCGCGTCGGCGTTGTCCGGCTCGCGGGTGGCCCAGGTGCGCGGCACATGTGTTTCGTTCAAGTGGTCCGCCAGTACGCCGAGGCGGTGGGTCCGCAGGTCCCAGTCCCCCCGGCCCTCCCCCAGCAGTCCGGAGATCTGTGCCGCGCACAGGTCCGTGTTCGCCAGCAGCGACTTCAGAAGTTTGCCCAGGTCCTGGTCGTCCAGTTCCGGAGCGAGGCGTGACCTGTTGCGGCGACTCGGAAGAAATCCCATGCCGGGAGGCTAGAGGGAACCTGGGCAGGCACAAGGTTTGCGCCAAGATCGTTACGGGTTGCACCTCGCCGCCGCGCCATTGGACCAGCCCGGCGCCGACAGGTCCTCCGGTTCGACGTCCTCCCGACCGGCCGACCGCAGCAACTCGACGACGTAAGCCATGCCCACGAAGGCGGGGCCGACGCGGGCGCGGCGGTCGGTCCTCCGCCGGCGGGTACACGATCGCCTCGGGCATGGGCCACCGTCGCCCCTGCCGACTCACGGCGCATCCGAGGCGCGGCCGTACGAGGCATGACGTCGCGTCACGGCTGCGGGCGGAGGGGGCCCTTCACGCTGCCCACCCCACAGGGCGGCTCCGGGTCGCCCCGGCTCCAAGGCTCATGCGGGCATCGGCACGCAAGTCGTCCGGCGCCGGCCGGTGGCGCGCCGGACAGGCGGCAGGCTCCGGTGCGGACCTGGTCGGGGTGTACGGTCCGGGTACGGTGACCGGTCCGGGTACGGTGACCGGTCCGGTCGGCGTCAGGCCTGGGCGATCTCGTCGATGTGGTTCTCGACCCACAGCCGCAGCTGCGCCAGCGGCCGGGCCACGCTGCGGCCCAGGTCGGTGAGCGCGTACTCCACGTGCAGCGGGACCGCGGGGTAGATCGTGCGGCTCACGAATCCCTTGTCCTCCAGGCGGCGCAGCGTCGAGGTGAGTACCTTCGGGCTGACGCCCTCCAGGCGCCGCTGCAGCGCCCCGAAGCGTTGCGGGCCTTCCTCCATGGCACCGATGGCGAGTGCCGACCACTTGTTGGCCAGCAGATCCAGAACCTCGCGGCACGGGCACTGGGCCGCGTATATGTCGTGGTGGTCGTGCCGTCCGGATGTGCACGGCGTCACCATGGTCAGGCCCTCCCTCTTTCCGGCACCGAGAAGTTACTTTCCTTTGGGAAGTAACTGCCCTTGAAGGTTACTACCTCCCTCGAGCTACGTTACGGGCGCAGTCACCACCAGCGCCACCAGCATCGCCAGGAGCCAAGGATGAGCAAGATGCCCGCCGTCATGCCCGCTGTCGCCTACCGCAAGAGCCTGCCCGTGGACGATGCCGGAAGCCTCGAGGACGTCCGGCTGCCGGTGCCGGAGCCCGGCCCTCGTGACCTGCTGGTAAGGGTCGAGGCCATCGCGGTCAACCCGGTCGACTACAAGGTGCGGCAGAACAATGACCCGGGCGGCGAGCCGAAGGTCCTCGGGTGGGACGCCGCGGGCACGGTCGTCGCCGTCGGCGACGAGGTGGAGGAGTTCGAGGCCGGCGACGATGTCTTCTACGCCGGTGCCATCGACCGGCCCGGCACCAACTCGCTCTTCCACACCGTGGACGAGCGAGTCGTCGGCCGCAAGCCCGCCACCCTCTCCTTCGCCGAGGCGGCGGCCCTGCCGCTGACGTCGCTCACCGCGTGGGAGGGCCTGTTCGAGCACCTCGGGCTGCGCGACCGAGCCCTGGAGAAGACCGGCACCTTGCTGGTCACCGCGGCCGCGGGCGGCGTCGGCGCGATGGTGGCCCAGCTGGCACGCGCGCTGACCGGCCTGACGGTGATCGGCACGGCCTCCCGCCCGGAGACCAGCGAGTTCGCCCGCCGCATGGGGGCCGCCCGCATCGTCGACCACCGCAAGCCCCTGGCACCGCAGGTCGCCGAAGCGGCACCGGGCGGTGTCGACTACGTCTTCAGCACCGCCGGTACGGATCAGAACCTGGCCGCCTACGCGGACATCCTCAAGCCGTTCGGACGGCTCGTGGCCATCGACGACTTCGGCCCGGTCGAGATCGGCCTGCTGAAGTCCAAGAGCATCTCCTTCCACTGGGAGTTCATGTTCACCCGCTCGCTCCACCGGACGCCCGACCAGGCGGTGCAGCGGCACATCCTGAACCAGATCGCCCGCCTGGTGGACGCCGGGATCATCACCACCACCGCCACCACCGACCTCGGCACGATCAACGCGGAGCACCTGCGGGAGGCCCACCGCATCATGGAGTCCGGCAGGACGATCGGGAAGATCACCTTGACCGGCTTCTGAGCCCGGCCCGCGCACCCGGCGCCTACGCGCACCACCCGTTCCACCCAGCCGTGCCTGCGGGAGCACCGGACGCACGGACCCGTCACCGCGGTGCGCTCCACACCGCGGTGCGCTCCGCGGCCACGGCGAGGGCGTGCCGGACCCTGCCGGGGTGGCCCACCGTGTTCGCACCCGGGCCGGCGGCTCCCTGCCCCTGGACCAGTTCTCCATCGCCAAGCCCGGTGCCGGTGCGGCCGACATGAACGCTGCGCTGGCTGCGGGCAAGAACCTTCTGATCACCGTCGGCAAGGCCACCCGGCCCCTGGTCGTCAACACCAACAACGCGATCATCGACCACAGCTGGATCTGGCGCGCCGACCACGGCGCCGACGATACCGTCGGCTGGAACACCAACACCGCCGACACCGGACTCGTCGTCAACGGCCAGAACGTCACCGCCTACGGCCTGTTCGTCGCGCACTTCCAAAAGACCCGGACCATCTGGAACGGCAACGGCGGCCGCACGTAATTCTTCTAGAACAGCTCCCCTACGCCCCCCGGACCAGCCGAGCGGGCAGGACGCGACCCTCGTCCGCGGCGCGTCCGGTGCCGATGACATAGGCACCGGCCGAGCCCGGTCATCTGCGGGCGGGCGCCCCGAGCGGTGCGGCCGTCGATGCCTGGTCCGCCGGCGCCCGGTGGTCGAAGGCGATGAGCGGGTCACCGGTCAGGGGATGGTCGACAACCGCCGCTCGCACCCCGAACACCTCGGCCATCAGCGCGGGCGTGAGGACCTCCCGCGGCGTGCCGGAGGCGACGACCGCCCCCTCGTGCAGGACATGCAGGCGGTCACAGACGGAGGCCGCGGCATTCAGGTCGTGCAACGACACCAGGGTCGTACGGCGCTGGGCCCGCAGCAGGGCGAGCAGCTCCACTTGGTGGCGGACGTCCAGGTGATTCGTCGGCTCGTCCAGCACCAGGACGTCCGGGTTCTGTGCGAACGCCTGTGCCAGCAGGACACGTTGGCGCTCACCACCGGACAGGGCCGTGAAGCGGCGTCCGGCCTGCTGCCCCATGCCGACGTCGGTGAGCGCCTGCGCGACGACGTCCCGGTCGCCGGCGTCCTCCCCGGCGAAGGCCCGCTTGTAGGGCGTACGGCCCATCGCGACGACCTCGCGCACGGTCAGCTCGAAGTCGCTCCCGCGCTCCTGCGGCAGGGCCGCCACGTGCTGCGCCGACCGGAGCGGAGTCATCTCGCGCAGGTCGGTGCCGGCGAGCAGGACCCGCCCGGCGGCGGGCTTCAGATGCCGGTAGACGGTGCGCAGGAGCGTGGACTTGCCGCTTCCGTTCGGGCCGACCAGGCCGGTGATCTGGCCGTTCTCAGCGACGAGATGGGCGCCCGCGACCACCGTACGGCCCGCGTAGGCGACGTGGAGGTCCTCGATGTCGATCCTCAACTGCCGCTCCCCAGACGCCGGTCCAGCAGGTACAGCAGGGCCGGAGCCCCGAGCAGCGAGGTGACCACGCCGACCGGCAGCTCCTGCGTGTCCATCGCCGTACGACACACGATGTCGACGACCACCAGGAGCAGCGCTCCGGACAACGCGGACAGCGGCAGCAGGCGCCGGTCGTCACCGCCCACCACCAGGCGGCAGACATGCGGCACCATCAACGCGACGAACGCGATCGCGCCGGAGACCGCCACCAGGATGCCGGTCAGCACGCTGGTCACGGTGAACAGTTCGCGGCGCAGCCGGGTGACGTCGACGCCGAGTCCGGCGGCCGTCTCGTCGCCCATCAGCAGGGCGTTCAGAGCCCGGGCGCGTGCCTGGAGCCACAGCAGCGCGGCGGGTACGGCGACGGCGGGCACCACGAGCAGTTCCCAGGTCGCTCCGCCGAGGCTGCCCATGAGCCAGAACA
>NZ_BMVJ01000031.1:33715-40933 GCF_014650655.1 Streptomyces anandii JCM 4720
GGACGCTGTGGGTCTGCTGCTCGTCGCCGGCCTGGAGCACCAGGTAGCTGGTGAACCCGGAGAGGAACTGGCCGATCGCGACCCCGGCCAGCACCAGCCGCAGCGGCGCGAACCCGCCACCGCGCCGGGCCACCGCCCACACCAGCGCGAACGTCGCCAGCGCGCCGGCGAAAGCCGCCCCGGACAGGCCCAGGCCGAGCGCGCCGCCCGCGCCGAGGCCGAGGACGAGCGCGGCGACCGCGCCGAGGGAGGCGCCGCTGGAGACGCCCAGCAGGTAGGGATCGGCCAGGGGGTTGCGCACCAGCGCCTGGACGGCCGTACCGACGAGACCGAGGCCGGCGCCGACGAGGGCGGCGAGCACGGCGCGAGGAAATCGCAGCTGCCAGACGATGAGATCGTCCGTGCCGGGGCGTGGTGCCTGGCCGGACAGCCGCCGCCACACCACGCTCCACAACTCGCCGGGCGGGATCGACGTCGAGCCCCAGGCCACGGCGGCCGTCAGCGCGGCCACCAGCGCCACGGCCAGAACCGCCGCCAGCGGACCGGCTGGCAGGCTGCCGCGCTCCTGTGCGGCTGCGGCTTTCCGGCGCACCAGTGTGCCAGCCACGTCAGACGGCCTTGCCCGGGTAGAGGGTCTTGGCGATGGCCTGGACCGTGTCGGCGTTGCGGACTCCCGCGACGGTTGTCTGCTCGGAGCCGATGCGCAGGAAGTGGCCCTGCTCGACCGCCTTCAGGCCCTTGGTGGCGGGGTTCGACCTCAGCCAGTGCTCGGCCTCGTCGAACGCCTTGTCGTTCGCGGCCTCGCTGCCGCGGCTGCGGACGCCGAGCTGGATCCAGTCGGGGTTCTTGGCGATGACGTCCTCCCAGCCGACCTGCTTGTGGTCGCCGTCGCAGTCGGCGAAGACGTTGCGGGCTCCGGCCAGGGTGATCACGGCGTTGGCGATCTGGCGGTTGCAGGTGACGTAGGGCTGCTTGGTGCCGGCGTCGTAGTCGAAGAAGAAGTACGTGGGCCGGCTGTTCTCCGGTGTGCCACCGAGCGCCTTGTGGACGGCGGCCACCTTCTCCCGCATCCCGGCGACGAGTTCGTGTGCCCGCGCACGGGTACCGGTGACCGCGCCCAGGGAGGTGATGTCGGCCTCGACAGCGGACAGGTCGGTCACGGGGCTCTCGCTCCGGGCAGCGCAGGCGGTCGACTTCAGGTAGATGTGCTTGATCCCGGCGGCCTTGAACTCCTCCGCCGTCGGCACGTCCCCCATGCCTGCGCCGCCTCCCATGGAGGCGAAGGTGTCGATGTAGAGGTCGGCTCCGGAGCCGAGCAGTTTCTCCTTCGGGATCACGGTCTGGCTGAGCACCTTGACCTTCCGCGCCTGTGCGCCGAGGGTGCCGGGCAGCGCGCCCCTGCCGGGCGGGAAGCCGGTGCCGATCACCTTGTCACCGGCGCCGAGGCGGAACAGCAGTTCCAGGCTGGAGGAGTCGCTGGTGACGATCCTCTTCGGGGCGCTGGAGAAGGTGGTCCCGGCGCCCGTGCAGTCGGTGACGGACACCGGGTAGCCGCCTGAAGCCGCCTTCCCGGCCTGCCCCGCGTTCCCGTCCGCCGCTTCCTTCCCCCCGCCGCCGCAGCCCGCCAGCAGCGAGCCGCACAGCACGACGGCCGCGGTACCGCCCCACACACGAAAACGCATCGAACAACTCCCGGATCCACTCGGTACACGGGCGAGCCTTCGCCACCCGGTCCAGTAGTCGGATCGAACGCCCCCCGAGTTCCGGCCAGTTGGCGATCCGGCTCAGGCACCCCAGCCGCCGGTACTGCGGCGGGGGCGCCTGAGCCGCCCTTCCAGGCGGCACCGGCACCCTCCGGCAGGCGTCAGGCTGCCCGGACGGCGGGTTCCTCGGCCCCCTCCAGCAGGTCCATCAGGGCCGCGCGGGCCCGGGCCACGCGGGAGCGGACCGTGCCGATCGGGCAGTGGCTCACCTCGGCGGCCTCCGCATAGGGCAGGCCGAGTATCTGCGTGAGGGTGAATGCCTCCCGACGGTCATCGGGCAGGGAGGCCAGCAGATCCAGCAAGGCGACGCCGTCGTCGAAACCGGGCAGGTCGCGCGCCTGGGCCAGCTCGGCGACCAGCTGCCAGTCCGGTACGTCCGCCAGGCGCGGCCGGGCGGCGGCGTACCGGTAACTGTCGATCACCGCTCGGCGGGCGATGGACAGCAGCCACGTCCGGGCCGAGGAACGTCCCTCGAAGCGGTGCAGGCTTGCGAGCGCGCGCAGGAACGTGTCCTGCGCCAGATCGTCGACGGCCTGGGGATCTGCGCAGAGATGGGCGACGTAGCGCTGCACGTCCCGGTGCAGGGCGCCCACGAACTGCTCGGCCGCATCCGCGTCCCCTCCGCGGGCGGCCAGCGCCCACGCGGTGATCGATTCGTCGAGCGCCGCCGGGGTGTCACTTCGGCGTGAGGTGGGCAGGGCAGAGGTAATCACCTGGTGTCCTTCTCGGGTCAACCGTGAGCCGGACCAGGGCACGCCGCGGCGCGCGGTCCGGCGAAAGTGGGAGAGAGGGCCCTACGGCGTCGCAGTGGCGCTACGGCGTCTGCGCCGGCTTACTTGCGCCTGTGCGGCCGTACGGCCGTGGCCCGGGGCGCACACGGGGAACGTGGCGGCCTCGGGAAACCAGCTGTCTTCAGACGACAGCCGTTCCCACGGGCGGACCTCGAGAAGTGAGCGCGTGGACGAGGAGAAGCAGACGCGGCGCCCGGTCCGAGCGGCGGCGCCGCAGATGGACGCGCGGGCGGTCGGGAGTGTGGGGCAGCGCGAGCAGCAACCGCAGCGGTGCCGCCAGCCATCCGGCCGCCGCCCGCAGGATCCTGAAGGCGGCCTTCTCGCCGTAAGCCAGCCACAGGCCGCACAGCACCGCGGCGAGCAGGTGGGCGGCGAGCATGCCGAACGACGACGAACCGCCGTCCGTGGAGTGCCCCATGTGCTCCATGGGGCTCATGCCCGTGTGATCCATGTGCATGGCGCCCATGTCCATCGAGCCCATCCGCGTCGGGCCCATGTCCATGGAACCCATCCGCATCGCGCCCATGTCCATCGAACTGTCCGTGTAGCCCCTGCCGCTCGTGCCCATGGATGCGGGGCCGCCGGACGTGCCGGAGGCCGACTGGGCGCAGGAGAAGGCTTCGTGGAGCGTGCTCTGGGCGGCGACAACGGCCGTCACGATCAGTGGCAGCCCGCGCTCCCGCCCCGCCAGGCACCAGCCCACCGCACCGGTCACTGCCCCGCCGACGGCCAGCGCCCACGTCGGCACGTCGCTGCCGGACATCAGGACGTGGCCCAGGGCGGCGAGCAGCACGCACATGGCCGCGAACACCGCGGCCCGTGTCGCGCGAGCACACCGCCCTGCTGTCATGGCGCCCTCATCCTCGCATCCGGGCTTCGGCGTCATGCGTGAGTACGGGCGTCCACGGGGGACCGTGCTCAATCCGCGGGACGTGATCCAGCCCACGCCAACGGGCTGGAACTCGGCGACACTCCGCCCCGACGCCGAGGCGTGTACCGGACCGGTCACCGATGCAAGGGCGAGACGCCCCCGCCGGCCCACAGTCTGCGGGCCGGGCCGCACAACGGCGGCGGGAGACGCTCGCCTGGTCCGTCGGCGGCCGTGGCACGCAGGCGAACGCCGCCGCCGTTCGCTTGCGTGTCGGCGTCGGGGGTCGGTACCCGTTCGCGAAGACGTGGACCCCGGGGCGTGCGCGGCGTGTTGCCTTGTGCCGGACGTGCTGTCTTACGCAGTGTCAGTCTCTGCGCCACACCACACCGCGCTGCTCGTACTCCATCACGTCCTCGATCTCGGCGGCGACGGAGGATCCGAATTCTCTGGTGACCATCCACAGGGCCAGGTCCAGGCCGCTGGTGACGCCGCCGGCGGTCACGATGTCCTTGTCGTCGACAACTCGCGCGGGCACCAGCTCACCGCCCTCCCGCTTCAGGACGTCTGTCGTAAGGTGATGGGTCGTGCAGGGGCGTCCCTTGAGGAGACCCGCTGCCGACAGCACCAGGACTCCTGTGCACACACCGGCCAGCACCACGCCCGACTGGTGGGCGCGTCGGAGGTCACGCAGCACCGACGGGCTCTTGCGCAATTTGTCTACGCCGGTCCCGCCCGGAATGACGAGGATGTCGGCGTCAGCGGGCCTCCACTCCTTGTCCACGAGAATTCTCGTGCCGAAAGAACAGGTCACCTCCCCCGGTCCCCCCGGTCGCACCAGGGAGGTCTGCACTGCCGCGCCACCGGCGTGTTCGGCGTACGCGAACACGTCATGTGGGCCGACGAAGTCCTGCGCTTCGGCACCGTCGTACACGAGGATGTGCACTCGCGTCGGACGGTATTTCGCCGAATCGCCGCGCGCTGCGGCCGGAGAGGCTGACGCCCCTACCGCCGTGGCTGCCGCTCCGGCGGCCGATGCTTGCAGCAGATGCCTTCTCCACATTGGTTGGTCTCCTGGGCCAGTTGGTGATCTCTTCTTCGACACGGTCTTGACCGTGTCGAAGGTGTTGTCGTGCCGTGCCACGCGAAAGTTCCCCGTCCTGCACCGGATTGAGGGCCGTTCCTGCAGCCAGGTCCACGTGCCAGGCGGTGCATTGCCCGGGCTGACACCCGACGAGCCCGTGCACGGCAGGCGGTGAGGCGTGGTGGGGCCTCGCGGCGGCCCGCCACTTGGGGGTGAGGTCACGGGCCGCTGTCGCCCGGGCGGACGACGACCGCGATCGCCTCGACCGGCGCGCTGCGCTCGAAGTGCAGGGTGAACCGTACGAGGTCACCCGCCCGCCAGCCGGCCCCGGCCCGCAGCGTCACGTCCACCCCGCGCGCCGACATGGACAGCACGCCGCCCGCGGGAACGCCGGCCGAGGCCAGGTCCGTCTTGTACGCGGCCCGGCCGCTCAGCATGCGGTGCCCACTGAGGGTGATCGGGCCGTGCGTGGCGGTGGACGTCACGTCCACCAGCCGGTCGTCCGCGCCGCCAACGTTGGCGATGTCGAAGAGCGCCGCGGTGTCCGTGCTGTCCCCGTACGGCAGGAGGACCCGCCCGTGCGAGACGGTGATCCGGGCCGGGCTGCCCGCCTTCCCTGCCCCGGTCCAGGTCGTCAGCCCGCCCAGGGCCAGGCTGCACGCGGTCACGGGCGCGAGCGCGGCAAGGAAGGTGTCGGCCAGCCGGCGGCGATCGGGCCGCCACAGATGCTGCTCGGTCATCGGGCACACCTCCGGGCGGGAGCCGGAGCGGGCTGCCAGGCGCGCAGCCGCAGGCTGTTGCCCACGACCAGCAACGAGCTCACCGGCATCGCCGCCGCGGCGAACATGGGATTGAGCAGGCCGACCATGGCCAGCGGCACGGTCACGACGTTGTAGCCGAAGGCCCAGACGAGGTTGGCCCGGATCGTGCCCAGGGTGCGCCGGGCGAGCCGGACCGCGTCCGCCAACGCCTCGATGTCCCCGCGCACCAGCGTCACATCGGCGGCCCCGATGGTCACGTCCGTGCCGCTGCCCATGGCGATGCCCAGGTCGGCGCCGGCCAGGGCCGCGGCGTCGTTGACCCCGTCGCCGATGACCGCGACGCGGCAGCCCTGCTCCCGCAGGTCCCGGACGAGAGCCGCCTTGGCCTCGGGGGTGCAGCGGGCGTGCACGTCGTCGATGCCCAGGGCCGCGGCCACGGCCCGGGCGGGTGCCTCGCGGTCACCGGTGGCGAGCACGGGCCGCACGCCCAGGCGCCGCAGCCGGCCCACGGCCCCGTAGCTGCCGGGCCGTACGACGTCCCCGACCTCGATCAGGGCCTCGGCCGCACCGTCCACCCGCACCAGGACGGGCGTGTGGCCGGCGGCCTCGGCAACCGACAGCGCGTCCGACACGGCGGTGGGCAACTCACCCTCGCAGGCGAGGACTTCCACCAGCCGGCCGTCGACCAGTCCGCGTACGCCCTGCCCCGGCACGGCGGTGAACTCCCTCACCTCCGGCAGCGTTTGCTGGAGTTCCCTTCGGGCGTAGGCGGCGATCGCGCGGCCCAGGGGATGCTCGGAGCCCTGCTCGACGGCCCCGGCCAGGCGCAGCAGCGTCTGTGTGCCCGGTCCGTCGGGCAGGACCGTGACGCGCGCGACGCTCATGCGGCCGGAGGTGAGCGTGCCGGTCTTGTCCAACACGACCGTGTCGATGTGCTGGAGCCCCTCCAGCGCCTGGGGTCCGCTGACCAGGACTCCCAGTTGGGCACCGCGGCCGGTCGCGGCCATCAGCGCGGTCGGCGTGGCCAGGCCGACCGCGCACGGGCAGGCCACGATGAGCACGGCCACGCACGCGGTGACGGCGGCCTGCGGGTCGGCCCCGGCACCGAGCCAGAAGCCGAGACAGGTGACGGCCAGTGTCAGTACGACGGGGACGAAGACGCCGGCCACCGTGTCGGCCAGCCGCTGCGCCCGGGCCTTGCCGGCCTGCGCCTCGGTCACCAGCCGGGTGATCCGTGCGAGCTGGGTGTCGGCACCGACGGCCGTGGCCTTCACCAGGAGCAGCCCGCCGGCGTTGACGGCGCCGCCGGTCACCGCAGAGCCCGGCCCGACCTCGACGGGCTCGCTCTCCCCTGTGACCAGGGACAGGTCCACGGCCGAACCGCCCCCCACCACCTGCCCGTCGGTGGCCACCCGCTCCCCCGGTCGCACGACGAAGACCTGCCCCGGCCGCAACCGCTCGACGGGAACGCGCCGTTCACCGTCGCCGTCGCGGATCGTCACCTCCTTGGCGGCGAGTTGGGCCAGCGACCTGAGCACGGCCCCGGTCCCGCGCCGGGCCCGCGCCTCCAGGAACCGCCCGGCCAGGACGAACAGCGGTACTCCGACGGCCGCTTCGAGATAGAGGTCCGCCGCGCCGTCCGAAACCGAGGGCACCAAAGTGAACGGCATCCGCATGCCGGGCTGCCCCGCGCCGCCGAGGAAGAGCGCGTAGGCGGACCACGACAAGGACGCCACCACACCCAGTGACACCAGCGTGTCCATGGTCGCTGCGGCATGCCGGAGCCCACGCGCCGCACGCACGTGGAAGGGTGACGCGCCCCAGACGGCGACCGGCGCGGCCAGCGCGAAGCACAGCCACTGCCAGTTGCGGAACTGCAGCGCGGGCACCATCGACAGCACGAGCACGGGCACCGCGAGCAGCGCGGTGCCCAGCAGCCGGTCCCGCTCCT
>NZ_BMVJ01000031.1:40961-52556 GCF_014650655.1 Streptomyces anandii JCM 4720
GGCGTGCTTCCTCGGACTCGCCCGCGTCCGTGCCCTCACGCGTCCTTGACCGCTCGGGCGGTTCGGGCAGGGCCGCCGTGTAGCCGGCCTTCTCGACGGCGGCGACGAGTTCCTCCGGGACGATCCGCGGCGGGTGGCTCACCCGCGCCCGTCCCGTGGCCAGATTGACGGTTGCCGTGACCCCGTCCAGGTTGCCGAGTTTCTTCTCGACGCGCCTCACACAGGCCGCGCAGGTCATGCCGCCGACGGCCAGGTCGGTCGTCACCAGGTCGGCGGTCAACGGTTCCCCGCCCATCAGTGGCCGCCTCCGTGCATGTCCCCCATGTCGTCCGTGCCGCCACCCCCGCCGGTATCACCGGTACCCCGGCTGGTGCCGGTGCCGTGCAGGCCGGGCGCGACGGGCCCCGCGGCGGCACCGACGGCGTACGACACCGTGAACGTGAGCGCCAGCAGGAGCAGGAATCCGCACAGGGCGGGCGGAGGCACGAGCTTTCGCAGCGCCGCGCCCGCGCCCGCGCCCGCGCCAGAGGGAAGTTGCCGGGACTCGTTCATCAACCGCGTCTCCAGATCACGTCGTACGGAGTCGCTCTGATCGCGCCGTACCTCATCAACAGTCGGGGCCGCCGGAGCGTGAGTTCCCGAGCGACGTCGTCGTGCGCGTCACGTGAGGGAACCACTCCCGCCGAGGGTCGCGGCGGCGAAACGCTGCCCTGCCGACCGTGACCGCCGGCAGGGCACGTGAGCTGCTGCCCCCGGGAACCGGCGGGCCGCGCAGGCGCGGGGCAGCGGCAAGAGGGCGGAGGGGTCGCCGCGTTCCCGGAGCGCCGGGTGCCCCGCTTCACCTGAACCCCCGGCACCGCCGCCGGCGCCTGCGTCAGGAGGGGCGGTGCCGGCGGAATTTCTCGACGAGGGAGGCGGGCGCCTTCTGCGGTGAGCCCGCGTCGTAGGGCGGCTGCGGGTCGTACTCGGTCAGCAGCTGTACGGTCATGGCCTGTTCGTCGCCCGCGATCCGGCCGAGCAGGGTCAGGCCCATGTCGATGCCGGAGGACACCCCGGCGGCGGTGACGTACTTGCCGTCGAGGACCACGCGTTCGCCGGTGGGCTCGGCGCCGTACTGCTTCAGCAGTTCCAGGGTCAGCCAGTGGGTGGTCGCCCGGCGGCCGGTGAGGAGGCCGGCGGCGGCGAGCAGCAGCGAGCCGGTGCACACGGACGTGGTCCAGGTGCTCGTGGCGTCGGCCGTGCGCAGCCAGTCCAGCAGGGGCTCGTGCTCCATCAGCGCCCGCTGTCCGGGGCCGCCCGGGACGACCAGGATGTCGGGTGACGGTACGTCGGCCAGGGTCCGGTCGGCCAGGAGGGCGAGGTTACCGGTGTCGGTGCGGACGGGTCCGGTCCTCTCGGCGACGAACACCGTTTCCGAGTCGGGCAGCCGGCCCAGGGTCTCATACGGTCCGACGGCGTCGAGGGCGGTGAACTGATCGAAGAGGAGAATGGCGATCTGCATGGGTTTCCTTTCGGTGGATGTCGTCATTCGGTGGATGCCGTCATGCGGTGGATCCCGTCATGGCGGTCTGCCGGCCGGTGCCGGGGCGGTCATCCGGCCGGTGCCGGGCGGAACCTGCGCCGGTACTCGGCGGGGGACACGCCGAGGGTGCGGAGGAAGGCTCGGCGCATGGCCTCAGGGGTGCCGTAGCCGCTGGCGCGCACGACCTGTCCGATGCCCTCCGCGGTGTCCTCGAGCCGGGAGCGCGCGTGTTCGAGGCGTACCCGGTCGACATACCGGCCCGGGGTGGTACCGGTCTCCGCCTGGAAGGCGCGGGCGAAGTGGCGCGGGGACAGGGCCGCGCGGGCGGCCAGTGCCTCGACGCCGAGGTCGCCGTCCGGGTGTCCCTCGATCCACTCCTGGACGTCCCGGAGGGGTCCGCGGCGGGCGGTCCGGGCGACGAGCCGGGCACTGAACTGAGCCTGGTTGGCGGGCCTGCGCAGGAACACCACGAGGTACCGGGCCACGGCCAGTGCCGTCTCCCGGCCCAGGTCCTCCTCGACCAGTGCGAGGGCGAGGTCGATGCCCGCGGTGACACCGGCCGAGGTGGCCACGTTCCCGTCCCGGACGAAGATCGGGTCCGGGTCGACGCGGACGGCCGGGTGCTCCCGGGCCAGCTCGTTGCAGTACGCCCAGTGCGTCGTCACCCGGCGGCCGTCCAGCAGCCCGGCCCGGGCCAGCGGAATGGCGCCGGTGCACACGGAGACCAGGCGCCGGGCCCGCGGACCGTGCACGCGCAGCCACCGCAGCAGCCGCGGATCGGGGTTCCGGGCACCCTCCCCGCCGGGTACCAGCAGGGTGTCCGGCTCGGGCGCGTCCGCCAGCGGGCCGTCGGGTACGAGGCTCAGCCCGCTGTCGGTGCGTACGGGACCGCCGTCGAGGGAGACGGTGCGGACGCGGTAGGAGCCCGGGGTCCGCTTCTCGGCACCGGCGAAGACTTCCATGGGGCCGGTCGCGTCGAGGCTCTGGACACCGTCGAAGAGGACGAGGAGGAGGGTGCGCTGCGCCATGATCCGATTCTTCGCGGGGCCGGCGACGGCAGCAATGACGACTTTCCCACTTTTCCTGCCATGGGGGTGCTGGAGGCGGGACGCTATTCCGAATTTTTGTGGCGGCGGGGAAATATGGTTCTTGGACTCATTGAGCACTCGGCCTGGAGAGTGACGTCGAGGTCGCCCCGATGCGGGTGAACGCCAGGAGTTCCTGCGCGGGGTTGCCGAGCGCAATCCGGCACGTCGCGTCGGCAGCGTTGACGACCTGGTGCAGGCCGTTCTGTTCGCCATGGGCAACCCGTTCGTCACCGGCACCGTCCTGCACGTCGACGGAAGTCGGCGAAGCCCCAGCCCGCCGAGCACTGGCACCTCGGTGCGCGGGGCGATCGCGGCGACCAACGGTGCCGTCGGCGCGGCCTCGGCCTCGACGGCGACGACGAAAGGGCCGGCTGCCACCACCTCCGCCAGGGTGTCCCGGTCGATCTTCACTCCGCTGTGCAGCGGGTAGTCCTGGACCACCACTCCGGTGCCGCACGCCTGGTGCACCCGCCGCCGATGGTCCGCGAGCGCATGCCCGTCACCGGTGTTGGCCTGGACCATCACCCCCGCGCAACCGTGTCCGGGCACGGCGACGGCCTCTGCCGCCTGCTCCGCCGCGGGCCGGGTGGCCAGCGCCGTCACGCCCACCGCGACGGGCAGGCCGGCATCGGGCACTGCCCACAGTTCAGCGCCGCGAAATGTGACGCGCCACAGCAGTTGCGTCGCTGACGTCCTCGACCATCAAGGCGAGTTGGATCTCCACCCGGGCCGCCGGGTCCGCGAGGTCCACACCGAGCAGGCTCTCCAGTCGCGCCACCCGGTTGAGTACCGTGTTGGCGTGGACCAGCAGTTCGGCCGCCACCTCGCCGGTACGGCCGCCCAGCCGCAGGTAGGTGCGGAGCGTGCCGAGCAAGTCGGTGCCCCGCCGGCCGTCGTGCTCACGGACTGCGGCCAGCCGGGTCGATGCGAAGTCCAGCAGCGGACCCGGATCACTGCTGCGCAGCAGCAGGGTGTAGACGCCGAACTCGGCCAGATCGATCACCCGTCCGCCCGAGCCGGCCAGATCCGTCAGTCGCAGGGCGCCGCGCGCCACTTCGAACGCCGCCGGGTAGGCCGCTGGTTCTGCGCATGAGTCCGCGACCACCACGGTGGCCACGGCATCCGGCACGAGACGTGCCAGCTCCGCCCGCCACGATCCGGCCACCTCCCGCGGACCGCGCGCACTGGTCGAGGAGGTGGGCAGCAGCACGATCCCGATGTCCTGGCGCAGGCCGACCAGCGGCTTGGGGCGGATGCCGTCGACCGCCCGCAGCGCCGCGGAGACCATCCGGCGCCCGGACACCTCCCGCTGCTGCCGGCTGAGGGCGGTGCGCAGTGAGGCGACCAGCACGTGGTGGGGCCGGGACAGGTCGTGCCCGAGGTTTGCGGCCAGCGCCATCAGGTCGTCCGGCCGGTGGGCTCCCTCGCCCAGCAGCAGATCGGTCAGCACATCGCGCGACAGCCGCAGCTCGACCTCCAGTGCGGTGCGCCGCTTGAGCATCTCCATGGCAACCACCAGCGCGCCCCGTTCAACCGCGCGCCGTTCCAGGGGTCCCAGGCCCTGTGACGGTGCACTCACCCACAGCCGGCCCACCAGTTCGCTTCCGATCACCACCGGTCCCACCCAGAAGTCGTCCGGCTGGTCCGGACCGGGCTCCGCGTGGACCACGCTGACCTGCTTGCGCGCGTCGACGCCGTCCAGGACGGCGGCGACCGACGGGTCCTCGACGTCGGGCAGCGGGTGGGCCCGGCGGCCCAGGAAGTCGGCGTGCGCCAGGACGGCGCCCCCGGCCACCTCCTCGATCGTCACCGGGGCGCGCAACACCCTGGCCAGCCCGCGTACCACATCGTCCATCCCCTGCCCGGCCAGCACCACCCGCATGAGCTGGCGGTGCATCTGATCGGCGCGTTCGAGCACCTGCTGGTGCCGCTGGAGAGCCTGGTTGCTTTCCTCCAGCCGGGCCAGCACCTGCTTCTCGCGGCGGCGCAGCTCCGCGGCGTGGATGGCGACGGCCGCCTGCTCGGCCATCAGCTCCACCACGCTGCGCTCGGCGGGGGCGAACGTGCCGGCCCGGCTGCGGTAACAGGCCAGCACCCCCACGGCCTCCCCCTCGACCAGCATCGGGACGGTGAGCATGGACCGGTAGCCCTGCTGTACGGCGATGACCCGCCACGGCTGGAAGGACCCCTCCTGCTCCACCTCCGGTATCTCCACGGGGCGCCGCTCGCGGAAGGTCACGCTGGAGGGGCTGTCGAAGAAGCCTCCGGCCTCGGGCTGCAGGCGGATCGGACGGTCACTGTTGACGTGCTCGACGTACTCGGGGTTCAGCCCGTAGGAGCCGACGATGCGCAGCGTCTGGCCCCGGGGGTCGCACCACTGCACCGCGCAGAAGTCGTTGCCGGTGAACTCCGCGGTGCGCGCGGCGATGACATCGAACAGGCCGGTCTGATTGTCGGAGTTGACCAGGCGGATGATCTCTGCCACGGCGTCCGACCAGCGGCGCAACCGGTCGACGTCGGATTCGTGATCCGGCACAGCAGGCCTCCCGGTGTGGTGGATCACAGTGATCTGCCACAAAGCCTAGGCCGCCACCCCTGGGCGGGGCAGCCCTCCGAGTCCATCGTTTTACCTGAATGTCAGTGCTTTACCGCAAATGTAAGGGCTTGGCTCTCTCCTGCCGAGCCCGAGCGACCGGTCCGGGAGGGGGCCGCAGATACACCTCCCGGCCTCCGCCGCGGGCCGAATTCGCCGCCCACGCGTGTGCACCAGATGAGGAACTGCCGTGAACGCCCTGCCCCTGACCACCTCCCGTCCCGCCGCCTGCCCCACCGTGTTCAGCTGGCGGGTCCCGCTGCGCAGCGGGCCGGACGCCGCCGGCAGCGCCCGCCGGGCGGTCCAGCAGGCCGTCTCCTCCATGGAGCTGTCCACGGCCGGCGACGTCACGCAGGACGGCGTGGCGGACACTGTCGTGCTGGTCGTCTCGGAACTGGTGACCAATGCCTGGCGCCACGGCGGCGGCGGGAGGGAGCTGCGGCTGTGCTGGGACGGCTGGTGGCTGACGGTCGAGGTCGACGACCGCAGCCCCGTGCAGCCCTCCCCCCGCCCCGAGGCCGACCGGGGCGAGCGCGGGGGATACGGCCTGGGCCTGGTGGACGCCCTGGCGGATTCCTGGGGCTGCGTGCCGGGCCCGCACGGCAAAACCGTCTACGCCGGCTTCCACACGTCACCTCGTCGAGCCGACCCGGACCTGGGCAGCGCGCGGAGTCTGCCGGCCGTTCCGTGACCGGCGATGTGGCGGGACACAGCGGCACAGCGGAAAGAGCAGAGGCGCCCACGTAGGACGCGGACGCCGCTGCTGCCATGGTTTCGGCTTGGGAAGCGGGCGCATTACGTACTGCGTGAGGGGCGCATTGCACGTACCGCGTGAGGAGGGCGACGTGACCACGGCACAGGAGCCAGCCGATGCGGCGGTCCGGCCCCTGCTGGACTGCCGCGGGCTCACCAAACGATCCAACGGGTGACCATGGTCGACGGAGTAGAGGGACGCACCGCCTCGACGAGGTGTTCCGGATCTCGGACCGTGTCTCGGTGCCGCGCGACGGCAGACTGGTCTGGAACGGCCCGACCGCCGCGACGGACCCCGAAGAGCACCTCGAACTGCCCGGCCCGTTCCGTACCCCCACCCCCTGCCCGGCCCATCTGCTGCTGGGGTGCGCGGCGCAACGCGATCCGGCCGACGACTGATCGAGGCCCTCGAGCTCAGCCCCGATCTGCTGGACTCGGCCATCGCCACCGATGAGCCCTCCCGCCGGGCCCTGTGGGCATACCGGGAGGGCCACACCGACACCGTCAACGCCGAAGGGGTCCCGGCGGGGTGGCACCATCTCGGCGGAACACGGCATCGGTGCGGCGAAGACCGGTTGGCTGAACCTCACCAGGAGCGCGGTCGACATCGACCTGGCGTCGAACACCGAACACGCCTGGGATCCGCAGGGTCTGCTGAATCCGGGGGTACTGATCCCCGGCATCACAGGGGTCAGCCGCGCCACCGGGCCGCGGGGTGAGGACTCGGTCATGGGCGGCGGGGAGCACGCCCGGCGGCACGCAGACGTCTGGCGACGTGCCCGGGCATCAGCAGTCCGGGCTCCGTGAGGGCCTCCAGGAAGGAGGAGGTGACCGGGTCCGGGCTGGTGCGGGTGTATCCGGTCAACTGCCGGCGCACAGGCGGCTCGGGACGCAGGAGGGCGCCGGCGAAATGCGGCGGGACGGTGTTGGCGGGCACCAGTGTGGGTCCCAGTCCGGCCGCCGCGTACCCGATGGCCGACGCAGCCTGTTCGGTGCGCACTGCTGCCCTGGGCACAAAGCCGGCCGCGGCGCAGGCCCCTTCGAGGATGTCGGACAGGCCGCTGTCGGGGGTGAACAGCACCCACTCCCGCTCGGCGAGGTCGGCCAACCGGACCTGCGGTGCGCGGCCCGAGAGCGCCGCGGGATCGTCGGACCGCGTGACGACCAGGAACTCCTCGGTGCCGACGGGCCGCGCGGTGCCCTCCCAGCCCTCGGGCAGCGGGCCCACGGCTACATCGGCCTGACCGGCGGTCATGGCCTGCGCCATCGTGTCATCCCGGCGGTGTTCGAAGAGCCGGATGCGCACCCCCGGGTGCTTTTGGCGCCAGCGTCCCAGGACCGTGGGCAGGACGCCCGAGCTGACCGAGTACAGCGTGGCGATGTGCAACTCGCCGGTGAAGGCGCCGACGGCACGGCGGGCAGAGACGGTGGCTCTGCCCGCCTCGGCCAGCGCCGCCCGGGCGTGGGGCAGCATCGAGCGGCCGGCCGGGGTGAGCCGCACACCGCGCGGCAGCCGTTCCAGCAGCGGGCCACCGACCTCCCGTTCCAGTGCCTGGAACTGGTGCGAGAGTCCGGGCTGGGTGACGTTGAGGGCTTCTGCGGCGCGGGTGAAGGAGCCCTCGTCCACGATGGCCACCAGGTATTCCAGCTGTCGCAGTGTCACCATGCGCTCAGCATATGGAAAGGATGCTGGACAGTACTTGGACTTATGGCGATGGGCGGGAGCACGCTACATCCGTAGCCGAGGAACCAACGCCCGGAGGGCCGGAAACCCCAAACGCCCGGTGGGCTGTTCAAGGAGTTGCCATGTCCTTCTCACCTACTGGGCCGACCCTCACCGTGGGCACCATTGCCTTGTCGTTCCACCGTGGCGTCGCCGCCATCACCAGACGCGTTCTTGAGTCCTACGGGCACCGGGTGAACAGCGTCGAGGCGCCGCACCAGCAGCTGTTCCATCTCCAGGACGAGGGGCGCCTCGACATCCTGGTCTCCGCGTGGCTGCCTTCCAGCCATGGCACGTACCTGTCCCCTTACCGGGACCGGGTCCGGGTCCTGGCGCCGCAATACCGGCCGTATTGCATATGGGCGGTGCCGTCCTATGTACCCGAGGAACAGGTCGGGGAGGTCGCCGACCTGATGCGGCCGGAGGTGGCCATGCGGATGTCGAAGGTCATCGACGGCATCAACCCGGGTGCCGGCATCAGCCGGTTCTCCGCCCGGATGGTGCGCGAGTACGGCCTGGACGAGCTCGGTTACACCTTCGCTCCGGGCACCGAACCGGGCTTCTTCGCCCGGGTGGAGCGCGGGATCGCCGCCCGCGAGTGGTTCGTCGTCCCGCTGTGGCGGCCGCAGTACCTCAATCGCGTGTACGGCCTGCGCCCCCTGCACGAGCCCAAGGGCCTGCTGGGCACGGTGGACGACGCGAGCCCGGTCATCCGACGCGACGCGCTGGACCTCGTGCACCCCGAGGCGGTCACCCGGCTGGAAACCCTGCGCCTGGGCAACGAGGGTGTCGAGCAGATCGACGCTCTGATCAACGTGGACGGCCTCACCCCGCTGCAGGCCGCCGACCGGTTCCTTCTCTCGCGCGCCTAGGCCAGGGCACGGGCACGCGCACGGCACGGTTCAGGCGCGCGCAGCAAAGGCGCACCGCGCCCAGACTGTCTTGCCGCCCGGGCGGCAGTACGTTCCCCAGGCCTCGGCGAGGGAGTCGACGAGAGGGAGGCCGTAACCCCCCTGCGCGCCCCGCCGGTCGGGCGCGAGAACAGCGGGCCAGGCGCTGCCGCTGTCGTCGACTTCCACGGTGAGCGTGCGGCCGTCCCAGATGAGGCGCATTTCCTGGGCGCCTCCCGCGTGCCGCCAGGCGTTGGTGACGAGTTCGGTGGCGACGAGGGCCGCGGTGTCGGAGGTGTCGCGGCCCCCGCTGTCGGCAGATACACCCACGCCGAGGCAGTGGGTCATCTGGTGGACGGCGGCGCGGGCGCGGCGGCCGGGGACCGGATGGCCTTCCAGGTCGATGTGCTGTGAAAGGGGCGGATGCGCGTACGCACGGCAAGGCCGTCGGGGCGGCGAGGTCGCAGTCATGAGGGGCACCATGGGGGTGGGAGGGCAAGTGCTGCGGCAGCGGGTGCCCTGCCTGCTCAAAGCGCGCAGGGGCAGGGCACCGGCCGGCGGGCGGGGGTCAGGCGGGGTGGGTGTGGACCGTAAGGGTTTCGACGGTTGCCGCGCCCGTTCTGCGGTCGCGCAGCCATATGGCGGTGAAGGCCAGGACACACAGGGCGGGCAGGACGCTGACCGTCGCGAAGGCGTAGGCCGCACCGTGAGCGTCGATCATGTGTCCCATCCAGGGAAGGGTGATGGCGGTGGCGAGCATGCCTCCCGATCCCATGAGGGCCAGGACGAAGGAGCCGCCCCTGGGACAGCGTTCAGCGACAGCGCCGAGCATGGTGGGCCAGTAGCGGCCGATACCGGCCGCGAAGACGGCCGCGGCCGCGTACGAGCCCACAGCGCTGTGGGCGTGGGCGAGCAGTTGGAGTCCGGCGGCGGCGAGCACCGACGACACGGCCAGGACGGCGATCGGGCTGGCATTGCCCAGCAAGCGGCTGCCGAGGGTACGAGCGGCGAACATGATGCCGTTGACGAACGTCAGGACGAGGATCCCGGAGGCGCCCGCGAGCTGCCCGAGGGTGTCGGGAATCCACTGGTTGGGGCCCAGCTCGGTGGAGGCGGTAAGGAACATGCAGGCCAGCAGGATCAGGAAGATGGGCCGGGTCGCGGTGCGGAACATCTCCCGGCTGCTCACCGCGGCAGCGACTCGTTCGGTGGGAGGGAAGCGCAGCGGGAGCAGGACCACGCCGTAGAGCAGGACCGAAACGACGATCGCGGCGAGTTTCATGCGCCAGTCCAGGCCCGCCCGGGTGAATCCGTAGCCGACGAGTCCGCCGGCGATCAGACCGCCGGCGAACCATGCGTGGAATGCGTTCAGGCGCCGGGTCTTGTTCCGTGGGTAGAGGGAAGCGACCAGGGGGTTGGCCGCGGCTTCGATCAGCCCGTTGCCCAGGCCGACCACGAGCGTCCCGGTGAACAGGAGGCCGAAGCCGGGGGCGATGATCGTCAGGGCCAGTCCGGCAAGCTGGGCGACGAAGGCGAGGGTGAGTATTTTCCTGGCGCCCAGGGCGTCCACCAGGAGGCCGCCGCCGAGGATGGCGCCGACGTAGCCGTAGAAGGCCGCTCCGGCGATGAGGCCGAGCTGATAGTGGTTGAGGGAGAAGTGCTGTCCCAGCGCGCCCATGATGTCGCCGCGTACGGAGAACGTCATGCCAGTGGCGGCGAGGGCGATGCAGCTTCCGACGAACAGCCGTCGTGTGTCGAAGGGAACGGTCGTGGTCGCCGCGGATCTGCGGAAGCGACTGAGCGCGGTCATGGCGGGCTCCATGTCGAGGAGTGAGGGATGAGCGGAGGATGCGGAGGATGCGGGGATCCGCCGGGGCGCGGAAGGGGAAGCCGCACCCCGGCGGAAGTCTGTTCAGACGGCCGTGTCCACCTGGGCGAGGTGATGGCGCAGGACGTCGGCCGACTGAGCGGTGTAAGCCTCGTAGAGGTCCTCGGGGAGCACGCCGGAGGCGTGGTCGCGCAGCCACTTGATCATGCCCTGGCTGAGGGATCCGTCAGCGGCGTCGGCGATCTGCCTCTGGGACAGGGGGGTGCGGTCCAAAGCGGGCATGAACTCCACCGACAGATGGCCCCTGTAGCCCGCCGCGTTCAGTTCGCGCAGCAGCGCCGTCCAGTCGATCGCCCCCGACCCGGGCGGCAGCCGGTTGTTCTCGGCGACATGGAAGTTCACCAGCCTGCCCGCGCAGGCGCGGATGGCGGCCCGCCAGTCGGCTTCCTCGATGTTCATGTGGAAGATGTCCAGACAGATCCCGCACGTCTCGCCCACTTCGTCGGCCAGGCGCAGGGCCTGGTCGGCCCGGTTGATGAGATACGTCTCGTAACGGGTCAGCGGCTCGATGGCGAGCCGGATGCCGTGGTCGTCGGCGTATTTCTGGGCCTCTCGCAGGGCGGCGACATACCAGTCCCACTCCAGCTGCGCGTCGGCCATCGGCACCAGCTTGCCGACCGTGCAGGGCACCGTGACGAAGGTCCCGCCCAGGGCTGCGACGAAGTCGATGGTCTCGACCAGGTAGGCCAGGCTGCCCTGCCGGATGAACGGATCCTCGTGGACCAGGTCGCGGCCGCCCATGAACAGCGCAAGGCCGCCGGCGCAGGCGATACCGTGCTCCTCCAGCAGTCGGGCGGTCTGGGCGAGATCGGTGCCGCGGGGGTCGGCGGAGATCTCGATGGCGTCGTACCCGCACCGCGCGAGCCGCGCAACGGTGACCTCCAGCGGCTCCGGGCGCATCCAGTTGTGCATGGACAGGCGCATGGTCATGACGCATCTCCTGGCGTGATAAGGGTCGGGGCGGACTGCGATGCGGTGCCGAGCAGTTCGACGGTGACGAACCGGAGCGTGGTGTCGCCGTCGTTGTACAGATCGTGCACGACCGGCGCCGCGTCGCTGTAGGCGAAGAACTGTGTGTCACCGACGGCGTAGGAACGGCGTTGCCGCCGCCACTCGCTCCCGGTGTGCTGCCACTGCA
>NZ_BMVJ01000031.1:52584-56291 GCF_014650655.1 Streptomyces anandii JCM 4720
GGGCCGTTCCGGGCTCGGTACAGGTCCAGAAATAGTTCAGAGCGTGGCAATGCAGCGGCGCCCGGACACCGGGATCGAGGTGGACCTCCCAGACGCGGACGGCACTGTTCTCGAACAGGATGCGGGTGCCGACCTGCCGGTTGAGATGCGCTTGCGAGACTTCGGTCTCGGAAGGCACGCGGTGCGCGATGTCGCAGGCCGCGGATTCGGTGGTGTGACGGTTGCCCATGCCCTGAGAATGGCCCGGCCCACCGAGTAAGTCTAAGACTTTCTTCCTACGGATTTACATAGGTTCAATCTATACGTAACCTGGGGGTATGAGCCTGAGGCAGTTCGAGTACTTCGTTGCGGTGGCCGAGGAGGGCTCTCTCAGCCGGGCGGCGGCACGGCTCTGTGTCGCCCAGCCGTCCCTGTCCCAGCAGCTCAAGGCGCTGGAACGGCGGGTGGGCGGCGCCTTGTTCGAAAGACTGCCGCGAGGGATGCAGCTCACTCCAGCCGGTCGTGCCTTCCTGCCGGAAGCGCTCGCCACGCTGCGTGGTGCGGAGCGCGCCTACCGGTCCGCGCGGGCTGCCGTCACCGGCGAATCAGCCGAACTGCACATCGCCACCGTCTCCTCGGTCGCGGCCGGCGTACTGCCCGACGTCATCCGCAGCTGGCACGACCAGCACCCACAGTGCCCGGTACGGCTCGAAGAGTTCAGCCACCGCGACCTGCTGGAAGAACAGGTCCGCAACGGCCTGGGCGACCTGGCCATCGGACCCCGGCCCCGCGCCTGGGACGGCCCCGTCCTCTCCTTGGGGCACGAGGAATTCGTGATTGTCCTCCCCTACAACCACCCCCTGCTCGACGAGAACCCCCAAAATCCAGGAACACCGGCCACGGCAGTCGACCTGCACGCCCTCGCAGGCGAGGCCTGGGTCCTCTTCGGCCAGGGCCACGGCCTCAACGACCTGATCGCCGGCTACTGCTCAAGCCAGGGGTTCCGGCCCATGCCCGCCGTACGCACCTGGCAGGTCGACGCAGCAGCCCGGCTCGCCGCCGCCGGCGTGGGACCCGCCCTCCTGCCCGACAACGCCGTACCCGCGGGCCTGGACGCCGCCGTCCTGCCGTGCCGGCCCAAACGCTTTCGCGAGCTGACCTGCTATCTGCGCAGCCAACCGCACGGTCTCGTGCACCGCTTCCTCACCCTTCTGCAGGACACAGCTCCCCTCACACAACCCACGGACAGCTGACAGCCGTCGAGAGCGGGCACCGGTGAACATGCCGCCCGTGCCGCCACCGTTGACCACCGGCACATTGACGTTGCCACCGGTACCACCGCCATTGACGACGGGCACATGCCGGCACCAGGGCGCGCCTCCGACGGCCAGGGCAGCCGACGCGGTCAGGACGGCCAGGCGCTGCATCCGGATCTCCCCGGAAGGCAACACGCTCACGGACCTCACCTGCGGCGTGCCGGCCCAAAGAGCGGAACGCATCACCCACTGGGGTCCCGGCGGCCGATTCACCTGCCCGTCAGACGACGCCTCCTGACGACCCGGCCTCCCCGGCAGGTCAGCCTCTAGTGGTCAGTGCCGACAGCCGATGCGCGGCGGCCGTCCCACCCGCGCGGTGGCGAACCGTCCGTCCGCCGTCGTGGGCGTCCATTCCCCGTGGGAGTGGATTCGATCGCCGCCCTTCGGATGGCCCGGCGCTGGGCGGCAGTCGTTCCGCCCCAGATGCCGTCGTCCTCGCCGTGCTCGAGCGCCCAGGTCCGACAGTCGAGGGATACGGAGCAGCGGCGGCATATCGCCTGGGCGAGGAAGGCCCCTCCGGTAGCGGCGACGTCCGAGAGAGGGAAGAAGATCTCGGGGTCTTCTCCGATGCAGGCCGCTTGATCACGCCAGTCGGGGGTCGCCGGGTGTCGGCCGGATGAGCAGGTCATGGTGCACCTCGTTGAAGCGGTGGCTACGGCGCACGCGGCGTCGCAGTCCCGGCAGAGGCTTGACGGAATTCAAGCACATATGACCGGCCTGTGGTACTTCGCACTGGGGCGGTGATCACGGGGACTCGTCCTCGCGTCACCCCACGCCAGCCGCGAGGGTCCGCCCGGAACGTCTTCTGCAGATCCGCACACATGCGTTGCTTCACGCCACGGCGCGGAAGGCGTCATCGGCGACCGTCGTACCGCAGCGTCGGCCGGCGCAGGATCTCGCCGATCCAGTCGGTGGTGAAGGCCGCCAGTTCCTCGACCGGTCCGGTACGCTCGCGCGGCACGATGTCCGGGCGTTCCCGCGTCAACGCGTAGTTGCGCAGGTCCAGTTCACCGCACCGTACGGTGTCCGCCTCCAGGGAGGCACCTAGTCCGAGGAAGTGCACTCGCTGGTGACTGAGGTTCACCACCAGACGCATCTCGTCGTGCTCCGCGGTGTTGCCGTCCTCATCGAGTTCGTCGCGGGAGTAGAACAGTACATACGTGTCGCTGGGCCGGCAGGGCCAATCCCGGGCGCCCTCTGGAACCAGACGCAGGAACGCACGCTGCGACGTGTCGCAGTTCTCCGGGACTTTGTCGTGTTCATCGAACTCGAACCACAGTGGGTACACCGGTGTCATCGTAGGCGCCGGCAGCCCTGCCGTTCGACGGAGTTTCGGGTCGTCGGCCCACGATCGCGGACGCGAGCACCGGGCTCGCGGGGTAACTCCCCCCGTACGAGACCGGAGAGAGCCAAGGGAGGTGGCTCCTCGCCTCCCTTGGCCCCACCTCGATGGATGTTCAGTCGATACAGAACTCGTTGCCCTCGATGTCCAGCATCGGGATGCACGACTCGTTTTCCTCATCGGCGTACAGCGTCTGCACGTGGGTCGCACCGAGCGCGACCAGTCGTGCACACTCGGCTTCGAGCGCGGCGAGGCGCTCGTCCCCCACGAGCCCGGTGCCGACCCGGACGTCGAGATGCACCCGATTCTTGACGGTCTTGCCTTCAGGGACGCGCTGAAAGTACAGACGCGGGCCCACGCCCGAGGGATCACTGCAGGCGGACCATGATCCCTGCTTCTCGGGAGGCAGGGTGCGGTTGAAATCGTCCCAGGTGACGAACCCCTCCGGTGGCGGCGGCATGACGTACCCCAACACTTCACACCAGAAGCGAGCGACGCGCTCAGGTTCTGCGCAGTCAAAGGTGACTTGGAACTTCTTGATCTCTGACATCGGCGCACCGTACCGCGTAGCAGGGGGACCCCGCCGCTCCTTTCCCCCGGCGGATCCGCCCCCACCCGTCGCGTCCTGGGCCACCTTGGACTTGATGTCCTGGGCCACCTCGGACTTGATCGGCGGCGGGGTGAGCGCGGCGTCGGTGCTCGGGCAGCGGAGCCCACGCTCGTGTGCGACAGCGGCTTTCGTGGAACTCGGCGGACGCCGGCCGCCCGATGTGACGCGACGGCCCGACCGGACAGTGGTCCGGCTCAGGGCACGACGGCGCCGGGGTGGCCCCGTTCGCGGCTGAGGCTGAAGTGCGGTTCCGCTGCTGCGGCCGCGAGCGTCCGTTGGACGGCTACACATTGAGTGAAGGGATCGCGTATGGCTTACGGCGAGGCTGACGGTTCCGCTGTGGTGACCGGCGCGTCGTCGGGCATCGGCGCCGAGTACGCCGTCCGGCTCGCCCGACGCGGCTGGGACCTGGTGCTGGTCGCCCGGCGCGCCGAGCGGCTGGACGCCCTGGCCCGGCGGT
>NZ_BMVJ01000032.1:0-3005 GCF_014650655.1 Streptomyces anandii JCM 4720
TCTCGATCCGATTTCCTCGGCGCTTTCCAGGTTTCCGCTCTCGCGGTTTCCTTTCCGGCGGATCCGACTTTATCAGAGATTCTGAGCCGGATTTCCCACCCCTCCGGGAGTGTCCCGCGGAGCGCATGAAGTCTCCGGGTTCCCGTCCGGGCGGAGCCGTAAACGTACTGGAGCGGGGCGCCCCGATGCAAATCGAGGCGCCCCGCCGTCAGTTCGAGCGTCCGGCCCGTCAGACCTCCACGACCACCGGGAGGATCATCGGCCGGCGCCGGTAGGTGTCCGAGACCCACTTGCCCAGCGTGCGGCGGACGAGTTGCTGCAGCTGGTGGGCGTCGGCGATGCCCTCCTGGGCCGACCGCTCCAGGGTCTCGGCGATCTTCGGGACCACCCCGGCGAAGGCCGAGTCGTCGATGCCCGAGCCGCGGGCCTGGATGTGCGGCCCCCCGGTGATCTTGCCGGTGGTGGAGTCGACCACCACGAAGACCGAGATGATGCCCTCGTCGCCGAGGATCTTGCGGTCCTTCAGAGCGGGCTCGCCGACATCGCCGACCGAGAGACCGTCGACGTAGACGTAACCGGCCTGGACCTTGCCGGAGATCTTGGCCTTGCCCTCGACGAGGTCGACGGTGACGCCGTCCTCGGCGATGACGATGCGGTCGTGCGGCACACCGGTCATGGCGCCCAGCTCGGCGTTGGCGCGCAGGTGGCGCCATTCGCCGTGGACGGGCATGAGGTTCCTCGGGCGGCAGATGTTGTAGAAGTACAGCAGCTCGCCGGCCGAGGCGTGGCCCGAGACGTGCACCTTGGCGTTGCCCTTGTGGACGACGTTGGCGCCCCAGCGGGTCAGGCCGTTGATGACGCGGTAGACCGCGTTCTCGTTGCCGGGGATCAGCGACGAGGCGAGGATCACCGTGTCGCCCTCGACGATGCGGATCTGGTGGTCCCTGTTGGCCATCCGGGACAGGGCCGCCATGGGCTCGCCCTGGGAGCCCGTGCAGACCAGGACCACCTCGTGGTCGGGCAGGTCGTCGAGCGTCTTGACGTCCACCACCAGGCCCGGCGGGACCTTCAGATAGCCGAGGTCCCGGGCGATGCCCATGTTGCGGACCATGGAGCGGCCGACGAAGGCGACCCGGCGGCCGTACTCGTGGGCGGCGTCCAGGATCTGCTGGATGCGGTGGACGTGGCTGGCGAAGCTCGCGACGATGATCCGCTTGCCGGCGCCGGCGAAGACCTGGCGGAGCACGTTGGAGATGTCGCGCTCGTGCGGGGTGAAGCCGGGGACCTCCGCGTTGGTGGAGTCGGAGAGCAGGAGGTCGATGCCCTCCTCGCTCAGCCGTGCGAACGCGTGCAGGTCGGTGAGGCGGTTGTCCAGCGGCAGCTGGTCCATCTTGAAGTCGCCGGTGTGCACGGCCATGCCGGCCGGGGTGCGGATGGCGACGGCCAGGGCGTCCGGGATGGAGTGGTTGACGGCGACGAACTCGCAGTCGAAGGGGCCGATGCGCTCCCGGTTCCCCTCGGCGACCTCGAGGGTGTAGGGCCGGATGCGGTGCTCCTGGAGCTTGGCCTCGATGAGCGCGAGGGTGAGCTTGGAGCCGATCAGGGGGATGTCCGGCTTCTCGCGCAGGAGGAAGGGGACGCCGCCGATGTGGTCCTCGTGGCCGTGCGTGAGGACGATGCCCTCGATGTCGTCGAGGCGGTCCCGGATGGACGAGAAGTCCGGCAGGATCAGGTCGATTCCGGGCTGCTCCTCCTCGGGGAAGAGCACTCCGCAGTCGACGAGCAGCAGACGGCCTCCGTACTCGAAGACCGTCATGTTGCGGCCGATCTCGCCGAGGCCGCCGAGCGGGGTGACCCGCAGGCCCCCTTCGGCGAGGGGCGGGGGGGCACCGAGTTCAGGATGCGGATGACTCAAAAGACTCTCCTCACCACGCACGCCACGTACCGGTGGGCACGTGGCGCGCGTGACGTTCGTGCAGAAGCAGTTGTCGTTGTGGGGCGCAGGCACCGGTGGCCTGCTTATTCAGTTGTGTCGCCCCGCGTTGCGCGGTCCCGTCGTGGGGCCGGGGGTGGGGCGGTGCGAGAGATCTCGCGAAGTCTTGTTCTCAGAGTTGTACCCCGCCGGCGGCAAGATCGATCTTGAGCTGCGCGGCCTCCTCGGGCGTGAGCTCGATCATGGGGGCCCTCAGCGGTCCGCCGGGCAGGCCGAGCGCGGTGAGCGCGGCCTTGGTGGTCATGACGCCCTGGGTGCGGAACATGCCGGTGTAGACGGGGAGCAGCTTCTGGTGGATCTCGGTGGCCTTCTGCACATCGCCGGAGGTGTAGGCCTCGACGAGGGCGCGCAGGTCCGGGGTGACGAGGTGGCCGACGACAGAGACGAAGCCGACCGCGCCCACGGAGAGCAGCGGCAGGTTGAGCATGTCGTCGCCGGAGTACCAGGCGAGGCCCGAGCGGGCGATCGCCCAGCTCGCGCGGCCGAGGTCGCCCTTGGCGTCCTTGTTGGCGACGATCCGCGGGTGCTCGGCGAGGCGGACGAGCGTCTCCGTGTTGATGGGCACGCCGCTGCGGCCGGGGATGTCGTAGAGCATGACCGGCAGGCCGGTGGCGTCGGCGATGGCCGTGAAGTGCCGGTACAGGCCCTCCTGCGGGGGCTTGTTGTAGTACGGCGTGACGGTCAGCAGGCCGTGCGCGCCGGCCTGCTCGGCGGCGCGGGCGAGCTCGATGCTGTGGTGGGTGTCGTTGGTGCCGACTCCGGCGACGATGTGGGCGCGGTCGCCGACCGCTTCCAGGACCGCGCGGACGAGCTCCGTTTTCTCCGCGTCGCTGGTGGTGGGGGACTCACCGGTGGTGCCGTTGATCACCAGGCCGTCGTTGCCTGCGTCCACCAGGTGGGCGGCGAGCCGCTGCGCGCCGTCGAGGTCGAGTGCGCCGTCCGCCGTGAAGGGCGTGACCATGGCGGTGAGGACCCGCCCGAAGGGGGTCTGCGGAGTCGAGGTCGGAGCCAT
>NZ_BMVJ01000032.1:3035-4852 GCF_014650655.1 Streptomyces anandii JCM 4720
GGGTAACACGCTACTCGTTGGTCGAGGCGGGGTCTGCCCTAGGGCCGGTGACGACGGGCTCCGGGGGCGGGCGACAGGTCGTGACGGAGGTGGAACCCGGCACTGCCTGCTCGGGGGTTCAAGCAGTGCCGGGTCCGTTTGATCAGGCTAGATGAACTTCTAGAAATGCCGCAATACGGACACTTCGTGAGGCTGATGCGTACATCTGTACCTGGGCAGACGCGGACCGCGGGAGGTGCGGTGCGCCGCTACGGGGCGACCCGGCCGTTGGCGTTGAAGGCGGCGTGGGTGAGGGGCATGAGCCTGGCCCACTCCGCCTCCATGCGCTCGCCGACCATCTCGATCTCCCGCTGCGGGAAGGAGGGCACCTTCGCCAGCTCGTGCTGGGTGCGCAGGCCGAGGAAGTGCATCAGCGAGCGGGCGTTGCAGGTGGCGTACATCGAGGAGAACAGGCCGACCGGCAGGACCGAGCGGGCGACCTCGCGGGCGACGCCGGCGGCCAGCATCTCCTGGTACGCCTGGTAGGACTCCCGGTAGGTGTCCTCCATGACGCGGCCGACCAGCTCCTGCTGGGCCTGGGTGCCCTCCACGAAGCGGTACTTGCCGGGACGGCCCTCCTGGACGAGCTTGCGGGACTCGTCGGGGACGTAGAAGACCGGCTGGAGCTCGCGGTAACGGCCGGACTCCTCGTTGTAGGACCAGCCGACGCGGTGCCGCATGAACTCGCGGAAGACGAAGATCGGGGCGCTGACGAAGAAGGTCATCGAGTTGTGCTCGAAGGGGCTGCCGTGCCGGTCCCGCATCAGGTAGTTGATCAGGCCCTTGGAGCGCTCCGGGTCCTTGTCCAGCTCCTCCAGGGACTGCTCGCCGACGGTCGAGACGCGGGCCGCGAAGAGCACGTCGGCGTCCGACGCGGTGTGCTTGACCAGCTCGACGGTGACGTCGCTGCGGAAGCTGGGCTTCAGGTCGTCGGCGGGGGTGTCGGTGCTGTCGGTCACGGCTCGGAGGGTTCCTTCCATCGCGTCTGGGGCGGCGCCCACTCTACGGGCCGCCTGTGACATCGGGGTGTTCGGTGCCGGGGGGCGACATCTTCGGTGAAGATCTGTGATTTCGGCGAAAGCGGGCACCTTTCGGGACACTCGCTCGTCTGTGTTGATGACAGCGATTCGTTCGAGCCCCGTGAAGACTCCGAGCACCCGGAAAGGAGCCGTAGCCCCGATGTCCCGTCGGCGCGAGCCCGTCCCGTTCTCCTTCGTCGCCGAAGCCGACCGGTTCCGCAGCAATGTCGCTCCCCCGCCCCGTCGGCGGGCCTCCGCCGGTCAGCTGGCGGGGCGTGTGCTGCTGGGCCTGACCATCGTGGCGGCGCTCGTGGGTTCCCTGATTCTGGGGATGCCCGCCCTGTCGATCAGCCACACCCCCGCGCAGACACAGCAGGCCTCCCACGGGCACTGATCCCCCGGGTGCCCCCCTTGGACCCCCACGGGTGGTGAGCGGGGACACAGCCGGATAGCCTCACCGGGCACAGCCCACGCATGGATTGAGTGAGGACCAGCCGTGCCCCTGCCCTTCCTGACGGCCGATCGTGCCTTCGACACCGCGGACGACGTCGCGCTGCCCTTCGACGACCGTGAGCGCTGGCGGCGCCCGTACCGGCCGGGGCCGTGGCGGGTGGGCATGGCGGCGCTGCTGTTGCTGCTCGCCTCGTTCCTGCTCTTCGCGGCGGTGGTGATCGCGCTGACTGACGCGGTGTCCTCCGCCGGGTTCTGCCTCGGCATCGCGCTGGTCGTGATCGCCGCCGCGCTGCGGATGCTGCGGAT
>NZ_BMVJ01000032.1:4877-5802 GCF_014650655.1 Streptomyces anandii JCM 4720
GGGCGTGTGGGTCGGCTCCCGGGGGGTGCGCCAGGTGAGCTTCCTGGTAAGCCGTACGACGACGTGGGACCAGGTGGTGAACGTGCGGACGGCGCAGCAGCCGGTGCGCTGGCTCGGGCTGCCGCGCACGGTGCAGGGGCAGGCGCTGCTGATGACCCGCAGGGGCCGTGCGCCCGAGGACGTACCGCCGCTGCTGAGCACGCACAATGCCGACTTCATGGGCCGGCCGAGCGCCTTCGACCGGGCCGCGGACACGGTGGAGGCGTGGGCGGAGGAGTACCGCGGCCCCCAGGGCCGCTGACAGCTCGGCCGGCTCGCAGCGAGGACAACATGCCGGTGGGTCAGGCTGATTCGGGTTGCTCGGTGGCGTGGAGGGCGATCGCGCGTTGCATCGCCTTGCGGGCTCGGGGGGTGTCTCGGGCGTCGTGGTAGGCGATGGCCAGGCGGAACCAGGTGCGCCAGTCGTCCGGGGCCGCCTCCGTCTCGGCCTTGCGGCGGGCGAAGACCTCGTCGGCGGAGTCGCGGTCGATGCGCCCGCTGGGCGTGCGCTTCAGCTCGTCGACGGGCAGGCCGCCCTCGGCGTCGAGTTCGGCGGCGAGCCGGTTGGCGTCGCGGACGAACTGGGTGTTCTTCCACAGGAACCACAGACCGATCACCGGAAGGATCAGTACGGCGATCCCGAAGGCGACGGTCACGGGCGTGCCCGACTGGATGAGCATGACGCCGCGGCTGCCGACCAGGACGAAGTAGAAGACCAGGACGGCGGCCGTGACGAGGTAGGTGATCTTGGCGCGCATGGGGCTGGGGCTCAGTTCAGGTCGAGGAAGTGCTCCAGGCCGAAGGTCAGGCCCGGGGTGGTCACCACGCGGCGGGCGCCGAGCAGGATGCCCGGCATGAAGCTGCTGTGGTGCAGGGAGTCGTGGCG
>NZ_BMVJ01000032.1:5824-15844 GCF_014650655.1 Streptomyces anandii JCM 4720
CACGGTGAGGGTCTCGCCCTCGCCGCCCAGCAGGACCTCCTGATGGGCGAGGAGGCCGCGCAGGCGGACGGCGTGGACGGGCACCCCGTCGACGTTCGCGCCGCGGGCGCCGTCCAGGGCGGTGACGGTGGCGTCCGGCGCGGGCGCCGAGCCCGCCTTGGCGCGGGCCTCGGCGATGAGCTGGGCGGTGCGCGTGGCGGTGCCGGAGGGGGCGTCGACCTTGTTGGGGTGGTGCAGCTCGACGACCTCGACCGACTCGAAGTACGGCGCGGCGATCTGCGCGAACTTCATGGTCAGCACGGCGCCGATGGAGAAGTTCGGGGCGATGAGGACACCGGTCTCGGGAGACTGGGCAAGCCACCCCCTGAGCTGGGCGAGGCGCTCGTCGGTCCAGCCGGTGGTGCCGACGACGGCGTGGATGCCGTGCCGTACGCAGAAGTCGAGGTTGCCCATGACCGAGGCGGGGGTGGTCAGTTCGACGGCCACCTGGGCACCGTTCTCGGCGAGGGTCTCCAGCTTGTCGCCCCGGCCGAGGGCGGCGACCAGTTCCATGTCCTCGGCGGCCTCGACCGCCCGTACCGCCTCGGACCCGATCCGGCCCTTGGCACCGAGGACCGCCACGCGCAGCTTGCTCATCTCTTGCTTCCTTACGACCGGAGGGCCGACCGTCGACCGGGGGTGACGGCCGGCCCGGGTGGTTGACCGAAGGGCTCAGGCGACCGTCTCGTGCAGCCGGGCCGCCTGTTTGTCCTTGAGCGGGCCGATGACCGACAGCGACGGGCGCTGTCCCAGGATGTCGCGGGCGACCTCGCGGACCTCGTCCGGGGTCACCGCGGCCATCCTGCCCAGCATGTCGTCGACGGAGATCTGCTCGCCCCAGCACAGCTCACTCTTGCCGATACGGTTCATCAGCGCACCCGTGTCCTCCAGGCCGAGGACCGTGGACCCCTGGAGCTGGCCGATGGCGCGGCCGATCTCGTCGTCGGACAGGCCGTGCTCGGCGACGTGGTCGAGCTCGTCGCGGCACAGCTTCAGCACGTCGTGCACCTGGCTCGGGCGGCAGCCGGCGTACACGCCGAAGAGGCCGCAGTCGGCGAAGCCGGAGGTGTAGGAGTACACGCTGTAGGCCAGGCCGCGCTTCTCCCTGACCTCCTGGAACAGGCGGGAGGACATGCCGCCGCCGAGTGCGGTGTTGAGCACGCCGAGGGCCCAGCGCCGGTCGTCGGTGCGGGCGAGGCCGGGCATGCCGAGGACGACATGGGCCTGTTCCGTGCGGCGGTTGAGCAGGTCGACCCGGCCCGCGGTGCGCAGCCTGCGGCGGCCGTCGCGGGGCGCGATCGGCTCGGCCTCGGCGCTCTTGAAGGCGCCGGCCTTCTCGAAGGCGGCGCGGACCTGGCGTACGACCTTGTGGTGGTCGATGTTGCCGGCGCAGGCGACCACGAGGTGGGTGGGGTCGTAGTGCTTCTTGTAGAAGCGGCGGATGCGGTCCGCGGTGAGGGCGTTGACCGTGTCGACGGTGCCGAGGACGGGGCGGCCGAGGGGGGTGTCGCCGAACATGGTGTGCGCGAACAGGTCGTGCACGCAGTCGCCCGGGTCGTCCTCGGTCATCGCGATCTCCTCGAGGATCGCGCCGCGCTCGACGTCGACGTCCTCCTCGCGGATGAGCGAGCCGGTGAGCATGTCGCAGACGACGTCGATGGCGAGCGGCAGGTCGGTGTCGAGCACGCGCGCGTAGTAGCACGTGTACTCCTTGGCGGTGAACGCGTTCATCTCGCCGCCGACCGCGTCCAGCGCGGAGGAGATGTCCAGGGCGGACCTGCGGGAGGTGCCCTTGAAGAGCAGGTGCTCCAGGTAGTGCGTCGCGCCGCCGAGGGCCGGGGTCTCGTCGCGGGAGCCGACGTGCGCCCAGATGCCGAAGGTGGCCGAGCGCACGGAGGGCAGGGTCTCGGTGACGATGCGCAGGCCTCCGGGGAGGGTGGTCCTGCGGACCGTGCCGATGCCGTTCTGCCCCTTGATCAGGGTTTGGGTACGGGCGACGGCCCGCGCCTCCGAGGAGGTGCGGGCCGTCGCCCTGAAGCCACGGGACGTCACTTGTCCGCGTCGTCCTTCTTGTCGTTGCCGTCGTCCTCGCCCTCGATCACGGGGACGAGGGAGAGCTTGCCGCGGGAGTCGATCTCGGCGATCTCGACCTGGACCTTCTGGCCCACGCCGAGCACGTCCTCGACGTTCTCCACGCGCTTGCCGCCGGCCAGCTTGCGGATCTGCGAGATGTGCAGCAGACCGTCCTTGCCGGGCAGCAGGGAGACGAACGCGCCGAAGGTGGTGGTCTTCACGACCGTACCCAGGTAGCGCTCGCCGACCTCGGGCATCGTCGGGTTGGCGATGCCGTTGATCGTGGTGCGGGCGGCCTCGGCGGAGGGGCCGTCGGCGGCGCCGATGTAGATGGTGCCGTCGTCCTCGATGGTGATCTCGGCGCCGGTGTCCTCCTGGATCTGGTTGATCATCTTGCCCTTGGGGCCGATGACCTCGCCGATCTTGTCGACCGGGATCTTCACGGTGATGATCCGCGGCGCGTTGGGGGACATCTCGTCCGGCGTGTCGATCGCTTCCATCATCACGTCGAGGATGTGGAGGCGGGCGTCACGGGCCTGCTTGAGGGCGGCGGCCAGGACGGAGGCGGGGATGCCGTCCAGCTTGGTGTCGAGCTGGAGGGCGGTGACGAACTCCTTGGTGCCGGCGACCTTGAAGTCCATGTCGCCGAAGGCGTCCTCCGCGCCGAGGATGTCGGTGAGGGTGACGTAGTGCGTCTCGCCCTCGATCTCCTGGGAGATCAGGCCCATGGCGATGCCGGCGACCGGGGCCTTCAGGGGCACACCGGCGTTCAGCAGCGACATGGTGGAGGCGCAGACCGAACCCATCGAGGTCGAGCCGTTGGACCCGAGGGCCTCGGAGACCTGGCGGATCGCGTACGGGAACTCCTCGCGCGTGGGGAGCACCGGCACCAGGGCGCGCTCGGCGAGGGCGCCGTGGCCGATCTCGCGACGCTTGGGCGAGCCCACGCGGCCGGTCTCGCCGGTGGAGTACGGCGGGAAGTTGTAGTTGTGCATGTAGCGCTTGCGGGTCACCGGGGAGAGGGTGTCCAGCTGCTGCTCCATGCGGAGCATGTTCAGGGTGGTGACGCCCAGGATCTGGGTCTCGCCACGCTCGAACAGGGCGGAGCCGTGGACCCGCGGGATGGCCTCGACCTCGGCGGCCAGGGTGCGGATGTCGGTGACACCGCGGCCGTCGATGCGCTTCTTCTCCTTGATGACGCGCTCACGGACCAGGGTCTTGGTCAGCGAGCGGTACGCGGCGGAGATCTCCTTCTCGCGGCCCTCGAACTCGGGCAGCAGCTTCTCGGCGGCCAGGCCCTTGACGCGGTCCAGCTCGGCCTCGCGCTCCTGCTTGCCGGCGATGGTGAGCGCCTGGGCGAGCTCGGGGCGGACGGCGGCGGTGAGCGCCTCCAGGACGTCGTCCTGGTAGTCGAGGAAGATCGGGAACTCGCCGGTCGGCTTGGCGGCCTTGGCGGCGAGGTCCGACTGGGCCTTGCAGAGCACCTTGATGAAGGGCTTCGCGGCCTCCAGACCGGCGGCGACGACCTCCTCGGTGGGCGCCTCGGCGCCGCCCTTGACGAGCTGGATGGTCTTGTCGGTGGCCTCGGCCTCGACCATCATGATCGCGACGTCGCCGTCCTCCAGGACACGGCCCGCGACGACCATGTCGAAGACGGCGTCCTCGAGCTCGGTGTGCGTCGGGAAGGCGACCCACTGGCCGTTGATCAGCGCGACGCGGACGCCGCCGATCGGGCCGGAGAAGGGCAGGCCGGCCAGCTGCGTGGACGCGGACGCGGCGTTGATGGCCACGACGTCGTACAGGTGGTCGGGGTTGAGCGCCATGACGGTGCAGACGACCTGGATCTCGTTGCGCAGGCCCTTCTTGAAGGAGGGGCGCAGCGGGCGGTCGATGAGGCGGCAGGTGAGGATGGCGTCCTCGGAGGGGCGGCCCTCACGGCGGAAGAAGCTGCCGGGGATCTTGCCGGCGGCGTACATCCGCTCCTCGACGTCCACCGTCAGGGGGAAGAAGTCGAGCTGGTCCTTGGGGTTCTTGGAGGCGGTGGTGGCCGACAGCACCATGGTGTCGTCGTCCAGGTACGCCACGGCGGAGCCGGCGGCCTGCTTGGCCAGGCGGCCCGTCTCGAAGCGGATGGTGCGGGTGCCGAAGGAACCGTTGTCGATGACGGCTTCGGCGTAGTGGGTCTCGTTCTCCACTAGCGTTTTCTCCTCGTCCTCGTCCCTCCAGGCCCGTGTGGCCGGGGGACGGTGGCGGAGAAGCGCTCCGTCTGGTGCGGGCCGGTCTTCGATCGAAGCACCCGGGGCTCGCTTCCCCCCGGGGGCCACTACCGAGGACCGGCGGCGGCGAGGTGCGCTTCTCCTCGTTCTGTGTCGTCGTTCTTCGTCGGTGTGCGACGTACGGCGTCGTTCTTCGTCGGCGTACGTATGCCGTTGTGCTACCACACTACAAAGCGTGAGTGACACTCCGCACGTTCGTCGCACGTACGGCAAAGGGAGCGGCTCCCGATACTGCCGGGAACCGCTCCCTTCACGGCGTCCTACTTGGCGCCCGCCGCACCGCGGCGGATGCCGAGGCGGTCGACCAGCGCACGGAAGCGCTGGATGTCCTTCTTGGCGAGGTACTGCAGCAGTCGGCGGCGCTGGCCGACCAGGATCAGCAGACCACGACGGGAGTGGTGGTCGTGCTTGTGGGTCTTGAGGTGCTCGGTCAGGTCGGAGATCCGACGGGACAGCAGAGCGACCTGGACCTCGGGGGAGCCGGTGTCGCCCTCCTTGGTACCGAACTCGGAAATGATCTGCTTCTTCGTGGCGGCGTCGAGCGACACGTGTGACTCCTCTTGGTCTGAGACTGGCCTCCGAGTGCCCCCGGTCTTCATCTCGGGGGAGCTTCCACGACTCGTGAGGCGGTGGTCCGCCGGGGCGCGGCCTCCAGGGCTCGCAGTTTCCTGCGGGGGCTCCGGGGGTGCGTACACGAACGGCCGTCACACAGCGTACCAGGCGGTGGCGGTCCGGTTTCCCCCGCTCCGGCCAGGGCCGCGGGGCAGCGGACGGGACTACTAGGGTGAGCGCCGTCAGCGGGTACGTACGCCGGGGGCCGGGAGCCGGGAGGCCGGGGGCCGGGAGCCGGGGAGTCTGGAAGGGGTCGCTGCGGCATGGCGGAGACGGAAGCCGAGATCAAGGCACGCAAGGAGCGCGAGCGCGACGAGCTGTACGCCCTCGACATCTCGGGCGTGGAGTGGCTGTGCGCGCCGGGGACGGAGCAGCACGAGGAGCGCGTCGAGATCGCCTACCTCCCCGGCGGCGCCGTGGCCATGCGTTCGTCCCTCGACCCGTCGACGGTCCTGCGCTACACGGAGGCGGAGTGGCGGGCCTTCGTACTGGGCGCGCGGGACGGCGAGTTCGACGTCGAGGTCTGATGCGAGAGGTGTGAGGAGGAGGGGGGCACGCGCGCGTGCCCCCCTCCTTCTCGGAGGTCACTTCTTGGCGGCGGCGAGGCTCTCGAGTCCGAGGACCAGCCAGTCCCAGCGCTTCTGCTTGCTGTCGGCGGGCCCGTCCGCGGACCGGGCGCCGAAGAACAGGCGGCCGTTCTGCACGAGGACGTCGCTGAGGTCGGGGGTCGCCAGTGTGTAGCCCTCCGTGGGCACCGCGAAGTAGAAGTACGGCGTCTCCCTGCCCGTCTTCGGGTCGAGGCTGACCAGCGCCGAGGGCGAGATGTGGTCGTCGCTCTCGCGCAGGGCCATGAGCTTGTCACCGCTCATGCGCAGCGGATACAGCAGCGCGTTCGGGCCGGACTCGAACTTCCTGGTGGTGTTCCCGGTCGCCAGGTCGAAGCCGATGACCCAGTTCGAGTTGTGCAGGCCGCCCGCCTCCTTGCTCCTGAGGAAGACCTGGTCGTCGCTGACCGGGATCGTCTGGCAGTCGTCGAAGACGACGTAGTCCGTCTCGTCCATGCACTCGCCGACGTAGAAGCTGTTGCGCAGCGAGATCGTGGTGCGCCTTCGGCCGTGGTCGTCGAGGGAGATCAGCTCGGTGAACTCGGTGTCGCCCGCCGAGACGGCGAGGACGGCCGGATCGGTGGACGGAACGCGCACGTCCCTGATGCCCGCCGCGGGCGCGTACGTCCACAGCGTGCGGCCGGTGCGGGGATCGACACTGCGGACCTTGTAGACGAGTGCCTTCCAGGAGGTGGCCGGCTGCTTGCGGTCGAGGCACTGCACCCGGAAGAGCAGGGCTCGCCCGCCGGCGGCGCCCGTGTCGCGGCAGTCGCCCGTGGCCCCGGTCCGCCACAGCCGCCGCCCCGAGTCCATGTCGTAGGCGTCCGAGCCCTTGCCCCAGGTGACGGCGACGGTGCCGTGGACGAGGGTCACGCTCGGGTCGTCGTAGGCGCTGTTGCGCAGGGGGAAGACGTGGTCCCAGAGCTTCTGGCCGTCGTCCAGGTCGACGAAGGTGACGTGGTTGCAGGCGGCGTGCCTGTCGTCGCTCGACCGGGACAGCACGGCGGTGCGGTTCTCACCGGTGACGTGGCGGGTGTAACCGCAGATGAGGCCGGAGAGCCTGAGCCGCCACACCTCGTCGTGCGGTGAGGCGTCCGTGCCGATCCGGAAGCCCGCGAGCGTGCTCTTGATGCCCTTGGCCAGGATCTTGTCGGTGGCCCACATGCCGGGCATGTCGTCGTGCTCGCCGGGGCTCATGTCGTCGATCGAGAAGCGGAAGCCCATGACGCCGACGGTGCTGGCGGGCGGTTTCTCGACCGTCTCCCGGACGTCGAGGCGGCCCTGGCCGGACGCGACGGGCTTGTCGTCCCTCTGGTCCGGTTTCCCGTCGCGCAGGGCCAGACCGGCCACGACGAGGGCGGCCACGACGGGCACCGCGAGGAGGCCCCACAGCCGTTTTCTGCGGCGCTTCCTGCGCTGGTCCTCGGCTGTCACCGCGGACTGCGTGTATATGGAGGGCGGCGGGCCGAAGCTCACGCGGAAAGGTCCCTTCGTCGCACGGGGCGGGTGGGCCTTCCGTGCGTGGTGTTGTGGGTGGGGGTGCCCGGCTGGTCCGCCGGTCAGCTCGTCAGGGAGCGGACGGTTGTGTAGACGTTGAAGACGGCCAGGGTCAGGGGGACCAGGGTCAGCAGGACGAAGCCCTCGGCGATCTCCATGAAGCGGCCCCAGAAGGGGCTCAGGCCGCTGCGCGGCACGATGAGGCCGATCGCGGTGACGAGGGCGGCCGCCGCCGCGATCGCCGCGACGAGCCAGATCGTCCGGATGTCCAGGTCGCCGCGGTCGCCCCGCAGCGCCTGCAGCACGTAGGCGCGCGGCGGGTTGAGGGCCAGGCCGAGGCCGAGCAGGACCAGGGCGGCGAGGCCGGCCGCCAGCACGGGGGCGACCTGGGCGGTGTAGCGGAAGAGCTGGGCACGTGTCAGCAGGGCGAGGCCGGTGGCGAGGGCCAGCAGCTGGGCCCACACGCCGTCGGAGAAGCCGAGGACGGCCGAGGCGCCGACCGCGGTGATGGCGCAGCCGCCGACGAGGCCGACGAGGAGTTCGTGGCCGCGGCGGGCCTGGGCGGCGATCCGCTCGGCGTCCACCGGCCGGGCGGCCTCGGGCTCGGCGCCGTACGGGGAGCGGGCGGAGCCGCTGGGCGGGTCGAAGCCGATCGGCAGGCGGGCGAAGCGCATCGACAGGCCGGGCAGGAAGGCCAGCGCGCCCACCGCGACCGGTGCGCACAGCGCGGCCGTCTCGGCGGGCGTCCAGTGGGCGAGGATCGCGGTGAACACCGCGAGCACGCTGATGGCGGAGGCGGCGACGAACGCCACGAACGGGCCGTCGCCGCTCGGCGCGCACAGGGTGAGGACGACCGAGGCGAGCAGCACCGCCGCGCAGGCGAGGAGGAACTGCAGCTTTCCGATGCCCTGGCCGTCGGTGAGCGGCAGGAGTCCCGATCCGCCGACCCCGACGCCTGGCAGGGCGCCGAGCCCGAGGGCGACGGCGAAGGCGCGGTCGTCGTAGACCCGGGCCCGTACGCAGGCGAGGACGACCAGGAGCAGTCCGGTGACGCCGGCGAGGATGCCGGGCAGGCTGTGCATGTCGTGCCGCGGGTCGGCGGTCCAGGCGACGAAAGCGAGCAGGGCCGGCAGCACGCCACCGCCGACGAGCCCGGCAGCGCGCGTCAGGTCGCCGCTCCACAGGGTGTGCTCGCGGGTGACGGCGGAGGCGACGGCGTCGGAGACGTCGTCGAAGACGGCGGGCGGCAGGGACTGCGAGAAGGGCCGCAGGGTGAGCAGTTCGCCGTCGAGGATGCGCTGCGCGGCGAAGGACCGCGCGCTGTCGAGGACGGTGCCGTCGCGGCGTACGAGGTGGTAGCCGACCGGGGCGCCCTCGGCGGGGCTCTGCCGGGAGAGCCGGAGGATCTCCGGGTGGATGTCGGCGACCGGGACGTCGTCGGGCAGGGCCACGTCGATCCGGCTGTCGGGCGCGACGATGGTGACCCGGCAGAAGCCGAGCCCCGTGCCGCCCCCGGAGGGCGCTCCGGTACCGGGACCGCCCGTCCCGGTGGCCGCCGCGGACGCGGTGATGCTCACCTGCTGCTCCCCCTCAGTGATGGTTCTGCGACTGCGATGTGAAGGTCCTGCGCCTTTTGCCCGGCCCGCGCCGCCGCTGGTGCGGCCGTACGGCCGGGAAGGGCGCCGACCGGCCGGGACCGGGGCGCCGTACCGCTCCGCATCGCGCGGAATGCCCCGATTTCCAGGCCTGTTCCGCGTGTGCTCACGCGAACATCCGGCACCCTACCGCCCCTTGGTCCCCGGTGAAGTCAGTAGGATCACGCGGCGGCCTGCGTCCCCCGGCACGGGGCGGCGGCGTCCGCCTGACACGGGGTGGCGGACGGGTAGTTACGGGGCCCGGCTAGAGAATTGGTGAGCAGTGAGCCACATCGTCGTCAAGCGTCCGCCGCGGGCGCTGCCGTCCGAAGTGCCCACGGAGGAAGTCGTCCTGCAGCCGCCGCCGGAGTTGCCGCGGGGGCATCAGGAGAGCGTGCTGATGCAGTTGCTGCCCACGCTCGGCATGGGCGGTTCGGTGGTGTTCTTCTTCACCAACGGCCAGCCGTTCATGAAGATCATGGGCATGGTGATGATCGCGTCGACGGTGGCCATGTCGATCGCGATGGTGGTCCGCTTCCGGCGGGGCTCCCAGGGGCAGTTGGCGGATCTGCGCCGCGACTACCTGAGTTATCTGTCCCAGACGCGGAACACCGCTCTGGACACCGCGCGCAAGCAGCGCGACGCGCAGTACTACCTGCACCCCTCCCCCGACCAGCTGTGGGCCCTGGTGGCCGAGGGCAGCCGGGTGTGGGAACGGCGGCCGGGCGACGAGGACTTCGCCCAGGTGCGCGTCGGTCTCGGGCCGCAGGCCCTGGCGACCGAGCTGGTCGCCCCGCAGACGGGCCCGGTGGACCAGCTGGAGCCGCTGACGGCGGGCGCGATGCAGCGCTTCCTCGCCGTGCACGGCACCCTGGAGGACCTGCCGATGGCGATCTCCCTGCGGGCATTCCACCACGTCACCGTCAGCGGTGAGCCGCGGTCGGCGCGCGCGACCGCGCGGGCGCTGACCGGATCGCTGGCCGCGCTGCACTCCCCCGAGGACCTGATGCTCGTCGTGGCCGCGGGCCGCGACGCCCTGCCGCACTGGGAGTGGGTCAAGTGGCTGCCGCACGCGCAGGCGCCCGGTGCGGTGGACGGGGCGGGCAGCCGCAGGCTGATCGGCGGTGACAGCCGCGCGCTGGAGGACCTGATCTCCGCCCGGCTCACCGGCCGCCCGCGCTTCCACCCGGGCGCGGCGCCGCTCACCGACCAGCCGCACGTCGTGGTCGTGCTCGACGGTCTCTCGCTGCCGCCCGACTCGGTGCTGGCCGTCGCGGAGGGCCT
>NZ_BMVJ01000032.1:15865-24190 GCF_014650655.1 Streptomyces anandii JCM 4720
GCAGGGGGTGACCCTCGTCGAGGTGGTGCCGGGCGAGCCGGCCGGCGCGGGCGGCGACCTCAACGTCGTCGTACGGCCCGGATCGCTGCGCCTGGAGTCGGCGGACGGCGCCGTCTACGAGGGGACGCCGGACGAGCTGTCGTACGAGAGCGCCGAGGCGCTGGCCCGCCAACTGGCTCCGCTGCGCGTGGCGTCGGGCGGCGACGACGGCGAACCGCTGCTGGCCAACCTTGAATTCACGGATCTGCTCGGCCTCGGGGACGCGTCGTCGGTGGACACCAAGCGGACCTGGCGGCCGCGGGCGCTGGCCGAGCGGCTGCGGGTGCCGATCGGCGTCGGCGAGGACGGCCGCCCGGTGATGCTGGACCTGAAGGAGGCCGCGCAGGAGGGCATGGGCCCGCACGGGCTGTGCGTCGGCGCCACCGGTTCCGGCAAGTCGGAACTGCTGCGCACCCTGGTCCTCGGCCTCGCGGTCACCCACTCCTCGGAGACGCTGAACTTCGTCCTCGCCGACTTCAAGGGCGGCGCCACCTTCGCCGGCATGGCGCAGATGCCGCACGTCGCGGCCGTCATCACCAACCTCGCGGACGACCTGACCCTGGTCGACCGCATGGGCGACTCCATCCGCGGCGAGCTCAACCGCCGCCAGGAACTGCTGCGCGACGCGGGCAACTACGCCAACATCCACGACTACGAGAAGGCGCGCGCGGCGGGCGCTCCGCTGCAGCCCATCCCGTCACTGGTCCTGGTGATCGACGAGTTCAGCGAACTGCTCACCGCCAAACCGGACTTCATCGAGATGTTCGTGCAGATCGGCCGCATCGGCCGGTCGCTGGGCGTGCACCTGCTGCTGGCCTCGCAGCGCCTGGAGGAGGGCCGGCTGCGCGGCCTGGAGACCTATCTGTCGTACCGGATCGGTCTGCGCACCTTCTCCGCGGCGGAGTCCCGGGCGGCGCTCGGGGTCCCGGACGCCTACGAGCTTCCCAACGTGCCCGGCTCGGGCTTCCTGAAGTACGGCACGGACGAGATGGTGCGGTTCAAGGCGGCCTACGTGTCCGGCGTGTACCGCACGGGCTCGCACCGTCCCGCGGCCGGGGGCGGGGCGCTGCCGGTGGACCGGCGGCCGGTGCTGTTCACCGCGGCCGAGGTGCCGGTCAGCTACGCGGCGCTGCCCCGGCAGCGGGTCTCGGGTGAGGGCGAGGTCGACGAGGCGCTCGCGGACACCGTGCTGGACGTGATCGTGCGCCGGCTGGAGGCGCAAGGGCCGGCCGCCCACCAGGTGTGGCTGCCGCCGCTGGACAGCCCGCCGTCGCTGGACGGGCTGCTGCCGGGGCTGGCGGCGGTGGAGGGCCGGGGGCTGACCCAGCCCGGGTACGAGGGCGCGGGACGGCTGGTGGTCCCCGTGGGTCTCCTCGACAAGCCCTACGAGCAGCGGCGCGACCCGCTGTGGCTGGACTTCTCCGGGGCGGCGGGCCACATGCAGATCGTCGGCGGCCCGCAGTCGGGCAAGTCGACCCTGGTCAGGTCGCTGATCTGCGCGTTCGCCCTCACCCACACTCCGCACGAGGTGCAGTTCTACGGGCTGGACTTCGGCGGCGGCGGCATGGCGGCGGTGGCCGGCCTGCCGCACGTGGGCGGGGTGGCGTCGCGGCTGGACCCGGAGCGGGTGCGGCGCACGGTCGCCGAGGTGTACGGCGTGCTGACCCGCCGTGAGGAGTACTTCCGCTCCTCGGGCATCCCGTCGATCGCGGACTTCCGCGCGCGCCGGGCCCGGGGGCAGATCACGGTCACCGACCAGCCGTGGGGCGACGTGTTCCTCGTCGTCGACGGCTGGGGCAACTTCCGGGCGGACTACGAGGCATTGGAGCCGCTCGTCCTGGACATGGCGGCCCGGGGTCTCGGCTACGGCATCCACGTGATCCTCACCGCGTCGCGGTCGATGGAGGTCCGGGCCAACATGAAGGACCACCTGATGAACCGGCTCGAGCTGCGGCTCGGCGACACCATGGACTCCGAGATCGACCGGAAGGTCGCCGCGAACGTGCCGGCCGGGGTGCCCGGGCGGGGCGTGTCGCCGCACAAGCTGCACTTCATGGCGGCGGTACCGCGTATCGACGGGCTGACCTCGGACACGGATCTGGCCGAGGCCACGCAGGCGCTGGCGGCGGAGGTGTCCCGGCACTGGCAGGCGCCGGGCGCGCCCGAGGTGCGGCTGCTGCCGCGCGAACTGCCCGCCGTCCAGCTGCCGTCGGGCGACCGGCATCCGGAGCGGGGGATCGCCTTCGCGCTCGACGAGGACAACTTGGAGCCGGTCTTCGTCGACTTCGAGCAGGACCCGTTCTTCCTGGTGTTCGGGGAGAGCGAGTCGGGCAAGTCGAACCTGCTGCGGCTGCTGATCAAGCAGTTGACGGAGCGGTATGCGGGCGACGAGTGCAAGCTGTTCGTCGTCGACAACCGGCGTTCGCTGCTGGACGTCACGCCCGCCTCGCACCTGGCGGAGTACATCCCGATGTCCAACGCCATGGACCATCACATGACGGCGCTCGCCGACCTGATGCGGCGCCGCACGCCGACGGCGGACGTGACGGCGCGTCAACTGCGCGAGCGAAGCTGGTGGAAGGGTCCGACGGTGTACGTGGTCGTGGACGACTACGACCTGGTGTCCACGTCCAGCGGGAATCCGCTCGCCGGTCTGACGGAGCTGCTGCCCTTCGCCCGTGACGTCGGCGTCCGCTTCATCATCGCCCGCTCCACGGCGGGCGCGGGCCGCGCGTCCTACGAGGCCTTCATGCAGCGCCTGCAGGAACTCGGCGCCCAGGGCGTGGTCCTGGCCGGCGATCCGGGCGAGGGCGACGTCCTCTCCGGAGTCCGCCCCCGCCCGATGCCCCCCGGCCGGGGCGTCTTCGTCTCCCGCCGAAGGGGCAAGCCGTTGGTGCAGACGGGGTTGGTCGAGGAGCAGCGGTACTGACATGCGGGAACCCCACGGGGTGGGCACCTCCCGCGCATGCCCACCCCCCGTGGGGTTCCGTCAGTTCACTGCCCGGCCGGCCGGCTGCCGGGCCGGCTCACTGGAAGTAGCTGGCGCCCTTGAGGTCCCCGGCGCGGTAGTCACCGCCGGCCTCGTGGATGCGCTGGCCGATGGTCACCAGTGCCTGGTGGATGCCGTTGGCGTGCGCGTCCCACTTCGTGTGCTGAGCCTTGAAGGCCTCGTGCGCCTCGCCGCCCCAGCCCTCGGCGATCTTCTGGACGTCGGCCTTGAGGGACTGGATGTCCTCTTCCAGCTTCTTGGCGATGGAGCCGAGTTCGGTCGTCAGCGCGTCAAGGGTGCCGTACTTTACGGCGAGGTCCTGGTTGTGGACGTTCGTCATGGGTGCCCCGTCTCGTCTTTCGGGTCGGTCTTCGGTGGTCGGCCGGGAGGCCGGGGAGTCAGTAGCTCGTGAGCGCCGAGGTCTTGCCGCCCAGGTCCTGCACGTCGATCTGGTGGATCTTGCTGTGCAGTTCCTGCTCGAGGCTCTCCTTGTCCTTGCGGTTGATGTTGACCCCCTCGAGCACCTGCTCGAGCATGTTTCCGAGGGCGACCACGTGGTCGTTGATGTCCGACTGCTTGCGGTCGAAGGCCGCGGCGCCCTGACCCGTCCAGTTGCTCTGGATCATGTCGATGGTGCCCTGGAGCCGGGCGAGCTGGCCCTTGATGGACTCGTACTTGTGGACGATGGACTTCTCGAGCCTGAGGACTTCAGCGCTGTCGAGCTTACGGCCGTCGGCCATGTGGGTGCTCCTTCTCGTCGATCGGTGAACGCGGACCGTTCACCTTTTCCGCGCGCGACGCGATCACTCTAGCCAGACCCTGCGACAGCCCGAGCGCTCACAAGCACGGGCAATGCTGCGGGACTTGGCTCGTTTCCGGGTTTCATTCCCCGGTCGCCGTGAGTCGGGTGCGTCTTTTGCGGGCGTCTCGGGTGGCTATGGCTGTGCCGGTGAGGGCGGCGGTGAGGACTGCCGTGGATACGGCGATGTACGTGGCCAGGCGGGCGTTGCGTTCATCGGGGGTCTCGCCGAGCCGGAGGCGGGCCGGGGTGGGGGGCTGGGCCTTGGTGAGGCCGTCCTGGGGGGCCGGGGACTCGGTGGGGTGGTCGTCCTCGGTCAGGGCGCGGACCGGGTCGACCACGCCCCAGCCGACGAGGCGGTCGTGGCCGGCGATGGTGCGCTCGGCGGTCTGCTCGATCTGGGCGACCACCTCGCGGGCGGTCCAGTCGGGGTGCTTGGCCTTGATGAGCGCGGCGACGCCGGCGACGTAAGGCGCGGAGAAGCTGGTGCCGTTGTCGGAGCAGTGACCGCCCTTGGGGACCGTGGAGATCATGTCGACGCCGGGCGCGGCGACGCCGACGAAGTCACCGGACTGGGAGAAGGCGGCGCGTTCGTTGTTGCGGTCGGATGCCGCGACGGCGAGGACTCCGTCGTAGGAGGCGGGGTAGGTCTGCTTGACGTTGCCGCCGAGGCCGTCGTTGCCCGCTGAGGCGACCACGACGATGTTCCGCGCCAGCGCCGCGTCGACGGCCTGCCGCAGCGAGGGGGCCGGTTCGACGGCGTTGGAGGTGTCCTGCGAGATGTTGATCACGTCGGCCTTGGCGCCGATCGCGTACCGGATCGCGTCGGCCAGGGTCTTGGCCGTGCCGTGGCCCTCCGCGTCGTTCTGCTTGAGCGGGATGATGGTGGCCTCGGGCGCCAGCCCGACGAATCCGCTGCCCTTCATGGGGCGGGCCGCGATGATGCCGGCGACCTTGGTGCCGTGTCCGACCGTGTCGGTGGTGGCGCCGGCCCCGGCGCCCTCGACCTTCTTGCCCTTGTCGTCCTTGGGGGGCAGGAAGTTCTTGCCGCTCCTGGCGTCGACCGCGTCCGTGAGCTGACGGTTCTTCACGTCGACGCCGGTGTCGATCACGGCGACGCGTACGCCCTTCCCCTCGGACTGGCCCCACAGCTCGTCCAGGTTGACCCGCTGGAGGGCCCAAGGCCGGCCCGGGTAGGTCTTGTTGGGGAAGGTGCACTGGTCGGAGAAGGAGTCGTCGGCCGCCGCGCGGGGGGTGAGCAGGGTGGCCGTGGCGAGCAGGCCCGCGGCCGCCACCGTGCTCGCGCGCAGGGCCTGTGCGGTCCAGGAAGGGTGCGCCATGGTGTGCGTCCTCCCCTACGAGCCCTGCGGCTGGCGCGCCGCGGCCGTCGAGAGCCGGGGACCGGTGGGCAGGAACTCTGACCACGCGGCGGGCACCGGTGCCGGGTTCACACCGGAGTACCCGAGCCGGGTCTGCGCCTCCTGCGCCTCCTGCTGCAACTGCCGGCGCTCCTTGGCCGTCGTACCGATGCCCGCGTCGTCGGTGGCGCTGTCGGAGTTGGACTGCAGCACGTAGCGCAGCCCGGTGTCGGTGACGAGGAAGACGGGGCCCGCCTTGGTCTCCCGGCCCTGGAACTGGCGGTACACCTGGCCTGACCCGGGGGTGACGTAGGCGCTGGCGGAGCCGATGGGCAGCGGGGCGGGGAAGTCGGTGCCCGCCCAGGTGCTGAGGGTGGTGCCGCCGTTCCCGGCGTCCACGCCGTCCAGGACGTTGCAGATCGTGCTGCGGCTGCCGGGCCGGTCGGAGGCGTCGTTGACGGGCACGGGGCTCTCGGTGGGCCACTGGTGCCCGGTGCCGAACGCCCGGCCCGGCTGGAGCGCGCCCGGGCTGACCGCCCGCGCCTGTCCGGCCTGGCCGAGCTTGGCCAGGTCCTTGCTGAACAGCAGCAGTTGGGCGACGAAGGCGGACACCGGCGCGACCCTGCCGGGCAGCACCACGTAGTACTGCTCCTTGGTGTTGTCGGCCGCCTTGAGCACCATGCCGACCTTGTTCACCGAGGGGTCGAGCTGGCCCGGCGCCCCGGCGGGCGCGCCCGGGACGCCGTCGATCACCGGGAAGCGGATGCGGTCGCCCGTGTGCAGGGTCGCCAGCCACTGGCCGGACACCCGCTCCGGTTCGCGGCCCGAGCCGACGACGGCGCGCAGCAGCAGCTCGTCGTTGGCGGACACCCGGTACGCCGTGCCGCTCGCGTCCACGACGTACCGCTTCTTCTCCGGGTCGACCACGTAGAGGAGTTCGCCGCCGTGCAGCCGCTGCGGGCCCTTGGTCCGGGACATGTCGCGTGCGGCGAGCACCAGGGCGGCCTTCTGGATGGAGCGGCCGCCGGCGCTCGGGCGCTCGCACACCACCCACTGCTTGGCGGCGGCGGCCTCCTTGTCCGAGGGCAGCCGGTCGGGGGCGTAGGGGATGCCGATGGTCACGCCGTGCGGGATTCTGCCGCTGTCGAGCACCGACTCCGCGACCGTGACGACCTCGCCCTGGCCGGGGTTGAGCAGGAGCTTCGCCGACGCCATGTTGAGGACCGGGTGGAGCTGGACCTTGCCGTCGGTCTTGAGGACCACGTAACGGGTGGTCGACTTGCTGGCGACGATCACCTTTTCGTTGGGCGTGTCCCAGCCCTGCGGCGCCGTCGGCCTGAACATCCCCCAGGCCCCGAAGACGGCCATCACGACCACACCCACGATGGTGCCCGGCAGTACCGCCCGCATGGGCCGCGGCGCCCCCTCCTCCGAGCCGTCCGGCGACGACTGGACGAAGGACGCGAGCATACGGCGCTTCGCGAAGGTGTAGGCGTTGAGCTGGTCCCGCCGAGATGCCATCTGCGCTTGTCTCTCCCCGTGTTCCGCCCGGCCGCACTCGAGGGCGGGGCACGTCCCCCGCCTCTCGCTGTCGGACCGAGCCCCTACTATGCCTGGTGTCCGCGGGGGTTCGCGGGGCGGGTAGGGTGCCCCGGTCCTCAAGGGCCCTGTGCGGTGCTGGAATAGCTGGTGAGTTGTGAGCAAATCGGGGGGATGAAGTGATGGCTTCCGGGACGCGGACCCGATCCCGCGACCGGGCGCGCACGGGGGGTTCCCCGGCGCCCGGCCGGTCACCGGAGGGGCCCTCGCCCGCGCCGGGCGGCCGGCCCTCCCCCGCCGGTCCCCTCAGCCTCCGGCCGCGGCCGGGACGGTCCGGCGCGTTCCGGCTGCAACGGCTCGTCCTGCTGGAGATCGCGGCCGCCGTGCTGCTCACCGGATGGGCGGCCGGGCCCGTCGCGCTGGTGCCGGCGGCCGTCGTCGCCGTGGTCCTCGTACTGCTCGCCGTCGTCCGCCGCCGCGGCCGTTCACTGCCCGAATGGCTCGGCACGGCAAGGGCGTTGCGGGCACGGCAGCGCCGGGCGGCGTCCCTGGTGATACCCGCGGGCACGGAGCCGGGGCTGGCCCCCGCCGTCGAATGCGACCCGGCGCTGCGGACCTGTTCCTACGGCGGCTCGGAGGACGGCCGGGAGCGGCGTCCCGTCGGCATGGCCGGGGACGGCACCTTCCTCAGCGCCGTCGTCCAGGTCGAGGCCGACGTCACCGCGCTGCGGGCGGAGCGGGGTCGGCAGCCGCTGCCGGTCGGGCTGGTGCGGGACGCCCTCGAGGTGGACGGCATCCGGCTGGAGTCGGCGCAGATCGTGCTGCACACCCAGCCCGCGCCCGCGCTGCACCTGCCGCAGCACTCGGTGGCCGTGACCAACTACGCCCCGCTGCAGGCGCAGACGGGCGCCCCGGCGGTGCGGATCACCTGGATCGCGCTGAAGCTCGACCCGGAGCTGTGCCAGGAGGCCGTGGCCGCGCGGGGCGGCGGGCTGGTGGGTGCGCAGAAGTGTCTCGCGCGTGTGGCCGGCCATCTGGCCAGCAGGCTCACCGGAGCCGGGTTCCGTGCGACCGTGCTCGACGAGGAGGAGCTGACGGCGGCCATCGCCACCTCCGCGTGCGCCAATCCGCTGGTGACCGCGGAGGCGGGGCGTACGGAGGCACGGGAGCGGCGCACGGAGGAGTCCGGGCGCAGCTGGCGCTGCGACAACCGCCGGCACACCACGTACTGGGTCCGGCGCTGGCCCCAACTGGGCGAGCGGGGCACGTCGTTGCCGCAGTTCGTGGCGCTGCTGACGGCGGTGCCCGCGCTCGCCACGACGTTCAGCCTCACGCTGTGGCCCGGCGACCGCCAGGAGACCTCGCTGTGCGGGCACCTGCGGGTGACCGGCCGCAGCGACGACGAACTCGTCGCCGCTCGGCGGGCGTTGGAGGACGCCGCCCGGCAGGCCGGCGCCGGTCTCGCCCGGCTGGACCGGGAACAGGTGCCCGGCATGCTCGCCACGCTGCCCCTCGGAGGTGCCCGTTGACCGCCATCACCACCCAGCCGGCCGGCACGGGCGGGGCCGCCGGGCTTTCCGTTCCCGGCCCCGTGCCGGCCC
>NZ_BMVJ01000032.1:24215-28292 GCF_014650655.1 Streptomyces anandii JCM 4720
CGGACCCGGTTCCCGCCCCGCCCACCGTCGCCGAGCGGGTGCGCGGGAGGCTGCGCGGCGGGCTCGGCCTGCTCGGCCCGCGGCACGGACGGCACACGCTGCCCGCGGCACAGGTGGACGCGCTCGCGCTGCCCATCGGTGACGACGGCGTCGTCGTCGGCGTGGACGCCGAGGGGCGGCCGGCGGTGCTCGGCCTCAACAGGCCGACGCCGTACGACGTCGTACTGATCGGCAGCCTGTGGACCGCGCAGGTCCTCGCCCTGCGCGCGGCGGCCACCGGGGCGCGCGTGGCCGTGGAGACGGGACGCCCGCAGGCCTGGATGCAGATGGTGCACGCCATGGGCGGTGGGCAGAACGGACTCGCGGTCCACGAGGTGGGCCGGGTGCCCCCACAGGGCGCCTCGGCCGGAACCCCCGTACTGGTGGTGCGCGACTGCGGAATGCGGCCCCCGCGCGGGCGGGTGGTCTCCGGTCCCTGGCAGTCGGTGCTGACGCTGTTGCCCTACCTGAGTCCGGTGGCCCCCCGGCTGATACGGCAGGCGCGGCTGGTCGGCGTCCAGCGGATCTCGCCGGACGAGGCGGCCGAACTCGGCCGCACCATGGCGCTGCCCCGGGCCGACGTGGAGTCGTTGCCCACGCTCGCGGACGGGGTCACCCTGTGGTGCGCCGACCGCGACCGGCAGTACGCGATGACCCAGCCGACCGACGCCGAGACGGGACTTCTGGGCAACCCGCGACGGATGGACTGAACGGCCGTCACGGGACGGGCCTGCCGTGAGCATGCCCGTGGTGATTAGGCTGGGGCGGGGGCGTCATGTCGGGACCCGCGGCCCCTTACGAGTTGAACGGTCGCCCCAGCACGGCTTGAGGGTGCTCGACCACACCAGGAGGAACTGTGAACAGCGATCGGGACGGGATCCGCGGGGGCTGGGGGGCCACACCCGGCGATGACCAGTCCGACGCGGAGTCCGCCGTCGAGGCGACGGGCGAGTTCACCATCGACTACGCGCCGCCCGCCTGGTACACGCAGAACGCCTCGGGTACGGCCGGGGAGACGGCTCCGCCCCCTGCGGCGCCGGCCACTCCTCCCCCGCCTCCGCAGCAGCCCGCTTGGACGCCCGCCGCTCCCGCCGCGCCGCCGGAGGCGGAGGAAGCCTCGAACGGTGACCTGGTGAGTGGGGCGACGATGCGGATCTCCGCGGCCGCTCTGAAGCGTGAGTTCGCCGAGCGGGCGGGTGCCGAAGCATCGGCCGGCACCGGAGAGGGTGCCGGGCCGGATGCGGGTGCGGAGTCCGAACCGGAGCCGGAAGCGGCGGTGACGGGACCGGAGGAGGCGGAGCCTGCTTCCGCGGCTCCGGAAGTCCCGGCGACCACGGAAACTTCGTCGGCCTCGGAGGCTTCCGAGAGTTCCGAGGCCCCGGAGGCTGCGGAGGCCCCGGAGGCTGCGGACGTCGACGGCTCCGGCGCGGGTGAGGTCGACGCGGGGCAGGCGGAGGAAGCCCAGGAAGCCGGTCCTGCCAAGGCCTCTGCGGACGACGTGGTGCAGGACTCCGGGGCCGGTGCCGGCGAGGAGGTTCCGGCCGCCGACGGCGACGGCAGCAGTGACGCGGACGGTGACGTGCAGGATGCCGTGCCTGCCGATGGCGACGCCGCTGAGAGCGCGGGTGAGGCGCAGGACGCCGTCGTGGACGGCACCGATGTGCGGGACACTCCGCCCGCGTGGGCCCCGCCGCCCGCGCCACAGGACGCGGTTCCGCCTCTGCCGCCGTCGTACCAGCCCGCGGCCCCGACCCCGGCGGCCCAGTGGCCCGCGCAGTCCCAGCCCCAGCCCCAGTCCCAGCCCCAGGGACAGGGACAGGCTCAACCTCCGTACCAGCCGCAGCCACCGCAGCCCGCGTCCGCGCCGGCCGCGTGGAACGCGCCCGCGCAGGCCCCGGTGCCGCCGCCCCAGCAGCCGGGCCCGGCCCCCACTCCCCCGGCCCCGCCGTCCGCCTACGGCTCCCCCCAGCCCGGCCCCGCACCTACGGCCCCGCAGCCACAGCCGACACCACAGCCGACACCGCCCAACCCGGCCCAGGCAGGCTACGGCTTCCCCCAGCCCGGCCCCGCGCCTGCGGCCACGCAGCCACAGCCGACACCACAGCCGACACCGCCCAACCCGGCCCAGGCAGGCTACGGCTTCCCCCAGCCCGGCCCCGCGCCTGCGGCCACGCAGCCACAGCCGACACCACAGCCGACACCGCCCAACCCGGCCCAGGCAGGCTACGGCTTCCCCCAGCCCGGCCCCGCCCCTGCGGCCCCGCAGCCCACGCCGCAGCCGGCGCCCCCCAATCCGGCGCAGGGAGGCCACGGCTTCCCGCAGCCTCCCGCGCAGCCCGGCCAGCCGGGGCAGCCGGGTCACCCGGGTCACCCGGGCCAGCCAGTGCCGCCTGCGCAGCAGCCGTCGCAGCCCCAGCCGCAGGCTCAGCCTCAGCAGCCGGTCGATCCGCGGCTCGGGGCCGCCTGGCCGCAGCCGATACAGCACGACCAGCGGCAGCCCACCAACCCCGGTGCGGCGCCGCTCGGTTACACGGCGGCCGTGGAGCTGTCCTCCGACCGGCTGCTCAACAACAAGCGCCAGAAGGCCCGTAGCGGACGGCCGGCGGCGGCCGGGTCCCGGTTCCGTATCGGTGCCAAGAAGGAGGAGGCCGAGCGGCAGCGGAAGCTGGAGCTCATCCGGACGCCGGTGCTGTCCTGCTACCGCATCGCGGTCATCAGCCTCAAGGGCGGCGTCGGCAAGACGACCACGACCACCGCGCTCGGCTCCACGCTCGCCAGCGAGCGGCAGGACAAGATCCTCGCCATCGACGCCAACCCGGACGCCGGCACGCTCGGCCGCCGCGTGCGGCGGGAGACCGGGGCCACCATCCGTGACCTCGTGCAGGCGATCCCGTACCTCAACTCCTACATGGACATCCGGCGGTTCACCTCGCAGGCGCCCTCCGGCCTGGAGATCATCGCCAACGACGTCGACCCTGCGGTGTCCACGACGTTCAACGACGAGGACTACCGGCGCGCGATAGACGTACTGGGCAGGCAGTACCCCGTCATCCTCACCGACTCCGGCACCGGTCTGCTCTACAGCGCCATGCGCGGTGTGCTGGACCTCGCCGACCAGCTCATCATCATCTCCACGCCGTCCGTGGACGGTGCGTCCAGCGCCAGTACGACCCTGGACTGGCTGTCCGCACACGGGTACGCCGATCTGGTCTCCCGCTCACTCACGGTCATCTCGGGTGTGCGCGAGACCGGCAAGATGATCAAGGTGGAGGACATCGTCTCCCACTTCGAGACCCGTTGCCGGGGTGTGGTCGTGGTGCCCTTCGACGAGCACCTGGCCGCGGGCGCCGAGGTGAACCTCGACATGATGCGGCCCAAGGTGCGCGAGGCGTACTTCAACCTGGCGGCGATGGTGGCCGAGGACTTCGTCCGGCACCAGCAGGCCCAGGGCCTGTGGACCTCCGACGGCAACCCCCCGCCGGTGGCGGCCCCGCCGTTCCCCGGCCAGCCGTACCCGGGGCAGCCCTACCCCGGACAGCCCTACCCGGGCCGGCCCACCCCCGGTCAAGTGCCGCCGGCGCAGCCGGCCCAGCCCGGCCAGCACGCCGCCCCACAGCACCCACAGCACCCACAGCACCCACAGCACCCGCAGCACCCACAGCACCCACAGCACCCACAGCCGCCCTACCCCCCACAGCACCCCCAGTCCCCTCCGCCTCCTCCGCCACCGCAGCAGTGACCCGCTGAAGGCCCGCGTCGTCCGTACGGCGCGGGCCTTCGCGTGTTCGCAGGCAGAACCGTTGGGAATGCACCGCCACGCCCTCACCAGGAGGGCGTCACTGGTCTCGACCAATGAGTACGACAGAGCGACGAATTCGTTATTTCCGCAGGCCACATGGGGTTTGACGCACCGTTGACGGGCGCAGACTGCCGCTGATAGACACTCACTTCATTCCGCCGGCGTCACACGATCAAGCCCGTTCAAGCCCGCCCCGCGCAGGGCGCAAACCGTCCCGCGCGTGCGATGACGCGAGGTCA
>NZ_BMVJ01000032.1:28328-31084 GCF_014650655.1 Streptomyces anandii JCM 4720
CCGAGCCATGAAGAGACATGATCAGCACGGCAGAGGACGTAATGGCCCACACCTGAGGAGGATCCGGCTCCTCGGCGCGGCGGCTGCCGCCGCCCTCTTCCTCACGGCCGGCCTCGCGACCCCGATGGCCCCGGGCGCGCCCCAGGCCCGCGCCGCCGAGACCCACACGGACGGCAAGGACAGCAAGGTCCGCCAGGACGGCAAGGACAGCGGCGGCAAGAAGGTGCTCACCGTCGCCGTCGCGCAGAGCGTGGACTCACTGAGCCCGTTCCTCGCGGTGCGGCTGCTCAGCACGAGCATCAACCGGCTGATGTACGAGTACCTGACCAACTACGACCCCAAGGACGCCCACGTCATACCGGGCCTGGCCACCAAGTGGGAGTCGTCGCCGGACAAGCTGACCTGGACGTACACGATCCGCGGCGACTCCAAGTGGTCGGACGGGCAGCAGGCCACCGCCGAGGACGCGGCGTGGACGTTCAACAAGATGATGACCGACCAGGGCGCGGCCACCGCCAACGGCTCCTTCGTCGGCAACTTCGCCCAGGTCACCGCGCCCAGCCCCACCAAGCTGGTGATCCGGCTGAAGAAGCCGCAGGCCACCATGACGGCGCTCGACGTGCCGATCGTGCCCAAGCACATCTGGGAGAAGGTCGGGGACTTCTCGAAGTTCAACAACGACAAGACCTTTCCCATCGTCGGCAACGGGCCGTTCGTGCTGACCGGCTACAAGCCGGACAGCTATGTGCGGCTGAAGGCCAACAAGGACTTCTGGCGCGGCGCCCCGAAGTTCGACGAGCTGCTGTTCCGCTACTACAAGGACCAGGACGCGGCCGTGGCCGCCCTGCGCAAGGGCGAGGTGTCCTTCGTGGCGGGCTCGCCGTCCCTGACGCCCGCTCAGGCCGCCTCCCTCAAGGGCGACAAGAACATCCACGTCAATGACGCGCCCGGCCGCCGCTTCTACGCCCTGGCCACCAACCCGGGCGCGCAGGCGAAGAACGGCAAGAAGTTCGGTGACGGCGACCCGTCCCTGCTCGACGAGCGGGTGCGGCACGCGCTGTTCATGGCGGTCGACCGCAAGGCGATCGTCGACAAGGTGTTCCAGGGGCACGCCGTCGAGGGCCAGGGCTACATCCCGCCCCGCTTCTCCTCATACTTCTGGAAGCCCGCGGCCGGCCAGGAGCTGGCGTACGACCCGGCGAAGGCGGCGCACCTCCTCGACCAGGCAGGTTACAAGAAGAACGGCGACGGCAAGCGGGTGGGCAAGGACGGCAAGCCGCTGAACTACCGCGTGCTGTGCCACGCCACCGACCCCAACGACAAGGCGGTCGGCAAGTACCTCCAGGAGTGGTGGGGCAAGCTCGGCATCGGCATCACGCTCGACTGCCTGGACAACGTGACCGACCCGTGGCTCGCGGGCAAGTACGACCTGGCGTTCGACGGCTGGTCGGTCAACCCCGACCCGGACTTCGTGCTCTCCATCCACACCTGCGCCGCCCGCCCGGCGACGCCCAAGGACACCGGTGCCACCGACAACTTCATCTGCGACAAGACCTACGACGAGCTCTACGCCCAGCAGTTGGCCGAGTACGACCCGGCCAGACGGGCGGACATCGTCAAGCGGATGGAGTCGCGGCTGTACGACCTCGGGTACATGAACGTCATGGCCTATCCGAACGCCGTCGAGGCCTACCGCACCGACCAGATCAAGTCGATCACGACCATGCCGTCCGAGGCGGGCAACATCTACGGCCAGGACGGCTACTGGAGCTGGTGGTCGGCGGTCCCGGCCGACTCCGGTGACTCCTCGGGGAGTTCCACCTCCACGGGCGTGGTCATCGGGATCGCCGCGGGCGTCGTCGTCCTGATCGGCCTCGGAGTGCTCTTCGCGATGCGCCGCCGGGCCACCGCCGAGGACCGTGAGTAGGGCGGGCGCGACCATGAGCAAGGCAGGCGCACATGACCGCTGAAGCGACACCCTCGCTGGTCGAGGACCCGGCCGCCTCCGGTGCGGCCGGGTCCGGGCCGGCGGGGGCCGGGCGCGCCCTGCGCGCGCGCACCACGGCCGCGTATCTGCGGTACGTGGCGGGGAAGCTGGCCGGCGCGGCGGTCTCGCTGCTCGCCGTCCTCGTCACCAGCTTCTTCCTGTTCCGGCTGATCCCGGGCGACCCGGTGAAGTTCATGACCGGCGGCCGCCCGGTGTCGGCGGCGCAGATCGCCGCCTACCGGCGGGAGTTCGGGCTCGACCTGCCGCTGTGGCACCAGTTCACGCAGTACTGCGGCAAGGCGCTGACCGGGGACCTGGGCACCTCGTACCAGTTCCACGTCCCGGTCGTCGACAAGATCACCGAGGCGCTGCCGAACACCCTGCTGCTCACCGGCACGGCCTTCGTCCTCTACACCGCCCTCGGGATCTTCCTCGGCACGCGCTCCGCGTGGCGGCACGGCGGGCTCGGCGACCGTCTCAACACCGGTCTGGCGCTGACCCTCTACTCGATCCCCTCCTTCTGGCTGGGGCTGCTGCTCATCATCGTGCTGTCGGTCGGCGCGGGCCCGGTCCCGGGGCTGTTCCCCACCGGCGGCATGGAGTCGGGCGGCAAGGAGGGCTTCGCCTACGCCGTCGACGTCGCCCATCATCTGGTGCTGCCGGTGGTGACGCTGGTCGCGGTGGAGTACGGCCAGACGCTGCTGGTCACCCGGTCGGCGCTGCTGGACGAGATGGGCGGCGACTATCTGACCACCGCGCGGGCCAAGGG
>NZ_BMVJ01000032.1:31110-39700 GCF_014650655.1 Streptomyces anandii JCM 4720
ACTCCGCGACGACCTCGTACGGCGCCGGCACGCCGTGCCGAACGCCCTGCTTCCGACCGTGACGCTGGTCTTCGTCAACCTCGGCCGGACCGTGGCCGGGGTCATCCTCGTCGAGACGGTCTTCTCCTGGCCGGGGCTCGGCGGGCTGTTCTACCAGGCGCTGAGCGTGCCCGATCTGCCGCTGGTGCAGGGGCTGTTCTTCGTCTTCGCCTCGGCGGTGATCGTGATGAACACCCTCGCCGACCTCCTGTATCCGCTGCTCGACCCGAGGGTGGGCCGATGACGACCCCGAGCACCGAGACCACCGGGACCGCCCCGGCCGCCGAGAACACCGGGACCGACGCGGCAGCACCCGGTCCGCGCGCCCTCGCCCGGCGGCGGCGCCGGGCCTCCGCCGCACGCTTCTGGAAGGAGTACCGCCGGCACCGGGCCGGTGTCGTCGGCCTGGCCGCGCTCGTGCTGTTCGCGCTCGTCGCGCTGACCGCGCCGCTGACCGTGGGGTCCGACGTGGCGAGCGTGACGGACGCGCCGGGCCGTCCGCTGCAGAGCCCGGGCGCCCATTTCCCGCTGGGCACCGACCAGTTCGGTCGGAACCTGCTCGGCCTGGTGGTCTGGGGCTCGCGCGTCTCGCTCCTCGTCGGACTGCTCGCGGCGGTGCTGTCGGTGGCGATCGGCGCGCTCATCGGCATCACCGCCGGGCACTTCCGCGGCTGGTACGCCACCGTGATGATGCGGGTCACCGACTGGTTCCTGGTGATGCCGACGCTGGTGCTCGCCATCGCGCTGGCCACCGTGATGTCCCGCTCGCTCGGCACGATCGTGCTGGCCATCGGCGTGACCACCTGGCCGACGACCGCGCGGCTGGTGCGCGCGCAGACGCTGGCGGTGGAGTCACGGCCGTACATCGAACGCGCGAAGGCGCTCGGCGGCGGGCACTGGCACATCATGTCCCGGCACGTGCTGCCCAATGTGATGCCGCTGGTGCTCGCCCAGACGACCCTGATCATCTCCTCCGCGATCCTCGCCGAGGCGACGCTCGCCTTCCTCGGGCTCGGGGACCCCACGGTCGTCTCCTGGGGCGGACTGCTCCAGGACGCCCGGGAGGCGGGGGCGGTCAGCTCCGGCGACTGGTGGTACCTGGTGCCGCCGGGCATCGCCATCGCCGTGGTGGCGCTGGCGTTCACGCTGTGCGGACGCGCGGTGGAGGCCGTCCTCAACCCCAGGCTGGGGGTGTCCCGTTGAGCCTGCTCGAGGTGCGCGACCTGGAGGTCACCTACCCCGGCGGCGCGGCCGCCGTGCGCGGGGTGGACCTGAGCCTCGCCGCGGGCGAGAAGCTCGGCATCGCCGGTGAGTCCGGCTGCGGCAAGTCCACGCTGGCACTGGCCCTGCTGCGGCTGCTGCCGGCCGGCACCCGGACCGGCGGTCGGGTCCTGCTGGACGGCGAGGACGTGCTCACGATGAAGTGGGGCCGGGTGCGGGCGGTGCGCTGGGCCGGGGCGTCGATCGTCTTCCAGGGCGCGATGCACTCCCTCAACGCGGTGCACCGCGTCGGCGACCAGATCGCCGAGCCCATCCTGCTGCACCGCAAGGCGACGCCGGCGGGCGCGCGGAAGCGGACCGGCGAACTGCTGGAGCAGGTGGGCCTGCCGGCCGCGCGGGCGGGTGCCTACCCGCACGAGCTGTCCGGCGGCCAGCGGCAGCGCGTGATGATCGCCATGGCGCTGGCCTGCGATCCGCGGCTGATCGTCGCCGACGAGCCGACCACTGCGCTCGACGTGATGATCCAGGCGCAGATCCTGCGGCTGATCGAGGACCTCGTGAGCGAGCAGGAGGTCGGCCTGATCATGATCAGTCACGACCTCGCCGTCCTCGCCGACACCTGCGACCGGCTCGCGGTGATGTACGCGGGCCGGATCGTCGAGGAGGGCCCCGCCCGCCAGGTCTACGACGACGCCCGCCACCCCTACGGCCGGGCCCTGTCGGAGGCCTTCCCGCGCATCGGCGACCCGGCGTCGCGGTTCGCGCCGCGCGGACTGCCCGGCGACCCCCCGGACCCGACCGCGGTGCCGTCGGGCTGCGCGTTCCATCCGCGCTGCCCGGTCGCCCTGGACGAATGCGCCACGGAGGACCAGTCCCTGCGCGCGGCAGGACCGGGACGACGTGCGGCGTGCGTGCACGTCAAGGAGGGGGAAGGAAGCGGGCCACCGGCCACGAACGCCTCCGCCCCCGACGCCGAGGTGAGGAGCAGCACCCCATGACGCACCCCATGACGACGACCGCCGTCACGCCGCCGCTGCTGAGTGCCGAGGGGCTGCGGGTCACGTTTCCGGGACGGCACGGGGAGCCGCCCGCGCGGGCCGTGGACGGGGTGGACCTCGACATCCGGCCGGGCGAGATCGTGGCACTCGTCGGCGAGTCGGGCTGTGGCAAGACGACGCTGGCGCGCGCCCTGCTGGGCCTGGTTCCGCCGACCGCGGGCCGGATCACCTTCGACGGCGCCCCGCTCGGCCGCTCCGCCCGCGCGCTCAGGGCGTACCGCAAGCGGGCGCAGCTGATCCTCCAGGACCCGAGCGGCTCCCTGAACCCCCGGCACACGGTGTACGACGCCGTCGCCGAGGGGCTGCGCATCCACGGTCACGGCGGTGACGAGCGGGCCGCGGTCGCCGAGGCGCTGGCCCGGGCGGGGCTGCGGCCGCCCGAGCGGTTCTTCCTGCGCTACCCGCACGAACTGTCCGGCGGCCAGCGCCAGCGGGTGGTCATCGCGGGCGCGCTGGTCCTCGGGCCCGAACTCGTCGTCGCCGACGAGCCGGTGGCCTCGCTCGACGCCTCGGTGCGCGGCGAGATCCTCGCGCTGCTGCTGCGGCTGCGTACCGAACTCGGGCTGTCCGCGCTGGTGGTGACGCACGATCTGGGCCTGGCGTGGAACATCGCCGACCGGGTGGCGGTGATGTATCTGGGGCGGATCGTGGAGACCGGCGAGGTGGAGCAGGTCCTCACGGCGCCCCGGCATCCGTACACGCGGGCGCTGTTGTCGGTGCTGCCCGAGGCGACCGGGGCGCCGGTCGTCCTCACCGGCGAGCCGCCGGACCCCTCCCGCATCCCCTCCGGCTGCCGCTTCCACGCCCGCTGCCAGATCCTCGCGTCCGGCGAGGCCGAGCGGGCGGGTGTCGCCGACGCCTGCCGCACCAGGGACCTGGAGATCCTCGACGGAGCGGCCACGTCCCAGGTCGCCTGCCACTGGGCGAGTGCCCGCGCGGACGCCGCGACGACGGAGGCGTCCGGGGCCCGGTGAGCTGCGGGACGAGCAGGTCCCGGAGCCTTACCGGGGCTCGGCCGTCGCGCTCTTCGCGTCGGCCGTGATGATCCCGCGGCACTTCTTGACGTCCTCGGCCATCGTCTCCAGGAGCGCGTCGAGCGAGTCGAACTTCGCCTGGCCGCGCACGAAGGCGAGGAAGTCGACGCCCACGTGCAGGCCGTACAGGTCCAGGCCGACGCGGTCGATGGCATACGCCTCCACCGTGCGCTCGGTGCCGTCGAACTGCGGGTTCGTGCCCACCGAGATCGCGGCCGGCATCACCTCGCCCTGCGCGTGCAGATAGCCGGCGTAGACGCCGTCGGCGGGGATCGCGGTGTGCGGGAGGGTCTCGACGTTGGCCGTGGGGAAGCCGAGCTCGCGGCCGCGCTGGGCGCCGCGGACCACCACGCCCTCGACCCGGTGCGGGCGGCCCAGGATCTCGCGGGCGCCCTCGACGTCGCCCTCGGCGACCAGGCGCCGGGTCAGCGTGGAGGAGAAGGGCTCTCCGCCGCCGGCCTCACCGGTGACGTACAGGTCGACGACCTCGACCTCGAAGTCGTAGGTCTTGCCCTGCTCGGCGAGGAAGTCGACGTTGCCGGCGGCCTTGTGGCCGAAGCGGAAGTTCGGGCCTTCCACGACCGCCTTGGCGTGCAGCTTGTCGACGAGGACCTTGACGACGAAGTCGGCCGGGGACAGCTTCGAGAACTCGGTGGTGAAGGGAAGGATCAGCACCGCGTCCACGCCCAGCCCGGCCATCAGCTCGGCGCGGCGGTGGTGCGGGGCGAGCAGCGGCGGGTGGCTGCCCGGACGTACGACCTCGCTGGGGTGCGGGTCGAAGGTGACGACGACGGACGGGACGCCGAGGTCGCGGGCGCGGTTCACGGCGTGCTCGATGATCAGCTGGTGCCCGCGGTGCACCCCGTCGTAGGAGCCGATGGTGACGACGCTGCGTCCCCAGTCCTCGGGGATGTCCTCCAAGCCACGCCAGCGCTGCACTGTGACCGCTCCTCGTCGAACCCGTGTCCGTGTGTGTCGTTCTCGTTGCCTTGCCGCAGGTCTAAGGGTGCCATGCCGCGCGCCCCCGGCCCGCATCGGCATGGTGCCTGTGACCCGGCGCACTCCCGCCGCGCGACCCGGCCCGTGGGGCGCGTACGGGGACGCGTACGCCGGTTCACACGGGGACGCGCATGCCCGCCAGGTTCTCGAGCATGCGGCGGGCGCTGGGGCCCACGACGGCGGCCCAGTCCTGCGGGGACTCGCTCAGCCAGCCGGCCGTGCGCGCGGCGAAGCCGGGGACGTGCCGGCCCAGCTCGACCAGACCCCGGTCGAAGACGGCCGCGCCCTGGGGGGTGCGGACCAGGAGCAGGCCGACGCGGTGGACGAGGTCGCGCAGGTCCTCCTCGGCGCTGGGCGCCGCGCCGTGCAGCACCGCGTCCAGTACGGCCGGGTCGTCCTCGCGAGCCAGCAGGTAGTCGAGGAGTTCGCGCCGCAGGGGCCGGGAGGCGGGCGTGCCGGGCCCGGCGAGCACCGCGCCGAGCGCCGCCCGCAACGGCTCGGGACCGCCGTCGAGGAGACCGGTGACCAGGGTGAACAGCAGTGTGCGGGCGGTGGGGTCCCGGTCCAGCCGCCGTCCGACGTACGCCGCCACCGCCCCGGCCGTCTCCGGGCGGCGCGCCACCGCCTCGCGCACCGGGGCGGCGACCCGGCGGGCGAGCGCGGGCGTGCTGACCCCGGCGAGGGCGCCGAGCGTCTGACCGGCGTCACCGCCCCGGCTCAGCCGCTCGCCGAACGCGGCGAGCACCGCCTCCGGGTGCGTGGCGAGCGCCGGGGCCAGGGCGCTCGGCGGCAGATAGGGGTCGCCCTGCGCGAAGTGCCGCAGGGCCTGCGGCAGATGGCGGTCGCGGGCGTGCGGATCCCGTACGAGAAGGGCGAGCGCGCCGCCGTGCAGGGCGGCGTCGGCGGGGCGGGCGAGCAGGGCGAGAGCCGCCTGGCGCAGCAGTCGCCGGTCGGCCTCCGTACGGGCGTGGGGCGCGGTGCGCAGGGCGTGGGTGACGGCGGCGGCCCGCCGGTCGGGGCGATCGTCGTGGGCCCAGCGGTCGACGGCCCGGCACAGGGCGGAGGGCTCCTCCTCGGCGAGGACGGCGAGCAGTTCGTCGGCGCGGGGGTGTGCGCGGTCGAGCAGGGTCTCGATGAGGTCGTCCGGGGCGCGGTGGCGGTGGGTGTGGAGCAGGGCCTGCGCGGCGGTGGCCACGGTGGCGTGCGGCGCGGCGGGCAGCGGCCGCTCGTCGTCGAACCAGCGGGTGAGATGCGGCAGTACGGCGGCCGGGTCGGCGGCGAGGAGCCGGGCAGCGGCGTCGAGGTAGCGGGGCGGGTGGGGCGAGTGGGGGGCGGCATCGGATGCCACCGGCGCCCCGGGGGCGGGAACCGGGGCAGTGGAGGGGGACGGGGACGGCGATGGCGGGGCCGGGTCGGCGAGGAGGAGGCGGCGGAGCAGGTCGCAGCGGTCGGCGGCCGTCAGGTGCAGCGCGGTCCAGAAGCCGGGTCCGAAGCCGGCCGGCACGGGCAGTCCGCACTCCTTCCAGGCCACGATGCGCTCGGCGAGCAGCCGCAGCACAGCCGCGTACGGGGTCGCGTCCGGGACGCGCAGCAGTACGGCGGCGAGCAGCCGCGAGGCCCACCAGGAGTGCGGGTCGCTGTCCAGCGCGCACACCAACTCCTCCAGCCGTACGGCCAGTCGGCGGGTGCCGTGCTGGCGGGCGAGGAGGAGCAGGGCCTGCACGACCGGCCCGATGCGGTGGTGCGGGACGGGCAGCGGGTGGTCCGGCTCGCCGGGGATGCGGCGGCGGTGGACCAGGACGCGCAGGGCCTCGTCCAGGTCGAGGTGGATGCCCTGGATCCAGTCGGCGAGTTCCTCGTGCGCGAAGCGGTAGCCGCCGCCGGCCGGGACGAGCAGGCCCTCGGTGAGGACGGCGGACGCCCAGCCGGTGCCGCCGCCCAGGCGGGCGGGGGCGGGCCCCCACGGGAAGATCTCCTCGAAGGCCGCGCGGTCGAGCTCGCCCCCGCCGGGGCTCAGACTGCGGCGGGCGGCCTCGTGGACCTGGCCGCTCACCTTCGCGGCCAGCCGCCGTACCGCGGTGCCGCGCAGGCCGTTCTCCGCGGCGAGGCGGACCGCGACGCGCAGGCACATCAGGTCGAGGTGGGCGGCGAGCACGTCGTCGCGGTCGAGGACGGGCAGCCCGGCGGGGTCGGGCAGGGCCGCGCGCACCTCCGCCAGGAGACGGAGGGTGAGCGGGTGGCGGGCGTCGGCCGCCACCAGTACGCCGTCCGGGACGCCGTGCGCCGAGCGGGCCCGGCGGGCCTCCTCCGCGGTGAGGTCACCGAGGCGCAGGCAGGGCGGGACGTGGTGGCCGCGGGCGCCGCTGGCGGCTCCGGTCGCGGCCGGGGTGTGGAGCAGCCCGGACGGGAAGCGGGCGCCCGCCTCCTCCCAGTACTCTTCGCGGCAGGCGACCACGAGCCGTGTGCCCGTGCTCCGCAGCCAGCGCGCGGTTCCCTCGGTCCAGTCGGCCAGGCGGTGGGCCAGGTCCGGGGGCATCTCCTCGGGGCCGTCGAGCAGCAGCAGGAGGGGGCGGCCGTGGGCGCGGGCGAGGCGGGCGACGCGCTCCGGGGTGAGGTCGCCGAGGTCGGTGGACAGGGGTGCGCGGGACGCCGCGACGATACGGGCGGCACGGTCCAGCGCCCGGCCCACGGCGTCCGCGACCGAGGCGTCGGCGGCGTCCAGATCCGCGCCGCGCAGCCACAGGGTGGGCGCGGGAGCGTCCCCGCGTGCCCGCCGCGCGGCCAGGGCGGCGAGCTCGGTCGTACGGCCGCTGCCCGGCACTCCCACGACTCCGAGCACCAGGGCGGGGCCGTGCTCGAACTCGGCCAAGTCGCGTGCAGGGGCGGTCCGTTCGACGGGGGGCGGGGTGAAGGCGGACGGGAGGGACGGGGACGAGGCGTGCGCGGCCGGGCTGACGGCCGGGACGGGAGCCGGGGTGTGCTCCCACTGGGGGGCCGACCGCCCGGAAGGGACCGGCGTGAAGGCTCCTTCGCCGTGCACGGTCGGGCGACCGGCGAGCGGGCCGGTGAGCGGCAGGGCCCCGTGGGGGCCGTCCTGGGCGAGGGAGGTGGCGGTGAGTTCGAGCACGGCGGCCAGATTGAGATCGGCGCCGTAGGCGGGAACCGTGGCGGCGTTACGGACGAGGAGCGCACCGAGGGCGGCTTTGGCGCCGGAGGCGCCCTCGCAGGGGGTGGGCTCGGCGGGGGCGTCCCCGGCGGCGGTGCCGTAGGCGGGGGTGAGGCCGAGGGCGTGTGGGATCAGTGGGACCGCGAAGCCGGCGTCGCGGTGGCCGGTTTGCAGGGCTGTGCCGAGGACGGCGACCACGGCCCCGGTCGCCCCGTCGAGCACCGGTCCCCCGGCCGCGCCGCCGCCCAGCCGCAGCGCGTCGCGGCCTGCCGTGCCGATGGCCAGTTCCAGCGCGTCCTCGACGAGGTGGAAGCGGTCCGTGGCGGTGTACGTCACGGAGGCGGCGCCGAGCACTCGCGCCTCGCGCCAGCCGCCGGCGGCGATACGGACGTACGTCCCCGTCTCCACGCCGTCCCGCACGGTGAGGGGAAGGGGCTCGGCGTCCAGGCCCTCGGTGCGCACCAGGGCCAGGTCGAGGCCGGGCAGCGGGGTCACCGCGTCGGCGGTCACCAGGCAGGAGCGCTCCTCGCCGCCGGGCAGGTGCAGCACGAGGCGGGAGAGGCCGTCGACGGCCTCGTGACTGGTGATCACCGTGCCCTCGTGGTCGGCGGCGAAGCCGAGGCCGCGCGGCCGTCCGGCGAGGTCCCGCACGCACACGAGGGACCGGTCCAGCACCCGGTCACGGGCCTCGGCGGCAACCCGCCACCGGGCCTCGCCCACCGGCTCCGCATCACGGCTCCGCCCGGCCTGCGCCGGACGCGCGGAACGCGCACCCCGCGCCGTCCGCAGAGCGTGCCGACGGGCGGTGGAGCCGCCGCTCGGGGCGGTGGCCGGGAGGGCGTCCGACGCGGTGGCGGGGGCGGGGTCCGGGTGGGCGGGTGCGGTGCCGGGTCGCGTGGGGTCGGGAGAGTTCCCGGTTGCTCGCGGGGGCCGTTCCGCCATGGTTGAACCTCCGCGCCGTACTGCCATTCCTCGTCCGACGGTAGGCGGGGAATGATCAGCGGGGAAGATCGCGCGGCGAACGCGCCCCCCTGCGCTCCCTCTGTTCACTCCGAGCGCCCGCGCGGTCGGGT
>NZ_BMVJ01000032.1:39736-50436 GCF_014650655.1 Streptomyces anandii JCM 4720
GAATAGGCGGCGGCCGGTGGATACACCCTAGGGGTGGGGGAACCGAGGGGGGACCGTGGAGCGGCGGCTGTGGAGGACCCCGTGTCCGTGTCCGCCGCTCCACGGGCAGTCTCGGCGCTCAGCCGAAGACGGCCAGGCTCTTGGCCTTGCCCCGGTGCTCCTCGACCAGGGCGAGGAAGCGCCCCTCGGCGTCGAAGACCGCCACGGGGCCCGCGCCCGCGTACTCCTCGGGCATCTCCAGCCGTACGCCGTTGGTGAGCAGCCGGGCGCGCCGGGCGTCCACGTCCCACCGGGGGAACGCGGCGGAGGCGGCCTCCGCGATGGGCATCACCGTCAGCTCCTGCTGGAGCTGGTCCAGCGTCCTGGCTTCGTCCAGCTTGTAGGGGCCGACCCGGGTGCGGCGCAGCGCCGTGAGGTGACCGCCGACGCCGAGGTCGGCGCCGATGTCGCGGGCCAGGGCGCGGATGTAGGTACCCGAGGAGCACACCACCGAGACGACCAGGTCGAGCACGGGGGTGCCGTCATCGGCGACGGCCTCGCGGATGTCGTGCACCGCGAAGGACGACACGGTCACCGGCCGCGCGGGGATCTCGAACTCCTCGCCCTCGCGGGCCCGCTTGTAGGACCGTACGCCGTCGATCTTGATGGCGCTGACCCTGGACGGCACCTGCATGATGTCGCCGGTCAGCTTGGCGATCGCGGCGTCGACGGCGTCCCGGGTGACCTTGGAGGCGTCGGTGGAGGAGGTGAGCTCGCCCTCGGCGTCGTCGGTGAGCGTGGTCTGGCCCAGCCGGACGGTGCCGAGGTACTCCTTCTCGGTCAGCGCGAGGTGGCCGAGGAGCTTGGTGGCCTTCTCCACTCCGAGCACGAGGACGCCGGTCGCCATGGGGTCGAGGGTGCCGGCGTGGCCGACGCGGCGGGTCCTCGCGATGCCGCGCATCTTGGCCACGACGTCGTGCGAAGTGAAGCCCGACGGCTTGTCGACGATGACGAGGCCGTCGGGCGGGGTGGGCTTGCTGGTCATTCGGCGGTGTCGTCCGTCTCGTCGGCCTCGTCCTCGGCATCCGGCTTGCGGTACGGGTCCGCCCCTCCGGCGTACGAGGCGCCCGCGGACGCCTCCCGCACCTTGGCGTCGGACTGGCGTGCCTTGTCGAGGAGGTCCTCGATGGTCCGGGCCGTGTCGGGGAGGGCGTCCGCCACGAAGCTGAGGGTGGGGGTGAACTTCACGCCGGCCGCGCGCCCGACCTCGGAGCGCAGGATGCCCTTGGCGCTCTCCAGGCCGGCGGCTGCCGCCTTCCGCTCCTCTTCGTCCCCGTAGACCGTGTAGAAGACGGTCGCCTCCCGCAGGTCGCCCGTGACCCTGGTGTCCGTGATGGTGACGTGCGAGCCGAGCCGCGGGTCCTTGATCCCGCGCTGCAGCTTCTGGGCCACCACCTCTCGGATGAGGTCCGCCAGCCTTTTCGCCCGCGCGTTGTCGGCCACTGGTCCGTCTCCCGTTCTGTTCTTCTGGGGTTTGGTTCTGTCTTGCCGGCTGTCCGGCTGGGCTTGCATGGCTGGCTTGGCCGGCCTGCCTGTCTAGTCGTCCTCGCCGTGGAAACGGCGTCTTACGGACAGCAGCTCCACCTCCGGGCGGGCGGCGACCAGTCGCTCGCAGCGGTCCAGCACGTCGGTCAGGTGCGTCGCGTCGCCGGAGACCGCGGCGAGGCCGATTCGGGCTCGCCGGTGGAGGTTCATGTGGTCCACCTCCGCCGCGCTCACCGCGTACTTGCGCTGGAGCTCGGCGACTATCGGGCGGACGACGGAACGCTTCTCCTTCAGCGAGTGGACGTCGCCGAGGAGGAGGTCGAAGGACAGAGTCCCCACGTACATGTGTGTGCCGGGTTGCCCGCCGGTGCGGGGTCGATGGTCCTGCCGTCGGTGTGGGCAGGGACATCAAGAACGGTACCGCGATCCTGCCAGGGGCTCGACGGGGTTTCCTGGGCGGGGCCTTGCGGGGCTGCGCCCGCTCTGCCGACCCGCCCACCCGGCTCGGTGGGTGCGGAGGCACCGAGCCTGGGGCTTCGCCCCAGACCCCGGCGGGGGCTCCACCCCCTGCACCCCCGCGGGGGGTCGCCCCCCGCATCCGGGCACGGGCTTGCCGCCTGCGCCCCGGTGCGGGAACTGCCCCCTACGCCCCCGCAAGGGGAACCGTGGGTGCATCAGCCGCGGCGGCCGCCGGCCGGCGGAATGGGTTCCGCCGGCCGGTGGCGCCTCGGGGTTGTTATGCCCGCGGCTTCTCGCGGAGTTCGTACGTCGCGATGACGTCGTCGACCTTGATGTCGTTGAAGTTGCCGAGGTTGATACCGCCCTCGAACCCTTCGCGGATCTCGGTGACGTCGTCCTTGAAGCGACGCAGGCCCTCGATCGTGAGGTTCTCCGCGACGACCTTGCCGTCGCGCAGCAGGCGCGCCTTGGCGTTCCTGCGGACCTCGCCGGAGCGGATGAGAACACCCGCGATGTTGCCCAGCTTGGACGACTTGAAGACCTCGCGGATCTCCGCCGTACCGAGCTCGACCTCCTCGAACTCCGGCTTGAGCATGCCCTTGAGGGCCGCCTCGATCTCCTCGATCGCCTGGTAGATGACCGAGTAGTAGCGGACGTCCACGCCCTCGCGCTCCGCCATCTGCTGGGCACGTCCGGCAGCCCGGACGTTGAAGCCGATGACGATGGCGTCGGAGCCCATGGCCAGGTCGATGTCGGACTCCGTGACCGCACCGACGCCGCGGTGCAGGACGCGGATGTCGACCTCTTCGCCGACGTCCAGCTGGAGCAGGGAGGATTCCAGCGCCTCGACCGATCCGGACGCGTCGCCCTTGATGATCAGGTTGAGCTGCTGGACCTCGCCGGCCTTCAGCACCTTGTCCAGGTCCTCCAGCGACACACGGCGCGTGCGCTTGGCGAACGCGGCGTTGCGCTCGCGGGCGGCGCGCTTCTCCGCGATCTGGCGGGCCGTACGGTCCTCCTCGACCACGAGGAAGTTGTCACCCGCACCCGGGACGTTGGTCAGGCCCAAGACCTGGACCGGCGTCGACGGGCCGGCCTCGGCGACGTTGTTGCCGTTGTCGTCGAGCATGGCGCGGACTCGGCCGTAGGCGTCGCCGACGACCATGGTGTCGCCCACGCGGAGCGTGCCTCGCTGGACGAGGACCGTGGACACGGCGCCACGGCCGCGGTCCAGGCGGGACTCGATCGCGATGCCCTGTGCGTCCTGGTTGGGGTTCGCACGCAGGTCGAGGGCCGCGTCCGCGGTGAGGATGACCGCCTCGAGGAGGCTGTCGATGTGCAGACCCTGCTTGGCGGAGATGTCGACGAACATCGTGTCGCCGCCGTACTCCTCGGCCACCAGGCCGTACTCGGTCAGCTGACCGCGCACCTTGGTCGGGTCGGCGCCCTCGACGTCGATCTTGTTGACCGCGACCACGATCGGCACCTCGGCCGCCTTGGCGTGGTTCAGCGCCTCGACCGTCTGCGGCATGACGCCGTCGTTGGCCGCGACGACGAGGATCGCGATGTCGGTCGACTTCGCACCACGGGCACGCATGGCGGTGAACGCCTCGTGACCCGGGGTGTCGATGAAGGTGATCGCGCGGTCGTCGCCGTTGACCTCGGTCGCGACCTGGTAGGCACCGATGTGCTGGGTGATGCCGCCGGCCTCGCCCGCGATGACGTTGGTCTTGCGGATGGCGTCGAGCAGTCGGGTCTTGCCGTGGTCGACGTGACCCATGACGGTGACGACCGGCGGGCGGACCACCAGGTCCTCCTCGTCGCCCTCGTCCTCGCCGAACTCGATGTCGAAGGACTCGAGCAGCTCGCGGTCCTCCTCCTCGGGGCTGACGATCTGAACCGTGTAGTTCATCTCGCCGGCGAGGAGCTGCAGCGTCTCGTCGGAGACGGACTGCGTGGCCGTGACCATCTCGCCCAGGTTCATCATGACCGCGACGAGGGAGGCCGGGTTGGCGTTGATCTTCTCCGCGAAGTCCGTGAGCGACGCGCCGCGGGAGAGACGGATGCTCTCGCCGTTGCCGCGCGGCAGCATCACGCCGCCGACGCTCGGGGCCTGCATGGCCTCGTACTCCTGACGGCGCTGCCGCTTCGACTTGCGGCCGCGGCGCGCGGGACCACCCGGACGGCCGAAGGCGCCCTGCGTGCCACCGCGGCCACCGGGACCGCCGGGACGGCCGCCGAAGCCGGGACGGCCACCGCCGCCGCCGAAGCCACCGCCGGGACCGCCGCCACCGGGACGGCCGGCGAAACCGCCGCCGCCACCCGGACGACCGCCACCGCCGCCGCCGGGACGGCCGGCGAAGCCGCCGCCGCCGCCGGGACGACCGGCACCGCCGGGACGACCCGCACCGCCCGGACCACGGCCGCCGGGGCCGGGACGCGGGCCGGCAGCGGGACGCTGCGGCATCATGCCGGGGTTCGGGCGCGGACCGGCCGGGCCGGGACGCGGACCGCCCTGCGGACGGGGCATCGAGCCCGGCGTCGGACGGGCACCGCCCGGCGCCTGGGGACGCGGACCGCCGCCCTGACCGCCGGGGCCCTGCGGACGCGGACCGGCGCCGGGGGCACCGGGGCCGCCGGGCCGGGCGCCCTGCGGACGGGGCGCCTGCGGGCGCGCCATGCCCGTGGAGCCACCGGAGGTGAAGGGGTTGTTGCCCGGACGCGGACCGGCCGGACGGGCGCCCGGACGCGGAGCCTGGCCACCGGCACGCGGAGCGCCCTGGCCCGGACGGGCCTGGCCCTGACCGCCACCGGGACGGCCGCCACCGGGCTTGGGGGCACCGGGACGCGCGCCGGGGCGCGGACCCTGACCGGCCGCCGGGGACGGAGCCGGGGCGGACGGCGGAGCGGTGAACTCCGGGGTGGTGGGCGCGGCCGGAGCCGGACGCGGCGCGGGCTTGGGACCCGGCACCGGACGCGGGCCGGGGGCCGGCGCGGACGCGGCGGGAGCCGCGGGCTGGGCCGCGGCGGGCTTGGGCGCGGCCGGCGGCTTCGGGGCAGCCGGACGCTCTCCCGGCGCCTTGGGGGCGCGGGAGGCCTGGCCCTGCGCCGGCGACGGCGCGGCGGGCCTGGGGGCGGCCTTCTTCGGGGCACCGGGCTTCGCGGACCTGCCGCTGCCGTTGCCCTGCTGGAAGGCGTCAGTCAGTTTGCGTACTACGGGCGCCTCGATCGTCGAGGACGCCGATCGGACGAATTCACCGAGTTCCTGGAGCTTGGCCATGACGACCTTGCTCTCCACACCGAACTCCTTGGCGAGTTCGTAGACCCGGACCTTAGCCACTTCGCTCCTTTGAGGTCCGGGTTGCGGCCGGACCGTCGCTAGTTCATGGGCGTACTCATCGCGTACTCATCGAGTGCTCATCGCAATCTCGACCTGCTTTCGACTCGCGAGGTACCAGGCCGCACGGGGTTTCCGCGCGACACGTCTTCTTACCGTGTTGCCTGCTCGGCAACTGTTGTCCGCTCGACGTACTGGCGCAACGCCTTTGTGTCGAGCGCTCCCGGGGCGCGCAGCGCCCGCGTGAACGCCCGACGGCGCACCGCCTGGTCGAGACAGACCAGGGCGGGGTGTACGTACGCACCCCGGCCGGGCAGCGTACCGCGAGGATCAGGGACGCAGGCGTCCTTGATCGCCACGATCCGCAGCAGATCAGTCTTGGCCGCTCGCTCCCGGCACCCCACACAGGTGCGTTCAGGGCATACGCGGGCCTGCGTCCGGCCAGACACCCTTAAGTCTACCTCCCCGCACGCACCTCACCCCTTTGGGGCAGGATTCGAACAGTTGCAGCGCAAAGCTGTCGTGATCTCAGCGATGCGCGGCCTGGATCTATTCCCCCGCGTCGGCGGCGGCCTGCTCGGTGTCCGGGCGGATGTCGATGCGCCAGCCGGTGAGCCGGGCGGCGAGGCGGGCGTTCTGGCCCTCCTTGCCGATGGCGAGGGACAGCTGGTAGTCGGGCACGGTCACACGGGCCGAACGGGTGGCCATGTCCACCACCTCGACCTTGGAGACGCGGGCCGGCGAGAGTGCGTTGGCGACCATCTCGGCCGGGTCGTCCGACCAGTCGACGATGTCGATCTTCTCACCGTTCAGCTCGCCCATCACATTGCGCACCCGGCCGCCCATGGGGCCGATGCAGGCGCCCTTGGCGTTCAGGCCCGAACGGGTGGAACGTACGGCGATCTTGGTCCGGTGGCCGGCCTCGCGGGCGATCGCGGCGATCTCCACGGACCCGTCCGCGATCTCCGGGACCTCCAGGGCGAAGAGCTTCTTCACCAGGTTGGGGTGCGTGCGGGAGAGGGTCACCGAGGGGCCTCGGACGCCCTTGGCGACCCGTACGACGTACGACCGCAGGCGCATGCCGTGCGGGTAGGTCTCGCCGGGCACCTGCTCCTGCACCGGCAGGATGGCCTCGAGCTTGCCGATGTCGACGAGCACGTTCTTCGGGTCGCGGCCCTGCTGGACGACGCCGGTGACGATGTCGCCCTCACGGCCGGCGTACTCGCCGAGCGTCGCGTCGTCCTCGGCGTCGCGCAGCCGCTGCAGGATGACCTGCTTGGCGGTGGTGGCGGCGATGCGGCCGAAGCCGGAGGGGGTGTCGTCGAACTCGCGGGGCTCCTGGCCCTCCTCGAGGTCCTCGGGGTCCTCCTTCGCCCACACGGTCACATGCCCGGTCTCCCGGTTGAGCTCCACGCGCGCGTGGCGGCGGCTTCCCTCGGTGCGGTGGTAGGCGATGAGGAGGGCCGACTCGATCGCCTCGACCAGCAGGTCGAAGGAGATCTCCTTCTCCCGGACCAGGCCCCGCAGGGCGCTCATGTCGATGTCCACGGCTACGCCTCCTCTTCCTTCTTGTCCTTGCGGCTGAACTCGACCTGCACGCGCGCCCTGACCACGTCCGGGAAGCCGATCCTGCGGGTGGTCGCCCTGCGGCCCTTGACCCCGGGCACTTCCAGGTCCAGGCCCTCGTCGTCGACGCCGGTGATCCTGGCCACCAGCTCGCCGCCCTCGGCCAGCTGGAACTTCACCAGCCGGCCCGTGGCGCGCACGTAGTGCCGGTGCTGGGTGAGGAGGCGCTCCGCGCCGGGGGTGCCGACCTCGAGGGTGTACTCGCCCTCGCCCATCGCGTCGGTCTCGTCGAGCTTCGCCGAGAGCGCGCGGCTCACATCGGCGATCCGGTCCAGGTCCGCTCCGGTGTCGGAGTCGACGACGACGCGCAGCACCCGCTTGCGGCCGACCGAGTCCACGGCGATCTCTTCGAGGTCCAGTCCCTGGGAGGCGACGAGCGGTTCCAGGATTTCCCGCAGCCTCTCGCTCTGGGTGGTGCTCATCCGGGTGACTCCTCGGCCGCGTGTGCTGTTGTGGGATGGGTCGCGTGTCTGGTCAAAGGGTATCCGGTCCCGGGGGGTGTTGCCGTCCACCTGGCCAGGGGTGGTGCCGCTGAGTGGTGCCCGTGGGGTGCGCGGGTACGGTGATCACGGGCGAGTCGCCCCTCCCGCATCGTTCGTACGCACCCGAGGACGTCTGCCGTGCCGAACCCCCCGTTCCCGCGGGCCCTCGTGGGGCCGCGCAGAAGGAGCCTGCTCGCCTCGGCGGCGGGGGCCGCCCTGCTCGTCGGCTGCTCCGCCGGATCCGAGGACTCCGGCGGCACGGGCGGCAGCCCGTCGCTCGCCGACCGGGTGCGCGCGGCGGCGGCCCGCGACAGCCAGGGGCTGGCGCGGCGCTACGACGCGGTGGTCGCCGCGCACCCCGGCCTGGCGGAGCGGCTCCGCCCGCTCCGGGCGGAGGTCGCGGCCCACGCGGAGGCGTTCGGCGGGACGTCGGCGACGCCCGCCGCGACCTCCCCGGGAACGGAGGCCTCAAGGGCCCCGGCGGGCCCCGAGGCCTCACCGACGGGCGCGGGCGCGGCCGCCGGTACGCCCTCGGGGGCTGCCGCGGGCACGGGTGCGGACACGGCCGCAGGCACCCCCGCGGGAGCGGGTACGGGCTCGGCCGCCGGAGCGGGTGCCGGCGGGGGGTCCTCCCCGAGTGCCGTGCCCGGTAAGGCGAAGGATGCTCTGGCCGAACTCGCGGCCGCCGAGCGGGCGTTGGCCGATCGGTGGGCGGCGGTGCTGGGGCAGGTTCCGGGCGAGCTGGCGCGGCTGCTGGCCTCGGTGGCGGCGGCCGGGGCGGCGCACGCGTATCTGCTGACGGAGGGCGGTCGATGAGCGGGACGACGGAACAGCGGCTGAAGGCGCTGCAGGCGGCGCTCGCCGCGGAGCACGCGGCGGTGTACGGCTACGGGGTCGTCGGCGGCCGCGTCCGTGAGGGGCGGCGCACGGAGGCCCGGGCGGCCTACGACGCCCATCGCGCGCGCCGGGACGCCCTCGCGCGCGAGGTGCGGGACCTCGGCGAGCGCCCGGTGGCCGCGGCGGCCGCCTACGCGCTGCCGTTCGCGGTGCCGGACTCGGCGGCGGCGGTACGGTTCGCGGCCCTGCTGGAGGACCGGGTGGCCGGGGTCTACTCGGACCTGGTGCGGGCGACCGAGGGCGAGCGGCGCGGCGAGGCCGCTGGGGCGCTGCGGGAGGCGGCGGTCCGGGCGGTGCGCTGGCGCGGCGAGAGCGTAGCCTTCCCTGGTCTCGCCGAGCGGGCGGAGGCGGCGGCGACGGGCTCGCCCTCCCCGACGCCCACGGCGTGAGAAGGGCGGCACCCGGAGCACCAGGGAGGTCGGGCACACCGCGCACGGCGACATCGCAACCGCGTCCGGGAGGACCAGGAAGGAACGGACTCGCGCATGGCTTTCGAACCGCCGCGGCGCTTGCTGCGGGCACTCGGTGAGACGGCACCGGACGGCGACGACTGGCTGGAGAAGCTGCCCGGACTGGCGCGGGAGGCGGTCGAGTCGTGCGCGCTGACCGTCGAGCGGGTGCAGGTGCCCGGCGGGCGCAGCAGCCTGGTCGTGCTGGTGCGGACGGCGGACGGCACCCCCGCGGTGCTGAAGCTCGCCCCGCCGAGGGCGCGCCCGGAGAGCGAGCGGGCCGCGCTGGCGCACTGGGGCGGGCGGGGCGCCGTACAACTGCTGGAGCAGGACACCGCCGAGGGGGTGCTGCTGCTGGAGCGGCTGCACCCGGACGTGTCGGTGCGGTCGCTGCCGGAGGCGCGGGCGCTGCTGGAGGCGGCGGGGACGCTGCGCCGGCTGTGGGTCGAGCCGCCGGGCTCCCACCCCTTCGAGACGGTCGCCGAGCGCACGGGGCGGCAGGCGGAGGCGATGCGGGCGGGCGCGGACGCCGGCGCGGAGGCGGCGCCGCTGGTGCGGGCGGCGCTCACGGCCCGGGAGGAGTTGCTGGCCGCGCCGCCCGAGCCGCGGCTGCTGCACGGTACGTTCCGGCAGAGCAAGGTGCTGGCCGGGGACCGCGCGCCGTGGCTGGCCGTGGGCCCCGACCCGGTGGTGGGCGATCCGGCCTTCGATCTGGCGCGGCTGGTCCGCGACCGCGTGGAGGACCTGATCGCCTCCCCGTCCGGGCCCGCCATCACCCGCCGCCGTGTCAAACGCCTCGCGGAGTCCCTGGAGGTCGACCAGGAACGCCTGCGCGGCTGGACCCTCTTCCGTGCCGCCGAATCGGGCCTGCGGGCCCTGCGGGTGGGCCGTCCCCGGGACGCCGAACTCCTCCTGGAATTCGCGACCTGGCTCTGACCCCCCCACCGGGCCCGCCGAACGCTTACGCCGTCAGGCGGGACAGCGCCTCGTCCGTGGTGATCTCCTCGCGCTCGCCCGTGCGGCGGTTCTTCAGCTCGACGACGCCCTCGGCCGCGCGGCGGCCGACGATGAGGATCTCGGGGACACCGATGAGCTCCGCGTCGGTGAACTTCACGCCCGGGGAGACGCCGGCCCGGTCGTCGACCAGGACGCGGACGCCGGCGTCGGCCAGCTTCTGCGAGAGCTCGAGCGCCAGCTCGGTCTGCAGGGCCTTGCCGGCGGCGACCACGTGGACGTCGGCCGGGGCGACCTCCTTGGACCACACCAGGCCCTTGTCGTCGGCGTGCTGCTCGGCGAGGGCCGCGACCGCGCGGGAGACGCCGATGCCGTAGGAGCCCATGGTGACGCGGACCGGCTTGCCGTTCTGGCCGAGCACGTCGAGCTTGAGGGCGTCGGTGTACTTGCGGCCCAGCTGGAAGATGTGGCCGATCTCGATGGCGCGGTCCAGCTTGAGGCCGGTGCCGCACTTGGGGCAGGGGTCGCCGTCCTGCACGACCACCACGTCGACGTACGCGTCGACCTCGAAGTCGCGTCCGGCGACGACGTTCTTCGCGTGCGTGTGCTCCTTGTTGGCACCGGTGATCCACGCCGTGCCCGGCGCCACCCGCGGGTCGGCGATGTACGTCAGCTTGTCCAGGCCCTGCGGGCCGACGTAGCCGCGCACCAGGTCGGGGCGGCCGGCGAAGTCGGCCTCGGTGACCATCTCGACGAGCGCCGGCGCGAAGTGGGCCTCCACCTTGTCCATGTCGACCTCGCGGTCGCCGGGCACGCCCACGGCGACGATCTCGCCGTCCACCTTCACGAGGAGGTTCTTCAGGGTGGCAGAGGCGGGCACGCCCAGGGAGGCGGCCAGGGTCTCGATGGTGGGGGTGTCCGGGGTCGGGATCTCCTCGGCCGCGGGCACGCCGGAGCCGTCCACCGGCTGCA
>NZ_BMVJ01000032.1:50460-51511 GCF_014650655.1 Streptomyces anandii JCM 4720
GCTCGTACGTGATCGCCTCGGTGTTGGCGGCGAAGTCGCAGTTGGGGCAGTCGGCGAAGGTGTCCTCGCCGGCCCCGGCCGGGGCGAGGAACTCCTCCGACTTCGAGCCGCCCATCGCGCCCGCGGTCGCCGCGCAGATGCGGTAGTCCAGGCCGAGGCGCTCGAAGATGCGCTGGTAGGCCTCGCGGTGCAGGGCGTAGGACTCGGCGAGGCCCTCGTCGCTGAGGTCGAAGGAGTAGGAGTCCTTCATCAGGAACTCGCGGCCGCGCAGGATGCCCGCGCGGGGCCGGGCCTCGTCGCGGTACTTGGACTGGATCTGGTAGAGGATCACCGGCAGGTCCTTGTAGGAGGACGCCTGGTCCTTCACCAGCAGGGTGAAGATCTCCTCGTGGGTGGGGCCGAGGAGGTAGTCGCCGCCCTTGCGGTCCTGGAGGCGGAACAGCTCGGCGCCGTACTCGTCCCAGCGGCCGGTCGCCTCGTAGGGCTCACGGGGCAGCAGTGCCGGCAGCAGCACCTCCTGGGCGCCGATGGCGTCCATCTCCTCGCGGACGACGCGCTCGACGTTGGCGAGGACCTTCTTGCCCAGCGGCAGCCAGCTCCAGATGCCCGCGGCGGTGCGGCGGACGTATCCGGCGCGGACCAGCAGCTTGTGGCTGAGGACCTCGGCGTCGGCCGGGTCGTCGCGCAGCGTCTTGGCCATCAACTGGGACATGCGCTGGACCGGTGCGTTGGCCATGGTTCTCGTACTCCTGCCGGGTTTGGGTGATGGCAAGGAGGTTAGCCGGGCGGGCTGCGGCTCGGGAAATCGGTTATCGCCTGCGCAGCGGCAGTGGGGCGCCCATCACGGCGTACGGCATCGGGGCGCTCGGGAAGAGCACCTGGCGGGCCAGATCCTCGTACCCCAGCGAGTGGTAGAGGCCGCGCGCCGGGCTGTCGGTGTCGATGGCGGAGAGGATCGAGCGGGGCTCGGCGGCGTCGTCGGTGATGGAGGTGATCAGGGAGCGCCCGATGCCGCGGTTCTGGTGGCGGGGGTGCACGTGCAGCTCGGTGA
>NZ_BMVJ01000032.1:51534-55575 GCF_014650655.1 Streptomyces anandii JCM 4720
TCACGAAGGACCCGTCGAGCCAGTCGTCGTGGCCGCGGGCGCGCAGGTAGGGCTCGACGACGGTGGACCACCAGTGGGTGCGGTCGTTGGGCATGCCGTAGACGAAGCCGACGAGGCGGTCCTCCGAGGTGGTGGCGCCGAGCGCGCGGGCGCCCGGGTACGTCATGTGGCGCAGCACGATCTGCCGGCGTACGGCGACCTCGTCGGCGCCGAGGCCGAAGGCCAGGGCCTGCACGGCGAGCGCCTCGTCGACACGGGCGGGCAGGTCGAGGGGGCCGATCACGACGTCGTCGGTACGGCGGGGTGCGTGACCGGGGATGTGGGGCATGCCGGGGAGACTACCCGGCTCGCACCGGCCTCAGAACAGCACGCTCATGAACGCGCCGACCTCCTGGAAGCCCACCCTCCGGTAGGTCCGGCGGGCCGGGGTGTTGAAGTCGTTGACGTAGAGACTCACCACGGGGGCCACGTCGGCGAGCGCGTAACGCAGCACCGCCGCCATGCCGGGTGCGGCCAGGCCCCGGCCGCGGTACTCGGGGGCCACCCACACGCCCTGGATCTGGCAGGCCCGGTCGGTGGCCGCGCCGATCTCGGCCTTGAACATCACCTTGCCGTGCTCGTCGAGGCGGGCGAAGGAGCGGCCGGCGCCGACGAGTTCGGCGACCCTGGCCTGGTAGAGCAGGCCGCCGTCGCCGGCCAGCGGGGAGACGCCGACCTCCTCGGTGAACATCGCCACGCAGGCCGGCAGGATCGTCTCCATCTCGTCCTTGCGGATGCGGCGGACGTAGGGGTCGGGGGCGATGTCGGCGGACAGGCGGTCGGTGACCATGAGCGGCTGGTGGGCGCGGACCTCGCGGGCGGGGCCCCAGCTGGGTTCCAGCAGCCGCCACAGCTGGGCCGTGGAGTCGGCGGGGCCGACGATCGAGGAGCAGCGGCGGCCGGCCCGGCGGGCCCGGTCGGCGAAGGCGCGCACGGCGCGCGGGCCGGCGCAGATCGGCACGAGGTTGGCGCCCGCGTAGCACAGCGAGGTCAGCATGCCGGCCTCGTACCAGCCCCACATCTCGCCGCCGAGCCGCCACGGGTCGAGCCCGGCGACCTGTACGCGGGACGTCACGAAGGCGTTCGCGACGGGCTCGCGGTCGAGGACCGCGAGCGCGGCGTCCAGGTCACTCGGTTCGAGCACCCGTGAGGTGGTCTGGGTCAACACGTGTGCGGGGCCTCACGCTGGGGGTTTGGCTGATCTCCGCACTGTACCCGCCGAATCTGAGCGGCGCCGCCCCCCGGGGGAACCCCCTGGAGGGCACCGGAAGCGGGGGTGCGCGAGGGGGCATGGGACGTCCGGCGGGGGCAACGCGGTGCCCTGAGGGAGAGCGTGCGGGACAATCCGGACAGAATGGTGCGGTACCCAGCTGTCGAGGGCTTCGGGAGAGCGGTGATCGCGGTGGAGTCGGACCTCCCGTACGCCGTGCTGCGCGACCTCGGCGCCGGAGTCCTCGCCCTCGACACCGCCGGGCTGATCACCTACGTCAATCCCTGGGCCCTGCGTCTGCTGGGCCGCACCGAGGCCGGGATGCTGGGCCGCGACGCGCACGACCTGCTGCACCGCGGGCCCGACGGCGGCCCGGTGCCGCGCGAGCAGTGCACGATGCGGGCGCCCCTGCACGACAGCCGGGATCCCGGGGAGGGCAGCGAGGAGTACTTCCTGCGGGCCGACGGCACGCTCGTGCCCATCATCTGGTCGACCACTCCCCTGGTGCTCGACGGCAGGCCGGCCGGACTGGTGGTCGTCTTCAGCGACTTCAGCCTGCACCGGGACGCCGAGGCGCGGGCGGCGGCGCACACCGCGGCCCTGGAGGCGCTGACCGACCGGCTGAACCTGCTGGCGAACGTCTCCACGGTGCTGATGTCCACCTGGGACACCTCCGGCCGGCTGCGCAGGCTGCTCGGGCTGCTGGTCCCGGAGCTGGGCGACTGGGCGGCGGTGGACCTCTACGGGCGGCGCTCGGGGGCCCTGCAGCGGATCGCCGTACGCAGTCACGCGCGCCGGCGGCGGGCCAGGCGGCTGGAGGGGCCGCTGCCGCCGCTGACGGACAAGGGCCGTTCGGCGCTGGCGCGGGCCGCCGACTCGGGCGAGCCCGTGCTGCTGGGCGCGGCCGGGCTGCGGGAGGATGACGCGCCGTTCGCCCCCACCCACCGGGTGCTGTTCGACCGGCTCGGCGGCCACTCTGCCGTCGTGGTCCCGCTGCGCGCCCGCGGGCAGCAGTACGGCATGCTCACCCTGGCCCGCACCGGCGACTCCCCCGCGCCCTCGGACGCCGAGGTCCGCCTGCTGTCCGACATCGGCCGGCGGGTGGCCCTGGTGATGGACAACGCCCGGCTCTACGCCGAGCAGCGCAATGTCGCCGAGACCATGCAGCGCCAGTTGCTCGCCCCGCTCCCGCAGGTCGACCACCTGCGGATGGCCGCGCGCTATCTGCCCGCGCAGAGCGCCATGGAGATCGGCGGCGACTGGTACGACGCCTTCCTGCTCTCCGACGGGGTGATGGCCCTGGTGATCGGGGACGTGGTCGGCCACGACCTGCAGGCCGCCGCGCACATGGCCGAAGTGCGCAACATGCTGCGCGCGCTGGCCTGGGACCACCGGGAGCCGCCCAGCCTGATCATGCGCCGGCTGGACGAGGCGGTGACCAACACCAGTGACGCGCCGATGGCCACCCTCGTCTTCGCCCGTATCGAGGGCCCGGAGGGCGGTCCGTGGCGGCTGCACTGGGTCAACGCCGGGCATCCGCCGCCGCTGCTGGTCACCCGCGAGGGCCAGACGCGGTTCCTGGAGGGCGGGCACGGGCCGCTGATCGGCATGAGCGCCACCCTTCACCTGGGGCTCAACTGGCCCGACGCCCGCGAGGAGTTGCCCCCCGAGTGCACCCTGCTGCTCTACACCGACGGCCTGGTGGAGAGCCGGGGCCGCCCGATCGACCTGGGCATGGCCAAGCTGCGCGACCACGCCTCGGTGCTGGCGCGGCGGATGGCCGGCGCGACCGTGGACGCCTTCTGCGACGAACTGCTGCAACGCATCGCGCCGAGCGGCGACGACGTCGCGCTGCTCGCCCTGCGCCTGCCGGCCGCCGGCGCGGGCGCCCCCGGCGACTCCTGCCCCCCGCCGCCCCCGCAGTCCCCGTACAGCCCGGCAGCCCCGGACCGCTCCGCCCCCGGCTCCCTCCAGGAGAACCCCCCGGTCGACGACCCGACCCGCGAAGTCCGCGAGACCCTGCTGGGCAAGACCCCGGAAAACAACGAAGAACGGTGAACACCCAGGAACCGGCCGACCGGGTCCGTCGACTCCCGCCGGCCGCGCTCAGCCCGGCGCGCCGGCTCAAAGCCCTGTGGGGCGAGGCCTCGCGGGGCCGTGCCTCAGCCCGGCCGGACCGGCCCGAGGCCCCGCGGGACGGTCCCCGGCGGTGAAGCGTTGCGGGGCGAGACGAGCGGCCGGCAGCGACAAGGGCGGTCGGCCGCTACGCGAGCGGCCGGTGACCGGCCGGATGCGGCCGCCGGCCCCCGCCCGTGCCCGCTCGGACCGGTCCGTGACGAGAACGGTGGCCGGCCGGGGGGCGGGGAACGCGGTCCCGCCCGTCCCCCCTTCCGAACAGCCGAGCCGAGACCGGTCGCGGCCGGTGCCGGATGCGACCGTCGGCACGCCCGCCTGCCCGCTCGCCCCGGCTCCGCCGCACGGTCCGCGCCGGGCGGGTGGTCGACGGCGTGGGGACACCGGTCTCCGCCCGTCCCGGCGGGCGCCGCCCGCTCGCCCCGGCCCCACCGGGGGCCCGCGCCGGGGCCGGCGGTCGGCCGGGTGGGGGACGCCGGTTCCGCCGCTCCCGGCCCCGCCGGGCCGTCCCCGTCCGTTCCGTTCAGCCTGCGACGGTGATTTCGGGTTCGCCAGAGGGGATTCCCTCGGTCTGCATGTGCTCGGCGAGCTTCATGGCCTCCTCGATGAGGGTCTCCACGATCTTCGACTCGGGCACCGTCTTGATGACCTCGCCCTTG
>NZ_BMVJ01000033.1:0-3666 GCF_014650655.1 Streptomyces anandii JCM 4720
ATCGAAGTGAACGTCCTCGCGCCGACGGTGCTGACCCGTGCGGCTGTCCCCGGCATGCTGGCACGCGGCCGGGGGACGGTCGTCAACGTGGCCTCACTGCTGGCGTTCGCCGGTGACCTGCCGCCCGGCCCTCTCCCGCACCGAGCCGTTTACGCGGGCAGCAAGGGGTACATGGTGACGTTCACCAGGACCCTCGCCGCAGAGCTGGCGGGGACGCCCGTACACGTGCAGGTCGTGTGCCCGGGACTGACCGCCACCGAGTTTCACCTCGGCACGGGCCTGGATCCCGTGCCGGGCCGGACACGGGTGCACGACGAGGGCGGGATGCCCGCTGCCGACGTGGTCACCGCTTCCCTCGCCGCCGTGGAGACCGGCGAGGTGGTCTGCGTGCCCGGCCTGTCCGAGCCCGAGGCCCTGACGCGACTGACCGACGCGGAGTTGGCCCTTCGCAAGTCTTCCGGTACCGACCTGGCCCCCCGCTACCGCGCGGGGGCGCACTCGCCCGAATGATCCAGCGCAGGCCCCCGGTGGCCCCGGGCGGTGGACCGACGCCGGTCCGTGAAACGCGGGGTCATTCAGGCCCTGCGGGGCCCGTCGCCGCTGGCCGTGACGTGGTCCGCTCGTGCCGGAGTGCGTTGCCCGCCGATGCCCTGGCGCCCAGCCCCGCGGCGGCCACCGTCAGCGACCTCCCTGCGGCAGGTGAGCCGTACCGAGTCAGCCCGTGGCGTGGACTGCCTTCGGCTGCCACAGCGCGGCTTCATGGAAGCCTGGGTAGAAGAAGAGCCCAGGACGGGAGTACTCAGGGAGGACACGGTGGACACGGTGGACACGGTGGACTGGGGTCGCTTCGCGCAGCAGATGGCCTCGATGGCGCGCAATCTGCTGGCGCAGGATTCGGTGGCGGCGACCCTGGAGCGGATCACCGCGTCGGCCACCGAGCTGGTCGACGGCTGTGACGCGGCCGGCATCCTCGTGCTTCACGACAAGCAGGTCGCGACCCTTGCTCCCACCAGCCAGATGGTCATCGACAGCGATCGCCTCCAGGAGCGCCTGGGGGAGGGTCCCTGCTTCGACGTCGTCCGCAGCTCGCAGGGCGAGCGGGTCTTCCGCATCGCGGACCTCACCGACGAACATCAACGCTGGCCCGCCTACGCCCCGCAGGCCCACAAGCTCGGGGTGGGCAGCATGATGGGCTTCCTGCTGTTCACTGACGACGAAGGCCTCGGCGCCCTGAACCTCTACTCCCGTGAACCGGGCGCGTTCACCACCACCAGCGAGACGGCCGGCTGGTTGCTGGCCGCCCACGCTGCCATCGCCTTTTCCGCCGCGCGGACCCACGCCCAGATGGAACAGGCCGTCGCCACCCGCCACACCATCGGCGAGGCCATGGGCATCCTGATGGGCGCGCATCACCTCACCGAAGAGCAAGCCTTCGACGTCCTGCGCTCCTACTCCCAGGAAAACAACATCAAACTCCGCGAGGTCGCCCGCCTCGTCTGCGAACAGGGGGCCCTCTGACCAACGCTGCGCCGTGGCTGCCCTCACGTGGACGGCAGGCAGCGTGCCGCTCTTCCCGGTGCACGCGACGCTCATCGCCTGACCGGCGACGCTCGCGCCGCCACGTGTGGGCGATGGCTGGCGTGGCACTCGCCATGTGCGGGCCGGCCGACCTGACGGAGCGGCCCGGCCGGACGACGTGTACCACCGCGGGAGGACGGTGTCGGGGTGACCGAGGGCAATCCTTGCGCGAGGCGGTCCAGTTGAAACGCGGCAAGCAGTACGCCGTCGCCGCCTCCGGGCAGTGGACCGACGAGGAGTACGGCCGGCGCCGGTTGCCCGCAGGCGAGGTCCACGCCTGGGAGCCTGGCCGGAACGAGACCGTTTGCGGGCTGTCCCTCAGCCGCTCGCAACTCACTCGCTTCCCGCACATCCGCTGGCCCGACACCTTCCCTGAATCCGGCGGCGCCGCCGACCGGGTGCAGCGGGTGTGCCGACGCTGCGCCTCCGTGGCCGGATGCCGCGGCGGTGACGCACGCCCACGCTGGCACCGCGTCCGTCCCCGCCCATGAGCGCACCGCGTCGGCGGCACGCCGTCCGCGAGCAGGAAGGGAGAACGGCAATGCGACGTCGTGGCCCGGTGTGCGTCGCCACCGCTTCGATCGGGTCCTGCCGGCGAAGTGACGGGGCTCGCCGTGGTTGACAGGGCCACAGCCGCCCCGGCACTGGTACGGATGGTCCAGGCCAGTCATGCGATCACGCTGGAGCAGCTTCCGGACCTGATCGCCGAGCACGCCGCCGAGGCCGGCCTGTACGACGTGGCCGTCTTCGTCGTCGACATCCGCGAGACGGTGCTGCGTCGGCTCACCGGCAACGGGCTCGACGCCGCGGCAGGAGGGGAGGATTTCACCGTCGAGGGCAGTTTGGCCGGCCAGGCCTACCAGCACGTGGACGTGCTCGCCGAGCCGGCGGCGTCAGGTGTGCCGAGCGGGTGGCGGCGGTGGTGGGTGGCCGTCACCGACGGCGTGGAGCGCCTGGGCGTGATCCGGGCCGACAGCCGGACCGACGACGAACCGACGCGTGAGGCCCTGCGCGACCTGGCGTCGATGACGGCGCTGCTGCTGCTCAGCAAGCGTTCCTTCAGCGACTCCTACGCCCGGCTGGTGCGCACCGAGGCGATGAACGTCGCCGCCGAGATGCAGTGGAATCTCACCCCGCCGCCCGCCTTTGCCGGATACGACGTCACGGTGGGTGCGGTGATGGAACCGGCCTACCAGGTCGGCGGTGACGCCTTCGACTACGCCGTCGCCGGCACCGCTTTGCATCTGAGCGTCTTCGACGCCATGGGACACGACACGACCGCTGGTATCACCGCGAACGTCGCCGTCGCGGCCTGCCGCAACGCCCGCCGCCAGGGCGCGTCCCTGGCCGAGACCAGCGCGCAGGTGGAACAGGTGCTGCTGCGGCAGTTCGGCACCAGCCGGTACGTCACCGGCATCCTGGCCGACCTCGACATGGCGAGCGGGCGACTGACCTGGATCAACCGCGGTCACCCCCTGCCGGTCCTCATCCGCGACAATCGCTGGACGACAGAGCTGGCCTGCCCGCCGGCCGGACCCATGGGGACCGATCTTGGCCTGCCGGTGACCGAGTGCGCCGAACAGTTGCAACCCGGTGACCGCCTGCTGTTCTACACCGACGGGATCACCGAGGCCCGCGACGCCCGCGGCGACGAGTTCGGCCGGGACCGGTTCGTCGACTTCATCCGCCGCCACCACGCAGGCCGGCAAACCCTGCACGAAACCCTGCGCCGGCTCATGGCCGCCGTCATGGATCACAACGACGGGCGCCTGGCCGACGACGCCACCGTCCTGCTCACCGAATGGCGCGGCGGCCACCAGGACGAACTGACCCCATGAGCCACGGAGGCCCCCGCAGGAGCGGCACGTGAGCACCGACCCGCCCGCCCGCGAGGCGGCGATGGCCGACCGGCCCCGCGCAAGTCCGGTCGGCCAATCGGCCGTCAACTCTGCTCGAGGTACAGATGGATCGGACCGCGAAGGACGGGACTGCGCCGGTACGGCGGCGGGTCGGCCACCAGCCGGGGCCGGTCGAGGCGGCGTACCAGCTCGGTCAGGGCGATCTGGGTCTCCCGGCGGGCGAGCGGAC
>NZ_BMVJ01000033.1:3691-14908 GCF_014650655.1 Streptomyces anandii JCM 4720
CACCGAAGCACAGGTGTATGCCGCTGCCGAAACCGAGGTGCTGGTTGTCCCGCCGGTCGGGGTCGAAGCGGTCAGGGTCGTGGAAACGCTGTGGATCACGACTGCCCGCGGCCAGCATGAGCATGATCCTCGAACCCTTGGGAATCGGCGTGCCGGCGACGGTGACGTCGCTGTACGCCGCCCGCCACGGGATGATGTGGACGGGAGGCTCGTAGCGAAGCAGTTCCTCCACCAGCGGTACGACCAGACCGGGTTCGTCGCGCAGCCGCTGCAGCACCTCCGGGTGGCGCAGCAGTGTCAGCATGCCGTTGGTGATGAGGTTGACCGTGGTTTCGTGACCGGCGATCAGCAACAGGTTGGCGGTGGCGACGATCTCGTCATCGGCCATCCGCCCGTCCGGCCCGTCGTCTTCGGCCATCCGTGACAAGAGGTCGTTGCCGGGGCGGCCGTGACGTTGCTCCACCAGCCCGCCGAGGTACTCGCGCAGGTCCTCGGTGGCCTGCCGGCCGTTCTCCAGCTTCTCCTTCGGGTCGATCTCGGGGTTGTAGTCGATCGACTCGATGATGGCGTTCACCCATCGGCGGAACGTCGGTTCGTCCTCGCGTGGCACGCCGAGCAGGCGGCAGATCACCGTGACGGGGAAGGGGTAGGCGAAGTCGTCCACGACGTCGATCCGGTCCTTGCCCGCGAAGTCGTCGGCCAGGCTGCTGACGGTGTCGGTCAGATATGGTTCCAGGCCGGGCACCAGCCCCGGTGTGTGCGGGGGACCGAAGTGGCGCATCGCCATACGCCGCAGACGGTCGTGTTCGGGCGGGTCGAGGTTGATGAACGCCGGTGTCCCGGGCCTCTGGAGTGCCTCCACCGGACGCGCCAGATTGCGGACGTCGGAGCTCAGGTGCGGGTTGTGCAGGACATCCGTGAGTTCGCGATAGGTGCTGATGACGTAGCTGCCGTCCTCCTGGCGTGCCACGGGGGTCTCGCGCAGTTCGGCGTACAGCGGGTACGGGTCGGCCCGGGAGGAATAGTCGAGGATCCGGCGCAGCGTGTCAGGCGTTTCCACCGTGGTCATGTCGCTCTCCGTCCTACCGGTGGTGCTGCTGCGCGGCCGTGACCCTCCGCTCACCCGGGTCATGTCCGGTGACGACGACCGTGGCGCCTTGGGCGAGGAGGGTGGGGCCGGGGAAGTCGACCGGCATCGGCTTCATGTCGACGGGCTGGTCAGGAGTGGGGCAGGGCGGCGGGAAGGGGGCGGCCGTCTCGATCAGCCGCTGGTAGTGGTCCAGCCACTTGGCGTTGTTGAAGCTGACCGCCGCGGTGACACGTCCCCGGTAGCCGTATGCGGCGACGAAGCGGTGGTCGGACACCGATCCCTGGGTGACAGCGACCTCGTCGGCGAAGGTCGGCACGCCGACCGACTTGATGTTGACGCCGAACTGGATCGACCAGAACAGCGGGATGGCCAGGTGGGGCCAGCGGTCCGCCTGGGCGCTGACCATGTTGTGTGCCGCCACCTCGGCCTGTTCCACGGCGTTGGCCCAGTGCTCCAGCGAGATGAGCCGATACTCGTAGACGGGGTTCGGGCAGCGTGCCACGTCGCCGGCGACGAAGATGTCATCGGTGACCAGGCCGTTGAGGTCGAGAGCGCGGCAGCCGGTGTCGCAGGCGATTCCCCAAGGGCCCGCCGCCAGTCCCGAGTCCCGCAGCCAGTCGGTGTTGCGGATGCCTCCGAGTGCCACCACTGCCACGTCGGCGTCGATCGTGCTGCCGTCGTCGAAGTGGGCCCGGCGGAAGCGCCCTTGCAAGTCGCCTTCCAGCCGGGTGACTTTGACACCGCAGCGCAGGTCGACGCCGTGTGCGCGCTGCATGTCCGCGGCGACCTCACCGATCATCGCGCCGAGCGCCCCGACCAGCGGGGCCGGCGCGAGTTCGGCGACGGTCACGGGGATCTCCCGCTCGCGGCAGATGGAGGCGATTTCGGAACCGGTGAAGCCTGCCCCGATGACCAGTACCCGGGAGGGTCCGGCGGCCAGGGCTCGCTGCAGGCCCTCGGCGTGCTCGCGGGTACGGACGACGAACACCCCGCCCAAGGACGCCTCGCTCTCCACGAACCAGGGCCGGGCTCGCACGCCGGTGGCGATCAGGACCCGGTCGAAGGGGATGTCCCGCCCGTCGGCGAGGCGTACGTGGTTGGTCGCCAGGTCGAGCCCGCTGGCGGGCGTGCCCAGCAGCCACTCCGCGTCGATGTCACGACGCCGCGGCAGCTTGGTGCCGTCGGCAGGTACCCACCCGGTCAGTACCTGCTTGGACAGTGGGGGTCGGTCGTAGGGCTCGCCCACTTCGTCACCGATCATGGTCAGCGATCCGGTGAAACCCTCATCGCGCAGGCCCTCCGCGGCCCGTAGCCCCGCCAGGGACGCCCCGACGACCACGATGCGGCCATCGCGTTTGAACGCTTGCAGCGTGTCGGCGGTGGTCATGACCGCGTCGCCTCGACCGCTGAGTCCGGTCCCTCCAGCCGGTCGACCAGAATCGCCTGGACCGGACAGGCCGCCGCGGCGCGCAGCACCTGGTCACGTCGGGCGTCGTCGGGATTCGGGTCGTACATGAGTGCCTCTTCGCCGTGCATCCGGAACGCTTCCGGAGCCAGGAACGCGCACTGCGCATAACCCTCACATCGGGAAAGATCAACAACAACTCTCATCCCGACCTCCACAGGGATTGCGAGCCGTGGATCCTGCAAGCCGGTGCCGCCATCTGCGCACAGCGCGAGGAGTGTTCGAGCAGCAGGAATCGAGGCCGTTGCCCACCCTGCGAAATGCGGAAGGGACCGCGCTCGTCGGGTCTCCACAGAGAGAATCGATTGTCGCTGACAAGGCGACCGGCGTCTGGCAAGACGGCCTGGAGAACCTGGCCTTGCCTGCAAAAGCCTAGCCCGCACGGGCTTCACCCGCACCCCGGCCGATCGGCGGACGGGTGGGTGGGTGTCGGCGCCGCCCGCGGCGATCGGGCGGGAGGAGTGCTGGTCCGTTCAGCCCTCGTCCTGCTGCACCGGCTCGACACCCATGATTCCCTCCAGCCCCTCACCGAGGCGGACCTGCGGCAGACCGCGGCCGGACGAGACGATGCCGAGGTCCCGCAGCCCGCGCAGCACCTCGTCGGCGGCCCCCGGTGAGGATGTCGCACTCGATGGCGTCGCCGTCGGGGTTGTGGACGCCGCCCACCTGCAGACGCACGTTCAGGACACACGGCTCGGCGGTCAGCAGGGCCATGGCGCGTTCCGTCATCTCCGGCGGGCCCACGGCGCGGACCCGACCATGTCCATCCGGACCTCCGCGAATCCGTGCGGTGCGTCAGTCCTGGCCCGGACAGGCCGCTCCTTCATTGCCATTGAGACGGGGGGCGTCCGCGCCCGGCAACTCGGCGCGCCGGAACGCGGTGGCTGCCGGATGGTGGGGACATGCGGATGTTCGACCACCAGTTGAGTGAGGCCGCCTTCCTGTCGCTCTACCGGCACTTGCGCGGCACCGCCCCCGGCGGCGCCGGCCCCAGGGGCGCCCTGGACACGATCACCGCGGACCAGGTGCTGGCGGCCGTCCGCGAGGTCCGGTCGGGACGCGCGGTTTCGCTCGCCGCCCCCATCGTCACCAGCCCCGCACCCGACGACCCCGATCCGGCCGAGCACCGGCTCACCGCCCCGCCCGGGGGACGGCCGAACCCCCGGGGTCTGGACTTCGCCCGGGACCGCTTCGCCATGAACGTGCACGGCGATGTGGACAGCCACCTCGACGCGCTGTGTCACGTCGTGTATGACGGCACACTGCACGGAGGCGTACCGGCGGCGGACGTGCTGGGGCCTCACCCCGCGGTCGGTGCCGGCGCCCTCAGCGTCGACCTGGTGCGTGACGGCATCGTCGGACGCGGGGTCCTTCTCGACATCCCGCGCCTGCACGGCGTCCCCTGGCTCGAGCCCGGCTCACACGTGACGGCCGAGGACCTGGTCGGCGCGGAGGAGCAGCAGGGGGTCCGGGTCGGCCGGGGCGACATCCTCCTCGTACGGGTGGGACACCGCCGGCGTCGTGAGGAACTGGGCCCCTGGGACACGGCCGACGCCCGGGCGGGACTGCATCCGACCGCCATGACGTTCCTGGCCGAGCGGGAGGTGGCCGTGCTGGGAAGTGACGGCAACAACGACACGGCCCCCGGCGCGGTGCGGGGCGTCGCCTTCCCGGTGCATGTGCTCGCCATCCACGCGATGGGCCTGCACCTGCTCGACTACCTGCGGTTGGAGGATCTGGCGCCGCTCTGCGCCCGGGAGGGCCGCTGGTCGTCCCTCTGCGTGATCGCCCCCCTCCGGCTGTCCGCGGCCACCGGTTCCCCGGTCAATCCCATCGCGATCCTGTGAGCACGCCGGAGCCCCGGCTCACCCGACCGGCTCAACTCGCTGGACACATATGCCGGGGCTACGTTGGTGATCGGGGCAGTTTCCCCTTCACCGGGGGTATCCGGAGCATGCGCCGAGGACGGTGACCGGCATGACCGACGGACAGCACTACGACGTCATAGTCATCGGCACGGGCGCGGGCGGCGGCACCATCGCCCACCGACTGGCACCCACCGGCAAACGGATCCTCGTACTCGAACGCGGCGGCTACCTGCCCCGCGAGCGCGACAACTGGGATTCCACCGCGGTCTTCGTCAAGGCGAAGTACCGTGCGCCGGAGTTCTGGTACGACAAGAAGGGGAACCGGTTCCCTCCCGAAGTCAACTACTACGTCGGCGGCAACACCAAATTCTACGGAGCCGCGCTGTTCCGGCTGCGGCCCGAGGACTTCGGCGAGCTGCGCCATCACGACGGCATCTCTCCCGCCTGGCCCCTCGACTACGCGGACTTCGAGCCGTACTACACCCAGGCCGAGCACCTCTACCTCGTCCACGGGCGACATGGTGAGGACCCCACCGAGGGGCCGTCCGGAGCGCAGTACGGCCATCCGCCGGTCGAGCACGAGCCGCGCATCCAGCAACTCAGCGACGACCTGGAGAAGCAGGGGCTGCACCCCTTCCACCTGCCGATCGGGGTGAACCTCGCACAGGACGGCCAGGGTCGGGCGACCCGCACCAGCGCCTGCATCCGCTGCGACCGCGTCGACGGCTTCCCCTGTCTGCTCAGCGCCAAGTCCGATGCGCAGGTCATCTGTGTCGACCCCGCCCTCGAACACCCCAACGTCGAGATGGTCACTCACGCGGACGTGCTGCGCCTGGAGACGGAAGCGACCGGGCGGAGCGTCACCAAGGTCGTGGCGGACGTGAGGGATGCCGACGGGGACGGCGGCGAGCAGGGGAACGGGAGTGGTACAAGGGTGGAGTTCGGCGCGGACATCGTGATCGTGGCGTGCGGTGCCGTCAACTCCGCCGTACTCCTGCTGCGTTCGGCCAACGACCGGCACCCGCAGGGCCTGGCCAACAGCTCGGGCGTGGTGGGCCGGCACTACATGCGGCACAACAATCTGGCCCTGATGGCCGTGTCCAAGGAGCCCAACGACACCAGGTTCCAGAAAACCCTGGCGCTGCACGACTGGTATCTCGGCTCCGACGACTGGGACTTCCCTCTCGGCGGCATCCAGATGCTGGGCAAGTCCGACTCCGAGCAGATCCACGGCGAAGCACCCCGCTGGGCCGGGGCCGTCTCCCCGGACATGCCCTTCGAGGTACTCGCCCACCACGCGGTCGATTTCTGGCTGTGCGGAGAGGACCTGCCCGATGCCGACAACCGTGTCACCCTGGACCGGGACGGTGCCATCCACCTGTCCCTGGACGAGAAGAACAACATCGCGGGATTGCAGCGGCTGCGACACAAACTCCAGGGGATGCTCGGCCATCTGGGCATGCAGGAGCAGCACCTGCTGTCCCACAGCCTCTACCTGCACAAGGGCATGCCCATCGGCGCCACCGCACACCAGGCGGGCACCGTCCGCTTCGGCCGTGACCCAGCCACCTCCGCCCTCGACGTCAACTGCAAGGCCCACGACCTCGACAACGTCTACGTCGTCGACACGAGCTTCTTCCCGAGCATCGGAGCGGTCAATCCCTCGCTGACGGCCATCGCCAACGCCCTGCGTGTGGGAGACCACATCACCGAGCGACTGGGGTGACCACGCGTCCTTGCGAACAGGAATGCGGTCAGCTGAACGGGGTGATCGTCTCGTACGGCTGCTGGAAACGCACGGGGATGCCGGACCCGGTGCTTTTGCGGTCGAGCAGTTCCCTGGTCCTGGCGAAGTTGTCCAGGAGTCGCGGCATGGGACGCGGCTTCTTGTCGAGCGACCGTCCGAAGTCGTCCCAGTGCACGGGGATGACGAGGTCCGGGCGGGTGGCCTCGACGGTGTGGTGCCAGTAGTCGTCCTGGAATCGCGCGGACTGCGCACCCAGGGCGCCGATGCCGAGGTAGAGCAGATCGACGTCCAGACCGTCGAACTTGTTCGGGACGAAGTTGGCACTGGGGTGGACCAGTATCGTGCCGGAGGGGTGCTCGAAGAGGAACGAGTAGCAGCCGCCGGTGCGGTAGGCGCTGGCCTTGGCCGGTGGTACGAGCGGCCCGTCGATCGAACCCGGATACCTGTCCCCCGGGCTGTGCGCACCTTCGAAGACGCGGACCGTGAAGTCCCCGAACACGTACCTGTCACCGTCGCTGATACGTCTCATCAAGTCTTCACCCAGACCGGCTCCGCGGCCGACGTTCACCGTCGACTCCGATCCGTGCAGGACGCCGCCAACACGCTTGACGACCTCAGGGGAGTCCATGACGTGGTCGTGGTGGGAATGGGCCACGAACAAGGCGTCCAGCTGCTCGACGCCGCCTCGGGACAGCGCGTCGGAGATGCGTCGGAGATCGGGCGCGATGGGCCGCCCGAGAGCGACTCGCAGCAGCGACGGCCTGGTGAAGAAGCCGTCGATGAGGATCCCGGAGACACCGTCGGTGACGTGTACCGAGGATGTCCCGAAGAAAGTCGATCGAACACACCCTGCAGTGACGGCCATCAGTCGATGCTACATCCACAAGACCCGCTGCATCCGAGGCAGTCGCCCCGCTCGGCGGTGGCTGGACTGTCGACTCCGGAGCCGTGGAACAGTCCCGCGGGTGCAGTGTCCGCAGTCGAAGTGCGGGAGAGGTCAACTCTGGGCGGTGGGCCGGACGGCGACGTCGTTCACGTCAGCTTCGTGATCTCTGCTCCGACCTGGCTGTTGGCTGACGCCGCATCCCGCGAGCCGCTGGGACGCCGCGCGGTCGGAGGCGTCGTGGCTGCCTTCCCGGCACGCCCCGGGGTCAGCCGTTGAGGTTCCGCATGAGCTCGGGGGCGTAGCGGTCGCCGGAGACGATGCCGCGCGGTGCGACGGCGCCGATGGCGGCCAAGTCCTCATCGGTGATCGTCACGGTGGTGGCGGCGACGTTCTCCTCCAGGTAGTGGCGGCGCTTGGTGCCGGGGATGGCGACGGCGCCCTGGTGCATCACCCAGGCGAGGGCAAGCTGAGACGGCGAGACCTGCTTGGTGGCGGCGAGGCGGCGGACCTCGTCGACCACGGCCAGGTTGCGGGCGAAGTTCTCGGCCTGGAAGCGCGGGTCGGTGCGGCGGAAGTCGTCGGCGGCGAAGTCGTCCGGGCTGGTGACCGCACCGGACAGGAACCCGCGTCCGAGCGGCGAGTAGGCGACCAGGCCGATCCCGAGCTCGTTCAGGGTGGCCATTACCCCGTCGTCCTCGATGCCGCGCTCGAAGAGCGAGTACTCGGTCTGGACCGCCGTGATGGGGTGGACGGAGTGGGCGCGGCGGATGGTCTTCGGGGCGGCCTCGGACAGGCCGATGTAGCCGACCTTGCCGGCGGCCACCAGCTCGCCCATGGCGCCGACGGTCTCCTCGATCGGCACCTGCGGGTCGACCCGGTGCAGGTAGTAGAGGTCGACGTGGTCGGTGTCCAGGTGGCGCAGGGAGCGGTCCAGGGAATACCGGATGTACTCGGGACGCCCGTTGTGGCCGACGAACGTGCCGTCGTCGGTGAACTCGATGCCGGTTTTGGTGGCGACGACGGCCTGCTCGCGGCGGCCGGCGAGGGCCTTGCCGAGCAGTTGCTCGTTGATGAACGGGCCGTAGCTCTCGGCGGTGTCCAGCAAGGTCACGCCCAGTTCCAGGGCGCGGTCGATGGTGGCGAGGGACTCGGCCTCGTCGGTGCTGCCGTAGAAGGCGCTCATGCCCATGCAGCCGAGTCCTTCGGCGGAGACGGTCAGGCCCTGGCTGCCGAGGGGGCGGAGTTCCATGGTGATCTTCCTTACTGTTGCGGGTCGTCCCGCGACGTGTGACTGGTTGGTTGTGCGACCGGTGCGCTGCGGACCTCGGCCCGGACCGGGTGCGGCGGGAACCGGTCGCGGTCGGGTGGGGCGGCGGTGCTGCGCCGGCGAGGGGAGGCTGTGCGGCTGCCGCGCCCGGCTCGGCCGTGCGCTCACCCGTACGTACGCGGGGCGGCGCGGTCAGCGCACCCAGGTGCCGGTGAGGGTCTGGACGGCGGAGCCGTCGAGGTCGGCGAGGGTGGTGGCGACGAAGTCGCGGGCCCATTGCGAGGTCTGGATGCGGAAGGGCGGGCGGGCGACGGTCAGGGCGTCGATGATCGGGGCGGCTGCCTCGGCCGGGGTCTGGGCGTTGCCGAAAGACTGCCGGGTGCGGGTGATGTAGGCCTCAAGCGCCGGGCTGTAGGGCCCGGCGGCGGCGAGCAGCGTGGGGACGTCCAGGCCGAGATTGGCGACGAACTCGCTGGCCACCGCGCCCGGCTCGATGACGGTGACGTCGACGCCTACGGTGGCGGCGACCGGCGCGAGGGACTGCATGAAGCCCTCGACGGCGAACTTCGCCGCGCAGTACGCCTCGTTGAAGGGCTGGCCGACGACGCCGCCGACGCTGCTGACGGTGATCACCCGGCCCTTCGACGCCCGCAGATGCGGCAGGGCGGCCCGGGTCACCGCCACCACGCCGAAGAAGTTGACCTCCATGGCCGCGCGGACGTCGTCGACGCCGCTCTGCTCGATGGTGCCGAGCTGGGCGGCGCCGGCGTTGTTGACCAGCGCGTCCAGGCGGCCGTGCTCGGCGACGACCTCGTCCAGGCAGGCGGTGATGGCGGCGGGGTCGGTCACGTCCAGACGTTTGACCTGGATCCGGTCCGCGACGCCCGCCTCCGAGGCGGCCTCGAGCAGGGCTCCGGCCTTGCCGGTGTCGCGCATGGTGGCGATGGTCGCCCACCCCGCCCGGGCGGCGCCGATGGCTGTGGCAAGGCCGATGCCGGAGGACGTACCGGTGATCAGAACAGTCTTCGGGGAGGTCATGAGGGTCTTCCTTGCCTGGGGGTACAACGGGCCGACATCCGTAACCGGGGAGTTCCCCAGTTATCTGCACGGTAAGCGGGGAACTCCCCGGTTGTCCAGTTAGACTGGTCCCGCCATGAAGGGAGCAGCCTTGACCACCAAGCCGAGCGCGTTGCGCGCCGACGCCCGCCGCAATCGGGACCGCATCCTCGAAGCGGCCGTGCAGGCCTTCTCCGAGAGGGGGCCGGACGTCGCGATCGACACGATCGCCAAGGCCGCGGGCGTCGGCTCGGCCACGCTCTACCGCCACTTCCCCACGCGCGAGGCGCTCATCGAGGCGGCCTACCGCAACGAGCTGGCACGTGTCTGCGACAGCGCCGTGAAACTGCTCGCCGACCATGAGCCGGACCGGGCGATCCGTCTGTGGATGGACGACTTCATCGACTACCTTGCCGCGAAGCAGGGCATGGCGGACGCGCTGCGGGCCGCGGTGGCATCCGGTGCGAATCCCTTTGCCGAGACTCTCGACAAGCTCGCCACCGCGATCGGCACCCTGCTGCGGGCCGGCGCCGGCGCTGGTCTCCTGCGCCCGGACGTCGACCCCTTCGATGTCGGCTTCAGCCTGGCCGGTGTCGGGCTGATCACCAGCGCACCCGGCCAGCGCGAGCGGGCCGGCCGCCTCCTCGACCTGCTCCTCGACGGCCTCAGGTATGGAGCGGGCGGGCCGGCGTCCAACTCGTGACCGGCTCCGGCTGGCCCGCGCCCGCATCGTTGCGCAGCATCCGGCGTCCGCCCCACCAGTGGCGGCCAAGGCTCACGGAAGCAGCCGAGCAGCGCGCCCGGCAACTGGAGGAAGAGCACGACCTCGCGCAGGTGAAGGCCGGGCGCGCCGTCGGGTGGGGTTGAGCCCGCCCACCTCGTCGCGCCTGCGAACGAGGACGGGCGCGTGCCACCGGCCGGCACACAGTACGTGTGGAGGCTGCCGACGACGAGGAGTAGGTGGTGGCGTGCGCGTGGCAGTCGCGCACACCCGTGACCCTGTGAGGCGCCGGCATCGGCTGCCTCGGCTTGGTGGGGCGAGCCCGCCGTGCCGGGGCGATGCCGGCTCACCGCCGTGGTTGTGACGGCGCGCCGACAGCGCGCCGGGCAACGCCGCCGATCCATACGGCCTCGCTCCGGTGCCCGCCTTCATGGCCCGCTGGTGGGGCGAGTACGCCCTGGCCCGCGCCCCCGAACCAGAAGCCAGGGCGATGCGACCAGTACCGCGTGGCAACCTTCGCCCCGTCATGATGTGTCGCCCACTAGCTGTGTCCGGCGGTACCGGACCGTCAGAACGATCGCGTGGCCGGGACCGGGACCGGAACGAAGCCGGTGATCACACTCTCGGCCGATCCCGTGGCGGCCTGAGCACGGGAGTCCACCTGGCCCGCAAAGGACGCGGCCGCCGCCCGCTCCAGGATGGGCCCGACGTGCCACCTCGGTCCGCTGGTTCAGCGCGAGGCCGTGGTCACGGCAGCCGACTGCGCCTGCCCCCGGCTGTAGGCACCGTTCGGCCCCGGCACTCCCGGGTGCTCTCGATCAGCACCGGCCCACGACCAGTACCTCACCCTCTATGCTGGTGTGTACGGGGTTGCCAGTGGCCTCCTCTGGTATGCGGGGCGGGGTTGTGACGGATCGTCTACTGGTCGAGTGCGGGGCCGATGGGCTGGTGACGGTCCGGGAGTGGCCGTCGGGTGAGCTCTATCCGACGGTGGCCGCTCAGGCGGCCCCCCTGCGGTGGCCCCTGAGCGAAAACGACCTGGAGGAGCTCCGCTGGTACCTGGAGCAGTACCTGAGCACTCCGTTCGGGGTCTACGGCAACCGCGGCAGTGCGGTCG
>NZ_BMVJ01000033.1:14940-17230 GCF_014650655.1 Streptomyces anandii JCM 4720
AGACCCAACTGCCGGTCTGGGGGGCCCGCATCTTCAAAGCGGTGTTCGGCGCGGGGCCCGCCCGTGACGCCTACGTCCGGGCCCGGGCGCGGGGCGGTCCGACGGAGGTCGTGATCCTCTCCGCCACCGCCGGCCAGCCGCCGACGTGGAGCAGATCATCACCGTCACGGTCACCGAGGTCCTGAACGCCGCCGCCCTCCCCCCGGCGGAGGACGACGATTCGGAGAGCTAGTGCCGTATCAGGCCGGCTACCGCCCGCGCGCTTGGCGTGCATCCGGACACCGTGCGGCGCCGGCGCAAGCGGCTGGCCGCCGCGGGCCTGGCCGCGCTGGAGGACCGGGCGCGGTCGGGGGACTGCTGCTGGCCTTCGAGCGCCCGCGCCGGCGGCTCAGTCGGTCTCCGGGAAGGTGTCCGGCAGGCCGAGCGCGGCGGACACGTGGCGCCAGATGGATGCCAGCGCGGCCTCCAAGGTGACCGTCGGGTCCCGCAGCATGAGGCGGATGCCGTAGCCGTCGCTGAGCGAGAGGACGAGCGTGCACAGGTCGTCCACGTCCGCCGGAGTGAACTCGCCGGACGCGATGCCACGCCGTACGGCTTCGGCCACCCAGGCGTGCAGCTGCGCGTACAGGTCCACGGCGTAGGCGCGGGTGGCCTCGTCGCGCAGTGCCCGGACCCACAGTTCCTGCCACAGCCGCCAGTCCTGGTGCAGTTCGGGGTCGGTCGGCAGCAGGTTGCGCACGATGCGGGCCAGGATGACCGCGGCCGGTGCCGTCTCCGCGTCGCGGTCCACGTCGACGGCGGTGTTGGCGAAGGAGTGGGTCATCGCCTCGGTGAACAACTTCTCGCGCGTGTCGAAGTGGTAATGCAGCAGCGCCGTCGACACACCGGCCCGCTCGGCCACCATGCGCATGCGGATCTTCTCGAAACCGATCTCGGCGATGGCCTCGCACGCCGCGGTCAGGATGCGCTCGCGCGTGTCTGCCGTGCGCACCTTCGTGGACACCCTGCGGCTCCCCTCGTTCGGTCGTCGTACGCCGTGACCATCTTCCCTCACGTGCGGCTCACCGTTCGTCGTACGTGTGGAAGCCCCGCCCCGACTTCCGCCCCAGCAGTCCGGCCTCCACCATCCGGGACAGCAGCGGGGGCGGCGCGTACTGCGGCTCGCGGAACTCGGTGTACAGGGACTCGGCGATTGCGCGCGTGGTGTCCAGGCCGATGAGGTCCGTCAGGGCGAGCGGGCCGAGCGGATGGGCACAGCCGAGGACCATGCCGCGGTCGATGTCCTCGACGCTCGCGCTGCCGGACTCGACCATGCGGACGGCGGCCAGCAGGTAGGGGACGAGGAGCGCGTTGACGACGAACCCGGCCTTGTCCCGGGTCCGCACCACCTCCTTGCCGAGGGTGCCGGTCACGAAGGTCTGGGCCCGTGCCGTGGTGGTGGGCGAGGTGAGCAGGGACGGGACGAGTTCGACGAGCCTGAGGACCGGTACGGGGTTGAAGAAGTGCACGCCGACGACCCGTTCGGGGCGGCTGGTCGCGGTGGCGAGCCGGATGACCGGGATGGAGGAGGTGTTGGTCGCGAGGACGGTGTGCTCCCCCGTGACCACCGGGTCGAGGCGGGTGAAGACGTCGAGCTTGAGCCGCTCGTCCTCCGCCACGGCTTCCACGACCAGGTCCCGGTCGTGCAGGGCTTCGAGCTGGTCGGTCACGGTGATCAGGGCGGCGGCGGCCTCCCGCGCTCCGGCGTCGATCCTGCCGTGCGCGGCGGCCCGGTCGAGCGAGCGGGTGACGCGCAGGCGGCCCGAGCGGGCCGCCTGCGCGTCGCGTTCGACCACGGTCACCGGCAGGCCGGCCCGCGCACAGACCTCGGCGATGCCCGCACCCATCAGGCCGCAGCCGATGACTCCGACGCGTTCGATGTCGGTCATCCGAGCTTCCCTTCGATCTGTGTGAACGCCGTGTGGGCGGTGGTGTCAGGCGGTGGGCAGGTGCAGGACGCCCGAGCCGCGCTTGATCAGCTCGTTGGCGATGATCAACCGCTGGATCTCGGAGGTGCCCTCCCAGATCCGGTCGACGCGCAGCTCCCGGTAGAGCCGCTCGACGGCGTACGAGCGGTCGTAGCCGCGCCCGCCGTGGATCTGCAGGCAGCGGTCGATCACCCGTCCCGACGCCTCGCTCGCCGCCAACTTGGCGATGGACGCCTTGGCGTGCAACGTCTTGCGGTCGGTGCCCGGCTGGTCGGCCTCCCAGGCGACCTGGTGGGTGTAGGCCCGGTTGACCGCGATGTCCA
>NZ_BMVJ01000033.1:17424-18485 GCF_014650655.1 Streptomyces anandii JCM 4720
CTCGGTGAACCACGAGCGGGTGATGTCGTGGCCCTCGCCGATGCCGCCCAGCACGGCGTCCTCGCCGACCTGGACGTCGGTGAAGGTGAACTCGGGGTGCTCGTAGACGAAGGTGTGCATGAAGCGCGGCACCCGGGTCATCTCGATGCCGGGGGTGTCCTTGTCGACGAGGAACAGCGTCGGCGCGCGCTCCGGTCCCGCGGCGGCGAGCACGATCATGAAGTCCGCGTGGTCGCCCACCGTCACGAACCACTTCTCGCCGTTCAGCACCCAGCCCTGGCCGTTCTTGGTCGCCGTGGTGGCGAGGTTCTGCGGGTCCGAGCCGGCGCCGGGTTCGGTGACGGCGTAGCAGTCACGCCGCTCGCCCCTGATCACCGGGACGAGGAAGCGCTCGCGCTGCTCGGGGGTGCAGAAGCGAAGGGCGTTCGCGGGCCGCCACACCATGTCCCACAGGGCGCCGGTGAGCCGGCCCAGCTCCTCCTGGACGGTGACCTGCTCGGCGATGGTGAGTCCGGCGCCGCCCCACTCGGCCGGCATGTTGACGGCCTGGAGCCCCGCGTCGAGGACGGCGTCGCGGATCTTGGTGTGCGCGCTCGCGGGCAGGCCGTTCTCCTCCTCGCACCGCACCTCGTAGGCGGCGATGCGGTCGGTGAGGGCGCGTGCGTCGGCCTTGAGCTGCGCCTGGCGCGGGGTGAGGCGGAAGTCCATGGAAGTCCTCGCTCAGGGGTATTGAGGGGCGTGGTTTCAGTGGGTGGGCAGGGCAAGGGTGCGGGTGCCGCGCTTGATCAGCTCGTTGGCGATGATGAGGCGCTGGATCTCGGAGGTGCCCTCCCAGATCCGGTCGACGCGCAGCTCCCGGTACATACGTTCGACGGCGTACGAGCGGTCGTAGCCGCGTCCGCCGAAGATCTGCAGACACCGGTCGGCGACCCGGCCGGCGGCCTCGCTGGCGGCGAGCTTGGCGGTGGACGCCTTGGCATGCAGCGTCTTGCGGTCGGTGCCCGGCTGGTCGGCCTCCCAGGCGACCTGGTGGGTGTAGGCCCGGTTGACCGCGATGTCCA
>NZ_BMVJ01000033.1:18690-19656 GCF_014650655.1 Streptomyces anandii JCM 4720
GTCGGTGAACCACTCCTTGGTCAGTTCGTAGCCGTTGCCGACTCCGCCGAGCACGTCCTCGTCGGCCACGAAGACGTCGGTGAAGGTGAACTCGGGGTGCCCGTTGACCGCGGAGTGCATGAAGTGCGGCACGCGCGTCATCCCGACGCCGGGCGCGTTCTTGTCGACGAAGAACAGGGTGGGCAGCCGGTCGGGGCCGGCGTCCGCCTGGACCAGCAGGAAGTCGGCGATGTCACCACAGGTGACGAACCACTTCTCGCCGTTGAGCAGCCAGCCGCCGTCGGTGCGGGTGGCCGTGGAGCTCCCGGCGGAGGGATCGGATCCCGCACCCGGCTCGGTGACGGCGAACGCGTCGAACTTCTCGCCGCGGATCACGGGCAGCAGGTACTTCTCGCGCTGCCGGTGGTCGCCGTACGCAAGGACGTTGGCGGGCCGCCAGGGGATGTCCCAGAGGCAGTTGGTGACCTTGCCGAACTCCTCCTCGACGACGACCTGTTCGAGAAGGCCAAGGCCGGCTCCGCCCCACTCGGCGGGCATGTTGATGGCGTAGACACCGGCGTCCATCGCGGCCCGGGTCAGTTCGGTGACGAGCGGCTGCGGCAGCGGGCCGCCGGCCTGCTCGGACTGGTCCTCGTAACGCATCAGCAGGCGCGCGTAATCGGCGGCGCGGCGCTTGAGGTCGGCCTGCTCGGGGGTGTAGCGCATGTCCATGGGGGCCTCTTCGGTCGGGTCGCGGGGGGCGGGTCGTCAGGCCGGTACGGCGCGGGAGTCGAGGGCGAGGGCGCCGTCCGGGCGGATGAGCAGCGGGTTGACCTCGATCTCGGCGATCTCGGGGTGGGCGGCGGCGAAGGTCGTGATCGACTCGACGGCGGCCGCGGCGGCGGCGATGTCGACGGGCGGCCTGCCCCGCACGCCGTCGAACAGGGCGGCGGTGCGCAGCCCGCGCAGCAGACGCAGGGCGCGGTC
>NZ_BMVJ01000033.1:19683-20681 GCF_014650655.1 Streptomyces anandii JCM 4720
GGCGGGCACGGGGGCCAGGGCGAAGGCGACGTCCCGCAGGGTCTCGGCCAGCACGCCGCCGAGCCCCACCATGGCGACCGGGCCGAAGCGGGGGTCCCGGTTCACACCGACGATCAGCTCGATTCCGTCGGTCAGGTCCGCCATGGCCTCCACGGAATAGGCGGGCGCACAGAGCCGGGCGTGCATCGCGTGGAAGGCGGCGAGGAGTTCGCCGGGGCCGGCCAGGCCGAGGGTCACACCGCCCACGTCGGACTTGTGGAGCAGATGGTGGGCCTTGAGGACGTACGGCCCGCTGAACTCCTCTGTCGCGGCGAGCAGTTCGGTCTCGTCGTGGATCTCGCGGGCTTCGGGGAAGGCGAGTCCGGCTGTTTGCAGGGCCCTGCGGGTGGCCAGGTAGCCGGTCTCGTGCAGCGGGGCGTCGGCCCGGGGCAGGGGCGTGACGCCGGTGTGCCCGGCGGTGGGGGCGGTGGCGGCGAGTGCGCGGGCGGCGTCCTCGGTGGCGGCGAAGACCGGGATGCCGGCCGCGGCGAGGGTGCGGCAGCTGGGCGACTCGGGATACATGGACTGCACCACGAGGGGCTTGGCGCCGGTCCGGTGCCGGGCGGCGATGAGGCGCGCGGCCTCCTGCTCCCCCTCCGCGAGAGCCGTACCCCCTCCCCCGAGCCCGCCGTCGGCCGCCGCGTAGCCACCGAAGTAGCCCGTCATCAGGACGGCATCGACCTCCTCGGCCGCCAGCAGCGCGGAGACGGTCTGCGCGTACGAGCCCGGGTTCTGCTCGCCCATCCCGGCGAGGTCCACCGGGTTGGTGACGGCCGACTGCTCCCACAGGGCGTGGCGCAGCTGGTCCTGGGTCGGCCGGTGCAGTTCGGGCACGGTCAGGCCGGCGGTCTCGGCGGCATCGGCGGCGATGACGCCGTGACCCCCGCCGTCCGTGAGCACGGCGACGCGGCGCCCGGCCGCACGGCGCACGCCCTGCGACGCGGCGAGCACGACGGTGA
>NZ_BMVJ01000033.1:20705-27940 GCF_014650655.1 Streptomyces anandii JCM 4720
GTTCGCGGGGGGTGGCGACGAGTTCCACGCCTGCGTCCCGGCACGCCGCGGTCACGACGTCGGCCGAGGTTGTCAGGGCACCGGTGTGCGACTGGGCGCTGCGCGCAGCGGCGTCGCCGCGTCCGGCGGTGAGCAGGACGACGGGCTTGCCCGCTGCGGCGGCCGCCTCGGCGAAGGCGCGTCCGTCGGCGAAGTCCTCCGCGTAGATCGCGATGGCGTGGGTGCCCTCGTGCCGGGCGCAGTCGGCGAGCAGGTCGACGAGGGTGACGTCGGCCTGGTTGCCCAGGGAGACGAAGCGGGAGAAGCCGAGGCCGTGCGGCCGGAAGCGGAGCTGGAGTTCCAGGGCGAGGTTGCCGCTCTGGCTGAGCAGGGCGACACCGCCGGCGGTGAAGGTGTCGGAGGCCAGGAAGAGGTCGGTGGTGTTGTCGGCCAGGCCCAGGCAGTTGGGCCCGACCATCACGGCGCCGGCGGCGCGTACGCGTTCGGCGACGGCGTGCTGCCGGGCGCGCCCGGCGCCGCCGGTCTCCGCGAAGCCTGCGGTGATCGCGACGATCGCCCGGGCCCCACAGCGCAGGGCCTCGTCGACGGCGTCCTCGAACCCGGCGGCGGGGACGGAGACCACGGCGAGGTCGACGGGCTCGCCGATCGCACTCAGGCTGGGTGCGGCGGTGTGCCCGAGCACCGTTCCGCCGCGCCGGTTGACCAGGTGGACGGGACGGCGGCCGTTCGCGCGGAGAGCCTGAGCGGCGATGGCGTGGCCGTACTTGGCCGGGTCGTCGCTGGCTCCGACGACGGCGACGGAGACAGGGTCGAAGAGGGCGGACAGGTCGCGTCCCATGTCACTTCACCAGCCGCAGGGCGCAGTTGGGGCAGGCGGCGACGGCGGCCTCGGCGGCTGCTGCGCTGCCGGGCGGCACGTCGGCCGCGCGGACCTGGGCATAGCCCCACTCGTCGAGGTCGACCAGTTCGGGGGCCGCTTCCTGGCAGAGGCCGTAGCCCTGGCAGCGGGTCGAGTCCAGCAGGAGTCTCATGGTGCGGTCCTTTCTTCGCTCGGGGTTGTCGTGGGCGGGGCGGGTTCAGGGCACCGGCACCGTGAAGCGGCGCCCGTCCTCGGGCGCCGGCTCCGCGCACGCCGGGCAGGCGGCGCCGCGGTGGGCGTCGACCAGGTCGGGAAAGTGGGCGAGGAGGGTGGCGACGACGCGGGCGGCGGCGTCGAGCAATCCGCAGGCACCGCGGCCGGGCAGCTGCCGTGACCAGCGGCGCAGCTTGTCGGTCGTGTCGTGGGCCGCTCCCCCGCGGGCGGCGGCGGTGAGGGTCCGGGCCAGCGCCCCGGTGCCGGAGACGCACACCCCGCACTGCCGGGCGCTCTGCGCCGACAGATAGGCGACCGCCTCGGTGGCCACGGCGACCGGGCAGTCCCACGGGTGGAGGAAGTGCAGGGCACCGCAGCCGAGCGCGCCGCCGGCCGCGGTGAGGCGGTCATGCTCCAGCGGCAGGTCCGTCCAGCCCGTGCCGTACAGTCCGCCGAACAGGCCGCCCAGCAGGACCGCCTCGGCCCTGCCGTGGCCGCCCAGGTCGGCGAGGACCTTCAGGTGCGTGCCGGCGGGCACCTCGATCAGCGCGGACGCGGAACCGGCCGGCCCGGAGACCGTCACCAGGTGGGCACCGGCGACGGCTGCGGCGGTGTCCGGGCAAGCGTGCAGCGCCGCGATCCGGGCCAGTGTCTCCGCGTTGGCGACCAGGGTGGGCGCGCCGCCGACCCCCGCCTCGAACGGGCGTGGCGGCTTGGCCGTGGGCAGGGCGGGACCGCCGTCGACACATCGTACGACCGCTGTCTCCTCGCCCGCGACGTACGCGTGTTCGGTGCGGACGACCTCGACGGGGAGGTCGGCGGGACGCTCGGCGAGCGCTCGCCGTACGGCCTGCTCTGCGGGGATGTCGGAGAGGTAGACGAAGCCGCGTGCGGCACCGGTCATGGCGGCGGCGAGCCGCAGGCCGTCCAGGATCAGGTGCGGCCTGTGCCGCAGCAGCCACCGGTCCTTGACGGAGCCGGGCTCGCCCTCCTCGCCGTTGGCGACGACGACGGGCCGGCCGGGTGCGTCGCGGACGGTCCGCAACTTCACGGCGGCGGGGAAGCCGGCGCCCCCGCGGCCGCGCAGTCCGAGGGTGGCGATCCGTTCGAGCAGCCGGTCGCGCGGGGTCAGCGGCGCGTACCCACCGGCGGCGAGGTAGCGGGCGAGGTCCTCGGCGCCGCGGTGCGGTTCGGCGCCGGACACCGGCGACAGGAGCAGGCCGTGCTGTCCTTCGGGGAGGAGGGAGACGACGCCGGTCATACGGTGCTCCTGGACTCGCAGTGGCCGGTGGCGGCGGGACGCGGGCGGTCCCGCAGGTGTGCCAGCGCCCGCTCCAGGGCGTGACGTTGCGGGGCGGTGCGGGCGTAGGCGGCGCCGGGCAGGCCGATCAGCATGCGGTGGTGGTCGAGGACGACCTCGCCGGCCAGCAGTGCGGGCCCGGGGTCGGTGGTCGGGGAGGCCGCCGCGGCGTCGACGACCAGGGCGGTGACTTCGCGGAGGTAGCGCAGCCAGCCTCGCTGGGTGCCGCGGAGCACCAGCCGCTCGACGCGGCGTCGCTCGGCGGTGACCAGGGCCGCCGGCGGCCGGCCGGCCGCGGGGGCCCGCAGTGCGGCCACCGCCGCGGGCAGTTCCTGTTCGGGCTCCGGCGTGAGGCCGAGCCATACCAGACTTCGGCGAGCGCTCATGCGTGCCTCCGGGGTCGCGATCGTTCCCGGGCGTCCGGGAGGGAGCGCGGCGACGGCGTGGATGGGGGGTGCTCCGGCGCCCGGAGGAGAGGGATGGGGCGCAGAGCGGGTGCGGTGCGGGCCTGACGGGCCGCGCACGGGGACAAGCGGTGTCCAGGAACAAGCGGTGTCCGGACCAGGGCGAAGGGGCGGCCGGGGTCGTAGCCCTTGGGCGTCGGCCTGCGATGACACTAACTAACTAATTAGTCAGCCCACAAGTCTTGACTTGCCCGGCCACGGGTCCCACTCTGACTAACCAATTAGTCAGCTGGAGAAAGACGGGCCTGGAGTACCGGCGCGGCGCCGGCCCCACCGTCCCTTTCAGCCACGGCCCCACCCCCATCGCCGCGGTCGCGGCGCGGAGGAGGACTCCATGAACCCCTCGACCCCCCGGGCAGCCGCCGTCGCCCCTGCCCCGCCGGGGCCGCCCCCCGAGCCCGGGGAAGCACTGCCCGCCCGCTACTACACGGACCCGGCCGTCGCCGAGGCGGAGACCGCCCGCGTCTTCGCCACGTCGTGGCAGCTCGTCTGCCACGAATCCGACCTGCCCGGCCCCGGCGCCCGGCTGACCGCGACCGCGGCCGGCCGGGAGGTGCTGGTCGTCCGCACCGAGGACGGCGGCCTCGCCGCCCACCTCAACGTCTGCCGGCACCGCGGCACCCGCCTGGTCACCGAACCGGAGCCGTCGGGCAAGGCGATCCGCTGCCCGTACCACGGCTGGACCTACAAGCTGGACGGACGGCTGGTCGGCGCCCCGGAGGCACGCCGGATCCCCTGCCTGGACAAACCCCGGCTCGGGCTGCACCCGGTCAACGTGGAGTCCTTCCTGGGCTTCGTCTTCGTCAACCTCGACCTGGAGGCAACCCCCCTCGCCGACTCCTGCGAGGGGCTGGCCGAGGCCGTCGGCCGCTACGCCGGGGCGGACCTCGTGCCCGTCGGCAGGCACCGCATCCACGACCTGGCGGGCGGCGAGGAGCAGAACGCCAACTGGAAGGTGATCGTCGACAACTACCTGGAGGGCTACCACGTCCCCGTGGCCCATCCCGCGCTCATGCGGCTGCTGGACTACCAGGCGTACACGGTGGACGTGCAGGAGAACTACGTCCTGTTCGAGTCACCGCTGCGCGACAAACCCTCCTCGAACTGGACGGAACGGCTCTACCAGCGGCTCGCGACCCCCATGCCGGGACTCACCGAGGCCGACCGGCGGGTGTGGCGGTACGCCGTGATCTATCCCAACACGCTCATCGACTTCTACCCTGACCACGTGCTCGCGTGGACCGCCGTGCCCACCGCCCAGGACCGGGCGGCGATCCCCGGCGCCTTCTACACCAAGCACGGCGAGAGCGTCCGCACCCGGCTGGCCCGCCGACTGAACATCCACATCGGCTGGGTCACCAACGACGAGGACGCCGAGCTGGTGGAACGCGTGCAGGCCGGCCTGGGCACGCCCGGTTTCGAGCCGGGACCGCTGTCGCAGCGCGAGGCCGCCGTCGGCTGGTTCGCCCGCCGGCTCCGGGACGACCTGGAAGGGACGGCGCGGTGACGTCCTCCCGCACGCCGTACACCGTACGCCTCCGGACGGGCTTACCCCTCCCCCGCTGACGCACGCTCGCACGTCCCCAGACCGGTCTTCCCACGGAGTCAGGGCCTCCGTGAGCCGACCAGCCGGTCCAGCCCTGGAGTTGTGCCGTTCCTCGACGAAAGAGGACGTTCCGTGTCCCCCGAGGTACTCCCACCGAGCCGACGCGCCGTACTGTGGGCGGGCGCCTGCGGCCTGTTCGGCGCCGCGGTCGGCGGCTGCGGGTTCATGCCCGCCAAGACCCCCGACGCGTCCGCGCTCGCACCCGTGAAAGCCCGCGTCGACGGCGATCTCGTCTACTTCAACTGGGCCGACTACGTCGACCCGTCCGTGTTCAAGGGCTTCGAGAAGGAATACGGCGTCCACGTCATCCAGTCGAACTTCGACTCGATGGAGGGCATGGTCGCCAAGCTCAACGCGGGCAACCGCTACGACATCGTCTTCCCGACCGCCAAGTGGGCCCAGCGCCTGGTCCGCGGTGGCCGGCTGCGCCGTATCGACCACTCCCAGCTCCCCCACGCCCACGCCATCTTCGGCAGCTACGACTACTTCGCCGACCCCTGGTACGACCCCGGCTCGGCGCACACCGTCCCCTTCACCGCGTACAAGACCGGCATCGGCTGGCGCCGCGACCGGATCGGCGAACTGACCGGGTCCTGGAAGGACCTGTGGAGCGACAAGGTCAGGGGCAAGGTCTTCCTGCTGGACGACCGCGACGAGGTGCTCGGGATGGGCGCCCTCGCCCTCGGCCTGGACGTCAGCACCGGCGACCGTCAGGACCTGGACCGCATCACCTCGCTGCTGGGCACCCTGCGCCCCCGGCTGCGCGGTTTCTCCAGCGACAGCTACAACAACCTGCTCAACGGCAACGCGCTCATGACCCAGGCCTGGAGCGGCGACATGGCCGCCATGCTCAACCAGGCCAAGGACCCTTCGGTGTTCGGCTTCGAAGCCCCCAGGGAGGGCACCCCGATCAACTGTGACTGCTACGCCATCCCCTGGAACGCCCCCCACCCCGGCACCGCGATGCTGTTCATCGACTACATGCTGCGGCCGGAGAACGTGAAGAAGAACATCGAGTACATCGGCTATCCCATGCCGGTGGCGGGCACCGAGAAGACCTACGCCGACTTGGTCAAGCCCTTCCCCGAGTGCCTGGTCACCGAGGACGACCTGAAGGCCGACCTGTTCTTCCGCAACGGCAGCCGCGCGGCGGAGGACGCCCGTGACACCGCCTGGACCCATGTGAAGGCGGGCTGACATGACACGGCTGCGCCCCTCCTCGAGCCCCCGCCGGCGCGGCGCCGACGGCAGCCGCCTGTGGACGTGGTTCATGCTGCCCGGCACCCTGTGGATGACCGGGTTCCTGATCGTCTCCCTGGCACTGGTCGCCACTCTCGCCGTCGGCACCACCGACGACCTGGGCAATCCGCGATTCGGCTTCGATCTGTCCGCCGCGCGCGCCCTCGCCGATCCCGCCTACACCGAGGTGCTGGCCCGCTCACTCGGCTACGCGCTGCTGACCTGTGTGATCTGCCTGCTGATCGCCTACCCGGTGGCGTACACCATCGCCCTGTACGGCGGCCGGTACAAGCACGCGCTGATCGCGGCGATCGTGGTGCCGTTCTTCGCCAACTACCTGGTCCGCATGTACGGCTGGTCGGTGGTGCTGTCCGACGACGGTCCCGTGCTGCGCGCCCTGCGCGCGGTGGGACTCGCCGACGCGCACACGAAGGTCCTCAACAGCGCGGTCGGCGTGGTCGCGGGACTCGTCTACGGCTTCGTCGTCTTCATGATCATCCCCGTGTACGCGGCCCTGGAACGCCTGGACGTCTCCCTCATCGAGGCCGGCCGCGACCTGTACGGCGGCCCGGTCCGCACCTTCTTCTTCGTCACCCTGCCCGCCACCCGGCAGGGCGCGGCGGCCGGGCTCGTCCTGGTCTTCCTGCCTGCCATGGGCGACTTCGTCAGTGCACAGCTCATGGGAGGCCCGGACCAGATCATGATCGGCAACCTCATCCAGGACAAGTTCTTCCAGGGCCAGAACTGGCCGCTGGGCTCCGCCCTCACCATGCTGCTGATGCTGGTCCTGCTGATCGGGATGTTCGGCTATCTGCGGCGCACCCGCAAGGACGAGGCGGAGGCACGCCGATGACCCTGCTGCGCCTGCCCTCCGCCGACGCCCCCGCCCGGGCGGCGGGCCGTGCCCGCACCCGCCCGCGCCGCGGACGTGCCGACCGCAAGCCCCGCCTCCTCGTCGCCGTCACCGCGGTCTTCTTCGCGCTGCTCTACCTGCCCATCGCGGTCGTGGCACTGTTCTCCTTCAACTCCAAGAAGTCCCTGACCGTCTTCGGCGGGTTCAGCCTGCGCTGGTACCGCGCTTTCGTCCACGACGACGTGCTGATCTCCTCACTGGGCACCAGCCTGCGAATCTCACTGGTGGCGATGGGCGGTTCGGTCGTCCTCGGGGTCGCGCTCGCACTCGGCCTGGTCCGCTGCCGCACCCGGCTCGGCTCGCTGGCCGGCCTGATCATGCTGGTGCCGCTGATCACGCCGGAGATCGTCACCGGTGTCGCGTCGATGCTGCTGTTCAAGGGCCTCGGCGTCGCCCTGTCGACCGGCACGGTGATGCTCGCCGAGATCACCTTCTCGATCTCCTACGTCACCGTCATCCTGCGCTCCCGGGTCGCCGCGCTGAACCCGGAGGTGGAGGAGGCCGCCATGGACCTCGGCGCCACCCGCTGGCAGGCGGTACGGCTGGTCACCCTGCCGGCCCTGCTGCCCGCCGTGCTCGCCTCCGCCGTACTGATCTTCGCGCTCGTCTTCGACGACTTCGTCCTCGCCTACTTCACCACC
>NZ_BMVJ01000033.1:27981-29001 GCF_014650655.1 Streptomyces anandii JCM 4720
GGCGTCGACCCCCAGCCGCTGTCGGTGCGGATCTACTCGGCGATCCGTTTCGGCGTGCAGCCCACCATCAACGCCGTCGGCACGCTCATGCTCGCGGGCTCCATCGTGCTGATCGCCCTCGCCCTGTTCATCCCGCGCCTCTTCGGCCGCCGCGGCGGCCTCGACATCCTCTCCGGAGAGTGACTTCATGGACGCGACCGAAACGACCCCGGCCGTCCGGCTCGACGGTGTCTCCAAGCAGTTCGCGCACTCCTACGCCGTCCAGCACCTCGACCTGGACATCGAGGCCGGCCACTTCTTCTCGATGCTGGGTCCCTCCGGCTGCGGCAAGACCACCACGCTGCGCATGATCGGCGGGTTCAGCGACCCGACCGAGGGCTCGGTGCTGCTCGCCGGTGAGGACGTGACCGCGCTGCCACCGAACCGGCGCAACGTCAACACGGTCTTCCAGAGCTACGCCCTCTTCGACCACCTCAGCGTCGCCGACAACGTGGCCTTCGGCCTCAAGCGCAAGGGCGTCGACAAGTCCGAGACACGTCAGCGGGTCGGCGAGATGCTGGACCTGGTCCAGCTGGCGGGCCTCGCCGACCGCAAGCCCCGCACCCTTTCGGGCGGCCAGCGGCAGCGCGTCGCGCTGGCCCGCGCGCTCGTCAACCGCCCGGCCGTGCTGCTCCTGGACGAGCCGCTGGCCGCCCTGGACCTGAAGCTGCGCCGGCAGATGCAGGTGGAGCTCAAGCAGATCCAGCGCGAGGTGGGCATCACCTTCGTCTTCGTCACCCACGATCAGGACGAGGCGCTGACCATGTCGGACCGGATCGCCGTGATGAACGAGGGCCGCATCGAGCAGTGCGGCACGCCCGAGGACGTCTACGAGCACCCCGCCGGCCGGTTCGTGGCCTCCTTCATGGGCACGTCCAACCTGATGACCGGTACCTACCGGGACGGCGAGGTCGCCCTCGACGAGGGCCCCGCCCTGTCGGTCGGCCGCCGCGGCGGCATCGTGGACGGCACCGCCGTCAG
>NZ_BMVJ01000033.1:29030-36070 GCF_014650655.1 Streptomyces anandii JCM 4720
CGTCTCCGTGCGCCCCGAAAAGATCTGGCTGTCCGACTTCGAACCCGGCATGTCGATGTTGTCGGGGGTGATCCGCGAGACCGTCTACAGCGGCCCGACGACCACCTACCACATCGAACTCGCCCCCGGTGTCACGCTGTCCGTGCTGGAGCAGAACACGGACCGGGCACGCATGGAGGACCGTTGGAGCGGCGGCGAGACGGTGGAGTTCGGCTGGCGGCCCGAACACTGCCTGGTCCTGACCTGAACCCGCTCCTGAAGAGATGACGAAAGCGAAACCGATGCATCACGACGTGATCGTGCTCGGCGCCGGGCTGGCCGGACTCGCCGCCGCGCGGGACCTGTCGGCCGCCGGCACCGACGTGCTCCTCCTGGAGGCCCGGGACCGTGTCGGAGGCCGGGTCGAGCAGACCCGCACCCCCGACGGACGTACCGTCCAGCTGGGCGGCGAGGTGGTCGGCCACGCCCACACCGCGTATCTCCGGCTCGCCGAGGAACTCGGCCTGGAGCTGGTGCCCAGCTATGTCGCCGAGCCCGGCCGGGTCACCCGTGCCACCCCAGAAGGGCTCTCGGCCGGAGATCCACCGCACTGGTTCGGCCCGGGTGACGCGGGTCAGCACGCGTGGCTCAGCCGGCAGTTCAGCGACCTCGCCGCCACCGTCGACCCCGACGACCCCTGGTCGCATCCGGAGGCGGACGCCCTGGACCGGCTGTCCGTGGCCGACTGGCTGCGCTCCTGCCACGCCACCCCCGCAGTGGTACGGCTGTGGGAAATCGGCCAACTGGGCCTGGCAGGAGGCTCGTACGAACGGATCTCGCTGCTGGCCGCGCTGCGCAAGAGCGCGGTGGTGCCCGGTACCGGCGACTACGACTACGACAGCTGGGAGGGGCTGCGGCTGGCGGCGGGGTCGGCCACGCTCGCCGAGGTCATGGGCCGCGAGCTGGGCCCGCGCATCCGCCTCGGCTCGCCCGTCGCCGCGGTCGACGTACGCCCGGGACGGTGCGCCGTGCGCCTGGTCACCGGCGAGGTCGTCACCGCGGCGGCCGTGGTGAGCGCCCTGCCGGTGGGACCGCTGCGGTCGGTCGCCGTCACCGGGGTGAACGAGGCCCGGCTGACCTCGCTGCACCGGCAGCGGCAGGCGGTGGCAGCGAAGTTCGCCGCCGTGTACGACCGCCCGTTCTGGCGTGCCGACGCTCTGAACGGCCTGTCCGAGACCGAGGGAGTGCTGGGCAGCACCTGGCCGCAGAACGAGGGCGTGCTGTCGGCACTGGTCCCGCCCGAGCGGTACGGCGTCCTGCTGGGCACCCCGCCGCAGCTGCGCACCCCGGAGCTGCTCTCCGAGATCGCCACGATGTTCGGCGCCGAGGCACTGCGGCCGACCGCCTGCCACCTGCGGCTGTGGGGCACGGATCCATGGACCCAGGGCTACGTGACGCAGTGGCCGCCGGGCGAGGTCATGGCGGTGGGCCCGCTGCACGGCACGCACGAACCGCCGTTCTACGTCTGCGGCTCCGACCAGTGGGTCGCCGGTTACATGGAAGGCGCCGTCCGCACCGGCCGCGCTGCCGCCGAGGAGGCGCTGCGCCGTGGCTGACCCCGCCCGCCCCACGACGGTCCTGAACCACATCGACGGCACGGACGTACCGGCCGCATCCGGGGCCACCCTGCGGTTGACCGACCCCGCCACCGCGCTCCCCCACGGGACGGCCCCGCTCTGCGGTCCCGAGGACGTGGACGCGGCCTGCCGGGCGGCCCAGGAGGCCTTCGAGCACTGGTCCGCCACGACCCCGGCCGAGCGGCAGACCGCATTGCTGCGCATCGCCGACGCCCTGGAGCGGCAGGGCGACGCGGTGGCGCGAGCGGAGGTCGCCGACACGGGCAAGCCGCGCGCCCGCTTCCTCACGGACGAGCTGCCCGCGGTCGTGGACGTACTGCGGTACTTCGCCGGGGCCGCCCGGAACCTGCCTGGTACGGCGGCCGCCGAGTACACCCCCGGCCGCACCTCCGTGCTGCGCCGCGAGCCGGTCGGCGTCTGCGCCCAGATCACGCCGTGGAACTACCCGCTGATGATGGCCGTGTGGAAGGTCGCCCCCGCGCTGGCCGCCGGGAACACCGTCGTGCTGAAGCCGTCCGACACGACGCCGTCCTCCGCCGCGCTCCTGGCCCGGCTGGCCGCCGAGCACCTGCCGGCCGGTGTGCTCAACGTCGTGTGCGGCGACCGCGACACCGGGCGCTTGCTCGTCGCCCATCCGCACGTCCGGCTGGTGGCCGTCACGGGCAGCGTCCGCGCCGGGCAGCAGATAGCCACCGCCGCGGCCGCCGACCTCAAGCGGCTCCACCTCGAACTGGGCGGCAACGCGCCCGTGCTCGTCCACGACGACGCCGATCTCGACGAGACGGTCGAGCAGTTGTCGTCACTGGCCTACTACAACGCCGGCCAGGACTGCACGGCCGCCACCCGGATCCTCGTCCACCACCGGATCCACGACCGTTTCCTGGCCGCCTTCGCAGAACGCGCCGCGCGACGCAGGCCCGGGGCCCCCGACGACGACCACGCCGACTTCGGCCCGCTCGCCAACGAGACGCAACTCTCTTACGTCAGCGCTCTGTTGCATCGCCTTCCCGGGCACGCCGAAGTGCTCACCGGCGGCACGGCCCTGAACCGCCCCGGATACTTCCACCCGGCCACGGTGGTCGCGGGGGTCCGACAGGAGGACGAGATCGTGCAGAGCGAGGTGTTCGGCCCGGTCGTCACCGTCCAGCGCTTCACCGAGGAGTCCGAAGCGCTCCGGATGGCGAACGCCGTCCCCCAGGGGCTGGCCGCGAGCGTCTGGACCCGCGACCACGACCGCGCCATGCGTGCGTCCCGGGCACTGCGCACCGGCATCGTCTGGATCAACACCCACGGCACGACGGTGTCGGAGATGCCGCACGGCGGAGTCCGCCACTCCGGCTACGGCAGCGACCTCTCCCTCACCGGCCTGCTCGACTACACACAGCCGAAGCACGTCATGCTGTGATCGGGAGCGGCACCCGGTCGGCCGCCGGCTGCCGGACATGGGCGCCGACCTCCGGGAGGCGGAGTACGACGACTGGCAGCGGGCCGCCCAGCGGTCCCCGGGCCGGCCCGGACCGCGCGGGGTCAGCAGGTGAATTCCTCGCGGTGGCCTCCGCGACGGTCCAGGGCGCCGGCCCGGTGACGTCGCTCCACGCCTGCAGGGAGGCCCGGGTCCGGGCACAGGACGCCGTACTGGGCGGCAACGTCCCTGGGACACGAGCCGAACTGCGCCACGCGCCGCTCCCGTCCGGGCAATGATGGTTGCGAGGCGTCCACCTACTGGCTGAGCCAGCCTCGCCCGGCCGATCAGTGGTGAGTTGGGCGTCCCGCTGCCGGCCCCGCCCCAGTACGACGGCGACCGGCTCGACTCGGCGGACGAAGAACTGCGTCGCAGGGCCCGCGTGCGCGCCGGACTCAGTCGGCCTCAGCCGGTTCCGCCAGGGTGCGGAGGCCGGGGGTGAGGACCACCAGCAGTTGGGGGACGATGAAGCCGGCCGCGCACAGCCACAGTGTCTGCCGGGCACCGATCACTCCGATGAGCGCGCCTCCCGGAACCGCACCGATCGGCGTGGCGCCCCACATCAGGAAACGCATGATGGCGTTGACCCGGCCGTGCAGGTGCGGCGGCAGCACGGCGAGGCGATAGCTGAACCGGGTCACGCTGAACATGCTGCTGAACAGCTCGAAGACGCCAACGCCCAGGACGAAGTACGCCACCGCCCAGCCGGTGCCGGTGAACGGGACGATCGCGATGGCGGGAATGGACAGCGCCGAGGCCCACCACAGCGTGCGGCCGGTGCCGATCCCGCCCACCACCAAAGGCCAGTCGTGGCGGGGGACGCGCGGCGTCGCCGAACAGACCGCGGCAGCGCTCCCATTCGGCCCGAGCACACAAGCGGGACGTTCTACGGTCTGGCCGACCGGCTCACCGGTCAACGCCTCCGCAACCCGGACGAACTCCTCGCCACCGTCATCACTGACGTCCACCGGCTCGGCAGGGCCGCCGATCTCGTCCGGCCGGCGCGGTCCATGACGAGCACGTCGCTTCCGCGTGGCCCGTCAGGGAATCTGGTCGGGAGCCTTGAGGGAGTCGAGCCAGCGGAGGAGGCGGGTGCCCTCCCGGGTCATGATGTCCGGGTCGCGCAGGGCGTTGGCGAGAAGCGACATGCCCTGGTAAGCGGAGACGAGGGTGAGGGCGAGGTCGTCCGGGTCGGGCAGGGCCAAGGCGCGGAACTGGTGCCCGGCCCAGTCGAGCAGCCGCCGGATCACGGCGCCGGCCTCCACGTCGAGGGTGCCGTCGGCACGCTTGTCGAGTTCGACGGCCAGGGTCCCGGTGGGGCAGCCGTAGCGGGCCGCGGCGTCGCGCCGGCTGACCCAGGCTTCGATCAGGACCTTGAGGCGGTCGCGGGGGTCGGGCAGCTGTTCCAGTGAGGCGATGAGTTCGTCCAGGTGCGTGCCGTGCTCGGACAGAGCGGCCCGGACCAGCTCGTCCTTGGTCTTGAAGTAGTAGTAGACGTTTCCGACGGGGACGTCGGCCGCCCGTGCGATGTCGGCGAGGGTGGTGCGCTCGATGCCCTGCTCGTACAGGACCTGCGCTGCCGCGGCGGTGAGCCGTCGGCGCTTGCCGGCTGCCCGTGCCCCGGGCTTCGCTGAGTCAGTCACCTGACCAACTATAGACCCGTCTCGGGCATGCTACGGTTGGCAGTAAGTCAGTCAACTAACTTATTGGAGTCTCTCGTGATCACAGTGACCGGCGCCACCGGAAACGTCGGCCGCGAACTGGTCCGCATCCTCGCCGAGGCGGGCGAGGCGGTGACCGCGGTTTCGCGCGGCGAGGCGCGCGACCTCCCCGTCGGCGTGCCCCATGTGCGGGCAGACCTCACTGACCCCGGCAGTCTGCGCCCCGCGCTCGACGGCGCCGACGCGCTGTTCCTGTTGGTGGCCGGCGACCACCCGCGAGGCGTCCTCGACGCCGCGAGGGCGGCCGGCGTCCGCCGCGTCGTCCTCGTCTCCTCCCTGGGCGTCGCCACCCGCCCGGACGCCTACCGCCACCCCGCCGCTTTCGAGACCGCGCTCCGGGGCTCCGGTCTCGACTGGACCGTGCTGCGCTGCGGCGGGCTGAACTCCAACACCTTCGCCTGGGCAGGGACGATCCGCGCCGACCGGGTGGCCGCCGCGCCGTTCGGCGACGTCGGCCTGCCGACGGTCGACCCGGCGGACGTCGCGGAGGTCGCCGCCGCCGCGTTGCTGTGGCCCGGCCACGCCGGTGCGGTGTACGAGCTCACCGGCCCCGCTCCGACCACCCCGCGCGAGCGGGCCGCGGCGATCGGCGCCGCGCTCGGCGAGCCGGTCCGCTTCGTGGAGCAGACCCGCGAAGAAGCCCGGGAACAGATGCTCGCGTTCATGCCCGAACCGGTGGTGGAAGGCACCCTCGCCATCCTCGGAGAGCCGCTGCACGCCGAGCGCCGGGTGAGCCCCGACGTCGAGCGGGTCCTGGGCCGCGCGCCGCGCTCCTTCGCGGAGTGGGCCTCCCGCAGCACCGCCGCCTTCCGCTGATCCGGCGAGTTGTCACGTCCCCCTCGACTTCCGGGAGAACCCTCATGCCGACCACCCCCGTCCTCGACTCGGTGATCGACTATCGCGAGCTCGGCTCCGGTGCGCCGATCGTCTTCCTACACGGCAACCCCACCTCCTCACATCTGTGGCGGAACGTTCTGCCGGCCGTCGGCCGGGGCCGCCTGCTCGCTCCCGATCTCATCGGCATGGGCGACTCCGGCAAACCCGACATCGACTACACCCTCGACGACCACGCCCGCTACCTCGACGCCTGGTTCGACGCGCTCGGCCTCGACGGCGTCGTCCTGGTCGGCCACGACTGGGGCGGCGCGCTCGCCTTCGACTTCGCCGCCCGCCACCCCGGCCGGGTCCGCGGCATCGCCTTCACCGAGACCATCGTCAAACCGATGACGTGGGAGGAGTTCCCGGAGGGCGGCCGCGAGCTGTTCCAGGCCATCAAGACGGGGGGAGTGGGAGAGGCCATGATCCTCGACGACAACCTCATGATCGAGAAGGGGCTGCCCGACACCGTCGCCACCCCCCTCGCCGCCGTCGACCTGCAGGCCTACCTCCGGCCCTACCCGACCCGGGAGAGCCGCCGCCCGCTGCTGCAGTGGCCGCGAGCCATGCCCCTGGCGGGCGAGCCCGCCGATGTCGTGGCCCGCGTCGAGGCCTACGACGCGTGGCTCGCGAGCAGCTTGGACGTCCCCAAGCTGCTGATCGACTTCGCGCCCGGTCCGGGCACCATGATGGGCCCCGCCCTCGTCGCCTGGTGCGCTGAGCACATGGCCGCCCTGGAGATCGAGCGCCATGACGTCCCGGCCGGGCACCACACCCCGGAGGACCACCCTGCCGAGGTCGCCGCGGCTATCTCGACATGGGTGGACCGGCACGGGCTGCGTCAGTGACAGTGAGTCGCCGAGATCCCGGTGTGGGTCGCCCGACGCGGCACGTGAAGAAGAACCCTTGACCGCTGCAGGCCCTCGGCCTGCGAGCGGCTCACCCGGTGACCGGCGTGCTGCGTGCGGTGGTGATCGATTCACGATCCCATATCGACGGGAAGACCCCGCACGGTTGCAGTGCCAGATCGAACTACCCAGATGCCGCTGCAGGGAGGAGTCTCCTCCGAGCGGCTCTTGAGTTCTTCGACATCCACCGCCGCAGGCCACCGGGTTCCGGTTTCCGACCATCGCACTCCAGCGAGGTCGAGGCCGTCGAGGTCGACGGTCCGGAGATCAGCGGTGGTGAAGTCGTTGATGAACGCGTGCACGGAGTCCAGGTCGAGCGCGGGTGCTACCCGGTCCAGCACCATGCCAATGGCTCGTGCAACTTCATGAACTCGGATGTTGACGATGGTAGAGGTGAGAACGCCGTCCGGGCCGGCGCGACCGAGGGCCAGTTCGAGGTCGCGGGCGCGAGAGTGGG
>NZ_BMVJ01000033.1:36104-44309 GCF_014650655.1 Streptomyces anandii JCM 4720
CGCGATCAAGCAGGAGTCCGAGGGAAGCACCTTGACGGCGGCTGCGAGCACGGATGCGGTCGAGGACGCGGATCATGGCGCGGACACGGTCGAGATCGCGGGCGATGGCATGGGGGTGGTTGCGGTTTCCGTTGCGGTCGCGACCGGTGCCGCGCTCGAGGTCGAGGCGGAGAGCGAGGTTGAGGGACCGCACGCGCTCCAGACCACGTCGGAAATCGCCGCCGCGATCGCGCTCGGCGTCCACGCCGAGGGTGAACGCGCGGTCCAAGTCGTGCGCGAGGGCACGGACCAGATCCAGGTCCAGGTCACGTGCGTCATCACTGGTCAGGAAGTCTCCGTCCACCACGATGTCGCGGGTGAGGGCACGGTAAGCCGTCGCGACGTGCGGGTTCGTGCGCAGTGACAAGCGGTCTGACGCACCGACCGGCCAGGCGAACCGGTTGTCGTTGCCCCGATGGGCGGAGCGAGTGGACGTCTGGGAGGGCGGAGGCAGGGGCGGGAGGACTGCCCTCAGACCTGCCTCCACGTCGAGCACCCAGCCGAGACGATCGACCGCTGCGTCGTGGCGGACCTGTAGCAGCGCCTCTCGCAGGCCGGCCTCGACATCCAGGGCGTCGTCCAGGCGGGCCGCCAGGTCGCCTCCGTACTGGCTGAGAAGGCGGTCGACAGTCCGGTCGTGGAATTCAAGCTCGCCGCGGTGGGTCACTATTCCCCCTCTCGCGCTTTCAAGTAGGCCGCTGCGGCGCGACGTGCCTTCCGAAGATTGCTTCGCACAGCCTCCGATGTGATCCGTAGCTGCGCGGCGATATCGCCGGGCGTGAAGCCGTCGAGAGTCCAGGCCAGGACCTGCCGTTGCCGAGGTGGCAGGCTGCGCAGCAGCGGCAGCAAGTCGTAGCGATCTTCCCATTCCGCGATTGCATCCGGATCAGAGAGCAGCGAGGTCGGTTCGGGGATCTGCTCGACCGGATTCTCCTCGACGGATGCGATCCTGCGGGCCAGTTCCCGGGACGCGACGGTGTGCGCCCAGGCCCGAGGTTCCCGAAGATGGTTCCAGTGCTCGTATGCCTTGAGCATGGTGTCCTGAACAATGTCAGCTGCGACAAAGACCGCGGCCCCCTGATTGATCAGAAAACCAACGAGTTGCCGGGTATTTTCACGGTAGAAGGCAGAGAATTCCTTTTCCACCTGCCGGAGTGGTGCGGCGCGGCCTCCGTCGAGATCCCTCCGACGAGCGGCGGGGGCACTCGGCAGGTCGGTGCCGTCCAGTGGGTCTTGGTCGCTCACTCTGCCGCAGTTCCCTCGCGAGCCGGGGTACGGGTGATCTTCATGCGAATGCGGTGTCCATCATGGCTCTGGTCATCCAGCTCCATCTGAACGCCTGGCGCCACCGCCTCGGTGACGCCCAGCAGGGACTGCCGCCGAACCTCTTCGCCACGGGTGCGCCAGCGTAAGCGCAACCAGAGGGCCGTCAGGGCACAGGCGTTCGCCGTGATCAGCGAGGCAAGAGTCGTCGTGGCAGAGTCCATGCGTTTCCTCTTCAGGTGTCTCGGCCCCGCGTCTTCCGCGAAGCCCGTCACCCAGTAAGAGTCCGGAGAGGGCATGATCGTGAACTCTGGACTCAAACCGGCAGAGCCACGACCGCTCCTGCCGCCGGCATCGCCCTGTCCGCCGCCGCCGTAGAAGAAGATCGATTCGCCGCCGTGGGTGTCGCGGACGGTCTTCAGCCGGGCGGCGATCTCGCGGACGGCGGTGTTCCTTGTCGCCGCGGCTCTTGGCGAAGCGACAGCCGTCGGTCTGGATCTGGATGCCGCAATTGTTCTCGCACAGGATGCCGGCACTCTTGTGCCAGGTCGCGGTGTCGGCGGTCATCGGCGCTGTCTCCTCAGACGGTGGACGGCCGGGGCGGACCGCCTCCGCGCAGAACCTCCGGGGGCGGGGGGGCCGGGCGGTGCGGCGGCCAACGGGTACCGGCTCAGCCGAGCGGGTTCGCCACCTCGCGCAATGCTGCCAGAGTCGGGGCGCACATACGGGCCTTGATGGTGCCGAGGGTGTCGCCGACTGCCACAGCGAGATCCGTAAGTCCTGGGCGGCCTCGGCGCTGGAGCCACCCGGTTCGAGGACCGAAGACGCACCTCGGGCTTGGTGACGAGCTGTCACCAAGCCCGAGGGGACAGGGCGTGGATCAACGTCTCCGGGACCACCCGGCGCCGATCCCGGCCACATGCAGGGCCAGAGCGGTCAGCCCCAGCAGCATCACGTTCGTCGAGGAAAACACATGATTCGTGCTGAGGTCCGCGGCGTTGATCAGAAACGACACGAAGAACAGCACCGCCGCGACTATGCCGAGCATGGCATTGAGCTCCTCTCACAAGGGTGGGTGAAGCCCGTATGCCCTGACATCGCCCGAACAGACGCCGAGGCGCAGCCTTGAGAGGGCGCCCTGGACAAGCGGGCACCTGCCGCAGGTGCCGCTGACAAGCGGTCAGGCGTGGGCGTGACCGGGGCGTGCCGTTTTGCGGGAGGCCGCGTGATGCGCGGGACGACCGGCACCGGGAGCTTGAAGACGCCGCAGGAACAGGACTGCGGTGACGAGGAGGCCGGTGAAGACAGCGAGGAGCAGGACGGATATCCACATCTGCCGGCTTCCCGGCGCCTGCCAGCCCGTCCAGGCGGCCGACGCGGCCCATACCAGGACGCCCGCGGCGTAAAGGGACCGGATGCGGTGCAGCTGCCGCACGGCGCGCAGGAACATGATCCGTTCGGTCATCGATGCCATGCCATGCCGTGTACCCCGATCGCCACCGCGCACAGCCTGCCCTGCTGTTCGGACACCTGCGTCACGACGGCTCGGAGTGAGGACGGAAGGGACTCCGTGGACGGTATTGGCCCAGGTAGGTGGGTGTGTCCGGGGCAGACGTGCGGGTTTCTCTCGCTTGATCCACTTCTCCCGCACTGCCCGGCCCGTACGACAAGGGGGCCGACCACTGCTCGTCCGTTGGGACGGGCGACGACTCTGCCCGCACTGGACCGCGCGGTGCAGGGGCGGCGCGCCGGTAGCCGGGTGCTGGTGGTCGCTCCCCCGGCCGCGGCATACGGTTCCGACGGCAACCCCAAGTCCGGCGTCAAGGGCACCGACACCGTGGTCTTCGTCGTCGACGTACTGAGCATCGTCCGCGCGCACGCCACCGTGGACGGGGACCAAGCAGGCGTTCCGGATTCGCTGCCGCAGGTCCGCGTGGACCGCCGTTCGGCCACCGCGACCATCGCCGTCCCCGACCGCAAGGCCCCGGGCCGCCTGGTGAAGCAGACCCTCACGGCCGGTCCCGGCCCCGTCGTACGGGCGGGCCGGCAGGTGGTGCTGCAGCAGTCCACGGCCGTCTGGCAGCAAGGCCGGGACGATGCCAGGCTCGTGATGAGCTCGCAGGCCGGCGGTGGGCCGCTGCCCTCGTGATCGGACGCGGCAACGTCATCAGGGGATGGGACGAGACCGTGGTCGGGCAGCGGGTCGGCACGAGACTCCTGTTGGTGATACCCCCGGACAAGCCCTTCGGTCCCCACAGCCCGAAGGGCATCCCGGACGGGGCCGTACTCGTGAGTGTGATCGACATCCTCGCCACCGTGTAGGGCCCCGAGACACGGGAGCCGCGGGTCAAGCCGGCTCCGGCTCCCGCCCTTGAGCTCCGACACGAGGCGCACAGGTTCATGTGTGCGGTCGGAGCGGGTGGGGTTGCCCGACGAGACGCCCCAGGCGAGGACGGCGGTCGGGATCGGCGGCCTCCCGGCCTCGTCGAAGCGCCGGTCCTGCCCCAGCTTGTCCGCGCTGACGGGGATCCGCTCGACCAGGGGCCCGCGTTCCTCATCTGTCCATTCGCATCAGCGTGTTGAGACAGATGCGGACCGTCTGCGTATCGCTCCACAAGGAAATGGTGCTTTACGGTGCGGGTCGAGGAGGAATGCCGATGGACCGCGACGGCACTCAACCGCAGCCGGACTCCGCTCCCGAGCGTGACGCCTCGACGGAGATCCAGGAATCCTTCCAGGCGATCCTGGACGCCCTTGACGCCGCGCGCGCCGAGCTCCACGCGGAGGGCAGGAGCCGGCGAACGGCGAGCCCGCCGTGGTCCTTGGCCCGTCCCAGCGAACCGGCCGCGAACGGCAGCCGAGCGGTTCCTGCCGAGGTCCTTTCGTCTCCACTGGCTCCCCGGCCTCCGGCCGCACATCCGCGGACACCACGGATGGGGCCTCGGGCCATGGGCCTGGTTCCCGCGCCTCCGCAAGGCGTTCCGCGGTCCGTCGCGAATCCGCCGCGGACCGGTCATGTGCGCCGTACTCCGCAGGACCCCTTGGTACAGCCGCTGTGGTCGCACGGCGTGCGGCAGGAGGCGGGGAAACAGCCCACCGCGAGCGACGCGAACCCGACGCGGAACGAGCCGTCGGCGCCCCGCCCCAGCCCCGGGTCCGTGCAGGCGGGCGTGCGCCGCGGAGCGGGCCCCTCTCCGGACGCCTCGTGGACGGCCGACTTGGAACGTCCTGCTCCGCGCACGGCGTCTCTCGACGTCCCGTCCCGTCAGGCGCCGGCGCGCCCGGACGCCGTACGGCTGCCGCCGCCGAAGAAAAGCCCAGGACATCGGCGGTTCACCGACCGGCGGCACGCCCGGGCCGCCGGATTCTTCGGACTGGGTGCCGTGAGCGGACTCCTGCTCGCCTCTTCGCTCCTCACGAACCAGCACGCCGAGCCGGCGGCGCCGCCTGCCGCCCAGGAACAACCCGAACGGCCGCTGCCCGACGACACCCCGCTCCCCGAAATCCCGGGCACCGGGGTACTGCGCCAGGGCGACAGCGGGCACGGAGTGTACGAGTTGCAGGTGCGTCTGCTCCAGATCCCAGGGCTCTACGACGGCGGTGCGATCGATGGCCGCTTCGGCATGGAGGTCCGGCAGGCTGTGGCCCGGTTCCAGGAACGGTTCCGCATCCGCGGGGACGAGACCGGCGTGTACGGGGACAACACCCGCTACGCCCTCATGTTGCGGACGAAGTGATCTTCGCCGGCTGCAACGCAGGCAACTTCCCCCTCCACCTCAGCCGGAGAACGGCCACGTACGGGGAGGCACGGGATCGGACAGGTGCGCCAAGGGTGATGTGCCGGAGCCGGAGCCCCCGGCGGCGCCGTGAGCTGCCACCCTGCTGAGAGGAACACGAGCAGGGCAATGCGCTCGCGTCGTTGTCGCTGCGATGCCACGGCATTGAGCGGGAGCACCTTGGGGAGCGGGAACTGGGCGGGCTCTCTCGCGTGGCGAGGAGGAGCCGCCATCGGCGCAGGGGGGGCGGATGTGACACATCAGCAAGTGGTCAGGGTGTCCGAGCCACTTGGTCCGGACGGCGAGGGGCCGCGCCGGACGCCACGTCACGTCGCTTGCGTGATGGATGGCAATGGGCGGTGGGCCGCGCAGCGCTCGCTGCCGCGGACTTCGGGCCACCGTGCCGCGGAGATGGCGGTGATCGACGTCATCGAGGCAGCCCGCTCGGCCGGTGTCGGATGGCTGAGCCTGTACGCGTTCTCCACCGAGAACTGGCGCCGACCGAACGCGGAGGTCGACTTCCTCATGCGGCTGGTGCGCCGCGTGGTGCGCAAGCATGCCCCGCTGCTGCACGCGCGCGGCATCCGCTGCCGCTTCCTCGGTGCGACCGATCCGCGAGTGCCCGTCGCACTGGCCCGGGACTTCGCCGACCTGATGACTCTCACCAGCCGTAACCAGGGCATGACGCTCACCGTCGCGTTCGATCACGGCGGCCGCAGGGACATCGTGGAGGCCGCACGGTCACTGATCCGCAGCGGCATGCCGGCCGACGCCGTGGACGAGCACAGCTTCGCCGCGCACCTGCCCTTCCCCGACACCCCCGACGTCGACCTGGTCATCCGGACCTCCGGAGAACAGCGCATCTCCAACTTCATGCTCTGGCAGGTCGCCTACGCCGAATGGGTCTTCCCACCGGTGCTGTGGCCCGACTTCCGCGCACCGCACTTCCTTGAATGCCTGCACACCTTCCGCCAACGTGATCGCCGCTTCGGCAGCGTGCTGCCGCACCAGGACGGAGAACGCCGACCGTGACCCATGCAGACAGCGCCACCCCCGGGAGCACCGGTCCGAGCCGGACGAAAGGCCAAGGCTCTTCCCGGCGACCGGACACGGAAGGCGGGACAGCGACGCTGTTCGGACCCGGCTCACAGTTCCACGAGTTCTTCAACGACCCGCGCTGGGCACTCGCCATGGTCCGGGCGACCGTCCTGGAGGCGGCCCACCCGCAGATCGGCGCCGCCCTGATCGACAACTCCACGTTCGTGGCACACCCCTGGCGGCGGCTGCGCAACACCTTCCTGAGCATGCAGCGCATGTTCGGCGACGACGACCACGTACGGCAACGGGAGGCGGCGCGGCTCAACCGCTTGCACGCACGGCTGAACGGCGCCGACGCCCGCGACCGGCCCTACGACGCGATGGACCCCGACGTGCGCGCCTGGGTGGTGGCGACGCTCTTCGAGAGTGCCGTCACCATGTGCCGACTGAGCGGACAGCCCCTCGAGCAACAGGCCATGGAGCGGTTGTACGCGGAGTTCCAGGCGTTCCTCGCCGCTCTGGGAGACGAAGCCGGTCACCTGCCGCCGTCCTTGCACGAGTTCTGGCATTACTACGACCGGGTGGTGGAGGAAGAGCTGGAGAACACGGAGGCGATGCGCATCATCCTCTACAAGCTCTTCGACCACCTGCCGGCCCCGCCACTGCTGCACGGCCTGCCCACCCTGTGGGCGGCCGGCCGCGCCATCGCCGGCCCTGTCATCGGAGCGATCACCGTCGCTTCCCTGCCGGAGCCGTTCCGCCGGCGGGCAGGGCTGCCTGAGCTGCCGGGCGCACAGACCCTGATGCAGGGCGCCTACCTGGCCGTCGGCCTGGCCCGCGTGCTGCCCGACGGCTGGATTCAAGCCGACACCATCTCCGACCTGCTTTCCCTCTCCCCCGACAGCGACGATCCCCGAGCCCGGTCGATCAACGCCCTGCGCGACACGATGAACCGGGCCGGCGCCCTCATCCGGCTCATCAGCCCTCTGCCGCCGGAACCCACGCCCACCGCACAGGGGGCGACGCAGCGCAGCGCGGAAGAGTTCTTCCAGGAGGTACTGGACCAGACCGGCAACGGCTGGCTGGACTGGCCCGATCTCGCGGCCATGGCCCGCGAGTTGTCCAGCCGCCTCGACCTGGACGAACCCGAAGAGACCCAGCTCTACAACGCCTTCGCCGACTGGTGGCGGGAACTGCAGAGCGCCCTCGACACCGACGGCGACGGCCGCATCAGCGCCGAGGAGTACGCCGCGGCCGCTGCTTCCCTGGCCGGACCGGCACTGATCAAAGTCGCCGAGGTCCTCTTCGACGCCACCGACAAAGACGGCAACGAGATCATCGACGCCGACGAATACCGCACCCTGTTCCGCACCGCCTTCCAACGGGACACAGCCGGCACGGAGACGGCCTACACGCGCAGCGCGTTCATCAAGGACTTCCTGTCCTTCATGACCGGCCGGCACCGCACCAGCCCCTACGACCCGCTCCTCGCCGAGGCCTGACATCGCCGCCCGCGCACCCGGCCCATTGCGGCTGAGACCCGAGCAGGGGGGACGGCGCCTCTCGGGTCCGGCCCGTTATCCCCCCGGCGCGGCGCACGGACTCCTGCCCGTGGCCAGGACGGGCACAGGTCAGCCGACGTGCCAGGTGAAGGCGCCTCCGTTGTTGGCGGCGACGACGAACATCACGATCATGAGGGCGATGTCGACCACTCCCAGGCCGATGTCCCACTTCGCCATCGCCGAGCCGGTCTGACGCAACGCCACGGCACCGAAGACGACGGCCAGCGGCCCCAGGATGATCGGCAGGAAGAACAGACCGACGATGCCGCAGACCAGTCCCGCGATCGCCAGGCCGCTCGTCCGGCTCGCCCTGCGCGCACCAGTTTCGCCGTAGAACGACATCGGAATCTCCCAAACTGTCACGGTTGACTTCTCTTGTTCTCCTTCAGTTCCCTCCTGATTGCCCGACACGGTCGGCCTATGCCTACGGGACGCGCGAGCAAGCGGTCTGCCACCTTGGGAGTGGTTCGCCTGTGGGGCCCGGACAAGGCGGTTCGCGCAGTGCGGGTGGCGGAGCGGATGACCCT
>NZ_BMVJ01000033.1:44334-47162 GCF_014650655.1 Streptomyces anandii JCM 4720
GACGTCGTCTCACCCGAGTGGCATCGCGGCGTCCGCCGGCACACCTGCGACCGGCACCCGAAGACTGCCGGTTCGGCGCGGCGGCGGCTCCCGGCAGGGACTCGGCGAGAGGTCAGGGTGTGGGCGCTCGCAGGAGCGCGGCGAACCGCTCCAGGGCGAGAGTGGTGCGCTCGCGTTCGCCGGTGGTGGTGAGGTCGAACAGCAGGCCTCGCAGGACGGCCATGATGAGGGTGGGAGTGGCCGTGTCGTCGTTGCCGGTGGTGAGGTCGGCGAAGACGGCGCGCAGCGGGCCGAACCAGTCGGTGACGGCCCCTGCCTGGTCCGGGTAGCGCTCGGGGTGGGCCAGCAGGTCGGCGTGGACTTCGAAGAACAGTCGGGCATAGGGGGCACGTTCACGCGCACTCAGCCACGTCCAGATGTCACGCAGCCGCTCCTGGACAGTGGCGCCGGCCGGTGGCAGGCCCTGCATCAGGCGCTCGGAACCGCGCCGGCGCGCCTCGGCGAGAACCGCGGTCACCAATTCCTGCTTGCTGCCGAAGTCGTAGAGCAGCATCCGCGGGCTGGTACCCAGTGCCTGGGCCAGCGGACGCAGACTCAGTCCGGCCAGCCCTTGTGCGAGGACGTAGTCGGTGGCCTGCCTCACCACACGCTCACGCCGCTCCGGATCCGAACGTCGCCCCACCATGCACCGTCCTGTCGTGCGACAGCTCTGTGCGAGTATATGAAACGACTGTTTCAATAACGGAGGGGGAGCCATGGGTAGCGGCGGCACGCACGACCCCGATCGGGTGTTGGTCCTGGGGCCCGGCGGGCGCCTGGGCGTCGCATGGACGGCCGGGCTGACAGCGGGTCTGCGTGGCTTCGGGGTCGACCTGGGTGAGGCCGACCTCATGGTGGGCACCTCAGCCGGGGCGATAGTCGGCGCCGTCATCGCCACCGGGCAGGACCCCGCCCGCCTCGCCACTCTCCCCGCCCGGCGCTCCGCCGATTCTTCGGGTGCGCCGCGCCGTCCCGACCCGGCAGTGACCCGTGCGGTCTTCGCCCTCCTCGGCGATCCCCACCTGCACCCTGCCGAAGCCCGTCGCCGGGTGGGCCGCATCGCCCTGGAAACAGCAGACCCGGAGGCGGAAAATCAGCTGATCGCGCAGCGCTCCGCACTGATCGCCGCCGACGGCTGGCCGCGACGTCCACTGCTGATCCCGGCCGTCGAATGCGAGAGCGGCGAGCCGATCGTGTGGGACGCCACCACAGGTGTCCCACTGGTTCGCGCGGTCGCCGCCTCCAGCGCATTCCCCGGGATCGAGCCCCCTGTCACCGTCGACGGCCGCCGCTATCTGGACGGCGCCCTGCGAGCCGGCACGAACACCGACCTGGCGGGCGACGCCCGCGCGGTGGTCGTGGTCGACCCGCTCGCCCACCGCCACCCGCACCCCACGAGCGACGGCGCCCACCTCCTGGCTCCCGACCCCGCCGCGGTACGCCTCCTGGACGCGGAGCAGAACGGCCCCGAAGCGTGGAAGGCGGCCTACCAGGCGGGCAAGGCGCAGGCCGGCGCGGCAGCCGAGAAGCTCCGCGCGCACTGGCAGCCCGCCCAGGCCCATGGGGGCATCCCCAACCGCGACTGACGACGGCGGCTTCCCCCGCCGGGCGTCGGCAGTCCGGGCATGGCCCTTGGCGGACCGAGCCGGCGCCCATGACATGGGCGCCGGGCTTGCCCTATGAAGGCCCTTCCGTACGGCCTGACCCGTCGAAGCGAACGTCACTTGGCGGCCGGGGCGGCGGCGCCGGTGTTGGGGGTGATGCCGGTGGCGGTGGTGTTGCTGTTGGTGATGGGGATGTTGTTCACGATGATGATGTTGCCGACGGCGGGCTGACCGCCGCTCCCGGTGCGGGCGCCGCTGCTGCCGCTGTGCCGGCTGTGGTCCCAGTGACCGTGGCCACCGTGCGCGGCGGCGACCGCGGGGGCCGCCGTGTGGGCGTCGGCGGCGAAGGCGCTCGTCGGCAGCAGGACGCCGCCTGCGGCCAGGGCGCTCGAGGCGGTCAGCAGGGCCAGACGGTGGGTGCGGGTGCGGGCCATGAGGTTTCTCCTTGAGTGAGGAAGGGTCTGAGGAGGGGGGGTCCCGGGGATCCGGGGTGGGCCGTTCGCCGTGCGCGGCCTCATGTCTCCATTGAGCCCTCCCACCCCCGGCCCGGTCATGCCGCTCAATGTCGGGACTTGACAAGGGCACCGGACAGCCTTACGGGATCGATTCCACGAGCTGGTGGTCGTCGTGATCCCGGACTTGCCGGACGGGTGGCGCGGCCCCATAGGCTGAGCCCCCGGTCCGTGCTGTCTGGGGGAGCAATGACCAGTAGGTTCACCGAGTTGGTTGTCGATTGCCACGATCCGGAGCGGCTCGCGGCCTTCTGGTGCGCGGTCCTGGGCTTCAAGGTCATCGAGCGGAGCGAGGGCAAGGTCGAGATCGGCTCCTGGGTGCCGACCGTCGAGGAGGTCCGGGCCCGCCAGATGCCGCCCACTCTCGTGTTCATCCGGGTGCCCGAGGGCAAGACCGTGAAGAACCGGCTCCACCTAGACGTCAGTCCGATCGACGGCGGCACCGACGAGGAGGTGGCCAGGCTGCTCGGTCTAGGCGCCGCCAGGGTGGACGTGGGCCAGGGCCCCGGCCGGAGCTGGGTGGTCATGGCCGATCCCGAAGGCAACGAGTTCGATGTCCTGCGCACCCTGGCACCGTCCCATCAGCGGATCGGTCCCAAGCGTTGAACGTCACCTGATGCGGGCACTGGGGGGTCTGCATCGCGTAGAGCGTGCACACCAGATGCAGACACAC
>NZ_BMVJ01000033.1:47186-54828 GCF_014650655.1 Streptomyces anandii JCM 4720
GGCACCGTTGGAAGCGGCTGCGGCCGGCGCGGTAGCCGTACTCGGCCATCCGTCCGGCATGGAGCGTTTGCCCCTCCCACAGGAGCGGCCGCATTCCACAGGCGCGGAGATGGGCGAATCGCTGACGCGCCACCTGCGCCACACTCTGGTGACCACCAAGGCAGCCGGCCAGGGACGCCAGGTGAACCGACGCTTCGTTCGGCCGGGGCCGCAACGCGACCGTGTGACCTCGTGACCTCGTGCTCCGGCACAGGTCTGCGGCCCACGCGGCAGAGCGCGCGGGCCGGTGCATACAGCGGTCCGGCCGGGCGGAATCACCACCCGGCCGGACCGTGTCCTCAGCCGTTGACGACCGGCACGTTCACGTTGCCGCCCGTACCACCGCCATTGACCACCGGCACATTCACATTCCCACCGGTACCGCCACCATTGACGACGGGCACATTGACATTCCCACCGGTACCGCCACCATTGACGACGGGCACATTGACATTCCCGCCATTGCCGCCGCCATTGACGACGGGCACATTCACGTTCCCGCCATTGCCGCCGCCATTGACCACCGGCACATTGACGTTACCGCCGGTGCCGCCACCATTGACCACCGGCACATTCACATTGCCACCGGTGCCGCCACCATTGACGACGGGCACATTCACGTTGCCGCCTCCGCGGGGGTGCGCGGGGCCGTGGTGGGCGGGCGCCATCGCGTGGGTGGCGGTCTGCGGCGTGGCGGCGAAGGCACTGGCCGGTACCAGGGCGCCTCCGACGGCCAGGGCAGCCGACGCGGTCAGGACGGCCAGACGCTGCTTACGAATTACGGCCATGATGATGCTCCTTGCACAAAGGGAAAGGGGACGGAAACCGCGGCCGGAAGATTTCCCCGGCCGGCGGGGAGTCGGTCACCGTCATCCGTGGTGACCTCCTGCATCCATTAACACCCCCGCTCGCCCCGCGGGCATGCCACTCGAATTCGGGGCTTGACAAACAGCCGGCCACCCCGCAGTCCCCCGAACCCACCGGCCAGCACGCCACCCAACCACTCCCCCCGGCGGACGCACACGAACCCGCGAAGGAGAAGCACCGCCCGCGAAAGCCCACCCCGATCACCGGCCCCGCCCCTGTCCCAACCCCCGCGGGGCCCGGTGCCCGGCGCCACGGTGACCCGACCTGGTCCTCGTGGGCAGGCGATGCGTTGCCGACCGATGAGACCACGAGGGGACCGCACCGCAGTTCTCGGGCTCAGGAGGGCTCGACGCGTCAACCGAGTTCCGTCGCGAGAGAGAACCGCGAGCAGGGAACGATGCATGTAGTGGGTGACGAGGGGCGAACCCGGGGAAGAAGGAGCGGCAACTGATGGGAGGTTGCCATGGACGGCGGGGATCTGGAACTGGGGCAGCTTCTGGCCGCCGCTGAGGGCGCACCGCCCGGGGAGTCGGTCGAGGTACTCGCGGACGACCTGCGCAAGCGCTTCGGGGCGGAGCGTGTGTCGTTCCTGTTCGTCGATCTCGTGGGTCGGCGGCTGCTGCGCCTGACCACACAGGCCGAGAACGATTCGGGTGGCGGCGCCGCCGAGCGGATCGACCTGGAGGGCAGCGTCTACGACGTAGTCCTGCGCACCCAGCGCCAGCACGTGGAACCGGACGGCCAGGGCGGGCGGCGCGTGATCTCGCCGGTCACCAACCGCGGCGACTGCATCGGTCTGCTGGAGGCCACGCTGCAGAACGCGGACGACACCGTGCTCGCGCAGATCGAAGACGCGGCGCACGCACTGGCCTACATAATCGTCACGGACCGCCGTTTCACCGACCTGTACCACGCGGGTCGGCGCACCACCCGGACCAGCCTGGCCGCGGAGATCCAGCACCAACTGCTTCCCTCGGCCTCCTGCTGCGAGGCTCCCCAGTTCACCCTCGCGGCAGGGCTGGTGCCGGCCGACGACATCGGCGGCGACACCTACGACTACACGCTCGATCGCGACACACTGCACCTGTCCATCACCGACGCCATGGGCCACGACACCAACTCCGCGCTGCTGGCCACACTCCTGGTCGGCGCCATGCGCGGCGCCCGCCGCGGCGGCTGTGACGCACTCCAGCAGGCGCAACACGCCCACGACGCCCTGCTGACCCACAGCCGCGGCCTGGCCACCGGCCAGTTGCTGTGCATCAACCTCGCCACGGGGGCCTGCGAACTGGTCAACGCCGGGCATCCCCGGCCCCTGCGCCTGCGCAAAGGCGCCACCGAAGTGGAAGAGGTCCGGCTCTCAGTCAATCTTCCCTTCGGCGTCGCAGCCCCCACCTCCTACCGTGTCCAGGAACTCCAGCTTCTCCCCGGTGACCGTCTGATCCTGCTCACTGACGGCATGCAGGAACGCGGCGCCGGAGCCGTCGACCTGGCATCCCTCGTGTGGGACACCCGCACCTCACATCCCAGGGAAACCGTGCGCAGCCTGACCAGCGCGGTGCTGGACGCCTGTCACGGAAACCTCCGGGACGACGCCACCGTCCTCGTCCTGGACTGGCACGGACCGCGGCGCGAAGACGGGTACGGCCCAGATCGCTGATCAAGCACCACAGCTCGCTTCCCGCGGCCGCGCACGGTGACGTGGTCGACGGCTGTGTGTCGCAGTGCGAAGCGAGTAATCAAGTGAGTAATCGATGGACACGTGCCGCCCCGGACCACGACCCAAGTCGTCCGGGGCGTTGCCGCGCTCGCAGCAGTGCGTCTGTACGCAATACGCTCCCACCTTTGCTCAAAAAGAGTCGAATCGCGGCAAAGCACTCGCCGTGGTCCGTCTCGTCCATAGGCTCGCGGAACGCTCGGGCGACATACGGCTGATGGAGGTTCCGTGCTGCACCCACCCCCACAGGACGCGCAACAAATCGCCCTGCCCGAAGGATTCGACTCGGTCATCCGCGTGCTCGACCGGTACGTCGCCGACCGGAGGGCCGGCCTTTCATGGCGAGGTGGCTCCCGCCGGTGTCGGCTGCCTGCCGTGCTCCTGGCCCGAGAACCGGAGGGCAACCCGGCAGGCCCCGCCGAGCCGGACCCGGCGCTCGCCGCCCTGGTCCTCGCCTACCGGCAGAGGCTGCTGTCCACCGGAGGCGATCCGGCCCAGCACCTGTCCGGCCTCGTGCCGCACGCCCTCCTCGACGCCGCTCTGCTCGCCCGGGGTGGCCCGCGGGAGGACGACGCGGGCGGGCCTCATGTACTACTGCTGGAAGAAGTGGCCCGTCAGCTGCGTGCCTCCATGCCCGACAGGGCCGGGAGGCTGCAACTGCGCGAGTTCGACACGCTGCTGTCGGTGCTGCGTGCACCGCTGCCCGCGGCCGATGACACCGAGTCCGACCGGAAGGCCATGCGCGACATGCTGGTCGAGAGGTGCGCCCGGCGCTTCCAGCCTGCCGCCGGCGCCGTCCCGCTCGGCGAGGTCGGCGGCCCGTGGGCGGCAGCCCTGCGCTGGGTGACCTCCGTGCCGGTGGGGTGGCTCTGGCGTCTGTGGTACGGCATACGCCTGGACCGAAAGCATCCGTGGCTGGGCTCCCACCTGAACCAGCCCGGCCGGAGTTTCCTCGGCGCGGCGCTGGCCCTGCGGGCGGCGCACCAGTACTCGAGAGCTCACCGGACGGCGCAGACGCGGCCCCCGGAGGCCGCGGCCATGGCCACCCGCGATGAAGCGGTCGTCCGGCAGGTCCTGCTGATCGCGCTCCTGCACGACCTGGCGAAGGCGGCACGTCCGCCGATCTGGAGCAGGCACCGCCCGCGCCGGAAGTGGGCCTTCGTCCTGCTGCTTCCGAGCGTCGGCGGTGAGCGGTCGGCCTGCCGCAAGTTCCTGGACGCCTACGCCGCCACAGCCGCCGACGCCGGGCCCAGTCCGCTGCTGGTACTGGGTGCCGCCACGGATGAGATCCCCTCCTACGCAGCTCCACCACCGCCACCCACCGCGCTCCACAGCGGATCCCGCGCCCACCGTGCGGGCCTGGCGACGGCATCCCTGATCTCCGCGACAGTCTCCGGCCGGACCACCGAGACCGTGCACGTGTTGCCACTTCCCCGGACTGCGGACGACAGGACCGCCGCCGAATGGCTGGCCGGACACCGCGCCGTGGAATCTCCTCGGGCCTCCGCCTGGGACTGGTGGCGACCGGCGACCGCCACCCTTGCCGCCGCCCTGGCATTGACCGGCGGTTTCGCGGGCTACGGTGCGGCCCGGTCCGTCATGCCCGGCACACGCCCCGCCGCCTCCTGCCGACAGGTGGCGACGGGCCAGGTGGTGGGCCTCACCGACGGACTCGACGGCTGCGACCTCGCGCATGGTCTGTACGCACCGGAGCTGCGGAAACTGGAGCAGACTCTCGGCCGGCAGAACGCCCTGGTGAACCGGGACCGCCCCTATCGCACGCTCGTCTTCTTCGCACCGCTCAGTGTGGGCTCGGAGTCCAAGCGCACCGTACCCACCGGCTTCCAGATGCTGCGTGGCGCCCTGATGGCCCAGAAGGAGGTGAACGACAGGCACCTGAAGTCCCAGATGCCCATCCGGCTGCTCGTGGCCAACGCGGGCGAGTACTTCCGTTACGGCTCACGCGGTGGTCTGAACACCACCAACCACACCGACGTGGACGTCGCTCAGATGATCCTCGACAGGGCGGCCAAGGACCACATCGCGGCCGTCGTCGGTCTGACGCAGAGCCGGGCCGAGTCACAGCAGGCCGCCATCGAACTGGGCACCAAGGGCCTGGCCGTACTCGGCACCGGAGTCACGGGGCAGCGGATGGTGGAGGGCGAGTCACCCGTCTCCTACTTCCAGCTCTCCCCGCCCGATGCACGCATCGCCGCGGTCATGGCCTCCTTCGCCCAGCACTCACCCCGGCTGCAGGCCCTGACGGGGACCGCCACGGGTCGCACCGGGCCCGCAGCGGTCGTCGTGTACGACCCGCGCGACAAGTACTTCAGCAACGACCTGGCCAACCGCTTCGACGAGGACTACCAAGTGGCCGGACCGGTGTACCGGGTGCCCTACGGCGAGGTGGACGACCGACGCACCTCCGACGTCGCCCAGACCGTCTGCGCGCTGGTCCACCGCACCAACGGCTTCATCCTCTACGCGGGACGCTCCGGCGTCATGGAGGACCTCTTCCACTACATGCAGGGCGACCCCGGATGCCGCGCCCGCCAGAACCGCGTCGCGGTCCTGGCGGAAAGCCCCGCCCCCGACCTCACCCTGCACCCGGAACGGATGCGGCAGGAGTACGACGCGCTGACGCTCTTCTACAACCAATTCAGCCTGCCGGAGCCCAGCGGCCCGTTCTCGCAGCGCTTCCAAGCCGCGTTCGACCTGCCCGCGGAGAACGACGCGGCAGTCGGCTACGACGCGGTGAACATCCTCTCCGACGTCATGAACGCCATCCTGACCACCGATCCCGGATTCACGCCGAGCTCCCTGGTCACCCAACTCCAGGACCCCGGCGTGTCGGACTACGTCGGCGAGTCCGGCGTCATCACCCTGGACAGCGATCACAACTACCCGCCGGACAAGGAGATCCACGTCCGGGAAATCCCCCCGCAAGGCGGCACTCTCACGGACCTCACCTGCGGTGTGCTGGCCCAAAGAGCGGAACGCATCACCCACTGGGGTCCCGGCGGCCGATTCACCTGCCCGACAGACGACTCCTCCTGACGACGACGTGAGCCCGCCCGCCTTCCGATACCGACAGGTCATCGACGTACGCGGTGTGTGTTTCCCCGGCCGCCGAAGCGCACGATTCCGAGGACGAGGTCCGCCAGGAGAACGACCGCGCCGATGATGAGCAGGTAGAACAGACCATGAACGGCGAATCCGATGATTCCCAGGACGACGACCACAAGGAGGAGGAACAAGAAGAGGCTCATCGACCCTCCCGGTCGTTGTGACTCGTTGAAACCGAGAACGGCGGCCGTCCTCGGCAGTGCGGTGGTCGCACCGCGGACGGCAAAACCACTCTCACCACAGCCACCTTCCACCGTACGCCCGGCTGCGCGCGCCGTCCGCTGCAGCCGGGGCGTCTTGGACGTGGGGGGTCAGTAGCCGTCGGCGAGCCCGCAGCGGTCGTCGCCGAAGACCGGTCGGGCATTGCGACGGGTAGCGCCGGTCGCGGGGAGGTTCACGTTCGGGCTCCTTGGGCCGATACGCCAGGAAGCCGGGTTCGCCGCTCGCGCGGAGACCTGGAGAGTCTTCCCTGACCTCGTTTCGAGCGAGCCGCACCCTGGGCCAACCAGCGGGCGACTCTCTGCTGCTGCGGGACGCTCCTTGGGGTGTCGTCGCCGACCCGGTAGTGGCCGTGGAAGCCGCCTACCCCGTGGGTGCAGTGATACGTGGCGGGCAGCCGGTCGGGGCGCTGCCGGGTGACACCGCACCGGCGTGGATGACGACATTGGCAGCCGGTCTCACGAAAGATCGTCCTGGAAGGGTGTCGAGGTGACGTGAGACCGGGAGGGACCGCCGTGGAACCAGACGACCAGATCATGCAGGGCCCCGGTGAGCGGAGGGTCGCCGAAGCGGCGGAACGGATCGTGGCCGAGGGGTGGCCTCGGCTGCACCGCACCTGGACGTCATTGGTGGCCACCGGGCTGCTGGGCGGCATCGATGTCGGCGTCGGCGTCATGGCACTGCTTGCCGTGAGGCGCGAGACGGGGAGCGAACTCCTGGCCGGACTGGCCTTCTCCGTGGGACTCATCGCTTTGCTGCTCGGGCACAGCGAACTGTTCACGGAGGGATTTCTTGTCCCTGTCGCCACCGTCGTCGCGGGCGCGGCCACTTGGCTCGACCTGGTGCGTATGTGGGGAACGGTCCTGGCGATGAATCTGGTCGGCGGATGGGTGTTCACCTGGCTGGTCATGCAGGCGTACCCGGATCTGCGCAGCACCGCGGCTGCTTCGGGCGCGCATTTCGTCCAAGGGGGTTACACATTGGGCACCTTCTGCCTCGCCGTGCTGGGCGGCGGCGTCATCACGCTCATGACCCGTATGCATCACGGCAGCGAGTCCATGACCGGAAAGATCACCGCGTCTGTCAGCACCGCGTTCGTCCTGGCGGGACTCGGACTGTGGCACTCGGTGCTGGACTCCCTCATCGCGTTTGCCGGCCTGCACACCGGTAGCACGTCCTACGGTTACATCGACTGGCTGAAGTGGCTGGCCTGGGCGGTTCTCGGCAACATCGTCGGCGGCGTCCTGCTCACCACAGCGCTGCGTCTCATTCGCAGTGCCCCGATGCTGAGCGACGCCAACCCGCGTACGCGAGCCGATTCCTGACGCCCGCAGGGCAGCGCAGGCCGATCGGGACAGGTGCTGTGTGTTCCGGCGTCAGTGTGAGGGCTCGCGTGAGCACTGCTGACCCCGCCATGTGCCCGAGCCGTGGCCGTCGGCATGCTCATCCCCCGGCGCCGCCGGCCCCACCCCGGAGCCGACGCTCGTGCGCGACAGCGGATTCCGACGGTGAAGGGATCGCGTATGGCATACGGCGAGGCTGACGGTTCCGCTGTGGTGACCGGCGCGTCGTCGGGCATCGGCGCCGAGTACGCCGCCCGGCTCGCCCGACGCGGCTGGGACCTGGTGCTGGTCGCCCGGCGCGCCGAGCGGCTGGACGCCCTGGCCCGGCGGT
>NZ_BMVJ01000034.1:0-262 GCF_014650655.1 Streptomyces anandii JCM 4720
TGGATCCGGCCCTTGGACAAGGTCACGGCGTTCGCCACCTACACCTCGCTCAATCTCGGCACGCTCGAGCGCGCCCATACCGCGGATCTTCCCCGGTGGGACCTGATCGCGGTGGACAAGGCCCACCGGACCCCTCCCGGGCGGATCAGCAAGCCCTGGGCAGTCGTCCACGACAACACCCGCATCCCCGCCCTGCGCCGCCTGTACATGACCACCACCCCGAGGTTGTCACAGGTGCACGACGGCCCCATACCCTGCATGC
>NZ_BMVJ01000034.1:416-11113 GCF_014650655.1 Streptomyces anandii JCM 4720
CATGCAAGCAGCGTCGATGGAGAACGATCCCCACCGACCCCCACCCCCAGGCCACACAACTCCCGCGTGCCCGCCCCCCAGCAGACTGCACTGGCGAAGACCTCGCCCGAAAAAGGCCTCGGCAGGACGCCCCCCTCCCACCACCACGTAAAGCAGGCCCAGACGTTCCCAGCCAGTCACCCCCAGCGTCACGCGACGTCTCACCGCGCAGACCGACCGACAACACCCCACACACACCCAGCCACCGTTCACACACCTCCAAGACCCCACCACACCCGACCACCTCCCCCGCGACCCCGCGCAACTGCCCGCCCTACGGGGTCAGCACGCTGCCGGTGGTATCCACGGCCTGGACCGAGCCGGGTCCAGCGATCGGCTTTTGGCGGGCGAGGGTGTTGTTGTGGGCTCGCCGTCATGGTGTGCCGGCGTTGGGTCATCGTACGGGTTCAGTACGTGAAATGGTTGCTTCATGGGTGCTGTGCGTACGGTGTCTAGCGCGGGCTGAGGGCAACGCCGTCGATGGGCCAGATGTGGGCCGTTCGGAGGATCATGTGCGGTTCCCATAACCCAGGGCAGCCGATGACGTTCGCAGGACAGTAGCGGACGCGTAGGGGCTGAGCCGGGAGGCAAGTGATGCAGGTGTACCGGACCGCAGCTGCGGCCATGGTCGTGGTGGCTGTGAGTGGATGGACATCGGTGGTCGCAGCCTCGGCGGTCGGTCATGACGGCGGGGAGGTCCGGGCGACCGGCGGGTCCGCCGCAGGCAGTCTCTTCCAGCAGAACACCGCGCAGTCTGGTCGGCAGAACAACGACTGCGCCGACGTCTCGGGTACACGTCCCACCACCGTGTCCGGGGGGCGCCTCCAGGGCCGCTGCGTGACCGCGGACGGTTCCGCGACCGTCTTCTCCCGCACTCACCGGGGTCCTGCCCGGGCCGAGAGCGGCACCGCTGCCGCCACCGTCTCGCAGCAGAACAACGCGCAACGGGGACGGCAGAACAACATCTGCGGCGACCTCAACAACACCGCCATCGATGTGACTGGCGGCGGCATCGAGACGCAGTGCGCCGACGTCGACGAATCACTGACCGAGCATTCCGCTTTCCGGGGTTCCGGTGCCGGCGCCACGGGCGGCAACGGCGTGACCGGAGCGGGCCAGCAGAACATCGCCCAGGTCGGCCGCCAGAACAACGCCTGCGCCGACGCCAGTTCCTCCTTCAGTCCCGAAATCGAGGCGGCGCAGTTGACGGAGCGCTGCGTCAACCACGACGCCTCGGTCACCAAGCACACGCGGGCCAAGAGCGGGGGCGCCCGGGCCGAAGGGGGTTCCGCCGCCACGTTCGGCGCCCTCCAGCAGAACATCGCGCAGGAAGGCCGGCAGAACAACGCCTGCGCCGACGCCAGCGTATCGACGCCCGGTCCCCTCACCGGTGCCCGGGTGACACACCAGTGCGGAAACCGGGACGCCTCCGTCAGCAAGCACGTGCTGGCCAAGAACGACGGAGCCCTCGCCGAGAGTGGCTCCGCCGGGTTGACCGCCGACCACCAGGACATCGCGCAGGAGGGCCGTCAGAACAACGCCTGCGCCGACCCGAACAACTCGGGGGACCTGGAGGTCACCGCCGGCCGCACGACGGACGTCTGCGACAACCGGGACGCCTCCCTGAGCAAGCACACCGTGGACAGGGTCGGCGGTGCACGCGCCGAAGGCGGCTCCGCCGGAACCACCTTCTCCTTCCAGGAGAACGTCGCGCAGGAGGGCCGCCAGAACAACGCCTGTACCGATCTCAACAGCACGGGTGACGTCGTGGTGACCGGGGGAAGGACGGCCGACCGGTGCGGCAACCTGGACGCCTCCGTAAGCAAGCACACGGTGCACACGAGCCGCGGCGCTCATGCGGAAGGCGGCTCGACCACAGGCATTTTCGACACCCAGGAGAACATCGCGCAGGAAGGCCGGCAGAACAACGCCTGCGCCAACGACAACTCCGCGGGGAATGTCGAGTTCACGTCGAGCCGCACTGCGGAACTGTGCGGCAACCGGGACGCCTCCCTCAGCAAGCACACCGTGTACAAGACCGGTGGCGCCCATGTGGAAGGCGGCTCGGCGACAGGGATCAACTCGCAGCAGAACACCGCGCAGGAAGGCCGGCAGAACAACGCCTGCGGGTATCTGAACCGCACGCAGCTCGCCTTGGAGGGCGCCACGGCCGAGGAGCGGTGCCTCAACACCGACCTCTCCGTCAACAAGCACACCAAGGAGAAGAACCGCGGTGCTCACGTCGAGGGAGGTGACGCACTGGGCCGCCTCACCCAGCAGAACATCGCCCAGGAAGGCAGGCAGAACAACGCCTGCGGCAACGCCAACGACCTCACTCTGACCGCCACCGGCGCGCGCACCCGCAGCGAGTGCGTAGCCGGCGACCGCTCCGTCAACATCGGGACGCAGGAGAGCTGACACCCGGCAGCGCGCCCCGGCCCGCTCTTCTGGGAGCTGGGACCAAATGTCCCGGCCGTGCCGTGCCACGGAGCCGCCACTGCGCAGGTCCCGGCTCCCAGCCCTGCCGGGACGGGAAGACCGGTCACACCCACGCAGACACCCATATCCACCACCACCGCGCAAACCGTTGTGCGCTCTGGCTGCGCAATGGGTGTCGCGGCTGCGCAATGGTGCGCTGACCTGCGGCTTCTCTTGATTGCGCAGCCGTAGGTGCCGACGGTGTCAGTGGTGTGCGGGGTCGAGCAGAGCGCGGCTTCCTCACTACTGCCGTGGGTGTGCGTAGAGGCGGGTCAGTGCCTGCCAGCGCCGCTCGAAGTCGGCTGCCTGCTCGGCGATGTAGTCGGTGGTGAGGGGCTTGTTGTGTTGCGCGGTGATCCCGTGGGCTGCGCATTCCTGCGCGATGGCCTGGAGTGACGGGGAGTCGCTGTGCATCCGCTGTTTTGCCCAGAGGCTGTAGACACGGAACGGCAGGAGGTAGCGGCGCAGGGTGGAGGGGCTGACTGGCCTTCCGCCGCGGCCGGTCATGCCCTTCTTGCCTGCCAAGTAGGCGGAGAACTTCTCGGCCTTGGGCTCTTCGCCGTACTCGGTCCGGTACTCGGTCCAGGCAAGGTAGTAACGGTCCACGGTGGTGAGCGCGGCGGGCTCCCTGGTCGTGCCTTCCTCGCCCGGCAGTTCCTTTCCGCGGGCGCTCGCATGCTCGGACTCGTCCCCGTTCACGAGGAGTTCGCCGGCGGGCACCAGTGCGGGGTGCCCGGTGGCTTCCCCGTCGACGGGTCGGTTCGCCTCGTCCAGCTCGCGCTCCGGCGCGTGGAGGGCCCGGGATTCGGTCCCGCTCTCGGATGCGGGCGGGTGAGGCCGCCCGGACAGCCGCAGCAGGGTTTCGGCCGGCTCGTCAGTCAGTGGCCCGCCGGCCTCGGTGACGACGCCGCTCTGCGCCCATCCCCCGAGCCGGGTCTGTACGCCGCCCGCCTTCACCGTTTCCCGCTCCTGGTGCACGGCAGCCCCGAGTTCAGGGCTCTGTCGCTGCGCCGGAAGCAGGGTCTGCTCGGCGGTGAACTGAATCGGCGGCTCGTCGATGCCTGCCGCGGCCAGACCGGCGGGGGCTGTCTGTGCCAGGGGAACGCCGTAGCGGGCCAGGCGCAGCGGTATCAACGACTCGACCGGGGCTTTGCGTCGCCATGCGCGGCCGAAGCGGGAGCGAAGGCCGGCCTGGTAGACGAGGCGTTGTTGTTCGAGCTTGATGACCTGGTCGTAGGAACGGAGTTCCCACAGCTTCATCCTGCGCCAGAGGAGGAACGTGGGAATGGGCGAGAGGAACCAGCGGGTGAGGCGGACGCCCTCCATGTGCTTGTCAGCCGTGATGTCGGCGATGCGGCCGATCGCGTGGCGGGCGGCCTCGACCGCGACGACGAACAGGACCGGAATGACCGCGTGCATGCCGACGCCCAGCGGGTCAGGCCACGCCGCCGCGCCGTTGAACGCGATGGTGGCCGCTGTCAGCAGCCACGCGGTCTGACGAAGCAGCGGGAAGGGGATGCGGATCCAGGTGAGGAGCAGGTCCAGGGCGAGGAGGACGCAGATGCCCGCGTCGATGCCGATCGGGAAGACGTAGGAGAAGGTCCCGAATCCCTTCTTGAGCGCCAGTTCGCGGACCGCGGCGTACGAACCCGCGAAGCCGATACCGGCGATGACCACAGCACCGGACACGACCACGCCGATGAGAACGCGGTGAGCACGACTGAGCTCTACTGGGGTTTTTCTGGCTCCCCCGGGCACGTGTTTCCTTCCTCGTTCATTGGTGAACTTCAGTCGCGCTTACGAGCGTTCGAGCCCGGCCGTGCGGCCCGACGTGGATGGCTCATGACGGGAACCCGGCGGCCCGGACCGGGGAGCGCCCCTGTCGGTGGGGAGCAGGAGCAGTCCCCTGATCGCGTCACTGGCCGGCACGGTTGCCGGCTGGACGCCGAGTTCGCTGGTGCTCGTTGAGGATGCGCAGCATCTCGTCGAGCTCGGTGTCATTCATCTTCTGGATGAGGTGTACGGCGAGAGCGGCACCGTCGTCGTAGGGCAGCGACGGTGAGGTGCGTCGCTCCCTGGTGGCGGGGGCGGCTCCTGGGCGGTCGGCCTCGCGGTCGGTGCGCGGCTCCGGAACGCTTTCCGTGCGAGGAGTCGGCTCCTTGCCTCCGGCTGCACCGGACCGGGCTCGCTGGGCGGACGCGGCCTCACCGATTACGGCGTAATCACCGTTACCAGGCGCGGTCGGCTCCGCCGAGGACGAGGCCGCCGGCAGCGGCTGTCGGAGCGGAGGCGCGTGTTTCTCCGCTTCTCTGCGGGCGCGTTGGGCCTTCAGCTCTTCCAGGGCGGCCGCTTGCTCGTCGTGGGGCCTGTTGCCCACGGCGCGGAGCAGGTCGATGGGTTCCTCGCCGATACGGGCCTGCAGCTCGGGGGTGAGGTTGAGCAGGGCCAGACGCTGCGAGACCCAGCCTTGAGAGCGGTGAAGTCGCTTGGCCAGAGCCCGCTGGCTGCCGTGGATGGCCAGGAGTCGTTCCAGGGCGCGCGCTTCGTCGAGTTCGGCCAGGTCCTGGCGGTGGATGTTGGCGACGAGGGCAGACTCGAGCAGTTCCTCGGAGGTGGAGCCCTGGTCGTCGCTGACCATCACGGCCACTGCGGTCAGGCCGGCTTCGCGGGCGGCGGCAAGGCGGCTGCTGCCGTCGATGACGACGTGGGTGGTATCTGGTTCGAGGTCCGGTTCGCGCTCCGGATTGGCCTTGATGTACGCGTCACGGTTCATGACCGTGATCGCTTGCTTCTGGCCGTGTGTGGTGAGGCTGCCTGCGAGGTCGGTGAGATCTCCGAGACTCGACCGGGGGTTGTCCGGGTTGAGGCTGACGCGCTCCGGCGGCAGGTGCGTTGGGGGGGCCACGCCTTCGGTCGGGACCCCGGTGGCGGCGGCGACGGCCTGGCGGCGCGCGCTGACGGGGCGCACTCCCCCGCCGAAGCGGCCGGCTCCCAGCTGATCGGCCTTGCTCACAGGACCTCCCTTGCCAGTGCGCGCATGCCGATCGCCTGCTGCGACCTGGGGGCGTACGAGAGGAGGGGCTGCTTCACCCGGACTGCCTCCTTCTGTTCCTTGAGGTCTCCGATGAGTCCGACCACCCTCGGATCCTTTATGTCGACCCATCCCTGAAGAGAGGAGGTCGCGATGTAACCGCGGCGGGAGTCGTAGAGATTGACGACGATGCCGAGGTAGTCGATGTCGACCTGCAGGTCGCCGCGCAGGTCGTCGATCTGCGTGGTGAGCAGTTCGTAGGCGTCTGCGGAGCTGTCTTCGGCCTGGACGACGATCAGGGCGCCCGACTGGCCGGGCTTCTCACCGTCGCGGCGCCGACCGTAGTAGGCGGCGGCGTCCATGCTGAGGCCGAGGCTGGGGGGGCAGTCGACGATGATTACGTCGTAATCGGCTTCGAGCGGTGCGAGAGCGCGCTCGAGCGCGGCTTCCCGGGCGCGCACGGCGGACAGGCGCACGTCGAGCAGGAAGGCGTCGTTGCAGGCGGGGAGAAGGTGAAGTCTCCCGCCGAAGCTGTCGTCGTCGACGGAGACGATGAGGTCGCGGAGGTCTCCCTTGGGGTCGCCTGCCATGTGGTTGGTGAGGCTGTCACCGTTCAGGGGCAGGGGAGTGGCGCCCAGTTGGTTGGTGAGGTGGCACTGGGGGTCGAAGTCCACCAGCAGCACGTTCTGGCCCGGGCCGGGCAGGTTCTCGATGTCGAGGGGGTTGCTCTCGCGCGCTGGTTCCTCACCCTGTGTCTCACTCGCTCGCAGGGCCTTGGTGAGGGCCTTGGCCACGCGCACGGGGTGCAGAGCGTCGGGGTCTTCGGCGAGCGCCTCTCCGAGGCCCGCGGTGATGGCTGTCTTGCCGACGCCGCCCTTCTGGTTGCAGACGATGATGCGGCGGGTGATCTCGGGGCGTGCCACGTCCGGGGCGGGGTTGGCGTCGAGCCACAGCTGGATGGACTGGGCAAGGCCTTGGATGAGGGAGACTCCTCGGTCGGCGGCGACGCCCCTGAAGTCCTCCCATTGACCGGGCGGCAGGAAGGTGGAGAACGAGTCGGCGCCGGAGGTGTCGACGGGCGCCGTGGCGGAGGCGAGGCTGCACCAGTCCCGGATGCCCTGTTCAACCGCGCTCTGGATCTCGAGTCCGTGCTGAGCTGCTCTGATCTTGAGGCTCTGCCGGAGCCATCCCGGCAGTTTGGAGACGACCTTCTCGCGGTCGCCCGAAGTGGCTGGAGAACTCATGGGAGACACCATACTAACGTCCTTGATCCTTTGAGGCATCGACACGTTAGTTAGGGATGGCCCCCTCGAGTGTCGATCGCGCCCTGGCCGTCTCCAGGGGTGATTACGCCGTAATCACCCCTGGGGCGACGTGTCCTGACTCATCTAAGCGGACTGGATCGGCTGAGAGGCACGGACTCGGCTCGTTCAGGCGGGCTGTATCTGTCCGTCACATGTGATGCCGGTTGAGCGGCATACGGACAAGCCCACGCGGCGAACATGCCGACAGTGAGGTGATTACGCCGTAATCACCATCGCCCTGCCTGTCTCGAGACTGCTCCACAGCCATGAGCCGCAAGGTGATTACGGCGTAATCAGCCGCCGTGCACGGCACGCCGGCAGCGTCCGATGGCGTGACCGCGTGGTATCGCCGGGGCGGATCGGTCGGCACCGGGGGAGTGCTCACGGCAGGAGACCGGCCGTCTCCAGCGTGCGGGAACGCGTACCCGGCCGCGACGATACGAGAGATCCAGCGTCCCCACGCCCGCGGTTCGCGTCTCGCCCGGACGGAACCGACGCGTCCTGGCTGTAGCGGCGCGAAGTACGACGGCGTCTTCCCACTTCCTCACCTGGCGACCGGTTGGTCCGCGGCGGTGTAGGCGAGCTGGGCATCAGCGGTGGTTGCTGCCGGCCGTGCCGTCGTGCGCTCGACTTTCCTCAGTTCGCGGACCACGGCGAGCACATAGGTTTCCAGGCTGACGAACTGGGTGGGGGTTGGCAGTTCGGCAGCACGGCGGCGATCTGGTCGAGCCAGAAGGTCACTTCATCGTCGTCGTCCAGACCCGTCCGGTGCTCGATCAGACGCTGGGCGACCGGCGCCAGCAGCGCATGGCGTCGCGCGGCCTCGTTCTGAGCGCGGTGACTCAGCAGCGGCGCGGACTGCGGCCTGCCGCTCTGTTGCGAGGACGGCCTCGAGAGTGCGGCGTACCGGCCGATCGCCACACCCGGGATCCGTGAGCGCCGACGCGCGGAGGTGCGCCGTGCCTCGTCGCCCTTCAGAGCAGCGGAAGAGGAGGCACTCTCTGGCCCACCCGCGCCACCGCCCGGGCCGTCACCGTCATGGGCGACCGGCAGCCGCAGGGGTGCGGGCGCCCGGAAGCGCCGTGAGGGGGGACGGCTTGAATCCCTTCGCCAAAAGCCAGATGGCCAGGGACAGTTCCCAAGCGAAGACCGGAATCGCGGTGAGGGATCCCCACACGGAGATCTGGGGATATGCGCCGAACAGCACGGCAATCGCCGAGGCGAAGATCAGCGGGCCACCGATCAGCCCGAGGCAGGCGATGAAGCGCGGGACGAGGCCCGCTCGGTACATGACGTACGCCATCAGGACCGTGTTCGCGCCGCAGACGAAGTCGGGGCCGATGAGGAAGGTCCAGTCGTGGGCGGCGACCAGGGCCTTGTCGACGGCGAGGAGCGCGGCGTCCGGGTGCGGTCCGTGCGTCGCGTGCCGACGCATCGTCACCACTGAAAGGAGACTGACGACGCCGACGATGATGACGGACGCTTCGAGGGTGCGCAGACCGAGATAGCCGGCGGCCAGGGCCTCGTTGTGCCGCCTGGCGACGGGGAACAGCGTGACCGCGGTGCCGATGATCGCGAGCGCGAGGATCACCTCGCTCAGCGCTCCCAGGAGTACCCGGGTGTCGGGACCCCGGCCCAGCACGTAGCCGGAGTTGTTCAGTACGGGGCCGTAGAGCACGAGGCCGCCGATGGAAGCCGCATGGGTGACGAGGTAGCACAGGCCCGCCGCTGCAGCGAGCTTTCTCGGTGAGACCACTGGGACTCCTTGGTCGATGAGTCGATGAGGCGCGGGGGACCGCTGACGTGTCTGCTGAGGGCCGCTGTTGCGTTCGCCGACGGCCGGGGCATCGAAGCGTTGAGCATGCGCAACCTCGCCCAGGAGCTGGGCGTCGTGCCCATGGCGCTGTACAAGCACGTGGCCGGCAAGGAGCAACTGCTCGAAGGCATGGTCGACGTCGTCGTGGGGGAGATCGACTCCCCGGTCGGCGCCGGAGACTGGAAGGCAGCCGTCAGGCAGCGCATCCTCTCCGCCCGGCAGGCTCTGCTGCGGCACCCGTGGGCCTCACGCGTCATGGAGTCGCGCACCCGTCCCACCCCTGCCGTGCTGGACTACCTGAACTCCCTCATCGGCATGTTCCGTTCCGGGGGGGGGCTGTCCGCCGACCTCGCTCACCATGTGATGCATGCGCTCGGCAGCCGCGTGTGGGGCTTCACCCCCGACCTGTTCCCCGCGCCGCCGGACAGCACCCCGGGCGCGCGGGAGGACGCGCTCCCGGAGACGGCGGCCAAGTACCCCTACATCGTGGAGATCGCAACGGCTCGGCCTCACCACAGCGCGACGACCGTGGGCCAGGGCTGCGACGACCAGTTCGAGTTCGAATTCGCACTCGACCTCCTCCTGGACGGGTGCGAACGGCTTCACCACCAGGGCTGGACATCCGCCGGCCGCTCGTGACGCAGCCAGGCCTCGTGCGGACGGGCGCCACCGCGAGAGGTGCGCAGAGCCGGGGCAGTTGGGCTTTCCCGCGCCGCCACGTCACCCGGCGGCGCGGACCGGCCCCGGTCAGGCGGTCGGGAGCTTGGCGGCCAGCACGTCGTGCGGGCCGACCTCCGGCTTCGCCGCCAGCAGGCGCGGGCCCTCGGACCGCAGGACGGCCGCGATCTTCCCTTCCACGTGGGCGCGACGGGCCTCCTCGTTCCCGAAGGCGTCGAAGATGCCGAAGGTGGTCGGACCGAGGCGCAGCGCGAACCACACGGTGGTGCCGCTCTCCTCCTCGGCCAGGGGGAGAGCCCCGGTGAGGAGCTCCTCGAGCTCCTGGGCGTGTTCCGGCTTGGCCTCAAGGCGGACGAAAAGCCCGACACGGGCGTTGGCCGGGACGGCGGGGGTCAGGGGCTGGTCCATGGGCTTCTCCTGGAAGAGGACGGTCGGTGTGATCACCGTAGGACCGGCAGACGTGTCCCCCCAGTGGCGGATGCGACATATGCCGTACCGTTTCCGACATGAAGATCTCGGTGCTGGTCGTCGACGCCGTCTTCGACTCCGGGCTCTCCTCGGTACTCGACGTGCTGCGGACGGCCAACGAGTTGCGGCGGGAGATCCCGGAGCCCCCACCGCCGTGGCAGGTCCAGTGCGTCAGCCCGCACGGGCCGGTGCGGACGGCGGCCGGTCACCTCGTGGACACGGTCACGCCGGAGGTCGCCACGCGGCCGGACGTGCTGGTCGTACCGGGCGTGTGGCAGAGGCGCCCCGAGCCACTCACCGCCTGGGTGGCCTCGTTGGAGCAGCGGCCCGTACGAGAGATGGTCCAGGACGCTCGTGCGGCCCGGGTTCCTCTGGCTGCTGCCTGCACCGGGACCTTCCTGCTCGCGGAGAGCGGTGTGCTGGACGGGCTGCCCGCGACCACGAGTTGGTGGCTCGCTCCCGAGTTCCGGCGGCGCTATCCCAAGGTGGCCCTGGAAGAGAGCCGGATGATCAGCCGGGGTCCGGGCGTCACCACGGCCGGGGCCGCCATGGCCCACCTCGACCTGGCTCTGTGCCTGGTGCACGACAGCAGTCCGGCCCTGGCCGACCTCACCGCGCGCTATCTGATCGTCGACACCCGCCCCACCCAGGCCGATTACGCCATACCCAGCCACCTGGCGCGCACCGACCCCACCGTCAGCGCCTTCGAGCGGTGGGTTCGTGGGCACCTCCACCAGCCGCTGCGCATCGCGGACGCGGCCCGGGCCGTCGGCACGAGCGAACGCACACTGCAGCGCGCGCTGGGCCGCGTGGCGGGCGTCTCGCCGCTGCGCTTCGCCCAGCGGATCCGGCTCGAACAGGCCATGCACCTGCTGCGCACCAC
>NZ_BMVJ01000034.1:11138-26529 GCF_014650655.1 Streptomyces anandii JCM 4720
CGACCTGCCGATCGAGGCGGTGGCCCGCAAGGTGGGCTACGAGAACGGCACCACGCTCACGTCCCTGCTGCGACGGCGCCTGGGCACCACACCCGGGCAGGTTCGGCGGCAAAGGGCGCCCGCTGAGCTCCCACCCCGCGGTGAAACGTGCTCACCGAACTCGTCCACCCCTTGAGCGGCCTGCCGGAGGGGCGGCGCACACTGGCGACGCCGGCACCAAGCCCGCGCCCGAGCCTGCCACTGCCGACGGCTCGCGCGCCTGCGGTTCACTGCCGAGGACCCGGCCCAGGTCATCGACAACGCGCGTGCGGTACTGACGTGTGTCGTCTCCCGGATGGGTGACTGGCCGATCACAGCTGATGGTGGTGGCACGCAGGAACCGACGAGTCGGGCGGCTGGGTGCGGGTGGCCACCACCGGCCGGCCCTTCGGAAGCGGTTCGCTGTCCTGGCTGATCGAGGCCAGCGGGGGCGCGGATCTCGTCTACGGGCCGTGAGCATCGACTCCCGTGGTCGCGAACTACCGCTGGAGTAGCAGGTGCAGGGGCATGGCTGCGCAGAAGGCCGCCTGCCGCGCCCCCGTCACTCTGTTCGGATCCGATCGTCACCGAGTTCGGTGGCATCCTCGAACCCCGGCGTTCCACCGGGTGTCCCGGCCCGTACCGAGTGGGCCGGGGCGCGGTGGCGTGGCCGGACGGGCCACCACAGGGAGCGGCCGAGAAGGGCGGCGAGTGCCGGGACCAGTCCGATGGACAGGACGAATGCCGACAGCAGGATGCCGAGGGCTGTCGCGAAGCCGATCTGCTGGGTCGAGGGGTCGGGATTGACGGCGAGGCTGCCGAATGAACCGGCCAGGACGAGTCCCGCGGTCGCGATGGCCGGTGCGGTGTGCCGTACGGCGCGGGCCACGGCCGAGCGGGCCGGCCCCGGGCGTTCCATCTCCTCCCTGATGCGGTCGCTCATGAGGATGTTGTAGTCCGTGCCCAGGGCGACCACGAAGAGGAAGAGGACGAGCGGCAGGGTGAAGTTGATGCCTGCCTGACCGCGCAGATGCTGGAACACGAGGGCGGAGGCGCCGAGTGTGGCGGCGAATCCGAGTCCGACGGAGATCATCAGTACGGCGGGTGCCAGGAGGCTGCGCAGCAGGACGATCAGGATGAGGGCGATGAGTGCGGCCGCTATGGGGAAGATCAGTCGGAGGTCTTCGGACACGGCGGTGGAGATGTCCGCGAAGATGGCCGCGGTGCCGCCGACGTGTGCCGTGGCGCCCGTGGGTGTGTGCCGCGCGACGGTCGCGCGCACCGGTCCGGACACCAGGTCGCGTGCTCTTTGGGTCTGGGCCTCGGCGGTCAGATACAGGCTGATGCGGGCGGCGTTGCCCGCCGCGTTGTAGACGATCGGACTGACTTGGCCCACGCCTTGTGTGCGGGTGAGCGCCGTGGAGAGGGCGTCGATGTCGTGCCGGTCGAGGGCGGATTCATGGTTGCCGGTGACGTAGACGTCGGTCGGGTCGGACGCTCCTGCGGGCAGGGAGCGGGAGATCTCCGCGGCGGTGGCCGCGGCCGGTGTGTCGCTGCTGGAGCTGCTGGTGCTGTAGTCCATCTTCATGCCGGCGGTTCCCACGGTCAGCACGCCCAGCAGGGCGATGGCGCCGGCTGTGACGGCGAGAGACCGGCGGGCGACGGCGTTGCCGAAGCGTCCGGCCGAGCCCTCGTGCGGCGCGCGTTCGAGGGTGCGAGAAGGCCAGAACATGGTGCGGCCGGTGACCGCGAGCATGGCAGGCATGAAGGTGAGGCTGGCCAGGAGCATGACCAGGACGGAGACCGCGATGGCGGGGCCGAGCACACGGAACTGGCCGAAGCCGGCGAGGCCGAGGGTGGCGAAGGCGGCGACGATGGTCAGTGCCGCCGAGGTGATCGCGATGCCCACCCGTCCGGTCACTTCGCCTGCGATCTCGCGTGCGCCGCGCTCGGGTTGCGCGCGCAGCCGTTCACGGAAGCGGAACAGCAGGAACAGGAAGTAGTCGATACCGATGCCGAGCAGCACCACGCTGATCAGCTGTGGCGTGCTGGGGTCCAGCCTGATCCCCGTGAGCAGTGCTGTGCCGACCACGGCGCCGGCAGCGGCTCCGCCGACGACGCTGACGGCCACCAGTGGGAGCAGAGCCGCCAGGACGCTGCGGAACACCAGCACGTTCAGCAGCAGGATCAAGGCGAAGGTGAGTACGCCGGCGACGGTGCTGGTGGTCTTCTCCGCCTCCTCCCTGTCGACGAGGTCGGCCAGGCCCCCGGTGAATCCGGCACGCAGTCCGTTCTGCGCGTATCTGTCGGAAGCGGTTTTCCGGAATTCTTTGAAGACGTTCTGCAGGCCCGGGTCGGTGGAATTGCCGGTGAGTGAAACGGTGAAGAGTACGAAAGTATGGTGCGGTGCCATCGTGCCGGGCGTCATCTTCGGGGCCTGCGAGTAGTCCCTGGCCAGGAAGCCGGGGGTGTCCTCGGGCCTCGGCATGGCGATGCGCTGTCTGCCGAGCGCGGCCGCGTCGGCCCGTGCGTGCCGCTGGTCGGCCGCGTCGAGCGGTCTGCCGTCGGCTCGTTTCACCAGCATGGTCACCGCGTTGGCGTCGGGCTTGATGCCGAACTTGTCCTCGGCGGTCTTCAACGCTGCCGCCGAGTCGTACTTCTCAGGCAGGAAGTCACCGAGCTGGCTCTCGGTGACCCGGTACATGAGCGCGTTGCCGGCCACGGCCAGTGCTATTCCCAGCAGTGCCCAGAGGGTGATGACTTTCCATGGATTCCTTGTGGAGAATCCGGTCAGGGCGCGGATCACGGGACTCCCGTTCGGGGCGGTTTCGGACAGTGTCCTTCCAGCGAATCACCGCAGTTGAGCCGGATCGTCCGAGCACGGGATGAAAACCCTCCGGGGCCCTGGCACCCGGCATCCCCGGTCAGGGGGACCGTGGTCCTGGTACCGTCTCAGCCCTGAGGGGGAGTCTTGGCGCCGGGCCCCGACGGACAATGACGCAAGTGGACATCGGTGCCCGGCAGGGCGTGCGGCCCCATAGGGGAGAACATCCGTCATGGTGACGCATCGCAGCACCGTTTCGAGGTGCTCGGGACTGCGCGGGCGCCTGGTCCCCAGGGACGCCGGCGCCGCGCCATGGACTCGTAACGACGCTCTGATAACCGTCGGCGCCGGTGTGCTGGACCTCGTCGGATACATCGGCTCCATGGATGTCACAGGCATGCCCGTATCGGCTGTCGGGGCCCTGGGACTGATGGTGTCCGCGCTGCCGCTCCTCGTGCGGCGGCGCTTCCCGCACGTCGTCATGACCGTCACCCTTGTACTCGACGCGCTGCTGAACCTGACCGTGTCCATAGGAGTGCACTTCGGTGCCTCCTTGACGGTCGCTCTCTACTCGGCCGCCCGGACCGGCCGTTCAGGGGCGACGGCCGCCCTGACGACCGGGGCGATCGGCGTCACCCTCCTCACCCCGGACCTCGCCGCCCCCCGCGGGTGGTTGAACGTGAGCAGTGCCTGCCTCGGCGCCTGCCTCATCGTCGCCACCGCCCTCGTGGTCAACCGGTGGCAGCAGGAAACGGAAGCCAACCACCGGCTCCTCGCCGACCGCGCGGTGGCCGAGGAGCGCCGCCGCATCGCCCGGGAACTGCACGACATCGTCGCCCACCGCATCACCACCATGCAGCTGATGGCCGGCGGCGCCCGCGCCAACCTCGACCACGACCCCGGCATCGCCCGCGAGGCCCTGACCACCCTCGAGAAGTCGGGGCGACTGGCCCTGCGCGAGATGCGGCAACTCCTCGACGTCCTGAGGACCGACGAGGACCGCACACCCGACCGGCGCTCCGCCCCGGAAGCGCCACAGCCCGGCCTGGCCGACCTCGATCACCTGGTCGAAGAATCCCGGCAGGCCGGACAACCCGCCGAACTGACACTCGACGGCGCCCCCGGGCCCCTGCCCCCGGTGCTCGGCCTCACCCTCTACCGGATCGTGCAGGAAGCACTGACCAACGCCCGGAAACACGCCGGTCCCGCCGTCCCGGTGAAGATCCGCCTCATCTCGCAGCCCGAACGCATCCGTGTTTCCGTCACCGATCAGGGCTCAGGACTCGGCACGGAGCGCGCCCCCGTGCCCGGCGCAGGAAGCGGCGGATACGGGCTGATCGGCATGCGTGAACGGGTCGCCCTGCACGGCGGCACCCTCGAAGCCGGACCGCTCCCCGGCACCGGCTTCCGCGTCGTGGCCAGCCTGCCGCTCGGAACACGGCCGGACCAGGACAAGGAGAGCTGACCGGTGAGCGATACCGACGCCGTGGACGGGACCGTGGCCGCGGACGGCCCCACGGTGCGGGTCCTGATCGCGGACGACCAGCCGCTCGTGCGCCGCGGGCTGGCCCTGATCCTCGCACCCGCCCCCGCGATCACCGTGGTCGCCGAGGCGGAAAACGGTGAGCAGGCCCTCGCGCTCGCCCGCCGGCACCGTTCCCACGTCGTCATCATGGACATCCGCATGCCCGTCCTGGACGGAGTGGCCGCCACCCAGCGCCTGACCCGGGAACTGCCCGAATGCCGGGTACTGGCCCTGAGCACCTTCGACATGGACGAGTACGTGGTCGCCGCGCTGCGCGCCGGCGCGTCCGGTTTCCTGCCCAAGGACAGTTCCCCCGAGGAGCTGGTGGCCGCCATCCGCACCGTCCACTCCGGCGAGGCGGCCGTCGCACCCCGCCTGCTGACCCGGCTGATCTCCACCTACGTCAAACCCGAGCGGACAGCGCCCCCGAGCCGCCCAGGGCCTGCCTCCGCACACACCGCCGGCCTGACCCCACGCGAAGTGGAGGTCTGGCGCCTGCTGGCCACCGGCCTGGACAACCACGAGATCGCGCACGCCATGCGGATCAATGTCTCCACCGTCAAGAACTACATCACCAGCATCTTCGACAAACTCGCGGTCCGTGACCGGGCCCAGGCCGTCATCGCGGCCTACGAATCAGGCCTCGTAGCAGTACGGCAGGCGACCGGGACCGACACCATGTGAGGCTCCGCTCCGTGTGAGTGGACGCGTTCCTCTGCCCACGTCCGGTGCGCAGCCCGGGACTGCGGTGGCAGTCACCACCACGGGGGGCAGGCCGTCCATGGCCGGGAGGGTCCCGTCCTTCCTCGCTCTGCGGACGGTGCCGATCCCCTTCCCCTGCCGGACGGGTCATCCGCGCAAGCCGCGGACCGGACCGGCGTGACGTGCCGCTCTCGGGCAGGGCGCCGAGGGTCGGCAGCTCCTCAGCCCTGGCGGGCTTGCGGTGCCCCGACGGGGTGGCGTGCCACCGTCGGCGGCGGCCCGGTCCGCCGGAGTCCTTCAAAGCCGGAACGTGGCTGAGCCCGGGAAGGGGTCGCGGTGACATACGCGCGCCTGCTCGTTCGGCCGAGCGCATCGTCGTGGCGGGCTTTCGGTGGCCGAGGTCGGCATGGGGCGGGTGGAGCCGACGGCGATCGAGCAGGTGCGGGCCTCCCTGACCGGACGGCGGATTGTCGGGCCGGTGCGGTGAGCCGGGGACGCGAAAGGGAAAGCAACGGGGGAGTGGTGAGCCCGGGTGAGCCGGCTTGCCGGACCCGTGTGGAGGTTGGACATGAGGCCGACCACGCAGCTCCTGCCAAGGGAAGAGAGCGCACCCGCCATTTGCCCTCTGACCTGCACAGATACCTCGAACCACCAAGATCGGCCGAACTGCCAGGCAGTTCCGTCGATCGTGGAGGGCGATCCTGCGGTCTGAGTGCACGGATCCCTCGGTCTTGGCACCCGGTTCCCCAGGCCGTGCACAGCGTTTCCTCGGACTGGGACAGCGGTTGAGGGAACTGCCACCACGGTTCAGGGATCTGGGTACCAAGACCCTACGGTCGTACCAGATTGACGTGACGTACATGAGTCGAGGGGGGAACAGCGGCCGGTTCGGCGGACTTCTCCCCGGCCGCGGCGGCAAGCGACACGGCCGACAAGCGGAGTTGATTGACTTCCTGCTCATGTACGTTATGTTCATCTGGTCGGCCTCCCGGCCGTCCCATCTGAACGTCCGTACCCCCCTGCAGGGAGAGGTCCGTTGGGAGCAGTACGCAGGCTGGTCGACGCCGACACCGGCGAGCCGGTCCCTTATGCGCCGTACGCCTTCTCCGGCAGGCACACACAGGTCGACAAGTCCCGTGTCGAGGCCATCACCGAATCGAAGGCGTTCACGCCCAGTCAGAAGTTCCTCGTACTGTGGTGGATCGGTGTGTCTCCGGAAGGCCTGGAGCCGTTGAGGGCCACCGGAGCCGACATCGCCAAGCGCGTGGGGATGTCCACCGACGCCGTGGGGAAGATCAACAGGAAGCTGGCCAAGCACCGGATCCTGATCGTGCGGGGGCGCATCGGCAACTACAACTTCTACCGGATCAGCCCCTACATCGCGTTCCACGGCACGGGGCTCGAGCAGCGTGAAGCAGTGAAGACGTGCAACCCGCCGGACATTCCCGGTTTCGATGAGAGGACCCCTGCGCGGTGGGAGGCTCAGTGACGAGCGACGACAAGCAGAAGAACCTCGAACTGCTCGAGGCCACGGCCGGCATGACCGCCAATCAGCGTCTCGTCGTCATGCTGTACGCCCTGCACCCGACCGACCGATCCGGCGCGGTCCTGGAGACGGCCGCCAACCTGGCGAAACTCGTCGGCATGGCCCCTCCGGTCTTCTCACGCACCCGCAAGCAGGTCATCGAGGCCGGCTGGCTCGAGCAGACGGAGAAGATCGGGCACATCAAGTACTACCGCCTCGACCCCAAGCACCTGGGGGAGAACGTCGTCGTCCCCCTCCGGCGCGCAACCTGACACGTCCTGCGGACCGCACCTCATGTACGTCACGTCAATGAGGTGCGGTTCCTGGGACGTGCCCATGGCCGTCCGGTCAATCCCTCAGGAAGCGGAGGCCTCCGCGGGCGGACGGGAAGGTGGTTTCAGCGGCGCGGACCGCGCAAGCGGGGCGTCTCTCAGCGGCACAGGGCCGTGTCGACGGCTTTCTCCACGTGTTCGGCGGTCGGCTTGTCGTGTGGCTCGTCGGTCACGGCGATGTTGGCGGCGCGGCCGTCGGCGGTGGCGCCGCCGCGGGTCCGGTAGCCGGGGATGTCGCCGCCGTGGCCCCAGTAGACGCCGCCGCACGACAGTGGCCTGCTCACGAGTCCCAGTCCGTAGCGGACGCCCCGGCCCAGGAGGGGCGCGGGGACGGTGGTCTGCATCTGGGCGAGCTGGGCGGCCGGTATGAGCCGGCCGGCCAGAAGCGCCGAGTAGAAGCGGTCGAGGTCGGAGTTGGTCGAGATCAGCGCTCCTGCCGCCCAGGCCCAGGAGGGATCCATCCGCGTGAAGTCACGCAGTGCTCCGGTCGCCGGGTCCTTGAAGTAGCCGTGGGGGTGCGGTCCTCGCACGCGCATGTCACCGGGGGCCGGGAAGTAGGTGTCGCGCAGGCCGATGCGTTCGATGACGCGCTGGTCGATCTGCTCACCGACGGGACGACCGGTGACCTTCTGCACGATCAGGCCGAGCAGCAGGTAGTTGGTGTTGCTGTACTCCCACCGCGTTCCCGGAGGGAAGTGGGCCTTGCCGCGCAGAGCGATGTCGAGGAGATCGCGGGGTTCGACGTACCGGTGGCGCATGCCCGGGATGTCGAGCGAGTCGGCGTAGTCAGGGAGTCCGCTGGTGTGCTGCAGTAACTGCCGGACGGTGATGTGGCGTCCGTCGATTCCGTCCCCGCGCACCAGTCCGGGCAGGTAGGTGTCGACTGTGGCGCCGAGACCGACCTTGCCTTCGCCGACCAGTTGCAGCACGACCACCGCGGTGAACGCCTTGGTGTTGCTGCCGATCCGCACCCTGCCGTCGGCAGGCACCTTCGCGTGTGTGGCCAGGTCGGCGACTCCCGCAGCGTAGGTGCGAGTCCGCCCGTCACGGCCCTTCACACTTGCCAGGGCGGCAGGCATTCCATCGGTGTGCACCAGAGCGTCCAAGCTCTGCTGGACTTTGTCCGGCGCGGTGGCGGACACGGCCGAGGACGCCAGTGCCGCGGAGGTGATGACACCGAGGGCCAGCACAGCGGCGATCGAGGCGGTTCTGCGCCGAGCGCTCCGGTGCCGCTTGGAAGAACGAGACGCTTGCCTTACCTGTTCGCGCACGAGCCGACTCCAGAAATCGTCGAAGATGCCAGTGGTCTGTGACCCCACCAGCCTCTCCGGAAAGGCCGTCCGAGACGATCCTGGCAGCCGGAGGCCCGGGGTGGGGCTACCCCCCGGGGCCGGCACGGTAAGTGGGCCAGGGGCGTTGACCCGGTGCCCTTCCTGCCACTAGCGTCCGCGCAGCGACAGGAAACTTTCCCAACAGTAGGTTCTTACGGCGGGTGTTCCCGCTCCCCTCTGCTCCGTGCAGCCAAGGAGCCATTTCATGAACCCTGTTCACAGGCGCACCCGGCGGCCCGACACGGCTTCGGCCCTGATCACCGCACTGGCCGCTTTGGGTCCCGCCGCGGCCGCGCCTGCGGCGCGCGCGGCGACCCCCTTCCCGGCGCACGTCTTCGCGCCCTGCTCCGGTGACGGCCCGGCAGACGTCGCGCCGAACCCCTAAGACGCCACCTGCGCCGTCTTCGACGGCATCACGGCCAACTGACCCGGCCCTGACCAGCCGCGGAGCAGCACAACGGGGGACACCACTCCCTCCGTCCTTTCCGCCCCCACTCCGCCCCCACTCCGTCCCCACTCCGTCCCCACGTCGTTCGTCGGGAGATCCCTTGTCCGCACAGCCTCCGCGCCAGGAGCGACAGCTCAGAGCGGTGGTCGCGGCCGTCGCCGCCACCGGCGTCCTCGCCACCCTCGCGGTGACCACCGCATCCCCGGCCGAAGCCGTCTCCGCTTCCCGGATCCGCGTCGACCAGGCGGGATACCTGCCCGGTGAGGCCAAGCAGGCCTACCTGATGACCGGGTCGGCGGTCAGCGGCGCGAGCTTCAGCGTCATCGACTCCTCCGGCGCCACCGTCCTGTCCGGAAACGTCGGCAGCACCAGCATCGGCTCATGGAACTCGGCCTACCCGGACGTGTATCCGGTCTCCTTCACCGGCCTCACCACCCCGGGCACGTACCGCATCGAGGTGTCCGGCGGCACCACGGCCTCCTCGCCGTCCTTCACCGTCAAGAGCGCCGAATCGCTCTACGGCGAACTCGTCGCCGACGGTGTCACCTTCTTCCAGACCCAGCGCGACGGTTCCGACGTCATCGCAGGCGCACTGAACCGTCAGGCCTCCCACCTCCACGACGCCTCCGCCAACGTCTACGCCTGGCCCTCCTTCGAGTCCGGCGGCAGCGACACCATCACCAACAGCGACCTCAGGAAGACCGGCGGTCCGGTGGACGTCTCCGGCGGCTGGTTCGACGCGGGCGACTACCTCAAGTTCACCCACACCACCGCCTACGGCGACGCCCTGCTGTTCGCCGCCCAGCGCGCCCTGGGCAGCGCCGCGCCGGCCTCCCTCGGCGCCGAGGCGCACTTCGGCGAGACCTGGCTGAACAAGGCGTGGAACCAGAGCACCAGGACGCTCTACCTCCAGGTCGGCATCGGCTCCGGCAACTCAGCGGGGACCTTCACCGGCGACCACGACCTGTGGCGGCTGCCGCAGAAGGACGACTCCGACAGCGCGAGCAAGGACCGTTACGCCGCGGCGCACCGCCCCGTGTTCCAGGCCGCCGGCGCGGGCGTCAAGGTGAGTCCCAACCTGGCCGGGCGCGTCTCCGCCGCGTTCGCGCTGGCCGCGCAGGTCGACGCCACCTCCGACCCGAAGCGGGCCGCCGCCGAGTACACGGCGGCGACCTCGCTCTACGCGAACGCCAGGACCAGCAACCCGCCCAGCCCGCTCACCACCACCCAGCCCAACGGCTACTACCCGGAGTCGACCTGGCACGACGACATGGAGTTCGGCGCCGCGGAGATCGCCCTCGCCGCGAAGGCGCTCGGCCACGACCCCTCCGCCTACGTCTCCCAGGGGGCGAGGTGGGCGAGCGACTACCTCGCCTCCGACAGCGGCGGCGACACCTTCAACCTGTACGACACCAGCGCGCTCGCGCACGCCGACCTCATCAAGGCGATCACCGCCGCGGGCAACCCCTCCGGCCTCGCCGTGACCACCGCCCAGCTGATCGCCGACCTCAAGAAGCAGGTCAAGACCGGCGCCACCAAGGCGGCCTCGGACATCTTCCACGCCGGCGGCAACTACGCCGAATTCGACGTCGACTCCCACACCTTCGGTCTCATCGCCACCGAGGCGCTGTACCGGCAGGCCAGCAACGACAGGTCCTACGCCGGCTTCGCCACCGAACAGCGCGACTGGCTGATGGGCGCCAACCCGTGGGGCACCAGCTTCATGGTCGGCGAGGGAAGCACCTTCCCGCACTGCCCGCAGCACCAGGTCGCCAACATCTCCGGCAGCACCGACGGCACCGGCGCCATCGCCACCGGCGCCGTCGTCAACGGCCCCAACGGCTCCGGCCAGTTCTCCGGCGGCCTCGACTCCTACCAGACCGGCATGGTCGCCTGCCCGCCCGGCGGCAGCGACCACTTCTCCGCCTACACCGGTCACGGCAGCCGCTACGTCGACGACGTCCGCTCCTGGCAGAGCAGCGAACCGGCCATCGACATGACCGGCACCGCCATCCTCGGTGCGGCGCTGCAGCAGGAGGCCGCCGGAGGCGACGCCACGCAGGACTTCTCCGCCGGCATCGCACCGGCCTCCGGCACGGTCACGGCCGGTCCATCCGCCACCACCCCCGTCGGCACGTCCGTGACTTCCGGCAGCGCTCAGCCGGTGTCCTTCCGGCCTGCCCGGCGGCGCCACGGCGGCCCTGCGCCACGGGCTGCACGTCGACACCGCGGAGAACACCACGGCGACTACCATGTCTACCGGCGGTAGAATCGTCACCATGAGCAAGCCCACCAGCATCAAGACCAGCGAGGAAGTGCGTGACCGGCTGCGCACCCTCGCGGAGGAGCGCGGCACCACGATCACGGAGCTGCTGGAGGACCTCGCCAGCCGCGAGCTCACGGTCGCCGAGCGGGAGCAGCGCGCCCGGGAGGCCGCCCGGGAGCTCGGCGTCGAGTACACCGAGCAGGTCCAGCGGGCCGGCCAGGACGCCTGGGCGAAGATCCGCGCCCATCAGGGCGGCGCCGCCGCATGAACGTGACGGCAGTCCTGGACCACACGGCTCTGGCCGCCCTGTACCGCGCGGATCACTTCTTCACCGGCCTCTACATCGAGGCATCCCGTGGCACCGGCCGGGTCGTCGTCCCGTCGCTGTCCATGGTGGCCGCCGAGCGGCAGGTCGCCGGTGCGGGCAAGCACGCGGCGTCCCTGCGGTTCGCGGAGAACGTGCCGTTCACCGCGGCGCACGCCGTGGATGCCATGGACTGGACGAACGTCGACTGGCCGGTGGCACACGCCGCGGCGATCGCCTGGCAGGCGGTGAGGCAGGGGGAACCGCTCACCGTCCTGTCGCTGGAACCCGAGCTGTACGCGGGCACCGGCATCACTCCGCTGAACCCGACCTGAACTTCGCCCCGGCCGCCCGCGGCCCGCACGATCAGGTCACCGAGCGGCTGCCGACGGGCTGACCCCGCAGGGCGCCCCTGTCGCGGGCGCGGCGGGTCTGCCGAGCTCGGCGCGGAACAGCCTCAGCACGTTGGCGCCCAGCACGAGCTGGATGTGTTCCTCGGACCAGCCGCGAGCCTGGAGTGCCTCGGTGACCAGCGGCAGTCCTGCCGGGCCCTCGAGCCCCGGCAGGAACCGGTGGGTGGGAACGCTCTCGACGAAAGGGGTCTCACAGCACGGCGGCGTGACGTCCTCGAGAACCTCTTTCACGAAGTCGGGACCCAGGCCGACCTTGTCGACGCCCATGACGCCGACGATGTGCTCGATGTGGTCGATCAGCCGGTCGATGCGGTGGTCGGTGTCATGGAGGAAGGGGGCGAAGAAGTTGACGCACACCACGCCGCCGTTCGCCGCGATCGCTCTGAGCTGGTCATCGGTGAGGTTGCGGTGGTGGTCACGCAGCGCACGGGCCGACGAATGGGTGGCGATCACCGGACGGCCGGCAAGTTCCAGGACGTGGTCGACGCCGGCCGCGCCCAGATGGCTGACGTCGAAGAGCATCCCCAGCCGCTCCATCTCGGCGAGCGCGGCGACCCCGGCCCTGGTGAGCCGGCTGCCCGCGGCGTCCTCGCCACTGCCGTCGGCGAGGGCGGTGCGCCCGAAGTGCGCGAGCGAGGCGATGCGCACACCGAGCCGGTACAGCGTCTCCAGGAGCTCGACGTCCTCACCCACACCCGGCGCGCTCTCCAGCGCGAGCACCAGCGCGATCCGGTTCCCCTCGAGCGCGGTGCCGATGTCCGCGCCGTCGTAGCACAGCTCGACGGCTTCACGGTTGCCGCGGGCCACGCGGTGAGCGGCCTCGATCATGCGCAGGGTGTGCCGCAGCGCGCCCTCGGGCCGGAACACGTCGTCGACGAAGACCGGGAGCACCTGCAGATCGACGCCGCCGGCCTGCAGCTGCGGAAGCCAGCGCTCGCGGAAGTGGGCTGCCCACCGGTCGACCGGGCGACGGACGATCGCGTCGAGCAGATCGTTGTGCGTGTCCGCGACGACGCTGCGCCGGTGCAGACCATGAGTCATCGCAAGTCCTCCTCAGGGGCGGCATCGGCGTGTCCCGGCGTCCGCTCCTGTTCGTCATTCCGTCGTACCGAATCGGCGTGGTGATGTCCGCCGGAAACGCTAGGCGCCGGCCCGCACGGTCACCTCGTCCGCGCCGATGAATCCGCGACGTCGATTCCGTCCGGGCGAGGACGTGTGCACGGGTACGGGCCCGCTCATTCGGCTTCCAGCAGGGCGATGCCGGGGTAGTACTTGCGGCCGTTGGATTTGATCATGTCGGCTGCCGAGCCGAGACCGAGTTCCTGGCGGACACGGGTGGCGAAGGCGCGCGGGGTGGCGGCGTGGACGCCTTCGCCGGCGTCGCACCAGGTGGTGTACTGGGCGTAGAGCAGGCCCTGTTCGACGCGCAGGTCGGTGGACGCGCCGGTGCCGCGGGTGCAGCGGTCCGCGAGGAAGCGGCCGATGTGGTCTTCGGTGTCGGCGTAGGCGGTGGTGGCCATGCGGACGCGGTCGGGGCCCTCCAGGGGGTCGCGGGTGGCGAGATAGCGGCGGGCGCCGTCGATGAGCCATTGCAGGATTCCGGGCCCTTCGTCGACGACGAGCTCGGAGGCGAGGTTGTCGATCCGGCGCTCGGCGGGGACGATGCGGGTGAAGGACAGCAGGCGGATGCGGCGCCAGAAGGCGAATCCGCCGGTGGACACCTCCGGGCGGTGGTTGCCCAGCAGCCACAAGTGGTGCGTCGGTGTGAAGGAGAAGTAGTCCTTCCCCATCCGGCGTGCTTTGATCCTGTCGCCTCCGGTGAGAAGGCGGACGCGGGTCTCGTCGAACCTGTCGTTGGGTTTCAGCTCGCTGCACACCACCAGGCGGCGGCCGCGGAGTTCGGTGAGTTCGGTCGAGTGTTCCGAGATGGCGCCACGGTCCATGAGGAGGCCGGGCGGGGCCGCGTCCGCGTATTCCCCCAGGACCTGGATCATGGTGTCGAGCAGGACGGACTTGCCGTTCCTGCCCTCACCGTGAAGGAAGGGCAGGACCTGGGCACCGACATCACCCGTGATGGAGTAGCCGAGCAGCAGGTGCAGGAAGTCGATCATCTCCCGGCCTTCGGCGTCTTCGCCGAAGGTGTCGGCCAGGAAGCGGTTCCAGCGAGGGGTGTCCGTCCGCCTGGGTATGACGGTGGTGGCACGGGAGTGACAGTCCCGCAGGGGATCGGGTGCCCGCAGCCGGCCCGTGCGCAGGTCGACGACGCCGGCGGGCGTGCACAGGGTGTAGGGGTCGCCGTCGAGGGCGTCGGGGTCGATGGACAGTTCGGGTGCCGCCTTGGCCTGGGCGAGCAGGGCCTTCATGCCCGTGGTGGAGAGCGTCTTCTTCTTGTGGTGTGCGAGTTCGCGGTCGGAATAGACCCCGTTCGGGTCGGTGTCGGGGAGGTTCTCGGCCATCTCGCCGGCGGCCCACAGAGCGGCCTTGTCCCCTCCGGTGCGCTTCCAGCGGCAGCCGTCCCAGGCGAACCAGCCCAGCCCTTCGACATGGCGGACCTGCTCGCGGTAGAGCTGTACGAACAGGCGGGCATTGCCGCGGTCGGTGAGCGATGGCGGCACCTGGGCGAGCCGCGCCGCACAGTCCAGCAGGGAGGGCTGCTCGGCAGCCTTGAGGCCGGACATGTGCCGAACGGCGGTCTGCGGATCGGACTGCGGCGTGCTCTCGGCGCTGCTCATGAAAACGTCCTTCGAGGTGGAACGGGCGGACCGACGCCGCGGCAGGCGCGTCGTCGGCGGACTTCTCGTCGCGGGCTGTCAGGCGGAGGGGCGGGCTTCGCGGTCACTGGGTCTGGTCCGCGCACATCTGTCACAACGGCGGGCGCCCGCGACAGGGTCACCGGCGGCGCGGTGGGCTTGCCCGGCCGGGCCCGCGGGGGCAACCGCACACTGCCCGGCCTGACGCGGAAGCCGGTCGGGCACCGTGCGGCGGTCGTGGACCGGCGGTGACGGCCTTCGGGGCGAACTTTCCTCGCCGGGCACCGCACTGGCGGCCCTCGAAGGACGTGGTTCGTGCGGGTCCCTCACAGCACCGCACGTGCGCGGCTAGTCCCCCATGCCCCACCCCCGCTGCAACACTCGTCGGCGCCACTGCACGAACTCCCTCTCGGGATCTCCGGTGCAGCACCACGGCGCACTGGTGGCGCGGCGGCCGAGCAGCCGGAACACGGCGCCCGCGATGTGCCACTGTCCGGCCCAGCACGCGGCATGAGCCAGGCAGTTGAGGTCCCTCAGCTCGCCGGGCTGGACGTGTCCGCTCTTTCGTGCGCCCAGCCAGCGGTACCAGGTGCGCTCCACGTCGTAGACCGCACCCTCGTTGTTCCAGTACAGGCTGATCCCCAAGGGAGCGCAGCGTTCTCCCCGTGCCTCCCTCTCCATGGTGAAGCGGTACTGCTCGACGCGGGCGTACTGCACCAGGACCGGCAGTGCGCAACCGAACGGGGCCATACTCGCGGCCTCGCTGGCGAAGTCGTACATCTGACCGTGTGTGCCGTGCCAGCGCAAGGAGTAGTAGTGGAGCATCTGGAGGTGGCCTTCGACGTTGTACGGATCACGCTCGCGCAGCATGTGCCACCAGCGTCTGAGGTCCTGGCAGCGCACTCCGCCGGGAACCAGCCGTGCGACGCAGATGAGAGAGATCCAGGGCGTGG
>NZ_BMVJ01000034.1:26551-36064 GCF_014650655.1 Streptomyces anandii JCM 4720
GGTCTTCGGGGTATGCCGTCGCGGCGTGCCGGCAAGCGGTGAACGCGGCGTCGATGCGGTTGGGGTCGATGGGGGCGCCCCGGCCGGCGGTGACGGCCACGTTGAAGGCCCTGGCCGTCTCGGTCGCGGCCCGCAGCACCAGGGCGTCGGCGTTGCGGGGCTCGGCGGCCAGCCAGGACTCGACTATGGAAGTGTCCGCGCAGGCCTGGGCGAGCAGCCGTACCCGGTGGCCTCGGGAAAGCCAGTCGGTGCCCGTGGCCCGCAGCAGGTCCCGCAGTCCCTGCCAGCGGCCGATGACGATGTCCGGGCGGACGGAGGTGAGGGGCTCGTCCCCGCAGTCGGGGTCGAAGTCGGGTGTGAAGCGCTCTCGCGCCATCGGGGATCCTTCTCAGAAGTCCGTCGACAGACCCCCGTGGGTGCGTAACTGCTCGTCTGACGCGACCGCGTGGACATCGGGCACGTAGTCGGTCTCGACGGCGCGGACGGCGTCCAGTTTCACGGGCCGGTAGTAGTCGACACCCTGCATCCAGTACCAGAGCATCGGGACCAGGCCGACGGCGAGCCCGCCGACACCGATGGCGATGCTGGCGCCGTCGAGCTGGCCGAGCGACTCGACGAAGACCCAGAACATGAACACGGCACCGAAGAGCGGCCACACTCCGACGAAGAGGAAGTTGGCCAGGGACTTGAGCAGCATCCTGCGATAGGCGACGACGACCGCCAGGCCGGTGAGCCCGTAATAGACGGCGATCTGGAGACCGATCGCGGATACGGCGTGGGCGAGGATCCCCCCGATGGAGCCGAGGGAGACGGAGGCCACGAACATCAGCAGTGCCACGGCGCCGACCACCACGATGGCGACCCACGGGGTGTTCCATCTGGGGTGCACCCGGCCCAGGGCGCTGGGCATCGTGCGGTCGCGCCCCATGGCGAACAGTGACCGTGTGACCTGGATGAGCGTGGTCTCCAGAGTGGCAACGGTGGAGAGCATGACGGAGACGATCAGCAGCTTGCCACCCCAGCCCGGCCAGATCTCCTCGCCCAGCACGGCCAGCACGTTGGCGCCACCCTGCTGGATCTGATGGGGGCCGAGGACGATGTTCACCGCGATGGTGAAGACCTCGAACAGAAGGAAGACGACGCCCACGCCGATCAGACCGGCCAGGCCGGTGGTCCGCCGGCTGTCGCGGGTCTCCTCGCTGAGGTTGCTGGTGACGTCCCAGCCCCAGTAGTAGAAGGCGGCGATGAGCGCGCCGGAGGAGAAGCCGCTCACCCCGGAGAAGTGACTGAAGCCGAGCCAGGACCAGTCGAAGGGCCGTGCGTCGGGGCTGTGCAGCAGCGCACCGACAGCACAGAGGGCGAGGACGGCGAGTTCGATCCCGGACAGGAAGAGCTGCGCGCGTACCGTGAGCCGCGCTCCGCCGAGCACCACGAGGAGCATGACGAGGAACCAGGCCGCGCCGACCGCGGTGGCCAGCGAGGTGTCGTCGGCGAGCCCCGCGTCGAAGAGCGACAACGTCATCGAACCGGCGGGCAGGGAGCCGGCGACCATGAAGATCGTCGCGGAGACCGCCAGGGCCCAGCCGCTGACGAAGCCCAGGAAGGGGTGGAGGGTACGGCCCACCCAGGAGTAACTGGCACCGGCGTTCACGTCGATGCGGTTGAGGTGGCAGAACGCCAGCGCGATGCCGAGCATCGGTATTCCGCAGTACAACAGGGCCGCGGGGCTCGCCAGGCCGACGGCACCTATGAGGACCGCGGTGGTCGCCGTCAGCGTGTAGGCGGGAGCGCTGCCGGCCACCGCCATCACAACCGTGTCCGTGATACCGAGGGCATTGGCCTGCAGCCCTCTGGCTCTGCTGTTTCCCATATGAATGCGCTGCTCTCCGTCATGCACGATGTCAGGACGCGTGTGCGCCCACAGCGTTGCCGTCATTCGAAGGTGGGGGGTTGCCGTCATTCGCCGGGGGGACGGACGCGCCGGGACCCGGAGACCGGGGGCCCGGGACCGGGCGGGGTGGTCGTCACACGGTCGCCGGGGTCCATGTCCTCGCAGTCGCCGACGGCCTCGCCTGCGCCGGCAGGATCCGGCCGGCGCCACGGACGTCGCGAGTGCCGGGGCCGGCGCCGGGATCGCAGGTGCGCTGCGTCGGCACCTCGAGCGCGCGGGGCCCCTGGAGTGCGCCGCTGAGGAGTGGGCGCATAGTGCTGGCCATCGGTGAATCTCCGTAGGTCGGATACCTCGGCGCCCGAGAGGCGAAGGCGCGGCCGGGGCGGTCGCTGACGCTCGGCACCGTGTCGCTGAATCACTTGCAGTGCATGTCTTTAACTACACTTGCACTGCAAGTGACGTCAAGGGAGAGGGCCCCGTTCGCAATCGGCCTGCCGAGGACCTGGTGCGCCGTGGACTCCGGCCCGGGGCACGGGCCGTGACAGGCCGCTCGACCACCGTCGCCGGCCCCGTCGGCTCAGTGCACGGCGCCGGCGCGTGGTCCTGGCCTGCGCTCTTCGACCTCGCGAGTCGGATTCCGATGGCGGACGGCCTCACAGCAGGGTCTCGATCGGTCTCGACGTCCGAACCCCACCTCACCCTGTCGAGGCGGCTTTGCCCGCAGCAAGGGTAGGCGCGGCCCCGGCATGACGCATCGTCTGTTCCGATGAATCCGCCATGCCGATCCGGTGCGATCCGACGAAACGTCAGACATCGGTGTCAGCCGCCGTTCGGCCACCACCCTCGGCCGCAGGTGCCCGGCTCCGCCCCGTCCGGTCGCCTCACGGCGCCCGGCCGCCGTGCCGGACCCCCGAAAACTTGCACTGCAAGTGTCTGCGTCGGCACGTTAGACTCGCGCACCAGTGGCGTCGACAGGGAGCCTGTCCGTCGCACCGGCAGGTCGAGGGCACCGAGGAGGCGGGGTGACGGCGCGAGGAACCGGCCGCGGCAGGCGGCTCGGCCTGACCCGGGACAAGGTGATCGCCAAGGCCCTGACGATGATCGACCGCGACGGCCCCGACGCCTTCTCCCTGCGGAAACTGGCCGCCGAACTCGACATCGAGAACATGTCGCTCTACAACCACGTCCCGAACAAGGACGCCCTGCTCGACGGGGTCGCCGAGGCGTTGCTGTCAGAGGTGGACTTCTCCGGCACGGACACGGGCACCTGGCAGGATCGGGTTCGCGCGCACTGCGTCATCTTCCGCGCCGCCGCCCAGCGGCACCGCAAGGCGTTCCCCCTGATGCTGACCCGGCCCGCGAAGTCACCGGCCGCTCTGGAGGCCATCCGCTCCGCCCTGAGCAGCTTCGCCGAACTCGACCTCTCTCCCCAGGAACGGGCCCATGTCCTGCGCGGCTTCGCCGCCTATCTGATCGGTTCGATCATGCGGGAACTCGGTTTCGCGCTCTCTCTGAACGCGAGCACCCTGGATCCTGCAAGGCGCCGGGAGCGCACCGCGGAGATCGCGGCCGGCGGTGACCCCCTCGTCAGCGCCGTCGCCCCGTACCTGGCAGTCAGCGACCACGACGCCGAGTTCGGCTACGGCCTCGAAATGATGATCGCCGGGCTGGCGGCGCGGCTCCAAGTGCCCTACGACGGCGGTCCGTCGCCGATGGGAGTGCACCAGGGCCCGGACAGAACCTGAGCCGGACCCGCTCCGCCCCGGGCGCTCTGTGACCGACCGCCGGCCCACCCCGATTTGCGTGCTCGTTGAGTGGGGGAGCGTGGTCATGACGTACATAGTCTCAGGACAGGTGAACGAGGGTTCCACCGCGGGCTTGCCGGCGAGACCGGCCCTCGGGCAGGCGCCGCGGCAGCGAAGCTCCCGGATACGGGTCCAGGACAAGGATCGAGCCATATGCAGATGGCCTTATCAACGCCCGCTACTGCGGACCGCCGACGGTGTACCTTCCGGCAACCACCGGCCACGGCACTCCGGGTCGGCTCTGACGGCAGGTGCGTGGGCAGGGCGGACGCATTCGACGAGACGGTACGGGACCACCGGTTCCTCGCACCGCCTCGGGAGACGAAGTGAATACGGAGAAGCCGATGACTCCAGTCGACGTGCGTCGGGACCGCGTCGCCCGGCTCAGTCCCCGGGAACTCGAAATCCTCCTCCTGGTGGCGCACGGAATGTCGGATTGTGAGATTTCCGCCGCCTTGTCGATATCTCCCCGCACCGTGGGTGCGCACTTGTCCAAGATCCGAGAGAAGCTGTGCGCGAAAAATCGCACGCACCTCGTGGAACGTGCCCTGCGAGCCGGACTCCTCGCGATCCGCACCGAGCATGCCTCTTCCGCCCAGGGCGACGACGCCGAGAAGACGTTCGACCTGACCGGGAGAACGGGCGTCGTGGACGCGGGAGGCGCGGATCCGGCCGGTGGCGCATCCGCTGCCGGCGCGGCCGCCGGGCAGCTGGAGGGTTGGGCGGCATCCCGTTTCGCGGGCCGGTTGCAGTCGCCGCGTCCCCGTTCCGGCTGCCACGGGATCGGCGGCACCACCGGCGCATAGCGCCGACAGCCCGTCGCCGCGGCGAAGTCGCCGGCCGTGCGCGGTCGTCGAGGCTCGAGCCGCCGATCAGGAGGCGGCGCCGCTGAGTTCTTGCAGCTTGGCCAGCCTGCGGTAGAGGTCGTTGTTCGCGTTGAGGTCGGCGTGCGTGCCGACGGCCTGGACCTTCCCCCCTTCCATGACGATGATCTGCCGGGCCTGGGTCACGGTGGACAGGCGGTGCGCGATGGCGATGACCGCGCAGAATTCGGAGATTGTCGCGATGCTGTCCCGCAACGCCCTTTCCGATTCGCTGTCGAGGTTGGCGGTGGCCTCGTCCAGGAGCAGGAATCTCGGGGTCTGCAGCAGGGTGCGGGCGATGGCAAGTCGCTGTCGCTGACCGCCGGACAGGCCGGCCCCGCGATCGCCGAGCTCGGTCTCCAGTCCGTTCGGCAGGGCTGCGATCACCTCGGAGAGGTTCGCCATCCGCAGGGCCTCCGCGATGTCCTTGTCCCCTGCGTGCGGTGCCGAATAGGTGAGGTTGTCACGGACGGTGCCGCGCAGCAGGGTGTGGTCCTGGTCGACGTAACCGACGACGGACCTCAGCTGGTTGAGCGGCATCTCGGCGATGTCGATGCCGTCGAGCCGGATCACCCCGGACACAGGGTCGTAGAGACGCTCGATGAGCTGGAAGACGGTGCTCTTGCCCCCGCCGGACGGACCCACTATGGCGGTGAGCCCACGGGGGGGAACAGTGAAGGAGACCTGGTCGAGGACGACTTTGTCACTGCCGGGATAGGAGAAGCGGACCTGGTCGAAGACGAGCCCGCTCTCGTGCCCGCCGGCCTGGGGCCAGGCCGCCCCCGTCTGCCCCGGTGCCCGGTCGGAGCGCACGTCCGTCTCGACTTCGATCGTGCCGAGTTCGGCCAGGCGGTCGATCGACGCTCTGCCGATCTGGAACTGGGCGATCGCCATGAACAACGTCAGCAGCGGCGCCACCAGGTAGAAGAGGTACAGGATGAACGCCGTCAGGTCGGCCGTGTTCATCGCCCCGGTGGCGGTGCGAGCCGCGCCCAGGCCGATGACCACGCTCAGGGCGAGCTGGGTGCCGATGCTCATCGTCGGGTCCAGCAGCGACGACAGGACCGTCACCCGGATCCCGGACTTCCGGGCCTCCTTGGCGATGGCCGCGATGCCCTCCGCCTCGCGGGCCTCGGCGCGGGACGCCTTGACGGTCGGCAGCGCACTCAGCACCCGCAGCAGGGCGGAGCCGAAATTGCCGGTGTCCGTCTGGTTGAGTACCGACACCCGCCGCACCCCGCGCGCCAGCAGAAGGGAGATGACACTGGTGACGCCGAGGCAGACCAGCGTGGCGGCGAGCAGCACCGGATCGACCCATGCCATCAGGGCGATCCCGCCGAGGACGAGGAAGCCACTGTTGATCACCTCGTCGATCGCACGCGTCATCGCCGAGCGGGCGACGACCGTGTCACTGACCATCCGGGCGAACACGTCGCCCTGCTGCCAGCCGCTGTAGGCCCGGAAACGGGAACGCAGCAGCCGGGACACCAACGTGATCCGGATGTCGAAGACGATGTTCTCCCCCGCCAGCCCGATCGTGTACGAATGCAGTGCGTTGAGGACGGCGTCGGCGAAGAACAGCGCCGCGCCGAACAGGATCGGTCCTGCTATCGGCCGGCGCTCCTGCACGGCGGTGACCAGCTCACCGATGACCGCCGGCTGGGCCAGGGACGTCGCGGCGCTCATCAGCCCGATCAGTGTGCCGAGCGTGATCAGCCGACGGTGCCTTCCCAGGGCTCGCCACGGTCGCGCGCCCTTGCCCGTCAGCAGGTGCAGGTGGAGCTGGGGAACAGCCCGGTGCACGGCTCGCCTCTGTGCCGGTCCGCGTCCCTGCCCCGGTGCGTCCGCCGGGACGACCGGCCTCTGTGGACGATGGTGCCTGCCCCGGCCGGCTGTCCATCCGCTCATGACGGGCTCTCGAAGTGTCCGAGGAGAGCGCCGGCCGGCACCATCGCAACGAACGGGCAGGGCACGGTCATTCGGCGTTCCTCCCCACGTGCTTCATCTCCTTGCGGACACCGGCGAAGATCACGCCCACGCTGACGCAGGAGATGAGCAGCATCGCGCCGCTGAACACCCAGTAGAGGCTGGAGAACACGGTCAGGTCCTCGCGGGCGTGCCGGTACGAGCGGAAGGGGTGCTCGCAGCACGCAGAGGCGTGTCCGGGTCCTGCGGATCCAGCGGGACGTACGGGGAGACGAAATAGATCTCGGGCCTGTGCCGCGTGTCGTACCCGGTGCTGGTGGCCATCGCGAACTGAAAGCCGCGGGCCTGACGGTACGAGTCGCCCCGGGACGTGATGCGGGCCCGCAGATACTCGGTGACCAGACGGTAGCCGGGTGCGTGGGCGGCGGTCTCGAAGCCCTCGTCGAGGACCGGCAGGATGTCGTGGCAGGCGTCGAAGACGGCCTTGTCGACCCGGCGGGTGGGGAACCACAGGATCTGCAGGGGCTTGCGTTCCTCGATGCCGCTCGCGTCGTGCCACCGGGAGGCCGTGCCGTCCGCGTCCACGGTGCGGTACAGCAGGTGGTAGTCGCACATGGCCGGATCCGGTGCGAAGAACCGCCAGTTCGGCAGCAGTGAGCAGATGTCCCTGCGCCTGACCCGGCTGAACTGCTGGAGGGGATGCTGACCGGCGAGGGTGAGAAGCAGCATGGCGGCTCCGGCGATCCGCCATGCGGCTCCCTCGCCCGTCAACGACCGGAAGGGGGAGCGAGCGGTCATTGGAGGTCCTCTTCACTTCTTGACGGCGGAGCGGGCGGGCTGGGCGGCCCGGGAACGCTGGTCCAGGTCGCGGAAGAACGAGATGATGCGGTCCGTCACCTGGTGGGCGTAGCGGTTGTTGATGAGCAGGCTCTCGTGGGTCGCGCCCTCGATCACCACGCACTGCGTGGGTGCCCCGACGTGGGCCTCGGCCAGTTCCCTGTGCATCAGCAGCTGTTCGGGACTGCGGTCCACGGTGCGCTGGGCGGAGATCACGAGGCCCGGCACGCCCGCGACCTTGTCCAGTTGCCCCGAAAAGGACCCAAAGTCTTCCTGGACGGCCTTCCACTCGCGACGTGCGGCCTCCCACACGCGCGAGTCCGCGTACTGGGCGAAGACCTTCTTCTGGTAGGCCTGCGGCAGCTGGCCGACCCATGCCGGGCGGCTGAGGAGGATGCCCGTGCCGAGGCGCAGCGCCCGGCTCATGGCGGTGAAGTGGCCGGACAGCGCTTTGGCAGCCGCGTTTCCGGCGCGGTTGAACTGGTCCGGGTGGGAGGAGTCCAGGTAGACGATGCCGTGGACGCGGTCACCGAGACGCCGGGCGGCACGGCGTGCGAGTTCTCCGCCGATCGAGTGTCCGATCAGGATCACTTCGCGGTGCGGTGCGACAGCGCCGTTCACCAGGTCGACCAGGTCGTCGACGGACTCCGACAGACGGAAGGGGGTGGCCGCTCCGCGGCGGCTGCCGGCGTATCCGGTACGGGCGTAGGCGATGACCCCGTACCCGGTCTCGTGACACAGACGCTGGGTGATCCAGGCGTAGTGCTCGCTGGTGGAAAGCAGGCCGCTGGCGAGGACGACGACCGGCTGTTCGTCGTCGCCGTGCGAGTACACCTCGTACTGCAGCCGGTTGTTGTGGCGGGAGGTCAGGGTGCGTGAGGTGTGCCAGCCCTCCGTCGCGTGCAGGCGCCGCTGTACGGCGGTGCCGGCAGCGGCGGCCACACCCCCGGCGAGCAGAGCGAGCGCGGCCGGCACTGCGCGGTCGTCGCGTCCGGCGACGGCCGGATGGGTCCGGGGGGCGGAGGTGTAGGCGACCAGCGGGTGCATCGAGGGGAATGCGGTGACGAACCGGCCGAGGCCCATGAAGTAGCCGTTGGCCAGGTGGAACGCCGCAGCACTTGCGATGACGGGGCGGGTCAGCCTGCCGTCCCGCAGGTAGGCGAGCGGGAAGAGGCATTCCAGCGCCAGCACCCCGTGGGTGAGCAGCTTGGCGGCCTGGGGATGGTCCTGGGTCCACCGGAACATGCCTTCGTGACCGTAGGTGCGGGTGCGCATCACTCCGCCGAGGGCGGAGGCATCACGCCAGGGCCGGCCCAGGAGCTTGACCCAGCCGGACACCGCGTAGGCCAGGTTGGCCTGGAGAGCGGCGTACCACAGCAGAGCGTCCTTCGCCGCCGGCGAAGGCGCCAGGCGAGCGGTGCCGGTGGCGATCTGGACCAGTGTCGCCACCTGGTCGGAGCCCTCACCGCCGTAGTGGTGACGGGGACCGAGCAGAGCGGAGCTGACGCCGAGGAAGAGGCTGCCCGCGCCCCGCCATCGGGAGTTGCCGGGCAGCAGCATGCCTGCGGACACCGCGACCCGCCCGACATGCAGGGCGGTCGTGGTCCCCGGCCCGCTGACCCCGTTGATCAGGCGGCGGACCAAGGGACTGGACCCGGTCAGCGAACCCTTGATGATGTCCCAGTCGGCCATGCCTCCCTTGTCCATCGTCCGGCGCTGCACCAGATGCTCGAGGGACGACGTCAAACTCGTCGCGGCGGCCAGCCGCTCGGACAGGCCCACCGCGCGATCCCGGCTGAGAGGAGCAGGGCCGAAAAACACGGACGTGATTTTTCCGGGCACCTTGACTAGAAGTTTCCGAGGCAATTTGAACGGACCTCTGTTCGTGATAGCTTGCGGGAGCATCGGTGCCATGCCAAACACTGCCGGGCCAAAATGCAGCTTTGGCCCGGCAGCTTCATGTACTTTCCCTGTCGGCTTTCACCAGCCCGTGGGCGCCGGGCCGAAGGACCGGTCAGGCGCCGCCGCCGGCGGCGGCCGCCGCCTGGTTGGCCTGGTTCGCGACGGCCTGGTTCGCCTGCACCGCGCACACGTTGGCGGCCACCTGGGCAGCGCCGGCCGCAGCGTTGGCGACATTCGCCAGGGCCGAGCTCGCGCGCACGACTCCCTTTCCGATCCCGAATCCCATGGT
>NZ_BMVJ01000034.1:36090-46105 GCF_014650655.1 Streptomyces anandii JCM 4720
GGGGCGGGTGGACGTGAAGACGGCGCCCTCCACAGGGAGGTCCAGGCTGTCCACTGCCTTCGCGATGGTGCTCATCCGCGTTTTCCCTTTCGAAAGCGAGCCCCGGAGTCCTATTCCTCCGTGCTCTCTTGGAGACGACCCTGCCCGATCGTCAGCCGCCCCCACATCGAGGAAAATACCTAAACTTTGCGTGACGGTTTTCACATCGTTCACACGAAGAGTGATCGGTGGGCCACTCGTCATGATGCCGACCGGATTCCCGACGCCGTGATCTCACATCGGCGCGGTTCGTGCTGCCGGGCTCACGCACGGGACTCGTCAGCCCTGTGCGGACGACGGCTTTCGGGTTCGGCCGGTTTCCGCGCGTGCTCGGGCGAGGTGTCGCAGGGCCTGTTCGGCGGCGTTCGCCCCGCACATGCCGTGTGCGCCCGCCCCGGGCGGAGACGCCGCGGAGCATATGAACATGCCCGGCACTCCCGTGCTGTAGGGGTCGCGGGCGAGGCGGGGGCGCGTGACGAGCTGGGCCACGCTGTTCGCCCCCGTGACGATGTCGCCGCCGACGTAGTTCGCGTTGTACTCCTCCAGGGCGGCCGGCGAGCGGACGGCCATGTCGAGGACACGCTCGCGGAACCCGGGGGCGAACCGCTCGATCTGACGGACGATCGCCTCCGTCGCGTCACCGTCGTAGCCGTGCGGTACGTGCGCGTAGGTCCACACCGGGTGGATGTCGCCGTTGGACCGCTGGGGGTCGGCCAGGTACTGCTGGCCGACGAGAACGAAGGGCCGCTCCGGCATTCGGCCGGCGTGGATCAAGCGCTCGGCTCGGGCGATCTCCGCGTAAGTGCCACCGAGGTGGACGGTGCCGGCCCGGCGGGCCGATCCGTTGGTCCACGGGACGCCGCCCTCGACCGCGAAGTCGACCTTGAACGCGCCGGGTCCGTGGCGGAAGCGGCGGTAGGCGCGGGCTGTCCTCCCCGGGAGCCGGTCGCCCAGGATGTCGGCGACCGCCCGCGGCGCGAGATCGAAGAGGACCACGTCGGCCGGCGGCAGATCCGCCATGGAGCGTACGCGAACGCCGGTCTCGATCCCGCCGCCGAGATCGGCAAGCAGGGCGGCAAGCGCGTCTGTGATCGCCCGGGACCCGCCCGCCGCGACGGGCCATCCGTAGCGGTGGCCGGCAGCGATGATCAACGAGCCCACGCCGGCGGTGGCCGGGCGGTGGAGCGGCCGGAACGCATGGGCCGCCACCCCGGCGAAGAGAGCGCGTGCGCGTGCGGAGCGCCACAGCGCCGCCACCGCCCCGGCGGGCAGGAGCGCCTGCACGCCGAACGCGCCGAGCCGCAGGGGATGCCTCGGCAGGCGCAGCAGCGGGCGCATGACGTCCTCGGCAAGCGCGTCGTAGCCGTCGGCGAGGTGGCCGAACACCCGCTGCCACAGCCGTCCGTCCGAAACGCCCAACCCGCGGGCCGTCTCCCGCACGGACCGGTACAGGACGCCGGCCTCACCGGAGTCGAGCGGATGCACGCAGTCGATCTCGGGAAGGCACCAGCGAAGGCCGTAGCGGTCAAGACCGAGGGTGCGCAGGAACGGTGAGCCCACGGCCATCGGGTGGGTGGCCGAGCAGTGGTCGTGCAGGAGACCCGGTGTCAGTTCACCGGAGCGCGTGCCGCCGCCGATGGCGTCGGCGGCCTCCAGAACGGTGACCTGCACGCCTTCTCGAGCGAGCGCCACGGCAGCGGCAAGGCCATTGGGCCCGCTGCCCACCACGATTGCCGTGCTCATGTCGCGCTGCTGACGGCCTCTCGTTGCTGCGTGTGGCGGCTCATCCGTATCAGCTCTCTCGAAGTGGAAGGGGACGGAGGACTCCGACGAGTGGTGAACCAACCCTAAAAGGCGCGCCGGTGACAGCGCCATCCGCAGAACTACCTACCTGCCAGGGGCTGCCGCATCGCTGCCCGTGCGTGTCCCCGTGCACCGGCGTCCGCTCACACCGTGGCCGCATGAGTTGTGTCCTGTCCGGCCCCGGCGACAGCGTTGTCTGCCGCCGTCCGTGACAGGCCACCCGTCACAGCGGCAGAGTGATCCCGAGTTCGCGCATGGCGGTGGAGGGCGGGCCGCCTTCGGAGCGTTCGGTCTTGTAGCCCTTCATCCGGGCCTTGAGGGTGCGGGGGTCGATGGCCTCGGCAGGGGCGCCCTTGGCGTAGAGCCCTTCGGGGTCGCTGTCGCGGTCGTGGGGCAGCAGCCAGAAGACGCGGCGCCGGAAGGTGCCCGAGGAGCGGGAGGCCTTCGCCTGGGGGCTGAGAAGGGCGTAGCCGACCATGCGGCCAGGGCGGTGGTAGGCGGGCTTGCCCCGTCGGGTGGGCAGCCGGTCCAGGCTCTGGCGGACGTAGTCGAGGACCTCGATGTCCTCCAGCCAGACGATGTCCGTCTCGTGACTGATCTCATCCTCGGTGATCAAGGAGCTCATAGGGTGGCGCCCCTCTCCTCGTCGGTGAGCAACCCGATACCCGGGTAGTGCTTGCGCTGGTTCGACAGGATCATCTCCTTGGGCGAGGCCAGCCCGACCAGTTCACGCGTACGTGCGGCGAACGCTCGCGAGGACATGGCAGGGGCGCCCTCATTGTGGCACCACACCTTGTACGCGGCGTAGAGGGCGGTCTGTTCCGCGCGCAGTGCGGGGCCGAGGGCGCAGCACTCGTCGTAGAAGCGGCCTGCGTGGTCCTCGGTTTCGGCGTAGGCGGTGGTGGCGATGCGCACGCGCTCGGGGCCGGTGAGGTCACGGTCACCGGCAAGGTAGCGGCGGGCACCGTCGATCAGCCAGCCGAGGATGCCCGCACCTTCCTCGGTGACCAGGACGTCGGCAAGGTTGTCGATCTTACGGTCGTCGGGGACGACGCGTTCGAACGGGATCAGGCGCATGCGACGCCAGAACGCGAACCCGCCGGTGCCGACTTCGGGCCGGTGGTTGCCCAGCAGCCAGAGCTTGTGGGTGGGCTGGAAGCCGAAGAAGTCCTGCCGCATGCGCCGGGCCTTGATGCGGTCACCACCGGTCAGCAGCTTGACGCGGGCCTCGTCGAACTTGTCGCCGGGCTTGACCTCGCTGCACACGATGACACGGCGGCCGTGGAGTTCGGCCAGGTCGGTGGGGTGGCCCTCGTAGGGACGAGCCATGAGGAAGCCGGGCGGGGCGGCGTCGGCGTAGTCGCCGAGCAGTTTCATCAAGACGTCCAGCAGCACGGATTTGCCGTTCTTGCCGGAGCCGAAGAGAAAGGGCAGGACCTGGCCGCCCACATCGCCGGTGACGGAGTAACCGAGCAGCAGCTGAAGATAGGCGATCATCTCGCGGCCTTCGGTGTCTTCGCCGAAGGTGTCCGTCAGGAAGCGGTCCCAGCGCGGGGTGCGCACGTGCTGAGGGCCGACGCTGGTGGACCTGGAGTGGAAATCCAGGTTCGGGTCGGGTTTCTTGATCAGACCTGTGTACAGGTCCACGATCCCGTCCGGGGTGCACAGGGCATACGGGTCGGCGTCCAGCAGGGCGGCGTTGAGGACCATTCCCGGCGCGGACCTGGCCTGGGTGAGCATGGCGTTGATGCCCGCGGTCGACAGGGCCCGGCGTCGGTGCTGCTGGAGCGCCTGGGCGGAGAACACCCCGCGGGGGTCCTGGCCGGCGATGCTCTCGGCGAGTTCACCGGCTGCCCACAGCACGGTGTCGTCCTCGTCGATCTGCCAGCGGGTGGTGTCCCACCGGTACCAGCCGATGCCGGGGACGTGCCGGTAATCGTTGGCGTAGAGCCTGACGAACAGCTTGGCGTTGCCCCGGTCGGACAGGGTGTCCGGCAGCAGACCTGCCGGGGTCGCCCCACCCTCACGTCCCCGGTCGCCATCGGTCTGCGGCGGAACGGGGACGCGACCCTGGTTGCGGATCTGAGCGGCGACGGCTTCGGGGTCGAAGTCGAAGAGGGTCTCGGTCTCGTTGCCGGGCGAGGTCACGGACCGCCCCTCCAGGTCGTGTTCAGCGGACGCTTGAGACCGGCGGCCATGCCGCTGCGGATGATCCGCCCGCAGCGCCGTTCCTGGCCCGGACGGGCCGCGGCCGCGGCCTCTTCCAGTGCGCCCTCGGCCTCGTCCTGCGACAGGTGGCCGGCGGCGACGAGGCCACCGAGGGTGTAGGCGGCACGGTTGAGTGCCTCGGAGAAACCCGCGCCCTCGGTGACTTGGCCACAGGCCTCCACGGGAGCCAGCACGGCTGCAAGGGTGCGGGAGGCACGGTCCCGGCCGCCGCCCGCTGCCCGGACGGCCTGCCGTCCCCGGGGCGGGACCGGCCGGGGGCCGGGAACGCTCGGTGCGCACAGGTGGCCCGTCCGCAGCAGTTCCTGGGCCAACCACTCGGGGAGGACGGCGGGTTCGCGCACGTCACCGAGGGGGATGTAGGTGCCGTGGCTGGTGCGGGTGCCCGGAGCCACGATGTAGCCGCCCCAGGCACGGACATCGACCTGCCAGGCCAGGGCGCGGCCCTGGCTGGAGCCGACCGAGCACTGCCAGCGGCGGCCGCCTGCGGCCCGGTACCAGACGTGGAGGCCGCCGGAAGGGGTGCGGACGCGCAGGGTGGTGTCGTCGTCGGCGGGGCTGTGCCGCCCCCGCAGCGCGGCGAGGACGGCGAGCGTGTGGAACCCGGTGGCAAGGCCCCGGAGGTCGACGTGGTCGCCGATGGGGATGCCCGGCAGGATCCGGTCCCGGCCGGGAGGCTGGGCGGACTTGGCGTCGATGTCGATGACGACCAGCCCTGCCGGGCCGCAGGCCACGCCGACGCCGAGGTCCGGGTGGGCACCCCACCACTCCTCGATGCGGTGCCGGTCAAGGGTGGCGGCGTGGAAGCCGTGGCACCAGCGGCCCGCGGGCAGACAGGGACAGTCGGCGTGGGTGTGCGAGGCCCTGCGGCACTCGGAGCAGTTCGCTGCAGGTATCTTCCGGCCGGGAGCGAGCGGATGGACGGGCCAGCCCCGGCTCGCGCACTGTGCGGCGGTCACCAGTGGCAGCTCAGTGACTGAAGGACCGGAGACTCGCTGCCCTGGGTCGCTGCGCGAAATACGCAGCTCAGCAGGCATCTGCATCCCCTAACAGCGACCGAAGCGACTCAATGACGGACACAGACTAGCGAACGTGGCCGATGAGGTCGCGGACCACGCCCGGGAGAGCACTGACGCCGTGTCGGATGCCGCGGCCGGCAGGGCGTCGGCAGCGACCGAACCGCCGGGCAGCGACCGAACCCGGTTCGGTCGCTGCCCGGCAGCCGGAAGGGAATGCCCAGTTCAAGGCTGGTGTCGCACCTACGACAGCGACTGAAGCGACTGAAGTCCTCTATATATGACGCACACGCGCACACAGGAACGGCTCATATACCGGCAGCTTTGGTCGCTTCAGTCGCTGTGCCTGCCTCGTAACAGTCCTGACCTGCGGTTTCGGTCGGCATTGCGTCAGCGACCGAAGAGGCGCCGAGTCGCTGCTCCTGAGTCGCTGGGCGAGAGAGCGACAGCGACCGGAGCGACCGGGAGCGCGGGGGCGCCGTGGCGGGCGCCCCCGGACGGGCTTCCCGGCGCCCGGGGTGAGCCCCCGGGGTGAGCGATGGCCGACGGTACGTCAATGCGCCGGATTCCAGGGCGCGTTGTCACCGTCGTACCCTGGCTCCGGATCGGGTCACGTCCCTTCTCGATCCACGAGATCCGGTCCGGCGGCGTCCCTGGTTCCGTCTGCCCGCGACCCGGGCGGGGCAGCGGTCCGTACCGGACTCGTCGACGCTTTGTTACGACAACGTCTTGACGTGTCACCGAGTTGCCCGCTTGGCTGTCGGCCACGCGAGTCAGTGAGCGGCCCGGGGCCCATCGGTCTCCGCCTGCCTCTGTCTGCCCTCGGCCCCGGCGAGGCACAGCGGTCCGGACCGGACTTCGCCCTTTGCCGCGACGGCACTTTGACGTGTCACGGGTTCCCTCTCGGTGTGCCGGCCACGCGAGTCACGAAGCTGCTCCCCGTTCGGAAGGCCCCGGAAGTGAACTCTCGTACCACCTACAGACCTGCTCCGAGGCGTACTGCCGCAGTCGGGGCAGTATTTTCCTCGACGGTCCTCCTCGCCGCGTGCGGTGCGGTCGGCGGCCTCGGCGGGGGCGGCGGCGCCGCATCGCCGACCAAGGGCGACGACCTCAGGATCGGGCTGCTCCTGCCCGACCGGGACACTGCGCGCTTCGAGAGGTTCGACTACCCGGTCATCAAGAAGTCGGTCGCCTCCCTCACGCACAACAGGGGCAAGGTCGTCTACGCCAACGCCGGGGCGAGCGTGCCCCGGCAGAGCCGGCAGTTCCAGCAGATGGTGGCCGAGAAGGTGGACATCATCCTGGTGGACGCACTGGACGCCAAGGCCATCGCACCGGATGTGCAGAAGGCCAAGGACGCCGGCATACCGGTCATCGCCTACGACCGCCTGGCGCAGGGCCCGATCGACGCGTACGTCTCCCACGACAACGAACTCGTCGGCCAGGTGCAGGCACGCAGCCTCCTCGAGGCGCTCGGCCCGAAGGCGGCGACCAGTAAGCTCGTGATGCTGAACGGCGATCCTGCCGATCCGAACACGGCGAGGTTCAAGAAGGGCGCGCTCGACGTGCTCCAGGGCAAGATCGACATCGTCAGGCAGTACGACACGGACAAGTGGTCGCCCGCGGTCGCCAAGGCGAACATGAAGCAGGCGATCCAGTCGGTCGGGCTGGGCAACATCGCGGCGGTGTACTCGGCGAACGACGGCATGGCGGGCGCCGTCGTCGACGCGCTCAAGGAGGCGGGCGCGAAGTCGATCCCGCCGGTGACCGGGCAGGACGCGAACCTGGACGCCGTGCAGCGGATCATCGCGGGGGAGCAGTACATGACCGTCTACAAGTCGTTCCTGGACGAGGCCAGCAACGCCGCGCAGATGGCGGTGGACAAGGTCCAGGGCCGTGACATCGCCTTCGACGCGCTGACCCGCGACACGGTGGACAGCCCGACGCAGAAGAGGATCCCCGCGACGCTGGTCCCGGTGGTCGCCCTCACCAAGGACAACGTCAAGGACACGGTGATCGCGGACGGCGTCTACACGGTCCAGCAGCTCTGCACACCGGCGTACCGGGCCGACTGCGCGGCGGCCGGCCTCAAGTAGCGCACGGCATCGGGCACGTACGCAAGCCTGGTCCGCCACCACGGGGGACGGCGGCGGACCAGGCCGGGGCCAACGGTGCCACATCCGCCCCCGGCGCGCGAGCCGTCAGCGCTGACGTGGCCGAAGGGCGCCCCTGCCGGCCCCGGTGCCGAAGTCTGCGGCGAAGTCCGCTGTGCCGGTGGCTCCACGTGCGCCCGGCTGCCGGCGCGGAGGGGGTGCCGCCCCGCCGGCCCCGGCGCGGCAACGGCCGCCGTTCACGGCGGCCGTTGCCGCGTGGGCCCCGCCGCCCCCGGGCAGGAGCCGCCGCCAGGCCGCCGTGCCCCGCCGCGGTGCGAGCCTTGACAGGAAGCCGGCAGGGGGCTTACCTAAGCTGAAGCTGTTGCATATTGCGCCACTGTTTCGTGATGTGCAACTCCCTGTGAGCGACCGAGCGCCCCGCGGCGGGCCGCGATGCCCGGCGACGGCAAGGGCGTCGCTCTGAATCCCCTACACCGCGGAGTAGCGCCACAGATGATTCGCAAGCCACCTGCCGAGGACCCCGGCGACGCCCGTCTGCGGGTCGGCCCCCCGAAGGAGTACGCCGCCGGTGTCCCCGCCGTCACCTCCTCGTTGCGGCATGCCGGCGAACAGATGGGCACCCGCCGCAGCCTGCTGACGCTGCTTCGGGTGAACCAGAAGGAAGGCTTCGACTGCCCCGGCTGCGCCTGGCCCGAGCCGGACCACCGGCACCGGGCGGAGTTCTGCGAGAACGGCGCCAAGGCCGTGGCCGAGGAGGCCACCGTGCGGCGGGTCACCCCGGACTTCTTCGCCGAACACACCCTGGAGGATCTGCTGCCCCGCACCGACTACTGGCTCGGGCAGCAAGGACGCCTCACCCACCCCATGTACCGTCCGGCGGGCAGCGACCGCTACCGGCCGGTCTCCTGGGACGAGGCGTTCGCCGTGATCGCCCGCGAACTCACCGCACTCGATCATCCCGACCAGGTGGCCTTCTACACCTCCGGACGGGCGAGCAACGAGGCCGCTTTCGCCTACCAGCTCTTCGTGCGGAGCTTCGGCACCAACAACCTGCCGGACTGCTCCAACATGTGCCACGAGTCGAGCGGTACGGCCCTGGTGGAGACCATCGGCATCGGCAAGGGCAGCGTCAGTCTGGACGACCTCCACGAGGCGGATCTCATCCTCGTCGTCGGCCAGAACCCCGGCACCAACCACCCCCGCATGCTCTCGGCGCTGGAAAGGGCAAAGCGGCGGGGCGCCCGCGTCATCGCGGTCAACCCCCTGCCCGAGGCCGGGCTGCTCCGGTTCAAGAACCCCCAGCGGCCCTCGGGCATCATCGGCGGCGGCACCCGGCTGGCCGACCAGTTCCTGCAGATCAGGCTGGGCGGGGACCAGGCGTTGTTCCAGGCCTTCAACCGCCTGCTGCTGGAGGCGGAGGACGAAGCCCCCGGAACCTGCCTGGACACCTCCTTCATCGACCGGTTCACACACGGCTTCCAGGAGTTCGCCGAGCACGCCCGCAAGGCGTCGTGGGACGACATCCTGGAGGCCACCGGACTCTCCGAGGAGGAGATCCGGGCCGCCTTCCGCCAGGTGCTGGCCGCGCAGAGGACCGTCGTCTGCTGGGCGATGGGACTCACCCAGCACAAGCACTCCGTGCCCACCGTCCGGGACGTCGTCAACTTCCTCCTGCTGCGCGGCAACATCGGCCGCCCCGGTGCCGGCCTGTGCCCCGTGCGCGGCCATTCCAACGTGCAGGGCGACCGGACGATGGGCATCCACGAGAAGCCGGACGAGGCCTTCCTCGACGCGCTGGGCGCCGAGTTCGGCTTCGCTCCGCCCCGCCACCACGGTCACGACGCGGTGGAGAGCATCCGTGCCATGCGCGACGGCGACGTACGGGTCTTCGTCGCGCTCGGCGGCAACTTCGTCGCCGCGGCCCCCGACACCGAGCTGACCGAGCGGGCGCTGCGCGGCTGCCGCCTCACCGTGCAGATCTCGACCAAGCTCAACCGCTCGCACGTCGTGGCGGGGGAGCAGGCGCTCATCCTTCCGTGCCTCGGCCGGACCGAGGCGGACCTGCGCCCGCACGGCCCCCAAGAGGTCACGGTCGAGGACTCCATGGGCATGGTGCACCTCTCGCGGGGGCGGCTCGCCCCCGCCTCCGAGCACCTGCTGAGCGAGGTCGCGATCGTCTGCCGGATGGCACGGGCGACCCTGGGGGAAAGGGGCCCGCAGGTGCCGTGGGAGGAGTTCGAGGCGGACTACGACCGCATCCGCGACCGCATCGAGCGCGTGATCCCCGGCTTCGAGGACTTCAACACCCGGGTACGGCGGCCGGGCGGCTTCGCCCTGCCCCACCCCCCTCGCGACGAGCGCCGGTTCACGACCCGCACCGGTCTGGCCAACTTCACCGTCAACCCGCTGCAGCGCCCCGAGGTCCCGCCGGGCCGGCTGCTGCTGCAGACGCTCCGCTCCCACGACCAGTACAACACCACCATCTACGGCCTGGACGACCGCTACCGCGGCATCCACCAGGGCCGCCGGGTCCTGTTCGTGCACCCCGACGACCTCGACGACCGGGGTCTGGCCGAAGGGGACCTGGTCGACATCGTCAGCGAGTACGAGGACGGTGTGGAGCGCCGGGCGCCCGCCTTCCGGGCCGTGCCCTACCCGACGCCCCGAGGCTGCTGCGCAGCCTACTTCCCCGAGACCAACGTCCTCGTGCCCCTCGATTCCACGGCGGCCGGCAGCAACACCCCCACGTCGAAGTCCGTCGTCGTCCGGCTCGAACCGTCCTCTGCCGGGCCGCAGGCCCGCCCCTGACCGGCGGCC
>NZ_BMVJ01000034.1:46126-48521 GCF_014650655.1 Streptomyces anandii JCM 4720
CCGGCCCGTTGCGCCGCCCCGGCCGGGACAACCCTGCCGGGCTCCTTGACCGGCGGCCGTCCCGCCACGATGCTGTGTTGCGGCACATGAGATGTGTGCCGCAATGAGCAACATACGACCTCAGGTGTCGTACCAGCCGAGGAGTGGCCATGGCTCACCAGGTCCGTGCCGTCGTCGCGCGGGGCAAGGGTGCCCCCGTCAGCCTGGAAACGATCGTCGTGCCCGACCCCGGCCCCGGTGAGGCGCTGGTGAGGGTCGAGGCCTGCGGGGTGTGTCATACCGATCTGCACTACCGCGAGGGCGGGATCAACGACGAGTTCCCCTTCCTGCTCGGCCATGAGGCCGCGGGCGTGGTGGAGTCGGTGGGGGAGGGCGTCACCGACGTGGCGCCCGGCGACTTCGTGATCCTCAACTGGCGTGCGGTGTGCGGGCAGTGCCGGGCGTGTCTGCGGGGGCAGCCGTGGTACTGCTTCGCCACCCACAACGCGAAGCAGAAGATGACCCTGCCGGACGGTACGGAACTGTCGCCGGCCCTGGGCATCGGCGCGTTCGCCGAGAAGACCCTGGTGGCGGCCGGGCAGTGCACGAAGGTGGACCGGGCGGCGTCGGCGGCCGCCGCCGGTCTGCTGGGCTGCGGCGTGATGGCGGGCATCGGCGCGGCGATCAACACCGGCAACGTCGGCCGGGGCGACAGCGTGGCCGTCATCGGCTGCGGCGGTGTGGGGGCCGCAGCGATCGCGGGGTCGGTCCTGGCGGGAGCGGCGAAGGTCATCGCCGTCGACATCGACGACCGCAAGCTGGCCACGGCGGCGAAGCTCGGGGCGACCCACACCGTCAACTCGCGGCACAGCGACGCGGTCGAGGCGATCCGGGAGCTGACCGGCGGCTTCGGCGCCGACGTCGTCATCGAGGCGGTGGGCCGCCCCGAGACGTACAAGCAGGCGTTCTACGCCCGTGACCTGGCCGGCACGGTGGTGCTGGTCGGCGTGCCGACCCCGGAGATGAAGCTGGAGCTGCCGCTGCTGGACGTCTTCGGCCGGGGCGGGGCGCTGAAATCGTCCTGGTACGGGGACTGCCTGCCCTCGCGTGACTTCCCGATGCTCATCGACCTTCATCTGCAGGGCCGCCTCGACCTGGACGCCTTCGTCACCGAGACCATCGCGCTGGACGAGGTCGAGAAGGCCTTCGAGCGGATGCACGGCGGGGATGTGCTGCGCTCGGTGGTGGTGCTGTGATGACGCAGGCACGCATCGAACACCTCGTCACCTCGGGGAAGTTCTCGCTGGACGGCGGCACCTGGGACGTGGACAACAACGTGTGGCTCGTCGGTGATGACACCGAGGTGATCGTCATCGACGCCGCGCACGACGCCGACGCCATCGCCGGGGCGGTCGGCGGCCGGACCCTGCGGGCCATCGTGTGCACGCACGCCCACAACGACCACATCGACGCGGCTCCCGCCCTCGCCGCGCGCACCGGCGCGCCGGTCCTCCTGCACCCCGACGACCTGCCGCTGTGGAAGCTGACCCATCCCGACCTGGTGCCGGACGGCGAACTGGCCGACGGCCAGGTCCTCACCGTGGCCGGTGCCGAGCTCAGGGTGCTGCACACGCCGGGGCACGCGCCGGGGGCGGTGTGCCTGTACGCGCCGGCGCTGCGGACCCTGTTCAGCGGTGACACGCTCTTCGCGGGCGGGCCGGGGGCCACGGGGCGGTCGTACAGCCATTTCCCCGCCATCGTCGAGTCGATCCGGGACCGGCTGCTGATCCTGCCCGCAGACACCGTTGTCCGCACCGGGCACGGGGAGACGACGACCGTGGGCGCGGAGGCCCCGCACCTTCAGGAGTGGATCGACCGCGGCTTCTGACCCTCCCGCCGCACGCCCCACAGCACGCCCGTGCCGCCTGTTCGCGCAGGTGGTACGGGCCTTTCGTCCTGCGCTCCGGTGACCTGCGGGCCTGGTGGGAGGCCGGGCGCAGCAGCCTTGACAAGGATTCAGGGCGACCCCAGACTGATGTTGCGCTTACCGCAATCCGTTTCGCTATACGCACCGAGGTGTCATGATGATTCCCGCGTGCCGTCTCGTGGATCTCCCGCGAGGTGAGGCCTTCCGGCTCGACATCGTTCCGCCGGTGTCGGTGTTCCACACCGACGACGGCGAGCTCTTCGCCATCGACGACACCTGCACCCACCAGGACGCCTCGCTCGCCGACGGCTGGCTGGAGGGCTGCGAGGTGGAATGTCCGCTGCACGCCTCGAAGTTCGACCTGAGGACCGGCGCGGTGGACGCCCCGCCGGCCAAGCTGCCGGTACGCACCCACGAGGTCGTCGTCGAGGACGGCGTGATCCACGTCAAGGTGTCGAGCCAGGCGCCGAACCTCCCGCCCTGTGTGGC
>NZ_BMVJ01000034.1:48547-49967 GCF_014650655.1 Streptomyces anandii JCM 4720
CTCCCGGCTGGTCGGGGGGACCGCGTGAGAACCGTCGCCGTGGTGGGCGCCTCACTGGCCGGTCTGTCGGCCGCGCGCTCGCTGCGCAAGCAGGGCTACGACGGAGAGCTCGTCGTCATCGGTGACGAGACGCACCGCCCCTACGACCGGCCCCCGCTGTCCAAGGAGTTCCTCACCGGGACCCTGGACGAGGCGGACCTGGCGCTGGAGACGGACGGCGAGGACCTGGCGGCTCGGTGGCTGCTCGGCACCCGCGCCACCGGGCTGGACCGCAACCGGCGTGCCGTGCGGCTCGCCGACGGCCGCGAGGTCAGGGCCGACGGCCTCGTCATCGCCACCGGTGCCGCCGCCCGTACCCTGCCCGGCTGTGAGGGCCTGGCCGGGGTGCACGTCCTGCGGACCCTGGACGACGCCCGCGCCCTGCGCGAGGACCTGGCCCGGGGCGGACGGCTGGTCGTGATCGGCGGCGGGTTCATCGGCGCCGAGGTCGCCTCCACGGCGTACGGACTCGGGCTGGACGTGACGGTGATCGAGGCGGCCCCGACTCCGCTGGCCGGTCCCCTCGGCGCCGAGATGGGCACCATCGTCTCCGGGCTCCACACCGATCACGGCGTCCGGCTCCTGTGCGGCGTGGGGGTGAAGGGCCTGAGCGGGGAGAGCCGGGTGGAGGCCGTCCTGCTGGAGGACGGCCGCAGCATCCCGGCCGGGACCGTCGTCGTCGGCGTGGGCGCCCGCCCGTGTGTCGACTGGCTCGAGGGCTCCGGTGTGGAGCTCGGCAACGGCGTCAAGTGCGGCGCCGACGGCCGCACCAGCCTCGCCGGGGTGGTCGCGGTCGGTGACTGCGCCAACTGGTACGACCCACGCGCCGGCGCCCACCGCCGCGTCGAGCACTGGACCGGTGCGCAGGAGCGGCCCGGCGTCGCGATCGCCGCGCTGCTCGCCCACGGCGCCGTGGAACCGGGCGTGCCCCGGCCGCCCTACTTCTGGTCCGACCAGTACGGCGTGAAGATCCAGTTCGCCGGCCACGCGGCGGGCGCCGACAGCGTCACCATCGAGGAGGGCGCGGCCGACGACCGCGACGTCCTGGCCGTCTACCGGCGTGCGGGACGCCCGGTCGCCGTGCTCGGGATGAACCAGCCCCGGCAGTTCACCCGCTGGCGCAAGCAGCTCGCCGCGAGCACGTCCTGACACCGCCCTTGTGTGCCGCCGGTACACGGCCGCGCACCGCCGCTTCCACCACGACGCCGTCCCGAGCCGCTCTTCCCGGCGCGTGAACGACCCGATCCACGACGTCTCCCGAGGAGTGCACCGTGACCTCGACCAGCCTGCCGCCCAGTCTGATTGCCACTCTTCCCGGTTCTGCCTATACGGATCCGGAGGTGTTCGCTCTGGAGCAGGAGCGGATCTTCGAGGCGATGTG
>NZ_BMVJ01000035.1:0-8556 GCF_014650655.1 Streptomyces anandii JCM 4720
GGGTTGTCCGGCGTCACGGCTCCGATCAACAGTTGGGCTTCTGCGGGATCAAGCCCATGGAACTGCAGGGCCTGAAGTCGGCGAAGAGGAGTTGGTGATCCTTCTAGGCCCGTCGGGCTGCGGCAAGAGCACCCTGCTGCGGCTGCTCGCCGGACTGGACCGGCCCGACGGCGGGAGTGTGGAGGTCCCGGCCCGGCGGGCGATCGTCTTCCAGGCCAACCGGCTGCTGCCGTGGCAACGGGTCCTGCGCAACGTCACGCTCGGCCTGCACGGACCCGACGCGGCGCAGCGGGCCCGCGACGTGCTCGCCGAGGTCGGCCTCGCGGGCTGCGAGAAGGCATGGCCCAAGGAGCTCTCCGGCGGCGAGGCCCAACGGGTGTCGCTGGCTCGAGCGCTGGTCTCCGAGCCCGAACTCGTGCTGCTCGACGAGCCGTTCGCGGCTCTCGACGCCATCACCCGGCTGCGCATGCACGACCTCGTACGCGCGCTGCGGACCAAGCATCAGGCGGCCATGCTGCTCGTCACCCATGACGTCGACGAGGCGATCGCCATGGCGGACCGCATCGTCGTCATGAGTAACGGCCGCATCGGCACCTCGCACGAGGTGCACCGCACCGCCGCCGACCGTGAGGCGAGCGTCGCACGCGAGGAACTGCGCGCCCGGCTCCTGGAAGACCTCGGCCTGGTCGGCCAGCACTGACCTCGTCCCACACCCTCACCTCAGCACAGAAAGCACGACAACCCATGCGAAAGAGAACCACGAGACTCATCGGCGCCGTCGGCTCGCTCGCTCTGGCGAGTACCCTCGTCGCCTGCGGAGGATCGTCGTCGGACACCTCCGCGCCGCTGAGCAACGCCGTCGATGCGAGTAACGCCAAGCACCCCGAGTGGAGCAAGTACACCTTCACCATCGGCGACAACGGCGGTGACGGCAGCCAGGAACTGGCGAAGGTCACCGGCGTGTTCGACAACGCGCCCTACAAGGTGAAGTTCGCCCGCTTCACCTACCGCCCGCCGCTCGTGCAGGCCGCCGCCTCGGGCGACATCGACCTGGGCAGCGTCGGCGACGTACCGCCGATCACCGGCGCAGCGAAGGAGTACGGCTTCAAGGTCGTCGCCGTCAACCGCTCCCTCACGCCCGACCAGGCGGTGGAGAACATCATCGTGCCGAAGGGCTCGAAGCTGAAGACGGCCGCCGACCTCAAGGGCAAGAAGATCGCTGTCCCGCAGGGCAGTTCGGCCCACGGTCTGGCCCTGAACGCGCTGAAAAGCGTCGGCCTTACCCCCAAGGACGTGAAGCTGGTCTTCCTCGACCCGGCGGCCGGTGCGACGGCGTTCAACACCGGCAACGTGGACGCCTGGTCGATCTGGAACCCGCAGTCGGCGATCGCGGTCAAGAACGGCGCGCGGATCCTGGTGAAGGGCCTCCCGCCGATCGACCAGACGAGCAGTTACTACGTCGCGAGCGACACTTCGCTGAAAGACAAGACCAAGCGTGTGGCTCTGACGGACGTCCTGAAGAGGCTGTCGCGGGAGTTCGCCTGGGCGGTCAAGAACCCCGACAAATACGCGCAGGCGCTGTCGAAGGAGCAGGGCATCCCGCTGGCCGACGCCAAGGCGTCTCTGGCCGCCTACTCGAACAGGGTGACTCCGGTGGAGCAGGCGGACATCGAACTGGAACAGAAGCTCGCCGACGCCTTCCTGGAGGCGGGGCAGATCACCAAGAAGGTCGACGTCCCGTCGATCGTCGACAACCTCCTCCCAGCCGGTTACGACAGCTCGAAGCTGAAGGTGACCTCATGAGCGCGGGACGGCGGCGGCTCCACCTCAACGCCTTCCTCATGGAAGCGGGCCACCACGAGGCGGCGTGGCGGCTCCCGCGCAGCAATCCCGGGCGGACTTCGACCTGCGGCACTGGATCGAGCTGGCACAGCTCGCCGAGAGCGCCAAGTTCGACTCCCTGTTCCTCGCGGACGGCCCGGCCCTCATCGGCGCGGCGAGTTCCGGCCCCCGGGCCAGCTGGAGCCGCTGACCCTGCTCACCGCGCTGTCCCAGGCGACCAGCAGGATCGGCCTCATCGCGACCGTGTCCTCGACGTACAACGAGCCCTACAACCTCGCCCGGCGGCTCGCGTCCGTCGACCACGTCAGCGGCGGCGGGGCCGGCTGGAACATAGTCACCTCGGCGGGCGCGGACGAGGCGGCCCACTTCGGCCTCGACGACCGCCCCGGCCACGCCGAGCGCTACGCCCGCGCTGACGAGTTCCTGTCGCCAAGGCGCTGTGGGATAGCTGGGAGTCCGAGGCAGTCGTCGAGGGCAAGGCCGCCGGACGCTACGCCGACCCCGCACGCTTGCACCGGCTCGGCCACCAGGGCAGGTACTTCAAGGTGGCCGGCCCGCTCAACGTCGAGCGTCCGCCGCAGGGCTACCCGCTGCTCGTCCAGGCCGGTTCCTCGGAGGGCGGCAAGGACTTCGCGGCCCGCCACGCCGAGGCGACCTTCACCGCGCACACGACATACGAGCGTGCGGCCGGCTTCTACGCCGACATCAAGGCACGGACCAGGGCCGCGGGGCGCGACCCGGACGGCGTCATCGTCCTGCCGGCATCGTCCCGTACATCGGCTCGACCGAGGAGGAGGCCCGGGCGCTTGCGCGGCAGTTCGACGAGCTGCGCGTCCCGGAGTACGGGCTGCGTCAGCTGGCCGCCGTGTTCGAGACCGAGCCATCGGCCTTCGAACTCGACCAGCTGTTGCCGGAGTTCATCCTCGCGAGGCCGAAGCTGGAGGGTTCGCAGAGCCGTTCCGACCTGATCACCGATCTCGCGGTGCGCGAGAAGCTCACGGTCCGGCATATCATCTCCCGGCTCGGGGGCGGACGCGGCCACTTCGAGTTCGTGGGCACACCCGAGCAGGTGGCGGACACGATCATCGCCTGGTTCGAGGGCGGTGCGGCAGACGGGTTCAACATCATGGCCCCCGCGCTGCCGTCGGGTCTGGCGGCCTTCGTCGAGCACGTACTGCCGATCCTGCGCGGCAAGGGGTTGTTCCGCGAGGAGTACGAAGGCACGACCCTGCGCGAGCACTACGGGCTCCCGGTGCCCGCGAACCAGTTCCATGGCTGACCCGCTTTCCGGGCCTGATCCGCTTCCCGTGGCTGGCCCGCTTCCCGTGGCTGGCCCGCTCCCGACTCCCGCCGCTTCCACTTCCCGGAGCGGCGGGAGTCCGCCCGCGCTGCGGGTCGAGGGCGTGGGCAAGACGTACGGGGACGGCTTCACCGCGGTGGCCGGGCTCGACCTGGAGATACCGGACGGCGCGTTCTTCGGGCTGCTCGGCCCGAACGGCGCCGGGAAGACCACTCTCATCGGCTCGGTGTGCAACATCGTGCGCCCCAGCGCCGGCAGCCTCTCCGTCTTCGGGCACGACCACCGCAGCCGTGAGGCCCGCAGACTGCTGGGTCTGGCCGCGCAGGAGATCAATGTCGACCGGTTCCTGTCCATCCGGCAGATCCTGGTCTACCACGCGGGATATCGCGGCACCGGCCGGAAGGCGGCCGCCCGGCGCGCGGACAAACTGCTCGCCCTGTTCCGCCTCGACGACAGGGCCGGCGTACGCGCCTACGAACTCTCCGGCGGCATGCAACGGCGCCTCGTCCTCGCGCGGTCCCTCATGCACCGCCCCTGCCTGCTCACCCCCGACGAGCCGACAGCCGGCGTCGACGTCGAACTCTGCCGCTGGGCTTCCTCGGGAGCGTCTTCTACTCGGTTCATCAACTGCCGCCGTTCTGGAACTACGTGAGCCACCTCGACCCCGTTTTCTGGCTGATCCAGGTCGAACGGATCGGGTTCCTCGGCCAGGGCGACGTCAGTGCCGGCTGGGCCCTTGCCGTGGTCTGGGGTCTGGCAGCGCCGCTGACGGCCTGGTCGGCCGCGATGTTCGCCACCGGCCGCCTCAACCCCTGAACCCCGTACAGGAAGGAACGCCACGCCATGACGAGCACCGAGCCCGAACAGGCTCTGTCCACTGATGTGTTGGTGATCGGCGGCGGTCCAGCGGGCACCTGGGCCGCGATCAAGACCGCTCAGGCGGGCGCCGACGTCGTCCTGGCTGACAAGGGATACACGGGCGCGAGCGGAGCGACCGCCTCCGTCGGCACCGGTATCTGGTACGTGGACGACGTCCCCGAACTGCGCGAGGCCGCCACGGCGAGCCGGGAGGCACTCGGCGGATTCCTCGCCGACCGGGACTGGATGGCGCGCGTCCTCGACGAGACCCACGCGCGCATGGACGAACTGGCACGCATCCAGCGCTACCCGTTCCCCGCCGACGGCCGTCAACTGCGCGGCGACCTGCAAGGGCCGGAGTACATGCGGCGCCAGCGCACCCGGGTACAGCGGCTGGGTGTCCGCATCCTCGACCACACCCCGGCGCTGGAGCTTTTGACCGACGCCGACGGAGTCGTCTCGGGGGCGCGGGCGCTGGACCGTACGACCGGTGAGACCGTCCGCATCGAGGCCGGGGCGGTGGTACTCGCCGCCGGGGGATGCGCGTTCCAGTCCAAGACGCTCGGCTGCGACGTCAACACCGGGGACGGCGCGCTGCTGGCCGTCGAGGCGGGGGCGCGGCTGTCCGGGATGGAGTTCTCCAACGCCTACGCCATCGTCCCGAAGGGCACGTCGCTGACCAAGACTGCCTACTACTCATGGGCGACCTTCTACCGCGCCGACGGCTCGGTCCTCGACGGCGCGGGCAGCACCCGCGGCCGGTCGGTGATCGCGAGGGCCCTGCTCACGGAGCCGGTCTACGCCCGCTTCGACAAGGCCACGCCGGACGAGCAGCTGGCGATGCGCAAGGGCCAGCCGAACACCTTCCTGGTCTTCGACCGGCTGGCATCGACCCCTTCACCGACCTGTTCGAGATCACCCTGCTCGCCGAGGGCGCGGTGCGCGGGACCGGCGGTGTCCGCATCAGCGGCCACGACTGCTCCACCGACGTCCCCGGTCTGTACGCGGCCGGCGACACCGCGACCCGTGAGCTGATCTGCGGCGGGTTCACCGGCGGCGGCAGCCACAACGCCGCCTGGGCGGCGTCCTCGGGCAGCTGGGCGGGCCGGGGAGCCGCCAAGTTCGCCGCCGGGCGCGGCCGTCCGGGCCGCGCCGTGCGCCCAGTGGGGACGGAGGACCTGCGCCCCACCGGCGCGGTGAACGTCGGCCACCGCGAGGTCGTCACCGCCGTACAACGCGAGGTCCTGCCGTACGACCGCAACTACCTGCGACACGCGGACCGTCTGGAGTCGGCGCTGCGTTCGCTGCACGAGACGTGGTCCGCGGTCCGTGAAGGGCTCGGGGCGAGCGGCGAGGCGCTGTTCCGGGCCAGGGAAGCGGCCGCGATGGTGGCCCACGGCCGCTGGAGGTACCACGCGGCGCTGCAGCGTACCGAGTCGCGCGGTATGCACAAGCGGGCCCACCGGCCGGCGCAGGACCCGACCCAGCACCACCGGCTGCTCACCGGTGGGCTGGACGAGGTCTGGAGCCGCCCGGAGTCGGAGCAGCGGCAACTGGTCGCGAGCGGAGGCCGAGCCGCATGATCGAGATCGTCGACCCGGATCGCTGCATCGCCTGCGACCGGTGCATCGAGGTGTGCCCGATGCGCGTCTTCGACCGCGGCACCGACGGCATTCCGGTGATCGCACGCCAGGACAGCTGCCAGACCTGCTTCCAGTGCGAGGCGTACTGCCCGACCGACGCGCTGTTCGTCGCCCCACTGGTGACCGCGGTCGCTCCCGGCTCGCGCTTCCGTGATGTGACAGAGCTCGCGGACTCCGGTCTGCTCGGCGGATACCGGCGTGAGCTCGGCTGGGGGCAGGGGAAGGACGCTCGGCGCCCGCGCCGCGGTCGGACCGGAGTGTCCGGACTGACCAGGGCCTGGATCGTCGCAGGATCCATGCCCAGACTCCTGTACAAGGCCGAGGACGCCGGACACCGACCCCGAAGAACGACTTGTCGCACGTCGCTCAGATGCTCCGCAACCGGGGACAGGGGATCGCAGGTTCACAACCTGTCGTCCCGATGATGTCCCGACGGTGCGAGGAGTCTTCGCGGGCGAGAGTCTGCGGGCCCTTTCGTCTGGGCCTTCTGCGGTGAGCACGCAGCTCGTCGGCACGTCATCCACGCCGACTCGACACCGTCGCCGCGTCCCGACGGTTGCAGTGGGAAACGTGTGGTGAACGTGTCGAGGAGGGCCGCCGTCCATCGGGGCGTCCGCGATGCGGGACGCCCCTCTTGACGTGGTTCGCGGTCGGATCGACACTCACTGAGGGAATCCTAGTGAATAGGTAGGGAAATTTATGAGGCGCTTGGAGTCGGCCACCGTCCGAGTGAGCCGTTCGCCTCTTCTGACCTCCCGCCGTCACATCGATCTGCTGCGTGTCTGCAGCGCTATCAACCCGCAGGGCTGAGCCGCGCCCATCCCGCACCGGAGACGCCCTCGGGCGTCGTGCCGTCCGGTGCGTACGGGAGAGCTCCGCTCCCTCACCCGACGTCGCTTCCGCCGCGCCTACGTCCGCGCCCGCTCCCGGGGAGAGTCATGACTGTCACACCGCTGGCCGCCCACGCCGCCGACCGACCCGCGCCCGCCTTCCGGGGCCGGATCGGCCGGGACGCGCGCAGCGGCCACTACGCCGTTCCGGGCCGCTACCGCCTCCATCTGTCGACCGCATGTCCCGGCGGCCTGCGCATCGCCGTCGCCCACAGCCTGCTCGGCCTGGACACCGTCTGTCCGGCGACCTACCTGCCCGCGGTCCCCGACTGCCCCGAGGGCGGCCACTCCGTCCTGCGTCCGTTGTACGAGGCCAGCGCCCACCGGTACCCCGGTCCGGCCATCGCGCCGGTGCTCAGCGACGACTGGTCCGGGCGGATCGTCAGCACCCACGCCCCGGACATCATGCGCGACCTCGACCGCCGGTTTGGCGGCGACCGCCCCTCGCTCTACCCGTGCGGCGCGGAGTCGGAGATCGAGGCGGTCGAGCGGATGTGCGCTCAGGGCATCGAACAGGCCGCACAGCGCGCCGGATCAGTCGGTGGCGCGCCGGTGGAACTTGACAGGGCACTTGGCATGCTGCTCGAAACGCTTGGGGCCCTGGAACGCTGGCTCGGAGGACGCACGTACCTGATCCGCGACGAAATCACCGCCGCCGACGTCGAGTTGTGGGTCGCCCTGGTCCAGCTCGACACCGTCCACCGCAACCACCTCGACGCCTCAGCCGTCCAACGCATCGCCGACCACCCGACCCTGTGGGCCTACGCCCGCCGGCTCGCCGCCCACCCTGCCTTCGGCGGCCACCTCGACCTCGACGGCATCGAACGCCGCCACCACGCCCGCTGCCAGGGCCTGGAGGCCGCCGGAGCAGCCGTCCAGATCCTGGACTGGGCAGTACACGCGGCCCGTTAGCCGTTCCACCTGGTGGACTGGCGTTGACATTCGTTCGGGCAGTTGTTTTAACTACGGCCCAGAACGGTCATGAGTGTCAGCGACAAGCCCTGGCTTGCTGACCGGCAACCCTCGCGCCGCGGTGGGGTGCCCCAGGTGACGACCGGACCGAAGATGTTTCGGTAAGCGCGAGGCCCACCGGGCCGGAACAGTGATGGTGACGCCATGTACGCAGCTCCCAGGACGGCCACGCGCCGCTCCCAGGGCTGCGTACAGCCGTACCCGAACCCTCTCGTCGCCGATCGCGCCGTCGATCTGCTCCGCGTGAACAGCGCACTGTGTACCGCACCGGGCTGTGCCCGCTGTCGGGGCTAACACCTCCCCGCAGCCCCCGCACTCCCTGACGAACACCGCCCCTGCGGTGTGCCGTTGTCCTCCCCGCCCCCGGTACCTCACCGTCGTGTGCGCTTCCGCATGCCGCCGTGCTTCCGGGGGTGTTCCCACCCAGCCGGAGCCCACCATGAGTGAACCCCCTGGCGCCACCGTCACCCTCCCCGAGGCGCCGACCGCCGACGAACCATCGAAAGCCCTCACTGCCCAGCGAGTTCTGCCGCTGCGGCGCCCCGGACGCTGGATCGCCACCGCGGTCGTCCTCGTCCTGGTCGCCCAGTTCGTGCACGGACTGGTCTCCAACCCCTTCTACCAGTGGGACCGCTGGGGCTACTGGTTCCTGCGCCCCACCATCCTCGACGGCCTGCTGATCACCCTCGAAGCCACCGCCTACAGCGCGGTGCTCGGCCTGATCGGCGGCATGGTGCTCGCCCTGGCCCGGCTGTCGAGGAGCCCCGTGCTGCGCGCGGTCAGCTGGACCTACGTTTGGGCGCTGCGCTCCATCCCGCTGATCGTGGTACTGATCTTCCTCTACAACTTCAGTGCCCTGTACAAGACGTTGAGCGTCGGCATTCCCTTCGGCCCGGCCTTCTTCTCCTTCGACGAGTCGAAGCTCGCCACCGACATGGTCGTCGCCGTGATCGGCCTCAGCCTCAACGAGGCCGCCTACGCGGCCGAGGTCGTACGCGGGGGCATCCTCTCCGTCGACCAGGGCCAACACGAGGCGGCCGCAGCGCTCGGC
>NZ_BMVJ01000035.1:8581-21021 GCF_014650655.1 Streptomyces anandii JCM 4720
CTGCCGAAGGGCTACCAGTTCCGGAAGATCGTCTTTCCGCAGGCGCTGCGCTCGATCATCCCGAACTACGTCAACCAGCTCATCGGCCTGATCAAGGGCACCTCGCTGGTCTTCTACGTCTCTCTGCTCGACCTGTTCGGCTCGGCGCAGACCATGGGTTCCACCTACCCCGGCGACATCGTGCCGCTGCTGCTGGTCGTCACCGTCTGGTACCTGATCCTGACCAGCGTCGTCTCCGTCGTCCAGTTCTACGTCGAGCGGTACTACGCCCGCGGTGCCATTCGCAGCCTGCCGCCGACACCGCTGCAGAAGCTCCGCACCGGGCTCACCGACCTGCGGGCCCGCATCCGCCGGGAGGCCGCCGTATGACCGCCGACACCATCGAGGCCCTGGCGGACGTCGAGGCCGCCACCGTCGAGGTCCACGACGTGCACAAGTGGTACGGCACCCATCGGGTGCTGGACGGCGTCGACCTGACCGTCCGCCCCGGCGAGGTCACCGTGATCCTCGGCCCCTCGGGCTCCGGCAAGTCCACCCTGCTGCGGGTCATCAACCATCTGGAGAAGCCCGAGATCGGCCACGTCAGCATCAATGGCGAGCTGATCGGTGTGAAGCGACAGGGCGAGAGGCTCAGGGAGCTGAGCGAGCGCGCCATCCTCACCCAGCGCGGGCGGATCGGCTTCGTCTTCCAGAACTTCAACCTCTTCCCGCACCTCACCGTCCTGGACAACGTGGCCGCCGCCCCGGTCGCCACCGGCAGGCTCGGCAAGCCCGAAGCCCAAGAGCTCGCTCGCGAACTCCTCGGCCGGGTCGGCCTCGGCGACAAGACCGGCGCCTACCCGCGCCAGCTCTCCGGCGGCCAGCAGCAGCGCGTCGCCATCGCCCGCGCCCTCGCCCTGCGCCCCGGCGTCATCCTCTTCGACGAGCCCACCTCCGCCCTCGACCCCGAACTCGTCGGCGAAGTCCTCGCCGTCATCAAGGACCTGGCGACCAGCGGCACCACCCTTCTCATCGTCACCCACGAGATCGGCTTCGCCCGCGAGATCGCCGACCGGGTCGTCTTCATCGACAGCGGCAAGATCATCGAGCAGGGCCCTCCCTCCGAGGTCCTCGACAAGCCCCGGCACGAGCGGACCAGGGACTTCCTCAGCAAGGTCCTCTGACCCGCCGCACCCTTCAGACCTCCCCCCCACGCCACCCTCATCACCTCCAGCGACAAGGAACGGCCATGCCCACCCAGTTCACCCGACGCAGCCTGATACGCGGCATCACCGCGGCGACCGCCGTCGCCTCCCTGGCTACCGGGCTCGCCGCCTGCGGTGGCAACAGTGACGCGGCCACCTCCACCGACAGCCCCAAGTCCGGCGAGGTCGTCATCGGACAGGTCTCCAACGGCGCCGCCAAGCAGACCTCCATCAAGGTCTCCGAGGTCAAGTCCATCAGCGCCGAACTGCCCGCCGCCGTCAAGAAGAGCGGCAAGCTGGAGATCGGCATCGGCGCCCTGCCGGCCGGCTTCCCGCCGCTGGCCTACGTGGGCAGCGACCAGAAGACCCTCACCGGCGCGGAACCCGACTTCGGCCGCCTGGTCGCCGCGGTCCTCGGCCTCCAGCCCGAGGTGAAGAACTCCACCTGGGAGAACCTCTTCGTCGGCATCGACAGCGGCAAGGTCGACGTGGCCTTCTCCAACGTCACCGACACCGAGGAGCGCAAGAAGAAGTACGAGTTCGCCTCCTACCGGCAGGACAACCTCGCCTTCGTGGTGCCGAAGAAGAGCACCTGGAACTTCGAAGACGACTACGAGAACCTCGCCGGCAAGACCGTCTCCGTCAGCTCTGGCACCAACCAGGAAAAGATCCTCCTGGAGTGGAAGGCGAAGCTGGCCAAGGAGGGCAAGAAGCTCACCGTCAAGTACTTCCAGGACAGCAACAGCGTCTACCTCGCCCTGTCCAGCGGCAAGATCGACGCGTACCTGGGCCCCAACCCCGGCATCGCGTACCACAACCGCCAGGTCGCGAACACGCCCAACGCCACCCGCACCGCAGGCACGTACTCCGGTGCCGGCGCGAGCCTGCAGGGCCTGATCGCGGCGACCGCGAAGAAGGACAGCGGCCTGGCGAAGCCGCTCGCCGACTCCATCAACTACCTGATCAAGAACGGTCAGTACGCCGAGTGGCTCAAGGCCTACAACCTCTCCAACGAAGCCGTCGCCGAGTCCGAGGTCAACCCGCCCGGACTGCCCCTCGACAACTCCTGACCATCGCGTGACCGGACTCCACCGCCGCCTCGCGGTGGAGTCCCCGCGCGCCGGACACCCCGAGCCGCACCCCGGAGACTGCCACACCATGTCCGTGACCAGCATCGACGCCAGCTCCTCGCACTTCCTGGACAACCCCGCCTGGGCCGCGCTCGCCGGCCCGCACGCGCACTTCGCCGAACGCGTCGGCCACGCCGCCCGCTACCAGCAGGACGTGGCTCCGTTCCACGCCCTCTCCGACGAGGACGACCCGCGCGCCTGGGCCGACCTCGCCGCACTCGTCGGCCCTGGCGGCACCGCCGCGGTGCGGGGCGTCACCGAGGCGGCGGTGGGCTGGGAGGTCGTGCGCACCGGACACGGCGTCCAGCTCGTGGACACCTCCCTGCGCGCGGGGCCCGACCCTGAGGCCGTACGGCTCGGTCCCGACGACGTGCCCGAGATCCTCGACCTGGTCGCCCGCACCGAGCCGGGCCCCTATCTGCCGCGCACCGTCGAACTGGGCACCTACCTCGGCATCCGCCACCAGGGCCGGCTGATCGCAATGGCCGGCGAGCGGCTGCACCCGCCGGGCTGGACGGAGATCAGCGCCGTGTGCACCGACCCCGCCCACCGCGGCCGGGGCCTCGCTACCCGTCTGGTCCGTGCGGTCGCCGCCGGCATCAGGGAACGCGGCGAACGCCCCTTCCTGCACGCCGCGGCCACCAATGCGAACGCGATCCGGCTGTACGAGTCGATCGGGTTCACCCTGCGCCGCCGTACCGTCTTCTCGCTCGTCCGGCACACCGGGGCAGCCGCTCTGGAAGAAACGGCATAGCCGTGCCGTTGTCCTTGTCGAAGGTGAGTGCATGGTCCGCTCGGACGGAGGTGCGACACGTGACACGTGTACTGCGTGCCGTCCGCCTCCACTCCCGGCCCCACATCGACTTCCAGCGCGTGGCCGGCTCCCTCTGTAGCTCCTGACCCCGTTTCCCTAGCCGCCGTGTGCCCCGACTCCCGCGGGCCGGCGATCTCGTACGGACCTCCAGGAAGGCACCCTCGTGTCCGCAACTCCCGCTTCCCCTCTGCACCTTGCTGTGGCTCTCGACGGCACCGGCTGGCATCCCGCCTCCTGGCGCGAGCAAGTCGCCCGCCCCCGTGACCTGTTCACCGCCGGCTACTGGGCCGACCTGGTCGCCGAGGCCGAACGCGGCCTGCTCGACTTCGTCACCCTAGAGGACGGACTCGGCCTGCAGTCCTCGCACTACGGTGAGCCGGACGGCCGTACAGATCAGGTCCGCGGACGCCTGGACGCCGTACTGATCGCGTCCCGCATCGCACCCTTGACCCGGCACATCGGACTGGTGCCGACCGTGATCACCACCCACACGGAGCCGTTCCACATCTCCAAGGCGATCGCCACCCTCGACTACGTCAGCACCGGCCGGGCCGGCCTGCGCGTGCAGATCTCGCCCCGGCCGCACGAGGCCGCTCACTTCGGTCGCCGCACCTTTCCACCGATCAGCCTGGAGGGCATCCAGAGTCCGGCCGGGCAGGAACTGCTCACCGACCATTTCGATGAGGCCGCCGACTACGTCGAGGTCGTGCGCCGGCTCTGGGACAGCTGGGAGGACGACGCGGAGATCCGGGACGTGGCCACTGGCCGCTTCATCGACCGCGACAAGCTGCACTACATCGACTTCGAGGGTAGGCACTTCAGTGTGAAGGGCCCGTCCATCACCCCGCGCCCGCCTCAGGGCCAGCCGCTCGTCACCGCCCTGGCCCACCAGACGGTCCCGTACCGGCTGGTGGCCCGCCAAGCCGACGTCGGCTACGTCACGCCGCACGACGCCGGCCAGGCCCGGGCGATCGTCGCAGAGATCCGCGCCGAGCAGGAGGCGGCCGGACGCGCCGGTGAACTCGTGCACGTCTTCGGTGACCTGGTGGTCTTCCTGGACGACGAGCCGGCTGTGGCGGAGGACCGCCGTGCACGTCTCGACGCCCTCGCGGGGGAGCCGTACACAAGCGACGCCCCCATATTCGCCGGTACGCCCGCCCAACTTGCCGATTTTCTGAAGGAGTTGGCGGTGGAAGGGCTGAGCGGCTTCCGGTTGCGGCCCGCCGTCGCCGGGCACGACCTGCCCGCCATCTCCCGGGGGCTGGTGCCCGAACTCCAGCGCCGGAGCGCCTTCCGCACCACCTACGAGGCCGACACCCTGCGCGGCCTGCTGGGCCTCGCCCGCCCCGCCAACCGCTACGCCGCCGCCACCGCCTGAGCCGGAAGGACCGCACCCACCATGAGCAAGCCGCTGAAGCAGATCCATCTGGCCGCGCACTTCCCGGGCGTCAACAACACCACCGTGTGGAGCGACCCGAAGGCCGGCAGCCATATCGAGTTCAGCTCCTTCGCGCACTTCGCACAGACTGCCGAACGCGCCAAGTTCGACTTCCTCTTCCTCGCCGAGGGCCTGCGGCTGCGCGAACAGGGCGGCAACATCTACGACTTGGACGTCGTCGGCCGCCCCGACACCTTCACCGTCCTCGCCGCCCTCGCCGCCGTCACCGAACACCTCGGCCTGACCGGAACCATCAACTCCACCTTCAACGAGCTCTACGAGGTAGCCCGCCAGTTCGCCAGCCTCGACCACCTCTCCGGTGGCCGCGCCGCCTGGAACGTGGTCACCTCCTGGGACGCCTTCACGGGTGAGAACTTCCGCCGCGGCGGCTTCCTGCCGCAGGGCGAGCGTTACTCCCGGGCGAAGGAATTCCTGGCCACGGCGGGCGAGCTCTTCGACTCCTGGCAAGGCGACGAGATCGTCGCCGACCAGGCGACCGGCGTCTTCCTACGCGACGCGAAGGCAGGCTCCTTCGTGCACACCGGCCAACACTTCGACATCCACGGCCAGTTCAACGTCCCGCGCTCCCCGCAGGGCCGTCCCGTCATCTTCCAGGCCGGAGACTCCGACGAGGGCCGCGAATTCGCCGCATCGAGCGCCGACGCCATCTTCAGCCGCTACGCCACCCTCGAAGGCGGCCAGGCCTTCTACACGGACGTCAAGAACCGCCTCGCCAAGTACGGCCGCCAGCATGACCAGTTGCTCATCCTGCCCGCCGCTTCCTTCGCCCTCGCCGACACCGACGCCGAGGCGGAGGAGCTGGCCCGGGAGGTGCGCCGCCAGCAGGTCAGCGGGGCCACCGCCATCAAGCACCTGGAGTTCGTCTGGAACCGCGATCTGTCCGCCTACGACCCTGAAGGCCCACTGCCCGACATCGACCCGGACGTCAGCGACAACCACATTTCCAAGGGCCGCGCCCAGGTCCGGATGTACCGTGACCCGCTGGCCACCGCCCGCGAGTGGCGCGAGCTGGCCGAGGCGAACAACTGGTCCATCCGCGACCTGGTCATCAACACCAGCACCCGCCAGAACTTCGTCGGCTCCCCGGCGACCATCGCCAGGACCATCAACGACTACGTCCAGGCCGACGCCAGTGACGGCTTCATTCTCGTCCCGCACATCACCCCGACCGGCCTCGATGACTTCGCCGACAAGGTCGTCCCGCTGCTGCAGGAACAGGGCGTCTTCCGCACCGACTACGAGGGCCCGACGCTCCGGCATCACCTCGGCCTCGCCCACCCGGACGAGGCGTCCGACGAGCGGGCGGCGTCGTGAAGTTCCTCGCGATCACCTTGATCGTGCATCGACCGGACCCGGTCACCGGGGTGCAGAAGTCCACACACGACCGGTTCCGCGAGGTCCTCGACAACGCCCTGCTCGCCGAGGAGCTGGGGTTCGACGGCTTCGGCGTGGGGGAGCGGCACGAGCGGCCGTTCATCTCCTCGTCCCCGACCCTCGTACTGAGCCATGTGGCCGCCCTGACCAAGCGGATCCGCCTGTTCACGGCCGTGACCACGCTCAGCCTGCTGGACCCGGTCCGCGCGTACGAGGACTACGCCACCCTCGACCATCTCTCCGAAGGCCGCCTCGACCTGATCATCGGCAAGGGCAACGGCGCCGCCCAACGCGACCTGTTCCACGTCACGCCCGAGGACCAGTGGGACCGCAACGCCGAGAGCTACGAGGTCTTCCGGAAGATCTGGCGCCAAGACAAGGTCACCGCCGACACCCGCTTCCGTCCCCCGCTGACCGACGCCGAGGTGTGGCCGCGGCCGTACCAGCAGCCGGTCCGGGTCTGGCACGGCCGCGCCACCAGCAAGGAGTCGGTCGACCTCGCCGCCCGCTACGGCGACCCGCTGTTCTCCGCCAACGTCACCAACCCCATGGAGCCGTACGCCGAGTTGATCCGCCACTACCGCGAGCGCTGGGAGTTCTACGGCCACGAACCGGCGCGGATCGCCGTCGGCGCCGGCACCGCGGGCATCTACGTCGCCCCCACCTCGCAGGAGGCGCTCGCCGCGTACCGGCCGATCTTCGAGGCCAACCTGGCCTTCTTCAAGAAGGCAGGCCTGCCGGTGGTCTTCGAAACCCTGGAGGACTTCGTCGAGCGCAGCTCGGCGCTGATCGGCAGCCCGCAACAGGTCGTCGACAAAGTGCACCGCTACCACGAGCAGTTCGGCCACACGGTCGTCCACCTGCACGCCGACGCGGGTGGGCTGCCAGAGTCCCAGCACCGCGCCTCCCTCGAGCTGTTCCAGTCCAAGGTCGCCCCGTGCTGCGCCGCGAGATCCCCGACCCGCCGTTCGCTTGGGGCCCCGTGCTTCCGGCATCACCGCTCACTAAGGAGTCCGTCCGTGTCTGACATCTCCCTCGGCGTCCTCGACCTGGTCCCGATCTCCTCCGGATCGACGGCAGCCGATGCCCTGCGCAATTCCCTCGATCTCGCACAGCAGGCCGAGCGCTTCGGGTATGCCCGCTACTGGTTCGCTGAGCATCACCTCAATCCCGGCGTGGCAGGCACGTCACCCGCCGTCGTCCTGGCGCTGACCGCATCCGCCACCTCCACCATCCGGCTCGGCTCCGGGGCCGTGCAGCTCGGGCACCGCACGGCGCTGTCCACCGTGGAGGAGTTCGGCCTGCTCGACACACTGCACCCGGGCCGCTTCGATCTGGGCCTGGGCCGCTCGGGCGGCCGCCCGCCGGGACAGCCGGCCACCCCCTTGTCGACGGCGACCCCCGTCGTCGACGGCCGCACCCCGAACGGCCTGCTGATCCCACCCCGCTTCTCCTTCGAACATCTGCTCGGCTCACCCCGCATCGCGCTGCAGCGCAGGCTGCTCCTGCTGCCGGGCGCCGAGTCACAGGACTACGCCGAGCAGATCGACGACATCCTCGCCCTGCTGGCCGGCACCTACCGCTCGCCGGAGGGCGTCGAAGCGCACGTCGTGCCAGGGGAGGGCGCCGACGTGGAGGTGTGGATCCTGGGCAGCAGCGGGGGTCAGAGCGCAGAGGTGGCGGGCGGCAACGGTCTGCGGTTCGCGGCCAACTATCACGTCAGCCCGGCCACGGTCCTGGAGGCGGTGGAGGGCTACCGGTCCTTCTTCCAGCCCTCCGAGTTCCTCGACAAGCCGTACGTCAGCGTCTCGGCGGACGTCGTCGTCGCAGCGGACGACGAGGCGGCCCGTGAACTCGCCACCGGCTACGGCCCATGGGTGCGCAGCATCCGTACCGCCGAGGGCGCCATCGAGTTCCCGACGCCTCAGGAAGCGCGCGCCCACGAATGGACCGACGAGGACCGGACCCTGGTCCAGGACCGCCTCGACACCCAGTTCGTCGGCTCGCCAGGCCGGGTCGCCGACCAGCTGGAACAACTGCAGGAGGCCACGGGCGCGGACGAGTTGCTCATTACGACGATCACCCACGACCACACGGACCGGGTCCGTTCGTACGAACTGCTCGCGGAGGAGTGGCGCCGACGGGGGCACTCCTTCCAGTAGTGAAGGCCCGCGCCGCCGACGTCACCCTGGAGATCGGCAACCAGACCTTCGCAGTGACCGGCGCCCGCGCCACCGCCGCATCCGAGGGCCTGCCGCTTCTGGCGCAACGTCCGCACCCACACCCTCCACGCCCCTGTCGCCCACAAGCGGCCAGTGGTCGGGCGCTGGGTCATCGAGGGCGAACTGCCCGAACCGACCTGGTACTCCTGACCACCCCCCCAGAGCGCCTCCCAGGCGGAGGCGCCCCCTTCTCCCCTAAAGAGGACCCATGGCCACCGTCCTGTCCGTCTCCGGCAGCCCTTCCGCCTCCTCCCGCACCAACCGCCTGCTGCGCCACCTGGACCAGCGACTGACCGCTCAGGGGCACGACGTCGTCCCGCTCGACGTTCGCACCATCCCCGCCGAGGCCCTGCTCGGCGGGGACTTCCGGCATCCGGCGATCGTCGAGGCCACCGAACTGTTCGCGAGCGCCGACGGCGTCGTCGTAGGAACACCCGTTTACAAAGCGTCGTACTCCGGAGTCCTCAAGGCGCTCCTCGACCTGCTGCCGCAGTACGCACTCACCGGAAAAACGGTCCTCCCTCTCGCCACCGGCGGCTCCACCGCGCATGTCCTAGCCATCGACTACGCCCTGCGTCCGGTCCTGAACTCCATGGGTGCCGCGCACATCGTGCAGGGCTGGTTCACCCTCGACAAGGACATCACCGCCCACGACGACGGCTCGATCACAGTCGCACCGGCCGCCGCCGAGGCGCTCACCCAGGTCGTCGACCATTTCTCACTGGCGCTGGGCCGCACCCCGCTCCTGGCCGCGGCGAGCTGAGGCCATGACCGCACACGTCATCACCGACGGCGCCGAGGCCGTCACTGTCGCGTCCGCCCCGAGCAACGAGTTCCGGGCGGGCGCCTCGGCTCGCGACGCCGAACGCCGGCTTCCCCGCGAGGAGCTGCACCGGCTATCCGCCGCGACGCCGACGAACGTCCCCTGATCGCACCCCAGATCGGAGCCCCGAGTGTCCCTCACCTTCCACTGGTTCCTGCCGACCAACGGAGACAGCCGCCACGTCGTCGGCGGCGGCCATGGCACCCCCGCCACCGAGTCCGGGCGCGACCGGCCGCCGACGGTCGCCTACCTCAGCCAGATCGCCCGCGCCGCCGAGGACCTGGGCTTCGTCGGCGCACTCACGCCGACGGGCGCCTGGTGCGAGGACGCATGGCTGACCACCGCGATGGTCAGCCAGAACACCCAGCGGCTGAAGTTCCTCATCGCCTTCCGGCCTGGCTTCGTCTCACCGACGCTCGCTGCGCAGATGGCCTCCACCTTCCAGCGGCAGACCGGCGGACGGCTGCTGCTCAACGTCGTCACCGGCGGCGAGAGCCACGAGCAGCGGGCCTACGGAGACTTCCTGGACAAGGACGCGCGCTACCGCCGTACCGGCGAATTCCTTGAGATGGTACGAGGGTTGTGGGAGGGCAAGACCGTCGACCTGCGAGGCGAGCACCTCCATGTCGAGGATGCGAAGCTCGCCCGGCTGCCAGACCCGGTCCCCGAGGTGTACTTCGGGGGCTCCTCGCCGATCGCGGGAGAAGTCGCCGCCAAGCATGTCGACGTCTATCTCACCTGGGGCGAGCCGCCCGCCGCCGTCGCGGAGAAGATCGCCTGGATCCGGGCGTTGGCCGACAAGGAGGGTCGTAGCGTCCGCTTCGGCATCCGCCTGCATGTCATCACCCGCGACACCTCCGAGCAGGCCTGGGCCGAGGCGAACCGGCTCCTGGACGGCTTCGACCCGGAGGCGGTCAAGGCCATCCAGGCGGGCCTCGCCCGCAGCGAGTCCGAGAGCCAGCAGCGCATGCTGGCCCTGCACGACGGCGGCAGCCGTGACCGCCTGGAGATCCACCCCAACCTGTGGGCGGGCATCGGCCTGGTACGCGGTGGCGCGGGCACCGCCCTGGTCGGCAGCCACGACGAGGTCGCCGAGCGGATCGGGGAGTACCACGCTCTCGGCGTCGACGAGTTCGTGCTCTCCGGTTATCCGCACCTGGAGGAGGCGTATTGGTTCGGCGAGGGAGTTCTGCCAAGACTTCAGGCGCAGGGCCTGTGGCAGCACCCGTATGGACAACAAGCCGCCCCCTCGGCTCAAGTGCCGTTCGCCGGCGCCGGGGGCCAGCGATGACCACGTGATCGCGGCGGAGGTCGGGAGCGCCCATGTGATCGCTGACGACGCAGAGACGGTCGTCGTCGCCGAGTTGGCCGCCAAGTTCGCCCGCGAGGCCGCGCAGCCGCGACAGGCTCCTGGCCCCGTCCGGCGGCGCCACGCTCCGCGAGTGCCTCCACGGCCCGGTTGGCAGCCTTCGGGGCCGGGACGACCGCCCGGCCGCGCGCCATCGCGAACTCGCCATCCGGGAGCGCGAATCAGCCGGAGCGTCCGTGTATCCCTAGTTTCCCTATCGAATCACTAGGGAAGTCTTGACGGTGGTCGAAGAGGGGAGTGAGGATGATGAAGCCGACGTCTCTCGCGCACCGCTGCACTCCCACGCCGCCTTGCCGGGCATCGCGTCGTCCTCGGCCCCCTGAAGGAAGACGCCATGACAACAGCACTGAGGTGCAGTGACAGTCGCAGTCGCATGAAGCGGGTCCGGATATGACGGTGACGGCCGACGAGGTGAGCGACGCGGGAGCCGGGCAGGCCGACTGGCTGCACATAGCCCGTGAGATGGCGGACGACCTGGCCACGGACGCGGCCGAGCGCGAACAGGCCGGCAAAGCACCGCTCGACGAGGTCGCACGGCTGCGCGAGTCGGGGCTGCTGACATTGTTGGGACCGGCCGAGCAGGGGGGAGGAGGTGCGGACTGGCGCACGGCCTACACGGTCGTCCGGACCGTCGCCGCGGCCGACGGGGCCATCGGCCACCTGCTGGGCCACCACTACTTCCTGTCCTTCACCGCCCGTTTCTTCGCCGACCCCGCACGTGCCGCCCGTGTCGAGCGGGAGTCGACGGAGGGGCAGTGGCACTGGGGAGGCGGTATCGCCTCACACGAACCGCCGCTCATCCTGACTCCCACGCCGAGCGGATATCTGCTGAACGGCTACCAGAGGTACGCCACCGGCGTCGGGATCGCCGACCGGCTGGTGGTCCGAGCCGCCAGGTACGGCACGGGTGAGCCGCTGGCCGTCCTCGTCGACCCCACCCACCCGGGTGTCGTGAGCGGCAGCAGCGGGGACTGCTTCGGCCAGCGGCTGGAAGCCGGTGGCGCCGTGGAGTTCGACTCCGTGCCGGTAGCGGCGGACGATGTGTTCGGCTCGCTCTCGCCCGACGAGGGCGTCCTGTCACCCTTCGCCTCTCTTGCCGTGCCGACCGCGCGCCTGGTCTCCGCGCAGTTCTGTCTCGGCATCGCCGAGGGGCTGCTGGACGAGGTCCACGAGCACGGAAGGGCCGTGCGATCGCCCTGGCAGCCCTTCTCGCCCCAGTCCTGGCCGGGAGGTCCCCCGCAGGATCCGTACGCGCTGACCGTGTACGGCGAGCTCGCCGTCGTCGCGCGTGCCGCGTCCGCTCTCGCCGACCAGGCGGTGGATGCCCTGTTGCGCGGCCTCGCGCAGGACGAGGATCTGGACGACGAGGAGTGCGCGGAGATCGCCGTCCTCGCGAGCGTGGCCGAGGCTGCGGCCTCCCGGGCCGCGCAGGAGATCACCAGCCGTGCCCTGGAGGTCGTCGGAGTCGAGGCCGCTTCCATGCGGCACGGATTCGACCGCTTCTGGCGTGACGCCCGGACCCACACTCTGCGTGAACCGGCCGCTCACAGACTGCGTGAGATCGGGGACTACTTCCTCAACGGTGCGCACCCGTCCTTCATCCTTCCTGCCTGACGGCGCAGCCGGTGACGGGCGGACCCCGCAGTGATGGATAATCGCGGCATGCGGATCTCGGCGCGGGCGGACTATGCGGTGCGAGCGGCCCTGGAGCTGGCCGCGGCAGGGGACGAGGCCTCCCTCAAGGCCGAGGCGATCGCCGCGGCGCAGGGCATCCCGCACAAGTTCCTGGAGGGCATCCTCGGCGACCTGCGCCGGGGTGGTCTCGTGGTCAGCCAGCGGGGCGGAAAGGGTGGCTACCGTCTCGCCCGCCCGGCTGGCTCGATCGCCATCGCGGACGTCATCCGTGTGGCGGACGGCCCCCTGGTGTCGGTGCGGGGGGTGCGCCCACCCGAGCTCTCCTACTGCGGCCCCGCGGAGTCGCTGCTGCCGCTGTGGATCGCCGTACGGGCCAACGTCCGCAAGATCCTCGGCGAGGTCACCCTGGCCCAGGTGGCCGCGGCCAAGC
>NZ_BMVJ01000035.1:21045-33937 GCF_014650655.1 Streptomyces anandii JCM 4720
TGCCCGACGATGTGCTGAGCCTCGCGGAGGACCCCGAGGCCTGGACGAATCCCTGACCGGCGTCCGGTCAACGAGCGGTCGCTTCCCGTCCCACGCGACTCGGGCAACACCAGCGGCAACGTCCACCGGCCGATCAGTCACCACCCCAGATTCCAGCGCGTCTCTTCGTCTAATTGGGGTCGTCTCCTGGTCGCACGGTAGGTCGCGGTCACAGCGCCCGCGTCGCATAGGCCCTGACGTCCGCGTCCGAGTCCGTCGTCGCGGTGGCCAGGGCTGTTCGGGCGTCCTCGACGGCACGGTGGCGGGTCAGTGCCGTCACGGCGGCCTTGCGGACGTCGGCGTTCGGGTCGGTGAGGGCCTTGGCGAGGGCCGGCACGGCCAAGTCGGAGTCTGCGGCGGACAGAGCGGTGGCGGCGCCAGCCCGCACCTGCCAGGCCAGGTCGGACAAGGCCGCCTCGGCGTGTGTGGCCAGGGCGGCCGGGCAGCCCGTCGTGCCCAGAGCCTCGTAGGCGGCCCCACGCACCAGGGCGTCGGAATCGTCGACGAGCGCGGCGAGGGCTGAGCGGACTGCCAGGTCCGAGCCTGTGCCCAGGGTGGCCAGGGCCTTGGCGATCGTGACGCGGACCTCGCGGGACGGATCGACGGTCGCCGCGCGGGCCACCTCTGCGGCGGCGTCGACAGACACGAGTGCCCGCACGGCCGCGATGCGTACGGCGATGTCGGAGTCCGACAGGGAGTCCGTGAACAGCTCGGCGTCACCGAGCCGCAGGGCACGCAGCACGTCCAGTGCGGCGGCGCGGACGGCGGGGTCGGCCTCGGACAGGGCGGCGGCGAGGCCGTGGCGCAGGGCCGGTTCCGGCGGCAGCGTCTCGACCAGTTCGCGCAGGGACGCCGCCGCGGCGGCGCGGACGCCGGCGTCGGTGTCGGTGAGCGCCGAGGCCAGTGCCGGTCCGGTGCCCGGCGGTACGGTCTCCGTCAGGACCGTGACGGCCGTCCGGCGCACGCTGGGCTCGGGGTCCGTCAAGTAGGCGGTGAGCGCGGAGAGGTCGGGCTCGTCCTCCGCGAGAGAGAGCAGTTCGAGCAGGCGAGGTGTGGCTGGCGCGTCCGCGTCGGCCCTGGGGTGGGCGGCTGTGTCGGCCAGGGCGGGTTCCTGCCGCAACGCCACCGGTGCCGCTTCCCGGGCCCCTGCCGTCGCCACATGTTCCGGGTGGACCTCGCCGAGGTGCCGGGAGGGGCCGCCGGCCGGGGCGAAGCCGTCGACCGGGACCAGGTAGGGAGCCACGGGACGGGCCGTGAACTCCATCGTCCCGGAGGGGGACTTGTACAGGTCGAGATGGTGGAACCAGGACGCGTCGTCGCGACGCGGATGATCGAGCCGGTCGTGGTAGAGGCCCCACCGGGACTCGGTGCGGGCCAGCGACGCGCGCGCGGCCATCTCGGCGCAGTCGCGGATGAAGGTGACCTCGACGCAGCGCATGAGTTCGTGGGGAGTGCGGGCGCCCATCGCGGCGATGTCGTCGCGCATCCGCTCGAAGGCCTCCAGCGCCAGGGAGAGCCGGGCGCCGGACTTCGGCGGGGCGACGTAGTCGTTCACGAAGCGGCGCAGTTTGTACTCGACCTGCGGCTGCGGCGGCCCGTCCGGGTTGCGCAGCGGGCGATAGACCAGCTCGTGCGCTTCCCGCACCTGCCCTTCGGGCAACTCGCCCTTGTACGCCCGGTATTGAGAGGCGTCGGCCCCCGCCAGGTCGCCGAAGACGAACGCTCCGATCATGTAATTGTGCGGAACGCAGGCCAGGTCGCCCGCGGCGTACAGTCGGGGGACGGTCGTACGGGCACGGTCGTCGACGCGGACGCCGGAGGCCGAGTGGCCGCCGCACAGGCCGATTTCGGAGATGTGCATCTCGACGTCGTGGGTGCGGTAGTTGTGGCCGCGGCCGGAATGGAAGGTCCCTCGGGTGGGCCGCTCGGTCGAGTGCAGGATCGACTCCAACGCGGAGACCGACTCCTCGGGCAGGTGGCTGAGCTTCAGGTAGACCGGGCCTCGGTCGGAGGCCACCTCCGCCGCGAACTCGGCCATCATCTGGCCCGACCAGTAGTCGGAGTCGACGAAGCGCTCACCATGCCGGTTGACCTGGTAGCCGCCGAAGGGGTTGGCGACGTAGGCGCAGGCGGGGCCGTTGTAGTCCTTGATCAGCGGGTTGATCTGGAAGCACTCGATGCCGGTGAGTTCCGCGCCGGCGTGGTAGGCCATGGCGTAGCCGTCGCCCGCGTTGGTCGGGTTCTCGTACGTGCCGTACAGGTAGCCTGAGGCAGGCAGACCGAGTCGGCCGCAGGCGCCCGTCGCCAGGATCACGGCACCCGCGCGGATGGTGACGAACGCGCCCGTGCGGGTGTGAAAGCCCACCGCTCCGACGGCCCGCCCTTCCGCCGTGAGTACCCGCACCGGCATCACACGGTTCTCGATGCGGATCCGCTCCCGCATCTCCCGGCGCCGCAGCTGCCGGTACAGGACCTTCTTGACGTCCTTGCCCTCCGGCATCGGCAGCACATAGGAGCCCGAGCGGTGCACCTGGCGGACCGCGTACTCGCCGTGCTCGTCCTTCTCGAACTTCACGCCGTACGCCTCCAGCCGCTGCACCATGGCGAAGCCACGGGTGGCGGTCTGGCGGACGGTGGACTGGTCGACGATGCCGTCGTTGGCGCGGGTGATCTCGGCGACGTAGTCGTCGGGCTCCGCCCGGCCGGGGATGACCGCGTTGTTGACGCCGTCCATTCCCATGGCGAGCGCGCCGGAGTGGCGGACGTGGGCCTTCTCCAGGAGGAGGACGTGCGCGCCGTGCTCGGCGGCTGTCAGGGCCGCCATGGTGCCGGCGGTGCCGCCGCCGATGACGAGGACGTCGCAGCTGATCTCCTCCGCGTCGGTGAGGGACGGGATCTGCAGGGGGGTGTCCACCGGGATGCCTTTCAAGAACCGAGTGACGTGAGGACTTCGCGCCGCAGGGCGATGCGCGTCGGATCGTCATGAGCGGCGCGGTCGCGCGGTCGCGGTACGTCTCGTACGGCGATGAGGCGGCCTGCGCCGAGCAGGGCCACGCGGTCGCCGAGGAAGAGGGCCTCGTCCACGTCGTGGGTGACGAAGACGACGGTCGCGCCCGTGCCCTGCAGCACCTGCACCAGCAGGTCCTGCATGCCGGCGCGGTTCTGGGCGTCGAGGGCGCCGAACGGCTCGTCCATCAGGACGGCGAGGGGCGTTCCCGCGAGGGCGCGGGCCAGCTGGGCGCGCTGACGCTGCCCGCCGGAAACGCGGTGCGGCAACTGCCGGACCTGCTCGGCGAGTCCGACCCGGGCCAGCCACGTCTCCGCCTGCGTGCGCCGTTCCGTGCGCGGCACTCCGCGGATGGCCAGCGGGAGTTCCACGTTGGCCCGCAGGGTGCGCCAGGGGAGAAGGGCGTCCTCCTGGAAGACAAGGGCGCGTTCGGCGGACGGGCCGGCAAGGGACTGCCCGTCCTGGCTGATCTCCCCGGCGAGCGGGGGCAGCAGTCCCGCCAGAGTGCGCAGCAGCGTCGACTTGCCACAGCCGGACGGACCGACGACGGTGACGATCTCACCCGGCCTGATGTCCAGGTCGACGCCGGCCAGGACGGGGGCGTCGGGGCGGCCGAGCGTGGCGGCGTGGAACGTGAGCCGGGTGCCGCGTACGGGGGACGGCGCCTTGTCCACCGTACGGAGGTCGGGCCTGGTGTCAGACCAGGTGCTCATCGCGTGCCTCCTCGGCGCCGGAGGGCTGGTCGGTGTGTGCGGCGGTGGGGGCCGGCCGGGCGGGCGCGAGCGTGCGGGGTGCCGCCGGCCGGGCTCCGGGGACGTACGACGTACGCGGCAGCCACCGGGTCAGGCGTCGGCCCAGGAGTTCCACCGCAGTGGAGGTGAGCCAGCCGAGGACGCCGATGGTGACCATGCCGACGAAGACGCCAGGGTAGTTGACGATCGTGTAGTCCTGCCAGGTGCGGTAGCCGACGCCGTACTGACCGGAGATCATCTCGGCGGAGATCACACAGATCCACGAGACGCCGATGCCGACCGACAGGCCGCCGAAGATGCCGGGCAGCGCGCCCGGCAGGACGACCGAGCCCAGGATGCGCCACCGGCCGCCGCCCATCGTGAGCACGGCCTCCTCCCACACGGGGGTCAGCGCACGGACGGCGTGCCGGGTGGAGACCAGGACCGGGAAGAAGGCGGCGGTGAAGGTGATGAAGACGACGCCCTGTTCGTTGGAGGGGAACAGGAGGATCGCGACGGGGACCAGGGCGATCGCCGGGATCGGGCGGACCACTTCCAGGATGGGGCCGAGCAGGTCCTCGGCGAGACGGGAGCGGGCCACGAGCACGCCCACCGCTACGCCCAGCACCGCGGCCAGCAGGAAGCCGGTGAGGATGCGGGTCAGGCTGTCGGTGAGGTCCGTCCAGTAGTCCGGCCCGGAGAGGCGTTCGGCGAAGGCATGGGCAACGTCGGTGACCGTGGGAAACTGCGAGAAGCGCAGCCACAGGTCGACGTCCAGGCCGGTCAGCAGCTGCCAGAGGCCCAGGGCTGCCACGAGGGCGGCCACCCGCAACGCATACCGGCCGATCGGCGGGAGGGGTCGCTGGTTACGGCCCGCTCGCGGCGCGGGCCGGCTCATGCGGCACGCTCCAGGGCGTCGGTGTAGGTGATGACGCGGGCGCCGCCGTGCGCGGAGACGTACGCCTGCGCGGTTTCCGGGGCCACGAAAGGCAGGAGTTTCTCGCCGTCGGCCACCCACACCGCCTTGTCGGCGAACCACAGGGTGCCGGTGGTGGTGTCGGGCACGTAGGCGGCGCGGATGCCGTCGCGGTGGGCGGCCACGTACCTCAGGAGCTGTGCCGGGGACTTGAAGGCCTTGGTCTCCTCGGCGCTCTTCGGCCACGCCTCACTCGCGGCCGCAGGGGGAGTAGCGGCGAGCTGCTTCGCGTACGACGCCCCGAGGGCCTTCTTCACGTACTGGTCGTCGACGAAGGAGTCCACGTCCACATCGCCGGTCAGCTTTGCCGCTTTCAGGACCGACACGTCCTGCTTGAGCGCGGAGACGAGCTGCGGCTTGACGGCCGGATCGAAGGTGGAGATGCCATGGGCGCCGTTGTAGAGGTAGACGACCTCGGCGGGCAGGCCGGTGGCCTTGGCGACCTTCTCGGCGGCGGTCACGGGATGGGTGTTGAGGTAGTCGGTGGCCTCGGCCTGGGCCTTGAGGAAGGCGTCCAGTACGGCCGGGCGCTGCTTGGCGAAGTCCTCGCGGGCGGTGACGCCGTGGAAGGTGGGAAGGTTCAGCTGGGCACCGTCGTACAGCGCCCTCGCCTTGCCCTGGAAAGCGAGCAGACCGGGCCAGGCGACGAACTGCGAGAGCGCGTCCGTACTGCCCGCGGCCAGGGCCGACGCACCCACGGCGGGCTGCTGGTTGAGCTTTTTGATGCCGTCGTTCGGGTCGATGCCGGCGCGCTGCAGGGCCCGTACGAGGGTGCCGTCGGCGGCGGAGCCCACGCTCGTGGAGACTTTCTTGCCCTTCAGGTCCGTCAGGGAGGTGAGCTTGGAGCCGGGGGCGGTGACGATGGTGTTGAGGCCGCCGCGGAGGTTGTAGCCGGTGACGGAGACCAGGCGGGTGGGCTTGCCGAGCTGTTTGCCGCGGGCGGCGTTGATGAGCAGGGGGAAGTCGCCCATCGAGCCGATGTCGATCTTCCCGGCGGTCATCTGGGCGGTGATGGGGGCGCCGGTGGCGTAGTCCTGCCAGTCGACCTTGTATGTCTTGCCGTCGTGGAGGGAGTTCAGCTGTTTCTCGAAGTAGCCGAGCGAGCGGAGGAGCGTCCCCGCGGTGACGGTGTTGATGGTCTTGGACTGGTAGCCGACGGTGACGGTGACGGTGGAGCCGTCACCGCCTGCCGCGGCGTTGCCGCCGCAGGCGGTGAGCGGTGCGAGGAGCAGGGCGGCGGCTGCGGCAAGTGCTGTGCGTTTCATGGGAGGTGTGACCTTTCACCGGAGCAGATAGGGCATGTTGACCGTGACGGCTCCGGTGGGACAGCGGGCCGCGCACGGGCCGCAGTACCAGCACTCGTCGACGTGCATGTACGCCTTGCCGGTGCTGTCGTCGATGGCGAGGGAGTCCAGCGGGCACATGTCCACGCAGAGGGTGCAGCCGTCGATGCACTTGGACTCGTCGATGGTCACGGGCACGTCGGCCCGCTGGGGTGCCAAGGGCATGGCTGTCTCCAGGGAGGTCGGGCAAGGATGGTGGTCGCGTCAGAGGGAGCGGTGCAGCAGGCCGCTCATGGTGATGCGGTCGCCGCGGAAACGGATGAACTCGAGATCGACCGGGCGGCCGTCGGAGAGGTGGGTGAGGCGTTCCAGCATCAGGACGGCGGCGCCCTGCGGGGCTTCGAGGACGGCTGCGGAGTGGGCGTCGGCGTTCACCGCCTCCAGGCTGATCTCCGCGTGGCCGAGACGCCGGCCGGTGAGCGTCTCCAGGAGCCGGAAGATGTCGGTGTTCTCCAGGTCCTCACCGAGCAGGGCGGTGCCGAGGTCAAAGGGGATGTAGGTGAGGTCGAGGGACAGGGGCAGGCCGTTCAGCCGGCGGAGACGTTCGATGTAGAGGACGTCGGCACCGGGCGGGAGGCGGAGGCGGTCGGCCACCGGGGCCGGGGCGGGGACGGGGCCCACGGTGCGGACCTCGTTGGTGACGTGGCCGTGTTCGCGAAGGGTTTCCGCGAGGCCCATCAGGCGGTCGAGACCGTGGGGGTACTTCTGGCCTACGACGACCGTGCCGACGCCGGGGAGGCGTTCCACCAGGCCCTCGGCTCGAAGCAGGTCCAGTGCCTGGCGGACGGTGTTGCGGGAGGCGCTGTATTCGGCGGCGAGGGTCGTCTCGTGGGGAAGCGTGCCGTCCGGGAACTCCCCGGCCAGGAGTTGGTGGCGGAGCAGGTCGGCGAGCTGGCGTGCCCGGTCCGCGCGCAGCCGTCGCCGCGCACGGTGGGCGGCGACGGTGGTCGCGCCCTGGCCGGCGTGGTCTCGGATGCGGTCCGCGGTTGACATGTTGTGGACCATACCTATCTGGTAGGGAAAGCGGTGTTGCTGGAGTATTGCGCCACCTGACACGCAGTCAGGTGTGATCTGACCTGCGGTTTTGTCCGACTGACGGGAAGATCTGCCAGCGCTGTGGCCTATGGCCCACGAAAACCAGCGAGGCGCTCAGCGGCGGAGTTCGCAGAGCCGATCCTCCCCATGCCTGAGGCGGCCCGCCTTCCCCGCACAACGGCGGCACCGGCTCCGCTGTGAGGTGATGATGCCTCTGCGGGCTTGTGCCGTGTGCGTGTGCGCGGCTGACGGGATCGGGCGGCGCACCCGCCGCCGCTCGGGACCAGTTCGTTCAGCGGGTGACCAGCAGGCCACGGCTGCGCAGCACCCACCGCTCCAGCGGGCTGAAGATCAGCAGATCGATGGCGATGCCGACGAGCAGGATCAGGAAGATGGCCAGGAACACCTGGGGCATGCTGGAGTTGTTCCGCCCGTTCTCCAACAACTGGCCCAGACCGACGCCCAGATCAGGCGAGGACGCGATGATCTCGGCGGCCATCAGGGACCGCCACGAGAACGCCCAGCCCTGCTTCAGCCCTGCCAGATAGCCGGGGAGCGCCCCCGGCATCACGATGTGCCAGGCCCCGCGCAGGCCGGTTGCGCCCATCGTCCGGCCAGCCCGCAGGAACAGCGGCGGAATCTGGTCGATGCCCGCGACGAGGCCGTTGGCGATGGACGGGACCGCGCCGAGCAGGATCACGGCGTACATCATCTTGTCGTTCAGGCCCAGCCAGATCACGGCGGGCGGCACCCAGGCCACGGACGGCAGCGACTGCAGGCCGGACAGGATGGGGCCGATGGCCGCCCGGACGAAGGCCACCCGGGCGACGATCAGGCCGAGCGGGGTACCGATGGCGAGCGCCAGCAGGAAGCCGAGCAGACCGCGGGAGACGGATGTCCAGATGTAGTCGAGCAGGGTGCCCTGGACCCAGGAATCGCGCACCTCGCCCCACACCTCGGAGGGTGCGGGCAGCTTGTAGTCGGGGGCGACGTTCGCCCACACCAGCATTTGCCAGACGACCAGTACCAGTGCCACAGCGGTGACAGGCGGCAGGACCTTGCGCAACAGCGTCTCGCGCAGTGGCGTGCGGCCGGACTGCACCGAGTCCAGGGCGTCGAGGCCGGCTTCCAGTCCCGCCAGACCATAAGCGTCCCGGGTCTGCTCGGCCGCTGTGGAGCCGTCCTTCTCGGTGTCGACGCCGGTGTCAGTGCTGGCCATGGCGGCGGATCTCCCCACGCAGTTCTTCGGTGATCTCGACGGACAGCTCGGCGACTGCGCTGTCCTCGATGCGACGTGGCTGCGGAATGCCGACGGTCCACTCCCGGGCGATGCGGCCCGGGCGGGAGGACAGCAGCACAACCCGCTGTGCAAGCCGTACCGCCTCGCGCACGTTGTGCGTCACGAACAGCACCGACAGTCCCGTCTCACTCCAGATGCGGGTCAGCTCGTCGTGCAGCACGTCCCGGGTGATGGCGTCCAGCGCGGCGAACGGCTCGTCCATCAGCAGCAGTCGGCTGTCCTGGGCCAGCGCCCGGGCCAGAGCGACCCGCTGGCGCATACCACCCGACAGCTCATGCACCCGCTTGCGGTGGGCGTCCGACAGTCGTACGAGTTCCAGCAGCCGTTCCGCCTCGGCGCGGCGCTCCTGCTTGGCCACGCCGCGCAGTTTTAGGGCGAGTTCGATGTTCTTGCCCGCGGTCAGCCATGGGAAGAGGGCGTGCTCCTGGAACATCAGGGCGGGACGGCCGTCCGTGGCGATCGTGCCCGTGGACGGCTGGTCCAGTGCCGCGACCAGGTTGAGCAGGGTGGACTTGCCGCAGCCGGAGGCTCCCAGGAGGGTGACGAACTCGCCCGGTGCGACGTCGAGCGTGATGTCGTCCAGCACGAGCTGCCGTCCACCGGGCGTGCCCGGCGCGGGGAAGGACTTCGAGACGTGCTCGATACGGGCGGCGTACGTCACCGCCGTGGCGTCCTCGGCAGCCTTGGCGATCGTGGTGGCCATGGTCGTCACCTCCTGGGAATTCATCGGGTCCGGCTCCTGGTTACTCGGCGCCGAGGCCGGCGTCGTCGACCTCGCTTTTGCCTTCGGCCTTCAGGACCTTGTTGAGGAGCGTGAGGTCGTAGATGCCCTTCAGGTCGGGCTTCTCCAGCAGACCGGCCTTGACCGCGTGCTCCGCCTCGGTGTTGAGGGTGGAGGCCAGCGGGTCGTCGGTGAACTGGATGGACTTCCAGGCGGGGTCGATGACCTCGGCGGGCAGCGTCTTGCCCGACAGCTTTTCCAGCGCCTTGTTGGCGGTGGCCTTCGCATCGTCCGGGTTGGCGTTGATCCACGCGTTAGTCTTCACCGAACCGCGCAGCACAGCTTCGACGACGTCCGGGTGCTCCTTGAGGAACTTCTGCGACACGATGATGTTCGTGATCACGAACTTCTTGTCGGGCCACAGCGTCGACTCGTCGAGCAGTACCTTGCCGCCCTCGGCGACCAGCTTGGACGCGGTCGGCTCCGGTACCCAGGCGCCGTCGATGGAGCCGGACTTGTAGGCGTCCGGGGTGATCTTGTTGTCCGTGCGGACGACGGAGACGTCGCCCTTGCCGCTCTCGGCGTCGACCTTCCAGCCCTGGTCCGCGATCCAGTTGAGGAACGAGACGTCCTGGGTGTTGCCGAGCTGCGGGGTGGCGATCTTCTTGCCCTTGACGTCCTTGAGGGACTTGATCTTCTTCGGGTTGACGACGAGCTTCACGCCGCCGGAGGCGGAACCGCCGATGATGAGCAGGTTCTTGCCGTTCGACTTGGTGTAGCCGTTGATGGAGGGGGAGGGACCGATCCAACCGATGTCGATGGACCCGGCGTTCAGCGCCTCGATCTCGGAGGGCCCGGCGTTGAAGGTTGAGGCCTTGATCGTGGTGCCGCCGAGCTCCTTCTGGAACAGGCCCTCCTGGACGCCAACCAGAGCGGTGGCGTGCGTGAGGTTGGGGAAGTAGCCGATCTTCACTTCGTCGGCGGAGAGCTTCTTGGCGCCCGCCGCGGCCGCCGGGGTCTGCTTGCCGTCATCGGTGGACTTGGAGCCGTAGCCGCAGGCGGTGAGCAGGAGGGGGAGCGCGGCTATGACGGCGAGGGTGCGCAGGGTGGTGAGCGGTCTTGCGGCAGACACGGAGGTGTCCTCTCAAGGAAGGAGTGGCGATCAAAGAGGTGTGGGATGGCGTGCTGAGGTCTCAGACCGGCCGACAGATGGCGGTGGACGTACGGCCGAAGTCGATGTGACGACGCGAGGTCAGCACGGGCAGCACCCGGTCTGCGCTGCTGAGCGCTCCCACGGCCACCCCCTGATCCCTAGTTTTCCTACCTGGCTAATAGGGATCGTGGCAGAAGGTAGCACCCGCCCCAAGGGGGAGTTCACGTAATGGACGCGACTATCTCAATCCTTGGGATCAGTGGCGATTGGCCCAGCGTGTCAGCGGTTTTTCCCGGACGAGGGGAATCGCTCACGCCTCTGCCTCCAGACCCACACGCCGAGCGAGGCGGAGAACTGATCGGCGACCCGCTCAAGTGCCTCCCGTGCGGCGGGCCCCACGACGCCCCCCGTGTCCTCCCGCACATCGATGTGCTTGTTCAGCACGAACCAGCTGGCGTGATGTGCGCGGGGCCCATGGAGGTGAACACCGGGCGCAGCCCGTAGTCGATCGCCAGGGCGTGTGCCGTGCTCCCGCCGATTGAAAGCGGTAGCACGGTCACGCCCTCCAGCGCGCACTGCGACAGCAGATCGAGCAACGCCTTCAGCTGCCCCGAGTGCGCGGCCTTGTAGAGCGGGATGACAATGACTACGCCGTCGGCGCTACGGAAGCGCTCGATGGCGTGGACGGTCCAGGTGGCCGATGTCCGCGTGCAGCAAGGCTTCGGCCGGAAGGGTGCGACATCGAGGGCGATCACGTCGTGTCCCTGGGCTGCGAGCCGGGCGTCCAGGCGGCGCAGCGGACAGGCCGTGCTTGCGCGGCCTGCGTCCCCGCCAGATTACCGCCCTCGCTGGGCTGGAAGCGGCGCTGATCGGTCTGGCCGGCGGGCTGGCCGGGCTGGGCGTCGCCGCACTGACCGGCCGCCTCGCCTTCGGTGCCGCCTCCTTCGGAGCGGGCGCGGGCACCTGGGCCTGGTACGGCACCGCCTTCGTGCTGGGTGCCGCCGTAGCTGCCGGACCGTCCTCGTCCCCGCCCTGCTGTGGATCGGCGCCGCCCTGCTGCTGTGGCGGCTCACCCTCGTCGCCCTCACTCACGGCCGCCCCGCCCTGGCCCGGCTGGCCCGCCCGCTGACCGCGACCCTCGCCGGCACCACCGCCGCCACCCTGTCCCGGCGCCGCCGCCCCCTGGCCCGCTCGGTGGTGCTGCTCGCCCTCGCCGTGTCCTTCGCGCTCTCCACCGCCGTCTTCAACGCCACCTACCGCCAGCAGGCCGAGGGCGACGCCCGCCTGACCAACGGCGCCGACGTCACCGTCACCGAACCACCCGGCGCCCGACTCTCACCCAGTGCAGCCGGCTTGCTGAAAGTCTCCGGCGTACGGCACGTCGAACCCCTCCAGCACCGCTTCGCCTATGTCGGCTCCGACCTGCAGGACCTCTACGGCGTCCGTCCCGACACCATCGCCCGGGCCACCTCACTCCAGGACGCCTACTTCGCCGGCGGCACCGCCCAGCAGCTCATGCGCAAGCTGGCCCAGCGCCCGGACAACCTGCTGGTCAGCGTCGAGACCGTCAAGGACTTCCAGCTCGCTCCCGGCGACACCGTCAACCTGCGCATCCAGGACGCCCGCACCACGGCCCTGCGCACCGTCCCCTTCCGCTACGCCGGTATCGCCAAAGAGTTCCCCACGGCGCCGAAGGACAGCTTCTTCGTCGCCAACGCCTCCTACATCGCCAAGGCGACCGGCAGCGACGCGGTCGGCGCCTTCCTCCTCGACACCGGCGGCACCCACCCGAAGCAGATCGCCGCGCGCCTGCGCTCGCAGCTCGGCACCAGCGCCACCGTCAGCGACCTCACCCAGACCCGCGGCACCGTCGGCACCAGCCTTACCTCCGTCGACCTGGCCGGACTCACCCGCATCGAACTCGCCTTCGGCCGTCCTGCTGGCCGCCGGAGCCGGAGGACTCGTCCTCGCCCTCGGGCTCGCCGAACGCCGCCGCACCTTCGCCATCGCCACCGTCCTCGGGGCACGCACACGCCAGCTGCGGGGCATGGTCCTCACCGAGGCCCTCCTGCTGGCCGCAGCCGGCCTGGCCGGGGGTGCCGTCATCGGGTGGGCGCTGTCGGAGATGCTGATCAAGGTACTCACCGGCGTGTTCGACCTGCCGCCCGCCGCCCTGGCGGTGCCCGGCGTCTACCTGACCCTGACCGGACTGGCCGCGCTGATCGCCGTACTGGCCGCAGCCCTGAACGGCATCCGCAGTGCCCGGCGCCCCGCGGTGGAGGAACTCCGCGACCTGTGAGCCCGCCTGCAGGGGAGCGACCTGTCTACTCTGTTGCCATGGGCACGCCTGCCGCACCGGACCGCGGCCGCCTGCACATCCTGGTCGTCGAGGACGACGACACCATCGGACGCCACCTGGAAACCGGCCTCCGTGTGAACGGCTACGCCTCCGCCTGGAGCCGCACCGGTGCCTCGGCCCTGACGGAGACGGACCCGCACCGCCTACGACGCCGTTCTCCTGGACCTCGGCCTGCCCGACCTCGACGGACTGGACCTCGCACGCACCCTGCGCGCCCGCCTCCCCGAC
>NZ_BMVJ01000035.1:33964-36108 GCF_014650655.1 Streptomyces anandii JCM 4720
CTGCTGATCGTCATCCTCACCGCCCGTACCGACGACATCGACGTCATCGCCGGCCTGGACGCAGGCGCCGACGACTACCTCGTCAAGCCCTTCAGCCTCACCGTCCTGCTGGCCCGCCTCCGCGCCCACCTGCGCCGACAGACCAGCACGTCGCAGCCGCAGCCCCCACTACGGCTCGGCGACCTGGTCATCGACATCACGTCCCGCCGCTGCACCCTTCACGACACGGAGATCGCCTTGCGGCCGAAGGAGTTCGACCTCCTCGCCCTGCTCGCCCAGAACCCCGGCACCGCCGTCTCGCGAGAAACGCTGATGGCACAGGTGTGGGACGAGAACTGGTTCGGCCCCACCAAGACCCTCGACGTCACCATGGCCGGCCTGCGCCGACGTCTTACCCAGGCTGCCGAGGAGTCCGCCCGCCCTTGCCGGTTGCCTCACATCACCACGCTCAGGGGACATGGGTACCGCCTTGAGTGCTGCGGCTAGAGCGATGGGGCCGGGACGAACCGTCGACTGGCCCTGGTCAGCGCCAGTCCCATGGGATTCTGCGGCACACTGAGCCCGCCCGGCCGGGTGGGCCGGGCGGGCGCTGTGCGGTCTGTCAGCCCATGTCCGTCAGGAGGGCGTTCAGTTCCTTCTCCTGCTGCGCGGGCGACATCGGTGGGTTCGAGTGATCGATGCCGAAGGTCCCCAGCACCTTGTCCATCTGGGCGTCGATGGAGGTCCAGCCGGTCTGGTCCAGCGGCTGCAGCGACGCCTGGTCGGCGTCCCACAGGTCACGCAGCGACTGGGCTGCCGCATGGGCTCCGGCCGCGTTCCCCGAGCGTGCGTCCTTGAGCGAGGTCGATGCGAGCTTCTTCAGTGCCGCGACCTTGGTGGGCGGGAACTTCTTCACCGCCTGGCCGGGAGCCATCTGGACGGCGGAGGTGTTGTCTTCCTCCGGCGCCGGGCCGACGTGCGGCTGGCTGTGGGCCCAGACGAGCAGGCCCGCGGTGGCGACGGCGAGGAGTCCGAAGCCGGCCAGCGCGACGCGCTCCTTGCGCGGGTCGCCGGTGGTGTGTGCGGCGTGGGTCGCCTCGTGGGTCTCGGTCACGTCCGAGCGCGTCACCGTCAGGTAGACCACCGTGGCCAGGATCAGGCCGAGGAAGATCAGGCTGGTGGTGAACGTGCCCAGGTCGAGACCGGTGGGGTCGCCGGGGTTCTGGGCGACCTTGGGGGAGGCGAGCCAGTCGCCGATGTTCGCGCCCAGCGGGCGGGTCAGGATGTAGGCGAGCCAGAATGACAGTACCGGGTTCGCGCCGAACCTCCACAGCGCCGTGATCGCCGCGATGAGACCGAGCGGCAACAGAACCGAGACACCCGGGCTCCAGCCGGTGAGCTCCAGCGTCCAGTCGCCGGTCGCGGTGCCGAGCGCGAAGGTGACGAGAACGGCGAGCCAGTAGAACGACTCACGCGGCAGCGTCGTGACCGAGTGGATCGACAGCGTGCGCTCCCGCAGCCACCAGACACCGAAGACCACCGCGAGCAGCACCGAGAAGACCGCGGAACTGATCCACAACGGCACGTTGAGCTGGTCGGTCAGGATGTCGGTGTACAGGGTGCCCGTGACGCTGACAACGACCACGGTCAGCCAGTAGGGGAACGGAACGTACCGTTTCAGCCGCAGCTGGACGGCCAGGACCGCCACGAACACCGCGGTGAAGATCCAGGCCGTGCTCACCAGGCCGACGCCCAGCTTCATGTTGATCCAGTCGGCGAAGCTCTCACCGACGGTCGTGCACAGGACCTTGATCACCCAGAACCAGACGGTGACCTCGGGAACCTTGTTGAGCATGAGACGCCCGCTGCGCGTGCGTGCTTCCGTTGTCGTTGTCATGCCGGGAGGTTTAAGCAGGGAACCTGCAAACAACCTGACTACGCGGTGGCACGCGCGGCCGGGAGCGTCACCTCGACGTGACCGCGGCCGTCCGCGACCGCGCGGACCTCCACACCGGCCGAGGCGGCCAGGCGCCGAACCACCGGCAGCCCCAGCCCGTACCCGTCGCCGCCGGTCACCCCCGCTTCGAAGACCCGGTCGACGTCCGCGGGATCGAATCCGGGGCCGTCGTCCAGGACATCGACCACGATGGCCTCGCCCTGGTCGC
>NZ_BMVJ01000035.1:36134-47332 GCF_014650655.1 Streptomyces anandii JCM 4720
GGGCGGTGATCCACACCCGGGACTTCGCATGCCGCAGGCCGTTGTCCAGCAGGGGTGACAGCAGCGACACGGCGACGTCGGCCGCCACTGCGACCTCGACCTTCGCGGGGAAAGCGACCTCGACCGCGCGGCCGGCGATCGCCTGCCGTGCGGCGGAGCGCAGGTCGCACCGGGTTCCCTTGTCCGTTCGTGCGCGCGCGGCGCGCAGAAGCGTCGTGATCGCCGTATCGAGGCGGTCGACCTCGCTCAGCACCGCCTCCGACGGCACCGGCTCGCCGGACAGCTGCGCCAGCTGGGCCTCGGCCCGCAGGACCGTGAGTGGCGTCCGCAGTTCGTGGGCGATCTCGTCGGTGAGCCGGCGCTCGTCCGCCAGTGCGGTCTCGACGCGCTCCAGGAGGTGGTCCAGGGTCTGCCCCAGTTCCCCGAACTCGTCGCGGGGGACGCCGAGATTGAAGCGGCGCCCGGGTTCGTGCTGGCCCCAGTCGTCGGCGAGGGCGGCCATCTCATGCACGACCCGCAGCGCGCGGCGCACCACGAGGTGTGCGACACCGCCGGCGAGGAGGACCGTGAGGCCACCCAGTATCAGGGACAAGGTCAGGCTGCGCTGCTCGGATGTCTCGTAGGGCGTGAGGTCCACCCGGACGATCACCATGACGTGGTGGCCGTGGATCGGGACCTGCCGCGCGTACAGGAGGTAGTCGCCGACCGACGTGGTCTGCGGTCGCCTCGAGTCCGCCAGCTCCTCGACGCGATCGACCAGGCTCGGCGGGACGTTTCCGTCGATCAGTCGGCCGTCGGCATACACCCAGGCGACCTCGTCCAGCGCCTCGCTGCCGTTCTCCGTGAGCACGACACGGCCGCCTTTGACGGTGACGTTCGCCGCGACCGCCTCGGCGCGAGTACGTGCCAGATCGTGCGCGTCGGCGTCCGTCACCCGGCTCAGCAGCACGTGCGAGACGACGACCAGGATCGCGACCACGGCGGTGGCGATCAGCACAGTGAGTGCGACGACCCGCTTACGGAATCCCGTCACTGCCATCGGTAGCCCACGCCGCGGACGGTCGCCAGCCGCTCGGCCACACCCAGCGGACCGAGCTTGGCCCGCAGCCGGCGTACATAAGAGTCGAGGGTGTTGTCGCTGACCTGCGCCCCATGCGGCCAGCCGGCAGCGACGAGGGCGTGGCGGCGTACCGCGTCGCCCTGCGAGGCGATCAGGCGGCCCAGCAGCCGGAACTCGGTGGGGGTGAGGCTCATGCTCACCGAATCGTAGGTCACCACGTGCTTCGCCGGATCGAGGACGACCTCGCCCGGAGCGGGCGCCACGGTGGCCCGGCGCAGCAGCGCCCGGACGCGGACCAGCAGTTCCGGGATGTCGAAGGGTTTGGTCATGTAGTCGTCGGCGCCGGCCTCGAAGCCGCCCACCTTGTGATGCAGCCCGTCCAGGGCGGTGAGCATCAACACCGGCGCGTCGACGCCGCAAGCCCGCAGGGCCAGGCAGACGTCGCGGCCGTCGGCGTCCGGGAGCCCGAGATCCAGGACGACCAGATGCGGCACCGGTGCGAGCTGCCGCAGCAGGCTGTCGGCCGTGGCGGCGACGGAGACGGTGTGGCCGTCGTGCTCCAGGGCGCGCTTGAGGACGCCGCGGACCGCCGCGTCGTCTTCACACACCATGATGAAAGCCACGTGCTGACCCTAGATACTCCCGTCCAAGTTCTCCATCTGCCCTGGTCAGCCGCCTGACGGTGGGGAGCAGGCCGCTGTTGACCGCCTCACGTGCGGGCCGGCCCGCGTCGAACCATACGGTCGCAGCCATCGACGCGTGTCGCATCCCGGGCACATGCTGCGACAGCTTGCGCGCACCGGTGTCCTGCGGCCCCCGGCGTCGGGCCGGGGACCGTTCTAGGCGATGGAACGCAACACCGTGGGAGGCCGGGCCCGTACGACTCGGTTGGCGGCTGTCTTCTGGAGCAGGCCGTAGGCGAGGACCCGGAGCAGTAGATGTGGTTTGTCCGGGTGCACAGCGGTGATCAGTACGGCGCTGGCGCTGCTGTTCTTCATGCCGCAGGCGAGGGTGAGCGCGCAGGGCAGCACCACGCCGTCCCACAGCAGAAGGGCCAGTCGGCCGCGATTCGATCGATCGGCAGCAACGTGCCGTCCAGGATCGAATGCCTTGGTGGAGGCGGTGCAGCCCGCGGGCCGCAGGTCCGAAGCCAGCGCGGCGAGGACCGCACCCGCAGCGCCCGCCTCAACCGCTGAACACTTCGCGAAGAACCCGCGCAGGCGGCCGCGAGCCGGCAGGTCGGCAGGTCGGCAACGACGAAAGGCGGATCAGGGTGCCGGCTCAGACGTGCCTCGCGCCTGGTCGCGGCTGGCGACCACCAGGTATCCATCGCTCTCGGGGTCGAAGGTGGTGGACTGCACCGTGAGCCCGACACTCCGCAACTGGGCCACGAGATCCTCGTACCGGTAGGGCCAGATGGACAACCGCTCCGAGCAAGCCCGCACTGCCCCCTCCGGCTCGATCTGGGCGACCACGATCTCAAGGAAGTGTTCCTACGGACCATGTTCGATGGGTGGTGCGCTGTGACGCTCAACTCGACGTCATGGTGCTTCGCTACCTTTGCGGCGCCACCGACGAACAGGCCTCCCATCTCCTCGGTGTGCCGCTGGCCGCCGTACGGTCCGACGAGCGTCACGCCTACCGCTTCCTGAAGAGCGCCGTCACCCTGCCGCCCGAGACCGAAGGAACCGCCAGGCCTGACGGTGCAGCAGGTCGTCCGTGCGTCTCGCTCCCGGCCCCGCGCAGGGCGCTGATCCGGCCAGCGGTGCGGACCGGTTGGCCCGTCGCGGGAGCGGGCAGGGTGCGGCGCAGCGCGGGGGCTCGCGGAGGTATCCGACGGCGACGGCGGTCGCCGCCCCGGCGCCCGCCTGCGGAGGCCATTCGGATGCCTGACGTGCGGCGTGGGCGCGCGTGGGTCAGGCGGCGGTGCGAGCGTGGAAGCTGGCCAAGGCGCCTTCGCTGGACCGATCTATGCGGCGGCTGCCTGACCGGCGCCGGTGCCTTGATCGCCACGCTGGCCCCCGTCTTCCGCCGGCATGCGATTCCGGGGGACTGGCCCGCTTCCCGTCCGACGTCCCCGTCCTCGCGGCGCCGCTGGCCGAGTCTCGAGGCGGGCCGGTCGCTCGATGGAGTCGCTGGGCCAGCCAGCGGCGTCCGCCTGGCCGGCTTTGACCGGCCGGACAGCAGTGTGGGGGCAGTGTTCGGGGCGGCACGCGTTATCGAGCGAGTGTGACGGTGACCGGCACGTTGGGGCTCCGGACGCAAGCTCGGCCCGATCGCGGACAGCGTGGGCAGCTCCCACCTGGCCTGGCTGGAGCCAACGCGATGCCGCTACATCGCCAGCGGCCGGTCCATGCTGAGGCTCCTCAACAGCGGTTCGGCGGCCGTCTGTTGAGAGGTCCCTTTGACGTGGCTTCCGGAAGGCAGCTCGTGACCACGGGCCGTCGGCGGATCCTCCGCCTGGCGTGGCACTGGCCCTGGTCCAGCCACATCACCACCGCCTCGACCGGCTCGCATTCCTGCCGAACCCGGGATTACCAGCGGATTCCCTGTCCCTACGACAGCAGCTCAACACCCGGAGCAGTGGAACCCGGAGCCACCCCGAGTTGCGGCGCTTGCTGAGCCGTACGCAGTCTTCGAGTTTCACCATCGCAGGTCTTTTCATCGCCGAATCATTGCGACAACCTCAGGATCTCCTCAATTGCAAGGGTAGTCGCTTGACCGGTCGACAAACCATGGGTGAGTGTTCTGCTCATGTCAGCTCCCACGGGGGGGGAGGGGACAGCGAAGGGATGAACGTGCATCTCGATGTGAAGCGTGCTGCGGCAACGACCACTGCGGCACTGCTCGTTGTGCTGGGCCTGGGGAGCGGTATTGCATCCGCTGACGACACACCGGCAGACACCAGCGTGATGATCAACACGGAACCGCCGCAGACAACTGAACCGACCGACACAGACGTTGCGGACGTTCCTGCGGACCAGGCCGACGTCCAGCCCGACATCCCGGGCAGCGGCGACAGCGGTTCCGGCAACCACCCCGGCGGCCAGATCTGTGACCGTGTCAACGTCTACACGCCGACCGCCAAGGGGAAGGATTACCACGTGGGCGTCGGTGCCCCCAATGCCAACCACAACGGAACCAACCACACAGCCAAGTCGTCGTTCACCGCAGAAGCGTCTGGCACCGTGGGCATCTCCGTCAGCGGGGGCCTCACCATCAGCGTCAATGCGATGATCGGCAAGATCGAGCAGAAGTACAACGTAGACCTGTCCGCCTCGCTGACCGCCAAGCTGGGCAACAACATCCAGGTTGACACCCCCGCCCACAAGACAACACACGCCTCCTACGGCGTCTACCGTCTGCGCAACCAGGGCACGAGCTACGTCATCTACAGCAACTGCCAGACCTCGGCAAAGAAGACCGTCACCAGCTACACCCCTCACTACGTCGGCTGGTACATCTGGGAGACGAACTGATGACACACGCTGGCGCGCCAGTCCGCGGGGTCATCTGCGCACTTGCCGCCGTCCTGTCCGTGGCTGGCTGCAGCTCCCACGGGAACAGCACCGCGGCGCAAAGCCATTCAAGCCCTGCTGCCAGCGCATCAACCAGCACAGCGGTGCCCAGCACAACTGCTGATCCACACGGACCGTCGGTCGCGACCGCACCGAAGCTCGCCTCCGATGGCATCACTCCGCTGACCACCGGAGCCAGGATCACAGGAAGCGCCACTTACCCCATCCCGGGTGGAATCAGTGCAGGAAAAACCCTGGCAATCGCAATCAACTGCCAGGGGGCGGGGCGACTTCACGTACAGGTGAAGCCGACAGGCATCTCCTTTCCCCTTGTGTGCGAAGAGGGCAAGGTTTCCCCAACCATGAACGAGGTTCACATGAGCAAGGACCGCGCCACGGCCGCGTTGCAGGTCACGGCCGAGCCGAAGGTCAGATGGTCGTTCGCGGTCGGCTGGGATCATAGCCCGCCCCAACAGCAGTAGTCCTTTGGTGAGGGTGGCCCCGCATCAGGCGGGGCCACCGTCGGCTCCGTTTTTCTGGCCCCTGTACGCGGGCACCGTCATCCCGATCGACCAGTGGCGGTCCCGGATGGGGCTGAACGCCTGGGTCTAGTGTGATGCCCCACACGGCGGTCGATGCCCAGCCAACGATCCGGACACGGCCCAGAAACCCAATCCGCCTCAACCTCATGCCCCCTGCGCCCGGGCCGCTACCACCTGCTGCTGTCGTCCGGCGGCCGGCCGGTCCAGCACTGATGGCAGGCGAGCCGTCACCACGATGGGCATCTCCGTGCCCACGGGCTGTGCAGTAGCGATCACTCCTGACCGCGTCGACCTTGCAGCGGACAACATTGGCTGGCGGGGGATGTAACCCGAGCCAAGCGGCTTGAGCTTGGGCACTCCGGTCTCCGGATCGATGAACAGCTCGTCGTTGTCCGGGTACTTCCTCTCGGACGCGCCGCTGCGCGGCAGGGTGGCGGCCGCGACCAACAAGGTTGCGGCCACCGTGGCGGCCGTCGTGCGGAATTTTCGGTTCACAATGGTCGCACGTACGGGATCTTGATGCTGCACCTGCGCCTCATCCGCGACTACGAGAACCGCCCCGTCCGCCTTCGCCGCCGCCTCCGTCAGCCGTCGGCGCAGCTGGGCCACCAGAGCGCGCCCGTCGAACGGCCGGTCAGCGCGGCACCGTGACGCGCAACGACCCGGTGGAGCAGGAGAAGGACGTGAAGTTCACCTCTCTGCTCGCCAACCTGCTGATCTTCCACAACACCATGGACATCACGGATGCAGGTCGAGGGTAAGTAGTCGACCCGCTGGACCTGGCCCGGATCTCGCCGTACCTGACGGAGCACGTCTACCGGTTCGGGGTCTACTCGACCCACGAGATGGGCCTCGCCCCGGAGGACTACGACACCCGCCTCCATGTCGATTTCAGAGCGCCTGGTCGGAGGCCAGTCACGTCCTTCATGGACCGCAGGATGCCCTCGGCCGAGCAGTAAGCCGACGGACAACACCATTGACAGCTGTCCCCCTCTGACGCCGGCACTGATCTTCAGTAGGAGCGCGCTCCAGGAGCCGCCAGCTGCGGGGCTCACTCCTGCTCTCGTGGAGGTCCAGCTCCGGTCGGGTGGCTCAGTACCCTTTGACGAATTCGATGACGTACCACTTGTTCTTGCCAGCGTTGTACAGGGCGGTAAGGAAGTCGCGTTTTGGTGCCGCCTGTGGTGAGGGTGACGGAGGAGATGGTGGTGCCCAGGGCGAACACCGGGTTGAGGGTCAGCGTCCTGCTTCCGGTGGCGTCCTGGATGAGTTCCCACATGGCGCGTTGTCCGTCGGTGGGGTTGGTGGGTGCGCCGGGGGTGCGGTTGCCTGCGAGGGTGACGCGGAAGAGGTTGCCGAGTGCGGCGTTGGTGGCGATGGTGGACGCGTCGGTAAACGTGATCGGGGCGGGGGCCACCTTGGAGTCGACGTAGGTCTTGCGCGTCAGTGCTGGGTCGGGGTGGGTGGGAGGGTCGTGGACACGTTGCCCTCGTAGTAGGCGTCACCGGCTCCGTAGACGAACCCGGCGGCTACGGTGCCGCCGGAGGTGTCGTTGGTGATATTGGTGCAGCCGGCCAGGGACAGCGGTTTGCCGTTGCTGAAGTCGCCGAGGGTGGCCGAGCAGCCGGAGTCGACGACGATCGAGTGGGTGGCCGAGACGGCCGGGCTGTTCTCGGCGAAGCCGAAGATGCTGACCGCGCGAGCGTTGCCGGTGGCCCAGACACTCGAGTTGGGGCTGTTGTAGGTGAAGCAGTTCCCCGGTTCACGTTGGATTCTGTGCCGCAGCCGCTGAAGCTGATGGCCTGGTTTCCGGTGCCGGTGACCTCGTAGCCGATGCCGCGGTGGTCGGCGGCGCAGCCGGTGAAGGAGCAGTAGGCCATGGTGTCGATGTGGAAGCCCGCGTTGGTGATGGTGTCGGCGTAGCGGGACTGGAAGGTGCAGCTGGTGCCTCGCACGAGGTGCGGCCGGCGCGCTGCATGTCCGGCGGCGCGGTGCGCGGACAGACTGCCTTGCGGTTCGCGTCTTCCTGCTTCTTGTTGATCATCCAGCGCAGTGGCTTGCCGCCGTGCGGGTCACCGTAGTGGCCGCCAGGCGAAGCTTTTGCGGTAGGGCCAGGCAGTCAGAGGGGCCGCAGCCGCTTAGAGCTTGCCGGGACGTAACCGGTCCTCTCGTGATTGCACGGCGCCGCCTTCCCTTCCGTCAGCAGTCGCCCAAGAGCATTCCACGCTACGCAGGTGGGCTCCATAGGGTTTCGGCTTACCTTCGCTGGCCGCATGTAAGCCTCCCACGGCGCGAGGAGGATGTCCCGCGCCCCGGACGGCGTGCCGGGACACGGGACACCCGTGCCTGGCGGCGAGTGTAACGATGCTCAGGCGATCACGTAGAAGGGGTCGCCGTCCATGACGTGCATCTTGCCGCGCCAGGCGGTGATGGTGCTTGGACGAGGTGACTGCGGTGAAGGCGGACACAAACACGGCTACCTGATCGGTTTCGACGACGCGGCCTGACGGTTGGTGGCAGTGAAGAAGTGGCTATCGCTCCAGAGGAACCCTCGCGGAGACGAACGCATCTCCCTGTCCGGGAGGCAGGAGCGGTGGCACCCGGCCTCCGCAAGGGTCGCTTCCCCAGGGGGAGTCCTCGTGGCACGGCGGACAGCGGCTGTCTCCGCTATCAGCCTGACGCTGATGACGGCCGCTGTGGCGTGCGGGCCGGCGCATCAGGACGCCGGGAAGCCAGGCACCGGGCCGTCGTCCCAGGCGACGACGGCGAACCCCGGTCGGGGACGGACCAGTGCGTCCCCCACGGCGTCGGCGGGAGCCGCATGCGGGACCGCGCAGCTGCGATGGAAGCTGATACTCCTCGCCGACAAGCCGGGCAAGGTGCCGACGGCTCTGCTGAGCGTGACCAACACCAGTCCGGCGCCCTGCGCATTCGATGGCTATCCGAAGATGCATGCGTACGCTGGCAAAGGCCCTGCCGTCTGGTCGGAGCCGAAGGCCAAGGCGCCGGTCCGGCTGTTGTTGAACCATGGCAAAACAGTGAACTTCCCGCTCTTCTACCCGGCGTTTCCTTCCGCAGATGGTTCCTGCGCCATCCCGGTCGACGACGCTCCGCGCATCGAGGTGCTGCCACCGCACCCCGCGTCTGCCGACTATGGCGCGTCGCTACAGATCACCGACCCGCACGGTCGGCATGTGACCCCGGTGTTCTGCGACACCATTCACATGGGCGCACCCCGTCCGCAGTAGACGGCAATAAAAGCAGTACGTACATTCGACTGCTGTGCGATCATGATGGCACCGGTGACCGCTGACCATGGTCTGCCGGGTGCCGTCTCACGGGGCGGCGGGGGGGGAATGCATCGGGGGGTGCGCTGTGCGCTGGACTGGATCATGGGGACTTCCCTGCCTATCCACAGGTGAGGGCCCGCGCATCGAACGGCCCCAGTCGGGCCGTCTGCCAAGCCTGTCATCTGTCATGACGCCCGGTATGCCCGAGCGGTGACCACGATCAGCCGCCGTGGCTGAGACGCCTTCACCCCGCTCCGTACCAAGGAACTGGGCTTCCTGTCGGAAAGACCCGGGCGTGCCCTCCGTGCCGGCCGTCCATTCTCTGCGTGGGCCGGACTCATCGAGCTCTTCGGCCTGTATCACCTGGAGCAAATTAAGTTGTATAATACACGAATAAGCCTGGGGGGTGCGTTCGCGTTGTGCGCCGCACTTCTTCTGGGCAACGCCGCCGCGGCCAGAGCCGCCACGCCCGCCCCGGCCCCCACCAGACAGGTGACGGTCACGCCGGACCGCACCGACCACACGACCGCCGTCGCGAGCCCGTCGGTGTCCGTCACGTCCTCGTCGGCCAACAGCGGCAGTTGGACGGTTCAGGACGCCATCCGGTTCTGGACGCCCCAGCGCATGGCCTCGGCCACCGACCCCTCAGGCCGCATCGCGCAGCCGAAGGGCTGGACGGCACCGCACAAGAAGCGGTCCCTGACCGCCATCGACGGTGAGCATTTCGGGGGCATCAAATCCGTTGGCACGCTGTTCAACCAGAGCTACGACATGAAGGCCCACAGTTGCACCGCCAGCGTGGTGAGCAGCGGAGGGCACAACCTCATCCTCACCGCCGGTCACTGCCTCGGTGCCAAGGCCGCGTTTGTGCCCAAGTACGACCACACCAAGACGGCGGGCGACCAGCCGTACGGCATCTGGCCGGTCAAGGAGTGGTTCCGTGACTCGCAGTACGCCGCGGACCGGAGCGCCAACTCGGACCTGGACTTCGCCTTCGCGAGCCTGAAGGAGAGCGGCGGGCGCAACATCCAGGACGTCGTGGGTGCCAACACCCTCGCCCGGACACCGGGGTTCGTCAATCAGGTGACCGTGATCGGCTACCCCATGGTCAAGTACGACTCGCAGGACAGCGCGTTCCACTGCCCGAATGCCTGGACGCAGCCCCTGCCCGCCTACAACCAGATGCAGATCGACTGCGCCGGCATGTGGGGAGGGGTCTCCGGCGGACCGTGGTTCTCCAAGTTCGACGCCTCCGGCGACACCGGCGAGATCATCGGCAACGTGGGCGGCTTCCTGGAGGGTGGTCCCGATGTGAAGGCCGACAATCCGCTGTACAACCGGATCACCTACAGCCCGCTGCACGGCGACCGCTTCTTCCAGGACTACGACGACGCCCGGCAGGGCCTGCACACCGACCACGGCCCCTACCACCAGCCGCCCCTGCCTTACTCCATGGGCAGCGGCACGACGTGGCAGAACGCCAAGCTGATGCCCGCCGGCGACTTCAACGGCTCCGGACACAGCGACCTGATCGTGGTGTGGACCGACGGCGAGGTCACCCTCTACACCAACGACGGCAACGGCCACTTCATCACCGAACGCCAGATGGTGGCCCCCAACACGACCTGGACCCACGCCGAGACGATCACTGCGGGCGACTTCACCGGATCGAACCAATTCGACCTCATGGTCCGCTGGTCCGACGGCGAGGTCACCGTCTACGGCGACGTCGGCACCAACGGCCTCAACGTGCCCGGCACCCAGTTGGCAGCCCCCCACACCATCTGGGAGCACGCGACCCAGATCGCCGCAGGCCGCTTCAGCGCCTCGACCTATGTCACGGACCTGATGGTGCGCTGGTCCGACGGCGAACTCACCCTCTACAGCAACGTGGGCGCCGGAGGCTTCGGGCAGGAACACAAGCTCAAGGACCCCAACTCCACCTGGACCAACGCCACCCTGCTGACCGCCGGCGAGTACTCCGGCAACCAAGAATGGGACCTGATGGTGCAGTGGTCGGACGGCGAACTCGACAACTACGTCGGGACCACCACCGCCGCCCTCGGCACCGAGGCACGCATCCAGAACTCCAACAGCCTGTGGACCCACAACACAGTCATGACGACCGGCGACTTCACCCATAACCACCGCACCGACGACCTCGTCATCCGCTGGTCCGACGGTGAGACCACGCTGTACGCCGACACCGGCGTGAGCACCCTGGGCACTGAGCACAACCTGGTTCCGCACGCCTGAGAAACCGATTCCGGCACCCGGATACGGAACGGAACGGCCAGGCAATGCGCCTGGCCGTTCCCCCTCGTCGCCCACCACGCCGGAGCACCGCCGCATAGTCGGCGGACTGCCACACCGGGGGCGTGTCCGAAGTGACACGTAATTCGAACAAGTGATCTGATACGAGTATGGACCTGACCGACTTCCCCGACGACCTGGTGCAGACGCAAACAGCCTGGAACGACACCTACCAAGCGCTCGCCGCACCCCGCCCCCGCAACACCACCGCCCTGCGCCGCCGCCTGCTGCTCCTGTCCGTCCGGCTGGGTGGCACCCCTACTGGGAGACGTCCCCTCGGTGCCGGCGGCACGGTCCGCGCTGCGCCACCTCACCCGCGCCAACGGAGCCGCCCGGGCCGCGTGACCCGTCGCTCCGGTCGACCGGGAGCACGAGGTTGCGCCAAGAGTTGCGCTAGGTGTACTCGGCCGGGAGGTTGGTGACACGCCCGCTACCGGTTGTTGATCATGAAGGGACCTCCGGGCGTAGTGGAGAT
>NZ_BMVJ01000036.1:0-6169 GCF_014650655.1 Streptomyces anandii JCM 4720
ATCTCCACTACGCCCGGAGGTCCCTTCATGATCAACAACCGGTAGCGGGCGTGTCACCAACCTCCCGGCCGAGTACATCTAGCGCGAGACCTCGATGGTCCGCTCCTCGCTGACCTGGTCCAGCTCCGAGACCCGTACCGTCGCCTTCATGGTCCAGGTGCCGGGCATCGGGAGGTTGAGGGAGTCGGTGCCCCAGTAGCCGCCTCGGTCGGTCAGCCGGGCGTCGATCGGGCCGATCCCGCGGTCCGGCAGGGTCAGCGACAGCCGCAGTTCGGGCACGGCAGCCAGGCCCCCGTCGGGACCGAAGACGACCGCCTCCACCGCGTTCTGGCCGACGCGGCCGGGTTCCAGGGTGATCTGCACCTTGCCGCGGCCGCCCGGCGTGCCCACGTCGAACGGGATCATCGTGACGGCGGCGCCCGGCGCCCCGGCCGCGGGAGCGGCCTCCGCGGCCTCGGCGGCCGCCCGGCCGGGCAGGGTGCCCGACAGCACCGTGGTGATCACCAGCACCACGATGCCCACGCCGACCTCGGTGAGGACCGAGCGGCGCAGCCCGCGCAGATGGGCGTCCGGCGCGAAGAGGTCCGCCGGTTCGGCAGCCGTGGGCAGCGCCGGCCCGGATGCCGGCTGCGGGACCCGCTCGCGCACCGCCGACGCCCTCCGGCCGACGTCCCGTACGGCGGCTTCCGCGTCCGTCGCCACCAGCCGTGCCGTCCACCGGCGCGAGAGGCCGGCGGCGGCCAGCAGCAGGGCCACGGCGACCAGTTTGACGAGCAGCAGCCGGCCGTACGCGGTCTCGGCGAGCGCGGCCCAGGAGCCGAGGCCGCGCCAGGACTGGTAGACCCCGGTCAGGACCAGGACGGCGACGGCGGTGAAGGCGATGCGGGAGAAGCGGGCCACGGCGGACGTCAGTGCGGGGCCGTCGAACCGGGCGGTCGCGGGCGCCCGGGGCGCGGGGGTGGCGGCCGTGTCCTGAGCGGCGGGGCCCGCCCCCTCGGTCCCGCCCGCTGTCGCGCCCTCGGCCGCCTCCTGGGCGGTGTCCGGCTTCTGAAGGGCGGTCAGCAGGGTCAACAGGGCCGTCAGACCGCCCAGCCACACCGCCATCGCCAGCAGGTGCAGCACCGAGGACGTCATCGCCGCCGGCACCTGGATGCCCGCGGAGGCGTGGTCGGACGCCGCCCAGGTCAGCGCGAGGGCGAGGGCCAGGGCGGCGGCCGCGCCGAGCAGCGGGCGCGAGGACCGCGCGGGTCCGCCGCCGCCCTCCGAGCCGTCGTCGTCGCGGCGCCGGGTCAGCCGCGGCAGAAGTACGGCCGTGGGCGCGAGCAGGAGCAGGCGGGCCAGCAGCACGAGGCCGGGGCGGCCCGACAGGGTGCGGACGAAGGCCGCCGGGTCGAGCGCGCCGGCCGGGCCCGTGCCCGTCTCGTAGGGGGCACGCAGCGCCAGCAGGAGAAGGGTGGAGGCGAGCAGCGTCCACCAGCCCGCCAGCAGCGGCCGGCGCAGCGGGCCAGCGTCCGGCGGGCGGCAGAGCAGTACGAAGGCGGCGGCGCCGATCAGCAGGGCCGCGCCGCCGTACGCGGCGTAGCGGGCGAGGTCGTAGAGGCCGGCGGTGGTGGGGTCCTCGGAGGGGCCGGTGTCGATCGCGGCGGCGGTCGGGGAGGGCTTGCCCACCGAGAAGGTGAAGGCGCCCGAGACCGGGTGGCTGTCGGCGGACACCACGCGCCACGCCACGGTGAACGTGCCCTCGCCCAGGCCGCCCGGGAAGGCCACCCGTGCCGTGTCCGGGTGGCCGGGCGCGTGCCGGGCCTCGCCGGTGTGCACGCGCCGGCCCTCGGGGTCGAACAGCCGGAAGGAGTCGTCGAGCAGGCCCACGGACTCCGTGAAGGTCAGCGTGACGCTGTCCGGAGCGGACTTGAGCACCGATCCGTCGGCGGGGTCGGTGGAGCGTACGGCGGCGTGGGCCGAGGCGGGCCCGGCGCCGCCGAGGACGAGCAGGACGAGGAGGGCGCCGAGCAGCGCCGGCCACTTCCACAGCGGCCGCAGTCTGGTCACGTCACCCCTCCGTCTCGGGACTTGCCGGCTTCCCGGGAGGTACGGACGCGGGCGGCACAACGCTCAGCACGGCCGGCCGGACACCGGGCTCTCCCGGGCCCGGTCCCTCAGGAAGTACGCGGGAAGGCTACCGACCGGGGAAGGAAGGCCAGTTGGGCGCGCTTCTCGGGCAGGTACACGTCGGGCAGGTCCACCTCCGGCAGGACGACGACCGGCCCCCTCTCGAAGCCCTGCCTCAGGAAGCGGTCGAGCGCACGGACGTTGCGGACGTCCGGGTCCACCACGATCCGGTCGCGGTCCAGCCCCGGCAGGAGGTACGACAGCAGGGCGCCCAGCAGCGCGGAGGTCCATCCGGGCCGCCGGCCGTCCGGGCCGGGCGGGGCCAGCAGCAGATGGACGCCGATGTCTCCGGGGCGCACGTCGTAGCACTCGCCGACGCGGTCGGCCGCGGGCTCGTAGGTCTGCAGGAGGGCGGCCGGTACGCCGTCCTTCCGCACCAGGAAGGCGTGATGGGTGTCCAGGCCGGCCAAGTGCTCGTACAGCTCGGTGACTTGTTGCCTGGTCAGCCCGGTCATGCCCCAGAAGGCGGCGCGTTCGGCGCTCACCCAGCGGTGGACGGTCCCGGCGTCGGCGTACGGGTCCAGGGGCAGCACCCGGATGGTGCCGAAGCCCTCGACGACCTGCTCGTGGACGGGTTCGCGGCCGGGACCGGAATCGGGATCGGGACCGGGACCGGGACCGCGATCGGGCTGCTCGGGCATCAGGCGTCGGTCTCCTTCTCCAGGCGGGCCCAGTCGGTGACGACCGGGACGAGTTCTCCCGCGGTCCACAGGGGGAGCTGGTCGCGGTGGTGAGGGGCGCCGGGCACGCCGTCCGCGCCGAACGGCACCACCCAGCGGCTGTTCTCGCGCCGGCCGAGGTCCCAGACGTAACGGGCCACGGGGCCGCGCGCGGCGCGGTCGGTCACCCCCGGCACGGCCGAGGTGCACAGCACGCAGTCGTGGTCGCCGGACAGGCCGGGTTCGGTGAAGGGCGCTTCGCGGGGGTCCTCGTGGGGTGTTCCGTCGAGGGCCCGCCAGGGTGCGAGCCGGTGACGTTCGCCCCAGGCCGCGGCGGGCAGCGCGGCGACCTCCTCGAGGGCCGCACGGACGATCGCCGGGCGGTCGACGCCGTACAGCTCCTCGGCCCTCAGCAGGTTCTCCAGGGCGAAGCCGATGCGCGGGGCCAGGGCGAGCCAGGGGAGGAAGACCTCCGGGTGGGCGGACGGTTCGGCGAGCGGCGCGAACACGGGATGGGCGGCGAGACGGCGTACGACGGCCGTGCGCAGCGCGGCGAAGGCCGCCGCCTCCTCGCTGCCGGCGTCCATCCGGCGGTTCCAGCGCAGGAGCCGGTCACGCAGGCGGGCCGCCTCCGGGGTGAGGCCGGGGTCCGGGTGGTCCGGGGCGCCGAGGGCGGCCAGGCGGTCGAGCAGCGGGGCGGCGGAGGCGAGGTGGGTGTCCGTGTGGATCGCGGCCATGTCGTCGGCGGACCAGTCGGCGCGCTCGGTGAGCAGGGAGCGGATGCGATCGGCGCGGTGCGTCGGGGCGAACTCGACGCCGAGCGGTGCGGACGGGCCGCGCTGGTTCGCCATAACCGCGATGCCGTCCGTCAGGCCCGCACGGGGCGGCTCGTGCTCGCCGTGCCAGTCGTGGCCGGGTTCCCAGGCGGGGACCGGGCGCACCCGGTTGGCCTCGGCGCGCAGCGGTACGCGGCCCGCGACGCGGTGCAGCACTCCGCCGGCGGTGTCCGCGGCCAGCACCACGTTGACCGGTTCCGCCCAGGCGTCGAAGGCCCGGTCGACGTCCTCCACGCGGCGGGCGCGCAGCAGCGGCAGCAGCGCGCCGAAGCCTAGGTCGGCGGTGACGCGGGGCGGGTGACGCAGGCTGAGGGTCGCGGGAGGGGCGGAGGCGGCTGCCGGGGGCGCGGCCGGGCCGCCGGTGATCACTGGGCCGCGGTCGGTCTCGATGACCTCGAGTTCGAGGGGTTCACCGCCCGCGACCTCGATCGTCTCGGTGTGCCGGGCGGCCCGGCGCCAGGTGCCGTCGGGGCCCAGTGCGTCGACGGCCGTGCCGGTGCGGCGCAGCCGCTCGACGTAGAGGTCCTGGTAGTCGGCCATGGCGTTGGTGATGGCCCAGGCGACCGTGCCGGTGTGACCGAAGTGCGCGATGCCCGGAACGCCGGGGACGGCGAGGCCGACGACGTCGAACTCCGGGCAGGCGAGGCGGATCTGCTGGTAGACGCCCGGGTCCTCGACGAAGCGGTGCGGGTCCCCGGCGATCAGCGCCCGCCCGGAGGCCGTGCGGGCACCGCTCAGCAGCCAGCCGTTGCTGCCGGAGGTGCCGGGGCCGTCCGTGGCGAACAGGGCGACGGCCCCGGGTCCGAGATGGCGTACGACCCGTTCGCGCCACAGTTTGGCCGGGAAGCCCGCGAAGAGGAGGTGCGCGCCGAGCCACACCCCGAGCGGGTGCCAGGGCTCCCAGCGGCCGGGGGCGAGACCGGTGCGGCCGAACTCGGGAGCGCGGCGGGCGCCGTCCGCGAGCGCGTCGTTGACGCCCTCGGTGTACGCCCGTACCCAGGCCGCCGACTCCGGGTCCCGCCTCTCCAGGACCTCGAAGCAGCGCCGGGCGGTGTCGGCGAGCCGGGCGCGCCGGGCGAGGACGTCCCAGGGCAGGGCGGTGGCGCCGAGGAAGGACGCCGAGGTGCCCCGGGCACGGTGCCGCTCGACCTCCAGTTGCCAGGCGCGGTCCCGTGCGGTGACGCGGCCCTGGGCACGGGCGAGGGCGAGGACGTTGTCGGCGCGCAGGTGCGGCACGCCCCAGCGGTCCCGGTAGGTCTCGGTGGCCATGGATCCCCTACATCTGCTCAGGTTAGGCTAACCTAACTCATTGTCGGGGCCGGATGCCCTCACCCCGTGCCGTCCGTCCCGCCCGGCTGCGCCCCGCCGTCCGGCGGGCGATCATCGGGACCATGGACGTCACACTGCACCTCGCCCAGGACCCCGACGCCGACGCGCTCCTCGGCCGCAGCCCCCTCGCCGCGCTGATCGGGATGCTGCTGGACCAGCAGATCCCGATGGAGTGGGCGTTCAAGGGACCCGCGACGATCGCCCGGCGCATGGGCACCGACGACCTGGACGCCCACGAGATCGTGGCCTTCGACCCGGACACCTTCGCCCGGCTGCTCTCGGACAAACCGGCCGTGCACCGCTACCCCGGCTCCATGGCCAAGCGGATCCAGCAGCTGTGCCGGTACCTCGTCGAGCACTACGACGGCGATCCCGAGGCCGTCTGGCGGGACGCCGGCAGCGGCCGCGAGCTGCTGCGCCGGCTGGCGGAACTGCCCGGGTTCGGCAAGCAGAAGGCGCAGATCTTCCTCGCGCTGCTGGGCAAGCAGCTCGGTGTGCGGCCCGAGGGGTGGCGGGAGGCCGCGGGCGCGTACGGCGAGGAGAAGTCCTTCCGGTCCGTCGCCGACATCACCGGGCCCGAGTCGCTGGCCAAGGTGCGCGCGCACAAGCAGGAGATGAAGGCGGCGGCGAAGGCGGCCAAGGCCGACAGGGCCGGCAAGACCGGTGAGACCGGTGAGACCGGTGAGTGAGCGCCGGTCGCCGGTCGCCGGTCGCCGTTCCTCGTCAACACGGCACCGGGTCCGTACGCCGTGCGGGCGGTTTACCGGGTCCGCGTGATGAACGGCGTACGGCCGAAGGCAGATGACCGGGGTGAGCCCCGCACCGCACGCCCGCCGCGTCCCGCGCCGGGGCGCCTGCGTGCGGGTGCTCGTGCTGCTGCTCGCCGTTCCTGCCGGGGCTGCCGGGCGCGGGCGCCCCGGCGCAGGCCCGTGCCCGCGAGCGGGCGGGCCGCGACCCTCACCGCACCGGCCTCCGCCGCCCTCCGTCCCGTCGCCCACGGGTGACGGATCCGTTCCCGACCCCCCACCAGCACCGCGAGGAAGCAGGAACATGCCAGCGACCCGTACGCGGTCCTCCGCGCCCTTCTGCGCGCCGAGGCCGCCCGCCGCTTTGGTCACCGCCTCCGGCGTCGGGCCGTGCCGAACAGGGAACGGGTGATCTCGCGGCCGATCTGGG
>NZ_BMVJ01000036.1:6192-10197 GCF_014650655.1 Streptomyces anandii JCM 4720
TGCCCACCGACCGGGCCAGGGACTTGAACACCCCGCTGCTGACGACCTGTTCGACGACCGAGGGCTCCCGGTCGCCGCCCGCGGTCCGCCGTTCGGCCGGCCTCGATGGCTCCGCCTCGCGGGCGGCCTGCGCGGCCGTCAGCTTCTCGTACGCCGACTCGCGGTCCACAGCCTGTGCGTAACGGCCGTACAGCGGGGACCCCTGGGCCGCGCGGTCCAGGGCCGCCGGGTCCACCGGGCCCATCAGGGACTCGGGCGCCCGCAGCCGGGTCGCCGCGACCGGTGTCGGGGCGCCGCTCTCGCTCAGCACCGTGACCACCGCCTCGCCGGTGCCGAGGCCGGTGAGGATCTCCTCGAGGTCGTAGGGCGAGTCGGGGAACGTCTTCACCGTGGCCTTGAGCGCCTTCTGGTCGTCGGGGGTGAAGGCGCGCAGGGCGTGCTGGACGCGGTTGCCGAGCTGGCCGAGGACGTCGGAGGGCACGTCCTTCGGCGTCTGGGTGACGAAGAAGACGCCGACGCCCTTGGAGCGGATGAGCCGCACGGTCTGCGTGATCGACTCCAGGAACGCCTTCGAGGCTTCGTCGAACAGCAGGTGCGCCTCGTCGAAGAAGAACACCAGCTTCGGCTTGTCCGCGTCGCCGATCTCCGGGAGGTCGTGGAACAGGTCGGCCAGCAGCCACATGAGGAAGGTCGAGAAGAGCCGCGGCCGGTCCTGCACGGCGGACAGTTCGAGTACGGAGACGACCCCGCGCCCGTCCCCGGCCGTGCGCAGCAGCTCGGCGGTGTCGAACTCCGGCTCGCCGAAGAAGTCCGCCATGCCCTGCGCCTCGAAGGCGGTCAGGGAGCGCAGGATCACCCCGGCCGTGGCCGTGGACAGCCCGCCGATGTCCTTGAGTTCCTGCTTGCCCTCGTCGGAGGTGAGGAAGGCGACGACCGCCCTGAGGTCCTTGAGGTCGGTCAGCTCCAGACCCTTGGTGTCGGCGTAGTGGAAGATCAGGCCGAGGGACTGCTCCTGGGTCTGGTTGAGTTCGAGCACCTTGGACAGCAGCAGCGGGCCGAAGCTGGTGACCGTGGCCCGCAGCGGGATGCCGTGACCCGTGCCGCCGAGGGTGTAGAACTCGGCGGGTGAGCCGCCCGGCGTCCACCGCTGGCGGACCTCGGCGGCCCGTGAGCGGATGCGGTCGTTCGCCGCGCCCGGCTCGCTGATGCCGGACAGGTCGCCCTTGACGTCCGCGAGGAAGACCGGCACGCCCCGCGCCGAGAGCTGCTCGGCGACCAGCTGGAGCGTCTTGGTCTTGCCCGTGCCGGTGGCGCCCGCGACCAGCCCGTGCCGGTTGAGCATCGGCAGCGGGATCCGGACCTGCGCGTCCGGCAGACAGTGCCCGTCCCAGATGAGCGCACCGAGTTCGAGGGCCGGCCCGCTGAAGGAGTAACCCGAGGCGATTTCCTGGGCCTCGGGGGGAAGGGAGGCGCGCCGGGCCGGAGAGGAGCCCGGGGTGCCCTGGATGCCCTGTCGCGACGTGGGCGCGCCGGTGGCGGGCGTCGTGTCGTGGTCGGTCATCTCAGCCCCTGTTCCCGATTCGCCCGGGTTTGCTGCGGCATTTCCAGCGTCGCACTCGGGCGGCGAGGCTGCGCCCGGAAGGTCTTGACCGGTAGGCTTTCCGTGTGATCTTCAAGCGCATCGGAAACGGCCGGCCGTACCCCGACCACGGCCGGGAAAGCACCCGGCAGTGGGCGGACGTCGCACCGCGCCCGGTCCGCCTCGATCAGCTCGTGACCACCAAGCAGCAGCTCGACCTGGAGACCCTGCTCGCGGAGGACTCGACCTTCTACGGCGACCTCTTCGCGCACGTCGTGAAGTGGCAGGGCGATCTGTACCTGGAGGACGGCCTCCACCGCGCGGTGCGGGCGGCGCTGCAGCAGCGCCAGGTGCTGCACGCGCGCGTGCTCGAGCTGGACTGAGCGGACCGGCCGTTCGGTAACGGCTTGGACCTTTCGGGTTCTGCTGGGCGGCATCCAATGATCATCTAGTAGGAATCACCGCCCGGGCGCACTAGTCTGCGCCCATGAGCATGCTGACTCCCCCCGGCATGGGCGGGAAGTACCGGATCACGGGGAACAAGTACCCGAGGATGCGCAGGCCCAGGCGGCGCGGCAGGCTCGTGTTCCTGGCCGTCGCCTCCGTCGCCGTGCTCGGCGTGGTCGGCTGGGGCACTCTGCAGCTCATCGACGTCTTCACCGGCGGCAGGAAGGCCGCGGCGGCCGGCGCCAAGGGCGACTGCACCACGAAGGCGGACCGGGCGGCCACGGCGAGCCCGTCGCCCGCCGCCTCCGCGCGCGACCTGCTCAAGCCGGGCCAGATCACCGTGAACGTCCTGAACGCCACACCCCGCAAGGGCCTGGCCAAGCAGACCGCCGACGAGCTGAAGAAGCGCGGCTTCCGCATCGGCCAGGTGGGCAACGCGACCAAGGAGTTCGACAAGAAGATCAAGGGCTCCGGCATGCTGCTCGGCCCGGCCTCGGCCCTCAACACCTCGCTGCCCGTGCTCGCCACCCAGCTCGCCGGCGCCGAGCAGCGCACGGACACCCGCAAGGGCACCGACGTGGACCTGATCATCGGCACCGGCTTCAAGCAACTGACCCCGCAGCCGTCCGCCGCCCAGGCCCTGACCGCCCTCACCGCACCGCGGCCGAGCGCGACGGCGGTCAAGGAGGACTGCTGAGGCACCCCGCGGGACGGATGCCCTACTCGGCCGCCCCGTACATGCGGTCGCCCGCGTCGCCGAGGCCCGGGACGATGTAGCCGTGCTCGTTGAGCCGCTGGTCGACGGAGGCCGTCACGACCGTCACCGGCGTGCCCGCCAGTTCGCGCTCCATGAGCTCGACGCCCTCGGGGGCGGCCAGCAGCACCACGGCGGTCACGTCGTCGGCACCGCGCCTGATCAGCTCCTTGATCGCCGCGACCAGGGTGCCGCCGGTGGCGAGCATCGGGTCGAGCACGTACACCTGACGGCCGGAGAGGTCCTCCGGCATGCGGGTGGCGTACGTCGAGGCCTGCAGCGTCTCCTCGTTGCGGATCATCCCGAGGAAGCCGACCTCGGCGGTCGGCAGCAGCCGGACCATGCCGTCCAGCATGCCGAGCCCGGCCCGCAGGATCGGCACCACCAGCGGGCGCGGGCGGGCGAGCTTGACGCCGGTGGTCTGCGCGACCGGCGTGTGGATGTCGACCTGTTCGGTGCGCACGTCCCGGGTCGCCTCGTAGGCGAGCAGGGTGACCAGTTCGTCGGCGAGCCGGCGGAAGGTCGCGGAGTCGGTGCGGCGGTCGCGCAGCGTGGTGAGCTTGTGGGCGACCAGGGGGTGGTCGACGACGTGGAGACGCATGTGCCCACACTAACCGGGCCCCGCACCCACCCGCCGCCCTCCCACCACTGCTCCCGCACCCCCTGCGACAACACCTCCGGCCACCGCCCCCGCACCCCTCACCAGCACCTCCGGCCGCGGCACCCGCGCCCGACCGGCCACCGCGCCCGCGCCCCAACCGGCCGCACGCCTCCGGCCGCGGCACCCGCGCCCGACCGGCCACCGCGCCCGCGCCCTCGGCCACCGCCCCCGCACCCCTCCCGCAGCACCGCCCGCACCCGCACCCCCGCGGCCGCCGCTTCCGCCGAGCGGCCCGCCGCCGTTTCGGCGAGCGTGCCGGCCGCCACTGACCTCCGCTGATCTGGCATCAAGGACCTCCGCTGATCTGGCATCAAGCCCGCCGTTGGAGGGAAAGTGGGAGGGACGCGACTGGGGTGGTGAACCAATGCCTGACCGGGAGTCCCGGACCACGGACGCACCGGAGTCCGACAGCGAGCGGCGCCGGCGCCGCGCCCGGTTCCTGCGCGAGCTGGCCGAGGCCCGCGCGCTGCGGGACCGCGTCCAGCCCCGCCGGGCCAAGGCCGCCCGGCTGCGGCACGCCATGCGCATGCGCACGTTCCGCTGGTAGGCCCGGTCCCCGGCCAC
>NZ_BMVJ01000036.1:10226-21289 GCF_014650655.1 Streptomyces anandii JCM 4720
GGCCCCGACCCCGGGCCGGGACGGGGTCCCCACGAGGGAAGACCGACACTCCGCGCGTACGTTGTGGAGGTGGGTGTGCGTGGACGCCGTCGGAAAGCCGCGTACGATCCGCAGGTGGCGGCAACGAGTGCGCTGGTGAGTCCTTTACGGACCTGCGATCAAAACTGCCGGACACAGGGAGCCGAAGACGTCCCCTGAACGCCTTCTTTCTGCCACGATTCCGAGTGGGTGGGGCTCGGAGCCCAGCTCTCTCCGCCCAGAACCTCCGCCGGGGGGACCCCCAACCGGCACGCCTAAGACCAGTGGGAGAGTCACGGTGTACTTCGCCGCACTGCTCGCGCGCACCGAAGACGGGTGGGAAGCGAGCGACACAGAGCTCGACGATGTGGAGACGCTTGCCGACCTGGCCGACCTGGCCCGGGAGGCCTCGGCCGACGACGACACGGTGCTCGTCCTCCTCGAGCAGGAGGACGCGTGGTTCGGCGTCGTCCGCGTGGACGGCGAGGACGACCCGCGTATCTACGTCTCGGACGCCGCCGCCGCTGCCCGCAGTTCGTACGGCGAGATCCTGCTCACCGACGAACTGCTCGGCCGGGAACCCGGAGACGACGGCACGGACCTGGACTCCCTGGACCTCGACGGCACGGAGGACGGCGAGCCCGCGTCCGCCGGGGACGACGAGGAGGGGGAGTCGCCCTCCTCCTCGGAGACCATCACGCACGGCCCGCTGGGCGACGGCGAGATCCTCGACGACCTGGGTGTCGGCGCCAAGGAGCTGCGCGCCCTGGACGCGGAGGACGCGCTGAGCGCGATCGCCGAGGCCCTGGGCGCCTCGGAGGTGCTGGAGACCGTCCGCTGACCCCGCCCCACCCGCCGGACGAACCGGAGCAGCCGTCCCGGGCGGCTCCCGCGCGCCCGGCGCCCCTCTACGCCCCCGGCGTGCCCGACCCCGTACGTGACCCCTGGCGGGGGGCGATGCGGCTCGCGCTGGAGCAGGCGGGGCGGGCCGTGCGGGGCGGCGACGTGCCCGTGGGCGCCGTCGTGCTGGCCGGTGACGGCACCACCGTGCTCGGCGCCGGGCACAACGAGCGGGAGGCCACCGGCGACCCGACCGCGCACGCCGAGGTGCTCGCCATCCGGCGGGCCGCCGAGCACACCGGACAGTGGCGGCTGTCCGGCTGCACCCTGGTGGTCACGCTGGAGCCGTGCACGATGTGCGCGGGCGCGGCCGTCCTCTCCCGCGTGGACCGCGTGGTCTACGGCGCCCGGGACGAGAAGGCGGGCGCCGCCGGCTCCCTCTGGGATGTCGTACGGGACCGGCGGCTCAACCACCGTCCCGAGGTGATCGAGGGCGTGCTCGCCGACGAGTGCGCGACCCTCCTCACCGAGTTCTTCCGGACCCGCTGAACAGGATGCGCGATCGGCGGGCCGGTCGCCCCGAAACGGATTTCTGACCACGCCCTCCCGTGCTGTAAGGTCTCCCTCGGTAGCGTGTCCGAGCGGCCGAAGGAGCTCGCCTCGAAAGCGAGTGTGGCGCAAGTCACCGAGGGTTCAAATCCCTCCGCTACCGCTGGTAGATGAAGGGTCCGGCTCGATGAGCCGGACCCTTCGCGCATCTCCGTCTCAGTTTCCGTCTCAGTTGACCGGTGCGAGCACCCCAGCCGCCCCGTCGTCATCGTCGCCGGAACCCTCGGCTCCCGGCTCCCAGATGAGCCCGTCAACCTGCCGGGCGACGTCCACCCGAACGGTATCCACCATGTGCTGATACCGCGCAGCCATGGCCGTGGTCGACCACCCCATGAGGCCCATGACGGCGCGCTCGGAGACTCCGAGGATCAGCAGCACCGTGGCGGCGGTGTGGCGGGCGTCGTGCAGGCGGCCGTCCCTCACCTTCGCGTCGGCCAGCAGCTCCTTCCAGTCGTCGTAGTCGGTGCGGGGCGGGGTACCGCGCCCGTCAGGGGTGGCGAACAGCCAACCCTCATCCGCCCACTTCTCGCCCGCCGCCGCCCGTTCGGCGTCCTGCCTCACCCGGTGGGCCCGGAGCAGGTCAACAAGCTGCGCCGGCAGGCCGACCGACCGCCGGCCCGCTCGGGACTTCGTGTCGGCCGTCTCCGGGTTGGTGCGCTGGCGCTGGGGGCAGTACCCAGCCTTCCGGCCGCAGGTGTCGCCGCATCCGTGGGCGTAGCGCGGGCGGCGTCGACTACGGCGGACCATCAGAACGCCCCGCTCCATGTCCACGTCCGTCCACTTGAGCCCCAACGCCTCACCCTGGCGCAGCCCGAGAGCGAGCGCGACGGCCCACCGAGCGGAGTTGCGGCGGTCGTCGGCAGCCCGCAGCAGCCGTTTGACCTCCTCAACGGTGTACGGCTCGATCTCCTCTTCGCTCACCCGTGGTGCCTTGGCGAGCTGCACCGGATTGCGGGTGAGATGGCCTCGCCGGACCGCCTCATTGAGCGCGGTGCGGAAGGTGCGGTGGATCTGGTGGATCGTGCCGGCCCGGCGGCCGTCCGCCTGCATCCGCCCGTAGAAACGCTCGATGTGCTCGGGTCCGAGCTTGTCGAGACGGTGGGCGCCGAGCGCGGGAATGAGGTGCTTCCGCACGGCGACGCCGTACCCGACCATCGTGTTCTCGTTCACCGCGAGCGGAGCGATGGTCTCGACCCAGTGGGTCAGCCACGCGCCCACCGTCCAGGCGCGTCCCGCCTTGCGTACCGACCCGCCGTCGCGCTGCTTCTCCAGCTCGCGGACGGCCGCCGTCACCTCCGCTCGGGTCTTGCGTTCGACGTGGCGGCGGTCCGGCCTGCCGTCGTCGCGGATGCCGACGGTCACGCGGCCGTGCCACTTGCCATCTTTGCCCAGGTAGATGGAGCTGCGGCCGTTGGGCTGTCGAGTGCGCTTCTTCTCTTCCGCCACGGGCGGACTCCTTCGGGTTGGGGTGTACGAAAACGGCAGGGACGCCACCCCGCCGGGGTGGCGTCCCTGTGGTGATGTGCTCAGGCGGCGCGCTGCGCGGCGCGGCAACGCGCGACGTACGCGGCCGGGGCGTCGACGGGGATGCGACGCAGACCACCGACCGGGATGGACTCCAGCTCCCCGGTACGGATGAGCCGGTAGCAGGTGGTGCGGCCGATACGGAGCCGGCGGGCGGCCTCTTCGACGGTCAGGAGAACCAGCGTCGGGTCATCGGCGGTGGGCGGCAGGGCGGTACTCATCGGGGTGACCTTCCTACGCGACGGTTCGGGGTGCTCAGCCCCCTTCTCAGAAGTCCGCTACATCCGCTACAGCGCTACACCGCAGGTCAACAGGGGTGTTTTTGTAGCGGAGGGATGGCATGTAGCGGCTACGCGCGCTTGGCGGTGGTTCGGGCGTAGCCGCTACACGCTCGGGTGCCGCTACAGATTCACCGGCTCTGAGCTGGGCTGTAGCGGCGTAGCGGATGTAGCGGAGTCCTGCGGGGGCGGGCAGTAGCGGGACCACGCGTCGGTGAGGTCGGCGGCGTGGAAGCCCTTGAGGACTCCGCCGGCGGTGCGGATGTTGCGGGACCGGATCGGCTCGTTGTCCGCCGTCATGTACTCCCCGAGCATCCGCGACAGGCGCCGGTTGTCGAGCGGCTTGCCGTCCAGGTCGGCCCACGGGGCGTCGTCCAGGGCGTTGAGCCGGTCGATGATGGCGATGGTCGGAAGCCGGTCGACGCCGATGAGGACGTGATCGCGCAGGTCGGTGAGCAGCCGGATACCGAGGCTGTGTTTGTCGGTGGTCTGCGCGGCCTTGACCAGCGCCAGGCATGCCGCGCGGGCCCGGCGGGGCCAGTCGCCGCCGGCCGCGTCGGCGACGGCGAGCAGGGGTTCCCACACGTCCGCCGGCCGGTCGGTCACCCCGTCCGGCATGTCCGGCCATGCCCCCACGACGGACGCGCGTGCCTGCTCCGCCCACGCGGCGAGCCGGTCGCGGAGCTTGCGCCCCTCTGCCTCGTGGATGCGGGCGCGGAAGGCTTCCACGCGTTCGTTGCGGGCGCGTCGGCGCATGCGGATGACGACCGAGCGGGTCAGGATCGTGTCGGGCAGCGAACCGAGACCGGCGACCGCGACCGCGCAGTACGACGGGAACGCCTGCACGGTCTGATTACCGCCGTCTCCGATGCATCGGTACGTGACCCCCGACCGGCGGTGTCCGGCGTTCAGGAACCCGCGCAACTCCTCGTTGTCCCCCGCCTTGGGACCGAAGATCGTGTCGATCTCGTCGAACAGGATCGTCGGGCGACCGTCCGCCCCCGACACGGCCCGGAACAGAGCGGCGGCGGACGCGTTGACGGCGACCATCGGATGCGGCACGAGAGTTTCCACGATCTCCAGTGCCCGTGACTTGCCCGACCCCGGCTCCGGGGACAGGAACGCCAGGCGCGGGGTGGAGTCGAAGCAGTCGAGCAGGTGGGCGTGGGCGTCCCACAGGGCGACGGCCACGAACGCGGCCTCGGTGGGGAAGACGTTGAAGCGACGGTGGAAGGCTTCCACCTCGTCCAGCAGCGCGGCCCCGTCGATGGTGGGGATCATGCGGCGTTCCTCCGTTCCGGCGTGGTGGGGGTCCGGGTGCAGCCGGCGGTGTGGGCGGCGTAGTCGGTGACCAGCACGGCCACCGCCTCCCGCCCGCGGGCGGTGCGGGTGTGTCCGCACGCGGGTGCAGCCGGCGGTGTGGGCGGCGTAGTCGGTGACCAGCACGGCCACCGCCTCCCGCCCGCGGGCGGTGCGGGTGTGTCCGCACGGGCAGGCGTAGGCGGCGGTCGGGGTGTCGCCGTGCCGCGTGGACCAGCGGGCCCCGTCCTCGTGGTCGCGGTAGACCGGTGGGGCGTAGATGCGGATACCGGGCCGCGCGGGCGTGGGGTCGGCACCCGGGTGCGCCCCGGCGGGGAACCGGTTCGAGCGGGAAAGAGCAGTGACGACGCCCTTACGGGCGGCGCCTTTCGGCTCGCCCACGGCCGCCGGGGGCGGGGCCGGTTCGGCGGCGTGCGGCCCGTCCGGGGTGGTGGTGCTCTTCAGGCGGGGATGCGGGCGTGTGCTCATGCCGCATCCCGCCTGACGGGGTTGTGGGCGATGGACCAGTTGAGCGCGCTGCGCAGGGTGGAGCGGCACTCGGACGCGGACAGTCCGGCCGCCTCGCCTGCCTCCTGAAGAGCCTGCTCGACCACGTGCCGGGGAAGGTCGCCCCACGCGACGAACCGCCCCACGGCGCGCGCGGCGCGGAACAACGTCGCCTCGCGCTGCCCGTGTTGAGCCGCAGCCACGTTCCGCGCCTCGCTGGCGAGTGCTACATCCGCATACCTGCGGGATTGCCCCGTTACGGCCACCGAGGGCGCGTGAGACGCCCTGGGAGCCGGTCGCAGGATGCTTTGCAGCCACGACGGCACAGGGACCGCCACAGAGCCGCACAGCGCCTCGTACGGTCCGGCCGGGGTGATACTGCCCGCGGCGACGACGTAGCCGCCCCACGCACGGGTGTCGACCGAAGCGGCCACGGTCCCGGCCGTGTTGGCGTACCGCGTGCCCTGGGGGGCGGTGAAGTACAGGTGTTGTCCGCCGCTGGGGGTCCGGGTCCGGTGCGTGGTGGGGACGGCGTGCCCGGCGCGCTCGCAGAGCGCTGCGAAGGTCGCCGCGCCGTCAGGCGCGTCCGTACTGCCCTTGTGTTCGGGCGTGTCCAGGTCGATGACCAGCAGCCCGGAGGGGCCGGTGGCGATACCGACGTTGAACGGCGCCCGCGACCACGCGGTGCGGATGCGGTCCGGGTCGGTCGTGGCGCGCTGCTCCCACTTCACGTGCCCGGCCTGGCAGGGCCCGGTGCGGGTGCAGGTCTTCTCCCCGTGCAGCGCGGGGACCTTGCTGCCGGGCCGCAGGGGGAAGACGTGCCAGCCGCGGGCGGCGGCGTCCAGCGCTGCGGACAGCAGCGCTGGACGGGGGGTATGGGTCATGCTGGAGGTCTCCAGTTCCTTGGATGGGTGCTGGCAGGTCAGGGCGGCCCCGGTTCTTGGCGGAGTGGGGGCCGCCCTTGGCGTGGCTAGCCGTGGAAGTGGTTGCGCTTGAAGATGGCCTTGCGGATGTTGACCGTCGTCCCGTCGCGGTGGCCGCTGGCGCTGAAGACCTGCACGGCGATCCATCCGCCGAAGATGACAGCGGCCAGGGTGATGAGCTGGGTGATGAGCGCGGTCAGGGCGGTGATGAACGTGGTGAGCAGCAGCAGGCCGCCGCACACCGCGAGGAACCCGACGCCCCCGAGCGCGACGTTCACCGCCGCGCGGGAGACGGCCGGCTTCGCGGTGACCGGCTCGGGCCGGGCGGGCTCGATGGCGTAGCCGGTGACGACCCGGCCGTCCGGCAGGACGATGCTCGCCACGGCCGGGATGCTGCCCGGCTGGACGGGCACGAGCGGCGCCGCGACCGGCACGGCGGGCGGGAGCGGGGTGGGCTGGTGGACTTCCACGGCCCGCGCGGCAGGCGCGTGGCCGGTGCGCTCGGGATACATGCGGAATCCCTTCCGGGGTCGGTTCAGGGAGGCGCAGGCACCCCCTTCCGGGGGCGCTGGCGAGGGGGTTTCGGGGGGTTGACCTGGGGTGCCTCCCTGCCTCCTTGAATGATCATTTGTGCAGGTCAGGGCCAGGGAGGCGGGTCAGGGAGGCGGTCAGGGAGTTCTCCCTTCCTCCCTGACCCGTGACAGGTTGGCTCCCTGCCGTCAGTCGGCGGAAGCGGAACCCTCGGTGTCGCGGTTGGCGAGGGCGCGCAGCACGCGGTCGCGGCCGACGACCATGCGGCCATCGGACTTGTACGGCTCCGCCCCGGCCGCCTCCAACACGCGCTTGAGGTCGCCGGGCGTCCAGTCGCCGTAGGCGTCGGCGTTGAGCGCCGTGAGCCGCTTGAGCACGTCCGCGGTGAGCACGCGCGCCGTGGTGCCGAGCACGCCGGCGATGTCCGCGAGCGGGTCACGGTCCTCACCGCGCTCGATGACGTGCAGCGTGGTCACGCCGTCCCGCAGCCGCTTGGCCCGCTCCGCGACCTCGGTCGCGGTGTCGGTGTCGATGTAGTGCGTGCGCACCGTGATGGAGGACTGGCCGGCCGGAATGGCGATGCCGTCCGAGGCGACCACGACCGTGCCCTTGTCCAGCCCCGGACGCAGCAGGTTCGGCGCGGCCCCGCCGTCCACGGCCTTGTCCCCCAGCGCCATGCGGGCCTGCGACTCGGTGCCCAGCGCGAGGGAGGCGCGGGTGTGGGCGCCCTCGCGGACCAGCTTGGGAAGGTTCTGGTCGGTGGGGTCCTGCGTGCCCTGCCACAGCAGCACGTTCACCGCACGCCCCTGATTGTGGATCTTCCGCGCGGCCATGAAGTACCGGCTCGTGGCCTTGGAGCCGCCATACGGGCGCTTGTCGGCGTCGACCAGCGGGCACATGAACGCCACCTGCGCCTCGTCCACCAGCAGGATCAGCGGCGGGAACACCGTGCCGGGCGGTGCCTGCAAGCGGCGCTCCATCTCGTACACGCCGCCCTCGACCATCTCGGTCGCCTCGATCACGTGGTCATCGGTCGGCCCCTGGATCAGCACCGTGGCCAGCCCGTCGAACATGGCCCAGTCACCCGCGCCCTTGAGGTCGGCCACACGGAACTCAACCGACTTGTCCAGGGCGAGCCACAGGGCCAACGCCCGCAGCGCGGCCGTCTTGCCCTGGTTCGACAACCCCGTGATGAGCAGATGCCGCTGATACAGCGACAGGCTCGCCGCGTCGCCGCGCAGATCCTGACCCCACGGGGCGCGGCCCTTGGCGTAGTCGGCGGTCATCGTCTCGTCGGTGACCAGCGGCGAGGGGCCGATCGGCTCGTCCAGCGCCCCGGAGTCGGCAATCCACAGCCGGACCGTGCGGGCCGCCTGCGGGATCGTGATGAACACCTCGTGCTCATGCCGGGTCAGGTTCTCCGCGAGCTTCCGGCGCCGGTTCTGCACCTCGACCGTGGAGACCCCGGAGGGAAGCGTGACGTCGACCTCGACGCCGCATCCGGCAATCCGGATCGGCCCGAGCATGGACGCGCCGGCATCCCCCATCTCCTTGATGGCGTTGCGCAGTGCCGGCACTCCAAGGTCGCGCAGCGCCTTGACCACGATCGACGGGGTGATGGGCTCACCGTCACCGTTGCGGACAGCGGCCGGGAGCGCCCACTGGGGTGCGGCTTTCTGGTGGGCGCCGACCGACCACAGGGCGAGCAGGGCGAGAAACGGGCCGATGGCGATCGCGGGGCCCCACACCACTTGCACGATCGTGATCATCAGGTTGATGAAGCGGATGACCGCCATCAACGGCGTGACGACCTCGCTGGCGTCCTTGGTGGCCACCGCCATGACGATGCCGAGCACGACCAGGCCGCCGATGCCCATCCCGGCGCTCACGGCCGCGCCCTTGGCCGCGTCCAGCGGGGAGTGCAGCAGGTCCATGCGGCGGCGGTGGCGGGCCTCGCGGTAGCGCTGCCCGCGCTCCTCCCACTCCGCCGCCGCCTCGAAGTTCCCCGCCGCCTCCGCCGCCCGCAGCATCCGCTCATAGCGGGCGGCGGTGCGGCCGTCCCACGTGCGCTTGGCGACGATCCGGGCCCCGCCGGCCACGTACAGGCTGTGCCGGGCGGCGGCGCGGGCGGCCGTCTTGGTGTTCTCGTGCGTGACGGCCGTACGGATCGCGCGCCCGGAGCGCACCCACAACGGCACCGGCGACGCGGGCGCGGCCGGGGTGGGGTCGGGGACCACGGTCAGGGTGGTCACGGCCGCCTCGCGGGGGGCCGGGGTGGTGTTCTTGTGCAGGTGGACGACGTTCTCGGTCATGCTGAACGTGCTCCTGACTGCCCTTACACGGGCGGGAGTTGGGAGAGTGCCGGGGTGGCCGGGTCCGTGGCAGGCAACGGCCACCCCGGGCAGTCGAGACATGCGGGTCAGGCGGCGGGAGAGGCGCCCGCGGGCGCGCTCACCACCAGCCGGACGACTTCTTCGCGGCCTTCGCGGTGGCCGCCTCGTGGACGATGCGCTGCCGCTCGGTGTGCAGGGCGGTGATCTCCGCGATCAGCCGCGTCTCGGCACTGGTCCACGCGGACTCCAGGCGGCGGTCGGCGTTGCCGGTGCTGCGGCCCCGCACGATCCGGTAGGAGCCGCCCGCCATGGCCGCGAGGATCGCGCGCCGCTCCGGGCCGCTCAGCGGCCACATCTCGCGTTCGCGGACCGCGTCCAACTTGCGGTTGGTCTCCCGGATCGCCCGGTCCAGGCGGCGGGTGTCGGCCTTACCCATCTCAGACCCCCTTCCGGGTGTCGACGGTGGCGGGGAGCAGGGTGATCGCGCGGGACAGGTCGGCCGGCACCGCGCAGCCGCGCTCACGCAGCCACACGCCGATCAGCCGGTAGACCTCCGCACGCGGCGTGCACGCGGGCACGCTCACGTGCCCGGACACCCACGCCCGGCCCCGGCCGGGCACGCTCACCCAGCCGAACCAGTCGCGGGTCACCTCGCACGAGGCGGTGTTGTCGCTGGTCACAACAGACTCCAGGTCGGAGAGAAGAGAAGAGAGGGAGGGTTCAGGCGGCGGCGCGGTCGGGGAAGGCGCAGGGCACGCAGGTGCCGAGCGTGGGCGGGATGACGTATCCGGCATCCCGCCCACACCGCGGACACGTGCGGCGGGCCGCGTTCGCCCGGTCCAGGGCCGCCCACCTCGCCGGCGTCATCGGACGCACCGGCTTGGCCAGGTCGACGCGGTAGAGGTAGGCCACCAGCGGAGGTCTGCGGCGGCGCGGCCGTTCGAGCTGCGCGGCCACCGGCTGACCACCCGGACGCAGCCCGCGCGCCCGCAGTTGGCGGCGGGTGGCGTAACCGTCCGGGGCCAGACGCCACCGGAACACCGGCAGCGCCCCCATCACACCGCCTCAGCCGCCGTGGCCGTGGTGGCTCGGTCGGCCAGGATCGTGTCCCGGAGAATGCGCGCGTTCGCGGGCGAGGTGTGCAGCGCGCGGCGGATGCCCTCGGCCGTCACCTTCGCGTCCGGCCAGCCGGCCGTCACCGTGCGCGCCTCGGTGAGCAACTGATCCGGGGTCCGCTTGGGCCGGGTCGACTTTGCCGCCTCGGGGACCCGGTAGGTCGTCCGGCGCGGTCGGGTCGACTCAGCCGCCACCGAACCCCGGGCGATCGGGGTGACCGGGGCGGGGGCGATCTGCGCCAGCGGCTTGAGGGCCGCCGCTGACTTGCCCAGGTCGACCGGCACCGGATCGGGCACCACCACCGACACGGTGACCGGCGGCGGGGCCGATTCGGGCAGCTCAGCCGTAGACCGTTTCCTGTCGACCTGGGTTGATTCCTCCGCATTCGCGGTCAGGGCGGGAGTGGAGAACATTGCGGCAAGGGCCGCGTCCGCTCCGGTCGTCACCCGCTCGCGCTGCACGTCCAGCAGCATCGATCCGAGCGAGGCGTCCCCGACGCCGACCCTGCGGGCCAGCCGCCACGACTTCCGATCCGACCGCTTGCGAATCTTGCTGTCGGGGTGGTTGGCGGCGCGCGCCCGGTGATAGGCGAGCGCCTGCACGACGGCCGCCGCCCGGCGCTCCCCCTCGGCATCGCGGCCGTCCGTGTGGACGACGATGCGCCGGGCGAGGAACGCCATGCCCTCGGCGGAGACGCACATGCCCATGGGGGTCACGGCGTAGATGACGGTACGGCCCGGATCGGTGGCCGCCGTGGCGGCCATCACCGACGCGGCGGCCGGCAGGGCCCACAGCCCGAGCCGCACCGGCAGGGGCGAGGACTGGCCCAGCATGGTCAGCCCGAGCAGGACCAGCGCCAGAACGGCGGTTGCGCCCTCACCGGCCGCGACCGCACCCAACGCGGTCCCCTGCCCGTAGGCGCGCGAGATGTTGCTGAACGTCCCCACCCCGCCGGCCGCCCCGGTGGCGACCATCGGCACGAACGCGGCCGACAGCACCACCTTCTGCGCCGTGCTCAACCTCGTGCCGGGTGCGGCGCTCACGCTGCACCGCCCGGCTGGTTCACGCCGGCGCTGCGGTTGGCC
>NZ_BMVJ01000036.1:21317-42718 GCF_014650655.1 Streptomyces anandii JCM 4720
AGCTCCCGCCGCGCGGCGAGCAGACGCCGCCGGGCGCGGCGGACGCGCTGGACGTCCAGCTCACTCGGCGTCCGGTCCAGCGTGATGATCTGCGCGTCCAGCAGGTCGACGGCCGCGAGGATCGCGGGCATCTCCTCCTCGATCGCGTCCAGCTCCACGTCCGTGGGCTCGGCCCAGTCGGCGAACGCGGTAACAGCGTCCTGAACAGTGACGATGTGTTCCATGGGTCGTGGTTCTCCCTCGCAGGTGAAACGGCCCGAACAGCGGCCCCGGTGTTCCAGCACCGGGGCCGCGCGCCGTTGAAGTCGGAACGTCCGGCTCCCCTCAGCGCCGCACGTGCGAGACGTGCAGCGGAGGCAACCGGCCGCAGCGAGCGAAGCGCTGCGGTGGTCGAGTCGTGCGGGTGTCTCCTTCGGGAACACGGGCTCCCGTTACAGGCGTATGGAGACGTGACCTTTCGGTCTAAGCCCTCCCGAATGACCAGGGTCGGGTGCGCCCTCGGCCCGCTCTGTCCCGGGCCCCTTTGCTCCGACTCAGCCAGTCACGAATGCAGGCGCGTCGAGGTCTTGCACCCGCCGCCCGGTCGAGCCGCCCGGCGGGCACATCCCTAAGGTTCCCTAGGGTTCCCTGCGGTGTCAAGCGGTAAGGTAGGGAACCTCAGGGAAGTGACGACAAGGAGCAACCGTCATGGCAGGCCAGGCCGACAATCGGGCGCCGTATGCGAGGATCGCGGCCCACTACGCGGAGCGGATTTCGTCTGGCGAGCTACAGCCGGGGACGCTCTTGCCGAGCATCAAGAACCTCGCGGAAAAGTGGCAGGTGAGCACCGCCACGGCCGAAAAGGCCCTGCGTAAGTTGCGCAACGACGGCCTAGTTCGAGGCATCCACGGCATCGGGACTGAGGTCTTGGACCTACCGGCTCCCATGTCGTCGGGAGCCCAGCGTCAGGACCGGGGCCGCCGTACCGGGTCCAGTTGGGGGACCGGCGAGCGGTCCGATTCGCACGAGGCGGCCGTGGTTCCCGCTCCCGCAGACGTGGCCCAAGCGCTGGACATCGAGCCCGGCGCCGATGTGGTGCGCCGCAGCCGCGTCTACAGGGACCGGCACGGCATCGTGGCCCACAGCACCTCGTGGATTCCCGCACGGTACGGGAAGCTGATTCCCCAGCTCGCAACCAGCGAGCGACTGAAAGGGGGAACCTCTCTCCAGCTCATCGCTCAGGCGACCGGCCACCCGATCAGTCACCGAATCGACACCGCCTCAGCGTGCCTGCTTACGCCGGAGTTCGCACGGCTCCTGGAACTTGACCCTCACGATCCGCCGGCGGAGCCGGTTGTGGTGATGACCGCGAAGTTCGTCGACAGCGAGGGCAACATCGTGGAGTACGGCGTAGACCTCGGGGGTCCCGGTCGTACATGGCGCACAGAGTCGGAGGTTTCCCCGTGACGGTCGCCCGCCCGCCGTTCTGCGTCCTGATGGCCGGGCTCCCCGGCTCTGGCAAGACCACCCTGTCCAGAGCGCTGACAGCTCGCGGGTTCGTCCGGCTCTGCCCGGATGAGGAGATGTACCGCCGGCACGGCGTTTACGGGGTCGACTTCCCCCGGGGCACCTTTCCCACCCTTGAGCGCCCGGTCCTCGAAGACGTAGCCCTTGAGCTGAGGGACGAGCTCAAGGCAGGGCACGATGTGGTCGTTGACCACGGCTTTTGGACGCCGGAAGATCGGGCCAAGTGGCAGGCCATCGCTACCGACGCCGGCGCCACCCCGGTACTCGTCTATCTCGCGGCGAGCCATGACGAGTTGTGGGCGCGGATCAGCAAGCGCAACGAATTTCACGCGGACGATCCGAACGCGATCTACTTTTCCGAGAGTGACCTACAGCGGTACCGCACGCGATTCATCCCGCCTCAGGACGATGAGTCGTACGTCCTGTACGACGGGGACACAACGGCCGTCATAGCGGCTCTGGACGCGCCCCGTGCTCGGCCGACAGACGACTGATGCGCAGGTCAGCCGGGGGCGCTCCGTCTCAGTTTCCGTCTCATTCACCCGCGTCCGGAGCCGTTCACAGGGGTTCAGGCAACCGGCGCCGGGACGGGAATGAACGGGTCTGAACGGCGCCGACTACTGCTCTGACCTGCCCGAACAGACCTCGAAAGCGAGTGTGGCGCAAGTCACCGAGGGTTCAAATCCCTCCGCTACCGCTTGTGAAGGGCCCCGTCCGTCGGACGGGGCCCTTCGTGCCATCATCGTGCGATCATCGACAGCACTCGGTCCGCCGCGGCCGACGACAGGGCAACATGCGACAGGGGGAGACCGCGATGGCGGTGAACGCCAAGAAGATCGCCGTCTACGCGCTCGTGGTCTTCGTGCTCTACGTGATCATCACGGACCCGGCCAAGGCCGCCGGCTACGTCCAGATAGGCTTCGAGGGCATTTCGGACGCGGCGAAGGCCATCGGCGACTTCATGACCTGGGTCGCCAACGGAGGGAAATGATGATCCGGCACCTGGTCCTCTTCAAGCTCGACGAGGGCGTCTCGCGCGACGACCCGCGCGTCGTGGCGGGCGCCGAGGCGTTCCGCGCCCTCGGCGGGCAGATCGACGAGCTGCGCTTCTGGGAGTGCGGCTGGAACATCAGCGACCGCCCGATCGCCCACGACTTCGCGATCAACTCGGCGGTCGAGGACGCCGACGCGCTCAAGCGCTACCTGGAGCACCCGGCCCACCAGGCCGGCGTCGCGCTGTGGCGCGAGTTCTCCACATGGGTGATCGCCGACTACGAGTTCTGAGCCCGCGGTGCGGGCGCCGACCGCCCTCGGCTCCCGACCGCTTCCCGAGGTCCCGCCGCCGCACGGCAGCGGGGCTTTTTTGTGCCATATGCCCTATTTCAACCCTCAACACGTGCATATGCGGTGCTTGAACACGATGCACCTGTCTTGTGATGCTATGACCGCTTTTGACGGATGAGTTGATCGACGAAGAGGTGGCGTTGACCGTGTCGGCCAGTACTGCGCCGCCCCAGGAGGAAGCATCCGCTGCCGCGGCCTGTGCCCCGGCACCGGAGAAGCGGCGCGGCGCCGACACCCGGGCCCTCACCCAGGTGCTGTTCACCCAGCTGAAGGAGCTCGAACCGGGCACGGCCGAGCACTCCCGCGTGCGCGGGGCGCTCATCGAGGCCAACCTCCCGCTCGTGCGCTACGCGGCCGCCCGCTTCCGCTCCCGCAACGAGCCCATGGAGGACGTCGTCCAGGTCGGCACCATCGGCCTGATCAACGCCATCGACCGCTTCGACCCCGACCGGGGCGTGCAGTTCCCGACCTTCGCCATGCCGACCGTCGTCGGCGAGATCAAGCGCTACTTCCGCGACAACGTCCGCACCGTCCACGTCCCGCGCCGGCTCCACGAGTTGTGGGTGCAGGTCAACAGCGCCACCGAGGACCTGACGACCGCCTTCGGCCGCTCCCCCACGACCGCCGAGATCGCCGAGCGGCTGCGGATCACCGAGGACGAGGTGCTGTCCTGCATCGAGGCCGGACGGTCGTACCACGCGACCTCCCTGGAGGCGGCCCAGGAGGGCGACGGGCTGCCCGGGCTCCTCGACCGGCTCGGCTACGAGGATCCCGCGCTCGACGGTGTGGAGCACCGCGACCTCGTCCGCCATCTCCTGGTCCAACTGCCCGAGCGGGAACAGAGAATTCTGCTGCTGCGCTACTACAGCAATCTCACCCAGTCGCAGATCAGCGCCGAACTCGGCGTCTCCCAGATGCACGTCTCGCGGCTACTCGCGCGTAGCTTCCAGCGCCTTCGATCCGCAAACAGGATCGAGGCGTAACCGTCACGGGCGAATCCCTCACCTGGGCGGATCCCGACACCACCGAGCCGAAAGGCCGTCAGACCCCCTTTTTCCAGGGTGGATTCGCATCTCGGATGTCGACATGTCACTACAGCGTGTTGCCGACATGTGACATTCTTCCTCAAGCGCGTTTGCCGCGGCTTCGGCTCCGGTATTCAGGTGAGGGCTGAGTTCTCCGTCGGGAGAGCGCAGGCCGCGACCGTCCCGCGACCCAGAGGGGGTGGCATGTCCGCAGATCAGGGCAGCTCCGAGGTGCTGACGCTCAGCAAGAGCGAGACCCCTGCCAAGGAGCTCGAGGCGCTCGACGCCCTCGACGACGTTGCGGCCCTCGCGGCCGCTGAGGCCCCGGCTCCCCCGGCCTCGGAAGCCATCGACACCCGGACCCTGTCCCGCTCCCTGTTCCTGCGGCTCGCCGCACTCGACGCCGACAGCCCCGAGCGCGCCTACGTCCGGGACACCCTGATCGAGCTCAACCTCCCCCTGGTCCGCTACGCGGCCGCCCGCTTCCGCTCGCGCAACGAGCCGATGGAGGACATCGTCCAGGTCGGCACCATCGGCCTGATCAAGGCGATCGACCGCTTCGACTGCGAGCGGGGCGTGGAGTTCCCGACCTTCGCGATGCCGACCGTGGTCGGCGAGATCAAGCGCTTCTTCCGGGACACCTCCTGGTCGGTGCGGGTGCCCCGGCGCCTCCAGGAGCTGCGGCTGGCACTGACGAAGGCCAGCGACGAGCTGTCGCAGCGGCTGGACCGCTCGCCCACGGTGGCCGAACTCGCCGCCGTACTGGGCGTGTCGGAGGAGGACGTGGTCGACGGCCTCGCCGTCGGCAACGCCTACACCGCCTCCTCCCTCGACTCGCCGGCCCCCGAGGACGACGGCGGCGAGGGCTCCCTGGCCGACCGCCTGGGCTACGAGGACACCGCGCTGGAGGGCGTGGAGTACCGCGAGTCGCTCAAGCCGCTGCTCGCCAAGCTCCCGCCCCGGGAGCGCCGCATCATCATGCTGCGCTTCTTCGCCAACATGACCCAGTCTCAGATCGGCGAGGAGGTCGGCATCTCCCAGATGCACGTCTCCCGGCTGCTGACCCGCACCCTGGCCCAGCTGCGCGAGGGCCTGATCTCGGACTGACCGACTGACCGCCGCAGGACGCTTCCTATTTGACGGAGCGTCAGACACCATGGCGCGATGCTGCCATGGGTGACTTCGACTCGTGGCCGTCGAGGCGCCGTGACGGCCGCCTCGGCGGCCGTCGTGTGTCTGGCCGGGATCCTCGCCGCCTGCGGGGACGGCGCCGGGGGCGGGTACGTCGCGGTGGGACCGGCCGGTGGGTCGCCCCGGGCCCCTGGGAGGGCCGCACCGACGGGGTCCGTGACGCTGGTGCCGCTCGACGGGGGCGGCCAGGGCGGCGACTCCGGCGTGAGCGGTGGTCCGGGATCGTCCGGTACCGACAACTCGCCCGTGCGGGCAGGAAGTCTGCCCAGCGGGGATACGGATTCCGGTACGGCGTCCGGCGGTTCGGGGCCGGGAGGCTCTACGGGCGCCACGAGCACCGCACCCTCCACGGGCACCGCACCCTCCACGGGCACCCGGGGAACCAACCCTGAACCCACCGGCGGCAGTTCGCCGGAATCCCCGTCCTCGCCGGGCAACGGCGGCGGCAACGGCCGTACGACATCCCCCGAGCGCCCGTCCCCGCCCTCCCCGCCCTCGTCACCGGCGCCCCCGCCGCCCTCCACGCCCCCCGCGCCCGCCCGGCTGAGCGCGGGCGAGCCCGTGCGGGAGGCCGCGGACCGGCGGTGGTGCGAGAAGGTCACCGTGACCTTCCGCAACTCGGGCGGCACGGCGGTGCGTTCGGGCACGGTGACACTCGGGACGCACATCATCGGCGCGCTCGGGATCGACTGGGGCACGGTGGAGTCGAGCGAGCCGCTCCCGGCGCCGATCGGGGCCGGCGCGCGGAAGGACGGGAGCTGGACCGTGTGCGTGGACGCCTGGCGGGTGCCGCTGGGCATGCACATCGAGACGCGGGACGTCGCGGTCCAGTGGAAGTAGGGGAGCCTGGGCCCGCGGGCGCGGGCCGGCGGACTACTTGAGCGCGAGCCAGGCGACGGCCGCGACGATCGCCACCGCGACCACCACGCCGACGATCAGGCCGATCCGCGGGCCGGAGGAGGCGGCCTCCTGCTGCCTGCCCTGGGGAGCGGCCTCGTCGACGAACGCGCGGAACATCTGGGTGCTGCCGGCGGGGTCGTAGTTGCCCTGGGGGCCCTGGGTGTTAGCCATGGCCCGAGACACTAGCGAATCCCCGGATGGGACCCAAGTGGGGGCCCACCCCGGCTGATCAGGGCAACCACCTGCACCTTTACGTTCGCAATACTTGCCTTTGCCAAGTTTTTGCGGCGCCGACCCCCTATTTGTTTGCCTGCAGCAACCAACCGTGTTTATGGTTGCCCTAAGCAACGAATACGGGAGGTGTGATGGCTGAGCAGGCGCAGTACGAGGAGCTGGCACGTCAGCTCAGCGCCGTCGGAGCCGTGAAGCGGGACATGGGACGGATGCTGCCGTCCGACTGCCCGGCCGGCTCCGCCGCCGTGCTGACCCTGCTCGGCCGCCACGGGGACATGCGCATGAGCAAGCTCGCCGAGCTGCTCTCCGTGGACATGTCGGTCACCAGCCGCCATGTCGCGCACGTCGCCGCGCGCGGCTGGATCGACCGCCTGCCGGACCCCGCGGACAAGCGCTCGCGCATCCTGCGCCTGACGCCCGCGGGAGAGCACCGGCTCGACGACATGTACCGGCGGACCACCCAGCTGTTCGCCGAGCGGCTGAGCGACTGGACCGACGACGAGGTCGGCCAGCTCATCCGGCTGATGACACGCCTGCGCGCCAGCTTCGGCGACTGCCGGTCCGCCCCGGCCCGGCCGCCCGCGCCCGTAGTCGAAGAGACCACCCGTACACCCGCAAGCACGTAAGCAAAGGAAGCCCATGGCAACGACCACACCAGCCGGTGTGCGGGCTCACGCCAAGCATGGGGGAGGCTCCCCGGGGAGCGCTCCGATGTCCCACCGGCAGATCATGGAGGCGCTCTCCGGGCTGCTGCTCGGCATGTTCGTGGCGATCCTGTCGTCCACGATCGTCTCCAACGCCCTGCCGAAGATCATCGGCGACCTCGGTGGCGGCCAGTCCGCCTACACCTGGGTCGTCACCGCCTCCCTGCTGTCGATGACCGCGACCACTCCCCTGTGGGGCAAGCTCGCCGACCTGTACAGCAAGAAAGCACTCGTCCAGATAGCTCTCGTCATCTACGTCGTCGCGTCGATGGCGGCGGGGCTGTCGCAGAACCCCGGCATGCTGATCGCCTGCCGTGTGGTCCAGGGCATCGGCGTCGGCGGTCTGTCCGCCCTGGCGCAGATCGTCATGGCCGCGATGATCTCCCCGCGTGAGCGGGGCCGTTACTCCGGTTACCTCGGCGCCACGTTCGCCGTCGCCACCGTCGGCGGCCCGCTGCTCGGCGGTGTCATCACCGACACCTCCTGGCTGGGCTGGCGCTGGTGCTTCTACGTCGGCGTGCCCTTCGCGGTGATCGCGCTGATCGTGCTGCAGAAGACCCTGCACCTGCCCGTGGTCAAGCGGGAGGTCAAGGTCGACTGGGGCGGCGCCACCCTGATCTCGGCCGCCGTCTCGCTGCTGCTGATCTGGGTCACCTTCGCCGGTGACAAGTACGACTGGATCTCGTGGCAGACGTACGTGATGGTCGGCGGCTCGGTCGTCCTCGGCGCGCTGTTCGTGCTGGTGGAGGCCAAGGCCTCGGAGCCGATCATCCCGCTGCGGCTGTTCCGCAACAGCACCATCACGCTGGCCTCGCTCGCCTCGCTGTTCGTGGGCATCGCGATGTTCACCGGCACCGTGTTCTTCAGCCAGTACTTCCAGCTGGCCCGCGACAAGTCGCCCACGATGTCGGGCGTCATGACCATCCCGATGATCGGCGGTCTGTTCGTCTCCTCCACCGTCTCGGGGCAGTTCATCACCCGCACCGGCCGCTGGAAGGCCTGGCTGGTCAGCGGTGGCGTGCTGGTGACGGCCGGCCTCGGCCTGCTGGGCACCATCCGGTACGACACCGCGTACTGGAAGATGGGCGTCTTCATGGCCCTGCTGGGCCTCGGCATCGGCATGATGATGCAGAACCTGGTGCTGTGCACGCAGAACCAGGTCGACCCGGGCGACCTCGGCTCGGCCAGCTCCACGGTCACCTTCTTCCGCTCCCTGGGCGGCGCGGTGGGCGTCTCGGCGCTGGGCGCGGTGATGGCCAACCGGATCACCGACTACGTCAAGGACGGCCTGGCCGACCTCGGCCCCAAGTACGCCAAGCTCGCGGCGGGTTCCGGCTCCGGCACGGACACCATCCCCGACATGGACAAGCTGCCGCGGCCGCTGCGCACGGTCATGGAGAGCGCCTACGGGCACGGCATCGCGGACATCTTCCTGTACGCCGGCGCGCTCGCCGCGGTCGCCTTCCTGATCACGCTGTTCATCAAGGAGGTGCCGCTGCGCACCAAGGGCGCGCTGGCCCAGGCCGCCGACGGCGAGGCCGCTCCGGTGGACCCGGCCGCGGCTCCCGTCGTCGCCGAGGCCCAAGAGCCGGCCACCGCGCCGGCCGCCGAGGCGCCGGCCGGCGAGGCCGCCGGTGACACCTTCACCCCGGCCGGGGAGCGGGTGCCGAGCTGGGCGTCCGCCGTCTCCGCCACCGAGGCGGGTCCCGAGGGCACCCAGCGGCTCGCCGCGGTCGCCACGGTGGCGCCGGGCGCCACGGGCGCGGGCGCCGGCGGCGGCATCCCGGTGCGCGGCTTCGTCCGCGGCGCCGAGAGCGCGCCGGTGCCGCAGGCGGCGGTCACGCTGATCTCGCTGGCGGGACGCCAGCTGGGCCGGTCGGTCGCGCAGGCCGACGGCGCCTACGCGGTGGACGCGCCGGGCGCGGGCTCCTACGTCCTGATCGCCTCCGCCGACGGCTTCCAGCCGCAGGCGTCCACGATCGTGGTGGGCGGCGAGCCGGTGGCGTACGACATCCTGCTCAGCGGCACCAGCGGCCTGAGCGGTGTGGTCCGGGCCGCCGAGTCCGGACTGCCGGTCAAGGACGCCATGGTGATCGTCACCGATGTCCGCGGCGACCTGCTGGCCACCGGTGCCACCGGGGAGAACGGCGAGTTCTCCTTCTCCGAACTGGTGCCGGGCGCGGTGACCGTGGCGGTGAACGCCGACGGCTACCGGCCGCGGGCGCTGCCGGTCGAGGTGGGCGGCACCGGGGTCACCCGGGTCGAGATCGATCTGCCCTCCGGCGCCCGGCTCCAGGGCGTGGTGCGGGCCCCGCACGGTCCGCTCGCGGACGCCCGGGTGACGCTCGTCGACGCGGCGGGCAACGTGGCCGGCACGGCCACCACCGGGGCGGACGGCGCGTACGCCTTCACCGACCTCGGCAGCGGCGAGTACACCGTCATCGCGACGGGCTACCCGCCGGTGGCGACGGCTCTGACGGTCACCGGCCGCGGAGTCGACGACCACGACATCGAACTCGCCCACCCCGGCGAGTAGTTCGACCCCGGCCCGTGTGCGGGGCGCTCCCCGAGCGGCGGAGCGCCTCGCCACGGGCCGGTCTCATGCGACCGATTTGTATGGATGTGCAGGGAGAAAACGGGATGGGACTGACCGCGAGGATCCGCACCCGGGACGGATGGGCCGTGTCGCACGCGGTCGTCACGGTGACCGACATGACGGGCACCCAGGTGGTGCGGGCCGAGGCCGACGCCGAGGGCACCGTGCGGGACACGACCGAGCTGGCGCCCGGCGCGTACACCGTCATCGTCACCGCCGTCGGCTACGCGCCCGCGGCCTCCAGTGCGATCGTCACCGCGAGCGGCCGGGCCGAGGTCGGCACGGTGACCCTGGCCCGCCAGGGCGGCACCGAACTGCCCCCGCCGGGGCCGTGGACCGTCGACCCGGCCCACTCCTCGGTCGCCGCCGTCGCCCAGCACCTGGGCATCTCCAGCGTGCACGGGCGGTTCACCGACTTCGGGGGCACCATCGAGATCGCCCCGGACGACGTCACCAAGTCCCGCGTGGAGGCGGTCATCCGCGCCGCCTCCATCGACACCGGCAACGGCATGCGCGACGGCCACCTGAAGTCGCCGGACTTCCTGGACGTGGAGCGCCACCCGGAGATCACCTACCGCTCCACCGGCCTCACGGCCGCCGGCTCGGACCGCTGGACGGTCCACGGCGAGCTCGCCATGCACGGCGTGGTCCGCCCCGTCGACCTCGACCTCGCCTACCTGGGCACGGGAGCCGACCCCTGGGGCGGCACCCGCGCCGCCTTCCGCGCGACGACCGAACTGCGCCGCGAGGACTTCGCCATGAACTACAACCAGGTCCTCCAGGCGGGCATCGCCGCCATCGGCACCACCCTCAGGGTGGAACTGGACGTCCAGGCCGTGCAGGGCGACTCACTGCCCGCGGCCTGACGGGGCGCGCGGGGGGAGCGGGGGGCGCGGCGACCGCTGGGGGCTCGCGGCCCGCGAGACCAGGTCGGCGGCCAGGTCGCGGAGCTTGGTGTTGCGGTGCTGGGACATGTTGCGCAGTCGCTCCAGCGCACGCTGGGCGTCGACCCGCTCCTGGGCCATCAGGATGCCGATGGCCTGGTCGATGACGCTGCGGGAGAGCAGGGCGGTGCGCACGTCCGGCGCGGCGGCGCGCTCGCCCTCGACGCGCAGCGCGACCGTCACGGCGTCGGCGGCCCGCGCGGCGAAGGCACGCGCCTGCTCACGGTCGGCGGCCAGCCCGTCCGGCTCGAGGCCGTACAGGTTCAGCGCGGCGCCCGTCTCGCCCGGCACCGCGAGCGGCAGCGCCAGCACACAGCGCACGCCGACGGAGAGCGCGTAGCGGGTGTAGTCGGGCCAGCGGGTCTCCTCCGCCGTGTCGGGGACGTACCGCTCGTCGCCGGTCCCGGCGGCTGACACGCACGGCCCGCTGCCGTCCTCGTACTGGCGCAGGTCCAGCCCGCTCGGCAGGCCGCTGCTGCCCGCCAGGGTCAGCAGGCGCTCGCCGCGGCGGACGGTGATGCTGCAGGCCGCCGCGCCGGGCACCGCCTGGACGGCGCGGTCGGTCAGGTCCCGCAGCAGGGTGTCCAGGCCGCCGCCGCGCGCGATCGCCTGGTCCAGGGGTTCGGGCGTCGTATCGGGACTCATGCAGTTGCTTTTGTCCCCGTTTCGGCGATCAACTCCCCGCCTCGCGTGTGGCGTTGTTCGCGTCGACGATCCGGCGGGCGAGATCCCGCAGTTTGACGTTCTCCCGCTGCGAGGCGCGCACCAGGCTGTCGAAGGACTCCGCGGCGTCGATGTTCATGCGCTCCATCAGGATGCCGGTGGCCTGGCCGATCAGATCCCGGGTGCGCATCGCCTCGGTGAGCTGCTCGCGCACGGTCACCGACTCCAGGGCGAGGCTGACGTGCGCGGTGAACAGCCGGCCGATCCGCGTGGCCGCCTCGTCGAAGACCCCCGGCTTGCCGGCGTAGACGGTGAGCACCGTCAGCCGCCGCTTGTCGGCGCGCAGCCGCAGCGCGAGCGCCGAGCGCAGACCGAGGACGGCCAGCGGCTCCCCGCCCTCCTCCGTCTCGCTGTCCGCCACCCGCACCACGGGCTCCTGCCACAGGTGTTCCCCGTACGACGGCTTGACGCGGCCCGGCACACCCGCCTCGACCGCGCGCACGGACTCGTCGGTCCAGGCGACCGCACGCCGGTTGCCGCCCCGATCCAGGACGGAGATGCCGGCCTGCTCGGCGCCCGGCACCAGGCCCACGGCGAGCCGCACGGCGGTGTCCAGTGTGCTGTGCGGGGTGGCCGTTTCGTGCAGTTGCCGGGCAGCCGCCACCAGGGCTTCGGCCAGCTCGAAATCGCCCGTAAAACGGGACGATTCAGGAAAGTCGGACGCAGGCACCACGAACCTCTTCGGCATGCACGGCGCTACGGCCATGCGCAGGAGAGCTCCGCAGCACATTCCCGACTGCGAGCACAGGACGAACAGAACCTTATCTCGTCCCTGCGTGCGGGTTCCCCCAGGTCGACGGTCGGCCCCGCCCCCTTTTGAACCGGCGCGCGCAAGTGGTGGAATGGAGCCGGACGGGTCAGGAAGCGGCCTCCCTGTGACCGGATGGATGTCTGCCTTCTGCCAGGTGAGTGCCGTGACTCCTTTCTCCGCCCCGTGCCGTGTGCTCGACCTGCCCGGGCACACCCTGCTCGTGCTGCCCCCGGAGATCGACCTCTCCAACGGGCCCGCGCTGTGCGCCGGCGCGCTCGCCTGCGCACAAGACCGCGCCGGGCGCCTGGAGATCCTGGTCCTGGACCTCACCCGCACCGAGTTCATGGACTCCCAGGGCGCCCGCCTCGTCGAGGACGTACGGCGCGGGCTGCCGCCCGATGTACGGCTCCTGGTGGTGGCGGCCCCGGACGGAGTCCCTTACCGCGTCCTGGAACTGACCGGCGTACGCCGCGACGTGCCCGTCCACGGCGACCTCACCGGGGCGCTGCGCGCCTGACCGGCCCCGCCGGTGGCGCGCACGGCAGGGTCAGCCATCGCGCGTTCCCGGCACTTAGGCTGCGGACATGGCACCGAACATCGCGACCAACACCCGCGTGACGCGCGAGGAACTGCTGGACTTCGTACGGCCACGTCACCGCGCCCTGCTGCTGACCCGGCGTTCGGACGGCGGCCCCCAGGCCTCCCCGCTGACCTGCGGGGTGGACGACTCCGGGCGGATCGTCGTCTCCACCTATCCGGAGCGGGCCAAGACCCGCAACGCCAGGAGGGACGCCCGGGTGAGCCTCGTCGTGCTGAGCGACGAGTGGGACGGACCGTGGGTCCAGATCGACGGCACCGCCGAGGTCGTGGACGCGCCCGACTCCGTGGAGCCGCTCGTGGAGTACTACCGCAACATCGCCGGTGAGCACCCTGACTGGGACGAGTACCGCGAGGCCATGCGCCGGCAGGGCAAGTCGATCATCCGGATCACGCCCGAGCGCTGGGGCCCGGTGGCCACGGGAGGCTTCCCGGCCCGCCTGGTGAGCGGGGACTGAGGGGCTGACGTCGGCTGACGGGGGCCGGCACGGGCTGGGGGGACCGGTGTGGGCTGACGGGACCGTCGTGGGCCGGGCCTGAGGCGTGGGGGACGGTCAGTCGCGGGCGACCATCGCCTCGATGCCCGCGACCAGCAGGTCCAGGGCGAAGGCGAAGTCCCGGTCCAGCATCCCGCCGACCGTCTCGCCGCCGCGCGCCGCCATCATGTGCGCCGACTCCCGCAGCACCTCGGCGGCGTCCGGCGCCCGCGTGGCGGCGCTCATCGCGTGCCGGAAGTAGTCGTCCGGCGCCATGCCCGCCCCGGCACAGCGGGCCACGAAGTGGCCCTCGACCGTGCCGTAGCCGTACACGAACTGGAAGACGGCCGCGATCGCCCCGGGCAGCCGGTGCCCGGGCAGCCCCGTGCGGCGGATGATCCGGTGCACGGCGCCCGAGAAGGCGAGCGAGTTCGGGCCGATGTTGAGGAACGTGCCGACGAGCGGCGACAGCCACGGGTGGCGCACCAGCAGGGCGCGGTACCCGGCGGCGAGCCCGCGCACCTGCTCGCGCCAGTCGGCGCCGGCGTCCTCCGTGGGCAGCCGCAGCTCGCCGAAGGCCGCGTCCAGGGCGAGTTCCAGCAGGTCGTCCTTGGTGTCGACGTACCAGTACACGGACATGGCGGTGACGTTCAGCCCGGCGGCCAGCCGGCGCATGGAGAAGCGGGACAGCCCCTCGGCGTCCAGCAGCCGCACCGCGGCCTCGGTGATCCGCTCCCGGTCCAGCCCGGACGGCTGCCCGCCGCCGCGCCCGCTCCGGCGTGCCTTGCCCTCCAGCCAGACGCTGGTCCGCGCCGCGCCCCTGGCCCGCTGGGCTGCCCTCACCATGGCGCACCTCTCTGAGCGTTCCCACCCCGGCGGTCCCGGAATGCCATCCGGAGTGTGCCCGCTGCGCCGCGCACGGCAACAGGGAAGAGGGGGGCGGTGGCCCGGCCGGCCATCGCCCCCCTTCGGTCTCCCGTCCTGGATCAGCTCGTCTTGCGGGTGAGGTCGTAGAAGGTGGCCGAACCGGCTGTCACCTTCTTGAAGTTCTTCTCCACCCAGGAGGTGATCTGCGAGGCGGTGCCGGTACCGCTGCCTCCCATGCCGCCGCCCATGCCGCCTCCCATGCCGCCGCCCATGCCGCCGCCCGCGATGAAGTAGTGGATCCTGCCCTGGGCCACGTACTCCTTGAACTGGGCGAGGGTCGGCGACGGGTCGGTGCCGTTGAAGCCGCCGATCGCCATGACGGGGTCACCGGTGGCGAGCTGGTGACTGGCCGCGTTCTGCGAACCGATGGACGCGGCGACCCAGGTGTAGTGGGAGGCGTCGGTCTCCAGCAGCTTCTTGGCCGCGGAGGAGACGTTCGCCCCGTCCAGCAGACCGCCGCCGGCGCCGCCCATCCGGCCGCGCTCGCCCTGGGCCGAGCCGCCGCCTGCGCCCGCGCCCGCGCCCGCGCCGGGGAAGCCGTTGCCGTTCGGCATGCCCTGACCCTGGCCCTGGCCCTGGCCCGGGAATCCTCCGCCGGGGAAGCCGCCGGTGCCGTTGCCGTTCTGCTGGTTCTGGCCGTTCCGGCCGTTCTGGCCCGGCATGGCGCCGCCGAGGCCCCCGCGCGTGCCGCCACCGCCCGGGCCGCCGCCCCGGCCGCCGAAGCCCATCATGCTCGCGCCCGCCGGACCGGCCGTCGGAATGGACCCGGTGTGTGCGGAGTTCACCGTGCTCAGCGTGTACGCCGCCGGCCCGGCCAGCGAGGTGACGACGGCCGCGGAGAGCACCGCGCGCGCGAGCGGCCGGCCGAGCCGGCCCGCGAAGACCAGGCCGAGGGCCGCGGCCAGTCCGCCGACCAGCACCAGCCACTTCAGCCAGGGCAGGTAGTCGGGGGTGCGGTTGAGCAGGACGTAACCCCAGCCCGCGGTCGCCGTGACGGCGGCGGCCAGGGTGAGCGACGCCCAGGTCCGGGCGCGCTCCTCCCACAGTGCCGCGGCGCCCATGCCGACCACGGCGGCGATGAAGGGCGCGAGGGCGACGGTGTAGTACTGGTGGAAGATGCCCGCCATGTAGCTGAAGACGACCGCGGTCATCAGCAGCGAGCCGCCCCAGGCGAGGAACGCGCCGCGGGCGAGGTCGGTGCGCCGGGCCCCGCGGGTGAGCACGAGCCCCGCGACGAGCAGGATCAGCGCGGCCGGGAGCAGCCACGAGATCTGGCTGCCGATCTCGGAGTCGAACATCCGGTCCCAGCCGGTCGCGCCCCAGCGGCCCGTGCCGCCGCCCCCGGGGCCCCCGCCGCCGCCGACGCTGCCGGTCTCGTCGCCGTTGATCCGGCCGAGGCCGTTGTAGCCGAAGGTCAGCTCCAGGAAGCTGTTGTTCTGCGAGCCTCCGATGTACGGGCGCGAGGAGGCAGGCCAGAGCTCGACGACCGCGACCCACCAGCCGCCGGACACGACGAGCGCCACCGTGGCGAGGGCCAGCTGCCCGAGCCGCTTCTTCAGCGCGACGGGCGCGCAGACGCCGTAGACGAGGGCCAGGGCGGGCAGGATCAGGAAGGCCTGGAGGGTCTTGGTCAGGAAGGCGAAGCCGACCGCCACGCCCGCCCACACCAGCCATTTGGTCCGGCCGTCCTCCAGGCCCCGGACGACGAAGTAGACGGTGAGCGACATCAGCAGCGCGAGCAGCGCGTCGGGGTTGTTGAAGCGGAACATCAGCGCCGCGACCGGCGTGAGCGCGAGCACCGCGCCCGCGATCAGTCCGGCGGCCGGGCTGAACCGGCGGCGCACGGCCGCGTAGACCACGGCGACCGTGAGGACGCCCATGATCACCTCGGGGACGAGGATCGCCCACGAGTTCAGGCCGAAGATCCGTACCGACAGGGCCATCGGCCACAGCGAGGCCGGGGGCTTGTCGACGGTGATGGCGTTGCCCGCGTCGAGGGAGCCGAAGAAGAACGCCTTCCAGGACTTGCTGCCCGCCTGGACGGCCGCCGAGTAGAAGGAGTTGGCGTAGCCGGAGGCGCTCAGGTCGTAGAGGTAGAGCAGTCCGGTGGCCAGGAGGAGGCCGAGGAAGGCGGGGCGGACCCAGCGCGGGTCCTCGGGCCGGCCTCCCGTGGCCGGGACGGCGGCGGGCGCGGGCGGTGGTCCCCAGGAGGACGGCCCCACACCCTCCGGCCGGCTCGTCCTGTCGTACTCAGTCGTCATCGGGATTCCCTCGGATCGGTGTGGTGCGGACGCACCGGCTGCAGCCGCATGGTCGAGTCACCCCGGTGGGCGCCGTACGTGCCGTAGGTGGCCTGGGCGTCGTAGGTGGCCTCGGAGTCGTGGGAGTCCTGCCGGTCCGGGAAGAGCCACGCGCGGAAGAGGAGGAAGCGCAGCACGGTCGCCGCGAGGTTGGCGGCGATGAGCACCGCGAGTTCGGTGGAGTGGGCCGGGTCGCTGCTCGCCGCGTTCAGGGCGGCCAGCGAGCCGCTGGTGAGCGCGAGGCCGATGGCGAAGACGACCAGGCCCTGCGCCTGGTGGCGGACCGCGCCGCCGCGGCCGCGCACACCGAAGGTGAGACGCCGGTTGGCGGCGGTGTTGGCGACCGCCGACACCAGCAGGGCGAGCGCGTTGGCGATCTGCGAGCCGCAGAACTGCCGGAAGGCGCTGTAGAGCAGCAGGTAGAAGAGCGTGGACAGGCCGCCGACCACGCAGAAACCGACGAGCTGGCGGGCCAGTCCCCTCGGCACGTCCTGGATCTCGCGGTCGCGCGGGTCGTCGCCGAAGGGGCGGGTGATCCGGTCCAGCGGCAGCGAACCGGTGGCCAGGGCCTTGCCCACGCGCCACACGCCCTTGAGGTCCTCCGTCGCCGTCCTGACGATGTGCACCGTGGAGTCGGGGTCGTCGACCCAGTCCACCGGCACCTCGTGGATACGCAGCCCGGCCCGCTCGGCCAGCACCAGCATCTCGGTGTCGAAGAACCAGCCGGTGTCCTCGACCAGCGGCAGCAGCACCTGTGCGACATCACGCCGGATCGCCTTGAAGCCGCACTGGGCGTCGGAGAACCGGGCCTGCAGGGAGCCGCGCAGGATCAGGTTGTACGTACGGGAGATGAACTCCCGCTTGGCGCCCCGCACCACGCGCGAGCTGCGGCTGAGCCGGGAGCCGATGGCGAGGTCGGAGTGGCCGGAGATCAGCGGTGCGACCAGCGGGAGCAGCGCGTTGAGGTCCGTGGACAGGTCGACGTCCATGTAGGCGAGGACCGGCGCACGCGAGGCGGACCAGACGGTCCTCAGGGCCCGGCCGCGGCCCTTCTGCTCCAGGCGGAAGGTCCCGACCTCGGGGATCTCCGCGGCCAGCCGGGCGGCGACCAGGGGGGTGGCGTCCGTGGAGGCGTTGTCCGCGATCGTGATGCTGAAGGCGTACGGGAAGGTGCGTGTGAGGTGCTCGTGCAGCCGGATCACACAGGGCCCGAGGTCCTTCTCCTCGTTGTAGACGGGTATCACTACGTCCAGGACAGGCGTACCGGCGTCGCCGGCCGGGAGGTGCTCCCGCGCCGGCAGGGTGCCGGGAGAAGAGTCGGTTCGCATGGCACCGACTCTTCTCAAGTGCCCTGTCGCACCGATGTGTTGAGGCTGTGCTGCCCCTGTGAGTGCGAGAACCGGTCGGTCGTCCGGGCGGCGGACGCGGGCGCCACGGGGTGCGGCGCGGGCAGGTGGACGGTGAACACCGTGCGCCCGGGCACGCTGTCGACGGTCACGGCGCCGCCGTGCGCGCTCGCCACGGCCTGGACGATGGCCAGGCCCAGACCGGTGGAGCCGGTGGTGCGCGAGCGCGCGGAGTCGCCGCGCGCGAACCGTTCGAAGACGTGCGGCAGCAGCTCCTGGGGGATGCCCTGGCCGTCGTCCTCGACGTCCACGCACAGCCACCGTCCGCGCCTTTGCACGCGTGCGGTGACGGTCGTGCCGGGCGGAGTGTGCGTACGGGCGTTGGCCAGCAGGTTGACCAGGACCTGCTGGAGCCGGGCCGCGTCCGCCGACACGAGTGCGGGCTCGTCGGGCAGGTCCAGCCGCCAGTTGTGGTCCCGTCCGGCCGCGCGCGCGTCGCTGACGGTGTCCACCACGAGCGGTACGAGGTCGGTCCGCTCGAACTGCAGCGGCCGGCCCGCGTCCAGCCGGGCCAGCAGCAGCAGGTCCTCCACCAGCAGCGTCATCCGCCCGGCCTCGGACTCGATACGGCCCAGGGCGTGCCGGGTGTCGGGCCCGACCTGTTCGCGTCCGCGGCGGGTGAGTTCGGCGTAGCCGCGTATGGAGGCCAGGGGGGTGCGCAGCTCGTGGCTGGCGTCGGCGACGAACTGCCGTACCCGTGTCTCGCTCTGCTGGCGGGCGTGCAGGGCGCCGTGGATGTGGTCGAGCATCCGGTTGAGCGCGGTGCCGACCTGGCCGACCTCCGTGTGCGGGTCCGTCTCCGACTCGGGGACGCGCTCGCTGAGGTTCACCTCGCCGGTGTGCAGGGGGAGTTCGGACACGCGGGTGGCGGTGGTGGCGACCCGGCGCAGGGGGCGCAGGGCGACCCCCACGATCGCGGCACCGGCGAGGGAGGCGGCGATGAGACCGGCGGCGGTGACGCTGATCTCGACCAGGACGAGTGTGTTGATGGTGCCGTCGACGCCGCTGGTCGGCAGGGCGACGTAGAAGCTGCCGTTGGGACCGGTCCTGAACTGGACGCGGAAGCTGCCGAGGCCGGGCAGGTCGACGGTCTGCACATTCCGGTTCACCTGACGCACCGAGGCCAGCGCGGCAAGCTGGACCGGAGTCAGCGCCTTGGCGCTCATCTGGAAATCCGACACGGACTTCTGACCGCGCCGGGAGTCGGTGATCCGCCCGTTCTCCACCCTGGCCGCGACGGTCGTGCCGCTCGGCTGCGGGCCCTTGGTGACGAATTCGGTGAGGTTCACCGGCTTCGGCTCCCGGTGCAGGTCGCCTGTCAGGTCCTTGCCGACCTGATCCGGGGGCCGGAACTCACCCGACGCCCGGGCGCCGACCTCGCCGAGCTGCCCGTCCAGCTGCTCATAGAGATGCGAACGCAGCGCGAGTGTCGTCACCGTGCCGATCACTGAGCAGACCACGGCGATCAGCACCACCGACGCGACGACGAGCCGCGTCCGCAGGGTGCGCGGCTGTCCGGTCCGCCGCCTCCGCGCACGCGGCCGTCGTCGCCCGCTCATGAGACGGCGGGCTTGATCAGGTAACCGGCGCCGCGCCGGGTGTGGATCATCGGCTCGCGGCCGGCGTCGATCTTCCGGCGCAGATAGGAGATGTAGAGCTCGACGACGTTGGCCTGGCCGCCGAAGTCGTACGACCACACCCGGTCCAGGATCTGCGCCTTGCTGAGCACGCGCCGTGGGTTGCGCATGAGGAAGCGCAGGAGCTCGAACTCGGTGGCGGTGAGGTGGATGTTGTCGCCGCCGCGCGAGACCTCGTGACTGTCCTCGTCGAGGGTGAGGTCGCCGACCACCAGCACGGAGTCCGAGCGCCGGTCGGCGGCGCCCGAGCGCCGGATCAGCCCGCGCAGCCGCGCCACGACCTCCTCGAGGCTGAACGGCTTGGTGACGTAGTCGTCGCCGCCCGCGGTGAGGCCGGCGATTCTGTCCTCGACGGCGTCCTTGGCGGTCAGGAACAGGACGGGCACGTCGGGGAGCTCGCGGCGCAGCCGCCCGAGGACGGTGAGTCCGTCCATGTCGGGCAGCATCATGTCGAGGACGACGGCGTCGGGCCGGAACTCGCGCGCGGTCTGGACGGCACCGTGCCCGTCCCCCGCACTGCGGATCTGCCAGCCCTCGTAGCGCAGGGCCATGGACAGCAGTTCGGTGATCGACAGCTCGTCGTCCACCACAAGCACCCGGACGGGGCTCCCGTCCGGCCTCAGCAGTTCGGTGCGCCCCTGGGGCGAGGTCGTGGTCATGGTGGACACCTTGTCCGCGTCCTCTGAGAGCGCCCTTTCACCAATCTGTGATTCACCTGAGAAACGCACAGGCGACTCTCAGGGAACTCCTGGGCGGCGCTCGGGCGGTGGGCGGGGACGCCCCGGGGCGCGGCGTGGGAGCGTGCCCCCGGGCGAGGCGTAGGAGCGGGCCGGGCGGGGCGGGGCGAGCGCCCCCCCCCCGGACACGCCGGAGGTGTCGGCTCAGGCCAGGTCGAAGAGGCGCGCGCCGTTGTCGTGGCACACCGCGCGGAGCCAGTCGTCGCCGAGGCCCAGCCGTTCCAGGGCGGTCAGCTGATCGGCGTACGGGTAAGGGATGTTGGGGAAGTCCGAGCCGAGCAGGATGCGGTCGCCGAGGGCGGCCAGCCGGGGCAGGGCGCGCCGGGGAAAGGGTGCGAGCCGTTCGCTGAAGTCGGTGAACGCCATGGTGGTGTCCAGCCGCACCTCCTCGTACCGCTCGGCGAGGCCGAGGAAGTCCTCGTACCGCTCGGCGAGGCCGAGGAAGTCCTCGTACTCCGGCATGCCCATGTGGGCGACGACAAGCCGCAGGCGCGGGTGCCGGGCGAGCACGCGCCCGATCGGCTCGGGCCCGGTGTGCTTGCCGGGCGCGGGCCCGGACCCGCAGTGGATCACGACGGGCACGCCGGTCTCCGCGAGCAACTCCCAGGCCGGGTCGAGGAGTTCGTCCCCGGGGTCGTACGCCCCCACCTGGACGTGCGCCTTGAAGACCCGGGCGCCCGCGTCGACGGCCTCCCTCACGTACCCGGCCACGCCCTCCTCCGGGAAGAGGGTGGAGGTGTGGAGGCAGTCGGGCGTGCGGCGGGCGAAGCCGGCCGCCCAGTCGTTCAGCCAGCGGGCCATGCCGGGCTTGTGCGGGTACAGCATGGCGGTGAAGGCACGCACACCGAACTCCCGCAGACGCGCGAGGCGTTGTTCCTCCTCCTCCCGGTAGGCGATCGGCCACTCGATGCCGCCCGTGAGCGGGCCGAGCCCGTCGAAGTACTGCCAGACCTTGTGCAGCACGCGCTCGGGCATGAAGTGGGTGTGCACGTCGACGAGCCCGGGCAGCCCGAGCCGCTCCCAGAACGCCCGGACCGCACCCGCCTCCGTCACGGACACCGGTGTCTTCGGCTGATCACTCATACCGCCAACGATCAGCCCCCGACCGCACCGGAGTCCAGCGCGCGCGGGACCGCACTCACGGCAGCGTTCCTCAGAACAACCCCTCCTGCACGTCCGCCGTCGCACGCGGCACCCGCAGCTCCCGCACCGGAACGGTCAGCCGGCCGGTCCCGGCGCCGCCCCCGGCCGCCCCCAGCTCCCAGCCGGTCATCAGCCGCGTGTCCAGCACGACCACCCCACCACCGTCGACGGCGAGATGCAGATCGGGTCCGGCGGCCGCGACCAGCTCACCCCCGACCACCGCGCCCGGCACCAGCTCGCTCACCTGGCCGGTGGCGGCC
>NZ_BMVJ01000036.1:42749-46778 GCF_014650655.1 Streptomyces anandii JCM 4720
GGCAGCCCCTCCAGCCCGAACACCGCGCAGTGGTCGACGGGCCGGTACGGCTCCCGCTCCAGCGACTCCGGCCACCCGGCGAGCGCCCCGGCCCGCGCGTGCAGCCCCGCGAGCTCGGCGGACCGTGCCTCTGCGGTCCCGGGCAGCGCGGCCCGCACCGCCCTCTTATCGGCGTACGGGACGCGGTCGGGGACGTCGAGCGCCGCCCGCAGCAGCTCCTCAGTGCGCCGCGCGGCCATCAGCGGCCCGGCGCCGAGCCAGGTGAAGCAGACCGCACCCTGCTCCAGCAGACGCGCCGAGCCCCGCTCGACCGCGGTGATCCCGACCTTGATCATGCCGGGCCCGAACCACGCCAGATATACGTGATACGGCCGCGGGTCGTCCGCGATCGTGTCGGCGGCCACGGAGTGGGCCCGGTCCAGCCGCGCGCACTCCTCGCACCGCGCCCCCGTGCTCCGCCCCGGCACGGACGCCCGGACCGGGCAGGGATGCCCCCGCGCTCCCACACATGTCCGCACTCCCCCTTCCGCGACCGCGAAGGCCACGCGTTTCCCCCACGTCAGCGGGCTCGTCCGCCCGCCCTCCCACACGAGCGCGGGCCCGTCCCCGGCCGCCCACCGCAGCCCCGCGCACTTCCAGACCTGTGCCATCACCGACGAGCGTACGGCGCGCCACTGACAGTCCGGGCCCGAGGAAGACGGCGGCGGCCGCCCCGCGCTTCCCCGGTCTGCCGGGGAAGGGGGACGACCGCCGTCGTAGGGACGTCCGGCCGCTCAGCGCACGTCGACGTAGTCGTAGGCGTCGGCGACGGAGGAGTTGCCGTTACCCGCGTAGTGGAAGCGCCAGGTGCCGTCCACCGAGGCGGTCACCGTGGTCTTCAGGTAGCCGCTGGACGAGCTCTTGATCGTCTTGACGGTGCTGTAGGTGCTGCTGCCGGCCTTCTTGAACTGCAGCTGGACGTACTGGCTGCCGTAGCCGTAGTACTTCAGGTAGCTCCAGCTGGCCCGCTTGAGGGTGCCGGTGACGGTGATGGTCTTGCCCTTGGAGACGGGCTCGGGACCGGCGTTGAAGCCGCTGAAGCTGCTGGCGCGCTTGATCCACTCGTTCTTGTAGTAGTCGTTCTCGATGAAGTCGCCGTCGTTGCCGGTCGCGTGGACGGTGACGTTCCACCTGCCGTTCAGCGAGCTGTCGTACAGGTCACCGGTCTGGCCCGGCTCCGCCGTGATGGTGAACTTGCACGTGGCGGAGGTGGCGCTCCAGTAGTCGCAGCTCGTGGCGCCGTTCTCGTTCCAGAGGAATCCGTCGAGGTCGTTGTCGAAGTCGGTGCCGTGCCACAGGGCGACGTCCACGCCGTGCGGGTCGTGGTAGATGCCCGACGGGTCGGTCACCGTCACGTAGACGTTGAACGACTTCGGCGACACGCCGACGACGAAGTCCTTGTTGGCGTTGACGGTCACCTTGGTCACCTGGATGTCGCCGTCCGTCCCGGTGGCGGGCGCGGCGGCGACGGACTGGTGCTTGCTCAGCGCCTGGTGGGCGCTCTTGTACTGCTCGGCCTTGGCAGCAGCAGCCGGGTTCTCCCCGGCGTGAGCGGCCGGGACGGCCAGGGCGGTGAGGGCCGCGGCACCGGAGAGAGCCGTGGCGGCCAGGCTGGCACGAATGCGCATCTATGGTCTCCAAGTGGAGATTGGGCCTCACGCTGAGTGGGGGTCAGCTGGGCCTCAAGAGACTGAGGAGTCTGTTGACTCGCACACGGAGACTTCCGGCAGCCACGAACGGTTGTACGGCAAACGGAAGTTCTTTGAACCATGAATGACCGGCAACTTGTCGCTGCACGGAGCGGTTACCTGGCTCGGCGGCGTTTCGGGCGCCGGCGCGCCCACTCGACCACCGCCACGGCGACGATCAGCGCGCCCACTCTCACGGCTGAGTCGGCGAGGTCCTCCGGGCCTCCGAGGACGCGGGCCAGACCCCATCCCGCAAGTGACAGAGTCGGCCAGACGATGAGCACGGTGATCGTGAGTCGACGCCCGCGCGGTGTGGTGTCGGCCATGAACCGAGGCTACTGGTCGGTCCCTGGCAGGCCGGTGAACGGGCCGGTCCAGGACGGCACCGATGCCGTGATCACACCAGCAGCACCAGGATCACGCCAGGGCCACGGGCCGGCCGGCCGCGTTCCGTACTACTTTCGCGGGTTGCAGCAGCCCTCGGAAGAAGGTCCCGCGCTCCTCGACGGCCCAGCCGTCGACGTTTCCGACGCCCACGAACTGCTCCTCGGCTACCTGGAGTGGTACCGCAAGGCCCTGATGCGAAATCTCGCCGGGCTGTCTGACGACCAGCTTCGTACGCCGGTCGAGCCGCTGGGCTGGTCGCCGCTCGGCCTGGTCCAGCATCTCGGCTGGGTCGAGCGCCGATGGCTGCGGTGGGGGTTCGCCGCCGAGGACGTCGTCCCCTGTCCTCCCGGCGGAGACGCCGAGGAGTGGACGATCGCCGACGACGCCTCCGCCGCGGAGGTCATAGCCACCTACCAAGCGGAGACGGCGGCCACGAAAGCCCTTGTTGCGGCTGCCGCCTTGAGCGACAAAGCACGCCTCGGAGGCCGCTTCAAGACGCTCGACCAAGCTTCCTCGCTCGGGCGGATCCTCTTCCATCTGTTTCAGGAGTACGCGCGCCACGTCGGTCACCTCGACATCGCGCGCGAGCTCATTGACGGCGAGACCGGCGAATGAGACGCCAGGGGCCACCGATGCGTTGCGCCAGGCTCGAGCCTCATCCTTGTCAGGTCGGTCGGCATGAGTTTGCCGGGTTCTCGGGCCATCTCGGCTTCGCGATGCTCAGTCGCCGCGTCGTACTCCGACGGCGTCATCTTCCGTAAGGTCACCTTCTGCGCATCCATGACCCCGTCCTCGACCGGTCACTGTGACAGGGGCACCGCTTCGAGCACTTGTGTTCGGCAAGGATGGTGGTTGCATGAGTGAGGGCGGCGTCCGTTATCGGGGGTTCGTCTGCGCCTCAGCCGGTGCGAGTCAGCCACGCATGGCGGGTTCGCCGACCGATCAGGCGCGCGGGGGCGTGTGACCGGTCGGTCCGCACCGCGGACGGGGTCCGCTTACCTGTCAGGTCATCGACCCCGGCGCGTCAGCATGCCATGATCGTCGGCGTACGGCGCCCGACCGACCGGAAGGACACTGGACACCATGCCCGCCTACGCCATAGCTCACCTGCAAGAGGCCGCTCCGCACCCGGAGATCGCCGAGTACATCGAGCGCATCCCCGCCACCTTCGAGCAGTACGGCGGCCGCTTCCTCGTGCACGCCACGCAGCACGAGGTGAAGGAGGGCAGCTGGCCTGGGCATGTCGTGGTAATCGGCTTCCCCGGGATCGCCGAGGCGCGAGCCTGGTGGGACTCACCCGCGTACCAGGAGATCGCACCGCTGCGCTCGCGGCACATCGAGGGCGACATCATCCTGGTCGAAGGCGTTCCCGGGGGCTACGACCCGACTGCCACGGCAAAGGCGATGCGGGAGGCCCTGCCTGCCGAGTAGCCCTCCGGCTCGGCCGAGTCCGGCGGCAGGCGGTCGTCGCGTGGCAGGGCCCAGAGGACGTCGACGCGTTGGCCGGCAGGACGACCGCGCGACCCGTAGATCATTACTGACAGCCGCAGCCGCTTGCGGTCTTCGCCTCAGTGACGGTAGTCGACGGATCGGCGGCCTGCTCGTCGGAGGTGCAGCAAGCATTTACGCCGCAGCAAGCGGCGGTTGCGGAGGAGCCGTTTGCCTCGGTCGCGCTGGCGGGCTTGACGGCGCGGACGATGGCAGAGTGCATGCCGTCGGCGACCGGGTGGGTCGGCACGATCTCGATGTCCGTGAACCCGGCGGCTCGCAGCCCGGCGCGGTATTCGGCGAAGGAGAGGGCGCCGGCGATGCAGCCGACGTAGTCGCCGCGCTCGGCTCGCTGTCCGGGCGTGAGGGCGTCGTCGGCGACGACGTCGGAGACGCCGATGCGGCCGCCGGGCCTGAGGACGCGGAA
>NZ_BMVJ01000037.1:0-11888 GCF_014650655.1 Streptomyces anandii JCM 4720
CGGGTGATCGGATCCCAGGACATGTCCACCAGCTGCGCGGGCCTGCGCCCCGCCGAACGGGACTCCGTAGCCGTCATCTCGGTTGCTGCCCCTCGCTGTGAGTGTCCGATGGTTCGGTGCGGACCGGACCGGTCGAGTCCGGGAGTGGTTCCAGTTCGCCGGGCCGGAAGTAGTGGAAACGGCCGTACCAGAAGTGCAGTTCGGCGGCGGGGTCGTCCTCGAGGGTGACCGCGACGTGCACGCTGCCGTCCACGTCGTGGAAGACGGCGGCGACCTCGGCGGTCCGTCCCTTGAGGAACATGTCCTGGACGTCCGCGCCCCGGCCGCGCGGCCGCAGCCGGACCCGGCTGCCGCCGCCCAGGCGCACGCCGTCGACGACCACCGTGTCGGTCGACGGGGACAGGCCGTCGTCGGCCCCCTCCCGCCACCACGCGGGCCGCTCGGCGGGCTCCGGGCCGGCCTCCACGACCGAAGCGGCGGCGTCCGGGACCGAAGCGCTGGCCTCCGGGACCGCGGCGGTGACCTGCGGGTCCGGGGCGGTCCGCGGGACCCGGTCGGCCGGGGAGAGCGAGCGGATCGCGCCGTGCAGCCGTGCGAAGACCTCGTCCGGCATGTTGTCGACCCGGTCGAGGATCCGGGCCGCGCGCGGATCGGTGGCCCGCGCCTCGCGCTTCTCCTCGTCGGTCAGCAGCATCGTGCGCAGCGTCAGGATCTCGTCGATCTCCGCCGCGTCGTGCAGGTCGCCCGGGCTCTCGGGCGCGATCTGCGGATGGTCGGGCAGGATGATCGGCGAGGACAGCAGCACTTCCCCGGTGGCTCCGTCGCCGTGGCGGGCCTCCTCCGGCCCGGGCGGATCGCCGCCGAGCACCGGGAAGGTGAACTCGTTGCGGCAGGCGCGCACATGCTCCGCCAGGCCGGCCGGCGGGTCGATCGCCGAGGCGAACTCCACTCCCTCGCCGCCGATCAGCGTGTGCGTGGCGATGAGCGCCTCGCGCAGCGCCCGCTCGCGCGTGGCCCCCGGATCCGCCGCCCGCCCGGTGTTCTCGGTGCGCACCCGGAGCCGGACCAGGTCCGGTGCGAGCCGCTCAGCCGTCAGCATGGTGACCGCGTGGACTTCCGCACGCCCCCGCACCACGCGTCCGAAGTCCCCGGGCAGCGTCTCGGTCCGCTCGTCCGCCGCCGCGCCCACCGGGAAGGTGCGCCCGGCGCCGGTCAAGTCCCCCAGGCGGACGGTGAGTTCGGTTTCGCAGGGCACCGCCTCGTCGAACGTCAGATGCTCGGTGCCGTCCGGCGTGCGCAGCGACTCGACGGCATGGTGCCGGCCGTCCGGGCCGGCCTCCTCCACCTGCTTGTGCTGCATCTGCAGGCCGCGCACCTTCACCCGTACGACGGCATCGGGTCCCGGAACCCGCAGCACGCACTCGGTCTGCTGGTACCAGGAGTCGGCGGAGCCGGACACACCGGCCGGCACGGGCCCGTCGCGCTCCACCCAGTCGCGGGGCAGCAGGACGCCGAACTGCCACCTGACCCGGTTCTTGGCCGACGAACGGCGGTACGGATACAGCAGGTAGCCCTCGTAGAGCACGGCGTCGGCCACCGCGCCCAGCCGCTCGAAGGCCTGCCCGGGGCGCGCGGCGGAGCCCCCGCGGGCCGCGGCGGCGGTGCTGGACGGGCCACGCTCGGCCACGGCATCGGGCATCCGGCCTCCTCGGAGTCGTGCGTGCGCTCGGAGTCGTGCGTGCGCCATCCCTTCCACCGCGCACCCGCCCCGCACGCTCCGCGCACGCCCCTGCGCTCCTAAGGCCCAGCGAGGTTCGTCCGTCCAGCGGAACGCGCGGAGCGCCGCGCGGACGGGCCGTGCCGGGGCTCGGGCCGCACACTCGGTGGAGGGCCGCCCGCATCGAGGGGCCGGCCGCCCCGATCCCCTCGGACGGTGCCATGCAGACCTTCCTGCCGTACCCCGGCTTCACCGAGTCCGCCCGGACGCTCGACCGCCGCCGGCTCGGCAAACAGCGGGTGGAGGCGCTGCAGGTGCTGCGCGGCCTGACGGTCCCCGGGTACGGGTGGCGCAGGCACCCGGCGGTACGCATGTGGGCGGGCTACGAGGAGGCCCTGGTGCGCTACGGCCTGGACGTGTGCCATGTCTGGCGCGACCACGGCCACCAGGACAGCTGCGCGGCCACCCTCGTCTCCGACCTCGCCGCGGTCCGGCCCGGCGCCCCCGTGCGCGAGCAGCCCGAACTGGCCGCCGCGGGCGAGCTGCCGCCCTGGCTCGGCGACGAGGCCTTGCACCGCAGCCACCGCTCGGCGCTGGTGCGCAAGGACCCGGAGCACTACGGCCCGCTGTTCCCCGGGGTGCCGGACGACCTGCCGTACGTCTGGCCCGCGTCGGACCGCGAGGCCGAGCAGGCCCCGTAAGTCCCGTAAGTCCCGCAGGCCCCGCAGGCTCCGCAGGCCCCGCAGGCCCCGTAGGACACGACCGTCTACGAACGGCCGGCGTCGGCGTTCTCCTCGCCCGTGCCCGGCTCGGCCATCCTGCGGTGCGCGGCGGCCTTGGCGCTGTCGGGCAGCACCTTGCCGGCGGCCCCCTGGAGCTTCGTCTTCAGTGAGCCCGTCACCACCTTCTTGCGGCCCTTCATCACCGCCTCGAAGGCCTGCTCGGCGACCTGCGCGGGGTCGTCCTTGTCATCGGTGCCGATCTTGGTGTCGCCCATGCCGGCCCGCCGGAAGAAGTCGGTGTCGGTCGGTCCGGGCAGGAACGCGGTGACCGAGACACCGCTGTCCTTGACCTCGTCCTGGAGTGCCTGAGCGAAGGACTGCACGAAGGACTTCGAGGCGTTGTAGACCGACTGGAAGGGGCCCGGCATGGTCGCGGCGATGGAGGAGGTGAACACCAGGCTGCCCTCGCCGCGTTCCGCCATGTCCCGCAGCAGAGGCTTGGCGAGCCGGACCGTGGAGGTCACGTTCAGGTCGATCACCGACAGGTCGTCGGCCAGTTCGGTGTCGACGAAGGCGCCGCCCTGCCCCACGCCGGCGTTGAGGGCGGCCACGTCCACGTGCAGGCCCGTCGTGGCGGCGACCAGGTGGTCCACGCCCGAGGGGTCCCTGAGATCGGCGCGCACCGCGCGCACCTCGGCGCCCGCCTCCCGCAGCCGTTGCGCCGCGTGGTCGAGCCGGTCGTCCTCGGCGTTGACGATCAGGTCGTAGCCGTGCTCGGCGAACTGCCGGGCGAGTTCGTATCCGATTCCGCTGGAGGCCCCGGTCACCAGGGCCAGGGGCTTGTTGTCGTCCATGGGGACGGAGTAACCGCGCACACCACCGGCAACCCTCCGAGCTGGGCCCCGCGGCGCCGCCCCCGTGAATGAAACCGCCTGGCCAGGGCACCGGAAAGGGGTGGCGCCCGACAGGAGCACACCTCCGCACGACGGTGCGGGAAAGCGCGGAGTGCTGGCCCGGCTGGATGGTTACCAACGACGCCACCGCTGGGTGGGTCTGCCGCTGGCCGTGCTGTACAAGTTCTACGACGACCAGGCGGCCTACCTCGCCGCGCTGATCACGTACTACGGCTTCCTGGCGCTCTTCCCGCTGCTGCTCCTGCTCGTCGCGCTGCTCAGCTCCTTCCTCAGCGGCAGCCCCCGTCTGCAGCACCAGGTGCTGAATTCGGCGCTGAGCGAGTTCCCGGTCATCGGCGACCAGATCGGCCAGAACATCCGCTCCTTCCACGGCAGCACCGTCGCCGTCGTGATCGGCGTGGCCGGCAGCGTCTACGGGGCGCTCAACGTCGCCCAGGCCGTCCAGCACGCGCTGAACAAGATCTTCGCGGTGCCCCGGCACACCCGTCCCGACCCCTTCCGCTCCCGCCTGAGAGGGGTCAAGTTCCTGGTCCTGCTGGCGCTCGGGCTGTGCGTCACCACGCTGCTGTCCACCGCGACCGAGTGGGCCTCCGGGCTGTTCGGCGCCCGGCTGGAGACCGGTGTGCGCGTCGTCGCCGACCTCCTGGCCGTCCTGCTGTACGCCGCCCTGGTGATGGGCAGCTTCCGCCTGCTGTCCAGACGGCAGCTGCCCCTGCGCCTGATGTACGGCCCGGCGCTGGGCGCGGGATGCGCCTGGCAGGCGCTGCTGTGGGGCGGCACCTACTACGTCGGGCACGTGCTGCGCGGGACCACGGCGACCTACGGCCTGTTCGGCATCGTGCTCGGCCTGTTCGCGTGGATCTACCTCGGCGCGCTGGTGTACGTCTTCACGGCGGAGATCTGCGCGGTGCGCTGCATGCGGCTGTGGCCCCGGAGCCTGCTGAGCCCGTTCACCGACCGTGTCCACCTCAGCGCGGGGGACCGCCGGGCCTACCGCTCCTACGCGACCACGGAGTCCTTCAAGGGCTTCCAGAAGATCAGCGTCCACTTCGACCCGCCCCCGCACGCGGACGACGACGGCGAACACGGGCCCTGAACGGCAGGAATGTCCCCGCGACTTGTGCGGCTGCCGCCGGGGTACCCGGGGACGTCGCGCGGGCCGCCACCGGATCCGCGCCGAGTGCGAGGAGCCGGGATGGGCAGTGGGCGAGCGGAACGGCACGAGGACGGGGCCGGGCGCCTGCGCCGGACCGCCGCCGGCGTGTTCGGCTGGGAGTCGCTGCGCCCCGAGCAGCTGACCGCGATGGAGTGGGTCCTCGAGGGCCGCGACACGCTGGTCGTCATGCCGACGGGCTCGGGCAAGTCCGCCGTGTACCAGGTGCCGGGGATGCTCCTGGACGGCCCCGTCCTGGTCGTCTCCCCGCTGCTGGCGCTCCAGCGCGACCAGATCGCCGGGCTGCCCGAGGGGGAGGGGGCGCCCGGGGCCGTCGCACTGAACTCCGGTCTCACGGCGGCCGAGGAGAGGGCCGCCTGGCAGGCCGTGGAGGAGGGCGCGGCCCGCTTCGTCCACCTGGCGCCGGAGCAGCTCGCCAAGGACGAGGTCCTCACCCGGCTGGCCGAGGCGCGCCCCGCGCTGGTCGTGGTGGACGAGGCGCAGTGCGTCTCGTCCTGGGGCCACGACTTCCGGCCCGACTACCTGCGCCTGGAACAGGCCGTACGGCGGCTGGGAAGGCCCCCGGTGCTGGCGCTGACGGCCACCGCGGCCCCGCCCGTGCGCGAGGAGATCGCCGCGCGGCTCGGCATGGACCGGCCGCGGATCCTCGTGACCGGCTTCGACCGCCCCAATATCAGGCTGGAGGTGCGCCGCTTCCCGGACGAGGACGCACGCCGCCGGGCCGTGACGGAGCGGGCCGCCGCCGAGCCCAAACCGGGCCTGGTCTACGCGGCGACCCGCAAGGAGACCGAGTACTACGCCGGGGAACTGGCCGCGCTGGGGCTGGCCGCCGAGGCCTACCACGCGGGGCTGCGCGCCGCCGAGCGCGACCGGATCCACGAGGCGTTCCGCTCGGGCGCGGCCGACGTCGTCGTGGCCACCTCGGCCTTCGGGATGGGGATCGACAAGGAGGACGTGCGGTTCGTGCTGCACGCCGCGCTGCCCGGGTCGCTGGACGCCTACTACCAGGAGATCGGCCGCTGCGGCAGGGACGGCGAGCCGGCCCTGGCCGTGCTGCACTACCGGCCGGAGGACACCGGCATGCAGACCTATTTCGCCGTCCGCACGGCGGGCCGGGACGCGCTGGGCGAGGTCGCCGGCGCCGTCCACGACCACCGGCACGACCCGGCGGACGTGGACGGACTGCGCCGGGAGACGGGCATGTCCCGCAACCGGGTGACGGCCGCGGTGAACCTGCTGGAGGAGGCCGGCACCGTCACCACCGGCGACGCCGGCGAGGTGCGTCCCGTCTCCGGCACACGGCCCGCCGAGGCGGCGGACGAGGCCGCGCGCACCGCCGACGCGCACCGGCGCACCGACCGGACCCGGGTGGAGATGGCGCGGGCCTACGCCGAGACGACCGGCTGCCGGCGGCACTTCCTGCTCGGCTACTTCGGCCAGGCCTACGAGGCACCCTGCGGCGCCTGTGACACGTGCGAGAACTCCGAGGCGGCTCGGACACGGGCTCCGGAACGCCCAGCGCACCCCGACGCGGCCCGCTACCCAGTGGGCACGCGGGTGCGGCACGGTCAGTGGGGCGAGGGCTCGGTGCTGAGCGAGGACGGCGACCGCATCACCGTCCTGTTCGACGAGGCCGGCTATCGCACCCTGGCCCTTCAGACCCTGGCGGACCACGACGGCCTGCTGGCCGTGGTGAGCCGCCCGGGCGGTTGAGTGCGCGGGGTGCGGAGCCCTCCGGACCGGGTGCGGGGCCGTTCGGCCCTGTGCACGGCGGGACGGACGGGCTCACGATCGAAGCAGTTCCACGTCGACACCTGGAGGCAGGAAAGGAGGCTGGTGACCATGGTCTGGGCGTCATGGACGACGACAGGGGTCTTCACCGGACAGGGAGGCGCCCGTACCGAGGAGGCGGGGACCGTCTCGGGCGACCTGACCGTGCACACCACATGGGACGGGCAGCTGGCCGACGTGGCGGTGCAGTACAGCGGGACCTCGCAGTGGTTCACGCTGAGCGGCAGCCCGGTGCCCTGCCACACCGAGCGGGACAGCAGGCAGCTGCACCAGGTGGTGGTGGAGGCGGTGCGGGCCGGCGGGGCGACGGTTCCCCAGGGCTCGCACCTCTGAACCGCCGTGCGCGGCCCCGCGGAACCGCTTCGCGGGGCCGCGCACGTCAGGGACGCCGGGCCGTCAGCAGGCGCCCTCGTCCTCCCACGGGCGCCACTGGGCCGCGCCGGGGACCTCGTTCTGGGTCCACCACTTGGCCTTCCAGTTGTGCTTGCCGTACGACACCTCGTTGCCCTGGGTGTAGACGGCGCCGGAGCTCCAGGCCGGCTTGCACCCGGTGCCCGGGGGCGTCGGGGTCGGCGTCGGCGTGGGGGTGGTGCTCGGCGGGGTCGCCCCGGCGAACTTCACCGAGTACTTGGCGAAGTCCCAGGAGTTCTGCGCCACGCTGGAGCAGGTGCCCGAGGTGCGGCCGCCGTTGTCGGGCGGGGAGCACTGGCGGTCGCGGTTGAGGGACCAGAACGTGAAGCGGTCCATGTTGTGGCTGGTGGCGTAGTCCAGCACGGTCTGGAAGTCGGACTGGCTGAAGATCTCGCCGGTGTCGCTGCGGCCGTTCATGCCGGAGAAGCCCTCGTGGGCGTAGGCGGTCGCCTGGTCCCAGCCGAAGGTGGACTGCAGGATCTGGTTGAAGTTCGTCAGCGCGGAGGTCTGGGAGGCCGCGCCGTTGAAGCCGCCGTCGAAGGGCATGATGGAGAAGTTGTTCGGGGTGAACCCCTGCGACTTGGCCTCCAGCAGCATCTGCTTGCCGAACCAGCCGGTCCCGTCCGCCGTGCCCGCGGTGGTCACGGAGACGTAGAGCCCGGGGTTGTTCTGCTGGAGGATCTTGGCGGCTCCGATCTCGTTCTTGATCGCGGCCGTGTTCTCGTACTCCGGCTCCTCGAGGTCGAAGTCGATGGCGTGCAGGCCGTACTTGGTGATCACCTGCTGGTACGCCGCCGCCGTGGACGCGGCGTCCGAGCAGGCCTGGCCGAGCTTGGTGCCGCCGTAGCCGCCGATGGACACCGAGACGTCGCCGCCCTTGGCGCGGATGGTGCTGATCACCGACCGGACGGCGGTGTCGGAGGAGACGGGGGCCGTGCCGCCCCAGGTCGGGGAGCAGCCGCCGCCGTCGGGGGCCAGGACGAAGGCGAGCTGGAAGGCCTTCAGGCCGGTGGCGTCCATGATGGCGCCCGCGTCCGGCGGGTCGTTGTCGAGCGGCATGAGGTAGGGAGCCGCGGCGTACCAGCGGTCGCTCAGCGCGGTCGTCGCGCCCGAGGCGCTGCCCGCGACCAGGGCGGTGGTGCCGGCGGCGGCGATGCCTACGGCGGCCGCCGCGCCCAGACATGCGCGAAGACGTCTCACTGCGTGCCTCCAGTGGGGTGGGGAGAGGCCTCAGCTTCCTGACGCTGTTGCGAGCACGTCAAGCGATTGGTCTGGACCAGATGAGTCTTTGGACTAGACCATACGATTGCTTTACTCGATGCCCGGATCCCCGCGCGGCCCCCTGGGTACCCGGCCCCTCCGGTACGCGAGGAGATGAGGAGCGGCGCGATGGCTCCCGCGACACGGCGGACGGAAGCGTCCGCGCAGGGCGGCCGCCGGAACCGGGTGAGCACCGCGGGGCGCTACAACGCGGCCCCCGAGCCCGACGACGGGCCGGACCTGCTCGGCCAGTACCTCAGGCAGATCGCCGCCACACCGCTGCTCGACGCGGAGGGTGAGGTCCGGCTCGCCCGGCGCATCGAGGCCGGGCTGCACGCGAGACAGGAGCTGGACGAGGCCGGCGAACGGCTCGGCGGGCTCGCCCCGGAGCGCGTGCGGGAACTCGAGGACGCCGTGCGTGACGGCCAGGAGGCCAAGGACCACATGGTGCGGGCCAACCTGCGCCTGGTGGTGTCCATGGCCAAGCGGCACGCCCATCGCGGGCTGCCGCTGCTCGACGTCATCCAGGAGGGCAACCTGGGCCTCATCAGGGCGGTGGAGAAGTTCGACCACACCAAGGGCTTCAAGTTCTCCACCTACGCCACCTGGTGGATCCGCCAGGCCATCGAACGGGGCCTGGCCACCCACGCCCGCGCGGTGCGGCTGCCCATGCACGTCGTCGAGCAGCTGCACAAGCTCGCCAAGGTGGAACGCAAACTCCAGCTGCGGCTCGGGCGCGAACCCGCCGTCGAGGAGGTCGCCCGGGACGGCGGCCTCACCGAGGAGCGGGTGCTGTGGCTGCGCCGCGTGGGCCGGCAGGTGATCAGTCTCGACACCCCGGTCGACGACACCGGCGAGACGGTCGTCGGCGACCTCATACCGGACAGCGAGGTGCTGCAGGCCCCCGAGGTCGCCGAGTACCAGGCCCTCGCGGAGGAGCTGCGCGAGGCCGTCGACACGCTGGCCCCGCGCGAGGCGCTGATCCTCAGCCTGCGCTACGGACTGCACGACGGGCACCAGCGAAGCCTCAAGGAGATCGCCGAGCACGTCGGCCTGACCCGCGAGCGCGTGCGTCAGCTGGAGAAGCAGTCACTGGCCCTGCTGCGCGAACGCGAGCCAGGCGAACGGCTCATGGCGTGGGCGGGCTGACCCCGGCCCCGACGAACGGCGGATGCGCCCGGCGCGAACGCCGGGCGCATCTGGACGGGCAGGTCACCACCGGTACCAGCGGCCCCGGCGTCCACCGCTGCCCGCGGGCCGTACGACGAAGCCGAGCAGCCACACCACCAGGACGACGACCGCGATCCACCACAGGGCCTTGAGGGCGAAGCCCGCGCCGAAGAGGATCAGGGCGAGCAGAAGAACCAGCAGCAAAGGAACCATAGTTATCAACCTCCGAACCGCCGTCTGCCCGGCATTCGCAGGATAACTCGCCGAATTTACCAAGGTTTCCACGGCGAGACCGCGGGAATACGGATTCCTTTCACTCAGCCCGGCCGAGGCGTCGCCCCCGGCGTCCCCGGCGTCCTCAGGCGGCGTGGCGTTCCCCTTCCGGCTCCCGCGCGCGGAGAGGATGGCCCGTGGCGTCGAATCGACGGGGAGCCGGATGTGACAGTGCGCCGTATCGGACTGGTCGTGCACGGAGGACGGGCGGAGGCCGCCCTGGCCGCCGAGGCGGTGCGCTCCTGGTGCGGAACACGCGACGTGCAGTGCACGGACATCGACGTCTGGCACGACGGCGGACGCCGCAGCGCCCGCGAGGAGGTCGAGGCCGCGGGCGACCCCGACCTGGTCGTCACCCTCGGCGGCGACGGCACGTTCCTTCGCGGCGCCCGGCTGGCCGCCGAGAACGACGCCCTGGTCCTCGGCGTCGACCTCGGCCGGGTCGGATTCCTCACCGAGGTGCCCGCACCCGCCGTGCACGACGCGCTGGACGCCGTCGCCGAAGGACGCTGCACCGTCGAGAGCCGCATGCTGCTCACCATGCGCGCCTCCCGCCGCCTCGAAGTGCCCGCCGGCATCGAGGAACTCATGCGCTACGGCCGCGGCCCCCTGCTGCCCCCGCCGCGGGTGCGCCCCGACTGCGAGGCCGGCGGCGACTGGGGCGTCGCGCTCAACGTCACCGCGCTCAACGACGTCGTTCTGGAGAAGCTGGCCCGCGACCGCCAGGTCTCCGTCGGCGTCTACCTGGCCGGACGGCTCCTCGCCTCCTACTCGGCCGACGCCCTGCTGATCGCCACCCCGACCGGCTCGACCGCCTACAGCTTCGCCGCCGGCGGCCCGGTCGTCTCGCCCCGCGCGGACGCCCTCGTCTTCACCCCGGTCGCCCCGCACATGGCGTTCAACCGTTCCGTCGTGGCCGCGCCCGACGAACCCGTCGCCCTGCGCGTGCTCGAACGTTCCGGCCAGGCCGCCGTCAGCATCGACGGCCAACTGCGCGGCGTACTCGACCCGGGCGACTGGATCGGCGTCTACGCGGCCCCCCGCCGACTGCGGGCCGTACGCCTCGGCCCCATGGACTTCTACGGCCGGCTGCGCGACCGCATGAACCTCACCGACGCCCCCGCCGCGGTCGCCGACGGCACCCCGGCACCCCTGTGGCCGGTGACGACCGCACCGCCCGGGGACCTCGCGCACCTGGCCCTGCCCCGCGGGCCGGGCGGATTCCCGGACTGCGGGTGAGCGAGCGCCCGAGCGGACCCCGTGCGAGCGAGCACCCGACCCGACCCCGGGTGAGCGAGCGCCCGAATTGCAGCACTGCCGTCCGCCCCCGAACCTGGTAACGCCCCGTCCGCCGCCCGCCGCGCCGCACCCGGCCGGTTGGCCCGGGAGGCTCGGGGCACCCGGCGGTGACAGTTCCGCCGACCGTGACCTTCGGAGGCCCGCGTGGCAGTGCGTCACCGCCTGATCAAGACCAGTCCCGGGACGGTGTGGAACGTCCTCGCGGACGGCAACCGCTACGCCGAATGGGTGGTGGGCACCTCGACGTCGGAACCGGTGCGCGGCCACTGGCCCGAGGTCGACTCGGCCATCGCCTACGAGGTCCGGCTCGGGCCGCTGCGGTTGCACAACGAGACCGTCGTACGGCACTGCGAGGAGGGCTCCCTCCTCGAATTGGAGGCCAACGCGGGTTTCCTGGGCACCGCCAGGATCGCCGTGGAACTGCGGCCCTGGGGCGAGCACTGCCTGGTGATCGTGGACGAGCACCCGCTGCAGGGGGCCGGCAGCATCGTGCACAACGTCGGCACCGAGACGGTGATCCAGCTCCGCCACCGCGCGATGCTCGCCCGGCTGGCGAAGGTGTGCGAGGCCGACGGCACGGCCGCGAAGCGACGCGGCGAGGACCGCGGCGAGCATCGGCGGCCCGGTTCCGTGCCGGGCGCCTCCGGGCACCGCGCGCCCGGAGGCGGCCGTGCCTGACGCCGTGGTGATCGGGGCCGGCCCCAACGGCCTGGTGGCCGCCAACCTCCTCGCGGACGCGGGCTGGAGCGTGGAGGTCCTCGAGGAGCAGCCCGAACCCGGCGGCGGCGTCCGCCACGACCGGGGCGTGGACCCCGACTTCGTCAGCGACCTGTTCAGCTCGTTCTACCCGCTCGCCGCCGCCTCGCCGGTCCTGTCCGCCCTGCGCCTCCAGGACCACGGACTGCGCTGGAGCCACGCCCCCCATGTGCTCGCCCACCCGCTCAGCGACGGCCGCTGCGCGGTGCTCGACCGCAGCATCGACGTCACCGCCGGATCCCTCGACACCTTCGCCGCCGGGGACGGGGCGGCCTGGCGGCGCCTGCACACGGCGTGGGAACGCGTCGGCCCCGACATCCTGGACGCCCTGTTCACGCCGTTCCCGCCGGTCAAGGCCACGCTGAAACTCGCCGCCCGGCTGCGCGGCGCGGGCGGGCTGC
>NZ_BMVJ01000037.1:11917-13399 GCF_014650655.1 Streptomyces anandii JCM 4720
GCATGGCCCGCACGCTGATACTGCCCGTGCGCCGGCTGGGTGAGGAGGAGTTCCGCGGCGAGGGCGGCAGGCTGCTGCTGGCCGGCAACGCGCTCCACGCCGACCTCGCACCCGAGTCCGCCGGCAGCGGCGGGTTCGGCTGGCTGATGTCCATGCTGGGGCAGACCTACGGCTTCCCCGTGCCCGCAGGCGGCTCCAGCGCCCTCGTCGCCGCCCTGGTCCAGCGGCTGCGCGCCAAGGGCGGCACCCTGCGCTGCGGCGAACGGGTCGACCGCGTCCTGGTACGCGACGGCCGCGCGGTGGGCGTGCGCACCGCCGGCGGCGAGACCGTGGCCGCGGCCCGTGCCGTACTCGCCGACGTCTCCGTGCCCGCCCTGTACCGGCAGCTCGTCGGTCCCGAGCACCTGCCCGCCCAACTGCTGGCCGACCTCGAACGGTTCCAGTGGGACTTCTCCACCTTCAAGGTCGACTGGGCGCTCGACGGACCCGTGCCCTGGCAGACCGAGGGAGCGGTGGGCGCGGGCACCGTCCACCTCGCCGACGGCCTGGACGAGCTCACCCGGTTCGCCGCCCAGATCGCCATGCGGCAAGTGCCCGACCGCCCCTTCGCCCTGTTCGGCCAGATGACCACGTCGGACGCCTCCCGTTCGCCCCGGGGCACCGAGTCCGCCTGGGCCTACACCCACGTTCCGCGCGAGATCACCGGCGACGCCGGGGACGAGGGCATCACAGGGAGCTGGGGGACCAGGGACCAGGAACTCATGGCCGACCGGGTGGAGCGGCAGGTCGAGCGGTTCGCGCCGGGCTTCCGCGCCCTGATCCGCGCCCGCCGCATCCTCGCCCCGCCCACCCTCCAGGCGCTCAACCGCAACCTGGACGACGGCGCCATCAACGGCGGTACGACAGCGATGCACCAGCAGCTCGTGTTCCGCCCGGTGCCCGGCACCGGACGGCCCGAGACGCCGGTGGCGGGACTGTTCCTCGCCTCCGCGGGCGCCCACCCCGGCGGCGGCGTGCACGGCGCGCCGGGCGCCAACGCCGCCCGCGCCGCCCTCCGCCGGCGCCTGCCCCCGGGCCTGCACCGGGCGCAGCGCGCCCTGTCCCGCCGCAACCGCGTGGGCGAACGGTCCTCCACACGGGAGCGGACCTACTGACATGGCGCGAGATGAACGGCTGGCCGGCCGCACCGTGGTGGTCACGGGAGCCGCGCGCGGGCTCGGCGCGGCGCTCGCCCGCGAACTCGCCCACCGCGGGGCGTGGTTGGCGCTGCTCGGGCACGAGCGGCCCCTGCTCGAGGCCGTCGCCGCCTCGCTCCCCACGCCGTCGCTGGCCCTCGCCGTCGACATCACCGACGACGAGGCGCTGGCACGCGCCGCCCGCGAGGTCCGCGAGCGGCTCGGCCGTCCCTCCGTCGTCGTGGCCAACGCGGGGGTGGCCGAGGGCGGCCCCTTCGCCTCGTCCGACCCCGCCTCCTGGCGCCGC
>NZ_BMVJ01000037.1:13424-30382 GCF_014650655.1 Streptomyces anandii JCM 4720
GTGATCGACGTGAACCTCACCGGCAGCGCCGGCACCGCGCGGGCCTTCCTTCCCGACCTGACGGCCACGGCGGGCTACTTCCTCCAGATCGCCTCGCTCGCCTCGTTCGGCGCCGCCCCCATGATGAGCGCCTACTGCGCCTCCAAGTCGGGCGTCGAGGCCTTCGCGCAATGCCTGCGGGCCGAGGTCGCCCACCGGGGCGTGGCCGTGGGCATCGCCTACCTGAACTGGACCGGGACGGACATGATCCGCGACGCCGACCGGTACGCGGTCCTGCGCGAACTGCGCGCCCACATGCCGCCCCCCGCGCGCAAGGTGCTCCCGGCGCACCAGGTCGCCGTCCGTGTCGCGCGGGCCGTGGCCGGCCGCCGTACCGCCGTCTACGTGCCCCGCTGGCTGGCCCTGGTGCAGCTCGGCCGCGCCGCGCTGCCGCCCGTCGTGCTGCGGGTGGCCCGTCGCACACTGCCACGGCTGGAGGCCGAGGGCCGGCTCGCCGCCACCGGCCTGCTCGGCGCCGGCGGCGAGGCCGACGACCGGAGCCGCACCGCCCGAACCGGGCGGTGAACGGGACCCGGTCCGGCGGTTCCTGCTGCGCTGCCCCGCGAACGGCCCGCAAAGGACCCGCGAACGGCCGGCGGACGCCCCGGACCCGGCGCCCTCAGACGCGGGGCACGCCCGGCAGCCGGTACGCGGCCAGGGCGGCGATGTCGTCGTCGAGGTGGCCGTCGCTGTAGGCGACGAGGTCCTCGTGCAGGCGGTCGAGGAGTTCGCGCGGCGGCAGGCCGGCCCACTGCCGGACCCGCTCGGGGAGCGGGTAGAAGACACCGTCGCGGTCACGGGTCTCGGTGACGCCGTCCGTGTAGAGCAGCAGCTGGTCACCGGGACGGAAGGGTTCGGTGTCCACCCGGTAGCCGTCGCCGACCAGCGCGGCCAGGTTGACCGGCGGGGAGGGATCGCTCGCGTGCAGTTCGACGATCCGGTCCGGCCCGATCAGCAGCGGGGGCGGATGCCCGCAGCTCAGGATGCGGACCACGTGTTCACGGTCCGGGATCTCGGCGAACACCGCCGTGACGAAGCGCTCCGCCGCCTCGCTGCCCGGGAGCTGCGCGGCATGTCGGCTCATGCTCCGCTCCATGCGGTGGGCCACCCCGATCAGGTCGGGCTCGTCGTGGGCGGCCTCGCGGAAGGCGCCCAGTATCACCGCGGCCGCCTCCACGGCCACCAGCCCCTTGCCCCGCACGTCCCCCACGAGCAGCCGCACGCCGTACGCGGTGGGCACCGCCTCGTACAGATCGCCGCCGATACGGGCCTCGGCGGCCGCCGAGAGGTACAGGGTCTCCACACAGACCTCGCCCAGACGCCGGGGGACCGGGGGCAGCAGAGCCCGCTGCGCGGTCTCGGCCACCGAACGCACCGTGGCCAGCGTGCGCTCGCGGCGGATGCGGTGCACCGCGAGGATCGTGCCGAGAGCCCCGACCAGGCTGGTGCACACGTAGTTGGCGACGTAGTGCCGGTCCCAGAGGTAGCCCACCGAGCGGCCCGCGCAGCACGGTGTGCCGGCCAGCACCCCCTCGAACACGATCGCGAACACGGCCACGCCGGCGACGACGACGGGCCCTTGGGCGAAGGCGGCGACCACGGGCAGGGCGATGAGCAGGAAGCTCACCGGCCAGTCCACCGGGGTCACCGGTTCCAGCGCCAGCACCGCCGCCACGTAGAGCACGGGCAGCCAGCGCAGCCACAGGGGCTGGGCGGGCACCTGCCGGCCGGCGCCGTCCTCGCGTGCCGCACGGCCGTTCCCGGCCGCCCGGCCGCCCGGCCGTCTCACCGGTCACCCCATCGTCCCCCGCGCCGTGGACAGGGCCGGGGAGTGCCGAAGGCACGCACGGGGGTGCGGCCCGGCTCGGTACGACGGTTTTCGGCGAAACACTCAGGCGGGCTGTTCACAGGAGCTCCCGGCAGGCTTGATCACGAACACCAGCGTGCTGCGCACGGGCACCTCCACCCGATCATTGCTCCAGGCAAGGGCATGTCAGCGGGGAAGCGGACGCCTCACGCCGCTCCGGGCCGCGCCGCCGCCGTCTCCTCCAGAGCGTGGTCGATGAAGCGCCGGGGCGCGGGCGGCAGGCCGCGGCCCGACAGCCAGGCGATGCCGATGTCGCGGGCGCCGTGCACGTCGGTGATCTCCAGATAGCGGATCGGGAAGCCGGGCGTGGCCGCCGCGTCCGGCGACGACGGGATCAGCGACACGCCGAGCCCTGCCGCGACCAGCCCCCGCAGGGTGTGGACCTCCTCGCCCTCGAAGCCGACGCGCGGGCCGAAGCCCGCCTGACGGCACAGTTCCTCGGTGACGCTGCGCAGCCCGTAGCCCGGCTTGAGCAGGATGAACGGCTCCTCGGCGACCTCGGCCAGCCGGACCCGGCCGCGCCCGGCCAGACGGTGCCCGGTGGGAACGGCGAGCCAGAGCGGCTCGACCAGCAGCCGCCGCCAGGTGATCAGCGGATGACCGGGGTCACCGCTGGTGATCATCAGGTCGGCGGTGGCCGCCAGGAGGTGCTGCACCAGGCCGTTCTCCTCGTGCTGGTGCAGTTCGAAGCGGACCTGCGGATGGGCCTCGCGGAACCCGGTGACGAGCTTGGGCACCAGCCAGGTGCCCAGCGTGTGCAGGAAGGCCAGCGACACCACGCCCGCCTCCGGGTCGACCACCTCGGCGACCGCCCGCCGCCCCCGGTCGTAGCTGTCGAGGGTGGCGTCCACGTACTCCTTGAAGACCCGCCCGGCCGGGGTGAGCCGCAGCACCCGGCCCACACGCCGGAGGAGTTCCGCGCCCACCTCCTGCTCCAGCCGGTGCAGGGCCCGCGACAGGGCCGGCTGGGTGATACGGGCCTCGGCGGCGGCCTCGGTGACGGTGAGACCGTCGGCCACCGCCTGGAAGGAGCGCAGTACCTGGAGATCCATCGCGCTCAGTCTCGCACCGGGGCGAGCGCGCCGCACAGAGCGGGCGGACGCTCCGCCGGGCGCCCGGCGGAGCGTCCCACGGGCACGGGCCCGGGCCGGGCGGACAGGTTGCGGGCGCTCACGGCGTCGCAGAGGCGCTCGGCCGCCCCGATGGCCCGCTGCCAGTCGGGCAGCCGCCGGCCGGGACGGCCGGGCTCGTCGTGGGCGTGCGCGGCGGCGCGGCGGGCCTCGGCGAGCCGGTGATAGGCGGCCCGGCGCAGCGCGTGCCGCTGGGCCGGGCCCGCCTCGGGGGCGAGGTCCCGGTACCGGCGGGCCGCGGCCAGGGCGGCCTCGGTCTGCGCGGCGGCCCGCCCGGCCGCGGAACGCGGCCACAGCGCGAAGTGCGCGACGAGGACGATCGCGGCGGCCAGCGCGGTGTCGAGGATGCGGGCCCCGTACAGCGCGCGGTGGTCGCCGAGCAGGTCGAGGAGGACGAAGACGACCGCCGTCAGGCCCGTCGTGGCGAGCGCGTAGTGGCGGCGCACGCCCACGGCCATCAGCGCGCCGAAGGCGGCCACGGCGCCGATCAGCGCGTATGTGTCGGTGGTCAGCAGGACCACGGAACCGATCGCCGCGACGCCGGCGACCGTGCCGGCGCAGCGGTGCAGGGACCGCCGGAAGACGGGACCGAAGTCGGGCTTGTAGACGAAGGCCACCGTCATCGGCAGCCAGTACCCGCGCGGGCCGTGCAGCACCTCGGCGCAGAGCTGCGCCACCAGCACGCAGACCGCCAGCAGCACCGCGTACCGCACCCGGTCCGCGCGGCCCCGCTCCGGCCCGCCGGACAGCCGCAGCGTGACCTCGTCGGCCCGCACCCGGTCGCTCTCCGCGTCGAGCGCGACGAGTGCCCGCAGGCCGGGCGTACCGGCGTCCGGACCGGAGCCGTCGACAGCGTCCCGACGGGGGCAGCCGTACCGCTCGGACGGCTCGGTCCGCTCGGTCCCGGCGGACCGGTCCTCCGGCAGCAGCCGCCGGGCCATCCTGAGCGGTACGTCCGTCACCGAGGCGGGCAGCACACGCCCTTCCCAGACCAGGGCCGACGTCACCTCGCCCAGCCGGACCGCGACGTGGAAGGCGGCGAGCAGCGAGGCCGGTTCCGTCCTCGCGGGGCCGCGGCGGGTCAGATGGCGGCCCATGACCTGGTGGGCCCGGTCGAGGGCCGCGGTGAGCCGCCGGCGCGCGTCCTCGGCCCCGGGCGAGCCCGCCGCGGCCAGCGCGGCCGAGGAAGCCCGGTACACGGCCAGGACCGCGTCCCGCTCGATCTCGTGCCGCCGCCAAAGCCACGGCGTCGCGGAGAGCGCGATGACGAGCCCCACCCCGGCCAGCAGTGCGAGCGGCGCCTTCCACCAGGGCCCGGGCACCGGGATGCCGCTGCCGATCGTCACCCCGAGCAGAAGGTGCATGCCGGCCACCGAGGCCACCCGGCCCCGCAGGCTGACCGCGCCCGCCGCCAGCGCCGCGACGACCAGGCAGACCGTCACCGCGGCCGGGTCTCCCGTGCGCAGCGCGAGCTCACCGGCGAGCAGGCCGAGGGCGGCGGCCAGGCCCATGGAGCCCAGCCGCCGCACCCGCAGCCGGTAGGGGTCCGAACCGTCCTGGCTCACGCCCCACAGCGCGCCGATCCCCGCGATCACGGCCGGGACGACGTGTCCCGTCCACACCCCGGCGAGCAGCGGCGCGGCGAGTGCGACGGCGGCCCGCGCGGGCACCGCGATCGCGGCCGTGGCGTTGCGCTGGGTCTTCATGGGCGGATCGACTCCTTGCGGGGGTGGGGGTCCGGGTGCCATCCAAGGGTCCGCCCAAGTGCACGCATGCGTCCAATGCCTGTCCGACGTGAAAATCATGCACGAGAGGCATACGAACACGGGACCCGTCAGGGAGCCGATTCCGCTTGTGCACAGGGCTGTTGGGCTTCTTCACCGGGGCTGTCCGTGTGCAGTCATTGGCCGTAGACTGACGCATCGCCGACATACGGGCATTGGTGACGGGGGGAGCCGACATGTCCGCAGACGCGTACGGGGCCGGTGACGGGTTCAGCCGCCCGCCGGTACCGCCGATGCCCGCGCGGCCCCCGGCCCCACCGCCCGCCCCGCCGGACGCCCTGCGTGCGGCCGCCGTGGCCCTGCTCAACCTCACCGGCCTCGGCCTCGGTTACGCGCTGGTGCGCCGCTGGGCTCCGGCGGCGTTGTGCTGGGCCGCCACCGGCCTCCTGCTGTGGGCGGCCCTGCCCGCCGACCCCGACGGCGTACCGGCCGGCGCGCTCGTCGCCTACGCCGTGTTCCTCGTCCTCGCCGCCGCGCACGGCGCGCTCCTCGGCCTTCGACACTCCCTCGCGTGGCCCGGACGTTCACCGCTCGCGCTGCTGCTGGCCGTGCTGCTCCTCGCGGTTCCCGCGGCCGGCGGTCTGCTCTACGACCGGGCGCGTGACGAGGCCACCGAACAGATGCTCCTGGACCGGCTGGACCGGGCCGACCGGCTGGTGAGGGAGGGGGCGGGGCGGCCGTTCGCCACCGCCGAGCCCGGCTTCCGGGAGGCCCTCGGCGTCTACGGCGACCTCCGCCGCGACCACCCCGGCTCCAGGGCCGCCCGGCGCGTTCCGCAGCGCATGACGGCCTACTACGACGCGGTCGCCTCCCCGTACACGAGCCGGAAGTACTGCGACGCCATCGCCCCGCTGAAGTACCTGCGCACGGTCCCGGGCCGCCTGCCGCCGAAGGACCTCGGGGCCCTGGCCACCTGGCCGGACGGGCGGCTGGCCGCGTCCCTGTACGCCTGCGGGGCGGACGGCCTGGCCGCGGGCACCGCCGGCTGGGCCGTGCGCTTCGGTGAACTGCTCACGTCCTTCCCGCACTCGGAACAGGCCACCCGGGTCGAGCCGGCCGTCAGGTCGGCCGTGGACCGGGCGGCCGGGGACGTGCGCGGCGGCGACCCCTGCACGGCCGTGAGCCGTCTGCGCGGCCTGGGCTCGCAGATCTCCGGCGTCACCGGCGGCGCGCCGGAGGTCACCGCCGCCCTCGGCGACGACGCCGGCCGGGCGGGCCGGGCCGCCGACTCGGGGACGTACGCCTGCGGTGTGGACCAGTACCGCGACGGGGACTTCGGCGCGGCGCTGAGCAGCATGAACGAGTTCGTGGACAAGAACCCGCACGACCCGGACCGGGCCCGGGCGCAGAAGATCGCCATCGCGGCGGAGATCGCCGAGACCGTGCCCGCCGCCGGGAAGCACCTGCCCACCACCGCCTCCGGTGGCAGCATCCAGGTGACCGTCAAGAACGACAGCCCGGACGACATCACGGTCCTCTACACCGGACCGGTGACCGGCAGCCTCACGATCAAGGCATGCGGCGACTGCACCGCGTACCCCTTCGGCACCAGCCTGGGACTGGGCTTCCACCCGTGCGCCGACAGCGGCAAGAACTATCCGCAGCGGACGATCTCGCTCCCGCCCGGCACCACCTACTTCCTCCACAAGCCGCGCGCCGGCAGCGGCCTGTCCTCCCCGGCGTCTGACACCGCCAGGCTGCGGCCGGGCTACATCTACACCGAGTGCGCGTACACGACGAAGGGGCTCGGCACCGGGACTTGAGGTGGCCCGGGCCGGTGGCGTCACCCGAATGCCGTGACGTCCCCCGTTCGTGGGACTCGGATCGGACACGCCGACGCGGTGATCAACGGTTCTGCCAGCCTTCCCGTGCCGGGCGCACCGGCTCGGCGCACAGGGAGGTGGGCGTTGTCAGGTCACTTGGGGCGCATCGGGGGCCGGCAGGTGGTGGCGGTACTGGCGCTGGGGGGCGGGCTGCTGCTCGGACCCGTGCTGCCGGGGGTGCCGGCCGACCGGGCGGTGGAGGACGGCACCTCGGGCGCGGGCGACAGGGGCCCCGTGGCCACCTCGCCGGACGCGGCCCAAGCCGGCCTCGCGGCCCCCGGTTTCACCTTCCCCGACCTCACCGCCTCCGGCCTCGAACCGGTGCGTCACGGGCCCGGCCCGGTCCCCGGGGCGGGGCACCGGTTCACGGGCGCAGGATGAGGCGGACCGGGTCGCCCACCTTCTTCTCCAGCCGCTCGACCGCCTCGGCGGCCCGCGCCAGGGGCAGCACATCGGTGACGGAGGCGGAGAAGTCCACCCGGCCGCCCTCGACGAGCCGCAGCAGCTCGGGGAGCGCCACCGGCATGTCCGAGCCGTAGTGGCCGCGGATCTGCTGCTGCAGATAGCTGAAACGGGTCCCGTCCGCCACCGTGAGCGGCTGGTTCGTCAACCCGACCAGGACCAGCCGCCCCTTGGCGGCCAGCACGGACAGGGCCTGCTCGCGCACGGCCGCGACACCGGCGAAGTCGAACGCGGCCGCCAGCCCCGCCCCCGCGGTGACCGCGCGGACGCGGGTGCGCAGTTCGGGGTCGGCGGAGTCCAGGGCCAGGTCGGCCCCGGCGGCCAGCGCACGCTCGCGCGCCACCGGGCTCGGGTCCACCGCCACGATCGGGCAGGCCCCCACCGCGCGCAGCAGCCGTACCGCGTGCACGCCCAGGCCGCCCACGCCCCAGACGCCCACCGCCTCGGCGGGCCGGATCGCGCCGGTGGCGGTGATGGCGCCCCAGGGCGTGGACACCGCGTCGGGGATGATGGCGCCCTGCTCGAACGGGATCGTGTCGGGCAGCGGCGTCAGGGCGTCCGCCCTGGACAGCGCGTACTCCGCCCAGCCGCCGTCGTAGTCCACGCCCCGGGTGAAGACGACGCCGTCGCGCAGTTCACCCGCGTGCAGGATGACGCGCCGCCCCGCCGGCCAGGCGGTGACACCGGGCCCGGCCTCCGCCACGGTGCCGGCCACCTCGTGCCCGAGGGTCACCGTGTCCCCCTTCAGCAGCAGCGGGGTGAGGGTGCCGTCGATCAGGTGCACGTCGGACAGGCACACCCCGGCCGCCTCCACCTTCACCAGCACCTCTCCCGGGCCCGGCTGGGGCCGCGGCACCTCCTCCACGCGGAGGGTGCGGCTCGGGACGTGCAGGCGGGCGGCGAGCATCCGCTCCATGACGTGACCTCCTCGGCGGGCCGGTGACCGCCTCGGCCTCTCGCGGGTCACCCTGCACGCACCGTACGGCCCCGGGCGGGGCGCGGGCATCGCGGGGCCGCGGGGAGCGGCGCGCCCCGGCCACGGACGCGCGGTCCGAAAGGCGCCGCCGCCAAAGCTGGGTTACGGTGAATCTCGAGCAGGACGCCGGAACTTCCGGCGGCCGGCCGTGCGTTGGTGGTCCAAGGCGAAGACGCCCCGCTTCCCGCGGGGAGATGCAGGTGCAAGCCCTGCCCGACGCTCGCAGTGGCGAAGCCCCCGCCCGTCGTTCTCCGACCGGTGGGGGGCTTCGCCGCGTTCTGCCTCCGGCGGGTCACATGTTGCCGGTGCGGGCCTCCCGCCACAGGTCGACGCCGCCGTCGGTGGCGTACTTGTCGATCTCGGCCAGTTCCTCGGCGCTGAAGCCGGGGTTCTTGAGCGCGGCCACGTTCTGCTCCAGCTGCTCCACCCGGGAGGCGCCGATGACCAGCGAGGTGACCCGCTCGTCGCGCAGCGCCCAGGCGAGGGCCATCTGGGCGAGAGTCTGGCCGCGGCGGGCCGCGATGTCGTTCAGGGCGCGCAGTCGCCCGAGCATGTCCTCCGACAGCCACGCCGTGTCGAACGAGGTGCCCTGCGCGGCCCGCGAGTCCTTCGGGATGCCGTCGAGGTAACGGCCGGTCAGCAGTCCCTGGGCCAGAGCGGTGAAGCCGATGACGCCGAAGCCCTCCTCCTCGGCCGTCTCCAGCAGGCCCTCCGTCTCGATCCAGCGGTTGACCATGCTGTACGACGGCTGGTGGATCAGCAGCGGGGTGCCCAGCTCGCGCAGGATGGCGGCGGCCTGCCGGGTGCGCTCGGCGTCGTAGGACGAGATGCCCACGTACAGGGCCTTGCCCTGGCGGACGGCGGTGTCCAGGGCGCCCATCGTCTCCTCGAGCGGGGTGCTCGCGTCCAGCCGGTGGGAGTAGAAGATGTCGACGTAGTCGAGCCCCATGCGGGTGAGCGACTGGTCGAGCGAGGCCAGCATGTACTTGCGGGAGCCGCCGCCCTGGCCGTAGGGGCCCGGCCACATGTCCCAGCCGGCCTTGGTCGAGATCACCAGCTCGTCCCGGTACGGCGCAAGGTCGCGCTTCATCAGCCGGCCGAAGTTGATCTCGGCGGAGCCGTAGGGCGGGCCGTAGTTGTTCGCCAGGTCGTGGTGGGTGATGCCGAGGTCGAAGGCGCGCAGGGCGATCTCGCGCTGGGTCTCGAAGGGCCGGTCGTCGCCGAAGTTGTGCCAGTAGCCCAGCGACAGCACGGGCAGGTCGAGCCCCGAGCGGCCGGTGCGGCGGTAGCGCATGGTGCCGTGGTAGCGCTCGGGGGCTGCGACGTAGGTCATCGGGTGAATCTCCGGGTGGTGCGGTACGGGGGGTCGCGCCGGGTTCGGCGGTACGGACGCTCCCCACCTTGCTCCTGCCTGATCGACAAGTCCAATCGCTGCTCCGCATCGGATTGAGCCGCGCAGTTTCTGAATCCGCGCCGCTTCCGCAGGCGCGCCGCTCGTGCACGCGCACGCGGCCACGCCGCTCACCCGGACGGGTCGACTTGCGCCGGTCCTGGCCGCACCGCCGCATGGCGCGGGACGCGGCGGGCAGAACAGCAGCGCGTGAGCGGACCCCGCGCGGGAGGTGACCGGCGTGATGCACATCGTCCTCGAGGCCGACTTCTCCTCGCCCCGGCAGTGGGTCGCGGGGCGTTCCTGGGCCTATCCCGGCGGCGGGCCCGTGAACCCCGGCGACGACAAGCTCGACCACCTCACCCCCGACCCCGGCCACTGCCGTGACGGCACCTTCCGCGCGACCCGCCGCCCCGACGGGCTGTGGGACACCGGGCTGCTCACCACCGAGGGCAGCGAGGAGGGCTTCACCGTCCGGGCCGGTGACATGCTGAGCACCAGGGTGCGGCTGCCGACCGAGAACGGCGCCTGGCCGGCCGTGTGGACCTGGCGCGACGGCGGCCAGGAGATCGACGTGTTCGAGTACCACCCGGACAACCCCGACCTGCTGGAGCTGTCCAACCATGTGCGCGGCGGCCATCTCTACCACCGGGACCCCGCAGTGCACCCGGGGGGCTGGATCGACCTGCGCGTGACCTTCGGCGCCTCGTGCGTCACCTGGAGCCTCAACGGCAGCCGGGTCCACGCCGACCACCGCGGCGTGGGCGCCGGCTGGTACGCCCACCTCGTCGTCAACCTCTCCGTGTGCGCGGGCCGTTACCACCCGCCGCCGGACCCTGAGACGACCCGGATGTCCTACGAGGTGGCCCACCTGGTCGTGGAACGCCCCGGCGGCTGAACCCGGTTAAGGGCAGGAGAACTTCGGACATCGCTCCGCCCGGCCCTGTGTTCGTGCCCCGCGTGTTGCCTAGCATGAGGCGATCACACGTACGGCACGACCCGTGGGAGGCGCGGAATGCGGCTGGCCGGCCAGGGCGCGCGGTCGCTCCGCCTCTGGGGCGTTCTCGCGCCGGCCGCCGTGCTCGTGCTGGCCGCCGCGCTGCTCGCCCTCGGCCGCGCCTCGCACCCCGCGCGGAACACGGCGGCCGGGCCGCCGCACACCCTGGTCGAGGTGTCGCCGGGCCGCTGCGGCCGGGGCTGGGACGATCCGCGCCCGGGGGTCCAGGTCTTCGACCTGCGCAACACCTCCGACCAGGCCGCCGAGGTCTACCTCGAGGACCCCGGCAGCCGTGCCGTGTACGGCGAGGTCGAGGGCATCGGTCCCGGCACCACGCGGGCGCTGACCGTCCGCATCGGCAAGGGCGCGTACGCCTTCCGGTGCGTGCCGGAGGACGCCGACGCGGTCACCGGCCCGACCGTCCGCGTCGACCGCGGCCGGGCCGGCCCGGCCGCCGTCGCGGTCACCGTGCACGACCTGATCCCGCCGGCGATCGCCTACCAGAAGTGGGTGGCCGGGGGACTGGACGAGACCGTGCGGCTGACCGGCGCGCTGCGGTCCGCCGTCGACCGCGGCGACCTGGCCGCGGCCCGCAGGGCGTGGCTGCCGGCGCATCTCCAGTACGAGCGGCTCGGCGCCGCGTACGACGCCTTCGGCGCCGCGGACGGGCGGATCAACGCAACCGACGCCGGGCTGCCCCGCGGAGTCCACGACCCGTCGTTCACGGGCTTCCACCGCGTCGAGTACGGGCTGTGGCACGGCGAGGCCGCCCGCACCCTGCGCGGCCCCGCGGCCGGTCTGGTCGAGGCCGTCACCGCCCTGCGCGACGACTGGGCGCAGGCGCGCATGGACCCGGCCCAGCTCGGCCTTCGCGCCCACGAGATCCTGGAGAACACCGTGCGGTTCGAGCTCACGGGACGCACCGACTACGGCAGCGGGAGCAGCCTGGCGACCGCCCGGGCCAACCTCGACGGCACCAGGGCCGTGCTGTCGCGCCTGCGCCCGCTGCTGACCACGAGGTATCCGCAACTGTCCGGTCTGGAGCACGAGTTGGACCAGGCGCGAACCCTGCTGGACGGCTTCCGGCACGGCGGCCGATGGCCCCGGCCTGCCGAACTCCCGCGCGCCGACCGCGAGAAGACCGACGCCGTCCTCGGCGACCTGGTGGAGCGCCTGGCCTCGGTGGCCACCCTCTGCGATCCCCGGAGAACCTCATGACCCCGCCGGAGCCGTCCCGCGAGTCCGCGGACCCTGGAGCGGGGACCGCCGCTCAAGCGGGCCCCGGCGGGGGAGTGGGACGCCGGAGGTTCCTGCGGGGCGCGGCTCTGGCGGGCGCCGGCCTGGCCACCGGCGGGGCGGCCGCCACGGGCGACGAACCCAGAGGGCAGGGCGGCCCCGTCGGGCGAGGCACCTCCGTCGGGCAAGACACCCCCACGCCCGGCCTCCCGCCGTTCCACGGTGTCCGGCAGCTCTCCGTGCCGGCCGCCCCGCGCCGGGCGAGCGTGTTCGCGGCCTTCGACGTCACCGTCGACGACCGCGCCGAACTGGCCGGCCTCCTGCGCACGCTGACCGACCGCGTCCGCTTCCTCACCTCGGGCGGCACCCCGGCCCCGGCGGGCATCACCGCGCCGCCGCCCGACTCCGGCATCCTCGGCGGCCGGCTGCCCGCGGGGGCGCTCGCCGTGACCGCCTCGGTCGGCGCCTCCCTCTTCGACGACCGCTTCGGACTCACCGCGCTGCGCCCGCGCCGGCTCAAGCCCATGCCGTCCTTCCCCGACGACGACCTGCGGCCCGACTGGTGCCACGGCGACCTGAGCCTCCATCTGCACGCCGACGACCCGGACACGGTGCTGCACGCCCTGCGGGACATCGCCCGGCACACGCGCGGCGGCATGCAGGTGCGCTGGCGTCTGGACGGCTTCTCCTCGCCGCCGCGCCCGGCCGGCACCCCGCGCAACCTCATGGGCTTCAAGGACGGCACGGCCAACCCCGATGTGACCGACGCCCGGTTGATGGACCGCCTGGTGTGGGTGGGCCCGGGGAGCGGCGAGCCCGGCTGGGCCACTGGCGGCACCTATCAGGTGGTGCGGCTGATCCGCATGCTGGTGGAGTTCTGGGACCGCGTCTCCCTTACCGAGCAGGAGCGGATGTTCGGCCGGCAGCGGGAGTCGGGCGCCCCCCTGGACGGCGACGACGAACACGACACCCCGAACTACGCCGACGACCCCAAGGGCGACGTGATCCCGCTGGACGCCCACATCCGCCGGGCCGACCCGCGCACCGCCGCCACCGAGGGCGGACGGATCCTGCGCCGCGCGTACAACTACGACCGGGGCATGGACAGCAACGGCAACCTCGACATGGGCCTGCTGTTCTGCTGCTACCAGCAGGACCTCGCCCGGCAGTTCGAGACCATCCAGCACCGCCTGGCGGGCGAGCCGCTCACCGACTACATCACGCCGTTCGGCGGCGGCTACTTCTTCACCCTGCCCGGCGTCCGGGACGCGGCGGACTGGTACGGGCGGAGCCTGCTCGGCTGACCGGCCCGGCAGTCGAGCAGACCGATCGTCACCGGTGATCGCGTCCGGTCGATTCGCTCGTCCATTTGGTCAACACGCGGTCAAGAATTCGCCGCGCTTCCCTGACCCGGTGTTCATCCCGGGGCCATCATGGCTCCGCCACCGCGCCGCCCGTCCGGCGGAGCATCCAGGCCGTACCGCAGCAGACACGATCCTGCCCGAAGGGGAACCGCATGGTCAGCAGGGGAAGACGAGCAACGATACGGAGCCTGGGGGCGCTCGCGGGCGCCGCCGCCCTCACGGTCCTCGGGGGCAACGCCCCGAGCTGGGCCGCCGTTTCCGCGGGCGGGCACGGTCACCACGGCGACTCGTCCACTGCGACCCCCATCAAGCACGTCGTCGTCCTGTTCGACGAGAACAACTCCTTCGACCACTACTTCGCCACCTACCCCAAGGCCGCCAACACCGACGGCACCAGGTTCACGGCGTCGAAGCGGACCCCGAAGGACATCGACACCCTCGCCCACGCCGGGCTGCTGGAGAAGAACCCCAACCAGTACGCGCCCAAGCGGCTGTCCCCGGCCCAGGCCATGACCTGCGACCAGAACCACTCCTACGGGCCCGAGCAGTACGCCGCCGACGGCGGCAAGGCCGACCAGTACGTGCAGAACACCGAGGTCGACAAGTGCAGCGGCGGCCTGTTCGGCGAGCCGGGCCTGGTGATGGACTACTACGACGGCAACACCGTGACCGGGCTGTGGAACTACGCCCAGCACTACGCGCTGAGCGACCGCTCCTTCAGCTCCACCTACGGCCCCTCCAGCCCGGGCGCGATCAACCTGGTCTCGGGTCAGACCCACGGCATCATCTCCGTCGACCCGGCCTCCGGCACGGAGAACCCCGAGCAGACGGCGACACCCGACCCGTACACCGTCAAGTCGCCCGACGCGGACGGCGTCGGCACGATGATCAACGACCCCGACCCGGCGTTCGACGACTGTTCGGGCAAGGACCACACCAGCTCCAACGCCCTGGCCGTGATGAAGGGCCGCAACATCGGCGACCTGCTGAACGCGAAGAAGGTCAGCTGGGGCTGGTTCCAGGGCGGCTTCCGGCCCTCGACCGCGTGGAGCGGCGAGCAGGGCGAGTACGCCAAGTGCGACACCGCCCACGCCAACGTCGGCGGCGCCCAGGTGGTGGACTACAGCCCGCACCACAACCCGTTCGCCTACTACAGGTCGACGGCCAACCCGCACCACCTGCCGCCGCGCGGCGTCGCCGAGATCGGCCACGACGGGCAGGCCAACCACAACTACGACCTGACGGACTTCTCGGCCGCGCTCAGGGCGGGCAGGCTCCCGGCCGTCAGCTTCGTCAAGGCGCCCTCCTACCAGGACGGTCACGCCGGCTACTCCGACCCGATCGACGAACAGCACTTCCTGGTCGGCCAGATCAACGCGATCCAGAGCTCGCCGCAGTGGAGTTCCACGGCGGTCGTCATCGCCTACGACGACTCCGACGGCTGGTACGACCACGTCGTGGCCCCGGTGCGCAACGGCTCCACCGACACCTCGACCGGCTCCAACGGCAAGGCCACGGACAGCCCCGCCTGCCAGGCCGGCCCCGCGGCGGCCGGCGGTTACCTCGACCGGTGCGGTCCCGGCCCCCGCCAGCCGCTGCTCGTGGTGTCCCCGTACAGCAGGGTCAACAAGGTCGACCACACCCCGACCGACCAGGCGTCCGTCATCCGCTTCATCGAGGACAACTGGCGCACGGGGCGCATCGGCGACCACTCCTTCGACGCCGGAGCGGGCCCGCTCACGGGCATGTTCGACTTCCGCCACCCCAACGGCAGGCAGGTGCTGCTGAACAGCGACGGCTCGGTCAGGTCGGTGGGCCCGATCCGGTACGTGGCGCCGGTCGCCACGAGCATCACACCGGGACCCGCCCTGGAGAACACCGCCGCGGTGGTCGGCTCCTCCTCCTTCCCCACCCTCACGGTGGAGGTCGGCGCGGGCGCCCTGCTCGCGGCGGGCGCCACGGCCACCTGCCTCGCCCTGCGCCGCCGGGCCCGGGGCGGCGCCTGACCCGGCGGCGCGGGCGAGGGGTGCGGGACGGTCAGGGCTGCACGGGAAGTGTCGCGCAGTTGTCCTGGGCCGCCTTGCCCGCGAGCCGGTCGGCCAGCCAGTCGACGGCCGAGCCCTGGTCGGCGAGCAGCGGGGTGACGTGGTTGAGCAGGGCGCTGCCGAGGCTGGGCAGGACCACCGGCTTGTAGATCACGTCGGCGCCCTTGCGGCACCAGTCGACGGCGAGCTGCCGTGCCTGTCCGTGCGGGACGAGGTTGTCGCTGGTGCCGGTCGCCAGGCGCACCGGGCCGGCCGGCTTCAGCCTGCCGATGCGCTGGCCGTCGAGGAAGTCCTGGAGCGCCGGGGTCGAGCCGATGATGTCGCTGACGGACCGTCCGTCGGTGGTCCACTTGGTGCTCTTGGAGTAGGCGTAGCCGAACAGGGCGTCGCCGACGCACATGGTCGACAGGTCCTTCAGCGCGGCCTTCCCGGTGGCGTTCAGGTGCTCGTCGGCGATGGGCCGCAGCGCCGGGTCGCTCTGCAGGAACCCGTTGAGCGACCAGCCGAGCGCGCCGGCGAGTTCGCTGCCGTCGATGGCCCTGGTGACCGCGGTCAGGTCGGCCGGTGGGGCGCCGGCGTAGGTGGCGGAGAGGTGGACGTCGGGGGCGTAGGAGGACTGGAGTTCTGCGGCGGCCGCGGTGGCGCCGCCGCCCTGGCTGTAGCCGTAGAGCCCCACGCGGGAGGCCGCGGTGACCGAGGCTCCCGGGACGGAGCGGGCGGCGCGGGCCGCGTCGAGCACCGCGTGGCCCTCGTCCACCCGGTTGACGTAGGTGTGCAGCCGGTCCGTGGCGCCGAGTCCGGCGTAGTCGGTGACGACCACCGCGACGCCCTTGGCCAGCAGCCGGTAGATCGCCAGGTCCTCGTAACCGACGGACATCGTACGGCCGTTGAAGGACAGCGGGTGCTCCAGGCCCATGGAGGCGGCGCACTGGTCGCCCTGGCCCAGGGTGCCGGGTGCGACGACGACCAGGGGGCGCGGGCCGGTTCCGCTCCAGCGGGCGGCCGGCTCGATGTAGGCGCCGGTGACGGCCACGGGACCGCCGCCCATGTCCGTCGACTTGTACATCAGGCGGGTCGCGGTGCCCGGCAGCGGCCCGTCCAGGCCGGGCAGACTCAGGGCGAGGGGCAGCGGTTCGCTGCGGATCAACGTGCCGTCGGCCGCCGGGAGTTCGGCGGGTGGGTTGTAGAACACCGGGATCTTCACGCCCCGGGAGACCACTTGCGTGTCCTCGCCGGAGCCGGTTGCTGCGCCGGCCGGGACGGTCTGGACGCCGAGGCAGGCCGCGGCGGCTGCGGCCGTGGCGAGGAGAACTCTGCGGGAAGGCATGGGGAACCTCCTGAGGATGCGGCCGAACAGGAGTGGCGCCCCGTCCCGGGAACGGCGTCCGCGCGGCCGGCCCGGTGGCAGGGCATGACGGGGCGAGGCGGCACGGTCGTCCACCGGCCTCCTCGCACTCTGGGGAGTGGGTCGACGAGACCGTACCCACGAGTAGTTACCGCCGGTAGCACGCGGGAGGTTACGGTTCAGTAATTTGACTCAGCGTCTAATAAAGGGTGGCTTTCAGTCACCCGGCGCGCACATCGCGCCGCTCACCAGGCCATCTCGTCCAGCAGCAGCGTCGGGTCCGGCTCAGGGGCGCCGCCCGGTGTCAGCTCCGCCCAGATGACCTTGCCGCGCGCCACGTAGCGGGTGCCCCACCGGTCCGCGAACTGCGAGACCAGGAACAGGCCGCGGCCGCCCTCGTCGGTGGTGGCAGCGCGCCGCAGCCTGGGGGAGGTGTTGCTGCCGTCCGACACCTCGCACACCACCGTCCGGCCCAGCAGGAGCCTGACCCGCACCGGCGG
>NZ_BMVJ01000037.1:30413-33009 GCF_014650655.1 Streptomyces anandii JCM 4720
GGCGCCGTAGCGGATCGCGTTGGTCAGCAGCTCGCTGAGGACCAACTCCATCACGAACGACTGCTCCTCCAGCCCCCACTCGTGCAGCCGGCGGCTCACGTCGCCGCGCACCCGGGACACCGCCATCACGTCGAAGGGCACGTCCCAGACCGCCACCCGCGAGGGATCGAGCAGCCGGGTACGGGCGACCAGCAGCGCCACGTCGTCGCTCGGATGCTCCGGGAGCATCGTCTCCATCAGGGCCCGGCACGTCTCCTCCGGCGTCCGGTCCGCACCGGCGACGGCCGAGCCGAGCAGCCGCAGCCCCTCGTCGATGTCCCGCCTGCGGTCCTCGACCAGGCCGTCGGTGAACAGCACCAGCCGGCTGCCCTCCGCCAGGTCCAGCTCACCCGCCTCGAAGGGATGGCCGCCCACGCCGAGCGGCGGCGAGAGCGGCAGTTCCGGGAACGTCACCCGCCCGGCCGGGTCCACCACCGCGGGCACGACATGGCCCGCGCGGGACAGCGCGCAGCGCCCTCCCACCGGATCGTAGATCGCGTACAGGCAGGTGGCCCCGGTGACCGGGGACGCCTCCCCGTCGGCGCCCGCCGTGGGCGAGTCCAGCCGCATCACCATCTCGTCGAGATGGCCGAGCAGTTCGTCCGGGGGCAGGTCAAGGGAGGAGAAGTTCAGCACCGCCGTGCGCAGCCGGCCCATGGTCACGGCCGCGTGCAGCCCGTGCCCCACGACGTCGCCCACCACCAGCGCCACACGGAACCCGGGCAGGGGTATGACGTCGAACCAGTCGCCGCCCACACCGGACTGCGCCGGCAGATAGCGCGAGGCCACCTCCAGCGCGTCCTGCTCGGGCAGGTCCCGGGGCAGCAGGCTGCGCTGCAGCGTCACGGCCATGGCGTGCTCGCGGGAGTACCGGCGGGCGTTGTCGATCGCCACGGCCGCCCGGGCCACCAGCTCCTCGGCGACCGCCACGTCCTCCTCCTCGAACCGTGGCGAGCCGGCCGACCGCCAGAAGTTGACCATGCCGAGCACCACACCGCGCGCCCTGAGCGGCACCGTGATCAGTGAGTGGATCCCGTACTCGAGCACCCGCCGCGCGCCCTCGGGGTCCTGGGCCCGCCAGTCCTGTGCGGCATGCAGGTCGGGCACCAGCACGGCCTTGCCGCGCCGCAGCGCCGCCACCATCGGGGTGTCGGCCACCACGAACTGGATCAGGTCGCCCACCGGCTGCAGCGGCCGGTCCGGGTCCGGTCCGCGCAGCACGGTGCGGCGCATCCGGTTCACCGCGCCCGTGGGCTCCTCGCCGTGCAGCACGGCGTCGAGCAGCTCCACGGTGACGACGTCCGCCATGCGGGGCACGGCCACCTCGGCGAGCTCCTCGGCGGTGCGCCGTACGTCGAGGGTGGAGCCGATGCGCACACCGGCCTCGTACAACAGCGTCAGACGCTCGCGCGCCACCTCGGCGCGGCCGGTCAGCGCCCGCAGCTCGGTGGTGTCGCGCAGGCTGGCCACCAGTCCAGGCGCGCCGCCGTACGGCGCGGTCGGGCGGGTGTTGACCGCGAGCAGCCGGTCCCCGGCCGGGAACACCTCGTCGGAGGCCACCTCGCCGGACTCCAGCAGCCGGGTCAGCTCCGGCGACAGGCCCAGCTCCGAGACGTGCCGCCGGTCGGAGTCCTCGGGGAGGTCCAGAAGCCGGCGCGCCTCGTCGTTGGCGAGCAGGACGCATCCGTCGGCGCCGACGATCAGCACGCCCTCGCGCACCGCGTGCAGCACCGCGTCGTGGTGTTCGTACATCCGGGTCATCTCGGCCGGGCCGAGGCCGCGGGTCTGGCGGCGCAGACGGCGGCTGACGAGCGCCGTCCCCGCGGTCGCCAGGACCAGGGCGACGGCCGCCGAGCCCAGGACCATCGGCAGCTGCTTGTTCAGCAGATGTCCGAGCGTCTCGACCTTCACCCCCGCCGTGACCATGCCGACCACGCGCCGGCTCGCGTCCATGACGGGCACCACCGCGCGCACGGCCGTTCCGGGGGCGCCGTGGTAGGTGTTGACGTACGTCTCGCCCGTGGTGGCCGGTCCGATGCCCGTGTCCTTGGTCCCGAGCAGGCGCGGATCGGGGGCGACCAGCCGCACTCCCTCCTTGTCCAGCACGGAGACGAAGTCCAGGCCGGCGCCCACCTGTGTCTCCTCGGCCGGCGCCCGGAGCAGGGCCGCCGGGTCGGACGACTCCAGCGCGGGTGCCGTGCCGGGCGCGTGGGCGAACGCCTCGGCGGCGGCGAGGGAGCGTTGCTTGGCGCTGTCCTCGCCGTCGTAGCGGCCCTGCAGGACGAGGGCGGCGGCCGCCGCCAGGACCACCACCAGGACCACGATGACCTGGAGCAGGAAGACCTGCGCGGCGAGCGTGCCGACCCCCCAGAACCGCGTGAGGCGCACCCCTGCGGCGCGCCGCTGACCGGGGCGGCGGGACGGGCCCCGGTGTGGACCGGGGTGGCGGGACGCGCCCGGCCGGTCGTGTGAGGGATCGGGTGACCGGCGGCCGCCTGGCGGGGTCGCGTCTGTCCGAGACCGGCGGAAACGTCCGATCATGTCCTAGTTCTAGCAC
>NZ_BMVJ01000037.1:33038-43964 GCF_014650655.1 Streptomyces anandii JCM 4720
TGCGGTTCCGGGACCGGCGACCGCTGTGCGCGATGTGTGACGCCCGGGGAGGCCCGGCCGGCCACCCCGGCGGGAATGCCGCCGCCGGCCCCGCTGTTGACGCGCATGGCTGACATGCCCGGGTCACCCCCGGGTCCGGCCGGAAGGAGAAGCAATCCATGGCACGAAGCACCGTGCGTCCCGTCGTCAGGCTCAGGTCGACCGCCGGGACCGGCGTCACCTACGTGACGCGCAAGAACCGTCTCAACGACCCCGACCGGCTCGTGCTGCGCAAGTACGACCCGGTGGCGGGCAGGCACGTCGACTTCCGCGAGGACCGCTGAACGTGAGGCGGCCGGGCCGCCGGGCCTGTCCGCCTTACAGGCTCTAAGCGCGGCCCGGCAGCTGCTGCTCCGCCCAGATCGTCTTGCCCGAACTCGTGTAACGGGTGCCCCAGCGCTGCGCGACCTGGGCGACCAGGAACAGGCCGCGGCCGCCCTCGTCCGTGCCGAGTGCCCGCCTCAGGCGCGGGGAGGTGTTGCTGGCGTCCGACACCTCGCAGATCAGGGCCGTTTCGAGGATGAGACGCAGATGGATCGGCCCGCAGGCGTGCCGGATGGCGTTGGTGAGCAGTTCGCTGACGATCAGCTCGGTGGTGAACGCGGCCTCCTCGAGGCCCCAGCGCGACAGCTGCTCGTTCACGTCGTCGCGGGCCACGTGCACCGCCGCGGGGTCGGCCGGCACCTCCCACGAGGCCACGCGGTCCGAGCTCAGCACATGGGTGCGGGCGATGAGGAAGGCCACGTCGTCGCGCGGGCGGTCCGGCAGCAGCGTGCGGACCATGATGTCGCAGATCTCCTCCAGCGGCCGGTCGGGGTGGGCCAGGGTGAAGCACAGGCGCTCCATCCCGACGTCGACGTCCCGGTCGGAGGCCTCGATCAGCCCGTCGGTGTAGAGCGCGATGACGCTGCCCTCCTCGACCGCGATCTCGGCCGACTCGAACGGCAGACCGCCCAGCCCGAGTGGCGGACCGGCGGGGACGTCCGGGAACTCCACGGGCTCCGTCAGATGCGCGATCGCGGGGCTGGGATGCCCGGCGCGGGCCACCATGATCTTCCGCGCGATCGGGTCGTACACGGCGTACACACAGGTCGCGCCCACCACCACGGGCCCTTCGGCCGACGCCTCCGCCTCGTCCGACAGCCGTACGACCAGATCGTCCACGTGCGCCAGCAGCTCGTCCGGGGGCAGGTCGAGGTCGGCCAGCGTCTGCACGGCCGCGCGCACCCGGCCCATGCTGGCCGCCGCGTGCAGACCGTGCCCGACCACGTCGCCCACCACCAGGGCGACCCGCGCACCGGACAGCGGGATCACGTCGAACCAGTCCCCGCCCACTCCCGCCTCGGCGTCCGCCGGCAGATAGCGGTGGGCGACCTCGACGGCGCTGTGCTCGGGCAGCTTCGGCGGCAGCAGGCTCGTCTGCAGGGTGAGCGCCGCCTGGTGCTCACGGGCGAACCGCCGGGCGTTGTCCACGCACACCGCGGCCCGCGCCACCAGCTCCTCGACCAGCAGCAGATCGTCGTCGTCGAAGGGGTCGGGGTTCTTCCAGCGCAGCAGCGTCACCACGCCCATGGTGATTCCGCGCGCCCGCAGGGGCACGACCAGGTGCGTGTGCACACCGAGCTTGATCATCTTCTGCCAGCGCTTCGGGTCGTCCGTGAGCCAGGGCGTCGACGGCCCCACGGGCTCGCCGTGCGGCCTGCCGGTGGCCAGACAGCGCCGTTGCGGGGACCGGGCGGGATAGTGGGTGGGCTCGCCGACCCCGACGATCACCTCGGGCTGGTCCTCCTGGATCGACAGGTGCGCCGCCCGGCGCAGGGTGGCCCCGCCGTGCGGCGCTCCGGCCGGCCGGGCCTTCATCACCTGCACGGCGTCGAGCAGGTCGATGGCGACGAAGTCGGCGACCTGCGGGACCAGCACCTCCGCCAGCTCCTGGACCGTACGGTCCAGGTCCAGCGTGGTGCCGATGTGCTCACTGGCGGCGTTCAGCAGGGCGAGCCGCTCGCGCGCCGGGTCCTGGCCGGTCACGTCGAGGACGGCGTAACAGATCCCCAGCGTCCGCCCCACCCCGTCCCGCAGCGGGAAGAAGGAACGCAGCCTGGAGTGCCCGTGGCTGCGGCGGCCGGGCGTGCCGTGCCGCGGCGGCACGTGCTCCAGGGTGACCTGGGACTGCCCGGAGATCAGCACCTGCCGCGCGTGCCGGCTCACCACGGAGGCGGTCCGCCGCACCTCGGCGCCGGCCGCGTCCCCGTCGGCGCCGTCCTCGGCCGGTGGCACGGTGGTCGCGGGGAACCCTTCGAGCGCGGTCAGCTCGCTGTTGACCCAGCGGCAGCGCAGCTGCGTGTCCAGCACCGCGATCCCTATGGGCGACTCCCGCAGCAGGCCCCGGGCCACACCGTCGTACACCTCGCGGCGTCGCCGGGCCGCCACGTCACAGGCGACGACCAGCCAGTCGAGGCCGCCGTCCGCGCCGAACAGCGGGCACACCCGGACCGCGAGCCGGACCGTGTGGCCCGCGCGGTGCCGTACGGAGACCACCCCGTCCCAGCCCCGGTCGATGCGCCGCAGCCGGGAGGCGAGGGCCGCCGGGTCGCGCCCCGCCCACAGCGACCCCACGGGCCGGCCCAGCACATCGTCGGCCGGGTGGCCGAGCAGGTTCTGCGCCCCCCTGCTCCAGTGAACGACCAGCCCCCCGGCGTCGATGATCGCTACGGCCGTCGTCGTGATGTCGAACGGATCCCCGGGATCCGACCTGCTCGCCGCACCGCTGACGCCCATGCCATCACCCTCATCCACGGGCAGGATCCCCACGGGCTCCCACGGGCTCCCACGGGCTCCCACGGGATCATTTTCCCATCGGGCGCCCTGTACCGCGCCCGGACACCGCCGCTGTGTCGAGGGTGGCGCGGACCGGGCGGCGGCACAACCTCACCAGCGTGTCACGCCCGCGAAGCCAGGCCTTCGAGCGCCTCGTCGGTGAGCCGGAACACCGTCCACTCGTCCTGCGGGCGGGCACCCAGCGACTCGTAGAAGCCGATGGCCGGGCGGTTCCAGTCGAGGACCGACCACTCCAGCCGCTCGTAGCCGCGGGCGACGCAGATCCGGGCCAGTTCGGTCAGCAGTGCCCGGCCGTGACCGCCGCCGCGGGCCTCGGGGCGTACGTACAGATCCTCAAGGTGGATGCCGTGCACCCCCCGCCAGGTGGAGAAGCTGAGGAACCACAGGGCGAAGCCCACGACCTCCCCCCGCTCGTCCTCGGCGACGTGCGCGAAGACGGCCGGGCGGGCCCCGAACAGCGCCTCGGTGAGCTGCTCCCGCGTGGCCCGCGCCTCGTCGGGCGCCTTCTCGTAGGCGGCGAGGTCGCGGATCAGCGCATGGAGGACGGGGACGTCGGCGGGGGTCGCGGTGCGGATCATGCGCGCAGTGTCACACGGGGCGCGGCCGGCGACCGAGGCGGGTCCCGGGTACGCGAGCGGCGGCCGGCTCCCGTGGGGGAGCCGGCCGCCGTCGGCCCGGAAGGTACGGTCGGTCGGGATCAGACCGCCGGCGCCGGGTACGTCGGGTACTCCACCCCGGAGACGTACTGGACGACGCGGATGACCTGGCAGGAGTAGCCGAACTCGTTGTCGTACCAGAGGTAGAGGATCGCGTTGTCGCCCTCGGCCTTGGTGGCGCCGGCGTCGACGATCGAGGCGTGGCGCGAGCCGATGAAGTCGCTGGAGACCGCGTCGGGCGCGCTGATGAAGTCGATCTGGCGCTTGAGCGGCGAGGTCAGCGAGACGTTGCGCAGGTAGTCCAGGACCTCCTCACGGGTGGTCTCGCGGGCGAGCTGGAGGTTGAGGATCGCGATCGAGACGTCCGGCACCGGCACGCGGATCGAGCTGCCGGTGATGCGTGCCTTCAGGTCGGGCAGCGCCTTGGCGACGGCGGAGGCGGCGCCGGTCTCGGTGATGACCATGTTGAGCGGTGCGGAGCGGCCACGGCGCTCGGACTTGTGGTAGTTGTCCAGCAGGTTCTGGTCGTTGGTGAACGAGTGGACGGTCTCCACGTGGCCGCGCAGCACGCCGTACTCGTCGTCCATCGCCTTCAGCGGCGGGACGATCGCGTTGGTGGTGCAGGAGGCGCAGGACAGGATCTGCTCGTCCGGCTTGATCGTGTCGTGGTTGACGCCGTGCACGATGTTGGGCACGTCGCCCTTGCCGGGCGCGGTCAGCACGACCTTGGCGATGCCCGGCCGCAGGTGCCCGGAGAGCCCCTCGCGGTCGCGCCACTTGCCGGTGTTGTCGATGAGGATGGCGTCCTTGATGCCGTACGCCGTGTAGTCCACCGAGCTCGGGTCGTCGGCGTAGATCACCTTGATCTCGTTGCCGTTGGCGAGGATCGTGCTGTTCTCCTCGTCCACGGTGATCGTGCCCTGGAACTGGCCGTGGATGGAGTCGCGGCGCAGCAGCGAGGCCCGCTTGACGATGTCCTGGTCACCGCCGCCGCGCACGACGATCGCGCGCAGCCGCAGGCCGTTGCCGGAGCCGGCCTTCTCGATGAGCAGACGCGCGACCAGCCGGCCGATGCGGCCGAAGCCGTACAGGACGACGTCGCGTCCCTCACCCCGCTCGATCTTGTCGGCGCCGGTGGCGCCCGCGACGGCCTCGGCGGTGAACTCCGCGACCGACAGGCCCCGGTCGTCGCTCCGGTACGTCGCGGCCAGCATGCCGATGTCGATCTGCGACGGGCCGAGGTCGAGGGCGGTGAGCGCCTGGAGGAACGGCAGCGTGTCGGTGACCGAGAGCTCCTCACCGGCGATCTGGCGGGCGAACCGGTGGGTCTTGAGGATGCTCACCACCGACTTGTTCACCAGGGAGCGGCTGTGCAGCAGGACGGTGACGTCCCGTTCCCGGTGCAGCTTCCCGATCATCGGGATCATCGACTCCGCGATCTCCTCGCGGTTCTTCCAGTTGGTGAACGAGTCGTCGTTGACAGTCACAGATCTATCTTTCGAGCTAGGAGGCGCTCATATGCTAACCCCACAGGGATGTCGATCATCCAAGGGGTGCCGTCCGGGGCTCGGCGGGGGAGTGGGCGCGGGGCCTGGCGAGGGCCCGGCGGGGGTGCGGGGGAGGCGGGGGACCCGGTGCCGGAACTTCCGTAGCACGGCACCGGGTGTTTCCCCCGTTCCTGCCGGGACCCATCGTGGCAGCGGGCGGGGCGTTCGTGCACTGCCGGATTCCGGCAACGTCCGCGCACCCTTCCTGCCGGACCCGCTCACCCGCCGGGGTTTGTCACCGGCGCGCGCCGTGCGTTAAGAAAACGCCAACGACGCGTCATGAGCGGGGGAGAGTCAGTGACACGGCCAGAGGTGCCCGACGACTATCTGACGGGGTACGCCCGGATCCTGGCCGACGTCTGCGGGACCGGCCGCCGGCTGACCCGCGAGGAACTGGAGGCGCTGCGCGCCCAGGGGGAGCGGGCCGCGGAGGCCGGCCACGGGCTGCGCACCCTCGTGCGCCGCCACCTGGCGGAGACCCGCGCCTCCTCGCCCGCCCTGGCGGCCGCCGGCCTCGACCGCGTCCTGGCGGTGGTCGAGCAGGCCGTGGACGCCTTCGCGGAGGGCCACGAACGGGCCCAGCGGCTCGCGATGCGCCAGGAGGAGGCGGGCCGCCGCGAGTTCGTCGACGACCTGCTCTACGGGCGCAGCGACCTCGGCCGGCTCGCCGAGCGGGCCGAACGCTACGGGCTGCTCTTCTCCGGCTCCCACGCGGTGGCGGTCGCCGAGGGCGGCCGGCCGGTCGACGACACGCACCCGGCCACCCGGCAGGTGGAGACCGCGCTGGTCACCCGCTTCGGGGAGCGCCGCGTACTCGTCGCCACGAAGGAGGGGCGGCTGGTCTGCGTCGCCCCCGGCGACCAGGACGAGGTCCTGTCCTTCTTCGCCAAGCAGGCGTACGCGGCCACCGGTGGCGGCCGGGTCGCCATCGGCCGCCCGCACCCGGGTGCCGGGGGAGTGGTCCACTCCTACGAGGAGGCGCTCAACGCCCTCGACCTCGCCGAGCGCCTCGATCTTCCCGAGCCCGTGCTGCGGGCCGTGGACCTGCTGGTCTATCCCGTGCTGACCCGGGACCGGCAGGCCATGGCCGACCTGGTCCGCGACACGCTGGGTCCGCTGCGCACCGCGCGCGGCGGCGCGCAGCCGCTCCTCGACACGCTGACCGTGTACTTCGACGCCGGCTGCACGGCGGCGGAGGCGGCCCGCCGGCTCAGTCTGAGCGTGCGCGCCTTCACCTACCGGCTGGAGCGCATCCACAAGCTGACCGGTGCCGATCCGGCCGACCCCGTGCACCGCTACACGCTGCAGACGGCGGTGATCGGCGCCCGCCTCCTCGGCTGGCCGGAGCGGGACGTGTGACGCCCGCCGGGCGTCCCGGGCGGGAGTCGGTCAGTCCGTGCAGGAGCGCCCCGAGCTGACCAGTCCGGAGCGCAGGATCCGGATGGTCCTGCCCCGGCACACCCGGCAGGTGTTGGCCGTCAGCGGCGAGGGCACCTTGACGCACCGCACGTAGTAGTCGGTACGGGCACGGCCCTGGGCGTCCCGGGAGTGGCGGATCTCGTACGTGCCCTCCCAGGCGTGGCCACAGCGCAGGCAGACGAACGAGTAGGACTCCTGTGCGGATGGAACCGTCATGCCTCCATTGAACATTGCACTGTGCAATGGTCGCAACCGTTGCATGGGGCAAAGGACTGTGGGCACTCGCCGGCCGTGAACGCACGCATGGTCGACACCCAGCACCCCGGCACCTCGGCACGACCGCCCGGCCCGGACGGCGAACGGAGGCCGGACGGCGAACGGAGGCCGGACGTCGAACGGAGGCCGGACGGCGAACGGAGGCCGGACGGCCTGTCGGACGAGGAGGAACTCGTGCACCGGATGGCCGCGTGCCACCCCGGGCCCCGGCGGGACCGGCTGCGCGAGGCGGCCATCGTCGCCTTCCTGCCCATGGCCCGCCGCATCGCCCGCCGGTACGGCTCGCCCGTCGACAGCAGGGAGGACCTCTACCAGGCCGCCTGCGTCGGTCTCGTGAAGGCGGTCGACCGCTTCGACCCGCGCCTCGGGCACGCCTTCCTGTCCTACGCCGTGCCGACCATCGACGGGGAGGTGAAACGCCATCTGCGCGACCACACCTGGGAGCTCCACGTGCCGCGCCGCCTGCAGGACCGCCACCGGCGGGTCCGGCTCGCCCAGGAGGAGCTAAGCCGCCGCGGCGACGGCCGGGGCGGCACGGTGAGGGACATCCAGCGGCTCACCGGCATCAGCGAGGAGGAGATCCGCCAGGCGCTGGCCGCCGACCGCGCCCGCAACCCGCTCTCGATCGACGAGCAGTACGGCGCCGAACGCCGTGTCTCGCTGGCCGAGACCCTCGGCGGGGAGGACCCCGCGCTCGACCGCGCGACCGACCTCATCGCCCTGCGCCCGGTGATCCGGGCCCTGCCCGAGAGGGAACGCCGGATCCTCCAGCTGTACTTCTTCGGCTCCATGACCCAGCGGGAGATCGCCGACGTGATCGGCGTCTCCCAGATGCACGTCTCCCGCCTCCTCACCCGGACCTGCACCCACATCCGCCGGAGCCTCCTGGCGGGCTGACCCGCCGGGAGGCCGGGCGCGCCCGGTGGCGCGGCTCGGGTGCCCGGGGTCCCGTCCGGGGCGCTCATGTGCCACGAGTGCCGTCCGGATGCGCATGCGCCGGGGATGCCGTCGGAAGCCGTCCGCATGCTCATCAGCCAGTGGTGTCGTCCGGGGCGCTCAGGCGCCCGGGGTGTCGCCGGGGGTGGTCGTGCCGAGTTCGTCCGCCTGCTTGTCGAGCGCCTCGGCGGCCGCCTCGGTGGCGGCGCTCACGCGGTCGCGGGCCGCCAGGGCGAGCACGGCGGCTCCGGTGCCGTAGACGCAGGTGAGGACGGCGGCCGCACGGCCGCGGGGCATCACCGTCTCCAGCGCGCGCAGCGCGGTCTCGTGCGCCGCCCACAGGGCCAGCAGCCCGCACACGCCCGCCCCGCCGAGCAGCGCCCCGCCCGCCCCGAACTCGCGCAGCCCGGCCACCAGATCACCCTGCATCGCCCTGACCTCGCGGCGCGCCAGCTCCGCCGCGTCCTGGCCCAGACGGGCCGCGGCGTCGCCCACCCGGCCCGCACCCGATGACGTGCCGTCGCCCGGTGTACGCATCGTCTCCTCCTGACCTCGGGTTGTTCCGGGTGCCACCGGCGGGGAGCGGGAAACACGCGTGTGCCACGGCCGGGCCGGGGTACTTCGTCCGCTCGGACCCTCCGGGGAGCCGCCGCGCGACCGACCGCGCCGCCGCCGATCCCCCAGGACGGCCGGCGGCTCCCCGGGCACTCCCGGTGAGACGGAGGCAGAACCATGGCTCTCGCGCTGATGAAACAGGACGCGGTCGACATCCTGACCCGCCAGCACACCCAGATCCGGCGCGGCTTCTACCGTGCCGCGCTGCCCGGACCCGGCCGGCGCCGGGCCTTCGAACGGCTCATGCGGCTGCTCGCGGTGCACGAGGCCGCCGAAGAGGCGCACGTCCATCCGGTGGCCCGCCGCGTCCTCGCCTCCGGAGGGGCCCTCGCGGCCCGCCGCCGGCAGGAGGAGAAGGAGGCGAAGAAGCTCCTCGTCGCCCTGCTGCACACCGGACCCGACGGCAAGGGATATCTGCGCCGCCTGGGCGAGGCCCGCCGTGCCGTGCTCGCCCACGCGGCCCGCGAGGAGCGCGAGGAGTTCGCGGCGCTGCGCCGGGCGGTCAGCGGCCGCCGGCTGCGGATCCTGGGCGCCGAGGTCCGCCTGACCCAGGCCTACGCACCGACCCGCCCCCACCGTTGGGTCAACAACGAGGCGGCCAACAAACTGGCGGCGCCCCTGCTCGGCCCGTTCGACCGGGCCCGCGACCTCCTGCAGCGTCACGCCGTGCACCGCACCTGATCCCACCGCCCCCGCGCACCCGCTTCACTCCACCGGCCCCCCACAGCGGGCGGCCGGCGGTGCGCGGGGCCAGCCTGATGCACGGACGGGCAGCCGTGCCCGCAGGTGCGCTGCCCGTGCCCGGCCGCGGAACCCCGGCCGCGGAACCGAAGCGGCCGCAGGTCGCCGCCTCCCCCGAGGAAAGGTGCGATGGACGCGATCGAGTTGTTGAAACACGACCACCGCATGGTGGAGCAGCTGTTCCGCGACTATCACGCCGCGGCCTCCGACACCCAGCGGCGCGGGGTGGTCGAGCTGGTGATCCGCGAGCTGTCCAAGCACGCGGCGCTCGAGGAGATGATGGTCTACCCCATGGCCAGGAAGGTGCTGCCGGACGGCGCGGAGCAGATCGACGAGCACCTCGCGGAGCACATGGCGGTCAAGAAGCTGCTGCTGGCCCTGGACAAACTCCCCTCCGGCGACGAGCGCGAGGCCGAGCTCATGGCCCAGCTCAGGCGCGAGGTCGAGGAGCACATCCGCGAGGAAGAGGGCGAGATGATGCCCCAGCTGCGCGACCACGTCTCCGAACAGGACCTCGACGAACTGGGCCGGTTGCTGGACCAGGCCAAGCAGGGCGCTCCCACCCGCCCGCACCCCGGCGCCCCCGACCACCCCCCGGCGCTCACCGCGCTCGGCCCGGTGGCCGCCGCCTACGACCGATTCCGCGACCGTCTCCAGGGGAGGCCGAGGACATGACCACCGAAAGCGGCACCACTCAGGTCGGCGAGCAGCCCGCGAGGGCCCAGGAGCGTGACGGCTTCGACGAGATCAGCATCCTGTGGATCTCGGAGGGCATGAGCTGCGACGGCGACACCGTGTCGATGACGGCCTCCGGGCAGCCGGCGATCGAGGACGTCGTACTGGGACTCGTCCCCGGGCTGCCGAAGGTGAACCTCTACAACAAGGTGCTCTCACCGAGCCTCGGCGGCGAGGACTTCCTCGCGCCGTTCCGCGCGGCCGCCCGCGGCGACCTCACCCCGTTCATCCTCGTCATCGAGGGCTCGATCCCCAACCAGAACATCATCGAGGGCGACGGCTACTGGACCTCCTTCGGCAACGACCTGGAGACCGGCGAACCCCTCACCCTCAACTGGTGGATCGACCAGCTCGCTCCCAGGGCGTGGGCGGTGGTCGCGGCCGGCACCTGCGCCACGTACGGCGGCATCCACGCGATGGCCGGCAACCCCACCGGCTCCATGGGCCTCGCGGACTACCTGGGCTGGGACTTCAGGTCCGCGGGCGCGCTGCCGGTGGTCAACGTGCCGGGCTGCCCGATCCAGCCCGAGAACTTCATGGAGACCCTCACCTGGGTGCTCTACCACGCGGCCGGTTCGGCGCCGCCCCCGCCGCTGGACGAGATGCTGCGCCCGCAGTGGCTGTTCGGCAAGACGGTCCACGAGGGCTGCGACCGGGGCTCGTACTACGAGCAGGCGAGCTTCGCCCGGGACTACAACTCGCCCAAGTGCCTGGTGAAGACGGGCTGCTGGGGTCCGGTCGTCAACTGCAACGTGCCCAAGCGGGGCTGGATGGCCGGCATCGGCGGCTGCCCCAACGTCGGCGGCATCTGCATCGGCTGCACCATGCCCGGCTTCCCCGACGCCTTCATGCCCTTCATGGACGAACCCACCGGCGGCAGCCTGTCGTCCGTGCTCATCAAACCCTACGGGGCCTTCATCCGCCGGATGCGTGGCATCACCAGCATGGCGCTGAACAAGGAACCGCGGTGGCGGCACAACGAGTCCGCGCTGACCAGCGGCTACGACCCGCACTGGCGCCCCTGAGAAAGACGAGGTGCACACGGACATGACGGCTACGGAGTCCCGTTCGGCGGGGCGCAGGCCCGCGCAGCTGGTGGACATGTCCTGGGATCCGATCACCCG
>NZ_BMVJ01000038.1:0-349 GCF_014650655.1 Streptomyces anandii JCM 4720
CAGGAACGAACTCATCGGCGGATGATTCGCCGGGAACCCGTACGACGCCGGATGCTCCGACAGCTTCGCCAGCCGCAACGGCTCCGGATGCCGGATCAGCTCGCCCAGGATCCCGTGCCCCTCCGGGTACGGGCCGATCCTGGCCACGAGTTCCTCGTCGATGCCGACCGTGAGGAAGTCCGACAGCGTCCTGCCGTCCGGGCCGATCACGCCCAGGGCCGCGTACTCCGCGTCGACCAGGGCCGCGGCGGCCTCGGCGATCCGGCGCAGGGCGTGTTCCAGGTCCAGTTCGCGGCCGACGGAGAGCACCGCCTCCAGCAGGCTGTGCACCCGGTCCCGGGTGCCTCGG
>NZ_BMVJ01000038.1:378-27488 GCF_014650655.1 Streptomyces anandii JCM 4720
GACCCGGGCCTGCAGTTCCTCCAGCAGCTCGTCCAGCCGCAGTTGCGGCAGCCGCACCCGGGCTTCCCCGGAATCCTCGGAGACTCCCACCGCTGATCCTCCAGGTCCGTCCCTCGTGCACGCGGTACCGACAGCGGACCGCCGCTGTCAGAAGCCACGGTAGTCCCCGCGCGCGGCGGGTCGGCACGTGACCGGGCACCACGGCCGGGACGCCCCCGAGCAGGCACGACGCCGGGACGCCTCCGGGCGGGGGATGCGGCCGGGGACCCCCGGGCCCGCCTGCCGGGGCCGGGTGGCCCTGGGACGGCGGCGCGCGCCGCAGCACCCTGAAGATCCGGGGGACCGGCGGACCGCAGGACCGGTCGCCGGACCCTCCGGCCGGCCGGACTCACCGGCATCGGGCGATCGAGCCAAGGAGTGGAGCACATGACTGCCAGGGACACCGGCACCCGCGAGATCACCGGCGACATCCGGGTGCGGGCCGAGGGCGACGTGGACGCCGAGGCGCTCGCCTACGTCCGCGAGAAGGTCGGCGCGGCGCTCGGGCGCCCGGGACTGCCGCCCGCCAGTGGCGAGGTGCGCGTCGCGCGGGCGGCGGCGCACCACGTCGGACTGCCCTGGTCGGCGGGGACCGAGATCCGGTTGGGCGACGACCTCGTGGTCGTCCACGCCCAGGAGGCGAGCGCCCGCGAACTCGCCGACCGGCTGCAGGACAGGCTGCGCGCCGCGACGGAGCGGGCCGCCCACCGCGGGGACACCGCCCGCAGGTCGGCGACGCCGCCGCCGTGGCGCGGCGGCCCCGAGCGATAGGGGCACCGTGCCGTGAAAGCGCACACCGTCGGTGAAGTGATGACGAGCGAGGTCGTCCAGGCCCGCCGGACGACCTCGTTCAAGGAGGTGGTCCGGCTGCTGGACCACCATCGGATCAGCGGGCTGCCGGTCGTCGACGACGACGACAAGGTGGTCGGCGTGGTCTCCGGGACCGACCTCGTGCGCGAGCAGGCGGTCCGGGCCGGCGGCGGCCCGGACCGGCCTGCCACGGCCGGGGACATGATGACGTCACCGGCGATCACCATCCATCCCGAGCAGCCGGTCCCGGACGCGGCGCGGGTGATGGAGCGGCACGGCGTCGAGCGGCTTCCCGTGGTGGACGAGGAGGACCGCCTCATCGGCATCGCCACCAGGCGCGATCTGCTACGGGTCTTCCTGCGCACCGACGAGGACATCCGCGCCGAGGTCGGCGATACGGTGATCGCCGGCGAACTCGGCCTGCCCGAAGGGGCGGTGGACGTGTCGGTCCGGGACGGCGTGGTCACGCTGCGGGGGTGTGTGGAGCTGCGCAGCCAGGCGCCGGCGGTGCTGCACGCCGCGTGGCGCGTGGAGGGCGTGATCGGCGTGGTCGGATTCCTGACGTACCGGGTCGACGACTGCGATCCGGCGGTGCTGCCCGCACCGGCCGGCGGTAGGGGAACCCCTGCCCGGGTCCCCTGAGTCCGCGGTTCCACGGGAAGGGCCGCCGCGCTCGGAGCGCGGCGGCCCTTCCCGTCGTACGACCCCGTCGTACGACCGCGGGGGCCGTACGACGGTGCGGGTGGTACGAGCGCTACGACAGTGCGGCCGGTGGGCGGTCAGTCGTGGGGGACGACCGCGACCGGGGACAGGGCGTGGCGCAGAACCGCGTCCGTGACCGGACCGATGAGGGCGCCGACCGGGGCGTGCCGGGCCGCCCGGCCCACGACCAGGAGCCCGGCGTCCCGGGAGACCTCGGCGAGATGGGAGCCGGCCTGGCCGATCGCGGCCTGGGCGGTCACCGGCACCCCGGGGAACTTCTCCTGCCAGGGGCGCAGCGCCTGGGCGAGCGGCCCCTCGGCGGGCACGGCACGCTCGGCGAGGGCGTCGCCGTCGGCCAGGCCGTCCGCCGGTCCCACGGCTCCGGTCCCCTCGCCGTCCACGGGCCCGCGGCCGTGCACCACCCGCAGGCCGGTGCCGCGCAGGGCGGCCGCCTCGAAGGCGTACGCGAGGACGGCGTCGTCGGGCCCGTCCAGGTCCACGCCGACCACCACGTCGCCGGGGGCGTCCCCGGTGCCGCTGCCTTGACCGGCCCGCGGGTCCGCACCATCGCTCGCACCGCCGCTCGTGTCGCCGTCGGCCGCCGGTTCGGGTGAGCGGACGAGCACGACCGGCCGTGCGGCCCGCGCGACCACGCTCCGGGCCACCGAGCCGAGCAGGAATCCGGCGGTACGGCCGAGGCCGCGGGAGCCGAGGACCAGCAGCCCGGACTCGTCCGCGGCGGCCACCAGGGCGGCGACGGGGTCGCCGGTGAGGCGGTCGGTGGTGATGTCCAGGCCCGGGTGGCGGCGCGTCAGATGTGCGCGGGCCTCGGCCAGCAGGCTCGCGGAGCGCTCCGGGTCCGGCGGCACTGCGGCCTGGGCGAGGGACGCCAGCGGGACGACCGGCTGCTCCCAGGCGTGCACGAGCCGCAGCGGGACTTCGCGCCGCAGCGCCTCACGGGCGGCCCAGTCGGCCGCCGCGAGACTCGCACGGCGGCCGTCCAGGCCGGCGGTGACGGGGAGGGCGGGGGTGGACGACATGTCGGTGGCCTCCTTCGGTGGTTGACTCCACTCTCGTGATCCACGCGCCCGGCCAGGAGGGCCGGTGGTCCCCCACCCACCGGCCGACCGGCCACCGCCCGAGCCAATACCGGCCCCGCGGGCCCGACTCCGTCACCGCCGCCGGTCCGCCACCGTCATCGCCGCCGGTCCGCCACCGTCATCGCCGCCGGTCCGCCGCCGTCACCGGGCGCGCAATGCCTGGAGTGCCGCGTCCAGTTGGGCCGCGCCGGGGCGGTTGTGGGGCAGGCGGCCGAGCAGGGCCGCCATGCCGCAGGTGTCGGTGAGGGCGGAGAAGACCAGGCCGCCCGCGACACCCGCGGAGAGCAGCGCGCAGGCCGGGTGCACCAGCAGCGCCAGGAGCAGGCCGAGCAGGACCAGGGAGCCCGCGGTGAGGCGCACCTGGCGCTCCATGCTCCAGCCGGCCCGGGTGTCGCGGGCCGCCGGGCGGTGCAGGTCGTGGCCCGCGGCGGCCCAGGCGCTGGTGCCGCCGGTGAGGGTGGCGGTGGGCACGCCCTGCTCGGCCAGCAGCGCGCAGGCCTTCGCCGAGCGGGCGCCGGAGGCGCAGACGACGAGGACCCCGCCGCGCGCGGAGGCGTGCCGGATCTCGGGCAGCGCCCGTCCGATGTGGTCCAGCGGGATGTTGAGGGCGCCGGGGAGGTGTCCGGCGGCGTACTCGCCGGGCGTGCGCACGTCGATGACGGTCAGTTCCTCCAGCCTGGTGCGCGCCTGGTCGGTGGCGAGGGAGACCGGCGGCACGGAGGGCGCGGGCGTGGGGGGAGGGTTCACGGGAGGTCGGGTCCTTTCCGGTGGGGTGGGGCGCGGGGGGGGGTGGTCGACGCCGTCCCGAATCGGGACGTACAGTACCCCGAGGGGTATTTTGCGAGGAGTGATCGTGGACTTGGAGCTCGAGGGCGACGACCTCAAGGCGGTGCTGAACCGGCTGCGCCGTGCGCAGGGGCAGATCGCCGGAGTGATCCGGATGATCGAGGAGGGGCGGGACTGCGAGGACGTCGTGACGCAACTGGCCGCCGCCTCACGGGCCCTGGACCGCGCCGGCTTCGCCATCATCGCCACCGGTCTGCAGAAGTGCGTGGCCGACATCGAGGCCGGGCGGACGAACGGCGACGACGCCACCCTGATGCGGGCCCGCATGGAGAAGCTGTTCCTGTCGCTGGCCTGAACCGCGCCCAGCGGCCGGAGCCCATCACACCACCACGTCGGTCGGCATGAAGGCCGCCACCGCGAACAGCACGACCGCGAAGGTGCGCTGCAGCGCGGCGGCGGAGACCTTCCCGGCCCGCCGCCTGCCGCCTGCCGCCCCCGCGCCCCCGGCGGCAGGCCCGCGCCCTCGGTGAGCGCGGGCAGGCGAATGGGCACCGCGCCGGGCGCGTGCCCCGCACGCCACTCCTGCGCCTCGCGCACATCGAGGAGTACGGCCCCGCCCCGCCGTCGTGGACGCCGTCGCGCACGGCGTGGCCGGTGCGTCCGGCGGCCTCGCGGGCGGTGACCCGGTGGGGAGCGCGCCGGAGGAGACTCAGCGGCACGTGGACCACTGCTGTTTCCTTTCCCGCCGTGGGACGCTCAGACGGTCCGGACGGGCAGGCCGGCCTTCTCGGCCGACTCGAAGGCGTCGTCCACGGCCACGACCCGGCGGCCGGCCGCGTCCAGCAGCGAGGCGGCGATCGCGGCCCGCATGCCGCCCGCGCAGTGCACCCACACCTCGCCGGCGGGCACCTCGCCGACGCGCCGGTGCAGCAGGTGGACGGGGATGTGCACGGAGCCCTCGACATGGCCGCCGGCGCGTTCGGAGTCGCGCCGGACGTCCAGTACGACGATGCCGTCGTCCGGGTGGCGTTCGGCGAGGTCGGCGAAGGTGGCCCGCGGGAAGGAGGCGGGCTCCTCGCCCGGGCGGAGCCAGGCGGCCGGCCCTCCGGTGGCCGCCGCGGCCGGGCGGTCGATGCCGACCCGGGCCAGCTCCCGCTGGGCGTCGGCGAGCTGGGCCGGGGACTCGGCGAGCAGGGTCACCGGCCTGCCCCACGGCACCAGCCAGGCGAGGTAGGTGGCGAGCTTGCCCTCGGCCTCGAAGTTGAAGGCCCCCGCCACGTGCCCCTCGGCGAAGGCGACCCGGTTGCGCAGGTCGACCACCCACTCCCCCGCGGCCAGCCGGGCCGCGATCTCCTCCGGGTCGGCCACCGCGGGCGGCGTCAGGTCGACGGGCGCGGGCCCGGCGGCGTTGAGCGGCGCCATGTGGGCGTAGTACGCGGGGATGTCGTCCAGGCCGGCGAGCAGACCGGCCACGAAGCTGTCGGCGTCCAGGGTGAGGGCGTCGTTGGCCGCACGCTCCCTGCCGATGGTCGTGCTGTCCCCGGCCGCCTGGCTGGAGGAGCAGAAGCTGCCGAAGCCGTGGGTGGGCAGCACCTCGGTCGCGTCGGGCAGCTCGGCGGCGAGCCGGTGGGCGGAGGCGTGCTGGGCGCGCGCCAGCCGCTCGGTCAGGCGGGGCTCGACCAGGTCGGGGCGGCCGACCGTGCCGATGAGCAGGGATCCGCCGGTGAACACGGACACCGCGCGCCCGGCCTCCTCGAGCACGTACGAGGTGTGGTGCGGGGTGTGCCCGGGGGTCGCCATCGCCCGCAGTGTGAGCCCGGCGCCGGCGTCGACGGTCACGGAGTCGCCGTCCCGCACGGGCGTGTGCGGGAAGCGGACCCGGGCACCCTCGGGGACGAGGTAGACGGCCCCGGTGAGCCGGGCGAGCTCCAGGCCGCCGGAGACGTAGTCGTTGTGCACGTGGGTCTCGACGACGTGGGCGATGCGCACCCCGCGCCGGGCGGCCGCCGCGACGACCAGGTCGGCGTCCCGGGGCGGATCGACCGCCACGGCCGTCCGCCCGCCTCCGGCCAGATAGCTGCGGTTGCCCAGCCCGGCGACCTCGATGGTCTCGACGAAGAACACGGGATGCTCCCTTCACGGAGAAAATTACCCCCAGGGGTATACAGCCGACCCTAACGCTAGTACCCCAGGGGGTATTCCTGAATCCCGGGAGTCCCGAGGAGCCGGTCTCTCCGCGTATCTCCGTCTCTCCGTGTCTCCGGGTCTTCCTGTCAGGGCGTGGGCATGTGCCCGGTGTGTTGCGCGCCGTCACCGCGCAGGACCTCCAGCCGGCGCCGGTACTCGTCCTCGTCGATCTCCCCGCGGGCGAACAGCTCGGCGAGGAGCTGCTCGGGGGTGGGCCGCCCGGGAGCGGCGGTGCGCGGCGGCCGTCCGCGGCCGCGGTCGAGCGCGCGGAAGAGGAGCACGCCGGCGGCGATCAGCACGGCCCAGAACAGGACCGTGCCGAGGGACATGGCGAACCAGCCCCAGCCGTTCATGCCGTGCGGGTAGTACATCATCTGGATCCGCTCCCTCCGGTACGTCGGTGCCGTCGGTGCCCTCGGTGTCAGAAGTGGGGTACGACGGCCACGGGGCAGGTGGCGTGGTGGATCACGGCGTGGGTGACCGGGCCGGTGCACGGGGGGCCGGAACGGTCGGTGAGGCGGTGCCCGACGACCAGGAGCCCGGCTCCGCGGGCGGCCCTCACCAGGGCCGGCGCGGGCCGGTCGTGCACGGCGGTCACCAGGACGCGCACGTCCGGGTACCGCTCGTGCCACGGCCGCAGTACGGCGTCCAGGGCGCCCAGCCGGTCCTCGGCCCGCCACGGGTCGTCGAACGCGGCGGCCGCGGCGGTGCCGAGCGTGAGCGGGGTGGGCGGGTGCCAGGCGGACAGCACGCGCAGCCGCGCGCCGCGCAGCCGCGCCGCCTCGAACGCGAACCGCACGACCTCCTCACGAGCGGCATCGGCATCGACACCGAGCAACACGTCCCGGGACGCCTGCCCCGCACCGGCGCCGCCCTCGACCCCGGCCCGCCGCGCGTCCCCGGACCCGTAGGTGGCCGCAGGCTCGTCCGCCGCCGGAGACTCGCCCCCGGCACGGATCTCGTCCGCCGCCGGAGACTCGCCCCCGCGTTCCTCGTCCGCACGGACCAGTACCACGGGGTGTGCGGACCTGGCGGCCACGTCCAGGGCGACCGAGCCCACGAGGGAGCCGGTCGTGCCGCCGGTGCCGTGTGAGCCCAGGACCAGCAGTTCGGCCTCGGCCCCGGCCTTCAGCAGCGCCTCGACCGGTGGGCCCTCGACCTGGTCCTCGTACGGGGTCAGCTCCGGGCACACGACGCGGACCCGCCGCGCGGCGCGGCGCAGCGCGCGTCCGGCCTGGTGCCGCTGGGCCGCGTTGGCGGTGGCGCCGGTCTCCTGGCGGGGGTGCCAGTCCCAGACGTGCACCAGGCGCAGCGCCCGCTCACGGCGTACGGCCTCGTGGGCCGCCCACTCGGCGGCCGCCAGGCCCTCGACGGAGCCGTCGATCCCGGCGACTACGGGGGGAAGCATGACGTTCACCTCCTGACCCTCACACCGTCAGGGTCACTCGCCCGGTCCGCCGCGGGCAGGGACCGCCGGGCACGTACCGGGGCCGAACGGCCCATGACGACCGGCCGGCGGCCCGGTGGCGGCTCAGTCGGGCAGCAGCAGCCGGCAGGTGCGGCCGGGCGGGACGCAGACCGCGCGGCCGGGCAGGCGTACGTCGATCGGTGAGCGGTCGGAGTCGGGCACGGCGATCTCCATGCGGCCGTGCTCCAGCCGCAGCCGCACGCCCCAGTGGCCGCGGTAGCGGATCGCGAAGCCGTAGGAGGACAGCTCGGGCAGCGGCACGGGGTCGAGCCACAGGGCGCCCTCGCGGGTCTCCAGGCCGGTCAGCCCGCGCTGGACGAGGTCGAGGGTGCCCGCCATGGCGCCCAGGTGGATGCCCTCGCCCGTGGTGCCGCCCTGGAGGTCGGCGATGTCGCCGCGCAGGGCCTCCTGGACGAAGGTCCAAGTCTCGGCGCGGCGGGCGCGGGCCAGGACCCAGCCGTGGACCAGGCCGCTGAGGGTGGAGCCGTGGCTGGTGCGGTCCAGGTAGTGGTCGACCGTGCGGCGCCAGATCTCGTCGTCGAGGCGGTGGCCCAGCCGGGAGAAGAGCGAGGCCAGTTCGGCCGGGGCGAAGAGGTACCCGAGCATCAGCACGTCGGCCTGCTTGGACGCCTTGTACCGGTTGACCGTGTCACCCTCGGCCTCCAGGATCCGGTCCAGGCGGCGGATGTCGTCGTAACGCCGGCGGTAGCCGGCCCAGTCCAGCTCGGCGAGGGCGCCGTAACCCTCGAACTGGCTGACCACGCCGTCGTGGAAGGGCACGTACAGCGTGCGCGAGACGTCCTCCCACTGTTCGAGCTCGCCGCCGTCCAGGCCGGTGCGCTCGGCGAGTTCGCGCCGGCGCGGCTCGGGCAGGGCGCGCATGACCTCCAGGGCGCGGACGAGCACCCAGGCGGCGGTGACGTTGGTGTAGGCGTTGTCGTCGAGGCCCGGCCGGCCGGCGTCGGGGTAGGCGTCGTGGTACTCGTCCGGGCCCATCACGCCGAGGATGCGGTGCCGGCCCAGGCTCTCGTCCCAGGTGGCCGAGTCGGCCCAGAAGCGGGCGATCTGCAGCAGCATCTCGGCGCCCTTGGTGTGCAGGAACTCGGCGTCCCCGCTCGCCTGGCAGTACTGCCACACGTTGTAGGCGACGGCCGAGCCGACGTGCCGCTGGAGGCGTGAGTGGTCGGGCAGCCAGCGCCCCGAGTGCGGGTTGAGGTGCAGCCGCTGGGACTCCTCCCGTCCGTCGCTGCCGCTCTGCCACGGGTACATCGCTCCGCGCCGGCCGACCGCCCGGGCCGCCGCGCGGGCCCGCTCCAGACGGCGGTGGCGGTAGCGCAGCAGGGCCCGGGAGACCTCCGGGAAGTGCAGGTTCAGATACGGCAGGACGAACAGCTCGTCCCAGAAGACGTGCCCCCGGTAGGCCTCGCCGTGCAGCCCGCGCGCGGGCACTCCGACGTCCAGGTCGGCGGTGTGCGGGGAGAGGGTCTGCAGCACGTGGAAGAGGTGCAGGCGCAGGATGCGCCCGGGTTCGCCGGGCACGTCGATGTCGGCCCGGCGCCACAGCTGGTCCCAGGCGGTCAGATGGGTCTCCAGCAGCTCCTCGAAGCCGGGCGCCGCCGTCACGCGGTCGGTCGCGGCGCGCAGCGGGTCGCTGATGGCGGGGTCGCGGGAGGTGTGCAGCGCGGCGGTCTTGTCGACGGTCGCGGTGCGTCCCGGCGCGAGCCGGAGCCGCAGTTCCTGCACCACGCGCCCGTGCCCGTGCCGTGCGGCGACCGCCCCGGCCGCCGCGTCGCAGACCAGACGGGTGGCCGCGCCGACACGGATGTCGGAGGCGCCGGTACGGCAGCGCAGCCACACCGTGCCGGTGCCGGAGCCGGTGCCGGTGTGGACGTGGGTGAGGTGGCGGCCGTCCAGATCGCGGTAGCGCTCCACGCCCGCGTTGGTCACACCGCCGTCGATCGACGCCTCGACCTCGAGTTCGAGGTCCGCGGTGATGCCCTCGGCGGTGAACTCGGTGCGCAGGGCGGCCAGATGGGGGTCGGCCATGTGCACGACGCGCTGCTGGCGCACGGTCAGGGCGCGGCCCCGCCCGAGCCCGTAGCGGGTGCGGCGCTCCAGCAGGCCGGCGTCCAGGTGAAGGATCTGGCGGTGGGCGAGGACGGGTGCCGTGTCCGGGGTCAGCCAGGCGCCGCCCGGGACGCGGAAGCGCAGGGGCAGCCAGTTGGGAAGGTTGACCAAGTCCTCGTTCTCCACCTCCCGGCCGGCGACGCGGGAGACGAGCCGGTTGTAGCACCCGGCGACATAGGTGCCCGGGTAGTGCACGTCGTCCGCGTCGCACTCCGGCAGGGCCCCGCGGGTGCCCAGGTAGCCGTTTCCGAGCGTGCACAGGGCCTCCCGCAGGCGCTCCCGCGCCGGGTCGTAGCCGTCGTACGACCAGGTCCACGCCGTCACCGCCCCCGCCACCGGGGTTCACACCCGCTGGGGCACCACGGCCACCGGGCACTGCGCGTGGTGCAGCAGCGTGTGGCCGGTCCGGCCGAACTGGAGGCCGAGGTGGCCCACCCTGCGGCGGGCGCCGACGATCACCAGGTCGGCGGCGGCCGAACGGTCGACGAGCACCCGGTGCGCCGGTCCCTCGACCGCCGCGGGGCGCACCCGCACGTCCGGATACTCGGTCATGACGTCGCGCAGCAGTTCGTCCAGGACGGCGGTGGCGTGCTTCTCGGGTTCCCCGGCCGGTTCCCCGTCCCCGGGGGCCGGGTGCGAGGGGCCGCGCCAGGCCCGTACGACGTCGAGGACGCAGTCGCGTGCCTCGGCCTCGCGGAAGGCGAACCGTACGGCGTCGGCGGCGGTGCCGGGGTCTCCGGCGCCGAGCAGGATCCGCTCGTGGGTGCCGGCCAGGCCCGCCGGGTCGCCCCGGACCACGACCACCGGGCAGTGCGCGCGGCCCGCCACGGCCAGGGAGACCGAGCCGAGGAGCATCCCCTTCAGCTCACCGCGGCCGCGGCTGCCGGTGATCAGCCCGGCGGCGTTGTCGGCCTCGCCCAGCAGGGCGGACACCGCGTCCTCGGGCAGGATGTCGGTGGTCACCTTCACCTCCGGCGCGCGCCGCTGGGCGCGCTCGGCCGCGGAGGCCACCACGTGCTCGGCCATGACCTGCTCGGAGGGGCGTTCCACGCTGCCGGTGGGGACCGCGCCCTCGTAGCGCTCCCAGAGGGAGGCGTACACCAGCCGCAGGGACAGCCCGTGCCGGGCGGCCTCGTCCGTGGCCCAGTCGACCGCCCGCAGACTCGCGTCGGATCCGTCGACGCCCACGACCAGGGGCAGTTGCATCGTCCTCACCGCCTTCCACCGGGCTGCCACGTCGTGCGGCAAGAGTTCCCGCTCTGCCACGGTCCCACCGCCCGCGCGCCCGCGCATGGGCACTTCGGCCCCCAGGGGTGGCCGGTCGGGCCCTGGGACGGGGCCGGGCGGGGGCGGAGGCTTGAAGACATGGCTTCGCCAGGGGAGGAGCGCGCGATGACCGACACCGACCGGCCGCCGGTGCACGCACTGCTGACCGACGGCACCACCGTACGGATCCGGCGGGCGGGTCCGGACGACCACGACCAGGTGCTGCGCCTGTACGAACAGATGTCCGACGCCAATCTGAGGCTGCGGTTCTTCTCCGTCAGCCGCACCTCCGCCCGGCAGGGCGCCGACCGGGTGGCGGGACCCCGCCGGCCCGGCTACCGGGCCCTGGTCGCCGAGCACGACGGACGGCTGGTGGGCCTGGCCGAGTACGAGACCGACCCGCACGGCCCCACCGCCGACGTGGCCCTCGCCGTCGCCGACGACTGGCACCACCGGGGTGTGGCCACCCTGCTCCTGGAACACCTCGCGGACGCCGCCCGGGACGCGGGCGTCAGCGCGTTCACCGCCGACGCCCTCGCCGAGAACCACGAGGTGCTGAAGGTCTTCCACGACCTCGGCCTGCGCGTCACCCGCCGCTACGACGGGCCCGAGGTGCACTGCGTGGTGCAGCTCACCGAGGACGAGGACTACCTGCGCGCGGTGGACGCCCGCGGCCGGCTGGCCGGCGCGGTCAGCCTGCGGCCGCTGCTGCGCCCCCGGTGCGTCGTCGTGATCGGCGCCGGCCGCCGGCCCGGCTCGGTGGGCCGCGCGATCCTGCGCAACATCCGCACCGAGTCCTTCACCGGCCGCCTCTTCGCCGTGCACCCGCAGGCCGGGTCGGTGGCCGGGGTGCGCGCGTTCCCGTCCGTGGCCGCGCTGCCGAGGGTGCCCGACCTCGCGGTCGTCGCGGTGCCCGCCGCGGCCGTGCCGGAGGTGGCCGAGGAGTGCGGCCGGGCCGGCGTCGGCGCGCTGCTCGTCGTCTCGGCCGGCCTGGACGCCCGCCAGGCCGGGGCGCTGCTCGCCGCGTGCCGCAGGTACGGGATGCGGCTCGCCGGGCCCAACTGCCTGGGCCTGGCCAACACCGAGGACGGTATCCGCCTGGACGCCACCTTCGCCGCCCGCCATCCGGGGTCCGGCACGGCCGGGGTCGCCGTGCAGTCCGGCGGGGTCGGCATCGCGCTGCTCGACGGTCTGGCCCGGCTCGGCATCGGCGTGTCGACCTTCGTCTCGCTGGGCGACAAGTACGACGTCAGCGGCAACGACCTGCTCCAGTGGTGGGAGGGCGACGGGCGCACCGACCTGGCGCTGCTGCACCTGGAGTCCTTCGGCAACCCGCGCGCCTTCTCCCGTACGGCGCGCAGGGTGGCCCGTACGATGCCGGTGCTCACCGTCGACGCGGGACGCTCGGAGGCCGGGCGCCGGGCCGCGGCCTCGCACACGGCGGCGGCCGCCACCCGCACCATGACCCGGCAGGCGCTGTTCACCCAGGCCGGTGTCACGGCCACCCGCACGATCGGCGAACTCCTCGACGCGGCCGCCCTGCTGCACTCCCAGCCGCTGCCCGCCGGCACCCGGGTCGCGGTGGTCACCAACGCGGGCGGGGCGGGCGTACTGGCCGCCGACGCCTGCGCGGACGCCGGGCTCGCGGTGCCGCCGCTGCCCGCCCAACTGGTCGACGAACTCCTCCAGTCGCTGCCCGAGGGCGCCGGCGCCGCCAACCCGGTGGACACCACCGCCGCCGTCGGCGAGGAGGCGCTGCGCGCCTGCGTGGACCGGCTGGCCCGGCACGGCGCGGTCGACGCGGTGCTGGTGGTCCTCGTGCCCACGGCGGTCGCCGCGGCGACCGGGGAGGACCTGGTCCGGGCGCTCACCGAGGGCCGGGAGGCCGCACCGCGGCCCGTGGTCGCGGTCCTGCCCGCGCAGGCGGCCCGGGTGGAACTGCCGGCCGTCGAGGGCGGCGGCCGGATGCCCGCCTACTCGGACGCGGAGGACGCCGCGCGGGCCCTGGCGCACGCGGCGGCGCGCGCCCGCTGGCTCGCCGAACTGCCCGGTTCCGTCGCCGAGCTGGACGACGTGGACAGTGCGCGGGCGCGGACGGTCGTCGCCTCGTTCCTGGCCGAGCACCCAGAGGGCGCCTGGCTCGACCCGCGGACCACCGCCGAACTCCTCGGCTGCTACGGCGTTCCGCAGCTGCCGTGGGCCTGGGCGCGGAACGAGGACGAGGCGGTCGCGGCGGGGCGGCGGCTGGCCGGGCCCGACGGGCGGGTGGTGATGAAGGCGTACTGGCCGGGGCTGGTGCACAAGAGCGAGCAGCACGCCCTGCACCTCGATCTGCAGAACGCCTCCCAGATCCGGGCGGCCCACCGGGACCTGGTGACGCGGTTCGGCGACCGGATGACCGGCGTGGTGGTGCAGCCGCTCGCCGAACGCGGCACCGAGCTGTTCGCGGGCGTGGTGCAGGACGAGGTGTTCGGGCCGCTGGTCGTCTTCGGGCTCGGCGGGACGGCGACCGAGCTGCTCGCCGACCACGCCGGGCGGCTCGCCCCGCTGACCGACCGCGACGTGCGCGAGCTGATCACCTCCCCGCGCTGCTCCCCGCTCCTCTTCGGCTACGCCGGCACCCCGGCCGTCGACCTGGAGGCCCTGGAGCAGCTCCTCCACCGCCTGTCCCGCATGGCCTGCGACCTCCCCCAGCTCGCGGAGGCCGACCTCAACCCGGTCCTGGCCGGCCGCACCGGCGTCACCGCGCTCGACGCCCGCGTCCGCCTGGTCCCGCGCCTCCCCCACGACCCGTACCTGCGCCGCCTGCGCTGACCGCGCACGGCGGGCGGTGCGTTGCGGGCCGGGAGGCTCCCGTTTCAAGGACGTTCGGGCTCGGCAGGGGACCATCGGCGGCTGCACGGCGAGGGGCGGGAGCGGAACAGTGGAGTCAGGGAGCGGCACCGATCCCCCGCGGTGCCGCTCCCGTCCCATGCGCCGCCGTACGTCCACGGCGGCCCTGACCGTGGAGGCTCAACCCCATGACCCGACAGGACACCGGGGCCCCGAGCGCGGCCGCCGACGCCACACCGGTCCAGGCGGCGCCCAACGACGCACCCGCCGAGGCACCTACCGAGGCACCCGCCGGCCCGACCGCCGAGGTACCCGCCGGCCCGACCGCCGACGCGCCCTCGGGCCCGACCGCCGACGTGCCCTCGGAGACCGCGATCGCCGTCGACCGGCTGGTGCGGGCCGGTCTCAAGGCGCTCGCCGACTACGAGTCCCTCACCCAGGAACAGGTCGACCACATCGTCAAGAAGGCCTCGGTCGCCGCCCTGGACCAGCACACGGCGCTCGCCCGCCTGGCGGTGGAGGAGACCGGCCGCGGGGTCTTCGAGGACAAGGCGGCCAAGAACCTGTTCGCCTGCGAGCACGTCACGCACAGCATGGGCCCCATGAAGACCGTCGGCGTGATCGCCCGCGACGACGTCGAGGACATGATCGAGATCGCCGAACCGGTCGGCGTGGTCTGCGCGGTGACTCCGGTGACCAACCCGACCTCGACGACCGTCTTCAAGGCGCTCATGGCGCTGAAGACCCGTAACCCCGTGGTGTTCGCCTTCCACCCCTCCGCGCAGCGGTGCAGCGCCGAGGCCGCGCGGATCGTGCGCGACGCGGCGGTGGCCGCGGGCGCGCCCGAGCACTGCGTGCAGTGGATCGAGTCACCGTCCGTGGCCGCCACCCGCACCCTCATGGAACACCCCGGCGTCTCCCTCATCCTCGCCACCGGCGGCAACGCCATGGTCAGGGCCGCCTATTCGGCGGGCAAGCCCGCACTCGGCGTGGGCGCCGGCAACGTCCCGGCGTACGTCCACCGCAGCGCGAAGCTGCGCCGCGCCGTCAACGACCTGGTGCTGTCGAAGTCGTTCGACAACGGCATGATCTGCGCCTCCGAGCAGGCCGTCATCCTCGACACCGAGATCTACGACGACGCCCTGGCCGAGTTCCGCCGGCTCCACGCCCACCTGGCCACCCCCGAGGAGAAGGCCAAGCTGGAGGCCTTCCTCTTCCCGCCGGCCAAGGAGCCGGACGGCGCGGCCTGCGAGCCGCGCGTCAACTCCGCCGCCGTGGGGCAGAGCCCGGCGTGGATCGCCGAGCGGGCCGGGTTCGCGGTGCCGGAGGGCACGTCCGTGATCCTGGTGGAGGCCGGGCGGGTCGGCCCCGACGAGCCGCTCACCCGGGAGAAGCTGTGCCCCGTGCTGGCCGTGCTGCGCGCCGGGGACGAGCGGCAGGGCTTCGACCTGGCCGCCGACATGGTCGCCTTCCACGGGCAGGGCCACAGCGCCGTCATCCACGCCGAGGACCCGGCGCTGGCCGAGGCCTACGGGCGGCGGATGAAGACCGTCCGGATCATCGTCAACGCGCCCTCGTCCCAGGGCGCCATCGGCGGCATCTACAACAGCCTGCTGCCCTCGCTGACCCTGGGCTGCGGCTCGTGGGGCAGCACCTCGGTCTCCAACAACGTCTCCGCCGCCCAGCTGCTGAACGTCAAGCGGGTCGGCGTGCGGCGCAACAACCTGCAGTGGTTCAAGGTGCCCCCGAAGATCTACTTCGAGCCGCAGTCCATCCGCTACCTGTCGAGCATGCCGGACGTCCACCGCGTCACGGTCGTCACCGACGCGACCATGACCCGGCTCGGCTTCGTCGACCGGATCACGCGGGTGCTGCAGCGGCGCGCGGAACCGGTCACCGTCCAGATCATCGACAACGTCGAACCGGAGCCGAGCATCGACTCGGTGCGGCGGGGCGCGCGGCTGATGGGCGACTTCCGCCCGGACACCATCATCGCGCTGGGCGGCGGCTCGCCGATGGACGCGGCGAAGGTGATGTGGCTGCTGTACGAGCAGCACGTCGCCGGCCGGGACGTCGACTTCGCGGACATGCGGCAGAAGTTCTCCGACATCCGCAAGCGGGCCTTCCGCTTCCCGACGCTGGGGAAGGTGGCGCGCCTGGTCTGCGTCCCCACCACCTCGGGCACCGGCGCGGAGGTCACACCGTTCGCGGTCATCTCCGACCCGGCGAGCGGCAAGAAGTACCCGCTGGCCGACTACGCGCTCACCCCGAGCGTGGCCATCGTCGACCCGCTGCTGACCACCGCGCTGCCTCCGGCGCTCGCCGCCGACAGCGGCTTCGACGCGCTGACCCACGCCATCGAGGCGTACGTCTCCGTCTACGCCAACGACTTCACCGACGGGCTCGCCCTGCACGCCGTCCGCCTGATCTTCGCGAACATCGAGGCGGCGGTGAACGACCGGGCCGGGAGCGCGGAGGCGCGGGAGCGGATGCACAACGCGGGCACCATCGCGGGCATGGCGTTCGGCAACGCCTTCCTCGGCATCGTGCACGCCATGTCGCACACGCTGGGCGCCACCTTCCACGTGGCGCACGGCCGCACCAACGCGATCCTGCTGCCGCACGTGATCCGCTACAACGGCACCGTCCCCTCGAAGCTCACCGGCTGGCCCAAGTACGAGCACTACCGGGCCCCCGAGCGCTTCCAGGACATCGCCCGCACCCTCGGCCTGCCCGCCGCGACGGCCCAGGAGGGCGTGGAGTCCCTGGCCCGGGCCGTGGAGGAACTGCGGGACAAGGTGGGCATAGAGCCGTCGTTCCAGGCCGTCGGCGTCGACGAGCAGTCCTTCCTGGCCTCACTGCCACAACAGGCCCTCAACGCCTACGAGGACCAATGCGCCCCGGCCAACCCCCGCATGCCCATGCTCACCGACATGGAAAACCTCATGCGCACGGCGTACTACGGCTGACCGCCGGCCGCCACCGGCGTCCTGTGCCGGTGGCGGCCGAGGGCGGCACGCCGCGCCGGCTGCCGGCCGGCCTCGGCGGGCCATGCCGGTCACCGGCCGACGCCGGCGGCCCATGCCGGTTGTCGGCGCCGGCCGAGGGCGGCCCGCCGCCGGCCCTTGGCGCGGCCGCTCCCGCCCCCCGCCCGGTAGCCAACGGCGGGCCGCCCGCGGGGCCGTGACCGGTGCCCCGGAGCCGGGCCGGCGCCCCGCGCCCGGTCCCGCGGGACGCCCCGGTGACCGGACGGCCGGTGGCCGGCGACCCGGTCCCAGGGCCGGTGCTACGCGCCGGTCCAGCGGCCCTCGGCGCGGCCGCTCCCGCGGCCCCTGCCCGGTGGCCCACGGCGACCCTCCAGTGACCGGCGCCGGGGCCCGTGGTTCACGCCCGGGGCTGCGGCCCTTGGCATGGCCGTTCCCGCCGCCCCCTGCCGGACAACCAACGGCGGGCCGCCCGCGGCCCGAAGGCCGGCGGTGGGGCGCCCGTGGCCGGTGCCCCGGAGCCCCGGCCGGAGCCCCGCGCCCGGGCCCGCGGGCCGTCCCGGTGGCCGGTCAGGGGCCGGGGGCGGGGCAGGGCCGAATGGCCCTGGTGGCCGGGGCGGGGTGGGTGGTGTGCTTGGGGGGACGGGAAGGGCCCCTGGAAGGCGCGGAGCAGCGGCGGGAGCCGTGCACCGCGCGATCAGGATCCGCGAGAAGCGGGTGGCGCTTCCCGTCGACCAGTGTCCGGCCCCGGTCCGTCCGCGGGGGCCGGACGACCCCGGGCCGGGTCCGGGCGGCCCGTGGCGCCACGGCCCGTCCCGGCGGAGCCTGGAAGCAGTGGGACCACCGTCCGACCACACGCTCGGCGGACGAAAGGAGCCGGTGCGATGACGTCCACCACCACCCTGGCCACGGCCCTGCCGGCCGAACACCGCGAACGGCTGATGGGCCTCGCCCGCGAGGTGTCCTTCGGCGTCGGCAGCCGTCTGTTCGAGGAGGGCCGGCACGCCGACCGGTTCTGGATCATCAGGACCGGGACCGTCTCCCTCGACCTGCACGTCCCCGGCCGGCGTTCCCCGGTCATCGAGTCCCTGGGCCACGGCGAACTGGTCGGCTGGTCCTGGCACTTCCCGCCGTACGTCTGGCAGCTGGGCGCCGAGGCCATGAGCCCGGTGCGGGCCTACGAGTTCGACGCGGACAAGGTGCGGGCGCTGTGTGCCGAGGACGCCGAGTTCGGCCGCGCGGTGGCCGACTGGGTCGGCCGGGTGGTCGCCCACCGGCTGCACTCGGCCCGGATCCGGCTGCTCGACCTCTACGCCCCCTACGGCAGCGGCGGCAGGTGACGGACGGCTCCCGCGCCGTGCGGCGAGCGCACGGGCAGACCGAGGAGGAGACCATGCACGGCAGCCCGCACATCGTGAGCGACGTCATGACGCACACCGTCGTGGCGGTGGGGCGCGACGCCCCGTTCAAGGACATCGTCAACCTGATGGGACAGTGGAAGGTCAGCGCGCTGCCGGTGCTGGAGGGCGAGGGCCGGGTGATCGGCGTCGTCTCCGAGGCCGACCTGCTGCCCAAGGAGGAGTTCCGCGACAGCGACCCCGACCGGTTCACGCAGCGCGCCCGCCTGACCGACCTCGCCAAGGCCGGTGCGCTGACCGCGCGGGAGCTGATGAGCACCCCGGCCGTGACCGTCCACCCGGACGCCACGCTCGCCGAGGCGGCCCGCACCATGGCCCAGCGCAAGGTCAAGCGGCTGCCCGTCGTCAATGAGCAGGGGATGCTGGAGGGCGTCGTCAGCCGCAGCGACCTGCTGAAGGTGTTCCTGCGCACGGATGACGACATCGCCGAGGAGGTCCGCCACGAGGTCGTGGCCGAACTCTTCCCGGCCCCCGTCGAGCCGATCGAGGTGAAGGTGAGCGACGGCGTGGTCACGCTGACCGGCCGCATCCGCGACACCTCCATGGTCCCGGTCGCCGCCCGCCTGGTGCGCGCGATCGAGGGCGTGGTCGACGTCGAGTGCCACCTCACCAGCGCCTCGGCCCTCACCGGGACCCGGTGAGGACGGCCTCGTAGGAACCGCCGGGCCGCCGCCGCACCTGGAAGTGCGGCGGCGGCCCGGCGGTCGGGGGTTCAGGGCGCGGTGCCGTGGGCCGGGTGCGGCTCGGCCTCCAGGTCCGGTTCGAGCACGGGGCGGCGGGGCGGCCCGGTGAGCATGCACCGTACGTCCACCACGCCGTCGACGGAGCGCACCAGGCGTACCGCGAGCGGCACCAGGGAGGTGTCGGGCACCTGCCCGGCGAGGGTGACCACGCCCTCGCGCACGGACACCCGCACCGACCCGGGCGGCACGGGGAACCGGCCCGCGACGACCTCACGGCGTACCTCCTCGGCGATGTCCTCGTCCGTGCGCAGGTACACCTTCAGCAGATCGGAGCGGCTGACGATGCCGGCGAGCACGCCGTCGTCGCCCACGACGGGCAGCCGCTTGACGCCGTGCTGGGCCATCAGACGCGCGGCCCGGCCGAGGGTGGCGCCGGCGGGGACGGTGACGGCGGGGGTGTTCATCAGCTCCTCCGCGGTCACCGCCCGGGCCTTGGCCGACTCCGCCGGGAGCCGGGGCACGCCCGGCAGCTCGGCCCCGCCGCCGTGGCGCTCCGCCTCGTAGTCCTGGTACTCCTCCTTGTGCAGCAGATCGGCCTCGGAGACGACGCCGATCACCCGGCCCCGGCCGTCCAGCACGGGCATCGCGCTGACGCCCCACTGCTCCATCGTGCGCACGATCTCCTTGAACATCGCGCCGCCGGCCAGGGCGACCACGGTCCGGGTCATCACGTCGCCGACGGTGTACTGGGAACCCTCCATGGCTGCCTCCCGTTCGCTCGGTCAGAAGAAGGCGTCGAGGCCGTACATGCTGAAGCCGCCGACGAGTTCGCGCCCGGTGACCAGCTCCGGTTCGATACGGACGAAGACCTCCCGGGGCGAGGGCGCCCAGGAGCTGGGACCGCCCCGCACCAGGCGCCGGTGCTCGCCGGGGTCGGTCACCACGGCGGCGGGGCCGGTGACGACGACGCTCCAGCCGGAGTGGGCGAGCGGGTCCACCTCGTCGGCCTCGAAGGCGACGACGGCGCCGTCGACCGCGCGGGCCAGTTCCGAGGCGGCCGAGGTGCGCAGCAGCACCGCGCCGTCGCCGTCCAGGCCGAAGTTGACCGGGAGCACCGCGGGCAGTGCGTGCCGCGTGTGCACGATCCGGCCCACCGGTGCCTTGGCCAGCAGCCGCAGGCACTCCTGCCGTTCCAGTTCGCGGATTCCGTCGTTGCGATACATGAGCCGGTCCGTCTCTCCAGCTGGTTCGGCCCGTACGGCCGCTCCGGTTTCCCTGCCTCCATCGTCCGGGCGGCCCGGGCTCGGCAGGAGGGCCGTCGGTCCCGGGCGGTGCGGAGAACGGCCCGGTTCAGGCCGCGATCCGGCGGCCGGTGACGGTGAGCGGCTCGATGCGCACCCACTCCTCCCGCCGGCCGCCCGCCCAGGGCACACCCTGCGCGCGCTCTGCGAGCCGGCCGGCCTCGTCGGGGTCCGTGACGGCCCGGGCACGGCCGCGCACCAGTACGCTCCAGCCCTCACCGAAGGCGTCGTCGATGCGGTCCGCCTCGAAGGCCACCCGGCGGCCCGATGCCTGGAACGTGGTCGTGCCGGGCGCGGTGCGGAAGACGATGTCGCCGTCGACGACGCTGTAGTTGACGGGCACGATCACCGGCCCCGAGCCGGTCTCCACCGCCACGCGCCCCACGCCGCGGGTGCCGAGCAGGGCACGGCACTCCGCCTCGCTCAGCTCGGTGAAGCGGGGCGTGCGCGTGGCGGGCCCGGCGCCGGGCGGCAGGTCGGCGGCGCCGCCGGTGAGCTCGGGCACCGTGGTGTGCAGCACGGCGGCGAGCCGGCCGAGCACTCCGGCGCCCGGCGCGGCCAGCGGCCGTTCCTCCAGGTAGGCGAGGTAGCTGGGCGCCATGCCCGCGAGGGCGGCGGTCTCCCTGCGGGTCAGGCCCAGTTCGGCCCGCCGCCGGGCGAGATGCCGCCCGAGGTGACCGAGCGGCCCGCGCTCCCCCGCCACCGCGGCCGGCCCGCGCTCGCCCGCCCCGGCCGGCGCGGGTTCCTGCGCCACCTGCGCCGGCCCCGGCCCGGGCTTCCCGGGCGCCGTCTGTCCCGTCATCGCCGGTCCTGCCTTTCTGCCGCGTGCCTGCGCACCTGCGCCTGTGTGCCTACGCCTGCATGCCTACGAGCCTGCCTGCGTGCCTTCCTCCGGCCTTCGGCGGACCTTCCCAGCAGCCGGGCCGGTCAGGGCCCGGTCACCGGGACGACCTCGCGCTGCGGACCGCCGAGTACCACCTTGAGCGCGCCCGTCTCGGCGGCGTGCGCGAAGACGTCGTACGCCTCCTCCATGCGTTCCAGCGGGAACGTGTGGGTGACCAGCTGGGAGGCGGGCAGCCGGCCGGCGGCGGCCATCCGCAGCAGGGTCGGCGTGGAGTGGGTGTCGACCAGGCCCGTGGTGATGGTCACGTTCTTGATCCACAGGTCCTCCAGGTGCAGGGTCGCGGGCCGGCCGTGCACGCCCACGTTGGCGACGTGGCCGCCGGGCCGCACCATGCGCGTGCACAGCTCGAAGGTCTCCGGCACGCCCACCGCCTCGACCACCACGTCGGCGCCGAGCCCTCCGGTGAGGTCGGCGACCAGCTGCTCGGGGGCCTCGCGGGCGTCGGCCACCGCCTCGGCGCCCAGCTTGCGGGCGGCCTCGAGGCGTGCGGGGGCCAGGTCCACGGCGATGACGCGCTCCGGCGCGAACAGCCGGGCGGTGGCGATCGCGGCGAGCCCCACGGGCCCGGCCCCGACCACGGCCACGGTGTCCCCGGGCCGTACCCGCCCGTTGAGCACGCCGACCTCGTACGCGGTCGGGAAGATGTCGGCCAGCAGCACGGCGTCCTCGTTGGTCACCGACGCGGGCAGCGGGTGCACCGAAAGGTCGGCGAAGGGCACCCGGACATACTCCGCCTGCGTGCCGTCGACGAGGTGGCCGAGGATCCAGCCCCCGCCGCCGCGGCACTGGCCGTACATGCCCTCGCGGCAGAAGCGGCAGCGGCCGCAGGAGGTGATGCAGGAGACCAGGACCCGGTCCCCGGGCCGCACGGTGCGCACGTCGGCGCCGACCTCGACGACCTCGCCCACCGCCTCGTGCCCCAGGATCGTGCCGGGGCGCACCTCGGGCACGTCCCCCTTGAGGATGTGCAGGTCGGTGCCGCAGATGGTGACGGTGTCGACGCGTACTACGGCGTCGGTCGGCTCCTGGACGTCGGGGTCCGGGACGTCCTCCCAGGCGGCCTGCCCGGGACCGTGGAACACATAGCCTTTCATGCCGGTCTCACCCTCTTCTCGGGAGCTTGTCGGCGGCGCTTTCCCGGCAGTGGGCGCTCTCCCGGCACCACGCCGGTATTGCCCCGCAGCTCCAGCTTGTCCCGAGGACGGGGATCCCGCATGGGCCGGACGGCCCTTGCCCCCGCCGCCACGGAACGGCTTTGCTCGCGGCAGGTCCCGCGGGCGCGCCCGACGGGGCCGGCCGGCCCGGGTCCGGCGCCGAGGAGGGTCCGGTCGGCCCTCGTACGTCCCCTGACCGGCCCCTGTCGTGGCGCGCGCTCCGCTGCCACCGTGAACACGGGAAAGAGGAGGTGGCGACCGTGAGCGGCACCAGCGGCAGGAAGCCGGGCGACAGGCCCGGGAAGCCGGGGAGGACGAGGAGCGCGAGGAAGGCACGCGGGCGGGTGTGGCTGTGGCGGTGGCGCGGCAACCCCCTGCGCCGCCACGACGACGTCGTCGAGGCCTGGCTCCTGCTGGTGATGTGGGCGGTGATCCTGGTCGGCGGCGCGCTCGCCGGGACCCTGGCGGCGCGCGCGGCGGACCAGGAGTTCGCCCACCAGCGCGCGGACCGGCACCCGGTCGCGGCGGTCCTGGTCACGGACGTACCGCAGACGGCCAACGGCGGCGACGCCTACCGCGCACCGGCGAAGGTGCGCTGGACCGCGCCCGACGGCACCGCCCGCACCGGACGCGCCCTGGTGGAGACCGGACTGCAATCCGGCACCAAGGTGACCGTCTGGCAGAACGGCCGGGGCACGCTCACCACCCAGCCGCCCGGACCGACGGAGGCACGGGTCGAGGCCGCCCTCTTCGGCGCGTCGGCCGCCCTCGCCCTGGCCGGCCTCGTCTACGGCGGCACCGCCCTCGCGCGCTGGCGCCTCGACCGGCACCGCTACGAGCAGTGGGGCGCGGAGTGGGACCTCATCGGCCCCCGCTGGGACCAGAAGACCGGCTGACCCACGACCCGCACCCGCGACCCGCACCCGCGACCCGCGACCCGCACCCGCACCCGCACCCGCACCCGCACCCGCACCCGCACCCGCACGATTCGACCCCCACACTGTCCCGCGACCCCCGGGGAAGGCCGAACGGCCCTTCCCCGGGGGTCGCTCGTCTCTGCCCGCGCGGGCCGGGAGGCGTTCCAATGGGAAGTGCGGTGAGCGGCCACCGCCGCGTCACCGAGGCCACGCACGAGGAGGCGGCGCATGCGTTACGCGAACCGCGCGGACGCCGGGCGGCGGCTGGCCCGGCATCTGGAGTACCTGCGCGACACGGACCCGGTGGTGCTGGGAGTGCCCCGGGGCGGTGTCCCGGTGGCCCTGGAAGTGGCCCGGCACCTCGGCGCACCGCTGGACCTCGCCGTGGTGCGCAAACTGCGCGTGCCCTGGCAGCCGGAGCTCGGCTTCGGCGCGGTCGGCGAGCACGGGGTGCGCGTCCTGAACCAGGACGTCGTACGGGAGAGCGGTCTCGGACCGGCCGAGCGGGAGACCGCAGAGCGGGCCGCGCGCGCCGAGCTGGAGCGGCGGGTGCGCCGCTGGCGGGGCGGCCGCGAGCCACTGCCGCTGACCGGGCGGACCGCCGTGGTCGTCAGCGACTCGCTGGCCACCGGCGCGGCCGTGGAGGCGGCCTGCCGGGTGGCCCGGGCCCGGGGCGCCAGGAGCGTGGTCCTCGCGGTGCCGGTCGGCCCGGAGGCGGCGCTGCCGTATCTGCGCACGGTCGCGGACCGGGTCGTCTGCCCGCAGCCGCTGCGCCACCCGGGCTCCGTGGGCGCCTGGTACGAGGACTTCACGCCGGTCACGGACTCGGAGGTCGGCGCCGCCACCGGTACCGTGACCGCCGCCACCGGTACCGTGGCCGCCGGCGCCGTACCGGCCGGGGCGGCCGGCGGCGGCACCGCGCCCGAGCGGGAGGTGGAGGTGCCGGCCGGGCCGGCCCGGCTGGCCGCCCTGCTCACCCTGCCCCCGATGGCCCGCGCGCTGGTGGTCTGCGCCCACGGCGGCTGCACCGGACGGCACAGCCCCGAGGAGCGGTACGTCGCGGAGGCGCTCCAGCGGGCGGGCCTCGGCACGCTGCTCGTCGACCTGCTCACCGAGGAGGAGGAGCGCGACCGGCACAACGTCTTCGACATCGTGCTGCTGGCCAGGCGCCTGCACTCCGCCGTGACCCGGCTCGGCCGGGAGACCGGGCTGCCCGTGGGCCTGTGCGGGGCCGGCACGGGCTCCGGGGCCGCCCTGGCGGCCGCGGCGGACGACGGCGTACGTGCCGTGGTCAGCCTCGGCGGCCGGCCCGACCTGGCCGGACCCGCGGCGCTGGCCCGGGTGCGCGCCCCGGCACTGTTCGTGGTGGGTGCCCTGGACATCCGGATGCTCGGCCGGAACCGGGTGGCGGCGGACTGGATGCGCTGCGACCACCGCGTCGCCGTGGTCCCCGGCGCCGCGGACGTGCTCGCCGACCCCGCCTCCCGTGAGGCCGCGACCGCCCTCGCCCGGGACTGGTTCACCGCCCATCTCACGCGCCCGGAAGGGGTGTTGCGGCCCCGGCCCCTCACCACCGCGTGAGGGCGCCGCGAGGGAGCACCACGCCGCGAGCACCCTCGCACAAAAGCACCGCACGGGAGCACCACGCCACGAGCACCCCCGCACAAAAGCACCGCACGGAAGCACCGCACGGAAGCACCACGCCGCGAGCACCGCGCCGCGAACACCACCGCACAAAAGCACCGCACGGAAGTGCCCCGGCACCGGGCCACCGGTGCCGGGGCACTTCCTCCCCCTCCCCCCTCTCCGGCTCAGTGGCCGCCGGACCCCTCCCCCGTCATCTGCCCGGCGATACGGTCCGCCCAGGCCTCGATCGCGGGGAAGTCGCGGAAGTCCCCTCCCTTGCCCTGCTTGACGATCATGCGGGCCATCCTGCCCTTCGCGCCCTCCTCCAGCCGGCCGCCGAAGGTCGCGTGCTCGCTGACGTCCAGCCGGGCCATCGCGCGCCGCACCCCGGGCACGGGCGGGATGTCCCGCTCGGAGGCCGAGGCGTCCAGCGGGCCGCTGCTGAAGAACCAGACCGGGCGGCCCGACAGGGACCGGCGGTGGCGCCGCACGAAGCGGCGGGCGTCCTTGTGCCAGCGTCCCGCGTACAGCCCGCCGCCGACGACTACGGCGTCGTAGGCGGACACCGCGGACACCTGCCCGGCGGGCAGGGCCTCCGCGTCCAGGCCGTCCTCGCGCAGGGTCCGGGCGACGGCCTCGGCGATCTGCGCCGTGGATCCGTTGGCCGATCCGTAGGCGACCAGCACCTTCTCCGCCATGGCGGTCCGCCTCCTCTCACCGTCCGCGCAGCCAGTTGTCGGCCACGCCGTGCAGGGCCTGCTCCTCCGGCTGCACGCGGGTGTCGTCCAGCCGGTAGGTGAGCTTGTCGACGACGTCGACCACGCCGTCGATCTGCCGGGTCATCGACACGGCGATCTCGGTGTCGCTGCGCCGCTCCATGTGGCCGCCCAGGGTGACGACGCCCTCGGTCACGGACACGGAGACGGTGCGGGGCGCCAGCCACAGGGTCCGTACCAGCACCTCGCGGACGACCTCGTCGCGGATCTCGCCGTCCGGGCGCAGGAATACCCGCAGCAGGTCGCGCCGGGTGACGATGCCGACCAGCCGGTCCTCCTCGTCCACCACGGGCAGCCGCTCCACGCGCCGCCTCGCCATGGTCCGGGCGGCCTCGACGATGGTCGCGTCGGCGTGCACGGTGACGGGCGGCTCGGTCATCAGCTGGCCGGCGGTGCGGGCCCTGGCCTTGGCGGCGCGCCGGCGGGAGCCGGCGGTGAGCGCGGTGAGGTGCGCGTACCAGGGGCGTCCGTCCGCCTCGCAGGGGCCGGCGGGCGTGTGCGCCTGGCGCATCATCAGGTCGGTCTCCGAGATGACGCCGATGACCTGGTCGTCCTCGTCGACCACGGGCAGTCCGCTGACGCGGTGGTCGGCGAGCAGGCGTGCGACCTCCTTGAACGGAGTGCCGTACCCGGCCCGGACGACCTCGGTGGTCATCACGGAGCCGATCTTGTCGTGCTTCATGTCCGTTCCCTCCTCTGCCCTTGAGGCCATCGGCGTTGCGTGTCGTGCCTCGACGCTTCGAGCATCCCGCGGTGCGGGTGGCCCTCCCATGGGCTGTTGGGGGGCGGCCCTGGGGCCGGTCGGCCCCAAGTCGCGCCCCGCGCCGGGCCTGCCGCCGGACCCCGCGGGTGCGCGGGCCGCCGCCGGAAAGTACGGTGCCTGCTGTGGGCGACAAGAAGGCGGCGAAGCTGCCGCGCAAGGCGTACGAGAGCGAACTCCTGCGTCTGCAGACGGAGTTGGTGAGGCTCCAGGAGTGGGTGCGGGCGACCGGCGCGCGGCTGGTGGTGGTGTTCGAGGGGCGGGACGCGGCCGGCAAGGGCGGCACGATCAAGCGGGTGACCGAGCACCTCAATCCGCGCGTCGCCCGGATCGCGGCGCTGCCGAAGCCGACCGAGCGCGAGCGCACGCAGTGGTACTTCCAGCGCTACGTGGAGCAGCTGCCGGCCGCGGGCGAGATCGTGCTGTTCGACCGGTCCTGGTACAACCGGGCCGGGGTGGAACACGTGATGGGCTTCTGCACCAAGGACGAGTACCAGCGGTTCCTGCGCCAGTGCCCGATCTTCGAGCGGATGCTGGTGGAGGACGGGATCCTCTTGCGCAAGTACTGGTTCTCGGTGAGCGACGCCGTGCAGCAGGAGCGGTTCAGGCGCCGGCTCGAGGACCCGTTGCGGCGCTGGAAGCTGTCGCCGATGGACCTGGAGTCCATCACGCACTGGGAGGCGTACTCGCGGGCCAAGGACGAGATGATGGTGCACACCGACATCGCGGAGGCGCCCTGGTACGTGGTGGAGAGCGACGACAAGCGCCGCGCCCGGCTGAACATGATCGCCCACCTGCTGGACAGCGTGCCCTACCACGAGGTGTCCCCGCCGGTGCTGGAACTGCCCGAGCGCCCGCGGTCCACGGGGTACGAGCGCCCGCCGCGCGATCTTCAGACCTACGTCCCCGATCACGCGGCGGACCTCTGACCTCCCGCACCGGTGGCACCGGCGCGGGAGGCCGCCGCCCACCGCCTCAGCCGCGTCGCGGCACCACGGCGACCGGGCAGGCCGAGTGGTGCAGCACGGCGTGGGCGACCCGGCCGAGCTGGATGCCGAAGCGGCCCTCGCCGCGTCGGGCCCCGACGACCAGCAGGTCGGCCTCGTGCGCGGCGGCCAGCAGCACTCCGCGGGCCGGTCCCTCCACGGCACTGCGCTGCACCTTGACGCCCGCCGGAACGTCCCGCAGGGCGGCGTCCAGGGCCTCGACGGCCCCCACCTCCTCCAGTCCGGGCTGGCCGTCGATCAGCGGGTGGCCGACGCCCTCGCGC
>NZ_BMVJ01000038.1:27509-36800 GCF_014650655.1 Streptomyces anandii JCM 4720
GCCGGCGCCCGCCAGGCCCGTACCGCCTCCAGGACGGCCCCGCGCCGGGCGGCCTCCTCGGCGGCGAACTCCACCGCCCGGCCGGGTTCCTTGCCGACTCCGACGACCACGCGGCCGTGCACGGGCGTGCGGGCCTGGTTGTCGTTGTTGCCGCGGACCACGATCACGGGGCAGTCGGCGTGTCCGGCCACGAACAGGCTGACCGAGCCGAGCAGCAGGTCGGCGACCCCGCTGCGGCCACGGGTGCCGACGACCAGGGCGGAGGCGTTGCGGCCCTCGCGCACCAGCGCGTACTCGGGTTCCTCGGGCAGCGCGGCCATGCTGATCGGCAGGCCGGGCCGGCGGGCGCGGGCCCGCCGGGCGGCGACCTCGACGACGTCCTGGGCGCGCACCTGTGCCTCGGGCTTGCCTAGCTCCTGGGCGATCGAGGCGCCCTCGTAGCGCTCCCAGAGCGCGGCGTACACCACGCGCAGCGGCACTTGGCGCAGGGCGGCCTCGTCGGCCGCCCAGTCGGCGGCCCGCAGGCTGGGCTCGGAGCCGTCCACGCCGACGACGAGCGGCAGGTCCACCGCGCTCACCTGCCTTCGCCGAGGTCGAACACGATGCGGGCCTTGACCTCGCCGCGCAGCACCTCGTCGATGGCCTCGTTGACGGCCTCCAGCGGGCGCGTCTCGTGGATGACCCGGGTGCGGCCGTCCGCGTGCAGCTGGAACACCTCGGCGAGGTCCTGGCGGGTGCCGACGATGGAGCCGATGACCGAGGTGCCGTTGAGCACGGTGTCGAAGATCGGCACGCGGATGGTGCCGTGCGCGGGCAGGGCCACCATGACGAGCTTCCCGCCGCGCCTGAGGCCCGAGTTGACCGCCTCGAAGGCGTCCTCGTTCACGGCGAGGGCGATCGCCGCGTGGGCGCCGCCGTGCCGCTTGAGCTCCTCGCCCACGTCCTGGGTGCGGGCGTCGATGAGGATGTCCGCGCCGAGGTCGGCGGCGAGCTTCAGCTTGTCGTCGGTGACGTCGATGGCGGCGACCCGGGCGCCGGCGATCTTGGCGTACTGCACGGCCAGGTGGCCGAGTCCGCCCACCCCGGAGACCGCGACCAGCTGGGCCGGGCCGACCCCGGCGACCTTGAGCGCCTTGTACGTGGTGACGCCGGCGCAGGTCAGGGGGGCGGCGTCGAGCGGGCTGACGCCCTCGGGCACCGGCTGGGCGAAGTCGGCCCAGGCCAGCATCTTCTCGGCGTAGCCGCCGTCGCAGCCGTAGCCGGTGTTGATCTGCTGCTCGCACAGGGTCTCCCAGCCGGACAGGCAGTGCTCGCACCGCCCGCAGGCCCGGCCGAGCCAGGGCACGGCCACGCGCTGCCCGACGGTCAGGTGGGTGACGCCCTCGCCGAGCTTCTCGACCAGTCCGACGCCCTCGTGACCGGGCACGAAGGGCGGGCTGGGCTTGACCGGCCAGTCGCCGTGGGCGGCGTGGATGTCGGTGTGGCACAGCCCGGAGGCCTCGACGCGGATCCGGACCTGGCCGGGGCCGGGCTCCGGGTCCGGGCGCTCCTCGATGACGAGGGGCTCGCCGAAGCTCCGTACGACCGCTGCCTTCATGATGTTCGCTCCTCGGATGAGTGGCCGGGGTGGTGGGGGTGGGGTCAGCCGTGGGCGACGACGGCGACCGGGGCGGCGCCGTGGTGCAGGACGGCGTGGACGACGTGGCCGATGTGGGTGCCGAACGGGTTGCGGCGCACCCGCCGGCCGACGACGACCAGGGAGGCCTCCGCGGAGGCGGCGACCAGGGCGTCTACGGCGTTGCCGCAGCGGGAGTCCTCGACCACCTCGACGTCGGGGTACTTCTGCCGCCAGGGGCGCAGCGCGTCGGTCAGGGCGGTGGCCTCGCCGGCCGCGAGGGAGGCGTGCAGCTCGGCGTCCAGGGGCATGGCGTAGGCGTAGTAGGTGGGCGGGTACCAGGCGTGCACGGCGCGCAGCGAGGTGCCGCGGCGGCGGGCCGCCTCGAAGGCGAACTCGATCAGGGCGTCGTCCGGGGCGGCGGTGTCCAGGCCGAGGACGACGGGCCGGAAGGCGGTCGCGGTGGACGGCACGCCGGCCGGGTCGATCTCGTGCTCGTCCGCGGCCTGTTCGCCGGCGCGGACCAGGACGACGGGGCTCTCGGCGTGCGCCACGACGGACAGGCCGATCGAGCCGACCATGAATCCACCGACGCCGCCGAGGGCGCGCGAGCCGAGCACGAGCAGCCCGGACTCCTTGGCGACCTTGGTGAGCAACTCACCCGCATGACCGGGCAGTTGCTCGGTCATGACCTCCACGCCGGGGTGGCGCAGCCGCAGTCCCTGCGCAGCCTCGCGCGGCACCCGCTCGGTCCAGTGCTGATGGGTCTCGGCGCCGAGCAGCGGCGCCTGCGCCATGGGCTCGGGCACCGGCTCCCACACATGGACGAGCTTGACGGGCACGCCGAGCAACTTCGCCTCGCGCGCGGCCCATTCGGCGGCGGCCCGGCTCTCGGGTGAACCGTCGAGACCGACGGCGACGGTGCGGGGCATGGTCTCCACCTCCTGTGACGAGTCCTTCCATTACGAGACTGCCTGCCGCCGTCCACCCCGTGCAGGGGCCGCTGGTCCCCCCGAGGGCCCGACCGTCCCCATCCCGGCGGCCCATCCCGGCGGCCATCCCGGAGGGCGGGACCTGTGGGGGACGGCCGGGGCCACTCGGCCTCTCGAGGGCGGGGCGGGACGGCGGAAGACTGGGTGGATCACCGACAAGGTCCGCGGGACGCGGTCCGCCGGGAGGAGTCCCCGATGAGCACCGGCACGTCACTCGAGGTCCCGACCCTGGAGCGGCTGGTGGCCGCCGCCGTGGCCGCGCCCTCCATCCACAACACCCAGCCCTGGCGCTTCCGTCTCGACCCCGCGACCGAGACGCTGCAGATCCGCGCCGCCGCCGAACGCGGTCTGCGCCACATCGACCCGGCCGGCCGCGCCCTGCACGTCTCCGTGGGCTGCGCGCTGCTCAATCTGCGGGTCGCCGCCGCCCACTTCGGCCGCGAGCCGGTCACCCGGCTGCTGCCGCGCCCGGACCTGCCCACGCTGCTGGCCACCGTGCGGCTCGGCGGTCCCGCGGCCCACAGCGCGTACGCCTCCGTGCTCTACGACGCCGTGTGGCGCCGGCGCAGCAGCCGCCACCCGTTCTCCGGCCGCCCGCTGCCGGCCCGGGTGCGCGCCGAACTCACCGAGGCCGCCCAGGCGGAGGGCGTGACGCTGGCCCTGCCCGGGCCGGAGGAGACCGAGCGCGTCCTGCTGGTCACCCGGGAGGCGGAGCGGCGCAACACCGCCGACGCCGACCGCGCCGCCGAGTCCCGCCACTGGCTGCGCGAGCACGTCCCGGGCACGCGGTACGACGGCCTCGGCGTGCCCGAATCCGCCCTGGGCCCGCAGGACTTCCGCGACCGCGTCCCGATGCGGGACTTCGGCGCGCACCGCCACCCCGCGGGACTGACCGCCCGCCCGTACGAGACGCGGCCGGTGCTCGCGGTGCTGTCCACCGCGCACGACCGCCGCACCGACTGGCTGCGGGCCGGCCAGGCGCTCGAACGCGTGCTGCTGGTGGCCACCGTGCACGGTGTGCGGGCCTCGCTGCTGCACCAGGCCCTGGAGTGGCCCGACCTGCGCTCCCGGATCGGACCCCGGGCGAGCGGCCGCGCCGGCCACGCCCAGATGGTGATCCGCCTGGGCTACGGCCCCGAGGGCCCCGCCTCCCCGCGCCGCGCCCTTCCGGAGGTCATCGCGGACGACGGCCACTGAACTCCCGTACGCCGCCCGTCGGTTCGCGGAACCTGGAGCCGAACGGCAGGCGTCCGCGCCCGGTCCGGCCGCGTACCGAATGCGGAACTCTTCGGGCACGGGCGCTCAGTACGCGACATGCCCGTGCGCGCCCCGTGCGCTTGCGCTGTGATGACCCATCGGCTCACAAGGCGGGCGGGACGGACATGAGCGCATTCGTTGGCGAACCGGCGCATCCGGCGCACCCACCGGTCCTCGAGCCGCACGCGCCGGCCGTCGAGGAGTGCCGGTGCGGCCGGCCGGGCCGGGAGGGCGTGCCCCGGGGCCGGGAGGGCGCGCCGCGGGGTCCGGAGGGCGGGCCGTCGGTCGCCGAGGAGCGGTTCCGCGGGCTGCTGGAGGCGGCCCCGGACGCCATGGTCATCGTCGACGACACCGGCACCATCCGCCTGGTCAACGCCCAGACCGAGGCCCTGTTCGGCTACCGGCGCGAGGAACTGCTGGGCCATCCCGTGGAGTTGCTCGTACCGCACCGCTTCCGCGCCCACCACACCCGCCACCGCGACGCCTACTCCGCCAACCGCCAGGTGCGGCCCATGGGCGCGGGCCTGGAACTGCACGGGCGGCGCAAGAACGGCACCGAGTTCCCGGTGGAGATCAGCCTCAGCCCGCTGGAGACCGCGGACGGGCTGCTGGTGTCCGCGGCCGTCCGGGACGTCAGCGACCGCAAGGCCGCCGAGGCCCGCATCAACGAACTCGCCGCGCTGGTGGAGTCCTCCCAGGACGCCATCCTCGCCAAGACCCTCGACGGCTACATCACCTACTGGAACGCCGCCGCGGCCCGGCTCTACGGCTACACGGCCGAGGAGGCCATCGGCCGGCACGTGTCCCTGCTCTCCCCGTCCGATCGGCAGGACGAGATCAGCGCGCTGCTGCGCCGGCTGCGGCACGGGGAGAAGGTCGAGCACTTCGAGACGCTGCGGCTGACCAGGAGCGGGGCGTTCCTCGACGTGGACGTCACGCTGTGGCCGACCCGGGACCCCCGCGGCCGGGTCGTCGGCGCGTGCGCCATCGTGCGGGACATCAGCGACCGCAAGCGCGCGGAGGCGGAGCTCACCGCGCTGCTGGAGCAGCAGCGGCACATCGCGCTCACCCTGCAGCGCAGCCTGATGGGCACCCCGCCCGCGCTGCCGGGCCTGGCCACGGCCAGCCGCTACCGGCCCGCCACCCAGGGCGCCGGCGTCGGCGGCGACTGGTTCGACCTCATCCCGCTGGGCGCCGGACGGGTCGGCGTCCTCATCGGGGACGTCATGGGCCGGGGCCTGGAGGCCGCCGCCGTCATGGGCCAGCTGCGCTCGGCCGCGCACGCGCTGGCCAAGACGGGCATGCAGCCGCGCCAGTTGATGCAGGCCCTGGACACGGTGGTCGCCGACCTGGACGTGCCCGACCAGCTGGTCACCTGCTGCTATCTGGTGGTCGCCCCGGACGACGGCACGGTCACCGTCTGCTCGGCCGGGCACCTGCCCACCCTCGTGGTCGGCCCGCAGGACGGCGTACGCCCGCTGCCCGCACCGGTCAACGCCCCGCTCGGCGTCGGCGACGTCCTGTACGAGCAGTCGTGCGCGGACATCCCGCCCGGCGCCACGCTCGTCCTCTACACCGACGGCCTGATCGAGACGCCCGGCAGCGACATCGAGTCCCGGCTCGGCGAGCTCACCTCCGTCCTCGACGCCTGCTTCACGGGCGCCACAGGCCTGGAGGCGGCGGCCGACCATGTGCTCGGTGCCCTGCTGCCGGACGCGGAGAGCCACAACGACGACGTCACCCTGCTGCTCGCCCAGCTCCCGGCCGCGCCGCTGGCCGCGCTGACCACCCAGCTGGCCGTGGACCCGTCGTCGGTGCGCGAGGGGCGGGCCTTCCTCGGCCGGGCCCTGGCCGCCTGGGACTGCGCGGCACCCGCGGACGACGCCCAGCTGCTGCTCTCCGAGATCCTCACCAACGCCGTCCAGCACGCCCAGGGCCCGATCGCGCTGCGCCTGTGCCGTACGGCCACGGACCTCACCGTGGAGGTCGGCGACCGCAGCCCGCACCTGCCCCAGCCGCGCGTGGCGGCCGAGGACGAGGAATCCGGCCGCGGGCTGTTCCTGGTGCGCGCGCTCGCCGGGAGCTGGGGCGTACGGCCCACCGACGAGGGCAAGACCACCTGGTTCACGCTGAAGCTGTGAACGGCCCGGGACTCCGGTCGCGTCCTCCGGCTGGCACAGTCGGGCCGGTCCGGGCAGCGTGGACTCAAGGACCGTGGACGTCACCGTGACGTAGGACAGCGACTGCTTTAGTGAGGTGGCCATGCAAACCTCTGGAGCGCGACGCCGGGTGGTCGTGGGTGTGGACGGCTCGCCGTCCTCGTACACCGCACTGCGCTGGGCGGCCGGATACGCCGGGCTCGTCGGCGGTGTGGTGGAGGCGATCCACGTCTGGGACACGCCCTCCGACGTCGGCTGGACGGGACCGGCGATCGACCCCGAGTACGACCTGGAGCAGGCCCGGGAGCGCTTCGCCGAGGAGCTGCGGGGCGTCTTCGGCGAGGAGCACCCGGTCGGGCTGGAGGAGCACCTGGTCGAGGGCGACCCCTCCGAGGTGCTGATCCGCGCGTCGGAGGGGGCGGACATCCTCGTCGTGGGCAGCCGCGGCCGGGGCGGCTTCGCACGCGCCATGCTCGGCTCCGTCAGCCAGCGCTGCGCCCAGCACGCGGCCTGCCCAGTGGTCGTGGTCCGCAAGGAGCACGACCAGGATCCGTCGCGCTGAGCCGGCGCTCCGGCCCGGTGGACCGTCGCGCCGACGCGGTGGGGCGGGCGGTCACGTCTTGGGACCGGGCTCCCCGCCGGGCTCACCGCCGCGCACGGCGTCCGCCGTGGGCTCCGTGCCGCCCAGGTCGAGCCGGAAGGGCGGGTACTCGTCCGTCATCAGGCCGACGTAGGCGGCGACCCGCAGCACCCACCGGTTCAGGCCCACCACGAGGTCGAACAGGCCGGGCGGATAGGCGCCGGTGAACAGCAGGGCCACGCCCGCGAAGACGCTGAGCAGGGCGATCAGGCCCGTGCCGCCCCACCAGCCGAGGTGCAGTCCGCCCAGCAGGACCCCGACGACGAGGTAGTGCGGCAGCGCCAGCAGCCACCACTTGACCAGGACCAGGCCGCGCGACATCCGCTCCGGGTACACGATGTCGAGACGGGCCGGGTAGGACGGCTCCTCGCCGAGGCTGAACGGCGGGTAGCGGTCGGTGCCGAGGGCGCCGTAGGTGTAGTACGCCACCCGCCAGGTCCAGCGCAGCACACCGGCCTGGAAGTCGAACAGCGGCCGTGGGCTGCGCCCGGTGAACAGGATGGCGAAGCCCGCCGCGAGACCGGCGAGGACGAAGGCGGTCCACAGGAACGCCAGCACCACGAGGTGCGGCACGGCGAGGATCCACTTCACCAGCCACAGCCACCTCGACAGCGGGGCGTCCAGTGTCGCCCGCACCCTCACCGGCGGCCGCCCGGCTGCCGGGGCGGTCGCGTACGCGTTCATGTCCGGCTCCCCTCCGGGGCCGGGGCCTCCGTGGCCGCCGGCTCCCCCTGTGGTCCGCACACGACCTCCAGCTCGATGCCGGGGGCGTGCGCGAGGGTGTTGCTCACCGTGCAGTGGGAGACCACCGCGCGCAGGGCCGCAAGGCGGTCCGGGGGCAGCGCGGGTGCCTCCACCGTCAGCGACAGCGCGGCCACGCGGGCCGGGCGGTCCTCGGCCATGCGGAAGCCCGCGTCGACGCGCAGCCCGGCCCGGTCCACGCCGTGCCGGTCGAGGAAGCGTCCCGCGTAGTGCGCGGCGCACGCGGCGAGGGAGGCCACGAACAGTTCCACCGGTGTGGGCGCGGTGTCCTTGCCGCCGTCGGAGCGGGGCTGGTCGGCGGTGAGGACGTGGCCGCGGACGCGGATCTCGTAGGCGTCGCCCGCGACCGGGACGACCTCGACCCGTCCGGGCGGGCCGGCGGGCGCGGGGTCCACCGCGGCCGCCTGGAAGAGCAGCAGGGCGGCCAGTCGCCTGGCCTCCTCGGGTGTCAGCGACGCCCACAGCTCGCCCTTGTCCTCGGGCGTGCACGTGGTCTCCAGGACGACGCGGCCCATGGACGCGGGCAGTCCGTGGGGGGCGAAGCGGGTGACGGCGACCGTGCGGCCGCAGCCTGTCTCGATGTTCATCTCGGCTCCCTCACGACGGGACCCGGGCGGAGGACCGCCCCTTGTACCTCCCAGTCCACCGCCGCTCCCCCGCCACCGTCCCGGGCCGAACAGCCCCCACCCCGCCACGAAGGTCCCCACCTTCGGCGGGGGCCGCTGAGCGCGGGTCACTGAGCGGGGGTCTCCGAGCCGGGGTCGCCGAGCGGGCACCGTTCAGCCGTCGGCCGGGGTGATGCGGCGGCCGGTCAGGCGGGTGGGGGTGATCCTCACCCAGAGGGGGCGCGGGCCGCCCGCCCAGGGGGTCGAGCGGGCCCGTTCAGCGAGCCGTCGTACCGCCTCGGCGTCCGTGACGGCCTCGGCGCGGCCGACCGCGAGCACGCTCCAGCCCCGGCTCATCGTCTCGTCGACGTGGTCCACCTCGAAGGCCACCTCCTGGCCGGCGGCCGCCGCCGGGGCCGCGTCCGGCGCGGTGCGGAAGACGAGGGCGTCGTCCACGACGTCGTAGTTGACCGGGAGCACCGCCGGGCCGTCCGGGCCGGTCAGGGCGACGCGGCCGACGCCGTGCGTGGACAGCAGGGCCCGGCACTCGTCCTCGCCGAGGTCGGTGAGGCGGGGGTGGAGCAGCGCCTGCCCCTGCCCGGGCGGGAGGTCCTGGTCGCCTCCGCGCAGCGCCACCAGGGTGGTGCCGAGCGCGTCGGCCAGCCGCAGCAGGGTCGCCATGCCCGGCTCGGAGGGGCGCTGTTCGAGGTAGGCGAGGTACTGCGGGGACATCCGGGCGCGGGCGGCCGTCTCCTCCAGGCCGAGCCCCTGCCGGCGCCGGGCGTCCGCGAGCCGCCGCCCGAAGTCCCCGGCCAGGCTAACCCCCGGCGGCGTGGCGCCCCGCGCATGCCGTCCTTCGCCGGACGGCGTCCCCTCGTGCCCGAGGGGACGCACATGGGCGTCCGGCCCGGGGAACACCAGGCTGACCTCGCCCGTGTCCGACCAGCGGACGTCGTACGGCGGTGTGCCGTCGTCGTGGTGCAGGCCGACGATCTCGCCGTCGCGCCGTGTGGCGCCGGTGACCGGACTTTCGACGACCAGCCGGTCGCCCAGCCGAGCATGCATGGACGTGCCTCCCCACGGAGGGTGCGCTGTCGGGGCGTGCTTCGATCCGCGTTCCCAGGATCGCCCGTCCGGCACGCCCGCACCAACGTCAGCGGGGCGCGGCGGTCTCTCCGTCGCCGACGGGTGCGTGCCAGGTCAGCCGGGTGCCGCCGCCCTTGGGCGTGGCCCATTCCATGTCACCGCCCAGCTTGCGGGC
>NZ_BMVJ01000039.1:0-14477 GCF_014650655.1 Streptomyces anandii JCM 4720
CCCGGACCATGATCGGTCCGGGGCCTTTTGGCTGGTGCCCCCGGCAGGATTCGAACCTGCGACACCCGCTTTAGGAGAGCGGTGCTCTATCCCCTGAGCTACGAAGGCGGATCGTGGTCGTGGTGGCCACAGGCGTCAGCGTACCGGATTGGGGAGGTGGGGGTCAGGAAAGGGGGACGTGGGTGAAGTGGGAGGCCGTGCGGAGGTCGGTCTCCAGGGCTGTGGCTGCTGTGCGCAGGGCGGGGAGGAGGGTCGTGAGGCACTCGTCGTGGGTGTGGGCGGCCGCGTGCATGGCCAGGTTGGCCGCGGCTACCGGGCGGCCGGTGCGGTCGTGGATCGGGACCGCCAGCGTGCGCAGGCCCTCCTCCAGCTCCTCGTCCATCAGGGCGTAGGGCAGCGGCGCTTCCGGGGTGGCCAGCAGGACTTTGCCCAGGGCTGTCCTGCGGGACGGGAGGCGGGTGCCCACCGCGATGTTCACGCTCATGATGCGGCCCCAGGTCGCCACGGCCGTGTACTGGATCTCCTCGCCGGACGGGGTCAGGATCGCCAGGGACGCCGACTCGTGGACGCGTGACGCCAGGTCCTCCAGATGGGGCTGGGCGATGCGGGGGAGTGTGGTGCGGGACAGGGGTGGGAAGCCCAGGGACAGCACCCTCGGGGTGAGGGTGAAGGCGCGGGTGGCCGCGGTTCGGCGTACGAGGCCCAGGTGTTCGTGGGTGATCAGCTCCGTGGGGGCCGGGCCGCCGGCCGGTCATGACTTCCGTACCGGCCGGTCACGGTTTCCGTATCGGCCGGTCACGGCTGGCGGGTCACCCGTACCCGGTAGTCGCCCGCCAGGTTCGCTGATGCCACGTCGATGCGGATCTTGGCATTGGGGTCCTTGAAGGTCTCTCCGGGGGCGAAGGGGGCGTCGGAGAGTTCGGCGTGGACGTTGGGGCTGCGGGTGCAGCCGCCGGAGTTGCGGTGGGCGTCGTAGACGGTGATCGGGCCGCGGCCGGTGTCGACGTCGGCGTCCACCTTGTAGATGAGGACGCCCGGGCGGCACACCGTCTCGTCGTTGCCGGCGTGGGTGCGCAGTTCGAGGGCGTATCCGGTACGGCCGTCCAGGGGTACGAAGATCAGCTTCGGGCCGCCCGGCCGCTCCAGCGGGGTCAGGGTGTACTCGGTCGAGCCCCGCTTCGCCGCGCAGCTGACCTGGGAGGCGTCCAGCCAGCCCAGTTTCCACTTGTGCCAGCCGAGCAGGTCGTTGTTGGCCCCCCAGTCCTCGCTCATGATGTCCCAGTGGCCCACCGCGCCCCCGCCCTCCTGGGTGTAGAGGTCGGGCAGGCCGAAGACATGGCCGTTCTCGTGGGGGAGCACCCGGTACCCGGTGCGGTCGTACGAGCCGGAGCCGTCGTCCTGGCGGGAGTAGACGAAGGAGGCGTTGGCGATCGGGACGCCGTCGGCCACCGGGGCGTCGCTGTTGCCCGCGAAGGTGACCGACAGGACCGTGTCCAGGGCGGAAGGGCCCGCGTTAGGGGTCATCAGCACGTTGAGCAGGTCGTAGTCCCGGAAGTCCACCTTGGGATCGGCCGCGGCCACCAGGTCCTGGACCAGTTTGCGGTACCCGGGGTCGAAGGGGGCGCCGCGCTCTATGCCGTAGTCCTTGAACGCCTTCGGCATGCGCAGCCAGTCGCGTATCGGGGTCTCGGGGCGGTAGTCGAGGCGGCCGTAGGAGGCGGTGCGGAACCATTCCTGGGTCTGCGGGAAGAACTCGTGGAAGCGGTCCATCGCGCTGCCCTGGCCGACGGCGTCGGGGAAGTCGACCATCAGGGTCAGGGCGTGCACGGTGCCCGTGGAGCGGGCGTAGCCGCCGGCTGTCGGGACCCCCTCCGACATCTGTACGGCCGGAGTGCCGCTGATCAGGCACGGGTTGAGCGCGGGGGAGCGGGCCAGGGAGGCCGAACCGGAGCCGGTCGCCGTGCGGCCCGGCGCGAGGTGCCCGGCGCCCGCCGAGGTGCTGACCACGAGGGTCAGTACGGTGACGGAGGCCAGGGCCGCGGCCCGGCGCTTGTGACCGCGAGGGGTGGCTGGGGCCTTGCCGGCGCCGGTACCCGTCGCACGGCCTGTGCGGTCCGTGCGGTGCGTGCGGCCTATGCAGTCTGCGAGGCCCGTGCGGCCTATGCAGTCTGCGAGGCCTTTCCCGGCTATGTGGCCCACCCGGCTGGTCCGGCCTGCACGGCGACGGGGCGGCTGCGCTCGCATGCGTGGACCCTTCGCTCCAGGCAGCCGCCGGTCTCAGGCTGCACCCTCTCGATCACCCTGTGTCGTGGGCGGGGGAGACGCGCGCTGGAGCGGTCCGGTCGTGGGACGGCCGGTCCGGTGGTCGTGGGAGAGGGGCGATGGCCGGTATGTGCCTCAGGTCACACGGAATCTTTTCGGGGGCGGGAAATAACCGGGGATCCCTTCCCCGTTTAACCGGTGTCCGAGTGAAGCGGGGAACCTCTCCCCGTATCGCCCCGCCGAAGGCCGGGACAGGCCAGACCAGAACGAACCGAAGACCGACGAACCGTCAGCCATCGATCGAGGAGTACGCCGTGCAGGCCCCGACGACCGTGAACCCCGTGCAGCGCAAGGCGAGCAGGCCCCGCGCCGACGCTCTGCGCAACCGGGAGCGGATCGTCACCGCCGCCCGCGAGATGTTCGTCGAGCACGGCCCCGAGGTGCCGCTCGACGAGATCGCCCGCAGGGCCGGCGTCGGCAACGCCACGCTGTACCGCAACTTCCCGGACCGCGACGCCCTCGTCCGCGAGGTCGTCTGCTCCGTCATGGACCGTACGGCGCGCGCGGCCGAGGACGCGCTCGCGGAGACCGGCGACGCCTTCGAGGCCCTGGAGCGCTTCGTGCACGTCGCCGCCGACGAGCGGATCAGCGCGCTGTGCCCGATGGTCTCCAGCACTTTCGACCAGCACCACCCCGACCTGCAAGCCGCGCGCGAACGGGTCGAGGACCTCGTCGAGGAGGTCATGGGCCGGGCCGTGGCGGCCGGTCAGCTGCGCCCCGACGTGGGCGTCGGTGACCTGATGATCGCCGCGGCCCAGCTCAGCCGGCCCCCGGCCGGCACCGGCTGCCTCAGCCACGACCGCTTCGTACACCGTCATCTGCAGCTGTTCCTGGACGGGCTGCGGGCTCCGGCCCGATCCGTCCTGCCGGGCACGGCCACGACCATGGAGGACCTCCGCCAGGCCTGAGCGGTCGACACCGCTTGGTTCAGGGCCGATTGATCCAAGGCCGTACTCCGGTCATCACATTCGAAACTTCCGAACAACCGACGCAGCCGAACAACCGACACAGCCAACGGCCATCCCGGCCGCTCCGTCCTGTCCTGCCTCATCCGTCCGGCGGGGCGCGCCGCCATCCCTCGACGCCCTAAGACCGCTTTCTCACACTTTTTCCGTCACGAAGTCCCGAAGTGGGTACCCCCATGTCTGCAACAGCCGCACAGGCTTCCGGCGTCCCGGTGGAGACCGGCGACGCCAACCGCTGGAGGGCGCTGGTCTTCATCGCGCTGGCCCAGCTGATGGTCGTCCTCGACGCCACCATCGTGAACATCGCCCTGCCCTCCGCCCAGAGCGACCTCGGCATCTCCGACGGCAACCGGCAGTGGGTGGTCACCGCCTACGCCCTCGCCTTCGGCGGACTGCTCCTCTTCGGCGGCCGTATCGCCGACCTCTGGGGCCGCAAGCGCGCCTTCGTGACCGGTCTGGCCGGCTTCGCCGCGGCCTCCGCGCTCGGCGGCGCCGCCACCAACGGGACGATGATGTTCGGCGCCCGCGCGCTGCAGGGCGCCTTCGGCGCGCTCCTCGCGCCGGCCGCGCTGTCCCTGCTCGCCGTGATGTTCACCGACGCCAAGGAGCGCGCCAAGGCGTTCGGCATCTACGGTGCGATCGCCGGCGGCGGTGGCGCCGTGGGCCTGATCCTCGGCGGTTTCCTCACCGAGTACCTGGACTGGCGCTGGACCTTCTTCGTCAACGTCCCGTTCGCCGTGGTCGCCGCGGCCGGCGCCTACTTCGTCATCCGTGAGCCCGAGGGCGGCCGCAACCGCTCGCCGCTGGACATCCCGGGTGTCGTGCTGTCCACCCTCGGCCTGGTCTCCCTGGTCTACGGCTTCACCCGCGCCGAGTCGGACGGCTGGGGCGACGCCCTGACCGTGTCGATGTTCGTCGCCTCCGCCGTCCTGCTGGGCGCGTTCGTGCTGGTGGAGTCCAGGGTGAAGGCCCCGCTGCTGCCGCTGCGGGTGATCACCGAGCGCAACCGCGGTGGCGTGTACCTCTCCCTCGGCCTGGCCATCATCGGCATGTTCGGCCTGTTCCTCTTCCTGACCTACTACCTCCAGGTCGTGAAGGGCTACTCGCCGGTGAAGACCGGCTTCGCGTTCCTCCCCATGATCGCGGGCATGATCACCGGCTCCACCCAGATCGGCGCCCGGCTGATGACCCGCGTCCCGGCCCGGCTGCTGATGGGCCCCGGCTTCCTGGTCGCCTCGGTCGGCATGCTGCTGCTGACCCAGCTGGAGATCGGCTCCTCGTACGCGGCCCTGCTGCTGCCCGCGATGCTGCTGCTCGGCCTCGGCATGGGTACGGCGTTCATGCCGGCCATGTCACTGGCCACCCTGGGCGTCCAGCCGCGTGACGCGGGTGTCGCCTCCGCGATGGTCAACACCTCGCAGCAGGTGGGCGGCGCCATCGGCACGGCTCTGCTGAACACGATCGCCTCCTCCGCGACGGTCGCGTACGTCAAGGACCACATCGGCGGCGCCGCGGCCAAGCCGCAGCAGCAGCTGGTCCAGATGCAGGGGCTGGTGCACGGCTACACCACCGCCATCTGGTTCGCCGTGGGCATCCTGGTCCTGGCCGGCGTGATCGCGCTGACCCTGGTCAACGCGGGCCGTCCGGGCAGCACCACGGTCGGCGGTTCCCCGGCCGCCTCCGGCGAGGGCGTGGAGGACGAGGTGGCGGTGCCGGTCATCGCGCACTGACCGGGCCCGTACGGCCTGACGGGGCTCGTGCGGTCTGACCGGGCCCGTACGGTCTGACCGGGCCCGTACGGCCGGCCCCACCGTCCCCGTACGGCGGGCGCACCCGCCGTACGCGGCTCAGCGGAGCCAGGGAAGGTCCGCGCCCGCCTCGTTCGGCTGGAGTCCCTCGGCGACGATCTGCATGATCTCGCCGAGGGACTTCTGCTGTTCCGGGCTGAGCCGGTCGAACAGCGCCTGGCGCACGGCGGCCACATGGCCCGGGGCGGTACGCCTGAGCACCTGTGCGCCCTCGTCCGTCAGTACGGCGAACTGGCCCCGCTTGTCGGAGGGGCAGTCCTCGCGGCGCACCCAGCCGTTCTTCTCCAGGCGGGCGACGGCGTGCGAGAGGCGGGAGCGGGTGATCTTGGCGTTCATGGCCAGCTCGGTCATACGAAGCCGGCGGCGCGGCGCCTCGCCGAGCTGGACGAGCAGCCCGTAGTAGATGTGCGGCATGCCCGCGTCGCGCTGGAGCTGACGGTCGAGGTGGTCCTCGAGGAGGGTCGTGGCGTGCAGGTAGGAGCGCCACACGCGCTGCTCCTCGTCGGTCAGCCAGTGGGGGCCCTCGGCGGGCCGTGGACCGGATGCGGGTGCCGTGTTCATACGTCCACTGTACGAGGCCAGTCCTTGAAGTTTAAACAAGTGGAGCGTACTCTCGCAGAGGTAGAGCTTTAAGCTTCAAGCAACCTCAGTTACGAGCAGGAGCCGCCGCCGTGTCCCCCACCACCCAGGAGCGCATGCCCGCCCTCTACCTCAGCCACGGCGCCCCGCCGCTCGCCGACGACCCGGTCTGGCCCGCCCAGCTCGCCGCCTGGTCCGCCGAACTGCCCAGGCCCAAGGCGATCCTCGTGGTCTCCGCCCACTGGGAGGAGGCCCCGCTGGCCCTCGGCGCCGTGCGCACCGTCCCGCTCGTCTACGACTTCTGGGGCTTCCCCGAGCACTACTACCAGGTGCGCTACGCCGCTCCTGGCGCGCCCGAACTCGCCGAGAGCGTCCGCAAGTTGCTGCGCGCCCCCGGGATACCCGTGCAGGACGTCCCGGACCGGGGGCTGGACCACGGCGCCTACGTCCCGCTGGTCGAGATGTTCCCGGCCGCCGACATCCCCGTACTGCAGGTGTCCATGCCGACCCTCGACCCGGTGAAGCTCATGGACATCGGGCGGAAGCTGGCGCCCCTGCGCGACGAGGGCGTGCTGATCGTGGGCTCCGGGTTCTTCACCCACAACCTCGCCGCGCTGCGGCATGTGGGCGCCGGGGTGCCGAGCTGGTCGGCGGAGTTCGACGACTGGGGGCGCCGCGCGCTCGACGGGCGCGACTGGGACTCCCTGCTGGACTTCCTCGACAAGGCCCCGGCCGGGCGCTACGCCCATCCGCGGACCGAGCACTTCGCCCCGCTGTTCGTGACCATGGGCGTCGCGGAGGCCGGCGGCGAGCTGGACGCGCAGAGGTCCGTGATCGACGGCTTCTGGATGGGGCTGGCCAAGCGGTCGCTGCAGTTCGGCTGAGCGGTCGCCGCGGTTCGGCTGAAACGTGCGGGCCCGCGCTGCGTACAACCAGGGTGTGGAGGGTCTGGGAATTTCCTGAGAGTCCGGGTTTGCGGCAACCTTCCGCCGGTACGACCCGTCAATGAGGGTGGAAGGGCGATCGACGAGGACGCCCTTCCGCCTGTGACGGCAGTCTCAGGACCGGGGCGGTCCGGGGTGGACCGCCCGGTTCCGGCGGGCTCCGGGAGCATTTCGGACCCGGCTCTGACCTGCGGCTCCGCGCGGGGCGGTGGCACTCGGTGCCAGTGCTCGGCGCGCTGCGGCGGGACAGGGTACTGCATGATCAGAAAACTTGGGGGGCGGGTTGGGAATTCTGTCCGGATTCCAGTCGTTGTTTCCATCGGATGCGGGGCACCCGAGGAGAGTTCCGAAAGTCCCGACAGCGCCGGAGGCACCGGCGGCTGCGGAAGCTCCGGAGGCTCCGAAGAGAGTGCCAAGCGTCCGAAGGACCACCCGCTGACACACCATCGCAAGGGAGCACGCATGGCAACCCGTGCCGTCGCCCGTCGTCAGTCCGCCAACGGTGAGGCGGCCGACGCGGCAAGCAGTGTTCGCAGCCATGGCGGCGAGATCGCCGATCGCGACCTGGTCGGCATGTACCTCGACGAGATAGCGCGGACACCGCTGCTCGACGCCGCCAAGGAGGTCGAGCTGTCCCAGGTCATCGAGGCGGGTGTGTTCGCGCAACAGATCCTCGACGGGTACGAGGAGTCCCAGGCGGACGCCTCCCGCGAGGAGCTCGAGGCCCTGGTGGCCGAGGGCGAGCGGGCGAAGGACGTCTTCATCCGCTCCAACCTGCGCCTGGTCGTCGCCGTCGCCCGCCGCTACCCGCGCAGTGGCCTGCCGCTGCTCGACCTGATCCAGGAGGGCAACGCCGGCCTGGTCCGCGCGGTGGAGAAGTTCGACTACCGCAAGGGCTTCAAGTTCTCGACGTACGCCACCTGGTGGATCCGTCAGGCGATCACCCGCTCCATCGCGGACCAGTCCCGTACGATCCGGCTGCCCGTCCACCTGGTGGAAGAGCTCGGCCGCATCCGCCGCGTCCAGCGCGAGTTCAACCGGGAGAACGGCCGCGACCCCGAGCCCATGGAGATCGCCGCCGAGCTCGGCTCCACGCCCGAGCGCGTCTCGGACGTGCTCGACTGGGCCCGCGACCCGGTGTCGCTGAACATGTCGGTGGACGACGAGGGTGAGACCCAGTTCGGCGATCTGCTGGAGGACACCTCGGCGGTGTCGCCCGAGCAGTCGGTGCTGACCCTGCTGCGCAGCGAGGAGCTCGACGACCTGATCGGCCGCCTGGACCAGCGCACGGCCTCCATCATCAAGATGCGGTACGGCATCGAGGACGGCCGCGAGCGCACGCTGACCGAGGTCGGCAAGGAGCACGGTCTGACGCGCGAGCGCATCCGGCAGATCGAGAAGCACGCGTTGCTGGAGCTGAAGAAGCTGGCGCGGGACACGGGGTTCGACGCGGTGGCGTGAGGGACGGGGTCGGGTTCCGCTCGGCGGAGGGCTTCTCCGGGGCGGGCGGGGCGCCGGCGTGTGGGGGCGTGCGCCCGGTGGCGAAAGACCGCGCAAACATGGCCGTGTACCGCCGCTTCAACCGGCTGGAGCCCGGGAACAACCCTTGCGGGCCCGCGAGTTCGCGTTCCGCGGAGTATCCGGACGTCCCACCTTCCGGACGTCCCGCACCACATGAGCCACGTCCCGACGCAATCCCCCCCCGGCGCCGGGACTGCCCCAGAGCCGGGCTTCGGCGCCACTCCCCCCGGGTGCCGGAGCCCGGCTCCAACTCTCTTCCGGGGGAAGGCGTGCTGGGCAGACGGGTCACCCCGGACCTGAACCCCGGGGTGGCCCGCCCAGATGGCAGATTGTGCCACACAGGCATAGCCTGCCGACGTGACCAGCTCCACCCCCGCTCCCCGCAAGTCCTCCTCGCTGACCGAGCGCCGTAAGGCCGCCACCCGTATGGAGATCGCCCGGGCCGCGGCCCGCCTGTTCGTGACCCGGGGACTGAAGGCCACCCGGGCCGAGGACATCGCCCAGGCCGCCGGCGTCGCCCCGCGCACCTTCTACCGCTACTTCGCCACCAAGGAGGAGGCGGTGGCCCCCCTCTACGCGGAGGGCGCCCGGCGGTGGACCGACGCCGTACGGGAAGCCCCGGCGGAACTCTCCATCGGCCAGGCCCTCATCCACGCCGTGCGTCACACCTTCACCCCGGGAGCAGGGGTCTCGGCGTCCTCCTGGCAGTGGGCCCGCACCCTCATCCGCCTGGCCGAGACCAACCCGGCGGTGCGCAAGATCTGGGCCGAGGAGTGCCAGGCGTCGGAGCGGACGCTGGCGGAGGTGCTCGCGGCCCGGACGGCGCGAAGTGGCGGCGACGACAACGTTGCCCGCGGCCGCGAGGCCGACCAGGCCACGGTCGCCGTCCCGCCCGACCTCCGTTTCGCCGCGGCCGTCGCGGGCGCCGCCGTACGCGTGGCCGTCGAGTCCTGGGCCACCGGCGAGGTCCCTGCCGAAGGACCCGAGGGCCCCACCGCACTCGCCCTGCGCAACCTCACGGCCCTGCGGGATTTCACCTGGCAGCCGGAGCCGGAGCCGGAGCCGGAGCAGCGGGGGCCGCAGTCAGAGCAGGACTAGCCTGCGCCACCCGCTCCCGCTCCCGCATCCGCACTCCCGCTCTCCTCCCCGCCCCCGGCCGCCCGTACCAATCGCGACCCCAACTTGCCCACCGCCTCGACCAGTTCCGCGGGCTCCCGCACCGTGAACTCGTAGCCGAGCATCGCCAGCCGCACCGCGAGCCACTCCACCATGTCGCCGGTGGTGGACCGCAGCACGCAGCCGTCGCCGCCGTCGAGCGGTTCCGGGGTGCCGAGCCAGGTGGGCAGCCGCGCCGCGACGCGCTCGACCGGCTCGGCGAAGGTCACCGTGAAGGCGTAGGTCTCCTGCCGCCGGTACATCGACTGCCGCAGATACTCGGCCGCGCTGCCCGTGGGCAGCTCGCGCGGGGTGAAGCGCGCCCCGGTCGCGAAGGGTTCGCTCACCCGGTCGACCCGGAACGTCCGCCAGTCCGCCCGGTCGAGGTCGTACGCCACCAGGTACCAGCGCCGGCCGGTCGAGACGAGCCGGTACGGCTCGGTCACCCGGCGGGTCCCCGTGCCGTCCCCGGCGCGGTACGCGAAGCGCAGCCGCTCGCGCCCGGCGACCGCCGAGGCCATCACGGTCAGCGTCTCGGGGGCGACGCTCGCGCCGTCGCCGCTCGTCAGCGGGGTGGTCGCGGCCTGGAGGGTGGAGACGCGGTGGCGCAGCCGGGCCGGCAGCACCTGCTCCAGCTTCGCCAGCGCCCGTACCGACGCCTCGTCCACGCCCTCGATGGCGTGGCCGGCCCCCGCCCGTAGTCCCACCGCGATGGCCACCGCCTCCTCGTCGTCCACCACCAGGGGCGGCATCGCCTTGCCCGCCACCAGCCGGTAGCCGCCGTCCGAGCCCCTGGTCGCCTGTACGGGGTAGCCGAGTTCGCGCAGCCGGTCGACGTCCCGCCGTACCGTGCGGCGCGAGACGCCCAGACGCTCGGCGAGCTCGCCGCCCGGCCATTCCCGGGGCGTCTGGAGCAGGGACAGGAGCTGGAGGAGCCGTGCCGGGGTGTCCGTCGTCATGCGTTCGAGAATGCCGTACATCTAGGACATGATCTGACCTCTTCGCCTTCTAGCTTGAACTCATGACCTCCAGCGAAACCCTTGTCGACAGCACGGACGACCCGGCGCGACCGGCGAACGGCCCGGCGCGGGCGGTGAGCGGCCCGGCGCGGCAGGCTGACCGCCGCCGCTGGTTCGCGCTGGCGATCGTGATGACCGCGGCCTTCATGGACCTCGTGGACGTCACGATCGTCAACATCGCGATCCCGTCCATCCAGAAGGACGCGGGCGCGTCCTTCAGCCAGATCCAGTGGATCACCGCCGGTTACGCCCTCGCCTTCGCGGCCGGCCTGATCACCGGCGGCCGGCTCGGCGACATCCACGGCCGCAAGCGGCTGTTCCTCGTCGGCATCGGCGGCTTCACCCTCGCCTCCGCCCTGTGCGGCTTCGCCGCGAACCCCGAGATGCTGGTCGCCTCGCGCATCCTCCAGGGCGGCATGGCGGCGATGATGGTGCCGCAGGTGCTGTCGATCGTGCACGCCACCTTCCCGGCGCACGAACGCGGCAAGGTCTTCGGGCTGTTCGGCGCGGTCGTCGGACTGGGCGCGGTGTCCGGCCCGCTGCTCGGCGCGCTGCTGACCGAGTGGAACCTGTTCGGACTCCAGTGGCGCCCGATCTTCCTGATCAACCTCCCGGTGGGCGTCGCCGCGTTCTGGCTGGGCAGCCGCTTCATCACCGAGTCCAAGGCCCCGAGGGCGCTCAAGCTGGACCTGGTGGGCGTCGGCCTGGTCACCCTCGGACTGCTCATGCTGCTCTACCCGCTGACCCGCGGCCGTGAGCTGGGCTGGCCGCTGTGGGGGTACGGCTCGATGGCGGGCGCGCTCGGGGTCTTCGCCGCGCTGGTGGCGTACGAGCGGCGCAAGGCGGCCCGGGACGGCTCCCCGCTGGTCGAGCTGTCGCTGTTCCGGGTCAAGAGTTTCGCCGCGGGCATCGCCGTACAGACGGTCTTCGGGGTCGCGCTCGGCGTGTTCTTCCTGGTCTGGACGCTCTACATGCAGATCGGCCTGGGCTGGAGCCCGCTGCGCGCCGGGCTGACCGGGGTGCCGTTCTCGATCGCGGTCTCCACCGCGGCCGGCATGTCGGTGCAGAAGCTGGTCCCGCGCTTCGGCCGCAAGGTGCTCCAGGCGGGCGCGCTGACGATGGCGGCCGGTGTCCTGCTCTACATCTGGGAGTCCGAGCGGTACGGCCTGCACATCGCCTCCTGGCAGATGGCGCTGCCGCTGGTGGTGATGGGCGCGGGCATGGGCCTGATCGTGGCCCCGCTGACCGACGCGGTGCTGTCCGAGGTGCCGCGCGAGCACGCCGGCTCGGCGTCCGGGCTGATCAACACCGTGCAGCAGATGGGCAACGCGCTGGGGCTCGGCCTGGTGTCGGTGGTCTTCTTCGGGGTGATAGGCGACCGGCTGACCCCGGCGCAGGTGGGCCCGGCCTTCGTCGAAGCCTTCCAGCACGCGCTGGTGTGGGTGGCGGCGGTGCTGGGCGTCATCTTCGTCCTGATGTCGGCGCTGCCGAAGCGGCCGGCGCAGCACACGGAGGGCGCGGGGGACGCGGGGGACGCGGGGGAGCAGGCCGCGGACGCGTCCCGGCCGGCCGGTGAGCGCGAGCGCGCCATGTCGGTCTGAGCCCGTCCTTCCCGCCCTTTCCCGTCACGTCCCCTCCCCTCCCCTCCCCTCCCCTCCCATCCCCTTCCCTCCCACTACCTTCCCGTCCGTTCGCCGTGGGGCCCGGTGTCCGTTTTCCGGATGCCGGGCCCCACGGCGTGCGTACCGGACACAAACGGAAGTCCATTCATGCCCGGTTCGGGGCGCCGAACCTGTTTACTTTCCGGAAAACCGGGCGTAGCCTCCAGAGAAACCACAGGTTCGGGCATCGGTCGGAGGTAAACGGACATGTACGCACCGGAGCGGCAGCAGGAGATCCTCCGGCTCGCCCGGGACGGCGGCCGGGTGGACGTCGTGTCGCTCGCCGAGGAGTTCCAGGTGACGGCGGAGACGATCCGCCGTGACCTGAAGGCCCTCGACCGCGCCGGACTGCTGCGCCGGGTGCACGGCGGGGCGATCCCGGCCGGCCGGCTGGACTTCGAGCCGGACCTCGCCGAGCGGGAGTCGACGTCGGCCGACGAGAAGGACCGTATCGCCAAGGCCGCCCTCGCCGAACTGCCCGCCGCGGGCACGCTGATCCTCGACGCCGGTTCGACGGTCGCCCGGTTCGCCGCCGCCCTGCCCCTGGAGGCCGAGCTCACCGTCGTCACCCACAGCCTGCCCATCGCGGCCCGGCTCGCCGACCACCCCGGCCTCCAGCTCCACCTCGTCGGCGGCCGCGTACGGCACCGCACGCGCGCCGCCGTGGACGCCTGGGCGCTGCGCGCCTACGGCGAGATCCGCGCCGACGTGCTGTTCGTCGCCGCCAACGGCTTCTCCGCCGCGCACGGTCTGACCACCCCCGACCTCGCCGAGGCGGCCGTGAAGCGGGCGGCGGTCGCCGCCGCCCGCCGCGTGGTGCTCCTCGCCGACTCCTCCAAGCACGGCCAGGAGCACTTCGCCCGCTTCGGCGACCTGAGCGACGTGGACCTGCTGATCACCGACAGCGGGCTCAGCCCGGACGACACCGCCGCCATCGAGCGCGGCGGCACGGAAGTAGTACGCGCATGATCCTCACCGTCACCCCCAACCCCTCCCTCGACCGCACCTACGAGATTCCCTCGCTCGACCGCGGCGAGGTGGTCCGGGCCACCGGCGAGCGCATGGACCCGGGCGGCAAGGGCGTGAACGTCTCGCGCGCGGTCGCGGCCGCCGGGCGGCGCACGGTCGCCGTGCTGCCCCTGGGCGGCGCGCCGGGAGCGGTCATCGAGGAACTGCTGGCCGCCCAGGGCATCGAGGTCGCGCCGGTGCCGATCGCCGGGGCCACCCGCTCCAACATCGCGCTCGCGGAGTCGGACGGCGTCCTCACGAAGATCAACGCGCCGGGCCCCGAGCTGACCGGCCAGGAGCAGGAACTGCTCCTCGACACCGTGCGGCGGCAGTCGCGCGGCGCCGACTGGATCGCGTGCTGCGGCAGCCTGCCGCGCGGGCTCTCGCCCTCCTGGTACGCCGACCTGGTCGCCCGCGCGCACGCCGCCGGTGTACGGATCGCGCTGGACACCTCGGGACCGGCCCTGCTGGAGGCGCTGCGCGAGGGCCCCGACGTGGTCAAACCCAACGCCGAGGAACTCGCCGAGGCCGTCGGCCGCCCGCTCATGACCGTGGGCGACGCGGTGAAGGCGGCCGAGGAACTGCGCGGCCTGGGCGCGCGCGCCGTGCTCGCCAGCCTCGGCGCGGACGGCCAGCTGCTCGTGGACGGCGCCGGTGTCTGGTACGGCAGCGCGCGCGTCGACACCGTCCGCAGCAACGTGGGCGCCGGTGACTCCTCCCTCGCCGGTTTCCTGATCGCCGGCGGCGTCGGCCCGGAGGCCCTGTCCTCCGCCGTGGCCCACGGAGCGGCCGCCGTACAACTGCCCGGCAGCCTGATGCCGACGCCCGTGCACCTGGACCCGGCGGCGGTGACGGTCACGCCGGACGCGCCGGTGGACCGCGTCCTCGGGGAGCCGGTGTCATGACCGCCGCCCGCGTCCTCCCGGCCGCACTTCCCGTCCGCCCGCCCCACTCCCCAGCCTCCCCCCACGGCACTCCCGTCCCCACCCCTGCCCACCACCCCACGGCCTGGGCGATACGCGTGCTAAGGAGCCCGCGATGAGCGACATGATCACCGCGGACCTGGTCGATCTCGACCTGTCCGCCGACACCAAGGAGGCGGCGGCACGCGCCCTCGCCGAGCGCATGGCGGCCAAGGGCCGGGTGACCGACCTGGAGGGCTTCCTCGCCGACGTGGCCGCCCGCGAGGCGCAGATGCCGACCGGCCTCGACGGCGGCATCGGCATCCCGCACTGCCGCAGCGCGCACGTCACCGAGCCGACGCTCGCCTTCGGGCGCAGCGCCGCCGGGATCGACTTCGGCGCGCCGGACGGGCCGGCCGACCTGGTGTTCCTGATCGCCGCGCCGGCCGGTGCGGACGACGCCCACCTGACGATCCTGTCGTCGCTGGCCCGCCAGCTGATGAACGCGGAGTTCACCGCCGCCCTGCGCTCGGTGGACGACCCGGGCCGCGCCGCCGCTCTGATCCGCGGCGAGGACGCGGAGGTCGCGGAAG
>NZ_BMVJ01000039.1:14508-16374 GCF_014650655.1 Streptomyces anandii JCM 4720
ACGCGGAAGCCCCGGAGCAGGCGCCGGCCGCCGAGCGGACCGGGGCCGCCCCCGCCTCCGCCTCCGCCTCGGCTCCCGCCTCTGCCCAGTCCCCCGAAGACTCCGCCCCCTCCTCCGAAGACTCCGCCGCGACGCCGGTGGCGGCCTCCGCCGGCGCCGCGGCGGACACCACGGCCCCGGCGGCCGCATCGGGCGGGGCGGACCGGCCGCCGTTCCGCATCGTCGCCGTCACCTCCTGCCCCACGGGCATCGCGCACACCTACATGGCCGCCGAGTCCCTGGAGAACGCCGGCCGCGAGGCGGGCGTCGAGGTGGTCGTCGAGACGCAGGGCTCGGCCGGCTTCACCCGGCTCGACCCGGCGGTGATCGCGGCGGCGGACGGCGTGATCTTCGCGCACGACGTCCCCGTACGGGACAAGGAGCGCTTCGCCGGGAAGCCGACCGTCGACGTCGGTGTGAAGGCGGGCATCAACCGGCCCGGCGAGCTGATCACCGAGGTGCGCGGAAAGGCCGCGCGCGGCGAGGCGACCTCCGGCGCGGCGCCGACCCCGGTCGAGCGGGCCGGTGAGGCGGGCGAGGGCTACGGCACGAAGCTGCGCAAGTGGCTGATGTCCGGTGTGAGTTACATGGTGCCGTTCGTCGCGGCGGGCGGCCTGCTGATCGCGCTCGGCTTCGCCCTCGGCGGCTACAAGATCAATAAGGCTCCGTCGGTGATGGACCACTTCGTGTGGACCCAGACCGACAGCTGGGCCGCCCTGCTGTTCCAGATCGGCGGCGTCGCCTTCGCCTTCCTGGTCCCGGTCCTGGCCGGCTACATCGCGTACGGCATGGCCGACCGTCCAGGACTCGTCCCCGGCTTCGTCGGCGGTTCGATCGCCCTGACCATCAACGCGGGCTTCCTCGGCGGCCTGGCGGCCGGTCTGATCGCCGGCGGCGTGGTCATGGCCATCCAGAAGGTGCGCATCCCGCAGGCGTTGCGCGGCATCATGCCGGTGGTGGTGATCCCGCTGATCTCCTCGGCGGTGGTCGGGTTCCTGATGTTCGTCGTCATCGGCAAGCCGATCGCCTCCGCGCAGAAGGGCATGACCGACTGGCTGAACGGCCTGACCGGAACCAACGCCGTCCTGCTCGGCGCCCTGCTCGGCCTGATGATGTGCTTCGACCTCGGCGGTCCGGTCAACAAGGTCGCCTACACCTTCGCCACCGCCGGCATCGCGGTCTCCAACCCGGGCGACTCGACGATGAAGATCATGGCCGCGGTGATGGCGGCCGGCATGGTGCCGCCGCTGGCGATGGCGCTCGCCACCACCGTGCGCGGGCGGCTGTTCACGCAGACCGAGCGGGAGAACGGCAAGGCCGCCTGGGTCCTGGGCGCCTCCTTCATCTCCGAGGGCGCGATCCCGTTCGCCGCGGCCGACCCGCTGCGGGTCATCCCCTCGGCGATGGCGGGCGGCGCGGTCACCGGCGCGCTGTCGATGGCCTTCGGCGCCACGCTGCGCGCCCCGCACGGCGGCATCTTCGTCGTCCCGCTGATCGGCAACCCGTTCCTCTACCTGATCGCCATCGCGGCGGGCGTGTGCGTCACCACGGCCCTCGTGGTCGCCCTCAAGACGCTGCGCAAGGCGGCACCCGGCGCGGCGGCGCCCGAGGCGGGCGCGAACGCGCAGATGGCGTCGGCCGACCGCAAGCAGCCGGTGGCCGCGTGACCTTGTCCCTTTAGGGCGCTGTGAGTTGTTCACGGCACATGCGAGATACGTCACGGTCCGGGGTTTCGGCCCCGGACCGTGGTGTCTACTGGAAGACATGCCTCAGCACGTCTCGCTTCTCATGTGGTTCGGTGTGGCCGTCCCCGCCGCGCTGATCGTC
>NZ_BMVJ01000039.1:16409-26190 GCF_014650655.1 Streptomyces anandii JCM 4720
GCCTGCATGATCAGCCTGGCCCGCTTCCGACGCGCCGTACGCTTCGAGACCGTCCGGCGTGCGCCGGCCACGCGGCTGTCCGCCCTGCCGCCCCAGCCCGGCCCGGGCGGCCCCCACCGCGAGTTCGTGGAGCTCACCCCGGCGGAACGCGACGCCTTCGCGGGCCTGATGCGCCAGCTCGACGACGGCCACTGACCTCCCCGGACGCCGGACGACGGGCTACGGGCTACGGCACCTGCGCCGCCCTGCGTTCCATCGCGTCCCGGGCCGCGTCCTCCGTCGCGTACACCTCGCACATGTGGCGTCCGTCCGGGGTGGCCGTGTGCTCGACCTCCCACAGGGAGATCTCCACGCCGTCGCTCAGCAGGAACGCGTGCTCGTAGAGGGCGAAGCACAGGCCCGCCCGGCCCGTGCGGCAGGGGCGGCCGAACGCCTGCGTGATCTGGTGCCCGGACGCCGTGGCCAGCCGGGAGGCGACCTCCGCGCCCGGCCGGTCGCCGTTCTCCGCGCGCCTGAGCAGGCGTCGGGCGTGGTCCGCGGAGTCGTCGGGCGTGTAGGCGTGCCGGGTCTCGGGGACGGCCGAGAGCTGGACCAGGACCGGCAGTTCGAAGTCCGGCGCGTCCGGCGGGAGCGGCAGCCTGGCGGTCGCGGTGCGCAGCTCCTCCTCGTCGACGTACACCTCGTGCTGTGGCTCGTTGCCCGGGGCGGTGTTGTGCACGAGCTCCCAGAGGGTGAGCGCCGAGCCGTCGGCGAGCAGCCAGGTGTGCCGGTAGGTCTCGCGGTGCAGTCCGGCGCTGTGGTGCGCGGAGTGGAGCGAACCGTCGTAGGCCAGCGCGCAGTCGAGCCGCCGTATCGTCTCGTCGGGCAGTTCGAAGGAGTTCAGGGCACGGCCGAGGAGTCGCGCGAGGTGCTCCTCCGGAGACTCGGGCGACTCGCGTGGCTCGTACGCTGCCGTCTCGTACGGAACGCTCAAGGTTTCTCCCGGCGTTGCTGCATGTCACCTTGTGGGTGCATACCGTAGCCCCTCGGCCGGACATCATGTCCGGGAACCGAGAAAACGTGTGCCCGTAAAACGCCCGGGCCGCGCGAGAAGTTCCCGCGCGGCCCGGCGATTGGTCAAAAAAACGCAGCTCAGAGGGGCTTGGCGATCAGACGGCGCTGCCGGCGGTCCACTCGCTCCATGACATGTTCCAGCCATTGAGCCCGTTGTCCGGCGTCACGGTCCTGTCGGGTGAGTGCTTGACGACCACGACGTCGCCGAGGAGCGAGTTGTCGTAGAACCACTTGGCGTTGGTGTCGCTCCCGCCGCCCCGTACGTCCGCCATGCCGACGCAGCCGTGGCTGGTGCCCTCCCGGCCGAAAGGCGGATTGCCCTTGTTGTACCAGTAATTGCCGTGGATGAACGTGCCCGACTCGGTCAGGCGCATCGCGTGCGGCACGTCCGAGATGTTGTACTCGCCGCCCAGATTGACCGTCCGGCTGTCCATCCGGGTCTGCTCGAACTTCTCGGAGATCACCATCTGCCCGTTGTACGTGGTGTGCTCCGGGCTGCCGGTGGAGACGGGGATGGTCTTCACGGTCTGCCCGTCCCGCACCACCGTCATGGTCTGCGTGTTCGCGTCCACCGTGGAGACCTGCGAACGGCCGACGGTGAAGGTCACCGTCTTCTTCTGCACGCCGTAGACGCCGTTCGCGCCCTGCACGCCGTCCAGATCGATCTTCATGGTGACCTTGGAGCCGGCCTTCCAGTACTCCTCGGGCCGGAAGTCCAGGCGCTGGGTGCCGAACCAGTGGCCGACGACCTGCTGCCCGCTGCTGGAGGTGACCGTGATGTGCGACTGCACGGCCTTGCGGTCGCCGATCGCCTTGTCGAAGCGGAAGGACACCGGCATGCCGACGCCCACCGTGGTGCCGTTGTCCGGGGTGTAGGTGCCGATGAAGCTGTTCGCCGTGGTGACGGTGGTGAAGATGGAGTTCGCGGCGGACGTCAGGCCGCCCGCGTCCTTCGCGGTCGCCGAGATCTGGTACTTCGTGCCGCGCTCCAGCTGCTCCTTCGGCTTCCAGGTCGTGCCGTCCGCGGAGACCGAGCCCGGCACGGACTGCCCCGAGCCCGCCACGGTCATCTTCACCTCGGTCAGCTTGCCGCCGCTGACCTTCACCCCGGTGGCGTTGATGGACGCGCCGGTCGAGCCGTCCTTGGCCGAGATGGCGATCTTCGCCTGGGACGTCTTCGGGGCGTCGTCCTTGCCGCCGCCCTTGCCGTCGTCCTTGGCGCTGGCGTCGCCGCCGCATCCGGTGAGAGTGAGGGCGCCGACCATCAGGACGGCACAGGCCCCCAGTGCGCGCCGCGCTGCTATGTCCGGCGTAGTCACGGGCTGCTCCAGATTCGTGAAAGAGATGGTGATCCGCTGCGATGCGTGGGTGAAGAGGGAGTCACCGCACGCCCGGGTTCCCGGCATCGGCTCCGAACGCCATCACGTGACAGAACCGGGACATTCGTGCGCCCCCCGAGACATGAGGGACACCGCCCCGGCCCCCAACGAGGCGCCCACCGCGGTGACATGAGGGCCACCGGACTCCACCGCGGCGTCGGCGGGCCGCAGTTCAGCGCGGCCCGTACAACTCCCCGTACGACGGCCACGTGCCGCCCGGTCCGTCCACCGGCTCGGCGGCGCGCACCGCCCGTACGATCGCCCGGGTCACCTGGTCCGCGCCCGCCGCGAGGATCTCGTTGAGGGCGAGCGGGGCGCCCGCGTCGAGCGGCCGGGCACCGGTCGCCAGCGCGAACACCGTGTCCCCGTCGTTGAGCAGGTGCACCGGGCGCACGGCGCGCGCGATGCCGTCGTGCGCGGTCCCGGCCAGCTTCTGCGCCTGAGCCTTGGACAGGTCCGCGTCGGTGGCGACCACGGCGAGCGTGGTGTTCAGCGGAGGCGGGGCGTTGCGCGCGGCGGCCTCGGCGAGCCGCTCCCGCGCCGCCTCGTGGACCCGGCGTTCCGGGCAGGTCACCCGCCCCTGGAACAACTCCCCGTACAGCACGCCCGTTTCGGGGTCCACCGCCGACCCGGCCGCGTTGGCCACCACCAGGGCCGCCACCGTGACACCCGAGTCCAGCACCGTGCTCGCGGTGCCGACCCCGCCCTTGACCGGCCCGACGGTCGCCCCCGTCCCGGCGCCCACACAGCCCTCGGCCACCGGCGCGCCCGGCACGCTCGCCGCGGCGGCCCGCACCGCCTCCCGCCCGGTGGCCGCGTCCGGCCGGGCCCTGAAGTCGCCGCCCCGGCCCAGGTCGAAGACGCAGGCGGCCGGCACCACCGGCACGACGTGCGCCGGATCCGGACCGACCCGCACTCCTCGCCCGCGCTCCTCCAGCCAGGCCATCACCCCCGAGGCGGCGTCCAGCCCGTACGCGCTGCCGCCGGTCAGCACCACCGCCTCCACCGTCCGCACCAGGTTCCGCGGATCCAGGGCGTCGGTCTCCTTGGTGCCCGGGCCGCCACCGCGCACGTCCACCGCGGCCACGGCGCCGCCCTCCGGGGCGAGCACGACCGTGGTGCCGGTGAGCCACCCACGGCCCCTGCACGTCGCATGTCCCACCCGGACACCGGCGACGTCCGTCAATGCGTCAACTGTCATGGGGGCCAGTCTCCCCGCCTCCGGGCGCCGCCCGGTGGGCCGTCAGCGTCACCCCGGTCGCCACCGCGAGGGCCGAGACGAGCCCCGCCGACAGGACCGCCCACGCACCGAGGAAGGTGCAGCAGATCACCAGCAGGGCCGTGCCGGGCAGTACGAGCTGCTGCGCGATGCCGACCTTGAAGTGCCGTGAGTGCAGCGCCCAGACGGTGACCAGATACAGCGCGGTCGGCAGGGTCACGGCCGCCGAGGCCTCCAGGACGGACAGGCGCGTCCTGCCGACCGCCTGATCCACCGCCACCTCCAGCCCGGCACCGATCGCCGCGGCCGAGGCGAAGACCAGGTAGTGGCCGTATCCCCACAGGAAGGACTGCCGGTTGGAGCGCAGATGACCGTGGATCGGCACCACGAAGTAGATCCACCACGCCGAGAACACGATCAGCAGGCCGCCCGCCGCGATCGGCAGCAGCTCGCCCAGCGCGTCGTGCTCCTCCACCCCCGACTTCACCGCGACCGTCGCCGACGCGATCGTCTCGCCCAGCACGATGATGGTGAACAGCCCGTAGCGCTCGGCGATGTGATGCGGATGCCAGGAGGACTTGGCGTCCTTCTCCGCGTACAGCGGCACGCACAGCTCCAGGACCGCCATCACCAGGAACACCCACGGCCGGGCCGGCTCCGGCAGCAGCACCAGGCCCAGCCAGCCGACCTGGCACAGCAGCACGCCGCCCGCGTACCTCAGCGCCATGCGCCGCTCGCCGCCCTCGGCCCAGCGCGCGGCCCGCAGCCACTGGAACACCATCGCCAGCCGCATGATCACATAGCCGAGCCACACCACCAGGAAGTCGTGGCTCGCGAACGCCCGCGTGATCCCCGCGGCCAGCACCAGCACGCCCGCGATCTGGACCAGGGTGACGACCCGGTAGAGCACGTCGTCGTTGTCGTACGCCGAGGCGAACCACGCGAAGTTCATCCAGGCCCACCAGATGGCGAAGAACGCCATCGCGTAGTCGAGGATGCCGTGGCCCGCCCGGCCCTCCGCCACCGCCTGTACCAGCTCCACGCCCGCCTGGGCGACGGCCACGACGAAGCACAGGTCGAAGAAGAGCTCGAGCGGCGAGGCGACCCGGTGCGCCTCGCCGCGCCCACGCGAGGTCAGCGGGCGCACCAGCCGGGCGGCCGACGAGGGGCGCGACGGATGCGACGGATGCGACGGGCGGCCGGCGGGACCCGGCGCCGGGGCGGAACTGGACGTCATGGGTCCCAGCACAGCAGAAGCCGGCCCGACATGCCCGCGACGGCCACGCCGTGCGGTGACCGTACCCTGGAGGCATGAGCACCGCCCCCGAGCCGCACGACCCGAAGAACGCGCTGATCTTCGACGACCCGCTGAACCAGCAGTCCACGGACGACACCGACCGCGGCTGGGGCGAGCGCCCGGACGGCGACGCCGCGGCCGACCTCAAGCGCTTCCTCGACGAGAAGCCGCCCCACCACCTCTGAAGCCGGCGGCCAAGCGCTACCGCGCCGCGTGCTCCGGACCGCGCTGGGCGACCAGCTCGTCGCGGATCTCCTTGAGTACCTGCAGCTCGGTCACCTCGACGACCTCGTGCGCGCTCTCGCGCGCCTTCCTGCGGGCCTCCTGGCGGGCCAGGAACCTCGCCATCGGCAGGACCATCAGGAAGTAGACCACCGCTGCGGTGATCAGGAACTGGAGGGTGGCGCCGAGGACCGAGCCCCACATTATCTGGATGCCCTGGTCCCCCGCGCACTTCGTGCTCAGGCACGAGCTGTAGTGGTCGAGGTTCTTGGTGCCGATCGCCCCGACGACGGGGTTGATGACGCCCTTCACCACCGAGTTGACGATGTTGCTGAAGGCGGCGCCGACGACCACCGCGACCGCCAGATCGACGACGTTCCCACGCATCAGGAAGGCCTTGAAGCCCTGCCAGACGCTCGGGTCCTTCTCCTTGCTCACCTGCGGGCCCTCCTAGGACATGCCGGTCGTGGAACGGACAGCTCCGCAACCTACGTGTCACCACAGGGTCACCGCCAGCCGGGCCGTGGCGCTCGCCCCCGCGAGGCGCGCGGCGGTGGCGCGCGGCACCGACAGCACCACCAGCGCCCCGCCGTCGTTTCCGCCCGCGCCCCGCTCCGGCTCGGGGACCCTCGACACCGTGGCCCCGCGCGCCACCACGCGGGCCTGCCCGCCCGCCGCCGGGTCCTCGGCCGCGATGACGTCGACCCGGTCGCCGGGGCGCAGCAGCCGGACCGTGGCCGCGTCGGCGATCCGCACCGGCGCGGTCACGGTGCCGGAGCCGGGCTCCACGGCCGGCTCCCCGGCCCGCTCCGCCGCCGGCGCGGGATGTCCCCGGGCCGGCCCGCCGCGAGTGGGGCCGGCCACGTCCGGGGCGTCAGGGACGTCCGGCGCATCCGGTGCGGTCCGCGGGCCGGCCGCCACGAGCGCGGCCGCCGTCACGGCGAGCCCGGCGGCCACGGCCCGCCTGCGGTGCCGTACCAGTCGCAGCAGCTGACACCGCCCGCTCCGCACCCGCACCGGCGCGAACTGCGGCACCTCGCAGGTCGCGGGAGCCTCGGCACCGGGCAGGTACCGCCCCGACGGCCCGGACACGGACGGCACGGACATGGACGGCACGGACACGGACGGCCCGGAGTGGAAAAAGGAAGGAAGCGAAGGAGAGGAAGGCGAAGGAGAGGAGGGCGACACGGACACGGAGCACCACCACGTGGAACGGAGGACCGGCACCGGCCTGAGCGGATGCCGCTTGCGTTGCCACGATGCGGCATCCCGCCGTCGCCCGCCGGAGCCCGTGCGTTACCCGCCGGTTGTGGACAACTTCCTCACTCGAAGGTGATGTTCCGCGAAAACCGCCGCCACTACGGCAGCGCGAACCCCGGGTCCATCCCGCCCAGCGCGTTCGCGCACAGGCAGTCCCGTTCCCCGGTCGCGGGCAGCGCGGCCACCGCGTCGAAGAGCACGCCCCGCAGCCGCTCCACGTTCGCCGCGAACACCCGCAGCACCTCCTCGTGCGAGACGCCCTCGCCGCTCTCCGCGCCCGCGTCGAGGTCGGTGACCAGGGTCAGCGAGGTGTAGCAGAGCTCCAGCTCCCGGGCGAGCGCGGCCTCGGGGTGGCCGGTCATGCCCACCACCGACCAGCCCTGCGCCTGGTGCCACAACGATTCGGCACGCGTGGAGAAGCGCGGCCCCTCGACCACGACCAGTGTGCCGCCGTCGACGGCCTCCCAGTCACGTCCGCGCGCGGCCTTCAGCGCGGCGGCCCGTCCGGTGGGGCAGTAGGGGTCGGCCAGGGAGACGTGCACGATGTTCGGCACGGCGCCGTCCGGCAACGGCAGCCCGTCGAAGTAGGTCTGCTCCCGGGACTTCGTACGGTCGGCGAACTGGTCCGGCACGAGCAGCGTTCCCGGGCCGTACTCGGGGCGCAGGCCGCCCACAGCGCAGGGGCCGAGCACCTGGCGCACTCCGACCGAGCGCAGCGCCCAGAGGTTCGCCCGGTAGTTGATGCGGTGCGGCGGAAGGTGGTGGCCGCGGCCGTGCCGGGGCAGGAAGGCGACCCGCCGGCCGGCGACCTCGCCGAGGAAGAGGGAGTCGCTGGGCGCCCCGTACGGCGTGTTCACCTGGACCTCGGTCACGTCGTCCAGGAAGGAGTAGAAGCCGGAACCGCCGATGACACCGATCTCTGCGTTCGCCATGACCAGCACACTAGCCGCCCGCACCCGCCCCGCGGACCCGCCCGCGGGCAGCTGTCGCTTGAGCACCCCGCCCCCGGGTACGCCTGTGACCCCGCCGTCACGACGGCGGGGTCAGGAGCGAGGAGGCGTCAGGCGGCGGAGCTGCCGGCCGAGCTCGTGGAGGAGGACGACGAGCCGGAACCGGACGACGAGCCCGAGTCCGACGACGAGGACGAGGAGCTCGACGGCTTCGACGACGCCGGGCTGCTGCTCGAGGAGGAGCCGCGGCTGTCGTTGCGGTAGAAACCGGAGCCCTTGAAGACAATGCCGACGGCGGAGAACACCTTCTTCAGGCGGCCACCGCAGCTGGGGCACTCGGTGAGCGCGTCGTCAGTGAACTTCTGCACCGCCTCGAGGCCCTCGCCGCACTCGGTGCACTGGTACTGGTAGGTGGGCACTGTCTTCCTCCTGGCACTCTCACTCGATGAGTGCTAACGACGGTCCATAGTGACGTATTCCCGGGGATCAGTCCACTGCGACAGGGGAGCGGTGACCGACGCCACGTGCGACCGTACGGCTCCGGGCGGGTGCCGAAAGCCGTGACCTGAGGGTCACCAGGGTCGCCAGCGCGAGCAGTGTGCCCGCCATCGGGACCAGGAACCCGGCGCCTCCCCACAGGCGGTCCTCCAGTTGCCCGGCGACGGTGACGGCGGCCGCCTGGCCGAGCGCGACGGCGCCGGTGAGCCAGGTGAACGCCTCGGTGCGCGCCCCGGCCGGGACCAGGCCCTCGACCAGGGTGTAGCCGGTGATGAGGGCGGGCGCGATGCACATGCCGACCAGCAGGCCGAGGGCGGCCAGCAGGAGCACCGAGTGCGCCGTCCACAGCGCGGAGGCGGCCAGTGCGAGCGCGGTGTACCCGAGGAGCAGCCGGCGCTGCGGGGCCACCTTCCAGGCCATCGCGCCGCAGACGACGCCGGAGAGCATGTTGCCCGCGGCGAAGGTGCCGTAGAGGACGCCGTTGAGGCCGGGCTCGCCGATGGACTCGGTGAACGCGGCCAGTGAGACCTGCATGCCGCCGAAGACCGAGCCGATGCCGAGGAAGGTCACGACGAGCACGCGCACGCCGGGCACGCTCAGGGCGGAGGCGTGCTCCACGCGCGCGTGCCCGCCGCCCGCCGTGACGGCCCGCTCGGTGCTCGGCTGGGTGCGTTTCTGCGCGGCGAAGAGCAGGCCGCCGGCCAGGGTCAGCGCGGCCTCGGTGACCAGGCCCGCCGCCGGGGTGACGGCCGTGCACAGGGCGGTGGCCAGCAGCGGCCCGACGACGAAGGTCAGCTCGTCGGTGACGGACTCGAAGGCCGCCGCGGTGCTCATCAGCGGCGAGTCGCCGAGGATCACGCCCCAGCGGGCCCGGACCATCGGCCCGACCTGCGGCACCGAGGCGCCGGTCGGCACGGCCGCCGCGAACAGCGCCCACAAGGGGGCGTGCGCCAGGGCGAGCGCGGTGAGCGTCAGCCCGGCCAGGGCGTGCACCAGGACGCCGGGGACCAGCACGGCGCGCTGGCCGTGGCGGTCGGCGAGCCGCCCGCTGCAAGGCGCGAACAGCGCCATGGAGACGCCGGTGACGGCCGCGGTGGCGCCGGCCGCGCCGTAGGAGCCGGTGGTGTGCTGCACGAGCAGCACGATGGAGAGGGTGAGCATCGCGAACGGCTGGCGTGCGGCGAAGCCGGGGAGCAGGAACGTCCAGGCGCCGCGGGTGCGCAGCAGCTGCCCGTATCCGGGGCGGGCGGGGGCCGGCGCGCTCTTCGCCGGCTCAGGGTTGGTGACCGTGGATCCCACGGCCCGTGCCTTTCTGCCGCCTGGTAGCGCGGCCCCGGGTACGGGCACGCCGAGAGCTGTCCTCTTGCGCGGACTGCGGTAGATGCCGGTGCCCATGCGGGTGACTGCCCGGCCGCCATACGGTCGCGCCAGCTCTGCGTCAGGCAGAGTTGGTTCGATCAAAGTGCGCCTTCATGGTACAGGGATCACGCGGCCCGGGAGTTCGCCGCCGTCGCGCTCACCGGCTTCCGCCGTTGCCGTTCGTGCCCAGCCAGCCGGCCAGCTTGCCTCCCCGGCCGACCGCGCGCAGCCGCCGTTCGGCGGCCTCGCGGACGGGGTCGGTGGCGACCACCAGGAGCTCGTCGCCGCGCCGCAGGGCCGTCGTCGGCAGCGGGACGAACGATTCGCCCTCGCGCACCACCAGCGTGACCGCCGACCCGGCGGGCAGCCGCAGCTCGTTGATCTCGACGCCGTGCATCCGGGAGCCCTCGGGGATGGCCACGGACAGCAGATGGCCGCGCAGCCGCTCCAGGGGCGCCGCCTCGATGCCGAGGTCGGCCGCCTCCGGGCCCTTGTCCAGGCGCAGCAGTCGGGCCAGCCACGGCAGCGTCGGACCCTGCAGCAG
>NZ_BMVJ01000039.1:26217-31433 GCF_014650655.1 Streptomyces anandii JCM 4720
GGTGTAGGCGACGACCAGGACGAAGACGATGTTGAAGATGCGGCGGCTGCCCTGGACGCCGTTCACCATGGGGATGGTCGCCAGGATGATGGGTACGGCGCCGCGCAGCCCGGCCCAGGACATCAGGGTCTGCTCCTGCCACGGCACCCGGAAGGGCAGCAGGCTGACCACCACGCTCAGCGGCCGCGCCACCATGGTCAGCGCCAGGCCGATGACGAGGGCGGGCAGGACGTCGTCGCCCAGCTCGTGCGGGGTGACGAGCAGACCGAGCAGCACGAACATGCCGATCTGCGCGATCCAGCCGAGCCCCTCGGCGAAGCCGCGCGTGGCCGGCCAGTGCGGCAGCTTGGCGTTGCCGAGCATCATCGAGGCCAGATAGACGGCGAGGAAGCCGCTGCCGTGGGCGAGCGCGCCGGTGGCGTAGGCGGTGACCGAGATCGCCATCACGGCGATCGGGTAGAGGCCGGACGCGGGGAGCGCGACGTGCTTGAGGCCCCAGGAGCCGAGCCAGCCGACCGCGAGTCCGATGGCCGCGCCGATGGCCAGTTCCAGAGCTATCTCGCCCACCAGGACGTACCAGTGCGCGACCGGGCCGGACGTGGAGAAGGCGACGACGAGGATGACCACCGGGGCGTCGTTGAAGCCGGACTCGGCCTCCAGCGTGCCCGTCACGCGCGCGGGCAGGGGGATGCGGCGCAGCACCGAGAAGACGGCCGCCGCGTCCGTGGAGGAGACCACCGCGCCGATGATGAGCGACTGCCGCCAGTCGAGCCCGCTGAGATAGTGCGCGCCCGTCGCGGTGACCCCCACGCTCACCGCGACACCCACCAGCGCCAGCACGGAGGCGGCCGGGAGGACCGGCCGGATCTCCTTCCACTTCGTGCCCAGACCGCCCTCGGCGAGGATCACGACCAGGGCGGCGTAGCCGATGATCTGGGTCAGCTCGGCGTTGCTGAACTGCACGTGGCCGAGGCCGTCCTGACCGATGACGACGCCGATCCCGAGGTAGACGAGCAGGCTGGGGAGCCCGCTGCGCGAGGAGATCCGGACCGCTGCCACGGCGGACAGCAGGACGAGCGAACAGGCGAGCAGGAGCTGGTTGAGGTGGTGAACAGTCAGCGGCGGTTCCTTCCCCGAGTTCTCCGGACTCTCCGGTTACTTCGTTACCTTACCTAACTCTTGACGCTTTCTTGACGCTTCCCGGGGCAAGATCGAACGCCCGTCCGCGTTCGGACCCGACTCCGCGTCAAGTGCCATCGGGCCCTGCGCCTATGGTTGCTCCAGCACTCCAGTACCGCCTGCCGCTCGCGTTAGGACAGCAAGGACAGCGATGCCCCCCAACACCACCGCCTCAACGGGTGACAAGCCCGGCAAGTCCGGCAGGAAGAAGGGGCGAAAAGCCCGACTGATCGGGCTTGTCCTGGTTCTGGCCATCATCGGAGGCATCGCCTACGGGGCCTACTGGTCGATCAGCACGGTGCGCGCCTCCTTCCCGCAGACCAAGGGCTCCATCACGCTGCAGGGCCTGTCCGGACCCGTCGACGTCAAGCGCGACGGCTACGGCATCCCGCAGATCTACGCCTCCTCCGCCGCCGACCTGTTCATGGCGCAGGGCTACGTCCAGGCGCAGGACCGCTTCTACGAGATGGACGTCCGCCGGCACATGACCTCCGGGCGCCTGTCGGAGATGTTCGGCAAGGGCCAGGTCAAGAACGACGAGTTCCTGCGCACCCTCGGCTGGGACCGGGTCGCCAAGGAGGAGTACGACAAGAAGCTGTCGGCCTCCACCAAGAAGTACCTCCAGGCGTACTCCGCGGGGGTCAACGCCTACCTCAAGGGCCGGGACGCCGAGGACATCTCCCTGGAGTACGCGGCCCTGGGCTTCACCAACGACTACAAGCCCGCCCAGTGGACCCCCGTCGACTCGGTGTCGTGGCTGAAGGCGATGGCCTGGGACCTGCGCGGCAACATGCAGGACGAGATCGACCGCGCCCTGATGACCAGCCGCCTCGGCCCCAAGCAGATCAAGGACCTGTACCCGGACTACCCGTACAGCCGCCACAAGGCGATCGTCACGCAGGGCCAGTACGACACCCTCACCAAGACGTTCCAGGGCGGCGGCGCCGCCACCACCGGCACCTCGACGGGCACGGGCACCTCGACCGGCGCCTCCGGCACCTCCGGAACGACCGGCACGGCCGGGACGACGACGGGGACCACGGCCGGCACCACCGGCGGCACCGGGACCACCGGCACGGCCTCCGGCTCGACGTCCGGCACCTCCGCGGGTTCCGGTTCCGGCGTGCAGGGCCAGCTGATGGGCCTGCACGACGTCATGGACAGCCTCCCCACGGCCGTCGGCGTCAACGGCAACGGCATCGGCTCCAACTCCTGGGTCGTCTCCGGCAAGTACACGATCACCGGCAAGCCGCTGCTGGCCAACGACCCGCACCTGTCGGCGTCGCTGCCCTCGGTCTGGTACCAGATGGGCCTGCACTGCCGCTCGATCTCCAGCGCGTGCCCCTACGACGTCACCGGCTACACCTTCGCGGGCATGCCCGGCGTGGTCATCGGCCACAACCAGGACATCGCCTGGGGCATGACCAACTCCGGCGTCGACGTCACCGACCTGTACCTGGAGAAGCTCAGCGGCGACGGCTATCTGCGGGACAACAAGACGGTGCCGTTCAGGACGCGTCAGGAGACCATCAAGGTCGCCGGCGGCTCCTCCAAGACGATCGTCGTGCGCGAGACCGAGAACGGCCCCCTGCTGTCCGACCGTGACGACGAGCTCGTCAAGGTCGGCAAGAAGGCGCAGGTCAACACCGCCGCCCCGGACCGCGGCGACGGCTACGCGATCGCCCTGAAGTGGACCGCGCTGCAGCCGGGCACCACCATGGACGCGGTCTTCGCCATCGACAGGGCGAAGGACTTCACCGGCTTCCGCTCCGCGGCCGCGCTGTTCGACGTGCCCTCCCAGAACCTGATCTACGCCGACACCGAGGGCAACATCGGCTACACGCTCCCCGGCCGCATCCCCACGCGCGCGAAGAACGACGACGGCTCGATCCCGGCGCCCGGCTGGGACTCCAAGTACGACTGGACCGGCTACATCAAGCAGGACCAGCTGCCCTACGAGTACAACCCCAAGCGCGGCTACATCGTCACCGCCAACCAGGCCGTGATCGACCCGGACAAGTACCCGTACACGCTGACCACGGACTGGGGCTACGGCACCCGCAGCCAGCGGATCACCGACCTCATCCAGTCGAAGATCGACGGCGGCGGCAAGATCTCCACCGACGACATGCGCCAGATGCAGATGGACAACAGCAGCGAGATCGCCAAGCTGCTGGTGCCCCAGCTGCTGAAGATCGACCTCAAGGACAAGGACGTCCGCCGGGCGCAGAAGCTCCTGGAGGGCTGGGACTACACCCAGGACGCCGACTCGGCGGCGGCCGCCTACTTCAACGCGGTCTGGCGCAACATCCTCAAGCTGGCCTTCGGCAACAAGCTGCCCAAGGAGCTGCGGGTGAAGGGCCAGTGCCTGTGGGTCGAACCGGCCGACAACACCGGCCCGGTGGACGAGGCCACCAAGGTCCGCGAGTGCGGTGAGCGCGACGCCGACCAGGCGCAGCCGGACGGCGGCGACCGCTGGTTCGAGGTCGTGCGCAACCTGATGGACGACCAGAACAGCGACTGGTGGAAGACGCCGGCGTCGGGCACCCGCCCCAAGGCCGACAACCGCGACGAACTGTTCGCGCGCGCCATGATCGACGCCCGCTGGGAGCTGACCGCCAAGCTCGGCAAGGACATCGACACCTGGAGCTGGGGACGGCTGCACCGGCTGTTCCTGAAGAACCAGACCCTGGGCACCGAGGGCCCCGGCTTCCTGCAGTACGTCCTCAACCGCGGCCCCTGGAAGCTCAGTGGCGGCGAGGCCGCGGTCAACGCCTCCGGGTGGAACGCGGCCGGCGGTTACGGCGTGGTGTGGGTGCCGTCCATGCGGATGGTGGTCAACCTCGCCGACCTCGACAAGTCCAAGTGGATCAACCTCACCGGCGCCTCGGGGCACGCCTTCAGCGCCCACTACACCGACCAGACGGGCAAGTGGGCCAAGGGCGAACTGCTGCCGTGGTCCTTCTCGCCGGACGCGGTCGACAAGAGCACGAGCGACAGGCTGGTGCTCAAGCCGTGACCGGCTGAGCACCCCCGGCCGGCGACCCGCGAAGGCCCTCCACGCGCGCGTGGAGGGCCTTCGTCATACCGGCTCGTCCCGCTTGTCGTACCGGCTCATGCCGTTCGACCGGCCCGCCCGGCCGTCAGGCGCCGGGAGTGGTCCCGCCGCCTCCCGTGAACCGCCGTACCCCCGACGGGGTGACCACCGCCTGCACCGGCCGGTCGTGCGGCTCCCCGGGGACGTGCCCGACGACCTCGGAGTCGTACAGCAGCACCACCAGCGCCGGAGCGGCGCCCGCCCGTTCCAGACGCGCGAGGACACGGTCGTAGGAGCCTCCGCCGCGCCCCAGCCGCAACCCGCGTGTGTCGACGGCGAGCCCCGGCAGCAGCACCACGTCGGCGGACGTCACCGCGTCCGGACCGAGGCGCTCCCCGGCCGGCTCGAACAGCGCCATCCTGCCGCCGTGCCGCACGCGCGCGAGGGAGCCCTCGCCGCCGTAGGCGCCCCAGTCCAGGTCGTTGTCGGGCAGCAGCGCGGGCAGCAGGACGCGTACGTCCCGCGCGCGCAGCGCGTCGAGCAGGGCGAGGGTGCCCGGTTCGGTGCCCACGGAGACGTACGCCGCCACCGTGCGCGCCCGGGCCAGCTCGGGCAGCTCCAGCGCGCGCCGGGCCAGCGCGCCGGCCGCGACGCGTACGTCGTCGGCGGTCAGCGCGTCGCGCGCCGCGAGGAGGTTCCGCCGCAGCGTCCGCTTGGCGGGCCCGGTCGTACGTCCCGTGTGGCTCAAGGTGTTTCCGCACCCTTTCTCGTCCGGTCGGTCACCGTATTCTCGCCCGTTTCTCATCCACCGCCGCGACCGCTCATGTGAGAGCCAATGAACCGGAGGCAAAGGTTCCACGCAATGTCAGCGGATAAGGTTGCGGGCATGACTCAGTCGCACCCCAGGATCACCAAGGCGGTCGTCCCCGCGGCCGGTCTCGGTACCCGGTTCCTGCCGGCCACCAAGGCCACGCCCAAGGAGATGCTGCCGGTCGTGGAC
>NZ_BMVJ01000040.1:0-896 GCF_014650655.1 Streptomyces anandii JCM 4720
GGACTCATCGACTGCGAACGCCGCGGCACCTGGGTGTACTACTGGGTGCTGCCCGGCGTCCTGGACCGGCTCGCCGCGTTCCTGACCACCCCGAGGCCCACCGCAGCCACCGCGTGACCACGCCGGGGAGCGTCGAGGCCACCGCGTGACCGCGCCCCCGGGGCCTTCGGGCCCGGCCCCGGTTTCCCGGCCTCGCGGTGGGCCGGGAGGATGGGGGCGTCACCTGCCTGGCCAGAGAGAGCGCGTGCCGATGCCCCACCCCTACGTCCTGTTGTCCGCCGCTGTTTCCCTCGACGGGTATCTGGACGACACCGGACCCGAGCGGTTGTTGCTCTCCTCGCCTGCCGACTTCGAGCGGGTCGACGAGGTGCGGGCGTCGGTGGACGCGATCCTGGTCGGCGCGGGCACCCTGCGCGCCGACAATCCGCGGCTGCTGGTGAACTCGCCCGGGCGGCGCGCGGCCCGCGTGGCCGCCGGGAAGCCGGAGTACCCGCTGAAGGTCACGGTCAGCGCCTCCGGCGAGCTGGACCCGGACGCGGTGTTCTGGCACACCGGCGGGGACAAGGCCGTCTACACGACCGACGCCGGCGCGCGCCGGCTGCGCGAGGCCGGGATCGCCGCCGAGATCGTGTCGCTGGGCGCCGCGCTGGACTGGGCGCGGCTCCTGGAGCACCTGCACGACGTGCTCGGCGTGCGCCGGCTCATGGTCGAGGGCGGCGGGACAGTCCACACCCAGCTGCTCCAGCAGCGCCTCGCGGACGAGGTGCAGCTCGTGCTCGCCCCGCTGTTCGTCGGCGACGCGAAGGCGCCCCGGCTGTTCGGGCCCGGGGAGTACCAAGGCGGACGGCTGCGGCTGGTGGAGACCCGCGTCATCGAGGACGTGGTCCTCATGCGCT
>NZ_BMVJ01000040.1:927-1554 GCF_014650655.1 Streptomyces anandii JCM 4720
ACGAGCCGACCGCCCCCGGCACCGGGCCCCTCGCCGCCCCCGCCGACCGGCACTGGCTGCGCATCGCCTGCGAGCTGGCGGCGCAGTGCCCGCCGTCGCGGACCGCGTTCAGCGTGGGCGCGGTGATCGTCGCCGCGGACGGGACCGAGCTGGCGCGGGGACACTCCCGCGAGGCCGGCGACCCGGTCGCGCACGCCGAGGAGGCGGCGCTCGCCAAGGTCGACCCCGCCGATCCGCGGCTCGCGGGAGCCACCGTCTACAGCAGCCTCGAACCGTGCGCCCGACGCGCCTCCCGGCCGCTCCCGTGCGCCCGGCTGATTCTGGACGCGGGGGTGCGCAGAGTGGTCACCGCGTGGCGTGAGCCGGACACCTTCGTGGAGGGCGCCGACGGGACCGGGCTGCTGACGGCCGGGGGCGCGGAGGTCGTCCTGGTGCCGGAGTTCGAGGCGGCGGCCAGGGAGCCGAACCGGCACCTCTCGGGCTGAGCGGACCGGGCGGGCGCCTATGTGTGCGCGGAGGGCCCCGAACATGGCGTACACTGGAATCACAACGACGCGGGGTGGAGCAGCTCGGTAGCTCGCTGGGCTCATAACCCAGAGGTCGCAGGTTCAAATCCTGTCCCCGCTA
>NZ_BMVJ01000040.1:1588-8831 GCF_014650655.1 Streptomyces anandii JCM 4720
CAGGGCCGGAATCCGATCAAGGATTCCGGCCCTGAGCGTTTTCTCCGGCCGCCCGGCGCCGTCGGGCCGGCGCGCGGGCCCTCGGCGGGCGTGTTCCTCGTCACACCTTGTCATCCGGTCGGCCCATACCGGCTCGCTGTCCGCGCCCGCTGCGGGAAACCTGGACCGCGGCGGCGACATGGACATGCGCGCCGCGTTGTGGCGGGACTGGCGGGAGACGAGCGGTGCGGTCTGGTGAGGTGGAGGACACGATCCGGCCCGTGGGCCGGTTGGCGGCCGCCGTTCCCCTCCCGGACGGCTCCGCGGACGGCCTCCCGGCCGCTGGTCAGCGGTGGCGGATCACCTCCGCCGGGGCCCCGGCCCGTGTCTCGGCCCGCGCCTTTGTCCGGTTCCTGCCCGCGCTGCTGCTCGTCGCCGGCGCCTGCTACGACCGCCTGACCCCCGCGAGCTTCACCGCGGCCCCCCTCTTCACCGCCGCACCCCTGGTCGCCGCGCCGCTGCTGTCCCGGCGGGCCACCGTGCTCACGGGGGCCGCGGCCGTCGCCGGCGTGCTCGCGCCGGGGCTGATCGGCGGCCCGTCCGCCGTCCTCCGCGCCGACGCGCTGACCGAACTGCTCACCGTCGCCACGGTCGCCGTCCTCGCCGTGCTGCTCAACCTGCTCGTGCGGCGCGGCGACGAACGGCTCGCCTCCGCCCGCGAGATCGCCGAGGTGGCCCAGCGCGCGGTGCTGCCCGAGCCCGCCGGGCGGATCGGTGGCCTGGAGGTCGCGGCGCGCTACGAGGCGGCGCAGGCCGGGGCGTTCATCGGCGGGGATCTCTACGCGGTGCAGGAAACCCCGTACGGGGTCCGGCTGGTCGTGGGTGATGTGTGCGGCAAGGGCATGGGCGCGGTCGCGGCGGTCGCCGTGGTCATCGGGGCGTTCCGGGAGGCCGCAGAGCAGGAGGCCACCCTGGAGGCGGTGGCTCGGCGGCTGGAACGGGCGCTGGCCCGCGAGGGCGCGCGGCGCGACGGCGAGGACACCCTGGAGGGCTTCACCACCGCCGTGCTCGCGGAGTTCCCGTACGGCGGTGGGACGGTGCGCGTCGTCAACCGGGGCCACCCGCCGCCCCTGCTGCTGTGCGCCGACGGCGCCCTGCGCTCGCTGCTCGCGCGCGACCCCGCGCTGCCGCTGGGCCTCGGGGAGCTGTGCGCCCGGCCCGACCGCGTCGAGGAGAGCGCCTTCCCGCCAGGAGCCACGCTGCTCTTCCACACCGACGGCCTGTCCGAGGCCCGGGACGCGCACGGCCGTTTCTACGATCCCGGACACCGCCTGGCCGGCCGCGCGTTCGGCGACCCCCGGGCCCTGCTCACCGCCCTCGCCTTGGAGGTGCGCCGGCACTGCGGGGGCAGGATGACGGACGACATGGCGCTGCTCGCCGTACGGCGGCCCGGCCCGGAGTGGCCCGAGTCCTACTGAACTCTTGTCAACTCGCCCGGTTTTCGCCGCTCATGAACGGTAAGTCCTGGCCAAAAAGGTTTAAGGATCAAGCCGAACGGCTTGGAATCGGAGCCTCGCCTCTATTAACGTTCGATAACGCAGCGCGGTCGTCCCAGCCGTCACAGAAGGCGGCTCCGTGCGCACGCGTCGAATCCCGCAAGGGAACCGGGGAACCATCGAATTGGGGTGAATCGGGCGTCGTCCGCCGTGGTGGCACGGCTGGATTTACGCGCGTAGGAGACCTTCCCGCTCCGAACCCGTCAGCTAACCCGGTAGGCGATACGGAAGGAAAGGAGTGCGCCCGAGTGGCGTCCAACCCGCCTGCCCCACAAGCCCCGTTCGTGCCGAGCCAGCGGACCGGGACCTTCGCCTACGGCGACCGGCGTGACGACGAGGGCCCCTGGGAGGAGTGGAACCCCACCGAGGAGTCCGTCCGCCCGGCACGCGGCCGGCACCGCGTCAGCAAGCAGCGCGGCGGCGGGCTCGCCCGCAGCTCCACCGTCCTGGGCGTCGGCGTCATCGCCGCAGTGGGCGCGGGCGGCATGGCCAGCGCCAACACCGGCAAGCCGCCGGTGTCCATATCCCTTCCCGACCTGCCCTCCGTGGGCTCGCTGTTCGACGAGTCCCACGACGCCCCGCAGGGCTCCGCGACCGCCCTCAGTTCCGTGGGCGTGAGCACCGCCGACAACGCCAAGGGCGCCGCCGACGCGGGCGAGGCGCTGCGCAACCGGATCATGGCGCAGGCCGAGCAGCAGCAGGCCCAGGTCGACACCAAGGCCGAGGCGGACGCCGACGCCGCCGCCGCGAAGCTCGCCGACGAGGCCGCCGCCAAGGCCGCGAAGGAGGCCGAGGCCAAGGCCGCCGCCGCCAAGAAGCAGGCCGAGGCGGAGGCGGAGAAGAAGGCCGAGGCCGCGCGGCTGGCCGAGCTCGCCAAGCAGTACACGCTGCCCACCTCCTCGTACACCCTCACCGGGACCTTCGGTCAGCCCGGCTCCATGTGGTCCTCCGGCTACCACACCGGCCTGGACTTCGCCGCGCCCACCGGCACCCTGATCAAGGCCATCCACAGCGGCACCGTCACCGAGGCCGGCTGGGCCGGCGCCTACGGCTACCGCACGATCCTGACCCTCGACGACGGCACCGAGCTGTGGTTCTGCCACCAGTCCTCGATCAGCGTCTCGGTCGGGCAGAAGGTCAGCACCGGCGAGGTCATCGGCCGCGTCGGCGCCACCGGCAACGTCACCGGCCCGCACCTGCACCTCGAGGTGCACCCGAACGGCCAGGCCACCGCCGTCGACCCGATGACGTGGCTGCGCGGCAAGGGCCTCAACCCCTGACACCCACGCCCTCCCCGCCCCCGCCGGCACCGCCGCCCGGGGGTTTGCGGAACCTTTGCGGCCGGATACGGCGCGCCCGGAATGGGCCGTCCGGAAGCCGTTGTTGATGTTGTACATGACTTCCGTACGCAAGCTCGGCACATCCGACCTCGAGGTCTTCCCGCTCGCCCTCGGCGGCAACGTCTTCGGCTGGACCGCCGACCGGGCGCAGTCCTTCGCCGTCCTCGACGCCTACGCGGCGGCCGGCGGGAACTTCGTCGACACCGCCGACTCCTACTCGGCCTGGGTGGAGGGCAACAAGGGCGGCGAGTCCGAGACGATCATCGGTGAGTGGGTGCGGGCGCGCGGCAACCGCTCCGACGTCGTCATCGCCACCAAGGTCAGCCAGCACCCCGACCACCCGGGCCTGAGCGCGGCCAACATCAAGGCCGCCGCCGACGCCTCACTCAAGCGCCTGGGCACCGACCACATCGACCTCTACTACACCCACTTCGACAAGCCCGAGGTGCCGGTCGAGGAGATCATCGGGGCCCTCGACGAGCTGGTGAAGGCGGGCAAGGTGCGGCACATCGCCGCCTCCAACATCTCCGCCGAGCGGCTGAAGGCCTCGCTGGACTTCTCCGAGAAGGAGGGCCTGGCCCGGTACGTGGCGCTCCAGCCGCACTACAACCTCGTCTCCCGCGACACCTACGAGGGGGAACTGCTCGACCTGGTCCAGCGCGCCGGTCTGGCCGCCGTGCCGTACTTCGCGCTCGCCTCCGGCTTCCTGACCGGCAAGTACCGGCCGGGTGCGAAGGTGGACAGCGCACGGGCCGAGGGCGCCGCCAAGCACCTGGCGACCGAGCGCGGGCAGCGGGTCCTCGCCGCCCTCGACGAGGTCGCCCGCGCCCACGACGCCGAGGCCGCCACCGTGGCCCTGGCCTGGCTCGCGGCCCAGCCGACCGTGGCCGCCCCCATCGCCTCCGCGCGGACGGTGGAGCAGCTGCCCGCGCTGCTGGGCGTGGCGGGGCTGAGGCTGACGGAGGACGAGGTCGCGAAGCTCGACAGTGCGTCGGCGTAGCGGCCGGGCCGCCTACGGCTGGGTGCGGTACGGGTTGTACGGGCCGTACGAGCCGTAGGAGCCGCCGTACGGTCCCTGCGGCGGCGCGTACCGGCCCTGTGCGGGGTGCACGGCATGCGGTGGGGCGCCGTACACCCCGTACACCTGCCCGTGCACCGGCCACGGCGGGGCGGCCACCCGCAGCGGGGGCGCCGTCATCCGGGCCGCGTGGTCCAGTGCGGGCTGGGCCGTCTCGCGCCTGCGCCACAGCTCGTGGAGCAGCTGCTGCTCCCGTACGACGAAGTCGGCGCCGCCCCGCCCCCGGTTGCCCCGGTGGCGCAGGAAGGCGAGGGAGGTGGCGTACGCCTCGTACTGGGCCACGGTCCGCGCGGCCTGCTTGCCCAGGTGCCGGTGGGCGTACTCGCGGGCCAGCCTGCGGGCGCGCATGGAGCCGAGGGCGTACGGCTCGGCCGGGGTCAGCCAGCCGGCCGCCGCGTACGCGGGCAGCTCCGCGCGCACGGTCCGCAGCTCCCGTTGCCGGGTGGAGACGACCAGCCAGGTCAGCAGGCCGAACGCGGGCACCATGAAGGCCCCGTAGACCGCGAAGAAGCCGTACTCGCCGAAGGTGGAGGAGCCGTTCCAGAAGGCGTGCATGCCCATCGCGAGCAGCAGGCCGGCCAGGGGCAGCAGGATCCGCCGCAGATGCTGGCGTTCCCCGGACAGCGCGGCCACGCCGAAACCGATGCCGGTGAGCACGGTGAACAGCGGGTGCGCGAACGGCGACATGATCACGCGCACGAAGAAGGTCGCCGCGGTGACGGAGGCGATGCCCTGGCCGCCGGTCATCTGGTCGGTGCCGAAGGCGGTGCCGAGGTAGAGGATGTTCTCGGTGAACGCGAAGCCGGTGGCGGTGACGCCGGCGATGACGACCCCGTCGACGATTCCGGTGAAGTCGCGTCTGCGGAAGAGGAAGACCAGCAGGACCGCGGCGGCCTTCGCGGACTCCTCCACGATCGGGGCTATCACGGTCGCGCCCAGGGTGTCCGCGCCGGACGGGTCGGCGGTGGAGGTGGCTATCCAGCGGGTGGCGAAGCTGTTGGCGACGATCGCTATCAGCGCCGCCGCGCACGCTCCCCAGGCGAAGGCGAACAGCAGGTTCCGCCAGGGTCCGGGTTCGACCCGGTCCAGCCAGCGGAAGGCGGCTATCAGCAGCGGCACGGGCAGCACGGCGAGGCCGAGGCCGACCAGGAACCCCTCGGTGCCGGTCTGCCGGCGCACCAGGGCGAGGATGACCAGCCCGGACAGCGCCAGCAGGGTGATCAGGGCGCCATAGCGCACCCACCGCTTCTGCCACCAGTGCGCGTGCCGGGGCCGGCCGCCGGGGGGAGCGCTCGGACGGGTCGGGTACGGGGGACTGGTGGCCACGGCATTGACCCTAACGAGGGAGGGCGCCGCCCGCGACGGGGCCTCCTGGGGGCTCGGCGGGCGACTCCGGAGTCTGGTCCTCGTGCGGTACGCGGCGGAAGAGCAGATCGTTCACCACATGACCCTTGTCCAGTCCCTGGCCCTCGAAACGGGTCAGCGGCCGGAACCCCGGACGGGGTGCGAAACCCCCGTCGGGGCTGGTGTTCTCGAAGTCGGGGTGCGCGGTCAGCACATCGAGCATCTGCTCGGCGTACGGCTCCCAGTCGGTGGCGCAGTGCACGATCGCCCCGGGGCGCAGCCGGGTGGCGGCCAGGGTGAGGAACTCCGGCTGGATCAGCCGCCGCTTGTGGTGCCGCTTCTTGGGCCAGGGGTCGGGGAAGTAGACGCGCAGCCCGTCGAGGGAGTCGGGGGTGAGCATCTCGCGCAGCAGGATGATCGCGTCGCCGTTGGCCACGCGGACGTTGGTCAGCGCGTTGCGGTCGGCCAGGCCCAGCAGATTGCCCTGGCCCGGGGTGTGCACGTCGACGGCGAGGATGTTGGTGTCCGGGTCGGCGGCGGCCATCTGCGCGGTGGCCTCGCCCATCCCGAACCCGATCTCCAGCACGACCGGACGGCTGTTCCCGAACAGCTCGGCGAGGTCGAGGACCCGCTGCCCGTCGATGTCCAGCCCCCACTTGGGCCACAACCGCTGCAGGGCGTCGGCCTGTCCCGCGGTCACCCGGCTGCGCCGCGGCTGGAAGCTGCGGATCCGCCGCTCGAAGTGCGAGCCGGCCGGATCGGCCCTCGGCCCGTCGGGAAAGCGCGGCTCGCCCTTGGCCCTGGTGTGCCGGACGGCCACTCCGGGGGCGTGCGGGGGCTGCTCGCCGGGTGCGGGACGCGCGGTTCCGGGAGCTTCGGGGGTGTTCAGGGAGTCAGACACAGTGGACCCGATTTTACGGCCCGGATACACCGCCCGGTCCGTGGTCGCCCGGCAGGCACCGCCCGGTCCGTGGTCGCCCGGCACGCGCCGTCCGGTCCGTGGTCAGCCGGCCGCGGCCAGCGCGGCCAGTGCCCGCCGGGCCACCTCCCGGCCGATGGGCAGGCAGGCGGTGGCCGCCGGTGACGGCGCGTTCAGCACGTGCACCGTGCGGGCGCCCTCCCGTATGAGGAAGTCGTCCACCAGCGTCCCGTCCCGCAGCACCGCCTGCGCCCGCACCCCGGCCGCCGCCGGCACCAGGTCGTCGGAGGTGACCGCGGGCAGCAGTCTGCGCACCGCCGAGGTGAAGGCGCTCTTGGACACCGAACGCCGCAGCTCCCCCGCCCCGTACCGCCAGTGCCGCCCGGCCATGTGCCAGGAGCCGGGCCAGGTGAGCGTCCCGGCCAGCTCGCGGGGGCGTACGGTCCCCCAGCCGTACCCCTCCCTCGCCAGGGCCGGCACCGCGTTGGGGCCGATGTGCACGCCGCCGTCGATCCCGCGCGTGAGGTGCACACCGAGGAAGGGGAACGCCGGGTCCGGCACCGGATACACCAGTCCCCGCACGAGACCGGGCCGGGCCAGTTCGTAGTACTCGCCCCGGAAGGGCACGATCCGCATCCCCGGGTCGTCCCCGGTCAGCCGGGCCACCTCGTCGCAGTGCAGCCCGGCGCAGTTGACCATCACGCGTGCGCGTACGACCTCGCCGCGGGCGGTTTCCACGGCCACGCCGAACTCCGGTCGCCGGTCCACGCGGACCAGGCGCGCCCCGTAGCGGATGTCGGCGCCCGAGGACCCGGCCAGCTGCCGGGCCACGCCCACGAAGTCGCAGATCCCGGTGGTGCCCACGTGTATGGCGGCCAGGCCCCGCACCTCCGGTTCGTACTCCGCGATCTGGGGGGCGCCCAGCTCGCGCACCGGAATGCCGTTCTCCCGGCCGCGCTGGACCAGGGCGTGCAGGCGGGGCAGCTCGTCCCGGTCGGTCGCGACGATCAGCTTGCCGGTGACGGCG
>NZ_BMVJ01000040.1:8856-10085 GCF_014650655.1 Streptomyces anandii JCM 4720
TGCGCGATGCCGTACTCCGCGCAGAACTTGACCATCTCGGCGGCGCCCCGCACCGCGTACCGCGCCTTCAGGGAGCCGGGGCGGTAGTAGATACCGCTGTGGATCACCCCGCTGTTGCGGCCCGTCTGGTGCCGGGCGGGGCCCGGCTCCTTCTCCAGGACGCTCACGCGTGTGCCCGGCGCGGCGCGTGTGATCGCGTACGCCGTCGACAGACCGACGATCCCGCCACCGATCACCAGCACGTCGCAGTCGTATGCGATCTTCGGCCGCACCTGCTCCACCTCCCGGCTTCGATAGTGCACTGCGCCACTGACAATGCCTTCAAACCGGCAGGCCGGCCAGAGGTGCCCGCGCCCGGCGGGGGCCGGGCGGGGATCCTTTTGTCCCGTTCGGCGGGCGCGCGCGACCGCCACCGGATCAGGCCGGGGCCATCAGGAGCGGCCGGGCCCGCTCCCGCAGCTCCACCACGCGCGGCTCGTCGCCGTAGGGCTCCAGCCGGTGCAGCAGGTCCTTGACGTACTCCGTGGTGCGGGCCGAGGAGATGCGGCCGGCGACCTCCACCGCGCGCACGCCCTGCTCGCAGGCCGCGTCCAGGTTGCCCGACTCCAGCTCCGCTACCGCCGAGACCACCAGCCGTAGGCCGTGCGAGCGCACGAACTCCTCCGTGGGCTTGGACAGCGCCTGCTCGGTGAAGCGGCGGACCTGGCGCGGGGCCTTCAGGTCGCGGTAGCACTCGGCGGCGTCGGCGGCGAACCGGTCGTAGCCGTAGAAGCCCAGCCACGTCGGGTCGTTGTCGCCCTCGCGGGAGCGCTCCAGCCAGCCCTCGGCGGCCTTCAGGGCCGCGCCGGCCGCCTGGGCGTCACCCGCGCGCGCGTGCGCGCGTGCCTCGACGAGACGGAAGAAGCTCATGGTGCGCGCCGTGGCCAGGCCGCGGTTGCGCTCCAGGGCGGCCTGCGCGAGGTCGACGCCCTCGTCGCCGAAGCCCCGGTACGTGGCCTGGAGGGACATGGACGCGAGCACGTACCCGCCGAGGGGGACGTCCGCGGCCGCGCGGGCCAGGCGCAGGGCCTGGATGTAGTACCGCTGGGCGGCCTCCTGCTGACCGGTGTCGAAGGCCATCCAGCCGGCCAGCCGGGTCAGTTCGGCGCTGGCCCCGAACAGGGCGCGGCCGACCTCGTCGGAGTACGAGCCGAGCAGCAGCGGGGCGGCCTCCACGCGTAAGCACTCGG
>NZ_BMVJ01000040.1:10131-26925 GCF_014650655.1 Streptomyces anandii JCM 4720
CGCCAGTCGCCGCCCCCGTACTTGGAGTCCCAGCGCCTGGCGTCCTCCGCGGCCTCCCGCAGTTTCTGCACATCGCTGTGGCCGACTTTGATCGGTGCGCCCGAGCCGTCGGTCCCGCCCGCCTCGCGCGCCACCGAGCTGTCGGCCGGGGTTATCAGCCAGCGTGAGGCGGGCGTCGCGTACGCGGTCACCGCGAAGGAACCGGCCAGCGACTGCCAGATACCGCCGGAGCCGGCCCTGCGGCCCGCCAGGTCCAGCCGGTACAGCTCCGTGGCCGACCTGACCGCCTGGCCGACGTCCCTGGGGAAGGCGAGGCCCACCTCGGGTGCGGGATCCGCGTCCGCCAGGCCGATCTCGTGGAGCGGCACCGGGCGGCCGAGCTTCTGTCCGATGGCGGCCGCGATCAGGTGCGGCGCGGCGCCCTGCGGCACCATGCCCTTCGACACCCAGCGCGCCACCGAGGTCTTGTCGTAGCGAAGTGTCAACCCGCGTTGGGCGCCAAGGTCGTTGACGCGGCGCGCGAGTCCTGCGTTGCTGATTCCCGCGAGGGCGAGAACGGCGCCGAGTTTTTCGTTCGGCCCGCGTTGCTCCCTGGACATGCGCCACCCCTCGACACAGACGGCTGCCGCCGTGGCATAACCGCGCGGCATTCGTAAACCCAGCGTAGTTCGCCGCATCCCAAGCGTTAAGGGGCATTCCGCCGGATGGCGGGATTGTGGCCCGCACGGAAGTACGGGCCCTGCACGCAGGGTTGCGGCGTGCTCCTGACGTGTGGCCGTGCGCCCGTCCGTGCGCTCTACTCCGGCCATCGCGGGAGGGGTTCCATGGTGGTGCGTGGGTCGGCCCGCTGTACTGGATCCAGTGGGCTGGGGGACACCGCCGCCTTCATCCCCGCGGGCGGCGGAACGGTCCGGGAGGCGAACTCCGCCTCCCGGGCTGCGCGTTGTCCGCGCTCGGCGCGGACCATGTACGGAGCGTGCGCAGCCCTGTCCCCCCAACGGCGATTTGGCCGAAAACCGACCCCGCTTTCCGCCGCCGATTGCGGCTCCTACCACGGCACTTGACGGCGCGAACGGTGTTGAGGGGAGCGCATCAGGGGGCGCATTCACGTCGCAGCGGCCTTGCCCAGTACGGGGGTTCGCCAACTCGCGGGCGGGCGCGCGAGGGCGCGTTCGGGGGAGCGAAGGCGGCTCCGCCTCCCCTCCGGCGCGCGTCCTTCGTGGCAGCATGGTGACCCGGTTCGTGCGGTGCACTGGTGGTCCACAGTCCGTGGAAAGTCCGTGGAGGCGTCGATGCGGTGGTTGGTGGGATGGAGCAGCACCGCCGCGGGGGCCGCCGGGGCCGGCTCGGCCGGCGCCACCGGATACGACGGGGAGACCCTGCACCCGGTGGGCTCGCAGCTCCTGTGGGGCGACCCCGACCCGCTGTGGGCGGTCGGCGACTGGCGCCCCGACGAGGTCCGCGTGATCACCGTCGACGCGCAGACCCGGATCGCCGTGCTCGGCGTCTGCGGCGCCTCCGACGAACAACTGCGCGTCGGGCTGCTCGCCGCGCGCGGCGGCGCCCTTCGGCACCTGACCGCCTGGTCCGGCAGTTACACGGCCGTCGTCCAGGTGGGCCGGCGCGTCACCGTCTGCGGCGACCTCGCGGGCGCCCGCCCGGTCTTCCACACCCCCTGGGCCGGCGGCACCGCCTACGCCACCGCCGCCCTCCCGCTGGCCGACCTCATCGAGGCCAACCTCGACTTCGGGCACCTGGCCGCCCTGCTCGCCGCCCCCGACGTACCGGCCGCGCTGCACGACTCCACGCCGTACGAGGGCGTACGGCGCATTCCGCCCGGGCACGCCCTGATCCTGCGCGCCGGGGCGCGCGAGGTGGCCGGGTACGAGCCGGTGGCCTCGCTCGCGGTCGCGGCCCCCGCCGCCGACCCCGACAGCGCCGTCGACGCGGTGCGCGACGCGCTGGTCGATGCCGTGCGCGCCCGGCTGTCCGCGCCCCGGCACGTGCCCGACATCGACCCCGGCCCGGTGCCCGGCATGGGTCCGGCCGAGCGCCGGGCCGCCCGTGGGATGCCGGTGCCCGGGATCGGCGCCGACCTGTCCGGCGGGCCGGCCTCGGGGACGCTCGCGCTGCTCGCGGCGGGGCTGCCCGGCATGCCCGGCACGCTGCTCGGCCACGGCACCGGCGCCGGTGAGCGGCTGCTCGCCGTCACCTTCAACGACCTCGCCGTCGCCGGACGCGAGGCCGAAGTGCAGCGGGCCGGGGCGCTCGCGGCCAACCCCCGGCTGCACCACGTGGTGGTGACCGGCGGCGAGGACGTCCTGCCGTACGCCGACCTGGAGGGGCCCCTGACCGACGAGCCCGGGCCCTCACTGGTGACCGCGGCCCGCCACCGCGCGCGTCTGGCCGCCGGCAGCGCGGATCACTTCACCGGGTACGGGGCGCGCCAGGTCCTCGACGCGCATCCCGCGCGACTCGCCGATCTGCTGATGGACCGCAAGCGCAGGCACCTGGTCCGGCCGGTCGCCGCGCTCGCCCGCGCCGACGGGTCGGTCACCGTCCCCGCGCGCGTGTACGGCGCGGCGCGGCGGCTCGCGCGCACCCCTTACCGGTCCGGGCTCGAAGGGCTCGCGGAACTGCTGATGCACCGCCGCTTCGACGAGCCCGGCGGGGCGGTCGGGGCGTCGCTGGCCGCGCTGACCTGGGCGAGACCCGGGCCGGCCGCGCGGTGGGTGACCGGGGAGGCGCTGGCTGAAGTATCGGTTCGCCTGCAGCGGGCGACCGGGCGGGCACAGCTCGTGGGGCCGGGGCAGCGGCCCGGCGACCATCGCGCGCGTGCGGCGCTTGCGCGGCAGGCCGCGGATCTGCGGGTGCTCGAACAGGCGGCGGAGATCCGGTCCCAGCGGCTGCACGCGCCGTTCCTCGACAACCAGGTCGTGCGGGCGTGCCGGGCGCTGCCGGAGGCGCTGCGGGTGCAGCCGGGGGCGCGGGCGGCGATCCTGCGTACGGTGCTGGAGGGCGCCGGGGTGGGCGAATTGCCCGCCGGGTGGGGCGCGCCCTCGCACGCGCCGGCGGCCGTCGCGGCGCGCACGGGGCTGCGGGTGGCGGTGGACGGGCTGATCGATCTGTTCGCGGCGCCGTTGCTCGCGGAGGCGGGGCTGGTGGAGGCGCGGGTGGTGCGCAAGGCATTGCGGTCGGCGGCGGAGGGGGAGGCGCTTCCGCTGGACGGGCTGGCGGATCTGGTGTCGCTCGAGGTGTGGCTGCGGCGGTTGCTGGCGCGGCGGGGGACGTGCTGGACGGGGACGCCTGGGCGGGCTCGGGCCGTGCCTTCGGGGGTTGCGCCTCGGCGGGGGGCGTTGGCCTCCGGCGGGTGATCGGGGCGGTCGCCTGCGGTGCGGTGTCGCGGCTGCGGTGCGTTGTTCGGGTGCGGTGCGGTGTCGCGGCTGCGGTGCGTGGTGGGGCGGGGCCGTGGTGTCGCGTCCAGCCCGCCGCACGTGGGACGTACTGCTGTTGAGTTGAGTGGTTGGTGTTGGCAGCGACTGCTGTACGCGGCGGGCTGTGACGCGCCCCCACGGCCCCTTCCGCCGGTGGGCCCGTGCGGCTTCGTCGTGGTGCCGGGTCCCCCGGTGGATGTGGGTTGGGAGAATTGGGGCGTGCGGTACAGGGTGCTGGGGGTTGCCCAGGTGGAGGATGACCGGGGCTGTCTCGTGGGCGTGGGTGGGGCTCGGCTGCGGGGGTTGCTTTGTGCGCTTGCCTTGCGGCCGGGGCGGGGGGTGCCGGTGGGGGTGCTGATCGACGAAGTGTGGGGGGAGGCGCCGCCGGAGGATGCGGTGGCGGCCCTGCAGGCGCTCGTCGGGCGGTTGCGGCGGAGTGTGGGCAGGGGCGCGGTGGTGTCCGGGGCGGACGGGTACCGGCTGGCAGCGGGCGAGGACGATGTCGATCTGTTCGTCTTCGAGCGGCTGGTTCGGGAGGGTGCGATCGCGCTCGGGCGGGGGGATGCGCGGCAGGCGTTGAGGCTGCTTGAGCAGGGGCTCGGGTTGTGGCGTGGGGGTGCGGTCGTCGATCTGGCCGACCGGTCGGCCGGGGCTCGGTTCGAGGCGCTGTGGCTTGAGGCGGTCCGGGGGCGGGCGGGGGCTCTGCTGGCGTTGGGGCGTGCTCAGGATGCCGTAAGGGAGTTGACTGAGCTCGCGGTCGGTCATCCGTACGACGAGCCGTTGCACGCCTTGCTGGTGCGCGCTCTGCGTGACTGCGGGCGAGGCGCTGAGGCGCTGGCCGCGTATGAGGGTGTGCGCCGGACGCTTGCCGAGGAGCTCGGTACGGATCCGGGGGTGGAGCTGCGGACTCTGCACGCGGAGTTGCTGGCGCCGGTCGGCCGGGGCGCCGTGGGGCGCGTCAATATTCGTCCGCGGCTTACCTCTTTCGTGGGGCGGGAACCGGAGCTCGCCGCCATCCGTTCCGAATTGCACAGGGCCCGTCTCGTCACGCTCACCGGACCGGGCGGCTCGGGGAAGACCCGTCTCGCCGAGGAAGCCACCGCCGGGCTGCCGCAGGCGTGGCTGGCCGAGCTGGCGCCGCTCGACCGGCCGGAGGCGGTGCCCGGTGTGGTGGTCAGCGCGCTCGGTCTGCGGGAGACCGTGCTCATGGGCAACGACCTGGCGGCCCCGCAGGACGATCCCGTCGCCCTGCTCGTCGAGTACTGCGCTCGGCGCAGCGGACTCCTGGTCCTTGACAACTGCGAACATGTCATCGGCGCGGCCGCCGACCTCGCCGAGACGCTCCTCACCCGCTGCCCCGGGCTCACGGTCCTCGCCACCAGCCGTGAACCCCTGGGCGTGCCGGGTGAGTCGGTGCGGCCGGTCGAGCCCCTGCCGCCCGAGCACGCGCACCGGCTCTTCGCGGAGCGCGCCGCCGCCGTACGTCCCGACGGGGGCGGCGCGCTCGACGAGGAGGCCGTCGCGGAGATCTGCCGGCGGCTGGACGGCCTGCCCCTGGCCATCGAACTGGCCGCCGCCCGGCTGCGGATGCTCACGCCCCGGCAGATCGCCGACCGGCTCGACGACCGCTTCCGCCTCCTGACCGCCGGCAGCCGTACGGTCCTGCCCCGCCAGCAGACCCTGCGGGCCGTCGTCGACTGGTCCTGGGACCTGCTCGACGAGGGGGAGCGCATGGTGCTGCGCGAGGTGTCCGTCTTCGCGGGCGGCTGGGACCTCGCCGCGGCCGAGGCCGTGTGCACCGGCCCGGTGGCCGACCTGATCGGGGCGCTCGTCGACAAGTCCCTGGTCGTGGCGGCGCCGGGCCCGGACGGCGGCATGCGGTACCGCATGCTGGAGACCATCCACGAGTACGCCGTCGAGCGTGCCGCCGAGGCCCCCGGGGTGCGGGCGGCCGCCGAGCGCCGGCACCGCGCGTGGGTGCGCGCGCTCACCCGGGATGCCGAGCCGCAGCTGCGCTCCGCGGGCCAACTGGCCTGGATCGCCCGCCTGGAGACCGAGCTGGACAACGTCCGCGCGGCCCTCGACCGCGCCCTCGCGGCGGGCGACGAGACGGAGGCCGGTGAACTCGTCCTCACCATGGGCTGGTTCTGGTGGCTGCGCAACTACCGGCGCGAGGCGGTGGAGTGGGTCCGGCGCGTGCTGCGCCTGGCGGCTCCGAGCGGTTCGCCGGACGCGGTGGACGACCTGCTCTCCGTACCGGAGGGGGAGGCGGACGACCCGAGGTACGGGCCTCGGATGGAGCTGCGGCTGCTCCACCTGTTCCTCACTTCCGAGTCGGAGCAGGGGGACTGGGTGCGCGACGAGCGGTTCCAGCGCTACGTCACCCGGGTGCGGGCCGCCTTCGAGGGCGGCGGCCCGCGCTCGGCCCGCATGCCGGGCATCATCTGGCCGTTGACCGTTTGCTACGGCGGCGGCCCGGAGGAGGTGCGGCCCTTTCTGGACGCGGCCGTGACCAACTGCCGTGCGTACGGAGGCGAGTGGGAGCTCGGTGTGACCCTCATGTTCCGCGCCCACATGGCCGTCGACTCCCCCGGCAACCTGCGTGGCGTGGACGACGACCTCGCGGAGCTGCGGCTGCTCAGCCGGCGTGTGGGCGACCGCTGGATGCGCGCGCAGGTGTGCAGCGCGGCCGGGGAGACCGCCATGGCGCGCGGCCGGTTCGCCGAGGCGCGGGGGGAGTACGAGGAGGCGCTGCGCCTCGCCCATGAGGTGGGCGCGCACACGGAGTCGCCGTTCCTGCTCGCGCGGCTCGCCGAGATCGCCCACCGCTCCGGTGACCGCGCCGCCGCCCTGGCCGCCCTGGACGACGCGAGCGCGGCGGCCGAACGGCACGCCGTCGTGGACTCACGGGCCTTCGTCCATCTGCTGCGTGCCCAGCTCGCCCTGGACGACGACGATGTCGCCGGCGCCCGGGCGCAGTGCGACGCGGCCCGCGCGGAGGCCCGGCGCGGTACTCCGCCGCCGCAGTTCGAGGCGGCGCTGGCCGGCGTCGACGCCCTCGTCACGGTCCGCGAGGACGGTCCGGCGAGCGGGTTGCCGATGCTCGCGGACGCGCTGCGCACCGCCGTCGAGCGGCGGTGTTCGGAGGTGGTCACGACGGCCCTGATGGACATGGCGGCCGAGCCGCTGGCCCTGCTCGGCGATCTGCCGCACGCGGTGCGTCTGCTGACCGCCGCCGACCGGAGGCGCGAGGGCCGCCCGCGCCCCATGCCGGAGCGTGCGCACGCGGAGCGGATCGAGGCCGCCGCCCGCGCGGGCCTCACCCCCGACCGCTGGGCGACCGAGCGCGACCGGGGCGCCGCCCTCACCATGGACGCGATCCTGGACGAGCTCGCCGAGGCCGCGCGGGTCTACTGCGCTAATCGCAGGTGAACGTCGACTCCGCCCAGTCCGCGAGCGTCACCGCGTCGAAGGCGCGCGGCGCCTTAACGACCAGCCGTACGGTGTCGGGGTCGGCCAGGTTCACATGGACCGGGACCGCCGGTTGCCCGGCCGCGACCGGTCCCGACCGCCACAGCCGGACTCCGTCGGCGTACACCGAGAAGGACACCCTGCCGAGCCCGGCGGTCAGGTCGTCCACGCCCGCCTCGGCGTCGTAGGCCGTGCAGGGCCGGTTGAGGGCGATGGTCACCGAGGACTCGCCGTGCACGGTGACGCCGTCGGTGTACCGCTTGCCGTCGATCGCCATTCCGTACCGCTGCCACACCCAACTGCTCGCGCCCAGCCGCATCTCGGGGCGGGTGCCGTCACCGGTGAGGTCGTAGTCCAGCTCGCTCCAGCGGTAGACGGCCGGGGCGGGGGGAGTGGAGGGAGCGGGGGGAGGAGGGGGTGTCGGTGTCGGGGATGCGGTGGGGACGCGGGGCGGTGGCAGGGTGGGCGTCGGGGTCGGTGACGGCTCCGGAGCCGGGGTGGGGGCCGGTTTCGCGGCGGCCGGGCGTACGGGGGGCTTCGGGCTGGGCTCGCTGATCGGGGATGACTTGGGTGGCGTGGGCTGGGGCGTTGGGGGCGGCGCGGGCGTGGGTGACTGCGGTTCGGCGGCAGGGGCCGAGGTGGGCGGCGGGGCCGCATCCGGCTTCCGGGCGGGGGAGTCGTGGCCGGCCAGCGCCAGGGCGACGGCGGCGGTCGCCACCGCCACCACACCGGCGGCGATCCCGGCCTTCACCGGAGCACCCAGCCCCTCGGCAGCCGCGGAACCCACGCCCGCCCCACCGGACGAGCCGGCGACGGCCCCTCCACCGGCGGTGGCACCGCTTCCGGCCGCTCCCCCGACTGCCGTTCCGCCGCCGGCCGTCGCTCCCGCGGCGGCGCCTGCCGCTCCCGCTGTGCCCGTGAGGATGGCCAGTGCCTTGGCGTAGCCCGCCGTGCCGAACCAGCCGATGACCGCGACCGGTACGACGGCCGGGATGCCGCCCGCCACCTCTTCGATCTGGAGCGCCGCCAGCCGGCACCGCGCGCACTCCTCGAGGTGCTTGCGCAGCCCCCGTTCGGCGCGGGTGCGCAGCTTGCGGCGGGCGTAGCCGCCGAGTTGGTCGGCGTAGCGTGCGCACTCCTCGTCGGCGGCGAGGGCGTCGCTGACATGGGCCTGGAGGTAGGCCTGCCGCAGCCCCTCACGGGCCCGGCTGGCGAGGACACGCGTGCCGTTGGCGTCGAGGCCGAACAGCGTGGCGACCTCGCTCGGCGACTCGTCCTCGACCTCGGTGTGCCACAGCACGGCCTGCCAGCGCTCGGGCAGGGAGCGGAAGGCCCGCATGGCCATGGACCGCTCGGCCTCCCGCATGGCCCGCACCTCGGCACCGAGCTGTGGGGCGTCCTCGGCGGACGCCTTGGTGAGACCCGCGGCCTGGTCGGCGAAGAGGGCGAAGTCGTCGACGAGTTGCTCGCGTCTGGCGGTCTTCGTCCAGTGCGCGGCGACCCGCCGGACCGTGGTGAGCAGATAGGCGCGTACGGCGTGCTCGGGCCCGGAGCCCCGCCGCACCGCCTGCAGCACGCGGGCGAACACCTCTGCGGTGAGGTCGTCGGCGGTATGCGCGTCCCGGCAGCAGGTGCGCGCGTAACGGCGTACGGCCTCCGCGTGGCGCCGGTACAGCTCCTCGTAAGCCGTGTCGTCCCCGGCGCGCATCCGCGTGATCAGCTCGGCGTCGGAGGACGGCCGCCCCGCCACGGCGGGCGGCCCGTCGTCCTCCTCGCGCTCGCGCCACTCGCGCTGCGCCGGCACACCCGCCGGACGGCCGGCCGGTCCGCCCTGGCTCGGCACCCGGGGCTGCCGTCCCCGCGTGCCCGCCTCGCCGTCCCCGAGGGGCTCGCCACGCCCGTCAACGCCCATCGCGGAAAGCCCCCGCAGCCAGCCCAGCAGACCCGATCACCGGGTCAGAGTGCCACACCGTCCCGCGCGGGGGACCGGCTCGCGGGGACCATCCACTCGTCCGTGGGGACTTGCCGCGACGGCCGCCGTGCCGTTCACCCTTGCGGGGGTTCGCGGGGAGTGTTCAGACGGGCCGCGACCGCAGGCCCTCCAGCAGGATGTCCAGCAGCCGCGCCGACGCGGCCGCCTGCTGGGCCGCGTCCGGCAGGGAAGGCGCCGCCGTGGCGATGACCAGGAGAACGTCGGAGACCGACACGTCCGGCCGCAGTTCGCCCGCCGCGCGCGCCCGCTCCACGAGCCGGCCCACCACGTCGAGCAGCGCCGCCGCCCCCGTGTCGTCGCCCGCGTCCGGGGCGAGCGCCGCCGCCTCGTCGGACACCAGCCGCAGCTCACCGGCCTCCGGCTGGCTGCGCTGCTGCGGCACCCGCCGCCCGGCCGACTCCTCGGCAGGGTCCTCGCCGACGCCCACCCGCAGCACCTGCGGCGGCAGCAGCCGTCCGGCGCCGGAGGCCACCGACGTGCGCAGGAAACGGGAGAGCGCCGACCACGGCTCGTCCTCCTGGCCCAGCGCGGCCCGCGCCTGCTCGGTGAGCCGGGACGTCTCCTCCTCGGCTATCCGCCGCACCAGGACGTCCTTGCTGGGAAAACGCCGGTACACCGTGCCGACGCCGACCCGCGCGCGGCGCGCCACGTCCTCCATCGGCGCGCCGTAGCCAAGCTCGCCGAAGACCTCGCGCGCCGCCCGCAGCACGTGCTCGAGATTGCGCTGCGCGTCCACCCGGAGCGGCGCCGTGCGCGAGGACCGGTCCTCGTCCCCGCGTCCGCCCCCCGCCGTCGCGCTCATCGCGGCGCCACCGGGCGCGATGGCGGACGCGGTCGACCAATGAGTGTCCTGAATGTGCATAACTGATCCCCCGGTAATGACGTCTCCCCCCGGAGACTCTCCCCGTCACTGAATCCGGGGTGCGCACAGCGGGGATCGTGCGCGACCGCGCCCGCCTGCCGGATCCGGTGGGACCCCACGGACTCGCTCGACCACATCCCCCTACACCCCGTCGACACACGAACATAGTTGAGCGGGGGTCAATTCAGAAGGGGCAGGTTCCGCACGGAGCGCCCCCCGATCGGAGTACGGGTCGTATACGTCCGGATAACGCCCCCTTCCGCACCCCGGCTCACCCCCGCTGACCTGCGGTCCTTCCGTGAACTCGGGTAATTCGGCCAACCCGGGACGGCGATGGCCGACGGTCACACAAACTGCCGGGGCTGTGGACAAACGGCAGCGCCGGGTGCGTCATGGGATGGTGAAGGAACGTGCGCGCATTCTCGTTGTCGGCGGCGGCTACGTCGGGATGTACACGGCGCTGCGACTGCAGCAGCGGATGAAGCAGGAACTCAGGCGGGGCGAGGTCGAGATCACCGTCGTCACGCCCGACCCCTATATGACGTATCAGCCGTTCCTGCCCGAGGCGGCCGCGGGTGCCATCTCCCCCCGCCATGTCGTCGTACCGCTGCGCCGCGTCCTGGACCAGTGCCACATCGTCGTGGGCGAGGCGACCTCCATCGACCACGCGCACCGCACCGCGACCCTCACCACCCTCGCCACCGAGGAGACCGGCGGCACCGAGAAGCTGACGTACGACGAACTCGTCCTCGCCCCCGGCTCCGTCGCGCGCACCCTGCCCATCCCGGGCCTGATCGACTACGGCATCGGTTTCAAGACCATCGAGGAGGCCATCGGTCTGCGCAACCACGTGCTGGAGCAGATGGACATCGCCTCCTCCACCCGCGACCCCGAGATCCGCGACGCGGCCCTGACCTTCGTCTTCGTCGGCGGCGGATACGCGGGCACGGAGGCGCTCGGCGAACTGGAGGACATGGCCCGCTACGCCGCGCGCTACTACCACAACGTCAAGCCCGAGGACATGAAGTGGATCCTGGTGGAGGCCTCCGACCGGATCCTGCCCGAGGTCGGCGAGGAGATGGGCCGCTACACGGTGGCCGAACTGCGCCGCCGCAACATCCAGGTGCTGCTCGGCACCCGCCTGGAGTCGTGCGCCGACCGGGTGGCCGTCCTCAGCGACGGGCAGCGCTTCCCCACCCGCACCCTCGTGTGGACCGCCGGCGTCAAACCGCATCCGATCCTCGCCGCCACCGACCTGCCGCTGAACGACCGCGGCCGGCTCCGGTGCACCGCCCAGCTGACGGTGGACGGCGTGGACCACGCCTGGGCGGCGGGCGACGCCGCCGCCGTCCCCGACGTCACCGCCGCCGAGCCCGGCAAGGAGACTCCGCCCAACGCCCAGCACGCGGTGCGCCAGGCCAAGCTCCTCGGCGACAACATCGCGCACCGGCTGCGCGGCGAGCCCCTGGAGACGTACGCGCACAGGTACGCCGGTTCGGTCGCCTCGCTCGGCCTGCACAAGGGCGTCGCGCAGGTCTACGGGCGCAAACTCAAGGGCTGGCCCGCCTGGTTCATGCACCGCACCTACCACGTCAGCAGGATGCCCACCTTCAACCGCAAGGCCCGGGTGCTCGCCGAGTGGACGCTGGCGGGGCTGTTCAAACGGGAGATCGTCTCACTGGGTTCGCTGGAACATCCCCGCGCGGAGTTCGAACTGGCCGCCGGTGGAAAGCATCCTCTCGACCCGAACATCAACCCGAAAGGGTCGTCCTGACCGGACCGGGGAACTCCAGCGGACGCCCCGGCGTCCCACGGATACCGGTGATCCGGCCCGGCCGGCTTTGACGTATAACCGCTGTGCCGCGCCCGCGAGGCGGTAAGAATGTGCGGTCACCGCCGCGCGGCCCCAGATCCCCGGCCGGGCCGGAGCCGGCCTGAGACGACGACACGAGGCAAGGATTCGTGAACTTCACGCGCTGGAGCGCCCGGCTCCCCGGAATCCCCGGAACGCAGCGCCGCGCCGCAGCGCGGACCGATCTCACGGCCGCCGCCCTGGACCGCCGGGCGGACGGCTCCGTGCCGGCGGCACGTGCGGAACGGCTGACCGACGGGACAGCGCCCGTGCCCGCCGTCGACGAACTGCCCGCGCGGGAGGTCCTCGACCGCGTGCCGGCGCTCGTCGCCCTCGTGCACGGCCCGGACCACCGCGTCGCCTACGTGAACGACGCCTACACCGCCGCCTTCGGCCCCCGGCCGCCCGGCGAGCCCGCGCGCGAGGCCCTGCCCGAACTGCGCGAACTGGGCCTGCTCCCGCTCCTCGACCAGGTCCTGCGCAGCCGCAGGCCGCGCACCCTCAAGTCCCGCAAGGCCACGGACGGCCGCTGGTACACCTTCACCTGCACCCCGGCCGGCGACACCGACCGCGACCCTCGCGGGACCGCCGCCACGGACACGCGCGGTGCCACCGCCACCGGCGCGCGCGGTGCCGCCGCCACGGCCCCGCACGGGGCCACCGCGAGTCCGAGCGGGGCCACCGCGAGTCCGAGCGGGGTCACCGCGAGTCCGCCGCGCGGGACCGCGCCCGCCCCGAGCGGTACGGGAGACGCCCCGAGCGGTACGGGAGACGCCCTGAGCGGTACGGGAGACGCCCTGAGCGGTATGGGCAGCGACCCGCGCGGGTCCGCCTCCGACCCGGGCGGAACGAACAGCGCTGCGAGCGGAACGGCCAGTGACCCGCGCGGAAGGAACAGCGACCCGCGCGGGACGGCCGCCGACCCCAGCGGCACCCGTGTCGACCCGCGCGGGACCGGGCCCGGAGTTCTCGTCTTCGCCACCGACGTCACCGACCACGCCGAGGCCGCCGAGCGGCTGCGCGCCAGCGAGCGCCGGCAGCGCGAGACCGCGGTCACCCTCCAGCGCTCGCTGCTGCCCCAGGTCCTCGAACAGCCCGACGACCTGCGCATCGCCGCCACCTACCAGCCCGGCGGCACCGAGGCCGCGGTCGGCGGCGACTGGTACGACGTCATCACCCTCGGCGGCGGCCGCACCGCCCTGGTCATCGGCGACGTTATGGGCAGGGGCGTGCGAGCCGCCGCGGTCATGGGCCAGCTCCGCACCGCGGTCCGCGCCTACGCCCGCCTCGACCTCCCCCCGCACGAGGTCCTGCAGCTCCTCGACGGCCTCGCCGCCGAGATCGACGCCAACCAGATCGCCACCTGCGTCTACGCCGTCCACGACCCCAATGAGGGCCGGCTGGTGTACGCCTCGGCGGGGCACCTGCCGATCCTGGTCCGCGACGACAGCGGCACGGTCCTGCGCGCCGACGAACCCACCGGTCCACCGCTCGGCACCGGCGGCTGGATGCACGCCTCCGGCTCGGTCCCGCTCGGCCCGGGCTCCACGGCCGTCCTCTACACCGACGGCCTGGTCGAGCGCCGCGACGAGGACCTCGACGAGGGCATCGCCTCCCTGGAGCGCGCCCTCGCCGGCGCCACCGGCACCCCGCAGGTCGTCTGCGACCGCCTGGTCCGCTCGGCGGGCGTCCAGGCGGACCACTACGACGACGTCGCCGTACTCGTCCTCCAGCACCCCGCCCGCACCGGCCCGGACGGCGAACGGTTCCGCAACGCGGCCCTGGAACTGCTCGGCGGCGTCGAGGCGGCCCCCCGCGCACGTGCGTTCGCCTCCGGCGTGCTGACCAGCTGGCGCTTCCCGGCCGACCTGCACGACCTGGGCGTCCTCGCCGCGAGCGAACTGGTGGCCAACTCCCTCCAGCACGGCACCCCGCCCATGCGGCTGCGGCTGCGCCGCACCGACCGCCGCCTCATCGTCGAGGTCACCGACGGCGACGACCACCTCCCCAGGCGCCGCCGCGCCGAACCCGGCGACGAGTCGGGCCGGGGCATCGCCATCGTCGCCACCATCGCCTCCAACTGGGGCTCCCGCAGGACCCCGGGCGGCGGAAAGGCGGTGTGGTGCGAGTTCACCCTCCCGCCCGGAGCCCAGTCCCGCACAGGCCACGCCTGAGGACGCCACCCGGGTGCGGCGAGCGCGCGGCGGCTGGGCGAAACCGGCCCGCGGTGCTAGTAGCTCACCATGGCTGACGCATCCGGGTTTCAACTCAAAGGCAGCGCTCCCGAGCGCTACGAGCAGTTCGTCGCGCCGATCATGGCGCCCTTCGTCACCGCGCTCCTGGAAGCCGTGGAGCTCTACCCCGGCGCCACGGTGCTGGACCTCGCCTGCGGCACCGGCTTCGCCGCGCGCACGGCCGCCGCCCAGGTCGGCCCGGCCGGGCGCGTCCACGGCGCCGACATCAACGAGGGCATGCTGAAGGTGGCCGAGGCCCGCCACCCGCGCATGTACCCCGACATCGAGTTCACCGCGGCCTCCGCCGACCGGCTCCCCTACCCGGACGCCACCTTCGACGCGGTGGTCTGCCAGCAGGGCGCCCAGTTCTTCCCGGACCTCGACGCGGCCCTGGCCGAGGCCGCCCGCGTCACCCGCGCGGGCGGCCGTTTCGCGGCCACGGTCTGGGCGGACCGCTCGCTGTGCCCGCTCTTCGCCGCCCAGTACGAGGTCATCAGGGACTACGGCGGTCAGCAGGCCGCCGAGAGCTTCGCCGCCGTCTCCGCGCTGACCGCCGACCGCCTCACCACCGCCCTGCGGACAGCCGGCTTCGAGGACCCGGCGACCCGCGAGGTCACCTTCGGCATCACGCTGCCCCCACCGGCCGAGTACGCCCCCGCCCAGCTCTCGATCCTCCCCTGGGGACAGGACATCCTCGACGCGCACGGCGAGGAGACCCTGGCCGAGGCGGGCCGAGCAGTGGCCGACCGCCTCGCCGACCGCACCGCGGCCGACGGCACGGTCACCCTCCCCTTCACCACGATCCTCGCCACAGCGGTCCGCTGACGGCGACGAGGGCACCTCTACGCGCTGACCGGCTCGGTGGCCGCGGCACCGCGCGCCACCACCCGGCTCCGCGCGCCCCACGGATGATCCTGTACGGCGGTGAGCCCCCGCCCCAGCCGCAGCGCGAGCACGGTGATGCCCAGCGAGAACAGCAGGAACGTCGCCACGTACGGCCCCGGCAGCGATGCCGCCAGCGGACCGCCCACCGCCGGCCCCACGGCCAGCGCCAGCTGCTTCACCAGGGCGAAGGCCGAGTTGTACTGCCCCGCCATCCCGTCCGGCGCCAGATCGGCCACGAGGGGCGCGACGGTCGGCGACAGCAGCGCCTCACCGAGCCCGAACAGCGCGTACGTCGACACGAACGCGGCCGTCGCCATCGCACGGCTGCCGTGCCCGAGCCCGGCGTACGCGGCCACCGTCCACGCCAGCGCCCAGATCAGTCCCACGGCCGCGATGACACGGGACCGCCGCCGGCGCTCCACGAACCGCAGCACGGCGAACTGCGCGACCACGATCATCAGAGTGTTCGCGGCCAGCGCCGTACCCAGCGCCGACGTCGAGATCCCGGCCGCCTCCACGCCGTACGCGCTCAGCCCGGACTCGAACTGCCCGTAGCAGGCGAAGAACAGCACGAAGCCCAGCACGCACAGCTGCACCATGGCCCGGTTGCGGGCCAGCTGCCGCCAGCTGTCCCGCGCCGAGCGTCCGGCCCGCGCCGGAGCCTCCTCGATGCGCGGCGCGTGCGGCATCCGCACGGTCGACATCAGCACCACCAGCAGCAGGAACACCGCCGCCTCGATGGCGAAGAGCAGGGTGAAGGAGGAGACGCGCGTGGTGTCGACGAGGTGACCGCCGATGAGGCCGCCGACCCCGAGGCCCAGGTTCTGCAGGAAGAACTGCGTCGCGAACGCCCGCGACCGGGTCTCCGAGGTCGAGCAGTCGACGATCATCGTCGCCAGCGCCGGCTGCATCACGGCCTGCCCGGCCCCGAGTGCCGCCGCCGACGCCAGCACCGAGGCCGCCCCACCCGCGAGTCCCAGGCTCAGCGCACCCAGTGCGGCGGTGACCAGGGCGGCGAGCAGGACCGGCAGCGGGCCGCGCCGCACGATCGCCCTGCCGGCGAACGGCAGCACGATCAGCGCGGCCACGGCGAAGACGGCGAGGACGAGCCCCGCCGTCATGGCTCCCAGACCCCGCACCTGCGCCACATAGACGTACAGATAGGGGACGGTGAAGCCGAGCCCGAACGCGCTGAGTGCGTTGCCCACGTGGATCCGGCGCATCGCTGCGCCCATCGCCCTGGTCACGTTCACCTCTCTCACTAGTTAGCCATGAAGGCTTAGAAGCTAAAGTTCGATGCTAAAGAATACATAGCGAAGGACTTCAAGGCAAAGTGGGGTCGTGCCATACTGCGGCCATGGGCGACACCCCCGGCGTCAGCGAGCCGACACTCGAAGAGCAGATCGCCGCGTACCAGCGCGAGTTCCAGGACCTCGACCCCCAGGTCGAGAAGATCGTGAACGCGCTGTCCCGTCTGAACCGCCGGATGAACGTCGCCTACGGCCGCCAGACCGCCGAACTGGGCATCAGCAACGCCGACTGGGAGGTGCTCAAGGCGCTGGTCCTGTCCGGCGCTCCCTATCAGATGGGCCCCAGCGACCTCGCCAAGCGCCTCGGACTGACGCCGGCCGCCATGACCCACCGGATCGACCGCATGGTCACCGAGGGGCTGGTCACCCGCGAGCGCGACGAGAGCAACCGAGTGCGGGTGATCGTGGAGCTGACCCCGGCCGGCCGTGAGAAGTGGCTGGAGGCGATGCGCCTCGCCACCGTCTTCGAGACGGACCTCCTCCAGGACCTGTCCCCGGCCGAGCGCGCGGCCCTCGGTGACGTCCTGATCCGCCTCCTGCGCAGGGTGGAACACGCCCAGCCGGACGCCGGAGGCCGCCTCACCGATCTGGACTGAAGATCTTGACCAGGCGTGCTTGACAGCGCCTGTCCCGGTCCGTAAGGTTCTTCGGGTTGTCACGGGACCGGAACGGTTCTGCGGCAGCACCTCCCGCCGCATCAGCGGCACTCCAAAACCTCTGCACGACCTCCCAGTGGGAACGATTTCGGCATGC
>NZ_BMVJ01000041.1:0-4904 GCF_014650655.1 Streptomyces anandii JCM 4720
TGAGCTCGCGGGCCTATGCCCGGGGCGGTGTCCTGGTCCCCAGCGAACACCACATCGGCGCCTTCCACGACTGGGTCGACGAGCGCCTGGGTGTCCGGCGGAGGTGACCTCAGCCCAGGTGGCCCATCCGGTGGCTGATCTCCTCCGCTCCGCTGAGCAGGATGGTGGAGAGCTCGTGCAGCCGCTCCTCGGTGAAGCGGTAGGAGGGACCCGAGGCACTGAGGGCCGCGACCACCTGGCCGTCCTGGTTGCGGACCGGGGCGGCCATGGCGTGCAGGCCGATCTCCAGCTCCTCCAGCGTGAACGCGTAGCCGCGCTCGCGTGCCTCGGAGAGGTTCTTCTCCAGCGCCGACTTCGCGGTGATGGTGTGCGGGGTCACCTTCTTCAGACCCACCCTGGCCAGCAGCTCCTTGCGCTCCTGGGCGGGCATGTACGCCAGCAGCACCTTGCCGCTGGAGGTGGCGTGCAGCGGGGTCAGCTCCCCGACCCAGTTGTGCGCGGCGACGGCCGCCGGGCCGCGCACCTGGTAGAGGTTGATCGCGTAGTGCTCCCGCATGACCGCCATGTTGACCGTCTCGCCGATGTCCTCCGCGAGGCGCTCGCAGACCGGACGGCCCTGCTGGGTGAGGTCCAGGCGTCCCGTGACAGCGCCCGCCAGGCGTACGATGCCGAAACCGAGCCGGTACTTGCCGCGCTCGCCCGACTGCTCCACCAGGCCGCGCGCCTCCAGGGCGCCGAGCAGACGGAACGCGGTGGACTTGTGAACATCGATCTCGGCGGCCACCTCGCTCACGCCCGCTTCGCCGCGCTGGCCCAGGATCTCGAGGACGCTGACGGCACGGTCCACGGACTGCACCCCGCCGGCCGGCGAACCGTTCGTTTCAGTGTCCGGACTGTAGTTGCTCATAGCAAAACTATACGCGCAGTAAACAACGCTCCGAACGGCGCCCCGGACGACGCCCCCGCAAGTGACCCGATCGCAACGAAGACCCGTCAAGTTGCGCTCATCGCAACCTGGTGCGTATAGCGATACTCGTACTAGCATGCCTCGCGTATCGACAGCGCGAGCGAGACGAGGCACCATGGCTCCTCTGCACTACGACTTCGTGATCGTCGGCGGTGGATCGGCCGGCAGCGCACTGGCCAACCGGCTCTCGGCCGACCCCGCAAACCGGGTGCTGGTGCTGGAGGCGGGCCGGTCCGACTCCCCGTGGGACGTCTTCATCCACATGCCGGCGGCGCTGACCTACCCGATCGGCAGCCGGTTCTACGACTGGAAGTACGAGTCCGAGCCCGAGCCTCACATGGGCGGCCGGCGCATCTACCACGCCCGCGGCAAGGTGCTCGGCGGCTCCAGCAGCATCAACGGCATGATCTTCCAGCGCGGGAACCCCATGGACTACGAGCGCTGGGCCGCCGACCCGGGAATGGAGACCTGGGACTACGCCCACTGCCTGCCGTACTTCCGCAGGATGGAGAACTGCCTGGCGGCCGACCCCGACGACGAGTTCCGCGGCCATGACGGCCCCCTCGTCCTGGAACGCGGCCCGGCCACGAACCCGCTCTTCGGCGCCTTCCTCAAGGCCACCGAGGAGGCGGGCTACGCCCCCACCGACGACGTCAACGGCTACCGGCAGGAGGGCTTCGCCAGGTTCGACCGCAACGTCCACCGCGGACGCCGGCTGTCGGCCTCCAAGGCCTATCTCAAGCCCGTCAGGAAGCGGCCCAATCTGACCGTCAGGACCCGCGCCTTCGTCACCCGCGTCCTGTTCGAGGGCAAGAGGGCCGTCGGTGTGGAGTACCAGCGGGGCCGGGGCCCGGTGCGGCAGGTGCGCGCCGGGGAGGTCATCCTGTGCGGCGGTGCCATCAACTCGCCGCAGCTGCTGCAGCTGTCCGGTGTCGGCAACGCCGAGGAGCTTGCCGCCCTCGGCATCGACGTGGTGCACGACCTGCCGGGTGTCGGCGAGAACATGCAGGACCACCTGGAGGTCTACATCCAGTACGCCTGCAAGCAGCCGGTGTCCATGCAGCCGTACCTGGCGAAGTGGCGTGCCCCCTTCATCGGCCTGCAGTGGCTCTTCCGCAGGGGTCCGGCCGCGACGAACCACTTCGAAGCCGGCGGCTTCGCCCGGAGCAACGAGGACGTGGACTATCCCAACCTGATGTTCCACTTCCTGCCGATCGCGGTCCGCTACGACGGCTCCGTGCCCGCCGGAGGGCACGGCTACCAGGTGCACGTGGGGCCCATGTACTCCGACGCCATCGGATCGGTGAAGATCAGGAGCAAGGACCCGCGCGAGCACCCGGCGCTCCGCTTCAACTACCTCTCCACCGAGCAGGACCGCCGCGAGTGGGTCGAGGCGATCCGGGTCGCCCGCAAGCTCCTCAATCAGCCGGCCCTCGCCCCCTACAACGGCGGCGAGATCTCGCCCGGACCCTCCGTCGAGACCGACGAGGAGATCCTCGCCTGGGTGGCCAAGGACGGCGAGACCGCCCTGCACCCCTCGTGCACCCTCAAGATGGGCACCGACGAGATGTCGGTCGTCGACCCGCTGAGCATGAGGGTGCACGGGCTTGAGGGGCTGCGGGTGGTGGACGCGTCGGTGATGCCCTACGTCACCAACGGCAACATCTACGCCCCGGTGATGATGATCGCCGAGAAGGCGGCCGACCTCATCCTCGGCAAGGAGCCGCTGCCGCCGTCCAAGGCCGCGTACTACCGCCACCGCGACGCCCAGAAGCAGGGATGACCCGGGCCGCCCCACCACGCCTGCGCAGGCGTGGTGGGGCGGCCCGGGACCCGTCCTCCGCCGTTCTCCCGTTCTCCGTCGTCGCCGGCGCACGGCGGCGCGTGCCGAAGTGGGCGGGGCCGGAAACCGGCCCCGCCCACTTCGTGTGCCCGTCCATCGCTCAGCGGAAGACCACCGTGCGGTTGCCGTCGGTCATCACCCGGCTCTCGCTGTGCCACTTCACCGCGTGCGCGAGTACCTGTGCCTCCACGTCCCGGCCGACCGTGACCAGCTCAGCGGGGTCGAGGGAGTGGTCGACGCGCACCACGTCCTGCTCGATGATCTGTCCCTCGTCCAGGTCCGGCGTCACGTAGTGCGCCGTGGCGCCGACGAGCTTCACCCCGCGGTCATAGGCCTGCTCGTAGGGGCGTGCGCCCTTGAAGCTGGGAAGGAAGGAGTGGTGGATGTTGATGGCGCGGCCCTCGAGCTGCTTGCAGAGGTCGTCGGAGAGGATCTGCATGTACCGGGCCAGTACGACCAGGTCGACGTCCAACTCCCGCACCAGATCCAGCAGCCGGGCCTCCGCCTCGGCCTTGGTGTTCTTTGTTACCGGTATGTGGTGGAATGGCACTCCGTACGTCTCTGCCAGACCCTCGAAGTCGCGGTGGTTGGAGACGATCGCGGGAACCTCGATGTTGAGGGAGCCGGTGCGCCGGCGGAAGAGCAGGTCGTTCAGGCAGTGCCCGAACTTGGAGACCATGATGAGCGTCCGGGTCGGGGTGGAGGCGTCCCGCAAGGTCCAGGAGATGCCGTAGGCCTCGGCCACCGGTCCGAACCGGTAACGCAGATTTTCCAGACCGACGGCGGGGTCGGAGGCGTCGAAGTGGACCCTCATGAAGAAGCGGCCCTGGCGCCGGTCGTCGAACTGCTGGCTCTCGAGGATGTTGCCGGAGTTGCGGACGAGGAAGCCGCTCACGGCGTGGACCAGTCCCGCGCTGTCGGGACACGACAGGGTGAGGACGTACTCGCGGCCGGGCTGAGGTCGGGGGGACATGGGGCCTCCGTTGATGCGTATAGCGCAACTCAGTGAGCGATGAGCAACATAGTTGGCCTCAATGGGGTCCTCGGTCAAGGCGTGAGGGCCGGACGGTCCCTTGTGAAATCGTCATCCGCCGCCCTCTTGACGTCCGTCCGCCCATTCGCCATGGTGTTCCACCACAAGCAATGAATTGCGTGATGCGCAACGCATCTCGGTCGGAGGGCTCGGCGCGTGGCTGACCTGTATGTGGATGGCGAATGGCGGGAGCCGATGGCAGGCGGCCGCCGGGAGATCCGGTGTCCCGCGGACGGCACGCTCAGCGCGACCGTCTCGGAGGGGACGCGCCCGGACACCGAGGCGGCGATCGCGGCGGCCCGCCGTGCCTTCGACGAGGGCCCCTGGCCGCGCACCCCCGAGCGCGAGCGCGGAGCGTTCCTGCTGCGCACCGCCGACCTGATCGAGCGCGACGCCAAGGAGTTCGCCCGGGCCGAGTCCCTCGACACCGGCAAGCGCCTGGTGGAGAGCGAGTACGACATCGCCGACGTCGTCTCCTGCTTCCGCTACTACGGCGGCATCGGCGGGACCGACGCCGGCCGCGTGGTCGACACCGGCCGTGACGACGCCGTCAGCCGCGTCGTCCACGAGCCGGTCGGTGTGTGCGCTCTGATAACCCCCTGGAACTATCCGCTGCTCCAGGCGTCCTGGAAGGTCGCCCCGGCGCTGCTGGCGGGCAACACCTTCGTCCTGAAGCCGAGCGAGCTGACCCCCTCCACCTCGATCCTGCTGATGCGGGCGCTGGAGGAGGCCGGGCTCCCGGCAGGCGCGGGCAACCTCGTCCTGGGCCCGGGCCCGGAGGTGGGTGCCCCGCTCTCCGAGAACCCGGCTGTCGACATGGTCTCCTTCACCGGCGGCCCGGAGACGGGCAGGCGGATCATGGCCGCCGCCGCGGCGACCGTGAAGAAGGTCGCGCTGGAGCTCGGCGGCAAGAACCCCAACGTGATCTTCGCCGACGCCGACTTCGAGACGGCCGTGGACTTCGCGCTCACGGCCGTCTTCCTGCACTCCGGGCAGGTCTGCTCGGCCGGCGCCCGGTTGATCGTCGAGGACTCGGTGCACGACCGCTTCGTCGACGAGAT
>NZ_BMVJ01000041.1:4926-12787 GCF_014650655.1 Streptomyces anandii JCM 4720
CGTCCGCCGCGCCCGGCTGATCCGCCTCGGCGGCCCCTTCGACCCCGAGGCCGAGACGGGGCCGCTGATCAGCGCACAGCACCGGGAGAAGGTCGAGGCGTACGTCGCCGCGGGCCTCGCCGAGGGAGCGGTCCTGCGCTGCGGCGGCGAACGCCCCGACGACCCCGCCCTCGCGGGCGGCCACTTCTACCCGCCCACCGTGCTGGACGAATGCCGGCAGGACATGCGCGTGGTGCACGAGGAGTCCTTCGGGCCCGTCCTCACCGTGGAGCGCTTCACCGGCGAGGACGACGCGGTCCGCATCGCCAACGACACCGAGTACGGCCTCGCCGGAGCCGTCTGGACGCAGGACGCGGGCAGGGCCCAGCGGGTCGCCCGCCGGCTGCGCCACGGCACGGTGTGGATCAACGACTACCACCCCTATGTGCCGCAGGCGGAATGGGGTGGCTTCGGGCACTCGGGCGTGGGCCGGGAGCTCGGGCCGACCGGCCTGAACGAGTACCGGGAGTCCAAGCACATATGGCAGAACATCCAACCCCGGCCGCAGCACTGGTTCCGCGGCTGAACGCCGAAAAGAGGTCGATCGTGACCCCCATCCAGACCGAGGTGCCGCAGCGGCGCGGCACTCCCCAGGACTCGGACGGCACGCCGGTCATATCCGTGCGCAAGCTGTGGAAGGTGTTCGGGCCGAAGGCCGAGATGGTGCCGCAGTCCGGGGAACTGTGCTCACTGACCCGCCGTGAGCTGATGGAGCGCACCGGATGCACCGCGGCCGTACGCGACGTCAGCTTCGAGGTGTCGCCGGGCGAGGTCTTCGTCGTCATGGGTCTGTCGGGCTCCGGCAAGTCCACCCTGGTGCGGTGCCTGACCCGGCTGATCGAACCCACCGCCGGTGAGATCGTCTTCGAGGGCGAGGACATCCGCGGCGCCGACGCCAGGCGGCTGCGCGACCTGCGGCGCAAGAAGTTCTCCATGGTCTTCCAGCACTTCGGCCTGCTTCCGCACCGCAGGGTCGTCGACAACGTGGCCTTCGGCCTCGAGATCCGCGGCATGGGCAGGGCGGAGCGCACCAGGAGGGCCATGGAGGTCGTCGAGCTGGTGGGTCTGGCCGGCTACGAGAACTCCTACCCCGATCAGCTCTCCGGCGGTATGCAGCAGCGCGTCGGCCTCGCCCGCGCCCTGGCCGGCGATCCGGACGTCCTCTTCTTCGACGAGCCGTTCTCGGCGCTCGACCCGCTGATCCGCCGCGACATGCAGAGCGAGGTCATCCGGCTGCACCACGAGGTCGGCAAGACCATGGTGTTCATCACCCACGACCTCTCCGAGGCCCTCAAGCTGGGCGACCGCATCCTGATCATGCGCGACGGCATGATGGTCCAGTGCGGCACCGGCGACGAACTCGTCGGCGCCCCCGCCGACGACTACGTACGGGACTTCGTCAAGGACGTGCCGCGCGGCGACGTTCTCACCCTGCGCTGGATCATGCGGCCCGCGCAGCCCGACGACGACCTCGACGGCCCCGAACTCGGCCCGGACGTCGTGGTCAGGGAGGCCACCCGGGCCGTGCTGGCCGCCGAGAAGCCGGTCAAGGTCGTCGAGGACGGCAAGCTGCTCGGCATCGTCGGCGACGAGGAGATCCTCTCGGTGGTCGCCGGGCAGACAGGCGGCGCGTGATGACCGCCGTCATGGAGAAGCCCGAGAAGGCGGACGAGGCCGAGGCCGCGGGGACCGCGACGACCGCCGGCGGTGCTCCGAGGATCCGCCGGTCCATGGTCGTCGGTGTCCTTCTCCTCGTCTGGCTGCTGCTCTTCGCGGTCCTGCGCGGAAAGCAGACCCTGTCCCTCGGGGCGGCCGACCTCACGGGACTGCACCGCTGGTTCAACGACGTCAACGACTCCATCGGGGCGAGCCGCGACTCCAACCCCTTGTTCCTGTACTTCTTCAACGAGATCCGGCTGGTCATCGACAACCTGGTGACCTTCGTCCAGGGCCTGATCTCGCAGCCCACCGGCGGCCGCCCGGTGCCGCAGATCGGCTGGCTCGGCGTCGTGGGGATCGCCGGGTACGTCTCCTGGGCGGTGGGCAACTGGCGGGTGGCGCTGCTGGCCGTGGCCGGGTTCACCTTCTTCGGGCTGCAGGGGCTGTGGCAGGAGAGCATGGACACCCTCGCCCTGACCCTCTCCGCGGTCCTCGTGGCGCTGCTGTTCGCGATCCCGCTCGGTGTGTGGGCGGGGCTGTCCGACCGGGTCAACCGGACCGTGACGCCGTTCCTGGACTTCATGCAGACGATGCCGACCTTCGTCTACCTGGCCCCGATGACGTTGTTCTTCCTCATCGGCCCGGCCTCGGCCACCATCACGACGGTGATCTACGCGGCCCCGCCGGCGATCCGCATCACCGCGCACGCCATCCGTACGGTGCCCCAGAGCACGGTGGAGGCGGGCGACTCGCTGGGCATGACCCGCTGGCAGGCGCTGGTGAAGGTGCTGCTGCCGATGTCCAGGCGGACCGTGGTGATGGGTGTCAACCAGTCGATCATGGCCGCGCTCGCCATGGTGACCATCACCGCCCTGATCGACGCTCCCGGTCTGGGCAAGACGGTCGTGCAGGCGCTGCAGTCGCTGGACGTGGGAACCGCCTTCAACGCGGGCCTGGCCATCGTCGTGATGGCGATCGTCCTGGACCGGGTCACGACCGCGGCCGGCGGACGCGAGGAGGCCGCCCGGCGCTCCGGCAGCCGCTTTCGAGCCTGGCGGCGGCCGTTGCTGGTGGCCGGCGCGGCGGTCACGGCCGTACTGGTCTACCTCTCCCACACCTTCGTGTGGGCTGCGGAGTTCCCCGGGGAGGGCGGCCTCGGAAGCTCGATCGCCCGCGCGGCCGACACGGCGACGACCTGGGCCCAGGACCACCTGTCGGGTCTGACCAACGCCTTCCGCGACGCCCTCACCAACGGGCTGCTCAACCCGTTCCAGGCACTGCTCACCGACTCCCCGTGGTGGCTTGTCGGTGCGGCACTGGTCGGGCTCGGCGTGGTGCTCGGCGGCTGGCGTGCCGGGGTCACCGCGGCCGTGTGCGTGGGCCTGCTGGTCGGCACGGGTGTGTGGTCGGACGCCATGACGACGCTTGCGTCGACGCTGGTGGCGACGGTGCTGGTGATGGTGCTGGGCGCCCTGTTCGGCGTGTGCATGGGGCGCAGCCTGCTGGTGGACCGGATGCTGCGCCCCTCCCTGGACGCCGCGCAGGTCATGCCGCCGTTCGTCTACCTCGTGCCCTTCCTCGCCCTGTTCGGCGCCACCCGGTTCACCGCCATCGTGGCGGCGGTCGTCTACGCGGCGCCCGTCGCGATCAAAATCATCGCGGACGGAGTGCGCAACGTGTCCGGCTCCACCGTGGAGGCGGCCACCTCGGCCGGGTGCAACACCTGGCAGATCATCACCAAGGTCCAACTGCCGATGGCACGCAGCGCCCTGACTCTCGCGACCAACCAGGGTCTGATCTACGTGCTGTCGATGGTTGTTGTGGGCGGCCTGGTAGGTGCCGGCGCCCTCGGCTACGACGTCGTGGCCGGATTCTCGCAGGGAGAGCTGTACGGCAAGGGGCTGGCGGCGGGGTTGGCCATCGTACTGCTCGGAGTCATGTTCGACCGGATCACTCAGGCTGCGGCACGACGCACCAGGGCATAAGGAGCGCGACACCATGGCAAGACACTGGCGAGCCGGCGTGGCCGGCCTGACCTTCCTCGGCCTCACCCTCACGGCCTGCGGAGGGGCGAAGGTCGGCGACAGCTCCTCCGCCGGCTCGGGCGGCAAGTGCGGCAGGTTCAACCTGGCCGTCAACCCCTGGGTGGGCTACGAGGCGGACGCGGCGGTCGTCGCGTACGTCGCGCAGCACGACCTCGGCTGCACGGTCAGCAAGAAGGACCTGAAGGAGGAGATCGCCTGGCAGGGCTTCGGCACCGGTGAGGTCGACGCCGTACTGGAGAACTGGGGACACGACGACCTGAAGAAGAAGTACATCAGCGGCCAGAAGACCGCCGTGGAGGCGGGCCGGACCGGCAACAAGGGCGTCATCGGCTGGTTCGTGCCCCCGTGGCTCGCCAAGGCCCACCCGGACATCACCGACTGGAAGAACCTGAACAAGTACGCCGACAAGTTCAAGACCTCCGAGTCGGGCGGGAAGGGCCAGCTGCTCGACGGGGACCCGTCCTACGTCACCAACGACGCGGCGCTGGTGAAGAACCTGAAGCTGAACTTCAAGGTGGTGTACGCGGGCAGTGAGACCGCGCTCATCCAGGCCTACCGCACCGCGGAGAAGAACAAGCAGTGGCTGATCGGCTACTTCTACGAGCCGCAGTGGTTCATGTCCGAGGTGCCGCTGGTCAAGGTCAGCCTGCCGCCGTACAAGACGGGCTGTGACGCCGACACGGCGAAGGTGGCCTGCGACTACCCCGTCTACGACCTGGACAAGATCGTCAGCGCGAAGTTCGCCACGTCCGGCAGCCCCGCCTACGACCTGGTGAAGAACTTCAACTGGACCAACGACGACCAGAACACCGTGGCCAAGTACATCGCGCAGGACAAGATGTCCCCCGACGCGGCCGCCAAGAAGTGGGTGAAGGCGAACCGCGGCAAGGTCGAGGCCTGGCTCAAGTAGCCGGGCCTGCGGCCCGGTCGAACACGCCCGGCGGGCGGTGCGTTCAGGTGCGCACCGCCCGCCGGGCCTTGCCGCTCTCCGGCCTGTTCACCGAGGTCCGGGCCCTTGACACCCACCTGCACGGAAGGCACATTGAGTTGCGCAACCTGAATCAAGTTGCGTAGACAGAAACTTGATCGGCTCGACTGGTCATCAAACCGGAGGTGCGGCGATGGCGGGACCCCGAGTGGTCATCATCGGAGCGGGCGTCGTGGGGGCGGCCCTCGCGGACGAGATCTCCGCGCGCGGCTGGACCGAGGTGACCGTGGTCGACCAGGGGCCGCTGCCCGCCACCGGGGGCTCCTCCTCGCACGCCCCGGGCCTGGTCTTCCAGACCAACTCCTCCAAGACCATGGCCGAGATGGCCCGCTACACCGTGGAGAAGTTCTGCTCCCTCGACGTCGACGGCGAGCCGTGCTTCCTGCGGGTCGGCGGTCTGGAGGTGGCCACCACACCGGAGCGCCTGACCGAGCTGCGGCGCCGGCACGGCTGGGTCACCGCCTGGGGCATCGAGGCGCGGCTGCTGACGCCCGAGGAGTGCGTGGAGCAGCACCCCCTGGTGAACCGGGACAAGGTCCTCGGCGGTCTCCTGGTTCCCACCGACGGCCTCGCCAAGGCCGTCCTCGCCGTGGAGGCGCAGATCCGCCGGGCCACCGGGCGCGGCGTGCGCTTCCTCGCCCGCCACGAGGTCCTCGACGTCCGGCAGAGCGAGGGACGGGTCACGGGCGTCCTGACCGACAAGGGCGAGATCGCGGCGGACATCGTGGTGTGCTGCGCCGGCATCTGGGGTCCGAAGATCGCCCGCATGGCCGGGATGAACCTGCCGCTGACGCCGCTGGCCCATCAACTGGCCTGGACCGGGCCCGTCCCCGCGCTGGCGGGACAGGAGCAGGAGGCGGTCCGGCCGATCCTGCGCCATCAGGACGCCGACCTCTACTACCGGGACCGCTTCGACCGTCTGGGCATCGGCTACTACGGTCACCGCCCGATGCCGGTCTGCGCCGACGACATCCTCTCCGTGGACGAGGCCGAGCAGATGCCCTCGGTCCTGAAGTTCACCGAGGAGGACTTCGAGGACGCCTGGAGCGAGACCCGGTCCCTTCTCCCGGCGACCGCGGAGGCGAAGATCGAGGAGGGCATCAACGGCCTGTTCTCCTTCACCACCGACAACTTCCCGCTGCTGGGCGAGTCCGCGGAGGTCAAGGGTTTCTGGGTCGCCGAGGCCGTGTGGGTCACGCACTCGGCGGGTGTGGGAAGGGCGATGGCCGAGTGGCTGGTCGACGGCTACTGCTCCTCCTTCGACCTGCACGAGTGCGACGTCAACCGCTTCGAGCCGCACCAGCTCTCCGCCGAGTACGTGCTGGCCCGCGACTGCCAGAACTTCGTCGAGGTCTACGACATCCTCCACCCCTTGCAGCCCTCGGGGCAGCCGCGCCCGATCCGTACCAGTCCCTTCCACGCCCGCCAGCAGGAACTGGGCGCGTTCTTCCTGGAGGCGAACGGCTGGGAGCGCCCGCAGTGGTACGAGGCCAACGCCTCCCTCGTCGAAGGCCGCAGCATCCCGGTCCCCAACGACTGGGCCGCGCGGTACTGGTCGCCGATCGTCGGCGCCGAGGCGCAGCGCACACGTGAGACGGTCGCGATGTACGACATGACGGCCCTCAAGCGCCTGGAAGTGGCCGGTCCCGGTGCCGCCGCCTTCCTGGAGCGGCTGTGCACGGGCAGGGTCGCCAAGTCCGTCGGCTCGGTGACGTACACCCTGCTGCTGAACCACGACGGCGGCATCCGCAGCGACATCACCGTCGCCCGCCTGGGCCGCGACCTCTTCCAGGTCGGCGCCAACGGCAACCTGGACCTCGACTGGTTCACCCGCCACCTTCCCTCCGACGGTACGGTCCAGGTCCGCGACATCACCCCCGGCACCTGCTGCATCGGCCTGTGGGGCCCGCTGGCCCGCAAGGTCCTGCAGCCCCTCACCGACGAGGACTTCTCGGGCGACGGCCTGAAGTACTTCCGAGCCAAGCGCGCCCACATCGGCAGCGTGCCGGTGACGGCGATGCGCCTGTCGTACGTCGGCGAACTGGGCTGGGAGCTCTACACCACCGCCGACCTCGGGCGGAAGCTGTGGGACACCCTGCGGACCGCGGCCGAACCGCTGGGCGGCATCGTCGCCGGCCGGGGCGCCTTCAACAGCCTCCGCCTGGAGAAGGGCTACCGCTCCTTCGGCACCGACATGACCTACGAGCACGATCCCTACGAGGCCGGCGTCGGTTTCGCTGTCAAGTCCGACAAGGAGGAGTTCATCGGCAGGGCCGCCCTCGAGCGCCGCAGGGCCGGCGTGCGGCGCAGGCTGAGCTGCCTCACGGTCGACGACCCCCGTGCCGTGGTCATGGGCAAGGAGCCCGTCTACGACGGCGACCGTCCCGTCGGGTACGTCACCAGCGCCGCCTACGGCTACACCGTGGGCCGGGGCATCGCCTACGCCTGGCTCCCGGTGGATCTCGCCACCCCCGGCACCACCGTCCACATCGGCTACTTCGGCCGGCGCGTCGAGGCGGTCGTCGCCGAGGAGCCCCTGTTCGACCCGACCATGTCCCGCCTGCGGGGCTGACCTTTGGGAAGGTGCACCGCCGGTGACCGCACAACTCCTTGACGGCAGGGCGACCGCCGCCGTGATCCGCCGTGAACTCGCCGACCGGGTGGCCAGGCTGACCGCGGTCGCCGGCCGCCCGCCGGGCCTTGGCACCGTCCTGGTCGGCGACGACCCGGGCAGCCGCGCCTACGTGGCCGGCAAGCACCGCGACTGCGCCCAGATCGGCATCGCCTCCATCCGCCGCCACCTGCCCGCCGACGCCACCCAGCAGCAGGTCGAGGACGTCGTCGGCGAACTCAACGCCGACCCCGCCTGCACCGGCTACATCGTCCAACTGCCGCTCCCCGCGCACCTGGACGCGAACGCCGTCCTGGAACGCATGGATCCCGCCAAGGACGCCGACGGGCTGCACCCCGCCAACCTCGGCCGGCTCGTCCTCGGCGTGGACGCCCCGCTGCCGTGCACCCCGCGCGGCATCGTCGAACTCCTCAGCCGCCACGCGGTCCCGCTCGCCGGGGCGTGCGTGTGCGTGGTCGGCCGGGGCGTCACGGTCGGACGCCCGCTCGGCCTGCTGCT
>NZ_BMVJ01000041.1:12812-13891 GCF_014650655.1 Streptomyces anandii JCM 4720
GACCCGCAGGTCGGAGAACGCCACCGTCACCCTCTGCCACACCGGGACCAAGGACCTGGCCTGGCACGTGCGTGACGCGGACATCGTCGTCGCGGCCGCCGGAGTGCCCGCACTGATCACCAAGAACATGCTGCGCGCCGGCGCGGCGGTCCTGGACGTCGGCATCACCCGCGCCGGGCAGGGACTGACCGGCGACGTCCACCCGGACGCCGCCGCCGTCGCCGGATGGCTCGCGCCGATGCCCGGAGGCGTGGGCCCCATGACCCGGGCGATGCTGCTCGCCAATGTCGTCGAGGCCGCCGAGAGGAACGCGAACGGCGCATGAACGCTCCAGTCCCCGCACACCCGCTCCCCCCGCACCTGTCCCACGACGGAGACGCCCGATGAGCCCCCGTACCCCCGGTGCCGATCTGCCCGACCACCCCGACCGGCTGTGGCGCACGCCCGAGCCCCGGCGCTCCTACGACGTGGTGATCGTGGGCGGCGGCGGCCACGGCCTGGCCACGGCCCACTACCTGGCGAAGAACCACGGCATCACCGACGTGGCCGTCCTGGAGAAGGGCTGGCTGGCGGGCGGCAACATGGCCCGCAACACCACGATCATCCGCTCCAACTACCTGTGGGACGAGAGCGCGGGCATCTACGAGCACGCCCTCAAGCTGTGGGAGCAGCTGGCGGAGGAACTCGACTACCCGATCCTGTTCTCCCAGCGAGGGGTGCTGAACCTCGCCCACAGCCTCCAGGACGTCCGCGACAGCGTGCGCCGGGTGGAGGCCAACCGGCTCAACGGCGTGGACGCGCAGTGGCTGGACGCCGAGCAGGTCAAGGAGGTGTGCCCGATCGTCAACATCTCCCCGGACGTGCGCTACCCGGTGCTCGGCGGCACCTACCAGCCGCGCGCGGGCATCGCCAAGCACGACTACGTGGCCTGGGGCTTCGCCCGTTCCGCGGATGCCGCCGGCATCGACATCATCCAGAACTGCGAGGTCACCGGCCTGGACGTGGTCGGTGGGCGGGTGGTCGGGGTGCAGACGACGCTCGGCCCGATCGCGGCGGGCAGGGTGGCGCTGTGCTCGGCG
>NZ_BMVJ01000041.1:13915-14656 GCF_014650655.1 Streptomyces anandii JCM 4720
GGCCACACCTCGGTGCTGGCGGCGATGGCGGGCATCGAACTCCCGCTGCAGAGCCATCCGCTGCAGGCCCTGGTCTCGGAGCTGCTGGAGCCGGTGCACCCGACCGTGGTCATGTCCAACGCCGTTCACGTGTACGTCAGCCAGGCGCACAAGGGCGAACTGGTGATGGGCGCGGGTATCGACGCGTACAACTCGTACACCCAGCGCGGCGCCTTCCACATCATCGAGGAGCAGATGTCCGCGGCGCTGGAGCTGTTCCCGGCGTTCGCGCGTGCCCATGTCCTGCGCACGTGGGGCGGCATCGTCGACGTCAGCCCGGACGCCTCGCCGATCGTGGGCCTGAGCCCGGTGGACAACCTCTACCTCAACTGCGGCTGGGGGACGGGCGGTTTCAAGGCCACTCCGGGTGTGGGCTGGGTGTATGCCCACACCATCGCCCACGACTCCCCGCACACCCTCAACGCCCCCTTCTCGCTCGACCGTTTCACCACCGGCGCGCTCGTCGACGAGCACGGCGCGGCCGCGGTGGCCCACTAGGGAGCCGAACCATGCTGCTCATACCCTGCCCGTGGTGCGGGCCCCGCGACGAGGCCGAGTTCCACTACGGCGGCCAGGCCCACGTGCCCTACCCCGAGGACCCGGCGGCCCTGAGCGACCGGGAATGGGCCCGGTACCTGTTCTTCCGTGACAATCCCAAGGGGCCGTTCGCCGAACGGTGGAGCCACGCGGCGGGGTGCCGCC
>NZ_BMVJ01000041.1:14679-23007 GCF_014650655.1 Streptomyces anandii JCM 4720
GCTGGTTCAACGCCGTCCGGGACACGGCGACGAACGAGATCCTGGCGGTGTACCGGGCCGGGGAGGAGCGCCCGCAGACAGCGCAGGAGCGTCCGGTCGCCTCCCGGCCCGGCCCGGCGCCCGCCGGCCCCGCGGCGGCGCGGCCGGCCCCCGCGGTGGCCGGGGGCGAGGATGCTTCGCCGCCTCGGGCGACATTCCCGGCAACCGGCTTCCGCCTCCGTGCAGGGGGCCGTGTCGACCGCGACGCGCCGCTGACGTTCACCTTCGACGGCACCGAGTACCGCGGCTGCCGAGGCGACACCCTCGCCTCCGCCCTCCTCGCCAACGGTGTGATCCAGGCGGGGACCAGCATCAAGCTCGGCAGGCCCAGGGGCATCTTCTCCGCCGGGGTGGAGGAGCCGAACGCGGTCGTCCAGGTCGAGGCGCCCTTTCCCGAGCCCATGCTCCCGGCGACCACCCTCGAGCTGTACGACGGCCTGGTGGCGAGCAGCCTGCCGGGCCAGGGGCGTCTCGCCACGGAACCGGACCCGGCGCGCTACGACGCCGTGCACGCCCACTGCGACCTGCTGGTCGTCGGCGCGGGCCCGGCCGGCCTGGCCGCCGCGGCGGCGGCCGCCCGCAGCGGGGCCCGCGTCATCCTGGCCGACGACCAGCCGGAGCCCGGCGGCGGTCTGCTCGGCACGGGCGAACACCTCGACTGGGTGGAGGAGGTCACCGGGCTGCTCGAAGCCGCCCCCGAGGTACGCGTCCTGCGCCGCACGACCGTCTTCGGCCACTACGACGACAACCACCTGCTCGCCGTGGAGCGGCGCACCAACCACCTCGGCGCCGCCGCCCCCGCGAACGTCTCCCGGGAACGGGTCTGGCGCATCCGCGCCCGCCGGGTGGTCCTGGCCACCGGCGCCCACGAACGCTCCCTGGCTTTCGCGGACAACGACCGCCCCGGTGTGATGCTGGCCGCCTCGGCCCGCACCTACCTCCACCGGTACGGTGTCCTGCCCGGCCGCCGGGCGGTCGTCCTCACCACCAACGACAGCGCCTACGCGGCCGCGCTGGACCTCCACGCCGCCGGCGTGGACGTCGCGGCGGTCCTCGACACCCGCCCGGAGCCGGGCCGGTGGGCGGACCGTGCCGCGCGGGCCGGCATCGAGGTGCTGGCCGCTCACGCCGTCACCGCAACGGAAGGCGACCCGAGGCTCACCACGGTCGTCGCCGCCCGGTACGGCGAGGACACCGGTGCCGGCCGCGAGTTCCCCGCGGACCTGCTGCTCGTCTCCGGCGGCTGGAACCCGGTGGTACACCTGTTCAGCCAGGCCGGGGGCAAGCTCCGCTACGACGACGCCCTGGGCTCGTTCGTCCCCGGCACCTGCCGTCAGGCCGTCGAGGTCGCGGGCGGCGCGAACGGCGCCCTCGACCTGCCCACCGCCTGGGCCCAGGGCGTGGCGGCGGCCGGCCGGGCGCTGGCGGCCGAGGGCCACACGATGGACCCGCCCCGCCTCCCCGACGCGACGGCGCACCCGCACACCCCGCCCATGCACGTGTACACGGTCCCCGGCCGGGACGGCGCCCCGTGCTTCGTCGACCTGCAGCGCGACGTCACGGTCGACGACCTGGCGCGGGCGACCGGGGCGGGCCTGCGCTCGGTGGAGCACACCAAGCGCTACACCACGGCCGGCACCGCGAACGACCAGGGCAAGACCTCCGGCATCCTGGCCGGCGGGGTCGTCGCCGAACTGCTGGGCGTGGACATCTCGGCGCTGGGCACGACCACGTTCCGGCCCCCCTACACGCCCGTCTCCTTCGCCGCCCTGGCCGGCCGCGACCGGGGCCCGCTGAGCGACCCGGTCCGCACCACCGCCCTGCACCAGTGGCATGTCGCGCACGGCGCCGCGTTCGAGAACGTCGGCCAGTGGAAGCGCCCCTGGTACTACCCGCAGGAGGGCGAGGACATGGAGGCCGCCGTGCTGCGCGAGTGCGCTGCCGCCCGCGACGGCGTGGCCTTCATGGACGCCTCCACCCTCGGCAAGATCGACGTCCAGGGTCCGGACGCCGCGCTCTTCCTCGACCGGCTCTACACCAACATGATGAGCACCCTGAAGGTCGGCATGATCCGCTACGGCGTGATGTGCCGCCTGGACGGCATGGTCTTCGACGACGGCACCGTCATACGCCTGGCCCCCGACCGTTTCCTGGTCACCACCACGACCGGCAACGCGGCCGCCGTCCTGGACTGGATGGAGGAGTGGCTGCAGACCGAATGGCCCGAACTGCGGGTCCACTGCACCTCCGTCACCGAGCAGTGGGCCACCGTGGCCCTGGTCGGCCCGCGCTCCCGCGAGGTTCTCGGCTCGCTCGCGCCCCGGCTGGCCGTGGCCAATGACGACTTCCCTTTCATGGCATGGCGCGAGACGACTGTCGCCGGCATCGAGGCGCGTGTGTGCCGGATCAGCTTCTCCGGCGAACTCGCCTACGAGATCAACGTGTCGCCGTGGCACGCGCTCGCGCTCTGGGAGGCGGTGCACGAGGCCGGCGCCCCTTACGGCATCACCCCCTACGGCACCGAGACCATGCACGTCCTGCGCGCGGAGAAGGGCTATCCCATCATCGGCCAGGACACCGACGGCACGGTCACCCCGCAGGACCTGGGCATGGGCTGGGCGGTGTCGAAGAAGAAGCCCGACTTCATCGGCAAGCGCTCCTTCGCCCGTGCCGACACGGTCCGCCCGGACCGCAAACACCTGGTCGGCCTGCTGCCCGAGGACCCGGCCGCCTTCCTCCCCGAGGGCACTCACCTGGTCGCCGACGGAGAACTGCCCGCCCCGCCCGTCCCGATGCTCGGGCACGTCACCTCCAGCTACCGCAGCGCGGCGCTCGGCCGGACCTTCGCGCTCGCCCTGATCAGGGGCGGCCGGGAGCGCATCGGCGAACGCCTCTACGCGCCGGTCGGTGACCGGCTGCTCCCGGTGACGGTCGCAAGCCCCGTCCTCTACGACCCCGAGGGAGCCCGCCGCGATGGCTGACACCGTCCTGACCGCCCCGCCCCGCAGCCCCCTGGCGCACGAAAGGCACCGCCTGGCCGCCGCCACCCGGGCCTCCCGCGGCGCCCTCCGCCTCGCCGAACTCCCTCTCCTCGCCCAGGTCGACGTCCGCCTCGATCCCAAGGGAGCGGCGGCGGACGCCGTCGGACTGGCCCTGGGCCTTCCACTGCCGTTGGAACCCGACACCGTCGTACGCACGGCAGACCTGGCCGCGCTGTGGCTCGGCCCGGACCAGTGGCTGCTGGTCGGACAGCCCGGTACCCAGCGTGACCTGGAGAGCCGTGTCCGCGCGGCGGCCGGGCAGGAGCCGGTGTCCGTCACCGACGTCTCGGCACAGCGCACCACCGTCCTCGTCGCCGGCCCCCGCGCCCGCGACCTCCTGGCCCACGGCTGCTCCCTGGACCTGCACCCGCGCGCCTTCGGCCCCGGGCGCTGCGCTCAGACGACTCTCGCCCGTACCCAGGTCGTCCTGGTCGCCCGCGACGAACCCAGGGCCGGGTTCTGGGTGCTGGTCCGTTCCTCGTTCGCCGGCTACCTGGCGGACTGGCTGCTCGACGCGGCGACGGAGTACAGATGACCGGACCCGGCGGTACCGCCCTGTCGCCCCGGGGGGAGCCTTGCCGGGGGGCTCCCGCCGCGCTTCGGCCGGACGCGGCCGGTGTCGCCCGCAGCCATCCGTCCCACGCCGGGCCGCAGGCCCACCCGACCGGGTTGCCACGGCCCGGCCGCGCACTGGTCATGGGCGTCGTGAACGTCACCCCCGACTCCTTCTCCGACGGCGGTTCGTCGTTCGCCGCCGACGCAGCCGTCGCGCACGGACTCGCGCTGCTCGAGCAGGGAGCGGACATCGTGGACGTGGGCGGTGAGTCGACCCGCCCCGGCGCGAGACGGCCACCGGCCGACGAGGAACTGCGCCGCGTCCTGCCCGTCGTCCGGGAACTCGCCGCGGCCGGCGCGGTCGTCAGCGTCGACACCATGCGGGCCGGGGTCGCCGCCCGCGCGCTGGACGCGGGGGCACGGCTGATCAACGACGTCTCGGGGGGCCTCGCCGACCCCGCGATGCTGCCGCTGATGGCCCGGGCGGCCACGCCGTACGTGGTGATGCACTGGCGCGGACATTCCGCCGGTATGGAGGCCAACGCCCGCTACGGCGATGTCGTCGCCGACGTGCTCGGCGAGCTGCGCCTGAGGATCGAGGCCGCGCTGGAGGCGGGAATCGCGCCCGGTTCCCTGATCGTCGACCCCGGGCTCGGCTTCGCCAAGGAACCCGAGCACAACTGGAGGCTGCTGGCCCGGCTCGGGGAGATCCGTGCACTGGGCCATCCGGTCCTGGTGGGCGCCTCACGCAAGTCGTTCCTCGGCCGTCTGCTGGCGGACGACGCGACGGGACGACCCCGTGCGGCGCGGCTGCGGGACGCCGCGACCGCCGCCGTCTCCGCGCTCGCCGCCGCGCAGGGCGCCTGGTGCCTGCGGGTGCACGATGTCGCGTCGACGCTGGACGCGGTACGGGTGAGCGCCCGCTGGGGCGCGGAGACGGAAGGGGCGGTGCAGCCGCCGCGCTGAGCCCACGGGGACCCACCGGCCGCGCCCGCGTGCGCGGCCGGTGGGTCCGCGCGCCGGGCCGGGCGGCTCAGCCCGGATAGCCGATCCGGCGGCTGATGTCCTGCGCTCCCTTGACCAGCACGGGTGCGAACTCGTGCATGCGTTCCTCGGTGAAGCGGTACGCGGGGCCGGAAGCGCTGAGCGCGGCGATGACCTCGCCGTCGCGGGACCGGATCGGGGCCGCCATGGCATGCAGCCCGATCTCGAACTCCTCCAGTGTCACCGCGTACCCGCGCCGCTGCGCCTCGGCGAGGTCCTTCTCCAGCCTCGTCCTGGCCGTCAGGGTGTGCGGCGTCAGCTTCCGCAGCCCGGAGGCCGCGAGCACTTCGGCGCGCTCCTTCGCCGGCAGGTGGGCGAGGAGGATCTTGCCGCTCGAGGTGGCGTGCACGGGGGTGAGCTGGCCCACCCAGTTGTACGTACCGACGGCGCCCGGACCGCGTACCTGGTAGAGGTTGACGGCGTAGTGCTCCTGAAGCACCGCGATGTTGACGGTCTCGCCGATCTCCTCGCTGAGCCGCTCGCACACCTGCCGGCCCTGCTGGGTGATGTCGAGACGGCCCGTCACGGCGCCGGCCAGGCGCACGAGTCCGAAGCCGAGCCGGTACTTGCCCCGCTCGGCCGTCTGCTCGACCAGGCCACGCGCTTCCAGCGCCCCGAGCAGGCGGAACGCGGTCGACTTGTGGACGTCGATCTCGGCCGCGACCTCGCTGACACCCGCCTCTCCGCGCTGCGCGAGGATCTCCAGGACGCTGACGGCGCGGTCGACGGATTGCACCCCGTTCCCCGTCTGACCTGCTGTTGCGTCATGTGCGACATGGATGCTCATGATGCAACTATACGCAGTCGCGCCGGCAAGTCCGGCAGGAGTCGGGCGACGGCGGGAGCCGGCCGCCGCATGGTCGCACGGCCCGTCCTGCCGGCGGAAGGCCGCGGTGCCGGTCCCGGCGGGCCGTGCGGGCGGCCGAGGCCGGCGGCGCCCGGCGGCGGACGCTCGCTCCGGGCGGGAAATTCGCTTCACCAATCCCTTGACAGTGGGTGCCCGCAGGGAGACAGTTTGGCAAGCGTTGCTTATGGCGAATGTGGTTGTGGACTACGCAACGCAACTTTCGAGGTCGGTGACCCCCCCGATCGTTCCGCGGGAGCGATCGACGTCGCCCGCCGTCCCGGGACACCGGGCCCAGGACCGTGTTCGGCCGCCCCCGCAGCGGAGGAGATCGACAGTGACACACGAGGTACGCGCCGTCGTCGCCCGGCACAAGGACGCGCCGGTCTCGGTGGAGACGGTCCTGGTGCCGGACCCCGGCCCGGGTGAGGCGCTGGTGCGCGTGCAGGCCTGCGGCGTCTGCCACACGGACCTGCACTACCGGCAGGGCGCGATCAACGACGAGTTCCCCTTCCTGCTCGGCCATGAGGCCGCGGGCGTGGTGGAGGCGGTCGGCGAGGGTGTCACCGACGTCGCACCCGGCGACTTCGTCGTCCTCAACTGGCGCGCGGTCTGCGGCAAGTGCAGGGCCTGCCGCAGGGGCAGGCCGTGGTACTGCTTCGCCACCCACAACGCGAAGCAGAAGATGACCCTGCAAGACGGTACGGAGCTGTCGCCGGCCCTGGGCATCGGCGCGTTCGCCGAGAAGACCCTGGTCGCCGCCGGCCAGTGCACCAAGGTGGCTCCGGCCGCCTCGGCCGCCGCGGCCGGGCTGCTCGGCTGCGGCGTGATGGCCGGATTCGGCGCAGCGGTCAACACCGGCGCCGTCGGCCGCGGCGACTGCATCGCGGTGATCGGCTGCGGCGGCGTGGGCATGGCCGCCGTCGCGGGGGCCAAGGTGGCGGGCGCCGGCCGCATCATCGCCGTCGACGTCGACGACCGGAAGCTGAAGAGGGCCGAGCAGTTCGGCGCCACCGACACCGTCGACTCCTCCAGGACCGACGCCGTCGAGGCGATCCGCAGCCTGACCGGCGGCGTGGGCGCAGACGTCGTCGTGGACGCGGTGGGCCGCCCCGAGACCTACGAGCAGGCCTTCTACGCCCGCGACCTGGCCGGCACCGTCGTACTGGTCGGCGTCCCCGCCCCGGAGGCGACCGTCGGCCTGCCCCTGCTGGACGTCTTCGGCCGGGGCGGGGCGCTGAAATCGTCCTGGTACGGCGACTGCCTGCCCTCCCGGGACTTCCCGGCCCTGATCGACCTCTACTTGCAGGGCCGGTTCGACCTGGGTGACTTCGTCAGCGAGACGATCGGCCTGCACGAGGTGGAGGCCGCGTTCGCCAGGATGCGGCGCGGCGACGTCCTGCGCTCGGTGGTGATCCTGTGACCGCGCTGACCGGCCCCCGGAGGCAACGCGTCCGGCGCTGCGACACGCCAGGAGCACGAGCAGAACCACGTCCCCGTCGGCAGATTCCCCAGGAGAGGGACACATGGCCACTTCGTACGACGTGATCGTCGTCGGCCTGGGCGGGATGGGCAGCGCAGCCGCCTGTCACCTGGCCGCCCGCGGTCAGCGGGTGCTCGGCCTGGAGCGCTTCCGCCCAGCCCACGACCTCGGCTCAAGCCACGGCGGATCCCGCATCTACCGGCAGGCCTACTTCGAGGACCCGGCCTACGTGCCGCTGCTGCTGCGTGCCCGCGAACTGTGGGAGAAGCTGGCCGCCGACTCCGGGTACGAGGTCTTCACCGAAACCGGTGGTCTCCTGATCGGCCGTGAGGACAGCGCGGCCTTCGCCGGCACCTTGAGCAGCGCGCACCAGTGGGGCCTGGAGCACGAGGTCCTCGACGCCGCCGACATCCGGCGCCGCTTCCCCACCTTCAATCCGGCGGCGCAGGACGTCGCCTTCTACGAGCGCAAGGCCGGTGTCGCCCGGCCCGAGGCCACCGTCATGGCCCACCTGGGACTGGCCCGGGCCAACGGCGCCGACCTGCACTTCGCGGAAATGGTCCTCGGCTGGGAGGCCGACGGCCCGGGCGGCAAGGCCTGGGTGGTCACCGACCGCGGCGCGTACACCGCCGACCGGCTCGTCATCGCTCCCGGGGCCTGGGCCCCGAAGCTCCTGTCCGACCTGGGTGTGCGCGTGACGGTGGAGCGTCAGGTCATGTACTGGTTCCAACCCGACGGCGGCACCGGCCCGTTCGCCCACGACCGGCACCCCGTCTACATCTGGGAGGACCCGGACGGCACCCAGATCTATGGCTTCCCCGCCCTCGACGGGGCCGACGGCGGCGCCAAGGTCGCCTTCTTCCGCAAGGGCGTCCCCAGTGACCCCGACACCCTCGACCGCGAGATCCACCCGGAGGAGATCGCGGCCATGGCCGGCCACCTGCGCCCGCGCATCCCCACCCTGCCCGGCCGCTTCCTCAAGGCCGCCGCCTGCATGTACGCCAACACCCCGGACGAGCACTTCGTCCTCGCCCGGCACCCCGAGCATCCGCAGGTGACGGTGGCCTGCGGATTCTCCGGCCACGGGTTCAAGTTCGTCCCCGTCATCGGCGAGATCATCGCCGATCTGGCCACTGAAGGCACCACCGGCCACCCCATCGCCCTGTTCGATCCCCGCCGCGTGCGCGTCCGACCTCCCTTGAAGGTGACCCGATGACCATCACGAATCTGCCGCCCAGTCTGATCGCCACTCTTCCCGGTTCTGCCTATACGGATCCGGAGGTGTTCGCTCTGGAGCAGGAGCGGATCTTCGAGGCGATGTG
>NZ_BMVJ01000042.1:0-12022 GCF_014650655.1 Streptomyces anandii JCM 4720
TCGGCGAGCGAGGTCAGGCCCGCGACAAGGGCCTCCCGGTCGCCCCCGACGACCGCCGCACGGTGCTCGAAGACACCCCGCCCGGTGGCCAGCGAATAGGCCGCGTCAAGCGGCGCGAGCCCCGGATCGGCCGCCATACGGTCCCGCAGCCGCTCCGCCTGCGCACGCAGCGCATCAGCGGTCTTGGCCGTCAGCACCAGCGGCACGGACGGCACCCCGGAAGCGGAAACCGCAGCGGCGGGCTCCTCCCGCGGTGCCTCTTCGAGAATCGTGTGGGCGTTCGTGCCGCTGAAGCCGAACGAGGAGATCGCCGCCCGGCGCGGACGGTCCGCCGCCGGCCATTCCCTGCCCTCCGTGAGCAGCGACACCGCACCCGCCGACCAGTCGACGTGCGGGGACGGCTCGTCCACGTGCAGGGTGCGCGGCAGCACACCGTGCCGCATCGCCATCACCATCTTGATCACGCCCGCGACGCCCGCAGCGGCCTGCGTGTGGCCCAGGTTGGACTTGACGGACCCGAGCCACAGCGGCCGGTCCTCGGCGGGACGGTCCTGTCCGTAGGTGGCGAGCAGCGCCTGCGCCTCGATCGGGTCACCCAGCGTCGTACCCGTACCGTGCGCCTCCACCGCGTCCACGTCCGCGGCCGTCAACCCGGCGGACGCCAGGGCCTGTCCGATCACGCGCTGCTGCGACGGGCCGTTGGGGGCGGTGAGCCCGTTGCTGGCGCCGTCCTGGTTGACGGCGCTGCCGCGCACCAGCGCGAGCACCGGGTGGCCGTTGCGACGGGCGTCCGAGAGCCGTTCCACCAGGAGGACGCCCGCGCCCTCCGACCAGCCGGTGCCGTCGGCGTCCGCCGCGAAGGCCTTGCAGCGGCCGTCGGCCGCGAGTCCGCGCTGGCGGCTGAACTCGACGAACGCCGCCGGGGTCGCCATCACCGTCACACCGCCCGCGAGCGCCAGGTCGCACTCGCCGTTGCGCAGCGCCTGCACGGCCAGGTGCAGGGCGACCAGCGAGGACGAGCACGCCGTGTCCACGGTGACCGCCGGGCCCTCCAGGCCGAAGGTGTAGGCCAGCCGGCCGGAGACGACGCTGGCGGAGTTGCCGGTGCCCAGGAAGCCCTCGACGCCCTCGGGGAGCGCGGCCAGCCGTGAGGCGTAGTCGTGGTACATCACGCCGGCGAACACTCCGGTACGGCTGCCCCGCACCGCCGACGGGTCGATGCCGGCCCGCTCCAGCGCCTCCCAGGAGGTCTCCAGGAGCAGCCGTTGCTGCGGGTCCATCGCCACGGCTTCCCGCGGGCTGATCCCGAAGAAGGCCGCGTCGAAGTGGCCCGCGTTCTCGACGAAGCCGCCCTGGAGGGTGTAGCTGGTGCCGGTGCGGTCGGGGTCGGAGTCGTAGAGCGCGTCGAGGTCCCAGCCGCGGTCTTGCGGGAACTCCCCGATGGCGTCCCGGCCGTCCACGACCAGGCGCCACAGGTCCTCGGGGGTGCGCACGCCACCCGGGTAGCGGCAGGCCAGTCCGACGATCGCGACGGGGTCGTCCGCCACGGCGGCCGTCCCGCCGTTGGCCTGGGGCGTCGCCCGCCCGTCCGCTCCCGTGCCGTTGCCCAGGAGCGTGTCGCGAAGGAACTCGGCGAGGACGGCGGGGGTCGGGTGGTCGAAGACGAGGGTGGCGGGCAGGCGCAGTCCCGTGGCGGACGTGAGCCGGTTGCGCAGTTCGACGGCGGTCAGCGAGTCGAAGCCGAGTTCACGGAAGGATCGGTCTGCCTCGATCCTTTGCGAGGGGTCCGAGGGGTCGTACGCCAGCACGGCGGCGACCTGGGCGCTGACGAGTTCCAGCAGCGCGCCGGTCTGTTCCTCGCGCGGCAGCCCGGTCAGCCGGCGCACGAGGGAGCCCTCGCCCGCCGCCCGTCCCCGGTCCCTGCCGTGCGGACCGTGCGGGCCGTCCGTGCCGTTCGTGCCGCCGTCGAGGGGGGCGCGGCGGCCGGTGCCGGGCCGGGTGCGGACCAGGCCGCGCAGGAGCGGCGGCACACCGTCCGTCTCCGCCCGCGCCGCAACCGCCGCCGTGTCCAGCCGGATCGGGACCAGCAGGGGCTCGGCGCCCTGCGCGAGTGCGGCGTCGAGGAGGCCGAGTCCTTCGCCGGTCGTCAGGCCGGTGACACCGCCCCGGCTCATGCGGTCGCGGTCGGTCGACGCCAACTCGTCGGTCATGCGGCCGGGTTCGGCCCACAGGCCCCAGGCCAGCGAGACGGCCGGGAGGCCCTGGGCGCGCCGGTGGTGGGCGAGGGCGTCGAGGAAGGTGTTGGCGGCGGCGTAGTTGGCCTGGCCGGGGTTGCCGAAGACGCCCGCGGCCGAGGAGAACAGCACGAACGCCGACAGCTCGCGGTCGCGGGTGAGGTGGTGCAGGTTGAGGGCCGCGTCCGCCTTCGGGCGCAGGACGGCCTCGACGCGCTCGGGGGTCAGTGACGCGACGGTGCCGTCGTCGAGGACTCCGGCGGCGTGGACGACCGCGGTGAGCGGGTGTTCGGCGGGGACGGTGTCCAGCAGGGCGGACAGTGCGTCCGGGTCGGCCGCGTCGCACGCGACCAGCCGGACCGTCTCGGCCCCCGACTCGCCCAGCTCGGCGAGGAGTTCGGCGGACCCTTCGGCGTCCGCGCCGCGCCGGCTGGTCAGCAGCAGGTGCCGTACGCCGTGTTCGGCCACCAGGTGCCGGGCGACCTGGCGGCCAAGGGTGCCGGTCGCACCCGTCAGCAGGACGGTGCCGTGTGGATCGACCGCCGGGGCCGCCTCGGCGGCCACGGCGTCGGTGGTCGCGTGAGTGAGCCGGGGAGCCAGCAGTCGGCCGCCGCGGAGGGCGAGTTGGGGCTCCTCGGTGTTGAGGGCGGCGGCCGGCAGCGGGGCGGAGGCGTCGTCGGAATCGATCAGTAGGAGGCGGCCGGGGTGCTCCGCCTGCGCCGACCGCAGCAGGCCCCACGCGGCCGCGTGCGCCAGGTCGTTGACGTCCTCGCCGGGGCCGGCCGCGACCGCGCCCTGCGTGACGACGACCAGCCGTGACTCGGCGAACCGTTCGTCGGAGAGCCAGAGTTGTACGGCGGAGAGGGCCGCCACGACCGCCTCGCGGACGGCGTCGGCACTGTCCTGGCCACCGGCTCGCCCGGTCTCCGGGAGAAGCGGCAGGAGTACGGTCGCGGGCGTGGAGGCCCCGGATGCCACCGCGTCCGCCAGGGAAGGCAGATCGGGGTGGACGGGCGCCTCGCCCGCGAACGCCTCACCCACGACCACCATCGACAGCCCCGCGCCCGACGCGAGCGACGCGGCGGTGGCCGGAGCCGTGACGGGCGTCCACTCCACCCGGAACAGCGACCGGCGTCGCGCGGCCCTCAGTCCCCCGGCGGGGAGCGGACGGAGTACCAGCGAGTCGACGGAGGCGACGGGACGGCCGGTGTCGTCGGCCACCTGGAGCGCGACGGCGTCCGCGCCGGCCTTGGTCAGCCGTACGCGCAGCGCCGGGGCACCCAGCGCGTGCAGTGTCACCCCCCGCCACGCGAAGGGCAGCCGTGCCTGGCCGTCCGCGTCGTCGGGGAAGTATCCGCCCAGGCCCACGGCGTGCAGCACCGCGTCCAGCAGCGCGGGGTGGATGCCGTAGGCACCGGCCACCGGCCGCTCGTCCTCGGGGAGTTCGACCTCGGCGTAGACCTCTCCGTCCCGCAGCCAGGCGGCCCGCAGGCCCTGGAAGGCGGGGCCGTAGGCGAGCCCGGCCGCGGCCAGTTCTCCGTACCGCTCCTCCAGCGCGACCGGAGTCGCGCCCGGCGGGGGCCACGCCACCAGATCGGCCGGGGCCGCGTGGCCGGCCTCGATGACCTCGCCGGCCGCGATCACGACGGCGCCCTCGGCGTGCCGGGTCCAAGGCTCCTCGGCACTCCCGGTCTCGGGGCGCGAGTGCAGGGTGACCGTACGCCGCCCGGTGTCGTCCGGAGCGCCCAGCACGAGCTGTACGTGCACCGCGCCGCCGTGCTCGGGCAGGATCAGGGGGGCCTCGAGAGTGAGTTCCTCCAGCCGGTCGCAGCCGACCTGGCCGCCGGCGTGGGTGACCAGCTCGACGAAGGCCGTGCCGGGCAGCAGCACCGAGCCCGACACCACATGGTCGGCCAGCCACGGGTGGGTCCGGACGGACAGCCGGCCGGTGAACACCATCCCGTCGTCGTCGGCGAGTTCGACGGTGGCGCCGAGCAGCGGATGACCGGCCGCGGCGAGTCCGAGCGCGGCCGGGTCACCGGACGGGCGACCGTCCGTCCGCGGCCAGTACCTGCGGCGCCGGAAGGCGTAGGTGGGCAGCTCGACGCGGCGCGGGTCCGCAGGGGCGAACACCGCGTCCCAGTCGAGCCGTTGGCCGCGCACATGGGCGAGGGCCAGCGCGGCGGTCAGTGTGCCGCTCTCCGGCCGGCCACCGCGCAGCACGGGGGCGAAGGCGGCGCCGTCGTCGGTGACGCACTCCTGACCCATGGCCGACAGCACGCCGTCCGGGCCGAGCTCGAGGAACGTGGTGACGCCCTCGGCCTCGAGTGCCCGCACGGCCGGGCAGAAAAGCACCGCCTCGCGGACGTGACGGACCCAGTGGTCCGGTGTGCGGATCTCCTCGGCGGTGACGAGGGCGCCGGTGAGCGTGGAGACGATCGGGATGCGGGGAGCGGCGTAGGACAGGCCCTCGGCCACCTCGCGGAACGCCTCCAGCATGCCGTCCATGTGCGGGGAGTGGAAGGCGTGGCTGACCGTCAGGCGCCGGGTCTTCCGGCCCTGTTCCTCGAAGGCGGCGGCGATCGCCAGTACGGCGCCCTCGTCACCGGAGACGACCACGGAGGCCGGCCCGTTGACGGCCGCGATGCTCACCACGTCGGTGAGGTACGGGGCGACCTCGTCCTCGGCGGCCTGCACGGCCACCATCGCGCCGCCCTCGTCCGGCAGTTCCTGCATCAGCCGGCCACGCGCCGCCACCAGCGTGCAGGCGTCCTCCAGCGACAGCACACCCGCGCAGTGCGCGGCCGCCACCTCACCGATCGAGTGCCCGGCCAGGAAGTCGGGGCGCACGCCCCACGCCTCCAGCTGCCGGAACAGCGCCACCTCCACCGCGAACAGCGCGGCCTGTGTGAAGACGGTCTGGTCCAGTCGCCTGCGCCGGTCCTCCTCGCCCTGCTGTTCCATGTCGAACAGCACGCGCTTCAAAGGACGTTCGAGGTGCTTGTCCAGCTCGGCGCACACCGCGTCGAGGGCGTCGGCGAAGACAGGGTGGGTCGCGTGGAGCTCCTGGCCCATTCCCGGGCGCTGGCTGCCCTGGCCGGTGAACAGGAAGGCGGTGCGGGCCGCCGAGGCCACGCGGGCGCGGACGAGGCCCGCCGCCGTCCGGTCCTCGGCCAGGGCGGTGAGGCCCGCGAGCAGGGTCTCGCGGTCGGCGCCGACGACCGCGGCCCGGTGCGCCAGCGCGGCGCGTCCGGTGGCCAGCGTGTGTCCGACGTCCGCCGGCCGCAGTCCGGGGTGGGCGGCCAGGTGGGCGCGCAGCCGTTCGGCCTGGGCGCGCAGCGCCTCCTCGGTCGCGCCCGACACCGGCCAGAGCACGTCGGCGGCCTCCGCCTGCTCGGCCTCCCGCTCCTCGTCGGCGTGTGCCGGGGCCTGCTCGATGATCGTATGGGCGTTCGTGCCGCTGATGCCGAACGACGAGACCGCCGCCCGGCGCGGGCGCCCGGTGTCCGGCCACTCACGGTTCTCGGTGAGCAGCGTGACCGCGCCCGCCGACCAGTCCACGTGCGGGGACGGCTCGTCCACGTGCAGGGTGCGCGGCAGCACACCGTGCCGCATCGCCATCACCATCTTGATCACGCCCGCCACACCCGCGGCGGCCTGGGTGTGACCGAAGTTGGACTTCACCGAGCCCAGCCACAGCGGCCGGTCCCCCGCCCGTTCCTGCCCGTACGTCGCGAGCAGCGCCTGTGCCTCGATCGGGTCGCCGAGCGTCGTACCCGTGCCGTGCGCCTCCACGGCGTCCACGTCGGCGGCCGTCAGGCGGGCGTTGGCGAGCGCCTGGCGGATCACGCGCTGCTGGGACGGGCCGTTGGGGGCCGTGAGGCCGTTGCTGGCGCCGTCCTGGTTGACGGCGGAGCCGCGTACGACCGCGAGGACCGGGTGCCCGTTGCGGCGGGCGTCCGAGAGCCGTTCCACCAGCAGCAGGCCGACGCCCTCGGACCAGCCCGTGCCGTCCGCGCCCGCCGCGAAGGCGCGGCAGCGGCCGTCGGCGGCGAGCCCGCGCTGCCGGCTGAAGCCGACGAACGTGCCGGGCGTCGCCATCACCGTCACGCCGCCCGCGAGCGCCAGCGAGCACTCGCCGGACCGCAGGGCCTGCACCGCGAGGTGGAGCGCGACCAGCGAGGAGGAGCAGGCCGTGTCGATGGTGACGGCCGGGCCCTCCAGGCCGAAGGTGTAGGACACCCGGCCGGAGGCGATGCTGCCGGTGCTGCCGGAGCCCAGCGAGCCCTCGGCGATCCCCGCGCCGCCGGCCGTGCCGGACGCGGCTGCCGTGGACGCGTTCTCCAGGACCGAGGCGTAGTCGTGGTACATGACCCCCGCGAACACGCCGGTGCTGCTGCCGCGCAGGGACGCCGGGTCGATTCCGGCGCGTTCGAACGCCTCCCAGGCGGTCTCCAGGAGCAGCCGCTGCTGCGGGTCGGTGCCGAGGGCCTCGCGCGGGCTGATGCCGAAGAGGGAGGGGTCGAAGTCGCCCGCGTCGTGCAGGAACCCGCCCTCGCGGGTGTAGCTGGTGCCCGGGTGGTCCGGGTCGGGGTGGTAGAGGGCGTCGACGTCCCAGCCGCGGTCGGACGGGAAGGGGGTGATGCCGTCGATGCCGGCGGCGACGGCTTCCCACAGGTCTTCGGGGCCGCGCACTCCGCCCGGGAAGCGGCAGCTCATCGCGACGATGGCGATGGGCTCCTGCTCGGCGGTGGCCGTGGTGGCGACGGCGGTGGTGTTCCCGGCTCCCCGTGTGCCGGCGATCTCGGCGCGCAGGTGCCGGGCGAGGACGGAGGAGGTGGGGTGGTCGAAGACCAGGGTGGCGGGCAGCCGCATGCCGGTGGCCGCGCCGAGCCGGTTGCGCAGTTCGACGGCCGTCAGCGAGTCGAAGCCGAGTTCCTTGAAGGCCACTTCGGGGTCGATCGCGCGGGGGCCGTCGTGGCCGAGGGTGGCCGAGACGTGCGTACGCACCAGGTCGAGCAGGAGCCGCTCCTGCTCGGCCTCGCTCAGCCCGGCCAGGTCGTGTGCGAGGTGCGTCGAGGCGGAACGGCCGGCCCCGCCGCCGTGTGTCTCCGCGGTACGGCGGGACGGCACCCGCACCAGGCCGCGCAGCAGCGGGGGCACTCCCGCGGCGGCCGCGTTGGCGCGCACCGTCGCGAGGTCGAGCCGGGTCGGCACCAGCAGGGGGTCGGTGGACGGGAGCGCCGTGTCGAGGAGCCGTAGCGCCTCGGCGGCGGGCAGTCCGTGCACTCCCCCGCGGCTCATGCGGTCGACGTCCGCCGCGTCCAGGCCGCCCGCCATGCCGCCGTCGGCGTCCCACAGGCCCCAGGCGAGCGACACCGCGGGCAGGCCCTGGGCGCGCCGGTGGTGGGCGAGGGCGTCGAGGAAGGTGTTGGCCGCCGCGTAGTTGGCCTGTCCGGGGCTGCCGAAGACGCCCGCGGCCGAGGAGAACAGCACGAAAGCCGACAGGTCGCGGTCGCGGGTGAGGTGATGCAGGTTGAGGGCCGCGTCCGCCTTCGGGCGCAGTACGTTCCGCAGCCGTTCGCCGGTCAGCGACTCGACGACGCCGTCGTCCAGGACGCCGGCGGTGTGGATGACGGCGGTCAGCGGGTGCGCCGCCGGCACGCCGTCCAGTACCTCCGCGAGCGCGTCGCGGTCGGCCACGTCGCAGGCGGCCCAGGTGACCTCGGCGCCCGACTCGGCCAGCTCGGCGTTGAGTTGGGCGGCGCCCTCGGTCGCGTCGCCCCGGCGGCTGACGAGCAGCAGGTGCCGCACCCCGTGTTCGGCGACCAGGTGCCGGGCGACCAGACCGCCCAGCGTGCCGGTGGCGCCGGTCACGAGGACCGTGCCACCCGGGGCGTACGGGGGGTGCGGGCGGGTGTCGGCGTCGGAGGCGGACTCGGTGTCGGTGCCGGACTCGGTGTCCGTGTTGTCGATGCCGGTGTCGGCCGCGCGGGCCAGCCGGGGTGCGCGCAGGGTTCCGGCGCGGACCGCGATCTCCGGCTCGCCGCAGGCCAGGGCGGCCGGCAGCGCGGTGCCGGGACCGTCCAGGTCCACGAGGAGGAACCGGTCGGGGTGCTCCGACTGCGCCGAACGCACCAGGCCGTGCACCGCCGCGTGCGTCAGGTCGCCGACCGCCTCGCCCGCGCCCGCGGCCACCGCGCCCCGGGTGACGAAGACCAGACGGGCGTCGGCGAACCGGCCGTCCGCGAGCCACGACCGCAGCAGGTCCAGCGCGCGCCCGGTCGCCCCGGCCACCGCCTCGGCCGTCACCGGACCCGCCTCCGCTCCCGCCTCTGCCTCTGCCTCCGTGGGCAGGCACGGCATCAGTACGGCGTCCGGCACGGTGGCCGTGCCCGCGTCCAGGGCGGCCCGCAGGGCGTCGAGGTCGGCGTACCGTTCGGCCGCCTCAAGACCCGCAAGCGCCGCGTCGTCGCCCAGTACGGTCCACCGGCCGGCGGGAATCACGGCGGGGACCGGGACGGCCGCCCACTCGACCCGGAACAGCGACTCGTGCCGGCCGCCGACGCGCACGTCCTCCGCCGACACCGCGCGCAGCGTCAGCTCGTCGACGTGGGCCACCGCCCGGCCGGTGCCGTCCGCGACGGTCAGGGACACCACGTCCGGCCGTCCGGCGCCGGCCAGCCGCACACGCGCCGCCGAGGCTCCGGTGGCGTGCAGCGACACACCGCTCCACGAGAACGGCAGGCGGCCCCGGCCGTCGTCCGTCACCAGGCCGCCGAGCCCGAGGACGTGGAGCGCCGAGTCCAGCAGGGCCGGATGCAGCCCGTACGAACCGGCCTGCGCCCGCTGCTCCTCACCCAGTTCGACCTCGGCGAAGATCTCCCCGCCGCGCCGCCAGGCGGCCCGTACGCCCTGGAAGACGGGCCCGTACGTCAGTCCGGCCGCGGCGAGCCCCTCGTACAGCCCGTCGAGCGGCACCGCGACCGCGCCCTCCGGGGGCCAGACCGTGAGATCCTCGGCGGTCGCTGCCGCCGAGGTGGTCAGTACGCCCTCCGCGTGCCGCGTCCACGGCGTGTCGGAGGGCGCTTCCTCGGAGCGCGAGTACACCGACAGCGAGCGCCGGCCGGACTCGTCGGGTGCGCCGACCGAGAGCTGGATCTGCGCCCCTGCGGTCGTGGACAGCACGAGCGGCGCCTGGAGGGTGAGTTCTTCCAGGTGGTCGCATCCGACCTGGTCACCGGCGCGGACGGCCAGTTCCACGAAGGCCGTGCCCGGCAGCAGCACCGAGCCCATGACCGCGTGGTCGGCGAGCCAGGGGTGGGTGTCGAGCGCGAGCCGCCCGGTGAGGAGGAACCCGTCGGTGTCGGCCAGGGCGACGGCCGCGCCGAGCAGCGGGTGACCGGCGGCACCGAGCCCGGCCGAGGCGACGTCCCCGACCGGACGGCCACTGTCCAGCCAGTAGCGTTCGCGCTGGAACGGATAAGTGGGCAGGTCGACCTGGCCGGCACCGGTGCCGGCCGCACCGGTGCCGGCGTACACCTCGCCCCAAGCCACCGATACGCCTCGCACGTGCGCCACGGCCAGCGCGGTGGCCGCGCTGTCGGCCTCCGCCACGCCCTTGCGCAGCATGGGGACGAACGCGTGGGCGTGCGTCTCGTCCGCGCTCACGCAGTCCTGGGCCATCGCGGACAGCACGCCGTCCGGGCCGAGTTCGACGTACGTGGTGACGTTCGCCGCCTCCAACGTCCGTATACCGTCGAGGAATCGGACGGCCTCGCGAACGTGCCGCACCCAGAAGCCGGGGGTGGTGATCTCCTCGGCATCCGCGACGGCGCCGGTGAGGTTGGAGACGATCGGCATGCGCGGAGCCTCGTAGGAAAGCCCCTCCGCCACCTCTCGGAAGGCCTCCAGCATGCCGTCCATGTGCGGCGAGTGGAAGGCGTGACTGACCGTCAGGCGCTTGGTCTTCCGCCCCTGTGCCTCGAAGGTCGCGGCCACGTCGAGTACGGCGGTCTCGTCACCGGCGATCACCACGGACGCCGGTCCGTTCACCGCCGCGATGCCCACCGCGTCCGTGAGATACGGGGTGACCTCGTCCTCGGCGGCCTGGACGGCCACCATCGCACCGCCGTCGCCCGGGAGTTCCTGCATCAGCCGGCCGCGGGCCGCCACCAGCGTGCACGCGTCCTCCAGCGACAGCACGCCCGCACAGTGCGCGGCCGCCACCTCACCGATCGAATGCCCGGAGACGAAGTCCGGCCGCACACCCCACGACTCCAGCAGCCGGAACAGGGCCACCTCGATGGCGAAGAGCGCAGGCTGCGTATACGCCGTCTGATCGATCAGGCCTGCGTCCTCGCCACCTCCGAACATCACCTCGCGCAGCGGGAGTTCGAAGCAGGTGAAGATCTCGTCCAGGGCCCGCGCGAACACCGGATACGTCTCGTACAGCTCCCGGCCCATGCCGAGTCGCTGGCTGCCCTGACCCGTGAACAGGAACGCCAGTTTTCCGGGCCTGACCCGGCCGCGGAGCACGCCCGGGCGTTCGTCGCCGGCCGCGAGGGCGTCCAGGCCGGTGAGGAGGGTGCCGAGGTCGTGGCCGACGACCACCGCGCGGTGGTCGAAGGCCGCGCGGCCGGTGGCGAGGGTGCGGCCGATGGCGGTGGCTGACGTGCCGGGGCGGGCGGTGAGATGGGAGCGGAGCCGTTCGGCCTGGGCGCGCAGGGCTTCGGGGGTCCTGGCCGACAGCGGCCACAGGACCGGGACGCCGTTCGTCCCCTCGGGCGCTTCCTCGCGCTCTTCCCCTTCCGGTTCCGCTTCCGGGGCCTGCTCGAGGATCGTGTGCGCGTTGGTGCCGCTGATGCCGAAGGAGGAGACGGCGGCCCGGCGCGGGCGGCCGGTCTCGGGCCACTCCCGCGCCTCGGTGAGCAGGGAGACCGCGCCCGCCGACCAGTCGACGTTGCGGGTCGGCGCGTCGACGTGGAGGGTTCGGGGCAGGACGCCGTACCGCATCGCCATGACCATTTTGATGATCCCGGCGACGCCCGCGGCGGCCTGCGTGTGGCCGATGTTGGACTTGATGGAGCCGAGCCACAGCGGCCGGTCGTCCTCGCGGCCCTGTCCGTAGGTGGCGAGCAGGGCCTGGGCCTCGATCGGGTCGCCGAGGGTCGTGCCCGTGCCGTGGGCCTCCACGGCGTCGATGTGGGTGGGCGACAGCCGGGCGGTGGCCAGGGCCTGGCGGATGACGCGCTGCTGGGAGGGCCCGTTGGGGGCGGTCAGGCCGCTGCTCGCGCCGTCCTGGTTGACCGCGCTGCCCCGGACGAGGGCGAGCACGCGGTGGCCGTTGCGTCGGGCGTCGCAGAGGCGTTCCAGGAGCAGGATGCCCGCGCCCTCGCCCCAGCCGGTGCCGTCGGCGGCGTCGGCGAAGGACTTGCAGCGGCCGTCGAGGGCGAGTCCGCGCTGGCGGCTGAACTCGGTGAAGGTGCCGGGCGTCGACATGACGGTGACGCCGCCGGCCAGGGCGAGGGTGCACTCGCCGTTGCGCAGCGCCTGGGCGGCGAGGTGGACGGCGACCAGCGAGGAGGAGCAGGCGGTGTCGATGGTGACGGCGGGGCCCTCGAGGCCGAAGGTGTAGGCGACGCGGCCGGAGGCGATGCTGCCGGAGCTGCCGTTGCCGAGGAAGCCCTCGACCTCCTCGGGCACGCTGAACAGGCGGGCGCCGTAGTCGTGGTACATCACGCCGGCGAACACGCCGGTGCGGCTGCCGCGCAGGGACAGCGGGTCGA
>NZ_BMVJ01000042.1:12058-15614 GCF_014650655.1 Streptomyces anandii JCM 4720
AGGCCTCCCAGGAGGTCTCCAGGAGCAGCCGCTGCTGCGGGTCCATCGCCAGCGCCTCGCGCGGCGAGATCCCGAAGAACGCCGGGTCGAACTCGGCCGCGTCGTGCAGGAAGCCGCCCTCGGGCACGTACCGCCTGGGCCGGCCGTCGGCGTCCGGCTCGGGGTCGAAGAGGACGTCGGTGTCCCAGCCGCGGTCGGCGGGGTAGGCGGACGCGGCGTCGCCGCCGCGGGCGACGAGTGCCCACAGGTCCTCGGGGGTGCGCACACCGCCTGGGTAGCGGCAGCTCATCGCCACGACGGCGATCGGCTCGGTGTCCCTCTCCTCCACCTCGCGCAGCCGTCGCCGGGCCTCGCGCAGGTCGGTCGTCGCCCGCTTGAGGTAATCGAGGTACTTCTCCTCGTTCACCATTTACGCCGTCCCGTGGTGTCAGTGGTGCCAGTGGTGTCGGTGGGGGAAAGGAGTACGCGCCGCGGGTCGGACTCGGCCGAGAGGCCCCGCGGATCAGGAGAGACCGAGCTCACCGTCGAGGAGGTCGAAGATCTCGTCCGCGGTCGCCGAGTCGATGTCGTCGCTCGCGCTGCTCTCGGGTGCACTGTGCTTCTCGTTCCACTTGGACAGGAGGTCTCGCAGGCGGGCGTCGATGCCGGCGAGTTCGACGTCGTCGGGGGCGACCGCGGTGAGGATCGCCTCGAGCCGGTCGAGTTCGGCGTGCACGCCCTGGGCGGCCGGGGCGGTGTTCTCGCCGAGCCGTTCGGCCAGCCGCTCGCCGAGGTGGCCGGCGAGCGCCGTGGGCGTCGGGTAGTCGAAGATCAGCGTGACGGGCAGGCGGATCCCGGCTGCCGTGCCGAGGCGGTTGCGCAGGTCGACCGCGGTGAGCGAGTCGAAGCCCAGGTCCAGGAAGCCCCGGGCGGCGTCGACCGCGTCTGGCCCGCCGTGGCCGAGTACGGCGGCGACCTGGGCACGTACGACGTCGAGCAGGGCACGTTCGCGTTCGGCGCCCGACAGGGCCGCCAGGCGCTGTTCCAGGGAGGACGCGGACACGGCGGGGGCGCCGGCCGTGCCCTGGCCGGTGGCGGCGCGCGGGGCGGTGTGGGTGCGCACCAGTGCGCGCAGCAGCGGCGGCAGGGTGCCGGCGGCGGCCTGGGCGCGCAGGCCCGCGGCGTCGGTGCGCATCGGCACGAGCAGCGGTACGCCGAGCGTGCCGGCGGTGTCGAACAGGGCCAGGCCCTCCTCGACGGCCAGCGGGGCGACGCCGGCGCGGGCCATGCGGGTGAGGTCGGCGTCGGTCAGGCCGCCGGCCATGCCGTCCTCGGTGGCCCACACGCCCCAGGCCAGCGAGGTGGCCGGCAGGCCGTGGGCGGCGCGGTGCTGGGCGAGGGCGTCGAGGAAGGTGTTGGCCGCCGCGTAGTTGCCCTGTCCGGCGGCGCCGAACAGTCCGGCCACGGAGGAGAAGAGCACGAACGCGGACAGGTCGAGGTCGCGGGTCAGTTCGTGCAGGTTCCAGGCGGCGTCGGTCTTCGGGCGCAGCACCCGGTCCAGGCGTTCCCCGGTCAGCGAGTCGAGGACGCCGTCGTCGAGCACGCCGGCGGTGTGGATCACCGCGGTCAGGGGGTGCTCGGCGGGGATCCGCACCAGCAGCGCGGCCAGCGCCTCCCGGTCGGCCGCGTCGCAGGCCGCCCAGGTCACCTCGGCGCCCGACTCGGCCAGTTCGGCGGTGAGTTGGGCGGCGCCCTCGGTGGCGTCACCGCGGCGGCTGGCCAGCAGCAGGTGCCGTACGCCGTGTTCGGCCACCAGGTGCCGGGCGACGAGCCGGCCGAGGGTTCCGGCGCCGGTGACGAGGACGGTGCCGTCCGGGTCGGGCGCCAGGGCGGCGGCGGGCCGCTCGGGTGTGTCCGTGACGCGGGTGAGGCGGCAGGCCAGGGCCTCGCCCGACCGCAGGGCCAGCTGGGGTTCCCCGGCGGTCAGGGCGGCGGGGAGCGCACGGCGGGAGGCCTCGGTGCCGTCGGTGTCGATCAGCGTGAACCGGCCGGGGTTCTCGGACTGCGCGGCCCGGACCAGACCCCACACCGGGGCGTGGACGAGGTCCGTGACGTCGTCGGAGGGGCGGGCGGCGATCGCACCGGTGGTGACGAACACCAGGTGTGCGCTCGCGAGTTGTTCGTCGGCGAGCCAGTCCTGCACCGTCCGCAGGGCGGCGCGGGCGGCGGCCCTGGCGGCGACGGCGGTGTCCGCCGCGGCCGTGCTGCTCAACGGGACGAGCACCACATCGGGTACGGAGCCTTCGGCGACCGCCGACTCGGCCAGTGCGGCCAAGTCCAGGTGACGGACGAGGTTTTCGCCGCCGAGGACGGCCTCCGCCTCCCCCGCGCCGCCGAGCACGGCCCAGCTTTCGCCGACCGGGATGCCGTCCCCGGCGACCGTCACGCGGGCCCAGTCGACCCGGAACAGTGATTCGTGCCCGCCGTCCCGCGGCGTGCCGAGCTGTCCGGCGGTCACCGGGCGCAGGATCAGCTCGTCCACGGCGGCGACGGGACGCCCCTCCGCGTCGGCGAGCCGCAGCGCGACACCGCCGGACGGGCCCGGAGTGAGCCGCACCCTGAGCGAGCCGGCGCCCGCCGCGTACAGCCGTACCCCGGTCCACGCGAACGGCAGCCTCGGACCGTCCGCGCCGGCGCCGCTGTCCTGGGCGAGTCCGGGTCCGCCCAGGCCGATCCCGTGCAGGGCGGCGTCGAGCAGCGCCGGGTGCAGCCCGAAGGCGGCCGTGTCGGTCAACTGCCCGTCGGGCAGGCCGATCTCGGCGAAGAGTTCGTCACCGTGCCGCCAGGCGGCCCGAAGCCCCTGGAAGGCGGGGCCGTAGCCGAGCCCGGCCGCGGCGGCGGCTTCGTACAGGCCGTCCGTGCCGATCTCGGTGGCGCCCTCGGGAGGCCACACGGTCAGTCCGAAGGGCTCGGCCCCCGAGGCCAGGGGACCGGGCGCCGTGCCGAGCAGGCCCGCCGCGTGCCGCTGCCAGGGGTGGCCGTCGGCCGCGTCCTCGGGACGCGAGTGCAGGCTGAGGGCGCGCCGGCCGTCGTCGTCCGGCGGGCCGGCCGACAGGCGCAGGTGCAGCCCGCCGCGCTCGGGCAGGATCAGCGGCGCTTCCAGGGTCAGTTCCTCGACGCTGTGACAGCCGGTCTCCTGCGCGGCGCGCAGGGCGAGTTCGACGAACGCCGTGCCGGGCAGCAGGACGTTGTCCATGACGGTGTGGTCGGCGAGCCACGGCTGGGTCTGCAGGGACAGCCTGCCGGTGAGGATCAGGCCACCGGAGTCGGGGAGTTCGACCGTCGCGCCGAGCAGCGGATGGTCCGCGGCGTCGAGGCCGGCGGCCATCACGTCCTCGGCGGAGAAGCCCACGTCGAGCCAGTAGCGCCGGCGCTGGAAGGCGTACGTCGGCAGCTCGACGCGGCGCGCGCCGCTGCCCTCGAAGTACGCGGCCCAGTCGACGGCCGTGCCGCGCACGTGCAGCGCGGCGAGCGCCGAGGCGACCGACGCGGCCTCCGGACGGCCGCCGCGCAGCAG
>NZ_BMVJ01000042.1:15643-17871 GCF_014650655.1 Streptomyces anandii JCM 4720
GGGCACGAAGGCGGCCTCCGCGGTGACGCTCTCCTCGGCGAGCGCGCAGAGCACGCCGTCCGGGCCGAGTTCGACGTACCGGGTGACGCCCTGCTCCTCCAGTGTCCGTACGCCGTCGTGGAAGCGGACGGTCTCGCGCACGTGCCGTACCCAGAATTCCGGCAGCAGCACGTCGGCCCCGGTGAGCGGGGCGCCGGTCAGGCAGGAGACGACCGGGATGCGCGGCTCGTGGAAGGTGAGCCCCTCGGCGACCTTGCGGAAGTCGGCCAGCATGGCGTCCATGTGCGGGGAGTGGAAGGCGTGGCTGACCGTCAGCCGACGCGTCTTGCGGCCCTGTTCCGCGAAGGACGCGGCGATGCGGAGTACGGCGTCCTCGTCGCCGGAGAGGACCAGGGACCGGGGCCCGTTGACCGCGGCCACGGAGACGCCCTCGGGCAGGTCGAGTTCGTCCGTCGCGGCCTGGACGGCCACCATGGCGCCGCCGGCCGGGAGTTCGCCCATCAGGCGGCCGCGCGCGGCCACCAGGGTGCAGGCGTCCGCCAGGGACATCACACCCGCGCAGTGCGCGGCGGCCAGTTCGCCGACCGAGTGGCCGCACAGCAGGTCGGGGCGCACTCCCCAGGCCTCGGCCAGCCGGAACAGCGCCACCTCGAGGGCGAACAGCGCGGGCTGCGTGCAGTCCGTACGGTTCAGCAGGTCGCCGTCCGCCGCGAAGAGCACGTCCTTCAGGGGCGCGTCCAGATGCCGGTCGAACTCGGCGCAGACCGCGTCGAGCGCCCGCGCGAACACCGGGTGGGCGTCGTACAGTTCGCGGCCCATGCCGGGGCGCTGGCTGCCCTGACCGGTGAAGAGGAACGCGGTCGTGCCCTCCGTGGCGGTGCCCCGCGCGAGCTCGTCCTCAGCGTCGCCGCCGCGGGCCAGGGCCTCCAGGCCGCGCAGCGCACGTTCGCGGTCGCCCGCCATCAGCACCGCGCGGTCGTCGAGCGCCGCGCGCGTGGTCGCCAGGGAGAAGGCCAGGTCGGTGAGGTCCGCGTCGGGGTGGGCGAGGAGGTGGGAGCGGAGCCGGTGCGCCTGCGCCCGCAGGGCGTCGGCGCCGCGCGCCGACAGCAGCAGCGGGACGGCCGCCGGGTCGGAGCCGAACGGGTCGGAGTCGACCAGCTCGGAGTCGACCGGCATCGAGTCAGCCGGCCTGGAGTCAACCGATTCCGGTTCAAGTGGCTTTGAGGCAAGCGGCTCGGCAGCGGACGCGGTCGCCTCCCCCGGCGCCTGTTCCAGGATGACGTGGGCGTTGGTGCCGCTGATGCCGAAGGAGGAGACGCCCGCCCGGCGCGGTCCCTCCGGGGAGGCCGGCCACTCGCGGGCCTCGGTGAGCAGGGAGACGGCGCCCGCGGACCAGTCCACGTGCGGCGAGGGCTCGTCCACGTGGAGGGTCTTCGGGAGCAGCCCGTTGCGCATCGCCAGGACCATCTTGATGACGCCGGCGACACCGGAGGCGGCCTGCGTGTGGCCCAGGTTGGACTTCACGGAGCCGAGCCACAGCGGGCGGTCGGCGGGGCGGCCCCGGCCGTAGGTGGCGAGGACGGCCTGCGCCTCGATCGGGTCGCCCAGCGTCGTCCCCGTACCGTGCGCCTCGACCACGTCGACCTGCGCGGAGGAGACCTTCGCGTTGGCGAGGGCCTGGCGGATGACGCGCTGCTGCGAGGGCCCGTTGGGCGCGGTCAGGCCGTTGCTGGCGCCGTCCTGGTTGACGGCGGAACCCGCCACGAGGGCGAGCACGCGGTGGCCGTTGCGACGGGCGTCGGAGAGGCGTTCCAGGAGCAGGACGCCGGCGCCCTCGCCCCAGCCCGTGCCGTCGGCGGCGGCCGCGAACGACTTGCAGCGGCCGTCGGCGGCCAGGCCCCGCTGCCGGCTGAACTCGATGAAGGTGCCCGGGGTGAACATCACGGTGACACCACCGGCCAGGGCCAGCGAGCACTCGCCGTTGCGCAGCGCCTGCGCGGCCAGGTGCAGCGCCACGAGGGACGAGGAGCAGGCGGTGTCCACCGTGACGGCCGGGCCCTCCAGGCCGAAGGTGTACGCCACCCGGCCCGACACCACGCTGCTGGAGCTGCCGGTGCCGAGGTAGCCCTCCACCTCGTCGGGGATGGCGTGCAGGCGGGCGCCGTAGTCGTGGTACATCACGCCGGCGAACACGCCGGTGCGGCTGCCGCGCAGGGACAGCGGGTCGA
>NZ_BMVJ01000042.1:17918-21404 GCF_014650655.1 Streptomyces anandii JCM 4720
TCGCCTCCCAGGAGGTCTCCAGGAGCAGCCGCTGCTGCGGGTCCATGGCGAGGGCCTCGCGCGGCGAGATCCCGAAGAACGCCGGGTCGAACTCGGCCGCGTCGTGCAGGAACCCGCCCTCGCGGGCGTACGAGGTGCCCTGGTGGTCGGGGTCGGGGTGGTAGAGGGCGTCCAGGTCCCAGCCGCGGTCGCCGGGGAAGGCGGAGATGCCGTCCGTGCCGGCGGCCAGCATCCGCCACAGGTCCTCGGGGCTGCGCACACCGCCGGGGTAGCGGCAGCTCATCGCGACGATCGCGACGGGTTCGTCGTGGCCGGCCGCGGCCACCGGCGCGGGCACGACGGCGGCGGTGCCCGTGTCACCGCCGGTCAGCTCGGTGCGCAAATGGCGGGCGAGGACGGTCGGATCGGGGTGGTCGAAGATCAGGGTGGCGGGCAGGCGCAGCCCGGTCGCCGCCGCGAGCCGGTTGCGCAGTTCCACGGCGGTGAGCGAGTCGAAGCCGAGTTCCTTGAACGCCCGGCCCGACTCCACGGCCTGCGGCCCGGCGTGCCCCAGTACGGCCGCGACCTGCGCGCGCACCAGTCCGAGCAGGGTCCGCTCCTGCTCCTGGGCTCCGAGTCCGGCGAGCCGCCGCGTGAGCTCCGACTCGTCGCCGGTGGCCCCGGCCGCGGTCTCGGCCGCCCGGCGCACGGGGGTGCGGACCAGTCCGCGCAGCACCGGCGCGAGGGTGCCGGCGGCCGCCTGGACGCGCAGGGCCGACGCGTCGACGCGCATCGGGACCAGCGCCGGTTCGCCGAGGGAACGGGCGGCGTCGAACAGGGCCCGCCCCTCCTCCGCCGTCAGCGGCGGCAGACCCGCGCGCCGCATCCGCGCCACGTCGGCGTCGTCCAGGCCGCCCGCCATGCCGTCCGCCACCGCCCACAGACCCCACGCCAGCGAGGTGGCGGGCAGGCCCAGGGCCGCGCGGTGCTGGGCGAGCGCGTCGAGGAAGGCGTTGGCGGCGGCGTAGTTGCCCTGCCCCGGACCGCCGAACACCCCGGACGACGACGAGAAGAGTACGAACGCGGCGAGGTCCAGCTCCCGGGTCAGCTCGTGCAGATGCAGTGCCGCGTACGCCTTCGGGCGCAGCACTCCCTCCAGCCGCTCCTCGGTCAGCGAGCCGATCACGCCGTCGTCGAGCACACCGGCCGTGTGCACGACCGCGGTCAGCGGATGCTCTTCGGGTACGGCCGCGAGCACCCCCGCCAGCGCGTCCCGGTCGGCCACGTCGCAGGCGGCCCAGGTGACGTCCGCGCCCAACGTGCCGAGCTCGGCGGTGAGTTCGGCCGCGCCGTCGGCGCCGCCACCGCGCCGCCCGAGCAGCAGCAGGTGCCGTACGCCGTGCTCGGCCACGAGGTGACGTGCCATCAGCTTGCCGAGCGAGCCCGAGCCGCCAGTGATCAGTACGGTGCCGTCCGGGTCGTACGCCCGCGTCTCAGCCGAGTCCGCGACGGCCGCGCGGGCCAGCCTCAGGACCCGTACGGTACCCCGGCGCACCGCCAGTTGAGGCTCGCCGCACTCCAGCGCGGCCGGCACGGCACGGCGTGAGGCCTCGTCCTCGTCCAGGTCGAGCAGGACGAAACGGTCCGGGTTCTCGCTCTGCGCGGACCGGATCAGGCCCCACAGGGCGGCGTGCGCCGGATCGTCCACCGGTTCTCCGGGCGCGGCCGCCACCGCGCCCCGCGTGACGAAGACCAGACGGGACCCGGCGAACCGCTCGTCCGCCAGCCACGCCCGGGCAATCGCCAGCGCCTGCCCTGCGGCCCGGCGCACACCGTCCACGGTGGGCACACCCGGTTCACCGTCCGCCGGGCAGGTCAGCAGGACCACGTCCGGCACCTGCGCGCCGGCCTCCACGGCCGCCGTCAGGGCATCGAGGTCCGGGTACGCGTCCGTGTTCGGGTACGCGCCCGGCTCCGCGTACGTGTCCGGGCCCAGCACCGCCCACCGGAGACCGGTCTCCGCCACCGTTCCCGCACTCGGCGCGGGCGCGGGCACGGTCGCGGTCGCGGTCGCGGGCAGTTCGGTCCAGTCCTGGCGGAACAGCGCCTCGTGATACGCGCTGCGGGCCTGCCGGAACCCCTCCTCGGCGACCGGGCGCAGACCCAGCGCCTCGACGGCCGCGACGGGCGCGCCCGTGACGTCCGCGATCTCCAGCCGTACCGCCTCGGCGCCCGCCTCGACGAGCCGGACGCGCAGCGCGGTCGCGCCGGCGGCGTGCAGGGACACCCCGGTCCACGTAAAGGGCATCCTGCCCCTGCCGTCGGAGGCGCCCAGCCCTTCGATGCCGATGGCGTGCAGGGCGGCGTCGAGCAGCGCGGGGTGCAGCCCGAACCGGGATGCCTCGCCCTCGGCGTCGCCCGCCAGGCTCACCTCGGCGAAGACCTCGCCGTCGCGCCGCCAGGCCTTGCGCAGCCCCTGGAAGACGGGCCCGTAGTCGAAGCCGATGGCGCCGAGCTGTCCGTAGCGGCCCTCGACGTCCACCTCCGTGGCGCCCTCGGGCGGCCAGACGCTCAGGTCGAAGGAGGCCGCCGGGCGACCGCCCGAGGCCAGCACGCCACCGGCGTGCCGGATCCATGGCTCCTCGGCGGGCGCGTCCTCGGCCCGCGAGTACAGGGCGAGCGCGCGGCGCCCCGCGCTGTCGGCGGTGCCGACCGTCATGCGCAGCTGCGTGCCGCCCCGCTCGGGCAGCACCAGCGGCGCCTCGAGGGTCAGCTCTTCGAGGTAGTCGCAGCCGACCTGGTCGCCCGCGTGCAGCGCCAGCTCCACGAACGCCGTGCCCGGCAGCAGCACCGAACCGGCGATGGCGTGGTCCGCCAGCCACGGATGGCTGTGCAGCGACAGCCGTCCGGTGAGCAACACGTCGTTGGAGTGGGGTAGTTCGGCGACCGCGCCCAGCAGCGGATGCCCGGTCTCCTCCAACCCGACCGCGGCCGCGTCCCCGGCGAGGAAGGCGACCGCCTTGGGCCAGTAGCGCTGGTGCTGGAAGGCGTAGGTGGGCAGGTCGACGCGGCGGGCGCCGGTACCGGCGTAGTACGCCTGCCAGTCGACCGCGATGCCACGGCTGTGGGCGTGGGCCAGGGCGGTGGCGAGGGTCTCGGGCTCGGGACGGTCCTTGCGGAGGAGGGGCAGGAAGGCGGTGGCACTGCTTGTGACGGACTCCTGGGCGAGCGCGGAGAGGACGCCGTCCGGCCCGAGTTCGAGGTACGTGGTGACGTTCGCCGCCTCCAACGCCTTCACACCGTCGTGGAAACGGACGGCCTCACGGACGTGACGGACCCAGAAGCCGGGGCTGGTGATCTCCTCGGCGGATGCGATGGCACCCGTGAGGTTGGAGACGATGGGGATGCGCGGAGCCTCGTAGGACAGGCCCTCGGCCACCTCGCGGAAGGCGTCCAGCATGCCGTCCATGTGCGGGGAGTGGAAGGCATGGCTCACCGTCAGGCGAT
>NZ_BMVJ01000043.1:0-7498 GCF_014650655.1 Streptomyces anandii JCM 4720
CGCCTTCTCACTCGGACCCGCCACCGCCTGCGCACGGATCCCGTGCAACTCGGCCACACGCCCGCGCGCATCCGCCGTCGCCTCAGTCGTCGTTGTCATCCGCCGGCTCCACCCCCGGCCCGGCTCGGGTCCGGCCGGGCGACATCGTGGTCTGCGGCCCTGTCGGAACCGCGTGACGTTGATTGAATCGCCGACAATGCCGGAGTTCCACCAGCAACTCCCCCTAACGTTCGCCACAGACCCCTAATCTGCGTCACACCTCCCCCACGGATCCTCCTTACTTCACACGCCGTTCATCTCCCCGCGGATTTACTTGCCCGACGCCAGTCGTTGCTAGAGTCGCCCTCGAGGACCCCGCCCAGCGGCACGAACCGACGTCATGAGATACCCCGCGAACGCGACTGACCGGCGCTTTGCGGCTGCTGACGTCACCTCAGGGGTCCACGGGGAAGCCCCGGACGACCAGCGGCCATCCGCTTTGCCCGGGTTAAGACACACAGAGGTGTAAGAATTTTTAAAAACGACGTTTCGGACCCGCCGCACATAACCTCCCGGCGCCGACCGGCCGTTCTACTGACCAGTAGTACCGGATCCCGCGGCCGGACTGCCCGGGAGATGTCTCAATTCTTTGCACGGAATTAACGGGGAAGGAATTGATGATGTTGCTGGAACGGGATGCGGAGACGGCGGAACTCACCCGGTTCCTCACCACCGTGGAACGCGGCCGGCGCCGGGTCGGCCGTGTCGCCGGCGCCGTCGGTTCGGGGAAGACCGCCCTGCTGCAGAGCGTGGCGGAACGTGTCACGGCCGGCGGCGCGCGCGTGCTGAGCGCGGTCGCCTCGCCCTATGAACAGACCTACCCCTACGCGGTTTTGGAGCAACTCCTCCAGGGACTCGGGCCGGACAACGCGGCGTCGCGGGCACCCGTCCTCTCCGAAGGGGGCTGCGGGCACGACTCCCGGCCGTGCGAGTTCCACGACCGCCTGGCCGAAGCGGCGTCCACGGGGGCCGTGCTGGTCGTCGTCGACGACGCGCAGTTCGCGGACCCCGAGTCCCTGCTGTGCCTGGTGCGCGCCTGGCGTGCCCTGCCCGCCGAACGGGTCTCCCTGCTCGTCGCCACCGGTTCGCGCGACGGCGAACTCACCGCCGCCCTGCGGGAATTGCCTCAGCCGCCCCAGAGGCACGAGGTGCGGCTCGCGCCCCTGTCGGCGGCGGGCGTCGAAAGGCTGCTCTCGGACATGTCCGGGCCCGCCCACGCCGCCCGGCTCGCGCCCGCGTGGCACGCGGCGACCGGTGGCAGTCCCCTGCTGGCGCACGCGCTGCTGGAGGACGCGGCGGGCCGAGCCCGAAGTGCCGCCGCGCCCAAGGCCGGTGAGATGTTCCGGCAGGCCGCCCTCGCCTGTGTGCACCGCCACGGCGCCGAGGGCGTGCTGGTCGCGCGGGCCGTGGCGGTGCTGGGCGGCGCCGGGGGGCTGCCACTGGTGTCCGCGCTCACCGGACTTACGGAACCGGTCGTGGACGGGTGCCTGGCCGCGCTCACCGAGGCGGGCGTCCTCGACGGCGCCGCGTTCCGGCACGAGGCCGCGCTCAGCGCCGTGCTGCGGGACGTTCCCACCGTGCAGGCCGGACGTCTGCGGGCCCTGGCCGCGAGGGAGTTGCACCGGTGCGGGGCACCCGCGCTCGAGACCGCGCGCCAGTTGGTCGGGCACGAGGACGCGGCGCCGCGCGAGGCGTGGGCCGTGGCGGTGCTGCGGGAGGCGGCGCGCCAGGCGGCCGGCGAGGACGACACGGCCCTCGCCACGCAGTGCCTCCAGACGGCCGAGCGCTGCACCGCCGACGAGCAGGAACGGCTCACCATCAAGGCCGACCTGGCCCAGCTGATCTGGCGGCTCAAGCCCTCGGCGTCGGGTCCGTGGATGCAGTCGCTGACCGGGCCCGCCCTGGCCGGCCTCCTCTCCCCCGCCCAGACGCTGCGCCTGGCGGTGGGCCTGCTGTGGAACGGTCGCACCGACGACGCGGCGGCGCTGATCCGCCAGGTCGGCGAGGCGATGTCGGACCGCCCCGACACGCTGCTCGACACCCAGGTGCGCACCGTCCAGATGATGCTCGCCACCACCTACCCCGACGCCGTCGACGCGATCAGGGAGCTGCTGGACCGTCTGGACGGCCCCGCGGACCTGTCGGGGGACGGGTCCGGTGTCGGCTCGTACCGGGCGTTCGGGCTGCTCAGGGCGGCGTTGTACGAGGAGTGGGACGAGTCCGCGACCGACGAGGCGGACCGGCTGCTGGGCGCCACGCGCCCCACCGACCAGGGCTTCGACCAGGTGCGGACGGCTCTGCTGGCGCTGGTGTACGCGGACCGGCTGAAGCAGGCGTCCAGATGGTGCGACCGGTTCCTCTCCGAGACGGACGGCCAGGACTTCGCGGGCTGGCACACCGCGCTCGGCGCGCTGCGCGGCCAGATATCCCTGCGCCGCGGCCGGCTGGGCGAGGCGGCCGAGTCCGTCGAGCGGGCACTGGAGCACCTGCCGGCCCACGGCTGGGGCGTGGCCGTGGGGATGCCGCTGGGCACACTGGTCCAGGCCCGCAGCGCGATGGGCCACCACGACCGCGTGGCCGAACTGCTCGAGACGCCGATGCCCGCCACCATGTTCGACACCCGGTACGGCGTGCACTATCTGTACGCGCGCGGCCGTCACCAGCTCGCCACCGGCCGCCATGACGCCGCCCTCGCCGACTTCCTGGCCTGCGGCGAGCGGATGACGGCCTGGCGGATGGACACCGCGGGTCTGGCGCCGTGGCGGCTGGGCGCCGCCGAGACCTGGCTGGCCCTCGGCGACGAGACGAGGGCCGCCGGCCTGGCCAGGGAGCAGCTGGAGCGGCCCGGGCAGCGGGCGGTGCGCGGCCCGGCGCTGCGGATCCTCGCCGCCACCCGGCCGCCCTGGGAGCGGATCCGGCTGCTCGGGCAGGCCCTGACCGCGCTGCGCAAGGCCGGCGACTCCTACGAGACCGCCCGCGCGCAGGCCGATCTGGGACGCGCGCACCGGGAGCTCGGCGATCTCACCCAGGCCAGGCAACTGGTCCGCAAGGCGTGGCGGACGGCCGAGGCGTGCGGCGCCGAGGAACTGTGCCGCACGCTGCAGCCGGAGCCGTCCCGCGACTCCGCCCCCCAGGACGCGGGCGCGGGCCGGCCGGACGCCGCCGCGCTGGCCTCCCTCACCGACGCCGAGCGCCGGGTGGCCGCGCTGGCCGTGTACGGCCACACCAACCGGGAGATCGCCGCCAAGCTGTTCATCACGGTCAGCACGGTCGAACAGCACCTCACCCGGGTCTACCGCAAGATAAACATCAGTCACCGCCAGGACCTCCCGGTCAGTTTGGACAGCGATGTCGCCCACAGCGCCTGACACCCCGGCGCGGACCGCCCGTACCGCGCCCGCCGCCGGGCGGCTGCTCGCCGTCAGCGATCTGCACATCGGCATGCCGGACAACCGACCCATCACCGAGTCACTGAGGCCGGCCTCGGACGGGGACTGGCTCATCGTCGCCGGTGACGTGGGCGAGCTGACCACGGACATCGAGTGGGCGCTGCGGCTGCTGTCACGGCGGTTCGCGAAGGTGGTGTGGGCGCCGGGCAACCACGAGCTGTGGACACCGCGCGAGGACCCCGTGCAGCTGCGCGGGGAGCGGCGCTACCGGCATCTGGTGGAGATGTGCCGCGGCCTGGGCGTGGTGACCCCGGAGGACGAGTACCCGGTGTGGGAGGGCGCGGACGGCCCGGTGGCCGTGGCCCCGCTGTTCCTGCTCTACGACTACTCGTTCCTGGCGCCCGGCACCTCCACCAAGGAGGAGTCGCTGGCCCGCGCCCACGAGACGGGGGTGGTGTGCAGCGACGAGTACCTGCTGCACCCGGACCCGTATCCGAGCCGGGAGGCGTGGTGCGCGGCTCGGGTGGAGGCGACGGAGCGGCGGCTCGCGGCGCACGATCCGTCGGTGCCGCTGGTGCTGGTCAACCACTATCCGCTGGTGCGCGAGCCCACCGAGGTGCTGTGGTACCCGGAGTTCGCGCAGTGGTGCGGCACCGTCCGCACCGCCGACTGGCCCCGCAGGTTCCCGACCGCGGCCGTCGTCTACGGCCATCTGCACATCCCCCGTACGACGTGGCACGACGGGGTGCGGCACGAGGAGGTCTCGATCGGCTATCCGCGCGAGTGGCGACGCCGGGGCCATCCGCGCGGCCTGCTGCGGCAGATACTGCCGCACCCCGAGCCCGACGCCGGCACGGCGGCGAGCGGGGGCGGCAGTGGCGCGGCCAAGGTCAAGGAGGGCCTGTGATCGAGGAGTTGGTGCCACCCACGGTGGCCTGCGCGGAGGCGTTCGAGGACGCCGTCGGGGACGGCGGCGAGGACGGCCTGTTCCCCGGGGAGCGGGAGGCGCTGGGCGACGCGGTGGAGCGCAGGCGGCGGGAGTTCACCACCGTGCGGGCCTGTGCGCGCGAGGCGATGACCGGGCTCGGGGTGCCGCCCGCGCCGGTGCTGCCCGGGGTGCGCAACATCCCGCTGTGGCCGGCCGGGGTCGTGGGCAGCATGACCCACTGCGACGGCTACCGTGCCGCGGCCCTCGCGCGGGCGTCGCACGCGGTCACCGTGGGCATCGACGCCGAACCCGACGGCCCGTTGCCGCACGGTGTGCTGGAGTCCATCGCGCTGCCCGGCGAACTGGCCTGGGCACGCGCCGGATCGGGCGGCGGCGCGGTGCACCGTGACCGGCTGCTGTTCAGCGCCAAGGAGTGCGTCTACAAGGCGTGGTTCCCGATGATGCGCACCGAACTCGACTTCGAGGACGCGGAGATCACCTTCACCCCGGCCTCCGGGGCCGGCCCTGCGCAGCCCTCCGGCGGCGCCTTCCACGCACGGATCCTGCGTCCGGCGCGCAATGCTTCGGGACAGCACGTCGGCGCCTTCGAGGGCCGCTGGACGGCCGCACGCGGCCTGCTGGTGACGGCGATCGTGCTGCCGGCACCCGGAGGGGCGGTCCGGGGTCGGTAGGGGTTGTCCGCCCGGAATGCCCCTCCCTAGCGTGAAGGCGCCGGGGCGTTCCGCGATCCCGCGGCCCCGTCGCCGACACGGCCGAGAGGTTTCCCGTCATGACGACTGCCGGCCCGCGCCCGACCACCATGCTGGTCCCGGACTTCCCCTTCTCCTACGACGACTGGCTCAGCCACCCGGCCGGCCTCGGCGCCCTGCCGGAAGAGGTGCGGGGCACCGAGGTCGCGGTGGTAGGCGGCGGCATGGCCGGTGTCACGGCGGCGTACGAGCTGATGCGGCTCGGACTGCGGCCCGTGGTGTACGAGACGGGTCAGCTGGGCGGCAGGATGCGGTCGGTGCCCTTCCCGGAGGACCCGCGCTGGGTGGCCGAGATGGGCGCGATGCGCTTCCCGCTGTCGGCCCGCGCGCTGTTCCACTACATCGGCATGCTGCGGCTGGACACCCGTCCCTTCCCCAACCCGCTGGCGCCGTGCACCCCGAGCACCGTCGTGCACCTGGGCGGCGCCAGCCACCGCGCCCGCGTCGCCGAGGAACTGCCCGGCCTCTACCAGGAGGTGGCGGACGCCTGGGCCAAGGCGCTGCAGGAGCGGGCCGAGTTGTCCACCGTGCGGGACGCGATCCAGCGCCGGGACGTGGAGACCCTCAAGGCCGTGTGGAACAGGCTGGTCGCCGAGTTCGACGACCAGTCCTTCTACGGCTTCCTCGCGACAACCCCGGCCTTCCAGTCGTTCCGTCACCGCGAGACCTTCGGCCAGGTCGGGTTCGGCTCGGGCGGCTGGGACACGGACTTCCCCAACTCCTTCCTGGAGATCCTGCGGGTCGTCTACACCGAGGCCGACGACAACCACGTACTGATCGACGGCGGCGCCCAGCAGGTGCCGCTGGGCCTGTGGAATCACGCTCCCGCGGACTCGGTGCACTGGCCGTCGGGCACGTCGCTCGCCTCCCTGCACGGCGGCTCGCCGCGCCCGGGGGTCGCCGGGCTGCGCCGCACCATGGACGGCATCGCGGTACGGGACGCCTCCGGCCGGGAGCGCGAGTACCCGGCGGTCGTCTACAGCCCGCACGTGTGGACGCTGCTGCACCGCGTCGAGTGCGATCCGGTGCTGCTGCCGACCGGCCACTGGACGGCCGTCGAACGCACCCACTACATGGGGGCGTCGAAGTTGTTCGTGCTGGTGGACCGGCCCTTCTGGCGGGACGCCGACCCGGAGACCGGCGGGGACGTGATGGGCATGACGCTCACCGACCGCCTGCCGCGCGGTGTCTACCTGTTCGAGAACGGTCCGGGCCGGCCGGCGGTGATGTGCCTGTCGTACACGTGGAACGACGACTCGCTGAAGGTGGCCACGCTCTCCCCCGCGGAGCGGCTGGACGCGCTGCTGGCCCGGCTGTCGGAGATCTATCCGGACACCGACATACGCTCGCACATCGTCAGTGAGCCGATCACGGTCACCTGGGAGACCGAACCGCACTTCATGGGCGCGTTCAAGTCGAACCTGCCCGGCCACTACCGCTACCAGCGGCGGCTGTTCACCCAGTTCATGCAGGAGGAGATGAAGCCGGAGCAGCGCGGCTTCTTCCTGTGCGGGGACGACGTGTCGTGGACGGCCGGCTTCGCCGAGGGCGCGGTGACCACGGCGCTCAACGCGGTGTGGGGCGTGCTGCGTCACCTGGGCGGTGCGACCCATCCGGACAACCCGGGCCCCGGGGACCGGTTCGAGGCGCTGGCGCCGGTCGAGCTGCCGTACGTCTGAGACGTAACGAAGTCAAAGCCGAAGGGGGTTGGCGACCCGGGTCCGGGCCCGGGTCGCCAACCCCCTTCGTGTGCCCGGCCGTCACTGCCGGGCGAGGGACTCCAGGGCGCGCTTGTCGGGCTTGCCGTTGCGGTTGAGCGGGAAGCGGTCGAGGACGACGACCCGGTTGGGCTGTTCGAAGGCGGGCAGCAGGCCGTTGAACACCTCGCGCCAGTGGGCGGCGTCGCGTTCCTCCTCGTCCTCCACGAAGAACACCAGCTGCGTTCCGCGCCGTTCGTCCGGCAGCGGCACGATCCGCACCGGGCACTGTGCGGCCTCCGCCTTCCGCTCGATCACTTCCGGGTAGAGGGTGTAGCCATTGCGGTGCACGGCGAGCTTGCGGCCCAGCACGAAGAGGTTGCCGTGCTCGTCGAGCCGGCCGAGGTCGCCGGTGGGCTGCCAGCCGGACGGCGCGGGCTGGACGGTGCCGTCCTCGGCGATGAGGCCTTCCAGGCCGTCGGGGGTGTCGACCTCGATCTCGCCGGCCTCCCCGGCGGGCACCGGGCGGCCCTCCTCGTCGACGACCCTGACTCCGATGCCCTCCATGGCCCGCCCGCAGGCGACCGGGTTGTCCAGGGTGGCGAAGGCGATGTTGCCGAGTTCGGTGCTGCCGTAGCTGTCCAGCAGCGGCATGCCGAACTCGGCCTCGTAGCG
>NZ_BMVJ01000043.1:7523-13088 GCF_014650655.1 Streptomyces anandii JCM 4720
GGCCACCAGCGGGGCGTCCAGCGGGGCGGCGCCGACGCAGAACATCCGCGCCGACTCCAGGTGGGCGCGCAGGGCGGGCTTGCGGGTCACCAGGTTGAGCATGCTGCGGTAGCTGGAGGGGGTGGCGTCGACGACGGTGGCGCCGGTCTGCCCGGCCATGCGCAGCGCGTGGTCGAGCCGCCGGTAGGGGGCGATCACCAGGGAGCAGCGGGTCAGCCAGGCGATCAGGACCATCGACAGGCCGTACTGGTGGGCGAAGGGCAGCAGCGGCAGCAGCACGTCGCCCTCGCGGTGGCCGACCTGGGCGGCGTTGCGCTCGAGGTTGCGCAGGAACTTCCCGCCGGACTTGACGACGCCCTTCGGGGAGCCGGTGGAGCCGGAGGTCCACATGATCAGCCCGTCGGGCAGCCGGCCCCAGGCGTCGAAGGAGAGGCGCTCCGCGCCGTCGAGGGCCCCGGCGGCGGGCACCAGGAGCTGGTAGAGGTGCACCGGGTCGGCCTCGGCGTCGACCGGCGCGTCGTCGTCGACGAAGGTGACCTTCACACCGGTGCGCAGCGCGATGCGGCGAGTCTCCTCGGCTCGCTCCTGCTGGTCGACCAGCACGATGGAGGCGCCGATGTGCATGAGGGCGAACAGCACCGACAGGTACGCGGCGGAGTTGCCGGCCTTGAGCATGACCCGGTCGCCGGGTCCGACGCCGTGGTCGCGGATCACTGCGGCGACCCGCAGCGCGTCCCGTTCGAACTCCTCCAGGGTCTGCACCGAGTCGGGGGCGAATATCTTCGCCGGCCTCGCGGCTGTGGTGGTCTTCGCTGCTGTCATCGTAGGCTCCCTGTCCTACTCGGCGTCCAGAGTCCGTGAGGGGCGCAGGTGGTGCCTGCGTCCGAGCAGTCGCAGCTCTCCCCCGGGGCCCGGTGGTTCCGGCGGTTCGAAGGGCGGCAGGGACATGAGCTGGTCGTGAACGATGTTGATGACCTCGCGCTTGTGCGAGTCGAGGTAGTCGCGCGCCGCGGGAAGCGTCTCCAGGTCGAACGGGCCGCTGGTGCAGCGCCGCCAGGCCCGCACCCCGGCCGGTGTGACGGCGCGGTCGCGGTCGCCGGCGAGCGCCACGATGCGGCAGCGCAGGGTCGGCGGTCCGAGCGGTGCGTGCACGCACGGGGCGTTGCTGCCGGAGACGAACAGCGTCACCAGCAGCGGCGAGTTCTCCCGCTCCAGCCGTTCGGCCACGCGGTGGGCGAGGCGGGCGCCGGCGCGGTGCCCGAAGAACGCCAGCCGGCGGCCGGTTCGGCCGGTCCAGTCGCCGAGGGCCTCGAAGATCTTCGAGGCGAGCTCCTCGGAGTCGGGGACGGTCTGCGGCAGGTGGTCCCCGGAGTCGCCCGAGTCGCCGGGGTACTGGATCAGCAGCACCTCGACGGTGGGCAGCAGCAGTTCCGCCAGTCGCAGGTAGAGCGAGGTGGAATGCGTGTGGCCGGGAAAGCAGATGAGGCGGAATCTGCTCGGGGTCTCCGGTTGCAGAATCCTGATCAGCCCGATGTCGTCGGGCGTCTTCTCCTGTGTCGTCATGAAGCCGGCAGCCCCTGCCGCAGCGGCGTCCACACCTTGTGGTTGTTGCGGTACCACTCGACGGTCTCGATGATCCCGAGGGCGAAGTCGGTCACGGGCCGGTAGCCGAGGTCGTCGCGGATGCGCGTCCAGTCGACGCAGTAGCGGCGGTCGTGTCCCTTGCGATCGGTGACGTGCTCGACCCGGTCCCAGTCCGCGCCGCACGCCTCCAGCAGCATCCCGGTGAGCTGACGGTTCGTCAACTGGGTGCCGCCGCCGATGTTGTAGACGCGGCCGGGGGCGCCGCGGGTGAGGACCGCGAGCAGGGCCCGGCAGTGGTCGTCGACGTGCAGCCAGTCGCGTACGTTCTCCCCGTCGCCGTACAGGGGCACGGTGCCGCCGTCGAGGAGGCGGGAGACGAACAGCGGGATCAGCTTCTCCGGGTACTGGTACGGGCCGTAGTTGTTGGAGCAGCGGGTGACCCGGACGTCGAGGCCGTGGGTGTGGTGGTGGGCGAGGGCCAGCAGGTCGCTGGAGGCCTTGGAGGCGGCGTAGGGGGAGCTGGGCAGCAGGGGGTCGTCCTCGACGGAGGCACCGGTGGGCACCGAGCCGTACACCTCGTCGGTGGAGACGTGCACGAACGGTCCCACGCCGTGCCGCAGCGCCGCGTCGAGCAGTACGGAGGTACCGAGCACGTTGGTGGTCACGAAGTCCTGGGCGGACTCGATGGACCGGTCGACGTGCGACTCGGCGGCCAGGTGGAGGACGGCGTCGTGGCCGGGCATGACCCGTTCGATCAGCGCGGTGTCGGTGATGTCGCCGTGCACGAAGGTGAGTCCCGGCTCGTCGGCGACCGGGGCGAGGTTCTCGAGGCGGCCCGCGTAGGTGAGCTTGTCGAGGGCGGTGACGCGCACGTCGTCGCCGAGCGGCCGGCCCGGTCCGAGGACCGTGCGGACCAGGTGGGAGCCGATGAACCCGGCGGCACCGGTGATGAGGAGTCTCATGAGCGGATCTGCACTTTGCTGTGGTCGCCGAGGATCAGGCGGTGGGCTTGGGGGACGCGGGGCGCGGGGGTGACCTGGACGTCTCGTCCGATCATGGACGCCTCGATGCGGCGCACACCGTCGATGGTGGCGCCGCTCAGCACGATGGAGTACTCGATCTCGCTGTCGGCGATGGTGCAGTGGTCGGCGACGGAGGTGAACGGGCCGACGTAGGAGCCCTCGACGCGGCTGCCGCGGCCGATGATCGCCGGTCCGACGATCCGGGAGCGCGTCACCCGCGCCCCTGCCTCCACCACCACTCTGCCGATGAGTTCGCTGGCGTCGTCGACGCTGCCCTCGCAGCGCGGGTCCAGCCGGTCCAGGACCGACCGGTTGACCTCCAGCATGTCGGCCGCGTTGCCGGTGTCCTTCCAGTAGCCGGTGACCACGGAGGAGCGCACGTCGCTGCCGTGGTCGATGAGCCACTGGATGGCGTCGGTGATCTCCAGCTCGCCGCGCGCGGAGGGCCGTACCGCCGCCACCGCCTCGTGGATGACGGGCGTGAAGAAATACACCCCGACGAGCGCCAGATCGCTCTTCGGGTACGGCGGCTTCTCCTCGAGCCGGACCACGCGGCCGGCCTCGTCGAGTTCGGCCACGCCGAAGGCGGACGGGTCGCCCACGCGGGTGAGCATGATCTGGGCGTCCGGCCCGTCCCGGCGGAACGCGGCCAGTTGCTCGCTGATGCCGCCGACGAGGAAGTTGTCCCCCAGGTACATCACGAAGTCGTCGTCGCCGAGCCAGTCGCGGGCGGTGCGCACCGCGTGCGCGAGGCCCAGCGGCCGGTCCTGGGGGATGTAGGTGACGCTCAGTCCGAAGGCCGTGCCGTCGCCGACGGCGTCCCGGATCTCCGGCGCGGTGTCGCCGACGATGACGCCGGCCTCGGTGACGCCGGCCGCGGCGATGCCCTCCAGGACGTAGAACAGGATCGGCTTGTTGGCGACCGGCACCAGTTGCTTCGCCGAGGTGTGGGTCAGGGGCCGCAGCCGGGTGCCGGAACCCCCGGCCAGGACGAGCGCCTTCACTCAGGCCTCCAGTACGGGTTCGGGTGCCGCGCCGGGCGGCGGCAGGGAGCGCAGATGACGGCGGCACTCCTCGTACGACGGCAGCAGGTCGGCCGCCTCCAGTTCGGCGAGGCCGGGCGCCGCGGCGTCCTTCTCGGACAGCACCGGCTCGATCGCCGCCCACTCGATGCCGAGGCCGGCGTCGAGCGGGTGGACGCCGTGTTCGCGGTCCGGGCGGTAGCCGGTTGAGCACAGGTAGACGACGGTGGCGTCGTCGGTGAGCGCCTGGAAGGCGTGGCCGAGCCCCTCGGACAGGAACACCGCCTCACGGCCCCGGTCGTCCAGGTCGACCGCGGTCCACGCGCCGAACGTCGGCGAGCCGGTGCGCAGGTCCACCACCACGTCCCGCACCGCGCCGCGCACGCAGGTGACGTACTTGGCCTGTCCGGGCGGCACGTCCGCGAAGTGGACGCCGCGCACCACCCCGCGGCGGGACACCGAGCAGTTGGCCTGCGCCAGGTCGAGGCCGCGGCCGGTGGCCTCGCCGAGGCGCTCGCCCTGGAACCACTCCAGGAAGGTGCCTCGCGCGTCGCCGAACTGCCGTGGCCGGTGGAGCCAGGCGCCTTCGATGGGCAGGGGTTCCATGGGTCAGCTGCCCTCCGTCGCCGTCGCCGTCGCCGTGGCCGGTGCTGTCGTCGTGGCCGGCGCTGTCGTCGTGGCCGGCGCTGTCGTCGTGGCCGTCGTGGTCGTGGCCGCGGCGGGGTGCGCCGGGGGCGCGCCCGGTGCGATCGCCTCGGTCAGCGCGGTCCGCCAGTGCCGCATCGGGGACAGTCCGGCCTGGGCCCACCGGCCGTGGCCGAGCACGCTCCAGGCGGGCCGGCGGGCGGCCCGCGTCAGTCGGTCGCTGCCCATCGGCCGCACCCTGAGCGGGTCGGCGCCGAGCAAACGGAAGACCTCCTGGGCGAGTCCGTGCCAGGTGGTGCGTCCGGCGCCGGTGGCGTGGAAGACACCGGCGGCCCGGGCGGCGGGCAGTGAGCCGAGCGCCACGAGGCGTTCGGCCACGTCGGGGGCCCAACTGGGCTGGCCGTGCTGGTCGTCGACCACGTCGGCGGCGCGGCCGGGCTCGCCGGCGATCCGGGCCATGGTGCCGACGAAGCCGGTGACGGAGGGTGTGGGGACCCCGGGGGCGGCGGGGCCGGGGGCGGCCGGGCCGTAGAGCCAGGAGGTACGCACCACGGCGGCGGTGTGCGGCAGGGCGGCCAGTACGGCGCGCTCGCCGGCGAGTTTGGTCCGTCCGTAGGCGGTGCACGGCTCGGGCACCGCGTCCTCCGGATACGGCGTGCCCAGGTGCCCGGAGGCGCCGCCGAAGACGTAGTCGGTGGAGACGTGCACCAGCCGGGCCCCGGACCCGGCGCAGGCCAGGGCGAGGTGGCGGGGGCCGTCGGCGTTGACCCGGGCGGCGGCGGCCTCGTCGTGCTCGGCGGCGTCGACGTCCGTCCAGGCGGCGCAGTTGACGACCGCGTGCGGCCGGTGGGCAGCTACGGCCTCGAAGACCGCGCGCCGGTCGGTGACGTCCAGCTCGTCGCGGCCGAGCGCCACCGTGACGGCGTCCGCCGCCTCCAGCCGCGCCCGCACCGCGCGCCCCAGCGTGCCGCCCGCGCCAACCACCAGCCACCGGAATTCGGTGGCCGGCAAAGGCGTTGTCGGTGAAAAATCCCTCGAGGCGATCACGCGCCGATGCTATGGGGTCGTTCGCGCATTCCCACACCCGCGATTTCCCCCTAGGCACCCCTAACCCGACTCGGCCACCCCAGAGCTGACGTCCGCTCAACCCACGGCGAAATCAACCGTGCTACACATGGCGGGCACCTTTGTCCTTTCCCTTCCGTCGGCGCACAACGTCGCGCAGCCAGGCCGCACGCGACCCTCGCGGCAGAACACCGGTGCGGCGGTGTCGCGTCCAGCCCGATTCACAG
>NZ_BMVJ01000043.1:13118-19975 GCF_014650655.1 Streptomyces anandii JCM 4720
GTTTCATGAATACACCACGTGCCGCGGATTCCGCCGTCGTCGTCGACGGACTGGTCAAGAAATACCCCGACCGCGAACAATTCGCCGTCGACAACCTCAGCTTCAGCGTGAACCACGGGGAGGTCTTCGGATTCCTCGGCCCCAACGGAGCGGGCAAGACCACCACCATCGGCATTCTCACCACGCGGGTGGCCCCGACCGGGGGACGCGCCTTCGTGATGGGCGTTGACGTGGTCGCCAAGCCGGCGCTGGCGCGCCAGTCGTTCGCGGTCGTGCCGCAGCGCAACAACCTCGACCGCTCCCTGACCATCCGTCAGAACCTCGTCTTCCACGCCGGCTACCACGGGCTGCCGCGGTCCGAGCGCAACCGGCTGGCCGACGAGAGCCTGGAGTTCGTCGGGCTGACCGACCACGGGGGCGCGCGCGCCGACGAGGTGTCCGGCGGCCAGGCCCAGCGCGTGATGATCGCGCGGGCGCTGATGCACCGGCCGCGGGTGCTGTTCCTCGACGAGCCGGCGACCGGACTCGACCCGCAGTCGCAGCTGTTCGTGCACGAGCGGGTGGCCGAACTCAGCGGCCGGGGCGTGACCGTGGTGATCACGACCCACAACATGGACGAGGCCGAGAAGCTGTGCGACCGCGTCGGCATCGTCGACCACGGCAAGCTCCTCGCCCTGGACACCCCGCAGGCCCTGATGGAGACGCTGAGCAACACCTCCGTCTCCGTCTCGGTGGCCCCGCCGCCCGCCGGCGTAGAGCAGGTGCTGGGGATGCTGAAGCGGATCGACTCCGTGGCCGGCGTGGAGGTGCTGCACCAGGACGGGGACGGCGACGACCTCGCCCCGGACGCGGACCTCGGCCTCGGCCCGAGCCCGAAGGACGTACGCCTGAAGGTCTACAGCGACGCGGCGTCCTCGGTGATCCTCCCGACCGTGATCCGCGCCCTCGCCGATGCCGGCTGCGAGGTCAAGGACATGAGCGTCGGCAACTCCACCCTCGAGGACGTCTTCGTCGAGCTGACCGGCAGGGAGCTGCGATGACCACCGCCGCCACGTCCACCCCCACCGGCGACAACGCTCCCGGGACCAAGGAGCTCCCCGCCCTCGAGGCACCGAAGCCGCAGCCGGAACCCCAGCAGCAGCCGCAGCCCTCCGGGCGCACCGGCCGCGGCGGCCGCCACCGTCGGCGCGCCACCCGCTGGCGCACCTTCTATTTCATCCTGTGGCGGGACATCTTCGTCACCGGCCGCGAGATCGCGCCGTTCCTCGGCCAGGTCCTCGTGGAGCCGTTCTTCATCCTGTTCGTGTTCGGCAAGGTGCTCGGCAACCTCGGCTACACCACGCCAGGTTTCGAGCAGGTGCTGCTGCCCGGCGTGGTCGCGCTCAACAGCTTCCTGGTGAGCCTGCAGAACACCGCGCTCCCGCTGGCCATCGACTTCTCCTACACCAAGGAGATCGAGGACCGACTGCTGGCGCCGATCCCGGTGGTGCTGGTGGCGATCGAGAAGGTCCTGTTCGGCGCGATCCGGGGTCTGATCGGCTCGCTGGTGATGATCCCGATCGGCCTCGCCCTGCTCGACCACGTCTCATGGCCACTGCACACCCTGCCGGCCACCCTCGGCATCCTCACCCTGGGCGGACTGGTCGGCGGCACGGTCGGCCTGACCCTGGGCACGCTGGCCCCGGCCCGGCACATCAGCATCGTCTTCGCCATGACGCTGACCCCGATCATGTTCACCGGGGCCACCCAGTTCCCGTGGGCGAGCCTGTCCCACATCCGCTGGTTCCAGATCCTGTGCACCCTCAATCCGCTGACCTACGTCAGCGAGGCGATGCGCGGCCTGCTGCTGCCGTCCGGCGGTCCGCACTCGATTCCGCTGCCCATCTGCATCGGCGCCATCGCCGCGGGCTGCGTGGTCTACGGATTCATCGGCATCCGCGGATTCCACCGCCGGGCGCAGGACTAGTCCCGCGGCCGAACAGCACGACACCGAGCAGCAAAGGGCGTTCATCCCACCATGACGACGAAAACCGCGATCGTGTTTCCCGGAATGGGACCCTCCCGCTTTGCCGAGGTGGGCAAGTTCCTGCTTCTGGACCCGTATGCGCGGGCCCGGCTGGCCGAGGCCGACGAGGCCCTCGGCACGTCGGTCTTCGACAACTTCCGTGAACAGACGGACGACTACTCCGAATTCAGCCAGGTGGCCTTTCTCGTCAATTCCATGGCGATGGCCGACCGGGCCGAGCAGACCCTGGGAATCGTCCCCGACATCTGCACGGGCCCGAGCTTCGGGCAGAAGGCGGCTGCCGCCTACACCGGCTCGCTCCCCTTCGCCGACGTCGTCCGGCTCACCGCCGAACTCGCCCGGCTGGAGGAGGACTTCTTCGGCAAGGAGTACACGGACGTGGTCACCCACTCCTTCGTCCGCACTCCCGAGGAGCGACTCGCCGCGATCCTGGCCGACTTCGACGAGCGGGGCGAGTGGTACGAGTTCTCCGGCCACCTCGACGACGGCTTCACCATGCTGTCGCTGCGCGAGCGTGAGCTGGACGGGCTCAAGGAGCGCATCAGCAAGGCCGGCGGCTACTCCATGTACACCATGCGCCCGCCCGTGCACGCCCCGGCCTTCTCTTCTCTGCGCCGCCGGGCCGAGGAAGAGGTCTTCCCCCGCTACGAGTTCAACGACCCGAAACTGCCCGTGGTCACCGACCAGGACGGCACGGTCGTCAACTCGGCCGGGGAGATGCGCACGATGATGCTGGACACCTTCGACCGCCCGGTCGACTGGCCCGCCGTGGTGGACACACTGAAGCGGGAGGACGTGTCCAGGGTGTGCGTGACGGGCCCGGACAACCTCTTCCACCGGCTCGACCGCACCAAGGACAACTTCGAGGTCGTGACGGTGGGACTGCCCAAGCGGTCGCGGCCGCCGCGGAGGTCCTCGTGAGCTGAGCCGGGTCGCGCCGGGCCGGACCGTTCGTACGGGGCTCGGAGCGCGTCGGCAAAGGGCCGGCCCCCACCGTCTCGGTGGGGGCCGGCCCTTTGTGTCCCGCGCGGGCCGCTACCGCAGCCCGGTCAGCCAGTCGTCCACCGCGTGTGCCGTGGCGTCGGCGTGCTGCTCCATCATCGTGAAGTGGTTGCCGGGCACGTCCACGGCGGTGTGCTCCAGGTCCCAGTACGACCGCCAGTCGCCGTCGCCGTTCCCGCTCCCCGCGTCGCGCGTCCAGTCGAAGAGACGCTCACCGGCCCGCACGAGCAGCGTGGGGGCCTCGACGGGCCGCGGCTTCCAGCCGCCGAACAGCCGGAAGTAGGCGCCCATCGCGAGCAGCCGGTTGTCGTCCACCGGCACATAGCTCTCCTGCCGCTCGTTCATGCCCGAGGACAGGCCCGGCTGGATGCCGACGATGGCGTCGTCGTCGTGCGAGTAGATGTCGATCAGCACCACCGCGCGCGGACCGTTCCCGGCGCTCTCCAAGCGCTCGGCGACCGCGTGGGCGAGCATGCCGCCCGAGGAGTGCCCGAGCAGCACGACGGGCCTGCCGCCGGCCTGCCGCAGCACCGCCTCCGCCTGTGCCTCGATCACCGCCTCGGTACCGGCCGGCACCTGCTCCCCGGCGAGGAAGCCGGGCGCGGCCAGCGCCCACAGGTCGCGGCGACCGCGGAAGGCGGCGGCGAAACGGGCGTACTGGTGCGGTCCGGAGATCGACAGGATCGAGGAGAAGCACACCAGGGCCGGCTCGTCATCGCCCTGCGCGAGGCGCACCATGCGCGGCGCCGTGCGCAGTTCGGCGGCGGAGGCGAACGAGGGCCGGTACCGCGAGGCCTCCATGAGCAGGCCCATGAACTCGCCGGACGCGCCGAGTTCGGCGGCACGGTGCAGCATCTGGCCGAACATCCCGCCGGCCGGCGAGTCGGTTCCCGGCGCCGGGGAGTCCGGGACGGCGACCGCTTCCGCACCGGAGGTGCCCTCCCCGGCCACTGCTGTACCGGACGTTCCCTCCGCGGCCGCTCCCTGGCCGCCCGTGCCGGCGGCCAGCGCGGCGCGCAGGTGGCGGGCGGCGAGTTCGGGCGTGGGGTGGTCGAACAGCAGGGTCGGCGGGAGCCGCAGCCCGGTGGCCGCGACCAGCCGGTTGCGCAGTTCGACGGCGGTCAGCGAGTCGACGCCCAGCTCCAGGAACTCCCGGGCGGCGCCGACCTCCTCGGGCGCGGCGTACCCAAGTACGACGGCCACCTGGGCGCGCACCACGTCCAGCAGCGCCCGCTCCTGTTCCGGCCCGGTCATCGCGGCCAGCCGCCGCAGCAGCTCGGCCGGGACCCCCGGATCGGCGGCCCCCGCGGTCCGCACGGCGCGGCGCGGCACACCCCGCACCAGACCACGCAGCAGCGCGGGCAGCGTCCCGGCCGCGGCCTGGGCGCTCAGGGCCCCGGTGTCCAGGCCGACCGCCACCAGTGCGGCCTGCGACGGGTCGGCCTCGGCGCCGGCGTCGGCACGGCAGGCCGTGTCGAAGAGTTCCAGGCCCCGGCGGGACGACAGCGGCAGCACACCGGAGCGGGCCATGCGCCGCAGGTCCGCCTCGCTCAGCTCCCCCGTCATGGCGCTGCGCTGCTCCCACAGTCCCCAGGCGATCGACACCGCGGGCAGGCCCTCGGCGCGGCGGTGCCGGGCGAGCGCGTCCAGGAAGGCGTTGGCCGCGGCGTAGTTCGCCTGGCCGGGGGTGCCGAAGGTACCGGCGGCCGAGGAGAACAGCACGAAGGCGGCCAGGTCGAGGTGACGGGTCGCCTCGTGCAGGTGGAGCGCCGCGTCCGCCTTCGGCCGGAACACGGTGTCGACACGCTCAGGCGTGAGCGAGGGGACGAGCCCGTCGTCCAGTACGCCCGCAGTGTGGACGACCGCGGTCAGCGGATGCGCGTCCGGGACACCCGCGAGCAGGGCGTTCACGCCCGCCCGGTCGGACACGTCGCACTCGGCCACGCGGACGTCCGCTCCGAGACCGGTCAGCTCGGCGACCAGTTCGGCCGCCCCCTCGGCCCGCATCCCGCGCCGGCTGGTGAGCAGCAGGTGCCGCACACTCCGCTCGGCGACCAGGTGCCGGGCGAGCAGGGCACCGAGGGCGCCGGTGCCGCCGGTGACGAGCACCGTGCCCGTCGGGTCGAAGGGGGCGGCGGCCGTCTCCGCCGCCTTGGGCAGCCGGGCGAGGCGCGGTGCGTACAGCGTGCCCTCCCGGACGGCCAGCTGTTCCTCGCCGCAGGCCGCCGCCCCGGGCAGCGCACCGAACGACGAGTCGTGCTCGTCGATGTCCACGAGCAGGAAGCGGCCCGGGTTCTCCGTCTGCGCCGAGCGCAGCAGGCCCCACAGGGCCGCCTGGGCCGGATCGCAGGGCGTGCCGTCGCCCGCCGGGGCCGCTACCGCACCCCGGGTCACGAACGCCAGCCGGGTCTCCTGGAACGTCTCGTCCGCGAGCCACGACTGCACCAGACGCAGGGTTTCATGGGTGGCCTGCCGGACCGCGCCGGCGAGATCGTCGCCGACGGAGGCCGCGGCCTCGGGCCCACGGGGTACGAGGACGAGTTCCGGCGCGGGTTTGCCCGCCGCCACGACCCCCGCGAGCGCCCCGAGATCGGCGTAGCTGTCCACGGACACCCCGGACGCTTCGAGCGCGGCCGCCAGTTTGAGGTGGTCGGCGCCGACGACGGCCCACCGGCCGACCCCGTCCGGGCTGGTGACGGAGGCCGGTGCCTTCGTCCAGTCCACGCGGAAGAGCGAGTCGTGGAACCCGCCCCCTCCGGCCGCCGGGAGCCGGGCCGGATCCACGGTGCGCAGGGTCAGCCCCTCCACCGAGGCGACGAGCACGCCCGTCTCGTCGGCCGCCCGTAGGGAGACCGCACCGTTCCCGGCGGGGGCGGCAAGATCGGCCGGCCCGGTGGCATCGGCCGGCCCGGTGGGATCCGCCGGTCCGGCGGGGGCGATCCGTACGCGGAGGGCGGAGGCGCCGACCGCGTGCAGGGTGACCCCGCTCCACGAGAAGGGCAGGCGCAACCGGCCGGGTCCGCCGTCGTCGGCGGACCCGGTGAACCCGCCCAGGGCCAGCCCGTGCAGGGCCGAGTCGAGCAGGGCCGGGTGCAGTCCGAACCGCGCGGCATCCTGGTGCTGGTCCTCCGGCAGGGCCAGTTCGGCGAAGATCTCGTCGCCGCGCCGCCAGGCCGCCCGCAGCCCCTGGAAGGCCGGGCCGTACCCGAAGCCCGCCATGGCGAAGCTCTCGTACAGATCCCCGACGTCCAGCGCGGTCGCGTCGGCCGGTGGCCATACGGCCAAGTCCGGCTCCGGAAGCGGCTCTTGAGTGGCTGTCGGCTCAGCGGTGGCGAGCACACCGGAGGCGTGCCGCAGCCACGGCTCGTCGACGGCATCCTCCGGCCGCGAGTGAAGGGTGACGGAACGGCGACCGGAGTCGTCCGCCTCGCCGACCGACAGCCGCAGCACCACGGCACCCCGCTCGGGCAGCGGCAACGGTGCCTCGAGGGTCAGCTCCTCGACCCGGTCGCAGCCGGCCTGCTCGCCCGCACGGAGGGCGAGTTCGACGAAGGCCGTGCCCGGGAGGATCACCGTCCCGGCGACCGCGTGATCGCCCAGCCAGGGGTGCGTGTGCAGGGAGAGCCGCCCGGTGAAGACGTACCCGCCCTGCTCGGGCAGTTCCACGGCCGCGCCCAGCAGCGGATGGTCCGCCGCGCCGAGACCGGCGGAGGTGACGTCCCCCGCGGTCAGCGGAACGTCGATCCAGTAACGCTCGTGCTGGAAGGCGTAGGTGGGCAGGTCGACGCGCTGGGCGCCGGTGCCGGAGAAGTACGCGGCCCAGTCGACG
>NZ_BMVJ01000044.1 GCF_014650655.1 Streptomyces anandii JCM 4720
GACGTCCGCCCCGAGGCGTCGTCGATCTCGCCGTGCGCCTTGGTCAGCAACTGCATGGCGAGCTCGTTGAGCGCGCGGGCGCCGGCGATCTCCTCGCCCACCCGGGGCTGGTTGTTGTCGGTGTGGTGACGGCTGGCGCGCCCGTGGGCCCGGACCTCGCTGCCGTCGGGCAGCCGGACCAGCGCCGCCGCCCGCGTGTGCTGGTCGTCCTCCTGGAACTCCAGCTCCACATGCCATCCCACAGCGGTGTTCATCATGACGGTCACCTCCACAACACCTCCTTCCAGGGTGCTCCCACGAGGCCGCGGACGCATGGCGCGTGGCGCGTGGCTAACCGGCGCGCAGCATCAGCCCGATGCCCGCGACCAGCAGCCCCGCGGCGAGGACCCGCGGCAGCCCGAACCGCTCCTTGAAGAACACCGCCCCGATGGCCGCGCCGACGAGGATGGACGACTCCCGAAGGGCCGCGATCGGCGCGAGGGCGCCCCTGGTCTGTGCCCACAGCACGAGTCCGTACGCGGCGACCGACAGCGCGGCGCCGAGCAGTCCCAGCGGGGCGTAGGGCCGCAGCACCGCCCCGGCCTCCCGCCGCAGGCGCGCGGCGGCGTACGCGGGGAGCACCCATCCCTGCACCGCCATCAGACAGGCGATGTACCCGAGGGAGGACCCCGAGGCCCGTACGCCCAGGCCGTCGATCACGGTGTACGCGGCGATGGACAGCCCGGTGGCGAGCGCCGCGCCGACGGCGGCCCAGTCGGGCCGGTGCCCGCGCAGCCCCCACAGCGCCACCCCCGTCAGGCCCGCGCACGACAGCGCGATGCCGGCGGCCGCCCAGCCGTCGGGCACCTCGTGGGCGAAGACGGCGGCGAGGACGGTGACGACCAGCGGGGCGGTGCCGCGCGCGATGGGGTAGGCCTGCCCGAAGTCGCCCAGCCGGAAGGACTTCATGAGCAGCGCGTAGTACACGATGTGCACGGCGGCCGAGCACAGCAGGTACGGCCACGCGCCCGCCGCCGGTGCGGCGGTGAACGGGATCATCGCCAGCCCGATCAGCATTCCGCCGCCGGAGATCAGCGTGAATCCGACCAGCTTGTCGGTGATGCGGTGCGCGATCGCGTTCCAGCAGGCGTGGGTGACGGCGGCGAGCAGGACGGCGGAGAGGACCGCGCCCGTCACGCGATGCGCTCGCGCACGTCCACGACCTTCGCCCCGGCGTGGGCGACGAGCGCGTCGGGCGCGATGGGGAACACCGCGTGCGGGTCGCCCGCGGCCGCCCACACCGTGTCGTGCTCCAGCAGCGACCGGTCGGCCAGCACACGGGTGCGCGTCCGGTGTCCGAAGGGCGGCACCCCGCCGATGGCGTACCCCGTCGTCTCGCGTACGACGTCGGCCTTGGCCCGGGTCACCTTCCCGGCGCCGAGTTCCTCGCGCACGAGCTCGACGTCCACGCGCGAGGCCCCGTCCATGAGCACCAGCACCGGCACTCCGTCGGCGGCGAAGACGAGCGACTTGCAGATCTGGCTCAGCTCGCACCCGACGGCCGCGGCCGCCTGCTCGGCGGTGCGGGTGGCATCGGGGAAGCGCCGGACCCGGGACGTGAGCTCACCGAGCCCGAGTTCCAGCAGTGCCTCGGCGAATCGGGGGTGGGCTCCGGAGCCTTCGGCGTCAGTGGCGGCTGTCGTCGTCATGCGGGGCACGTTAGCGGTGGCTGTAGGTGCCATGCGAGTGCGTTGTCACGCGCGCCGGACCGGGCCCCGCCGCGGCCGGGGGTCCGGGCCCCGCTGCGGTGCGGCCGGGTCCGGGCCGCACCAGCGGGCCCGGACCCCTGCCGGGCGGCTCAGACCCGCACCAGTTCGCGGTCCGCGTCCGGGTCGGTGTCCCTCGGGCGCTCGGCGCGCAGCCCGTCGCCCTCGACGTCCACGTCGGGCAGGGCCCGGTCCAGCCACTTCGGCAGCCACCAGGCCCGGCGGCCGAGCAGGGCCAGCACCGCGGGGACGAGGGCCATCCGTACGACGAAGGCGTCGAAGAAGACCGCGATCGCCAGGCCGAAGCCGATCATCTTGACCATCGACTCGCTGGAGCCGATGAAGCCGGAGAACACGGCGATCATGATGACGGCGGCCGCGGTGACGACCCGCGCGCCGTGCCGGAAGCCGGTGACGACCGCCTGACCGGGCTTCTCGCCGTGGACGTAGGCCTCCCGCATGCGGGTCACGAGGAACACCTCGTAGTCCATGGCCAGTCCGAAGACCACGCCCACCATGAAGATCGGCATCATCGACATGACGGGTCCGGTCTGCTCCACGCCCATCAGGCCGGACAGCCAGCCCCACTGGAACACGGCGACGACCGCGCCGAGGGCCGCCATCACGCTCAGCAGGAAACCGAGCGCGGCCTTCAGCGGGACCAGCACCGAGCGGAACACCACGATCAGCAGGAGGAAGGCGAGGCCCACGACCAGGGCGAGGTAGGGGAGCAGCGCGTCGTTGAGTTTCTGCGAGACGTCGATGTTCATCGCGGTGGAGCCGGTGACCAGCACCTTCGCGTCGGTCCTGGCCTCGACGTCCCCGCCGGCGGCGCGGATGGCGTGCACCAGGTCCTCGGTGCTCGTGGAGGACGGCTTGGAGTCGGGCACGACCGTGACGGTCGCGGTGTCGCCGGCCTTGTTCGGCTGGGCCGGTGTCACCGTGACGACGTCGTCCAGCTTCTTGATCTCGTCGGTCACCCGGGTGAAGGCGGCCTTGGGGCGGGCGCTGTCCTTGGCGTCGACCACGACCATCAGCGGCCCGTTGAAGCCGGGGCCGAAGCCCTCCGACAGCAGGTCGTAGGCGCGGCGCTGGGTGGTGGAGACGGGCTGGGAGCCGTCGTCGGGCAGGCCCAGTTCCAGGGAGGCGGCGGGGACGGCGGCGGCACCCAGGCCCAGCACGCCGAGCAGCAGCACGGCGACCGGGCGGCGGACGACGAAGCTCGCCCAGCGGGTGCCCATGTTGGGCCGGTCCTGCCCGCCCCGGCGCGCGGCACGGGCGCCGCCCAGCAGCCTGCTCTTCTCCCCGGCCGGCTTGACCCTGCGGCCGGCGTAGCCGAGCAGGGCCGGGATCATGGTGAGCGCGATCAGTACGGCGACGGCCACCGTGCCGGCCGCGGCGACGCCCATCTTCGTCAGCATCGGGATGTCGACGACCGACAGGCCGACCAGGGCGATCACCACGGTCAGGCCCGCGAAGACCACCGCCGAGCCCGCGGTGCCCACGGCCCGCCCGGCCGCCTCCTCGCGCTCGCGTCCCTCGGCGAGTTCGGCGCGGTAGCGGGAGACGATGAACAGCGCGTAGTCGATGCCCACCGCGAGACCGATCATGGTGGCCAGGGTGGAGGTGGTCGAGCCCAGGTCGAGGGCGTTCGCGAGCGCGGTGATCGAGGAGACTCCGATGCCCACGCCTATCAGCGCGGTCAGCAGCGGCAGCCCGGCCGCCAGCAGCGAGCCGAAGGTGATGACGAGGACGACGGCCGCGACTGCGATGCCGATGACCTCGGTTCCGCCGGTCTCGGGCGCCGCGTTGAGGGCGTCGCCGCCGACCTCGACGGTCAGCCCGGCCTCGCGCGCGTCCTGCGCCGCGCCCTTCAGGGCGGTGCGGGAGGAGTCCTCGAGCTCCATGCCGGAGACCTTGTACTTCACAGACGTGTACGCGATCGTGCCGTCCTTGCTGACGGCGTGCGCGGTGTAGGGGTCGCTGACGGAGGCGACCTCGGCGCCGCCGGACAGCTCCTTGACCGTCTTCTTCACGGCCGCCCGGTTCCCGGCGTCCGTCATCTTCTCGCCGGCCGGCGCCTTGAAGACGACCCGCGCGGTCGCTCCGTCGGCGCTCGCGCCGGGGAATCGCTGTTCCAGCAGGTCGAAGGCCTTCTGCGCCTCGGTACCGGGGACGGAGAAGGAGGTGTTGCCGGCGGTCGGCGCCGAGGCGGCGCCGACGCCCGCGAGCGTCAGCAGCGCCACCCAGATCAGGGCGACGAAGTGCCGTCGCCGGAAGGCGAGGCGGCCGAGTTTGTACAGGAAGGTGGCCACGGGGCGTACTCCCGGTCAGGTCGTGTTCGGTTCTGGGCAGGGGTGATCAGCCCGACGACGTGAGCGGGTACGTCAGGGGTGGGCTTGCCGGGGAGAGGTGTCAGTGAGGGGACACGCCGAGGGCGGGGAGGACCACGGCGTCGATGTACGAGGTGAGGAACGCCCGGGTGGGCGGCTGGTCGTCGAGCAGGGCCCGGGTGGCGAAGCCACCGACCATCATGTGCAGCGTGAACTCCAGGGCGGGGCAGTCCTCACGGACTTCCCCCCGCTCCACGGCACGCCGCATGACCTGCCCGAACCCGCCCATCTCCGGGTCGATGACCTGCTCCCGGAAGGCCTGGCGCAGATCCTCGTTGTGGTGCATCGCCATGGCGACGCCCCGCATGAGCGCGGAGTTGCGCTCCATGGTGCAGTCGTCCTCCAGCGCCACCAGGGCGTGCAGGTCGCCGCGGAGTGAGCCGGTGTCGATCTCGTCGGCATGGCCCGGCTTGCCGTGCCGCAGCGCCTTGACGACCAGCTGGGCCTTGCCGCCCCACTGGCGGTAGAGCGTCGCCTTGCTGGACTTCGTACGGGCGGCCACGGCGTCCATGGTGAGGGCGTCGTAGCCGACTTCGCGGAGCAGATCGAGCACGGCCTCGTACAGCTCGGCCTCGCGCTCGGGCGTGATGCGGCTGCGCCGCGGGGTCGCGCCCTCGGCCATGTCCGTCACCCCTTTCCGCTCCGTACCGCCCGCGAACGAGACGGTTTCGTACGCGTCGTACGGAACGAATGTAGCGCGGGGCCGAGCGAAACGAAACCGTTTCGTACGTGTGCTGGGTCACGCACCCCGTATCCTGCCCTGTCTTTCGCGATTTGCCCCGCTCCATCCCCCGGCGAAGCATGGGTGGGTGAGCTATCTGCGCCTGCCGCACATCAGCGGCGACCTCCTGTGCTTCGTGGCCGAGGACGATCTCTGGCTGGCGCCGCTGGACGGCGCGGGCCGCGCCTGGCGGCTCACCGTGGACCGCTCCAAGGCCGGCCACCCGCGCTTCTCCCCCGACGGCCGCCGGCTCGCGTACACGAGCTGGCGCGGCCTGGTGCCCGAGATCCACCTGGTCGACGTGGACGGCGGCCCCGGCCGGCAGCTGACGTACTGGGGCAGCTCCGACACCCAGGTGTGCGGCTGGAGCCCGCCCGACGAGCACGGCCACACCGCGATCCTCGCCGTCGCCTCGCACGGCGAGCCGTTCTCCTACTTCACCTGGGCCTACAAGGTCGGCACCGACGGCTCCCCCGGCCGCAAACTGCCCTGGGGGCCGGTCTCCGACATCCAGGTCGCCGACATCGACGGCGAGCGGCGCAGCCTGCTGCTGACCGGGACCCCGCCGCACGAACCCGCCTCCTGGAAGCGCTACCGCGGCGGCGCCACGGGCCGCCTCTGGCTGCACGGCCGGCGTCTGCTCGCCGGCATCGACGGCCATCTGGCCTGCCCGATGTTCGTCGGCGACCGGATCGCCTTCCTCTCCGACCACGAGGGCGTCGGCAACCTCTACTCCTGCGCCCACGACGGCACCGACCTGCGCCGCCACACCGACCACGACGCCTTCTACGCCCGGCACGCGTCCAGCGACGGCACGCGCGTGGTGTACCAGTGCGCGGGCGACCTGTGGCTCGTCGACGACCTCTCCCCCGGCGCCGTCCCGCGCCGGCTGGAGGTCCGGCTCGGCGGGCCACGGGCCGGGCGCCGCCCCTACCAGGTGCCGGCCGCGCAGCACGTCGACGGCCTCTCGGTGGACGAGACCGGCCGCGCGAGCGCGGTCGTCGTACGCGGCTCCCTGTACTGGCTGACCCACCGCGACGGCCCCGCCCGCACCCTCATCGACACACCGGGCGTGCGCGTCCGGCTGCCGGAGATGCTCGGCGCGACCGGCCAGGTCGCCTACGTCACCGACGCCGAGGGCGAGGACGCCGTCGAGATCTCCCACCTCCCCCGCGCCACGGGCGCGCGTCCGCCCCGCAGGCTCGCCTCCGGGCGGCTGGGCCGCGTCCTGGAGATGACCGCCGACCCGGCGGGCGAACGGCTGGCCATCGCCTCCCACGACGGCCGCCTGCTGCTGCTCGACGTGACGGACGGCGGGGAGAGGCCGGCCGAGGCCGTGGACGCCGTGGACGCCGGGGACGCCGAAGAGGCGGGCGCCGGGGACCCGGATGCCGAGGGCGGGACCGGGGCCGGGGGCGACACCGGGGCCGAGACCGAGGACGAGGCCGGGACCGGGACCGAGGACGAGGCCGGGACCGGAACCGAGGACGAGGCCGGGACCGGAACCGAGGACGAGGATGCCGCCGAGGTCACCGAGCTGGTCCGGTCCGTCAACGGGCCCGTGCGCGACCTCGCCTTCTCCCCGGACGGCGCCTGGCTGACCTGGTCCCACCCCGGGATCGGGCGCACCCTGCGGCAGATCAGGATGGCCCGCATAAAGGACCGTACGGTCGTCGACGTCACCAACGGCCGCTTCGAGGACGAGAACCCGGTGTTCACCCGGGACGGCCGCTACCTCGCCTTCCTGTCCTGGCGCGGCTTCGACCCGGTATACGACGTGCACACCGGCGACCTGTCCTTCCCGCTCGGCTGCAAGCCCTATCTGGTCCCGCTGTCCTCCGCGACCCCCTCCCCCTTCGCGCTCAACCCCGAAGGGCGCCCGGCGGCGGGCGGTCTGGACCCGGTGGAGGACGAGGACAGCGGCGAGTCCGGCACCGTGACGGTCGAGGTCGAGGGCCTGGAGAACCGGGTGACGCCGTTCCCGGTCATCGCCTCCAAGTACTCCGGCCTGTACCCGGTGGCGGGCGGCGGCCTGGTCTGGCTGCGCTGGCCGATCTCGGGCGCGCTCGGCGAGACCTTCGCCAACCCCGACGACACCACCGGCCGCCCGACCCTGGAGCACTTCAACATCAGCAAGGCGAAGAAGTCCGAACTCGTGGGCCACCTCGACTGGTTCGGGGTGAGCGGGGACGGCACCCGGCTGGTCGTCGTGGACGAGGGCGACCTGCGCGCCGTGCCGTCCACGGAGATCGGCGACCTCGACACCACCGCCTGGATCGACATGCGCCGGATCGTGCAGGTCGTCGACCCGGCCGCCGAGTGGCGCCAGGCCTACGAGGAGGCCGGCCGGCTGATCCGCGCCTACTTCTGGGAACCGGGGATGTGCGGCATCGACTGGGACGGCGTGCTCGCGCAGTACCGCCCGCTGGTCGAACGGGTCGCCTCCCCCGACGAGTTCGCCGACCTGCTGCGCGAGGTGCTCGGCGAGCTCGGCACCTCGCACGCCTACGTCGCCGCCGCCCGCCGCAACGAGGGGCCGCCGCACTACCAGCGCTGGCAGGGCCTGCTCGGCGCCAACTTCACGCACCGGGAGGCCGGCTGGGTGGTCGTGCGCATCCTGTCCGGTGACTCCTCCGACTCCAAGGCCCGCTCCCCACTGGCCGGCACGGGCATCCGCGAGGGCGCGGTCCTGACCCACGTGGACGGCCGCCCGGTCGACCCGGTCGCCGGCCCGTACCCGCTGCTCGCCGGCTCCGGCGGTACGACGGTGGAGCTGACCTTCGCGCCGGCCGAGGGCGGGGGACCCGCGCGCCGGGTGGCCGTCGTCCCGCTGATCGACGAGCGGCCGCTGCGCTACCAGGACTGGGTGGCCAAGCGGCGTTCGGTGGTGCGGGAGTTGAGCAACGGCCGGTGCGGCTATCTGCACATCCCCGACATGGGCGGCTCCGGCTGGGCGCAGTTCAACCGGGACTGGCGCATGGAGGTCTCCCGGCCGGCGCTGATAGTCGACGTGCGCGGCAACGCGGGCGGCCACATCAGCGAACTCGTCGTCGAGAAGCTGACCCGGACCATCCTCGGCTGGGACCTGACCCGGGGCGCGCGGCCGGTGTCGTACACCTCGAACGCGCCCCGCGGGCCGCTCGTGGCCCTCGCCGACGAGGCGACGTCGTCCGACGGCGACATGATCACGGCGGCCTTCAAGCTGCTGAGGCTCGGCCCGGTCGTCGGCCAGCGCACCTGGGGCGGAGTGGTCGGCATGACCGGCCGGCACCGCCTGGGCGACGGGACGGTGATCACGGTGCCGATGAACGCGGCCTGGTTCGACGCGTACGGCTGGTCCGTGGAGAACCACGGTGTCGCACCGGACGTGGAGAGCCTGCGCACCCCGATGGACTGGGCCGAGGGCCGGCACGTCGAGATGGACGACGCCATCGAACTCGCCCTGGAACTGCTGGAGTCCAACCCGGCCGCCGACCCGCCCGACTACCGCGACGTACCCGACCGGTCCCGCCCGAAGCTGCCCCCGCGGCCGGACACCGCGTGAGGCGCCGGGAGGGCACGGGGCGCGAACGCGGGGTGCCCCGACACACAGGGCACCCCGCGTCTTCCCGGCCGGAGCCGAGCATGGCATCACACGATGACTACGGTGACGACGGTGACTACCGGTCGTAGTCCTCGTTGAGACGGTCCTCCATCTCGTCGTGCGTGTCGTCGATGCCCTGACGCGCACGCTCGCGCTGCTGGGACGAGCGCTGGCCGGCCTTCTCGCGGGCCTCGCCGCTGCGCTCCTTGCCCTGCTGCTGCCACTGCTCGGCCTGGTCCTGGAACTTGTCCTTCATACCCATGCTGTTTCACTCCCGTGTGGGTGAGGGGGATCCCCAAGTGGGTGAGGGGATCGACCTCGACCAGATTCACACGGGCGGTGACCCTGCGCATGTCGATCAACGACGGTGCGTAATCAGGTCCGTGACCAGGGGATCAGCGGTGGCGCGGGCCCGAAGTGCTCCGGGTGCTCCGGTGCTGTTCGTCGGCGGCGCCGCCGGCTCCGACCAGCCCGGTCCGCATCCCCGTGAGCCGGTCCGCGAACCGCCGCATCTCCCGCTGCCCCACCCGCCCGATGAGGCCCGGCAGATACCCGCGCACGCCCTGCATCCCGCGCAGCCACCACTGCCCGTAGACATGGCTCGAGCGCCGCTCGACGCCCTCGACGATCCGGTCCACCGTCGGGCCCAGCGGATAGGTCTTGTTGGACGGCCACACCAGTCGCTGCCTCAACTCCCGCATCACGTCGTCCTGGTCGGCACCGCGCACCATGTCGGTGTCGGTCCAGGACAGGTAGGCGACGCCCACCCGCACGCCCAGATGGCCGACTTCGGCCCGCAGACTGTGCGCGTACGCCTCCACACCGGACTTGGAGGCGCAGTACGCCGTCATCATCGGCGCCGGGGTGATCGCGGCGAGGGAGGCGATCTGCAGCAGATAGCCGCGGCTCTCGGTCAGCGCGGGCAGGAACGCCCGCCCCGTGACGGCCGAGCCGATGAGGTTGACCTCGATCACGCGCCGCCAGGACTCCGGGTCGGAGCCGGCGAACGGACCGCCGGTCGCCACACCGGCGTTGGCGACCACGATGTCGACCTTCCCGAACCGTTCCTTGACCTCCGCCGCGACCCGGCTCATCGCCTCCTGGTCGGTGACGTCGGCGTGCCAGTACGCGCTCTCGCCGTGCAGCCGCTCCGCGACCTGCTTGAGCGCGTCCGGCTCAAGACCGACCAGCGCCACCCGCGCGCCGCGCGCGGACAGTTTGCGCGCCAGCAGTTCCCCCACGCCCCGCGCGGCCCCGGTGACGACCGCGACCTGTCCCTCCAGGCTCACCCTGCTCATGCGCCCTCCTTGATCCGTACGTCGTCGTCGTTCTCGTCGCCACCGCCGGCGCCGCCGTCCGGGTGCGCGTGCCCCTGCCCGTACGCGGTCACGAGTTCCCGGATCTTCCCGCTGATCGCCTCGGGCGCCTCCACCGGGGTCATGTGGCCAAGGCCGGGCAGCTCGGTCAGGCCGGTGCACTGCGGCAGCGCGGCGGCCAGCGCCCGCGCGTGCACCGGCGGGGTCATCCGGTCGGCCGTGCCCACCACGACCGCGGCCGGAACCCGCAACTCCCTTACGCCGTGGTCGAGATCGAGCAGGTTCAGCACCTCGGACCAGGCGTGCCGCACCCGGCTCGGACAGCCGTGCACGATCCGGGCGCACGCCTCGACCATGTGCGGCGCCGAACGCGGGCCCATCGTCGCGTACTTGAGGATCCGCCGGGCGAGCGGCGTGACCGGCCCGAGGGGTGCGCGCGAGCCGAGGATGTGCCGGGTCAGCCAGGTGCGCGCCCGTCCGGACCCGAGCGGCACCACGGTCGACCGGGCGACCAGTTGCGAACTGCCCGTGCTGCACAGCAGTACGGCCGCCGCGTGCTGCTGGAAGCCGGGCCGGGCGGCCGCGGCCATGATGGTCATCCCGCCCATGGAGTGGCCCGCGACGACGGCCTTCTCGCCCGGGGCGAGGGTGGCGGCGAGCACGGCCTCCAGATCGTCGGCGAGCGCTTCGGCGGTGCAGGCCGGGCTCGCCGGGCTGCGTCCGTGGCCGCGCTGGTCGTAGGCGATCACACGGTGGTCGGCTGCCAGGTCGCGGATCTGCGCGGCCCAGAAGGCGGTCGAGCAGGTCCAGCCGTGGGCGAGCACGACGGCGGGCGCGCCGGGGTCGCCGGCCGGGCCGTGCACCTCGACGTGCAGCCGGGCGCCGTCGGCGGAGATGACGGTGAGCTCGCGGGCGGGCGTGGGCGGGGCGTACGGGCCGGAGGTGACGTGGGTCGGACGGCTCACGCGTCCACCGCCTCGGTGCGCTCGTCGCGCTCGGTGCGCTCGGTGCGCTCGGTGCGCTCGTCGTGCTCGGCGGCGCCCTTGTGGGCGGGCGCGCGCAGCACCTCGTACTCGGCGAGGTCGACCCGCCGGGTGGCGCGCCGGAACTCCGTGGTGGTACCGGGCCAGATGGTGGTGTTGCGGCCGGCGGCGTCCAGGTACCAGCTGGTGCAGCCGCCGGTGTTCCACACGGTGCGCTTCATGCGGTCCTGCACCTTGCGGTTCCAGGCCTTCACCGCGCTCGGGCGGGCGTCCAGGGCGGCCCGGCCGCCGAGGACGTCGAGCTGGCGCAGGTAGTCGGCCATGTAGTTCAGCTGGGACTCGATCATCAGGATCATCGAGGAGTTCCCGAGGCCGGTGTTGGGCCCGATGATCGTCATCCAGTTGGGGAAGCCGGCCGCGGACGCGCCGCGCAGCGCCTCCATGCCGCCCTTCCAGCTCTCGGCGAGCGTGCGCCCGTCCGCGCCGACGACCCGCTCGGCGATCGGCATGTCGGTGACGTGGAAGCCGGTGCCGAACACGATGGCGTCGACCTCGGCCTCGCTGCCGTCGGCGGCGACCACGGTGGAGCCGCGGACCTCGCTGAGCCCGGCCGCCACCACGTCCACGTTGTCCTGCGCGAGCGCCGGGTAGTACGTGCTGGAGAGCAGGATCCGCTTGCAGCCGATGCGGTAGTCGGGGGTCAGCTTGGCGCGCAGCGCGGGGTCCTTGACGGCGCGGGCCATGTTGCGCTTGGCCAGCCGCTCGACGAAGCCGAGCTCGTCGGGGCGCTTGGTGAACGCCTGGACCTGCAACTCCCTGATGCCCCACAGCAGTCCGCGGCGCAGCCGGGAGGTCACCGGCAGCGCACGGTGCACTGCGCGCTCCAGGCCGCTGATCTCGCGGTCGACTCGGGGCATCACCCACGCGGGGGTGCGCTGGAACAGGGTGAGCCGGGCGACCTCGGGCTGGATGGACGGCACGATCTGGATGGCGGAGGCGCCGGTGCCGATCATGGCGACCCGCTTGCCGGCGAGGTCGTAGTCGTGGTCCCAGCGGGCGGAGTGGAAGACCTTGCCGGGGAAGGTGTCGAGCCCGGGGACGTGCGGGATCTTCGGGTCGGACAGCGGCCCGGTCGCGGAGACCACGACGTCGGCGGAGAGGCTGCCCGCGGTGGTCTCGATGTCCCAGCGCAGCTTCGCGGCGTCCCAGGTCATCTTCTTGACCTCGGAGTCGAAGCGGATGTGGGGGCGCAGGTGGAAGACGTCGGTGACGTGCTCCAGATAGGCGCGGATGTGCTCCTGGCCGGAGAAGGTGCGCGGCCACTCGGGGTTGGGCGCGAAGGAGAAGGAGTAGAGGTGGGAGGGGACGTCGCAGGCGCACCCCGGGTAGCTGTTGTCGCGCCAGGTGCCGCCGACGCCACCGGCCCGCTCGAGCACGACGAAATCGGTGATCCCCTCCCGGCGCAGCCGCACGGCGGCGCCGAGGCCGCCGAACCCGGACCCGATCACCGCCACCCGCACATGTTCGTCGTCGTGCCCGTGCCGGTGCCCTTGCCCTTGCCCTTGCTCCTGCTCGGCCATGGAGCGCCCCTCCTCACAGCGAATCTGCCAGTGAACACTGGCGCAATGGGGAGCGTAGAGGAGCTCCGTACCGATCGGTAGGGGGCGGGCAAGGAAAGTTACCGGCGGTACAACATAGGCTGCTGCCGTGGCTGAAGACGCTGGACGACGCGACGGACGGGGCGCGGGCCCGCGCGAGTACCGCATGGAGGAGCTGGCCCGGCTGGCCGGCATCACCGTGCGCACCCTGCGCTTCTACCGCGAGCGCAAGCTGATCCCGCCACCGCGCCGCGAGGGCCGTATCGCCTGGTACGACGACCACCACCTGGCCCGGCTGCGCACCATCTCCGCCCTGCTGGAACGCGGCCACACCCTCAGCGGCATCGCGGAGCTGGCCGAGGCCTTCGACCACGGCCGCGACGTCGGCGACCTCCTCGGCATCGGCGCCCCCACCGAAGAGACGCCGGTGCGCCTGACGCCCGAGGAACTCGCCGACCACTTCGCCGGCGAGGTCACCGCCGAGAACCTGGCCGCCGCCATGGACCTCGGCTACCTCGGCACCGACGGCGACGAGATCGTCCACATCAGCCGCCGCCTGCTGGACGTCTCCGCCGCCCTGGTCCGCGAGGGCATACCCCTGGCCGAGGTGCTCGCCGCCGGCCGCCGCGTCCGCGACCACGCCGACGCCCTGGCCGCCCTCTTCACCGACCTGATCCTCCGCCACGCCTCGGAAGGCGACCTCCCCCGCCTGCGCCCCCTGGCGAAGAGCGTGGTCGACGCGGAACTGTCGATGGCCCTGGACCGGCGGCTGAGCAAGTCCCCGGAGTCCTAGAGGTCGTAGACCACGGTGACCGGAGCATGGTCGGACCAGCGCTCCTCGTGTGCGGCCGCCCGCTCCACGAAGCCCTTGACGGCCTTCACCGCGAGACCGGGCGTGGCCACGTGGTAGTCGATCCTCCACCCGGTGTCGTTGTCGAACGCACGCCCCCGGTACGACCACCAGGTGTACGGCCCCTCGGTGTCCGGGTGCAGGGCACGTACGACGTCGACGTAGCCGCCGTCCTCGGGGGTGAGCACGCGCGTGAGCCAGGCGCGTTCCTCCGGGAGGAAGCCGGAGTTCTTGGTGTTGCCGCGCCAGTTCTTCAGGTCGGCCTGCTGGTGGGCGATGTTCCAGTCGCCGCAGACGAGGACCTCACGGCCGTCGGCGGCGGCCCGCTCCCGCAGTTCCTTGAGGTGGGCGAGGAACTCGCCCATGAAGCGCGCCTTCTCGTCCTGCCGCTCGGTGCCCACCTCACCGGAGGGGAGGTAGAGGGAGGCGACCGTGACACCCGGCAGGTCCGCCTCGACGTAGCGGCCGCTCGCGTCGAACTCCGAGGATCCGAAGCCGATCCGGACCCGGTCGGGTTCGCGGCGGGTGTAGAGGGAGACGCCGGCGCGGCCCTTGGCGGCGGCGGGCGCGTGCACGACGTGCCAGCCCTCGGGGGCGCGCACCGGCTCGGGCAGCTGGTGCGGCTCGGCGCGCACCTCCTGGAGGCACAGCACGTCGGCGCCGGTCCCCGCGAGCCACTCCACGAAGCCCTTCCTGGCGGCGGCGCGCAGTCCGTTCACATTGGCGGAGGTCACAGTCAGCACGCGGGCACTTTACCGGCACACTGGACCGGGCCTCGTAAGAGACCATTGCCCCGCCACGCTGTTACCGACTGCATTGATATACGGTGCTCAACATGATTTTGCGCCCTGTTCCCTTCGACCACCCGGACGCCGTCAAGCTGAACGACGAGGTCCAGGCCGAGTACCACGTCCGCTACGGCGACGGCGGCGACGCCACCCCGCTGGACCCGGCCGAGTTCCGGCCGCCCCACGGCGTCTACCTGATCGCCTACGACGAGGACGGCACCCCGGTGGCCACCGGCGGCTGGCGCAGCCAGGACCGAAACGAGGAGGGCAACGAGGACGGCGACGCCGAGCTCAAGCGCATGTTCGTGATCGCGCAGATGCGCGGCCGCGGGCTCGCCCGCCGGATGCTCGCCGCGCTGGAGGAGGACGCCCGCGCCGCCGGCCGCCGCCGCATGGTGCTGGAGACCGGGGACCAGCAGCCGGAGGCCATCGCCCTCTACACCTCCAGCGGTTACGAGCCGTGCGTGAAGTTCGGCTACTACCGGGAGTACGAGTCGAGCATGTGCTTCGCGAAGAAGCTGTAGCCGGGCCGGCCCGCGGCCGCGGCCCGGGCCACAGCCATTGGCCGAGGCCAAACATGTCGAAGCCCCCGTCAGTTGTCCCGACGGGGGCTTCGAGCTGCGTGGACCTGAGGGGATTTGAACCCCTGGCCCCCTCGATGCGAACGAGGTGCGCTACCGGACTGCGCCACAGGCCCTTGCAACGAGTGAAACTCTAGCATCCCCGTCCGGGTGGTTGGAAATCCGTACTCGGGCTGGTCAGGGGCGGGGGTCACTCGTTGGCCGCACGGGGGCGGTCGCCGTCCTCGTACTGGTCGAACAGCGGGGTCCGGCCGCGCTCGCGGGAGCGGCGGGCGGAGGCGGCACGGCGTGCGTCGGTGCGGCCGTCGGCGCCGGGCCTGTCGTCGTCGGCGTGCGGCTCGGCGTGCCGCTCGGCATGCGGCGGCTCCTCGGCGGCCGGGGGCGCCTCCTGCTCCGGGACGGCGGAGGACGAGCGGGCCGAGCTCCAGGTGTCCGGCGCGCCCAGGTCCACGTCCGGGGTCGCGCGCGGGGCGACCGGCGCGGTCACGTAGGTGGGCAGCGGCACCGGTACCGGGTCCCAGCTGTCGCCGTGGCCGGGGCGGCTGCGGCGCTCGCGCTGCTGGTCCAGCCACTCGGCGTGGTCGGTCTGCTCGACCAGGGCGCGCCGGTCGGCGGCGAGCGCGGCAAGGCCGGGGTCGGTCTCCGGCTCGGGGCCGGCGTCCGGCTCGTCGGCGGCCGGGTCCAGGGGCGTGCGCCGGCGCGGCTGGTGCCGGTTCTCGCGCAGCCGCTGGGCGGCGACCTCGGCACGGCGGCGGTCCATCTGGTAGGCGAAGCGGCGTCGTTCCTGGGCGCGCAGATACGCGATGTACGCGCTGAGCATCACGGCCGGCACGCCGGGCGCCCACAGGAACGCCAGCCCGCCCACCGCGGCGGCGATCGCGCCGAGCGTGAAGGCGAGGAAGAGCATGACGGTGGTGCGCCGGCGGCGCGCGAGGACCTTGGAGCGCCGGGCGCGCGCAGCGGCTGCCTCCGCGCCGGGCGCGCGCCGGGCCGCGGGGACGCGTCGGCGCGCGGGGGCGGTGGACGCGGCGGGCGGCTCGGCGCTGCGGCGTGCGGCGGCGGAGGCCGTGACCCTGCCGGGCGCGGCGCCCTGGGCCGGCACCGCCGCCGAGGACGGCCGGGAGCGCGGCCCCTCACGCTGCTGGCGGGTGTCGCGGGCGGCCGCCTGCTCACCGGCCGTTTCCGGCCGGTCCTGCGTCGGGTGCGCCGGCGTCTGCTCCCGCTCGCGCTCCCGTTCCTGGGCCCGGGCCGGAGGCACGGCGAAGGCCCGGACGTCCACCGAGTCGGTGACGGCGTCCGGTTCCACGGCGCTGGACTCCCCCTCCTCGGCGGAGCGCGCGCGCAGGTCCCTGGCGTACCGGCGCTCCATACCCGCCCGTCCGGACAGCAGCCGGATGGCGGTGCTGAAGCGTTCCGTCGGACGGGCCTCGTTCAGCTCGTCCTGCCTACGGAGCCACATCGGCACCAAGTAGGCGGCCCAGGCCCCGACAATGACTGCGTAGATGAGGCCGCTGCTGCTCACGCCTCACACGGTAGAGGGGTTTGCGTGAGGCCATCTGCCAATTGGGCCGGTGTGTCGCACGATCTGGCTGATATTTCGAACTTTTTTTGCGACCGATGCGATCAACAGTCCGTCAAGGCAGCGAATTCAATGGGTCGAAGACGATCGCACACGGATCCCCGGACGATCATTTTCGAACACTTATTCAATTTCCGGGCCGGGCGGGATTCCCCTGGCTGTTCTCGGAGTTGCGCGGCCGGCCCCGTCGCCAGCGGTTCAGCAGTCCCTCGGGCACCTCTTCCGCGGTGAGCGCGAAGACGAGGTGGTCGCGCCAGGCTCCGTCGATGTGGAGATAACGCGGCCGCAGCCCCTCCTCGCGGAATCCGAGTTTCTCCACCACCCGGCGGCTCGGCCTGTTCTCGGGGCGAATGCAGACCTCGATGCGATGCAGTCCGACGGTGCGGAAACAGTGGTCCACCACGAGTGCCACCGCCGTGGGCATCACCCCGCGGCCGGCCACCGCCTCGTCCACCCAGTAGCCGACGTGGCCCGAGCACATCGAGCCCCAGGTGATCCCGGCGACCGTCAACTGCCCGACCAGCCGCCCCTCGTACTCGATGACGAACGGCAGCATCCGGCCGGCGTGCGCCTCGGAGCGCAGGTGCCGCACCATCTGCCGGTACGTCGGCCGGTGGGTGACCGGCCCGCCGGGCGTGGGCGGCGGGATGGTCGCCTCCCAGGGTCTGAGCCAGTCCCGGTTGCGCCGGTTGACCTCGCGCCAGGCCCGCTGGTCGCGCAGCTTTATCGGCCTCAGGACGACCGCGCCCTCCGCGAGCACCACGGGCCAGGATGGGGTGTTCAGCTCGCACCCCCCGCGCCGGATCCCGGGTGGTCGCCGCCGCGGATCTGGTCCACGGCGTGCGCCAGGAGGGGCTCCAGCACCGCGAGGCCGTCCTTCACCCCGCCGGTGGAGCCCGGCAGATTGACGATCAGGGTCCGCCCGGACACCCCGGCCAGGCCCCGCGACAGCGCCGCGGTGGGCACCTTGTCCCGCCCGTACGCCCTGATCGCCTCCGCGATGCCCGGCACCTCGTAGTCGATCACCTCACGGGTCGCCTCGGGCGTGCGGTCGGTGGGCGAGACGCCGGTGCCGCCGGTGGTGACCACGGCGTCGTAACCGGCCTCGACGGCGGCGCGCAGTTCGGCGCGCACCGGATCGCCGTCCGGCACGACGCGGGGGCCGTCGACGGCGAAGCCGAACCGCTCGAGGGCGTCGGCGATCAGCGGGCCGCCCCGGTCCTCGTAGACACCCGCCGCCGCCCGGTTGGAGGCGGTGACCACCAGAGCGCGGTAGGTCATGTCCGGCTCCAGTCGCCGGACTTGCCGCCCGTCTTCTCCTCCACCCGCACGTCCGTGATGACCGCCCCCTTGTCGACCGCCTTGACCATGTCGATCACGGTGAGCGCGGCGACGCTGACCGCGGTGAGCGCCTCCATCTCCACGCCCGTGCGGTCCGTCGTCCGCACGGTGGCCGTGATCTCCACGGCGTCGTCCGCGACCGACAGGTCCAGTTTCACCCCGGACACCGACAACGGGTGGCACAGCGGGATGAGGTCCGGGGTGCGCTTGGCGCCCATGATCCCGGCGATCCGGGCGGTGGCCAGGGCGTCGCCCTTGGGCATCCCCTCGCCGCGCAGCAACTCGACCACGCGGGGCGAGACGAGGACGCGGCCGCTGGCCCGCGCGGTGCGCGCGGTGACGTCCTTGCCGGACACGTCGACCATGCGGGCCGCGCCCGCCTCGTCGATGTGCGTCAGCCGGCCCCGCGCGTCGTCCTGCGCGGGCGGTACGGGGGATCCGGGGGTCTCCCCCCGGGAAGGCACGGTCATGATCGTGTGGCGCTCCCGGTTGGGGCCCGGCGCGGTGCGGCGCGCGGGCCTGCTGTGCGCGACACGGTACCGCCAACCCCGGCCGCTCAGCCGAGCAGGATCACCTCGACCTCGGCGCCGGGCTCGACGGACTCGACGTCCTCGGGTACGACGATGAGCGCGTCGGCCTGCGCGAGGGCGGCGATCAGATGCGAGCCGGAGCCCCCCACGGGCGTCACCTCGCCGTCGCGGTGGGCGCCGCGCAGGAACTGCCTGCGGCCACGCGGCGAGTTCAGCGTCTTGTCCGCGTTCAGCCGCGCCCGGACGGTGGGCCGGTGGACGTCCTGAAGGCCCATCAGGGTGCGGATCGCGGGCCGTACGAACAGCTCGAAGGAGACGTACGACGACACCGGGTTGCCGGGCAGCGCCAGCAGCGGGATGTGGTCGGGGCCGACCGTGCCGAAGCCCTGGGGCTTGCCGGGCTGCATGGCGAGCTTGCGGAACTCCACCCCGGCGCCGGGCTCGTCCTCGTCGCCGACGTGGGACAGCGCCTCCTTGACGACGTCGTACGCCCCGACGCTCACCCCGCCGGTGGTGACCATGAGGTCCGCGCGGACGAGCTGGTCCTCGATGGTGGAGCGCAGGGTGTCGGCGTCGTCGGCCACGGCGCCCACCCGGTAGCCGATGGCACCGGCGTCCCGGGCGGCCGCGGTCAGGGCGAAGCTGTTGGAGTCGTAGATCTGGCCGCCGCCGAGCTGCTCGTCGGGCTGGACGAGCTCGCTGCCGGTGGAGAGCACGACCACGCGCGGGCGCGGACGCACCCGGACCGTGCCGCGGCCGATCGCGGCGAGCAGCGCGATCTGCGGGGGCCCGAGGACGGTGCCCGCGCTCAGCGCGCGGTCGCCGGCCTTCACGTCGCCGCCCTTCGCGCGCACGTGCGCGCGTGCCTCGGCCGGGCGGTACACGCGCACGTGCCCGGTGGCGCCCTCGGGGGCCAGGCTGCGGGCGCGCATCGCGCTGACGGGTCCCTCGCCGAGCCCGCCGTCGGTCCACTCCACCGGTACGACGGTCTCGGCGCCGGGCGGCAGCGGGGCGCCGGTCATGATCCTGGCGGCCTGGCCGGGCCCGACCCGGACCGGGTCGCCCGCGCCCGCGGCCACGTCCCCGACGACCTCGAGATCGGCCGGGAACTCCTCGCTCGCGCCCGAGACGTCCGCGACCCGCACCGCGTAGCCGTCCATGGAACTGTTGTCGAACGGCGGCAGGGACAGGGGCACCATGACGTCCTCGACCAGGACGCACCCCTGGGCGTCGAGCAGTTGCAGCTCGATGGGCTCCAGGGGGCGGACGGTGGAGAGGACGTCCTCCAGGTGCTCGTCCACCGACCACAGGTGGTCGGGGCCCGGGGTACGGGGCTCGGCGCTGCTCAACGTCGTTACATCTCCTCGGCTGCGTACCGGCGAAGCCAGGCCCTGAAGTCGGGGCCCAGGTCTTCACGTTCGCATGCGAGTCTGACGATGGCACGCAGATAGTCGCCCCGGTCGCCGG
>NZ_BMVJ01000045.1 GCF_014650655.1 Streptomyces anandii JCM 4720
GGGTTGTCCGGCGTCACGGCTCCGATCAACAGTTGGGCTTCTGCGGGATCAAGCCCATGGAACTGCAGGGCCTGAAGGTCCTTAACCTCTTCTACCGCTTCGCCACTTCGGCCTGGGGCCAGGGCTACGCTGGCGAAGCCGCCACCGCGGTGACCACCTGGGCATCCCGCCATGTTCCCGGCCTGCCGCTTATCGCCCGTGTCCGGCCGGCCAACACCGCTTCCCAGCGCGTGGCGATCCGCGCTGGGCTGATTCGGGCGGAGCATCTCGACGGCACCGGATACGACGGCCACGACTGGATCTACGCGGCGAAGCTGCCGGACTGAACAGCCTCCAGGGTGCAGGTGGCCCTCACGGAAGGAAGGCTTCATGCTCCTTCAACCTTTCGAGCCAAGCCACTAGGTCGTGTTCTGGAGTGCTGTCGCTTCAGTGTGAGGGAGGGCTGGGTGTGGCCAGCGTGCTCAGTGAGGCGGCGTGGCCGAAGGCGAGCTGGGGTATGACCTCGTGGCCGGCTCCGGACGGGGGGTCGATGCCGCCGGGGCCACCGAGGTAGCCGGTGGTGGCGGTGGTGGCGGAGTTGTTGTCGGAGAACAGCACGATCGCCCAGTTGCGAGAGCCGTCCTCCCATTGCTCGGCCCAGTCGCCGCTTGGCGTCACGGCCCTGGAGGCGACGCGTCCGCCCGTTTCGAGGAGTTTGCGGAAGCCGGGATCGGCCTCGGTCGAGGAGTCCGGAAGCCAGCCGCCGATGGTGGTCACCGAGTGGTAGAAGCGCAGTCGCCTGCGGCCGCCGCCGTCGGCGAGCCAGGCGGCCTCGGTGCCACGTCGCCTTTCGAACGCGCCTTTCGGGAGGTCGGTGAGGGAGGTGTCCAGGTCCCAGAACTCGGCGAAACGGGTGTGGAAGTCCGTGTCGGCCCCGGGTCCGGCGCCCCAGGCAGGGTCGGGGAGCTTGTCCGGCAATTTTGTCCCGTGGGTCAGAAGCGTGGTAGCTATGGTGCCGCCGCTGCTGAAGGCGGCGACCACGATGCGGCCGACGCGGGGTGGCCGCGGCGGCTTGATGGGCATGTCCTGGGGGTAGATCTGCGTGGCCGCGAGGTGCGTGGAGAGCTCCAGAAGGAATCGCTGCCAGCCGCTGGTGGACGCGAACGGGCCGAGGTCGCCGGCGGCGGCGATCGGCATGACCAGGACGGCCTGGCGACCTGCGGCCAGGAGCTGGGCGGCCAGGTGGTGCTGGCTGAACAGATGACGGTAGGCCAGATCGGCGTACGGCTGAAACGGCAGGTTGGTGGCGTCGATCAACACGCCGTAGGGATAGTCGGCGTCGCTGAAGGGCACCTTGGCCGTGGTCGGCGCGAACCAGAGGACGAAGTCGGTCTCCTCCGGCAGATCCTTTCCCGCGAGCCGGGGAAAGGGCGCCCAGACGGCGGCCAGAAAGCGGCGATGTTCGGCGAAGGCGCGGGCGTCCGAGTCCCCCCATTCCACCCAGAGAAAGCGCCCCGACTTTCCCGGGTCGCCGTCTTTGGGGACGGTACGGAACCGGTCGAAGGCGTTGCCACTGGGGTCTCCGAGCAGGTGCGGCTCCGGCAGGTGGATGTGCTGGAGGCCGGTGAGCGTCCGGCGCCGCGGTTGGGGTTCGCCCCGGGGCGGTAATTCGCCGAGCCAGCCGCGGGGACGGACCCCTGTGACGGCACGGGTCTTGCGGTTCCGGGCGGCGTTGAGCAGTTCGCCGTCGGACACGGTGGCGGGCGGCGCGCCGCTGATCCGGATGAAGGTGGCGGTCAGGTCGACGATGCTCAGGCCGGAAACGGCCGTGCAGGCCCCGTTGTTCCACTGCCACGGGTGGGGGAAGGTCTGCGGTGCCAGGCTCACCGAGACCGGGGCGAAACCGGTGGCGGTGAGCGTCAGTTGGATCCGGCCGAAGCCTCCCCCGTCGGCGGGAATGCCGTCCGGCGGGGTGGTGACGTCCGCGTCGACGACCCAGCCCCTGAGCATCTCGAAGTGCGGCGGCGTCAGTTGCGGCGCCTTCTCGTCCGGGGTGAAGGCGGCCTTCACCGATGTGACGTTCACCGGATGGCCGAGTACATCCCGGCCCGTGACGACGATCTGCCAGCCCATGTGCCCGGCTCCCTACGCCTGTGGCGGCAGTTGCTGGCCGGTTCGGGGGTCGTACTGGACCTGCACGGCGACGACCTGGTCGGTCGGCAGGACCTCGGTCCATTGGTCGAAGATCTGGTAGGGCTGGGCGGGCCGGAAGCCGCCGTCGAGCGGGTCGAAGCCGTGCTCGAAGACGGTCTCGGTCGCGAGGGCGTTGGCGATGTCGCTGTTGCTGGTCTGCAGTTCTTTGGCCAGCAGGGTCAGGACCTGGCCCAGCGTCTTGCCCTGGTACTCGGCCGGGTCTCCCGGCTGGAAGGGATACGGCTGGTCCAGTCCCGCCTCGCCCTCGACCTGGGCCTGGGCGAGCCAGGCCAGGGCGTCGAGTTCATGGCCCGGCCGGACGGGCAGCACCGCCTTGGCCCAGGCGGCGTTGAGGAACTCGTTGCGGCGTTCGTCGCCGTCCAGCTGGATCAGCCAGCCCAGCGAACTGCCCATGGGGGCGGGCCGGGTGTCCTCGGTGATCAGGTAGTCGACCCGCCACTCGGGCGTGGCGTGGTGCTGGGCGTCCCAGGCATTGTCCGTGTCGGTGTTGCTGTACCAGCTCGCGACGGTCTGCCCTGCGAGCGGGTGTGCCGGGTCGGTGGCCGCCGAGGGATCGGGCGCCGGGGGTACGGGATAGCGCCCCAGGGAGAACTCGCCGGGGGTGGTAGCGGTGTCGGGGTCGGTGCCCGCGGGCAGTTGGCGCCAGTACTCCGGCACGGCGAAGTAGAGCATCTCGTCGACGTCGAAGATCTGCCGGATCAGCTCGGAGTCCAGGTGCGGATCGGTGGTCAGCTCCAGTCGGCGCACCAGCTTCCCGTACACCGTCTGGCGTTCCTCGGCGCGCAGGTCGTCCGAAGGACGCGGTCCGATCCCGGCGGCCAGCTTGAGCCGCTCGCGTACGGCGTTGCCGTAGGCCTGTCGGCGCAGCGCGGTCAGCTGGTTCTGGTAGGCGCTCTGCGCCTGGGCGTTGGCCTGGTCGATGGCGGCCTTGGCCTCGGCGGTCGGCTCGTAGACCATGACCGCGTCGAAGGGCATGGAGCGCTGGCCGCCCCAGTTCGCGTAGGTCAGGCGCAGGGCGAGCTTGTTGGCCACGGGGTCGGGGTTGGTGCCCAGATCGGGGGAGTCAGTGAGGTAGCGGACCTGCGCGCCGTGGAAGTCCAGGGCGCCGATCCGGCTGAGTCGGAAGCCGTCCGGGGGCGGCGGCAGCGGGTAGTCGAACCTGAACTGGACGATGTCGTTGGCGCCGGCGTCCGGTCGGAAGATGCCGTGGTCCTGGTTCTCGTCGGAGGTCTGATAGGTGTTGTTCGCGTCGTGGTCGGCGCCCTGGTAGAGGACGAAGGGCACGGACAGGTGGTACGTCTCCTGCCGCGCCGCCGGATAGGGGACGACGTCCGGCTTCTGGACCGCGGTCAGGTCCGGCGGCGGGATGACATGGACGAGATCACCCAGCCCCAGCTCACGGCCCGGCGCCTCCAGGAACACCTGCCAGCTCAGCCGGGTACCGATGTGCTGCAGCTGGACCCCGACCTTGCGCATCTTGCGGCGCAGTTCGTAGTTGACCAGCTGACTGGTGGTGTTCTGCACGACATAGCGACGGCTGGTGGTGTCGGTGGTCTCGGTCACCGTCTTGAAGGTGGTCTTGAAGTTCCGCTTGATCTCGCTGGTGACCTTGGAGGTCTGGATGCGGGAGCGCTTGTGCGTGGTCTCCGCCGACGTCTTGCGCGTGCTCTGGGTGCTGAAGCTCGCGCTGGCCTCGGCGTGGTAGACCCCCAGGCTGCCGCCGCCGCTCGCGGTGACGCCGAGCTTGGTGTCGTTGGCGTTGTCCTCCTTGACGGCGTCGGCCACGTCGTCCTGCTGGGTGAGGCTCTCCTCCACCTTGCGGGAGTCCTCCTGCGACTGCTCGGCCGTCCGCTCCACCAAGGTCCGCCGGGTACTGCTCTCGACGACCTCGACCGTGCCCCCGGGACTGATCCAGATGTGCCCGGCCGGAGCGCCCAGGAAGGTGTCGAACTCGAAGAAGTACTCCCGGAACAGATTCACCAGCCCGACCGGTGACAGCAGCCCGGCGGCGGCTGGAAGCAGTTCCCGGGGCGCGGACTCCAGGGCCGGCCGGACCTGGGCGCTGCTGCGGCCCAGCCAGCCGGCCAGCGGCTGGTACACCCCGAACAGCTCGGTGGCGTACGGCAGCGTGCCGGCGAAGTCCGTCACGGGGCGACCGTTGGTCACCGGCGGCCCGGTGCGGAGCGGGGGTGAGGTGATGATCTGGACGATGTTGGCCGGGCTGGCAGGCGGCGGGCCGACCGCGAACGTCAATGCTGTCCACGAGGTGGCCGCGGCCGCGCGCCGGACGAGCATCGCCTCGCAGGTGCCCCGCACGTTCGGACCGACGAACGCCACGGTCTGCGGCCCGGGCTGGGCGATCACCCGGCCCGCGTACTGCCGGCTGGCGGCCGCGTCCACCTGTAAGAACATGTCCGCGAGCTCCGGAACGCCGGGGAACAGCCGGGGGTCCTTGAGGTCGATCCCGGAGGGCAGGGCGAACGCGAGGCGTTCGCCCACCGGTAGCTCCGGCGGGGTGCCCGGCTGGACGGTGTACGACCAGACGGCGTACCCCTCTCCCAGGCCGGGCGCGGTGATGGGCTTTGTCCCTGCGAAGACAACCGTGAGTGTCATGTCAGCCCCCGAGCCGGAGAGAAGTCCCGTTACTCCGAGGGTGACAGCCAAAGCCAGATGAAACGCCGAGCATAAGGCGAAACCACCTGAACAGGTTGATTCTCATTCCACGCCGGCCCTGGAAGCGTCGCTTCTCTTCGACTACCCAATGGGCCAGGTGCTGGCGTGTGTGGTCATTGCTGGTCAGTGGTGGTGGTGTCCAAGGTCAGGGGCTTGGTCGGTTTCTCGGTATTCGTGAACTTTTTTCGGGTTCTGGGGTGTTGGGGGTTCATGCTGGTGGGGTGAGTGTTGAGCTGCGGGCGGGTGGGGCGGGGTGGGCGGATGAGTTCGTTCTGGTTCTGGCGGCCCGTGGTGTGACGGACAGGTGGGTGGGTCAGCAGCGGGCGTGGGTGCAGGGTCTGCTGGTTTTCGCTCGGGTCCCGGTGTGGGCGGTGAAGCCGGGGGATGTGGATGGCTGGCTTGCTGCTGCCCGGGCCCGCGGTACAAGGCCCGCAGTCCCGTGGGCAGATGGCGCATGCCGTGCACCGTTTCTACGCGTTCGTGCAGATCCGTCACGCGCGTGACGTGGAAGCGGCCACGGGGCGGTCGGTGGTGCAGCCGGTCGACGAGTTCAACCGGCCCCGTCGTCTTGCCCGGGTGGGAGTGCGGATTCCTCCCTCGGCGCGGGAGGTCGAGGCGTTGTTCGGGGCGTGGCGTTCGAGCCTGCCGGGTGTGCGGGGCAGGGGGTTCTTGGCGGGGGCGCGGGATTATGTGGCGGCATCGTTGTGGCGGCGGGTGGGGCTGCGGATCGATGAGACCGTCGGTTTGCGGGTGGGGGACTGGTACCCGCATGTCGGGACTGGTGGGGTGCTGCACGTGCGCTGCGGCAAGGGCGCGAGGGGGAGCGGGCCCAGGCAGCGTCTGGTGCCGGCGATCGACGGGGTGGACCGGCTGCTGGAGTGGTGGATATCGCAGGTGCGGGGGCAGTTCGGCGGCGACCTCACCGGTGCTGGCGCGTTCTTGCTGCCCAGCCGCTGCCACACCACGGACGGTGGTGGCCTTGCGCCCGGCGTGTGCGGTGACGCTGCGCCAGGGTTTGGCGCGGGAGGCCGGGCGCTGGCTGCCGGCCTGGGCGGGCCGGCTGACCCCGCATCCACTGCGGCACTTCTGCGCCTCTCACCTGTAGGGGCAGGGGATGGATCTGGAGACCATCGGTGCGCTGCTGGGGCATACCTGGATCTCGACCACGGCCCGTTACGTCCATGTGCCGGCCGAGCGGGTCGTGTGCCGGCCGAGCGGGTCGAGTGGCACTGGCAGCAGGCGAACGCCCGGCTCACCGGACGCTTGCTGGGGCCGGTTGCGGCCGCAGGCGTTGCAGGGTCCGCGACGCGTGCGGGGGGTGCTGAAGGATGCGGTGGCAGTTGCGGCCGCGGGCGGCCGAGCGGGGCGTGTTCAAGGTGGTGGAGATGTGGCGGCTGCTGGCCGCGGCCGGTCTGCAGGCTCGTGCGGGCAAGATGTCGGCGGTGTGGTCGGCCATGGTGAGGCCGGTGTCGGTCCGGCTGGACGACCTGGAGGTGATCTGCCGGGTCCTGGGCTGCGACGTGTCCGGCTTCCTGGCCCTGGACCCCCGGGCCCGCTCCGCCTGGCCGGCCTGCCCCGCGCCTGTTGCTGGTGCCGGTCACGGACGGCATCGGCGAGGCGGGGGCGGGGAGGGAGGGCCCGGCAAAGGTGCGGGTGGCCGGTGGCGTGCGGCTGTCCCTGCCGCCGGTGTGACAGCGATGGGAGGCCCTGGAGCGGGTGGCAACGAGCCAGTGCCGCCGGTGCCGCGGGCGGGGACGGTGCCGCGGGCGGGGACGGTGCTGCGGGCGGGGGGCGGTGCTGCCGGGGCGGGGGACTGGGAGGGGGAGGGGGAGCGGGTGGGGGAGTTCGTGCGCCGTCGGGGCCGGCCGCCGGTGTGCGCAGGGTGCGGGGTGCGGCCGGTGGCGTTCACGCTCCGGCGGGTCGATGTCTGCTTTGTGCGTCTTCCCGGATCGCCCGCACACCACGCCGCCCTGCGTGGTGTGCGGGCGATCCGGGTTCTTCCACCACCAGGGCCTGTGCACGGCCTGCCACCCGTCACCGCACCGGCGGAGTTCTTGCCCGGACTGCTTCGCCTGGGGCACGAGCCAGGAGTCGAAGTGGCGTTGCTGGAGATGCCTGGGCTGGCACCGCAAGTTCTCGATAACGGGCCCGGGCGGACGGTGCGGGTGGTGCGGGCGCCTGGTAGCGGTCAATCACGACCGGGCGTGCCCAATGTGTTGGCTGCAGCGGCCCCGGCTGCGCCGCGCGACGGGCGACGCGCACGCCTCCTACGAGGCTGCCCTCGGAGCCGGCTGGGTACAGCTGTCCCTCGCCGACACCCGCGCCCAGGAACGCCGGCCCGCCCGCACCCCCTGCCCAGCCGGACGGTGCACCGCCGCCCCTGACACCGTCCCCCACCGGCAGCTGACACTGTTCGAGCCGCCGCCGCGCACGCTCACCGCCTGCGACGGCGTGGCACGGGACCTGCTGCTGGCCGGCTGGCTGGAGCGGAACCTGACCGCTTGGTCCCGGGCCCGAGGCTGGTCCCACTCCACTGTGACCCGCTACCGCCGCGGCCTGCGCATCGTGCTGGCCGTGCAGGACACTCCCGGCTGGCCCAGGGCCTGCGAGCGTGGTCCAGGAACTGACGGCACCGGCCTGGCGGCTCGCCTCCTGCACGAGTTCCTGGCCGCACACGGCTTCCTCGACGACCGCCCGCAGACCATCGAAGCCTGGTTCACCCGCACCACCGCCCACCTGCCGGGGAACCGATGACCGGCCAGCTCGCCCACTGGTTCACCGTCCGCCTGCACGGTGAAACCACCCCACCACGCAGCCTGGCCCGCTCCCTGGTCACCCTGCGCCTCCACCTGCGCTACGCCCTGCCGATCGTCACCCGCCTCGCCGCCGCCGGCCTGAGCAGCCTCACCGACATCCCCCCGGCCCGCCTGCGCGCCAGCTGAGAGGCAACGACTACGCCAACACCGCCTCCGCGCTGCGCGCCGTCTTCGGGTTCCTGCACACCCACCAGCTCGCCGCCTCCAACCCGGCCGTACACCTCCGCGTCGGCACCTTGCACCGCGCCATCCCCTGCCCGCCGACACGGCGCCCCCTGCGCGAAGCACTCACCTCACCCGACCCCGCCCGGGCCGCCATCACCGCACCCTGCACCTACCCAAGCGCACCGTCCTGCTCGCCGACCCCGTTCGAGAACGCCTCACTGCCTACCTCAACCCACCGCAAAAACCTGGCCGCACACCGCCAACCCCCACCTGTTCCTCACCCACCACAGCGCGGCAACCACACCCGTCAGCGCGCCCTGGATCTCTCGGCTATACCCCTCCTCCAGCCACCTGCTGCGCAACGACCGCATCGTCACGAGGCCCAGGCCGCAGGGGACGCCCGCATGATCTGCGAGCTGTTCGGCATCACCTTTCGCGCCGCCGCCCGCCCCTACGCCGACGCGGCCACGGCCAAGCCCGGGCATCCCGGTCGGCGGGGGCGGATGTCCCTGACGAGCCCGGACGGTCGGCACCAATCGTCCGCCGTGTGGCTGCTGGACTGTGCGGCGGCTCATTGGGATTGAGCCGTGTCCTCCCTGCACCGTACACATCGCGTACGGTGCAGGGGCGGATGGCGTACGTTCGGCTCCTCGACCCGCTCGGAGACACTGCGCGATGCTTGGAGGAGAGGCTTGCCGCGCCCCATAGCCCTGCGGCGCCTTGGCGCGCGCCCTGCAAGGGTTTGAGCCCCTGTGCGGCGCACGGGTTGGCTGCCCCCAGGGCCTTGGCACCGCGCGGCCTTGCGCGTACCGCGTATGCGATACGTACGCTTCGCGGGGGCGCACAGGTACGCAGTACGTCTGGGCTATGCCCAGCGCATGCCGATGGCGGAGAGCTGTTCTACTCGCTCTGGCGACAGCGTGGCGGCCCTGCTCCGTTGGTTGCCGATAAATGCCCCAAGCCGGATGGCCCGGTCCTCCCCGTCTTCGCCGGTGATCGTCTCGATGTAGCTCCTTGGTACTCGGAGGTGGCCTTCGCGTTGGTAGTACTGGGTGGCGGCGGCGAGGTTGAGCGCCCATTTGTCGGCTTGGCTGCGCCGCGGCTTGGGTTTCTCGTCCTGGGGGGCGGGCTTGATTCCGAGGACCTGCTCGCACAACCATTGCTGTGCGGTGGCGAGTTTGTCCCAGCCGAGCCGTTGAGCCCGTACCCACCGGCCGAGGTCTTCACCTTGGTGCACGACCACGCCCGGCGACGTGGGCAGCTGGCCGCCGGCTTCGAGGTGCTGCCGGGTGAGGTGGAAGCAGCGTTGCCAGTCGATGGGCCATACCGGACACCAGGCGGGATCGATGTCGTCCAGCTGCTCGCGCCGCTCCTGTGACAGCGCTCCAGCCGCTGACTGAACCGTCAGGCCCTGGGCACGCCGCTGCTCGATCTCGGCGGCCTTGCGGGCGGCGGCCCGCTGGTTCTTGAGCCAGATACCCACCCGGTACCCCTGGTAGGTGGCGTCCAGCGGCGCCAGGAGGTGCCCGTTTGCAGCGGCCCAGTCGCGGGCTGCGGCGAGGCCTTCTTCCCAGGCGACGTCGTAGTGCGACCACACCATGCCGAGCTTCTCGAGCTGCGCGGCACGGTCGGTGTCCATGTCGCCGCGGGCGTGGAAGCGCCTGGCGTCGGCGATCCATTGCCCCAGGGGGAATGCGGCGAGGGAGGCGGGCCAGCCCTCGGCTTCCGCTTCCCCACCCGCCGGCACGCGGTAGGTGAACGGCACGCGCAGGTCGCCGTGGTACCGGTTGTAGATGGCGGCGGCTTCGATGCCGCGTCGCCAGTGGGTGTGTTCGGGGTTGAGGACGCGCAGCTTGATGAAGGCGGCCAGCTGCGCGGGGTCGCGGGGGGCGGAGAACTTCAGCAGGGCCCGGGCCGGCACCGACAGCCGGTCGCTTCGGTCGCCGGCATCCCCCTCGCCCTCGTCGCTGCCGGAGCGGGTCTGTACGCCCCTGACGCGACTCTGTGCCTGGGGCTCGGCGAGCTGCTCCACTACCCGGGCGTCGTGCGCCCTGAGCGCCTCCAGCAGCTTCGCCAACCCGCCGAACGCCCTGGAGGTGAGCATGTTGTCCGCCGTCTCGCCCGGCCCGAGCAGGACGGGCACCACGAGGGATGCGACCTTGCCCTCTCCCGGCTGCATCCGCAACGCCCGACCCACGCTTTGAACCAGATCAGGCATGGAACCGCGCACATCCGCGAAGTACACGGAGTCGCATTCGCAGGTGTCGACCCCCTCGCCGAGCACGCGAACAGAACCGAGGAACGTCTTCTCGACGACCGTGCCGTCAGCGGCGATGCCGGTGGCGAACTCGCTGAGCACGCGGCGCCGGTGGTCCACCCGGTGCTCGCCGCACAGCCAGTCGGCCCAGACCGTGCGCGGGTACAGCCCGGGATCCGCGGCATACAGCAGGCCGGCGACGCGGGGGAGGCCGGCCGCGAACGCCTCGGCCTCCTTCACCTGGTGGTGAAAGACGAGTGTCCTGCGGAAATCTTCCTCGGCCGAGGCCTTCAGCAGCGCTGTCTGCAGGGCGGCGAGCCTCGCCCCGCGTACCTGGTCCGAGCGGGCTTCGGCGCCCAGGAGCTGGGCGGCTTGGAGCTGGGTGTCGGTGATGTCCAGGCACACCACCTGGTAGTGGGCACAGATGCCCCTGTCCACGGCGTCCGAGAGCGTCAGGGTGAAACACCTGGTGCCGAACGGCGAAGCCGGGTCGTCTTCCATCGACGCGACCAGTTCGCCCGGCGCGCCCGGCGAAGCCTCGGAGTCGTCGTCGAGCTGCCACAGCCGGGGGGTGGCAGTCATGTAGAGCCGGCGCAGGGCGGGGATGCGGGTGTTGTCGTGGACGACCGCCCATGGTTTCCCGATCCGCCCGGAGGTCCGGTGGGCTTCGTCCACGACGATCAGGTCCCATCCCGGCAGTCCCGCGGTATGGGCGCGCTCGAGTGTGCCCATACCGAGGGAGGCGTAGGTGGCGAACACGGTGACCTTGTCGAGCGGGCGGACCCAGGCGACCAGCTCGTCCACGTCCGTGGTGTTCGGGAAGGACGCCTCCGCCCCCCGGAGGGACGAGACCCCGATCACCGGGCCCGTACGCCCGCCCTCGCGCCAGGCGGCCTCGGTCTGCGCGAGCAGGTCCAGCGAGGGCACGAGCACCAGTACTCGACCTGCCTGCAGCTCCTCCGCACTGCGCACGGCGACGAGCGTCTTGCCCGAGCCGGTCGCCATGACCACCTGAGTCCGCAGCCCCCGCTCGGGCACAGTAGATCTCGCGGGCAATTCGAGTGTTCGGAGAACCGCGTCAACGGCTTCACGCTGGTGAGGACGAAGTTCTTTCACAGCCATCCGATCCATCCTCTCCGGTGGGCCGGACAACAGTTCTCACACCCACACACAGCCAACCACTGCGTGCAGTAAGGGGGTTGATCCGCAAGCCCCCACCGCCGACACCGGCTACCACACTCCGACGCGTGACATAGACGCCGCCTCCAGCCGATTACACGCCTCACAGCGCTGCAGCCATCTGAGTCCAGAGTCTATCCTAGATAAAAAATGAAGCATATACCTAGAGAATCGACACGAAAACCACGGGTACTCCGCACTCCTCACTGCCCACCACCCGCGAGAGACCATGGAACAGAAGACCGAAAACCATCAAGGCAACCGGTTCTGCAAGGCGTGCGGCACGCCCGCCGAGGACGGGAGACTGCAGTATGCCGCGACTTTGAAGGACGCATTCAGCAGCAAGAGCAGAGGTGACCCAGGCAGCAAGTGAGCTGGTCTGCTGAACACCGTCCGCGGGGGTACACGGCCCGCATGGCACCGAAGACCGAACGCATCGAGTTCCTGCGGGCCCTGCGGCAGCTGCACCGCGTCCGCTCCTTCTACGCCGTGGGTGTCCTGTTCTGGGCGGGATCCACAGCCTGGACCGGTTGGCAGGCCCTCGGGAGCCGGCAGATGTGGGTGTGCGTCCTCCTCCTGGCCGTCTTCACCGGCCTCCTCGCCGCCGCGGGCCTGACCCTGCGACGTCTCACCGTCCCCACGACGGGCTGGCCCGCGCATCACGCAGCCCCGCACAAGCCGGCAGGCACCCGCCACGCCCACGCCTGAGACCTGCAGCGGGCGGGCACATGCCGACCAGGTTCTTGCCGCGCGGGCACGCGGCTTTCAAGGGTGCCGTCCAGGTCTGTGAGGGCGGTGGCCGGGCATACGGGCTTCATCCTTCGAGAGGAGTCCGGTCATGCTCGGCATAGTCGCGGCAGTTCTGTTCTTCATCGCGTTCCTCATCAATGCGGCCGATGTGAGTACCAATCACACGTTCTCGTCAGTCAACGTCATGCTCCTGGGGCTGACCGCTCTGGCCCTGCACGTTGCGGGGATCGGGAGCACCTGGTCCCGGAGACGCTGACCCGGCACCCGGCTGGCTCCTCCCGCAGGAGCCAGCCGGAGAGGCAACACTCCCAGCCCCTTGCTACTGCTCGGGCCGTAGGCCCGTTGGCTTGTCCCGCGCAGCGGGGCCTGCCTTCGTGGCGCGCAGCGCCACCTCTGTGCCTGGCGCGCTCCGTCCGCGCAGCGGACGGAGCATCACCTGCCCTGCTACGCAGGGCAGGTGAGCTGACCGCGTAGCGGTCAGCCAGTGCTTCCGCGGAGCGGAAGCACAACACCCGTGCGCAGCACGGGTGTTCGTTTGCATCGCGCGCAGCGCGATGGGACCCGCTCCGCGGG
>NZ_BMVJ01000046.1 GCF_014650655.1 Streptomyces anandii JCM 4720
CATCCTCGTCCGCTGGAACGACGGACACGTCAGCTACTTCACCGGCGTCGACGCCAAGGGCCTCCACACCGAGGTCCAGCTCGCACCCGCCAACTGACAAACATGGACACGGCGTTCCACGGGGGCGGCACTCGGATGACCCGGCGAGCACCCCTGGAAGTCGTCTGCTCGGGCGTCTTCGGCGCGTTCCCAGCGGACCACGAACGATATGAGAGACAGTTGAAAACACTGAACCCCGCGAGTGTCGCGGTGAGAACGTTCCGGTGTGCGGTACGCATGCTGTGCTTGCTCCTGCTGCCCATCGCGCTTGCGGCCGGCCTTCTGGGGGGCGGTTCCCAGGCCTTGGCCGACGACTCGCCGACAGGTGGCGACGGTTCCGGCACCAGTGAGGTTTCCGACCGTACTCGGGCGCTTGACCTGTGGTCGACCGGCGGACCGGAGGTGCGGGCCGCCGCGGAAGTCGCCCTGATGGGCAGTGACGATGACGTGCGGCACTTCCTTGACCAGACTGCGAGCGATGCCGCCTTCCAAGATGAGCGCGTGTCGGTGGCGCAGCTGGCCAGTGTGGGAGGGCTGAGTCTGCAGGAGGCGGCCCGCAAGGCGCTGGAAGGCACAGCCAGAGACCTCAAGGTCTTCCTCGTCAAGGGCTGGCAGGGGCCGTTGTTCCAGGATCAGCGGGTTCAGGTCGCTCAGATCATTGATGCGGGTGGTTCGGAGGTCCAGAAGGCGGGTCGAGCGGCGCTGAATGGGACGCCGGACGACGTCAAGGCCTTCCTGTCCACCGGTCAGTTCGATCGGCGGGCGCAGGATGAGCGGGTCGAGGTCGCGCAGATCATCAGCGCGGGGGGCTCGAATGTGGCGGCGGCCGGCCGGATCGCGTTGAACGGTACGGCCGAGGACATCCACGAGTTCCTCGAGGTCGGCCAGTATGTGGCGCGTGCCCGTGACCAGGAGCATGCCACGGTCGCGCAGTTGGCGGCGCAGGCCACGAAGGCGGGTGCCCAGGCGGCTGCGCAGACGAAGGCGGCCAAGGACGCTTCCGCGCGTGCGGTGACGGCGGCGAAGCTGGCCAAGGCGGCCGCGCAGAAGGCGGCGGCCGAGACGCAGGCGGCGAAGAACGACTCCCTGCATGCCGCCTCGGCGGCCGGCCGGGCGGCCGCCGCCGCCAAGCAGGCCGCGGAGGCCGCGCAGGAGGCGATCGACGCGGCGGCTGCCGCGAACAACTGCGCGCGGCTGGCGGCCAGTGCGGCGGAGCAGGCCGCTTCGGCGGCGGTGGGGGCCGCGCAGGCCGCCTCCCGTGCGCAGAGCGCGGCGGCGGATGCGGCCACGGATGCGGGCAAGGCCTCCGCGGCGCGCAAGGCGGCCGACGACGCCCGCACCGCGGCTAAGGGCGCACGCCTGGCGGCGGACGCGGCCAAGCAGGCCGGCAACGCGGCGGCCGACGCCGGCAACGCGGCGAAGGCCGCCGCCGATGCCGGAACCAACGCCGACGCCGCCGCGGATGCCGCCGACCAGGCAGGCGACTACGCCAGCCAGGCCGGCGTCCACTCCTCCGAGGCCAGTGCCGAGGCCGCGGCCGCCCACCGTCATGCGCGGGAGGCCAACCGCGCCGCGAACGCGGCGGCAGCGCTCGCCGCGGAGTCGGCCGGTGCCGCGAGCGACGCGCAGGACGCGGCCAACGCCGCGGCCACGCATGCGGACAACGCCGCGAAGGATGCCGACGATGCGGCCAAGCACGCCGGTGAAGCCGCCACGGCCGCCAAGCAGTCCGCGGCACACGCCAAAGCCGCGCAGGACGCGGCCGACGCCGCCACCGCGGCCGTCACCAAGGCGAAGAAGACGCACGACACCGCGGTCAGGATCGAGACGGAGGAGCTGACCGAGCGGACCAACGCCGGCATCGCCCAGGCCAAGGACCTCAAGGCCCGGCAGGACCAGCGGGCGGCCGCCGACGCGGCAGCCGCGCAGCAGGTCAAGGACACCGACGACCAGGCCAAGAGTCTGGCCGTGCAGGCCGCGCAGTCCGGAGCCGACCTGAAGGCCCTTGCTCAGGCCGGCCGCAAGGTCGCACTGGCGACGATGCAGACCGGCGGCGCGTGGAGCAGGGGGGCCGCCGAAACAGCTCTGACCGGCACCGACAGCGATGTCGTCGACTACCTCACCACCCGCCGTGCGCAGGCCGCCCACCAGGACGACCGCTACCAGGTGCAGACCCTGGCCCAGGAGAGCTCCCTGGCCTCCGTGCGCACCGCTGCTGAGGAAGCCCTCAAGGGCAGCGACGAGGACGTCTCCGCGTTCCTGGCCACCGGCCAGTACCAGGCCGGGGCGCAGGACTTCCGGGTCGCCATCGCCCAGATCATCAGTGCCGGCGGACCGGTGGTGCAGCAGACCGGCCGGGCCGCACTGGACTCCGACGACCCGCAGAAGTACCGGCAGTTCCTCACCACCGGCCAGTACCAGGCCCGGACCCAGGACGAACGCGTCCGCGCCGCCCAGCTGATCGACAGCGGCGGCCCGCAGGTCAAATCGACGGCCCGGATCGCCCTGGAAGGCCCCGACGACCTGCTCGATGAGTTCATCCAGGTCGGGCAGTACAAGGCCCAGCGCCAGGACTTCCTCGGCGCCACCCACACCGCGCAGATCGCGCAGCTGATCGCGGACGCCGCCGGTGTGGCGGCCACCGCCCAGAAGAACGCCGCCGACGCCCACAAGGCCGCCGCCACCGCGGCCAAGGCCGCACAAGAGGCCGCCGACTGGGCCAAGAAGGCCGACGCCGCCGCCAAACAGGCCAAGGACTACGCCGACCAGGCGGCCAAGTCCGCCAAGGACGCCCAGGCCTCCGCCGACCAGGCGGCCGCCTCCGCCCGCACCGCCGCCAAGGCCGCCGCCTCCGCCGACCAGTCCGCAAGCGAGGCGGCCACCTCCGCCGTCGACGCCGCCGGCTCCGCCCAATGGGCCCAGGCATCCGCAGCCGCCGCCTACACCGCAGGCGAACAGGCCCGCGCCTCCGAACTCGCCGCCGGCAAGGACTCCAAAGCAGCCGACCAGGCCTTCAAGGACGCCTTCCAGACGGCCGTGGAGAAGAAGGAAGCCGAACGCAAGGCCGCCGCCAACGACACCGGCAGCCAGGCCGAAGCACGCTACCGCTGCGGCATCCTCGGCTGCGACGCCGTCGAACACCCCGCCCACTGGTGCCAGCACAACGAGATCTTCTGCGAGATCCTCGCCGACGCGCCCGCCGCCAACGCGGCGATGCTGCAACTGTGGAACTTCGAAAAGGACCTCCTCGGCCTCGGACAGCTCGAGGACTGCAGGGGCGGCGACGTCATCTCCTGCCTCCAACTCGCCGAAGACGTCACCCTCAAGTCGAAGTTCAAACTCCTCGAACGAGGCTTTGAGGCACTGCAGGACCTGCGCCGCGCCCGCTACGTGAAGGGCTGCACCCAGTGCTTCCCGGCCGGCACGAAAGTCCTCATGGCCGGTGCCGGCACCAAGAACACCAAGAACACCAAGAACATCGAAGCTGTCCAGCCCGGCGACACCGTCCTGGCCACCGACCCGCACACCGGCCGCACCACGCCCCGACGGGTCAGCCGCCTCATCATCACCGACGGCGACAAACACTTCGACGAACTCACCATCACCACCCCCGACGGCCCCCGGAAACTCACCGCCACCTACGAACACCCCTTCTGGAGCCCCTCAGCCCACCAGTGGACCAAGGCCCACGACCTCACACCCGGCACCACCCTCCTCAGCACCAACGGCACCACCGTCCGCGTCCAGGCCAACCACCCCTTCGACCAGCACACCCGCACCTACAACCTCACCGTCGACGGTGTCCACACGTACTATGTGCTAGCCGGCAGCACCCCGGTCCTTGTGCACAACAGTGCATGCAAGCTTTTCGAAAACACCATGCCGCAAACCCTTGACCGAGAACTGGCTCTGGCAGACAGTCTGGGCGTCACACCGGCCGGACCTGGAACCGCCGGTTTTGATGCTGCAATCAGTTCGGGAACGGTAAAGTGGGTAGTGCGCGAAGACGGGAGTCTTGTGATCATGCCTAAGGTCGTCAACGGGCAGGAGATCTCACATTCCGTCTTGACGCGAGGATCCCCCGTCCGAGCTGCTGGCGAGGCCGACATTGCCGGAGACTCGCAAGTCGGATATTTCGGATTGGAAATCAACAATCACAGCGGCCATTTCCTGCCGTCCAGTGAGAGCCTCGAAATCGGCAAGGCTGCGTTCGCAGCCGCCGGGATTGACTTCTGATGCACAGCCTCGAGCACCTGATTTCGCTCCCCCTGCGGCGCCTCGCCGAGACTCTTGAATCCTGCGCCCCCGCGGAAGCTGACCTGGAGCCCGCTCAGTGGCTATCTGCGGTCGAGCTACTCACCATGCGCCTTGATCAGAGCTTCGCCGATCTGCCGACGGAATATCAGCGCACGTGTTCAGCGGCTTTCACTCGTACCCTCAACAACGCGGTGGATGTTGGCGCGATTGATCACCATGAAAGCGTGGTTCGTCGCCTCAACCTTTCGCTGACCTTGCTGAGGAGACTTCCACCGAGTGACCAATTGGAGATACTTGATTCGGAACGCCTGCTCGATCTCCTCCTCCGTGAAGTCCCTCTATCGATCGAGGAGGCTCGCACCCTCTCGAGTGACTGGCGTACGCGCGATATTGCGGAAATCCGCACACTGCGACGCGCCAAAAACCTTCTCTCGCCCGGGTTGGCTATTGCCAAGCTAGTGTCGGCAGAGAAAATGGAACCGGAGCTGAAAGCATGGGAGCAAATTTTCCCCATGCTTCCCTGATCGAGCGACACGATGTCTCAGCCTGCAATAGATCCGGCTGAGACATCGCGTTCCGCTGGCGCGCGGCTACGAGTCGTCACCAACCGATCGCCTCGCGGGGCGGATGAGTTCCCAGCGAGCGTCCGGACAGGTCGCTGGGGTAGGGCCGTCGGGGCTGCCTGAGGGCTGGGTATGCGGTTGCGACCGGCCTGAGCAGGGTGTGTGCTGCCCGCATCGTGGATGACACGCACTGGGACGGCCTTCCACCGGCGCCGGCCGCGGACCGTTGCCGGCTCTGCTGAACCGGGCCGCCACCGCAAACGTCGAGGTCGGCCGCCGTTCGCTGTCGGTCTACGACGAACTGACCGGGACCCGCCCTTCAATGCCAACTCCGCCAAGGAAGCCGGTTGAGCGAGCCGACCAGCATCCGCACTGGCTTCGTTCACGTGAAGTGGTTCTGGCTCAGGTTCTGTGGTGCGGCCACGCTGAGTGAGTGGATCAGCCCGCGGTTGACCGATCCTGATGGCGAGAGCGAGCCCCGGGCTAGTCCCCCGCCTCGGCTGCAGACCTCTTGCTAAGGAACTGCTTCGCTGCCTCAACCGCTTCTCCGTTGAGTTCCTCGACGAAGACTCCCCAACTCTCCTCCCAGCCGTCCAGGTTGTGCGCGCAGTGCACAAGGGGTTCTAGCTCTTCGGGGTAGCCGAGGTGGTAGGCAATGTCTGCCCAGATGAGGTGAGTGCCGACAGCGGGATCCAGGGATCCGTCGGCGATCTGACCGGCGATCCAGTAGGCCATCGCCCACTTTGCGGCCCGGGGGTCCGCGGGCGGGTGGAAGAGCAGTCCCAGTTCCTCCAGTACTTGGTCGAAGAGCTCTGGCGCTTCGGGCTCTTCGCTCCGAAGGAGTCCAGCCAGCATGGCGAGGGACGGGCTCTCGACCCCCGCTATCAGTGCGTCCAGACCTGCCTGAATGAGCCGGTTCGACCCGACATGCCTGCCGAATGCCCTCTCGCGCGCGATGCGTCTGAGCTGATCGAGGGCGTCGTCGCTGGTCATCAAAGTCTTCTCCGTCGGCATCTGGGAGGGGAAGGCTGACACATCCGCCGAGGCCGCTGCCATCGAGTTCCTTCCGTCGATGCCTGCGGCGAGGGTGTGGAGGCTGGGCAGGTTGTCCTGCCGGACGGCGTCGAGCCAGTCCGGCAGGCGCTCGCCCTGGCGGTCGGTGAGCATGGCCGCGAAGGAGCGGACATGCCTGGTGAGGGCGTCCAGTTCGGAGCAGTGGGCCCGGACGGTCTTGAGCTGGAGCCGTTCGGACTCGGTCAGGGTATCCGGGTGGCGGAGGATCCATCCGGCGACGGCCCGGGGCGAAGGCGGCCGGGCGGTTATCGGCCGCGGTGAGGTGCGCTTGTCGTGCAGGTAGGCGTGAACGCGCTGGTAGCTGCCCTGGTAGCCAATCGGCACGATCTCCTCCCACAGCTTCCAGGCGTTGGTGGAGCCCTCGCTCCAGCGGTCGTCCAGGTAGGGCTTGTAGTCGTCGAGGACGGAGGGCCGGTTCTGCAACTGGCCGGTGAACAGCTCCTCCGGGCTTGCGGCGTCGGCGAACTGCTTGACCGTGCGGTAGGCCATCCTCCGCTGCCGCTGGATGGAGCGCCGGCTGTGTCCTGCCGTCAGCAGGGCGTGGACGGCGGCGTGCCGGGCCCGGGTCCGGTCGGCGAACCGGTGCCCGCGCGGCCAAGGTGAAGCGGACGGGTCTGCGGCTGGGACCGCCTCGGGTCCGGGGTCAGAAACTGTAGGGGCCGGAGCACGGAGGCAGCCACGGTGCTGGGCAACGCTCCGTTCGCCGGCTTCGCTCAGGTTGTGCCAGAGGTGCCACCGGTCCGCGACCTGGACAGCCTGCGGTGCACCGGTGGTGGCGCCCTCGGCGAAGAACGGTGCCCGGTCCCGGCACACGACCTCGACGCCGGGCCGCTGGGCGAGCCAGGCGGCCAGGCTCGATGCCTCCCGGTCCGGGAGGAGATCGATCGGGCGGCGGGTTTCGACGTCGACCAGAACGGTGCCGTAGTGGCGGCCCTTGCGGGTGGCGTACTCGTCCACGCCGACCACCCGCGGCGCGGGCGCTTCGGGCTCGGGAAGGGCGTCGATCAGGCGCAGGACGGTGCTCCGGCTCACGGACACGCCGAGGACGGCAGTCAGCCGGGCGCCGGCCCGGCCGGCCAGGGCGAGACCGACCGAGGCCAGCGTCGAGCGCAGCCGCTCGGTGCGCTGACCGTGCCGACGGGTCAGGCCGGGTATCTGCTCCACAAAGGTCCGGCGCGAGCACAAGGTGTTCCGGAACCGGAACCGCCGAACCCGGAGCTGGAGTACGACGCTTCGTCCGGCGCTCGGTACGTCGGCGGGAAACCGCAGTTAGGAGCTGTGAACCCGGGTCGACCAGGCCCCGCACCCCGGACAGACGGCGCCGGCCGTGGTGCAGTGCGCGTCGACGCGCACCATCTCGATATTCACGTCCACCGACAGCACCGCGACGTCCGCGGTCGACGGGAACAGCAGCTCCTTCAGGCCTGTGGACGATCGCGTAATTCCCCAGGCGGAAGTTCACGTAATTCCGCAGCTGCTGACGTGAGCCGACGGTGAGGTGGTCTGCGTCAGTCCCACCAGAGCACGACGAGAAGCTGCCGTTGGGATGCACCACGGTAGAACTGGCGCAGGGCGTTGAAGTGCCTCAGTAGGTACTTCTTCGGGCCACCGACGATCTTGTCTACGCCGTTGCCGATCAAGGCGGCGGCCTCGGCTTCGTCTGTCGGGAGGACGGCCAGGACGGCTGGAAAGTCGATCCCTCCGAGCAGTTCCGCAACGCGATCCACTTGAGCCGCTGAGAGGGCCGTGGGGTCTGGCCCGAAGGGGGCGATGGCATGCGGATGCGTGTTGAGGAAGGCGAGGTCGATGGCAGTGTCGCCGTCGAGAGCTTGCCGGGGAGCATTCCGCTCGACGTCGTCGAGATCTCCCAGCTCGCAGACCCGTTCGATCAGGAACGGTGCCCAGTCCAGGTCGAGGACGTCTGCCGACGGTGGATCCCAGAGCGGATCTCCATCCGGCGATGCGTCGGCTGAGTGGCGGCAGGAGGCGAGATACTCCGCCGGGATGCGGGCGAGTTGCTGAGTGACGGCCATGACGGCAGTATCGCGACGACGTCCACCGGTTTTCCTACTTGGTCTTGTCGCATTCCGAGGTGCGGACCTGGATTGCTGACAGCGATGTCCAGTTGGTCTTTTTTCCGATTTATGGCTCATGGCTGAACTGGATGGAAGCGGAGTTCGCAGCGCTGCGCTATTTCGCGCTCGGCGGTACCGGCCACCGTAGCCACAACGAGCAGGACGCCGCCGTCGCTGCCTATGTCCGCTGGCGCAACGCCCGCGCCGAACTGGAGACCGCCTTCGCGCCCGAGTCTTCGATCCGTACCTGGACCGAATACTCCGTCAGGGCGGTCTGGCCCAGCTCTACG
>NZ_BMVJ01000047.1:0-931 GCF_014650655.1 Streptomyces anandii JCM 4720
TCCGGCTCGGCCCCGGACACCACCTCCACCGGCACCCACTCCACACCGAACAGAGACTCGCCCGCACCCCCACCCGGGCCACGCAACTGCTCCGGCGACACCGCCCGCAGAGCGAGCCGTTCGACCACGGCAACGGGTGCGCCCGACCGGTCAGCGGCCTCCAGCGTCACCTCGGAGGCACCGACGGGCCGCAGCCGCACCCGGAGCGCGTCCGCGCCCGAAGCCAAGGCGCTCACGCCCGCGAAGGAGAACGGAAGCCGTCCCGGCCCGTCGCTCCCCTCCTCACGCAACCCCAGCGCGTGCAACGCCGCATCCAGCAGCGCGGGATGCACCACGAACCGGCCCGTGTCGGCGTCCGCATCCGAGCCCTCGGGCAGAGACACCTCCGCGAACAAGTCATCGCCCAGACGCCACGCGGCAGTCAGTCCGCGGAACACCGGACCGTAGCCGAAGCCGGAAGCCGCCAGCCCCTCGTACAGACCGGCGACGTCGGCCGCCACGGGCTCCGCGCCCTCCGGCGGCCACACCGACAGGTCGAAGGACGGGGTCCGCGCACCCTCGGCGAGTACACCCGTCGCGTGCCGCACCCACGGGTCGTCCGCCGTGGCGCTCTCCAGCCGCGAGTGCAGGGTCAGCGTGCGGCGGCCGTCGCCGTCGTCGTCTGGGCCGACCGACAGGCGCAGCAGCACTCCGCCGTTCTCCGGTACGGCCAGGGGCGCTTCGAGGGTAAGCTCCTCGATCCGGTCGCAGCCGGCCTGGTCGCCGGCGTGGAGGGCCAGTTCGACGAAGGCGGTGCCGGGCAGCAGGACCGTACCCATGACCGCGTGGTCGGCGAGCCAGGGGTGGGTGCGCAGGGACAGCCGGCCGGTGAGCACGACCGCGCCGGTCTCGGGCAGTTCGACGGCGGCGCCCAGCAGCGGGTGGTCGGCGG
>NZ_BMVJ01000047.1:964-7260 GCF_014650655.1 Streptomyces anandii JCM 4720
TGCCGAGGCCGGCCGCCGAGACGTCGCCGAGGGCGGATCCGGCGTCGAGCCAGAACAGTTGCCGCTGGAAGGCGTACGTCGGCAGGTCGACCCGGCGCGCGCCGGTGCCGGCGAAGGGGGCCGCCCAGTCGGTGGCCGCGCCCCGGACGAAGGCCTTGGCGACGGCGGTGGTCAGCGTGACCGCCTCGGCGCGTCCGCCGCGCAGCGCGGGTACGAGCACGGCGTCGACGGCGTGCGTCATTTCCACGGCGTTCACCGTGTCGTCGTGGTGCAGGCTCTCCTGGGCCAGCGCGCAGAGCACGCCGTCGGGGCCGAGTTCGACGTACGTCGTGACGTTCTGCGCGGCGAGCGTGCGCACGCTGTCGTGGAAGCGCACCGCCTCGCGTGCGTGCCGTACCCAGAAGCCGGGGTCGGTCAGTTCCTCGGTGGAGGCGACGGTGCCGGTGAGGCCGGGGACTACGGGGATCCGCGGTGCGTGGTAGGTCAGGCCCGCCGCGATCTCGCGGAACGGCTCCAGCATCGCGTCCATGTGCGGGGAGTGGAAGGCGTGGCTGACGCTGAGACGCTTGGTGCGCCGGCCCTGCCGGGCGAAGGACTCGGCGAGGCCCAGCACGGCGTCCTCGTCGCCGGCGATCACCACGGACTCGGGGCCGTTGACGGCGGCCAGGCCGAGGCCCTCGGTGAGCAGCGGTGTGATCTCGTCCTCCGTGGCCTGTACGGCCACCATGGCGCCCCCGGCGGGCAGTTGCTGCATCAGCCTGCCGCGCGCCTCCACCAGTGCGCAGGCGTCCTCGAGTGAGAGCACGCCCGCGCAGTGCGCGGCGGCGAGGTCGCCGATCGAGTGACCGGCCAGCACGTCGGGCCGCAGGCCCCACGACCGCACCAGCCGGAACAGCGCCACCTCGAGGGCGAAGAGCGCGGGCTGGGTGCGGGCGGTCTCGTCCAGCACGGTCTGGTCGTCGCCGAACAGGACGTCCAGGAGCGGCAGTTCGAAGTGTGCCGAGATCTCGTCCAGCGCCTCGCGGAAGACGGGGTACGTCTCGTACAGCTCGCGGCCCATGCCGAGCCGCTGGCTGCCCTGGCCGGTGAACAGGAACGCCAGCCTGCCGTCGCCCGCCGTGCCGCGCACGGCCGCGGTGGTGGCACCCTCGACGGCGACCTCGACGACGGCCTCCGTGGCGGCGGCCTCCGTGGCGGCGGCCTCCGTGGCGGCGGCCTCCGTGGCGGCGGCATCGGTGGCGGCGGCATCGGTGGCGGCGACCCCGGTGGTGTCCGCGCTGATTGCGGCCAGTGCGGTCAATCCGTGCAGTGCCTCGTCCCGGTCCGCCGCGACGACGACCGCGCGGTGTCCGAAGACGGCCCGGCCGGTGGCCAGGGAGTAGCCCGCGTCGGCCGGGGCGAGTTCCGCGTCGGCCGCCATGCGGTCCCGCAGCCGCTCGGCCTGGGCGCGCAGCGCGCCGGCCGTCTTGGCGGTCAGCACCAGGGGCACAGGCCGCACAGGCGTCGCCCGCGCTCCGTCCTCCGGCTGCTCCGGTTCCTTCGGCTGCTCCGGCTCCTTGGGCTCGTACTCCGCCTGGGGTTGTTCGATGATGGCGTGTGCGTTGGTGCCGCTCATGCCGAAGGACGAGACACCGGCCCGGCGTACGCCTTCCCGCCGCGGCCACTCGCGGGCCTCGGTGAGCAGTGAGACGGCGCCCGCCGACCAGTCGACGTGCGGGGTCGGCTCGTCCACGTGCAGGGTCTTGGGCAGCACGCCGTGCCGCATCGCCATGACCATCTTGATGATCCCGGCCACGCCCGCGGCGGCCTGTGTGTGGCCGAAGTTCGACTTGATGGAGCCGAGCCACAGCGGCCGGTCCTCGTCCCGGCCCTGGCCGTAGGTGGCGAGCAGGGCCTGTGCCTCGATGGGGTCGCCGAGGGTCGTACCGGTGCCATGCGCCTCAACCGCGTCGACATCGGCCGCAGACAGGCCCGCCGTCGCCAGGGCCTGCCGGATCACCCGCTGCTGCGAGGGGCCGTTGGGAGCGGTCAGCCCGTTGCTCGCGCCGTCCTGGTTGACGGCGGTGCCGCGCACGAGGGCCAGCACCTGGTGGCCGTTGCGGCGGGCGTCGGACAGCCGCTCCACGAGGAGCATGCCCACGCCCTCGCCCCACGCGGTGCCGTCGGCGGCCGCGGCGAAGGGCTTGCAGCGGCCGTCGGCGGCCAGTCCGCGCTGGCGGCTGAACTCGGTGAACACCTCGGGGGTGGTGATGATGGTGACGCCGCCGGCCAGCGCCAGGGTGCACTCGCCGTTGCGCAGGGCCTGCACGGCGAGGTGCAGCGCGACCAGCGAGGACGAGCACGCCGTGTCGACGGTGACCGCCGGGCCCTCGAAGCCGAAGGTGTAGGAGACCCGGCCGGAGGCGATACTGCTGGAACCTCCGGTGCCGAGGTAGCCCTCGACGCCCTCGGGCACGGCGTTCAGCCGGGACACGTAGTCGTTGTGCATCTGGCCGACGAACACGCCGACCTGTCCGCCGCGCAGCGCGGCCGGGTCGATGCCCGCCCGTTCGAACGTCTCCCAGGAGGTCTCCAGCAGCAGCCGCTGCTGCGGGTCCATGGCGAGGGCCTCGCGGGGGTTGATCCCGAAGAAGGCGGGGTCGAAGTGGTTGGCGTCGTAGAAGAAGCCGCCTTCGCGGGCGTAGGAGGTGCCGGGGCTGTCCGGGTCGGGGTCGTAGAGGCCGTCGAGGTCCCAGCCGCGGTCCACGGGCAGGTGGGAGATGCCGTCCCGGCCCTCGGCGAGCAGGGTCCACAGGTCCTCGGGGCTGCGTACGTCGCCGGGGAAACGGCAGCTCATCGCCACGATGGCGATCGGGTCGTCGTCCGCGGCGGCGCCCGCTTGCGCCCGGCCCGGGGTCGCCGTTCCCGCGATCGCATCGGAATCGGCGTCGGCGCCGAGGAGTTCGGTGCGCAGCCAGGCGCCGAGCGCGGTGGGCGTCGGGTAGTCGAAGACGAGGGTGGCGGGCAGGCGCAGTCCGGCGGCGGCGCCGAGGCGGTTGCGGAACTCGACGGCGGTCAGCGAGTCGAAGCCGAGATCCTTGAACGCCCGGGCCGGCTCGACGGCGTCGGGCGAGGCGTGCCCGAGCACGGCGGCGACCTGCGCGCGTACCAGGTCGAGCAGTTCCTGGTCCCGTTCGGCCTCGGGCAGCCGCAGCAGGCGGTCGCGCAGCGAGGTGCCCGAGCCGGTGCCGCGCGCCTGAACGGCACGGCGGGCGGGGCCGCGCACGAGGCCGCGCAGCAGGGCGGGTACGGCGGCCGCGTCGGCGTCGCGCAGGGGGGCGAGGTCCAGGCGCATCGGGACGAGCAGTGCCTCGCCGGTGCGGTGGGCGGCGTCGAGGAGGGCGAGGCCTTCCTCGTTGGCGAGGCCCAGCACGCCGGAGCGCGTCATACGGGACTTGTCGGCGTCGTCCAGTTCGCCGGTCATGCCGCTCGCCTCGGCCCACAGGCCCCAGGCGAGGGAGGTGGCGGCGAGGCCCTGGGCGCGGCGGTGCTGGGCGAGGGCGTCGAGGAAGGCGTTGGCGGCCGCGTAGTTGGCCTGTCCCGCGCCGCCGAACGTGCCGGCGGCCGAGGAGAACAGCACGAAGTCCACCGGCTGCTGGGCGCGGGTGAGTTCGTGGAGGTTGACGGCCGCGTCGGCCTTCGGCCGCAGGACGCGGTCGAGGCGTTCGGGGGTGAGCGAGCCGACGACGCCGTCGTCGAGGACGCCCGCGGTGTGCACCACGGCGGTCAGCGGGTGCTGGGCAGGGATGGCGGCCAGCAGCGCGGCGAGCGCGTCGCGGTCGGCGGTGTCGCAGGCCGCGACGGTCACCTCCGCGCCCAATTCCGTCAGTTCCGCGACGAGTTCGGCGGCGCCCGGCGCCTCCATGCCGCGCCGGCTGGTCAGCAGCAGGTGGCGGGCGCCGCGCGAGGTGACCGCGTGCCGGGCGACCAGGCCGCCCAGGGTTCCGGTGCCGCCGGTGATCAGTACGGTGCCGTCCGGGTCCCACTCGGCGGGAACGGTCAGGACGACCTTGCCGACGTGCCGGGCCTGGCTGAGGTGGCGGAAGGCGTCGGGTGCGCGCCGCAGGTCCCACGCGGTGATCGGCGGCGGGGTGAGCGCGCCGCGCTCGAACAGCTCCAGCAGCTCGGTGAGCATCTCCTGGATGCGGTCGAGCCCGGCCTCGACGAGGTCGAACGCCCGGTAGGTCACGCCCGGATGGGCTTCGGCCACCTCTTCGGGCGAGCGCACGTCGGTCTTGCCCATCTCCACGAACCGGCCGCCGCGCGGCAGCAGTCGCAGCGAGGCGTCCACGAACTCCCGTGCCAGCGAGTCCAGTACGACGTCGACGCCGCGCCCGTCGGTGGCCTCGCGGAACGCGTCCTCGAAGTCCAGGGTGCGGGAGGAGGCGATCCGCTCGTCGGGCAGGCCGAGGCCGCGCAGGGTGTCCCACTTGCCCTCGCTCGCCGTGGCGAACACCTCTGCGCCCCAGTGACGGGCCAGTTGCACCGCCGCCATGCCCACACCGCCGGCCGCGGCGTGCACCAGCAGCGACTCCCCGGCCCGCAGCCCGGCGAGGTCCCGCAGGGCGTAGTACGCCGTCATGAAGACGATCGGCACGGCCGCCGCCTCGGCGAAAGTCCAGCCCTCGGGCATCGGCGCGATCATCCGCCGGTCGGCCACGACGAGCGGGCCGAAGCCACCGGGCAGCATGCCCATCACCCGGTCGCCCACGGCCAGATCGGTGACCCCGGGGCCGGTCTCCACGACGACACCCGCGCCCTCGCTGCCCATCAGGCCCGCGTCGCCCGGGTACATGCCGAGCGCGTTGAGCACATCACGGAAGTTCAGGCCGGCCGCGCGGACGGCGACCCTGACCTCCCCCGGCCGCAGCGGCTCGGTCGCCTCCGGGCAGGGGATCAGGGTCAGGTTCTCCAGGGTGCCCTTGTCGCGGATGTCCATCCGCCAGGCCCGCTCCCCCGCCGGGGGCACCAGCGCCCCGCCGGACGCCACCCGGGCCAGCCGCGGCGCGTGAACCGTGCCGCGCCGCACCGCGAACTGGGGCTCACCGGTGGTCAGCGCGGCCGGCAGTGCCTCGTACGAGCCGCTGTCGGTGTCGAGGTCGGCCAGCACCAAACGGTCGGGGTTCTCCGACTGCGCGGAGCGGACCAGGCCCCACACCGCCGCGAGCGCGGTGTCCCGTACATCCGGGTCGGACTGGGTGGCCACGGCACCACGGGTGACGAACACCAGCCGGGACGCGGCGAACCGCTCGTCCTCCAGCCACGCCTGCACCAGGCTCAACGCCTCATGGGTGGCCTCCCGCACGGCCGTCGCCGACGGCCCCCCGGTCTCTGGACCGCTTCCCGGGGCCACGAGGAGCCAGTCGGGAGCCCCCGCCCCGGCGTCGATCGCGGCGCGCAGGGCGGCGAGGTCCGCGTGAGCGGCGTACGGCAGCGGGGACGGGGTGTTCCAAGTCCCCAGTACAGCAATGGAGTCGGCGTCGGCGTCGGCCGCAGCGGCCGGGACCGGCACCGTGGCCCAGTCCAGGCGGAACAGCGACTCGTGGTGACCGGAACGGGCGCCCGCGAGCTGGTCCGCGCTCACCGGGCGCAGGGTCAGGGCCGCGACGGAGGCCACCGGCTCGCCGTTCACGTCGGCCAGTTCCAGGGTCACCGCGTCGTTGCCGGCCGGTGCCAGCCGGACACGCAGGGCGCCGGCGCCGGCCGCGTGCAGCGACACGCCGCGCCACGAGAACGGCAGACGGCCCTCGCCGCCGCCCTCGCCTTCGCCGTCCTGCTGTACGAAGGTGCCGTGCAGCGCGGAGTCGAGCAGCGCCGGGTGCAGGCCGAACAGCGCTGCCTCGGACTGCCGTTCCTCCGGAAGCCGCACCTCGGCGAAGACCTCGTGCCCACGCCTCCAGGCGGCCGTGAGCCCCTGGAACACCGGCCCGTAGGCGAAGCCTCCGGAGGCCAGGTGCTCGTACAGGCCGGTCACGTCGACGGCCTCGGCGCCCGGGGGCGGCCACTCCTCCCCCACGGCTCGCGCCGCGGTCGCGGGCGCGGTGGCGGCGAGCAGACCGGCGGCGTGCCGGGTCCACGGCTGGTCGGCGGGCGCGTCCTGCGCACGCCCGTACAGGTCCACCGTCCGGCGCCCGTCGTCGTCCGGCGCCCCGACCACGAGCTGGAGCTGGATCGCACCGTGCTCGGGGAGGACCAGGGGTGCTTCGAGGGTGAGTTCCTCCAGGTGGTCGCAGCCGACCTGGTCGCCGGCGCGGATC
>NZ_BMVJ01000048.1 GCF_014650655.1 Streptomyces anandii JCM 4720
AGCGGTTGCTGCTGGAGACCTCCTGGGAGGCGTTCGAACGGGCGGGGATCGACCCGGCCACCCTGCGCGGCAGCCAGGCCGGTGTGTTCGTCGGCACCAACGGGTCCGACTACTCCCTGGTCATGCAGGCCTCCGACGCCGGCTACGAGGGCCACCTGGCCACGGGCACGGCCGGCAGCGTCGTATCCGGCCGCGTCGCCTACACGTTCGGGCTGGAGGGTCCGGCCGTGACGGTGGACACCGCGTGCTCGGCCTCGCTGGTCGCCCTGCACATGGCGGTGCAAGCGCTGCGCAGTGGCGAGTGCTCGCTGGCCCTCGCCGGCGGTGTGACGGTCATGTCGACCCCCGGCACCTTCATCGAGTTCAGCCGTCAGCGCGGCCTCTCCACGGACGGCCGCTGCAAGGCCTTCTCGGCCGACGCGGACGGCTTCACCCCTGCCGAGGGTGTCGGCCTGCTCCTGGTGGAGCGGCTGTCGGACGCGCGTCGCAACGGCCACCCGGTCCTCGCGATCGTGCGCGGCTCCGCCATCAACCAGGACGGTGCGAGCAACGGCCTCACGGCTCCCAACGGTCCGTCGCAGCAGCGGGTGATCCGTCAGGCGCTCGCCAACGCCCGGTTGTCGGCCGCCGATGTGGACGCGGTGGAGGCGCACGGCACGGGCACGAGTCTGGGCGACCCGATCGAGGCGCAGGCGCTCCTGGCCACCTACGGGCAGGGCCGGGACGAGGAACGCCCGCTGCTGCTGGGTTCGATCAAGTCCAACATCGGTCACGCCCAGGCCGCCGCGGGTGTGGCGGGTGTGATGAAGATGGTGCTGGCGATGCGGCACGGCGTCCTTCCGCCGAGCCTGCACATCAGCGAGCCGACCCCGCACGTCGACTGGTCCTCCGGGGCCATCGAGCTGTTGACGCGCAACACCGAGTGGCCCGAGACCGGCCGTCCGCGCAGGGCCGCCGTGTCCTCCTTCGGATTCAGCGGCACCAACGCCCATGCCGTACTGGAAGAGGCCCCGCAGAACGACACGGAGCCGGTGCAGCCCTCAGGTGAGCCGACCGGGGAAGCCACCCGGCCCCTGCTCGCGGACGGCACCGCGCTGCCCTGGGTGATCTCCGGCAGGACCGAGACGGCGCTGCGCGACCAGGCACAGCGGCTCCTGGAGCACATCGAGGCGCACGGCGACCTCGAGCCGGCCGACGTCGGCACCTCCCTCGCGCTCACCCGTTCCGTGCTCGACCACCGGGGCGTGGTGATCGGCCGCGACCGCACCGACCTCTTGACCGGACTGCGCGCGCTGGCCGAGGAACGCGGCGTGGCCGGGCTGGTGCAGGGGTCGGGAACGGGGGGCAAGGGGGTGTTCCTGTTCCCCGGACAGGGGTCGCAATGGGTAGGCATGGCCTCCGCGTTGTTGGACGCTTCACCCGTGTTCGCTGCCCGGATCGATGAGTGCGCGGCGGCGCTGGACCCCTTCACGGACTGGTCGTTGGTGGATGTGCTGCGGCAGGTGCCGGGTGCGCCGTCGCTGGACCGGGTGGACGTGGTCCAGCCCGCCCTGTTCGCGATGATGGTCTCCCTGGCCGAGCTGTGGCGCTCGGCAGGCGTGGAACCGGCCGCTGTGGTGGGCCACTCGCAGGGCGAGATCGCCGCCGCGTGCGTCGCCGGTGTCCTCAGCCTGGAGGACGCGGCACGCGTGGTGGCGCTGCGCAGTCAGGCGATCGGGCGTGTGCTGGCCGGCCTGGGTGGCATGGTGTCCGTCGCGCTGCCCGTGGCGGTGGTGCGGGAGAGGATCTCCGCCTGGGGTGAGGAGCGTATCTCCGTGGCGGCCGTGAACGGGCCGTCGTCGGTGGTGGTCTCCGGTGAGCCGGAGGCGTTGGACGAGCTGCTGGCCGCCTGTGAGGCGGAGGGGGTGCGGGCCCGGCGGGTGCCGGTGGACTACGCGTCCCACTCCGCCCAGGTCGATCTCCTCCGGGAGGAGTTGCTGGATCTTCTGGCGGGTGTGACTCCGCGGTCCGCGCGGGTTCCGTTCTTCTCCACCGTCACCGGTGAGTGGGTGGAGGGTCCGGAGCTGTCGGCGTCGTACTGGTTCGAGAACCTGCGCCGTACGGTGGAACTCGATGGTGCGGTGAGGACTTTGCTGGAGCAGGGCTTCGGTGCGTTCGTCGAGTGCAGTGCGCATCCGGTGCTGGCCATGGCGGTGCAGGAGACGGCTGAGGACGCCGGCCGTCAGGCGGCGGTGGTGGGCACGTTGCGCCGGGACGACGGTGGCCCGGAGCGGTTCCTGACCTCGCTCGGTGAGGCGTTCGTCGGGGGTATCCCGGTGGACTGGAAGGCCGTCTACGCCGGTACCGGCGCCCGCCGCGTCGACCTGCCCACCTATGCCTTCCAGCACCAGCGCTACTGGCCCGAGGCGTCTTCGCCGGAGACGGTTCCCGTGGTCTCCACCGACCCTGCCGACGCCCTGTTCTGGGAGGCGGTCGAGCGCGAGGACCTGGAGTCCCTGGCCGAGACGCTCGAACTGCCGGACAAGGAGCCCCTGGGCCCGGTGCTGCCCGCGCTGTCGTCCTGGCGGCGGCAGAGCCGTGACCGTTCGACGGTCGACGGCTGGCGCTACCGCGTCACCTGGAAGCCGCTCGCCGAGGAACGTCCCGGGCGGCTGACCGGCACCTGGCTGCTGGTGGTGCCCGAGGCCGCGGCGGAGGGCGAGTGGGCCGCCGCCGCGAGCCGGATGCTCACCGAGCGCGGAGCCGCCGTACGCACACTGGTTCTCGGCGCGTCCCATCTCGAGCGCAAGGTGCTCGCGGACCGTCTCCGCGAAGAGACGACGGGAGAGACGGAGACGGCCGTCGCTGTCGCGGGCGTGCTCGCGCTGCCGGCGGCCGCTCCGCACCCGCACGCGCTGCACGCCTCGCTCGCCCTGTTGCAGGCCCTGGGGGACGCCGGAGTCGACGCCCCGCTGTGGTGCGCCACGCAGGGCGCGGTGTCGGTGAGCGGTGCGGACACCGTCCACGACCCGGAGCAGGCGCTGCTGTGGGGGCTCGGCCGCACCGCGGCCCTGGAGCACCCGGAGCGCTGGGGCGGACTCGTCGACCTGCCCGCCGGCAGCCCCGATGAGAGGTCGCTGACCCGGTTCGCCGCCGTACTGACCGGTGCCGTCGGCGGCGAGGACCAGTTGGCGATCCGGCCCACCGGGGTCTACGCACGACGGCTGGTCCGCGCCTCCCTCGCGGAGGCGAGGCCCGTCCGTGACTGGCGGCCCGAGGGGACCGTACTGGTCACCGGTGGCACGGGTGCCCTGGGCGCGCACGTGGCCCGCTGGCTCGCCCGCAGCGCGGACTGTGAAGGCACCGCCCCGCTGCACCTGCTGCTGACCAGCCGCAGCGGCCCCGACGCCCCCGGCGCCGGCGAACTCCGCGACGAACTCACCGCCCTGGGCAGCGAGGTGACCATCGCGGCCTGCGACGTCGCCGACCGAGCCGCCCTCGCCGAGCTCCTCGCCTCCGCCGTGCCCGCCGACCGGCCGCTCACCGCGGTCGTCCACGCGGCCGGCGTACTGGACGACGGGGTCGTCGAGGCGCTGACGCCGGACCGCTTCGCCACCGTGCTCGCGCCCAAGGCTGACGCGGCCCGCAACCTGCACGAGCTGACCCGCGACCTCGACCTCTCCGCCTTCGTACTGTTCTCCGGAGTGGCCGGCACCCTCGGCGACGCCGGACAGGCCAACTACGCGGCGGCCAACGCCTACTTGGACGCCCTGGCCGAACACCGCAGGGCCGCCGGACTGCCCGCCACCTCGATCGCCTGGGGACGCTGGGGTGAAAGCGGCCTCGCCGCGGACGGCGCCGTGGGCGACCGGCTGGAGCGGGGCGGCGTACCGGCCATGGAGCCGCGGCTCGCGCTGCGCGCGCTGCGGCAGGCCCTGGACCACGACGAGACGGCGGTCGCGGTCGCCGACATCCAGTGGGAACGTTTCGCGCCGGGCTTCACCGCAGTACGGCCCAGCCCGTTCATCGGCGACCTGCCCGAACTGCGACGGCTCGCGCGGAGCACGGAGGCGGGTGACGCGGCGACGGGCGCGGACGGCGACGGCGCCCGGTCCGCGGCGCAGGCGCTGCGGCAGCGGCTCGCGGGCATGTCCCAGTCGGAACAGTCCCTCGTGGTCCTCGAACTGGTCCGCACGCAGGCCGCGGCCGCGCTCGGCCACCCCTCGACGGCGGAGGTCGGGGCTGCCCGGGCCTTCAAGGAGCTCGGCTTCGACTCCCTGATCGCGCTCGAACTGCGCAACCGGCTGAACGCGGCGACCGGGCTGCGCCTGCCGGCCACGCTGGTCTTCGACCACCCGACCCCGGCCGCGCTGGCCGACTTCCTGCGCGCCGAGATCACACAGGACGGCGGCGCGGCAGCGGCGGCGCCCGGCGTCGCGGAACTGGAACGGCTGGAGTCGGTGCTGTCGGTCCTCGACCCCGACGCGCCGACCAGGACCGACATCACGGCCCGGCTGCGGGCCCTGCTGGCGAAGTGGGACGCGGCCGAGCCCGGGTCCGTGCCGGACGGCGAAGCGGTGACGGGCCGGCTCCAGGAGGCCACGCCCGACGAGGTGTTCGCCTTCATCGAGAACGAGCTCGGAATTTAGCACTACAGCGTGCGCGCACTGGCAGCGCGTCGTTCGTGACGAGAAGCATGGGTGAGGTTCCAATGGCGGATGCGGATCAGGACAAGATCCTCGACTACCTCAAGCGGGTAACGGCCGATCTGCACCAGACACGGCAACGCCTTCGCGAGGTCGAGTCGCAGGAACCTGAGCCGATCGCGATCGTCGCCATGAGCTGCAGGTTCCCCGGAGGCGTCGAGTCTCCGGAGGACCTGTGGCGGCTCGTGGCCTCCGGTGGCGACGCGATATCCGGGTTCCCCACCGACCGCGGCTGGGACATCGAGTCGCTCTACGACGAGGACCCCGACCAGCAGGGCACCAGCTACACCCGCGAGGGCGGCTTCCTCACCGACGCCGGACGCTTCGACGCCGCGTTCTTCGGCATCAGCCCACGCGAAACCCTCGGCATGGACCCCCAGCAGCGGCTGCTGCTTGAGACCGCGTGGGAGACGTTCGAGCGGGCCGGCATCGATCCGACGACCCTGCGCGGCAGCCGCGCCGGCGTGTTCGTCGGCACCAACGGCCAGACGTACCCGGAGATCCTGCAGCAGGTGCCCAAGGGCGTCGAGGGCTACCTGATGACCGGCAACGCGGCCAGCGTCGTCTCCGGCCGGCTCTCCTACACCTTCGGCCTGGAAGGGCCCGCGGTCACCGTCGACACCGCCTGCTCGGCCTCGCTGGTCGCCCTGCACCTGGCCGTGCAGGCGCTGCGCAACGGCGAGTGCACCCTCGCTCTGACCGGCGGTGTGACCGTGATGGCGAGCCCGCGCTCGTTCGTCCAGTTCAGTCGGCAGCGCGGACTCGCCCCCGACGGGCGGTGCAAGCCCTTCGCCGACGGCGCCGACGGCACCGGCTGGGGCGAGGGCGTCGGCATGCTGCTGGTGGAGCGGCTGTCCGACGCCCGCCGCAACGGCCACCCCGTGCTCGCCGTCGTCCGCGGCTCCGCCATCAACCAGGACGGCGCGAGCAACGGCCTCACCGCGCCCAACGGGCCCGCCCAGCAGCGGGTCATCCGCCAGGCGCTGGCCAACGCCGGCCTCACCCCCGCCCAGGTCGACGCCGTCGAGGCGCACGGCACCGGCACGACCCTCGGCGACCCGATCGAGGCCCAAGCCCTCATGGCCACCTACGGCCAGAACCGGCCCGACGGCCGGCCCCTCTGGCTGGGCTCCATCAAGTCCAACATCGGGCACACGCAGGCGGCCGCGGGCGTCGCGGGCATCATCAAGATGGTCAAGGCCATCGAGCACGGAGTGCTCCCGCCGACCCTCCACGTCGACCGGCCGACCACCAACGTCGACTGGACGGCGGGCCAGGTCGAACTGCTCACCGAGGCGCAGCCGTGGCCGCACACCGGGCAGCCGCGCCGCGCGGGCGTCTCCTCCTTCGGCGTCAGCGGCACCAACGCGCACACGGTCATCGAGCAGGCTCCCGTCGAGGTTCCTGCCGAGTCAGCGGACGAGCAGGCGGGGGTCAGCCCCGGCACCCGTCGGCAGCCCGTGCCCCTGCTGCTGTCCGCGCACAGCGCCGAGGCGCTGCCCGCGCAGGCCGAGCGGCTGCACCGCCGCGTCACGGACGACGACGACCTCGGCCTGCTCGACCTCGGCCACTCGCTCGCGACCACTCGCGCCGCGCTCGACCACCGCACCGTCCTCTTCAGCGAGGACCGCGACACCCTCCTGCGCGACCTGAGCGCACTCGCCGCCGGCGACACACCGCCCGGCGCGGTCCAGGGCGTCACGGGCGAGGGCAAGGTGGCGTTCCTGTTCTCGGGGCAGGGCAGCCAGCGTGCGGGCATGGGTCGTGAGCTGTACGAGACGTATCCGGTGTTCGCGGAGGCGCTCGATGCGATCCTCGATCG
>NZ_BMVJ01000049.1 GCF_014650655.1 Streptomyces anandii JCM 4720
TCGAGGACACCGCCCGGCGGCTCCCAGTGGCCGTTGTCCCGGCGCTGGATCAGGAGGGCCCGGCCCTGGCCGTCCACGACGACCCCGGCGACGCTCACGGAGTGCGGGCGTTCAGTGCTCACGTTCCTCGGCCCTCTCGGCTGGCTAGGCTCTCCACCGTAGCAACAACACTCGCCCACTCGTCTAGATACCTAAAGGAGTACGCGTGAGCCCTCTTCCTTCGGGCCTCCTCGGTGATCTCGACCCCACGAGCGATCGTGCGGTCTTCCGGCAGATCGCCGACCAACTGCGCGAGGCCATCGACCGTGGGCGATTCCGCGAGGGCGAGAAACTGCCCTCCGAAGCCGACCTTGTCGACCACTTCGGGGTTTCCCGGATGACGGTCCGCAACGCCTTCTCTATCCTCCAGGGTGAGGGCCTGGTGCACGCCGAGCACGGCCGGGGAGTCTTCGTACGACCACGACCGCCCGTCAGGCGGCTTGCTTCGGACCGCTTCGCCCGGCGGCACAGGGAACAGGGAAAGTCCGCGTTCATCGTGGAGGCCGACGCTGCTGGCAGTCATCCCACGGTCGACAGCCTGGAGGTCAAGGAAGAGAAGGCCAGTCAGGACATCTCTACCCGGCTCGGGTCTGTGCGGCGCGTCCTCGCTCGCCGGCGCCGGTACCTCCTCGACGGACGGCCGGTGGAGTTCGCCACCTCCTACCTCCCGCTCGACATCGCCCGCGGGACTCCCATCGCCGAACCCAACCCCGGCCCCGGCGGCATCTACGCTCGCCTGGAAGAGCTGGGTCACCACCTCGACCACTTCGAGGAAGAGATCCGCGCCCGGATGCCTTCGCCTGCCGAGGTCAAGACGCTGCACCTGGCTGCCGGCGTGCCCGTCATCCACCTGATCCGGACCGCCTTCGACACCGGCGGACGAGCTGTCGAGGTCTGCGACACGGTCATGGCGGCGGACGCCTATGTGCTCTCGTATCAGCTTCCTGCGACGTGATCGGGTGGGCGGCGGCACTGCCTTATCGAGTCGGCGCGTCCTCGCTGTCAGGGGCGGCGGGCGCGAACATCTCACCGATGTTGTTCCACATGAAGCCCTCCCGCCAGGCGGGCTTGTCGAGCATCCAGCCGAGGAGTGCTTGCAGGACCTTCTCCTGCGACACCGTCTGCGTCTGGTAGTGCTCAGCAGGGACGCCGTCGCGGTATTCCAGCTGGTAGGTGTTGTTTTCGCGAAACCAGACCTGGATGTACCAGTCGCCCTCTTGCTCCTCGTCCTGACGCTCAAGGATCAGGTACTCGTTGCCGCGCCGCAGGTTGGCGAGCATGGTCCCCACTGCTGGCTTCGTGGGGCGCTTCAGTTCGTAGCCACGGCCGTTGGTCGCTATCAGCATGGATGGATTCTGGCGGGTGGGTCTGACACGGGCGCAGGACGCTTCTCCGACTCGTACACCCCAACACGCTTACTCGTATAGACGAGTGGGCAAGTGGTGTGGCAAGGTAATCCCGCGATCCCGATCAAGGGGCTCGCAGGACGCATCTTGTATAGACGAGTAGATAGGAGTGTGCCTTGCGCACCATCCGTGTGGAGACCTCCGCCGCGACGATCCTGCTCACCGAGGCTCCGGAGCCGAAGGTCCGCGACCGGCAGACCGGTGAGATCGCCAAGGACGCCAACAGCGGTGAGGCTCTGATGACCATCGGCGTCGTCTACATCGAGGACGGCGAGTCGTCGCTGATCAAGGTCACCGTTCCTGAGGGCGGCATCTCCCAGGGTCTGGCCCTCGGGGCGCCGGTCTCGCTGCCCGGCCTCGTCGCCCGGCCGTGGGAGTCCGTCTTCAACGGCCAGCAGCGCCACGGCATCGCCTACCGGGCCGCTGCCGTCACCCCGGCCGCCTTCCCGGCCGCGACCGGAGCCGCGGCCTGATGTCCGACCTGACGACGCTTCTGGAGGTTGGTGGTCCTGTCGCCGCGCTCGGTGGCGGGGCCGCCTACGCCCGGGCCAAGCACCCGGCGGCGTACTGGTCCTCGATCGGCCTGCCGGTGTCCACGGTCCGGTTGCTCAGCTCGTACGGCTCGGTCATGGAGGCGTGCGACCTGACCGTCCCGCCCTCCCGGCTGCGGGTCTTCGCCCTGAAGACCATGAGCCGGCGTGAGGTCCGGCCCGTCCCGCCTCGTCGGGGCATCGTCCGGCCCACCACGACCGGGCTGCGGCTTCGCCTCCGCCTGGCACCGGGCCAGGAGCCCGCCGACTTCGCCGCCGCCGCGGAACGGCTACGGCACGTCTGGGGCGTCCACGCCGTGTACGTCACCACGGTCAAGCCGGGAGTCATCGAGCTACGGCTCGTCGGCTACGACGTCTTACGGCGGGTGCGCATGCCGCGCAAGAGCGCGGGCGGCTTCCTTAGAGTGCCGGTCGCCCTCCGGGAGGACGCCACGCCCTTCATTCGCGACTACCGCACCATCCCCCACCAACTCACACTCGGCGCCACCCTGTCCGGCAAGTCCATGTACCTGCGGCACCTGATCACCGGACTCGCTCCTCAGCCGGTCGCTCTGGTCGGCATCGACTGCAAGCGCGGTGTGGAACTGGCCCCCTTCGCATCCCGGCTGTCAGCCCTCGCCACCGACCCGGAGCAGGCGGCCGAGCTGCTGCCTGTCTTGGTCCAGGAGATGGAAGACCGGTACGACCTGATCAAAGCCCGGCAGGGGATCGCCCCCGATACTCCCGACGAGGAGATCACCTCCGACATCTGGGGTCTGCCCGACAGCGAACGCCCGGTGCCCGTCGTGCTGTTCGTGGATGAGGTCGCCGAACTTTTCCTCGTCGCGACGAAGAAGGACGAGGAACGCCGCGACGAGATGGTCACCCAGCTCATCCGCCTCGCCCAGCTCGGCCGGGCCGCCGGCATCTACCTGGAGGTCTGCGGGCAGCGTTTCGGCGCCGAACTCGGCAAGGGCGCCACTATGCTCCGCGCCCAGCTCACCGGCCGCGTCTGCCACCGAGTGAACGGCGAAGCCTCCGCGAAGATGGCGCTCGGCGACATCGCACCTGAAGCGGTCACGGCCGCCTGTTCCATCGCTCCCGAACGGCCTGGTCTCGCCGTGGCGGGTGACACCTCCGGTGGGTGGTCCCGGATTCGCACGCCGTACCTGTCCCTCGGGGATGCCGCCGAGACCTGCCGCGAGTCCGTCCACCTGGTGCCTGACCTGCCCGCGCTGAAGTCCTTCCGGCCCGACGTGCCTGCACGACCGGCGGAGACCGCGGCTCCGGTCTTCCTGCCGCATCCGGTGACCGACTGACCTTCCCCTGCCCGACTCCGGAAGGAGCCGCATCATGCGTGCCCGTATGGCCCGTGTCGACGCGGTGCTCGTCCAGGCGCTCATCGCCGCCGCACTGTCCTTCGCCCACCTCCACGATGTCGCCGTGGCGGCCGGACAGGACGGCTGGAAGGCCTGGGCCTACCCCGTCTCCGTCGACCTGCTGCTCGTCGCCGCCTGGCGTCGACTGCGCTCCGGAACGACCAAGACGTCGGCCTGGTGCTGGTTCGTCATCGCGCTCGCCGCATCCCTGGGCGCCAACGTCGCCACCGCCAGCCTCCTCGACCTCAGCCACGTCCCCGCGTGGCTGCGCATCGTCGTCGCGGGCTGGCCCGCCGTCGCCTTTCTCGGCGGCACGCTTCTCGCCCACTCCGCCCCTACGACGGCACTAGACAACGACGTGCACGTGGTCGAGGGCCGGAAGGAAGCGCCGGAATCCGTTCCCGAGCTGCCTGCCCAACCCGCTGTCGAGAAGGCGTGCGAACGTCCCGTCGTCGCGGTCCCGACTGCGCTGGTCGATCATGCCCGCAAGGTCGCTGCCGAACACCACACCCGTACCGGCACACCGATCGACACGCCAACACTTCGTGCTCGCCTCGGCGTTCCAGCTCCCATGGCCGAAGCCATCGCTGCCCAGCTCTGAATTCGGGTCCCGTCGTGAGGCTTACCGCTTCCGCAACACTCGCCGGGTTCCGACAGCGGCCGAAATGATCAATACCTCAAGGCAGCACATGGTGATCACGGTGGGCCAGGACTCGCCCAACCACCACTTTCCCCCAACACACGCAAGCCCAAGTATCAACGCGGCTGAACCGAAGGCGGCCAGCCGCCGCGCCCCTTGTGACATGCCGCTCATCTACGCACGTCCGCGCGCCCCAGGCAAGCGAACCCAAGGAAAGGAAACCGGCTGTGCCGGCCAACCGCAGCTTCCGCAACGTCACCCGTATCGGCCCCGTCCAGGTCGGCACCGCCTACGACGGCCGCGGTCGAGAGAAGCACACCGCCGCCTGCACCGCCCCGCGCTGCGGCTTCTCCGCCGACTACGACAGTCGCGCCGCCGCCGAACTGGCCGCCCGCACCCACCGCTGCCCCATCCGCTGAAAGGACCCGGACCACCGTGACCGTCAGCCTGCCGCTCGTCGTCGTCCTCGGCTTCTTCGCCTGGGGAGCGATCAAGTTCCTCGGGGTACGTCCCTGGATCGTCGTCCTGGTCGCCCTGTTCGGTTTCTGGCTCTCGCACACCATCCTCGCCCCCGCCATCGAGTCCGGTACGCGCTCTGGCGTGGGCATCGTAAACGGCTCACATGACTAGACGAGTAGATGAGGAGAGGTCGGCCGTGCTCCAGCCCAAGTACCCCGACAGCCCCACCCCGCCGCCCGCGCACACCCACGCCCCGGCGGATCCGGCGCCCATGCGGCGTGCGCTGCCGTCCGTCTCGATCAGCACCGGGGCGGTCGTCGCGGTGATCATCGGCGGCGTGGTCCTGACCGCGCTCCTGGCCGCCGTCGCCGTCTCGGCCATCTCCGTGGCCGTCGCCGCCGTCGTCCTGCGCTCCCTGCTCCGCGAACAGCACCGCCGCCGCTGAGTACGGCCCACCACAACCCCGGGGCGGCCATGACACCGCCAAGCATCCGACCGCCCCGGGCGCTCGCCTCCGACCAACCAGCCAGAAGGAGCACTGCCATCTTCACCCGTCCCACCCCGCCCCCGCTGCCCGAACTGGCCAAGCTCGCCGAACGGGGCACCCTGCCCGGCATCCTCCGCCAGCTCTCCGGGCTCGGCGGCTGCACGCACCCGATCCGCCTCGACGGGCACCGCACCGAGCACGCGGTCGACACGGCAACCGGAGAGATCGGCCGCGTCCTGCACCACCTCGACTCGGGCGACCTGCCCGCTGGCCACCTCCTCGTGCGCTGCAACAACCGCCGCACGACCCGCTGCCCGGCCTGCTCCGAGGTCTACCGCCGCGACACCTTCCACCTGATCACCTCCGGTCTGCGCGGCGGCAAGGGCATCCCCGAGCACGTCGCCGTGCACCCGCGCGTCTTCGCCACCTTCACCGCGCCGAGCTTCGGCCCGGTCCACAACCGGCCCACCGGCACGGCCGGAACCGTCCGCCCCTGCCGCTGCGGCACCCGCCACGACCAGGACGACGACCGACTCGGCACCCCGCTCGACCCCGACCGCTACGACTACGAAGCCGCCGTCCTGTGGAACGCGCACGCCGGGGCCCTCTGGCAGCGCTTCTCCACCTACCTGCGTCGGGAGGTCGCCAGGCGCGCCGGCCTCTCACAGCGACGCTTCCGCGAGCACGCGCGCGTGTCCTTCGCCAAGGTCGCCGAGTACCAGAAGCGCGGGGCCGTCCACTTCCACGCCGTCATCCGCCTCGACGGCCCCGGCGGCGGCGACACCCCGCCCCCGCCCTGGGCCACCGCCGAGCTGCTGACCGACGCCATCCGTGCCGCCGCCGCCAAGGTCCGCGTGGACGGCCCGGTCATCGACGGCCGCGCCCACACCTTCACCTTCGGCCGACAGCTCGACGTCCACACCATCCGATCCGCCGACTTCGACGGTGGTCGGGAACTGACCGAACGTGCCGTCGCCGCGTACATCGCCAAGTACGCCACCAAGGGCGCCGAGACAGCCACAGGAGCTCTGGACCGGCCGCTGAAGTTCGCCGCCGAGCTGGCCCAGCTCGACCTCAGCGGCCACGCCCGCCGTCTCATCCGCACCGCCTGGACCCTCGGCGCACGCAAAGACCTCGAACACCTCCGCCTGCGTGCCTGGGCCCACATGCTCGGCTTCCGCGGCCACTTCTCCACCAAGTCCCGCCGCTACTCCACCACCCTCGGCGCCCTCCG
>NZ_BMVJ01000050.1:0-698 GCF_014650655.1 Streptomyces anandii JCM 4720
CGCACTCCCGCCCGACAACACCCACACGGCACCCTCACCGAACCCCGCCACCGGCTCCGGCTCGCCCACCTCCTCCGGCACCTCCACCGGCGGCGCCTGCTCCAGCACCACATGCGCATTCGTCCCACTGAAACCGAACGAGGAGACGGCGGCGCGGCGCGGCTCTCCGGTCTCCGGCCAGGCAACCGTGTCGGAGAGGAGTGAGACGGCTCCCGCCGACCAGTCGACGTGCGGGGTCGGCTCGTCGATGTGCAGCGTGCGCGGGAGCACCCCGTGCCGCATCGCCAGCACCATCTTCATCACACCCGCCACACCCGCGGCGGCCTGCGTATGACCGATGTTGGACTTGATCGAACCCAGCAGCAGCGGCCGTTCGGCGGGCCGGTCCTGCCCGTAGGTGGCGAGCAGCGCCTGCGCCTCGATGGGGTCGCCGAGGGTCGTGCCCGTACCGTGCGCCTCCACCGCGTCGACCTGGTCGGCCGAGAGCCGGGCGTTGGTGAGCGCCTGGTGGATCACGCGCTGCTGGGACGGGCCGTTGGGGGCCGTGAGGCCGTTGCTCGCACCGTCCTGGTTCACGGCGGAGCCGCGCACGATCGCGAGGACCGGGTGGCCCTTGCGACGCGCGTCGGACAGCCGCTCCACCAGCAGCATGCCGACGCCCTCGCCCCAGCCGGTGCCGTCGGCGGCCGCGGCGAACG
>NZ_BMVJ01000050.1:724-5098 GCF_014650655.1 Streptomyces anandii JCM 4720
GCTTGCAGCGGCCGTCCGCCGACAGTCCGCGCTGCCGGCTGAACTCGGTGAACGTGGACGGTGTCGCCATGACGGTCACGCCGCCCGCGAGGGCGAGCGAGCACTCGCCGTTGCGCAGCGCCTGCACCGCCATGTGCAGGGTGACCAGGGACGACGAGCACGCGGTGTCCACGGTCACCGCCGGGCCCTCCAGCCCGAACGTGTAGGAGACGCGGCCGGAGGCGATGCTTCCGGAGCTGCCGGTGCCGAGGAAGCCCTCGACGCCTTCCGGGATGCGGTCCAGCCGTGCCGTGTAGTCGTGGTACATGACCCCGGCGAACACGGCCGTACGGCTGCCGCGCACCGAGGTGGGGTCGATGCCTGCCCGTTCGAAGGCCTCCCAGGAGGTCTCCAGCAGCAACCGCTGCTGCGGGTCCATCGCCAGCGCCTCGCGCGGCGAGATCCCGAAGACGGCGGGGTCGAAGCGGCCCGCGTCGTAGAGGAAGCCGCCCTCGCTGACGTAGCTGGAGCCGGCCGTGTCGGGGTCGGCGTCGTAGAGCGTCTCCACGTCCCAGCCGCGGTCGGTGGGGAACGGACCGATGGCGTCGGTGCCGTTCACCACCAGGTGCCACAGGTCTTCCGGGGTGCGTACGCCTCCTGGGTAGCGGCAGCTCATCGCCACAATGGCGATCGGCTCCTGGTTCCGCTCCTCGGCCTCGCGCAGCCGTCGGCGGGCCTGGCGCAGGTCGGCGGTGGCCCGCTTGAGGTAGTCGCGCAGCTTGTCCTCGTTCGCCATCGCGTCGGGTCCTTTCTCGGGCTCAGGCCGAGCCGAGCTCGTCGTCGAGCAGGTCGAAGAGCTCGTCGTCTGTGACTGTTTCGAGGTCGTTGTCTTCTTCGGCGGGGTCGTCCGCCGCGCCCTGGGCTTCGTTCCACTTGGTCAGCAGGGCCTGGAGGCGCATGGTGATCCGGGAGCGGGTGACGCTGTCGGCCGCGGCCGGCGCGGCCGCCAGTGCGGCTTCGAGGCGGTCGAGGTCGTCGAACATGGACGGGCCGTCGTCCGCCTGCGGGAGCAGCGTGCCGACGTGACCGGCCAGGGCGCCGGGTGTCGGGTAGTCGAAGACCAGGGTGGCGGCGAGCCGCAGTCCGGTCGCCGCACCGAGGCGGTTGCGCAGTTCCACGGCGGTCAGCGAGTCGAAGCCGAGTTCCTTGAAGGCGGCGTCCGGCCCGATGGTGGCCGCGTCCTGATGTCCGAGCACCGCGGCCACCTGGGTGCGCACCAGGTCGAGCAGGACGCGGTCCCGCTCGGCGGCGGACACTCCGGCGAGGCGTTCGGCCAGCGTGCGCGCCTCCGGGCCGCTGCCCGGACCCGATGCCGCTGCCGTACGGCGGCGGGCCGCGCGGATCAGGCCACGCAGCAGCGGCGGTACGGCATCTGCTCCCCCGGCCCCGGTTCCGGCACCGTCGTCGGTGTGCCGTGCGCGCAGGGCGGCGAGGTCCAGGCGGGCGGCGATCAGCAGGCCCTCGTCCAGGGCGCCGGCGGTGTCGAAGAGCGCGAGCCCCTCGGCGGCGGCGAGGGCGGACATGCCGCCTCCGGTGATCCGCTGCCGGCCGCTCGCGTCGAGCGTGGCCGCCATGCCGCCGCTCGCGCCCGGGTTGGCGTCCTGGCGCGCGTCCTTGTCCTTGTCGCCGTCCGTGTGGTCGTCCGCCCACAGGCCCCAGGCGAGGGAGACCGCGGGGAGGCCCTGGGCGCGGCGGTGCAGGGCGAGGGCGTCCAGGAAGGTGTTGGCGGCCGCGTAGTTGGCCTGGCCGGGGTTGCCGAAGACACCCGCCGCCGAGGAGAAGAGCACGAACGCCGACAGGTCCATGTCCCGGGTCAGTCCGTGCAGGTTCCAGGCCGCGTCCACCTTCGGCCGCATGACCCGCTCGACGCGCTCGGGCGTCATCGATTCGAGGATGCCGTCGTCGAGTACACCCGCGGTGTGCACCACGGCGGTCAGCGGGTGCGCGGACGGCACCGTCTCCAGCACTGCGGCCAGGGCCTCCCGGTCCGCCGTGTCGCAGGCCGCCCAGGTCACCGTGGCGCCCGACCCGGCGAGCTCCGCGGCCAGTTCGGCCGCACCCTCGGCGCTCGCGCCGCGCCTGCTGACCAGCAGCAGGTGGCGGACGCCGCGCGCGGTCACCAGGTGCCGGGCCAGCAGCCCGCCGAGCGTCCCGGTGGCGCCGGTGATCAACACCGTTCCGTCCGGGTCAAGTTCCGGCAGCGACCGGTCGTCGTCGGCAGCGGACGGAACCCGGGCGAGCCGGGGCGCGTGGACCGTCCCGGCCCGTACGGCGAGCTGCGTCTCGTCGGCCGCCCCGGCCAGGACGGAGGCCGCCTCGTGCAGCGGGCCGTCCTCGCCGTCGAGGTCGAGCAGCAGGAACCGCCCCGGGTGCTCGGCCTGCGCCGACCTCACCAGACCCCACACGGCCGAGTGCGCCAGATCGTCCACGCCCTCGTCCGGCCCCACCGCGACCGCGCCGCGCGTCACCACGGCGAGCCGCGTCGCCGCCAGCGGACCGGAGTCGAGACGGTCGTCGGCGAGCCAGTCGCGGATCACGCCGAGCACCTGGCCGGTCGCCGCGCGGGTCGCGGCGGCGACGTCCTCGGTACGGGCCAGATCGGGCACGCAGGGGACGAACACGATGTCGGGCGCGGCCTGATCCGCGACGAGTTCGTTCACGCCGGCGTACGCCGCGACCTGCGCGCCGGCTCGGGCAAGAGCGTCACCGAGCTTGAGATCGTCGCCGCCCAGGACCGCCCAGCGTGGCGGGTTCGCCGCCGTGGACGAGACGTGCGCGGACGCGGGCAGCGGCGCCCAGTCCACACGGAACAGCACGTCATGGTGACCCGATGCGCTGTGAGCGGCGGCCAGTTGGCCGGCGGCGAGCGGGCGCAGGACGAGCGAGTCCACGGAGGCGATCGGCAAGCCGCTCTCGTCGGCCAGGGTCAGCGAAACCGCGTCCTTCCCGGCCGCCGACACCCGCACCCGCACCGTCGCCGCGCCCGCCGCGTACAGCCGTACGCCCTCCCAGGCGAACGGCAGCCGTGCCGCGCCGGATCCCGTCTCCTCCGCGCCGTCCGCCGGGAAGAAGTCACCCAGCCCGATGGCGTGCAACGTCGCGTCGAAGAGGGCGGGATGAAGGCCGTAGGCATTCGCGTCCGCCCGCTGTTCCTCCGCGAGGGCCACCTCGGCGAACACCTCGTCCCCGGCCCGCCAGGCGGCCCGCAGGCCCTGGAACGCCGGGCCGTAGCCGAGCCCGAGGGCGGCGAAGTCGTCGTAGACGTGGGCTACTTCGAGGGCCACGGCGCCAGGCGGGGGCCACTCTTCCGGCATGCCGTGCTCGGCGGGCTGGAGTCGCTCCGGTGCGCCGCCTCCCAGGAGGCCGTCGGCGTGCCGCGTCCAGGGGTCGTCGGCGGACGCGTCCTGCGGGCGCGAGTACAGCCCGAGGGGCCTGCGTCCGGACTCGTCCTCCTCGCCCAGCGTCAACCGCAGCTGCAGCGCACCCTTTTCGGGCAGTACGAGCGGAGTCTCGAGGACGAGCTGGTCGAGGTGGTCGTGACCCACGTGTTCCCCGGCGTGGAGCACCAGCTCGACGATCGCGGCGCCCGGCACCAGTACGGTGCCGGACACGGTGTGCTCCGCGAGCCAGGGATGCGTGGCCAGCGACAGCCGGCCGGTGAACAGGAAGCCGTCGCCGGCCGGCAGTTCGGCCACGGCGCCGAGCAGCGGGTGGCCCGCCTCCCCCAGGCCGGCCGAGGCCATGTCGCCCACCCAGCCCGTGGGCGCCTCCAGCCAGTAACGCCGGTACTGGAAGGCGTAGGTGGGCAGGTCGACGCGGCGGGCGCCGGTGCCCGCGTAGAACGCCTGCCAGTCGACCGAAATACCCCGGGTGTGGGCGTGGGCGAGAGCCGTTGTGAGGGTTTCGGCTTCCGGGCGGTCCTTTCGGAGGACGGGAAGGAAGGCGGGAGTGCCGCCTGTTATGGACTCCGGTGCGAGCGCGGACAGCACGCCGTCCGGGCCGAGTTCGACGTACGTCGTGACGTTCGCCGCCTCCAACGCCCGGACGCCGTCGCGGAAGCGGACGGCCTCACGGACGTGACGGACCCAGAAGTCCGGGCTGGTGATCTCCTCGGCGGAGGCGACGGCACCGGTGAGGTTGGAGACGATCGGGATACGCGGGGCCTCGTAGGACAGGCCTTCGGCGACCTCGCGGAAGGCGTCCAGCATCCCGTCCATGTGCGGGGAGTGGAAGGCGTGACTGACCGTCAGGCGACGGATCTTGCGGCCCTGCGCCTCGAAGGCTTCGGCGATCTCCAGTACGGCGCTCTCGTCACCGGCGATCACGACGGAGGTC
>NZ_BMVJ01000051.1:0-329 GCF_014650655.1 Streptomyces anandii JCM 4720
GGCCCCGGTCAGATTGGAGACGACCGGGATGCCCGGAGCCTCGTACGACAACCCCTCGGCCACCTCCCGGAAGGCGTCCAGCATCCCGTCCATGTGCGGCGAGTGGAACGCATGGCTCACCGTCAGACGACGCGCCCTGCGACCCCGCCCCTCGAAGACCGCGGCGATCTCCAGTACGACACTCTCGTCACCAGCGATCACGACAGAGGTCGGGCCGTTGACGGCGGCGATGCTCACCGCGTCGGTGAGGTAGGGGATGATCTCGTCCTCGGTGGCCTGGACGGCCACCATGGCGCCACCGGCCGGGAGTTCCTGCATCAGCCGGCCAC
>NZ_BMVJ01000051.1:741-4924 GCF_014650655.1 Streptomyces anandii JCM 4720
CCCGGCGTTGGCCGCGGAGCCCGTGGTGAGTCCCGGAGCCTCCCGTCCTTCGGCGAGGGCGGTGAGGCCGGTGAGGAGTTCGTCGTGGTCGTGGGCCAATACGACGGCTCGGGTGTCGAACGCCGAGCGCCCGGTGGCCAGTGAGCCGGCGAGGTCCAGCGATTCGAATTCAGGGCCGGCTTGGGACCCGGACCCGGAGCCGGACCAGGTGCCGAGATGGGTCAGCAGACGGTCGGCCTGGGCGCGCAGCGCGTCACCGGTACGGCCGGACACCAGGAAGGGCAGCGGGGAAGGCGCGGACGCGACGTCCCTGGTAGGCGCGGGCTCGTCGGCGGGTGCCTGTTCGAGAATGGCGTGGGCATTGGTGCCGCTGTAGCCGAACGACGACACGCCCGCGCGGCGCGGGTGGTCCGTCCGCGGCCATTCCCTGGCCTCGGTGAGCAGGGCGATGTTCCCGGCGGACCAGTCGACGTGCGGGGTCGGCTCGTCGACGTGCAGGGTCTGCGGAAGTGTCTCGTTCCGCATCGCCATGACCATCTTGATCACACCGGCCGCGCCCGCGACGGCCTGGGTGTGGCCGATGTTGGACTTGACGGAGCCGAGCCACAGCGGCCGTTCCTCGTCCCGGCCCTGTCCGTAGGTGGCGAGCAAGGCCTGCGCCTCGATCGGGTCGCCCAGCGTCGTACCCGTACCGTGCGCCTCCACCGCGTCCACATCCGCGGCCGACAACCCCGCCGACGCCAACGCCTGCCGGATCACCCGCTGCTGCGACGGACCGTTCGGAGCCGTCAGACCGTTGCTCGCACCGTCCTGGTTGATGGCGGTGCCGCGTACGACCGCGAGCACCGGGTGGCCGTTGCGGCGGGCGTCGGACAGCCGCTCCACGAGGAGCATGGCGACGCCCTCGGACCAGCTGGTGCCGTCCGCCGACGCGGCGAACGCCTTGATCCGGCCGTCGGCGGCAAGTCCGCGCTGCCGGCTGAACTCGGTGAAGGCGCCCGGTGTCGACATGAGGGTCACGGCTCCGGCGAGGGCCAGTGAGCACTCACCGTTGCGCAGCGCCTGAGCCGCCAGGTGGAGCGTGACCAGCGACGAGGAGCAGGCGGTGTCGACGGTGATCGCCGGGCCTTCGAGGCCGAAGGTGTAGGAGATGCGGCCGGAGGCGACGCTGGCCGCGTTGCCGGTGCCCAGGTGTCCTTCGAGGCCGTCGGGGTCCTGGAGCCACAGCGTCAGGTAGTCCTGTTCGTTGGAGCCCACGAAGACGCCGGTGCTGCTGCCGCGCAGCGCGGCCGGGTCGATGCCGGCCCGCTCGAACGCCTCCCAGGAGGTCTCCAGCAGCAGCCGCTGCTGCGGGTCCATCGCCAGCGCCTCACGCGGCGAGATCCCGAAGAACCCGGCGTCGAAGTAGGCGGCGTCGTGCAGGAAGCCGCCCTCGCGCGCGTAACTGGTGCCTTCGAGGTCGGGGTCGTCGCTGTAGAGGGCGTCGAGGTTCCAGCCGCGGTCGGTCGGGAAGCCGGAGATGCCGTCCCGGCCGGAGACCAGCATGTCCCACAGGTCCTCCGGGCTGCGGACACCGCCGGGGAAGCGGCAGCTCATCGCGACGATGGCGATGGGGTCGTCCGCGTCGGCGGCCACCATGGGCGCGACGCCGGCACCGGTGGTGCCGGCGTGCCGGCCGGGCAGTTCGGCGAGCGCGTCGCCGAGGAGTTCGCCGCGCAGATGGTCCGCGAGCGCGGTCGAGGTGGGGTAGTCGAAGACGAGCGTGGGCGGCAGCCGCAGCCCGGTCGCGTCGCCGAGGCGGTTGCGCAGTTCCACGGCGGTGAGGGAGTCGAAGCCCAACTCCTTGAACGCCCGCGCGGGTTCGACCGCGGCGGGGCCCGCGTGCCCGAGCACGGCCGCGACCTGGGTCCGTACCAGATCGAGCAGGAACCGGTCCCGTTCTGGCGCTGCCAGGGCCGCCAGCCGGGCCGCCAGTCCCTGTGCTCCGCCGCCCGTGCCGCCGGTGGCGGATCCGGCCGCGCCGGCCGCGCGGCGCAACGGTGTGCGCACCAGTCCGCGCAGCAGCGGTGACATCGTGCCCTGCGCGGCCTGGCCCCGCAGTGTCCGTACGTCGACCCGCATGAGGACGAGTGCCGCCTCGTCGGCCTCGTGGGCGAGGTCGAAGAGGTTACGGCCCTCGGTGGCCGACAGCGGGGGCAGGCCGCTGCGGCGCAGGCGCCGGAGGTCGGTCTCGTCCAGCGTGCTCGCCATGCCGCCGGAGTCGCCGTCGCCCCACAGTCCCCAGGCCAGTGAGGTGGCCGCGAGGCCGTGGGCGCGGCGGTGCTGGGCGAGGGCGTCGAGGAAGGCGTTGGCGGCCGCGTAGTTGGCCTGGCCGGGGCCGCCGAAGACACCGGAGGAGGAGGAGAACAGTACGAAGGCGGAAAGGTCCGCGTCACGCGTCAGTTCGTGCAGGTTCAGCGCACCGCCGACCTTCGGTCCGAACACGCGGTCGATACTCTCGCGCGACTGGGAGGCGATCACGCCGTCGTCCAGTACGCCGGCGGTGTGGACGACGGCGGTCAGTGGGTGCTCGGCGGGAACGGCCGCGATGGCCTCGGCGAGCGCGTCGCGATCGGCTACGTCACAGGCGGCCCAGGTGACGTGCGCGCCGAACGCGTCCAGTTCGGCGGTGAGTTCGTCCGCGCCCTCCGCCGCGGCCCCGCGCCGGCTGACCAGCAGCAGGTGCCGTACGCCGTGCTCCGACACGAGATGCCGGGCGAACAGTCCGCCCAGCATGCCGGAGGCTCCGGTCAGCAGGACGGTTCCCCGCGGGTCGTACTTCGGGGCATCGTCCGACTGAGCGGCGGCGTCCGTGGGTCGAGCAGCGACCCGGGCCAGGCGGAGGGCGCGTACTTCGCCCTGCCGCAGGGCCAGCTGGGGTTCGTCCGTCGCCAGTGCGGTGGGCAGGGCGCGCCAGGATGCCTCGTCCCCGTCGCAGTCCACGAGGACGAAACGGTCCGGGTTCTCCGACGTGGCCGAACGCAGCAGCCCCCACACCGCGGCCAGCGCGGGATCGACGTCCTCGTCCCGCTCGGACACCGCGACGGCGCCGTGCGTCACCACGACCAGCCGCGAACCCGCGAACCGCGCGTCGGCCAGCCACGACTGGGCCAGCGCCAGCGTGTCCACGACCGCGTCACGAACGTCGGCACCGTTCCGCCCGCCCGGCGAGCGGACCTCGACGAACACCTCGTCCGGAACCGGGGCGCCGGCCTCCACCGCGGCCGCGAGCCCCGCGAGATCCGCGTGGCGTCCGGTCCGCCCGCCGGCGCCGTCCAACTCCGACAGGTCCGCCGGGAACACCGTCCCCGACTCACTGCCGGCAAGGACAGCCCGCGCGACCCGGGAATCCGACCCGGCCCCGATGTCTTGGGTGGCGGGGAGCGGGAGTTCCGCCCACTCCAGCCGGAACACCGATTCGTGGTACGCCACCTGCGCGGTCCGCACCTGGTCCTGCGAGACGGTACGCAGCACCAGTGACTCCACGGTCGCCACCGGGGCGCCGGTCACATCCGCGACCGTCAGCCGTACGCCGCCGTTCCCGTCCGTCGGCAACAGTCGAACGCGCAGCGCGGCGGCGCCGGCCGCCTGCAGCGACACACCGCTCCAGGCGAAGGGCAGCCGCCCGGCACCTTCCGCGTTCGTCCCCGCCTCTGCGGGCTCGAGTACGCCCAGGCCGAGCGCGTGCAGCGCCGAGTCGAGCAGCGCGGGGTGCAGCCCGAACCGCTCCGCTTCACCCGCCGCCGCCTCGGGCAGAGCGACTTCCGCGAAGACCTCGTCCCCGCGTCGCCACGCGGCTCGCAGTCCCTGGAACACGGGCCCGTACCGCAGGCCCGTACTCGCCAAATCATCGTAGAGTCCGTCCACTTCGACGGGTACGGCGTCCCTCGGCGGCCATTCCTCCAGGCCGGTCGAAGAGCGGGCGGCGCCCGAGGCGAGCAGACCGGTGGCGTGCCGGGTCCACATCTGCTCGGTGCGCGAGTCCTGCGGGCGCGACGCCACGGTGAGCGAGCGGCGCCCGTCGTCGCCCGGTGCGCCGACCAGGAGTTGCAGCTGTACGGCACCCCGCTCGGGGAGGACCAGGGGTGCTTCGAGGGTGAGTTCCTCCAGGTGGTCGCAGCCGACCTGGTCGCCGGCGCGGATC
>NZ_BMVJ01000052.1 GCF_014650655.1 Streptomyces anandii JCM 4720
CCGTCCGCCGAGGCGGCGAAGGACTTGCACCGACCGTCCGCCGACAGCCCCCGCTGCCGGCTGAACTCCACGAACACGTCAGGGGTGGCCAGTACGGTCACTCCGCCCGCGAGGGCCAGCGAGCACTCGCCCTGCCTCAGTGCCTGCACGGCGAGGTGCAGGGCGACGGAGGAGGACGAGCAGGCGGTGTCGATGGTGGCCGCGGGGCCTTCGAGACCGAAGACGTAGGCGATGCGGCCGGAGACGACGCTGGACGCGGTGCCGGTGAGGAGGTGGCCCTCGACGCCGTCCGGCAGGTCGTACTGGCCGGCGCCGTAGGCCTGGGATGACGCGCCCACGAACACGCCGGTCCTGCTCCCGCGCACGGCGGCCGGGTCGATGCCGGCCCGCTCGAAGGCCTCCCAGGAGGTCTCCAGCAGCAGCCGCTGCTGCGGGTCCATCGCCAGCGCCTCGCGCGGCGAGATGCCGAAGAACGCCGGGTCGAACTCGGCGGCGTCGTGCAGGAAGCCGCCCTCGCGCGCGTAGAAGGTGCCTTCGTGCTCCGGGTCGGGGTCGTACAGCGACTCGATGTCCCAGCCCCGGTTCGTCGGGAAGCCGGAGATGGCGTCCCGGCCCTCGGCGACCAGCCGCCACAGGTCCTCCGGGGACCGTACGCCACCCGGGAACCGGCAGCTCATGCCGACGATCGCGATCGGCTCCCGCGATGCGGCGGTGAGCTGGTGGTTCTGCCGACGCAACCGCTCGGTTTCCTTGAGCGAGGCCCGTAGCGCTTCAACGATCTTTTCGTTGGGGGTTGTCATCTTGTACTCCGCACTTCGGGCGCGTCAGGGCTGGTTGCTGTCGAGCGCCATATCGATCAGATGCTGCACGTCCAGCCCGTCGATGTCGTCGGGGGACAACCCCTGATCGGCGGCGGCGGTGGCTGGGGTCGGCTGGGGGCCCGCGAGTTCGAGCAGGGCGTCCAGCAGGCCGGCCTCCCGGATGCGGCTGGTCGGGATGGCGGCGAGCGTCCGGCGCAGTTCGGCCTCCTGCGGATCGCCGTCCGGGGCCGGGGCGTTGTCACCTCCGGGGAGCAGCACGGTGAGCAAGTGGCGGGCGAGCACTGTGGGGTTGGGGTAGTCGAAGACAAGGGTGGCGGGGAGTGTGAGGCCGGTGGCCGACTTGATGCGGTCGCGGAGTTCGACGGCGGTGAGGGAGTCGAAGCCGAGCTCCTTGAAGGCGCGGCCGGCTTCCACGGCGTCGGACGAGTCGTGGCCCAGCGCGAGGGCCGCCTGGCTTCGGACGAGGTCCAGCACCAGCGTCATACGGTCGTCTTCCGTGCCGAGGCCGGTCAGCCGCTCCCGCAGAGCGGCCCCCGAGCCCGCCCCCGCCGAACCGCCGCGCGCGGACGTGCCGTCCTGCGCCACGCCGTCCGGCGACGTGGCATCGCCGGCGCGCAGCGCGGCGCGCACCTCCGGCAGGTCCGCGATCAGCGGGCGGGGGCGGGCGGCTGTGAAGACGGGTGCGAACCGCGCCCAGTCGACCTCCGCGACGGTCACGGTGGCCTCCGGGCCGGCGACCACCTCGCGCAGAGCCGCGAGGTTCGCCTCCGGTGCCATGGGCGGCAGCCCGCGCCGGCGCAGCTGCTCCTCGGCGTCGCCTTCGGCGGCCATGCCGCCTTCCGCCCACGGTCCCCAGGCGATGGCGGTGGCCGCCAGCCCGCGCGCCCGGCGCTGTTCGGCGAGCGCGTCGAGGAAGGCGTTGGCGGCGGCGTAAGCGCCTTGGCCCCCGCTCCCCCACACACCGGCGATCGACGAGAACAGTACGAACGCGTCGAGCGAGTCGTCGTCGAAGAGGGCGTCCAGATGCACCGCTCCGGCCGTCTTGGCGGCGACGACGTCCGCGAACTCCGGCAGTGCGGTCGCCGTGCCCGGCGGCTGCGACACGCCCGCCGCGTGCACCACGGCCCGCACCGGTGCGCCGTCCGCGGTGAGCTTTCCGACCAGCGCCTCGAGGGCGGAACGGTCGGCCACGTCACAGGCCTCGATGGCCACCTCGGCGCCGAGCTCGGTGAGTTCGGCGTTCAAGGCGTCAGCGCCGGGCGCGTCGGGTCCGCGACGGCTGAGCAGTACGAGTCGCTCGGCGCCGTTGCGCGCCAGCCAGCGGGCGACATGCGCGCCCAGCGCGCCGGTGCCCCCGGTGACCAACACGGTGCCGCGAGGGGCCCAACCGGCGTCGGACCGGGCGGAGTCGGGGTTGTCGACGGCACCCGTGTCGCGCACCAGTCGGCGTACGTAGGTCCCGGTGGGCCGTACCGCCACCTGGTCCTCTTCGCCGCCGGCCGCGAGCACTGCCGTGAGCCGGGTGGCGGTGCGCTCGTCGAGGGTGCGGGGCAAGTCGATCAATCCGCCCCAAGTTTCCGGCTGTTCCAGCGCGATCACCCGGGTGAGGCCGGCGACCTGGGCCTGCAGGGGGCTGAGCAGCGGATCGGTGGCGTCGACCGGGACCGCACCACGGGTCAGGCACCAGAGGGGCGCGCCGATGCCCGCCGACTCGACAGCCCGCGTCAGCGCGGCGGTCAGTGCGAGGCCTACGGGTACGGCGGGATGACGCGGATGGGGTCCCTCGTCGAACGCGAGCAGGGACAGCACTCCTGAGACGGGTGCCCCATCGGTGTCCACCGCCTGGCTCAGCCGCTCGGCGAGCGCCTCGATCTCGTCGGCATCGGCGATCGCCTCGATCTCGTCGGCATCGGCGATCGCCTCGGTCTCGTCGTCATCGGCGATCGCCTCGCCGGGCGAACCGGCACCAGCGATTCCGGCGGCGCCGCCGGCGCCGTCCACCGGCACGGTCACGACGTCCGCCCCGGCGCGCTCCAGCGCCGTACGGAGGCTGCAGTACCACGGATCGTCGGCCAGCGCCGCCGGCACCACGGTCAGCCAGGTCCCGGCCATGCGCGCGGCCGCGGTCTCCTCCGGTCCCGGCCCCCCTGGCCCACTCAGCCCCGACGAAGGCTTCCAGACGACGCGGTAGCGCCGGTCGGCCACGGTGGCGCGTTCGAGCTGCCGGCGGTGCCAGGACGCCAGGGCCGGCAGTACGGCGCTCAGCGGCTGGTCGGCCTCGACAGCGAGTTCTGTGGTGAGCGCGCCCAGGTCCCCGTCCTCGACGGCGGCCCAGAAGCGCGCGTCGGTGGTGGTCGCGGGGTGCGTGTTCGAGGCAGCCGCGGCCGGGGTGGTGCTTGCCGGTTCCGGCCAGAAGCGGCGGCGCTGGAAGGCGTAGGTGGGCAGGTCGACGCGGTGGGCGCCGGTGCCGGCGAAGAAGCGCTGCCAGTCGACGTCGGCGCCACGTGCGTGGGCGTGGGCGAGTGCTGTGGTCAGCGTCTCGGGCTCGGACCGCCCCTTGCGCAGCGCGGGCACGTAGGCGGCGGCCGCGTCACCGTCCTCGACGCAGTCCCGGGCCAACGCCGAGAGGACTCCGTCCGGGCCCAGTTCCAGGAAGGTGCCGACCTGCTGTTCCCGCAGCACGCGCATGCCGTCCAGGAAGCGGACGGTCTCACGGACGTGCCGTACCCAGAAGTCGGCGGTGGTGATCTCCTCGGCGGAGGCGACGGCACCGGTGAGGTTGGAGACGAGCGGAATGCGCGGGGCCTCGTAGGAGAGACCCTCGGCGACCTCGCGGAAGGCGTCGAGCATGCCGTCCATCTGCGGCGAGTGGAAGGCGTGACTGACCGTCAGGCGCCTGGTCCTCCGCCCCCGCTCCTCGAAGGCTTCGGCGATCTCCAGTACGGCGCTCTCGTCACCGGCGATGACCACCGAGCTCGGGCCGTTGACGGCCGCGACGCTCACCGCGTCCGTGAGGTACGGGGTGACCTCGTCCTCGGCGGCCTCGACGGCCACCATCGCGCCGTCTTCGCCCGGGAGTTCCTGCATCAGCCGGCCGCGGGCGGCCACCAGCGTGCACGCGTCCTCGAGCGACAGCACACCCGCGCAATGGGCGGCCGCCAGCTCGCCGATGGAGTGACCGGAGACGAAGTCCGGGTGCACGCCCCACGACTCCAGCAGCCGGAACAGCGCCACCTCGACGGCGAACAGCGCGGGTTGCGTGTACTCCGTCCGGTCGATCAGCCCGGCCTCTTCCCGCTCACCGCCGAACATGACGTCCCGTAGAGGCAGTTCGAACCTGGCGAAGATGTCGTCCAGTGCTCGCGCGAACGCCGGATACGCCTCGTACAGCTCCCGGCCCATGCCGAGCCGCTGGCTGCCCTGCCCCGTGAACAGGAACGCCAGCCTGCCCTCATCGGTCCTGTCCAGAACCGTCCCGGCGAGCGGTTCGCCGTCGGCCAGGGCGCGCAGTGCACGTGAGAGGGCCTCGTGATCACCGGGAGCGGTGGCAGTGGAGGTAGGGGCAGAGGTGGTGAGTACAGCCCGCTGCTCCAGGGCGTTGCGGCCGGTGGCGAGGGAGTAGGCGATGTCCACCGGGCGCGTCTCCGGCCGGGCAGCGAGGTGCGCCCACAGGCGCTCGGCCTGTGCGCGGAGCGCGTCGGAGTTCTTGGCGGAGAGCACGTAGGGCAGCACGGGCGGAAGGAGGGGCTGGAGCTGCGACTGCGACTCGGGCCTGGGTTCGGACTGGGGTGCCTGCTCGATGATCGTATGAGCGTTGGTGCCGCTGATGCCGAACGAGGAGACGGCCGCCCTGCGGGGACGCCCGGTCTGCGGCCACTCCTGGGCTTCGGTGAGCAGTTCCACCGCACCGGCTGTCCAGTCCACGTGCGGGGTCGGCTCGTCGACGTGCAGGGTGCGCGGCAGCACGCCGTGCCGCATCGCCAGCACCATCTTCATGATGCCCGCGACACCGGCGGCGGCCTGGGTGTGACCGATGTTCGACTTGATCGAGCCCAGCCACAGCGGCCGGTCCTGCGCCGGTCGCTCCTTGCCGTAGGTGGC
>NZ_BMVJ01000053.1 GCF_014650655.1 Streptomyces anandii JCM 4720
CGCAGGACCAAGCGGCTGACGGTCAGTCATGCCTTCCACTCGCCGCACATGGACGCCATGCTGGAGGCGTTCGGCGAAGTCGCGCGCCGGGTGACGTACCACCCGCCGGTCGTCCCCGTCGTCTCCAACCTCACCGGTGCCTCGCTCTCCGCGGACGAGATCCGTGCGCCCGAGTACTGGGTGCGGCACGTCCGGGAGGCGGTGCGCTTCCTCGACGGTGTGCGCTACCTGGAGGAGCAGGACGTCACCGTCTACCTCGAACTCGGCCCCGACGGCGTGCTGTCGGCGATGGCCCAGGACTGTGTGACCCGCCCGGGCGCCTCCTTCGCGCCCGTGCTGCGCAAGGGACGCCCCGAGGCGCGGACGCTGACGGCCGCCGTGGCCGAGGCCCACGTCCGGGGCGCGCGGACCGACTGGGCCGCCGTCTTCTGCGGTCGAGACGCCCGCCGCGTCGACCTGCCGACGTACGCCTTCCAGCGCGAGCTGTACTGGCCGGAGCCGCCGGCCTCCTGGGCGGGCGACGTCACCTCCGCCGGACTCGGTGCCGCCGACCACCCGCTGCTGGGCGCCACGGTCGCCCTCGCCGACGCCGACGGGCTCCTCTTCACCGGCAGGCTCTCGCTGCGCACCCACCCCTGGCTGGCCGACCACGCAGTCATGGACACCGTGCTGCTGCCGGGCACCGCCTTCGTGGAACTCGCGCTGCGCGCCGGTGACCAGGTCGGCTGCGACCTGCTGGAGGAACTCACCCTCGAGGCCCCCCTGGTGCTGCCTCCGCAGGGTGGGGTGCAGCTGCAGCTCGCGGTCGGCGCTCCCGACGAGACAGGCCGCCGCCGGCTGACCCTGCACTCGCGCCCCGAGGACGCCGACGACGCCTGGGCCGAGACCACTTGGACCCGGCACGCCACCGGCGTCCTCATCCGGGACGCCTCCGCCGCCTCCTCCTCTTCCTCTTCCGACCTCGCCCAGTGGCCGCCGGCCGGCGCGGAGACGGTGCGGATCGACGGGCTCTACGACTACCTCACCGAGTCCGGATTCGCCTACGGTCCCGTCTTCCAGGGGCTCCAGGCCGTCTGGCAGCGCGGCGACGAGGTCTTCGCCGAGGTCCGGCTCCCCGAACAGGCCCGACAGGACGCCGAACTGTTCGGCCTTCACCCGGCGTTGCTGGACGCGGCCCTGCACGCGGTCGGCGTCGGCGACCTGCTCACCGAGACCGAGCACGGCCGGCTGCCCTTCTCCTGGAGCGGCATCCGCCTGCACGCGGTCGGCGCCGGCTCCCTGCGCGTCCGCCTCTCGCCGGCCGGGCACGACACCGTGGCCGTCGACCTGGCCGACGACGAGGGCATGCCCGTAGCCTCGGTGGAGTCGCTGCTGCTGCGCCCGGTCTCCCCGGACCAGGTCCGCTCCCACGCCGTGCGCGGCGCCTTCCACGAGTCGCTGTTCCGCGTCGAGTGGACGGACGCGCCGCTGCCGGCCACGACGACCGTCGAGGCGGGGCAGTGGGCGCTGCTTTCCGCCGACACCGCAGTCGGTACCGAGACCGGTACCGAGGCCGGTACCGAGGCTGGTACCGAGGCCGACACCAGGGCCGACACCAGGGCCGATGACGAGGCGGGCTCGGGTACGGGACTCCTGGGCGCGCTCGCCGAAGCGCTGCCGACCGCCGTGACCTACCCGGGCCTGGCCGAACTGGGCGAGGCACTGGCCGCCGGCGCCCCGCTGCCGCAGGCCGTACTGGTGCCCTTCGCCGCCCCGGGTACGCCCGCGGCCCCCGCCGTCGGCACCGAGACACTGCCCGGCGAGGTGCGCGCCGCGTTGCACCGGGCGCTCGCCCTCGTCCAGGCGTGGCTCGCCGACGACCGCTTCGCCGACTCGCGCCTGGTCCTCGTCACCCGTGGCGCGATCGCCACCGGACCGGGCTCCGACGTGCCCGACATGGCGCACGCGCCCCTGTGGGGCCTGCTGCGTTCGGCGCAGTCGGAGCACCCGGACCGCTTCGTGCTCGTGGACCTCGACGACCACGAGGCCTCCCACCGGGCCCTGCCCGCCGCCCTGGCCATGACGGAGCCCCAACTCGCCCTGCGCGACGGCGCGGTGAGGCTGCCGCGGCTGAACCGGGTCGCCGCCGACCCCGCCCACACCCTCCCCGCCCTCGACCCGGACGGCACCGCTCTGGTGACCGGTGCCACCGGCACGCTCGGCGCGCTGGTGGCCCGCCATCTCGTCACCGAACACGGCGTACGCCACCTGCTGCTGGCCGGCCGACGCGGACCCGAGGCCGAAGGTGCGGCCGAACTCGTCGGCGAGCTGGAGGAACTGGGCGCCGAGGTCACCCTCGCCGCCTGCGACGTGGCCGACCGGGCGGCACTGGCCGCACTGCTGGCCACCGTCCCCGCAGAGCACCCGCTGACCGCCGTCGTGCACACCGCGGGCGTGCTCGACGACGGCGTCGTCGAATCCCTCACCCCGGAACGCGTCGACCGCGTCCTGCCCGCGAAGGTCGACGCCGCCCTCAACCTCCACGAACTCACCAGCGAGCTGGACCTGTCGGCGTTCGTACTGTTCTCCGCCGCGGCCGGCACACTGGGCGGTCCCGGCCAGGCCAACTACGCCGCCGCCAACGCCTTCCTCGACGCCCTCGCCCAGCGCCGCCGCGCCGAAGGCCGCACCGCCACCGCCCTCGCCTGGGGACTGTGGGCCGAACGCAGCGGTATGACCGGTGAGTTGGACGACACCGACCTGCAGCGCATCAACCGCGCCGGAGTCGCCGCCCTCTCCTCCGAGCAGGGCCTGACGCTGCTCGACACCGCCCTCACGGTGGGCGACCCGGCGCTCGTACCCATGCACCTGGACCTGGCCTCGCTGCGCCACGCCGACCCCGCGTCGGTGCCCGCGATGCTGCGCGGCCTGGTCCGCACCCCCGCCCGCCGCACCGTGACGGCCACGGGCCCCGCGGCCGCCGGCGGACTCGCGGAGCGGCTGCTCGCCCTCGCCCCCGCCGAGCGCGACCGGCTGCTCACGGAACAGGTGTGCGCCCAGGTCGCCGCCGTACTGGGCCACGCTGCCGCGGAGTCGGTCGACGCGAACCGCGCGTTCAAGGAACTCGGCTTCGACTCGCTGACCGCGGTGGAGCTCCGCAACCGGCTGAACGCGGCCACCGGCGTCCGACTGCCCGCCACCCTGGTCTTCGACTACCCGACCCCCGCCGTCCTGGCCTCCTTCCTGCGCACCGAGATCCTCGGCGCGGACGCCGACACCGACGCCGTGACCCGTACGGGGGCGACGGCCACCACGGCGACGGACGACGACCCCATCGTGATCGTCGGCATGAGCTGCCGTTACCCCGGTGGCGTCGGCACCCCTGAGGACCTGTGGCGGCTCGTCCTCGACGGGGGCGACGCCATCTCCCCGTTCCCCACCGACCGCGGCTGGGACCTCGACGCCCTCCACAGCGACGACCCCGACCACGCCGGCACCAGCTACACCCGCGAGGGCGGCTTCCTCCACGACGCCGCCGACTTCGACCCCGACTTCTTCGGCATCAACCCGCGCGAAGCCCTCGCCATGGACCCGCAGCAGCGGCTGCTCCTGGAGACCTCCTGGGAGGCGTTCGAGCGGGCCGGGATCGACCCCACCTCGGTACGCGGCACCCGCACCGGCGTCTTCGCCGGCGTGATGTACCACGACTACCTCACCCGCCTCCCCGCCGTCCCCGGCGGTCTGGAGGGCTACCTCGGCACCGGCACCGCCGGCAGCGTCGCCTCCGGACGCGTGGCCTACACCCTCGGCCTGGAGGGCCCGGCGGTCACCATCGACACCGCCTGCTCGTCCTCGCTCGTCGCGCTGCACCTCGCCGCGCAGGCCCTGCGCACCGGCGAGTGCACCCTCGCCCTGGCCGGCGGCGTCACCGTCATGGCGGCCCCCGACACCTTCGTCGACTTCAGCCGCCAGCGCGGCCTCGCCGCCGACGGCCGCTGCAAGTCCTTCTCGGACGACGCCGACGGCACCGGCTGGTCCGAGGGCGCCGGCATGCTCCTCGTCGAGCGCCTGTCCGACGCCCGCCGCAACGGCCACCCCGTGCTCGCCGTCGTCCGCGGCACGGCGATCAACCAGGACGGCGCCAGCAACGGCCTCACGGCCCCGAACGGTCCCTCGCAACAGCGTGTCATCCGGCAGGCCCTGAGCTCGGCCGGCCTGTCGGCCGCGGACGTGGACGCGGTGGAGGCGCACGGTACGGGCACGACCCTCGGCGACCCCATCGAGGCGCAGGCGCTCCTCGCCACCTACGGCAAGGACCGTCCCGCCGAGGACCAGCCCCTCTGGCTCGGCTCCATCAAGTCCAACATCGGCCACACGCAGGCCGCCGCCGGTGTCGCGGGCATCATCAAGATGATCATGGCGATGCGGCACGGTGTGCTGCCGCGCACCTTGCACGTGGACGAGCCCTCGACACACGTCGACTGGTCGGCGGGCGCGGTCTCGCTGCTCACCGAGGCCCGGGAGTGGCCCGAGACCGGCGACCGCCCGCGCCGCGCCGGCATCTCCTCCTTCGGCGTCAGCGGCACCAACGCCCACGCCATCATCGAGCAGCCCTCCGAGCCGGAGACCGCCAGGCCTTCCGACGGCGGTTCCCTGACGCGGCTGCCCGTGGTGCCTTGGGTGCTGTCGGCGCGGAGCGAGGATGCGTTGCGGGGGCAGGCGGGGAGGCTGCGGGAGC
>NZ_BMVJ01000054.1 GCF_014650655.1 Streptomyces anandii JCM 4720
CTCACCGATGGAGTGACCGGACAGGAAGTCCGGCCGGATGCCCCACGATTCGAGGAGGCGGAACAGCGCCACCTCGACGGCGAACAACGCGGGCTGCGTGTACGCCGTCCGGTCGATCAGCCCGGACCCGGCGCCGCCGGACATCACGTCCGACAGCGGCCGGTCGAGGTGCTGGTCGAGGTGGGCGCAGACGGCGTCGAGTGCGTCCGCGAACGCGGGCTGGGTTTCGTACAGTTCGCGCGCCATGCCGGGCCGCTGGCTGCCCTGGCCGGTGAAGAGGAAGGCCAGTTTGCCGGGGGCCGGGGTGTCCTCGACGAGCGCCGGGGCGGGGCGGCCCTGGGCCAGTGCGGCCAGCGTGTCGAGGAGGGTTTCCCGGTCGCTGGCGGTCAGGGCGGCGCGCCGTTCGAAGTGGGAGCGCGTGGTGGCGAGCGAGTACGCCGTGTCGGTGAGGTCGAGGCCGGGGTGGGCGCCGAAGTGGGCGTGCAGGCGTCCGGCCTGGTCGCGCAGGGCGTCGGTGGTCCTCGCGGAGAGCAGGAGGGGTGCCGCGGCCGGCGGCGCCGTACGGGTCTTGGCGACGGCCGGGGTCTCCGGTCCGGCGTCCGGGGCCTGTTCGACGATGGTGTGCGCATTGGTGCCGCTGATGCCGAAGGAGGAGATGCCGGCACGGCGGGGGCGGCCGGTCTCCGGCCAGGCCCGGGCCTCCGTGAGCAGCGCGACCTCGCCCGCCGACCAGTCGACGTGCGGGGTGGGCTCGTCCACGTGGAGAGTGGGCGGCAGTACGCCGTGGCGCATGGCCATGACCATCTTGATGACACCGGCGACGCCCGCGGCGGCCTGGGTGTGCCCGAGGTTGGACTTGATGGAGCCGAGCCACAGCGGCCGGTCGTCGTCGGGACGCTCCCGGCCGTAGGTGGCGAGCAGGGCCTGGGCCTCGATCGGATCGCCCAGCTTCGTGCCCGTACCGTGCGCCTCCACCGCGTCCACGTCCGCGGCCGACAGGCCGGCGGACGCCAGCGCCTGCCGGATCACGCGCTGTTGCGAGGGCCCGTTGGGTGCCGTGAGGCCGTTGCTCGCGCCGTCCTGGTTGATGGCGGAGCCGCGGACGACCGCGAGCACGGGGTGGCCGTTGCGGCGGGCGTCGGACAGCCGCTCCACGAGGAGCATGCCGACGCCCTCGCCCCAGCCGGTGCCGTCCGCGGACGCGGCGAACGCCTTGATCCGGCCGTCGGCGGCCAGTCCGCGCTGCCGGCTGAAGTCGACGAAGGAGGCGGGGGTGGACATGACGGTGACACCGCCGGCCAGCGCCATCGTGCACTCCCCCGCGCGCAGCGCCTGGGCGGCCCAGTGCAGGGCCACGAGGGAGGAGGAGCAGGCGGTGTCCACGGTGACGGCGGGGCCCTCGAGGCCGAGGGCGTAGGAGACCCGGCCGGACAGGACGCTCGCGGCGTTGCCGGTGCCCAGGAATCCCTCGGCTCCTTCGGGCGCGGCCAGCATGAGCGACAGGTAGTCCTGCCCGTTGGTGCCGGCGAAGACGCCGACCCGCTCGCCGCGCAGGGTGGCCGGGTCGATTCCGGCGCGTTCGAGTGCCTCCCAGGAGGTCTCCAGGAGCAGCCGCTGCTGCGGGTCCATGGCGAGGGCCTCGCGGGGCGAGATGCCGAAGAAGGCCGGATCGAAGTCGGCGGCCCCGGTGAGGAATCCACCGTCGCGCACGTAGGTGGTGCCCTCGGTGCGGGCCTCGGGGTCGTAGAGGGCGTCGGTGTCCCAGCCCCGGTCGGCGGGGAAGCCGCTGATCGCGTCCCGCCCTGCGGCCAGCAGGTCCCACAGGTCCTCGGGGGTGCGCACACCACCGGGGAAACGGCAGCTCATCGCGACGATCGCGATCGGGTCGTCGTCCGTCGCGGTGCCCGCGGGGCGGCCTGCGGCGAGGCCGTGGGCTTCGCCGGAACCGGTGCCGATGCCGGTGGCCGGTGTGCCGAGCAGGGTCGTGCGCAGGAAACCGGCGAGGGCGCGGGCGTTGGGGTGGTCGAAGACGAGGGTGGCGGGCAGGCGCAGTCCGGTGAGCCTGCCGAGGAGGTTGCGGATCTCGACGGCGGTGAGCGAGTCGAAGCCGAGGTCGCGGAAGGCGCGGCCGGGTTCGACGGCTTCGGGTCCCGGGTGGCCGAGCACGGCGGCGACCTGGGTGCGCACGAAGTCCAGGACGATGCGGTCGCGTTCGGCTTCCGGCGCGTCGGCGAGGGTGCGCCGGAAGGAGGACGCCTCGCCCGAGGCGGCCGGGTCGTCCGCGGCCGCGTTCTCCAGGGCGTGGCGTGCCTCGGGCAGGCCGGTGATGAACGGGCTGGGACGTACGGCGGTGAGTGCGGGCGCGAACCGGTCCCAGTCGATGTCGGCGACGAGCGAGTACGTCTCGTCGAGGGCCAGCGCCCTGTGCAGCGCGGTGAGCGCGAGTTCGGGGTCCATCGGCGGCATGCCGGACTGGTGGAGCCGCTGGGCGACGACCTGGTCGGTGGCCATGCCGCCCTCGGCCCAGGCGCCCCAGGCGAGCACGGTCGCGGGCAGGCCGAGGGCCCTGCGGTGCTCGGCGAGCGCGTCGAGACCGGCGTTGGCAGCAGCGTAGTTGGCCTGGCCGGCGCCGCCGAAGGCGCCCGCGAGGGAGGAGAACATGACGAACGCGGTCAGGTCCAGATCGCGGGTCAGCTCGTGCAGTACGGTCGCGGCGGCCGACTTGGCGCGCAGCACGGTGGCGAGGCGTTCGGGGGTCTGGGCGTCGAGCACACCGTCGTCCAGGACGCCCGCCGCGTGCACGACGGTGGTCAGCGGGTGCTCCTCGGGCACCTCGGCCAGCAGCCGGGCCATGGCCGCGCGGTCGGCGACGTCGCAGGCGGCGATGGTCACTTCGGCGCCGAGCGCGGTGAGTTCGTCGCGCAGTTCGCCGGCGCCGGGCGCGTCCGCGCCCCGGCGTCCGACCAGGAGCAGATGCGCGGCGCCGTTGCGGGCCAGCAGGCGTGCGACCCGGGCGCCGAGGGCTCCGGTGCCGCCGGTGACGAGGGCGGTGCCGGTGAGGGACCACTCGTCGGCGGCGGGCCCGGCGGGGTCGCCGTGCCCGGCGCGGGCCAGGCGGCGTACGAAGATGCCCTGCGGGCGCACGGCGAGCTGGTCCTCGGCGCCGAAGCCGCCGGGGTCTGCGGGGTTGCCGAGGCCGCCGAGGATGTCGGCGAGCCGGGCGAGGGCGCGGTCGCCTGGCGTGCGCGGGAGGTCGATCAGGCCGCCCCAGCGCTCGGGGTACTCCTGGGCGGCCGACCGGCCGAGCCCCCAGACGTGGGCCTGGGCGGGGCTCGCGGCCCGGTCGGCGCGGCCCACGGCGACGGCCTCACGGGTGAGGCACCACAGCGGGGCCTCGATCTCCGTGTCACCGAGCGCCTGCACGAGCGCCGTGGTCGCCGCGAGGCCGGCCGGGACCTCCTCGTACTGGGCGTGCGGGCGCTCGTCGAGGGCGAGCAGTGAGAGTACGCCGGTGGGGGTGGTGGCACCGGGGGCACCGGCGGTGGCGGCAGCGTCGGGCGACTCCGGGTCGTCAGCCGGTGTGAGCGCGGCGCGCAGCCGTTCGGCGACCGCCGTACGGTCGTCCGCCGCCGCGTCGATCTCGCAGTGCCGTACGGTCACCCCGCTGTCGGCCAGCATGCGTGCCGCGGCCGTCACCCACGGGTCGTCGGCGAGGCCGGCGGGCGTGACGAGCAGCCAGGTGCCGGTCAGCGGCCGGTGCACGGTCTGCGTCAGGGGCTGCCAGGTCACCCGGTAGCGCCAGCCGTCGACGGTGGAGCGGTCCCGGCCGCGCCGGTGCCAGGCGGACAGGACGGGCAGGACCGCGCTGAGCGGCTGGTCCGCGTCGACGCCGAGGGCTTCCGTGAGCGCGGCGAGGTCCTCGCTGTCCACGACCTCCCAGAACCGGGCGCCCACCACGTCGAGCGCCTCGGCCGTGAGCGCCTCCGGCTGGGTGAACGGGTCGCGCGGCCAGTACACGTGGCGCTGGAACGCGTACGTGGGCAGGTCGACGCGGCGGGCGCCGGTACCCGAGAAGTAGGCCTGCCAGTCGAGGTCCGCGCCCTGGGCGTGCAGGCGTGCGACAGCGGTCGTCAGCGCCTGCGCCTCGGGGCGGTCGGCGCGCAGCGCGGGCACGAACTCGGCGTCGGGGCGGGTGACGCAAGCCTGCGCCATCGCCGACAGCACACCACCCGGCCCGAGTTCGAGGTAGGTGGTGACGCCGCTCGCCTCCAGCCGGCGAACGCCGTCCAGGAAGCGCACCGCCTCCCGGACGTGCCGAACCCAGTAGCCGGGGTTGGCGATCTCGTCGGCGGTGACCAGCTCACCGGTGAGGTTGGAGACGACGGGGACGACCGGCGGGTGGTACGTCACCCGGCGCGCGACCTCGCCGAACGCCTCCAGCATGGCGTCCATGTGCGGCGAGTGGAAGGCATGACTGACCGTCAGCCGCTTGGTCCTGCG
>NZ_BMVJ01000055.1:0-2705 GCF_014650655.1 Streptomyces anandii JCM 4720
GCCGGTGACGAGAGCGCCGTACTGGAGATCGCCGCCGTCTTCGAGGCACAGGGCCGGAAGACCCATCGCCTGACGGTGAGCCATGCTTTCCACTCCCCGCACATGGACGGCATGCTGGACGCCTTCCGCGAGGTCGCCGAGGGCCTGTCCTACGCCCCTCCCCGCATCCCCGTCGTCTCCAACCTCACGGGTGCCATCGCCTCCGCCGAGGAGATCGCCAGCCCCGGCTTCTGGGTCCGCCACGTCCGTGAGGCCGTCCGCTTCCACGACGGCATCCGCACCCTCGAAGCCGAGAACGTGACCACCTTCGTCGAGCTGGGCCCGGACGGAGTCCTGTCCGCACTCGCCCAGGACTGCTCCACCGCCGAAGGCCAGGCCTTCGTCCCGGCGCTCCGCAGGAACCGTCCGGAAGCCGAAGCCCTGACCACTGCCCTGTCGTACGCCCACACGCGAGGCATCTCCGTCGACTGGCAGGCGTACTACTCGGGCACCGGTGCCCGCCGTGTCCCGGACCTCCCGACGTACGCCTTCCAGCGGGAGCGCTACTGGCTCGAGATCCCTGCAGCTCCTGTCGCGGCCGTGGGCGCGACCGCCGACACGGATTCCGTGGATGCCCGTTTCTGGGAGGCCGTGGAGCGCGAGGACCTCGAATCGCTCGCCGCGACCCTGGACATGCCGACGACGAGCGGCGATGCCCTGGAAGCCGTGCTGCCGGCGTTGTCGGCGTGGCGTCGGCAGCGGCTGGAGCAGTCCGTGGTCGACGGCTGGCGTTACCGCGTCGTCTGGCGGCCGGTGACCGAGCGCGCGACTGGGGTGCTGTCCGGCAGCTGGCTGGTGGTCGTACCGGCCGGGCGGGAGGACGACGGCCTGGCCACCGCGGTGACCGGGATGCTGTCCGCTCGCGGCGTCGACGTACGGACGCTGTCCGTGGCGCCGGGGCTGGAGCGTGAGGACGCAGCCGCGCTGCTGCGGACGGCCGTGCCCGAGAGCGGAGCCCTCGCCGGCGTGCTGTCCCTGCTCCCCGCAGTGGGGGAGACCAACGCACCAGTGGAATCCGCTGTGTTGGTGCAGGCGCTCGGCGATGCCGGCGTTGAAGCACCTCTGTGGTGCGTGACACGCGGCGCGGTCTCGACCGGCCGTGGGGACCGTCTGGGCACCCCGGCCCAGGCCGGTGTGTGGGGGCTTGGCCGGGTGGCCGCGCTGGAGCACCCCGAGCGCTGGGGCGGTCTCGTCGACCTCCCGCAGACCGATGGCACCACGACCCGCGTGGACGAACGAACCCTGGACCGCCTGGCGGATGTCCTGGCCGGGCTCGGGGACGAGGACCAGCTCGCGGTACGTGACTCGGGTGTCTTCGCGCGCCGCCTGGTACGGGCGCGGGCGGCGCACGAGGACGCCGCTTCCCAGGCCGCTTCACCCGCCTGGAAACCGGAAGGCACCGTCCTGGTGACCGGCGGAACGGGCGCGCTCGGCGCGGAAGTCGCCCGCTGGCTGGCCGGCAATGGCGCCGCCCACCTGGTGCTGACCAGCCGGCGCGGTGCCGACGCGCCCGGTGCCGCCGAACTCGAGGCGGAACTGGTCGCGTTGGGCGCCCGTGTGACGCTTGCGGCCTGCGACGCAGCCGACCGCGGGGCACTGGCCGGACTCTTGGAGCCCCTCCGCACCGAACTGACGGCCGTGATCCACACGGCCGGTGTGCTGGACGACGGAGTGCTGGACGCGCTGACGCCGGACCGGTTCGAGAGCGTGTGGCGGGCCAAGGCCGACTCGGCGCGTAACCTGCACGAACTCACCCGCGACCTCGACCTCTCGGCCTTCGTGCTGTTCTCGTCGATCAGCGGCACCCTCGGCAGCAGCGGTCAGGCCAACTACGCAGCCGCCAACGCCTACTTGGACGCATTGGCGCAGGAGCGCCGGGCGGACGGCCTGCCGGCCGTCTCCATCGCCTGGGGCGCGTGGGCGGCGGGCATGGCCGCAGACGACGACATCGCGCGGCGCATGCGAGCAAGCGGCGTACCTCCGATGGCCGCGGACGCCGCTATCCGCGCGCTGCGTCAGGCCGTGGATTCGGAGGAAGCGGCGCTCACCGTCGCCGACCTCGACTGGGAGCGGCTGACGCCCGGCCTGGTGGCGGTGCGATCGAACCCGTTCATCGGCGAGCTGCCCGAAGTGCGCGCGATCCTCGACAACGTGAACTCCCTTGCGGGAGGCGCGAAGAGGCGCGACGCGGGCCCGTCGATCGCCGAACGGCTCTCCGGAATGTCCGAAGCCGACCAGGAGCGCACGGTCCTGGAACTGGTCCGTACCCACGTCTCCGCGGTGCTCGGACACCACGGCTCGTCGGCAATCGGAGCCGAACGGGCCTTCAAGGAGCTCGGGTTCGACTCGCTGACCGCCGTCGAACTCCGCAACCGCCTCCGCGCGGCGACCGGCGTGGACCTGCCCGCCACGCTCGTCTTCGACTACCCGACGGCATCCGCCCTCGCCGGCCACCTCCGTACCGAACTCCTCGGCGCACAGGCGGCGTCCGCGTCGGCACCTGCCTTGGCGTCGGCGGCTTCCTCTTCACCGGTGAGCTCTGGATCGGTGACCTCTGCACCGGCGAACGACGACGACCAGATCGCCATCGTCGCGATGAGCTGCCGCTTCCCGGGCGGCGTACGGTCGCCGGAGGACCTGTGGCAGCTGCTGGCCTCGGGAGGCGA
>NZ_BMVJ01000055.1:2728-4094 GCF_014650655.1 Streptomyces anandii JCM 4720
CGCGATCTCCGCGTTCCCGCAGGACCGTGGCTGGGACCTCGGACGCCTCTACAGCCCCGACCCGGACAAGCAGGGCACGTTCTACGCACGCGAGGGGGGATTCCTCTACGACGCAGCCGAGTTCGACCCGGCCTTCTTCGGCATCTCGCCGCGCGAGGCCCTCGCCATGGACCCGCAGCAGCGGCTGCTCCTGGAGACCTCCTGGGAGGTGTTCGAACGCGCCGGGATCGACCCCGAGTCGGCGCGCGGCAGCCAGGCCGGCGTCTTCGTCGGCACCAACGGCCAGGACTACGACTCCTTCGCGCAGACTCTGCCGGAGGGCATCGAGGGCTACCTCGGTACGGGCAACGCGGCCAGCGTCGTCTCCGGCCGCCTCGCCTACGTCTTCGGTCTCGAAGGCCCCGCGATGACGGTCGACACGGCTTGCTCGTCCTCGCTGGTCGCGCTCCATCTCGCCGCACAGGCGCTGCGCAGCGGCGAGTGCGATCTCGCGCTGGCCGGTGGTGTGACGGTGATGTCCTCGCCGGGTGCCTTCATCGAGTTCAGCCGACAGCGGGGCCTCGCGGCCGACGGCAGGGTGAAGGCGTTCTCGGCGGACGCCGACGGCACCGGCTGGGGCGAGGGCGTGGGCATGCTGCTCGTGGAGCGGCTGTCGGACGCCCGGCGCAAGGGCCACCCGGTGCTCGCCGTCGTACGGGGGAGCGCCATCAACCAGGACGGTGCGAGCAACGGCCTGACGGCGCCGAACGGTCCGTCGCAGCAGCGGGTGATCCGGCAGGCGCTGGCGTCCGCCGGGCTGTCGGCGGCGGATGTGGACGCGGTGGAGGCGCACGGTACGGGTACGACACTGGGCGACCCGATCGAGGCCCAGGCCCTCATCGCCACCTACGGCAAGGAGCGACCGGCGCAGGACCGGCCGCTGTGGCTGGGCTCGATCAAGTCGAACATCGGTCACACGCAGGCGGCCGCCGGTGTCGCGGGCGTCATCAAGATGGTGATGGCGATGCGGCACGGCGTGCTGCCGCAGACCCTGCACGCCGACGAGCCGACCCCGCATGTGAACTGGTCGGCGGGTGCGGTCTCGCTGCTCACCGAGAACCGTGAGTGGCCTGACACGGGACGTCCGCGCCGGGCGGGCGTGTCGTCCTTCGGGTTCAGCGGTACGAACGCCCACACCATCCTCGAAGAGGCACCCGCCGAACACGCCGAACACGCCGAACACGCCGAACACGCTGAGCCCGCCGAGCCCGCTGCCGAGGCATCGGAGCCGGCAGTTGTGCCACCGTTCCCGAGCACGATGTGGGTGTTGTCCGCGAAGTCGGAGGCCGCGTTGCGGGCTCAGGCGGAGCGGGTGCGGGCGCGGGTC
>NZ_BMVJ01000056.1 GCF_014650655.1 Streptomyces anandii JCM 4720
GGCCGCCTGGATCCGGCCCTTGGACAAGGTCACGGCGTTCGCCACCTACACCTCGCTCAATCTCGGCACGCTCGAGCATGCCTGGCATGCAGGCGTGCCGGCGTGCCAGGTGAGCCGGGTGAGCCGGGCATGCAGGCGGCGTCGATGGAGAACGCACCCGACCATCTCCCCCGCGACCCCGCGACGGCCCGCACACACAGCGACGCGCGCAGCCTCGCCTCGTACGCGAAAAGTACGTTCCACGTACGCCGAAAACGCGGCCTCAGTCGGCTTCAAGCGGTAGGATGAGGAGCGGAGGTGCTGCATGTCCGAGCTGTTCGACGCAGTGGACGCCCTCGTGGCGTCCCGGTCGCCGCTGCCGCCGGCGGGGGAGCGCAGGCGGCTGCGGCAGGCCCATGCGCTCACCCTCGACGAGGTGGCCGCCGCCCTGGGCGTGCGGCGTGCGACCGTCGGTGACTGGGAGACCGGCAAGACCGAGCCGCGCCCGCCGCAGCGGGAGGCATACGCGCGCCTGCTGAAGCAGCTCGCCGAGCTCTACCCCGTCCCCGAGGACACCGGGACGCCGCAGGAAGCCGCCGCTGACACCGGCACGGCGGCCGCGGCACCGCCCGTGCCCAACGGTCCGGGGGCCGCGCCCGACACCGCCACGCCCACTGACACCGCCGCCGCGGCCCCGGTCCCCGTTGCCGCCTCGCGCCGCCCGGATACGAAGAAGGCCTCCCCGGGCGCCTATCCGCACGGCCCGCTGCTCGTGCTCGATGCCGACGCCGACCGGAAGGTGACCGGCTACGGCATCGACGGCCTGATCCTGGACGTACCCGCCAAGTCCCTGCCCGCCCTGATCGATTGGACCCTCACCGAGGCGGAGCTCGGGGCCGACCGGCTGCACGGTTCGGGCAAGGACGCCGACCCGCTGCTGGTGCTCACCGAGGCCGCGTGCGAGCGCTACGGCCTGCCCGCCTCGCTGTCCCAGTCCGAGCGGGTCGCCGGGCGGCTTCCCGAGGGGCACAAGGTCATCAAGCAGCTCCAGCGGGCCGACTGGCAGCTCACCCGGCGGGGGCTGGGGCCGTGGGCGCGCATCTACCGCCCTGCCCAGGGGGGCCGCCGAAGGTGCGTGCAACTGTGCATCCCCTCCTGGCACGCCCTGGACGACCGCGCCTGGGGTCACGCCGCGCGGCTCCAGCCGGCGGAGCTGGCCCGGGTGCTGGGCGTGTACGCGCGGCGGGTGACGACGCCGGTGGGTTCCACCGCGGTGACGGGACTGCATCTGATGACCGCGCTCAACCCGCCGACCCGCGCCAGTGAGCCGGACGCCGACGGCCGGCGGCACCGCGAGCACCGGCCCGGGTCGCTGGGAACCGAACCCATGGACCCGGCGCCGTGCGAGGCGACCGACGGACACCCCGTCCTCGCTCATCTCCCCCGCTTCCACGTACGCGGCCCCGACGAGAAGCTCTTCGAGGAGGCCTACGACTGGGCACGGGATCTCACCGACGCCGAGTGCATGAAGCGCCACCTGGTCGGCCTCGACGTCAACCTGTCCTTCGCCGCGGGCGCCAACGGCGCCGTCGTCGGTCTCGCCTCACCGCCGGTCCACGTCGCCCGGCCCGCGTTCGACCCGGCCCTGCCCGGCTCGTGGCTGGTCGACCTCTCCCACGTCGATCCGTCCCGTGTGAAGGTGGGCAAGCAGTGGCGCGAGCTCGACGGGGACCTGTTGCCCAGCCCGTTCACGCCGACCGGCCGGCGCCCGACGGGTCCGGCCTGGTACGCCACACCCACCGTGGCGTATGCCGTCGAACTGGGCTACGACGTCGCCCCGGTGGAGGCGTGGGTGCGCACCGAGTACGGCCGGTTCCTGGACGGCTGGTACAAGCGGCTGCGCGACGCCTACGTCGCGACCATGGCGGATCTCGGGGTGGGCGAGAAGCTGTCCCCGCAGGAGTTCCTGGAGGCGATGGACGGCTACAAGAGCCGTGATCCGGAGCTGGGCATCGTCGTGGACGCGGTCAAGATGACCGTCAAGGGCGGCATCGGCAAGCTGCGGGAGAAGGCGCGCGGCGGCGGATGGAAGCCGGGACAGGCCTGGCCCGCCCTCGCCCGGCCCACCTGGCGGCCCGACATTCGCGCCGCCGTGATCTCCCGGGCGCGGATCAACATGCACCGCAAGATGCTGCATCTGGCCGCGGCCACCGGGCAGTATCCGGTCGCGGTCCTGTCGGACTGCGCCGTCTACGCCGCCGACGGGCCCAGCCCGCTCGACGTCCTGCCCTACGACTCGGGCGGCAAGACCGTGCCGGGCTCGTTCCGGCTGGGGGTCTCTCCCGGAATGGTCAAGCACGAGGGCACCCAGAGCGTGCTGTGGGGCTCAGGCGTCCTCGAGCAGCTCGCCGGCGACGGCCATGTAGCCAACCTCGCCCGCTACATCAAGACCGGCGAGGTCACCGCCAAGGACACCGGAGAGTAGGGGAATCGCGGCATGGTCACGGTCGGGGAAGGACTCGACAAGGCGGTGCAAGGGGCGTTCACCCGTCCGATCCCGAAGTCCGCCGGGGCACAGATGCGTTACCTGGTCCGGCAGCACCAGCACAGCACCCGGCGCGTGGCCGAACTGCTCGGCATCAGCCAGCGCACCGTCGAACGGTATGTGAAGAACCAGATCAAAAAACCCCGGCCGCAACTCGCCGACCGCCTCGAGGCCGAGGTCCGCGTGCGCTGGCAGCCACAGATCCGGGCCAAGGCCAAACAGACCGCGGCCACCACCGGCGGCATCATGATCGATGTCCAGGCCCGGTTCGGCTACACCGCCGCCCCCGGCAGCACCGACGACGCCCGCGTGCGTCACCTCACCCTCGCCCTGCCCCCACAACACGCCGCCCGCCTCTTCGAAGCCCAGGAGACCGGAGCCACCGAAGACCAGCTCCGCCGCATCGCCGCCGAAGCCCTCGGCCAGATCTACTTCCGCGACAACGGCCGCCGCGCCCACGGCCTCGAAGTCGAACTCACCGACCTGATCGACCTCGAGTTCGAGCTGTAACCAGCCGGCCGTCGGGCACCCCCACAGTCAGGTGCAGGTGCTGCCGCATGCCGAGCGGTGTCCTGCCGCCGCGTCACAACGTGCTGCGCCTGTCGGGCCGCGCAGGGCACGGCCGAAGTCGCGGGCATTGGCCGAAGGGGGTTCCGCCGCCACGTTCGGCACCCTCCAGCAGAACATCGCGCAGGAAGGCCGGCAGAACAACGCCTGCGCAGCCACCGCGGCCACCGCGGCCGCCGACGACGAATGGACCCGCACGGGCCCCATAGAAGCCGAAAGGGTGGTGAAAGGTGAACCGGATGGACTGGAGGTGCGTTGCAAGAGTGCCGGGGCGTGTCACCCGGACACCTTGTGACCATTCGCAATTCATGGAGGGCATGTGCCGCCTAAGTTTGGGGAGAATCGCCGGGACACGGATATGGTTCCGCCTTCTGCAATCTCCAGCATGCTGGCGAATGAAGGTACGGACAAATATGCGGACGATTACGCGATCAAAGAAATGATCGCACACTTGAAATGGGTAATCAAGTCCGGCCAGGAGTGGGTGTCGGAGGATGAATTCAACTCCGTAGCGCTGGCAGGCAATGGCAGATTGTCGGCTCATCAAATGATCAAAGTACTTGCAGAACACAAAGTGATCGAGCAGCCCGAGACAATCTTCCATTACGAGGATGAATACAAAGTCAATAAAGAGCGTTGCGCAGAGTTCTTCCATGAGGAAGGCCTCGGAAGGGTCTACGACACGGTGTCCGCCCGTCATTCGGCCGTTGCTCACCCGGCTCACCTGGCGGTCAGTGGAGTGGATCGCGGGCTTGCAGGTGAGAGTCAGGGCCCCACTGGCGCTGCCTCTGCAATGACGACGGGCGCGGAGGGAGCAGCGGCTGAGCGCATGGTCGCATACCTGCAAGCAGCTCTCGACAAGGGGTCGATGTCAACAATGGCTCTCCTTGGC
>NZ_BMVJ01000057.1 GCF_014650655.1 Streptomyces anandii JCM 4720
CTGTCCGCCCTCGCCCAGGAATCCGTCACCGACACCGAGGCCCTCGCCTTCCTCCCCGTCCTCCGCAAGGACCGCCCGGAAGCCGAAACCCTCACCACGGCCCTCGCCCACGCCCATACCCGGGGGATCTCCCTCGACTGGGAGGCGTACTACGCCGGTACCGGCGCCTGCCGTGTCGACCTGCCCACCTACCCCTTCCAGCGCCGCCGCTACTGGGTCGACACGTTCGCCGGTCTCGACGACGTGACGGCCGTAGGGATCGGCGAGGCCGATCACCCGCTGCTCGGTGCCGCGGTGGAACTGCCCGAGTCGGACGGGTTCCTGTTCACCGGGCGACTGTCGCTGCAGAGTCACCCCTGGCTGGCTGATCACACGGTCACGGACCAAGCGGTGCTGCCCGCCACGGCCTTCGTGGAGCTGGCGTTCCATGCCGGGGACCAGGTCGGTTGCCCGGTTGTCGCCGAGCTCGAGGTCCATGCGCCGCTGGTGCTGCCGGACCGTGGTGGCCTCCAACTACGCGTATCCGTGGGCGAGTCCGGGGGCGACATTACGGGGGAGGACTCGGTCCGCCGCACCGTCACCGTGTACTCAAGGCTCGAGGACGAGGACGGACCGCGGCCGAACGCGCGGTGGACACGCCACGCCACCGGAACCCTCGCCGCCGCCCCCACCACGCCCCAGCCCGCCCTCACCCCGGCGCAGCCCGTGGAGGACATGGCGGAGGCGTGGCCGCCGGCCGGGGCCGAGGCCGTGCCGGTCGAGGCTCTGTACGAGTCGTCGGCGGCCGCCGGTCTGGCGCACGGAGCCGCTTTCCGGACCCTGGAACGTGCGTGGGTGCGCGACGGCGTGGTCTTCGCCGAGGTGCGTCTCGCTCCCGAACAGCGGGAAGGTTCCGACCGGTTCGCCGTGCACCCGGCGCTGCTCGACGCGGCGCTCATGGCGGCGCAGCGCGGCGGTACCGGCGCCGACCGGCCGGCACCGGGGAGCGTGCCCCTCGCCTGGCGCGAGGTCGCACTGCACGCCTTCGACGCCTCGACGCTTCGGGTGCGGATCGCCCCTGTGGACGACACGTCCGTGGAGCTGACCGCCACCGATCCGACCGGGGCCCCGGTGCTGTCGGCGAGGTCCGTGGGCCTGCGTCCCTACAGTGACGAGCAGTTGGCCGCCGCCTCGCCGGTCGACGCCCGCGGCGCGCACCACGACTCGCTGTTCCGTTTCGACTGGGTGCGCACGTCGGTTCGTACGTCCGACATCCCGGTCGGAGCGTCCGGCCGCGGCGGGTACGCGGTCGTCGGCGCACTGAATGAGAGCGAGCCGGCGTCCACGCTGGCGGACTCCCTCACGGCCGCCGGTGTCCGGGCGGAGGCCTTCGGCGACCTGGCGTCGCTCGAGAAGGCCGTGGACGCCGGACGTCCGGCGCCGCACGTGATCGTGCTGCCCTGCGCTTCCGACCTGGACGGCCCCCCGGCCTCGATGACCCCCACAGCCCCCACGGCCCCCACCCCCGTCCTCACCGACACCGGCGACGGCCTGGCCGGGCGCGTCACGCAAGCCGTCACCCGCGTGCTCGAAGCCATCCAGTCCTGGCTCGCCAGTGACCGTTTCCCCGCCACCCGGCTGGTCGTCCTCACCCGGGGTGCGGTGGCCACCGGCGCCGATGAGGACGCCGGCGACCTGGTGCACTCGGCGGTCTGGGGCCTGGTGCGGTCGGCTCAGTCGGAGAACCCCGACCGGATCGTGCTCGTCGACACCGACCGGACCGACGCCTCCTACGCCGCCCTCGCGGCGGCCGTGGTGTCGGGCGAGCCGGAACTGGCCCTGCGGTCCGGGTCGGCCTTCGCGCCGCGCCTGGCCCGTAGCGAATCAGCCGTCACCGGACCGGCCAAACCGTCCGGCCCCTCCACGGCGCCCTCCGGCTCAGTCGCCGTCCCCGGGATCAACCCCGAAGGGACTGTCCTGATCACCGGCGCCACCGGTGGTCTGGGCCGGCTGCTCGCACGTCATCTGGCGACCGAGCACGGCGCACGCCACCTGCTCCTGGTCAGCCGCAGCGGCCCGTCGGCCGAGGGTGTCGACGAACTCAGCGATGAACTGCGTCAGTCGGGGGCCGAGGTCACCGTCGCCGCGTGCGACGTCGCCGACCGCGCCGCGCTGGCCGAACTGCTGGACGCCGTACCGGAAGACCGGCCGCTGACGGCCGTGGTGCACACCGCCGCCGTACTGGACGACGGGGTCGTCGAGTCGATGACGGCCGAGCGCGTCGAGCGGGTCATGCGGCCGAAGGCCGACGCGGCCTGGAACCTGCACGAACTGACCCGGGACATGGACCTGTCGGCGTTCGTACTGTTCTCCGCCGCCGCCGGCACGCTCGGTGCCGCCGGGCAGGCCAACTACGCCGCCGCCAACGTCTTCCTCGACGCGCTGGCCCGGCACCGCCGCGCCCAGGGGCTGCCGGCCCTGTCCCTGGTCTGGGGCATGTGGGCGGAGGAGCGGGGCATGGCGGGCAGGCTGGCCGCGGCCGACCGCTCCCGCGCGGCGCTCGGCGGCGTGCTGCCGCTTGCCGCCGACGAAGGACTCGCGTTGTTCGACGCGGCCTGCCGGGTGGGCGCCGAGTCGGGCGAGGCGGTTCTGGTGCCGCTCCGGCTCGACTTCGGCACCCTCCGCGCCGCCGCCGCGAGCGGCGACGTCCTGCCCGTCTTCCGCGGCCTGGTACGCACCCCCGTGCGCCGCCGCGCCGCGGACGACGTCACCACCGCCGGCGAGAGCGCGGCCGAGGGCCTGGCACAGCGTCTCGCCCGGCTGTCGGCGGCCGAGCGGGAACAGACCGTGCTCGACCTCGTACGAGGCCAGGTGGCCGCCGTGCTCGGGCACGCGTCGCACGAACTGGTCGGCCCCACACAGGCGTTCCGCGAGCTCGGCTTCGACTCCCTCACCGCCGTCGAACTGCGCAACCGCCTCGGCACGGCCACCGGCCTGCGCCTGCCGGCCACGCTCATCTACGACTATCCGACACCGGCCGCCCTGGCACAGCACCTGCGGACGCAGGTCGCGCCCGACGCGGACGAACCGGAGGCGGCGGCCGTACTGGAGGAGCTGAACCGCCTGGAGAACGCGTTCTCGGCCCTCGCGCCCGACGACCTCTCCGCCCTGACGGGGGACGAAGCGGCGCACGCGCGGGTCGCGGTGCGGCTGCAGTCGCTGCTGACCCGTTGGAACGAGGCACGCCGTGGCGAGGGCGGAGCGGGCGAGGCCACGACGGTCCTCGAGGACGCCAGCGACGACGAACTCTTCGACTTCATCGACAAGCGGTTCGGCGCGAGCTGACCCTCTGTTCCGCTGCCCCACTGACCCGCGGCACCCCAGTTACCATCCGAATAGGTGAAGCGCCCATGGCGAACGAAGCAAAGCTCCGCGAATACCTCAAGAAAGTCACGACGGATCTCGACGAGGCGTACGGGCGGCTGCGGGACATCGAGGACCGGGCCCGGGAACCGATCGCGATCGTGGCGATGAGCTGCCGGTTCCCGGGTGATGTGCGGTCGCCGGAGGATCTGTGGCGGTTGCTGGAGTCGGGTGGGGACGCTCTGTCCGGTTTCCCGGTGGACCGTGGCTGGGACGTGGAGGGGTTGTACGACCCGGATCCGGACGCGCAGGGCACGACG
>NZ_BMVJ01000058.1 GCF_014650655.1 Streptomyces anandii JCM 4720
CTCGACTGGCAGGCGTACTACACCGGCACCGGCGCCCGCCGCGTCGACCTGCCCACCTACGCATTCCAGCACCAGCGCTACTGGCTCTCGCCCGGGTCGCGGGCCGGGGACGTGACCGTTGCCGGGCTGGAGGCGGCCGGGCATCCGCTGCTGGGTGCGGCGACACCGGTTGCCGGCAGTGACGCGCATTTGTTCACCGGCAGGCTGTCGCTCCACACGCACCCATGGCTGAACGAATACGCGATCGCCGGGAAGGCGGTGTTGCCCGGTGCCGCGTTCGTCGAACTCGCCCTGCGTGCAGGCGACGAGGTCGGGTACGAGCACCTTGTCGAGCTGACGATGCACCAGCCGCTGGTCGTGCCGGCTCGCGGCGCCGTGCGGTTCCAGGTCGTGCTCGAAGCCGCCGACGAGGCCGGGCGGCGCACCTTCACCGTCTCCTCGCAGGCAGGCCGGCCCGACGAGGACTCGTCGTGGATCCGCCACGCCACCGGCGTACTGGATGTCGCCGCTCCGGAGCCGGAGTTCAGTCTCGCCGAGTGGCCACCGGCCGATGCGCAACGCGTCGAAGCCGGGTCCATCTACGACGAGTTGGAGGCGGCCGGGGTCGAGTGCGGGCCGTTGTTCCGGGGGCTGCGGGAGGTCTGGCGTCGCGGGGACGAGGTCTTCGCCGAGGCGCGACTGCCCGAGGACACGGACGCGCGCGGCTTCTCGCTCCATCCCGCACTGCTGGAAGCGGCCGCCCAGTTGGCGTCCGTCTCCGAGCCCGAGTCCGCTCTCGTACCGGCTTCCTGGCACGGCGTGGCGCTCCACGCGGTGGACGTGACCGCCGTACGGGTGCGGCTCACGCCGGCCGACAACGAGGGCACACTCACGCTGGAGGTCGCCGACGCCACCGGTGCTCCGGTGGCCCGCGTCGAGGGCCTGAGCCTGCGGTCGCCGGCGCAAGCCCTCACGGACGGCACCGGCCGTGCTGCGGCGGCCCCCCTCTACGCGCTCGACTGGACAGAGGTCGTCGAAGCGGACGGCCCGGCCGGGCGGGCGACCGAACCCGCCGACGTCGCCGCCCTCGGAGAGAACCCGGTCACGCTGTACGCCGGATCCACGCGGCCCCTGCCTCCGTCCCGTCGCTTCGATGACCTGAGCGCGCTGGTGAGCGCCACCGGCACCGGAACCCCCGTCCCTGCCACCGTCCTCGTACCCTGCCCGTCCACGCCCTCGGGTGGCCCCCGCCCGCAGACGGCAGCGGACGCGCACGAACTCACGCGGTGGGCCCTCGCCCTGGCACAGGAGTGGCTGGCGGACGACCGGTTCGCCGGTTCGCGCCTGGTCTTCGTCACCCGTGGCGCGGTGGCCGTGGCCGGTGGTGAGGACGTGACCGATGTCGCCGCCGCCGCGGTGTGGGGCCTCGTGCGCTCCGCAGAGACGGAGAACCCCGGACGGTTCGGCCTGATCGACCTGGACGCCACGGACCCGGCAACCTCCCCTGCCGTACCCCGTGCGGCGCTGACGTGCGCGGAGCCGGAACTCGCCGTACGCGCTGCCGGCACCGGCAGCACACTGCTCGCACCGCGACTGATCCGCACCGTCGAAGCCACACAAGCTGCCGAGACCGCCGGGGCCGCCGGGGCCACCGAGGTCGTCGAGGCCCCCGAAGCCGCCGCGCGGCAGACGCGCCCGCTCGACCCTCATGGCACCGTCCTCATCACCGGCGGCACCGGCACCCTCGGTGCGGTCTGCGCACGGCACCTGGTGAGGGAACACGGCGTACGCCATCTGCTGCTCGCCGGCCGCCGTGGCAGCGCCGCCGCCGGAGTCACCGAGCTGGTGGCGGAGTTGGCGGAACTCGGCGCCGACGTGAAGGTCGCCGCCTGCGACGCGTCCGACCGCGAGGCGCTGGCCACCCTCCTGGCCTCCGTACCCGAGGAACATCCGCTGACCGCCGTGGTGCACACCGCCGGCGTGCTCGACGACGGCGTGCTGCCGGCGCTGACTCCCGACCGCCTCGACGGAGTACTGCGCCCCAAGGCGGACGCGGCCTGGCATCTCCACGAACTCACAAGCGAGTTGGACCTGTCGGCGTTCGTCCTGTTCTCCGCCGCCGCCGGTGTCCTCGGCAGCGCCGGGCAGGCCAACTACGCCGCCGCGAACGCGTTCCTCGACGCCCTCGCCCAGCACCGGGCGGCCCAAGGTCTGCCCGCCACCTCCCTGGCCTGGGGCCTGTGGGCCGAGGCCAGTGGCATCACCGGTGGCCTGGACGAAACCGACCTGCGCCGCATGGCGCGGGCCGGCATGGGCTCGCTGTCCTCGGCGGAGGGCATGGAGCTGTTCGACAGCGCACTGCGCGCGGACCGGGCCCTCCTCGTCCCCGCCCGCCTCGAACTCACCGCGATACGCGAGGCGGCGACCACCACCGGATCCGTGCCACCGCTGTTCCGCGCGCTGGTCCGCGCACCCCGGCGGCGAAGCGCGGGCACCACGGCCGACAGCCGGTCGGCACTGGCCGGCAGGCTGCGCGGACTGCCGCACGCCGATCAGGAGCGGGCCCTGCTCGACCTCGTACGCACACAGGTCGCGGCCGTGCTCGGCCACGCCGGGCCCCAAGCCGTCGACCCGGAGAAGGCGTTCAAGGATGCCGGCTTCGACTCGCTGACCGCCGTGGACCTGCGTAACCGGCTGAACGCTGCGACCGGTCTCCGCCTGCCGACCACGCTCGTCTTCGACTACCCCAACTCCACCGCGCTCGCCCGGTACTTGCGCGACACATTCCTCGGCGCCCTCCCCGGCACCGAGCGGGCCCAGGACACCGGAGCCCCCGCCGCTTCCGCTGACGCCGCAGCTGCCGCTGCCGCGCGGGCCGCGCTCGGCGACGATCCCGTCGCGATCGTGGCCATGAGCTGCCGCTACCCCGGCGGTGTGACAACGCCCGAAGAACTGTGGCAACTGCTCGAGTCGGCCGGCGACGCGATCACCGGCTTCCCCGGCAACCGCGGCTGGGAGACCGCGCCCGGTCTCGAAGAGCCATACGGCGGCGGCTTCCTGCACGACGCGGACCGGTTCGACGCCGCGTTCTTCGGGATCTCGCCCCGCGAGGCCCTCGCCATGGACCCGCAGCAGCGACTGCTCCTGGAGACCTCCTGGGAGGCCTTCGAACGTGCCGGAATCGCCCCGGCCACGCTGCGCGGCACCCGCGCCGGCGTGTTCGTCGGCGCCGCCTACAGCGGTTACGACGTCGGGCTCGACGACATGGCGGACGCCGTCTCCGGCCATGTGATGACGGGCAACGCGAGCAGCGTCATCTCCGGCCGGGTCGCCTACGCGCTCGGCCTCGAAGGCCCCGCCGTCACCGTGGACACGGCCTGCTCCTCGTCCCTTGTCGCCCTTCACTGGGCCATCCAGGCGCTCCGTGACGGCGAGTGCGATCTCGCGCTGGCGGGCGGTGTGACGGTGATGTCGACGCCCGGTACTTTCACGGAGTTCAGCCGTCAGGGCGGCCTGTCGGCGGACGGCCGCTGCAAGGCCTTCGCGGCGGCCGCCGACGGCACGGGCTGGGGCGAGGGTGTGGGCATGCTGCTGGTGGAGCGGCTGTCGGACGCCCGGCGCAAGGGCCACCCGGTGCTCGCCGTCGTACGGGGGAGCGCCATCAATCAGGA
>NZ_BMVJ01000059.1 GCF_014650655.1 Streptomyces anandii JCM 4720
CCGTCCGCCGAGGCGGCGAAGGACTTGCACCGACCGTCCGCCGACAGCCCCCGCTGCCGGCTGAACTCCACGAACACATCCGGCGACGGCATCACCGTCACACCACCGACGAGCGCGAGCGAGCACTCACGCTGCCGCAGTGCCTGCGCGGCCCAGTGCAGGGCGACGAGTGAGGACGAGCAGGCGGTGTCGATGGTGGCCGCGGGACCTTCGAGGCCGAAGCTGTAGGCGATGCGGCCGGACAGGACGCTGGTGGCGCCGCCGGTCAGCATGAGCCCTTCGAGTTCTTCCGGCGCCTCCTTCAGATCGGCGCCGTATCCCATCGAACCGGCTCCGACGAACACCCCCGTACTGCTGCCGCGCAGCGCGGCCGGGTCGATTCCGGCCCTTTCGAACACTTCCCAGGACGTCTCCAGAAGTATTCGCTGCTGTGGGTCCATCGCCAGCGCCTCGCGCGGCGAAATGCCGAAGAACTCGGCGTCGAATTGCGTGGCGTCGTCCAGGAAACCGCCGCCGGTGTTGTAGAAGGTGCCTTTCCGGTCCGGGTCCGGGTCGGCCAATCCGTCGATGTCCCAGCCCCGGTCGCCGGGGAGGGCGGAAATGGCGTCCCCGCCGGCGGCCACCAGCCGCCACAGGTCCTCCGGGGACCGCACCCCGCCCGGATACCGGCAGCTCATGCCGACGATCGCGATCGGCTCCCGGGAGTCCGTCTCCATCTCGGTGAGGCGGCGACGGGCCCGGCGCAGTTCGCTGGTGACCCACTTCAGATTGTCAAGAAGCTTTTCTTCGTTCGCGGTAGCCATCGAGACGTCACCCCCTGGGACGAGCCGTAACAAGAACGGAAATGTGTGCGCTCATCACGTCAGGAGCGTCCGAATTCGTTGTTGATGATGTCGAAGATGTCGTCGGCAGATGCCGATTCGAGGTCATCGCTGTCGTCGTCGCCGGCGGCCGCACTCTCGATCTCGTTCCACTTGAGGAGAAGTTTCTCCAGGCGGGCGGTGACGTTCGCGCGTTCCGCGCTGTCCCCGGCCACGGAGGTCAGAATGAATTCCAGCCGGTCGATCTCGGCGAGCGCGGGGAGCGCGGGCGCGCCACCCTGCTCGCCGAGGATCCCGGTCCGCAGGTGCTCGGCGAGAGCGGACGGGGTCGGGTAGTCGAAGACCAGGCTCGCGGGCAGCCGCAGGCCGGTGGCCGCGCCCAGGCGGTTGCGCAGTTCCACGGCGGTCAGCGAGTCGAATCCGAGTTCCTTGAAGGCACGGCCGGCGGCCACGTCGGTGGTTCCTTCGTGGCCGAGCACCGCGGCGACGTGTGTACGCACCAGGTCCAGCAGTGCTTCCCCGGCCTCCGCGCCGGGCAGACCGGACAGCCGCTGTCGCAGGGCCTCGGCGGCTGCGGTTGCGGAGCCGCCCTCAGCCCCGGACCCGATGCCGGTCCCGGCCCCGTCCGCGTTGCCGGCGGCACCGCCGAACCCGGTGTCGGCCCGGCCGGCGAGCGCGCGCCGGACCTCGGGAAGGTCCGCGATGAGCGGACGCGGCCGCGCGGCCGTGAACGCCGGTGCGAAGCGCGCCCAGTCCACGTCGGCAACGGTCACCGAGGTGTCGTCGCGGTCCAGCGCGCTTTGCAGCGCGCTGATCGAACGCTCGGCGGACATCACCGGCAGTCCACGGCGGCGCAGTTGCTCCGCCGCGTCCTCGTCGGCCACCAGGCCGCCGTCGGCCCACGGTCCCCAGGCGACCGAGGTCGCCGTCAGCCCGCGTGCCCGGCGCCGCTCCGCGAGCGCGTCGAGGTAGGCGTTGGCGGCGGCGTAGGCACCCTGGCCACCGCTCCCCCACACTCCGGCGATCGACGAGAACAGCACGAAGGCGTCGAGGGGCCGGTCTTCGAGCAGTGAGTCGAGATGTGCGGCTCCCGCCACCTTGGCGGCCATCAACTCGGCGACCTGCGCGGGACCGGTCTCGGCCAGCGGTGCGTACTGTCCCGCGCCGGCCGTGTGCACCACGGCGGTGAGATCCGGCATCTCGGCGAGCAGCCCGGCGACGGCACCCCGGTCGGTGACATCGCACGCCGTGACCGTCACTTCGGCGCCCATCGCGCTCAACTCGGCCGTCAGCGCCTCGGTTCCGGGCGCGTCGGGTCCGCGTCGGCTGGTCAGCACCAGGCGTTCCGCACCGTTGCGGGCGAGCCACCGGGCCACGTGGGCGCCGAGTGCCCCGGTTCCGCCGGTCACCAGCACGGTGCCGCGCGGCTTCCAGGCGCTTCCGGCGGAGGCGTGAGGCGTGTCGTGATCCGCATCCGACGCGTGCGCCAAGCGCCGCGCCAGCACGCCCGACGTCCGCACGGCGAGCTGGTCCTCGGCTCCGGCTCCGGCTCCGGCTCCGGCTCCGGCTCCGGCTCCGGCTCCGGCTCCGGCCAGAACGGCTGTGAGTCGGGCGGTGGCACGCGCGTCGACGGTCTCGGGCAGATCGATCAGACCGCCCCACCACTCGGGATGCTCCAGCGCGACCACCCGGCCCAGCCCCCACACCTGCGCCTGCGCGGCGCTGCGCGGCTGGTCGGACGGCCCGGTGCCGACCGCTCCGGACGTCACGCACCACAGCGGGGCGCCGAGATCCGCCTCTCCGAGCGCCCTCGCCAGTTCCGCGGTGAAGAGAACGCCCCGCGACACCGCCGGGTACTCCGCGTGCGAGCCCTCGTCCAGAGCCAGCAGCGAGAGCACACCCTGCGCCGCCTCTCCCGCCATGGCCGCCTCGCGCAGCCGGTCCGCAAGACGGGCGGGATCTCCGAGATCGCCGTCCGTCAGTGCGATCCGCCGCACGGTCGCGCCCGACGCGCCCAGCGCGTCGACGACCTCCCGGACGCGGACGTCCTCCGTCATCGTGGCGGGTACGACCACCAGCCACGTACCGTTCGGCCCGGCCACGGCCGGCTCGGCCAGTGGCTTCCAGACGACCCGGTAGCGCCAGCCGTCCACGACCGACTGCTCCTGCCGCTGCCTGCGCCACTCCGACAGCGCCGGCAGCACATCGCTCAGCGGACGACTCGCGTCGATCGCCAACTCCGCGGTGAGAGCGGAGAGATCGGCGCTGTCGACCGCCTCCCAGAACCGGGCGTCGACCGAGTCCGCCACTGATCCATCGGCGGTGTCCGTCAGGGCACTGCCCGTGGCGGCGCCCATGGCGGTGGCCACGGCATCGTCCAGCCAGTAGCGGCGGCGCTGGAAGGGGTAGGTGGGCAGGTCGACGCGGCGGGCGCCGGTACCGGCGTAGTACGCCTCCCAGTCGAGGGAGATGCCCCGGGTATGGGCGTGGGCGAGGGCGGTGGTGAGGGTTTCGGCTTCCGGGCGGTCCTTTCGCAGGAGGGGGAGGAAGGCGAGGGCCTCGGTGTCGGTGACGGATTCCTGGGCGAGGGCGGAGAG
>NZ_BMVJ01000060.1 GCF_014650655.1 Streptomyces anandii JCM 4720
CCGCGCTCGCCGGACTCCTGGCTTCCATACCGCGCGACCGGCCGCTGACGGCCGTGGTGCACACCGCCGCCGTACTGAACGACGGAGTCATCGAGGAGCTGACGCCGGACCAGCTCGACGAAGTCCTGCGGGCCAAGGTGGACGCGACCCGCAACCTGGACGAACTGACGCGTGAGCTGGACCTCTCCGCCTTCGTGCTCTTCTCCTCCTTCGCGGCCACCTTCGGCGCCCCCGGCCAGGGCAACCAGGCACCGGGCAACGCCTTCCTCGAAGCGCTGGCCGAGCAGCGGCGGGCGGACGGGCTGGTGGCCACCACGCTCTCCTGGGGGCCCTGGGGCGACGGCGGCGCGGTCGCCGGGCCGGTGGGGGACCGTATGCGCAGGCACGGCATCCTCGAGATGGCGCCCGAGCTCGCGGTGACCGCGCTCGGGCACGCGCTCGACCGGGACGAGACGGCGCTCACCGTCATCGACATGGAGTGGAAGCGCTTCGCGCTGGCGTTCACCGCGGACCGGCCGCGTACCCTGCTCGATGAACTGCCCGAGGCCCGCGAGGTCATCGAGCAGGCCCAGGGTGACCCGGCGGACGACCCCTCGGGCGCGGTGCCGCTCGGCAAGCAGCTAGCGGGGCTGCCGGCCACCGAGCAGGATCGCGTCCTGCTGGACCTGGTGCGGGGTGCGGTCGCCGCGGTGCTGGGCCACGCCGGTGCCGAGGCCGTCGAGGCCAACCGGGCCTTCAAGGAACTCGGGTTCGACTCGCTCACCGCCGTCGAGCTGCGCAACCGCCTGGGCGCCGCCACCGCGCTCAAGCTCCCTCCGACCCTGATCTTCGACCATCCGACGCCCGCCGCGGTGGCCGGGTATCTGCGCGGCGAGGTGGTTCCGGAGGCGGACGGCGGGGCGTCCGTGCTGGAGGAGCTCGACCGGCTCGAATCTCTGCTCGCCGGCACCAGCCCGGACAACGTCACCAGGGCCCGCATCAGCATGCGGCTGCAGTCGTTGCTGGGGAAGTGGGACGACTCCGATGTGCCGGACACCGTGACCGGGACGGGAGCCGGGCTCGGGGCCGGCGCCGGTGCCGACGCCGGGAGCGGGTCGGCCGGGGACGGCGGCATCGACGACGTGGCACAGCTCGAAGCCGCCAGCGACGAAGAACTCTTCGCGTTCATCAACAAAGGCCTCGGCCGGGCGTGACGCATTTCTCCGGAATGCGGCCGGACAGGTATTGACGGGAATTGGTGCGGTCCGTCAGGCTGCCCGGAAACATCGAATGCCGGACACCGGCCGGGCGGGCCCCCGGGGCCGTTCCGGCCCGCCGCCCCTCGTCCCCGACCCCTGGTCATCCCCTCGATCGCAGGGGTGGCTAGGGGCCGGGCAGGGGTTGTCGGGGGCGTCGGGGCGACCATAGCCTGCCGACGAGATACCGACTGAAGAAATCGATTGAAGAACCCGATCGAATCCCTTCTCGGTGCGATTGTTTCTGGTTCCTTTCCGATGCCGTCTGCCGTAAATGGGTTGCTTTTAAATGGCGAATGAAGAGACGCTGCGGGACTACCTCAAACTGGTGACGGCGGATCTGCATCAGACGCGTCAGCGGCTGCGCGAGGCCGAGGCGAAGAACCAGGACCCCATCGCCATCGTCGCGATGAGCTGCCGCTACCCCGGCGGCGTCGCGTCCCCCGAGGACCTGTGGCAGCTGGTGACCGACGAGCGGGACGCGGTCACCGAGTTCCCCGCCGACCGCGGCTGGGACCTCGACACCGTCTACCACCCGGACCCCGAGCACCCCGGCACCAGTTACGCCAAGCAGGGCGGCTTCGTCAGCGACATCGCGCGGTTCGACCCGAGCCCGTTCGGCATCAGCCCGCGCGAGGCCCTGTCCATGGACCCCCAGCAGCGCCTCCTCCTGGAGACCTCCTGGGAGGCGTTCGAACGCGCCGGCATCGACCCGACGACCCTGCGTGGCAAGCGAGTCGGCGTCTTCGTCGGCACCAGCAGCCACGACTACCTCACCGCCCTGCTGAGCTCCTCCGAGGACCTCGAGGGCTACCTGGGCACCGGCAACGCCGCGAGCGTCGCCTCCGGGCGGCTTTCCTACGCCTTCGGGCTCGAAGGGCCCGCCCTCACCGTCGACACCGCCTGCTCCTCCTCGCTGGTCGCCCTGCACCTGGCCGTGCAGGCGCTGCGCAACGGCGAGTGCTCGATGGCCCTGGCCGGCGGCGCGACCCTGATGTCGGCGCCGGGCACCTTCATCGACTACAGCAAGCAGCGCGGCCTGGCCATGGACGGCCGCTGCAAGGCCTTCTCCACGGAGGCCGACGGCTTCTGCCTCGCCGAGGGCGTCGGGCTGCTCCTCGTCGAAAGGCTCTCCGACGCCCGCCGCAGGGGCCACCCGGTGCTGGCCGTGGTCCGTGGCTCCGCCGTCAACCAGGACGGCGCCAGCAACGGCCTCACCGCGCCGAACGGCCCGTCCCAGCAGCGCGTCATCCTCCAGGCGCTGGCCAACGCCCGGCTCACCCCGCAGGAGGTCGACGCCGTCGAGGCGCACGGCACCGGCACCGCGCTCGGCGACCCGATCGAGGCCCAGGCCGTCATCGCGACGTACGGCAAGGACCGGCCGGCCGATCGGCCGCTCTGGCTCGGCTCGCTGAAGACCAACATCGGCCACGCCCAGGCCGCCGCGGGCGTCGCCGGAGTGATCAAGTCGGTCATGGCCCTGCGCCACGGCGTCCTGCCCAAGACGCTGCACCTGACCGAGCCGACCCCCCACGTGGACTGGTCGGCGGGCGAGGTGTCGTTGCTCGCCGAGGCGCGCGAATGGTCGCGCGGCGAGCACCCACGCCGCATCGGCGTGTCGTCGTTCGGCATGAGCGGCACCAACGCGCACACCATCCTGGAGGAACACACCGAGCCCAGCGAGCCCGCCAAGTCCACCGAGCCCGCCAAGCTCACCGGGCGCACGGAGCAGGCCGATTCCGCCAGGCCGGCCGGGTACGTGCCCGTCGTCCTCTCCGGCAAGGACGAGGCGGCGCTGCGGGCTCAGGCCGGACAGCTCCGCGCCCATCTCGCGGCCCGGCCCGGGATCACCCTCGCCGACGTCGCCTATTCGCAGGCCGTCACCCGGGCCGCGCTGGACCGCCGGGCCGTGCTGGTCGCCGGCGACCGCGACCAACTGCTGACCGCGCTCACCGCACTGGCCGAGGGTGAGACCACCGGCACGCAGATCCACGGAACCGCGACCGAGGGCAAGGCGGCGTTCCTGTTCTCGGGGCAGGGCAGTCAGCGTGCGGGCATGGGTCGTGAGCTGTACGAGACGTATCCGGTGTTCGCGGAGGCGCTCGATGCGATCCTCGATCG
>NZ_BMVJ01000061.1 GCF_014650655.1 Streptomyces anandii JCM 4720
CCGCCTCCACCTGGACGCCCTCGGCGTGAAGCTGACCCGGCTGCGTCCCGAGCAGGCCGCGTACATCGGCGTCGACGTCGAGGGCCCGTACAAGTCCGACCACTACCGTTACTGACCGGCGGCCGAGCCGCGCCCCGCGTCTCGCCAAGGTCCTCGGAGGCAGGCCCCCGCACCCCCGTGCCGGGGGCCTGCCCCTTTGGCCGACGTCCGACCCGGCCGGCCGAGCCGAACCTCAGAACCCAGGACCCCCATGCCCCGCGGCCGCTATTCGCTCCATGATCCGCACGATCACACCCCCTTCGCGGACGAACACTTCCAGTGCGCACCCGGCCCCTCCGGCTGGCGCTACGTCTCCCAGCTGACCACCCCCTCGGGCGACCACCGCGGCTCCGTCGACCTCGCCCTCGACGAACTCGGCCGCCCCATCCGCCTCGAACTCCACACCGGCAGCTGGCAGGTGCGCGGCGCCGCCCTCGACGGCGTCACCTGGGTCCGCACCGACCCCACCGGTACTCATGCCACCGAAGGCAATGTGCGCGCCCACGCCTTCACCGGCACGTCCCCCGCGTTCCTCGTCGCCACGGCACGTCTCCTGCGCCTCACCCCCTCCTCCGCCGCCACTCGCGTACGCCTCGTCTGCTTCACGGAACCGGTCCTCGCCCCACGCACCGTGGACCGGTCCTGGGCCCTGGTGAAGAGAGAAGCACACGCCACTGACAACGGCCCCCTGACCGTGGAGGAATACCAGGTCACAGCCCTGGACACGGGCGAACAACACACCGTGCACCTCGCCGGGGATGTGGTCCTCGCCGCCCCCGGCATCGAGCTCGAGGACCTCCAGTCACCGCCGTCGGTCTTCGCCCCCTGACTCGCCCCTGGAACGCGTACGAGCCGCCGGCCGGCGCACCCGCTACGCGGGCGGCACGAACCCGGTGGCGGGCCCGGCAGGCCTCGGAGGCTCAGCGGGCAGCTCGGCAGACCCTGCGTCCTGCGAAGCCGCTGCCCGCGGACTCCGCGGCGACGGCGGAACGGAAGGAGCCTGGGGTGTCCGCGGGGCGGCGAAGGGGGCCTGCGCGGAAAAGGGCGTGTGCGGGACCGGCGGGACCAGCTGAGCCTCTCCCTGGCCGTCCCCCTTTCCACTTCCAATCCCACTTCGGCTGCCGAACGCCCGCCGCGCCTCACGCGTCTGTCGCTCGTGCAGCACCGCCGCCAGATACATCGCCGGCGGCACCTCGGGCGGCACCGGAGCTCCCGTACGAGCCGCGACATCGGCCGCCAGGCGCTGCGCCACGCCCCAGCCCACCTGCGGATCCATCTGCCGCATCCGCGTCAGGTACTGCCGGACGGCCAGCCACAACCCGTCCGGCACCGCCGACAGGTCGAGCGCCGTAAAGCGTCCGGCCAGCCAAGGCGGCGGCGGGGGCACGAAGGCCGCCTGCCCGGCCGGAATCCGTTCCCGCACGACGAGCGTGCCCGCGAACACGTCACCCAGCCGTCGCCCGCGCGCCGACACCAGGGACGCGATGCAGGCGACGACTCCGAACGTCATCAGGATCTCGACCACGCCCAGCGCACCGCGCACCAGCGCGTGCCGGAACCGGATCGGCCCGCCGTCGTCGCGCACCACGCGCAGCCCGCACGCCAGCTTGCCGAGCGACCGGCCGTGGCTCAGCGTCTCGACCGCGATCGGTCCCCCCACCAGCACGAGCAGGAAGGTCGCGATCGACAGGGCGATCTGCGCGGCATCGTCGAGGGAAGCCGTTCCCGCCACCAGAGCCACACTGACGGCGATGTACACCGCCACGGCCACCGCGAGGTCGAGCAGCACGGCCAACGCCCTGCTGGGCAGCCTCGCCGGGCGCAACTCCAGCGCCACCGCCTCGCCCGTCACCAGCTCGCTCACGCCCCGCCGTCCTTCCCCTGGCCTGCCCCGAGAACGGCCAGTCTGCCAAGCTGAGCACGACCGCGCCGTAGTACGACAACCTGACACATCCGTCGGGCAGTCGGACAACCAGCCGAGGAGCAGGCAGACACGATGGACCTGGACGTCTTCGTCTCCGCCCACCGAGCAGAGTGGGACCGCCTCGACGCCCTGCTCCGCCGCCGGCGCCGTCTCACCGGCGCGGAGGCCGACGAACTGGTCTCCCTCTACCAGCGCACGGCCACGCACCTCTCACTGATCCAGTCCAGCGCCCCGGACCCCCAGCTCACGGGCCGGCTCAGCCAGCTCGTGGCGCGCGCTCGCAGCACCGTCACCGGAACGCGCCGCGCGTCATGGCGCGACGTCACCCGCTTCCTGCTGGAGGGCTTCCCCGCGGCGGTCTACCGCGCACGCCACTGGTGGGTGCCGACCGCGCTCGTCTCCACGGTCGTCGCCGTCCTCCTGGGCTGGTGGATCGGTACGCATCCCGAGGTGCAGGCGACGATCGCAGCGCCAGGCGAACTGCGGCAGCTCACCCGTCCCGGCGGCGAGTACGAGACCTACTACTCCAGCCATCCCGCGGCCGCCTTCGCGGCCCAGGTGTGGACGAACAACGCCCAGGCCGCGGCCATGTGCCTGGTCCTGGGCGTCTTCCTGGGGCTGCCGGTCCTCTGGATCCTCTTCCAGAACATGCTCAACCTCGGCGTCGGCATAGGCCTGATGTCCTCGGCCGGCCGGCTGGACACGTTCCTGGGCCTCGTCCTCCCGCACGGCCTGCTCGAACTGACCGCGGTCTTCGTCGCCGCCGGTACGGGCCTGCGCCTCGGCTGGACCCTCATAGACCCCGGTCCGCGCACCCGCCGCACGGCGCTCGCCGAGGAAGGCCGGTCGGCGGTCGGCATGGCGATCGGCCTGGCCCTGGTGCTCTTCGTGTCCGGAGCGATAGAGGGCTTCGTGACCCCGTCGGGTCTGCCCACCTGGGCCCGCATCGGCATCGGGATCGCCGCCGAGCTGTCCTTTCTCGCCTACGTCTACGTCCTCGGCGGTCGCGCCGCGCGTGCCGGCGAGACAGGGGACCTGGCGGCAACCGAGCGCAGCGCCAGCGTGCCGATGGCCGCCTGATGTGCGTCGGGCCCTCCTGAGCTGCTAGTCTCCTCTTCGCCCCACCGGAGCCGTTGACACGGACCGAGCGGGGAGGTAGATTCGAACAGTTGCCTGGAGATGGGTTACGACCCAACGGGCGACCAGTGAACATCTGTCTGCTTCTTAAAAACGTCGATCACATCGACTCGAAGAAGCCATCCCGATGAAATCGGAAAACGAAGGCCGGTCAGACCGGCTCGAAACTTCTGATAAAGTCGGATCCGCCGGAAAGGAAACCGCGAGAGCGGAAACCTGGAAAGCGCCGAGGAAATCGGATCGAGA
>NZ_BMVJ01000062.1:0-454 GCF_014650655.1 Streptomyces anandii JCM 4720
CGAAGGCCGCTTCCGCGCTCAACCTCCACGAACTCACCCGCGATCTCGACCTGTCGGCCTTCGTCCTCTTCTCCTCCATGAGCGGCACGCTCGGTACTCCGGGCCAGGCCAACTACGCGGCCGCCAACGCCTACTTGGACGCGCTGGCCGAGCAGCGGCGAGCCGAGGGCCTGGTCGCGACGTCCATCGCCTGGGGGCCGTGGGCCGAGGGCGGGATGGCGGCCGACGAGGCACTGGCACGGCGGATGCGCGCCGGCGGCGTACCGCCCATGGCGGCCGACGCGGCGATCTCCGCCCTGCAACGCGCGCTGGACCAGGACCGGACCGCCGTGATGGTCGCGGACATCGACTGGCAGCGTTACGCGCCCGGATTCACCGCCGCCCGGCCCAGCCCGCTGCTGGCCGACCTGCCCGACGCCCGGACGGGCGCCCGGAACGCGCAGGCCGTGGCCGG
>NZ_BMVJ01000062.1:482-2570 GCF_014650655.1 Streptomyces anandii JCM 4720
CCCGGCGGCCGACGCCGCAGCCGCCCGTTCCTCGCTGGTCCAGCGGCTCGCGGCGCTCACCGAGTCGGAGCAGAAGCAGGCGGTCCTGGACCTCGTCCGTACCCACGTCGCCCAGGTGCTCGGCCATGCCACCGCCGACGACGTGGACGCCGTACGGGCGTTCAAGGAGCTGGGTTTCGACTCGCTGACGGCGGTCGAACTGCGCAACCGGCTGGGCGCGGCGGTCGAATCGCGCCTCCCCGCCACCCTGATCTACGACTTCCCTACCCCGACCGCGCTGGCGGACCACCTGTGGTCCGAGCTCCTAGGGGCCACTCGGGCGGCGGCGACCGAGCTGGTGCCGAGGGCCGCCGCCATGGTGGCGGACGACCCGATCGCGATCGTCGCGATGAGCTGCCGCTTCCCCGGCGGCGTACGGTCGCCGGAAGACCTGTGGCAGCTGCTCTCCTCCGGGGGAGACGCCATCTCCGGGCTGCCCCTGGACCGGGGATGGAACACCGAACGGCTCTACGACCCGAACCCCGACACACCTGGCACCTTCTACGTGCGCGAGGGCGGCTTCCTCTACGACGCCGCCGAGTTCGACCCGGCCTTCTTCGGGATCTCGCCGCGTGAGGCGCTGGCGATGGACCCGCAGCAGCGGCTGCTCCTGGAGACCTCCTGGGAGGCGTTCGAGCGGGCCGGCATCGACCCGGTGACCCTGCGGGGCAGCCAGGCCGGTGTGTTCGTCGGCACCAACGGGCAGGACTATCTGTCGCTTCTGCTGGAGGCCTCAGAAGCCTCAGAAGGGTCGGGCGACCTGGGCGGTCCGGGTGGCTCGGGCGGTCTCGAAGGGCACATGGGCACGGGCAACGCGGCGAGCGTCGTCTCTGGGCGGCTCTCCTACGTGTTCGGCCTGGAAGGACCGGCGGTCACGGTCGACACGGCCTGCTCGTCCTCCCTCGTCGCCCTCCACTGGGCGATCCAGTCCCTCCGCAACGGCGAGTGCGACCTCGCGCTGGCCGGTGGCGTCACGGTGATGTCCACGCCGGGCACCTTCATCGACTTCAGCCGTCAGCGGGGTCTCGCGGCGGACGGCCGGGTGAAGGCCTTCGCGGCGGGTGCGGACGGCACGGGCTGGGGTGAGGGTGTGGGCATGCTGCTCGTGGAGCGGCTGTCGGACGCCCGGCGCAACGGTCATCCCGTGCTGGCGGTGGTGCGCGGTAGTGCGGTGAATCAGGACGGTGCGAGTAATGGTCTGACGGCTCCGAACGGTCCGTCGCAGCAGCGGGTGATCCGGCAGGCGTTGGCGTCGGCGGGGTTGTCGGCCGCGGATGTGGACGCGGTGGAGGCGCACGGTACGGGTACGACGCTGGGCGACCCGATCGAGGCGCAGGCGCTGATCTCGACCTACGGGCAGGAGCGGGCGGAGGACCGGCCTCTGTGGCTCGGTTCCATCAAGTCCAACATCGGGCACACACAGGCGGCTGCCGGTGTGGCGGGCGTCATGAAGATGGTGCTGGCGATGCGGCACGGAGTACTGCCGCGCACGCTGCACATCGATGAGCCGACTCCGCACGTGGACTGGGAGGCGGGCGCCGTCTCACTCCTCACGGAGGCCCAGCAGTGGCCCGAGACCGGCGACCGTCCGCGCCGGGCGGGCGTGTCGTCCTTCGGCTTCAGCGGCACCAACGCCCATACGATCCTGGAGCAGGCGCCGGAGGACGACCTGCCTGGTGCAGGTACCGAGGCCTCCGGTCCCGCATCGTCGGTCGTCGTGCCGCTGCTGTTGTCCGCCAAGGACGCCGACAGCCTGCCGGCCCAGGCCGACCGGCTCTGGTCGCATCTGACCTCGCGGCCCGAGCTGGACATCGCGGACATCGGCTACTCCCTGGCCGTGAGCCGCTCGTCCTTCGAAGAGCGTGCGGTCGTCGTGGCCTCGGACCACGCCGAGGCGACTGCCGCCCTCCAGGCCCTCGCAACCGACGGCACCTCCGCCCACGTGATCCGTGGAACGACGGAGAAGCGGGGCAAGCTGGCGTTTCTGTTCACGGGGCAGGGGAGCCAGCGGTTGGGGATGGGCCGGGAGTTGTATGAGGCGTATCCGGT
>NZ_BMVJ01000062.1:2599-3197 GCF_014650655.1 Streptomyces anandii JCM 4720
GCGGGCGTTGGATGAGGTGTGTGGGCGGTTTGGACTTCCCTTGCGGGAGGTGATGTTCGGTGGGTCCGAGGGTGTTGCCGGGCTGATCGATCAGACGGCGTACACGCAGCCGGCGTTGTTCGCTGTCGAGGTGGCGTTGTTCCGGCTGTTGGAGTCGTGGGGGGTTCGGCCGGACTTTGTGTCGGGTCATTCGATCGGTGAGGTGGCGGCCGCGCATTGTGCGGGTGTGCTGTCGTTGGAGGATGCGTGCACGCTGGTGGCGGCGCGTGGCCGGTTGATGCAGGAGCTGCCGGGTGACGGTGGTGCGATGGTGGCGTTGCAGGCGGCCGAGGAGGAGGTCACTCCGTATCTGACGGATGCGGTGAGTATCGCGGCCGTGAATGGTCCGTCCTCGGTTGTGATCGCGGGTGACGAGAGTGTCGTACTGGAGATCGCCGCGGTCTTCGAGGGGCGGGGTCGCAGGGCGCGTCGTCTGACGGTCAGCCATGCGTTCCACTCGCCGCACATGGACGGGATGCTGAACGCCTTCCGGGAGGTGGCCGAGGGGTTGTCGTACGAGGCTCCGGGCATCCCGGTCGTCTCCAATCTGACCGGGGCC
>NZ_BMVJ01000063.1:0-2370 GCF_014650655.1 Streptomyces anandii JCM 4720
ACACTGGCCGCCGACACACTGCGCTCGGCGGCCAGCCACCGATCACCCGACTGTCACCAAAGTCATGACCGGGTACACCGCAGGGAGGCGTCGAGGGTGGTTCCGTCGTCTGAGAGCAGGCTGGTCACCTTGGCGAGCAGGGTGCAGCGTGGACAGCGGCGTCCCGGCAGGAGGTCAGCCGGTTGCCGGCAGGACGAGCAGTAATCGGGCCGCTCGTCGGGGAAGGAGCATGCCTTGCAGATCCGGCCGCCGCCGCGACGGATCCGCCCGCATACGGTGCAGAGCTTCTCCCGCCGCACGTAGCAGCGGTAGCAGATGCCGGGAGCCTCGCCTTTTGCCCGCACCCTGATGGGCGCCACCTGCTCGCAGATGCCGCACCGGCGCGCAGGGCTCGCGTAGCAGGTCCCGCAGACGGGCCCGTCGTCGGTCAGCACGTTCGCCCGCCGCCGGCGGCCACAGCGGCAGCACGCCTGGAGCCTCTTGGGGGCGCAGGTCTGGCACAGGTAGGTGCCGTAGGGCAGGTGCCGGGTGGCAATCATCATCCGGCGGCAGCTGCCGCACTCCTTGCGCGAGCCCGGCTTCTTCTCCTTGCACACTTGACAGATCCGTCCGTCCGGACGTCGTGCCGCTGCCTTCGCGAGCTTGCCGCACCGCGCGCATGCGACCGCCAGGCGGCGACTGGAGCAGCCGTGGCACAGCCGTCCTTCGGGTCCGGCGTACGTCGGCAACGGGTTCGTCCGTCCGCAGTCGTCGCAGGGCACAAGGCCCACGTTCTCGCCGTGGCCGCCGGCGATCAGCAGTGCGATCAGCCGTACCCCGCAGGGCGGGCAGTCCGGCGTCGGCGCACTCAGCGCGTTGGGTCTGGACGTGACAAGGCGATCTGTCCTGGGAAGCTGAGGACGCCGTGATCAAGGCTGGGCAGAAGGTCTTCGCCGACCTGCCCGCAGGGGTCGAGATCCGGAACGAGGCACGGGTTCACCTCTGGTATGAGGAAAAGTTCGCAGTGGCGTATCCGCCGTATGACTCCACCGAGGCGGCGATCGACAGCTTCGCTGCGACGACGTGCTGTCTGAGGGTTCGTGTGGAGGCTGACGGCCGGTGGCGTGTGCATGCGCCGCACGGGCTTTCGGACGTGTTCAACCTCGTCGTTCGTCCGAATCCGGTGCCGTGTCGGCGTACGACTTAAGCTCCTCGGTTGCGTACGGATGAATGTCCCCAGCTGTGTCCCTGGACCAGAGCACGGTTGATGATCTCGGTTGAGATCAATAGACCGAGCGGGGACACTCGCACGATGAGTCACAGCGCATCGCTCGGATCAGTCGAACGTGCTTGGGACGGGCCGTGGTACCGGGTGCGCACGGAGTCCTTCGAGGCATCTTTCCTGCCCAACCCGGACGACGACCTGGACTTGGTGTGCAATGTTGATCTCGAAGTCCGGCTTCTGGATGGATCCCGGTGGAGCGCGACTGTCTTCACCGTTGCTGAAGTCGCACGTCTGATGGAGAGCTGGGCAGGGAGCGACGAGGCCCTGGGCGGTCGCTACTTCTGGTGCTCGGACGGGCTGATCGTCGGTGAGCCTGGCGTCAGCAACATGGCTGATGTCATCGCCGGCCTGTTGGACTCCGGTGAGTTCACCCGGATCCTCCAGCGACTCGATGACGACTGACCAGACCCGGGCCGCGAAATGATCTTCTAGGCCACGCGGGTCTCGCGCTCGATGGCCTTGAACCGGTTCTTCAGCCGGTAGCTGGGCCCGTTGATGAAGATCACTTCGCAGTGAGGCAGGAGGGGCTGCCAGCGCCAGAACAGGTCGTAGACCCGGTCCCACGGCCCGTAGCGTTCTGGCACATCACGCCAGGGAGCACCGGTCCGGCTCCGCCACCGTATGCCGTCTATCAGCTGCCGCCGAGTCCATACCGGCGGACGGCCCGGCTTGATGCCCCGCGGCAGCAACGGCCCCCGCCGGGCTCACTGGCCATTCGTCAGATCACCACGCCCTACGGAACGTGATCATCCAGGACCAAGATCCACTTTCACAACAGACCCTAGGCCGGACCAGCAGGTCGAGGCGGCGATCGCCGAGGCGATTGCGTTGACTTCGGTCTCGGGACCACCCCACGGATGCGGGGAGGGGGGCAGGGCGTGCAGACCGGTGAGCAGGCGTACGTGACGGGACCATCCCTGCGGTGCGAGGAGCAGCCCCTGTCGCTCGCGCTGGCCGAGCCGTACGGGGAACCATCCCGGCGGGTGCGGGGAGTAGCGGCGCCACCTCGGCACCGTGCGACGCGCACTGGGGACCATCCCTGCCGGTGTGGGGAGCAGGCCCACCCGTGCGGTTGCCGGGGCGTTCAGCTGAGGTAGTTCACCCAC
>NZ_BMVJ01000063.1:2407-2915 GCF_014650655.1 Streptomyces anandii JCM 4720
GTCGTAGCTAGCGATCGACTCAAGAACCAGGGCGGTGAACGCCACCCACTCGCCCTTGGGCGCCCACGCCTCCGCATCGTTGGCCTGGGCGTAGAACGGACTGGGTGCCCAGGCCAACAGAATACGATCCTCTGTCACCTCATGGATCCAGCCGAGGAACTCCCTGCCGTCAACGAGGGCGAAGCCCACCTTGTCAGCGCGTTCAAAGCAGCCGGAGAAGTAGTCGTAGAGCGACTGGTCTTCGAACATTTGACGAGCGTAGCGGTACTGATCTGGGATCCGCTGCGCGCAGCCGTCCGTGCAGCTCGGCTACCAGTCCGGCCGTCGCCGGCGGGCGAAGAAGGCGTACGTTGTTCGCCCACCGGGTTCCGGGCTGCGCTGGGCCTTGATGGGATCATCCCCGCGGGTGCGGGGAGCAGTTCACGGCTTTTGCCATGTGGTCGCGCATCTTGGGACCATCCCCGCGGGCGCAGGGAGCAGACCGTAGTCGACCTGGGCGACGACGAGT
>NZ_BMVJ01000064.1:0-276 GCF_014650655.1 Streptomyces anandii JCM 4720
AGTCCCGTCCCGCTGCATCTCGTACAGCCGGTGCACACCCGTCGTCGTCTCCTCCGTCACCCCACGGATCTCGGAGGCGACGGCGGTCCAGTCGAGGGTGCTGGACTCCAGCAGAGCCCGTACGACGGCCAGTTCCTCGTTGCTCGCGGCGGGCAGCTCGCCCGTCTTCGCGTACTCGACGCCCTGGTGGACCAGGAGGGTCGCGTCACCGCCGTCGTCCAGGATCATGTTCGGGCCGCCGGTGGGGCTGTCCGGCCAGGTCAGCGCCTGCTCGGT
>NZ_BMVJ01000064.1:319-2404 GCF_014650655.1 Streptomyces anandii JCM 4720
GGAGCGTCTCGCCCTTCCAGGCGAAGACCGGGATGCCCGCGGCGGCCACGGCGGCGGCCGCGTGGTCCTGCGTGGAGTAGATGTTGCAGGACGCCCAGCGGACCTCGGCGCCCAGCGCGACCAGGGTCTCGATCAGGACGGCCGTCTGCACGGTCATGTGCAGGGAGCCGGTGATCCGGGCGCCCTGCAGCGGCCGGCGCTCGGCGTACTCCTCACGGATCGCCATCAGGCCGGGCATCTCGTGCTCGGCGAGGGTGATCTCCTTGCGGCCGAACCCGGCCAGGGAAAGGTCGGCGACCTTGAAATCCGCGAACTCAGCTGACACGGAGACTCCTTGAACTCATGACGTCGCGGTGGATGTCCAGGGCCGCGGTGGACTTGTTGAGGGTGATGTAGTGCAGGCCGGGCGCGCCCTCGGCGAGCAGCCGCTCGGCCATGCGGGTCGCGTGCTCGACCCCGACGCGGTGCCCGGCCGCCGCGTCCCCGCGGGCCGCCTCCAGGCGGTGCGCCAGGTCCTCGGGGAAGGCCGCGTTGCTCAGCTCGGCGAAACGGCGGATCTGCCGTACGTCGGTGGCGGGCATGATCTCCGGGATGATCGGGATGTCGCAGCCGGCCGCCGCCACCCGGTCCCGCAGCCGCAGATAGTCCTCCACGTCGAAGAACATCTGCGTGATCGCGTAGTCCGCGCCCGCCCGGCACTTGGCCACGAAGTGCCGGATGTCGGACCGCCAGTCCGCCGAGCGCGGGTGCTTCTCCGGGAAGGCGGCCACCCCGATCGTGAAGTCGCCCAGCGAACGCACCAGTTCGACCAGTTGGTAGGCGTGTGTGAAGCCGTCCGGGTGCGGCACCCACGGGCCGCACGGGTCGCCCGGCGGGTCACCGCGCAGGGCGAGTACGTCCCGGATGCCGGCGTCGGCGTAGGCGCCGATGATCTGCCGCAGCTCGGCCACCGAGTGGCCCACCGCCGTCAGATGGGCCACCGGGCGCAGCGTGGTCTCCCGGGCGATGCGCCGGGTCACCTCGACGGTACGGTCCCGGGAGGAACCCCCGGCGCCGTAGGTGACCGACACGAAGTCCGGGCGCAGCGACTCGACCCGGCGGACGGTGTCCCACAGGGTCCGCTCCCCGGCCGGGGTCCTGGGCGGGAAGAACTCGAAGGAGAAGGTCGTCACCGCTCGCCTCCCGCGTTGAAGTAGCTCGCCTCGGGGTGGTGCACGACGATCGCGTCCGTGGACTGCTCGGGGTGCAGCTGGAACTCCTCGGACAGGTGGACGCCGATGCGCTCCGGCCACAGCAGCTCGGCGATCTTCGCCCGGTCCTCCAGGTCGGGGCAGGCCGGATAGCCCAGGGAGTAGCGGCACCCCTGGTAGGCGGTGCGGAACATGCCGTCCAGCGTGTCCGGGTCGCCGCCCGCGATACCGAGCTCGGCGCGCACCCGCGCGTGCCAGTACTCGGCCAACGCCTCGGCCAACTGCACCGACAGCCCGTGCAGTTCGAGGTAGTCGCGGTAGGAGTGCGACTCGAACAGCTCCGCCGTGGCCTCGCCGATCCGGGAGCCGACGGTGACGACCTGGAAGCCGACCACATCGGTCTCGCCGGACTCCTCCGGGCGGAAGAAGTCGGCCAGGCACAGCCGGCGGCCGTGCCGCTGGCGCGGGAAGGTGAACCGGGTGCGCTCGTTGCCCTGTTCGTCGAGGACGATCAGGTCGTCGTTCTTGGAGACGCAGGGGAAGTAGCCGTGGACGACCGCGGCCTCCAGCAGGTTCTCCGTCTGGAGCCGGTCGAGCAGTCCGCGCAGCCTGGGCCGGCCCTCGGTCTCCACCAGCTCCTTGGTCAGTCCCCACTGCCCCCGGAAGAGAGCCGTCTCGTCCAGCCAGGAGGCGTACTCCCTGAGCTGGATGCCCTTGATGACTCGGGTTCCCCAGAAGGGCGGGGTGGGGACGGGATTGCCGGTGGCGACGTCGGAGCGGCTGTGGCCCTCCTCGGGGCGGTCGGGGCGGTCTTGGACCTCGACGGTGGTGGCGCGGACGCGGCGGGGGCGCAGTTCGGGGAGTTCGGCCCCGGGCACGCCGCGCTTGACGCCGA
>NZ_BMVJ01000065.1:0-464 GCF_014650655.1 Streptomyces anandii JCM 4720
TCGGCGAGCGAGGTCAGGCCCGCGACAAGGGCCTCCCGGTCGCCCCCGACGACCGCCGCACGGTGCTCGAAGACACCGCGCCCGGTGGCCAGCGAATAGGCCGCGTCAAGCGGCGCGAGCTCCGGATCGGCCGCCATACGGTCCCGCAGCCGCTCCGCCTGCGCACGCAGCGCATCAGCGGTCTTGGCCGTCAGCACCAGCGGCACGGACGGCACCCCGGAAGCGGAAACCGCAGCGGCGGGCTCCTCCCGCGGTGCCTGCTCGATGATGGTGTGGGCGTTGGTGCCGCTGATGCCGAACGAGGAGACACCCGCCCGGCGCGGGCGGCCGGTGTCGGGCCACTCTCGGGCCTCGGTCAGCAGGGAGACCGCGCCCGCCGACCAGTCGACGTGCGGGGACGGCTCGTCCACGTGCAGGGTCTGCGGCAGCACACCGTGCCGCATCGCCATCACCATCTTGATGAT
>NZ_BMVJ01000065.1:501-2322 GCF_014650655.1 Streptomyces anandii JCM 4720
GCCCGCAGCCGCCTGCGTATGACCGATGTTCGACTTGATCGAGCCGAGCCACAGCGGCTCGTCCCCGCCGGTCCGCTCCTTGCCGTAGGTGGCCAGCAGCGCCTGCGCCTCGATCGGGTCACCCAGCGTCGTACCCGTACCGTGTGCCTCGACCACATCGATCTGGCTGCTGTCCAGGCCCGCGCCCGCGAGCGCCTGCCGGATGACCCGCTGCTGGGAGGGTCCGTTGGGGGCGGTGAGCCCGTTGCTGGCGCCGTCCTGGTTGATGGCGCTGCCGCGTACGACGGCGAGGACCGGGTGGCCGTTGCGACGGGCGTCGGACAGCCGCTCCACGAGCAGCATGCCGGCACCCTCGGACCAGCTTGTGCCGTCGGCGGCCGCCGCGAAGGACTTGATACGGCCGTCCGCCGCGAGACCGCGCTGGCGGCTGAACTCGGTGAAGGTGCCCGGTGTCGACATCACCGTGACACCGCCCGCGAGCGCCATCGAGCACTCGCCGCTGCGCAGCGCCTGGATCGCCCAGTGCAGGGCGACCAGCGACGAGGAGCACGCCGTGTCGACGGTGACCGCCGGGCCCTCGAGGCCGAAGGCGTAGGCGACGCGGCCGGACGCGATGCTGCCGGAGTTGCCGGTGCCGAGGTAGCCCTCGACGCCGTCCGGAACGGCGGTGATCCGCGTGGCGTAGTCGTGGTACATGATGCCCGCGAAGACGCCGGTGCGGCTGCCGCGCGCGGACGCCGGGTCGATACCGGCCCGCTCGAACGCCTCCCACGTGGTCTCCAGCAGCAGCCGCTGCTGCGGGTCCATCGCCACCGCCTCGCGCGGGCTGATCCCGAAGAAGGCCGGGTCGAACTCGCCCGCGTCGTGCAGGAATCCACCCTCACGGGTGTAGCTGGTGCCCTCGCCGTCCGGGTCGGGGTCGTAGAGCGCCGCCAGGTCCCAGCCGCGTCCCCGTGGGAACTCGGTGATGGCGTCGTTTCCGCCCAGCACCAGTTCCCACAGGTCCTCGGGGGTCTGCACCCCGCCCGGGTAACGGCAGCTCATGCCGATGATCGCGATCGGGTCGTCGTCGGCGGAAGGCCCGCCCGCGATGCCGCCGGAGGCCGCCCGAGCGATCGCCTCGGCCTCGCCGCCGTCGGCGTCCAGGAACTCGGCGCGCAGGTACTGGGCGAGGGCCAGGGGCGTCGGGTAGTCGAAGACGAGGGTGGCGGGCAGCCGGGTGCCGGTGGCCGTGCCGAGCCGGTTGCGCAGCTCGACGGAGGTCAGGGAGTCGAAGCCGAGTTCCTTGAAGGCCCGGCCCGCCTCGATCGCCTCCGCCGAGGCGTGACCGAGTACCGCCGCCACCTGCGTGCGCACCAGCTCCAGGAGCGCCGCCTCCTGCTCGCCGGACGGACGGCCGAGCAGGCGTCGTACGACTTCACCGGCGGCCGGCGCCGAACCCGCTGCCGCCGTGGCCGCTCGGCGCACCGGCACCCGGACCAGGCTGCGGAGGAGGGGCGGGAGCATGCCGGTGCTGCTCGCCTGGGCGCGCAGGCCCGGCAGGTCCAGCCGCATCGGCACCAGCAGGGCCTCCGTCGAACCCTCGGCCGCGTCGAAGAGGGCCAGGCCCTCATCGGCGGTGAGTGCGGTGACACCACCGCGCTGCACACGCTCGCGGTCGCCCTGCCCCAGGCCGGCACCCATGCCACCGGCGGTGTCCCACAGACCCCAGGCCAGCGACAGCGCCGGCAGACCCAGACCGTGCCGGTGCTCGGCGAGCGCGTCCAGGAAGGTGTTCGCCGCCGCGTAGTTGCCCTGGCCCGCGGCACCGAAGACACCGGC
>NZ_BMVJ01000066.1:0-798 GCF_014650655.1 Streptomyces anandii JCM 4720
AGATGCTCCGGCGTCGTACCGCAGCACCCGCCCACCAACGACAGCCCGTAGTCACGTACGAAGTTCTCCTGGGCGTCCGCGAGTTCGGCGGGGGTGAGCGGATAGTGGGCGCCGTCCTTGGTGAGGACGGGCAGACCCGCGTTGGGCATGCAGGAGAGCGGGACGCGTGCGTGGCGGGAGAGATGGCGCAGGTGCTCGCTCATCTCGGCGGGCCCGGTGGCGCAGTTGAGGCCGATCATGTCGACGCCGAGCGGCTCCAGCACGGTGAGCGCGGCGCCGATCTCCGAGCCCAGCAGCATCGTCCCGGTCGCCTCCACGGTGACCGACACCAGCACGGGGGCGTCCACGCCCAGCGCGGACAGGGCCCGCCGGGCGCCCAGGACCGCCGCCTTGGCCTGGAGCAGGTCCTGCGTGGTCTCCACGAGCAGCGCGTCCGCGCCGCCGGCCAGCAGGCCCTCGGCGTTGCGCTGGTAGGCGTCGCGCAGCACCGCGTACGTCACGTGCCCGAGGGTGGGCAGCTTGGTACCGGGGCCCATCGAGCCGAGCACCCAGCGCTGCCGCCCGGTGGAGGCCGTGAACTCGTCGGCGACCTCGCGGGCGATGCGGGCGCCCGCCTCGGACAGCTCGTGGATGCGCCCGGCGACCCCGTACTCGGCCATGGCGGCGTGGTTGGCGCCGAAGGTGTTGGTCTCCACGCAGTCCACGCCGACCGCGAAGTAGGCCTCGTGGACGGAGCGGACGATGTCGGGCCGGGTGACGTTCAGGATCTCGTTGCAGCCCTCCAGTCGGAGGAAGTCG
>NZ_BMVJ01000066.1:823-2277 GCF_014650655.1 Streptomyces anandii JCM 4720
TCCAGGCTCGGGTCCTGCGCCTGGAGCATCGTGCCCATCGCCCCGTCCGCGACCACCACGCGGGCCGCGAGGGCGGCGCGCAGCCCGGCGGGTCCGGGCGCCGCCGGCGTCATGACAGCGCTCCCAGCCGGGGGATGATCCGGCGGACCGCGCCGGCGCCGTAGGCGGTGCCGAGCCGGTCGAGGAGGTCGTCGGCGCGCAGGGCGTACGTCTGCGTGCCCCGGGTCTCCAGGACCACCGACGCCACCGCGCTGCCCAGCCGGGCCCCTTCCGCGAGGTCCAGGTCCCAGGCCAGCGCGGCCAGGAAGCCCGCCCGGTAGGCGTCCCCGGCGCCCGTGGGATCGACGACCTCGGCGCGTGCCGGGACCGCCGGGACGTGCGTGGTGGTGCGGCCCACGCGGGCGATCCGGGAGCCGCCCGCGCCCTGGGTGGTGATCCAGGAGCCGACCCGGCCGAGTACCTGCTGTTCGGTCCAGCCGGTGCGCTCCTGGATCAGCAGCGCCTCGTACTCGTTGGTGAACAGGTGGCAGGGGCTGTCCAGCAGCGCCCGTGCCTGGTCCCGCTCCAGCCGGGCCAGTTGCTGTGAGGGGTCGGCGACGAACGGCACGCCGAGGCGGGCGCACTCGCGGGCGTGCCGGACCATGGCGTCGGGGTCGTCGGGGGAGACGACCACGAGGTCGGCGCCGCCCGTGCGGTCCAGCAGCCCGGGCAGGTCGATGTCCCGGGCCTCCGCCATGGCGCCGGCGTAGAAGAAGCCGATCTGGTTCTGCTCGGTGTCGGTCGCGCACACGAAGCGCGCGGTGTGCAGGGTGTCGCTGATGCGCACCCCGGCGGTGTCGACGCCGTGCTCCTTCAGCCAGATCTCCTGGTCGGCGAAGTCCGCGCCCGCGGCCCCGACCAGCAGGGGCGCGAGGCCCAGCGAGCCGAGCCCGAAGGCGATGTTGGCCGCGACGCCGCCGTAGCGTATCTCCAGGTCGTCGGTCAGCAGGGACAGCGAGATCCGGTCCAGCCGCTCGGCGATGAGGCGGTCGGCGAACCGGTGCGGGAAGGACATCAGGTGGTCCTTGGCGATGGACCCCGTCACGGCGATACGCATCTCAACGCACCGCCTCACGCAGGGCTTCCGCGCGGTCGGTGCGCTCCCAGGTGAACTCGGGCAGCTCGCGGCCGAAGTGGCCGTAGGCCGAGGTCCGGGCGTAGATGGGGCGCAGCAGGTCCAGGTCGCGGACGATCGCGGCCGGGCGCAGGTCGAAGACCTGGGCGACGGCCCGCTCGATCCGTGCGACCGGGACCGTCTCGGTGCCGAAGGTCTCCACGAACAGGCCCACCGGCTCGGCCTTGCCGATCGCGTACGCGACCTGCACCTCGCAGCGGGAGGCGAGGCCCGCCGCGACGACGTTCTTGGCGACCCAGCGCATCGCGTACGCGGCGGAGCGGTCCACCTTGGAGGGGTC
>NZ_BMVJ01000067.1 GCF_014650655.1 Streptomyces anandii JCM 4720
CTGGGAGCCGCCGGGCGGTGTCCTCGAACGCGAGGAGACCATCCCGGACGCCCTCCAGCGCGAAGTCCTCGAAGAGACCGGAATCAAGATCGCACTTCCTGCGACCCTGACCGGCGTCTACAAGAACATGAAGGGCCTGATCGTCTCGCTGGTCTTCCGCTGTGAAGCCGCCGACGGTGTGCCCACCACCGGTGACGAGACCCGCGCGCTGCGCTGGGCCACCCGCGAAGAGGTCACCGAGCTTGCCGACGAGGCGTACGCGATCCGCGTCCTGGACGCACTTGATGCGACGACCCCGCCGGCCATCCGCGCCCACGACGGCGTGAAACTCGTCTAGCCCGAACCCGCTGCACATGGCGGCCTACCAGCATGAAGGAACTTGTATGCACGAGTATATGAGTACAGCTCGGGTGTGGGGGCTGAGTTGCCCAGGATTCCCGGAAGAAGTGAGCCGGGCCCGCCGATGGACCCGTGACATCCTGCGCGGCTCACCTTTAGCGGAAGACGCCGAGTTGATCGTCAGCGAGCTGAGCGCGAACGCGATCCTCCACACGGCCAGCGGTCGGGAGTACGGCAGTTTCCACCTGGCCGTTGCGGTCTCCGCTCAGGTGGTGGCGGTATCGGTCACGGACGACGGCGGCACGGGGACGGCCCCGAAGGTCGAGCATCAGGACCAGGACGCCGAGCACGGCCGGGGGCTGGGCATGGTCAGCGCGATCGCCCACAGGGTCGTCGTCCACGACAGCGACCAGGGCCACACGGTCACCGCGGAGCTGTACGCAGAAGCACTGCGGGGAGGTCATCCGTGCTGAGTCGGGAAACCCGCCGCGGCTTCTGGTGCGAGTGCTGGACAGAAGACCTCACCGAGCAACGGGGGCCGGCACTCCTGGCATCCTTCGACGCCTACTCGGCACCACAGGCCGACCGATGGGTGGCGGTCGCACTGCGCACCATCTCGCCGGCCTTGGACCCGGACGCTTCGGACGAGGCGTGGGAGTGGCTGCACGACGGCCGCGCGGAGACCAGACGGGCCCTACTGCGGTCGGAGCCTTGCACGGTGTCAGTCACACATGTCGGCACCCGCGTCACTTGGACCATCCGACCGGTGACCTACCTGCCACTAGCTCACCGAACAGAGCTCCCGCCCTGCGCCTACGAGTTCAGACCCAGACCGGGGGTGTCCCCTCTCCACTGACATCGAAGGCCCGGCCTCGCACCTGAAGTCGGGCCTTAAGCATGCTCAGGGACATGAGCGCCTACAGCAGCGACCAGGACCTGAAGGTCACCGACACCACCGGCAACGGCGTCGAGGTGGACGTGGCAACGAACCTGCTGAACGGCACAGTGCGCCTGTCCGTGCTGTGGACCCAGGAGATCTACCTGCACCCCGACGACGCCGAACGGGTAGCCGAGTCACTCCTACGAGCTGCCGAACACGGCCGGCACATCGCGGACGCCCGAAGCTCGGGAACCAATCCAAGCTCCAGCCCAAGCGTGTCGGATCCCAGCTGATGCCTGACGTTCTGGTCCCAGGTGGTGCGTGACGGTGGGCCTAGTGGTTATGCCGCCTCCAGCTACCCTCTGGTCATGGAGGAGGACTGCCCCCTTGTACGCGACGTCTTCCCGGATCTCGTCGCGGAGCTGATCACTCTCCTGGAGAGCGAAGGAGAACGTGAGCTAGCCATCTGTGCGTGGGATCTTCGTTTGGTTGACGAGTGCCGCTGCGGCGATGACTTTTGCCAGAGCTTCCAAACTGCAGCTCATCCACAGGGACAGCCATACGGCGCCGGTCATCGGTGCGTGCCGCTCTTGCCCTCGCGAGGCGTGCTGTGCCTGGACGTCGTGGATGGCCGGATCATGTACGTCGAAGTACTCGATCGGCCACCCATGCACCGTCGCAGTGAGCGGCCCTGATGTCGGTCTCGCAATCGACAACTCCACCAGCACAGCGATGTCTAGATGCATTTGATGCTTGACGGATCTGTGTCAGTTGATGCTTTCCGGTTCCTAGCCTGTCGTGCGGTTCT
>NZ_BMVJ01000068.1 GCF_014650655.1 Streptomyces anandii JCM 4720
CGTCGTGCCCTGCGCGTCCGGATCCGGGTCGTACAACCCCTCCACGTCCCAGCCACGGTCCACCGGGAAACCGGACAAAGCGTCCCCACCCGACTCCAGCAACCGCCACAGATCCTCCGGCGACCGCACGTCACCCGGGAACCGGCAGCTCATCGCCACGATCGCGACGGGTTCGTCATCCGTCACGGTGGAGGTGGGGGTGATGACCGCGGCCGCCGCGCCCGCGCCGGACGCACCGGTCGCCTCGGCCAGTTCGTCCCGCAGATGTCCGGCCAGCACGGAGGGGGTCGGGTAGTCGAAGATCAGGGTCGGGGGGAGTTTGAGCGCGGTGGCCGCACCGAGGCGGTTGCGCAGTTCGACGGCGGTGAGCGAGTCGAACCCGAGTTCCTTGAACGCCCGGTTCGCCTCCACTGCCTCGGGGCCCGCGTAGCCGAGCACGGACGCCACGGCCGTACGCACCAACTCCAGGAGCAGCCGGTCCTGTTCGGCCGACGGGCGACCCGTGAGCCGCTCGATCAGCGCGCTGCCGCCCGAGGTGTCGGCCTCGGCCTCGGCGCGCATGCCGTCCATTACGGCGCGTGCCTCGGGGAGGTCGTTGAGCAGGGGGCGCGGCCGGCCGGAGGTGAAGGCGAGGACGAAGCGCTTCCACTCCATGTCGGCGACGGTCAGTGCCGTCTCGTCCCGGTCGAGGGCGTGGCCCAGGGCGGTGACCGCCGACTCGGGCGCCATTTCGAGCACGCCGTGACGTCGCATACGGTCGCCCACCGCGCCTTCCGCCATGCCTCCGTCGCCCCACGGGCCCCAGGCGACCGACGTCGCGGTGAGCCCGGCGTCGCGCCGGTACTGCGCGAAGGCGTCGAGGAAGGCGTTGCCGGGCGCGTAGTTGCCCTGGCCGGGGGCGCCGAAGGTGGCCGCGAAGGAGGAGAAGAGCACGAAGGCGGAGAGGTCCAGCTCACGCGTCAGTTCGTCCAGGTTGCGGGTGGCCTCGACCTTGACCCGCAGGACCCGGTCAAGCTGGTCCGGCGTCAGCGCCTCCACCACGGCGTCGTCCAGTACGGCGGCGGTGTGCACCACGGCCGTCAGCGGCCGGTCGCGCGGTATGGAAGCCAGGAGTCCGGCGAGCGCGGTGCGGTCGGCGACGTCGCAGGCGGCGATGGTCACTTCGGCGCCCAGGGCGGTGAGTTCGTCGCGGAGTTCGCCCGCGCCGGGGGCGTCGGGGCCCCTGCGGCTGGTCAGCAGCAGATGCAGCGGGGCGGTGCCTTCACAGTCCGCGCTGCGGGCCAGCCAGCGCGCCACGTGCGCGCCCAGGGCACCCGTGCCACCGGTGACCAGCACGGTCCCCTGCGGCTTCCAGTCCCGGGTTACGGGGGTGCGGTCGAGCGGAGCGCGCAGCAGGCGGCGTACGAACAAACCGGTCGGCCGGAGGGCGAGTTGGTCCTCGTCTCCGGTGGCCGCGAGGGCGGTCGCCAGTCGTGTCAGCGTGCGCTCGTCAGGCTCGGCGGGCAGGTCGACGAGACCGCCCCATCGTTCGCCGTGCTCCAGGGCGGCCACCCGGCCCAGTCCCCAGACGAGTGCCTGCTCCGGGTCGTCGAGGGTGTCGGCGCTGTTCACGGAGACCGCGCCTCGGGTGGCGCACCACAGCGGTGCCGTCACCTCAGCGTCGCCGAGGGCCTGTACCAGCGCGAGTGAGGTGTGCAACGGCTGCTCGGCGTCCACCGCGAGCAACGACAGCACACCGGCGAGGTGGTCTTCGGTCGCGGCGATCTCACCGGCGGCCTCACGGATGAGGGCCGTCAGTGCGTGCCGATCGGCGGTGGCCGGGGTCGGTACTACGCGTACTGCGGCGCCACGTGCGGTGAGGACGCGCGTCACATCGGCCGTCCGCCCCTTCTCGTCGCTGTCCGGCGGCGCGACGACGAGCCACGTGCCGGTGAGGCGGGTGGTGGCGGAGGCGTTGTCGTCGGGCAGCGGCTTCCAGGTGACGCGGTAACGCCA
>NZ_BMVJ01000069.1 GCF_014650655.1 Streptomyces anandii JCM 4720
ATGACGGCTACGGAGTCCCGTTCGGCGGGGCGCAGGCCCGCGCAGCTGGTGGACATGTCCTGGGATCCGATCACCCGGATCATCGGGAACCTGGGCATCTACACGAAAATCGACTTCGCCAACCGCGAAGTCGTCCAATGCCACTCCACCTCCTCCCTCTTCCGCGGCTACTCGGTCTTCATGAAAGGCAAAGACCCCCGCGACGCCGGCTTCATCACCTCCCGCATCTGCGGAATCTGCGGCGACAACCACACCACCTGCTCCAACTACGCCCAGCAAATGGCCTACGGCATCAAACCCCCACCACTGGCCGAACACATCACCAACCTCGGCGAAGCCGCCGAATACATGTTCGACCACACCATCTTCCAGGACAACCTCGTCTTCGTCGACTTCTGCGAAGCCATGGTCAAAACCACCAACCCCACCGTCCTGGCCCGCGCCGAAAAAACCCAAGCCCCCCGCGGCCACCTCCACGGCTACCGCACCATCGCCGACATCATGCGCGCCTTCAACCCCTTCGAAGGCGACATCTACAAAGAATCCCTCAAAATCAGCCGCATCACCCGCGAAATGTTCTGCCTCATGGAAGGCCGCCACGTCCACCCCTCCACCCTCTACCCCGGCGGCGTCGGCACCCAGCCCACCCCCACCCTCTTCACCGACTACCTCACCCGCCTCCTGCGCGTGATGGACTTCATCAAACAAGCCGTCCACCTCAACGACGACGTCTTCGACTTCTTCTACCAAGCCCTCCCCGGATACGAAGAAGTCGGCCGCCGCCGCACCCTCCTGGCCTGCTGGGGCGCCTTCCAGAACCCCGACATCTGCGACTACCGCTACGACACCATGAACACCTGGGGCCAGGCCATGCACGTCACCCCCGGCATCATCGTCGACGGACAACTGGTCACCAACAAACTCGTCGACATCAACCTCGGCCTGCGCATCCTCCTCGGCTCCTCCTACTACGACGACTGGACCACCCCCGACCCCCACCACACCGACGGCCAACAGGAACTCTTCGTCACCCACGACCCCCTCGGCAACCCCATCGACCCCCGCCACCCCTGGAACCAGACCACCCTGCCCGCCCCCCAAAAACGCGACTTCGACGCCAACTACTCCTGGGTCATGAGCCCCCGCTGGCACCACCCCACCACCGGCGAAGACCTCGCCCTGGACACCGGCGGCGGCCCCCTCGCCCGCCTGTGGTCCACCGCCCTGAACGCCCGCGTCCACACCCCCTACGTCCAAGCCACCGGCACCAGCGTCAACATCACCCTCCCCAAAAGCGAGAAACTCCCCGAAACCACCCTTCAGTGGCACATCCCCAAGTGGTCCAACACCATCGAACGCGACCGCGCCCGCCCCTACTTCGTCGCCTACGCCGCCGCCATGGCCCTGCACTTCCTCGAACAGGCCCAACACCTCATCCACGCCGGCGAAACCCGCACCTTCACCAACTTCACCGTCCCCGACGAAGCCATCGGCTGCGGCTTCCACGAAGCCGTCCGCGGCGTCCTCTCCCACCACCTCGTCATCAAGGACAAGAAGATCGCCAACTACCACCCCTACCCACCCACCCCCTGGAACGCCAGCCCCCGCGACCACCACGGCACCCCCGGCCCCTACGAAGACGCCGTCCAGAACCAGCCCCTCTTCGAGGAAAACGGCCCCGACGACTTCAAAGGCATCGACATCATGCGCACCGTCCGCAGCTTCGACCCCTGCCTCCCCTGCGGCGTCCACATGTACACCGGCAACGGCAAAACCCTCACCACCCACCACACCCCCACCTACGGCCCCCAAACCCATGCCTGACACCACGAC
>NZ_BMVJ01000070.1 GCF_014650655.1 Streptomyces anandii JCM 4720
AGCAGCGCCTGCGCCTCGATCGGATCACCCAGCGTCGTACCCGTACCGTGCGCCTCGACCACATCCACATCGGCGGCAGTGAGACGGGCGTTGGCGAGCGCCTGACGGATGACCCGCTGCTGGGAGGGCCCGTTCGGGGCCGTAAGACCATTGCTCGCGCCGTCCTGGTTGACCGCGCTGCCACGCACGACGGCGAGGACCGTGTGCCCGTTGCGACGGGCGTCGGACAGCCGCTCCACCAGCAGCATGCCCACGCCCTCGCCCCAGCCCGTGCCGTCCGCGGCGGCCGCGAACGACTTGCAGCGGCCGTCGAAGGACAGCCCGCGCTGGCGGCTGAACTCGGTGAAGGTGCCCGGTGTCGGCATGACCGTCACACCGCCGGCCAGGGCCAGCGAGCACTCGCCGTTGCGCAGCGCCTGCACGGCCAGGTGCAGGGTGACCAGGGACGACGAGCACGCCGTATCGACAGTGACCGCCGGACCCTCCAGACCGAAGGTGTACGCGACGCGCCCGGAGGCGATGCTGCTGGAGCCGCCCGTGCCGAGGTAGCCCTCGACCCCTTCGGGCACGGCGCGCAGACGAGCCGTGTAGTCGTGGTACATCACGCCCGCGAAGACCCCGGTGCGGCTGCCCCGGACCGACGCCGGGTCGATGCCGGCCCGCTCGAACGCCTCCCACGTGGTCTCCAGCAGCAACCGCTGCTGCGGATCCATCGCCACCGCCTCGCGCGGGCTGATCCCGAAGAAGGCGGGGTCGAAGTAGTTGGCGTCGTGCAGGAACCCGCCCTCGCTGACGTAGCTCGTGCCCTGCTGATCGGGATCGTCGTCGAAGAGACGCTCCACGTCCCAGCCGCGGTCGGTCGGGAAACCCGAGATCGCGTCCCGGCCGTTCAGGACCAGCTGCCACAGCTCCTCCGGCGAGCGGACGCCACCGGGGTAGCGGCAGCTCATGCCGACGATCCCGATCGGTTCCTGGTCCGCCGACTCGGCCTCCTGAAGGCGGCGCCGGGTTTCATGAAGGTCCGCCGTCACCCGCTTGAGAAAGTAGCGGAGCTTTTCCTCGTTCATACGTGCATCCCTCTCGCGGCAGCCAGAAAGGCCGAGCCGTTCACGTCAGGAGATCCCGAACTCTTTACCGATGAAGTCGAACAGGTCGTCGTCCGTCGCCGATTCGATCTCCTCGGCGACCTCGGCCGCGGCCGTCTCGTCCTCCGGTGCCTTCCGGCCGTCACCCCACTTGGCCAGGAGTTCCTGGAGGCGTGCGGTGATCTGCGAACGCCCGTCGTCGTCCGGGAGGGCTACCGCCGTCAAGGAGGCCTCCAGGCGGTCGAGTTCCGCGAGCAGCGGCGTCACGGCCGCCGCTCCGCTCGGGGCGATCTCGTCCCGGAGGAAGGCGGCCAGTGCGGTGGGCGTCGGATAGTCGAACACGAGCGTGGCGGGCAGCCGGACACCGGTGGCCGCGTTGAGCCGGTTGCGGAGCTCCACGGCGGTCAGCGAGTCGAAGCCGACCTCGTTGAACGACCGCGCCGGGTCCACGGCTTCCGGGCCCGGGTAACCGAGCACGGCCGCCACATGGGTGCAGACCAGGTCGAGCAGCACCGCCTCCTGTTCCGCCTCGGGGAGCGCGGCCAGGCGTTCGACCAGGGCTCCCGAGGGCGCGGCGGTGGCGGCGGTCGCCGCCGCTCGGCGCACCGGCACCCGGACCAGGCTGCGGAGGAGGGGCGGGAGCATGCCGGTGCTGCCCGCCTGGGCGCGCAGGCCCGGCAGGTCCAGCCGCATCGGCACCAGCAGGGCCTCCGTCGAACCCTCGGCCGCGTCGA
>NZ_BMVJ01000071.1 GCF_014650655.1 Streptomyces anandii JCM 4720
CTCGACGGTGGTGGCGCGGACGCGGCGGGGGCGCAGTTCGGGGAGTTCGGCCCCGGGCACGCCGCGCTTGACGCCGATGAGGGCGTCCATCAGGCGCAGGCCCTCGAAGGCGTCGCGGGCGTAGCGGACCTCGCCCTGGTAGATCTCGTGCAGGTCCTGCTCGACGTACGCCCGGGTCAGCGCGGCTCCGCCGAGGATGACCGGGTAGTCGGCGGCCAGGCCGCGCTGGTTGAGCTCCTCCAGGTTCTCCTTCATGATCACCGTGGACTTGACCAGGAGCCCGGACATGCCGATCACGTCGGCCTTGTGCTCGCCGGCGGCCTCCAGGATCGCCGAGACCGGCTGCTTGATGCCCAGGTTGACGACGTTGTAGCCGTTGTTGGACAGGATGATGTCGACCAGGTTCTTGCCGATGTCGTGCACGTCCCCGCGCACCGTGGCCAGCACGATCGTGCCCTTGCCGGCCTCGTCGGTCTTCTCCATGTGCGGTTCCAGATGGGCGACCGCGGTCTTCATCACCTCGGCGGACTGCAGCACGAACGGCAGCTGCATCTGCCCCGACCCGAACAGCTCCCCGACCACCTTCATGCCGTCCAGCAGCGTGTCGTTGACGATGTCCAGGGCGGGACGGCCGGTCAGGGCCTCGTCGAGGTCGGCCTCCAGGCCGTTCTTCTCACCGTCGATGATGCGGCGCTTGAGCCGCTCCTCCAGCGGGAGGGCGGCCAGCTCCTCCGCCCTGCCCGCCTTCAGCGACTTCGCGGTGGCGCCCTCGAACAGCTCCATCAGCTTCTGCAGCGGGTCGTAGCCCTCGCGGCGGCGGTCATGAATCAGGTCCAGCGCGGTGGTGACCTGCTCCTCGTCGAACCGGGCGATCGGCAGGATCTTCGAGGCGTGCACGATCGCGGAGTCCAGGCCCGCCTTCACGCACTCGTCCAGGAAGACGGAGTTCAGCAGGATCCGGGCGGCCGGGTTCAGCCCGAAGGAGATGTTCGACAGGCCGAGGGTGGTCTGCACCCCCGGGTGGCGGCGCTTGAGCTCGCGGATGCCCTCGATGGTGGCCAGGCCGTCCTTGCGGGACTCCTCCTGACCGGTGCAGATCGTGAACGTCAGACAGTCCACGAGGATGTCCTCCTCGCGGATGCCCCAGTTCCCGGTCAGGTCGCCGATCAGCCGCTCGGCGATCTCCACCTTCTTCTCCGCCGTGCGGGCCTGGCCCTCCTCGTCGATGGTCAGCGCGATCAGCGCCGCCCCGTGCTCCCGCGCCAGCGCCGTCACCCGCGCGAACCGCGACCCGGGCCCGTCCCCGTCCTCGTAGTTCACCGAGTTGATCACCGCACGGCCGCCCAGCTTCTCCAGCCCCGCCCGGATGACGTCGACCTCGGTGGAGTCCAGCACGATCGGCAGCGTCGACGCGGTGGCGAAACGCCCCGCCAGCTCCTCCATGTCCGCCACACCGTCCCGGCCCACGTAGTCCACACACAGGTCGAGCATGTGCGCGCCCTCACGGATCTGCTCACGGGCCAGCTCCACACAGTCGTCCCACCGGCCCTCGAGCATCGCCTCGCGGAACTTCCTCGACCCGTTGGCGTTGGTCCGCTCCCCGATCGCCAGATACGAGGTGTCCTGCCGGAACGGCACCGTCTGGTACAGCGACGCGGCACCCGGCTCCGGACGCGGCTCGCGCTCCGCCGGGGTGGCCTCCCGCACCCGCTCCACGAGCTGCCGCA
>NZ_BMVJ01000072.1 GCF_014650655.1 Streptomyces anandii JCM 4720
CTCCTAAAGCGGGTGTCGCAGGTTCGAATCCTGCCGGGGGCACCAGCCAAAAGGCCCCGGACCGATCATGGTCCGGGGCCTTTGACATCCACTTCTGACATCAACGAGGGCGATCACCCACGACCGGGCCGCCTCTTGAGCAACCGATCCATGTGGCTGATGGCCTCGCGCTGGGTGTCCTGCACGACGTGCGTGTACACGTCCATGGTGATGCTGATCTGGCTGTGCCCGAGGATCTCCATCACGACGCGAGGAGCCACCCCGGCAGCGGTGAGGAGGGTGGCGCACCCGTGCCGGGCGTCGTGCAGCCGAATCACGCGGAGGCCGGCGGACTCGGCGACCCGGGTGAAGGAGCGGTAGACGTTCCGCGGCTCGACCTGACGACCGGTACGGGTGGTGAAGACGTAGTCCGACGCCTGCCAGGTCTCCCCCGCCTTGCTCCGAGCCGCCGTCTGCCGCATCCGATGCCAGCGCAAGGGCGCGATGCAGAGCGCGGGCAGCGGGACGACACGACGTCGACGGCTCTTGGGATCGTCGTCGTAGAGGACGCCGCGACGGCGTTGCGTCTGCTGGCGGACGTAAAGGACGCGGTTGTCGAGGTCGAGGTCAAACCAGCGGAGACCGATGATCTCGCCCCGACGCAGGCCCATGGCGATTGCGAGCACGAAGGCTGCGTAGAGCGGATCCCTGCGACAGGCGGCAAGGAAGTCGAGCGTCTCGTCGAGGCTCCAGGGCTGCAACTCCCGATTGTCCGTGCGCGGCGGCTCGACGAGCTTGGCGACGTTTCGCGCGATGAGCTCCTCTCGACAGGCGGAGGTCAGCGCCGACCGCAGAACCCGGTGCGTTTCCTTGGCGGTTGCTGCGGTCGTCTCCTTCTCCAGGCGGACGAGGAAGCGGCGGACGTCGGCGACGCCCAGCGATTCGAGCCGCTTGGCGCCGAGCAGCGGCACCAGGTAGAGCCGGACGTGCGCTTCGTACTTGTCGTACGTGCTCAGCTTCCGCCGAGGCTTGATGACGTTCTCCAGCCAGTACGGCAGCCACTCGGAGAGCTTGGCCGACTTGGTCGGCACGGGCACGCCCTGGTCCACCTTGTCGAGCAACTCCCGGCGCTTGGCGTCGCACTCGGCCCACGTCTTGCCATAGGCGAACTTCCGGGCCCGGGTGCCGTCCGGCTGGAGTACGTACACCGCGCACTGGAAGCGACCGTCCTTGCGCTTGGTGATGGTGCCGGCGCCGTTCGGATTCCTCCTGCGTTGCTGCGCCATCAGGCCGCCGCCTCCAGTTCGTGAGTGATGTATTCGCGCACAGCCCGCGCCGGGATGCGGCGGCACCGGCCGATGGTGATCGATGGCAAGCGACGGGAACGGATCAGGTCGTAGACCGTGGAGCGACCGACCTTCAGCCGCGCCATCACCTCGTGCACCGTCAGCAGTTCGTCATCGCGCACGGGTGGGTTCTCCTTCTGTTCCGGGGGTGGGTTCGAGGGAGGCGGCGAGCCAGGCTTCGGTGTCGGAGAGGCCGGTTCCGGCGAAGACCCAGTGCGCGAGGACGTACGTCGTCTCGGGCCCGGTGTCGGTGGTGGCCGCCTGTGCGCGGCGCCATGCGGCGCGGGCGTCGCGGAGGGCGCCGAGGGTGGTGGAGTAGCGGCGGGACTTGGTGGAGAAGTGGCCGCGGAAGCCG
>NZ_BMVJ01000073.1 GCF_014650655.1 Streptomyces anandii JCM 4720
CGAAGGCCGCTTCCGCGCTCAACCTCCACGAACTCACCCGCGATCTCGACCTGTCGGCCTTCGTCCTCTTCTCCTCCGTGAGTGGCGTGTGGGGAACGGCAGGCCAGGCCAACTACGCGGCTGCCAATGCCTACTTGGACGCGCTGGCCGAGCAGCGGCGAGCCGAGGGCCTGGTCGCGACGTCCATCGCCTGGGGGCCGTGGGCCGAGGGCGGGATGGCGGCCGACGAGGCACTGGCGCGGCGGATGCGCGCCGGCGGCGTACCGCCCATGGCCACGTCTGACGCGATCGAGGCGCTCCAGCAGGCGCTCGACTCGGACGACACCGTGGTGGCCGTCGCCGACGTCGACTGGAAGCGGTTCGCGCCGGGCTTCGCGGCCGTACGGCCGAGCCCCTTGCTGGTCGAACTCACCGAGGCACGTGCGGCGGCGGTGGTCCGGCGCGGTGCCGAACCCGCCGGCGATGCCGGTGCCGTGTCGCGCCCCGCGTCTTCGCCGGCGCACCGCCTGTCCGGTCTGCCCGAGGCCGAACAACGGCGCGCTCTGCTCGACCTGGTGCGTGAGACGGTGGCGGCGGTCCTCGGCCACACGGGGCCCGAATCCGTCGGTGCCCACCGCGCGTTCAAGGAGCTGGGCTTCGACTCGCTGACGGCGGTCGAACTGCGCAACCGGCTGGGCGCGGCGGCGGAACTGCGCCTCCCCGCCACCCTGATCTACGACTATCCGACCCCGACCGCGCTCGCCGATCACCTGTTCACCGAACTGCTCGGGACCACCCGGGCGACGGCGACCGATCCGGTGCCGAGGGCCGCGGCCATGGTGGCGGACGACCCGATCGCGATCGTCGCGATGAGCTGCCGTTTCCCCGGCGGCGTGCAGTCGCCGGAGGACCTGTGGGGCCTCCTCGCCTCCGGACGGGACGCGATCTCCGAATTCCCCACCGACCGGGGCTGGGACATCGAGTCGCTGTACGACCCGCGATCGGACGGCGACAACACCTCCTACGCACGCGAGGGCGGATTCCTCTACGGCGCCACCGAGTTCGACCCGGCCTTCTTCGGCATCTCGCCGCGTGAGGCCGTCGCCATGGACCCGCAGCAGCGGCTGCTCCTGGAGACCTCCTGGGAGGCCTTCGAACGCGCCGGCATAGACCCGGAGACTCTGCGGGGCAGCCAGGCCGGCGTGTTCATCGGCACCAACGGCCAGGACTACCTCTCCCTGGTCCTCAACTCGCCCGAAGCGACCGACGGCTTCATGAGCACCGGCAACTCCGCGAGCGTCGTCTCCGGTCGGCTCGCCTACACCTTCGGTGTCGAGGGCCCGACGATGACGGTCGACACGGCCTGCTCGTCCTCGCTGGTCGCGCTCCACCTGGCCGCACAGGCGCTGCGCAGCGGCGAGTGCGATCTCGCGCTGGCCGGTGGTGTGACGGTGATGTCGACCCCAGGTGCTTTCGTCGAGTTCAGCCGTCAGCGGGGTCTCGCGGCGGACGGCCGGGTGAAGGCGTTCGCGGCGGGTGCGGACGGCACGGGCTGGGGTGAGGGTGTGGGCATGCTGCTCGTGGAGCGGCTGTCGGACGCCCG
>NZ_BMVJ01000074.1 GCF_014650655.1 Streptomyces anandii JCM 4720
GTGTCCTACTTCGTTTGATGCTTGACGCGGTGACGTCACTTGATGCTTGACGGTTCCGTCCTCGGTTTGCTGTCTGCGACTGCTTGTCGTGGAGGGGGCCGAGGCCGGTGTTAGTGGAGCTGAGCGTGGTCGAGCAGCGTTATCACGCGGTCATGGAAGTGGCTGCTGGGGCGTCGAAGACGGAGGTCGCGGCCCGGTATGGGGTCTCGCGCCAGTCGGTGCACTGCTGGGTGCGCCGGTATGAGGAGGGTGGTCTGGCGGGGTTGTCGGACCGGTCGCATCGGCCGAGGTCGCATCCGTGGCAGATGCCGGCCGGGGTGGAGGCGGCCGTGCTGGAACTGCGCAGGTTGCATCCGCGGTGGGGGCAGCGCCGGTTACGTCATGAGTTGCAACGGCGGGGTGTCGAGCCGCTTCCGTCGGAGGCTTCGGTCTATCGCATCCTGGTGCGGCACCAGTTGATCGTGCCGGTGCAACGGCGCAGACGTCGGGAGGATTACCGGCGGTGGGAGCGGCCGGGGCCGATGCAGTTGTGGCAGCTGGATGTGATGGGCGGGTTCTGGCTGGCTGACGGTCGTGAGCTGAAGCTGGTGACCGGGGTGGATGACCATTCCCGGTTCTGTGTGATCGCATCGGTGGTCGAGCGGGCGACCGGACGGGCGGTGTGTGCGGCGTTCACGGCGGCTTTGGCGGAGTTCGGCTGCCCGGAGGAGGTGCTGACCGACAACGGCAAGCAGTTCACCGGCAGGTTCGGGACGCCGGGTCCGTCCACGGAGGTGTTGTTCGACCGGATCTGCCGGCTGAACGGCATCAAGCATCGGCTGACCAAACCGCGTTCGCCGACGACCACAGGGAAGATCGAACGGTTCCATCAGTCACTGCGGCGGGAACTGCTCGATGACCAGGGGCCATTTGCCGACCGGGAGGCGGCTCAGGCGGTCATCGACGGCTGGCGGGAGGAGTACAACACCTTGCGTCCGCATCAGTCGCTGGGCATGGACACCCCGGCCGACCGGTTCCGGCCCGCCCTGGCAGACGGGCTCGAGCTGAGGCTTCCGGCCCAGCTGACCGGCGTGACGGCTGCTGATGGGCAGCCGGGGCGGCCGGTCGAACCGGTCGGGGAGGCGGTGCTGGGCTCTGCGGAGGCGGTGGAGGTGGACCGGGTGGTGCCGCCGAGCGGGAACCTGGCGGTGGCCGGCCAGCAGTTCTGGTTCGGTCCCCGGTATGCGGGCCGGCCGGTGACGCTGTGGATGGACAGCACCACCGTCCACGTCAGCCTGGGCGGGCAGCGCATCAAGACGGTGCCGTCCCGGCTCAGCACCGCGGATCTGGTGCGGCTGCGGGCGTCCGGGGCCCGGGCCGCCGGTCCCGCTCCGGCCGGCCGTGCTCCTGGCCGGCTTGCGGCGCAGGTGCCCATCGAGGTGGCCCGCACCGTGAACGCCTCCGGGGTGGTGGGCCTGGCAGGCCGGCAGATCATCGTCGGGGTTCCGCTGGCCGGGCAGCGGGTGACGTTGCGGCTGGACGGGCCGTTGATGCAGGTCATCGCTGACGGAGCACTGATGCGGACGCTGACCTGCCCGA
>NZ_BMVJ01000075.1 GCF_014650655.1 Streptomyces anandii JCM 4720
ACCCGCCGCGCCCCGACACCAGCGAAGAACGCACGCCAGTCCACCGCACCGCCACGCACATACGCCCGAGCAACAGCCGACGTCAGCGACTCGGCCTCCGAACGCTCACGTCGCAGCACAGGAACGAACACCGCCGACCCGTCGCCGACGACACACTCCTGCGCCATGGCCGACAGCACACCGTCCGGACCCAGCTCGACGAACGTCGAAACGCCCTCGGCCTCCAGCACCCGCACACCGTCCAGGAACCGCACGCCCTCCCGCACATGCCGCACCCAGAAGTCGGCCGTCCCGATCTCCTCACCCGACACCACACCACCGGTGAGGTTCGAAACGATCGGGATCCGAGGAGCCTCGTAGGACAGCCCAGAGGCCACCTCCCGGAAGGCCTCCAACATCCCGTCCATGTGCGGCGAGTGGAAGGCATGACTGACCGTCAACCGGTGAGTCTTCCGCCCCTGCTGCTCAAAGACGGCAGTGATCTCCAGTACGGCGCTCTCGTCACCAGCGATCACCACGGAGGTCGGGCCGTTGACGGCCGCGATGCTCACCGCGTCGGTGAGGTGCGGAGTGACCTCCGCCTCGGCAGCCTGCACGGCCACCATCGCACCGATGTCGCCCGGAAGTTCCTGCATCAGCCGGCCACGCGCCGCCACCAGCGTGCACGCGTCCTCCAGCGACAGCACACCCGCACAATGCGCGGCCGCCACCTCACCGATGGAGTGACCCGACAGGAAGTCCGGCCGAATGCCCCACGACTCCAGCAGCCGGAACAACGCCACCTCGACCGCGAACAACGCAGGCTGCGTGCAGACGGTCTCGTTGATCAGATCCGCGTCATCGCCGAACAGCACCTCCAGCAACGGCACGTCCAGATGCCCGTCAAGCCGCGCACACACCGCATCCAACGCATCCGCGAACACCGGATACGCCCCATACAGCTCCCGGCCCATCCCCAACCGCTGGCTGCCCTGCCCCGTGAACAGGAACGCCACACCGCCGCCCTGCCCCGCAACTCCGGCAACCACACCCGGCGCACCACCACCCCGAGCCACGGCATCCAGACCAGCCAGCACCCCATCCGGGTCAGCACCACCAGCCACCACAACCGCCCGCCGCTCCAACGCGGCACGCCCCGTCGCCAGCGAATAGGCAACATCGACTGGACGCGACTGCGGCTGCAGCACGAGCTGCGCGCTCAGTCGTTCCGCCTGTTGGCGCAGCGCCTGCTCGCTCCTGGCCGACAGCAGGAAGGGCAGCACGGGCGGGGTCACGGTCGGCTCCGGGCCCGCCGCAGCAGACGTCTCCTCGGCAGCCACCGTCTCCGGTGCCTGCTCGATGATCGTGTGGGCGTTGGTGCCGCTGATGCCGAAGGACGAGACACCAGCCCTACGCGGACGACCGTCGGTCTCCGGCCACTCCCGGGCCTCGGTCAGCAACTC
>NZ_BMVJ01000076.1 GCF_014650655.1 Streptomyces anandii JCM 4720
AGCAGCGCCTGCGCCTCGATCGGATCACCCAGCGTCGTACCCGTACCGTGCGCCTCGACCACATCCACATCGGCGGCGGTGAGACGGGCGTTGGCGAGCGCCTGACGGATGACCCGCTGCTGGGACGGCCCGTTCGGGGCCGTAAGACCATTGCTCGCGCCGTCCTGGTTGATGGCGCTGCCGCGTACGACGGCGAGGACCGGGTGGCCGTTGCGGCGGGCGTCGGACAGGCGCTCCACGAGGAGCATGCCCACGCCCTCGCCCCACGCCGTACCGTCGGCTGCGGCGGCGAAGGGCTTGCACCGCCCGTCGGTCGCGAGTCCGCGCTGACGGCTGAACGCCACGAACGTCCCCGGGGTCGCCATCACCGTCACACCGCCGGCCAGGGCCAGCGAGCACTCGCCGTTGCGCAGCGCCTGCACGGCCAGGTGCAGGGTGACCAGGGACGACGAGCACGCCGTATCGACAGTGACCGCCGGACCCTCCAGACCGAACGTGTAGGCGACGCGCCCGGAGGCCACGCTGCCGGAGCTGGCGGTGCCCATGTAGCCCTCGAGGCCGTCCGGGGCGCGGTGCAGCAGCGTGCCGTAGTCGTTGTACATCACGCCCGCGAAGACGCCGGTGCGGCTGCCGCGCACGGACGCCGGGTCGATGCCGGCCCGCTCGAACGCCTCCCACGTGGTCTCAAGCAGCAGCCGCTGCTGCGGGTCGGTGGCGAGGGCCTCGCGCGGGCTGATCCCGAAGAACACCGGGTCGAAGTGGTGGGCGTCGTGCAGGAAACCGCCGTCGCGCGTGTAACTCGTTCCGGGGCGGTCGGGGTCCGGGTCGAAGAGTCCCTCGACGTCCCATCCCCGGTCGGTCGGCAGGCCCGTGATGGCGTCCCGGCCCTCGGTGACCAGGGTCCACAGGTCCTCGGGAGAACGGACGTCTCCGGGGTACCGGCAGCTCATCCCGACGATCGCGATCGGTTCGTCGTCGGCGGCGCCCGTCGCGGCGGTGATGGGCGCCGCGGCCTCTGCCGAGGTCCCCAGGACCTCTGTCGTCAGATACTCCGCCAGGACCGTCGGCGTCGGGTAGTCGAAGATGAGGGTCGCGGGGAGGCGGACCTCCGTGGCCGCGTTCAGGCGGTTGCGCAGTTCGAGGGCGGTCAGCGAGTCGAAGCCGACCTCGTTGAAGGCGCGCAGCGGCTCGACCGCGTCGGGGCCGGCCAGACCGAGCACGGCGGCCACCTGCGTCCGGACCAACTCGAGCACGACTTTGCCGCGTTCAGGTGCCGGGAGGGTGGCCAGGCGTTGAGCCAGGGCTCCCGAGGGCGCGGCGGTGGTGGCGGTCGCGGCCGTACGGCGGGTGGGCGCGGGGACGCGGACCAGGCTGCGGAGGAGGGGCGGGAGCATGCCGGTGCTGCTCGCCTGGGCGCGCAGGCCCGGCAGGTCCAGCCG
>NZ_BMVJ01000077.1:0-243 GCF_014650655.1 Streptomyces anandii JCM 4720
GGAGGCGCACGGTACGGGTACGACGCTGGGCGACCCGATCGAGGCGCAGGCGCTGCTGGCCACGTACGGGCAGGGGCGGGGTGAGGGGCGGCCGCCGCTGTGGCTGGGGTCGCTGAAGTCGAACATCGGGCACACGCAGGCCGCGGCCGGTGTCGCGGGTGTGATCAAGATGGTGCTGGCGATGCGGCATGGTGTGCTGCCGCAGACCCTTCATGTCGATGAGCCGACCCCGCACGTGGACTG
>NZ_BMVJ01000077.1:271-1426 GCF_014650655.1 Streptomyces anandii JCM 4720
CGCGGGTGCGGTGGAGTTGCTGACCGAGGCCCGGGAGTGGCCCGAGACCGACGGTCGTCCGCGTAGGGCGGGCGTCTCGTCCTTCGGGCTCAGCGGCACCAACGCCCACACCATCGTGGAGCAGGCACCCGTCTTCGCCGAGCCGGAGCCGAAGTCGGAGCTCGAGCCCGTTGAGCACCCCGTACTGCCTTACGTCATCTCCGCCAAGGACCGCGAGGCGCTCCGGGCCCAGGCCGAGCGACTGCGCACCCACCTTCTGGAGCGCCCTGCCCTTCGGGGCGCCGATGTTGCCCATTCGTTGGCGACGGGGCGTGCGGCCATGGACGAGCGGGCGGTGCTCGTCGCGGGCGACCGCGAGGACTTCGTACGGCAGCTGGGTACGCTGGCGAGCGGCGAGACGCCCGCCGGGACGGTCACCGGTACTCCGGTGGACGCGAAGCTGGCGTTCCTGTTCACGGGGCAGGGCAGCCAGCGGTTGGGGATGGGCCGGGAGCTGTATGGGGCGTATCCGGTGTTCGCGGATGCGTTGGATGCGGTGTGTGCGCGGCTTGACGGGCATCTGGACGTGCCGTTGCTGGAGGTGCTGTTCGGCGACGACGCGGATCTGATCAACGAGACCGCCTGCACGCAGCCTGCGTTGTTCGCGGTCGAGGTGGCGTTGTTCCGGCTGCTGGAGTCGTGGGGGGTTCGGCCGGACTTCCTGTCGGGTCACTCCATCGGTGAGGTGGCGGCCGCGCATTGTGCGGGTGTGCTGTCGCTGGAGGACGCGTGCACGCTGGTGGCGGCGCGTGGTCGGCTGATGCAGGAGTTGCCGTCCGGTGGGGCCATGGTGGCTGTCCAGGCCGCTGAGGACGAGGTGCTGCCGTATCTGACGGATGCGGTGAGTATCGCGGCCGTCAACGGTCCGGCGTCCGTGGTGATCGCTGGTGACGAGAGCGCCGTGCTGGAGATCGCCGGCGTCTTTGAGCGGCAGGGGCGGAAGACTCGTCGGTTGACGGTCAGTCATGCCTTCCATTCGCCGCACATGGACGGGATGTTGGAGGCATTCCGGGAGGTGGCCGAGGGGCTGTCGTATGGCGTTCCGCGGATTCCGGTCGTGTCGAACCTGACGGCTTCGGTTGTGTCGGGTGAGGAGATCGGGACGGCTGACTTCTG
>NZ_BMVJ01000078.1:0-209 GCF_014650655.1 Streptomyces anandii JCM 4720
GACGGACCATTCGGAGCCGTCAGACCATTACTCGCACCGTCCTGATTGATGGCACTCCCCCGCACCACCGCCAGCACAGGATGACCGTTGCGCCGGGCGTCCGACAGCCGCTCCACGAGCAGCATGCCCACGCCCTCACCCCAGCCCGTGCCGTCCGCACCCGCCGCGAAGGCCTTCACCCGGCCGTCCGCCGCAAGACCCCGCTGACG
>NZ_BMVJ01000078.1:247-1367 GCF_014650655.1 Streptomyces anandii JCM 4720
CGCCTCGGGGGTCGACATCACCGTGACGCCGCCGGCCAGCGCGAGATCGCACTCACCGCCGCGCAGCGCCTGCACCGCCAGGTGGAGGGCGACCAGTGACGACGAGCAGGCCGTGTCGACCGTCACCGCCGGGCCTTCCAGGCCGAAGACGTAGGAGATCCGGCCGGAGACCACGCTGGCCGCGTTGCCCGTGCCCAGGTGACCCTCGATGCCCTTGGGCGGGGAGGTGATGAGGGAGGCGTAGTCCTGGCCGTTGGTGCCCACGAAGACGCCGGTACGGCTGCCCCTCGCCGACGACGGGTCGATGCCCGCACGCTCCAACGCCTCCCACGACACCTCCAGCAGCAGCCGCTGCTGGGGATCCATCGCCAGCGCCTCACGCGGGCTGATCCCGAAGAAGGACGCGTCGAACCGGTCGGCGTCGTCGAGGAATCCGCCCTCGCGGGTGTACGAGGTGCCCTGGCGCTCGGGGTCGGGGTCGCCCAGGCGCTCCAGGTTCCAGCCGCGGTCGGTCGGGAAGCCGGAGACGGCGTCGCGGCCCTCGGTCAGCAAGTGCCAGAAGTCCTCCGGCGACCGGACGCCACCGGGGAAGCGGCAGCTCATCTCCACGATCACGATCGGGTCGTCGTCCACGTCGGTGCCGACGGGGGCCACGGTGGCGGTGTCCCCCGCCGTTCCGGCCATCGCCGGCTCCTGGCCGACGAGTTCGTCGCGCAGGTGGCCGGCGAGCGCGGAGGCCGTGGGGTAGTCGTAGACCAGGGAGGTGGGGAGGGTGAGCCCGGTGGCGGCGCCGAGGCGGTTGCGCAGTTCCACGGCGGTCAGCGAGTCGAAGCCCAGCTCGCGGAACGCCCGGTCACCGCGCACCGCGTCCGCGCTGCCGTGCCCCAGCACGGCGGCGACCTGTGCACGTACCAGATCCAGCAGTTCACGGTGCTGCTCGGGCTCGGTCAGACCGAGCAGCCGCTCGCCGACCGTGGTGGCCTCGTTGGCGTCCGTGACCACGCGGGCGACACCCGGGGCCTGCGGGGACTTGTGCAGCTCGGGCAGTTCGTCGAAGAGTGTGGTGGGCCGCACCGCGGTGAAACCGGCCGCGAAACGCTCCCACTCCACGTCGACCACA
>NZ_BMVJ01000079.1 GCF_014650655.1 Streptomyces anandii JCM 4720
TGCCGCACCCAGAACTCCGGAGAGCACACCTCTCCCGCGGACACCACACCACCGGTCAGGTTCGACACGATCGGGATCCGAGGAGCCTCGAACTCGAGCACCTGCGCCACGCGCCGGAACTCGGCGAGCATCCCGTCCATGTGCGGCGAGTGGAAGGCGTGGCTGACCGTCAGCCGACGGGTCTTCCGCCCCTGCTCCTCGAAGACGGCAGCGATCTCCAGTACGGCGCTCTCGTCACCGGCGATCACCACGGACGTCGGGCCGTTCACGGCCGCGACGCTCGCCGCACCCGTCGTCAGATACGGCGCCACCTCGTCCTCAGCGGCCTGAACAGCCACCATTGCCCCACCGTCGCCGGGCAACTCCTGCATCAACCGCCCACGCGCCGCCACCAGCGTGCACGCGTCCTCAAGCGACAGCACACCCGCGCAGTGCGCGGCCGCCAGCTCACCGATCGAATGCCCGGACACGAAGTCCGGCCGCACGCCCCACGACTCCAAGAGCCGGAACAGCGCCACCTCGACCGCGAACAACGCCGGCTGGGTGTACTCGGTCCGGTCGATCAGCCCCGCCTCGGGTGAGCCCGGCTCGGCGAAGATCACGTCGCGCAGGGGCAGTTCGAGCTGCTCGTCCAGGTACCACAGGGCGTCGTCGAGTGCGTCCGCGAACACCGGGTAGGTCTCGTAGAGTTCGCGGCCCATGCCGAGTCGTTGGCTGCCCTGCCCGGTGAACAGGAATGCCAGCTTGCCGACGGCCCGCGCACCCCTGACCACGCCGGCGGCCGGCGAACCGTCACCCGCAAGCGCGGCCAGCTGCCGCAGGAATCCCTCGCGGTCGCCCGCGACGAGCACCGCCCGCTCCTCGAACGCGGCACGACTCGTGGCGAGCGAGTAGCCGATGTCGGCCAGACGGGCGTCGGTCGGCTCGGTCCCGGCGGCCAGCCGCTCGAGCAGCCGCTCCGCCTGACCGCGCAGGGCAGCGGGCGTCTTGGCGGTCAACACCCACGGAAGCACCCCCGCGACCCCAGAGCCACCGTCAGCAATCTCCACGTCCGTGCGATCCGGGCCGTCGGCACCGTCCCCCGGCCCCTCGACCGCAGGCTCCTCGACCGCGGGCTCCTCGACCGGCGGCTCCTCGATGATGGTGTGGGCGTTGGTGCCGCTCATGCCGAAGGACGAGACACCAGCCCTACGCGGACGACCGTCGGTCTCCGGCCACTCCCGGGCCTCGGTCAGCAACTC
>NZ_BMVJ01000080.1:0-651 GCF_014650655.1 Streptomyces anandii JCM 4720
CAGCGTGCAGGCGTCCTCCAGTGACAGCACACCCGCGCAGTGCGCGGCCGCCAGCTCACCGATGGAGTGACCGGACACGAAGTCCGGGCGCACCGCCCACGACTCCAGCAGCCGGAACAACGCCACCTCGACGGCGAACAACGCGGGCTGCGTGTACGCCGTCTGGTCGATCAGACCAGACACGTCGTCGCTGCCGCCGAACACGACATCGCGCAGGGGAAGTTCGAACCGGGCGAACACCTCGTCCAGCGCCGCCGCGAACACGGGATACGCCTCATACAGCTCCCGGCCCATCCCCAGCCGCTGGCTGCCCTGACCCGTGAACAGGAACGCCAACTTGCCACCGGCCGGAGTACCCGTGACCGCTCCGGCCGGGACCTCACCCCGTTCCAGCGCTCCCAACTGCCTTAGCAAGCCCTCACGGTCGCCGGCGACGAGCACCGCCCGCCGCTCGAAGGACGCACGGCCCACGGCCAGTGAGTAACCCACGTCCGCCAGTCGGAGGTCGGAGCGCTCTTCGACATACGCGCCCAGCCGCTCCGCCTGCCCTCGCAGCGACTCCTCGCTCCGCGCGGACAGCACCCAAGGCACCACGGGCAGCGGCACCCGGTCCGCCACCTCGGCGGGCTCGTCGTCCTCCGCGGGGGCCTG
>NZ_BMVJ01000080.1:683-1190 GCF_014650655.1 Streptomyces anandii JCM 4720
GATCGTGTGCGCGTTGGTGCCGCTCACTCCGAAGGCCGACACCGCCGCACGACGCGGCTCACCCGTCTTGGGCCACTCCCGCGCCTCGGTCAGCAACGACACCGCACCCGCCGACCAGTCCACGTCCGGCGACGGCTCGTCCACGTGCAAGGTGCGCGGCAGCACACCGTGCCGTATCGCCATCACCATCTTGATGATCCCGGCGACGCCCGCGGCGTTCTGGGTGTGTCCGATGTTGGACTTGAGGGAGCCGAGCCACAACGGGCTGTCGGCGGCGGGGCGTTCCTGGCCGTACGTGGCCAGCAGGGCCTGCGCCTCGATCGGGTCACCCAGGCGCGTACCCGTGCCGTGGGCCTCGACCGCGTCGACCTGGTCGGCCGTCAGGCGAGCGTTCTCCAGTGCTTGCCGGATGGCTCGCTGCTGGGACGGACCGTTCGGGGCCGTGAGGCCGTTGCTGGCGCCGTCCTGGTTGACCGCACTGCCCCGCACCACCGCCAGCACCTGGTG
>NZ_BMVJ01000081.1 GCF_014650655.1 Streptomyces anandii JCM 4720
GCGCTCCCGTCACCGAAGTCCAGCGTGACCGGCCCCGTGGGCGTCCCCGCACCCGGCGCCACCGGCGCCACCGCCACAGTGAACGTCACCGGCTCACCCACCACCGACGGATCCGGCGACGACGACACGGTCGTGGTCGTCCCCGCCTGAACCACCGACTGCACCACGGAACCCGACGAACCACCGAAATCACCGTCACCGCCATACGCCGCAGTCACCGTGAAGGGGCTGCCCGTCGCTGACGCGAAGGAGTGGGTGACCGAAGCCGTACCTCCCACCAGAGTGGCGCTCTGGGTCGGTGAGCCGTCACCGAAGTCGAAGACGACCGGCCCCGTGGGCGTCCCCGCGCCGGGCGCCACCGGCGCCACCACCGCGGTGAACGTCACCGGCTGGCCCACCACCGACGGATCCGGCGACGACGACACCACAGTGCTGGTCCCCGCCTGGTTCACCGTCTGTGTGTCGGAACCACTGGAACCGGCATAGAGGGCACTGCCGTTGTAGGTGGCGGTGACGGTGAACGGACTCGCGGTCGCGTCGGCGTAGGCGTGAGTGGCCGTCGCGGTGCCGCCGGCCACCGGCACCGTCACCGTCGCACTCCCGTCACCGAAGTCGAACGTGACCGTCCCCGTCACCGACCCTCCGCCGGGCGCCACGGGCGCCACCGTGGCAGTGAAGGTCACCGACTGACCCACCACCGACGGATCCGGCGACGACGACACGGTCGTGGCCGTCGGCGCCGGATTCACCGTCTGGCTGCCGACGGCCACCGATGAGGAGAAGTCGCCGTTCCCCGCGTAGACGGCGCTGATGACGTAGGGGCTGCCGGAAGTGCTGGTGTAGGTGTGGGTGACCGTCGCGCTGCCGCCCGTAAGGGCCAGCGTCTGGGACGGACTCCCGTCACCGAAGCCGATCGTGACGTTCCCCGTCGGCGTCCCCGCACCCGGCGCCACCGGCGCCACCGTCGCCGTGATGGTCACCGGCTGACCCACCACCGACGGATCCGGCGACGACGACACCGTCGTGGTCGTCCCAGCCCGATTCACCGCCTGCGTGTCCGACCCCGAGGAACCCGCGAAGCCCGCGTTGCCGGAATACGTCGCCGTCACCGTGAACGGACTGCCGGCGGCCGTGCCGTAGGCATGCGTGACCGTAGCCGAACC
>NZ_BMVJ01000083.1 GCF_014650655.1 Streptomyces anandii JCM 4720
CTGGCCCGCCATCCGCTGCGCGAACTGGTCACCGCCTCCGAGCCGCTGCGGCTGCTGGTCGAGCGCGAGCGGGCCCTGTTCGGGTCCTGGTACGAGTTCTTCCCCCGCTCCGAGGGCACGCCCGAGCAGCCGCACGGCACGTTCGCCACCGCCGCCCGCCGCCTGCCCGCGATCGCCGCGATGGGCTTCGACGTGGTCTACCTGCCCCCCATCCACCCCATCGGCACCACCTACCGCAAGGGCCGCAACAACACCCTCGACCCCACCCCCGACGACGTCGGCGTGCCCTGGGCCATCGGCTCCCCCGAAGGCGGCCACGACGCCGTCCACCCCGCCCTGGGCACCCTGGAGGACTTCGACGCCTTCACCGCCCGCGCCGCCGAACTCGGCCTGGAGATCGCCCTCGACTTCGCCCTGCAGTGCTCCCCCGACCACCCCTGGGTCTCCAAACACCCCGAGTGGTTCCACCACCGCCCCGACGGCACCATCGCCTACGCCGAGAACCCGCCCAAGAAGTACCAGGACATCTACCCCGTCGCCTTCGACGCCGACATGGACGGCCTCGTCGCCGAGACCGTGCGGATCCTGCGCCACTGGATGGCCCACGGGGTACGCATCTTCCGCGTCGACAACCCCCACACCAAACCGGTCGTCTTCTGGGAACGCGTGATCGGCGAGATCAACGCCGCCGACCCCGACGTGATCTTCCTGGCCGAGGCCTTCACCCGCCCCGCGATGATGCACACCCTGGCCCAGATCGGCTTCCAGCAGTCCTACACCTACTTCACCTGGCGCAACACCAAGCAGGAACTGACCGACTACCTCACCGAACTGTCCGGCGAGGCGGCCGCCTACATGCGGCCCAACTTCTTCACCAACACCCCCGACATCCTGCACGCCTACCTCCAGCACGGCGGCCGCCCCGCCTTCGAGGTCCGCGCCGTCCTGGCCGCCACCCTCGCCCCCGCCTGGGGCATCTACAGCGGCTACGAACTGTGCGAGAACACCCCCCTCAAACCCGGCAGCGAGGAATACCTCGACTCCGAGAAGTACCAGCTCAAACCCCGCGACTGGGCCGCCGCCGAACGCGAGGGCCGCACCATCGCTCCCCTCATCACCCGCCTCAACGACATCCGCCGCCGC
>NZ_BMVJ01000084.1:0-767 GCF_014650655.1 Streptomyces anandii JCM 4720
CGCACTCCCGCCCGACAACACCCACACGGCACCCTCACCGAACCCCGCCACCGGCTCCGGCTCGCCCACCTCCTCCGACACCTCCACCGGCGGCGCCTGCTCCAGCACCACATGCGCATTCGTCCCACTGAAACCGAAGGCGGACACGGCAGCCCTGCGTGGGCGGCCGGACTGCGGCCATTCGGTGTTGCGCGTCAGCAGCTCGATGGCCCCGGAGGACCAGTCGACGTGCGGGGTCGGCTCGCTGATGTGCAGGCTCGGCGGAAGGACACCGTGCCGCATCGCCAGCACCATCTTCATCACACCCGCCACACCCGCGGCGGCCTGCGTATGACCGATGTTGGACTTCACCGAACCCAGCAGCAGCGGCCGTTCCTCGTCCCGGCCCTGCCCGTAGGTGGCCAGGAGCGCCTGCGCCTCGATCGGGTCGCCCAGACTCGTGCCCGTGCCGTGCGCCTCCACCGCGTCCACATCGGCGGCCGACAACCGGGCGTTGGCGAGCGCCTGACGAATCACCCGCTGCTGCGACGGACCGTTCGGCGCCGTGAGCCCGTTGCTCGCACCGTCCTGGTTGACGGCGCTCCCACGCACGACAGCGAGGACCGGGTGACCGTTGCGACGCGCGTCCGACAGCCGCTCCACCAGCAGCATGCCGACGCCTTCAGCCGGTCCGAAACCGTCGGCATCCGAGGCGAACGCCTTGCAGCGGCCGTCCGCCGACAGGCCGCGCTGCCGGCTGAACTCGACGAACAGGCCGGGCGTGGCCA
>NZ_BMVJ01000084.1:795-1131 GCF_014650655.1 Streptomyces anandii JCM 4720
TCACATGGGTGCCCCCGACGAGCGCCAGCGAGCACTCGCCGTTGCGCAGCGCCTGAACTCCCAGGTGCAGGGCGACGAGTGAGGCGGAGCACGCGGTGTCCACCGTCACGGCCGGACCCTCCAGCCCGAACGTGTAGGAAACGCGGCCCGACATCACACTGGCGGCGTTTCCGGTGCCGAGGTGGCCGGCGAAGTCGTCGTCGGCCTCCAGGAGCGCGGAGAGGTAGTCGGAGCCGTTGACACCCACGAAGACGCCTGTCTGGCTGCCGCGCAGGGTGGCCGGGTCGATCCCCGCCCGTTCGAACGCCTCCCAGGAGGTCTCCAGCAGCAACCGCT
>NZ_BMVJ01000085.1 GCF_014650655.1 Streptomyces anandii JCM 4720
GCAGTTCGTCGAAGAGTGTGGTGGGCCGCACCGCGGTGAAACCGGCCGCGAAACGCTCCCACTCCACGTCGACCACACACGGAGCCGCATCACCCAGCCCGCCCAGGTCCACCGCCTGCTCCAGCGCCCGCATCGCCAGATCCGGCGCCATCGGCAGCATGCCCTCACGCCGCAACCGGCGCTCCAACACCCCGTCCCCGTCCGCGGCCATACCACCATCAGCCCACGGACCCCACGCCACCGACACCGCCGGCAACCCCGCACCACGCCGCCACTCGGCCAACGCATCCACAAACGCATTCGCCGCCGCGTAATTGCCCTGCCCCGCAGCACCCAGCACACCAGCAACCGACGAGAACAACACAAACGCCGACAGATCCAGGTCACGCGTCAGCTCGTGCAGATTACGCGCCGAGTCGGCCTTGGCCCGCCACACACTCTCGAACCGGTCCGGCGTGAGCGCGTCCAGCACCCCGTCATCCAGCACACCCGCCGTGTGGAACACAGCCGTCAACTCCGGACGGAGCGAGTCCACCAGCCCCGCCAGCGCATCCCGGTCCGCCACATCACAGGCCACCACCGACACCCGCGCACCCAAAGCCTCAAGCTCGTCCCGCAACTCCACCGCACCCGGAGCCCCAAGACCACGCCGACTCGTCAGCACCACATGACCGGCACCACGCCCCACCAGCCAACGCGCCACCCGAGCACCCAACGCACCCGTACCACCCGTAACCAGCACCGCCCCCTCAGGCACCCACACCTGAGCCGGCACCTCACCCGACACCACCCGCACCAGCCGACGCGCGAACACACCCGACGCCCGCACCGCGACCTGATCCTCACCCCCGAGCCCCGCCAGCACATCCGCCAGCCGACCCAGGACACGCTCCTCCACAGCACCGGCACCCTGCGGAAGGTCGACCAGACCACCCCAACGCCCCGGACACTCCAGCGCGGCCACCCGCCCCAGACCCCACACACCCGCCTGCACCACACCATCGCCGTCCAACCGATCCGCACGACCGGCCGACACCGCACCCCGCGTCACACACCACAACGACGCCACCACACCGGCATCACCCAACGCCTGCACCAACAC
>NZ_BMVJ01000086.1 GCF_014650655.1 Streptomyces anandii JCM 4720
AGGACTCCGTCCGGGCCGAGCTCGAGGAAGGTCGTGACGTTCTCGGCTTCCAGCGCGCGGATGCCGTCGTGGAAACGGACAGCCTCACGGACGTGACGCACCCAGAAGTCGGGGCTGGTGATCTCCTCCGCCGACGCGATCGTGCCGGTGAGGTTGGAGACGACCGGAATACGCGGAGCCTCGTAGGACAACCCCTCGGCCACCTTGCGGAAGTCCGCGAGCATGCCGTCCATGTGCGGCGAGTGGAAGGCGTGGCTGACCGTCAGACGCCTGGTCTTCCGCCCCCGCTCCTCGAAGACCTCGGCGATCTCCCGTACGGCGCTCTCGTCACCCGCGATCACGACCGAGGCCGGGCCGTTGACAGCCGCGACACTCACCACGTCGGTCAGATACGGCGTCACCTCGTCCTCGGCGGCCTGCACGGCCACCATCGCGCCACCGGCCGGGAGTTCCTGCATCAGCCGGCCACGCGCCGCCACCAGCGTGCACGCGTCCTCCAGCGACAGCACACCCGCACAGTGCGCGGCCGCCACCTCACCGATGGAGTGACCGGACACGAAGTCCGGCCGAACCCCCCACGATTCGAGGAGCCGGAACAGCGCCACCTCGATCGCGAACAACGCGGGCTGCGTGTACGCCGTCTGGTCGATCAGCCCAGACACGTCCTCGTCGCTGCCGCCGAACACGACTGCGCGCAGGGGAAGTTCGAACCGGGCGAACACCTCGTCCAGCGCCGCCGCGAACACGGGATACGCCTCGTACAGCTCCCGGCCCATCCCCAGCCGCTGGCTGCCCTGGCCCGTGAACAGCAGGGCCGTACGGCCCTCACCGGCCACGCCCCGCACCACCCGTGCTCCCCGCTCGCCCGCCGCCAGCGCGGCAAGCCCCGCCAGCAACGCCTCCCGGTCACTGCCGCCACCGTCACCATCACCGACGACCGCCGCACGGACCTCCAGAGCAGCCCGCGAGGCCGCCAGCGAATAGGCGACATCCACCGGCCGCAGATCCTGACCACCGGACATGACCCGCGCCCGCACCCGCTCCGCCTGAGCCCGCAACGCGGCCTCCGACTTCGCGGACAACACCCACATCGTGCTCG
>NZ_BMVJ01000087.1:0-610 GCF_014650655.1 Streptomyces anandii JCM 4720
GCCAACGCCTGCCGGATCACCCGCTGCTGCGACGGACCATTCGGAGCCGTCAGACCATTACTCGCACCGTCCTGATTCACCGCACTACCGCGCACCACCGCCAGGACCGGGTGACCGTTGCGCCGCGCATCGGACAGCCGCTCCACGAGCAGCATGCCCACACCCTCACCCCAGCCCGTGCCGTCCGCACCCGCCGCGAAGGCCTTCACCCGGCCGTCCGCCGCAAGACCCCGCTGACGGCTGAAGTCCACGAAGTTCTCGGCCGTGGCCATGATCGTCACGCCGCCGACCAGGGCGAACGAGCACTCGCCGTTACGGAGGGCCTGAGCCGCCCAGTGGAGGGCGACAAGGGAGGACGAACAGGCCGTGTCGACCGTCACCGCCGGGCCTTCGAGACCGAAGACGTAGGCGAGGCGGCCGGAGACGACGCTGGCCGCGTTGCCCGTGCCCAGGTGACCCTCCAGCCCCTCGGGTGCCTTCATCAGCAGGGACAGGTAGTCCTGGCCGTTCGTCCCGATGAACACGCCCGCCTGGCTGCCGCGCAGGGCGTCCGGAGCGATACCCGCACGCTCGAACGCCTCCCACGCGGTTTCCAGCAGCAGCCGCTGCT
>NZ_BMVJ01000087.1:640-1093 GCF_014650655.1 Streptomyces anandii JCM 4720
GGGGATCCATCGCCAGCGCCTCACGCGGCGAGATGCCGAAGAATCCCGCGTCGAACTCGGCCGCGTTCTGGATGAAGGCGCCCTCTCGGGTGTACGTCTTGCCCGCCTGCCCGGGGTCCGGGTCGTAGAGGGCCTCGACGTCCCAGCCCCGGTCCGTCGGGAACCTGGAGGTCGCGTCCCTCCCGTCGCTCAGCAGCTGCCAGAGGTCCTCAGGTGACCTTACGCCGCCCGGGAAGCGGCAGCTCATCGACACGATCGCGATCGGGTCGTCGGCTACGGCAAGCGCGGAGGCACCGGTTACGGAGCTGATGACAGTCGCATCGGGTACGAGCCCGCCCAGCAGCTCGTCGCGCAGGTGGCCGGCGAGCGCGGAGGTCGTGGGGTAGTCGTAGACCAGGGAGGTGGGGAGGGTGAGCCCGGTGGCGGCGCCGAGGCGGTTGCGCAGTTCCACGG
>NZ_BMVJ01000088.1 GCF_014650655.1 Streptomyces anandii JCM 4720
AGGGCTTGGCGGATGACGCGCTGCTGGGAGGGCCCGTTGGGGGCGGTCAGCCCGTTGCTGGCACCGTCCTGGTTGATCGCCGACCCACGCACCACCGCCAGCACCGGGTGGCCGTTGCGGCGCGCGTCGGAGAGCCGCTCGACCAGGAGCATGCCCGCGCCCTCACCCCAGCCGGTGCCGTCCGCACCCGCCGCGAACGCCTTGCACCGCCCGTCCACCGCAAGACCCCGCTGCCGGCTGAAATCAATGAACGTCTCCGGCGTGGCCATCACCGCCACACCACCGGCCAACGCCAGATCACACTCACCACCACGCAGCGCCTGCGCCGCCAGATGCAACGCCACCAACGACGACGAACACGCCGTGTCCACCGTCACCGCCGGACCCTCAAGCCCCAGCGTGTACGCCACCCGGCCCGAAGCGATACTGCCCGCGTTACCCGTCCCGATATACCCCTCGACCCCGTCCGGGAACTCCTGCAACCCCGCCAGATAGTCGTGATACATCACACCCGCGAACACACCCGTCCGGCTCCCCCGCACCGACAACGGATCAATACCCGCCCGCTCCAACGCCTCCCACGACGTCTCCAGCAACAACCGCTGCTGCGGATCCATCGCCAGCGCCTCACGCGGAGAAATACCGAAGAACGCCGGATCGAACTCCCCCGCCGAGTGCAGGAAACCACCCTCACGCGTGTACGACGTCCCCGCATGATCCGGATCCGGGTGATACAGCCTCTCCACATCCCAGCCACGATCCGCCGGGAACAGCGACACTCCGTCCCCGCCACCGGCCACCAGCCGCCACAGATCCTCCGGCGACTCCACCCCACCCGGGAACCGGCACGCCATCCCCACGATCGCGACCAGATCATCATCCACACCCGGCCCACCGGCCACCGGCACCACCGGCACCACCCCGGTGTCCGCGTCACCGACCAGCTCATCGCGCAGATACCGCGCCAGATCCCCCGGCGTCGGATAGTCGAACACCAACGTCGCCGGCAACCGCAACCCCGTCACCGACCGCAGATCATTCCGCAACTCCACCGCCGTCAACGAGTCAAAACCCAACTCCTTGAACGCACGG
>NZ_BMVJ01000089.1 GCF_014650655.1 Streptomyces anandii JCM 4720
AGCCCCTCATACAGACCAGCCACCTCCGCCTCCACGCGCTCCGCACCCTCCGGCGGCCACACCGACAGGTCGAAGGACGGGTCCTGCGCGCCCTGGGTGAGCTGGCCGGTGGCGTGCCGCACCCACGGCTCCTCCGCCGTGGCGCTCTCCAGCCGCGAGTGCAGGGACAGCGGGCGACGGCCGTCGTCATCCTCGGTTCCGACCGACAGGCGCAACCGCACCCCGCCCTGTTCGGGCAGGATCAGGGGGGCCTCCAGGGTCAGTTCCTCGATCCGGTCGCAGCCGACCTGCTCGCCGGCGTGCAGGGCCATCTCGACGAAGGCGGTGCCGGGCAGCAGGACCGCACCCATGACCGCGTGATCGGCCAGCCACGGATGTGTCTCCAGTGACAGCCGGCCGGTGAACAGGAAGCCGTCCGTGTCGGGCAGTTCGACGGCGGCTCCGAGCAGCGCGTGGTCGGCGGACTCGAGGCCGAGCCCAGCCGGGTCACCCGAACCGCCCGCCGGGGAACCGGAGTCGAGCCAGTACCACTGCCGCTGGAAGGGATAGGTGGGCAGTTCCACGCGTCGGGCGCCGCTGCCGGCGAAGTAGGCGGCCCAGTCGGGCGCCTGCGCGGCACCCCGCGCGAACGCCGTCGCCAGCGCGACCGTCAGGGTCTCCGTCTCGGAGCGGCCGCGCTGCATCACCGGCACGAACGCGTGACCGTCTCCGGTGACGCACTCCTGTCCCATCGCGGACAGTACGCCGTCCGGGCCGAGTTCGACGAAGGTGGTGACACCCTCGGCCTCCAACGCCCCCACACCCGCGTGGAAGCGAACCGCCTCCCGCACATGGCGCACCCAGAACTCCGGTCGCGAGACCTCTTCCTCGCCCACGACCGTGCCGGTCAGGTTCGACACCAGGGGAATGGCGGGAGCCGCGTACGACAGCCCCTCGGCCACCTTGCGGAAGTCCGCCAGCATCCCGTCCATGTGCGGGGAGTGGAAGGCGTGGCTGACGGTCAGGCGACGGGTCTTGCGGCCCTGCGCCTCGAAGGCTTCGGCGATCTCCAGTACGGCGCTCTCGTCACCGGCGATCACGACGGAGGTC
>NZ_BMVJ01000090.1 GCF_014650655.1 Streptomyces anandii JCM 4720
TGTACCCGGTCATGACTTTGGTGACAGTCGGGTGATCGGTGGCTGGCCGCCGAGCGCAGTGTGTCGGCGGCCAGTGTTGTAGAAGTGCAGCCAGGGCGCGAGTGCGTCGGCGCGTTCGGTGTTGCTGGCAAAGACCTGGTGGTAGGCCCACTCGGCTTGCAGAGTCCGGTTGAAGCGTTCCACCTTGCCGTTGGTCCAGGGGCAGTGGGGACGGGTGAACTTCTGCTTGGCGCCCAGGGCTTGGCAGGCGTCGCGGAATGCGCCGGAGGTGCGGTAGTTCCTGGCGTTGTCGGTCATCACGCGCTCGATGCGGGCGATGCCGTGCCCGGCGAAGAACGCGGCCGCACGGGTGATGAAGGCCGCGCAGGTGGTGCCCTTCTCGTCGGCCAGGATCTCGGCATAGGCCAGGCGGGAGTGATCGTCGACCGCGGCGTGCACGTAGTCGTAGCCGATGCCCCGGCCCCGGACGTCCTCGCTGCGGCCGTGGGCCCGCCAGCCACCGCCGTCGGGGATCTTCCCGAGCTTCTTGACGTCCAGGTGGACCAAGCCGCCGGGCTGGTTGTACTCGTAGCGTGCGGCGCTGGTGCGCACCGCCCGGATCACCTGTCCGGTCAGAGGGTCGCAGGCCGCCAGGGGCGGCATGTGGTGGCGGCGCAGGATCCGGCTCACCGTCCGGGCCGGGACCTGGGTGGCCTCAGCAATCTGCTCGGGTCCCCGGCGCAGGCGTCGGCGGGCCTCAAGGACGCGCTGCTCAACCTCGGCCGGGGTGCGACGTGGGCAGGTGTGGGGGCGGCTCGAGCGGTCGTGCAGCCCCGGCCAGCCGTGGGCACGGTAGCGGTTGACCCAGCGATGAGCGCATTGCCGGGAGACGCCCAGTTCCTTGGCGACGTGCGCGACCGGACGCCGGTCGAAGACGACGCGACGCACCAGCAGGCATCTGCCGTGAAAGGTCAGCCGGGCATTAGCGTGGGCCACCAGGACCTCCGAGGTGAGTGAAGACGGCAATCTCCACTACGCCCGGAGGTCCCTTCATGATCAACAACCGGTAGCGGGCGTGTCACCAACCTCCCGGCCGAGTACA
>NZ_BMVJ01000091.1 GCF_014650655.1 Streptomyces anandii JCM 4720
TCGCCGAGCGCCGCAAGAGCCGGCAGATCCAGGTCGGGTCCGTGGCGGTGGGCGGGGACGCGCCGGTGTCGGTGCAGTCGATGACGACGACGCGTACGTCGGATGTCGGTGCGACGTTGCAGCAGATCGCGGAGCTGACCGCGTCCGGGTGCCAGATCGTGCGGGTGGCGTGTCCGACTCAGGACGACGCGGACGCGCTGGCGACGATCGCGCGGAAGTCGCAGATCCCGGTGATCGCGGACATCCACTTCCAGCCGAAGTACGTGTTCGCGGCGATCGAGGCGGGCTGTGCGGCGGTGCGGGTGAATCCGGGCAACATCAAGAAGTTCGACGATCAGGTCAAGGAGATCGCGCGGGCGGCGAAGGACCACGGGACGCCGGTCCGGATCGGGGTGAACGCGGGGTCGCTGGACCGGCGGCTGCTGCAGAAGTACGGCAGGGCGACGCCGGAGGCGCTGGTGGAGTCGGCGCTGTGGGAGGCGTCGCTGTTCGAGGAGCACGGCTTCCGGGACATCAAGATCTCGGTGAAGCACAACGACCCGGTGGTGATGATCGAGGCCTACCGGCAGCTGGCGGAGCGGTGCGAGTACCCGCTGCATCTGGGGGTGACGGAGGCGGGGCCGGCGTTCCAGGGCACGATCAAGTCGGCGGTGGCCTTCGGTGCGCTGCTGTCGCAGGGTATCGGTGACACGATCCGGGTGTCGCTGAGTGCGCCTCCGGTGGAGGAGGTCAAGGTCGGTATCCAGATCCTGGAGTCGCTGAATCTGCGGCAGCGGGGTCTGGAGATCGTTTCGTGTCCGTCGTGCGGGCGGGCGCAGGTGGACGTGTACAAGCTGGCCGAGGAGGTCACGGCGGGCCTGACGGGTATGGAGGTGCCGCTGCGGGTGGCGGTGATGGGCTGCGTGGTGAACGGTCCGGGCGAGGCGCGTGAGGCGGACCTGGGTGTGGCCTCCGGCAACGGCAAGGGGCAGATCTTCGTCAAGGGCGAGGTCATCAAGACGGTGCCCGAGTCGAAGATCGTGGAGACCCTCATCGAGGAGGCCATGAAGCTCGCCG
>NZ_BMVJ01000092.1 GCF_014650655.1 Streptomyces anandii JCM 4720
GCGGCGAGCCGGTCCAGGACGCCGGGCAGCACCCAGTAGTACACCCAGGTGCCGCGGCGTTCGCAGTCGATGAGTCCGGCCTGGCGGAGCAGTTTGAGGTGGTGGGAGATCGTCGGCTGGGACAGCTCGAAGGCCGGCGTCAGCTCGCACACGCAGACCTCGCCGCCCTCACCGCGCGAGGCGATCATCGACATGAGCCGGAGCCGGACCGGGTCGCCCAGCGCCTTGAACACCTTGGCCAGTTCGGCCGCCTGGCCCTCGTCCAGTGGTGCTGACAGTCCCGCGCAGCAGGCGGCTTCCCGCTCGATCGGCTCGAGCTCCTGTTTCGACATGCCTCTATGTTGACGTTTTTCGATTCAAGGCGCAAGGTTGCATCAATGAACGTCAATACAGGCCGTTCCGGGGCGCCGCCATGCCCCGACACCGAGGAGTGAGCCATGAGCGAGCAGTCCACCGACCTGCGCGAGACCGTCCGCCGGCGCTACGCCGCCGCGGCCGTGAAGGTCACCGAGGGCGGTGCCGCGTGCTGCGGACCGCAGCCGGCCGAGGCCGACGAGAACTTCGGCTCGACCCTGTACGCCGCCGACGAGCGCGGCGCCCTGCCCGCCGAGGCGGTCGCCGCGTCCCTCGGCTGCGGCAACCCGACCGCCGTGGCGGAACTGCGTGAGGGCGAGCGCGTCCTCGACCTGGGCTCGGGCGGCGGCATCGACGTACTGCTCTCCGCACGGCGCGTCGGGCCCACCGGCAAGGCCTACGGGGTGGACATGACCGACGAGATGCTGGCCCTGGCCCTGGCCAACGCCGAGAAGGCGGGTGCGACGAACGTCGAGTTCCTGAAGGGCACCATCGAGTCCGTCCCGCTGCCCGCGGCCACCGTCGACGTGGTGATCTCGAACTGCGTCATCAACCTGTCCGTCGACAAGGCCGCCGTGTTCGCCGAGACCTTCCGCGTCCTCAGGCCCGGCGGCCGCATCGGCGTCTCCGACGTCGTCGCCGACGACGCCCTCACGCCCGGACAGCG
>NZ_BMVJ01000093.1 GCF_014650655.1 Streptomyces anandii JCM 4720
GCTCGAGCGTGCCGAGATTGAGCGAGGTGTAGGTGGCGAACGCCGTGACCTTGTCCAAGGGCCGGATCCAGGCGGCCGGCTCGCCCGCGCCTGTGGTGCTGGGGAAGGACGACTCCGGCCCACGCGGGGAGGAGAGACTGATCACGGGCCCCGTCCGGCCCCCCTCACGCCAGGCGGCCGCAGTCTGGGCGAGCAGGTCCAGCGGCGGCACGAGCACCAGCACCCGGCCCGCCTGCAGTTCCTCCGTGCTGCGCACGGCGACGAGAGTCTTGCCCGATCCGGTCGCCATGACCACCTGCGTCCGCAGCCCCCGCCCGGGCACAGCCGATCTCGCAGGCAGTTCAAGTGCCCGGAGAACCGCGTTCACGGCTTCACGCTGATGGGGACGAAGCTCGTTCACAGCCTCCGATCCGCCCTCTCCGGCGAGCTGGACCACAGCTCTCACGCACCCATGCACCAGCAGCCACCCCGCGCTGCAACGGCGTTGAGCAGTCCGGCTTCCACCGCGACACCGGCTGCACACCTCCGATGCGGGACACGGACGACCGTCTCCAGCGGAGCACACGTTTCACAGCGCCACAGCCATCCAAGTCCAGAGTCTATCGGGAACCTAAAATGAAGCACCCACTCATAATCGTACGGAAGTCATGGGTACTCCTCAGTCGTCACTGCCCGCCATCCGGGCGAGACCATGAGACAGAAGACCGAGAACAACAAAGGCAACCGACCCACCCTTTCCGTAGCCAGCCCGCCCCGCGACAGCGGGCCGTCACGGTCCTGCAGGCGTAGCCGGAAGGAGCACCAGGCGGGGAGCGCAGCGGCCCGCCGATCCGAGCTGAAGCGAAGCGGAAGCTCGGGAGCCCAGTGGACGGAGCGTCATCCCCCTTGCGTAGCAAGGGGGATGAGCGGGATGCGCAGCATCCCGCCAATGCTCCCGCAGAGCGGGAGCGTAACCACCGCGCGCAGCGCGGTGGTTCGTTTGCATTGCGCGCAGCGCAATGGGACCCGCTCCGCGGG
>NZ_BMVJ01000094.1 GCF_014650655.1 Streptomyces anandii JCM 4720
CCTTTCCAGGCACGGATGACGGCATGACGAAACAACATCTGCAGCCCCCCGTGCACACAGACGTAAAGCAAAAATAAATGGTCGAACAAGAGCCTAAAACGGCGTCAGATCCGAAACAACGTGATCACCATCACGGAAAGTTCATGGAACCCGCATAACTCGTTCGCAATCAGGCCCGCCAGACGGGCGCCAGCTATCACCGCGCCCGCCTCACGACTGCGGCGTCATAGTTTCAACAAGAATAGCGAAACCTTACTCATCGCTAACCTCGCTCTTGCGTTCACGGATCGTCGGCAGACAACTCCGCTCTCAACGAGTGGGCCCGCAAATCGAACCACTTCCCGGCTTGTTGCAGGATCAGCGGGAGGGGACCATCCCCGCCGGTGCGGGGAGCAGAGAGTCTGGAGCGCGGTGGGTATGGCGCGCTTGGGACCATCCCCGCGGGTGCGGGGAGCAGCTGCTCGCAGCGACTCCCGAGCAATGCTCAAGACGTGTGGATCGGACTCGGGAGAGGTGCCTCGCGGAACGCGGAGGGCGTACCTTCCCGAGTGATCGATTTCTGGTCATCGAGTAGGCCTGCATTGCAGCGCGGGTCGGGAAGGCACGCCCGTGCTGAGCGTAGTCAACGAGGACGGCACCACCCAGAGCGGCTCCCTTATGGACGGCATCGTCTGTGAGGGTGTCCGTCGGATGCTCGCCGCGACCCTGGAAGCCGAAGTAAACCAGTACATAGTCGAGTTGGCGGTGAGCGGAACGAGGCCGGCGCCGCTATGGCCGCACCGCTGCTGAGGACATGGCCCTGAGTGAAGTGCACGCGGGCCCGGTAGACGGCGGAGCCGTAGGACACCTTGCCCGGGTTCCGCGGTGACTGCCCCGGCGACGAGGTTCGGACTCCCCGGAAGTCCCGAAAAACCTACTTGCCCGCCAGTAAACGTCCAGGTCACGCAGTCTGCTCCCCGCACTCGCGGGGATGGTCC
>NZ_BMVJ01000095.1 GCF_014650655.1 Streptomyces anandii JCM 4720
CCGGTCATGCCGCTGGCCTCGGCCCACAGACCCCACGCCAGCGCACTCGCCGGCAGACCCTCCGACCGACGACACTGCGCCAACGCCTCCAAGAACGCGTTCGCCGCCGCATAGTTGCCCTGCCCCGCAGCACCGAACACCGCGGCAGCACCCGAGAACAACACGAACGCCGACAACCCGGCATCCCGCGTCAACTCATCCAGCACCAGCGCCGCATCCACCTTCGGACGCAACACCGCATCCACCCGCTCAGGCGTCAACGACGCGATCACACCATCGTCCAACACCCCCGCCGCATGCACCACCGCACCCAACGGCCGCCCCGCCGGCACCGACGCCAGCACACCAGCCAACGCCTCACGATCAGCCACATCACACGCCACGAGCGTGACCTCGGCACCCGAGTCGCGCAGCTCCTCCACCAACTCCTCGGCGCCCTCGGCCGCCATCCCCCGCCGACTGATCAGCAGCAGATGACGTACGCCGTGCTCGGCCACCAGGTGCCGGGCCACCAGCCCGCCCAACGTGCCCGTCGCACCCGTGACCAGCACCGTCCCACCCACCGGGAAGGACACCGCCGACTCACCACCGGGTCCGTCAACCGCCACCGGCACCCGCACCAGACGCGGCACCCGCACCACACCATCACGCACCGCCAACTCCGGCTCACCCACAGCCAGCAACCCGCCACCCACACGAGCCACCACACCATCGGCATCCACATCCACCAGAACCAGCCGACCCGGATTCTCCGACTGCGCCGAACGGAACAACCCCCGCACCGCCGCACCCGCCAGATCCACAACCCCCTCACCCGGAACCGCCTCCACAGCCCCCCGGGTCACCAACACCAAACGACCATCCGCGAACCGCTCATCCGCCAACCACCCCTGCACCACACCCAGAACCCGACGCACCGCACCACGCACAGCACCAGCCGAC
>NZ_BMVJ01000096.1 GCF_014650655.1 Streptomyces anandii JCM 4720
CACATCCGCACCGCCCTCCACCACATGCGGCAGATACAGCCAGTCGCACTCCACCACCGTGCGGTCGGCCGCCATCGGATACATCCGATGGAAGATCACATGATCGGGCACCAGATTCACGAACACCTGCGGCCTGATGGTGATCGCGTAATAACGACGGTCCTGCTCCTCGGCCACACCCGGAATCCGCTCCAGCCCCGGCGAACCATCCACGGTGAACCCCCGCACCTGCTCACCGAACCGCGCACCATGCCCCACGTAGTACTGCGCCGCATAACCGTCCGCGAACTCCGGAAGCACCTCGGTCAGCTCCGGATGGATCGTCGCACAGTGATAGCACTCCATGAAGTTCTCGATGATGAGCTTCCAGTTCGCCCCCACGTCGTAGCGGATACGACGCCCCACCCTCAACTCCCCCACCCCGTACCGCTCGATCGACTCCACATCACCGAGCCGCTCCACCACCGCCCCCATCACCTCCTCCTCGAACGAAGGCGGCTCCTGGGCCAGACACACCCACACATACCCCAGCCACTCCCGCACATGAACCGTCACCAGCCCGTACTCACCCCGGTCCACATCCGGCATCGACGCCAGATTCGGCGCCGCCACCAGCTTCCCGTCCAGCCCATACGTCCAGGCGTGATACGGACACTGAAAAGCACGCCTGACCTCACCCGACTCCTGCGTGCACAACCGCGCCCCACGATGCCGGCAGATGTTCAAAAACGCCCGCACCACACCATCGCGCGAACGCGACACCAGCACACTCTCCCCACCCACCTGACAGGTACGGAACTGCCCCGGCCTGCCCAGCTCCGAAGAACGCGCCACACAGAACCACATCGCCTCGAAGATCCGCTCCTGCTCCAGAGCGAACACCTCCGGATCCGTATAGGCAGAACCGGGAAGAGTGGC
>NZ_BMVJ01000097.1 GCF_014650655.1 Streptomyces anandii JCM 4720
ATCAACCAGGACGGTGCCAGCAACGGGCTGACCGCCCCCAACGGGCCCTCCCAGCAGCGCGTCATCCGCCAAGCCCTCGCCAGTGCCCGGCTCTCGGCCTCCGAGGTGGACGCCGTGGAGGCGCACGGTACGGGTACGACGCTGGGCGACCCGATCGAGGCCCAGGCGCTCATCGCCACCTACGGGCAGGAGCGCGGTGAGGACCGGCCTTTGTGGCTCGGTTCGGTGAAGTCGAACATCGGTCACACGCAGGCCGCCGCGGGCGTGGCCGGGATCATCAAGATGGTCATGGCGATGCGGCACGGCGTCCTGCCGCAGACCCTTCATGTCGATGAGCCGTCGCCGCACGTGGACTGGTCGGCGGGTGCGGTGGAACTGCTGACCGAGGCCCGGGAGTGGCCGGAGAACGGGGGCCGCCCGCGACGGGCGGGTATCTCCTCGTTCGGCATCAGCGGCACCAACGCCCACACCATCATCGAACAGTCACCGGTGGTCGTGGAATCCCAGCCGGTCCCGGCCCCGCCCAACAGTGCACGTTCGGTGGTGCCGTGGGCCCTGACTGCCAAGAGCGCGCAGGCTCTGCGGGACCAGGCGGCACGCCTGCGGGCGCTGCTGATGAACGAGGGGGAAGCGGCGGACCCGGCCTCCGTGGGCTATTCGCTGGCCGTGGGGCGTGCGGCCCTGGACGAGCGGGCGGTGCTCGTCGCGGGTGACCGCGAGGACTTCGTACGGCAGCTGGGCGCGCTGGCGAGCGGCGAGACGCCCGCCGGGACGATCACCGGTACTCCGGTCGGCGGCAAGCTGGCGTTCCTGTTCACCGGGCAGGGCAGCCAGCGGCTGGGCATGGGCCGG
>NZ_BMVJ01000098.1 GCF_014650655.1 Streptomyces anandii JCM 4720
ATCAACCAGGACGGTGCCAGCAACGGGCTGACCGCCCCCAACGGGCCCTCCCAGCAGCGCGTCATCCGCCAAGCCCTGGCGTCCGCCGGGCTGAGCACCACGGACGTCGATGCGGTGGAGGCCCACGGCACCGGTACCCGCCTCGGCGACCCGATCGAGGCGCAGGCCCTGCTGGCCACTTACGGCCAGGGTCGGGACGACGACCGGCCGCTGTGGCTCGGCTCGATCAAGTCCAACATCGGCCACACGCAGGCCGCCGCGGGCGTGGCCGGGATCATCAAGATGGTCATGGCGATGCGGCACGGTGTGCTGCCGCAGACCCTTCATGTCGATGAGCCGTCGCCGCACGTGGACTGGGCAGCCGGCGCGGTGGAACTGCTGACCGAGGCCCGGGAGTGGCCGGAGAACGGGGGCCGCCCGCGCCGGGCGGGTATCTCCTCGTTCGGCATCAGCGGCACCAACGCCCACACCATCATCGAACAGGCGCCAGTAGCGGTCGAGACGGAGCCCGTCCCGGCCCCGCCGCACCGCGCGCCCTCGGTGGTTCCGTGGTTGCTGTCCGCCAAGAGCGCCGAGGCGCTCCAGGCCCAGGCCGAGCGGCTGAGCGCCTACGTGGAAGGGCGCTCCGACCTGCGACTCGCTGATGTGGGCTATTCGTTGGCCGTGGGCCGTGCGGCCTTCGAGCAGCGGGCGGTGCTCGTCGCGGGCGACCGCGAGGACTTCGTACGGCAGCTGGGCGCGCTGGCGAGCGGCGAGACGCCCGCCGGGTCGGTCACCGGTACTCCGGTCGGCGGCAAGCTGGCGTTCCTGTTCACCGGGCAGGGCAGCCAGCGGCTGGGCATGGGCCGG
>NZ_BMVJ01000099.1 GCF_014650655.1 Streptomyces anandii JCM 4720
CAGGCGGCGATGGTCACTTCGGCGCCCAGGGCGGTGAGTTCGTCGCGGAGTTCGCCCGCGCCGGGGGCGTCGGGGCCGCTGCGGCTGGTCAGCAGCAGGTGCAGCGGGGCGGTGCCTCCGGAGTCCGTGCTGCGGGCCAGCCAGCGGGCCACGTGCGCGCCCAGGGCACCCGTGCCACCGGTGACCAGCACGGTCCCCTGCGGCTTCCAGTCCCGGGTTACGGGGGTGCGGTCGAGCGGGGCGCGCAGCAGGCGGCGTACGAACAAACCGGTTGAGCGGAGGGCGAGTTGGTCCTCGCCCGCGTCCGCCGCGGCGAGGGTGGCCGCCAGCCGTGTCAGCGTCCGCCCGTCCGGCTCCGCCGGCAGGTCGACGAGACCGCCCCAGCGCTCGCCCTGCTCCATGGACGCCACTCGGCCCATGCCCCAGACCAGCGCCTGCTCGGGGCTCTCAAGCCGGTCCGCTCCGCCGACCGAGACCGCGCCTCGGGTGGCGCACCACAGCGGTGCCGTCACCTCAGCGTCGCCGAGGGCCTGCACCAGCGCGAGTGAGGTGTGCAACGGCTGCTCGGCGTCCACCGCGAGCAACGACAGCACACCGGCCACACGGCCCCCGGTTTCCGCGACTTCCTCACGGAGCAGGGCAGCCAGGGCCTCACGATCGGCGGGCTTGACGGCGAGTTCCCTCACCTCTGCCCCGCGATCGGTGAGTGCCCGGGCGATGCCGTTCGCCCAGGGCTCCTGACCGTCCGGGGTCGTGAGCAGCAGCCACGTGCCGGTGAGGCGGGTGGTGGCGGAGGCGTTGTCGTCGGGCAGCGGCTTCCAGGTGACGCGGTAACGCCA
>NZ_BMVJ01000100.1 GCF_014650655.1 Streptomyces anandii JCM 4720
TCCCCGCGGCCGGTCTCGGTACCCGGTTCCTGCCGGCCACCAAGGCCACGCCCAAGGAGATGCTGCCGGTCGTGGACAAGCCGGCGATCCAGTACGTGGTCGAGGAGGCCGCCGCGGCCGGCCTCGACGACGTGCTGATGGTGACCGGCCGCAACAAGCGCCCGCTCGAGGACCACTTCGACCGCAACTACGAGCTGGAGTCGGCCCTGGAGAAGAAGGGCGACGCCGAGCGGCTGGCCAAGGTGCAGGAGTCCAGCGACCTCGCCACCATCCACTACGTCCGCCAGGGCGACCCCCGGGGCCTGGGCCACGCCGTGCTGTGCGCCGCCGACCACGTGGGCCGCGAACCCTTCGCGGTGCTCCTCGGCGACGACCTGATCGACCCCCGCGACCCCCTGCTGCAGCGGATGATCGAGGTCCAGGAGACCTACGGCGGCAGCGTGGTGGCCCTGATGGAGGTCGCCCCCGAGCAGATCCACCTCTACGGCTGCGCCGCGGTGGAGGCCACCGCCGACAGCGACGTGGTGCGGGTGACCGGCCTGGTGGAGAAGCCGGATGCGGCGGAGGCGCCGTCCAGTTACGCCATCATCGGCCGGTACGTGCTGGACCCGGGCGTGTTCGACATACTGCGCACCACCGAGCCGGGCCGGGGCGGGGAGATCCAGCTGACCGACGCCCTGCAGCAGCTCGCGGTGGACGAGTCGGTGGGCGGCCCGGTGCACGGCGTCGTCTTCAAGGGCCGCCGCTACGACACCGGCGACCGGGGCGACTATCTGCGTGCCATCGTCAGACTCGCATGCGAACGTGAAGACCTGGGCCCCGACTTCAGG
>NZ_BMVJ01000101.1 GCF_014650655.1 Streptomyces anandii JCM 4720
CCTCCGAGATCCGTGGGGTGACGGAGGAGACGACGACGGGTGTGCACCGGCTGTACGAGATGCAGCGGGACGGGACTCTGTTGTTCCCGGCGATCAATGTGAACGACTCGGTGACGAAGTCGAAGTTCGACAACAAGTACGGGTGCCGGCATTCGCTGGTGGACGGGATCAACCGGGCCACGGACGTGCTGATCGGCGGCAAGACGGCCGTGGTGTGCGGGTACGGGGACGTGGGCAAGGGCTGCGCGGAGTCGCTGCGCGGTCAGGGCGCGCGGGTGATCATCACGGAGATCGACCCGATCTGCGCGCTGCAGGCGGCGATGGACGGCTACCAGGTGACGACCCTGGAGGAGGTCGTGGAGACGGCCGACATCTTCGTCACCACGACCGGCAACAAGGACATCATCCTGGCCTCGGACATGGCGCGGATGAAGCACCAGGCGATCGTGGGCAACATCGGTCACTTCGACAACGAGATCGACATGGCGGGTCTGGCGCGGGTGCCGGGGATCGTCAAGGACGAGGTGAAGCCGCAGGTCCACACGTGGACGTTCCCGGACGGCAAGAAGATCATCGTGCTGTCCGAGGGCCGGCTGCTGAACCTGGGCAACGCCACCGGCCACCCCTCGTTCGTGATGTCGAACTCGTTCGCGGACCAGACGCTGGCGCAGATCGAGCTGTTCACCAAGCCCGACGCCTACCCGACGGGTGTGTACGTGCTGCCCAAGCACCTGGACGAGAAGGTCGCCCGCCTCCACCTGGACGCCCTCGGCGTGAAGCTGACCCGGCTGCGTCCCGAGCAGGCCGCGTACATCGGCGTCGACG
>NZ_BMVJ01000102.1 GCF_014650655.1 Streptomyces anandii JCM 4720
CGCGAGTGGCCGGAGACCGGCGACCGCCCGCGCCGGGCCGGGATCTCCTCCTTCGGCATCAGCGGCACCAACGCCCACACCATCATCGAAGAGGCCCCGGCCCCCGAACAGACCAAGCAGACTGACGAGACCGAACAAGCCCAGCAGACCCAGCAGACCCAGCAATCCCAGCAGAGCGACAGGGCGGCCCAGCCGCCCAAGCCGCTGCCCTGGTCGGTGTCGGGCAGGACGCCCGAGGCGCTGCGGGCCCAGGCCGGGCGTCTGCACGCCCACGTCTCGGAACACCCTGAACTCGATCCGCTGGACATCGGTTATTCGCTGGCCATGCATCGGGCCGCCTTCGACCACCGTGCCGTGGTGGTCGCGGGGGAGCGGGACGACTTCCTCCGCGCACTCACCGCCCTTGCCGACGGGGAACTCTCCCCGCGCCTGGCCGAGGGCACCCCGGTCCCCGGCAAACTGGCCTTCCTCTTCACCGGCCAGGGCAGCCAGCGGCCGGGAATGGGCCGCGAACTGTACGACGCCCACCCGGTCTTCGCCGAGGCGCTGGACGAGATCTCTCAGCAGTTCGAACTCCCCCTGCAGGACGTCCTATTCGGCGACGACGTGTCGGGGCTGCTGGACCGGACGGCGTACACGCAGCCCGCGCTCTTCGCCATCGAGGTGGCTCTGTTCCGGCTGCTGGAATCCTGGGGCGTCAAGCCGGACTTCGTCTCCGGGCACTCGATCGGCGAGCTGGCGGCCGCGCATTGTGCGGGTGTGCTGTCGCTGGAGGACGCGTGCACGCTGGTGGCGGCGCG
>NZ_BMVJ01000103.1 GCF_014650655.1 Streptomyces anandii JCM 4720
AGCCGGCCACGCGCCGCCACCAGCGTGCACGCGTCCTCCAGCGACAGCACACCCGCACAATGCGCGGCCGCCAGCTCACCGATCGAGTGACCGGAGACGAAGTCCGGGCGCACACCCCACGACTCCAGCAGCCGGAACAGGGCCACCTCGATGGCGAAGAGCGCGGGCTGCGTGTACGCCGTCTGATTCAGGCGCTCGGCGTCGTCACCGAACACGATCTCCCGCAAGGGGAGTTCGAGTAGCTGCGAGACCTCGTCGAGTGCCCGTGCGAACACCGGGTAGGTCTCGTACAGTTCGCGGCTCATTCCCGGCCGCTGGCTGCCCTGGCCGGTGAACAGGAAGGCCAACTTGCCCCGGGCGTCCGTCTTTCCGTGCAACACGGCGGAGGGGCTCTCGCCCGAGGCGACCTCGGAGAGGTGGTCGAGGAATGTCCGGCGGTCGCCGGCGATCAGCGCGGCCCGGGTCTCGAGCGCGGAGCGCGTCGTCGCCAGGGAGTAGGCGATGTCGGTCGGGTCGAGGTCGGGGTTCTCACGCACATGGGTCAGCAGTCGTTCCGCCTGGGCGCGCAGGGCCTGTTCGGACCTGGCCGACAGCAGCCAGGGGTACACCGGATGCGAAGTCGCGTCGGCCCCGGCAGTCGCCTCGGCGTCCTCAGGCGCGGTCTCGGGCTGTTCCTCTTCGGGCTCGCCGAGCGTCGGTTGCTCGACGATGACATGGGCGTTGGTGCCGCTGATGCCGAAGGAGGAGATCCCGGCCCGGCGCGGGCGGTCGCCGGTCTCCGGCCACTCGCG
>NZ_BMVJ01000104.1 GCF_014650655.1 Streptomyces anandii JCM 4720
TGGCCTCGTGGCGCCACCAGCAGCCTCTACGCTTCCGACGACACCGACGAAGGAGGGACCGATGGCGACACGCGTGGCGATCGGCAACAACAAGGGCGGGGCGAAGAAGACCACGACCTGCGTCCGCCTGGCCGAAGCTCTCGCCAGGGGCGGGAAGAAGGTCGGCGTGGTCGACTTCGACCCGCAGGGCAACGCGTCCCGGCGCCTGGGGTGGAAGGACGACCCGCAGGCACCGAAGCTGACCGCGGCCGAGGCCATCGAGTACGACGACAAGCAGCTCGTCCACCAGGGCCAGGCCGCGAGCGTGTGGCAGCCCATCGGGTGGACGATCCCGTACGCCGAGCGGATCAGGCTAATCCCGGCCCGGTACACCCTGGAGGACCGGGCGACCGAGGCCGGCATGAAGGGCGCCTGGCGGCGCCTGGCCAAGGCCCTGAAGGGCACCGACGACGACCTGGACTACGTCCTGATCGACTGCCCGCCCTCCCTCGGGCACCTGACCCAGATGGCGCTGGGCGCCGCTCACTTCGCCTTCGCCAGCGCGGAGCCGGAGTACGACAGCATCGAAGCCGCGGTCCGCTACAGGGACTTCGTGGCCGCGTCCGGGGACGACCTGGGGAACCCGGACCTGGCCTTCCTGGGCCTGGTCGTGAGCGCCTACGACATGCGCCTCAGCGGGCACGTGGGACAGCTCGCCGGGGCCCGGGACATCTTCGGTGAGCAGATGTGGGGCCACATCCCGCGCCGCTCGCTCATCACCAACGCCGACGAGTTCGCCCAGCCGCTTGAC
>NZ_BMVJ01000105.1 GCF_014650655.1 Streptomyces anandii JCM 4720
AGTGCGGGGTGGAGTCCGAAGGCGGCCGCGGAGTCCTGGGCCTGCTCCGGCAGCACCACCTCGGCGAACAGCTCGTCCCCGCGCCGCCACACCCCACGCAGCCCACGGAACACCGGCCCATACGCCAGACCCGACTCCGCAAGCTCCCCGTACAAACCCTCAACATCCACAGCCACCGCACCCTCCGGCGGCCACACCCCCAACTCCCCCACCGACGCCACTGCATCAGCGGCTACCGGCGCCAGCACACCCGTGGCATGCCGCACCCACGGCTCACCACCCACCGCGTCACGCCGCCGCGAAAACACCCCGAACGACCGCCGACCCCCAGCATCAGCAGCCTCCACCAACACCTGCAACCCCACACCAACGCCCTCCGGAAACACCAACGGCGCCTCCAGCGTCAGCTCCTCAACACCCCCACACCCCACACGCCCGGACACATGCAGCGCCAACTCCACAAACGCCGTACCCGGCAACACCACCGAACCCAGCACCACATGATCGGCAAGCCACCCCTGCACACCCGCCGACAACACACCCGTGAACAAGAACCCATCACTGCCGGCCAGCCCCACAGCCGCACCCAGCAACGGATGACCCGCAACCCCCAGACCAACCGACTCCGGATCCCCACCCACCAACGACACGACATCAGGCCAGAACCGCTCACCCTGAAACGCATACGTCGGCAACCCGACCCGCCGCGCCCCGACACCAGCGAAGAACGCACGCCAGTCCACCGCACCGCCACGCACATACGCCCGAGCAACAGC
>NZ_BMVJ01000106.1 GCF_014650655.1 Streptomyces anandii JCM 4720
TCGCGGTTGTTCTGCGGGAGGAGGGAGAGGAGGTAGCGCACCTCGGCGATGCAGGTCTCCTCGTCGTCGTAGGCGAAGTGGCACACGCCCGAGGTCTCGGCGTGCACGTCCGCGCCGCCCAGCCCGTTCTGCGTGATCTCCTCGCCCGTGACCGCCTTCACCACGTCCGGACCGGTGATGAACATCTGCGAGGTCTCACGGACCATGAACACGAAGTCGGTGAGCGCCGGACTGTAGGCCGCACCGCCCGCGCACGGGCCCAGCATCACACTGATCTGCGGGATCACACCGGACGCCCTGGTGTTGCGCTGGAAGATGCCGCCGTAACCGGCCAGCGCGCTGACGCCCTCCTGGATACGGGCACCCGCACCGTCGTTGAGGGAGACCAGCGGGGCACCGGCCGCGATGGCCATGTCCATGATCTTGTGGATCTTCGTCGCGTGGGCCTCGCCCAGCGCACCACCGAAGATCCGGAAGTCATGGGCGTACACGAAGACCGTACGGCCCTCCACCGTGCCCCAGCCCGTCACCACACCGTCGGTGTACGGCTTGCGCGCCTCCAGCCCGAAACCCGACGCCCGGTGCCGGCGCAGCTGCTCGACCTCCTGGAAGGACCCCGCGTCCAGGAGCAGCTCGATCCGCTCCCGCGCGGTCAGCTTGCCCTTGGCGTGCTGCGCCGCGGTCGCCTTCTCACTCGGACCCGCCACCGCCTGCGCACGGATCCCGTGCAACTCGGCCACACGCCCGCGCGCATCCGCCG
>NZ_BMVJ01000107.1 GCF_014650655.1 Streptomyces anandii JCM 4720
CTGCAGGTACCGTCACTCTCGCTTCTTCCCTGCTGAAAGAGGTTTACAACCCGAAGGCCGTCATCCCTCACGCGGCGTCGCTGCATCAGGCTTTCGCCCATTGTGCAATATTCCCCACTGCTGCCTCCCGTAGGAGTCTGGGCCGTGTCTCAGTCCCAGTGTGGCCGGTCGCCCTCTCAGGCCGGCTACCCGTCGTCGCCTTGGTGAGCCGTTACCTCACCAACAAGCTGATAGGCCGCGGGCTCATCCTGCACCGCCGGAGCTTTACAGCCACCCAGATGCCTGGGCAGCTCATATCCGGTATTAGACCCCGTTTCCAGGGCTTGTCCCAGAGTGCAGGGCAGATTGCCCACGTGTTACTCACCCGTTCGCCACTAATCCCCACCGAAGTGGTTCATCGTTCGACTTGCATGTGTTAAGCACGCCGCCAGCGTTCGTCCTGAGCCAGGATCAAACTCTCCGTGAATGTATACTCGGCCAGAAAATAAATTCAGCCGGTGCAACACCACGAGAGCGGAACCACCGGAGGAATAGTCCAGTGGTTCACAGCGTCCTCGCTGTGTTTTTTCAAAGGAACCTCGCCCCGGCCGAACCGGCCGGAGACGGGGTATCAACATATCTGGCGTTGACTTTTGGCACGCTGTTGAGTTCTCAAGGAACGGACGCTTCCTTCGTACTCACCCTCTCGGGCTTTCCTCCGGGCGCTTCCCTTC
>NZ_BMVJ01000108.1 GCF_014650655.1 Streptomyces anandii JCM 4720
GTATTGACCTGAAGCGTTGTTAACGCGGCTGATCGGTGGGTGGCCGCCGAGTGCGGTGTGGCAGCGGTGGTGGTTGTAGGTGTGCAGGAAGTGTGCCAGGGCCGTCGTTCGTTCGGTGTTGCTGGTGTAGGGCCGTTGGTAGGCCCATTCGTCGAGCAGGGTCCGGTTGAAGCGTTCGACCTTGCCGTTGGTCTGCGGCCGGTAGGCGCGGGTCAGCTTGCCGGCCGCGCCGAGTTCGGCCAGGGCCTGCTGCCAGGCGAAGCTCTTGCGGTAGGGCCATGCGTTGTCGGTCAGGACCCGCTCGATGTGGTCGATGCCGCAGGTGGCGAAGAAGGCTGCGGCCCGCCGCGGGAAGGCGGCGCAGGTGGCGGCCTTCTCGTCCGGGTGGACCTCGCTGTAGGCCAGGCGGCTGTGGTCGTCGACGGCGGAGTGGATGTAGTCGAAGCCCATCCCGCTGCGGTTGGCCCGGCCGGCCTGGCGGCCGAGGGTTTTATGGCCGCCGCCCTCGGGGATGCGGCCAAGTTTCTTCACGTCCACGTGGACCAGTTCGCCGGGCCGGGCCCGTTCGTAGCGGCGGATCGGCTGGCCGGTGGGGCGATCCAGGTGGGCAAGCCGGTTCAGGCCGTGACGGACAAGGACTCGGTGCACGGTCGAGGCGGGCAGCCCCAGGACGGGGCCGATGCGAGCAGG
>NZ_BMVJ01000109.1 GCF_014650655.1 Streptomyces anandii JCM 4720
AGTCCGAAGGCGGAATTCTGCTTGCGGATCTCGATCATGCGGCGGGTCCAGTGCAGCAGTGACGAGGGCGACGCCATGGAGGCCTCGACGTTGGTGACCTGGTAGCCGTAGACCGGGTCCATGATGGTGGGCAGGTAGAGGCGGCCGGGGTCGCAGGAGGAGAAGCCGGCGTTGCGGTCGGGGGTCCACTGCATGGGGGTGCGCACGGCGTCGCGGTCGCCGAGCCAGATGTTGTCGCCCATGCCGATCTCGTCGCCGTAGTACAGGATCGGGCTGCCGGGCAGGGACAGCAGCAGGGCGGTGAACAGTTCGATCTGGTTGCGGTCGTTGTCCAGGAGGGGGGCGAGGCGGCGGCGGATGCCGATGTTGGCCCGCATGCGGGGGTCCTTGGCGTACTCCGCCCACATGTAGTCGCGTTCCTCGTCGGTGACCATCTCCAGGGTCAGCTCGTCGTGGTTGCGCAGGAAGATGCCCCACTGGCAATTCGACGGAATGGCGGGGGTCTTGGCGAGAATTTCCGACACGGGGTAGCGGGATTCACGGCGTACGGCCATGAAGATGCGGGGCATGACGGGGAAGTGGAAGGCCATGTGGCACTCGTCGCCGCCGGAGGAGTAGTCGCCGAAGTAGTCGACGACGTCCTCCGGCCACTGGTTCGCCTCCGCCAGCAGCACC
>NZ_BMVJ01000110.1 GCF_014650655.1 Streptomyces anandii JCM 4720
GTCGGCATCTTCAAGAACCTCTGGTCGCTCATCACGGGCGTCTTCAAGGGCCTGTGGGCCCTCGTCCGGTTCTACGGCGGCTACCCGATCAGGGGCGAGGCCAAGACCGACGCCACGTTCTGGAGCCGGGGCACCCGCTCCACCACCCCGGCCGGGCCCGCCGGCCCCGTCGCGCTCGGGTCCGTGGCCTTCGCCCCGCCCGTCGTGAGCCTGATCAAGCCCAAGCGCCGCCGGCCGAGCCCCTGGGCCCGCACCGCCGCGGCCTGGGTGAAGACCTACCAGGGCTGGGGCGCCACCGCCCTCGACAGGGGCCTGCGTGTGCTCCTGTGGGCCGTCCGCTGGGCCCAGAAGACCTACTGCGGCTACCAGAACGTCGCCCGCCTCGTACGGGCCGTCTACGGGGCCGTAGCCCCCGTCGTGGCCACCCTCGCCCGCGCCCTGCGGGCCTGGCACTTCTGGCCGTACGCCGCCCGCGGCCTGGCCCGCCTCGTCCTCACCGTCGCCCTCGTCGGCCTGGCCCTCCCGGCCTGGCGGACGCTCACGCTCGTGGTCCTGGCCGTCCTCCTGGTCGTCGCCGTCGCGCTCGCGCACCGCTTCAAGCCGGCGCCCCCCGGAGACGACGCGGTCTACGGGCCCCGCCTCTGGGTGATCCTGCGGGAAGACCTCAACC
>NZ_BMVJ01000111.1 GCF_014650655.1 Streptomyces anandii JCM 4720
GCACTCGGCGCAGAGGTCGGGATGCTGACCGACTGGTTCGACACCGCGCTGTGGGGCCTCAGCATGTTCCGCACCGGCGCCAACGCCCGGGGCCCGGTCGAGATCGACCCCAGCGCCGCCGAGGTCACCCACGAGCGGCTGTGGCAGGTCATCAGCGACCTTGACCACCGCCTCCTGCCCCGGCTCCAGGGCATCCGGGACATGGCCATCCGCCGGCACAAGGAACTCGGCGGGAGCCTGAACGACCTGGCCCTGGCCATGGACGTCAAGAAGTCGACCGCACAGAGCCGCCTCGGCGTCATCCTCACCGGCAAGGACCGCCCCAGCACCTGGGAGAACTGGGCCGTCCAGGGCGGCCCCCAGGGCCGCGAACACTGCCAGGCGTGCGGACACCCGCCCTTCCCCACCGACCCGCTCGTGACCACCGACGACGACGACCGCTACCGGATCCACCGCAGCCACACCCAGAACCCCACGGACGGCTTCTTCGGCACCCCGACCGTGGACCCCGACGACGAGTCGTTCGCCTGGGAGCCCGGCGACCTGCACCGCGACCCGGCCGAGGACCGCGACGACGTCACCGCCGACGCTCCGCGCGACCCGGTCGAGCTGGACGAGCGCATCGCGGCGGACCACGCCGACATGACGGACGAC
>NZ_BMVJ01000112.1 GCF_014650655.1 Streptomyces anandii JCM 4720
GTGGCCGAACAGCCCCGCTGGCCGCCGATGTCGAGCCGGGCGGTGGCAGCGGCAACGGAGCCGGAAGCCTGCGGACCCGACACGGCCGTGGCGGGTGCGGCGGTCAGGGAGACGGCGAGCGAGGTGGCGGCGATCAGGCCGCCGGTCCACGCGGTACGCGGACGAAAGCCGGACATGAAGTTCCTCATGATCGTGCGAGAGCGGGAAAGGAAGGGACGGGCCGGCCCCTCAGCCGGTGACGCGCAACTCCAGCAGGACACTTGGTGCACCGCCGGCCGCGCCCTCCCCCACGCTCTGGTAGCCGTTCTTGTCCACGGTCACCGTCTTCACCGGCGCGGTGGGGTCGGCCTGCGGCCTCAAGTCGGCGCTGATGGGGTGGTCGGCGGTCTCCAGCGCGAACACCCGCGGGAGTTCCAGGGAGAGGTAGCCGCTCTTGGCGTTCGCCTTGAAGCAGTAGGCGCCCTGCGGGTTGCCGCTCGGGCCCTGCACGGTGAGGACCTTGATCTGCTGGACGGAGTCGTCGCACGCCGCGAGCACGATGTGCCCATCGCCCTTGATCAGCTTGATGCCCTGGGTCTTTTGGATCTGATCCGCGTTCGGGTAGGCGTAGTCCTCCACCGCCGACGGCGGAG
>NZ_BMVJ01000113.1 GCF_014650655.1 Streptomyces anandii JCM 4720
AGCCCCTCATACAGACCAGCCACCTCCGCCTCCACGCGCTCCGCACCCTCCGGCGGCCACACCGACAGGTCGAAGGAGGCACCCGTTCCGCCCTCCATCACCACACCCGTGGCGTGCCGCACCCACGGCTCCTCCGCCGCGGCCTGGTCGGAGCGTGAATGGAAGACGACAGAGCGGCGGCCCGTGGCGTCGGGCGCACCGACGGTCAACTGGAGCTCGGCCCCGCCGTGTTCGGCCAGGACTAGCGGGGCCTCCAGGGTCAGTTCCTCGATCCGGTCGCAGCCGACCTGCTCACCGGCGCGCAGCGCCAGTTCGACGAAGGCGGTGCCGGGCAGCAGGACCGTACCCATGACCGCGTGATCGGCCAGCCACGGCTGCGTCTCCAGTGACAGCCGGCCGGTGAACAGGAAGCCTTCGGCGTCCGCCAGGGAGACCGCGGCGCCGAGCAGCGGGTGATCGGCGGACCGCAGCCCCATGGAAGTGACATCGCCGACCGGTGTGCCGGCGTCCAGCCAGTAGTGCTCGTGCTGGAAGGCGTAGGTGGGCAGGTCGACGCGCTGGGCGCCGGTGCCGGAGAAGTACGCGGCCCAGTCGACG
>NZ_BMVJ01000114.1 GCF_014650655.1 Streptomyces anandii JCM 4720
CGGAGGAGGTGGGCGAGCCGGAGCCGGTGGCGGGGTTCGGTGAGGGTGCCGTGTGGGTGTTGTCGGGCGGGAGTGCGGCGGGGTTGCGGGAGCAGGCCGGGCGGCTGCTGGCGTGGGTGGACGCGTGTGAGGGTGTGCGTCCGGTGGATGTGGGGTTCTCGCTCGGGGTGGGCCGGGCGGGGCTTGAGCATCGGGCGGCGGTGGTGGGTTGCGGGCGTGAGGTGCTGCGTGCGGGGCTTGCTGCGGTGGCGGCCGGTGGTATGGCGCCGGGTGTGGCCGAGGGTGTGCGTGTGGGGGGGAAGACGGCGTTCGTCTTTCCTGGTCAGGGGTCGCAGTGGCTGGGGATGGCTGCTGGGCTGTTGGACGCTTCACCCGTGTTCGCCGCGCGGATCGATGAGTGTGCGGCGGCGCTGGACCCCTTCACGGACTGGTCGTTGGTGGATGTGCTGCGGCAGGTGCCGGGTGCGCCGTCGCTGGAGCGGGTGGATGTGGTCCAGCCCGCCCTGTTCGCGATGATGGTCTCCCTGGCCGAGCTGTGGCGCTCGGTGGGTGTGGAACCGGCCGCCGTCGTCGGCCACTCGCAGGGCGAGATCGC
>NZ_BMVJ01000115.1 GCF_014650655.1 Streptomyces anandii JCM 4720
ACCCAAGGCACCACGGGCAGCGGCACCCGGTCCGCCACCTCGGCGGGCTCGTCGTCCTCCGCGGGGGCCTGCTCCAGAATCGTGTGCGCATTGGTGCCGCTCACTCCGAACGCCGACACCGCCGCACGACGCGGCTCACCCGTCTTGGGCCACTCCCGCGCCTCGGTCAGCAACGACACCGCACCCGCCGACCAGTCCACGTCCGGCGACGGCTCGTCCACGTGCAAGGTGCGCGGCAGCACACCGTGCCGCATCGCCATCACCATCTTGATGACGCCGCCCACACCGGCCGCCGCCTGGGTGTGTCCGATGTTGGACTTGAGGGAGCCGAGCCACAACGGGCTGTCGGCGGCGGGGCGTTCCTGGCCGTACGTGGCCAGCAGGGCCTGCGCCTCGATCGGGTCACCCAGGCGCGTACCCGTGCCGTGGGCCTCGACCACGTCGATCTCGCCGGCCGACAGCTGCGCGGCGGCCAGTGCTTGCCGGATCACGCGCTGCTGGGCCGGGCCGTTCGGGGCCGTGAGGCCGTTGCTGGCGCCGTCCTGGTTGACCGCACTGCCCCGCACCACCGCCAGCACCTGGTG
>NZ_BMVJ01000116.1 GCF_014650655.1 Streptomyces anandii JCM 4720
TCGCCGAACGCCTCCAGCATGGCGTCCATGTGCGGCGAGTGGAAGGCATGACTGACCGTCAGCCGCTTGGTCCTGCGGCCACGCTCCTCGAAGGAGGCGGCGATGTCCAGCACGGCGCCGACGTCACCCGCGATCACGACCGACGAGGGCCCGTTGACGGCGGCGACGCTCACCGCGTCCGTGAGGTACGGAGTCACCTCGTCCTCGGCCGCCTCCACGGCCACCATCGCACCACCGTCACCCGGCAGTTCCTGCATCAGCCGCCCGCGCGCGGCCACGAGCGTGCAGGCGTCCTCCAGCGACAGCACACCCGCACAGTGCGCCGCCGCCAGCTCGCCGATCGAGTGACCGGCCAGGAAGTCCGGTCGCACGCCCCACGATTCGAGCAGCCGGAACAGCGCCACCTCGACCGCGAAGAGCGCGGGCTGGGTGTACACCGTCCGGTCGAGGAGCGAGCCGTCGTCACCGAACAGCACCTCACGCAGCGACGGTTCGAAGCGATCGAGGATCGCATCGAGCGCCTCCGCGAACACCGGATACGTCTCGTACAGCTCACGACCCATGCCCGCACGCTG
>NZ_BMVJ01000117.1:0-272 GCF_014650655.1 Streptomyces anandii JCM 4720
TGGCGGCTCGTGGCCGGCTGATGCAGGAACTCCCGGCCGGTGGCGCCATGGTGGCGGTCCAGGCCACCGAGGACGAGGTCGCCCCGCACCTCACCGCCGACGCGGTGAGCATCGCGGCTGTCAACGGCCCGACCTCGGTCGTGATCGCGGGTGACGAGAGCGCCGTACTGGAGATCGCCGCCGTCTTCGAGGCAGAGGGCCGGAAGACCCATCGCCTGACGGTGAGCCATGCCTTCCACTCCCCGCACATGGACGGCATGCTGGACGCCTTC
>NZ_BMVJ01000117.1:323-559 GCF_014650655.1 Streptomyces anandii JCM 4720
CTGTCCTACGAGGCTCCGCGCATCCCGGTCGTCTCCAACCTCACGGGCACGATCGCCTCCGCCGAGGAGATCACCAGCCCCGACTTCTGGGTCCGTCACGTCCGTGAGGCCGTCCGCTTCCACGACGGCATCCGCACCCTGGAAGCCGAGAACGTCACCACCTTCCTCGAGCTCGGCCCGGACGGAGTCCTGTCCGCCCTCGCCCAGGAATCCGTCACCGACACCGAGGCCCTCGC
>NZ_BMVJ01000118.1 GCF_014650655.1 Streptomyces anandii JCM 4720
TTGGCCTTCTCGGCCTCGCTGATCTCCGCGCGGAGGGCGGCCTCGGCGTTGGACCAGATCTGGTCGATCCCGCGCTCGGCGCGGGGGCTCGACTTCTGCCGGACGCCCTTGCCGATGACGACGGTGACGTGACCGGCGATCTTGGCCTGGTCCCGGACCGGCAGGGCCCAGGTCTCGCGGGCCTGGACGCCCTTGAGCTTGGCCTGGGCGGTCCTGATGATGCGGTCGTACTTGTTCATGGCGGGTCAGCCCCTCTTCGGGTAGGTGTGGCCGGCGGGCGGCTCGGCGGAGCGGTTCACGTACAGGGCGTTCGCCACGACGCGTTCGAACTGGGCGCGGTCCGGCGGGGTGTCCTGGTCCGGGGGGAGGAGGCTCCCGCCGAGCGCGGCCATCAGGCTGTGCGTGCGGTCGTAGTCCTCGTGGCGGGTCTCGCGGCGGATGCTCACGCGGCCACCACCCCGTTCTTGCCGGACTTGTTGCCCGAGGAGTTGGTGTTCGTCTCCTTGAGCTTCTTGGAGAGGTCGGCGGTGTCGGCCACGGCGATCAC
>NZ_BMVJ01000119.1 GCF_014650655.1 Streptomyces anandii JCM 4720
CCGATGCCGTCGCCGTTGCTGTCCTGGAAGGAGCGCACCAGGACCTCGTAGAAGACGGCACGCTTGAACCACTCCGGATCCCGGTCCCTGGCCGGGGCGTCCTCGAAGATGTCCGGGACGGGTTCGTTGACAGTCATGGCGCGGGCGGCCCTCCGATCTGGGGCGAGGCGGACGATCGCTGGACATGGAGCACGTGCGCGGGCCTCGGGCCGGGTTCCAGCCGCACGTAGGCGTTCCTGCCCCAGTGGTAGGTCTCACCCGTCAGTTCGTCGAGCACCGGCACCGACTCGTGCCATTCCAGGCCGAGTCGCGGCATGTCCAACGAGACCGTCGCCTCCTGGGTGTGGTGCGGGTCGAGGTTGGCGACCACGACGACGGTGTCGGGGCCCGTGGTCTTGCTGTAGGCGATGACGGCGTCGTTGTCGGTCGGATGGAAGCGCAGGTTGCGCAGCCGGCGCAGCGCGGGGTGGCGGCGGCGGATGTCGTTGAGGCGGGTGATGAGGGGAGCGATGGTGCGGCCCTCGCGTTCGGCGGCGGCCCAGTCGC
>NZ_BMVJ01000120.1 GCF_014650655.1 Streptomyces anandii JCM 4720
CCTCCAGCAACGCGATCTGCTCCGCGTCCTGCCGACGCTCCGCCAACTCCATCGCCAACGCCGCCTGCGCCGCGAAGACGCGCAGGGTGTCGACCTCCTGGTCGGTGAAGTCCCTGGCGTCCGCCTCGCGGGCGAGCAGCACGACACCGCGGATGTGCTCGCCGGTGCCGATGGGCACGGCGACGGCCGGTCCGAGATCCTGGAACCGGGGCGGTCCGGCGGTGACCCGGTCGTCCTGCGCGACGTCCGTACTGGTCACGGGGGCACCGTTGGCGAACGCCTCGCCCGTGAGGGTGCCCTCGACGGGCAGTACGAGCCCGCGGTGCGCGTCGGCCTGCCGGCCGATGGCGAGCTCCACGGTGAGGGTGTCGGTGCCCTTGACGGGGGTGGACATCGCGGCGAGCTCCGAGCCGGTGATCTCCCGCGCGCGCTCGGCGATCAGCTTGAGCACGTCCGACTCGTCGGCGCCGGACATCAGGCTGTGGGTGACCTCCGCGTTCGCGCCCAGCCAGCGCTCCCGCAGCCGCGACTCCTCGTACAGCC
>NZ_BMVJ01000121.1 GCF_014650655.1 Streptomyces anandii JCM 4720
GACCCGCGCCCGCACCCGCTCCGCCTGAGCCCGCAACGCGGCCTCCGACTTCGCGGACAACACCCACATCGTGCTCGCGGGCGTCGCCTGGTTGGGAGCGGTCTCCACCGGCTCCTGGTGCTCGGTCGGCGGAGCCTGCTCGAGCACCGTGTGGGCGTTGGTGCCACTGACGCCGAAGGACGACACAGCTGCCCGGCGCGGGCGTCCGGTCTCGGGCCACTCGCGGTTCTCGGTGAGCAGTTCCACCGCACCCGCCGACCAGTCCACGTGCGGCGACGGCTCGTCCACGTGAAGGGTCTGCGGCAGGACACCGTGCCGCATCGCCATCACCATCTTGATGACGCCCGCCACACCGGCGGCCGCCTGCGTGTGACCGATGTTCGACTTGATCGAGCCCAGCCACAGCGGCCGGTCCTCGTCCCGACCCTGCCCATACGTGGCGATGAGGGCCTGGGCCTCGATGGGATCGCCCAGTGTCGTACCCGTACCGTGCGCCTCCACCGCGTCCACATCGGCGGCCGACAGCCCGGCGGACGCCAGCGC
>NZ_BMVJ01000122.1 GCF_014650655.1 Streptomyces anandii JCM 4720
CCTCCAGCAACGCGATCTGCTCCGCGTCCTGCCGACGCTCCGCCAACTCCATCGCCAACGCCGCCTGCGCCGCGAAGTTCCTCAGCGGTTCGAGCTCGGTGCCGCCGAACGGGCTGCGGCCGGCCGCGCGGACCAGCAGGACCACGCCCCGCACACCCTCCCCGGTGCCGATGGGCACGGCGACGGCCGGGCCGAGCTCGTCGAACCGGGAGGGACCGGGGAAGACCCGGTCGTCGCAGGAGACGTCGGCGCTGGTGACGGGGGTGGCCGTGACGTAGGCGAGTCCGGTCAGGCTGTCGGTCACGGGCATGACCAGGCCGCGGTGCGCCTCCGCCTCCTGGCCGATGGCGAGCTCCACGGCGAGGGCGTCGGCGTCCTCCACGGGCACGGCGACGACGGCGAGGGCGGCGCCGGTGATCTCCCGGGCGCGCTCGGCGATCAGGCCCAGCACGTCGCCGGGTTCGCTGCCGGACATCAGGCTGTGGGTGACCTCCGCGTTCGCGCCCAGCCAGCGCTCCCGCAGCCGCGACTCCTCGTACAGCC
>NZ_BMVJ01000123.1 GCF_014650655.1 Streptomyces anandii JCM 4720
CCGATGCCGTCGCCGTTGCTGTCCTGGAAGGAGCGCACCAGGACCTCGTAGAAGACGGCACGCTTGAACCACTCCGGGTCGCGGTCCTTTGCGGGAGTGTCCTCGAAGGTGTCCGGAACGGGCTCATTGACGATCATATTGTGGGTGACCCTCCGATCTGCGGGTTGGACGGTCGCAGGACAGTGAAGACGTGCGCGGGCCTGTGGCCGGGTTCGAGACGCACATAGTTGGCCCTGCCCCAGTGGTAGGTCTCGCCGGTCAGCTCGTCGAGCACCGGCACCGACTCGTGCCATTCCAGGCCGAGTTGCGGCATGTCCAACGAGACCGTCGCCTCCTGGGTGTGGTGCGGGTCGAGGTTGGCGACCACCAGAACCGTGTTCGATCCGCTCCGCTTGGAGTACGCGATCACCGCGTCCTGGTCGGCGTGGTGGAAGTGCAGGTCGCGCAACTGCTGGAGGGCCGGGCTGCGGCGGCGGATGTCGTTGAGGCGGGTGATGAGGGGAGCGATGGTGCGGCCCTCGCGTTCGGCGGCGGCCCAGTCGC
>NZ_BMVJ01000124.1 GCF_014650655.1 Streptomyces anandii JCM 4720
CCCTGAATTCCGATCAGGGGCGTCATGCTGACCATCTTGCCGTCGATGATGACGACGGTTCCGCGCTTCATCAGCATCTGAATGGCAAGCCACTGAAGGAATGCCGACTTACCGCCACCGGAGCCGACAGACAGGGCCCAGTGGGCCTGTTCGTCGGACATCTTCTGGATGACGGGACGGTCGAAAGTGTCCTGCCCCAGGTAGAACTCATCCGGCCCGAGGGAGGCCAGGATCTCCTGAACCTTGGGGTCCCAGATATCCACGGCGCCCGGCGGTGCGGGCTCGGGGGCCGGCGCCTTGGGCGGGGGCTTGTGGGTGTAGACCGCGCTGAAGTGCTCGCCGGTGAAGGTGAACCGGCCCTGCCACTCCCCCGGGAGGCGGGAGTTCAGCAGGCTGGTGACGTCGTCCTTCTCGCCCTGGGTGCCCCGGAACGACCAGGGCAGGCGGATCAGGATGCGGGCGCCCTCGGCGCCGAGCTTGTCCGGGAGGCGGAGCCAGTTCTCGCGGGGCTCGTCCTCGGGGAGGTTGAGGTCTTCCC
>NZ_BMVJ01000125.1 GCF_014650655.1 Streptomyces anandii JCM 4720
CAGTGTCGTCGGTCGGAGGGTCTGCCGGCGAGTGCGCTGGCGTGGGGTCTGTGGGCCGAGGCCAGCGGCATGACCGGCAACCTCAGCGACCGTGACCTGCGGCGTATGACACGGGACGGAATGCTCGCTCTGTCCTCCGAGGAGGGCCTGGCGCTCCTCGACACGTCGTTGGCGGTGGATGAGGCGGTTCTGCTGCCGATGCGGCTGGACCTGGCCGTGCTGCGTGCGGAGGCCGCGGCGACCGGCACGGTCCCGGCACTCCTGCGCGGCCTCGTACGCGCGCCGCTGCCGCGCGTCTCCTCCTCTTCCGCTTCGGGCGGTGTAGGTACCGCGCTCGGACAGCGGCTGGCCGGTCTGCCTGCCGTCGAGCAGGACCGTGAGCTGCTTGAACTGGTGCTCCGGAGCGTGGCCGGTGTCCTTGGCTACTCCGGCCCCCAGGCCGTTGCGTCCAACCGTGCGTTCAAGGAGTTGGGTTTTGACTCGTTGACGGCGGTGGAGTTGCGGAATGATCTGCGGTCGGTGACGGGGT
>NZ_BMVJ01000126.1 GCF_014650655.1 Streptomyces anandii JCM 4720
CAGTGTCGTCGGTCGGAGGGTCTGCCGGCGAGTGCGCTGGCGTGGGGTCTGTGGGCCGAGGCCAGCGGCATGACCGGTGACCTGGACGATGTCGATCTGAGGCGGATCTCCCGTGGTGGCGTGATGCCGCTGTCGACGGAGGAGGGCCTGGCGCTCCTCGACACGTCGTTGGCGGTGGATGAGGCGGTTCTGCTGCCGATGCGGCTGGACCTGGCCGTGCTGCGTGCGGAGGCCGCGGCGACCGGTACGGTCCCGGCACTCCTGCGCGGTCTGGTCAGGACGCCGGTACGGCGTGCTGCCGGCGACGCGGCGGCCTCGGCGGACGGCGGTTCCCTGACGCAGCGCCTCCTCGGCCTGGCACATGACGAACGGGAGCGGCTCCTCGTCGACCTCGTCTGCGAGCGCGTCGCCGTGGTGCTCGGATACGCCCGTGCCGACCTGGTCGAACCCAGCCGTGCGTTCAAGGAGTTGGGTTTTGACTCGTTGACGGCGGTGGAGTTGCGGAATGATCTGCGGTCGGTGACGGGGT
>NZ_BMVJ01000127.1 GCF_014650655.1 Streptomyces anandii JCM 4720
CCCGGCCGAGAAGGGCCGCGACGAGCGGCTGTCGGTCGCGGTCCCGGCCTGGGACGACGGGATCAAGAAGGCCCGCCAGAGCCGCCTCGCGGGCCTGGCCGGGCCCGAGACCCCGGAAGTGCTGCTGGACGCGCTGATGGTGTGGACCCTGTCCACCCGGCACGGCCCGCAGGAGCGTCCGCAGATCCACCCGTTCTACCGCTCCCCGAACAAGACCGGGGAGGACTTCGCGGGCGGGACGGGCCGCCAGGACGTCATCTGTGAGGCGGTCCGCCGGCGGATGGTGCCCCCGGCCGACCCGGACACGATGAAGCTCCCGACGATGGTCCCGCAGGTGTGGGAGCGGCCCCTGGCCGACTTCACGCCCGAGCAGCGGGACGCGGCCTGGATCCACGAGTACGACAAGACGGCGGCCTGGCTGCCCGCGTTCTCGAACGTGCAGCTCGGCATCGGGGAACCGACCCACTGGAAAGGCGGGACGATCTCCTTCGACAAGCGGTTCGCCGGGTACTGGCGCATCGCG
>NZ_BMVJ01000128.1 GCF_014650655.1 Streptomyces anandii JCM 4720
CTGCGGCGTATGGCGGTGACGGTGATTTCGGTGGTTCGTCGGGTTCCGTGGTGCAGTCGGTGGTTCAGGCGGGGACGGCCACGACCGTGTCGTCGTCGCCGGATCCGTCGGTGGTGGGTGAGCCGGTGACCTTCACCGCCACGGTGGCGCCGGTGGCGCCCGGCGCCGGCACCCCCACGGGGAACGTCACCTTCGACTTCGGCGACGGGGCGGTGCCGGTGACAGTGCCGGTGGTGGGTGGTTCGGCGACGGTCGCGCACACCTACACGACTGCCTCCGGGAGTCCGTTCACGGTCACTGCGGCGTATGGCGGTGACGGTGATTTCGGTGGTTCGTCGGGTTCCGTGGTGCAGTCGGTGGTTCAGGCCGGGACGACCACGTCGGTGTCGTCGTCGGCGGATCCGTCGGTGGTGGGTGAGCCGGTGACGTTCACCGTGGCGGTGGCGCCGGTGGCGCCGGGTGCGGGGACGCCCACGGGGCCGGTCACGCTGGACTTCGGTGACGG